>CAWKLV010000049.1:0-57124 GCA_963850575.1 uncultured Acidobacteriota bacterium | reverse complement strand
CAGAAGAAGGTGAAGCATGTGTTCAACAGATCGGGCGGAGGACATAGCTGGCCAAACTGGCAGGTCTATTTCTCTAAGTACGCGCCGCTGTTATTTCGGGATTAGACGATACACCTGCCAGGAGCCGCTCCATTTACAACTGGTGGACAGATGGACGGAACCTGACGCCCTGCTTCACGAGATACGCTTTGGCGATCTTTGCATTTTCGAGAGCAGAAGCAGGCTGGGGCGGTGGAGAATCGAGTTCTACCATCACCAGGCCGGCCGTCTTTCTGCCATTCATCATGGCGAGGATTGCCGGAATGTCCACCTTGCCTTCACCCAGCGGGCAATACCCGAGATAGTCTGGCCCCCGAATAGTCTTTCAGGTGCATGTGCTGCACCAGGGGAAGAAAATCCTTCACCACCTGAACTGGGATCCGATCCGCCCTTTCTGCAACTGCCCGATGTCAGGTCCGAACTTCATCACACGCGTGTCGACCGATTCCAAGACAGCATAGGTCTCTTCGCGCGTTTCCACGCAGGTGCCCGTGTGCTGATGGAGAACCGGCGTTAGGCCCATGTCCATCACCGCCTTTCCCAGTTCGTTCAGCGTGGCGACTATATCGTCTTTGTGAGCTTTGAAGTCGTAGGTGCTGACGCTTCACACCATTCGGCCCAACGACGATCACCGTGCCGCCGTATTTCTTGACCAGCCTCGCCCAGTGATCGTTTTAGTGATCGATGTCCTTTCGATGCGCTGGATCCGACAGATTGGCGCCGCAGTAAGCCGAGATCAAGGGTAGTTTGTATTTGTCCAGAAGTGGCCTGAGGCCGCCATGTGCCTCCATCGCTTCGATCTGGTTGCCGAACAGCTCGATTCCGTAGATAGCCGAGGTCCCGCTATATCACGAATGGCGGCTTCCACGTATTGCGGATCGACCATCGGATTGGCCGCCGGTGCAGGTCCGGGACTTGGGCCTCCCCCCAGAGGAATCCACGTCAATCCGGTGTGGCCGATATGCAAACGGAGGCCGTCTTTTGCAAGAGCATGACTGGCGAGCGCAGACACAGGGAGCGCCTTCAGGAAGGTGCGGCGGTTCAACATCGGCCCAGTCTATCTCGGAAAACGTGTTCATGCAATGGGGATTGCGTAATACGAATCAAAAGAAAATCGCGAGCGCCTCCGGATTAGTGGTCAGTAGCTTCATGCTTCTTGGCAGTCTTGTGTTTTCCGTTGGACTTGCCCCAGAAGATGAAGGTGCCCCGGTTGGTGGAAGTCACAACATCCATCGCACCGTCCTTATTCAGATCGACTGCAAGCACAGTTGAACCCGCTCCGGAGAGGTTATGAATCAGCTCAGGTACGAACTCCGCGCCGCCAGGAGCTTTGGGGTTCCGTACTGTTCGGAACCAGTAGAGGACGGCCGCCCCGAACGGATCCGGATCCGTGTAGCTCTCCTGATGCGAAAAGAGTCGCTTGCCCACGACGAAGTCGGGAATTCCGTCTCCATCGATATCGGCAACTGTGGAGCCATGCAGTTCGGAGAAAGTGACGTTGCCCGCATTCTTCGTTGAGTAATCGTCCATGATCATGTGTTGAACGAATGAGATGGCGCCACTCTTGTCGCGCTTCTGTTCGAACCATGCCAGTCCCCAGCCATGAGCTCCAAGACTGGTGACGATGTCGTTCAGGCCGTCTCCGTTGACGTCGTAAACGCCCATTTCGGCACCGCCGACACTGCCGCCCGCGCGCGGCCACCGTCCTAGCGCAACGGGATGATAGGGCCAAAGTCCTTCGGGCGTGCCTTTGGCTGGCTGCTCCCACCAGCCATGAGGCGAAACGATGTCCATTCGGCCATCGCCGTTGATGTCCCCGACACCAAGTCCATGTTGCGCAGCGACGCCATAGCCTTGCTGGAAACCTGATGGACGATCCATGGCGCTGTTGGATTCGTCGGATCCGGGCTCGCCCAGCAGACCGCGCCGCCACCTACAAACACCACATCAGGCTTTCCATCGCCATCGACGTCTTTGAACACCGCGATCTCGGAGGAAATCGTAGGCAGAACGTTGTACTTATCCCAACGGCGCGACTCACCTTTCGGATTGACATAAAGCGACATCGGCCGTCCGGTAGCAATCAGAACATCCGGCCAGCCATCGCCTGTGTAATCGTAAGCAAAGTTGACCATCGCGGAAGTTAGCTGCAGGCTGACATCGGTCGTTTTGCTGAAGTAGATTTCATGAGAGACTCGATAGTCCGGACCCAGATAGTAAAAGGGGCCCGAAACGATGTCGAGAATGCCATCGTGATTGATATCGGCGGCAGAGGCAGACCAGCCATAGTAGAAGTCATTGATGTGCTGCATGCGGAAGCGGCTGGAGATCTGTTCCTCAGGCTGCACGCGCCGACCAAGATCTTTAAGCTCCAGTCGCTTAAATCGCACTTCCCCGGATCCTCCTACATAGAGTGCAACAGGACCATAGCTGGCAACGTCCTCGTCTGCTTGACCGTTGGTGGCGCCGCCTTCAGGACCGTCGTTGACCCACACGCGCAGCATGTTGGCATCCATGATCATTTCTAGCGGGTTCCACTCATTCGGCTTGTAAGAGTAATTGGGACGCGTGTAAGGAGAACCGGGCGGCAGTGCGCGGGCCTGCCTTCGCGGTCGGACCGGCCGGTCTGCCAGGACCGGGCTCGCGTTGGCGGGCGGCGGCACAACCATGCGCACCATGCCCCCGCCAGGCTTCAGCGGCTCGCGTTTTAGTTCCTGACCTTGTGGGTCCAGGCTCAAGGCAAATGACGCCGGCGGCATTCTGACCATCCGGAAGCGCCACATAGACGCCGCGGATGCCTTCAGCCGTGCTCTGGCTACGGACCATCACCCCAGTCCGGCAGCCGCCTGTACAGCGATAGTCGGAAGCGAATTCGACGTCCTGCAGGGCGCGATCCAGTATCAGCCATCCACCTGCAGAGGACCGGGGCTTCCCGACGATCTCTCCGTTTTCGACCTGCCAGTCTGCTTCGCCCAGCGTGTGAAAGGAAGAAACAGATGAACCTTTAAAGGTCCAGTCCGGAACAAAGTTCTTATTCGCGGTAGCGGGGCGAATCAACAGTAGGGCCATGCCCGTAGTAGCCACGATTCCGCAAACAACGTGTTTCTGCATCATTCCTCCATGCGACTGAATGCAACATCTAACAAGTGATACTTCAATGGATAGGTTTGTCTAAAGTGATCGAGGCGCTCTTCTACTTCTCCGGGAACGCAACGGAAACGTAGGCCTTTGGTCCGGCAGGCGGATTGATACCCCCGGGCGCTACTTTGGCTCCGACCGGAAATCCCGGTCCGCCAAGCAGCGGAAACAAGATATACTCGCGGCCATTGGCTTCGTAAACTGCCGGCACGCCGATTGCACCATTGGGCATGTCTTTGGTGAAGACGACCTTCCCGTATCCTTGTCCAGCGCGTAGAGCTTCGATTCGTTATCGACGAAGACGATGAGCCCGGACGCCAAGACCACGAAACTGCTCTTGGGGAAGACGTTGCCTCTCAGCTTGTCGCTGGGACCGGCTTGCGGAAGATCTCCGTAGGGTGTCTGCCACATGATCTTTCCCGTGTTGAGATCGTAAGCGGTAATCGTGCTCCACGGCGGGGTGATGATGTAACCCTCATCGCCATAGCCAGTCTTGTAACGTGAAGGCGGCGGCGTGACGCCCGGCGGATAATCCGGTTCGATGCGCTCAGCCAGCATGTTGGCGGGAACGCCGGAACCAGGAGGCGCAGATGCCGGGTTGGTCAGAAAAGCGATCAGATCGGTCATCGGCTTCCCCGTTCATCGAAGTGAAAGGGGGCATGCCGCCTCTGCCCTTTGTTGACGATGTGTACGTACGGAGTCCTCGCCCAGGCGCGCTACGGCATTGTCGATCTGAGGACCGCGCACTCCTTTAAGATCCGGACCGTGGCACACCTGGCAGGACTGTTCATAGACGGTGCGACCGATTCGCACCGGGAACGGCGGAGACCGTTGGCGGGCCGTCGGTCCGGTTGCCCGCTCCCGCGCGGGAATCAAGCCGCCGGCATTGGCCGATGTTGATTCACCTGCAGGCACCATCTTCATGATGGAAGGTACATCTTTCGATTCGCACGTACACGATGCCGTGCGCCGGGTCGGCACCACTGTTGAAGTAAAAGAGCGCCGCCGTTCACGCTCGGAAGTTCGATGGTGTCGATGAGACCCGGAGGAGTGTAGAGACCATGCTTGCGCTTTAGACAGCCGCTCCGTCCACCAGACTCTTCTCTTCCGGAGTCATGAAACCGTCGTACATGTCCTTTACGGTCATGTCCTGGCGCGCAAACGGCGGCACAACAGTAGGGAAGGGCTGCGTCGGCGAAGTCCATTCGCCGGGCACGTCGGACTTAGGCACGGGACGCTCCTCAATAGGCCAGAGCGGCTTCCCGGTGACTCGATCAAAGACGTAAAGGAACCCGTTCTTCGACGCCAAAGCGACAATGTCGACCGTCTTGCCATCATGTTTGACGGTTGCGAGTTGCGGCGCGGCTGTCGGATCGTAGTCCCAGATGATCGTGGTGAATAGTCTGAAAGTGCCACAGATGTTTCCCCGTGCGCGCATCCAGGGCAAGCAGACAATCGGCGTAAAGATTGTTGCCTGGACGATCTCCGCCATAGAGCTCGTACTTCGCCGATGCGGTTGGCAGATAAACAATGCCACGCTTTTCGTCGACTGTGATTTCGCCCCACACGTCGACACCACCCATGTATTTGTAGGCATCCTTTGGCCAGGTGTCGTATCCAGATTCGCCAGGTCGCGGAATGGTGTGAAAAACCCAGGCAAGCTTGCCGGTGCGAACGTCGAAGGCACGAATATCACCCGGAGGCGCAAGATATCCTTCGCCCGTAAAGCTGCCCACGATGATCAGGTTTTCAAAGATTCGTCCAGGAGTCCGGGAGGCCAAGCGGGATCGGCGCCCGGTCAATTCCGGTTTTCATATCCAGCCGGCCATGATCTGCAAAGCTGTCGACCAGACTCGCCAGTCCTCGCGTCAACGGCATACATGAAGCCGCCGCCGTTGACAAAGATTCGCCGGTCGGAATGGTCGACGCTTTCCCAGTAATTTGCGCCCCGGCTGCCGATGCCGCCCGGCTCTACCGCTACCGAATTTATGCACCCAAAGTTCTTTGCCCGTCGTTGCATCCAACGCTACCAAGTCGCCCTGTTTAGCTGCGACGTAGGCGACGTTTCCGACCACAAGCGGACAGAAGCTAAAGCCGCCCCCCTCGCCCGGCCTCGTAGGTCCAGGCGATTTCCAGCTTGTTGATATTGCCGGGAGTAATTTGCTTCAGCGGAGAATAATGCGAGCCGTCCGGACCGCCCAAGTAATCGGTCCAACCGGCGGCAGATTGCTGGCCATAATGCGATCGCAGTCGGCAACAATGCGAGCCGATAGAAGGCGGCGAGAGACAGCCCGTCTGGATATGTCTTTCATGACGAGTGCCTTTGGAGGGTGTTCATTGAGCTACTGCGTATTGCATATGGCGCAATCAGTCGTTGCGCGTTGATGACAGACAGAGATCGTATCACATCCCGAAGTGCGAGCACGTTAGAGTGTTCAGCTAACGATGCGTTTCTGATGTAAGCTTAGCCGCGAGTTACGATTTCTTCTTGACTTCCTTCGAGGTCGCTGATAAATTCTGCGTAATCCGCAAAGGCCATTGCGCCTGATGCAGTGCGCCCGCGAATCGGCGCAGCAGTCAGAGCTTTGAATCTTCGACCACCACGTGGAGGTTGGCATGAATCAGAATCAAATCAGCACTACTTGGCTTAGCTCTGCTCTATGACGGGCGCCGTGCTGTCCAGCTTCCCCCTTTTCAGTCAGGCTTTTTATGGCTCTATGGTCGGGACGGTAACCGACCAATCCGGTGCCGCTCTTCGCGGCGCGAATGTTTCCCTTTGACGAACACTGGAACGGGCGAACGACACCAGTCACAATCCGGGCGATGGCGGAGACTATCAATTCCTAAACCTAGTTCCTGGAAAATACCGCGTTGAGGTGGAGCAGAGTGGCTTCAAGAAAGCCACCAGCGACAATATCGAAGTAAACGTGTCTGGCACGGCTCGAGCGGACATGACGATGCAGATCGGCGACGTGAGCCAGAACATTGAGGTGCAGGCCACCGCACCGGTGCTACAGACCGAAAACGCCAACCTCAGTCAAGTTGTCAACAGCAGGGCCGTACAGGAATTGCCGGTGAACGGCCGCAACATTATGAACCTGACTGCTTTGGTACCTGGCGTGGTGCCGCAGGGCTCGACCGAGGGCAACGCGCTTACCGGGAAGAACATTTTTGCGGCAGGCAATTACCAGATCGGAGGCGGCTTCGCGAACCAGGGCGCGGTGTATTTCGATGGCGTTCCGGCCAATTCCGCTCTTGGCAACCTTGTCAACATGGTGCCCAGCCCGGATGCAGTTGCTGAGTTCCGGGTACAGACCAACAGCAACAGCTCCGAATATGGCCGCTACTCCGGCGGCATCATCAACCTGTCTTCGAAGTCGGGCACCAATGAATTTCACGGCAGCGCCTACGAATACTTCCGGAACACGGTCTGAACGCGAACAGCTTCTTCGCCAACGCGAACGGAACGGGAAAGCAGCCCTTCAAGCAGAACCAATATGGCCTTACCGGCGGTGGGCCGATCCAGAAGAACAAGATGTTTTTCTTTGCCGCCTGGGAAGGATTCAGGTCGCGGCAGGGATCGAATTACACCGCTACCGTGCCGCTTCCGGAGATGTATCGAGGAGATTTCTCGGGTTACCGGAACGCGTCGAACGCGGTCATTCCGATTTATGATCCTCTGACACAGTGCGGCACGGGCAACAACAATCCTTGTGCGCCGGGTCAGGCGATCCAGCGCACGCAATTCCCCGGAAACATCATTCCGGCAAGCCGAATCAACCCTGTTTCGGCAAAGCTCCTGGGGTTCCCGCTGATGGCGTTGCCCAACCAGCCGGGACAGGCATTCACGCACAACTTCAACTTCAGTGCCCTCGCTGCGCAAGGCGGCAATAACGACCAGGTCAACGGCCGCTGGGACTATAACGTGAACGAAAAGCTCCGCGTCTTCACTCGCTTTTCGCGCTGGTCTTCGCAGAGCTCTGCCGTTCGCGCCCTTCGGCAACGGCATTTATGCCAACGATCCCTACTCTCCGGAGCATCTTCACAACCACGCAAGGGCTCGCGGGAGCGACCTACGTGCTCAGTTCTTCGACGGTTCTCGACGTCCGGGCGTCTTATATTCGATTCCCGTACGGTCGTTCTCAGTCATACGACGGAATCAGCCTGAGCAATACGTTCGGTTTTCCCTCTTACATGGATCAGCAGCTTGCCGATCATCCATGGCGGCCCGACGACTTCGATCCCTTCGTTCACTATCACCGGCTACAACCCGGTGAGCGGGCTGCATATCGTAGTCCACCGAGAACGACTACGTGTCTGACCCCGAACCTGAGCTGGGTAAAGGGCAAACACACCTTCAAGTTCGGCGCCGACTGGCGCAATATGCAGAACACCTACTATCAGACGTTCGACGGAGGATCGTTCACCTTCAGCAACGTCATCACTTCGCAGAACGCACTTGAATCCCGGCGCAAGCGGCAACGGTCTGGCTTCGATGCTGCTTGGCTATGGCACCAGCGGGCAGCGAGAGCGCTTTCGCGCGGCCCTACGAATCTCTGCGCTATCAGGGCTACTATGCGCAGGATACCTGGCAGGCCACTCAAAAGCTCACCTTGACCTACGGCGTTCGCTGGGAAATCCCCGGCGTCTGGCGCGAACGCTATAACCGCATCGCTTCGTTTCAATCCAACCGAAATCAATCCGGCAACACAGGGCGATTACAGTGAATGGGCAACCGGTACGAGGTGCGCTGGACTTTGTTCTATCGAGCCAACATCCCGACCAGGGCGCCGAGAAAAGAATGGTTCAATCTCTTTGCTCCCCGCCTGGGAGTTGCCTATCGCTTGAGCGACAAAACAGTAATTCGGACTGGCGGCGGCATTTACTATCTCCCGTCCAATCTGCAGTTCAGCGAAGCTCCCTGGGGAATGCCGCTTAGCTCGTTTCGGCACGCCGTACTTGGGCACGCTGGATGGTGGTGTAACGCTGAATAACCCAATCAGCAATCCGTTCCCGAATGGCTTTCTTCCTGCCCCTGGCAATCTTCCGCACGATCAGGCCCAGGCGTTGTTGGTCGGCGGTGGACTTTCAAACATTCCACTGCGAAGCATTTCGTATCCGTATCAGGGCCAGTGGAACTTCACAGTTCAGCATCAATTCTGGGGCGGCGTGGCTGTCGAGGCGGCATACGCAGGTGCCAGCGGCGTCCACCTGCCACTGGGCACGTACCAGCTGAATTCCTTGCCAACTCAATACTTGTCTCAGGGAACGCTTTAAATACCCTGGTGCCAAATCCCTTTTACGGCCTGGTAAGAACGGGACGCTTTCCCAGCCCAACGTGCAGCGCGGCCAACTCTCGCTGCCGTTCCCGGAATACACGAGTGTCGCCTCAGGAGGAGGCTATCTGGGTCATTCCACCTATCATTCGCTACAAATGAAGGTTGAGAAGCGTATGGGTGGCGGCGGAACGATCCTGGCGGCCTATACGTTCTCAAAGCTCCTGGCAAATACCAATAGCACTACCGGTTGGCTGGATTCAGGTGTTGGAGCCAAACCCCGGTCCGCAAGATCCAGACAATATGCGCGCAGAGAAATCGCTGGCAGGCTTCGATTCGCGGCAGCGTCTTGCCGTCAGTTACGCGGCCGACCTTCCGATCGGCAGAGGCCACGCTTTCCTGAGCGGCGGTAACTCGGTAGTGCAAAAGTTAAGTACCGGTTGGAGTGTCAGCGGAACGGCCACCTTCCAGGAGGGCTATCCTCTGGCGTTTACAGCGACCCCGAACGTGGCAGGCTTTAACCTGGGTCTGCGCCCGAACGTGTACCCGGCTGTAATCCAGTGAAAGATGGGTCCGCGCAATCAAGACTGAATGGATGGTTTAACACGGCGTGCTTCACGTTCCGGCTTCTTACTCTCTCGGCAATGAGAGCCCGGGTTGACCCTGTGCTTCGTGGGCCCGGCATCGCGAACTACAATGTTTCCCTGCTCAAGAGGACTCCGATTACGGAGCGGTTCAACGTGGAATTCCGAACAGAAGTCTATAACTTGTTCAATCGCGTTCAGTTCGGACCTCCGAACACCAGCGTTACTACGGCTGCGAACGCGACGACCGGATTCATCACGACCCAGATCAATGATCCACGAACAGATTCAGTTCGCGATTGCGGTTCCTGTTTTGACAGTTGCACTTAATTTGTGAACCCGGCGGGTAAAGATCGAGAGGAAGGGATTCGGCCGCGGTAAAAGTAGTTGGGCTAATGAATTCGCTTCGGTTTCTGGCAATGTTCGCCGTTGCCTGCTGGATCTTCGTCCGCAGCCGGGAAAAACGAAGGTTCGGATTACGTCGGGAGTGCTGTTTGCCGCAACTGCCACCCGGCGCGGTTCGAATCCCAATCGAATACCGCACATGCGCATGCGTTAAGGCTGGCGCAACCGACAGATCCGGGGCCGGGTAGCCATGCTCAGTTGGGCTTTCGGCGCCGGAGTCAAGGCAAGGACCTGGGTTACCCAGACGAGCGAGGAAACGATCGCCGAACATGGCCTGAGCTACTACGCAGCCACGAAGTCGCTTGCGCTTACTCCGGGTCATTCCGCTGATAGCGGATTCGGTGTATTCAATACGTTCGACGCCACGGATTCAGCACTGCGTTGTTTCCGCTGCCACTCTACAGGACCGATTCAGTTGACCGCCAAATTCCAGGTTCAGCCGAGCGAGCCTGGCGTTCGATGCGAATCTTGCCATGGTCCCGGGCGCGTCCATGCCGAGTCTGGCGGGAAACAATCCATCCAAAATCCTCGCCGGCTTATGGCAGTTCAGATCAGTACTCTGTGCGGAGCATGCCATCGCCAGGCCAGTGACTTAGATGATGATGCCGATTGGACGAATGCCTGGAATGTTCGTCATGAACCCAGGTATTTACACCGTGCGTCTTGTTTTCGCAACAGCAAAGGCGCTCTCTCCTGCCTTACCTGCCATGACCCCCATGAACCTTCTAAAACGGCTGCGTCATCCGTCAATTCGAGGTGTGTCTCGTGCCACGCGAAGGTCGCACACACCTCGCCCGTTGCTGTACGGCATTGTGTGAATTGTCATATGCCGCAAGTAACAACCGGCGCTAATCTGAAATTCACGAATCACTGGATCGGTGTCTATGATCCGAAAGGTCCTCAACTTATACCTTCGATGCGGGTAGCAAAGAATCTCCGGCCGTTGACGGCAAAGCAGAACAGGCGGAGGCTTTGTCGTTCCTGCAGACGTTTCGACGCTGCTGCCTGTCTATGCACAGGCAGTAGCTGAAAGAGAAAGCGAAGCAGGACCTGATAGTCGGATAGTTGCTCGTTCAGCATTTCATTTTGGATCATTTCTGCAAAAATTGGCCGGGGTGCTGAAGCCGAACCACCTTTGCGACGTGCCCTTTTCATTGATGAACGTACGATGGATCCGGCCATCGATGAAGATCGTGAAAAGCTTGCATTCGTGCTGGAGGAGCAAGGCAAGCAGAAAGAGTCTTTCGCGCTTTTCAGCAGTCCGCAGAAGGTAACAACTCACAGGTTGCTGCCCGCTCGTTTCCGAAGCTTGCGGCGAATGATCTTAAGCACAGCGTGACCCTACTACCGTCAGGCAATTGCCGCGCAAGAGAGATCTTCGGGAGCAAACTCTGCGAAGGTGGCCCTGCTGTTGCATGAGTATGCGCTCGCACTGCGAAGTAGTCATCGGATGAAGATGCCGAACCCGTTTTGCGGCGAGCACTTACATTCAGAAAAGCGTGGCCAAACCTGATCCGCAAGTTACTGTCAGTGTCTTGAATACGCTGGGCAACTTGCTGGAGGGCCGAGGTCGAACTGGATGAAGCCGAGAAACTGGAACGATTGGCTTTGTCTTTGGCTAGAGCGACGTCAGGCCCTGAAAGTACTCAGTTGGCGGCGACCTGCACCAACTTGGCCGACGTCCTCTGGAATAAGAAACACCTGCAGGAAGCAGGGCGCTCTTTATCGACGTGCCGTGGCAATCGATACTTCGCTTTATGGTCCGGATCGACCGGAGACAGCGACAGACCTTGCCAATTTGGGGATGCTAATGAATGAAGCCGGCCAGTCTGGGACCAGTGTCGCGTTGTTGAAGCGGGCACTTACCATTTACGAGAAGACCCTAGGTGCGAACAGTGACCAGGCGAAGTTTGTAAGGGAACAACTCGCGCAGACCGAGAGGTAGTTAATCTTTTTCCTCGCCCGCAGGTGCGCTGTTAGTTGCCGATATGCTTAGGTCACCCGCTGCTGTGGCCTTACTTCACCGTAATGGAAAGATTAATTCTTCCCCTGACAGGATAAAAGTATTTCGAAATCCCGTGACGTAACAACTCTTGGCGAAGACCGCTGGCTAGCGTGTCAAGCATTCCGGTGGAGAAGAGCTGGACAATTGAGGGCGTCCCATGGGTCCGCAGCAGCACGCTAGACCTCGTCAGACGGCACTATGCGCAATGGATAATTTGTGCGGCAAGCAACATCGTTTCCAGTTAAGCTGGCACGATGGATAAGGAGAGCAGGAAGCGACTGAGGTGGGTCGAGTTGCGTCAGAAAGCGCGGGAACTACTGCCTGGTTTCTCTGAAGTCCGGAGTATCGCGTCCGACGCTCCGAAAGTGGGTCATACGTTATGAGCAGAGTGGCCTTGTCGGCCTGAGGAGTCAGAGTCGTCGCCCGAAAACGTCACTGGTCAAGAAAATCGGTGATCGTGAACGGAATTGGATTCCGGCTTTGCGTCATCGCCGGCTTGGTTCGCGGCAGATCCAGAGTGAGCTGGATCGTACGCATGGCGCTTAGATCTCACGCACAACGATTGATAAAAATCTTGCCAATAGCGGTACTGGGCCCTTGTTGCGTCCGAGCCGCAGCGGAAAAGCATAACGCGTTATGCGCGGCAGATCCCGGGCGAGCGCGTCCAAATGAATGCCTGCAAGATCGGCCCAGGCCGTTATCAATACACGGCTCGGTGATTGCACTCGTATTCGTGTGCTAGCCTTTCGCCCGCGTCGTAGCGCAGCTAATACGCTGCTATTCCTAGAGCGCAAATTAGCGGGGTTGCCGTTCCCAATACAGCGCATTCAGACTGACCGTGGGGCGGGAGTTCTTTGCACTTGCTGTTCAGCAGCGCCTGATGGACTATGCCATCAAATTCCGTCCAGTAAGCCCGCTTCTCCCCATCTCAACGGCAAGGTCGAACGATCACAACGAACGAATTTGGAGGAGTTTCGCGCAACCACAAGTCTGGATGCACTGGACTGGAAGGAGCCCCTATTTGATTGGCAGGATCACTACAATCACTTCCGGCCACACCATTGCGAAACATAGAACGCAAATAAGGAAGCGGCTTTCCTCAGTCGAGGGCCCTGCCCGCGAACTCCCGAGATTTATCGCTTTGAGCCAGGATTCGTAGGCAAGGCGGGAACTGAACGCTCCCGCTGAATGTCCGTTTGCCTCGCAGATAATTCAGCTGAGCTTGGCGCAAGACCTATGGTCTGGCAAGTTTTTGGCAACCACGAAAAAGTTGGCTATAGGGGATGGATCAAAAAGGAATATTTTGGTGGACGGCATGGGGTTCGAACCCACGACCCCCGCATTGCGAACGCGGTGCTCTCCCAACTGAGCTAGCCGCCCACTCCTTCGCGACCCCATCAATATAACATTTTCTGCATGTTAGGATAGCGGTTCACGCCCGCCTTATGGTTCTCTCCGACGTCGATATCCGCGCCTACATGCAGAAAGGCAAGATCCGCATCTCGCCTGAACTCCCGCCGGAGCAGTTCGGCAGTTGTTCTGTCGATTTTCGCTTAGGCGCGGAGTTCAGCGTCTTCGAACACAGCCGCTTCGCCTTCATCGACGTGCGTGAAAAGAGTGCCATCCAGGACCTCATGCGAACTGTTCACGTCAAGACCGGTGAACCCTTTATCCTCCAGCCGCGCGAGTTCGCCCTGGCCATCACGGAAGAAACTCTGGAGCTGGATGACGATGTTCTCGGTCGATTGGAAGGCCGCTCCAGTCTCGGCCGCATCGGCATCATCGTTCACGGAACAGCAGGCCTCTTTGATCCCGGCTGGCGGGGCAAAGCCACTCTGGAACTCAGCAACCTCGGCATCATGCCCGTCGCCCTTTACCCCGGCATGCGCATTTGCTCCTTCACTTTTGAGCAGCTATCCTCACCCGTCTCCGTCCCCTACTACAAGAAGGTGGGTAACAAGTACGCGGGCCAGACCCAGCCGCTCGCAAGCCGGCTCACCTCCGAAGTCACGCACGAAAAATAATCGCTACCGCCCCGACGACCCGAACCCGCCCGTCCCGCGCACCGACTCCGCCAGCTCTGCTTCCATCCACTCCACTGCCTCGTATTTCGCCAGAACCATCTGCGCTACCCGGTCGCCCGCCTGAATCTCATAGGTCGATTTCCCCAGGTTCAACAGAATCACTTTCAGCTCGCCCCGATAGCCCGGATCAATCGTTGCCGGCGAGTTCGGAAGCGTAATCGCATGCTTCAACGCCAAGCCGCTCCGCGGTCGTATCTGCACTTCATATCCGGCCGGAATCTCCAGTGCTAAGCCCGTGGCCACTGCCTGCGGAACTCCCGGCTCCAGCACCGCCCCTTCAATACAGCGCAAATCCAGTCCCGCATCTTCCGCCGGTCCGTGCGCGTATTCTGGAAGCTGTGCCGCTGGGTGTAACTTACGAATTCGGAGCATCATAATCAGTCCTCATGATAGGTTCAACCACATCCGCGAAACGCGTTTTTGCCGTCGCGCCCATGCCTCCCGAGAAGCTTGCGTACGCCCTGGCGCGCTACAGCCGCTCTCCTGATTCCATTTCCAAATCCATCGAATGGGTTCGCACCCACGACTCTTCCAAATTTCTCGAAAGCTTCTATTTCCAGTACGGCCACGCCTCCATCGCCGATCTCGGCCACGTCACCATCTGCTTTGAAGGCATCTCCGAACTCGCTGCCACCGAAATCGAAGATGAGCAGTTGTGGGACGGCCAGGCCCGCAGTTCCCGCTACCAGGATTTCTCGCAGTCAGGCGTTGTCACGCCTCCCGAACTTAGCGCCGGCGAACAATCCATCTACACCGCCACCGCCCGGCAGCTCCTCGCCGCCTATGGCCAGGTAAAGCAACTTGCGGCCGGGTACCTCTCGTCGCAACTACCCTGTCCCAACGACATGAAGCCCGACGCTTATCAGCGCAATATCGCTGCCCGCGCCTTTGATGTCGCCCGCTACCTGCTGCCCTTTGGAATTCCCACGGGAGTCGGCCAGGTCACCAGCATTCGCACGCTCGAAAAACAAATTCGACGCCTGCGCTCTTCTGAATTCGCTGAGCTGCGCGATTTAGGCGATGAACTCTCCGCTGCCTGCGCCTCCCCTCCCGAATGCGTCTGGGACACCGACAAACCATCCGAACCCATCGCCCCCACCCTCGCCCGTCACGCTGCACCGGATGAATTCCCGCGCCGCCTGCGGGCCGATTTGTCCGAATGGGCAGCACATCACCTGCCGCCTGCGGAACCTGTCCCCGCTCCGCCCGTCGACCTGCTGCAGCCTGACGACGTCTTAACTGATCTCTGCGCCTCGTTGCTCTATTCCGTTACTGATCGCCCCTATCGCGAACTCTATCGGATCGCCGCCGCCTGGAACAGTTCGAAGCGCGAAGAAGTGCTCACCGTCGCCTGCGGCAGCCGCGGCAAGCACGACGAACTCTCCCGGCATTTTCGAAGTGCGCCCTTTGTCTTTGACTTCATCATGGATATCGGCGCCTATCGCGATATGCACCGTCATCGCCGCTGCCATCAACTCCGCCAGCAGTACACCAACAAACTCGGCTACGCGATTCCGGCCGTCGTCGATGCCTGCGGAGCCAGAGATCTCTTCACCGAATCTCTCGCCGCCGTCGATCAGTCCATCGCCCGCCTGCCGCAGCCCGCAGCGCAATATCTGCTGCCCTTCGCCACCAACTCACGGTTCTTGTTCAAAATGGATTTCGCCGAACTCGAATACATCTCGCGTTTGCGCAGCGGCGTGAAAGGGCACTTCTCCTACCGCAAAGTCGCCTGGGAAATGAAAATGGCGCTCGAACGAACCAGCCCGTTTCTGGGCTCGCTCGTGAACGCCACCTCACCCGATATCGAAGATCCGCTGAAACGCTAAGCCAGGTTCAAAGTCTTGCGCATCGTCCCGCGCTCGGCTTGTATCTTTTCCTGCAACAGCATAATCGCGTAGATCAATTGTTCTGGACGCGGCGGACACCCGGGAACAAAAATATCCACCGGAATCACTTGGTTCACCGGCACCAGCGCATAGTTGCTGAACACGCCCGTCGACGTCGCGCACGCGCCCATGGAGATCACCCACTTCGGCTCCGGCATCTGACGGTACAATTGCCTGATCACCGGCGCCATCTTGTTCGAAACGCGTCCGGCGATAATCATCAGGTCTGATTGTCGTGGCGATCCGCGAAACACTTCCGCCCCGAATCGCGCCGCATCGTAGCGCGACGCCATCATCGACATCATCTCGATCGCGCAGCACGCCAGCCCGAATGTCAACGGCCACAGCGAATTCTTCCGCGCCCAGTTCAATGCGCTGTCGAGCGTCGTCGTAATGATGCTGTCCCGAAACTCCAGGCCTTCGTCGTCATCCGCACGGGCAAACAAACCCGGCGGCTGACTAATTTCGAATCGTTCTGAATCGCCCACCACATAATTATCCCACGCCGGAAGCGCGTGAAAGCAGCAGCCTACACTTTTACTAACGGCCGTTCATGCGATTCGAAAACTCTTGGAATTACGACCACGCTCTGCTCAACGCTGCTGATGCCTGTGGCATTGACCGTGACTACTGGGACATCTTCCACCACCGTCACGAAGTCTCCTCCGACGTGCGTAAGCGCCTGCTCGACGCCATCGGCTTTGATACCTCCAGTCAGGAAAGCCTCGATGCCGCGCGCTACACGCTGTTTGAGCGCAACTTTACGTCGGCCGTGCCCAGAACCGCCGTGCTGAGTGCAGAAGAAAAGACCCTGCCCGTCACCCTCTACGAAGATGGTGCTGGTTCGCTCAGCTTCCACCTGCTTCTTGAAACCGGCCAGTCTCTCGCCGGCAGCTTCGAAATCAATCAACTGCACACCATCGGTGAAGCCAGCGCCGGCGATCGCCAATGGAAGACCTACGCCTTGCCGCTGCCTTCGGACACTCCCCTCGGCTACCATCGCCTCACCGCTACGCTCAACGGGAACGCCCTCGGCGAAAGCAATGTCATCGTCTGTCCTGATCGCGCCTATTGGCCTGACCAACTCGCCACCGGCGGAGTCGCCGGCTTCAACGTCACGCTCTACGGTCTCCGTTCCCGGCGCAACTGGGGCTGCGGTGACCTCACCGATTTACGCCCGCTCATCGATTGGGCCAAGCGCGAGGTGGGCTTCGAATTCATCGGCCTCAATCCGCTCCACGCGCTCCACAATCGCGTCCCATACAACACCAGCCCTTACCTGCCGCTGTCTATCTTCTACAAGAACCTCATCTATATCGACATCGAAACGATCCCTGAATTTCAAGCCTCCCGCTGCGCCCAGCGCCTGCTGCAATCCGCTGCCGTTCAGGAAAAGCTGCGCGCGCTCCGGGACGCTGCATTCGTCCAGTACAGCGACGTCGATAAGCTCAAGCGCCGCTTCCTGAAACTTCTCTATCGCCAGTTCCGCCGCGACCGCCTCGGCAACCCGGAGCGCTCCGCCCGCTTCCAGAACTATTGCGACACCGAAGGCGATCTGCTTCAGAAATTCGCGCTCTATTCCGCGCTCGACGAAGTCCTGCACAAACAGGACCGCAATCGCTGGACTTGGCTCCAGTGGCCCTCGCCATTCCACACTCCCGATTCCCCGGAATGTCAGGACTTCGCTGCCCGGCACCCCCGGCTCCTCGAATACTACAAGTTCATTCAGTTCGTGCTGGATGAACAACTGCAAGCCGCGCAGGCTTACGCGAAACAAGCCGGCATGTCAGTCGGGCTCTATCATGATCTGGCCGTTGCCACCGATAGCTGCGGCTCTGACCTCTGGGCGCATCGCAACTTCTTCGTCAGTGGCTGCCGCGTGGGTGCGCCGCCCGACGACTTTTCGCCCGACGGTCAGGATTGGGCCTTCCCTCCGCCCAACACGCTCGCTCATCAGGAAAATGGCTATCGCCTCTATCGCGAAAGCATCCGCAAAATTGTCCGCACCGGTGGAGCCCTGCGGCTCGATCACGTCATGCGTCTCTTTCGTCTCTTCTGGATTCCGGACGGCTACTCTGCTGCCGACGGCATCTACGTCCGCGATCACGCAACTGACCTCATGCGCATCCTCGCGCTCGAAAGCGTTCGCAGTCAAAACATCATCATCGGCGAAGATCTCGGCACCGTCACTGATGAAATACGCGACATGCTCGCGCGCTTTCGCATCCTCAGTTATCGCCTTTTCTACTTCGAAAAAAATCACGGCACCAAGGCTTTCCTGGGCAGCCTCGAATATCCTCATCAAGCCCTGGTCGCCTCCAGCACGCACGATCTGGCCACTCTCGCCGGCTTCTGGACCTACCGCGATATCGAAGCCCGCAGAAGCGCCGGTCTGGTCGATGAAGGCGGCTACCAGCACCAGAAAGAAGAACGTCGTCAGGAGCGCCAACGCATGCTCGATGTGCTTCACCAGGAATCTCTGCTGCCCGGTTCCTACACCCGCAATGCCGATGACATCGGCCAGCTCGATGGTGACCTGCACAGCGCCACCGTTGCCTTCCTCGCCCAGGTGCCCTCCGCGCTCCTCTTACTCAATCAGGAGGATTTCACCAAAGAAACCGAGCAGCAGAATCTCCCCGGCAGCACCGCGCAGTATCCCAACTGGCAGCGCAAAATGAAACTGTCGCTGGAAGACTTGCCTTCGCCCGCGGGCCGTCCGTTCGCCGAGATGTTCCGGCATCATCTGGCGCGTACCGGCCGCCTCAGATAACGGGCGTCATCGGCCCTTGCCCTTGACAATCTGAACGTTCGAAAACACCGCCGTCTCCAGTGCATCCGCAGTATGCGAACACACCGCCAGCCCCAGATACACCGGGTCCTGCATGGTCACAATCACCGGCCCGTTCATCGCCGTCTCCTCGCCCGGGTTGCTCACGCTGATCGTGAACTCGTTGCCCCTGCGCGCAATACTCAAATGCAGCGGAGCCTTCATCGCCGCACGAAATTCCGATGTCTCCACGCCCGCACCCGGCCGGTATTGCAGTGATGTCAACCCGTCCCCGTGCAGCGCCACGTCCGCATACGCCGCATCCGGCTGCAGACTCTGCCTGATCATCAATGCCGCCTTGCGGTGCAGTTCCTTACCCATGCCCTCGAATCGCACATCCGCGCTGATCGTCACGTCTCCCGCTACCTTGCTGTAGACGAACTGAAACGCGTCCGCTGTTGCCCAGATGTTCGCGCCCCCGCCCGTCACCCGGTAGCTCTTCGCTACTGAATCGAAAAGCGCTGTCCCCGCCTTTGGATTGACACCGATATCGGCGTGGCCCTCAAACATTCCTAAAGCAGAAGCACTCGTCGGCCCGCTGGCGCACACTGCGGCGCCCGCCACAGTCAAAAAAGTAAGAGCGATCCCGATATGTCTCAAACCTTGCCGTCCTGACTGTCTATAGTAAGGGAACACGGGGCAGGCGCTGGAAAGTCGTAGAATTGTCGAACGAACAGAAATGCGAATGAACTTTCTCTCCTCTACTCTAGGGTGCCTGGCGCTTCTGTTTTCAGGACTCACTACTCATATGTCAGCATCTCCATCCTCCACCTCCTCGAAGTATCTGCTCTACGTCGGAATTTACGGCAAAGGTATCTACGCCTATCGCTTCGATACTCACGATGCCAAACTGGAGCCGCTCGGCCTCGCCGGCGAATTTCCGAATCCTTCCTTCCTCGCAACTGATCACAACGGTCGTTATCTTTACGCGGTCAGTGAAGTGGATGGTCACGATGGTGCCGTCGGAGCCTTCAAAATTGATCATCAATCCGGCAAATTGACCCTCCTGAATCAGCAGCCTTCCGCGGGTGTCGCCCCTTGTCATCTCGCCGTGGACGCTTCCGGTAAAGTCTTGGCCGCCGCCAACTACGGAACCGGAACCGTGCCCGTCTTCCCCATCGAAAAAGACGGCAGTCTGGGTACGCAGTCGGCCGTGCTTGCGGGCGAAGGCTCCGGCGCAGATCCCAAACGTCAGGCCGGGCCCCACGCTCATCAGATCGTGATCTCTCCGGACAATCACTTCCTCTACGTACCCGATCTCGGCCTCGATAAAATCCGCATCTACAAGCTCGATGCATCGTCCGGCAAAGTCACCCCCGCTGATCCTGCCTTCGCAAAGGAGCAGCCCGGAATGGGTCCGCGCCACATGGTTCTCAGTAAAGATGGTAAGTTCGCCTACGTCATCAACGAACTTACGTCTGCGGTCACTGCCTATACCGTCAATACCGCCACCGGGGCACTTACTAACTTCCAGACTCTTCCCGCCACCGCCGATGGGCATCCGCTCGATGGCGCAGCCGAAATCCTGCTCCATCCCAATGGCAAATTTCTCTATGCCTCCGTTCGCGGGCCCGGAGTCATCGCTGTGTTTGCTGTGGACGCCACGTCCGGCCAGCTTCGTCCGGTCCAGTCGGCCAGTTCCGGAGGCACCGTCCCGCGCGGCGTTGAATTTGATCCTACCGGAAGCTTTCTCTTCGTCGGTGATCAGAAGACGAACGAATTCACCCTGTTCCGAATCGACAAAGCCAACGGACAGCTCACCGCAACTGGGCAGAAATACGAAGTGCCTTCTCCCGTTGCTTTCCTCTTTCTCCCGTCTAAGTAGCTGTTTGACTTACTAAGTCAGCAGCAGGTAAGGCAAAACGGAGTAAGTCAAAAGGGTCCCTCGCCCGCCAGTGCGGGGGCCCGAAAGCCTCCCAGTCTCTTCTCCATCTCCCGGCAGATCGCCAGCGCCCGTTTCTCCCGCCACCGCGGAGTCACAACCTGCACATTCACCGGCAGCCCGTCTAACTCCCCGCATCGCACCACCGCCGCCGGGTTTCCGGCCACATTCCAAGCCATGGAGTAACTGAAACCCTCGAACTTACCCGGCATCGCCGATTCACCGTGCCGTAACGCCGGCTCACTGTACACCGGACAGAGAACCGCGTCAAACCGCCGAAAAAAGTTCGCCATTTCCCGCCGGTATTGGTCCCACCGTCCCCACAGCGCAGCCAGTCCCGTTGTCGGGCAACGAAACGTACGCATGCGGTCCACGAATCCTGCATGCAGCAGTGGATGTTGCTGCTCGCTCCCGATGGCGCGCAGATACTCATCGATGCCGTCTCCGCCGTCGGCCCCCAGCAGCGCCATCTCCAGCTCATAAGCCTCGGCCACTCCGGGCGGCGTCTCTTCCTCCACCTGCATTCCCGCTTCGCTCAAGACCGCCGCTGCCCGTTGCACCACCGCAATAACACCTGGAGAACACCGCGCAAATCCGTTGTCTGTAAAGGTCGCCACTCGCAACCCGCGCACCGTGGAATCGCCCTGCAACGCCGCCGGAGGACAAGTGAAATCAAAGCCGTCTTCCCCCGCCAGAACTTCCATCGCCAGCTGCAGATCTTCCACCTGTCGGGCCATCGGCCCAATCTGCCAGAGCGCCTCTATCCAACCGCCCGCTGCCGGTACATGGCCGGTACGGGGCAAACGTCCGCTCGTCGGCTTGATGCTGGCAATCCCGCAAAATGCGGCCGGAACCCGCACACTGCCCGCCGCATCGCTGCCCAGGCCCAGCGCAGACCCACCGGCCGCAATCAGTGCTGCTTCCCCGCCGCTGCTGCCACCCGGCGTGCGCTCGGGATCGTAAGGATTATTCGAGCGCCCGAAAATCAGATTGTCTGATTCATAAGCAAACAACAAATCCGGAAGATTGGTCTTCGCAATCGGAATACCGCCCGCCGCCCGCAGCCGGGCCACCACCGTCGCATCCGCCGAAGCCGCCGGCGCATCTCGCAGCCCAACCGTGCCCGCCGTCGTCCGCCATCCCCGCACATCGATCGAATCCTTAACTGAGAAGGGAACTCCATGCAGCGGCCCTAAAGGCTCACCGCGCATCATCCGCGCATCCGCCTCTCGGGCACTGGCCACCGCCTCCTCCGCCAGCACCGCTACCGCCGCATTCACCCGTCCCTGCACTCGCTCAATCTGCCGAAGATGAGCCGCCACCAGTTCATTGGACGAAACCTCACGCCGGCGGACCAACTCCGCCATACCGCATGCACTAACCGTGCCGAAGTCCAAAACCATTCACCGGAAAATGCCTCTGATCCAAGCCGCTAAAAACCTCTACCTCGAACCCCTCAAAAAATGAACTTCAAAGCCAGCTGCAGTTGCCGCGACGACCCCGAATCTCCAGTCGGAAAACGAGTGCTGCTGATCAACCCGAACGTCGAAGTACTCGCGCTGCTGAACGTCGTCGCCGGCTGTCCAAAATTCGTCTGATTCAACAGATCGAATGCATCCGCGCGTATCTGTAAACTCGACCGTTCAAACAGCTTCAAATTCTTCACCAGCGAAAAGTCAAGATTCGAAAATCCAGGTCCAAGCACCACATTGCGACCCAGGTTTCCAAACGCATTCCCCGGGTCCACAAAGGAACTCTGCGAAACATAACCCACAAAGGTCGCTGCGCCATTCCGCGCAGGCGTCAGCCCCGCCGGAATCGAAGAACCATTCACACTCGTCCGCACCGTGGTCAGTCCGGTAAACGAATTATTCGAAGTGCGGAAGTTGATCGGGTTCCCGCTCTGCAGCGTTTCAATGAACGAGAGTTGCCAACCCTCCACAACCGGTTGCCTCGGAAAGGCAGGTCGTACACGCCGTCAGAACACGAATCGATGCCGCGCATCGAAGTCCGACAAGCCCGCGATCGCCCCGGATGTTATAGCTGTCCTGCACCACAACGCCTTGAATATTTGCGCGAGTTCATGTCGATCGATTTCGACCACGAATAGTAAGCGTCGAACTGCAGGTCCCTTCGAGAAGTCGCTTCTTCAAAGTCACCCACAATGCCTGGTAAGAAGAATTCCCGATACTCTCGTACACCATGATGTTGCCGAGCGCCGCTCCTGGCGTTGATAGGGCTGCTGGCCGAAAGCGCACGGTAGGGCCGCACGCCATTAATCGGCTGATTGTAATTACGCGCAATATTCAGGTCAGTCCCCTTGCTTCCGACATAACTGCAGTCACAGCCCATAGTCTTTCCCACTTGTTGCTGGATGTTGAAGTTCCAGGACTGCACGTAGGCGTTCCGGTAGTTGTGCGAAACCGAAGTCGGCGAAATCTGCCGCTCGCCAGGTTGTATGCGTTCGCGAAGCTCACAAACGGAACGTGCCGTGGTCGGCGAAAACGTCACCGGAATGGAGTACGGCGGATTTGCCGCCAGCCCGGTCACCAGGTCCCGCAATCGGCTGGTCGATGAAGATCGCGTACGCGCTGCGAACCACGGTCCGGCCGTTGCCCCCAATGATCCCAGGCAAAACCTACACGCGGTTCGAAATTCAGTGCGCTCTGGTTATATGCATTTCTGCGGCCGCCGCTCATGCCCACCGGCAACAGTGAAGTCCGTCGTCGGATCGAACACCACAAAGTGATTCTTCGCCTCCGTCGGTGTTCCATTCCAGTCGTAGCGCAGACCCAGCGTTCACCGTGAAATCCGTGGCGAGACTTTGTACGCGTCCTGCACGAAGCGACCGGTCGATGGCATGTAGATTCGCGGTTGGCCCGATTCGAACTGTTCGCAGTAAAAGAATTCGCCTGGTCCGCGAGAAAGCTGTCCAATGCTCGGAATCGCGAACGTTCCCGGCGTGCGCGAAAAACTGTCGGCAATCGCTTGCCGGTATTCGCCGCCGAACTTAATCGTGTGTTTGCCGCGCACCCAGCTCAGCGTGTCCGAAGTAATAATCGTGTCATCGCCGCGGCCTTGCGGAAAACCGTTGATGCCGCCGAACGCCATAGGCCCCGGTCACCGTGATCTGCGGCAACCCGATCGGCGCATTCACGCCGCTGTTGATGCCCAGATCCGCCGCATTCGAGCGTTTCTCCGCCGCAAACATAATGTGGATGCGATTGAACCCGGCCGCGCCTCATTCACCAGTGTCGGGCTGATCGTCTGCGTGTCGTTCAACGTCAGAACTTGCCGCACGCCATGTCGCGAATCGCCATAGCCCGGCAGATTGTTGCCCTGCGTGGTCGGGGGCTCGTTCCGCTGATCCTGCTGCATCGCGTAATACACATTGAAGCGGTTTGATCGCCGAAACTCTGCGTGAAATTCGCCGTTCCCTGGTATAAATCGACCGGCGCCACCGCGTTCCCGACAAACAGGTTAGTTGACGAATTCGCTGCCGGAATCAACGGCAGTAACTGTCGGATAATCGGATCCGCTGAAGCCGCCGCCGTCGCGCGCTGTGCCGCCGTCAGCACCGTCGTGATTAATCGGAATACTTTGCCGCTGCAGTAATTGCTCATAGCTCACAAACAGAAACGACTTATCTTTCTTGATCGGAAATCCGCCGTCTCCGCCAAACTGGTTGCGCTTGAACGGCGACTGCGGCACGCTCGTCGGATTCGTGAAATTCCGTGCATCCAGCGCGTTGTTGCGGAGGTACTCGTACGCTTCGCCATGAATCTGGTTGCTGCCCGCCCGCGTCGCGATATTCACGATCGACCCCGAGTTGCGCCCGTACTCCGCGCTGAACGTCGAGTTGTCGATCTTGAACTCGTCCACCGTATTGATCGTCGGCTGAAACGTGATCTGGTTCTGCGAAATGATCGTTCATGTTCACGCCGTTGATCATGAAGTTCACGGTGTCTTCGCGCCCGCCCGCCGAGTTGAAAGCGAACGTTCCCTGGCCGCGCAACGGCGACGTCAGAAAGCCATTCTGCGGCGGCGTCACCGTTCCCGGAACCAGCAGCGCAAGGTCGACGAAATGCCGGCCATTCAGCGGAATCTCCTGCACCGTCTTCTGATCCACCACCTGCCCCAGCGTCACGTTGCTGGTCTCCACCACCGGCGTCGTCGCCTCAATCTGGACCGTCTGGCTCGAACTCGCAACGTTCAGTGCAAAGTCCTGGCGGGTCGTCGAACTCACCGCTACGACAATGTTGCTGACCGCCGTCGTTTGCATCCCCGGCGCTTTCACTTCAATGGAATAATTGCCCGGCGTCAACGACGGCGCCGCATACAATCCCGACCCGTCCGTCTGAATCACCTGCTTCTGCCCCGTGGCCGGATTGGTCACCGTCAGAACTGCGCTCGGCAGCACGGCCCCGCTCGAATCGGTAACCGTTCCCTGAATCGTACCGCTCGATTGAGCAAGCAACAAACAGGCGGATAGGGCAAGGATGACTCCCGTCCTCAAAATGGTAGAAGCAACACACAACTTATTTCGACTTAGAAAAGAAAATGAGCTTGACACGGAACGAAGGACCTCCTGAATGGCTCAACGGCGGGGTTGAAGCAGTGCTCGGAGTATAACAAGGAAATCCCTCCTTCGGGCTCGCCGCCCACGCCCGGCACTTACTGGCAACTTACCCAAAAGTACCGCCGACCCAACACCCAAAAACCCGTAGCGCCCCCGGGACGGGCTGACTCTGTCCCAAGCCGGTGTGTGGCGCGTGGACAGAGTCAGCCCGTCCCACGGTCCACCAACCCTCACCGGAAAATCCCTCAACCAACCCCCAACCCAACCCCGCAACCTCTGTACGCTCTTGAATGAGGCTGCGCCGTCCAAAAGCTCAGCCCTCACGTAGCTGACCGTCAAGAGCGCCTCCGCAACACAGTGAACCGATCACCAGTAAGGGAGACCTCCGCCTTGACGGTTGAGCCGTGATGCAAGGACGTCCAGTGGGGAGTAGCGCCAACCGCAGTGCGGATGAGCGCCGGTTACAGGGATGACGAGAGCATCGCGAATCGAAACAGAGGAGACTATGTTGGATCAACAGTTCCGTTTCTTTTGTTGGTATTGATTGGGGAACGCAAAGTCATTCCGTTGTATTGCTCGATGGCGAGGGAAGAGCCATCGAGCAATACAACGTGGCCCACAGCGGTGAGGGGGCTGTTCACGCTTGTGGAAAGACTCAAACAGCGAACGGAACTGCGCCAGTTGAGTTGGCTGTTGCCGTTGAAGTCGCTTGGGGTGCTCTCGTCGAAACCCTCGTTGAGAATGGCTTTAGCTTGTTCTCGATCAACCCGAAACAAGTGGATGGATTTCGTGACCGGTTCACGGTAGCAGGAGCGAAGGACGACTCCCGGGACGCTCTGGTATTGGCCAACTCTGTAAGGACAGGCCGAAAGAGCTACAAGCACGTCCGGGTAACCAACCGCCTCTGGCAGCAGCCCCCGCTACGATCAACAGATGCTCAGCCAGAGTCCCGCTGCCGATGATCAATTCGTTTGGAACCTGCTGAGTGAAGCTCCAACTCCAATTCAAGGCTCGAACATCATCCGTTCCCACATCGAACGGGTCCTCGCGAATTGTCGGATCAGAAAACTCACTGCCGATGAAGTGCTTTCTACCTTGAAAGCCACTCCGCTTGTGCTATCCCCCGGAGCAGGCGAGGCGGCGGCTGACACGTCTTACTCTTGCTTCCGCAGATCACGCTGCTCGATCAACAGTTGGGAGATGTGAGTCGCCGCATTGGGCAGATCCTCGCTACATTGGCGAAATCGACTCCCCCGTAATCAACGAGCTTGCCACCCGGAGTAGGAACTGGAGTACCCGGCCTGCAGACGGTCCGCCGAGCACGTCCTCCCACAGATAGCTTCGCAAAAGGACTCGCTTACGGCACTTAGGCGTTGGCACCGCCATCGACGGTCAGGGCCGCTCCGGTGATGTACTGAGCCTTCGAGCTCGACAGGAAAGTAACGATGTTCGCAACGTCTTCCACCGTGCCGTATCGACCGAGCGCAGTGATCGAGCGAAGTGTCTCGCCAAACGGGCCATGGGCCGGGTTCATGTCGGTGTCGATGGAGCCGGGCTGCACGACATTAACTGTTATACCGTTTGGACCGAGTTCCCGAGCCAATCCCTTCGTGAAGGCGGTCAACGCGGATTTCGTCAGTGCATAGACAGGGAGGCCTGCGCCGCCAACAACCCGGTCGGCAAAGAAGCTTCCGATGTTGATGATGTGGCTACCCTGTCCGAGATGGCGAATGGCCGCCTTGCTCGCGACGATTGGGGCGCGAACGTTAACTTGTAGAAGCGCGTCAATATCCTCCAGCGAAATGTCCTTGACCGCAGCAAGCCGGAGTATTCCTGCATTGTTGACAAGGATATCCAGCCCGCCCAGTTCGGTGACCGCCTTCTCGACCGAGGCCTGGACGGCAACGGCATCCGCGCTGTCGGCCTGGATCGCGATGGCGCGACGACCCTCCGCCTTGATAACGCTGACAACTTCGGCGGCAGCTTCCGCAGACTTCTCGTAGGTGATAGCCACATCGGCCCCTTCGGCGGCGAGCGCCTTGGCGATTGCTGCGCCAATTCCTCTGCTGGCACCCGTGACGAGAGCACGTTTCCCTGTAAGTGTCATAGCAAAATTCCTTCCGTGTCGGATAGTTGATGGTTGTGCATGGCGGAACAGTTGCCTTTCCCAGTGCAATCAGTCTTCAGCCATGGCACAATCAGTAGAGTAGACCAGTCGGTATGGTGATTCAGCATTGTTCAAGTTCTTTTCCGTGTGGCCGGCTTATCTCCCATTCAACGAGGCGCCATGTGCCGGGCGGTTCCCTGCGTTCACAATGAGAAAGGTCTATGGAAGAGCTTTCCACCCGCGAACACCTGATTGAAATGGGACTGCAGCACATGCAAAAGAACAGCTACTGCTCTACAGGGCTCAACGAGATTCTCGGTCTCGCAGGTGTTTCAAGAGGATCTTTTTATCACTACTTTTCAAGCAAAGAGAAATTTGGCAGCGCAGTGCTGCAACGGTATCTTCACTCAGAATTGGCGCGCGCGACCACGTTTCTGGGAGAGTCGAAAGCCGCTCCGATCAAGCGGCTGCGGAAATACTTTGAAGAACTAATTAGTATTTATGGCCCGGAGGGCAATAGGAATGGGGGCTGCCTATTGGGTAACCTGAGCCAGGAAATGGGCAATCATAGCAATCTGATCCGGCAGACGCTTCAGGAGGGATTCAAGCTTTGGCAGGCTGCAATTCAGGTCGTACTGCAGGAAGCTGTCACGCGCGGCGACCTGCCCCAAAAAGCTAATACCTCGGAGATTGCATCTTTCGTCCTTAATAGTTACGAAGGTGCGTTGCTTCGTGCGAAAGCCGAACGAAGCGAAGCCCCGCTGCAACTGTTTCTCCAGATCATCTTCGGTTGTTTGCTCACGGCAAGATCAGTCCTCTGAAATCGGCTTTTACCCGGAAATGGACCTCTAACGAAGCATCCCTCCAGAATCTACTGGTGTGATCTCTAGGCTCACCCTGTGCGGATTGCTATTCCTCGCCTGGACAGCCACGAACTCCCCACTATGCTGCTTATTGCTCGCCCCTGAGCGCGGGTGCGACGAATTCGGCAAGGCTCCCGGTCGTACCCTCTCGAATTGGTCGAATCGAGCGGGTGATCGATTTTAGCTACATCGACGTCAGTTGATTCCGAGCATGCGGTACGGAAGCGGGCACATCGAGCAGGACGTGCTCAAGCAAAGCCAGGTCGAACAGATGCCGGCATGTCGCGGTTGGATCGCCGGACCGACACACCCTCACCCACACCCCCCACACCCACCCTCCGCTACTATAAAAATGCTCCGTAAGCATGAGACGTTCCCGCGCGTTCGTGCCCGCAATAGTGCTGGGCACCCTCTTCATCTCCGCCGCCGCCGATCCCGGCACCACCGCTCGCCTCTGGGAGTACCGCAACCTCGGCAAAGCCTTCTATGAAAATCCGGACACTCATCAACAAGCCGTCGAACAGTTAAAGAAAGCACTCGATGTCGCCCCGGATTCCGTTCGTGAGCGCATCAACTACGGACTCGGTCTCCTCCGCGCCGGACAAACCGATTCAGGCACCGCCCAGCTCTTGCAGGCACAGAAACAGGACCCCACCCTCGCCTACACCTGGTTCAACCTGGGCATCGTCTACAAGCACGCGGGCGATTACGAAAAGGCCATCGAACAGTTAAAAGGCGCCACCCGCCTTCTGCCTACTGAGCCCATTCCGCACTACAATCTCGCCTCCGTCTATCGCTCCAAAGGCGACAACGCCGCCGCCATTCCGGAATTCCTCGAAGCCGAACGGCTCAACCCCAATCTCTCCGGTACGCACTTTCAACTCTTCACCATTTACCAGCGCACCGCCAATCCGCAAGCGGCCGCGCGCGAACGCCAGTTGTTCGAAGAAACCAAAAAGCGCAACGCCGGAGCCGCCGTCCCCGAGGATATGGAGTGGTGTAACTACGCTGAACTCTATGACCCCCCTGAACCCCGCAGCGCCGCTGCCGCTGAGCCCACGCGTTATAAGGATCAGGTCATCGCCCGCGACTGGGATTCCGCCACCTCCGCCATGCATGTCATCGACGCGGAAGGGAAGGGCATCTCCGACTTGCTCGTCTGGTCTCACTCGCGTGTCCTGCTCTACCGTCGCGGCGCCCAACCAGCCTCCGATACAGGCCTTGAAAAGATTCAGAACATTCGCGACATCGCCGTCGCCGACTTCAATAACGATGGCCTCTCGGACCTCTGCATCCTCACTGACGCCGGTGCCGCCATCTATCACAACAAAGCAGGGGCGTTCTCCAAACTCGTAGATCTCCCCCACACCGCCGGCGCGACCAAAGCACTCGCCCTCGATTTCGATCACGATTACGATCTCGACATCCTGCTTTTCGGAACGCGAACCCGTACTGATTCGCAACGACGGCAACGGCAAATTTGAAGACAAGACCGCCGGCTTTCCGTTCGTGAAAGGACAAGCCCTTGACGCTGTTGTCGACCGCCATTCGCGGAGATACCGCCGCGCGCGACGTCGTGGTCTCCTATGCGGACCGGCCCGGAGTCCTGTATCGCGATCTGCTCAATGGCGTTTTCGAGGCCACCGATCTTGCCCGCCATCGCCGCCGGCGCGCGCGACTTCGACGCCCAGGATTTCGATCATGACGGTCTGCTCGATCTGGTGAGCTACCGGCCCGAACGTCTTCGCGATGCGCAACAACGACGGCCACTTGTCGTCAGGCCGACGCAGAGACCGCCCCTCGCTCCGTCACGCGCGCCGATTTCAACGGCGACAAGCGCGAAGATTTCGCGCGCATCCTGCCGACGACGGATGCCCTGCACCTCTTCTTCAACGCTTCAGCCGTGAGCACTGGATGACCGTTCGTCTTGCAAGGCGTGAAGAATATCAAAAGGCGCGCCCGATGCGACTGTCGAAATGAAATCCGGGCCGTTCTACGAAAAGCGAATTATACGATGGAGTGCCGCTGGCCTTCGCGCTCGATGGCCGCGCCGCCGCCGATACGATTCGCATCACCTGGCCCAACGGACTGATTCAGAACGAAGCCGCACCAGAAAGCCGGCGGCGCTCTCATTCGACGAAGCGCAGCGTCTCTCCGGCTCCTGCCCCATGATCTTCACCTGGAACGGACAGCATTTCGAATTCATCACCGACGTGCTGGGCGTAGCGCCGCTCGGAGCAAGCTCGGGCGACGGCAACTATTTTCCGGTCGATCATGATGAATATATTCAGATCCCCGGCGCGCGCTCTGCAGGCCGCAACGGACAATTACCAAATCCACATCACCGAAGAACTGCACGAAGTCTCCTATCTCGATCAGATCCAGCTCATCGCGGTCGATCACCCGTCCGCCACAGGACATCTACACCAACGACAAATTCAAATCGCCGCCTTATCCTGAGTTCCGCCTCTTCGGCGGGCCCAGGAAAGATTCATCCGCTGCACGCGGTCGACAACGGAATCGCGGACGCAACCGCGCGCCTCGCCGACGCTTGACCATCACTTACCCCGACGCCTTCCACCACGACCACGCCGGAGTGGCCGAGTTCCACACGCTCGATCTCGATTTCGGCAAAGCCGCTGCCGGATAACCGCGCCGCTCTCGTCCTCAACGGTTGGGTCGATTGGGCCGATGGCAGCACCTTTCTCGGCGCGTCGCAGAACGGGCCGGCGGTCTGATCTTCCCTTATCTGCAGGTCAAAGATGCAGCAGGGCAAATGGCAGACCGTCGTCGCAGATATGGGCATCCCTTCCGGCAAACCCAAGACCATCGTCGTCGATCTCGACCGGCAAATTTCTCTCCGCCTCGCGCGAGGTCCGCATCGTCACCAACCTCTGCGTCTATTGGGACGAAATTTTCCTGCTGCGAGAACTCGCGCGCCCCGCCAACGTCCGGCTGACCCCGCTCGATGCGCAGTCGGCCGATGTGCACTTTCGCGGCTTCTCGCAGCCGCGGTGATCGACCCCACGCGCCAGCAGCCCGAACAGTTCTTCTATGACGAAGTGCAGCCGGTCTCCAATTGGAATCCCACGCCGGGCTTCTACACGCGCTATGGCGATGTCCGCCCGCTGGTCCAGACCATGCGGACGATCGCATGCTCATCATGGGCTCGGGCGATGAAGCTGACGCTCGAATTTTCGCCACCGCTTGCCCGCTCTGCCGCACCGGCTGGACGCGCGACTTTCTTGCTCCTCGTCGATGGCTGGGCCAAGGATGCCGATGCCAATACCGCGTTCAGCAACAGCGTTCTGCCGCTGCCGTTCCACGGCATGAGCGCCTATCCGTATCGACGTCAGGAACATTTCCCGAACGACCCGCCGCATGCGCATACGTCCGCGACTACCTCACTCGTCCCGCGCTGCATCTGATCCGTCCGCTCGCCGCTCGTCTCGATCCCGCTAAACAATGACCAGGTTCGTCTGCCTCTTCGCGGTTCTGCTGGCCGTCGGTATCGCGGCCATCGCCCCTCCGTCCGTCACTTTTACTGAGATCGGTGCCCGCGCCGGCATTCACTTCCGCTACCACAACGGAGCCACTGGTAAGCGCTATCTCCCCGAAACCATGGGCGCCGGTTGCGCCTTTATTGATCTCGACGGCGATGGCTGGCCGGACATCCTGCTCATCAACGGCAAAGATTTCGCGCCGCGCGGACAAAAGTCGCTCCCTGCCGGCCCTCTATCGCAACAACCACGACGGCACCTTTACCGACATCACCAAGGGCAGCGGTCTCGACGTCGAAATCTACGGCATGGGCGTCGCTGTCGCCGACTACGATAACGACGGCCGCCCGACGTCTACATCACCGCGCTCGACGGCGACCATCTGTTCCACAACGAAGGCCACGGCCACTTCCGCGACGTCACCGTCGCCAGCGGAATCCACAACGCCGACTTCGGAACCAGCGCCGCCTGGCTCGATTACGATCGCGACGGCAAGCTCGATCTCTTCGTCGCCAACTACGTCGCAGTGGACGCCAGAAAGCGACGCTCTGGTGCTCGCTCGACGGGGCCAGCAAGTCCTATTGCACGCCCGAATCGTATAAGGGAACGTCGTCGAAGCTCTATCACAATCTGGGCAACGGCAAATTTGAAGACGTCACCGACAAAGCCGGCCTCGGCGACCCCACCAGCAAATCTCTCGGCGTCGCCGTGCTCGATTACAACGGCGACGGCTGGCCCGATCTGTTTCGTCTCCAACGACACGCAACCCAACAAGCTCTACCGCAACAACGGCAACGGCACCTTCACCGAAGAGGGCATGCCGGCCGGCGTCGCCTTCGGCGAAGATGGCGTGGCGCGCGGCGCGATGGGCGTCGATGCCGCCGATTACGACCGCTCCGGACGCCCGCATCTGCTGGTCGGCAATTTCGCCAACCAGATGCTCGGCCTCTATCACAACGAAGGCAACGGCCTCTTCGTCGATGAAGCGCCCTCCTCCACCGTCGGCCGCGCCAGCCTGCTGAGCCTCACCTTCGGCGTCTTCTTCTTCGATTACGATCTCGACGGTCTACCCCGATATCTTCGCCGCCAACGGCACATCGAAGACGACATCGGCCGCGTTCAGCCCAAGATTCAGTTCCGCCAGCCGCCGCTGCTTTTCCGCAACACCGGCGGGGCAAGTTCGATAACGTAAGCGGCGCCGTCGGTCCCGATTTCCGGCAGCCGCTGCGTGGCGCGCGGAGGCAGCTTACGCCGATTTCGATCACGATGGCGACCTCGACGTCCTGATCAGCACCAACGACGGAGCCCCCGCGCTCCTCTACGCAACGACGGCGGCAACAGAAATAACTGGGTGGCCCTGCGCCTCGTCGGAACCAAATCCAATCGCAGCGCCCTCGGTGCCGTTGTCCGCGTCCAAAGTCCCCTCGGGAAACAATGGCAAACGGTTCACAGCGGTTCCAGCTACTGCTCGCAGAGCGATCTAACTCTCACATTCGGCTTGGCAAAAGATTCTTTGATTTCTGTGATCGCTGTAGAATGGCCGAGTGGACAGCGTCAACAATTCCGCAATGTGGCCCCCAACCGGTTGCTCACCATCGACGAATCGAAAGGCCTCCGCTAGCCGGTGAGTTCGTTTCGCATTTTCGCCCTATCTGCTTGTATCTGCAGCACCTTAAGCGCCCAGCACCCGATCACCGCGCGCCAGGTCATCGACGCCATCCAGAAGCAGGTCGGCGCCGCCCTTCCCGCCGACACGGTCGATACCTTTAAAGCCGGCAATCCCGACACTCCGGTCACCGGAATCGCCGTCACCATGATGGCCACGCACGACGTGCTGGTCCGTGCCGCCGCCGCTGGCGACAACCTGATCATTACCCACGAGCCCACTTTTTATAACCACCGCGATACCACCGCCACCCTCGAATCCCAGTCCGATGCCGTCCTGCAAACCAAACAGGACTTCATCCGCGAACACCATCTGGTCGTCTGGCGCTTTCACGATGGCTGGCACCGCCGCCAACCCGATGGCATCCTCACGGGCGTCACCCGCCAGCTCGGATGGCCCAACACGCAGCTCATCACGCTGCCGCAGGCCACGACTCTTAACGACCTAGCCGCCACCCTGAAATCCAAGCTCGAGATCGATGTCATGCGCGTGGTGGGCGACCGCACTATGAAAGTACAGAAGATCGCGCTGCTGCCGGGAGCCGGCGGGTCGGCTCACCAAGTTCAACTGCTGGAGCGCCCGGACGTGGAAGTCCTGGTCATCGGAGAAACACCGGAATGGGAAACCGTGGAATACGCGGCGGATGCCGCTACGGAAGGAAAGCGAAAAGCTCTGGTCATTCTCGGACATGTCCGGTCAGAGCAGCCCGGTATGAAGGAATGTGCCGAGTGGCTGCATACCTTCCTGCCAGCCGCGAAAATTGACTTCATCGCGGCTAGGGAGCCCTACTGGGCCCCCGTTCCAACTCATTAGCCAGCGCGTTGAGCCATGCTCATCATCGGCCTGGAGTCCTCTTGTTCCAGGAATATATAGTACGAACTTCCTTGCCACGCGACGCGGGTGGTGTGTTGATCAAAACCATCACCAATTACCTCTAAGCTGGCTCCGCTCGGGAGCTGCATCAGCGTTCCTAAACGTATCCGCCCGTTGCTGTCTGGGCAGATCTGTATTGCCGCGGTATTCTTTGGCAATGTGAATGTTGCTTTGGGGTAACCTGCATTGATTGCAGACTTAGTACCAGACAAAGGCCACCTCCAGGTACCTGAAGTTTAGCCGTCAGCCGGGGGGCGGTCAATAGTAATTCGCACCAACGATAAAGAATTTGTATTTAACTGAAAGAATAATATGAAGAAACTTTCTTTTGTAACTCTGCTCCTCGCCGCCGCGTCCCTCACCCTGCAGGCCGCGCCCACAAGGGTGACGCTGAAGAACGGCGCCGGCGAAACCATCGGCACCGCGACCCTTGCGCCGGCCGGTAAAAGTTCTGCCCACGGCGTGAATATCAAGTTAAATCTTAAGAATTTGCCGCCCGGTGAGCACGCAATTCATATTCACCAAAATGCCAAATGCGAGGGCCCGGAATTTACCTCCGCCGGAGGCCATTTCAATCCGGAAGGGAAGAAGCATGGCATGCAGAATCCGCAGGGGCCGCACGCCGGCGACATGCTGAACTTCACCGTGCTCCCTGGCGGCGCCGCCCGAACTACCGTCGTCGCCTCGAACGTCACGCTCGGCGATGGCGCCAATTCGGTCTTCTCGAATGGTGGAACTGCCCTCGTCATCCATGAAAAGGCGGACGACATGAAAACCGACCCGGCCGGAGCCGCCGGCAAGCGAATCGCCTGTGGCGTAATCATGAAGTAGGCCTTCGATACACTAGCGTCGGCATGAAAAACTGTTTGCTGGCGCTGCTATCGGCCGTTCTGCTCCTTCCCCATTGGTCCGCGGCCCAGGAGGCGAAACCCCTCCTGACCGGCCTCTGGGATCTCACCATTACCACCCCCACCGATAGTTACCCCTCCTGGTTGGAAATCACCGAAAACGGAGGCCAGCCGCGCGTTCGCATCGTCGGCCGCGTTTCCTCCGTGCACCCGGCTGACCAGGCCAGCATCGAAGGCGGACGCCTGACTTTCATGAGCAAGGAATATTTCGGCAAAGTCATCCCCGTCATCTGGGAGGTGCAGGAGAAGGACGGCCGTCTGGTAGGCACGCAGCGCCGCCAGGATGGCGTAACGGGCAGAATTGTGGCTGACCCTGCGCCCGCGCTGGATCGTCCCATGCCCGCCAAATGGAGCTCACCGGAACGGCTCTTTAATGGAAGAGATCTGGCCGGTTGGGAGCCGTTCTTGCAGGAGCCCGGGAAGTCACCCGTCAACCACTACGTCGCAAGGAACGGAGAACTCGTCAACGAGGCCCCGGGAGCCAACATCCGGACCACCCGCAAATTCTCTGACTTCAAGCTGCACCTGGAATACAACTGCCCGAAAGATGGAAACAGCGGAGTCTATTTGCGCGGCCGCTATGAAACGCAGGTGGAATATGAGGCTCCGGACAAAAATGAGCCGCAGAACAAGATGGGTTCCATCTACGGCTTTCTTGCGCCGGCGGCTGAACTGCCGCAAAAACCAGGGCAATGGGAGAGTTTCGATATCACGCTGGTGGGCCGCATCCTCACCATGTACCGCAACGGAGTCCTGATCCACAACCAGGAAGTCATCCCCGGCATTACCGGCGGCGCGCTGGATAGCCACGAAGGCGAACCCGGACCCATCTACATTCAAGGCGATCACACCGGCGGCATGAAATACCGCAACATCACCATTTCGGTGCCCCAACCCTAAGCCTGCATGCGCTCCTAGCGCTTACACATCTGCGGATACTGCTTCTTCAGCGCGGCCAGTTTGGGAAGATCGTTGTAGACGATATACATCTCGTCGGATGGCTTTGCAGGTACTGCTGGTGATAGCTCTCGGCCGCATAAAAACCCTTCAGCGGCACCACCTGGGTCACAATCGGCTGCGAAAAAACATGCGCATCGTTCAGCTGCTTGATGTACGCTTCGGCCACTTTTTTCTGCTCTTCGTTGGATAGAAAATCGACGACCGGTACTGCGTATCCGGTGTCCGGGCCCTGCCGATTGAGTTCGGTCGGGTCATGCGCCACCGCGAAATAGACTTTCAACAACTGCCCATAGGTCATCTTCGAGGGATCGTAAATCGATCTTCACTGATTCCGCATGGCCCGTGTCGCCCTCACTCACCCGCTCGTAATGGGCCGTCGTTTTCTCGCCGCCGGCAAAGCCGGAGACCGCATCTGTCACGCCCTTTACGCGTTCGAATACGCCTCGACGCCCCAGAAACATCCGCCCGCCAGAACTGCCGCCTGTTTGCGCGGCTTCGGCCGCTGGGCGCATCCACCGCAGGGTCAGGGAACTGCAGCTTGCAGCCGCCAACGGAATCGATGCCGTCAACATGCGCATACGGCAAACCAAGGACACGACTAAGCATGAACCCTCTACCTGATAATACCTTCGTCCAAAGCTTCGGAAAGTTCCTGCGCTACTTCCACTCGGGATTCTTACCCAGACTGACCAAGTTCGCCAGCAACCGGTAAGCCCCCGGAACGCCGGAAGGCAACTGCCGATACAGCGCAAACGCATCATAAATATAAAATCCCTTTGCCGTATCGCGCCAGCAGCAGCCCGCCCGTTTGCGGATCCTGGTCGGGATCATGCGTCTCCACCAGCGGCTTGTACTGCGGGTCCCACTTCTGCATAAATCCGTGGCCGCGCTCTTCCTCCCAGCCCTTGAAATCCGTCAGCAGTAATCTTGTTCGGCCAAGCGAACGCCGGATTTGTCGGGTCCAGTAACTTCACCTTCGAATCCTTCATCCACCACCTTCTGCGGATTCGAGCCCGAGCGTGAACGGATACGGCCCGTAGTTGCGATCGAAATTCTGCAGGTTGTACTGCACAATCAGCGTGCCGCCGTTCTTCACATACTCCAGCAGCCGCGCATTGGCCGACCGCAATTCCGGGCCGCACCGCATACGCGCGCACGCCCAGCACAATCGCATCGAAGCTTGAAAAGATCGCGCGCTCTCAGATCTCATTCGTCGAGAGAACTCGCACCGGAACGCCCAGGTCTTCGCAGCGCTCGCGGCACATCGTCGCCCGTGCCCGGCAGGAATCCGATGTGCAGTCCGGGCGCCGTTCTTCACATCCACTCCGGTCGCTTTATAAGTCGCGGGCCGGTAAGTACGGATAGGGGCGCAACCCCGGATATCCCACCATCCGGTACCCCTCTTCGTAGGTCTTGCCCTCCGTACTCAGCCACCGCTCGGATGGTGTAGGTTTCGGGCCTGAATCTGTGCCCGGCGTAATCTGAAACGAAACTGTCTGTTGTCGCCGTCGGAGCTGAACGAAAACGGGATCGCTGTCCGGCGTGGATCTCCATCCGTCCGGCAGCTTCAGCCGGATGCTACCCTTCGCCGGGCCCTTCACATTGCTGCGCAGAGTGCAGGAGAATGCGAACGCTTTCGTGTCCAGCGGTACGGCGCCGGCAGCCGGCGAAACGGTGACGGAAATCGCCGGACCCACCAGCAGCGGGTTCTCCAGCAGCCCGATGCCTTCCACGCGCTGGTTGGCGCTCGACCACCTTGCGCAGACTGAATTCAGCGCCGCTGATAGTCGACGCGCGCCAGTCGCCGCCAGCGGATACGGCGCCAGCGAAAGATTGCGCGATATCGCGCATCGATCAGATCGTAGTAAGGCTGCTCCTGATCGGGCCGCGTGTAATACGGCCGGTCAGCTCGCGTCCTCCGGAACGGTCACCGCGAACTTCCGTCGCGCCAGTCTTGTCCGCCGGCAAGGAGGCGCCGGGCTGCCCTTCCGCCGTGAATGTTCCACTGCCTTCCCGTCGGTCGCCGCAAGCTTCAGATCTTCCACGCGTCAAGGCTTCACTGCCGCCGAGGTTCAGCAACGTGCGTCTGCACCGCGAACGTCTGGCCCGGAATGGCCATCGCGAAAGTCGGCGCTGGAGCACCGCCGAAACGGCCGATCGGGCTCTTTGCTCGGGCGCAACCGCGGCGTCGAACGAAGACTCCAGCGCCAATGTCAGCGCCTTTTCAAACTGTTCTTCCTTACTGCGCAGCTCGAAGGCAACATCGCTCTTGCCGGGCTCGGCCAGGCTGCTGGCTTCCACTTGCGCCCGCAGTGCGCGCGTTTGCCTTCAAGCCCTCCGCCAGATGCGGGCGCAATGGCCGCCGGGCTGTTCAGCTGGTAATGCGCAGTGGTCTTTGCCGATCGCGTCCGCCAGGTCTGCTCAGCCCGGTCTTCAAGAACGCCCGTGTCCCCTTTGGCCAGCGTGGCAATCGCCCAGCAGTGAAATATCGATGCCGTCGTAGAACGAATCTTCTTTGTCCTTGCTCTCGCACGCGCGATCCGTAGCGGTGATAGGGCACCGAAACCATCGAAGGCTGCGGCAGCACGCCCCCGCCGTTCTGGCTCTTCTGAAAGCCCCAGCCCTCGCGCCCGATCTGCAGAATAGGTCAAGCCCGCCGCTGGATCGCAGCATCGCCTTCCGCAATCGTCACGTTCGCCGGCGGGCGTCTCGGTCAGCCACGTCTTGTTGATGTAATCGTAGAAGCGCATCGGGACGTATTTGTCGGTCGCGTAATCGTAGATCGTCTTGTCTTTGGTCGGCGCAAAAAACGGCACGCGCGCATAGACTTTCACCGGCGCCCAGGGTCGCAACCCTTCGCGAAGCTGTTCCGGAAAACGCTTCGGATCGGCCGCCGCCACGAACGCTTCCTGCGCCATTTGGCCCGCCACCTGGTGATTGCCGTGGCCGTCGGTGGGCGCGCCGACGAAGACCGAAGTCACGACCAGCGGACGCGTCATGCGGATCACGCGCACCACGTCGGACAGCACGCGCTCGTAGCCCCATTTCTCGAGCGCTTCTTCGCGCGTTTTTGAAAATCCGTAGTCGATCGCGCGTGCCCCAGTATTGATCGACTCCGTAGTAGCGTCCGGCCGCGCAGCAGTTCCTGGGTCCGAAGCAGTCCCAGGTCGTCGTACATGTCGTTGGACATCGCGTTCTGGCCGCCTTCGCCGCGATTCAGCGTCATGCAGTGCAGCGCGTGCGCCCGCGCCCGCGCGTTTGGCACGCCAGCATGCCGCCGTCTTCATCGTCCGGATGCGCCGTGACCATCAGAATGCTGGCGCGCGTGCTGAAGCGCCGCCAGCCAGCGTGACAGTCCGGCGGCTCCACGGTCCAGGTAGAATGTCCATCGCATTCGGATCGCATGGGCCGCGGCCGGAGTCTCCAGACCCGCAACGCCAGCGCACGCAAGAAGAATGCACGCGGAGAATCGCGAAACTCCGGTTTCTGACGTCAATCATGAACGTGAATACCTCACTTTCGCAGATTGATCTCAGTAGCAATCGCGATTCGTCTTATAATCTCTACTACCTCGATCGGCATTCGATCTGTCCAGGGAGATGCAGGGAATGGTACAATGCAGTGCACTGCACATTGCGTTGGGACTGTTCGGCTTTTCGCGGGCTTTCGTTGCCGCTCATCCACGGGCTTCGGCCAAACCCAGGCCATCAACGGCAGCATTCGCGGCCGCGTTACTGGACGCAGACCGGAGCATCCGTTGCCGAAGCGGCCGTCACGGTCGACAACGCCGCAACCGGTTCGCGCGCACCGACGAGACCGGACGACGAGGCTACTACGTTTTCCCGAACCTTCCGCTCGGAACGTACGCGGTCACCATGCAGAAGACCGGATTCGAAACGCAGAGCGTCACTAGCGGAGTCGTGCTTGAACGCCGGGACGGAAGCGGTGATCGATGCGCAGCTGAAAGTCGGCTCCACCAGCACCTCCATTGAAGTCACCGGCGGCGCGCCCGTCGTCGAGCCTTCGCGCACCAACATCGGGCCGCACCATTAGCCACGCCGAGGTCGATAATCTGCCGCTGACGTCGCGCAATCCGTACAACTTCATCATCTTTCAGCCCGGCGTGAGCGGACATCCGAATCCGGAGCTCGGCATTCCGCGCACCGTCAACACCAACGGCCTGCTCGACCGCATCAACTACCAGATGGACGGCATGGTGGATACCGAAACCGATCGCTACGGCCTGCGGCTGTTTCCGATCTCCGACATTTACGTCCAGGAAGTTCAGACGGTTTCGAACAGCTTCGCGCCGGAATTCGGCATCACCCGGGCGACATCTACAACGTCATCACCGGACTCCGGCACCAACCAGTTTCACGGCGAGTTTCTATACATTGGCCGGCCCACCGATGCGAGCGCGCGGCCGATTCTGCTGGCGCTACCAAGCCGAAACCGGATCTGACGCTGAATGACTACACGTCAACGCGGGCGGCGCCGATCATCAAGGACAAGCTGTTCATCTTCGGCGCTTACGAACATCTGACGCGCGGTCTGCCGCAGCCAACACCATCAGCGCCGCATCAGGCCGCGCAGATCGGTATTGCGCCGACGCTGCTCGCGACGGCGCCCAGCGTGCAGCATGCGCAGTTCGTCGATTTTCGCGCCGATTGGCATGATCAACGCAGAAGCACCAGTTCTTCGTGCGCTAAACTATTTCCGCAACGAGTATCCGTTCAACACCAACGTGGGCGGAATTTTCGCGCTCGATGCCGCTTCCGACTTTCGCGACCGCGCCCACATCGGCGGCGCGCAACTGCTCTCGACCTTCTCGCCGAACGTGCTGAACGAACTTCGCTTCTCGATGCCTTATCGCAACGAAAAGCACGTTGCCAATCCGCTGACGGTCCAGGTCCGGTGATCATGATCTCAGGCGTTGCCACTTCAACGGCTCGAATGCGGTCGGCGATGTCTTCGCGGAAAAGATCCCCAGCTTGAACGACAACTTGACGCTCATCAAAGGCAGCCACACGATCAAGTTCGGCGGCGCCTTCGAGCAGATTCTGGATGTGCAGCTTGGCGACACCTACAGCCAGTATCAGTTCTCCACCATCGGCAACTATCTGCTGGCCAAGTCCGGCCAGAATCCGATGAGTTACACGTTTTCAAACCAGCATCGGAGCCGTGGGCGCCGGTTACCACTCGCTCTTCTGGGACGTGTTTGCACAGGATACCTGGCAGGCCCGCCCCAACCTGCTGGTGACCTAGGTGTGCGCTACGACCGTTTCAAGCCCCGGCACCGCGTCCACCCAGCCCTTTCTCTACTCGCGCAGCTTCCGCACTCCCGGCGCAAACTTTGCGCCGCGCCTTGGCCTCGCCTGGACCCTCTCGCCCAAAACCGTGATCCGCGCCAATTCCGGAATCTTCTACGAAGCACCGGCCACCAATCTCTGGTACAACGCACTCACCAATAATGGATCGACACGCCGCCTTCATCGCCAGCATCGCGCCCACCGCCGCCGTTCGCACCCAGCTTTCCCGAACGTGCTCACGCTCTCCGGCGCCGGCATCACGCGCATTCCCGACGTCACCACCGTTACGCCGAATTTCAAGAACGCCTACACCATCAACACCAGCTTCCAGATCACCCAGCAGTTGACCGCAATGATGCGCTCACGCTCGGCTACGTCAACACCGGTGCACGCAATCAGGTCTATCTTCGGAACTGAATCTGATCAATCCCATCAGCTTCTGGCCGACGGCCGCCCGGTGTTTCGGCATCCGCGTCGCGCTCTACCCGCAGTTCAACAACATCACGCTGCAGGATACAGGCGCGATCGCGTCCTACAACGCGATGATCACGCACTACGTGCACCGCTTCGCGACCGGTTGCAGCTGAATGCTTCCTACACCTGGTCGCATTCCATCAGCGATGCTCCGGACGCCAACAGCTTCGAACAGAACCTGCCGATCGAAGACGCGACCAACCGCAGCCGCGATCGCGGCAATAGCATCATCAATCGTCCGCACGCCTTTACGGCTTCGGCTTACATCGCGCCGCATTTCCAGATCGGCAATACCTTCCTGCGGCAGATTGCCAACGGCAACGAACTCGCCATCCTGGCCAACCTCTCCTCCGGCGATGCCCAGAACCTGATCGCAAACCAGGTGTTGAACGGCGACAGCATTACCGGTTCGGTCACTCGTCCCCTGTACACCGGCCGCTACACACTACGCGCGCCCAACGTGTACCAGGTCGATGTGCGCTACACCCGAACGCTCTTCGCCATCCGCGAGCGCATTCGTCCGAAGTTCATCGCTGAAGCCAATAACGTCGGCAACCATCCGAACATCACCTCCATCAACACCACCGCTCAGGTCAACCCGGCCGGCTTCATCACCTCGGCGCCTACCCTCGCGCCGGTCTCCACCACGCTCGAAGGCCGCATCATCCAACTGGGCCTGCGTTGCGACTGGTAAGCGAAAACGTGATATATAGTCTCCACCATGACGGGCGTACCCACTAGCTCTTCTTCCTGGACCAAACAAACTCTGGATCCGCTTCGCCTGCTTGGCGATCCGCTGGCGGACGAGGTGATCGCCAAGTTGTTTGCCGAAGGCGATGTCGCCGCTGTGAACGCAGTGATGCGGGATTTCGTGGTCAACGAATACCCGGTTCCTGAAGCGCTGCCCGCTGTCCTGCGCGACTACTTCGCCACAGCCGACAAGCTTCCGGATTGGGCCGATCCGCGCCTCCTCGAAGCGGCAGAAGAACTCTTCTGGCGCTTCGGTCCCAAATTTGTCCTCATCCTCACCTGCTACTCGCTCCCGTTTTGCTACCTCGGCCAGAACGGGGTTCCGGTTCTGGCTCTCACCACCCGGCTTTCCAGCAATCCCACGCGCCGTATTGTCGAAACCGCGCAGATGATGATCGACGTCATGCAGGCCGGTGGCCTCACTTCACCGGAAGGCCGCGGCCGCCGCACCATTCAGAAGGTCAGGCTGATGCATGCCGCCATCCGCAAGCTCGCGCCCACCGCGCCGCAATGGAAGGCGTCGTACGGCTTGCCGGTCAATCAGGAGGATCTGGCCGGGACGCTGATGTCCTTCTCCTGGATTGCGCTCGACGGCCTCGCAAAGCTGAACGTATCGCTCACCGAAGCCGACCGCGAAGCCTATCTTCATCTGTGGAATGTCGTCGGCCATCTGCTGGGTGTACAGCCGCAGTTGCTGCCCGCAAATGTCGGGCAGGCGCAAGCCCTGACCAACGCCATCGCGGCCCATCAGTTCGGACCCAGTCCGGAAGGGAAGAGTCTCACCGCCGCGCTTACCGGCATGATTGCGCACACGCTGCCCGGAAACGTCTTCGATCATTCCGGCCCCCTGCTCATCCGCTTCTTCCTGGGCAAGCAATGGGCCGAGTGGCTGGGCCTGGAGGAAGGCTTTCTCGCGCAGCTAGCCGCTCTCCCGTTTCGCGTCCTGGGCATCGAGTTCAGCGGCCTCCTGGAAGACAGCAAAGCACTGTCCGCCTTAGCCGAACACGCCAGTCAAGTCCTCATCAATGCCTTAGTGTTCTGTGAGCGCGGCGGCAATCGCCCCAGCTTCAGCATCCCCGCGGATCTGCGGGAACAGTGGGCTGTGAACTGGACCTCCTAAACTCGCCTGTAAGGTAGTAGTACTGCCTGCTCCCCCATTCACGGGTTCGCCGCTTAACAGGGGTTAATGCTTCCGTGAGTATCCTATCCCGTCCGCGCAGCGTCTCACCTGGTAGAACCTGATTGGAGTGAGTATGCGATTGCCTTTCGGATCATCATTCGGACTTTTATCCACCACCTTGGTAGCAGGCTGCGCGCTGTTACCGTTTACCGCGACGGCGCAGTATCCGCCGCAACAGCAATACCCGCAACAGCAATACCCGCAGCAGCAATATCCGCCGCCACAACAACAACCATATCCACAACAACAACAACCGTATCCACAACAACAACAACCGTATCCACAGCAGCAGCCATACCCGCAAGGCCAGCCCTATCCGGCCGGACAGTACCCGCAAAACAACTATCCTGCGCCCGTGCTGCTGCCGCCGCAGCAACTCGATTCACTGGTCTCCCGCATTGCGCTCTATCCGGACGGCCTGCTCGCGCAGGTGCTGACCGCGGCGACGTATTGGAACCAGTTACAGGACGCCGCGGGCTGGGCCAACCAGCACGCCAATATGCGCGGCGATCAACTCGCCCGTGCCATCTCCGACGACCGTTTGCCCTTCGATCCCAGCGTCATCGCGCTGCTTCCGTTTCCCTCCGTCATCGATCAACTGGCGCAGGATATCGGCTGGTCGCAGCAATTGGGGAACGCTGTGCTCGCCCAGCACAACGATGTGATGGATGCCGTCCAGCGCATGCGCCAGCAGGCGTACGATTACGGCTACCTACGCAGTAATCAATATGAGCGCGTTGGCTACAGCGGCCCGGGCGCCATTGAAATCGATCCCATCGCGCCCGATGCTTACTATGTTCCGGTCTATGACCCCGGCATTGTGTATCGCCGTCCGCGTCCCGGCTTCTTCGTCGGTGGCGCCATCCGCTTCGGCCCGGCCATCACCATTGGAACCGGCTTTGCTCCCTACGGCTGGGCCAGCCCCGGCTTTGGATGGCGCGAACACACCATCCTCATCGATCGCCGACCCTGGGTGCGCAATTGGGACAATCGTCAGTCGTATGTGTCGCCGTATCCGGCCGCCAGGGGCCCGCGCTTTGAAGGACCCCGCGTCGAACATCATGAACGCGAACGTCAGGAACGACGCGAAGGACGAGACCGTGATGGCCATGATCGTGACCGCCGCGATCACGACCACGAGCGCTAAAACATTTCAGCTTTTATGAGTACGGCAGCATCTCTTCGCGATGCGTATTGAAAGTGGTCTGCCGCCTCAACGCCCGGGTGATTGTTCCGCACGCCAGGTGCCCTTCACCCGGGTCCATCGTTCTCCCGCCGTGGTAATCACCGTCACGACTGAAGCCGCCTCCGCGCTGTCTTTCCGGATCGCCAGATCCGCAAACTGCTTATGGCCCGCAAACAGCAGCGGATCCCAATGCAGCCCTGCATCCCGGGACTGCCTCACTTCGCCGCTCTCACTTCGCACCCAGGCCGTCGTCTCATTCCAGGCCAGCGATTGAACCCGAAAGTTCCGGTCCAGCGCAACAGTCTTCCAGACCTTTCCGCCTTCGTCCCACTTCTGCAGTAGCGGCATTGCCTTGCTTCCACCGAATCGCCAGGACATCTCATTGGATCGTGCCGGCACAGCCGTCGCTGCTGGTTTCGGAGTCGCGGGCTTCATCGCGGCGCCTGATTCGAAATGCATCGCCATCCCCACGCCGCACAATCCCGCTGCCACCGCGCCCATGTATTTCCAGAATCGAGCCGGCCTCCGGACACTCTCCACACCAGTGCTGATCGACAGGCATTCCCGGCACATCCGGCATCTACCCAGATGCGCCAGCACCATTTCTCGCTCCTCCGCGCGCAGGTCTTTCCCGTGAAACGCCGCCAGCGTCTCTGCCGATGGATGCTCGCCGTCATCGCGCCCGTCTAGCCGCAGCAAGGCCTTCTGCAACTCGTTCTGCATGGTCATGCCTCCCGCACCACCAGCAGCCGGTTTCGCACGTCCACTTCCAGTTCCTGTACATCGCACTCCAGCAACTTCTCCGCGGCCGCTAGGCCCACGCCCAGGCTCCGCAACTGACGCAGCGTTCTTCTGCGAACAATTTTCAAGGTCTTTTCGATCCGCCGGCCAATGGTTGTTTCATGCACGCCCAGAATCCTGCCCAGTTCCGTCCTGCTGCGTCCATCGAGATAAGCGCCCGCCAGCAGAAACCGTTCTTCGTGGGTCAACTCCCGCAGCGCCGCATCCAGCGCTTTCGCCACCAGCGCATTTGTCTCCTGAGTTTCTTTTGCCGGAGCCGTGCTCACCTGGGGTCGTGTGTCTTCCAGCGGCACGAATTTCCGTTCGGCCCGAAACCGGTCAACGTACTCTCGCGCCAGCACAGCGCGCAGCCATTGTTCCAGCGACGCCCGCCCCTGATAGGACGCCAGCTTCGAAGACCGCCGCCCGCGCATTCCAAACAGCGCTGCAAACAGTGAGTCCGCCAGCTCGCGCGCCACGCCTTCGTTCCTGGAAATTCCGCTGGCCATCGCAAACAGCTTGTAGCGATAAAGCGCGACCAGTGTTTCCCAGGCCTTCTCTTCGCCGCGCAGACATGCCCGCGCCAGCATCAGATCCTGCAGGTGGAGCGACTCATAAAACGCGTATCGTTCCGTTTCCCGCACATCCGCAGGAAGCGCCGCCTCCGCGATCTCCGCCAGCATCACCGCAAACTCGTCGGCCCGCAACCCGAAGTCCGCCGCCTTCGAGCGTTCATACAACGCGGCTAATTCATTCCTCACCGGTTCACTCTGCGCGCCTCAAAAAAAAATCCGCAGGATTGGGCATCGTCCGCGTTCTTCCTGATGAAAGGATATGCAATGAAACGAATCGGTACAACTGTTTTCTGCGCGCTGGCAGGCGGCTTCGTCGGAGGTCTGGCTTCTCAGACGTTTCTGTCGCCGCCGGTCGCCTACGCCCAAAGCGCGCGAATCATCCCCAGTCCCGGCGAGACCCATCCAGCTCGCGAAGTGCGTGCCGAACGCTTTATCATGGTCGATCCCTCGGGGACCGTGCGCGGCGAACTAAAGCTTGAAAAAGATAACGCGGAGATCGCCCTCTACGGGCCCAACGGAGAACCCACCTGGAAAGCGCCCGTCGGTCCGCATGTCCACGCCCTTACCGGCAAACCGTAAGCGCCTCGCTCAAACCGTACAAATCGCCACCGCTTTGGCAAGCGATTGCAGCGCATCTTTTGTAGGCGTGTACTCATGCGAGATCACGCCGCTGAATCCGGTATCTGCAATGGCCTGCGCCACCGTGCGATAGTTCAGCTCCTGCGTCTCATCAATCTCATGCCGCCCCGGATTGCCGCCGGTGTGAAAATGCCCCAGGTAGGAAATGTTGTCGCGGATGGTGCGAATCACATCGCCTTCCATGATCTGCATATGGTAGATGTCGTACAGCAATTTCACGTGCGGCGAATTCACCTGCTGCATAACTCCCACACCCCACGCCGTGTGGTCGCACATATAGTCCTTGTGGTTCACTTTGCTGTTCAGCAACTCCAGGCAAATCGTGACGCCCTTATCTTCGGCCTGTCTCTTCACCTTGTTCAGAAAGAGCACGGAGTTCGCGGCGCCTTCCTCATCCGGCATGCCGCGGCGATTCCCCGACAGCGTAATCACGTTGGGACACCCGGCGGCAGCAGCCCGATCGATAATCTCGCGCGTACCCGTCTCCAGCCGGTCATGATTTTCTTTCCGGTTGATCCCATCCGGAATGGTCCCCGCATACGGAGGAGGCGTCATGGTCGGCTTGATCCCATACTTCTTCAGCGTGGGCCAGTCTTCCGGCTTCACCAGGTCGAAGCCATAGATCCCAAGCTTCGCCGCCTCCCGGCACATATCGTCGAGTGTCATCCCGGTACCGCGAAACACGCCCGAGGTAACGCCCTGCTTCAACCGCCCGGCATTGCCCACCACAGCCGCCGGAAGCAAGGCCATGGCGGGAATCAACATTCTCCGACTAATCTCTGTCAAAGCAGCAAGCCCCCAACATCAGCCAACACACACCCACTAAATCGACCGCAACCGCCACGTCTCGCGTTCAATGCTATTGATCGCGATCTTAGGGACCTTCCCCTTGGAATCCCGGTTCTTCTCCCAGATCTCCATACTGAACGGAATCACCCGCATGTTGCGCAATCCGCGGCAGCTCTGCAGGTTCTGCAGCAATCCTTTCGACTGGACATTCGCCGCCGCGATCTGCGCCTGCACATAGCCGTGAAAAGCCTTGATCAGTTTCCCGCGCTCTTTCGGAATCAAGCCCGAGAAATCATCGAACACTTCCCCCGGGTCTGCCGGTCGCAACGTGTTCAACGGCCCCTCGACAATATTCCAGTCCTGCCAGGACACGGCAGTCTTCAGCGCTTCCATCTCCGCCGCGGTCAGCAGCTTACTCGGATCGCTCAAAGCCCAGGCACCCTGAAACGTATTCAGATCCCGCTGAAACACATCCGCCATCGAGTCATTCACACCGGTGCTCGCGTTCAGGTTAGTCAGTGTCTTGTGCAGGTATTCAAATTTGTTGATGTAGGTGCTGATCCGCACATCGCTTCCCGGACGGTCATTCATTCCGGTGATGTACAGAAATTCCTCCATCTCTTTCGTCCAGTTATTCACCAGCATGTAATTCCAGAAAGCCCGCCATAGGTTATCCGGAATGTTGTGATGCCAGGTCATGGTCATCTGATACTGGCCATTGGCGAACTCCGGGTCTTTATTCCACCAGGTCCGCTTCCGCGTATCCGTCTTCGTCCAGGCCGCCGGTTCCGCACCGCGGGCCGTTAGATATCCAGTTCGTATAACCGGCAAAAGACTCCTCCAAAAGGTGAAAAAGAGTCGAACAACGACTCAAAATGATCCGTGAACTCTGCAAAGCAGTGAGCGATTTCCCATCAGTTTAGCTCAAATGACGCCAGTGCCAGGCTCTTGAAAAAACTCGTGTTTGGTTTCATGAAGGAACGTTCGGCTGACGGCCATCGGCTGTATTTCTCACAGTGGGCCGATACATTCTGTCGATTGCAATTCGCACTCTGGAAAGTGCTGGAAATCCGATGAACTTCGGTCGGTAGAAAATTGCATGTTCGTCAACCAATCCGGAATCGAGTAGAGTAGGCAATCAGAGCCGGCTGTACGGGTTCCAGGAGTAAGGGCCTTTTGAGAAATTGTGTTGACCGAAGTCCAACTCATACCGATCTTCTCGGCGCCTTTGAAATCCATTCCCCTGAGGGAATTAAGAAACTCCTTGCAGCAGGCGTCAGCCCTGTAAACCTCATCGAAGGAAAGAAGCCTATCGACTGTCTCATCGAAGGCTACCTGCGCTCATCACGATTCGTCGAGTGCGTGCGGACCATGGTTGCCGCTGGAGCACACGTGGCCGATCCCTTACTGGAAGCACTGCTCTTAGACGATGTCCCGGCCTTGAGGATCCAACTGGCTCACGACTCCGGAGTACTTTCACGGATGCTCAGCTTATCATCGGCCTTTACTTGCTGCCGGGGTGTGACAGCCTTGCATATCTGCGCGGAGTTCAATTCACTAGGATGCGGCAAGTTCTTGATTGAAGCAGGCGCTGACGTAAACGCCCCCTCCTGCTTGACTGCCGATGGGTTAGGTGGGCAGACTCCGATTTTTCACGCGGTGAACTCGATCTTCAACTATTGCCGGCCAATGATGGAGTTGCTCGTTTCTGCCGGAGCTTCGTTAGACCTCACCGTCCAAATGCTGCTCTGGGGCGATGGGATGCCGTGGGAAACAGTCGTGTTCGACGCGACTGCAATCTCGTATGCGCAGTGTGGTTTGTTTAGGCAGTTCCACCGTGAGGAACGTGATGTCTACGACAACATTGCTTTCTTAATGCGTGCGCGGAGCGGCTTGGTGCCGCCCCAAAGAAACGTTCCAAACAAGTATCTAGGCAGTTGACGCCGTAGAAGCGCCGCGTTAACACTCAAAAATTCCGGCTCCGCGCAGCATATCCGTCAATCACGCGAAGAAAGTTAAATCAGAACCGCCGCCAACGTTCTAGGCCGAATGGCCTGCTTCGCGTACATTATTCGCAGCGTCGATACTGCCAATGGAATCACGAATCCGGGCACGGCCGCTCCACGCCACACTCGCTTCAATTCCCTGTTCGCATCACGTGAGGGCGGGTGCCTCAGTCTGCTGTTCACTCATCCCTAAGTCCCGCAAGGTCGCCTCCACCCGCACTTCCTTCTTTGCGCAAAACGTAAATCGCCAGAGAACCGCGCCCGCGATTCCGCCCGCCGCCACATCCACCACATAGTGCTGCCCCAAGACAAGCGTGCTGGCAATCACCGCCGCATTAATTGGCACGAAAGCCCAGAACAGCGTCCTGTTGCGTCTCAGCATGCCCTGCAGCACGATCGACGCGAGCACGTGCAGGCTGGGGACCGCAACGAAATATCCCAGGCCGTTCAGCCGGCCTCCGGCAAGCAGTGCCTGAAAATCCAGGTGTTCGCTCTTGCCCATTTCAGCGGCAACGCTTCCGGCGAAGCCAGAGAACGCATCGGGAAAGTAGATTGGTGGCCCGACAGCCGGGAACAACAGAAAGCAAATCAGCCCGGTACCGTAAGCCACGCCGAGAGTTGTCAGGAAGCGGGCCGGTTCCTTCCGCATCAACAGGGCCGTCAGGACGATCTCGCCGAAGAGCAGACTGTACGCGTTCTCGAAAACATAAAAGAGGCGGCCATGGATCAAGGGAAAGATGCCAACGTAGGAAACATCCGCCTTCCCAAACAACCATCCGTAGATGGCGCGGTCGCAGCGAGCCAGTTGTTCGTCATGCAGTCGGTGGTGAACAAACAGAGCCGCCAGATAGTTGCAATCAAAAACACACGCATAGAAGAGAAGCACGCCGCCGCACGCGCCCAGCACAGAAATCACCAGCCGGCGGTTGATCTTGTCTCTATTGATGAGTAATGCGGTTGCCGAAACGCCGCACCACATCAGGTGATAAGACTCCGCCGCAACCACGCCTAAGCCACAAACCGTGGCAAGCGCCGGGTGCATGCGCTTTGTTCCGGCCCAGGCCGCGCACACCGCCAGGGGAAGCGCACCGAAGGCGACGGCAATCGCGAGCGAATACGGAATCGCCGGATAGACACCCAGCGCCGCCAGCGCCATCCGGGTAGTTACAAAGACTGCCGTTAACAGCAGCGCCATCCGCATCGTGTGAATAAGTGCGAAGCGGCGAGTTGCATTCTCGCCTGACTCGCTGGTGAATCCCGGTGCCAGTCCGTCTGGCAGTCGTGCAGAAGCCGGCTTGCAAAAAAACTAAAAAAACCCCTGCATGCCGAATACAACCTGCGAGAAATTCGTCCTCACTCCCACTGCATTTACTGACGAATTCCCAAAACTATTGGAAACCCAACATGCCACGCCACTTTCTTTCTCTGTTCGCCCTCCCTCTGCTGCTTGCCTGCTCGTTCCTCCCGGCAACTGCCGCCACGCCCACGAAATCCACCGCCGCCGCGCATGCTGGAAACGTTTCAGACTCGCAGATTGACGCCACTATCCGGATGAAACTGGCGAAGTCCAAAATCGGCAAAGACGGATTCAAGTTTCACGTCCAGCGCGGTGTTGTGACTTGGGAAGGCAAGACGGATGTTATTCAGCACAAAGGCTCTGCCACGCGAATGGCCCATGCTGCCGGCGCCACACAGGTAGTGAACAACATCCAGATCAGTGCCAATGCCAAGGCGAAGGCCGCCGCAAATCTGAAAAAAGCCTATATAAAGTAGTCGCCGCCGCACTCCAAAAAGGCATCTTTGCATGCTAGAGTTGGAGTTTATAACCCTATTTAATGAAACGTAGTTCGATCGCAATTCCCGTCCTTCTTTGTTCATCCGTTGCTCTTCCCGCCGTGGATTTTTCCCAGACCCCTTCTCCGGCGCCTCCAGCGAGTACGCCGAAGGCGGCATCTCCGGCGCAGACCGGTACCGCTGGCGATGCCAGTTCGCTGAAACCCAGAGGGCCGGAAGCGGTTGCCCAGCAGGATCCGAATCGCGTGGTCGCTACGATCGGCGGAAAACCAGTTACCGCCAGGCAGGCGCTGGAAATGCTGCAGGCCATCCAGCCGGAAGATCGCAAGCGCTATGAGAGCAAGCTGTCTGAACTGCTGCGCCAGATCTACATGGAAGATGCCACGGCTGCCGACGCGGCCAATCTGAAACTCGATCAGCAATCTCCATGGAAAGAGCAGTTGCGCATCAGCCGCGCCAACATATTGACCCAGGCTTACCTCAGCCGCGCTGCCTCCACCAGTGGCGCCACGGAAGACCCGAAAGCGTATTACGATTCGCATGTCGCGGATTACGATCAGGTGAAGCTCAGCGGCATTCTCGTCGCCTTCAACCCGCCCGGAACTCCCGCCTCCTCCTCCGGTGCAGTCCAACGAACCGAAGCCGATGCTCTGGCAAAGGCGAACGATATCGAAAAGAAGATCAAAGCTGGCGGCGACTTCTCAGCGCTCGCGCGGACCGATTCCGATAATCAGCAAAGTGCTGCCCGCGGTGGTGAGATCACCACCTTCGTGATGGCCGATCCCAACATCCCCCAGAATGTAAAGGACACGGTGGCCAAGCTCCAGCCTCAGCAGGTTGGCGAACCGTTCCGTGTGCAGGGTGGTTTCTACATCTTTAAAGTGGACAGCCGTACTAAAATTCCGTTTGAACAGGCCCGGGCGACAATCGTCCAAAAGCAGCAGTCCGACAAAACGCAGGCATTGTTGAAACAGCAACTCGATAAGTACACGATTCAAGTGCAGGATGCCGACTTCTTCACCGCCGCAAGCGGTTCCACCGCCCCATCGAAAATCCCTTCCTTGCAGCGGCCCGCTGGTTCTCAACCCGCTCCCGCCAAGCCCTAATCGGAACACGAAAACGAGCCTCGCCACGCAGTTGGTTCGACTGCTGCCGAGGCTCGTTTGTTTTTCAGGCGAGCCGATCGCGGTGGAAGTCCGGCCGGCACTCCGAGCCTATCGCGGATTGCTGCTGTCGCGCGATGCTCGCGGGCGGGCGGTCCATGCCGCCAGCTTCATTCGGGAGCGCCGCATCATTCTCGACTCGGCCCTGTTGCGCCACCCCACTCTGTTCCGGGCCATTCTCTTTCATGAGCTGTTTCATTTCGTCTGGGTCCGTCTTGGCAACCCGCGCCGCATTGCCTTTGCGCAGCTCCTCGCGGAGGAATTCCATCGGCGCGTCCGGGGTGAACTGGGCGAGTCGTCCGGCGTAGCCAAAGCGGCTGTTCAGTCGCTTCGGGGACAGGGCCGGGCACTCCAGCCTGGCGCGACTACGTCGCGAGAGCTTCTGTGACAGCGCCACCTTCGCCCAGCTCCAATCACCTGTTGGCGACACGCGCCCGTTAAGCCGCCGATCCCTTGCTCTGCGCCGGAACTGGTTCGCCGCCATCTCTTCCTATGGCTGGAAGATCTAGTCTGGAGCGTCACGAGTGTAACTAACTGGTTTCAGAAGGGACGGTCTATGGTTGAGAGACGCCAATGCGGACCGCACCAGAAGTCAAGCTGGACCCAAAATAACGAGCGGCCTTGGAGCGACAAGTCCGCTCGTTATTTTTGCCGGCGCGTGTTGTAGAGAGGTCGCGTATTATCTTGCGCGCCGGTGAGGGTTGGCAGGATCAGCGCATCGGCACGTAGTTGGAGATCACCGCTCAGAAAGCAGCTCACGGGCGCAAGCGATTTCTGGAAGGCGGCACAGTGGCGCTGGAGCACGATGTGCCCCGCCCGGGGGCCCGCGCACGACTACGGACCGAGAAAATCCAAGAGTTGATCCGTAAAACAACTCAAACCAACCCGCAAGGCGCTACGTGTTGGAGCACTGGCACCGTGGCTGTAGGCCATGGGCATCAGCGAAGCCAGCGTACGCCGCATCTGGTGCCAACCTTCACACTAAGCAACGATCCTGACTTTGCCGGATAGCTAGCAGCCATTGTCGGGCTGTACCTCGATCCACCCGAGCACACTGTAGTCTTGTGCGCCGAGAGAAGAGCTAAATTCAAGCGCTGGACCGCACAGCCGGCTTTACGGAAAGGCCGTTGTGGCCCCATGACGCACGACTACAAACGGAACGGCACCGCCAACATTGTTTGCGGCCCTCAATACCGTGGACGGCTGCGTCATCTCGATGTGCGACGACCGATACCCGCACCCAGGAATGCTGCGCTTTCTACGCGTGATCGATGAGGATACCCCGCCAGAGAAAATCATTCATCTCAGTTGCGACAACTACGCTACTCATAAACACCCAAAGGCACCAACGCTCGGTTCGCGCGTCACCGCCGTTTTCGGGTACACTTCACGCCCACCGGCCAGTTCCTGGCTCAATATGGTGGAGCACTTCTTTCGCGATCTCGCACACAACCGAGTGCACCACCAGCATCTTCGGCAATGTCAATAAGCTTGTCACTGCGATCGGCAATTTTGTTCGATCAGCGCAAGCCAGCTCAAGCCCCTTATATTGGACTGCCACGGCCGTCGACATCCTGGAGAAAGTAAAGTGCGCCTGCTCGGCTCTTGATACTGCGTGTTATGCCTGACGCGCTCGACTACGTCGTTCCCTTCAGCGATACACTGTATCTAGTGCTAAAGCGGACTCTGACTGCCACTCTCTGCGCCTCTGGCATTCTTCTGTTTTCCGGATGCTCGTCGAACCATCCGACGCAGGGCACGGGCTCGCCCGCACCAAGACTTCCGAGAATCGAAAGCCTGCCCCTGACTTCACACTGAAAGATGCCGAGGGAAAGCCGCTGAAGCTGAGCGATCTGCGCGGCAAGGTTGTTCTGCTGAATTTCTGGGCCACCTGGTGCGGCCCGTGTGCGCTCGAGATTCCCTGGTTCGTCGAGTTCCAGCAGCAATTCAAGAATCGCGGCCTGGAAATCGTAGGCGTCTCCATGGACGATGACGGCTGGACTGCCGTGAAGCCCTACATCGCCGAACACAAAATCAATTACCACGTACTGCTGGGTAACGATTCCGTGAGCCAGCTATACGGCGGCGTTGAGTCTCTGCCCACTACCTTCATCATTGATAGAGATGGCAAATTCGCTTTGGCGCCCCATGTCGGCCTCGCCGGAAAGAATGAATACCTCAGTGAAATCCAGAGTGTTCTCAACGAAAACCAGACTGCTGGCCGGTTGTTTATTCCTGGCTTGTTCCGCCTGGGGACAAGCCAAGCGCGTTACCGTTAGTCCGCCCCAACCCATCACCGTCAAAAAGGGTGCGCTGGTCTCGCAGGTAACGAATGTGAGTATCCAGCAGGATTCGCACGTCAACAGCAATAAACCTCGCAGTGAATTCCTGATCCCCTTTCGTCTGGATTGGGAACCCGGCCCCCTCACCGCCGCTGCTGTCCACTATCCTGAGGCCGAAGAGTTGCAGGTCGGGCCGGATAAGCTGCTGGTCTACACCGGATCGTTTGGCGTGAAGACTGATTTCAAAACTGCACCGAATGCCTCGCCGGGAATGTTTCAGCTGAAGGGCAAGCTCCACTTCCAGGCCTGCAATTCGCAAATGTGTTTCCGCCCCGCCACCCTGGACGTTGTCCTTCCTGTCACGATTCAGTAGTTCCGGGCTAGATGACGCGCTTCTTTTTTGCTCTCCTGTCGGGCCTGCTGTTGTTCACCGCGGCCTGCTCGCGCGAGTCTGCAAACCCCGATCTGGCGGTCGATTCTTCTCTGCGAGACGAGATCGCCCGCACCAGCGCCATCGACAACCATGCCCATCCGGTAAAGATGGTCGCCGCCGGAGACGAAGACCGCGATTATGATGCCCTGCCGGCGGATGGCTTATCCGATCTGGCGATGCCCACACCGCTGCGCGCTGGAAGTCCGCGCTTTCCTGAGGCCTGGCATGCGCTCTTTGGCTACCACTATTCCGATTCGCAGCCTGCTCACATCGCTGAACTGGTGCAGGCCAAACGGCGCATGCGCCAGAACAAGGGCGATCTGTATCCTTCCTGGGTCCTGAATCAGGCCCGGACCGACATCCTGCTCGCCAACCGGACCGCCATGGGGGCAGGCCTTCCGGCCGATCGCTTTAAGTGGGTGCCTTTCGTCGATATGTTCCTGTTCCCGCTCAACAACGCCGCCTTCAAGAACAAGGATCCGGAGCACCGCGCCTTCGTTACCAGCGAGGAAGCCCTGCTGAAACGCTATCTTGCCGAGAGTGGGCTGCGCCAGTTGCCTTCCAGCCTGGATGACTACCTGACCTTCCTGAGCCACACGCTCAACAACTGGAAAGCCAAGAATGCGGTGGCGCTGAAGTTCGAGTTCGCCTATCTGCGCGATCTGCAGATCAGCAGTCCACCGCGCGAAAGCGCCGAACGTGTCTACTCGATTTACGCTCAGTCCTCTGAGCCTAGCGCGGAAGAGTACAAGCTGCTGCAGGATTTCCTGTTCCGCTATCTTGCCGTGCAAGCCGGTCAGCTTGGTCTTCCCGTGCATATTCACAGCTCGATCGGAGCCGGTAGTTATTTCCAGACCAGCAACGCCAACCCGATTCCGCTGCAGTCGCTTTTTAACGACCCGGCTTTACGCAAAACGAAGTTCGTCATGCTGCATGGCGCCTGGCCGTACGCGCGCGAAGCCGCTGCCCTGATCCTCAAATCGAACGTCTATGTCGACTATTCCGCGTTCAGCTACATGAGCTATCCGGCCGAGGGTGCCCGCGCCCTTCGTCTGTATCTGGAAGCCGCGCCTGAGAAGGTGCTGTATGGTTCGGACGCCAGTCCGCTCTATGAGAACGTCGGCTGGGAAGAAACCGCCTGGCTGGGCTCGCAGATCGGCCGCCAGGTTCTGGGAATCGCGCTCACCGGCATGCTGCGCGACCAGGAGATCACGCGCGACCAGGCCCGTGACATCGCGCATCTGGTGCTCCGCGGTAATGCCCACCAGTTGTACGGCTTCTAGGGCGCAATGCGTCGTCTGCTCATCCGGCCGGGCGCCATCGGCGATTGCATCTTGTCGTTCCCGGCCCTCGAGTCGCTTTGCTCGGGCTATACCGAAATCTGGTTACCGGGCCCGGTCGCCCCGCTGGTCGACTTTGCTGATCGAGTCTGTCCGATTTCTTCCACTGGCCTGGACCTGTTCGGAGTCGGCGACCTTCCGCCAATCCGGTGCTGGTAGAGAGGCTGAAAAGCTTTGACGAAGTCGTCAGCTGGTATGGAACCAACCGCCCCGAATTTCGTTCGGCCTTCGATGCGCTGGGCGTGCCCTGCCGCTTCTGTGATGCCCTGCCGCCTAAGGAAAGCGCGGTGCATGCGACCGATTTTTTTTGCGGGCAAGTCGGCGCACCGCTCGGCGCAACGCCGAAAATAATTTGCAAAAACGAACCCAATTCCCGTTCCGCCGCCGTAATCCACCCATTTTCAGGTAGTTACAATAAAAACTGGCCCCTGAGTTCGTTTCGCATTCTGGCCGGTCTGCTGGGAAGGCCGGTCGAGTGGCTGGCCGCCCCCGATGAGGTGGTGCCGCTGGAGGCGAAGCGTTTTGACAATCTGCGGGAGCTTGCCGAATGGGTGCGCGGAGCTGGTCTCTACATAGGAAACGATTCCGGGATCACGCATCTGGCCGCCGCCGCGGGCGTCCGGACGATTGCACTCTTTGGCAGCACTTCGCCCGAAGTGTGGGCGCCGCGCGGCGAAAATGTGACCGTGATCCGGCATCAGCCGCTGGCCGATCTGACGCCCGAATCGGTCGCGGCAATGCTCTAATCGGCGGCCTGGCTGGCTGATGTCGCGGCCGGCGTCCAGCGCACAATCGGCTTGCGGGCGGCAGAAACTTCGTCCACCCGGCGCGTTCGCGTC
>CAWKLV010000048.1:0-126032 GCA_963850575.1 uncultured Acidobacteriota bacterium | reverse complement strand
AAAATCGTCCCGGCGCGCCGATGGCCGTTGCTGTCGCCCGCCCATTGCAATCCGGGAACGGAGATCCGGTCGATTTAGAAGTAGCGCTGCGATCGATTGTGCGCCTGATCCGGGAGTGCTCCCCGCCCGCTATTTTCGGCAAGTTGGTGGATATTCGGGAGCGGCGAGGTGACTACGATTGTGTGCAGCGAAGGCGATACGGGGCCGTGGCTTTCTGAAGGCGCTCGGCCGGAATAGGTTGACGCGGCGGGCGACCAACGGCCACACCACCGGAGTGCGGCGTAAGTCTGGATACTTCTGAAGTTGCCCATCTTCCCGAGTCGCTCGAAGAAGCTCGGCGCGCCTTGGATTTCGCCAGCGCGGATCGTGCTCTCATGCATTTCGCAGATATCGATTGCCGGAGTTTTTGATCCGTCGTGCCGATAAGACCGCTCTCCGGCTGATTCCGGAGTGGCGCCATTTGACGTCTTCCGGGGGCGGCCAATCGGAGGAACTGTCGCGGACAATCCGCGCGTTTGCCGATTGCAGTCTCGATGTCAAACAGACGGCGCTGCGACTTGGGGTTCACGCTAACACCGTTTATTTCAGGCTGAATCGCATCAACAAACTCACGGGCGTGGATCCCAGGACTTTCGCGGGCACATCATTCTTACTGACAGCGCTGCGGTTGATTGAGGCTTACGACGGTGAAACGGTCTAACGGAAACTTAGGAGTCACACGTTTATCGCGATCGGAACTCGAGTGTTGTATTGGAGCGCACTGAGACGTATAAATGGCCGCCTGCCCGGCGAAAATACTCCTGATTCCATCGATCCGTAATGCCGCCATTTCGTTCTGAGAGCTGCTTGCCGTTGGACCACACCGTTGTGCCGTCGGGGGCGTTGAATTCGAGAGTGATGCTGCCGCTGTATATCTTGGGATCTAGATCATTCGAAACGGCAAACTGGACATTGTCTTTGCCGGCAGTAAGAGGATGAACCTGAGTGTTATCGTAGATGACTTTGTAAGCGTACAACGGACCCATCGGCACATACCAGACATCCGGCTTCCGGGCTATATGAGATAAATGCTTTTCATAGAAGGTGTCCGGGCCGTAATCCAGCCATTGCGGGTGCGACATGAAGTTATAAATGCCGCCTTTTTCATAAATCTCATCGAACTTTCCGTTCAGCGTACCGACATCGAGCACCTCGCGCTTGGCGGCGCCGCCACGCTTCTGTACCACTTGTGTGTAGGCGGCATTGATGGGGTTGGAATCCCAAGTCTGCAGGTTAGGCGCAATGTGGCCATCATGAGGCTCATCCGGATAATTCCGGGCCACGATATAGCCGGCTGCCGCAATCTTCTTCTGGATCGATTCGAAGTTCGCGCATGTCCCGCAAGGGTAACACCAGGTCCAAACATAGGGCTGCTGCGTCCGTTTGAGGATCTCGTCCCGGGAACCGGTCACCTCGGCATCCGTGTAGGCTTCGGTGCAGCCGGCCTCGGTCTCCGTCCGCCGGCAAGGGTGAGTCTGCGAGTGCGATCCGATTTCATGACCGTTGTCAATGGCCTGCCGGAGCCGCGGCCAGAGGTCTTTAACCAATAACTGAGTGAGGAATCGATCCTCCGGGGCGGGATCTTCGTCGGTGCTGACGAAGATCGTGCACTTGATATCGTACTTGTCGATCGTATCGAGGATTGTGGGAACGTACTTTGTCGAGTCGTCGATGGTGTAACTCACGACGGCACGGGCGTTGTTGAGATACTTCGTCTTTCCCATATAGCGGACCGGGGGGATTTCTGCGGCGCGCTAAACCCGCGCACATCAGGACGGCCCAGGTGAGACTCGCAACACAGCTACGCATGACGCCGCACTTTCAAATTCCAGGGGCGACGGAAGTGACGCGCCAGATACTTGTTCGCGACCTTGTCGCCTATTATTCGTTCATGCTCATCGTCCCACTTAAGCGTCTGGCCAGTGCGGTAGGAGATGTTCGCCAACAACCCGTACTTCGAAAGCTGGTGCCCATAGCGCAAGTTGCATGTGGTCTCGAGATTGCGGCTCTTCACCGCGTCAAGAAACTCGCGCATGTGGCCCGGCGAATCCGGAATAGTTTGGGGCGGTCGCGGGAAATCGTCCAGCTTTCTTCCCTTGACCCAGATCTCATGCTTCTCGTAATTCGTAACCAGAGAGGCGTCGCTTCCCTCGAAAACGCATCCGATCTGGCCCATATGCTCGAACCCGGAGAGAGGCGTCGGGCGGAAGCTGTAAATGTAAAGAACTCCTGGAAACTCCAGAATCGCTTCCTGGGTATCCGAGGCTTCCGTCTCGTCGGTTAAAAAGAACCGCCCGCCAACCGACGTGATAGTCTTAGGCGCTTTGAAATTCATGGCCCAGAACGCGACGTCGCTGATGTGGCACCAGAAATCGATAAATGTTCCGCCTGAGTAATCCCAGAATTGCCGGAAGCTTCCGTGGGATCGAAGCGGTGTGTAGGCGTGTTTAGGCGCGGGTCCCAGCCAGAAGTCATAGTCAAGCTCCGGCGGACAAGTCGCCGGTTCGCGCGGGGTGTAGTTCTTCGTGGGCGACGTCTTCCAGGCGTGGACGCGGGTTATCTTGCCCAGCTTTCCCGATTGGACCATCTCGACGACGCGCCGATAATTGGGATGATCGTTGTGGATGTGATTACCCATCTGGCTTACGCGCTGATGGTGCAGTGAAGCGTCCGCCATTGCGCGCCCTTCGGCTACGGTGTAGCTGAGCGGCTTCTCGCAGAATACGTCTTTCCCGGCTTCGAAGGCGGTAACGGTGGGGATGGAATGCCAATGATCGGGGGTTACCACCGTGACGGCATCGATTTCTTTGTCCGCCAATAATTTCCTGAAATCGTGATACGGCTGAGGTTTGTATCCCTTCGCTTTTTCAACAATGCCGATCGCGCGATCGAGGTGGCGCTGGTCGACATCGCAGATTGCCGCGATGCGCACATCATCGCTGCTTCAGTAATTCGTTCAGCCGGTATACCCCCTGGCCGCCCACTCCGATGCAACCGAGTACAAGCTGGTCGTTAGCGCCCTTAGCAGCCGCGGACGTGCGGCCAAGAGTCGCTACTGCCGCTCCCGCGCCGAGTGCTCCAACGAACGCCCTTCTGGATATTTCCATCAATTTCCCCCGTGTGACTGGGGCGATCGCGTCGCTGTCACGGGAATCGGAGTCCGATCGCGCAACTGCATCAGTAACTTCATGATGTCGCCCTCAATGTTTCCTTTAAACCTGATCCTGACCTCGTCCCCGTTTCCCTTGCGGACCACAACGAACGAGATCGCATTGTCCGTGATCGTGCCGTCAGAGATCTGCGCCGTGCCGCGAGAACTTGCAATGTTTCCGGTGATTGTCGAACCCTCCGCTCTTCAAGGTCAACGTGCTCTCCCGAGTTTGTCCCTCCTCGTTTCTGTAGGACAGCGTCCAGGCGCCCGCAACATCCATCGCGGACGTAACTCCGACAGAAAGGAGGACCAAAACAATGAAGATCGGTCGCATTTCAGATCCGTTTCACGCGAATGTGCTTGAACTCCGTCCACATACCGGGAGTGTGGGCTTGTAATTCAATGTTCCCGCCCTCCAGATTCTCCAGTTGATCGTATTCCAGAACGGTGTCTCCATTGATCCGGACGAGAAGGTTCCTGCCCTTGACATTGACCTGCATCGGAAACCAGACCTCCGGTTCGATCTTCGGATAAATCGAGCGCTTGAAGTGGTACAGCGAACCCGTTGGATAGTGGGCGCCTTCGACGTCGTGGAGCTGGATCTCGTAATTGCGGCCGCTCAGCCCTTTGCCCGCGCTACGGATGAGAATGCCGCTATTGTGATGTTTGATGTGCCTGACAAACAACTGCAGTTCGAAGTCTCGAAACTTCTCCTTCGTCGCGATGTGGCCTCCTCCATCGATGTGAATGACCTCACCCAGCAACGCCACATTCGGCTTGCCTTCCGACACGTACCATTTCTCCGCAAAGTCTTCAGGAGCCGCATAGAGTGATGCTCGATTGTCGGTGGACGGCAGCTCTCGAATTCGAAGATTTCGAAAACGGAGAGGATAGGACAGAGATTCGAAACCGAGATAGCCGCGGCGAAAGCGGTTTCGCAGCTCAGGAACGCTAGTAACGTCCAGATCCTGGACCACCTCGTCGTTGGTCCACACCCGCAGGCGGGGCCAGTCCATGAGAATCCGGAAGCTGTTCCATTCGCCCTTACCTCTGACATTCACCTTTAGTGGTGCAACGAGCGGGAATATGGATCCCATGGACTGGGGTTGGGGCTTTTCGTCCACTTGATGGAACAGGTGAATCTGCATGCCGTTCCACATGGGGCGGCCGTGCTCCGGCGCGTGAAAATAAATACCGGAATCGCTCCAGCCTTTCATGAAGAACTCACCGCGAAAATCGAAGTTTTCGTACTCTTTCGCCGACCTTAGCCACGCCGGAAAACCCGAGGATTCATGAATGACAATTGCTCCGTCGTTGACATAGAAGGCGGTTTGCGGCCCGTCTTGAATGGTCCAGCCGTCCAGCGTCTTGCCATCGAAGAGCGGAACAAATCCGTTCTCCGGTTCCGCTTGCAGAAGGAACAAGGGCAAGCCCGAAGTGGACCTCAGGAATCCGCGCCGATTCATAGGATGACATTATAGGCAGATTCTTCCGTTCAATGCGAATTCACGCTTTTTCGTTGACACAGGCGGCAGGATCTGTAAGATAGTAGGAACATTTCGTCTCACTCAGGAGTTTTCATGCGACATCTGCTCGGTTCATTGTATTGCTCAGTCTTTTTGTGTGCGTTATGTGCGTCAACGCTCAGGAAGTGACCGCCGGCATTTACGGAACCGTGCAGGACAGTTCGTCCGCGGTAATCCCGAACGCGACCATTGTGCTGCATAATGTCGACACCGGCCGGGACCATCAGACGGTATCGGACGCCTCCGGCAACTTCGCCTTAACGTTGATCCCCGTCGGCAATTATGAGGTTCGCGCCCGAGCCGCGGGCTTCAAGCAGGCCACGGTTACAGGAATCGCGCTGGCGGTTAACGACAACCGGCGGTTCACGCTCACGCTCGAAGTGGGGCAGCTCTCCGAGTCGGTCTCGGTCAGTGCCGATGTGGTGACCGTGAATACCGCGAATGGCACCACCAGCTCAGTCATCAACAGCCACGAAATGCTCAACCTGCCGGCGCAGGGGCGCGCCGTGGCACCGTTCTCGCTTCTCATGCCGGGTGCCGTATCCACCGCGCCAACCAGTGCAACGGCCAATTACACGTCGGTGAACGGTGTCCGTCCCACGCATAACGCATGGCTTCTGGACGGCGGTTACAACATCGACACCGGCGGCAACTGGAACATCACGCTCGCACCGAATATGGAGATCGTGGATGAGGTCCGCGCCATCCGCAGCAACTACAGCGCGGAGTTCGGCATCGGCGGCGGTAGCCAGTTCAATGTCATTACCAAGAGCGGCTCCAATGCGCTCCACGGTTCGGCTTACGAATTCCTGCGCAACTCCGCGCTGAATGCGCGCAGCTTTTTCCAATCGTCGTTGCCCCCGTTGAAGATCAACGAGTTTGGCTTCACAGTGGGCGGGCCGGTGATCATCCCCAAGCTGTATAACGGAAAAAACAAGTCCTTCTTTTTCGTGAACGTCGATTGGACCAAACAACGCACCGCGACCAACTGGATTCAGAAGCTGCCTGAAGTGCCCTATCGCTCCGGCGATTTCAGCGCGCTGCTGCCGAAGACCATCACGGATCCGCTCACCGGTCAGCCCTTTCCCGGCAACATCATTCCTCAGAACCGTATTTCGCCCATCGCCGCAGCGTACGTAAAGCTGTACCCCGTCACCAATTACCGGGATGCCAACGGGAATAACTGGACCACCACCGAACCTGGAAACAATCCTTTGCATCAATACACGGTGCGCGGCGATCACAACTTCAACGATAAGCATCGTATCTCCGCCCGCTACACGGCTAACTACTCGGATAACTTCTATTACCCCGGCGCCAGCAACGGCTTCAGCAGTTTCCAGCGAGAGGATATTGGAATCGCCAATAACACGACCGTCAACGTCACCTCCACTCTTCGGCCCAACCTGATTAATGATTTCAACCTTGTTCGGGTTCATAACCGGCTGGAGTATTTTCCAACTGGTATCACTCCGACCCAATTGGGTACCAGCATCCCCAAGCTCTTCCCGGTTAACAAGGATACGTATCCATTAGCCAGCCTGAACCTGACCGAGGTGCCGGCACGAGTGCCAAATGTCTCCTTAACAAACTATGCGGGCCTTGCTCCAGACACGCCGTGGAGCAATTTCCAATCGATCTTCGATTTCAAGGACAACGTCACTTGGATCAAGGGCGCGCACACGATTAAGACCGGCTTCGATATCCCATACGAAAAGAAATTCGAGCCGACCAACACCAACGTGTTCGGATCGTTCACTTTTGACGGTAAGGTAACGGGCGATGCGTTCGCGGATTTTCTTCTGGGCAGAGCCGCACAGTATGACGAGACCGATACGGTGGCGTTCAACGACAATCGCCGCCTCTCGTTCGAGGCCTACGTTGACGATTCCTGGAAGGTCAACCGCAGGCTGATGATCGACCTCGGCGTGCGTTATTCGCTCTTCCCGCCAGCATACGAAGCCAGCGACAAGTACCGCGTATTCCTGCCTTCCGCTTACGATCCCAAGCAGGCCGTCAGCGTCAATGCGGCGGGCCAGATTGCGCCGGGCAGCGGCAATCGTCTTAAACGGAATCGTCAACCCAAAGGATTATTGGAAGTACTCCAAGCATAACTTCGCGCCGCGATTCAGTTTCGCTTATGACTTGATGGGCGATGGTAAGACTTCGATCCGCGGCGGCATTGGGATGTTCTATAGCCGCGAAATCCTGGGCGCCTTCATTCTAATGTCGGGCAACCCGCCGTTCGGCAAGCTGGTTTCACTGTACAATACAAACCTTGCCGACCCGACGGGGGGCAGCACTCTGAACTACAGCCTGCCCACCACTCTCGGATCCAACGATGTCAATCAACTCACACCCTACACCGCGCAGTGGAACTTCAATATACAGCGCGCCTTGTCTTCCAACTGGCTGCTGGAGATTGGGTATGCCGGCTCCAAGGGCGTTCACATGATGCGGACTCAGGACGTCAACCAGCCTCTGCCCAGCGCGGCGGTCGCCAACAAGACGATCAGCGCCAATGCGGTGCGGCCGTATCCGGGCTTTGGCGTTATCAGCCAGCGCGAACAGAGTTACGCATCCAAATATCATGGCCTGCAGACGGAACTCACGCGGCGGTTCGCACACGGCTTCCTTTTGAAGGCGGACTACACGTGGTCCAAGGCCCTGGACAACACTGACTGCTGTTCGGGTAACATCTATAACTACTACCCGAACGCGCACAACGCCGATCTCGAGTGGGGCCGGTCCAGCTTTGACGCGGAACACAACTTTATCGCGACCTACATTTATGAGATCCCGTTCTTTCATGGGCGGCGAGACATTGCCGGACAGGCTTTGGGCGGTTGGCAGCTCTCCGGGGATCACGATGATCCAGACCGGGCTGCCTATCGATCCAGTGGTGGGCATCGATCAGGCCGGTATCGGCAGTTCCGCCCGGCAGCGTCCCCAAGTCATAGGCAATCCGTTCCTCGGCCGTGGAGCTCGTACGGTCGGCAGATGGTTCGATCCCACTCAGTTTGGAATCCCGGCGATCGGAACGTTCGCCACAACCGGACGCAACTTCCTGAGTGCTCCGGGCACTAATAACTGGGACATGTCGCTCCATAAAACGTTCGCTTTGCGCGAGGCCTTGAACCTGGAGTTCCGCGCCGATGCGTTTAACGTATGGAATCACACCGAATTCAGTTCAGTTGGAACGAACTATTCGGTTCCAAGCACTTTCGGAAAAATCACTGGCGCGAAAAATCCTCGTAATATGATGCTTGGTTTGCGCCTGCAGTTTTGAAACATGCTGAGCAGACGTCAGTTGTTACAGAGTGCGGCGGCACTGCCGGGTTTCGCAACCGGGGCGGCCACCCAAGAGCCATACAGGTTGGGCGTCATGGCGGGGATGTACTCCGGGATCCCACTCGATGACGCGATGACGCGAATCCGGAAAGCCGGCTACCGCTACGTCAGCCTGGTGCGCAAGCATGCGGATGATATCGTATATTCGCCGGAGCTCACCAAACCGCAGCGTTCGCAGATGCTGCGGCGGATTAGGGATTTGGGCGTCCAACCATTCCTCAGCCTGGGCGGGTTTGCGGGCGGAGATCTGCACGACGATGCCTCGGTGCAAAAATGTGTTGACCAGCTTGACCTCTGCGCGGATTACGAGATCCCCGTCATGGTCGGGGCCGGTCCCTGGTATTACAAGAAGTTCCCGAATCTTCCCAAACGCGACAGCGAGTGGCAAGAGGAGGTGAGCCGTTTCTATGTCGGTCTGGAGAAGGCCTTGCGGCACGCCGAACAGGTCCGAGTGCTGGTGGCGCTTAAGCCTCACACCGGAATCACAGCGCGGGGCCGGGATTGCCTCCAGGTTCTAAAACGAATGCAATCGCCGTGGTTGAAAATCGCCTGGGATGCCGGGAACATCTCATTCTACGAAGGCATTTATCCCGACCCCGACCTGCCGGACGTGGCGGCCTCGGTCAAAGCCGTATGCATCAAGGATCACTCCGGACTCCGCGGCGATGAGAACTTTCCGATTCCGGGGCAGGGCAATGTCGATCACGAACTAATGTTCCGCACGCTGTTCCCGGCTGGGTTCAACGGTCCCATCGCGATTGAACGCCTGGACGGAAAGGACGGGTTCGGCAGTAAGGCTCCGGCGGATGTCGTGGATAAGCGCATCATAGCCGCGCGTGATTATCTTGTGCCACTGCTGGACCGGCTCACTGCCCGGGGCTGAAGCAACGCGCGCTGGCTTGAGATCTGGGGGCCGCTAGCCAGGGTAGGGTATGATCGAACCAACGCGGGAGGAACTGCGTGCCGGGCGGCCACAATAATTACGTTCTCATTGTGTTTGATAGCTGCCGCTACGATTCGTTCTGGCGCGCGCGGCCGAAGACGATTCGTAAGCTGGGAAAGCTGGAACGCCGCTGGTCCTACGCGACCTGGACCGCGCCCTCGCACTATAACCTCCTGATGGGTCTGATGCCGCACACCAGCCCGCGGCATGTGTTCGCGTCGGAGTATTACAAGAATGACCTGCTGAGATTCAACGAGCGGCTGGGAGGCACAGGCCTTGAGTTCCGCTCCTTCATCCCCCGGCTATATCTGCCGGTGCTGTTGCAGAAACTCGGGTATAGGACGCATGCGATGGTATCTATGCCGGTGCTGAATCCGGCAACGGCGATCAATACAGGTTTCGATACGTTCACTCTGATGGAGAAACATAATGATATGCGCGCCATGTTGCGACGGATGAAGTTCGACGACGAACGGCCGTCCTTCTATCTGCTCAATGTGGGCGAAACGCATTATCCGTATGCTCTTCCTGATGAGTCGCCAGACCAGTGGCCGCGAATCAGCGGCGTTCATGGCGTGTTCAAGCACCTGGATGAACTGGCCGTGGGCGGCAAGTGCGCCGCAGCGCAAACCGTATGTTCGACAGCTCAAGGCTCGAGATGTTGCGGAAACGCCAGGTCGACGCAGTCCGCTATCTGGATGGCGTGGTGAAAGAGTTGTTCGACCTCGTTCCCAAGGACACGTACATCACTATCACGTCTGACCATGGCGAATTGTTCGGCGAAGACGGTTACTTCGGGCATGGTCCGGTGCAGCATGAGAAGGTGATGGAAGTCCCGTTCGTTGAGGGTAAACTTCGCTGATGTACATCGGGCCCGGGGCCGGGTTTGCATTTCTCGGCTCGTTTCTCACCTTGTTGACGGCTCTCCTGCTCGCAGCGGTCTCGGTACTCACGTGGCCGTTCCGTATGGTCTGGATGATGGCGCGCGGCCGCCGGGGATACCGCAATGCGAAGGTTCAGAAGCTGATCTTTTTGGGGCTGGACGGCTTTGACCCGCGGCTGGCTGAGCGCTTCATGGCAGAAGGCAAGCTGCCGAATTTTACTAGGCTCGCAGCAGAGGGGTCGTACCGCCGACTGCGCACCACTTTCCCGGCTCTATCACCCGTCGCGTGGTCTACGTTCGCTACGGGGGTCAATCCTGCCAAGCACAATATTTTCGACTTTCTGAATCGTGATTTGAAGTCGTACATCCCCGAACTGTCGTCTGCCCGGATCCGTCCTCCTCGGCGATGGTTGCGGTTTGGGCGGTGGGCTATACCGCTCTCCAAACCTTCTGTGGAATCCAGCCGAAAGAGCACGACGTTCTGGAAGATCCTGGGCGAGCATGGTATCGGCAGTACGATTCTACGCGTGCCCATTACCTTCCCGCCGGAGGAGTTCAAGGGTCGTATGCTTTCGGCGATGTGCACGCCGGATCTGCGCGGCACCCAGGGTAGCTTTTCGTTGTTTAGCACCCGGACCGGAGATTTCACAGGCGAAGGTGGAAGCAGATATCCGCTGACCCGCGTTTACGGCGTGTTAATCGGCGAGCTGGAAGGGCCCGAAAAGCTGACCACAACATTCCGCCTGCTGGATGGCGAGATCGAATTGGACGGCGAACGGCACCCGTTGCGCCCGCGCGAGTACACTCCGTGGATCCACGTATCGTTTCAGAAAGGGGTCGGGATCCCGGTCCACGGCATCGTGCGCTTTCTGTTGACGGAAACGGGATCCGAGACCTCGCTGTACGCTACCCCGGTGCAGATGGATCCGGAGAACCCGGCGCTGCCCATCAGCCAGCCGCGTTATTACGCCATATATCTTTCGAAGCTGCTGGGACCCTTCGCGACGCTGGGCATGGCCGAGGACACGTGGGCCCTGAACGAAGAAGTGATCGACGAGGACGCTTTTCTGGGTCAAGCGGAGAGCATCAAACAGGAACGAGAGCGGATGTTTTTCAGTGCGCTCGATCGCACGCGCCGCGGCGTGGTCGCGTGTGTCTTCGATACCACCGATCGCGTTCAACACATGTTCTACCGGTATCTCGATCGCCGGCGCCAGGGGCGGCACGCCGATGTCATCGAACGGCTGTACTGCGACATGGACCGGCTGGTAGGCGAGACGATGAAGTACGTGGACGAGAGCACAGCACTGTTCGTCTTGTCGGACCATGGATTCTGCTCATTCCGGCGCGGGGTGAATCTGAATTCGTGGCTGATGCAGAACGGGTATCTGGCACTCGAAGGTGGCGCTTGCGAAGGCGGCAAGTACTTCGAAGGCGTAGACTGGAGCCGCACGCGAGCTTATACGCTGGGGCTTGGCGGCCTGTATTTGAATATTCGCGGGCGCGAAGGAAACGGCATTGTTCCGGCCGAGCGTGCGGATGTGCTGAAGCAGGAGCTGATCGGGAAGCTTACAGGTCTTCATGACGCAAAGAGCGGTGAAGTGGCGATCCAGCGCGTCTATGCGTCGTCGGAGTTGTACCGCGGTCCCTACTTGGACGCTGCGCCCGACTTGATTGTCGGATATGCAGATGGATATCGCACCTCATGGGACGCAGCAGTGGGGAGAACGGGCGCGCACATCTTCGAGGACAATAACAAGGCTTGGAGCGGCGATCATTGCGTGGACCCACTGCTGGTTCCCGGTGTTCTGTTTTCCAACCTGCGCGTGGATGCTGACGATCCGGGCATCGAGGATATGGCGCCTACTGCACTCGACTTATTCGCCGTTCCCCGGCCAGCTTGGATGGAGGGTCAGCCCGTGTTCCGCCCGGTATGAGCGTGCGCAGGCTAGCGCTGGTTTGGTCTTTCGCGCTGGTTTCCGCCTGTAGTCGTTCATCCCCGGCGAGAGACTCCGTCCCCACTGTCATCGTGATCGGTGTGGACGGCATGGACCCTGGCTTCGTCGAGCGGCACTGGGATGCGCTTCCAAATCTGCGCCGGTTGCGCGACAAGGGCGGGTTCCAGCGTCTGCGGACCACCACGCCACCGCAGAGCCCCGTTGCGTGGTCCACTTTCATTACGGGTTTGGATCCCGCCGGTCATGGCGTCTACGATTTCGTCCACCGTGATCCCACAACGATGGCTCCGTATTCCTCGATGGACCGTACGGATCCGCCTCGTTTCCAACTGCCGGTTGGACCTTGGTTGCTGCCGCTCTCGAAAGCCCGCGTCGCCTCACTCCGGCGCGGTACGCCGTTTTGGAAGCTCCTGTCCGATCGAGGCGTGTCAGTGACTACCATACGCATGCCTACGAATTATCCGCCGGTGCAGGCCGGGAGCGCACTGGCCGGAATGGGTGTACCGGACATTCGCGGCGGCTTCGGAACATTCACGCTCTTTACGGACGACCCTGAAGAGATCAGCCGCGCCGTTCCGGGCGGCCAGATCGTCAAGGTCGCCATTGAGAATGGGCGCGTCATCCTGAAGCTGGAAGGGCCGCCGAACTCGCTGCGAAAGGACCAGCGCATGTCATCCGTTTCGATCATCGCGGACGTCGATCCATCGGCTGCGGCAGCACGCGTGATGATCGGGGACTCGGTCGCGATCGTCAAGCAGGGCGAATGGTCGGATTGGATATCCACGGAGTTTCCGCTGATCTCGCATCTTGCTTCGGTACACGGGATGCTGCGTGTTTATGCCCAACAACTGGCACCCAGATTCCAACTCTACGCGACGCCAGTGAACATCGATCCGGGACATCCGGAGCTTCCGATCTCCGCGCCGCAAAGCTTCAGCCGGGATGTCGCGCGGGAGATCGGCCCATTTTTCACGCAAGGCATTGCGGAAGACACGGCGGCATTGCGGCAAGGCGTGTTTGACTTGCCTGAGTACCTGGCGCAGAGCCGATTGGTATTTGCGGATGAGCGCCGGCTGCTTCAGTATTCATTGCGACATTTTCAAAGCGGACTGTTATTTGCGTATTTCTCGAGTGTCGATCAGAATTCGCACATACTGTGGGGGCGCTTCGAAACGGAACTGCTGGAAACCTACCGAAGCGTGGATGAGGCAATCGGGGACGCGATGCGAGCAGCCCCGAGCGCGGATCTAATAGTGATGTCGGATCACGGATTCGCGAGGTTCGAGCGCGGCTTCCAGCTAAATGCGTGGCTTGCAGCGAAGGGCTTTCTCGCGTTGAGCGGCCCGGCAGCAGGCGAGGGCTTCGTCGGGGTGGACTGGAGCCGGACCCAGGCGTACGGACTTGGATTGAACGGGTTGTACGTCAATCTGAGCGGGCGCGAGGGCAAGGGGATCGTAGCGCCTGTTGAGCGGGCGGAGCTGTTGCAACGCATCACTGCCGCTCTGTTGGCGGTCCGCGATCCAGATACAGGTAAGCAGGTGATAGAAGCCGTGAGTCGCCCACCTCAATCCACAACGGCTCCGGACCTGATCGTCGGGTACAGTCCGGGCTACCGCGCCTCGTGGGACACGGCTCTGGGTGCAACAGCGGGACCAGTCATTCAGATCAATCATGACGCTTGGATCGGAGATCACTGCATCGATTCAGCCGCGGTGCCCGGAGTACTGTTGAGTAGCCGGACGCTGCGCAGCAATGAGCCGGAATTGCGAGATCTGCCACTCGCCATTTTGGGTCTTTTTGGGGCGAAGTCATCAGGAGGCCGGACGATCTTCTAGATCCGTTGAGTCCTCGGCGGTTGTCTGAAGATCCTGCATAAGTATCTGGTTATATAACGTATTGGCTATGTCCCCTCTCAGCGCCTTGACGCCACTTTTGCCGCTCTCGCGGATCCGACACGCCGGGCGATCCTTGCCCATCTCGCGTCCGGTGAGGCGTCGGTTATCGAACTTGCCAAACCGCTTGCGATGAGCCATCCCGCGATCTCCAAGCACCTCCCGGTACTGCAGCGCGCCGACAAATGCGCGGCCTTCATCGCGAGATCGTGCCGCCGTGGCGTTCTGTCCTCATGGAATCATTTGACGACTTCGCGGAATCATTTGACGACTTCGCGGGTGAGTCGCCGGTCACATCCGTCCTCATTGAGCAGGCAGGCAAGACGACGCTGACTACTACCGTGCTTTACCCCTCCTCAGAGGTTCGCGATGCCGTTCTCAGGCCGGCATGGAACACGGCGCGGCGGAAAGCTACGACAAGCTTGCGGAGTTGTTAGCGACCCCGGGGGTTACAGTGGTAGCCGTATGAAACTAGCTAATTCGAGCAACCGAGGTTCCGCCGCGAAAGGCAGCACTACGCGGAACGAGGTGGATGAATACCTCGCAAACATTCCCGAACCCGCCAGGAGCACCCTACAAAAGGTTCGCGCAATGATTCGAGCCGCCCTGCCGTCCGAGGCTACGGAGGGCATCAGCTATGGGATGCCCACCTTCAAGTACAAAGGACCGTTGCTTGGCTACGCCGCATTTCCTAATCACTGCGGGTTGTATCCCATGAATCCTTCCGTTATCGAGGCGTTCAAAGATGAACTGAAGGACTTCAAAACGTCGAAGGGCACCATACGCTTCTCTGTGGACACGCCGCTGCCGTCCGCTCTGTTGAAAAAACTGGTGAAGGCGCGAATCGCGCAGAACGAACAGAAGAAGTAGCGGTGAATCCCTCAGGACGAGGATAGTCTCATAACGGGTATAATCGTCCGATCAAGCCGTAGCCTCGGGAGGATGTCGCCGATGGACGCCAAAGGTATCGTCACGGCCACTGTCGAAGCGCTCTCCGAGTTCCTGGAACTGCCGGTTGTCGGCGAGAGGGCGCAGGAAGTCTGGCGCGCGTTGAATCTGGATCCCTCGATTGAGGAACTCCTGGAGTTTTTGGTCGCCAAGGCGCAACTCACGATCGAGGACGGGCAATTGCACAGCTCGTCGATTGAGCTTCGCGGTAATCCTTCGATCGCGGTTACGTTCATGACCTGGCCCAAAGCCCGTGCAGAGTCGCGCCACGACGCGCGCGATCAGTTTCTCAAGGCTGCGGACCTGCTCACGAAGACGCTTGACGTCGCGGGCATGCTCCAATTCGATCTTTTCCTGCCCCCGGAAGGAACTGCCGAGATGAGGATGGCCTGGATGCCGGCCGCGAAATCGGTCGATAGCCTCGCGGATCCGCTACGCTCGCCACTTTTTCCATGGGGCGGTGGTGTGGCTCCTGCGGTCCGCGAGCCGCCGGCCGTAACGACCGGTAGCGACGTGATCGAACTGGCATCGTCCGCGTGGGAACTTCACGTGGCCATGGGAGAGCGCCTGCGCCTCTGGCCGGACGCAGACGGGCCTGCGTCGCCGCGTCTGGAGGAAGTTCGCGGCAGCTTCAACACGCTGGTCCCGCGCTTCAATGCCGCGACTCGTCGCCTGGGTCTGGGCCATAGCATGCCGGTGTCGAGGTTCGACGAAACATGGCTACCTCACAACCTCGCAAACGCCCAGCGCTTCGGTTCTCTCGCCGCAAGTCTCAGGTCAGATTCGGCGAGAATCTGGGGTACGGAGGCGAGCAACGCGTTTGGCCGCTGCTGGGACCTCTTTGCGAAGGCCCACCCAGCACAGCCGTCAGAAGAGGAGTTTTTGCCCTTTCGGAATGCTCCGCTGGAGCGCCATGTTGTGGCCCGCGATGGAGTCCCCGTCGAGGGTTCCGACGTTTTTATCTCGTATGCATGGTCCGACAAAACGCGCGGCGCGCGGGACATCTATGAGTTCATCCGGGGCTTCCACCCTTCGGTCTGGCTGGATGAGGAGCAGCATCCGAACGATGAAGAGCTGAACGCGTCGATCGCGGCCGCCATGCTGCGGGCCAAGTGTATCGTTATCTGTTTGTCGCGGGAGATGCTGACCCGTGGCGGGTATGTGATGCGGGAAGTCCTATTGGCCGTGTCTCACATTCCGGAACGGTGTCTTGTGGCCCGGCTAGACCGAATGCCGGTGCCAGCAACACTCCGCACGCTGCCCCGCATCGCGTGGTTTGAGCGAGATGGTGGGGAACAGCTCCAATCGGCTATGGCTTCCATCCTGCAGCGGGAATCGCCGAATACCGCGCCCAAGGAACTGTCGTTCCAAAGCCCGATCATCAGCGAACTATTCACGCACTTGAAAGGGTCGCGGCCGGAACCGCGCCGCGAGATCCACACCAAGGGACGGCGCAGGGACATAACCCGGCGTGCGCGGCTAGTAGATTTGGCCTACGGCATTCTGTCCCTGGCGGACGGCGGCAAATATGAGGCCGTGATTGAACTCGCCGGTAAAGCGAAAGACGTGCTTCGCTGGAGCGCGTTGGCGGGCCGGGCCGCGGCGGAGGACGCGTCGGTGTTTCTTGCAGCGCTACGAGCGCGATGCGGTCTTTTTCGAGCGCACGTTCAGCTGGGAGCGGGCGAGCGCTTTAAGTACCACTATGGCGCGGGTTTCAAGCTTCTCGACGAGATTGTCGATGCCGATCCGGATCTGCTGCGGCCCGCGCCGAGATCCGGTTTTCTCTCGGGTGACTGCCGTATCGCTGTGCAGGACTGCCTGGACAGCTTCGACTTTGCAGAAGACTGGTTCCGCGGCTGGTCGCCTGAGATGTTCGTCGATCTAGCGCTTGCACCCGCGGCGCGCGCCAACACCATCGTTGAACGAATGGAGGCCCGCGGCGACATGCTCGCCGAAAGAATGTTCGCACTTCGCGCGTTGGACGAACTGAAGGACAGTCCGGATCCGACGCCTTCGTGGTCCGACGTTTGGCAGACCATGAAGGAACGTCTTGACGAAGTAAAGTCAGGATCGCATCCGATCACGATCGCCTTCCTCGAGGAGTTGAAGAAGGCCACTTCCGGCATCCCGCGTTCGGAACTCGCGGTGGTGCTGGCAGACGGAGCGGTGGAGAGCTTCTTCGAGGGAAGTTGCCGCGAGGAATTGCGATTTGAGCTCGCTGATTTCCGGCTGCGTTGCGTTGTCCGGTGCCATGTGGCGAAAGCTGCGAAGCATGAAATGCTCGCTTCGGTGCGCGGCACAGTTTTCGCCGATCTGCTGGGCCCAGGAAGCGAAAAGGCGGATCTGAACGTGCTGTATTTCGTATTTGCTCAGCCAGTGACGGCGGACGGCAGGTTCGCTTATGAGATGTACATGAATTGCCTTCCGTCCCCCAATCCGTTGGCAGCGGGTCGGCTACCGGCCATCCTGACCAACCCGTTCGTCACTGCGGAGATGCTATCGCCGGAAGAGCGGGCTCAGGTTTCAGGGGGTAAGTATCGCACTGTCTACGATGAATTCGATTGAGCCTCTCGGTAGCTATCTAGTCCGGCGCTAGGGTTAGGATGGTGAATGTTGTCATCGAAAATTTCCGTCAAGTTGAAGAAGACGCTGTGCGACCGCGCGAAGGTGCATGCGGAGAAGGCGGGCTACAGCTCGCTCGAGGAGTTCGTAGAGCATGTGGTCGAGCGTGAGCTGGCAAAGGTGGAAGAGCCCAGCACTCCCGATGAAGTGGAGAACAAGCTAAAAGGACTCGGATACCTGGAGTGAACGGCGTGGATCTCGGCGGCTCCGCGCGCCATCTTCTCAGCATTCCGGGCATCCACGTTCGCCCGAAGTCTCAAAGCTTGCTGCGATGAAAAATACATCCGTCCCTCAGCAATCAAATTTAGTTCTTTGGCGCGCCACTCCGCTCGCATGATCCCGGTCGGTGAGTGACTGCCGGCACCTAGCAGCAGGTGTCCGATCTCATGCGCCAGCACACCGCCCAGTATTGTTCCGTACAGCTGCGCGTGCCCCTTGGACAATGCCTCTGCGGGGCGGGCGAACACGTTCGCGACAAACCCGAACACACGATCCTCGGGCAGAAGCGCAACACCGAACGAATCGCGATCCAGCAGGTGCTCATAACCTGCGGAAGAGGACAGCACGCGCACGGCGAGGCGCGCCGGTCCCGCCGCAGTTCTGCAGGCCGGGTATGCGCCCTCGTCTTCGGCCGAGAGTGGACAATCTACCCAGGCGAGGGCGATCCCGGCATTCTTATAGATTCGCCCGGCTTCCGATTCGGCCTTGAACAGCACTGGGGAGGTCACCCGAGCATAGTTGTAGAGCAGGACAGATATCGCCGCCTGGGGAGTGGACTCGGCGGGCGCAAAGAGAGCGCCGAACAGACAACAACTCGGAAGAATCGAGAGCATGGGTCCAGACCGGGCAGCTTGCCTGGTAATGGTCGAGCTTGGGTCGGACCTGGCGCGCTTTCAATGTTTCAAGGCTGGATCGGTACTGAACCGCCAGTAGGCAGTCTCTGAACAGATAAGCTGTTGACCAGAAACAAACCGCTCCCCCACCTGAACTGGAATTCATGCTGAGCTATCCGGAATTCAGGAGGCGGTTCTGCCTGGTCGTCGAGCGACGCTGCCCGGACCTGTCCGTTTCGGGGTATTCGAAGCTGACATTGCCGCCGGAGAACTGCGGAAGCACGGGCAGAAAGTCAGACTGCAGGCCCAGCCGTTCCAGGTTTTAGCAGCATTACTCCGGCGTCCAGGTGAGATCGTCGCGCGCGAGGAGCTTCGGCAAGCCCTGTGGCCGTCCGACACATTCGTCGAATTCGATCAGAGCGTCAATACCGCCATCAAAAAGGTTCGGCTAGCGCTAGGCGACTCGGCCGACAACCCGCGCTTTATTGAAACCGTTCCTCGACACGGCTATCGCTTTATTGCCCCGGTTGAGATTGGCAGCATACCCGCTGCAATCCAACCTGCTCACTCCCGCGTGTTTCGGATCGCGGGGCCGCTGATCCTTATGCTCGGATTACTTGTCGCCTGGATTCTAATTCGCGAGGAAAGAGTAGCCGAGAATACAGGTGCCGTTGTTCCGGTAACATCTTATCTGGGCGACGAGTCCTCTCCGAGCTTTTCTCCGGATGGTAATCAGGTAGCGTTCCAATGGCGTCGTCCTGGGCAAGACCACGCTAATATCTACATCAAGTTGGTTGGCGCGAGCGAGCCGGTTCCGCTGACCACAGGTCCCCGCGACGATTACTGTCCGTCGTGGTCCCCAGCCGGCCGCTCGATCGCCTTCTTCCGACGGCTCTCCCAGACCGAGAGCGGCTTGTTCATGGTCCCGGCGATTGGAGGTCCCGAGCGGAAGCTGACCGAAGTGGAACCCCCGCCTTATGCTTCCTGTGCCGGGTGGCATCCTGCTGGTAGGTCGCTGATTGTATCGGACAAGACTGCTTCTTCAGAGAGTTACGACTTGTTCTCCGTCTCCATCGAGACGGGGAAGAAACAAAGGTTGACCTCATCACCGCAGAAGTTCGGCGTTGACCGCGATCCTTCCGTGTCCCCAGGGGGCGAAGCTCCGACTTTTGCCCGGAGGTCTGCAGGTAACTCGAACTTGTACCTGTTGGAATTGTCCGGAGGCCTCCCGAAAGGCGCACCGAAGCAGATAACATTTGAGGCTTACCCAACTCTCGAACCTGTCTGGAAACCAAATGGGCGCGCGATTGTCTTCTGCTCGGGTTCGCCGCACAGGCCCAATCTGTACCAACTCGCTCTGTCTCGACCGGGATGGCGTCCCGGCAGGCCACAACGACTCCTGGTCGCGGGCGAGGGGGTGCGGAAGCCTACAATCTCCAGACAAGGGCGCTTAGCGTATTCGAAGCTGACTATCGACGCAAATATCTGGCGGCTCGAGTTGAACGGCGAAGGGGCGTCACGAAGCGACGCATCCAGAGTTATCGCTTCAACCAGGCTCGATCACACTCCGCAGTACTCGCCGGATGGGAGGCGTATCGCTTTTGCCTCCGATCGATCGGGATCTCACGAAATATGGGTCAGCAGCAGTGATGGATCGGGGGCTGTGCAGTTGAGTTCATTTGGAGGACCTTACTACACGTCCGATCCCAAGTGGTCGCCTGACGGCAGCCTCGTTGCCTTCACTTCGAATATAGGTGGACATGAGTCAGCGTACGTTGTGAGTTTGCAGGGGCGCAGTCCGGAGCGTATACCGCTGGAGGGCTTGGATAGTTGGTCGCAGGACGGGAAGTGGGTTTACTTCACTTCAAAACGAAGCGGAGACTATCAGGTTTGGAGAGCCTCTTGGCCGTATTCAGAACACAGCGGTGAACCGGTTCAGATAACCCGGAAGGGCGGCATCGATGGGCATGAATCACCTGACGCCCAGTTCGTGTATTATCTCAAAGACCGTAAGGAGTCCACGAGCTTGTGGCGGGTGCCCGCGCGCGGCGGTGAAGAGAGCCAGGTTCTCGACTCGATCTGTTGCAAGAATTTCGCGGTCGTTGACCGGGGTATCTATTTCATTCCGGGCTGGCATGGGGAGGCGACCTCCTCTGTACTGTTTCTCGCCTTTGCGACCGGCAAGGTGACGGTGGTTGCATCCATGACTGGTCTCCCTGCCTACGGCATGTCACTTTCTCCCGATCACAGATCGCTGCTCTACTCTCAATATGAGACCCACGACAGCGACCTTTTTCTCGTCGAGCATATACAATAACGTTCGAGTCGAAGTCGATGCTCACGGCTGGCATTCTGAATGACTGAGGTCACGGATCTTGGCGCCGGCGCTCTGCTGGGAATCGCGCTCGCGAGCCTGGTAACAGCCGCGGTGGCACTGCTAGTCATGCGCCGCTGGTCGGATCAGGTTGCGATCGCACGGACCAAGGCCCAGGCGCAGGCCCACCTGCTCGAGTTCCGTTTGTTCATGGACGATCCCCGCCAGGTCCTACGTTCGCAGCGCGACCTCATCGTCGATAATCTCAGGCTGATGCGGCTTTTGCTGCCCGCGTTCCTGATTCTTGCGCTCCCGATGGTGATCGCGATGTGGCAATTGGATGCGCTTTACGGACGGGCGCCGTTGCGAATCGGTGAGGCAGCCGTTGTGTCGGCGGAGTCGCGCCAACGTTCGATCATCGCCCCCGATGCTGTGAAGGTGGAAACCAAAGCCGTGTACATACAGGCCGAGCAGCAGACCAGTTGGCGCATTCGGCCGTCGCGCGCAACGTCGGGTACGCTGAGAGTGGGATCGGCGGAGCGTCGAATCGTGGCCGGGTCAGGGATTTCATACTTGCCTGAGCCTCTGGTGGGCAAGAGTGCGATCCACATCGCCTACCCGCGCGCGACGGTGCTGGGGTTGCATTGGGCTGTTTGGTTTATACTTCTGTCGACTGTTGCAGGTTTCGTTCTGCGCGGTCCGTTGCGGGTTGCATTTTGATGCGCTGGACAGTGTTCCTGCTCGCCGCCTGCCTGATGTTTGCGCAAGACGCCGAATACGAACGTGCGCGCCAGTTACTTACTTCGGGTCATATCGCTGAAGCGGTCCTGAAGTACCGAGCACTCTCTCGCGCGCACCCGAACGATCCCGACACGCTGCTCAATCTAGCCATTGCCGAATACAAAGCCGGCAATTTCGGTGAAGCTGCGGCCAGCGCCGCTGCCGCCCTGAAGCTCAACCCGGATCTGCTTCCCGCTCACCTGTTTCTTGGCGCCAGCAATCTCGAACTCGGAGAGTTTACAAGAGCGATCCCGTCACTCGAGCGCGTGATCAAGGTGAACCCGGGCGAGCGTAATGGCCGTCTGATGTTGGGTGAAGCTCTGCTTGGCGCCGGGCGCGCCGATGCTGCCGTGGAGCACTTACGGGCCGCGGCGGAAATGCTTCCGGCCAACCCGCGTGTGTGGTATGGACTGGGTCGGGCGTACGAAGCCATGGGCCGCAACGACTCCGCAGCGGGCGCATGGGAACGATTAAACGGCGCTGCCACCCTCGCTCGAGTCTCACCTGCACGCGGCAGAGGTTCACAATGCGCAGCAGCGCTGGCGTGAAGCGGCGGTGGAGTGGCGTGAAGGACTGAAGCTTGCGCCGCATGACAAGACCGTTCGTGTCGGGCTCGCCTGGTCGCTGTTTCGGAGCCGTGACTACGATGGCGCAATGGCGGTGATGGAACCCCTAAAGTCCAGCGACAGGGCCGATGTCCAGTTCCTTTATGGCGCGTCGCTGCTCAACCTGCAGCGCCCGGCGGAGGCAGTACCTTATCTCAAAGCAGCGATCTCGCGCGATCCGAACCTGCTGCCGGCGCGAGCGGCGCTGGGCCAAGCCCTGCTGCAAACCGGTAAACCCGAAGAGGCCATCGGGCTGCTAGCGGATTCTATTTCGCTCGACCAGGACGGCAGCATTCATTTCCAGTTGTTCCGCGCCTATCAACTCACCAATCGAAGTGCCGAAGCGCAGCAGGCTCTGGCGGCTTATCAGCGCCTCCGAGCATCGCTACCGGCCGAACCCTGAAGTCGCGGCTGGTTCACTCAACCTGCAACACCTGATTCGTTTTCACATTCCTGCAGCGTTTGCCGCAAGCCGCTGGGCCATCGTATTTCCACGCGATCCAATGTCTTCAACTGCCCCGTGCCGAAATGCACGCCGAAGTGGCTGGAGGATGCATAGCCGACGGTCGTGGTCATGTGGTTGGACTGATCGCCTACCCGGACCACCGCGCCGATGCCATCGCGATTGCTTTTTGTTCCTCTCAGCTTGAGGACCAACCAGGTGTTGAGTCCAGCGCTGACGTTTTCCCAAAGTTCGGGACCGTCGCCCAGCGAGGATGTCACGACGTCGATCCGGCCATCATTATTGAAGTCGGCAAAGGCGCACCCGCGATGCGCGCGAACCGCATCCGATAAGCCAGCGGTGCTCGATACGTCCTCGAAACCCCGGCCTCCGATGTTCCGGAACACGCTGTTGTGCTGTTTGTACTCGGTGGCCTCAAATGCTTCTACGCGATCGTTCACATGAGAATTCGCAGTGAACATGTCCTTAAAGCCGTCGTTGTCAAAGTCGATCATGCCCATGCCCCAGCCGCTGTAAATCCGGCTGAGCGGGCCCATCCTCGACGTGTAACTGGCGTCGTTGAACGCTCCACCGCCTCGGTTCTGAAAAAGAAGAAATGTCTCGCCGGCTAAAGCAGTGAGTGCGATATCCGGCAGACCGTCATTGTTCAAATCACGGAAATCCGTGCCCATGGCGGACATCTCGGTTCCGGTATCGGCCAGGGCTGTGCCGGCCCCAAATGCCACTTCTTCGAACCGTCCGTTGCGGAGATTGTGAAACAGAAAGTTGGGCATTTTGTCGTTCGTGACAAACAGGTCGGGGAATCCGTCGCCGTCGTAATCGGCTACAGAGACGGCCATGCCCTTGCCCTTGTACTTAGATAATCCGGACTGATCGGAAACGTCGGCGAACTTTCCGTTGCCCAAGTTGCGATATAGCCGGTTTGTCGTTCCCTCAAACAGCCGCGGATGACAATATACACGGATATCGCGTTCCTTATCGCCGCAGAAATGATCGAAAGCGGGAGTCCACCGGACATAATTGACGACGAATAGGTCCAGAAGTCCGTCATTATCGTAGTCCAGCCAAGCCGCCCCGATCGACCACTCGCCGCTGCCGATTCCCGCTTTCGCCGTCACGTCTTCGAACGTTCCATCGCCGCGGTTTCTATAGAGCATGTTCTGGTGAACGCCAGCCACGAACAGATCGACGTGACCGTCATTATCGAAATCGGCTGCCGCGGCAGCCATCGAGTAACCGGTTCCTGAAAGGCCGGCTGCAGCGGTCACATCACGGAAACGCAATCCCCCAGTGTTCCGGAACAGGCGGTTCGAGAACTTTGCTCCGGTTTTCACCAGCGACGGCATGGCAGCGCCGTTGGCGAAGAATATGTCGGTCAACCCGTCGCCATCATAGTCGAAAGCGGCTACGCCTCCAGCCATTGTTTCGGGAAGGTGCTTCTGGGCTGTTGGGGAGTTCTCGAGTGTAAAAGTTAGCCCCGCTTGCCGCGCTACGTCTCGGAACCGGATAGGACCGGTCACCTCGGCACCCGCCGAGTCGAGCCAACTCAACTCTGCGCTCAGGATTAAGAAGAGTATCGTAAGTTCCAGCGGTCTACGGGATGATCTTTTCGGCCACCACATGAAAGGGGTGCTTACCTTTTTTGTCGTCTTGTCCGATATCGGCTGTTCAAAAGCTTTGACCTGATATCACTTTACCCTTAAAGTATTGTAAGGATTGCTGGAGGTTTTCTTGCGCAGCTTCATTATTTGCTTCGCCTTAATGGTTTTGGCCGGACTAGCCGTAGCGCAGGGTCCGGTTGGCACGCTTACTGGCACAGTCACAGATCCGGGCGGCGCGGTGGTACCCGGCGCCTACGGTTGTCGCAAAGAACGCCGCGACGGGTGTTGAAACGAACACGACCACCACAAATACCGGCACGTACACGCTTCCGTACCTGCCGGCCGGCACCTACAACGTACGTGTATCGGCTCCCGGATTCCGGACGGCCACGGCAGAGAACGTCGTACTGCGCGTAGCGCAAACCCAGACCAACGATATCAAGCTCGAAGTGGGAGCGGTCACCGAACAGGTCGTTGTAAGCGACAAGGCGGAACTGCTGGAATCCGGCTCGGCGGAGATCGGCCGGTACATCACTACGGAAGAGTACAAGAGCTGGCCGATCGTCGTGGGCGACGGACAGCGTCAGATCCAGCAATTCATTTTCGACAGCCTCCCTGGAACTACCGGTGACACGTTCAAGGGGTCCATCAACGGCGGCCAGGAATACTCGCATGAGATTCTCATTGAGGGTATGCCGATCGGACGCGCCGATCTTTCCGGCGGCAACAATAACGAGTTCAGCCCTTCTGCCGAAGCGGTCGGCGAATTCAAGCTGCAAACGGGCGCAATCGGCGCTGAGTACAACGGCGGCCAGACGGCGGTAGCGAACTTCAGCATCCGGTCCGGAACAAACGACCTGCACGGTTCCGGTTTCTACTACGGGCAGAATGAGGCTTTCAATGCCGCCAATCTGAACACGACTACCAGCGGCGGCCACAAGGCGAAGTTACGGGAACATAATTACGGCTATTCCCTGGGTGGCCCCGTCTGGATCCCGAAGATCTACAACGGCAGGAACAAGACATTCTTCTTCACGAATCTTGAGTGGGACAACCGGAATGAGCAACAGATCACAGGTCTGGGCACGGTGCCCACCAGTGAATTCAAGAACGGTGATTTTTCGAAGCTGCTGGATCCGGCATACACCGGCGATAAGAGGTCTGGAACGCAGGTTGGAACGGATCCATTGGGACGGCCGATCATCTTCGGCCAGATTTACGATCCTACGACTACCCGCCGGGTTGGCGGGGACATCGTACGGGACCCGTTCCCCGGCAACATCATTCCCCAAGGGCGTTGGGATCCGGTAGCGAAAAACATCGTTCAAACGGTTGGTATCGTGAATCCCACGTTACCGACGCTGCTGAGAAACATCCCAACCATCAATGGCCAGCCGCTGTTCCACTTGGAGAGCTGGGGTATTAAGGGCGATCACCAGATCAACTCGAAGAACCAGATTTCCGGTTATTACAACCACAGCTATCGAAGCCGTTACAACAACGGGGCGGGACGGTTCCTGCCGTTACCCGGACCTGCTTCCAGTTCGTGGCAGCAGCAGATCACACCGGGGCACCTGGTGAGGCTCTCGTTGAATTCCACGATCACTCCGACCCTCATCAACCGCGTGGCGGCGGGATTCAACCGTTTCCTCAACGAGAACGGGGCATATCCAACCACCATCAATGCGAACCTGGCTTCCTCCATTGGTCTGCAAAACCTGCCCGGCACGATGTTTCCTGTGATTCAGTTCAACGGTCCGGGATCCGCCCTGCAGGGGAGCGGCATCGCCCGAATGGGCGTCGGGTTTGCGGATTTCAGCCCCAATGGAAGCTGGATTTACCAGGACGACCTCACGTGGCTGCACGGTTCGCACAGCTTTCGGTTTGGCTACGAATACAAGCGCTACTTCTATAACGACCGGGCGCTTTCCGATGCGGGAAGGTTCACGTTCAGTGCGCGACAGACTGATTTCCCAGGCCAGTTGACGAACACGGGGAATGCCTTTGCCAGTTTCATGCTGGGCGCGGTATATGCATCCAATCACGGCATTCAGGGGTACTCGCAAGGGTTCCGCCAACCGCAACATGGGATGTATGTCATGGACGACTGGAAGATCACGCCGCAGTTGACCGTCAACTTAGGCCTGCGTTGGGAGGTGATTCCGCCGTTCTATGAGGTGACCAACCGGATGTCCGAAGTGAGCCTGGCCGTGAAGAACCCCGACGCGCAGCGTCCCGGAGCGCTGATTTTTGCGAATCGGGTGAATGACACGTACTGGCGGCAGATTCTTCCTCGAGTTGGCTTCGCGTGGCGCGCCGCCGACAAATTGGTGGTGCGCGGCGGATACGGCATCACCAGCACGCCGCCCATCGCAAATAACTGGGGCTACGGCGGCTTCACCTACGGCTTCAATGCCAGCGTCCCAACGATTGCCGGCACGAGTTCCACCGGGTTCGCCGACGATCCCACCACGTACTTGCGCAATCCGTATCCGAGCCTGCAGGGGGCGCTGCCAAATACCGACCCCAATTCGGCCAATTACCAGGACGTCTCTACGACCGCGCGTGACGCGAACCGCCCCGGCTACGTTCAGAATTACAATTTCACGATCCAATACCAATTGCCTGCGGACACCGTGCTGGAAGTCGCGTACATCGGGAACAAGGGCACGCGCATGTGGGGCGGGTCGCCGGGAAGCGGCTACACCGACTACAACGGACTTCCATCAAGCTTGCTGAAGATGGGCGACGTCCTGAACGATCCGGTGTCGGACCACCCGCAGTTCAGGCCCTTTACCACGTTTGATACCAGCCAATCGGTGGCGCAGGCGTTGCGCCCCTATGCACAGTACGGACAAATCAATGAGCAATTTCCGTACAACACCAACTCCAATTACAACTCACTGCAAGTGACGGTGACGAGGCACCTGACCAAGAACCTCGGCTTCCTGGCCGCCTACACCTTCTCTAAGGCGCTGGGCAACATTGATGCGAACGGCCCGGGGGCCTACTACACCTCCGTGCAAGATTACTTCAACCGCGGTCTGGACCGCTCGATTACCGAGTTCAGCACACCCCATTCGCTCAAGTTCACCTGGGTGTATGAGACTCCGTTCGGAAAGGGACGGCGTTGGAATCTGGGACGGGCCAACTCCATTCTCGGCGGCTGGCAATTCGCCGGGATACATGGCGCCAGTTCGGGGAATCCTATTCAGGTTAGCTACTCTGGATACAGTATTCCCGTGGGCTTCGCGCCCGGCATCCGTCCGGATGTCATCACCAGCCAAAAGCTCACTGTTGGCGATGCACCGACGCATACGGATTTCAACAAGGGCACGCCCTATCTGAATCCCGCTGCTTTCGCACCTCAACCGATCACTGCGAACGGAATCCCGTTGAGGCCCGGAACGGCTCCACGTTATTTGCCGACGGTACGAGGGCCGCATCACGTAGGGGAAACCTTGCGGATGAGCAAACGGTTCTACGTCGGGGAGAAGAAGTTCTTCGGGGTGGGCGCCACGGCCATCAATCCTTTCAAACGTACATCCCGAGAGTGGCTCGGCCTCGATATCGCAGATCCAAGCTCGTTCGGCCAACTGGTGCAGCGGGGCGGAAACCGCACGATCCAGGTGGAAGGCCGGTTCGAGTTCTAAGTTTCTTCGCGGTACCATCCGATCCCCGCTGGCACTGTTCGCTGCCGGCGGGGATCTTCATTTACACGCTACATTGAGTACCAGATGTGTTCTCCGCGGCTAGCTTTCCTGCTCTGTGTGGTTCTGCTCGTCGGATGTCATTCGAAGGAGAAAAGCTCCCCAAGTACTTCGGACCGGATCTCGCGTCTTCGTCCACTCAATGTCGTCGTGGTGACCGTCGATACGCTCCGTCCGGATCATCTGCATTGCTACGGATACTCGAACATTGAAACACCCGCGATGGACGGCATCGCGCAACGGGGCGTGCTGTTCGAAAATGCCGTCGCGCAGACGCCGCTCACACCTCCTTCCCACGCCAGCATTTTTACCGGGCAGAATCCAAATGTCCATAAGGTGCGAAATACGGGTGGGTTTGTCTTGCAGTCTTCAGCGCATCCAATAGCCCGCATACTTCATGAGCAGGGGTGGGACACAGCGGCATTTATCGGGTCCGCGGTTCTTAAGAAGCTATTCGGATTCGATAACGGGTTCGATGTCTACGATGACGAGATGCCGCGGCCCGGTAAACGGAACGAGTTCCGTGAAGATCCGGAGCGGAAAGCGTCCGTTGTGGTGGATCGCGCTATCGGCTGGCTCGATAAGAGGTCCTCCGACAAGCCCTTCTTCTTATGGGTGCATATATACGATCCGCACATCCCCTACAACCCGCCCGCGGAGTTCGCGCAGAAGTACAAGACCCGTCCGTATGACGGGGAGATCGCGTATTCGGATCAGCAACTGGCGCGGTTGTTCGATGCGGTTGAGAGTAAATCGGCACGTGACAGGACCGTCATCGCGGTGCTCTCGGATCATGGCGAAAGCTTGGGCGAACACGGCGAACTGACTCATGGCGTATTCATTTATGATTCGACGTTGCGCGTCGCCTTCATGATGGCGGCACCCGGCATCCCGGCCGGACTTCGCGTGAAGCAGCAGGCGCGCACTATCGACTTCCTTCCCACGTTGCTGGAGGTCATGGGCGGACGTGCGCCGAGCTACGTTCAGGGCGTCAGTCTCGTGCCCGCATTCTCCGGGAAGAGTGCGGCCACGGACATCGCTTACGCCGAGACGTTATACCCGAAGATGAATATGAACTGGTCCGAACTCAGGGCCATCCGGACGAACCGGTGGAAGTACATCCGCGCTCCACGCTCCGAACTGTACGATCTGACCGCAGACCCCGGTGAGATGAAAAACGTGATCCAGGAACACGGTCCGGAGGTATCGAAATTCGAGGCTCAGATGAAAAACATCATTTCGCCCGGCGGCAACGGGACCGAAAAGGTCGATACGGCAATGATGGATGAGCGAGTGATGGACCAGCTCAAGTCACTCGGTTATCTCGCGAGCGCGGGCGGCCGTTCTTATAATCTAACCGGCACTGGCATGGATCCTAAAGACGGTGTCGGTATCCTGAAATTGATCGACGAAGCCGAAAGCGCACAAGTGAATCTGCCCGAGGCCAGGAGGATCGAATTGCTGCGGCAGGCGCTCGCAAAAGATCGGAACAACCCCTCTCTGTATTACCAACTTGGCGGGCGTTTGGAAAAAAATGGCCGTTACGATGAAGCTGTGCAACTTTATCGGACCGCATTGTCGAACGGTATCGACAGCGGGCGTCTTCATTCGCGGCTTGGGGACCTGCTGGTGCGCCGCGGAGAGAAAGACGCAGCATTGGTGGAATACGAGAAGGGCGCGCAGATCAATCCCGCGGACCTGGACAGCCAAACCAATTTAGCCACCGCTTATCTGGAGAAGGGGCGCCTGGCCGATGCGGAACGCGTCTTCAAATGGGTTCTCACCTACGATAAGGACTACGCTTCGGCGCAGAACGGGATGGGGCTGGTGTCGGTTCAGAAGCAGGATGTAAATGCCGCCCGGGGCTACTTCGAGCGTGCCGTCCAGATCGATCCCGACTTGGTGGAGGCGTACATGAATCTCGGGTTAATCTACGAGATGGCCGGCGACCGCGCTCGCGCGCGTTCCAGCTTCGAAACGTTTCTCGCCAAAGCCTCTCCGGCACAGTACGGGCAGATCATACCCCGTGTCCGGCAGGAGCTCGCGTCCTTACGTTAGAGCTATGGCGACGAGCTTGATGGCGGCTTGTCTTCTCGCGCAAACTGCGCAAACTTCTGCTCCGTGCGATCCGGTGAGAAGTGCGGGAATGGCGCAGGAGGCGCGCCTCGCCATATCAGGACGACGATTTGATTTTGCGGCGACGAAGTTCCGGGATGCGTTCGATGCATGTCCGCAAAATCTTACGTTACTGGAGGAGAATGCGAATGCGCTGTTTATGGGCCGCCGATTCGCCGAAGCTCGTGCCGTAGCCAAGAAAATCCTGGACTCCGAGCCCGGCAATGCGGCGGCTTTGAAGATTAAAGGCAACGCCGAGTACTTCCTGAATGATCTGGATAAGGCGATCGCCAGCTTCGTCACGCTGCTGGACCGCCATCCTGACGACGAAGAGGGCGCCTACATGCTGGGCCGCATCTACTATCAGGAGGGCCGGCTCGATCAGGCGATCGGGCAGTTCGAGCGCGTGTTGAGATTGAATCCGCGGTCGTACAAGGCCTGGGACAATCTTGGTCTGTGCTGGGAGGCCTACGGAGACACTCAAAAGGCTACCGCCCACTTCCTGCAAGCCATCCAGCTTGTCGAGAGGGATCATCCGGACTATGACTGGGCGTATTCCAATCTCGCCGACTTATTGCTGAAGACGGGAGATGCCGAGCATGCATTTGCGGCTGCCTCGAAAGCGGCGAATCGCAATCCAGCTTCGGCGAGGAACTTCTACATCGGCGCCAAAGCTCTGAGTGAGCTCGGGAAGGTTGAGCTGAGTCTCAACTGGGCACAGCGCTCCGCGGCGCTGGATCCCAATTACTCCGAAGCGCAGTACCTCCTGGCGCGCGTGTACCGCCGTTTGGGTCAGCCGGAAAAAGCGGAGCAAGCTCAGAAAAAGTTTCTGGAGCTGAAGGCAAAAGAACCCACCACGCGCCGGTAACGCTTAAACCGCAGGATCCGCAAGCCGTTTCTCGACCGCTTGCACTATTTTTTCGATGCTCTCAGCGATGTCTTCCAGATGCGTGCGGCATTCGATCTCCGGCCAGAGCGGCGCCTCGTAAGGGTCATCAATCCCGGTTACTCCTCGGATCTCTCCGGCTCGGCAGCGGCGATAGATGCCTTTGACATCGCGCTGCTCAAGCACCGGCAGAGGAGCGTTGACGTAGATCTCCATGAAGCGTGACGTACGCTTCCGGATTTCGTCGCGCGCCTGGCGGTACGGCGAGATAGCAGCAACAAGAACGATGACGCCGTGGCGCGCCAATAACTCGGCAATGAACCCGATTCGTCGAATGTTCTCGTCGCGGTCTTCTTTGCTGAACCCGAGGTCTTTGCTAATCTGCTGCCGGACCAGGTCACCGTCCAGCACCTCTACCTGATGTCCTCTTGCCGCGAGCTGCTCCCCGGCTGCTCTGCTCAGGGTGGACTTACCGGCTGAACTCAGTCCCGTAAACCAGACAATCATCCCGTGGTTAAGACCCATTTCTCCGCATGAGATCCGGCTTACTTGCGCCGGCAAAGGACTATCTCCCGCCGGATCGTCGAACCGCCAAGCTTTTGTTATTCTAATGTGAAATCTGTATGCAGAAGGAGTCTTCCATGAATTCGTTTCATTCAGTTCGAATGATTAGGCTGGGCATACTCGCCGTGGTGCTTTGCGCAGGCATACAAGGCCAAGTCCGTGGAACCATTTCCGGCTATGTCCGCGATTCGTCCGGCGCAGTAATCCCGAGCGCCAAGGTCGATCTGGTGAGTGAGCAGACGGGAGCCCGGCGCGAGGCGGCTACCAATGCGGAGGGCTTCTATCAGTTCCTTGGGTTGACTCCAGGTACTTATACAATGGAGGTCTCCTCGGGCAGCTTCAAGCGTCACCAGAATCGCGCAATAAACCTGGAGCTGGACCAGAATTTGCGTTCTGATATCCAGTTGGAGGTGGGTGCGGTTAATGAGTCTGTTCAGGTAACTGGAAGTGCGACGGCGGTGGACACTCGATCGGCAACATTGTCTACCGTGGTGGATGACCGCCGCGTGGTGGACCTGCCGATCAGTAACCGTAACGTCATGGGGCTTGCCGCCCTGCTTCCCGGCGTAACACAGGTAAGCTCACCATCCAACAGCGATGTCACCGATCCGCGCGGCGGCCCCACGCTGACGGTGCACGGCACACGCGCCGACCAGTTTTATCAATCATTGAACGGAACGTACTTCAACAATCCATCGCGCAACACGGCGTTGAATGTGCCGCCGCCCGATGCCGTCCAGGAATTCCGGATTCAGACCAGCAACTTCTCCGCCGAGAGCGGACGAAACGCGGGCGCCATCGTCCAAGTGGTTACCCGCTCGGGCACTAATGCTCTTCACGGCGCTTTGTGGGAGTTCCACCGCAACAGCGCCCTGAACGCCCGAAGCTTTTTCGATGGTGTGAAACCGAAGCAGCACCAGAACCAGTACGGAGCGTCGACAGGTGGCCCGATCCGCCGGGACAAGATCTTTTTATTCGGCGCCTACGAGGGAATTCGCGATCGCCGGGCCGCCTCGGATGTCACCGCGTTTCCGCCAACAGCAGCGGAGCGCGCCGGCAACTTTTCAACGTTGCAAAAACCGCTCATGAATCCGTACACAGGGCAGCCCTTCCCGAACAATCAGATTCCCCAAAGCCTGATCGATCCAGCCGCGCAGAAGTACCTCTCCTATCTGCCCGTGCCGGGACCCGATGGGAAAGTGATCGCCGTAGCCCCGGCACCTCGCAACTCGGATCTGGGGATGCTGCGAAATGATTGGAATCTCACTTCTAAGCAGACGCTTTTTGGTCACTACTACATCAGCCAGAACGAGATCTCCAACGCCCTGCCATACAGCACAAACATCGTGGGGTGGATGACGCAGACTCAATTCCTGCGGAATCAGAACGCCGGTCTGGGTCATACGTATATCCTGCAGCCGACTTTGATCAATCAGTTGACGCTGGGCTACACGCGGTCGTTCTCGCAAGATGCTCCTCAGCAGACGGTCACGAATAGCTCGCTGGGCATCAATATGCCGGATTACAACACCGGCGGCGGCGCGGCGCAAATTAATGTCTCCGGACGGTTTCAGTTGCGCTCTCAGAATCCGCGGAAGTACATCTCGAACAACTACGATCTGAACGATACCTTGAGTTGGGTGAAAGGCCGGCACACGTTCAAGTTCGGCTTTCAGGCACTACAGCTTTCCTGGTTCCAGACGTTCCTGAGTCCGCCGGCATTCACTTTCAACGGTACGCGGACCGGCGATCCGGTTGCCGACTTCCTGGTTGGTTCCTATCGCACGCTGGCCATTACGTATGGTGTCCGCGTGAACGATTCCTTCAGTCGTTACTACGGAGCGTTCGCTCAAGACGATTTCAAGGTGACCAGCCGCCTGACCTTGAGCCTCGGTCTCCGCTATGACCTGCCGCTGCCCTGGAAGGATAAGGCGGATCGGATCAACACCATCGATCCGCGGCCGGGCGTTCAGTCGCGCGTGGTTCCGAACGCTCCTCCTGGAATGTTATTTGTCGGAGATCTGGCGCGCGGATTGCTGACGTCCCGACCGCAATAACTTCGCGCCGCGCTTCGGCTTTGCCTACGACGTATTCGGCACGGGGAAGACCGCCGTACGCGGCGCTTATGGAATCTTCTATGACACGCTGAATGCCGACAGCATTGCACAGGAGAACGCACCTTATGCAGGCAGCATCTCCTTTTCCAACGGCAATTATCGAATCCACTGGTGGGACAGAATGCCCCGCCGGTGTTTACCGACCCTGCGAACTTCAAATTCTACTACCCCATCAACAACTACTTCGTGGACCTTAGTAACCGCACCCCGTACTACCAGCAATGGAACTTCAGCGTGGAGCAGGAACTCAGGAAGAACCTATCGGTCCAGGTCGCCTACGTGGGGAACGTCGGCCATAAGCTCGGAGCCTACCGGCCCTGGAACGTGGCCATCTACGGCCCGGGCGCAACAGCAGCGAACTCGGGCGACCGCGCGCCATTTCTCCCGGGCATCTATGGGACGAGCGGTATCGTTCTCTCGAATGCCTACAATTCCAACTACAACGGTGGCGAGCTCACGCTAAACAAGCGATTCTCGAACAACTTCTCAGTTCTGGGCGCTTACACCTATGGCAAGGCGATTGACGACAACTCGACCATCACTCTTGGCGGCTGTGCGGCGAATCCCTACAACCTTCGTGCAGATCGAGGACGGGCGCAGTACGATGCGCGTCACGTTCTGGCAGTGTCATGGCTATGGACGCCCGTACCGAATAGGCCAGGCTCGCTTGGCAAGGTCCTGGGCGGATGGACCTTGTCTGGCATCCATCGCTACCGGACTGGTTACCCGTTCACCATCTACACCGGCGATGACACAGTGCTCGGCGGGGATATCTGTGGCGGCGGTGAGCTGCACCCGAATGTCGTGGCGCGATTGGCGAAGGGATTTCGCGTCCCGTGCGGACATGGTGGCGCACTTCTTCAACACGAACGCGTTTGCGACGCCGCCGGTGGGGGTGTACGGTTCGGCTGGGCGAGATATTCTGAGTTATCCCAACTCGACCACCAGTGACTTCGCGCTGCTGAAGGATTTCCTGACTTGGAAGGAGCAGCGCTTCCAGTTCCGCGCAGAGTTCTTCAACGCTCTGAATCAGGTGAATTTTACTGCCGTCAGGAATACGCTAACGGACTCCCGGTTTGGTCAACTGAGCGGCGCGGGTCCGGGCCGTCAGATTCAGTTCGGATTGAAGTACCTGTGGTAAACAGCCCGATGTCAGGCCCGGTTCAGTTCCAGCCAAAGGGCTCGGTACCAGCGGAGGAATCGTTCCGGGTCCTTACTCTCGGCGACCTCGGCGAAGGTGTATCGGTCGTATCCCGATTGTCTGAGCAGCGTAAACAGCTCCCTCCACGGATAACGGTCATCGGCGAGTTCGTTGATGTGCACGCTTCTGATCCAGGGCTTCAGGAGTTCGAAGCTTGGTTTCACGGATCCGTTGACTAAATCGGTATCGTTGGAGTTCCAGCAGACGCCGACATTCTTGTGATCTGCGGCTCGGATGATCGCTGCCGTTTTCGGTGGATCCGATGTTCCGCGGCCGTGCACCTCGACCCAGATCTCTACACCCTTGCCGGCGCCGTAGTCACCGAGTTGATGCAGGGAATTGCCGAAATTCTGAGTCGTGGTCGGAATAGGAACGCCTTCGGGAAATCCCATCGGCTGAATCTTGATTCCGATAGCGCCCGTGTCATGGGCCAGGTCAACGAACTGTTTCGCAACGCCGAGTTGCCGCTCCCGTTCTGCGGGATCCGGCGATTGAAACCTGCACGTCGTGCCGTAGCTGACCAGACGGATCTTGCTCTGTTCGAACTTTCGCCGGACTTGTTGCCGCTCCTCTGCCCCAATCGAAGGTTCCACGCCGTGCTTATGCCCGGTTCGCAGCTCCACTCCTTCAAAGCGGGCCTGCTGCAACACGCGTATGATCGTGTCCACATCGAAATCTTTGAGGGTGTTGTAGGTGACCGCGCCCAGATGAAAGGCGGGATCCGCGTCCGTTCTGTTCGCGGCCTGCAATTTAAGTGTGCTGCCCGCAATCGCGGCGCCAGCACTCGCAACGAAGTTTCTTCTATTCATGCGAGCCTCCCGACTCAGATGGATACGCCCAATTCGTTCCAGGTCACCGACCGGCGGCGATAGATCGCCTCCCGGCCAAGTATTGCGGTCAGGGCTGCAGTGGCGGCGACCTTCAAGCCCGCAAAGGGTTGCCGATTTTCACGAATGCACGCGTAAAACTCGCTCATGGCATTTTCCTTTTCCCCGCGATCTTCTGGACGGATGAGTTGCACCGGCTCGCCCGCATCCAGCGGATACATGACGCCGTCCGTCAGATCCACGGTACCCTTGGAACCGAAAATCATGTACCACTGGCCGCCGCGCAGCGCCTTGAGCGATCGCGGATGCATGTAGAGCTGGCTGTAGTCCAGATGCACATCGTTCTCGTAGATGTACTCGACACTGAATCCATCCATCATCAATGTCCCAGCCGGGATCGGCTTCGGAAAGTATTTCTTTCCGTGTCCATACGCGCTGACAGGGTGGCTGTTCGCCACCCAGTTACACGCGTCGAGGTTGTGGACCGCGTTTTCAACGATCAGATCGCCTGAGCGTTTCACGTCCTTGTACCATTCAGGCCGCGCCTGCTCAGCGGCCGGGTTTACTGGGGTACTGTGGCGCTGGGCCTTGATCACAAAGGTGTCGCCGATGACCTTGTCTTCCTGGATCTTGCGGATTACGTCGCGCAGGGACTGTACGTAGCGAAGTTGCTGACCGATCTGCAGGAATGCTTTGGATCGCGCCGCGGCTTTGAGAACACTGTCCACCTGCTCCGGAGTGATCCCCAGCGGGCTTCTCGCAGTAGACATATTTGCCTGCGTCCAGGCATGCCGCCGCCATCTCCGCGTGTAGATAGCAGGGCGTGGCGACAATCACCGAGTCCACGTCGTCACGTTCCAGCACCTTGCGATAGTCCGTGAACGACTTAGGATTGTCTCGACGAGCGGTTCCCTGGGCAGCATCCCGTGCCTGCGCGTCGGTATCACAGATGGCGGTGATCTTCACATTAGGCTGCTGGAGCACCTGGCCGAGTAGCGTCGTACCTCGCTTGCCTATACCCACCATCGCCGTGCGGACCTCACGGCCAGGCGCTGCCGAAGCGGGTGAGCCCAGCAAAGCAGCGGCCGATCCCAGTAGAAACTGTCTTCGTTCGGTTTTAGACATTTAGGATAGGTTTGCTCAAGTTCAAAGCTAGACTGAAACACCCAAGTCGCCCCAGGTGACAACCTTGCCGGTATAGATGGCCTGCCGTCCCATGATGGCCGTCAACGCAGCAGTGGCGCCTATCGTCAGATCCGCGGCCGGCTTGCTGCCGGTGCGAATCGCGTTGTAAAAGGCCGCAATATGCGGACTGTCATCTTCTTTCTGCGGCTGGCTGAGCGTCACCGGTTCAGCACCTTTGCCAAACGGATAGAACTTGCAGGTATCCAGACTGACGGCCCCCTTGGTGCCGTAAACATTGGTGAACTGCCCGCCTGCGGGAAGACCAGCCGGGTGGAAGAATGTTTGCGTAAACGATAGCTTAACGCCGTTCGCGTATTCGTAGCTCAGTGTGTAGCCGTCCATGTTGGTTCTTCCCGGCGGATCGTTTTTCCAGATCAGATTACCGCCATAGCCCGCGGCTCGTTCCGGCCTGCTGTTAACCGCCCAATTGCAGAGATCGAGATTGTGAACCGCCATTTCGACGATCACGTCGCCCGATCGCTTCGCGTCGAAGAACCAGTCTGCTGAGGAAGAGTTATGGTCGAGGTCCCAGGATGCATGGCGCTGGGCCTTGACCATGACAACATCGCCCGCAACACCCTCGTGAATCTTCTGAATGGCTTCCCGGATGAAGCTGAACGAGCGCATCTGCTGGCCGATCTGAAAAACCCGATCCGACGCTCGTCCGACTTTCAACAGGCTGGCGATCGACTCCGGATTGATCCCTGCCGGCTTCTCGCAGTAAACGTGCTTGCCCGCTTGCAGGGCCGCCGTGGCCATCTCCACGTGGAGGTCGCACGGCGTGTCGATGAAGACGGCGTCGACATCCTTCCGCTCGAGCAACTTCCTGTAATCGGTGTAGGTTTGAGGATTGTCGCGAGCCGCGGTGCTTGCAGCGGCGTCCAGGCGAGCGGGCTTGATATCGCACAGGGCCGTCATCTTGACGCCGGGCTGCTTCATGATCTCCTTCAGCACCCAACCCCCTCGATTTCCAGTGCCGATCATGGCCGTCCTGACCGGCTCTTCAACGCCCTGGCCAAAAGCGCCATAGCTCAAAGCGCTGAAACTGCCGGCGGCAGCACTGCTGAGAAATGTTCGTCGTTCCATTCGATGGCTCCCAGCCATTATAAGTAGATAGGATATCTTCATGTATCGATTTCTTTCGATTGCCATCTTTGCCGCGTGCCTGGCGCGCGCCGCGACGGATGGCTTTGTTTCGTTGATGCCCCGTCAGGATGTTACTGAGTTGTGGACCATCGAGAATACGCCGCCTTCCACCTGGAGCGTCGAAGGCGACGAGATCATGTGCAAAGGTGTTCCCAACGGCTTTTTACGCAGCAAGAAATCGTATAAGAACTATGTATTCCGAGCGGAGTGGCGTTTCAAGAAAGAGGGTTGGGTTCCCCAAGCCTTCCGATGAGGGATGGCCCAATGCTGGTTTCTTCATCCATGCTGGTCCCACGGTGGACACCTGGCCGAAATCGCTGGAGGTCCAGGGTCATTTCGGTGAGGCGGGCAGTCTCTTCGGGGTGAAAGGCGGCAGTATCAAAGGGGCTCGCCGGGGCCCCATTGTGAAGGATCGGATCCCGTTCGGCGAATGGGACCGGTATGAAATCACCAGCAAGGACGGGAAGGTCACCGTGGTCCTGAACGGGAAACTGGTGAATGAGGGCTCCGATGCTCAGCCCTCGGAAGGCAATGTGTGCCTGCAGTCGGAAGGCTGGGAAGTTCACTACCGCAACGTCGAGATTAAAGAATTGCCGTAAGTCGCGCCGCTGCCCTTAAGACAGCAACCGGTCTACCAGGACACCTTCGACGTCCGTCAGCCGGAAATCCCGGCCTTGGAAACTGTAAGTCAGCTTTGCATGGTCGATCCCCATCAGGTGCAGGATGGTGGCGTGAAGGTCGTGCACGGAGACGGGATCCTGGACGATGTTGTAGCCTATGTCGTCCGTCTCTCCAATCGTGACGCCCGGCTTTATACCGCCGCCGGCCAGCCACATCGTGAACGCTTTAGCATGATGGTCGCGTCCCAGGAATCGCGACCCTTGCCGCGCCTCATTCATTGGCGTGCGGCCGAATTCTCCACCCCAAACGACGAGCGTGGTATCGAGCAGGCCGCGCTGCTTCAGGTCCTTGATCAGGGCCGAGGCGGCCTGATCGGTCTCGCGGCATAAGGACGTCAGCCGATTGACGATGTCCTCGTCGCCCGAATTCCCATGTGTGTCCCAGCCACGATGGAAGCACTCCACCATTCGGACGCCGCGCTCCACCAGGCGCCGCGCGAGCAGACAATTATTTGCGAATGAATTCTTGCCAGGCTCGGTGCCGTAAAGCGCGTGGACATGCGCGGGCTCGTGCGCGATGTCGGCCAGATCGGGCACGCTGAACTGCATCTTGTATGCAAGCTCGTAAGATGCGATGCGGGATTCGATCTCAGGATCGCCGATGTCGGCTTCGTGGCCGCTGTTGATCTCTTTCAGCAGATTCAGCGACCGCCGCCGCGACTGCGAACTCACCCCATCCGGATTCGAAAGAAAAAGCACTGGATCGCCGGAACGGCGGAATTCGACGCCCTGATAATCGGACGGCAGGAAACCAGGACCCCAGCAGGACTTGCCACCGTCCGGGGCATTCTTGCCGGATAGCAGGACGACGAAACCGGGCAGCTCTTTACTCTGACTTCCGATGCCATAGGTGAGCCACGCCCCCATACTCGGTCGTCCTGGTATCTGGTGCCCGGTGTTCATGAAAATCTGGGCTGGCGCGTGATTGAATTGCGTCGTGTGCAGCGATTTCACGATCGCGATCTCATCCGCGACGGTCGCCAGATTTGGCAGCAGTTCCGACAACTGCGCGCCGCTCTGGCCAGCCTGATGGAACTGATGCGGCGACCCGAGAAGTTTGGGTATCCCTTTGATGAATGCGAAGCGCTCGCCTTTGATCAGATCCTCTGGACATGGCTGGCCGTCGAATTTCCGGAGGGTGGGTTTCGGTCGAACAGATCCAACTGAGACGGTCCGCCAGCCATGAACAGGAAAATGATGCTCTTCGCCTTTGGCGCGAAGTCCGGTGCTCGCGCTGCTACTGCCTCGGCGAACAACCGTTCACTGGTGAGTGAGGACAAGGCGAGGGAGCCGATGCCAAACCCGCAAGTCTGGAAAAAGTGCCGCCTGGTTTGCTGCAGTAAAGGATTTTGCATGGTCTTCATCACTCGTTGGTCAAGCTCTCATCGGCATTCAGCAAAACATTAGCCAGCATGATCCAGACCGCTTGCTCGGCGGGCTTGCCGGCGTACCGTGCAATCCGCTTTGCCTCATCCGGGTGGGCTTTGAAATAGGCTCTCTCGGTGCCTTCCCAGGTCAGGATTCGATCGAGTTCGGCAGGCTTGGCGGGACGTGCAGTGGTGAGCCGGAAACCGTAATCGATACGGGCTCGATCCGTGGCGCCGCCCTCTTTCATCAGCCGGGCTCCCAACGCCTGAGCGGCCTCGAAAAAGGCAACGTCATTGAGCGTTGTCAGAGCCTGAAGCGGCGTGTTCGTCCGGGTCCTGCGAATAGTACAGGACTCGCGGCTAGGTGCGTCGAAGTTGACCATCGCAGGGTAGGGAGCAGAACGCCGTATGAAGGTGTAAATGCCTCTCCGGTACCGGTCTGGGCCTTTGCTCTCCTCCCACTTGTCGTCGTTGTAGGGCAGATCCCAAATACCGGGCGGCTGCGGAGGAAACACGCTCGGCCCTCCCACCTTTCGGACGAGCAGGCCGCTGGCCGACAGAGCCACGTCGCGAATCATTTCAGCTTCGAGGCGAAACCTGGGTCCTCGCGAGAGCAGACGGTTGTCCGGATCGGCCTTGAGCAACTCCGGCGAGACGGCGCTGGTCTGACGGTACGCAGCCGAAGTTACGATGAGCCGGTGGATCGCCTTCATCTTCCATCCGCCATCCATGAACTCAACCGCGAGCCAGTCCAGCAGCTCCGGGTGCGTTGGACGCTGACCCTGCGTGCCGAAATCCTCACTGGTCTCGACCAGGCCGCGACCGAAATACTGCTCCCAAATCCTGTTTACCGCAACGCGGGCGGTAAGGGGGTTGTCCCGGCTCACCAGCCACTTGGCGAGGGTCAACCGATTTACGGCCTGACCAGCCGGAAGGCTTCCGAGTGCGGCCGGCACGTCCGGCATAGACACGATCCGCTTTGGCTGAAAAAGCGCCGCGTGTACGCACGAAATCGAGACGGCCGCTCGACGCCTGGTTGTTCGCCGAGCACGAGCGCCGTTGTGATCTTTGACTTTTCGAGATCCTTCTTCAACTGCTTCAATTCGTCGCGGGCGTCGGCGCAGAGATGGAGCGACAGACCGGAAGAACTCCGCCAAAGCTTTAGAGGCTGCGGCGTCTCTAGTTGTGGATTCGAGGGTGGGCCGCTGCTTCGCGCTGACTTGGACGATCCAGGATGGATCCTCGGCAGCGCTGACGGAGACGCGGAATCGACCGATCGATTGGCCGACCAGATCAGAGTCCTGGCGCAGCCGGATTCGGATCTGAGCAGCAGGTGCGACTTTGAGTGCCGGCTCGAAAAGGACCACGAACTGTCGCGCAAGGCGATTGTCTTCTCGCGAGGCGTCGACCTTCCAAAGCTGCTTCGTCTTTGCGTCGTTCACCTTGCCGTCGTCGGCGAGCTTGCGCTGGAACGCGACAGAATGCCAACCCTTGCCTTCGTTCACCTCCACCGTCAAATCAGTGACAACGAAATTGCCATAAATATCGCGTCCGGGGCCGCCCCGGGGTAAACTGCGATGCGGAAGCGCTTCGATTCTGACTCCGCTGAGTTGCCGGAGCGCTAGAGGGGCTTCCATGGAGTACGTCTGTTTGCCGCGGGTTGTCACCGGAGGCGATCAGACTAGCGTCAGCCTGCGGCTCCAGCCTGGTCCCGCCGCTTGCCACCAAGCTGGAAGGTTTCAATGTCGACCAGTCCGCGGCAGCCCTCAGGACCCGCTTCTCCCACTCCGCCTGTTGCCGTTCCAGCTCCGGCGTGGACGTCTTCAATGTGATTCGAGTGCCTCGATCCGCGACTTCTGGTCCGCGCGAGCCTGCGCCTGCTCGGGGGTTGGAAGTTCGAGAATCGGCTCTTCGTATTTGCTCGATGACCCGCCATTTGCAATTGCCTTCTTCGCGTCGTGGCTGAAGAACGCCATGAGCTGGTAGTACTCTTTTTGCGTGAAAGGATCGTACTTGTGGTTGTGGCATTGAGCGCAGCCGATGGTTGAACCCAGCCATACCGTAGCCGTAGTGTTTACCCTGTCCACCAACACGTCGAAATGAGATTCGTCCTTATCGACGCCGCCTTCCTCGTTCAACATTGTGTTGCGGTGAAATCCCGTGGCAATCTTCTGGTCGATGGTTGAGCCGGGGAGTAGATCCCCGGCGAGTTGTTCGATGGTGAATTCATCGAAGGGCATGTCGCGATTGAAGGCATCGATCACCCAATCGCGGTACTTCCACATGGTGCGCCGGAAATCCGCCTCGTAGCCATTCGTATCGGCGTAGCGTGCAAAATCCAGCCATGGACGCGCCCAGCGTTCGCCGTATGCGGGCGACGCGAGCAGTCGATCCACTACGCGTTCGTACGCGTCGGGACGGGAGTCCTGGAGGAATTCGTCAATTTCTTCGGGCGAGGGAGGTAGGCCGGTCAGATCCAGCGTCACGCGCCGAAGCAGCTTCTCCTTTGAAGCCGGCGGGGAAAAGGTCATCCCATCCTTGCCCAGCCGCGCCAGGACGAAGTTATCGATTGGATTCACTACCGGTCCGGTCACCTTCGGAACGGCGGGACGTACCGGCGGCCGGTAAGCCCAATGTTTCTCAACTGTCGCGTTGGCTGACGTATCGCCGCTAGTAGGCCAATTTGCGCCTGAGTCGATCCAATGCCGAACCGAGGCAATCTGTTCGGCGGTAAGGGGCGGGCGCCCGAGCGGCATACGCGGCTCTCCCCCACGTCCCTCGATGCGCTGAATAAGCCGGCTCGAGTTGCTATCGCCAATGGCGATCGCTGGTCCACCAATGCCGCCCTTCAGCGCAGCGGCCTTCGCGTCCAGCCGCAAAGAGGATTTCGGACTGGGCCCGCTGTGACACGGGTAGCAGGAACTCTTGAGGATCGGCTCAATATTACGACGGAAGTCGACGACGCCGCTCTGCAGGCCATCGGCTCCGGCGTCGATCCAGTTCTTGATGAATTCTGCTTTCTCCGCAGGGAGCGGAGCTCCGGCCGGCGGCATGCGAAGCGGAGCTTCTCTCGCGGTGATGCGCTTGTATAGGTTGCTCTCAGTGCTTTTCCCGGGAACGATAGCGGCGCCGGAGAAGCCACCTTTCGCGAGCCCCTGCAAAGAGTCGAGCTGCAGATGTCCAGCAGGCTTCTTCGCATTGTGGCACGATACACACGCCTGCGCGAAGATCTCGACAACCTCTTTCGACCGGCCCGCCTCGCTGACCGGCGATTGAGCACGAGCGTTGAGCGCGCAAACCAAGACCGCCGTCGCCCGGATCGCCGAACGCATCCGCCATTCGAGTATCACTCTATTTATTTTCGCTTGAATCGGGCCAATTTGGCGACAATTTATAACTCGAGTTTCCATGGCGGCCGGTACTCGCGATGCAAGTACTTCTGAGCCTCCATCTGCCGGACATTTTGCTCGTTGTCATTCCAATCCAGGCGCATCGCCGCGCGATAAGCGGAGTTGCCGAGGATGCAGGTCTCAGAGGAGCGGACACCGGTCTCAATGTCGCTGTTCGGACGTTTTCGCGTGCGCACGCAATCGATGAAGTTGGCCCAGTGCAGCGGATGCGGATCCGCTTCGCGTTTCATCTCTTGAGCCGGCAGGCTTGAACCTGGTTCTGGCGTGATCCGAAACAAAGCACGGTCAAGATACAACGTTCCGTTGCTGCCGTGGAAGGTGATGCCCATCAACCGGGCCTTAGTGCCGTCGGTGTTGTTCATGCGGTGCTCCCAGGATCCCAGGAACGCTCCATAGTCCAAAGCAACCTGCAGCGTGTCCGGGGTTTCGCTGTCATCCCGGAGCCAATACTTACCTCCGAGTGCGGTGACCGCCTTCGGCATGGATTCACCAAACGCCATCTGGACGATGTCCAGCATGTGGATCCCTGAGTCCGTTAAGTGACCACCCGCGTAATCCCAAAAATAGCGGAAGTAGGAGTAGGCTCCGGGATATACGCCAAAACGGTTTGAATTGAATCTGCGGTCCGGCGCAGGCCCCAGCCACAAATCCCAGTCGAGGCCCGCCGGGGGCACGGAATCCGGTGGTGTGCCGATCCCCTCCTGCGGCATGTTGTTGTAGATCCATGTACGCACAAAAGAGATCTTGCCTAAGTAGCCGGAGCGGACGATCTCGCAAGCCTTTTGAAAGTGGGTGCCGGAGCGCTGCCATGTGCCCGCCTGTACTACGCGGTTGAACTTGCGTGCGGCCTGGATCATCATCTGACCCTCATTGAGGGACAGGCAGACCGGTTTCTCTACGTAGACGTCCTTGCCTGCCTTACATGCCTCGACAGCCATATAGGGGTGCCAGTGATCCGGCGTGGAGATGCAGACTACATCGACGCTTTTATCGGCGAGGATCTCTCGAAAATCCCGAACTTCTCGCGGTTGATGACCCTGACGCCGTGCGAGCGCGGCAGCCTTTTCGAGGTTCGGCTGGTAAACATCACATACAGCAACTGCTGCTACACCGGGCTGCTTCATAGCCGCCCCGAGGTTCTCGCTGCCCATGACGCCCACGCCGATGAACGCAGCCGCGATGCGGTCGTTGGCGCCTCTCAATCTGCCGGTGAACAGTGAGGTGGTGACGGCGCCCGTGGTCTTGAGGAACTGCCGCCTGTTCCCCTCCGCGCCGTTCATACGTCGACTCCCAGACTGCTCCAGGTCACCACCCTCTCTTGTGTGCAGGTTTCGTGTCCCAGGATCGCGGTAAGCGCAGCAGTGGCGCCGATGGTGATGTCCGCGGGAGACTTCGCGCCGTTCTGTATGCAGTTGTAAAAAGCAGTGATATGGGCATCCCGCGGCTCTTCGACTTTGTCCGCGAGCGGGGAAGGCGTACCCCCGGCGCCGAGCGGATATAACATGGAATTGTTCATCAGATCTACGGCGCCTTTGCTGCCATACACGTAGATCATCTGATTCGCAGCGGGCATTCCTCGCGGGTGAAAAACGAGTTGCGTGAACGACATCTTCACACCGTTCGGATATTCGAACGTGATGCTCGAATGATCCATAATGTCGCGTCCCGGCGGATCATTCTTGTAGAGATTGATGCCTCCGAATCCCGCCGCGCGCGTCGGGTGTTCGCCGATCGCCCAGTTGCAAGCGTCCAGGTTATGGACTGACTGCTCAATCAGGTATCCCCCGGACTTCTTGACGTTGAAGTACCAATCCGCCGAAGGGCCGTTGTGATCGAGGTCCGCGGAGGCATGCCGCTGCGCTTTGACAAAGAGTATGTCGCCGATAGCGCCGTCGCGAATCTTGCGTATCGCTTCACCCAACTGGTGCATGGATCGCATCTGCTGCCCGGCTTGGAACACCTGTCTGCTCCGCTTGGCAGCCGCGACTACCTGGCGGACGTCGGCCGCCGTCATGCCGATCGGCTTCTCGCAGTACACATTCTTTCCGGCCTTCAACGCCGCCACGGCCATTTCCGCGTGCAGATAAGGCGGCGTCGCGATGAAGACGGCGTCCACGTCTTTGCGGTAAACAATGCTGTGCCAGTCTGACGTGGTGGCTGGGTTGTATTTGGAAGCTGCTGTCGCCGCTTTGTCGAGCCGGTCCGGCTTGATATCGCACAGGGCAACAACCCTCGCATTCGGTTGAGCCAGCACACCGGTCAACAGATAACTTCCCCGGTTACCAACGCCAATCATGGCTGTCGGTACCTGCGCGCTCGGTGCTTGCGCCAAAACGGCTTGTGCCGCGGCGGCGGAACCCATCAAAAAGTATCGTCTGTTCATTCCCACTATTTACCCTTTGCTTTGCTGCGTCTCGAGACCGCGCAGCACGGTTTCTATATACTCTCGCGACCGGCGGGCAAGAACGTCGACGCCTTCCGGCGTAGATGGACGCGGCACGAGTGGCTCGAAGATGTTCTCAAATGTGAGCGGTATAGTGAGCCCGGTCCGCATCACTGGAGCAAACAACTTGTAATGGTCGATTTCGCCGAACCCCGGTCCGCAATCCTCGTTGTTCGGAGTGACTCGATGATCTTTGATATTGAAGGCGCGTATGTCACGCCAGCAGGTCTGGATGTCGGCGATGGGGTCGCGCTTTTCGTAATCCAGCACATTGCCGGCGTCGTAGCACACCTTCAGACCCTCATCGCCCACCTCGTGAACTATACGTGCGCAGTCGGCTCCGGTCGCGGTGTTTCCACCGTGCTGTTTGATCACCACCGTAACCTGGGCCTGTCTGGCGCGTGGAGCTACCGCTTTGAGGATGTCAATGAATGTGCTGTACTGGCCTGGCGTCGTCTTGCCGAATGTGAGCAGAAACGGAATGCGAGCGGACGCGGCCTGATCAATACGGCGGAAGTGGACTTCGCGGGCATCCGGCGACTCCAGCTGAACAGTGGAAAACATCATGACGGGTTCAAGTCCCATTCCCCTACACCGTTCAGCCAACTGCTGCGCCTCTGCAGGTGCGGCATCGATCTTCAGGGCGGGTTGAGACCGGCCTTGGTCATCCTTGTGATTCACTCCCCACGCCACGTATTGGTAGCCTGCGGATTTGATTCCGGAGAGGGCCCGATCCAGCGGGAACTGCGAGTACGGCAGTGTCATGCAGGCCAGTTGAAATTTCGTCCGAGGGGGCTGAGCTTGTATGAGCCGGGGCGCCAGCGCGGAGGTGAAAAGAAACTCACGGCGTCGCATCAATCTCTCCTTTTGATTTTTCGGTTGGGTCAGTCGGATGCTGCGAGCGTTTCCAAAAACGGCCTGCCGGTACCCGCCAACTTTCGCTCGAGGCGGTCCGTGCAATCGCAGCTACTACAAGCCCAGGCCTCAGAACCGTTCTCGTCTCGGCACCGCCGTCGATCATGCGCATCCTGCACTCGCACAATGTCGAAGTATTTTTCCCAGTATGGCCGTTCTTCCTGCAACGGTGTGGGGCAATAGCAGATTTCGACCCAGCGTGCAGTGCCGTCCCCACACAGCCGAGCCTCACTCATATTGCGCAGGTATTCGCCTTCGGCAACTGAGCCTTGTCCCAGGGTCCGGTGCTGAATAGCTTCTTTTAGCGATTGGTTGCAGTCCGGCCTCACTCGCGCTCTAACGAGATACCGCATGATCGGATTCTAGCGCTTGCGGGTTGTGGCCGGAGACGGACGGGTTGCCTTGCATAAAGGCAGGCGGTCATTCCTGATTAACCTAGGGCTGGATCGTAGTTTTTAGAATCTGGATTCCGGTCGGAGTTTTCGGAGCTGTCTCCTGTTCGGCCGTGACGAATATATCGAAGCTCTTGGCTGGTGTGACGCCTTCGAAGCCAGCGTTCAGCTTCTTGTCCACCTTGAGCTGTCCCTGAGGCTCGGCGTTGGCGCCCCGCTCCTGTAACCAAACAACGTATGCGGTTCTTGGGGGAGTAAGGTTGTCCGGTGTGGCGAGATGCTGCGCCTTAATCTTGAACTTGGTGTTGCCGTTCTTGTCACGGCCAATTTGGACGTCACCGCGAGCGGCCGGGACGCTCGGATCCGCCGAGAAAGGGAACTTTTTTGCGGCACATATTGCGCAAATGAGCAGAGAAATCAAAATCACGCGCCCGAGCTTGCTGAATCCCGCGATCATTCAGTTGTTATAGCACGCCCACCGTGCGCGTCGCCTGGGGCTTCACTCTGTTCGGGCACTGGATCGCCAGCGAGCGGCCTATGAAACTGCGACTGCCGGCGCCTTGACCGCGAAGGCTGCGACCAAAGGGTTCACCAGCCTGTGGAAGTCAGATACGCTCACGCGTAGTACGTCCCGGTGTGTACCCGCGTTAAACGCCATAAACTGGGCCACTGCGAGGTGCTCGTCCATCAGCACGGGAATCTCGAACAGGTTTCCAAACGGCGGCATAGCACCCAGTTCACAATCCGGGAACAATCCAATCAGCTCCGACTCAGAGGCAAGGCGAACGGCGCTGAGACCCAGAAGGCGGCGCACCTCGGTGAAATCGACGATGGAATCGGCGGGCAACACGAGCAGTCCGTAGCCGACATCGCCGCAGTACACGACGACCTTGGCTAAATCGTGAGCAGGAATGTGCTCGGCCTCCGCCACATCGCGGGCGGCATAAGCCGGCGAGTGAATCGAGTGCGCGTAGGAAACCCCGTGTTGTTTTAAAAACCTTTGGCAACGCTGTATCATGTTCATGGAAAAAGTAGTTGCAACCAACTCACCACTAAGAGCTGTTCACCGTGTCAACATTCTGGCCGCCCCGGCAACCGCTTTGGCGTTCATCTGTGCGCGCTTGCGATCAAAGTTCGGGTGAGAAGGCGCAGCCTGATGGCGGATTGCGTCTAGTTCCGCAACCTTTGCGCCAGATTAGAGCGCTTTGGGCGGGCCCGTGATCCGGCAGGCGAATTGCCCGCTACTTATTCAGAGCTAAGATGATTCCTCTGAAGAAGATCCTTTTCCAGGCCGATTTCTCCGACCGTTGCTGCGGTGCGGTCACCAAGCGCTGATTAATGAGAGTTGGCCAGTTATCGAAAACATCCGCTACGGAGCATCTTGTGCGGAATCGATTTTGGTCCGCTGAGCACAGCGGCTTTGATATGCGCATCGCAGTTGGCCACGGAGTCTAAGCCTAGCCCGAGCGTCGCGCACGGATGCGATTTTGTGACGCTCTGCCAGGTCGCGAAAGTGGCGAGAACAACCTTCCAAGACTGCGGAAGAAAGAATGCGGCAGAATGCGGCGAAGCTCGACGTTTCCGTGGGACTGGAGATCGTAAGGCGGCAGCCCAGCATCCGGCTGAGCGAGGTGGCGGAGGGCCTGAATGCCGACCGGACGGTCGTCGGCCCCATACATCACGTTGCGGGTGACATCGCCAAGCTCAGGTCCAACGCGTACGCCATCATCGCGCATGCACCTTGTCCCGTCTTGAGCGTTTGAACGGCAGAGTTAGGTCTCGAAAGTGCTGTTACATGACAAAGCCATGTTTCCTTTCCGAAAGATTTTATTTCCGGTCGACTATTCAGAGCCATGCGAAGCATTGGTTCCATATGTCAAGGAGATGGTGCGACGCTTCTCCGCCGAACTGACCCTGGTACATGCATACGGCGGCGAGGCTCTTGCCTAGAGCACGCTTCCCATTACAGATCTCTCCGCTGAGGCCCGAGTTTGTGAAGAACAGCGATTGCGGCAGTTCGCACTCGAAACGTTTCCAGCCCAGCATGTGGAATGCTTCGCCGAATTGGGCGAAGCCGGCACGGCCATTCAAAAAAAGGTTCAACACCAGGGCACCGACCTTGTCATGCTGGCTACACACGGTCGGGGCCCGATCCGGCGATTCCTGCTCGGGTCTGTGGCGGCCAAGGCGCTCCACGATGTCGGTGCGGCAGTCTGGACAGGCACAGGATCCACACTGGTGGATCACGAGCCGAAACTCCCGTATTCGTCCGTGTTGTGCGCCTTAGATGACAGTGACGACGCCGAAGGGGTCATGAGGGTGGCCGCGGCTTTTGCGTCCCACTACCAGGCTCAACTATTTCTTGTACACGTTGTGGAAACCCCGCCAGCAGCTCTAGAAATTGATTTCAGTCCCTACAGGCGGGACCTGATGGATGCGGCCGACTTCAGATTGCGAGAGTTGAAGGGGCAGTTGGGGATAGAGGCTCATCATGCGGTAATCGATGGAGCCGTCGCAGCCGCTGTACGCGCCGAAGCAGTGAGGCGGAAGGCGGATCTGATCATCACGGGCCGCGGGCACGCCGTAGGCACATTCAGCAGGATGTGGTCGCACGTTTACCCCATCGTTCGCGAGTCGCCTTGCCCGGTCCTGACCATTTGAAATCGCCTCGCGCTAAAGCATCAATCTTCAGCGCGCAGCACCCTGGGCCGGGAACGCCGAAAACGAATACGCGTGCTCTTCCGGCCGATGCTGTCGCCGTTCAGACGATAAGTTCGCCTTCCGGTGGCGCGGTGCAGCGGTACGATGTTTCTCATTGCGGTGCAAACTCTATTACTGATCTCGCGTTTGTCGCGATGCCGGCCAGGAAGCGAATCTCTGCTTTCCAAGACGCGGGACTGCTCGAACGCCTTCGAGCCTCTTCGCCGCCGATCTCCTTCTGTCTGTGAGAAACTCGAGCTTGAGAAGTGGCCGCGGCGAGGATCAAGTATAGAAGCGAGTGCAAGTTAATGAAACGATTTCGAATCGCGACGTATAACGTGCATAAGGGGCGAGGATTAGATGGGCGAACGCGGGTGGAACGCATCGGCCGTGTACTGGAAGAGGTAGACGCGGACATCGTTGCACTCCAAGAGGTTGTGAGTCTGGAGGGGTCCTCCGTCGAAGATCATCAAGCCAGCTATCTCGCGACCCGCCTCGGTTACGTTCACGCCATTGGAGAAACGCGGAAATATCGCGGCGGTATATACGGGAACGTAACGCTAAGCCGGTATGATTTCGGGGTCGTCCGGCATATGGATTTGAGTGTTCCTCGCCGGGAAGAGCGCGGCGTGCTGCGTACCGACATCAAATTGGGCCGAAGTGTACTTCACATATTTAATGTTCACCTCGGGACGGGCCACCGAGAGCGTAGAACCCAAGCAGTGCGCTTGGTGGATCAGGATTTATTAACGGCTCTCGACATTTCAGGACCGCGAATCGTACTCGGAGATTTCAATGAGTGGACGCATGGATTAGTTACGCGACGGCTCTCGGCCGAGTTTCACCTCACCGATCTCCGGGACCGTCTTCCGCGGACTCGATCTTATCCAGCGATCCTTCCGTTGCTAAACCTGGACCATATCTACTTCGATCACCAGTTGGAGATAGACAATGCGTGGTTCCACCGCAATCGCCTTTCCCTTACTGCATCAGATCATTTGCCGCTGGTTGCGGACTTCACGCTGGCGCCGGAAGCTTCGAGTCTTGACCCGCAGTAATCCGAGTCTGGGTGGCACAACCATTTCGCGTCGACTCGCCTCGCAGATTTCGGATGGCAATCGGTGACCGTAAATACAGATCAGAGCGCCGATCACATCCTCGTAAGAGAGGTCGGGCCTGCTCGCGCGACCATCGTCGTGGCGTCCATTAAAGACCATGTCGCTCATGCCGAGAACGCCTTCCAGCATTCCTCTGTCGTTCACAACGGGGAGGCGCCGGATCTTCCTTTCCCGCATGAGCTTTAGCGCTGGGTGAATTTCGTCGCAGGGCCGGCAAGCCACTACGGGGTTCGACATCACCTGAGCCGCCACGAGTTCAGAGGCTCTTTTGTTTCTTGTGCCAAGTGCGACACAGATGTCGCGATCCGTAATGAAACCCACCACTTTGCCCTCGCCATTGACGACGGGAAGGGCACCGCAGCCGGCGGACCACATGAGTTCGGCAACGGCCGCGAGGTTCGTAGTGCTGTTGCAGTATTTCGGGAACTTCGTCATGATATCGGAGACTCTCATAACCACCTTCTCTCTTCAACCCATGCACGCCAGTGTCCTCTCGACTTGTGGCCTGGAAGCAGGCTTGCCGGGCGCTGGGATCACTCGGACCTCATGGATACGAAGCTCACCCCTGGGCTAATCGCGCTGCTTTGGGTGCTCTCGCTCAGCTTGGCGCTAATCGGCACACCCGAAGTCGCCGACGGCGGGTCCATCTTTGGTCCAACCCGAGATGTGCAATTCCGAGCAGAGATGAGCATGACACCCACGAGATTGTCTACGCCCTACCTTCGCGGCTCACTCTATAATCGGCTGGTTCTATCATCACCAGCGACATCCTTGTGGACGGCGATTGGAGGGATGTAGTCTGCGCCTCCTCTGGCCCTGCCCGGCCATCCACAGGTTCTCGTCATCGGGACAGGCAAGGACGCTCCACTTCGGGACGAGGCGCCTGCACTCGGCGCTTGCGCGGTGCTGCAGAAGTCCTACACCCAGGCTGAGATGTGTGCACTGGTCCGCTTGGCCTGCTTTCGCTCGCACGACCTTGGCACATGCCAATCTGGCCAGTCTACACGCCCGGTGAAGGGGTAGGCCCGGATCGACTGAGTTCGCGGCGGTTAGATGGGTTTGTTCCGTTGGGCCCCGGAAGAACTACCGCAACACCGGGTGCCTGCCGTTCGCATAAGATGTAAGTGCTGCTTGGATGGACGGCAGCAGTTTTCTGCGCTGGGTCTACATGCGCAGCCGAAGCGCGCCAATTCACTTTTTTCGACCGGCTCGCCCGAGCGTTCTCCCGGTTGCAAACTGTCCAGCCAGTGGTTTACTACCAGCGCGATCCGTGTCTTGGGAAGTTCGCCGGAAAGCCCACCATCCGGCGAGGGCTCCTCGAACTAGCTGCAAAGAAGCGGACGAACAGATCGAGCGCAAATCAGCCGCCGCGGGACGCGACTCAGACAGGACGCTAGATTAACAGAGAGGAGCAATATTGTGACGCTGCCCTTTCCGGATCGGGCCGAAGCGGGCCGGTTGTTAGGAGCTGAACTCGCTTCGCGCAGAATCGGGACCAATTGGTTAGTGATGGCGTTGCCCAGGGGTGGTGTTCCGGTGGGGGCCGAGGTAGCCCGAGTCTTGAAGGTGCCGCTTGACGTAGTGATTGTCCGCAAGTTGGGTGTTCCTTGGCAACCAGAACTCGCTATGGGTGCGATTGCAGGTGCAGGTCGCGTTGTAGATTACCGATTGATCCGTGAACTCCGCATTCCCGATGAGGACATGGAGCTTGTTATCGCCCGCGAAACGCTGGAGATGGAACGCCGCGAAAAGCTGTATCGGGGAGGTCTCCCGCCTCGCGATCTTCGTCACCACACTGTACTGCTTGTGGACGACGGGCTGGCGACGGGCTCCACCATGGTGGCTGCGGCCCGGCATGTCCGCAGTCTGAGCCCGCAGGCGCTGATTATTGCGGTCCCGGTCGCCTCGTCACAAGCCTGCAGCGCATTGAGAGACGAGGCCGATGAGTGTATTTGCCTTGCCGTACCTAAGCCGTTTGTCGCCGTGGGTCAATGGTACCAAGAGTTCGGGCAAGTGACTGATGCTGAGGTGCAAGACATACTGAACCCGCAGCCGAAGCCGTGTCGAGTTGTCCCGTTTGGCTCCAACCTGACGAGAACAGCGGCACCAGACGTTACCTGTATTTTTATCGGATGCGATACAGAATGCAACAGTTAGTCTCGAATTCCGGTGCGAACCAGCGCTGGACTACGGCTGGCCCTGCAACAGCGACGGATGTGTCACTCAGCATCTTCCTGTCGAAAAGAATGTGAGTTATCCCCAGACCTCGCAAGGCTTGGATAGACTGCGCTTCGTGGCCGTCCGTCAAACCTGCCAGTGCTTTCCGGGCAGGGATGGAATCGTTGATCGAGTTTCTCTCGCGATAGAAGTTGTCGCCGTCGACCATCGACAGGATCAGGGCGGACTGCGGAAGCGACCTGTTGATGTATTCCCAGGCTGTATAGGTTCGCAACCGCCTGGACAGGTATCCCCGCTCTGTCTCAGCGCCGAAGACAACAGCGGCGGGTATTTCAAACAGCAAGGCGGAAAGCCACTGGCGCGGTTGGTCTGTCTCATGCAGTGATGTGAAAAATGGCAGGTTCATAGAGAGCAGAATCGCCATACAAGTGGGTAGAGCGACCCTCCTGAGAAGTCCGGCCGAGCGCAGCACGGCGAAGTTGAGCCGGCGGTATGCCTCAGAGGCTAGCAGGGCCAAAGCCGGCGTCGCCGCAGTGACGAAGCGAAGTTGGAAGCTACTGAGCGGAGATGCCCATACCACCAGATACAAAATAGTGAAGCCGAACAACCAAGGTACTGCTTTGACCCGGCCATGGAACAGGGCGAGAGCAGGAAGGAAGATCAGAAATACAGGCCCTAACGACCCGGCATACACAGCCGGGTGGGTTGTAACATCCCACGGCAGGGCAACAAGGTTGGAGATCGTCCTCGGTCGACCGTAGTGGGCCAGAAAGTTTTCGAAGTTTATTGTGGCAGAGTCGTTCCAACGGTCATCGGGTTTCGCGCCGAAGACCCGCACTAGCTGCGGGAAAACAGGATTGCCGGACGCCCGCCAACTGCGTAGGTACCAAGGGATCGGAAACAGCAAGCATACGAATCCTAAAATCATGGCGGGGCGAAGCGTCAGCCAGAAATTGCGCCTCCCCTGACTCCAGAGATAGAAGACGAGTCCGGCGGCTGCGAGTGCCCCAACGATAAGGCCCAAGTACTTCGTGGCTGCTGCAAGCCCAAAATTCAGCGAGGACAGCGTGAGCCATTGGCCTCCGTGCCTCTCCGAATACCGAAAAAGCGCGAACAATGCCAGGGCGGTGTGGAATGTCATTGCGAGATCCACGTATGCGGTCGTTGACTCCCACATAATCGTGGGTACCGTCAGAAAGATGGCCGCTGACAGCCACGCGGACGCGCTTGGGAAGAATCGCTTCGTAAATTCGAAGACCACGATCGCGGTGAGTGGAAGCGTCGCGAAATGAAGTAGTTTCGCGGCTATCGGACCTCCAGTGGCCAATCCCGCTCCGAAGATGAGCTCCCAGGTCAATGGATAGAGCGAGTTTTGCTCGGTAATAACATCTACGGGACGTCCGGCTGCTAGCCATAACTTCGGCAGCCACAAGTGATACCACAGGGCATCCCACTCTGTTTCCGGGGCGAGAGCTCCGATCAAGGCAACGGCCACGGCAACGAGCGAGACAAGTTGCCACAGTGTTTCGCTTCCTGATGAGAAAGCGGACCAGCGCATTCCGGGCAGACGCAACGGTTCTGCCGACCGTCGTCTCACGAAGTACCATGTAAGCCCCAGTATTCCGACAGCCAAGACGCAAGCTAGCAGGACCCGAACCGTTCTTACCCGATAAATGCCGGCGACGGCCAGAGCTACCGAGACATAAGAGATGGCGCCGAGTCCAATGCTCAGCTGAAAGGGCACGGCTTCTCGCCAGTTCCCAAATCGCCACCGTAGTAGCCGGGTTGTAGCCAAGCCAATCAGGTAGGCATCGAACAAAATCACGCCGGCGCCGGCAACGGCTCGTGCAGCCCGGATCAGCGCCTCCATCATCGTTGTGAGTTGCCACTGCCACGGTCCCTTAAACGCTGAGAAGTAGGCGTTAGGGTCACCGTGGATCAAGCGCCAGAACTGAATATAGTACGCACTGCAAACCAAAAGGGCCCAGAGAAGGATTATCATCAGCCGAATACGGTCGCGCGTCAGCTGGTTTGACACTTCCTCGTTTATATCAAACAACCATTGTGCAGAGACGGCGTTGCTTGCAGCGGCATGCCGGTAACAGAAGAGCGAATGCCGTTTTTGAGCCCTGCAGCGGAGTTAGTCGCACTCGTTCTTCGCCAAACCGGTAGCCTAACTCGGTTAGGAGTATTCGAGCGCGTGCATGCACGGCTGGACCGTATATGCGAAGCCCCTAAAAAAACGAAAGGGCTTTTAACGCGAGCACGGGAACCAATGCGGACGCAGCAACGGCGGCGGTTGCGGCCAACAAGCGCCAACAGAAGCGATAGTGCGCGGAGACCAACTGCATGGTGACGATATAGACGGCGCGCGATTCGTTTTAGTTCACGAATTTATGTATGACCGGGGAAAATCCTAGTCGTTTCGGCAGCAGCCTAAATGGAACGGCGGGGCTTGGCAAACAGAAATTACTTAGCCGGAAACACGGACCGCCGGAGATTGCTCTCCGGCGGTGGACAAATCTGAACTGGCTTTAATAATTAGTCGCCGAACGAGCCTACTTCTTCACGCGTCTCTGTCTTCTTCGGAGCCGGCGCGATACCCACACCGCCGATCTGAACCAGTCCCTCGGTGGGCGGCTGCTTCAGCACATGCTCGCGGTAGAGCTTGGCCATCCGCTCGTCCTCCGCCTTCTGCTTCAGCTTCTCGTCACGCGCGCGCGTCTTCTCTTCCCGCGCAGTCTTGGCGATACCCGCCTCATCAAGGTCCCTTTGGCGCTTCCGGCTGACGTCCTCGGCCCGTAATATCAAGCCGTGTTCGGCGCTTTGGAGTGCAACTTTCTTATTGCCGGCGAAGATCTCATGGCGGCCCTTCTCTTCATACCATTTGGTGAGAGTGGCAGTCATGTGCATCTTCTCGATGATGTTCCGCCAGCCCACGCCGGTGTTGTAGGCGCAGAACGAGATCTCGCCTTCCTGAGTTGCATACGGGATGATGCACTGCTCAGTGCGGCGGAAGTCGTAGTTGAACAGATCCTGGAACCACATGCCAGCTATGAACAGGAAATTCCAGCGATCCTGGCGGCGTTTCTCGATGTCCTTAATGGTTCGATCACCCGTAACCTTGCCATAGTCCTTGCCCGACATGCCGAAGCACTTGTCGAATTTCGCAATCAGGTCGAACATCTTGAAGTGAGTCGGCGCCTTGAAGGAGTTGTAATTGCGAAGCAGCGCGAGAGTTACGCCGAACACCGACATCTTCTTGCTGCGAGCGCCGTCGTTGATGCGCGCCACGTCCTTGGCTAATTGATCGGCGTGTAGGAAGGCGGTCACCGGAACGGCCTCCTTCGTTTCCTTGTCGCACATTACGGCCATACCAATACCGCAATTCGGATGGCAGCCGCAGCTCAATTGTCCGAAGTCTGCGGCCGGTCCGTGCACCAGGTCGGCGAAGTCGCTGAACGTGCTCATGAACGAGATCGGGAACCAATCGCGAACGGGCTCGCCGATTCCGGTCTGGTTCTTGACGTCGTGGGCCAAGTGCGACAGCGTGTAGCGCTGAGCCTGACGGCGCTCGTCAGTCACGGCCTCGTCCCGTCCGGTAAATGAGACCGGCTGGAAGCTGAGAAATGGGATTTTCTTCGGGTTGTCGAGCGCGAACCGGACTACCGCTCCCACCTGCTCGTTATTAATCCCGTTGATGATCGTAATGACGGGGACGATGTCGACGCCGTTGGTCCACAGATTCTCTATCGCGCGCATCTTCACGTCGAAAAGATTCCCAACGGCGCGGTGCGAGTTGGCCTCATTGCCGATGCCGTCGAACTGCAGATACGCATATCGCAGACCCGCCTCGGCGGCCTTCTTGCAGAACTCCGGACTCTTGGCGAACTCGATACCGTTGGTTGCGGCCTGAACGCTGTTGTAGCCGACCTTGCGGGCGTAGCGGACCGCGTCCAGGAAATAGGGCGATAAAGTGGGCTCTCCACCCGAAAACTGGACGGACATCTGACGGCGTGGCTTGATCGATATGGCGTTATCCAGCAGCGTCTTGATGTCTTCCCAAGTCAACTCATGCACGAAGCCAACCTGATTGGCATCCATGAAGCACGGATCGCACATCATATTGCAGCGATTCGTCAGGTCGATGGTTAGCACGGAACCGCGGCCGTGCGTAATCGTGCTGGAACCATGGTTATGCAGTTTCTCGTCGGCGTGGGCGCGGATGTCGCGGCCAGGGAATACTTCTTCCAGATGCTTGAAGAACGCAGGGTCCATGGACATGACGTCTTCGAAGCGCCCGTGGATCTGGCACTCTTTCACCATCAGGATCTTGCCGTCGCGCTCAATCACCTGGGCCTTGATCTCGCCGACTTTTTCATTCTTCAGAATCTCAACTGGAACTTTCCCATCCAGAATCTGTTGCCGGATCTCAGGGACACACTTGGGGCAGAGCGAATCCGTCTCGCGAGGCCATCCGAGTGGCGGCTTCACCTTCTCCCATGACTTCAGGAGCGGCTTCTCCGACCATTTGGGCGTGAAGCTCGGGTTCGGATTGATTTGGTTGGCCTTGTCATAGACGAACCAAGCCGCGTTGGCGGCCAGACTCACTGCGCGTTCGACGTATTTGATCGGCTTGTACATGATCCTCAGCTTTCGATTCGAGTCGTTCGGGGGCGACTACTATCGGACCGCGTATTGCGATCTGTAGATACTATAGGATTTTCACCAGCACGCCAGCTATGGGAATGAATCTAAACGACGTTTTTCTCGATTGTACGGTGAAATGACGAATTGAACGGCTGCGTGGCGCCGGGCCGTGTTGAGGAGCTTGAATAGCATGAAACGAAAGAAGATATTTAGCTTGAGGCACTGGCTCGAGCCAGCCAGAAGAACATGGCGGCGAAAGCCGCTGCAGTGATCACAATGCACAAAGTGGCTAGCGCCCTCCAGGCTCTTTCCGAATAGCCGACTAGGCGTGGCGCACCGGCGATATAACCTATCCCAAACCCGCCGGCCAAGCCCCCGATATGCGCGGCCATATCGATATTGGGAATGATGAACCCCAACACCAGCCCGTACAGCGCCCAACGCACGTAGAAGCTCCGCAGCGCTGTCCCGTACGTAGTCTGCTCCTTCATGCCGAAAGCGATCATTGCCCCAATCAATCCGAAAATGCCGGCCGAGGCCCCCACCGAGAGATGCGCGAAGTGTTCGCTGGCCCAGAATCCCGCTACCGTTGAGGCGAAGTAAATCACGATCATTCGACTCGTGCCGAAGAACTCCTCGGTCTGGGCACCCAGATCGAACAGAACCCACGAGTTCATCAGGATGTGCACCAAGCCGCCGTGGAGAAAGCCGGCCGTCACCAGGCGCCACCACTGACCGGCTTGGATATACGGTGGATACATCGCCCCAAAATTCACCAACGTTCCGCCGTCCAGCCCCTGCATCCCACCCCGGCCCGATTTCATGCTGTACAGAACCATGGCGATATACAGCCCGGTGTTGATCAACAGAATGAGGGTTGTCGTGAAGCGGGCATGCGGGATCAGCCCGCCCATGATTTCACCAGGTTGCCGCTTGTCCACCGCTCGCGCTCCGACCGGCGAGTTGCAATACGGGCACACACGGTCGTCCGCAGTAATGAACGCCCGGCACTGCGGGCACATTCGTCGTTTGTCCACTTAAGGGCTATTGTACAATCGCGCTTGTTGCGAACCCTGATAATCGTGATCCTCTGGGGCCTTCCAGCGCTGGCTGCTCCGAAGACCTATCAGCTTCCGCCCGCGACATACCAGCGGGCAACCGAGTACAGGCATCGCCTGACTGCCACACATTTTGTCGAATTCGCCTGGAAGATAACAGTCTTGGCGGGCCTGGCAGGAACAGGTGCCGCTCGCAAGATCCGCGACCGAGTTCGCACACCGGCGGCGGCCGTAGCAGGGCTACTCGTCGTGTATCAGGTCACGGCCCTGCCGCTGGCCATCTATCGTCACTGGCTGAGCGTCGACTATGGCATCTCGGTCGAACCGTGGGGAGCTTGGTTTGCCGACATCCTGAAACTCTCCCTCGCCACCGGAGCGCTCATCGTTCCGTCTATCCTCCTTCTGTTCGCGCTGTCTCGCCATGCCGGTTGGTGGATCCGCGGTTGGATTATGGCTGTAGTGATTCTCATTGCCGGTGTATATGCCACCCCTGTGCTATTCGATCCGTTGTTCCACGATTTTCGGCCACTCGGCCAATCGCATCCAGCGCTGGTGAAAGCGCTGCAGGATGTGGCCGCCCGGGTCGGCTACAAGATTCCAGCGGCCCGGATACTGGAGGTGGACGCCAGCCGGGAAACGCGAGCCGTGAACGCTTATCTTACCGGCTTCGGTAACTCACAGCGGATCGTTATCTGGGACACGAGCATTGCCGCGCTGACCGTTCCGCAGATTCAGACCGTGTTCGCTCACGAGGTGGGGCATGAGGCTCTGCACCACGTTCCCCGCAGTCTCGCCTGGGGCGCGCTCGCGCTGTTCGGGGTGTTCAGTGTGGCCGGTCGCGTTTTTCGCTGTCCTTTGGACACGGCCAGCTTGCCAAAAATCTTTGCGTTCGTCGTAGCCGCAGCGTTCTTGTCCGAACCGGCCGTGAACGCCTACAGCCGCTCGCAGGAACATCGAGCAGACATTTACGAGCTCAGCGTCATGTGCGGACTAGTGCCGGATGCGGGCTTGAACTCGGCCGAGGTCGACCAAATCATGGGGGCCATCGATTTGGAGGATCCCGGTCCAAGCCCGTTCATCAAGTTCTGGCTATTCGATCACCCTCCGGTCAACGAGCGCATGCGGTTCGCGCAGCAATACGGCCCCTGCTACAATTGAAATTCCAGATGGCGGCAAACGAGCAAGATCTTCGACACCACATCGTCGATGTAGGCAGGCTCGTCTTTGAGAAGGGCTGGGTTGCCGCTAACGACGGCAACATCAGCGTCAGGTTGGACGAGCACCGGATACTCTGTACGCCCACCGGCGTCTCCAAGGGGAGGATGCATCCGGAAGATCTCATCATCTGCGACCTCGAAGGCAACAAACTGGCCGGAGATCGCGAGCGTACCAGCGAGATCGCGATGCACACCACCATCTACAATCTCCGTCCGGACATCGTCAGCGTGCTGCATGCGCATCCGCCAGTGGCCACGGGGTTCGCTGCTGCCGGGCGTCCGTTGAATCTCGCTTTGCTGCCCGAAGTCGTCATTGGTTTGGGGAGTGTGCCCCTGGCTTCCTACGGTCTTCCGGGGACCCCCGAGTTGACCGATGGTATGCTGCCGTTTATTCCCAAGTACGATGCTATCCTCATGGAGAATCACGGCGCGGTGTGTTACGGGACAGACGTTTACCAAGCGTACTACCGCATGGAAACGGTGGAACATTTCGCGCGAATCACGTTAGTCGCGGAAATGGTGGGCGGGGCGAAGATTCTGCCGCGGGTGGAGGTGCAGAAACTGTTCGACTCCCGTGCTCGGTACGGCGTTCAGACTCAATCCAACTTCGAGCCAGGGTGTCCTGTGGTGGCCGAAGATGTCGAACACGCTCAGCGCAAATACGAGTTTACCCGCGACGAACTCGCGGCCATCATCGATGAAGCGCTCCGCGCCCGAGGCATGGCCCGGGAAGAGCGCGCCAGTAGCCGCTTCTAATTCGATCTTCTTTGCGTCGCTACGGTAATGGCTCGGCGACGCGTTCTGAGCCGCGGCTATCCGGCAGCTCTCCGGCTTCGTCTAAGGCCGGCTCTCTGACTCGTTTGACCTTGAATAAGAAGAGATAGCCGGCCAGTGCGCAGCCGATCGACAGTTTTAGAATCTCCAAACCGGTATAGGTAGCCCGTAACACCCACACGCGCTTGTGGCCGCCAGACCAGCCGGAAGCAAAATCGACCCCCCGGCCGATATAGTTGATTTCCGGCGTCAACACGAAGTGTGCGAACCCAGCGAACACAATCATGGCGCCGCACAGTGCCATGGCGATACGGCTGACCCGAGTGGCAAAAACCAGAAGCAAAAGCAGAATAAATCCCAGGGCTAGCTGCATTCGTTCCCAGAATTCAAAGTAATTTCGATTCTGTTCCGCTCCCTGATACTGCAGAAGGGCGCGTACTTTCTCGGGTCCGAGGGCTTGGATCATCTTGCCAACTTCCAGCGGCGGCGCGCTGAGCAGGCGATCCGCCGTCGTAGCATTTTGGACGGCGATGTAGCCCATGAAGAGGCTGCCGACGATCCAGGCGCCAAGAATAAAGGAAGCGACACGGCGCAGGTGCATTTAACACGCCAAGTCTACCGCACCGGCGCGTGCCGTTACAGAGGCGCGCCACAGGCTATCGAGGAGTGTTCTATAATTCGCAAGGGCTGAGGCCGTAGCGCCATCCGCTTCCGCCTCTATCTCGTAACTCTTATGTGCGCAGCGAACTCCATGATCCATTGGTTTATTTGCGCAGTTGTCTTTCCTCTGATGTCGGCGGCGTTGTCCTTCCGCGACGACTCCGATCTGATTGGCCGGCTCAAACGCCGGGATCCGGATGCCATGGCGACGCTCTATGACCGCTATGGTCGCGTTATGTATTCCTTGATTCTTCGCGTCGTCCGCAACGATGCAGTGGCGGAGGATCTGGTACAAGAGACATTCCTCCGCGTCTGGAATCGGGTTCATAGCTTCGATCAGGACAAAGGCGCGATCGGCCCATGGGTGCTCGCGGTTGCACGCAACCGTGCGATCGACTATATCCGCTCACTGCAGGGGCGCGAACGCGATGCGCCCATCGAGATGGAGCGCATGGAAAATCCGGCGCTGTTTTCGAATCTTGAAAATTATATTCTCAATATCGACCGCGTCAAAAAGCTGAAAGGCGCTTTCGAGAAGCTGACGCCCAACCAGCGCGCTGTGATTGAGCTCGCATATTACGAAGGGCTCTCCCAAGTAGAAATAGCGGAGAAGTTGAAACAACCGCTGGGTACCGTAAAAACTTGGGTTCGTACCGCTCTTAAGACCTTGCGTGAGCAACTCGAAGAGGCGGCAGCATGACCCACGAAGAGATGAACGACATGTATGAGTTCTACACCTTGGGTCTGCTCGAACCGGGCGAACAGGCCGAGATTGACCAGCATGTCGACGAGGGCTGCGAAACGTGCCGAATCGGTATCCGCCGCGCTATTGCCATCAACTCCGTGATTCTGTCCTTCGCTCCCGATGTGGCCCCGCCGAAGCGTTTGCGCAAGCGGGTATTGGCGGCCTCTGGAGCCCAGCGCCAGAATTGGTTTTGGATTGCCGGATGGGCTGCTGCGACGGCGGGATTGCTGATCGCCACGGTATATTTCGGTACGGAGGCGCGCCGGTCGGCATCCGAACTGGCTTCTGCGCGGGAACAGGTAATCAGGACGAACGCTGATCTTACGCGAGTGCGGGCGGTGCTCGAGTTCCTCAATCAGCCCGACACGCGCCAGGTTACGTTTGGAAAGGGCACCCAGCAGCCGCCGCGCGGAACGGTGCTGGTAAATCCGAAGAGTGGCGTGCTAGTGATCGCCTCCAACCTGCCGCAGCTCCCGGCCGGAAAGATCTACGAACTCTGGCTGATCCCGAAACGCGGTGCGCCGAAACCCGCGGGACTCTTCCAATCGGATCCACAGGGTAACGCCGTCTATGTACAGCGCGATGCCCCGGGCGCGGAGACCAGCACTGTCGCGGTGACCGTAGAGCCGGAAGCAGGATCGGCAGCCCCAACGTCAACGCCCATCATCGTGGCGCCGATGGCGGGATTGTAGCACATCGGAAATTTCCGAAGCGGAAACATACTCCAGTTCACACTTTTGGCTTGACATTTCGTACAGGTGGTTTAAGCTGGTATCGCAAATTCTAAGCCGGAGAGCCGTCGAATTGAGGCTGTGCGCTGAAAAAGGCCATTGCTGTCTCGTTCCTGGTCGCGTATTGTGTACCAACACACGCCCAAACGCATAACTTAATCACCAATTTGGAGTACCGTCTGAAGGCTGGCGATCTCGGTGACATCGTCCCCGGCCCGATCACCAGCTTGCGCGGATTACGTCTCCGAACAGGCGGCGCCGAACTGCTGCAGGAGTGTTTGGATCACCCTGAGAAGTGGTTTCGTGACCCACTGATTTACAGGTTCGGACATCGCGCCCCTTTCACTACCATCGGTTGCCGTGAACTCCGCAGCCCTAGCATGCATGCTGTTTTCTACCTGCAGCCCGACGGGTCTCGCGAGGCGTGGATACACTTCGACCTGCATCAGCCGCACGACCTGACCGGACACTCTCTAGAGGTAATTCGAAACCGGTTGACGCTGGGGCACACTTCGCAGGCGGACGTGTACCGGAGTTATTTGGAGCATAGCGATGCCGATAGCGAAGACTTACCGCCCAAGACTTACGACTACGCTACCAACGCCAGGCTTCTCTACAAAAAGACGTTCGGGCCGCATTACCTGACGGGCGCGGCGCTCACCGTCATTGCCGTTTCGAACATCCATCACTCTGAGCTTTGGGGCCAGGGCACGGAGCGGTACTTCAACCACTTTGGCGGTAAGGTGACCCGGAACGCGATCCAGCAGTCGATCGAGTTCGGGACTGCCGCTTTACTGCAGCAGGAGCAGCGATTCGTCCCATCGACGGAAGACCGCGTCGTCCGCAGAGTCGGGTCGGCGTTGTACAAGTCGTTTTTTGTGCCTGGGCATAACGGGGACGAACTGGCATTCCCGCGGATCGCCGCCGCGGTGGGTACCAGTCTCCTGGTTGAGCAGTGGCATCCGTGGATGAATCGGGCTCCCAATCCGTGGCTAATGGCCGGGGTACTTCTGTCGAAGTATGTTGCGGACAGCTTGTGGCGGGAATTCAAGCCTGATATCAAGTACCGTCTCAAGAAGAGTCAGAAGCTGCTCAAGCACGACTGAACCGCCATCTATTTGGGTGGGGATGCCTCAACTCACAGCGTCGAGATCACCGCGTTCCGCACGCAGGACACCTGGAGCCACGGGTGCAGGTCCCGCCGGGGTGCTGATCGATTGCTGCGTAGACTGCCGTCCTCTCCGCTGGACGTCATCGCTTTGCGCGACCTTGGATCTCAACTGCAGCAGCTTGTTGAGCGCACTATACCAGAACGGCGCACCGAGGCTGAGCAGGAGCGTCGTGAATAGAATCCCGACTAAGTGCCGGACATCGGCTAGCCTGATTAAGTCTTCCGGATACTTAGGAACGGAGATGACGCCCTGATCGATCACCGGCCCATATAGATCGCGCGATTGCGGAAGTCCGGGACTCGCGGTGTCCGAGATCTTCTGAGCCTGGCTCACCAGCGACTGTCGAAGGGCGTCGTCGACGGAAATGCGATTTACAAGAGCTACCGAATCAAGCTGGAGAGCGAAGGCTAGGATCAAGCCGCAAACGAATGTGACAGCGCGCGTGGAGGCCGTGAAACGCTGGCTCACGCGGTCCATTGTCTGATCAAACCACGAATTGATTTTGCCGACGAAGTGACTCTCGGCCTCATGCAGGATGGCGAGATTCGCGCGAGCCGTATTGGAAAGCTCTGGATTCGATTTCTCGAGGCGAAGCGTTAGCGCCCGGATATTGTCGAGCGTTTCTTTAGGGTTCGGGATGCCGTGGGTGGCCAAGGTCTGTTGCAAAGTGGCCTGGATGGCTGGATCGAGCTTGTGTGGCCCCGTTCCAGCCGCCAACTCCATCAGCAGCTTGGTAAGCTCTTCGCGATGAATGACCGTGCCCATGCGGCGTTCCCCATCCCGGATCAGCGGATGGGTGAGCAGGGTAGTCGCAATGATATTCACAGCGTCCTTGGTGAAATCCGGGTCGATGAGCTGGAGCAAATCGGCGAGGCCCTGCCTGAGATTATTTGCCCTGGTGTTTCGGATGTGCGTGATGAACCCGGTCATCACCGTCACGGCCATGCTGGCCACCAGCATGACGACAGACAGACTGATAAGAATGTCGATGGATTTCAGCATGAACCTGCCTCCCGCGACGTAGTTGTGACTTCTGGTTTATAGCGGAACCAGGTGTGAAGTCAAGCGGTTCGCCGTATGGCCGTTACGCGGATAGATAGGTAACCGCGAGTGAATGCTACCATGAGGTTACCGGGCTTATCTTTCCCCTCAGCCCGCCATCTTCCATGAATCCTTATAGGGCCGTGCCGCGAGTACCTGATTTCCCCGCCATGGAGCGCGAAATTCTGCGCTTCTGGGAAGCGAACCGAATCTTCGACAAGCTGCGCGTGCAAACTGCCAACGGACCGCGCTGGTCGTTCCTTGATGGACCCATCACCGCCAATAATCCCATGGGGGTCCATCACGCCTGGGGCCGCACGCTGAAGGACATGTACCAGCGATACCACGCCATGAACGGCGAGCACCTGCGATATCAGAATGGGTTCGACTGCCAGGGTTTGTGGGTCGAAGTCGAGGTGGAAAAAAGCCTGGGTCTTCAGACCAAGCGCGAGATCGCCGAGTTGGGAATCGAGAAATTCGTCCGCGCGTGCAAGGAACGGGTGCTGACGTACGCCGCGCGTCAAACCGAACAGTCCATGCGACTGGGCTACTGGTGCGATTGGGACGATCCGGCAGTGTTGCTGGCCCTCCGCGAGGCGCTGGCTGATGGGGATCGAGTGATCACGGCGAAGCTGCCCAGCGGGATCGTCGAAACCGCTCGAGCGAGCGAGATCATCCGAAAACTCGGTTCCGCGGCATACGGCGGGAGCTACTTCACGTTCTCAGACGAGAACAATTATGCAATCTGGGCCTTCCTGAAGCAGTGTCACCACGAGGGCTTCATCTATCGCGGACACGACGTCATGCCGTGGTGCGGACGATGCGGTACGGGACTGTCGCAGATGGAGGTGGCCGAAGGCCGCCGGATCACCACGCACACGTCCGTGTTTGTGCGTTTCCCGATTACAGAACAGAAGCATACCGCGCTGCTGGTCTGGACTACTACGCCCTGGACGCTTACCTCGAACGTCGCGGTCGCTGTGAATCCGGACATGACTTATATCAAGGTCCGGCACGGGGATTGGATCTACTACGTCGCGAAGGCAAACTTCGATCGTGACCGGTTGCAGGACCTGCAGGTGGAAGGCAAACACGAAACGCATAAGCTGCCATCGATCCACACCATTCTTAAGGGCAGCGGGAAGGTGGAAATACTCGAGGAAATACCGGGAAGGGAACTGCTGGGCCTCACGTATCGGGGTCCGTTCGATGAATTGCCCGCACAGAATGAGCCTGGTGGGATTTTCCCTTACGGCGAGACGGGCGGTGGCAAGAGCTCCGCAGAATCTCACCGCGTGATCGCGTGGAGCGAGGTCAGTGAGGCTGAAGGTACCGGGTTGGTTCATATCGCTCCCGGTTGCGGCGCCGAGGATCAGCATCTCGGCAGAGAGCATGGGCTTCCATTTATCGCTCCGCTCGATGAAAGCGCGACTTTCATCGGTGGCTTCGGACCGTTCACAGGGCGTAACGCCAACGAAGTGGCCGATGACATCGTCTCCACGCTGAAGCAATCCGGATTCCTGGTGGCGCGAGAGCGCTATCCGCACGTATATCCGCACTGCTGGAGATGCAAGGAGGAACTGATCTTCCGTCCCGTGGACGAGTGGTTCATCCGCATGGATTGGCGCGACCGCATCCAGCGGATTGTGCCGGAGATCCGGTGGATCCCCTCAGAGGGTGAAGCACGCGAACTGGATTGGCTCCGCAACATGAGCGACTGGATGATCTCCAAGAAGCGCTTCTGGGGCTTGGCGCTACCTATCTGGGTATGCGGCGCCTGCGAGCAGTTCACGGTGGTCGGCAGCAAGGACGAGCTAAAGTCGCGGGCGGTGGAGGGCTGGGATACTTTCGACGGCAACTCGCCGCACCGGCCCTACATCGACGCTGTGAAAATTCTGTGCGAAAAGTGCGGTGGAATGGCGACTCGCGTCGAAGACGTGGGCAATCCGTGGCTCGATGCGGGCATCGTTCCGTTCAGCACAATGGGGTACTTCAGCGATCGCGCTCATTGGGAAAAGTGGTTTCCGGCCGATCTGGTTCTCGAAAGTTTCCCTGGGCAGTTCCGGAATTGGTTCTACTCCATGCTGGCGATGAGCGCCATGATCGACGGCAGAGCGCCGTTCAAAGCTCTGCTGGGGCATGCATTGGTTCGCGACGCCCGCGGAGAGGAGATGCATAAGTCGAAGGGCAACTCCATCGCCTTCGATGAAGCCGCGGAGGTGCTTGGCGCCGAAGTGATGCGGTATATCTACGCCGAGCAGAAGACGGCGCAGCATCTTAATTTTCCGGATCTGCGCCCGGCAGCGAATGCCGGCCAGACCATCGATGGGGCGGCCCGGCGCAAACTGCTGACGTTCTGGAACTGCTATAGCTTCTTCGTGATGTACGCAGGGGCTGACGGGTGGAAGCCGAGCGGAACTCTATTTCCGGTGACGAACGAGTTGGACCGGTGGGTTCTCAGCCGGCTGCAGCGGCTCATCGGCGCTGCGAACAGCGCATTCCAGAACTACGAGCACTACCGCTTGATCGAGGCGTTTCAGGTCTTCGACGATGAGTTCTCCAACTGGTATCTCCGGCGTTCGCGCCGCCGCTTCTGGAAAAGTGAGCCGGAAGCCTATCAGACACTCTACGAAGTATTGACCACCGTGACCCGGCTCATGGCGCCGGCTCTGCCATTCTTGACGGAGGAGATCTATCAGAACCTGGTGCGGTCGGCTGATCCATCCGCGCCGGAATCCGTTCACCTCACCTCTTACCCTCAGGTGGATTCCGGCCGCATCGACGATGCACTCGAGCACAGCATCGAAATCGTCATCCGGATCAAGAACCTCGCGCTGAATCTGCGGACGCAAAGCAAGGTGAAGATCCGGCAACCCCTGAGCACTTTATACGTGCGTCCTAAAGATGAAGCGGAACGCCAGGTTCTCGAGAATCCGGAGTACGCCGCGCAGATTCTGGAGGAGGCGAATTTAAAGCGACTGGTTCCAATTGACGACGAGACCACGCTGGTCAAAGTACGGTTGCGGCCTGATCTGAAGAAGTTGGGGCCTCGCGCGGGTAAGTACCTGAAGGCGATCGGACAGGCTTTGGAGCAGGCCGATCCGAAGGAGGTTCTGAAGGCCAATTCCTATACGGTAAGAGCGGGTGGTGAAACGTTCGAGCTGGCTTCTGACGAGATCCTGGTCTCCTACGACGCGCCGGCGAATTTCCAATGCAGTTCGGAGCAGGGTATGTTTCTTGCCCTGGATACGACGCTCAGCCCCGAACTATTGAAAGAAGGAGTCGCTAGGGACTTCAATCGGCTGATGCAGGATCAGAGGAAGGCACTAAACCTGGACATTTCTGACCGGATTGTCGTGAGTTATGCCGCGTCGCCGCGTATAGCAGAGGCCATCATGGAGCACGAAGCATTTCTATGCAGCGAATTGCTGGCGGAGAAATTGGAACTGGGCTCAGCCAATGGCGGCACAAAGCTTTCTCTGAGCGGAGAAGACATCGTGGTCAGTGTGAGCCGCGTTTGACGATTTGTTACTTCACCACGGCCTTCTCGACCGTTTGATTTTCGTACTCATCCGCAACGCGCACCGCGATCGTGTATTCGCCGGCCTGTGGACGATCAATGGAGAGGCGGTATTCAAGCTCCGGCGAATCCGATAAACGCGTCGCGGGTTCCACCATCGTCCACTCTCCGCCATTGACGGAATATTCGGCGCGTTCGATTACGCTCATCGCATCTTTAGCTCGCCACCGCACCTCGATACGGCTGCCGGACGAGGTCGCGGTCAAGCCACTGATCTGGGGGGCCGTGTTGTCGATCAGGAAAGGATCGCTGATAATCTGACTGGTGAGCGCCGCTCCTGGAGGATTGCTCGGAGCATCGCTCGCGATGACGCGGACGACATATTTGCCGTCGGGAAACATAGAAGAATCCCAGCTCAGATATTTTTCGCGCACCTTGTCCTTCAGCAGCTTCCACTCGGTTTCCTGATCCCCGCGGATTTCAACTCGGTAGGTCAAGGTATCGCCGTTATCATCTTGTGCGGTCCATCGAGCCCCGATAGAACCCTTAGCGTATTGCATGGACTGTCCGGATGATAGATCGACTTGGGGCGTGCCCGCCTTCCTTTTGGTTCCGATGGCGGGAAGGGAAATGGTCTGCGGATTGCTCCCGATGGTCAGTCCTGGTGGAGGCGCGAAACGATAGTTGGGCGGGGTGATTTCGATCTGCTGCAGCGTTGGCTCGATGTTCTTGGCGAGGTAGGCCACCTCCACGCCGGTTATCTCGGGAGACTTTCCACCGGCACTAGCGTCCAGCGTCGCGCGGTACTGCAGGAATCGAGCAGGAGGCGCCGCGATTCGGCCTCCGTCGCCGGCGAGAGGCACGGGGGACCACGCCGTCCAGTTCTTTTGCGGGTGATTGACGTTGCCGCTCCGTGAATCGAAGCTAATCTTTCCGCTCCCGGCTGAACCGGTAAATCTCAGGCGTCCCCAATAAGTGAACGCGCCGGCATCGAACGGATCGCTTGCGAACGTGCCGGTTTTTTCAAACTCCGGCCCGATGCGGTAGAGCTTCCCGATGTTGCCGGTCACGGCAAATACCTGACCGTTGAGCCCGCTTACGAAACCCGTGACTTGGGTGGGTGCCAGATTCACCAGCAACGTGTATCGAGTCTCCGAATCCAAGCGATATACATTACCTTTATTGCCCGTTCCTATCAGCGGACGTCCCTGCGTATCAATCACGAGCGCGTAGGCGATATCCTGTGCATTTGTCCAGACGCGGCGCGGCGCACCGTCCGCCCCTATCCGGTACACTTCGGAGCCGCCCGAGACGGAAGGAGCACTGGTCCCCATGGACGGGGGCGGAATCGGAACCGGGCGGACCTGCACGGTGGCGGGCCCGGGTCGTACCCCAGGACTGGGTTCGGGCGCCGGAGATGGCGTGGGCGCCGGTGGAACCACGGGCAGCGAGCCGCCTGCCGACTTAGCACCCACGCCTGCAGCGTAAATTGCGCCGTCCCCTGCGACAGCGACGGCGGTAATCTCCCGTTTGGGAGCCTGGTAAAGTACGAAGCCTTCGGCTGCGGGAGTGACCTTCAGTATCAGGCCACCGGGCTCTGTGCCTACGATGAGATTGCCATTACCATCCATCGCTAGCGAGCGCGCGTGCGTCTCTTCCGTCTTGAAGAAGACTGTCCCTTTGCCGTCCGGAGTGACCTTGTAAATGTCACCTCGATCGCCCGTGGCGATGAACAGATCGCCCGCCTTGGAGAAGATCATGGCCCAGATGTATTTGGCGTGGGGGTCGAAGAAGACCTCGGCTTTGCCGTTTATGACACGGTACACCTTACCGTCGGGAGCCGTGGCGGCATACACCCGGTCCCGGGCATCCACTGCGATAGCGTGAATCTCGAGACCGTCCAGTTCCGCTAGAACTTTGGATTTCCCAACGCGGTCAACCTGGAAGAGCTTCGCCGTCGACCCGCTCGGGCCGCCGCCGCCGGTGTACAGATTGCCCGTAGAGTCCTGCGCTACCGTCCATAGGTAAGGCGTGGAGGAGTCAAGCAGTTCGGTAACGACCGGAGCAAGGAACAGCCGCCCATCGCTTCTTACCGAGAGCTTGTTGAGATTACCTTTTTCAAAATCGGAGAGTTCGTCCTGCTGCCAGAATTTCGTCTCCACCGCGCTGACCGGCGAAACAGCTATCGTGATCGCCGCGGCAATAAGCACAACGCTCCGGAGGCCCAGGACAGACGGCCTGTGCCACCCCCGTTCAGAATATGTCTGCATCGAATGTTGTTCTACTTTACTGTGATCCGCAAGGAGTAGCTTCCGTTTATGACCTGATCAAAGGGGATGGCCATCTGCTCCACCGCGCTCTCGGATGAACTCATCATGTGACGGCTGGCGGTTCGGCCAGTTTGCATAACGTTCAATACCGAAGAAGGCAGGCTCGGCAGCGTCTTATCGTCGGAGTACACGGTTGGCCGCGGATCTACGAGCGATACGTACAGCCGATTATTCGTGCGCTCCTGATTGATCAACGACACGGTCTGTGGGATATCGATGTACCGATTCTGCAGTGCCGGCCGCGTTCTGCATGCGGTTCAGCGTCTCTGCATCACTCAACAAAATCCGGTGGTCGCCCTTGGAGAGGCCGGCCGGAAGCTTAATGCTGAAGTCGCGTTCAATGCGCTCGCCACGATATGGACGGAGGAACACTTTGACAGGCACTTCCGCGCCCGGATCCACCTCGCTGTTCGGAATCCATGCATTCTCGATGCTCGCGATGCGCCGCTCGGGAAGCAGATCGATGGTCGCGTTCACGCGCTTCAGTTTCGGTGTTTGCACCGAGTTCAGGAAGAGACGATTGAATTTGTCGCCCCACCAGCCGGCCAGCACCATCGGCGCGGGTACCGGCATCTCGCTGGGTGCGAGCATAGTTGTAAGTGACAGGCCCGGCTGCCCATCCAGTTCCACCTGCCCGCTGAGGCGATAGGTTGCCTCTTCGGCAAAGTCGTTCAAACCCTGTATCGAGTTAAACAGCGTCACCATCATCAGATACGGAGTCCACTTCTGGTGGACGAAGACATTGAAGCGGAGATCCTTCTCCTTCAATATTGAGTCGCCGTCGCCGTGGGAGCGAACTTTCACATTCACCGGGATCATGTCCGCGGTAGCGCCGAGTTCGCCCATGATGCCGCTGTGGCGATCCTGCTTGAGTGCGCCGACAATCTCGGTAGCGTTACCAAACTTGTTGGGCTGATATTGACTGGAGAGGACCATCAGGATTTCGCCCTTGCTCATCGGCATGTCGACAGGGCCCAGATTGAAGAACGGATGGCCAAACGCGAGCACTCGTTTGCCATCGTTGTAGGTGACGGTCCCGAGGCCGGTAACGCTCATATCTCCCGAGACCAATACGCCAGCAACCGCGTCGCCCGGCTGCAGCGAATTCTGCCAACCGGCGGCGGGCGTCGGTGAGCGCAGATCGCCGCCGGCACCGCCCTGAACCGCCGTCATACCGAGCTGTTGGAAAAGCGGCGAGAACTCGTGCAACGTACTCTCGCTGAAACCTGAGAAGGTCAGCGGCGTTTCGATGGGGACCATGGTCTGGCCGTCGGGATTGAAGCGTCCCGACGCGCCCGCCGAGACTACCTGAGCCAGCATTCCCGCGGGAATATCCACAGCCGCTCGCTTTTGTGCCTGCGCCGGAAATTTGGCGTTGGAGGGGGTAGCCTTGTCGAAATCGTTGATCTCCAGCATGAGTTCAATCGGCGTGATGCCGCAGATCGCATCCGGCGAGAACACGCTAAGGCGCAAAGCCACTGCGCCAACCAACTTGCCGTCGATGTAGACCGGGCTGCCGCTCATTCCTCCAGCGACGTTAGTCCGTATTGCCTTGCCGCCCATCTTGCCAAGGATGATGTCCTGCTTCGGACCCCAGGCATTCTTCATAATCCCGATAATCTCGATCGGAACCGCCTCCGGTTCGGAGCCCGCAAACACGGTCCAGGCGGTGGCCTGCATGCCGGGCTTTAAGTCGGCCTCCGGGAAGATCGAAACTTTACCGGCGCGTGGGCGGACCATGTCCGAGCCGAGCGCAAATGAACACATGGACACCGCTACTGCGGCCAGCAGCGGGGTAAACCGGCTATTCATGACACTGCTTTCCTTGGGCACGTGAAGTGTATCTCACGAGTGAGCTAACGGAGGTACCGTTTAACCCTATTATCCCACCACTCAGCCGATCGTAGTGCCGACGTCCGGGTCGACGCCGTGGCGGGGCCGTACGCTTGAAATGAAACTTTCAAAGAAGCATCCTAGGAGAGCGAACGAAGGTATTAGCCGTCGCTCGCTGTGGAGGAAACAATCAATGCTAAATTTCCGCTCGAAGATCGTGCCAGTTTGCAGCCTGTTGCTGAGTGCGCTCGTAGGTCCCGCGCTCGCTCAGACAACGGCGCCGGCGACATGTTCGACGGCGCCGACGGCCATTACGAACCTACTGCTAGAACGCACGGTGAATTTAGGTTTGGGTGCCGGCGCCGGCTCCGGGACCACTCCCGGGACCGGGGTTACCACCCCTGGAGTTTTCTCGACCTTGACACCGAACGTTCCAACTGCCCTCATCGCGCCAATTGTGGCAGGAGCATTGGAGGTGCGCCAACAGGTGTCGCTGAATACGCAGTCCAACGTGCTCACGATCGAGTCTTTCACTGCGCAACCTGGCTCGCCCAGTCCAACCCAAGCGAGTAGCATAAATTCTAGTTCAGTGATCGAGGTCTCTGCGATCCAGGTTGATAAGACTTATTTTTCGTGCCAACCAGTTCCCAGCATCCTGATCACTGGACGGGTGATTAATAACTTCCCGAATACGCCGTGGGGGAATATCAACGGTGCTCTGGTAGCGGTTGGAATGGGCTACACTACCGATACGCCGGCGAAGTTGAATAACTTGACAATCCTGGTGCCGGGCGAATTTGGTATCTACTCCGGCACAGCCTCGGGGACGCTCACGTTCCCAACGTCCGCGGTGAATCCGCCTACTACGTCGGGCACTCAGCCGGTCATCGTGTTTTCGCCTTCTGCGACACAGACGGTTTATCAGAGGCAGATCTACCTGGATGCCTCGCAATCCAAAGACCCCAGCAACTTACCGTTGACCTATTCCTGGACACAGGTGAATACCAATATCCAGGCCGGGATTGCGAACGCTACTTCGGCCACTCCGTTAGTGACGTTCGTCAGCCGGGGTGACTACATCTTCCAGGTAGTGGTCACGAATAGCCAGGGGGTCCAGAATACGGCGCAAACAACGATTACCTATAACGGGCAGTGAAGGCCGGACGATGATGAGGGGCTGGGCTTAACAGGAGCCCAGCCCTAGAACTCCGGTCCGCCGCTCCCGGAGTGTGCTGACCTTTGGGGCGACGAAATCCAACGTGCTAATCCCTCCGCGTTTAACTTAAGTTCCACGACGGTAGCTTCATTCGGCTCTATGGATGTTACCAGCAACCGGCAGTTTCGGCCTTCCGTGCGCATGTAGACCAGGACCGTCTCTTCGCGTCCTTCGCGACGCGAGTGAACTTGAACAAAAGGCGTCCAGGCGCGTCCCACGGCATTGCGAATTACTGAGTTCATGTCACGCCCGGGATTGTCCCGCGTCTTCAAATTTTCGAATACGGCTAGATTGATGTGGCTAGCGCCGGCCGGACGCGCGACGAACGTGACCATATTCACAAGTCCGAGCAAAGGTACATGCAGCGGATGTGTATGGAATTCATCGGAGATCGCTCCCACAATGTCGTTGAACTCGCGATCGACGGCGAGTGCAGCGGTGCAAAAAAGCGTGCCGCCGACGATGAGGACAGTCACCCGCCGCATGCTACTCGTGCTCCTTTTCGCCTTTCCGCGAAGGTTCGGATTCCAGTTTGGGAATTCCGAAGTGGCCGCCCAGTTCCTGCAGATCTTCGGGCCGGATGGCACCTGAAATTCTGACGATGGTCAGCTCTTTGGGCTCCGCAGCGATGATAAGCAATCCGGTAATCTGGCCTCCTTCGGTTTTCAGATATATGTCGGCGTTCTCCCCCTTGCGGCTACGAACTCCGACGATCCGGGACCAGGCAGGCATCTGGACTTGCGACCGGAGAGCGTCCACATCACTTGGGCGATATTCTCCGGGCTTCTCAAATTCGAAGCTCCGCACGTAGATGCCTTTCAAGCCACCGATCATCCTCTTCAACTTGGCGCTGTCGGCATCCTTGTCCGAGAGGAAGCGGCTGGCGAGTTGCAGCATGGAACTGTCCATCGTGACGTCTACCACCTCGGACGCTTTCTCCGCCAAACGCTCTATGCTGGCCGGCAGTTTAAAATCCTGCGCCACGAGCGGCATCAGAAGTAGCGAGCCTATGACAGCGAATCTCATCGTGACCTCCTTGCTCTAATTCCGTTCCTGAACGGCTTCTAGCTGCTGCTCGACGCGCCTCAGCTTAGTCCGCGTAATTTTCAAGGCGAGTTCGAGCTTCGCCTTTGCCGCCGCGCCCGCGGCCCTTTCCTGCGCTGTACGCTCGCGCTGCCACTCAACGCCGGCGATCAGCATAACGGATGCCAAGGCGGCCATGGCCCAACGAAGCTGCCCCAGTCCCCAACGCCGCTTCGCCTCGCGCGACCCAGCCGCCGCCAGCACCTTCGCTGCGAAAGCGTCCGGCGCCGCCTTCCTGGACATTGCGCGGCTCAACTGTCGCTCCAACTCGTCCATCACCGCACCTCCCCCACGCTGCACGCGATTTTCTCCCGCAGCGTGGCAAGCGACCGCTGCAAATGACTCTTGACCGTTCGCACCGGCATCCGCAACAGTTCGGCAATCTCTTCCGGCATCAAATCCTCCTGATATCGCAGCACCATCACCATACGGGGCTTCTCCGGCAAGCTTGCGATCAAAATTCGAAGCTTCTGATTTAAGAGAATATCTCCTGATTCGGTAGGCACTGATGGTTCCGGTACGTCGTTTAGGGCCACGAAGGGCCGGGCTTTTCGCTTCCTTGCATAGTCGATACATCGGTGGCTAGTGACGCGGCGCAGCCAGAAGGTGATGTGCGCGTCGGTGACAAACTCGGAGAGACGCCGCGACAACTCGAGAAAGACATCTTGGGCAACTTCTTCGGCCGCACCCGCGTCGTGGAGGAAATGATACGCGAGACTGAAGACCATGCCTTGCTGGGACTGCAAAATCGCGGCGAAAGTGCGTGAAACCGGAGGGGTCGCTCGCTCGGTTGCCACCATCCTGGGTCGCTTAGATCTCCTTCACAAAGCTATTACGGTGAAGAATGGGTGAAAGGACGCAGATTTTTGGGAAATTTGGGCAGGCGAGGTCTATGCCTCCAGAGGTAGGTGTGTTGGAGGTGCGGGGCCTGCAGGGCCGAAGCGACTGCAGGCCTCTGACTCTACTTTTTCTCGCCCGCGGACTGAACCGTGGTGGGCCGGGAGAAGGTGTAGACGACTGTTTCCCCGGGCGCCAGTGTCGGGCTCATCGTGGAAGTATTCTCTACGGTCGAGGAACTTGAGACCATTCCGGATACGCGGAATTGAACCACGGTGGAGGCTCCCGGGTACCGGTAGGGGTTCACGTCGGCTTTTAAGTTCGCCGCAACATCGCACATGTTCACGGCAATCAGCATGCGGCCGGCTAAAGCCTGGCGCGCCCCGGTGACGATACAAGCGCCCAGATCCGGCGCATTCATCTGCGGGGAGACCATATAGGGTTCCAGGTTCTGAATCAGGTTCAGGGCGTTCGATACCGCGGTCCAGCGATCGGCAGCTTCAGGAAGGTTTCCGTACGGCGACGCGCCATTCTGTTGCTCCGCCCGATTCGTGTCGTCATACGGGTCGTGGCCTCGCCGGAACGCCCAAAGGCCATCGATGAGGCCGTCGTTTGAGGCGGGATCTGCCCCGTCGTATCCATAGATCCTCACGCCGGCGAAACCCATGGCCGCCGCATAGAGAATCTGCGCTGTTGTATTTTCAGACGGTTGGCCCACCATCATCAACTCGTCCTGGGTCGGATGATAGTGATCTCCCGGCACGCGTTTGAAATACAGGGGCCCGGTCGCCTGGACGAGCAGGTACTTGGGCTTGTCCAACTGCAAACCGCCCATCTTTACGAGGATGTCCCGGTCGAAGACGTCCTTGGTCTGAGATAGCGACTGACCCCACGAGAACGCCGGCCGGAAGTTGTATGGATAAGTCCAATACATCGATCCGTAATCCGACATCGCAGGGTCGCCCATCCAGGCCCGGAACACGGCCGGGTCGGCGGGAGACCCGCTGCCTTGCAAACCAGCAGGAGGCCAGGTTACCTTGGGGCGGTTCGGCACGCTGTTGACGATAGACATCAGGCTTATGTGGTCCGCGTCTACCGGGTTGCCTCCGGTCTCATCCTGCATCTCCAGGGAGATGGTGTTCTTGGAGGCGACAAGCTGCGCCAACGAGTACCGGATCGCATCCGCACACCACGGACAGACACCGTTTCGGTTCAGGCTGTAATTCATCTCATTCCCGTTACGGCCCAGATCGTCGCCCGTGCCCACAATGCCCAGGCCGTTGTTTTTTGCGAAGTCGATCCAGCTCTGTTGAATGGGCCCCGATCTGGCTACAAACTCCGCGAGACTCGAGTCGCCGCTGTCGCTCGGATTGCGGTAGAACGGCGAAGTTATGGCGTTGACGCCCGCGTCCTTCAAAGCGGCCGCGTACCCCGCCGTTGTGATGTGTTCGGATTGCGCATAGGTATAGGCGACAGAGGCGGGAGTGAAGAATAGGGTTCGGACGAATATCGAAGAGCTCGGCGTGTATTTGTAGAGAATCTGCCCAGTTTTCGAAAAGTGTGGAAAACCCGAATGCGTGGTCACATTCGTCACTAACACCGAAGTGCTTTTTCCGCCAGTGGTGACAGTGATGTGGGCCAACCCTTGCGCGTGAGGAGTGACCAGCCCGCTGCTGGAGACGGAGGCAATCGAGGGGGCGTCACTGGTAAAGCTCGCGGTCACCGCAGTCGACGTTCCGTTGGTGTGGATCATTCTCGCCGACAGTTGGACCGGCAAGGTCTTGCCGGGCCGGAAGTACACGGACCGGAGGTTCGTCCTCAGTTCGATCGGCGCAGCGGCGTTGCTCGTGGTGAACTGTGTAATCACATTGGCCGCACCATATGACGGCGCATGGCCGTCCCCTGGATCATAGGGCACCATCTGCAGTGCCAGATAGTGCAGGCCATTTGCGAGCGTTGCCGTGTCTAATGTAAAGTCGTCAGCGGCAGAAGGTCCGTAGTTGCCCGTGTGAACGGTCTGTTTGCCATCCACGATCCATATCAGGGACTGAACGTTGCGAGAATCGGAAGACGTACCGTGGAACTTGACCGTACCCGACAATGCTCGCGACAGATTCGCGGGCTCCGTGATTGCGATCTGCGTCGTATGCGCCGCCATGAAATTGTTGATCGTGACGTTAACCGGAGCGCTGGTAGCCAGAACTGTGCCGCTTGCATCACGCGCGACGGCGACGAACTGGACGGGTCCATCGAACAGCGCCGTTGTATCTACCGTCTTCGAATACGGTGCATTCATCGGCAGAGCGCCTGAAACCACAGAGTGTCCTGCAATCCAATAGTCTACGGTTGTCGTGGCTGGCAGACTCGCAACTGCTGCCGTGAATGACACGGGTCCACTGATGGAGGTTCCCGCCACAGGAGCGGTGAGCGTGATGCCCGCCGACACCGGCAAGGCAATGAGTGCCGCGAGGAACGCGTTACGAAGTGTGATGTGAGCCACGGAGTCGGTTCGCCTCGCGCCCTCCATGACGTATGCCTTTGTAGGTTCAGTACCAGAGCTGGCGATCGCACGGCTCCCGGTTTCCGCGCGGGGCAACGTCGCGCGTTTAGATTCAATCAGGACAGACTTTGGCTGCATAGGTGTTTCCTGATTTCAGGCTAAGAGCCGTTCGGGCGAAAGTAGCGAGTTCGCACCGCGGTGGGTCTTGATTAAGTTGTTTGAAGTCCTGGACGCGGACCGTACGAGAGTTTTTCTTCGAAGGCCGTGAACGGGTTTGCGACAAGGTGAATCGTTCCAGCGAATTGAGTTGGGGGGAGGGGAATGGAGAGGACCGATTTCGAGTAAAATACGCGGTCCCGCAGACTGGGGCATTGTGGCTGTTGAGCGGAAAGAATCAGGAAAGGAGCAACGGAGAGATTGGAGGCGCGGACCGGAGTCGAACCGGTGAATAAAGGTTTTGCAGACCTCTGCCTTACCACTTGGCTACCGCGCCTTATGGAGGGAGCTTTCTTGAGCATATCACGAGCTCGCTGCAGCGCCGCGATCGAAGCAGCCGAAAGCTCCGCGTGCCGCTAAACCACGTAGGGCTTGCGGTAAGACTCGCGAGTCAACATCTTGTTGGCGTCCGCATCATTAGCGAACTTCGGCCCCGGTGTCAGAGTTAACTGCCTGCCAACGCGATAACTGATGTTGGCCAGGTGGCAGAGCGAGGCGCTCAGGTAAGCGTTCCCGATTTCATCGTGCAGCTCCTTACTATTACGCGATCGGCAAGCCGCCAGGAAGTTCTGCATGTGGAGGCTGGTTGCGTCCCCTCCGGCAACCCTCTCCGGTCTCTCTTCCATGACCAGTTCATTGCTCTCGCCCTTGAACGCCTGGAATCCCTGATCACTCATCGCCGCCCAGCCGTTACTCCCATAGAACAGGTTGCCGACCAGAATATTGATTGGTGTGCTCGAGCGTGGAGCTGTGCTGGTTGGCGCCGGCGACGATGGCGGCGCGACTGCCCCCGCAGCCGGCGGCCCCGGACGGCGCGGCGCCGGTACGCCTTCGCCCCCGGTCAAGAGTCCGCGAACCTCAAACACGATCTCGCGGCCGCCGTAATCGTAGCTGGCCAGCAGAGTGTTCGGCGTTTCCTGGTCGTCGTCGTAGGCATATTTGCCTCCCTTCGCATACGCCGTTTTCGGCCATTCAGGGTCACCCAATCCCCAACGGCAGATGCCCATCTCGTGTACCCCTTGATTTCCGATGTCGCCGTTGCCAGTGTCCCAAAACCAGTGCCAGTTATATTTGAATCGCAGTGGATTGAAAGCCCGCATGGGAGCAGGTCCGAGGAACATATCCCAGTTCACGCCAGGAGGCGTAGGACCGTCCGGCTTGTGCCCGATGGACGCGCGCCGTTTGAAGCAGAGCCCCTTGGCCATGTAGACGTTGCCGATGAGCCCCCCCTGCAAGGCCTCCATCGCCTTCATCTTGAATGGTGTGCTGCGGTGTTGGGAGCCGATTTGCAACATGCGCTTCGTCTCGCGCGCCACCTGCACCATTCTTTGCCCTTCGTAGATGTTGTAACAGGCTGGCTTCTCGCCGTATACATCTTTACCGGCCTTCATCGCCCAGATCGCCGCCAACGCGTGCCAGTGGTTGGGTGTAGCAATGGATACGGCGTCAACGCCCGGATCCGCGAACACCTGGCGCATGTCCTCGAACTCCTTCGCCTTCTCGCTGGTGTTTTTCACCAGGGTTGCCTGGGCTCTTTCGCGAGCTGCCTGGTCGACGTCACACAGTGCCGCGACGCGCGCCTCGGGCAGTCTCGAGTAGATGTTCAAATGATTAGAGCCGCGCCCGCCGAGTCCCACGATGGCTACGTTGATCCTGTCGTTGGCGCCCCAAACCCGCGTTGCTGCCGCGGCAGTAGCCACACCTAAGAAGAACCTACGAGAAGTACGATCGGACATATGATGCAACTCCTTATGCGTCGAATTATATCAGGCGGGGACGCGACACCCGTCGACAGTCCAACTTCTACGCCGCCGGCACCGGTGAGATCATCCTTCCGGTGCTGCTGACGGGCCTGCGGCTCCCATTTGCCTATTGCTTTTATCGATTGTTCTCTGATACTCTAAAAGCGTACGTGGATTGATTTAGGATTCTTTACCTAATCCTGCTAATTGCAACCACGCTAAAAAGTGCTAAAGGCGAGTCGGTCTTCACGAGACTTGAACCCCTTGGGGCCTACAGCACCCTAGGGGCTTTTTATTTAGGGCCGATCGCGCCTCTGCCAAACGGGGATTTCCCGACTAAGGGGGAGTGAATATGAGCTTTCGGTCTGAAACCGGCAATCACACAGCGGTTCTACATGGTCAAGCAGGCGACTTGGTATTTGTCCGGGTGAAGGTGGATCCCCGCCTCCTTGAGGACTTACTGGACGGCCTTGCAGCAGCGGATTTCCCAATTAACCCAGAGATCCGTCACGGGCATCCCGACACAATCGTCGAATTTCCTGCGTATGATACCCAGATTGCGGAGATACGCTGGTTGGTACAGCGGGCCGGTAGCGGGAAAGCGGATCTGGAGATTGCCAAGGCTTTGGGGTCTATCGCCTGAGTTGAGGGTGAGCGCTTACGCCGGTTCGACGGAACTTGATTGGGAGTCGTCGATCGTTTTCGATTTGTGACACTTCTTCTCGATGGCTCTCATCAGCCGGGTGCGGACATCCTCAGGAATCTGCTGGGGCTCCAGCCCTTTGTAGACCCGCAGCGTCTTCTTGGTTGTGTCAAAAATCACGAAGCAGTTGGGGCAAGCAGTAACATGAGCGTGGAGGCGTGCTCGTAATTCGGCGTCGGCGGTCTCATCGAGAAACTCGTTCAATTCCTGAAGGAATTCCTTACAAGTAAGCAAAGACATCGTCTCCTTTGCGCTTGAAGAAACGTGTCAGCTTCTCGCGCAATTGTAATCTCGCGCGCAGCAGCCTGCTCTTAACGGCTGGTACGGATATTTGCAGAGCCTGCGCCGCTTCTTCTGTACTCAGTTCTTCGATGTCACGAAGTACAAAAACGGTTCGAAAAGCTGGTTTGAGGCTTTGAACTGCGTCGTTGAGAATTCCTGCGAGTTCTTCCTGAGAATACTTCTGCTCCGGGTTCTCGTCCCATACGGCGATCTCGCGGGCCACCGTCTCTTCACCTGTGTCCACTGGCTCATCCAGCGGCACGGTGCGATCCGTCTTTCGCTTTCGGAGTTTCATCAGGGCTTCGTTGACAGCAATGCGCACGAGCCATGTGTAGAATTTTGAGTTTCCTTGAAACCCGGATAAGTGTTCGTAAGCTTTCAAGAACGTGTCCTGCAGTACGTCTTCAGCGTCCTCGTCATTTTGCGTGATGTTCTTAGCCAGCCTGTAGATTTTGCGTTCGTATCGCCGAACCAAGTCATTGAACGCGGAAGCGTCACCAGTTCGAGCACGGGTGACCAGTTCCAGCTCTTCCGTGGTTCCGACTTCGGGGGGTAGATTGGTATCCGTCACAGCCCTATACGCCAGTCTAGCAAGCGCGCCGTTGTTGGCGGTAAGGGCGCGTTCGGAGTATACTCGCGCTGTGAGAACGCCAGTCTGCCCTGATTGCAACAGTGCGGAGGTGAATCGCTCGCGAAGGCGCAGCGTTCTGGACCACTTGATGGCTATTTTCGGCTTGTTTCCATATCGCTGTGCGTCCTGTCTGCGCCGTTTCAGGCAGTTCGGCAACGTGCTTGCCCCCGCCCCGCGTGATGAGAGATGAGACGTTAAACCCGATAGTCCTGCACCGGCCGCCAGAACCTCAGCCACGATGTTCGATGTTGTCTGTTACCGTCGACGCAGCAACTTACGTCACAGAAAGGTGAGAACAACAATGAGACTGGGGATCGCTGCGTGGATCCTAAGCGCGGCCTTTAGTTCTTTCTCTCAGGCTCAGACTTGGGATACTTCAGGCAACAACCTCTTGCAGGGAACCTACTATTTTCGCGAGGTGCTCTGGCTCATCGCGGATAGCGCCGGGAATATGGGACGCGCCATTTCCATTTATGGCACCATCAGCTTCGACGGAAACGGGAGATACACCATCAGTGGCGCCCAGGTGATGGATAGCAACGCAGGTGTGCCTCAGAACTTCTCGATCGGGGGAACTTATTCGATTGCGGCGAGCGGCTATGGCTTCCTGAGCAGTCCGATCTCGACGGGGGATTCAGTCCACGGGCTCGTCTCTAACGGTATCTTCGTCGGTAGTAGCACTGAAACCAGCTTTAACGATTTATTCATCGCGGCTCAGTTGCCTTCACCTGCGCCTACGAACAGCTTTTTCAAGGGGCAGTATTCCATGATGGGATTGGATTTTCCGACCGGCTCCCCGCCTGACACCCGCGATAGCCAGTTCGTACTAAATCCCGACGGCAACGGGAATATCGGAACGGTAACCGCCACCGGAGCTATTGCAGGGCTGGCGGCTAGGGTGGTATCTCAGAATGTCGCGGGAGTCAGATACTTCTTTAGCAATGGCGGAGCAAACGTAAATTTCGGCGGCTCTTTGTCCAGTAGCAACCTGATTGCCGGGACCAAATACTTATATTTCTCTGCGGACGGGAACTTTGTTTTTGGCGGATCCCCAACTGCTTGGGACATGATCGTAGGAGTTCGCGGCGGCGGATCAGCAACCGCTTTCAACGGCTTGTACTATCAAGCAGGCGTGTTCCAGGACGAATCTCAAATCTCAGCGGGAGTCGCGGATCTCGACACTTTCTATGGTTCTCTGAAAGCCGGCTCCGGAACGGTTCTAGTCCAGGAGCGGCTCCATTCCGTCAACGCCAATAACCCTCTGGACTATACGTACTCACGTTCATTCACGCCCAAGGCGGACGGCACGTATGACGATTCTGCGAACCACTACGTCTTCGGTCCCGGTGGCGCGATCCGCATCGGGGTCGGAATCAACCCTTCTATGGGCCTCAATGTGGCGGTCCAGGCACCCGCATTCACTCCTTCGGGCGTGTTCATCGATCCGTCGGGCGTGGTCAATGCTGCGAGTTCGGCGCTGTTCACCTCCGGCCTCGCTCCGGGCGAGTTGATTACGATTTACGGAACGAATCTTGCTTCATCTACGCTGGCCGACTCCAACTTCCCGCTCCAGTTGGGTGGAGTTCAAGTCCTCATCAACAATCGTGCGGCGCCGGTTTACGTAGTGAGCCCGACTCAACTTTCGGCTGTGGTTCCATTTGCGACTACTGAGCTGATTGCCGCCGTGCAGGTGGTGAACAACGGTGTGACATCCAACACCGTGACGTCATACGTGAATTTGACTGCGCCCGGTGCTTTCACCCAACCTGCCGGCGGAATTGGCTACAGCGCCGCTTTGCATTCGGATTTCACAGTGGTGACGCCATCCCACCCGGCCCAGGTCGGCGAGACCATATCGCTGTTTGTGACCGGACTGGGCGCCGTTGCTCCCACAGTGTCCGACGGGGCGCCGGGTCCTATCAGTCCATTCAGCCTGACCACAAATACGATCGCGGTGTATATCGGCGGACAAAAGGCAACCACGACGTTTACGGGACTCGCGCCGCAATTGACCGGCTTGTATCAGATTAATGTCCAGGTGCCTGCAAACGTCAGCGGGAATGCCACGCTGGACATTTCCGGGCCCGACTTTTATACGTCGCAGGCGACCCTACCGATCGGGTCGGGAAGCGCGATCGCCCCGGCGACGACAAACCGAACTCCTTCTCGTACTGTTCTGGAAAATCATAGGCTGGTCGTTGGTGAACTGCGCACTGGCAGGCGGAACTAATGTGTTTGCAGCTGGCGCGGGCCCAATCCTGCCGTTAAAGCTTACGGTGAAGCCGAATTAACCTAGACTACTGTCGTTGACACCGGAGTTCGGTGCGAAAATGGGAATACGGCATTTCCGCGGAATCAGCATGTTGTCACGTGAGTCCACGCCGAAAATTATCGTTCTGATCGAGGACAATCCGTCTGATGTCTTTCTCCTTCGCCGGGCCCTGGAGGAGCATGGTGTTGTACACACGCTTCGACTGGTGCGGGATGGCGAGGAGGCAATCAAGTATTTCGACCGCCTGGGCGCGGGAGATGAGCTAATGCCCGACTTGGTTGTTCTCGATTTGAACCTTCCTCGGCATGACGGTATCGAGGTACTCGCCTGCTGCCGGAAGGTGCGCGCACTCGCGTCCTTACCGATCCTGATTCTTACTTCTTCCGACTCCCCCATGGAACGTGAGCGCGCCGAACAATTTGGTATCAGCGACTACGTTAGAAAACCAATCATGCTCGATGAGTTCATGTCCGTCGGTGGCCGCATCAGAAGCCTCTTCGAAGGCCGCTCGGCGGCCCTGTAATCTCTACAGGACGCCGGCATCAGCATTTTGCTACTGTTTCATTTAAATGCAGCAGTTCACCCATTCCCTGGAGATCCGCACCGCTGGTAGCGGGCTCTACGAATTCACGGCCAAGGTCTCAGACTGGCTAAAGGAACGCAGCACGCGTACCGGTCTGCTCACGATCTTCGTGCAACACACTTCTGCATCCCTTACCGTCCAGGAGAACGCGGACCCGGATGTTATCAAAGACATCAATGACTTCTTCGGGCGAATTGTTCCTGAAGGCGATCCACTGTACCGGCATGCCACTGAAGGTCCGGACGATATGCCGGCCCATATCCGCTCGGCTCTAACGTTGACGCAGATATCCATTCCGGTGATCGACGGGCGGCTCGCATTGGGGACCTGGCAGGGCATTTATCTTTTCGAGCACCGGTCCAGTCCGCAATGGCGAACTCTTGTGCTTCACTTGCTTGGTAATTGATCCGGAAGCGCAACCGTGACCGCGACAGCCTCGATCTCGCGGTTCAGCTTTTCGAAGCCCTGCACATTCACGACGATTCCCTGGGGGAGTGCTGAGCCGTCCACCGCCTTGCCCCCAGAAACAAAACTGGTCCGCTTGGTGCGGACGAAAGTCATTTCGTTATCCGGCTCCGGCTCAATCACGATTGCATGCTTGGTCACTCGCTTAAGGACTCCTGAGAAATTGACCAGAACCTGTTCCTTGCCTTTCTTTTCTGCGAATAGAGCGCCAGTGAGTGAGACGAGAAGGAGCAACGCCGCCGCATGCCGCATATGACCATTGATGCTTACAGGTCCCGACGTGGTTACCGCTTCGGCAGTACGCATGGGTGTATGATTTTAATTGCAATCTGAAGGAGGCCTTGATGAGCATCTCGAGACGTAAATTCCTCGGCTCCACCGCGCTGAGCGGGATCGCGGCACCCGCCTTGATGGGCGCGGAAGTGGATAGTAAGAGTGGTATGCCGACGCGGATCCTCGGACGCACGGGAGCTCGCGTATCTGTTCTCGCCTTCGGCTGCGGCAGCCGGTTTCTGGCCTACAAGGATCCAGACAAAGCCACGGAGGCGCTGAATCGGGCGCTCGATCAGGGTATCACCTATGTCGACACCGCCTACGGGTACGGCGACGGCAAGAGCGAGGAATGGGTCGGGCAAGTCATGAAGGCTCGCCGGAACAGCGTGTGGCTGGCCACCAAGATCAATAAGCGGGGCGGGGATGAGGCCATGCGGATCCTGGAGGGCAGCCTAAAGCGATTGCAGACGGATCATCTCGATCTGATCCACGTGCACAGTATGACCGACGACGCCGATCTGGCCGCGGCCGAAGCGAAGGATGGGGTCATCAATGTGCTCTACAAATTGCGCGATCAGAAAGTTACGAAGGCGATCGGCATCACCAGTCATACCGACCCCGTCGTGCTGAGGAAGGCGCTGGAACACAACGACTTCGATTGTACGCAGATGGCGCTGAACGCCGCGCGCGCCGGGATGCGCAATGCTCCAGGCGGGATGGCGCCGAACTTCATGCACGATAGCTTCGAGGCTCTGGCCCTGCCGGTCGCAAACCGCAAGAAGATGGGCGTGATTGCCATGAAAGTCTTCGCCCAAGAGGGGCTCTCTGGAAAAGCTCCGGCTGAGAAGTTGATTAGCTATTCGATGTCGCTGCCGGTATCCGCCGTCGTGGTCGGAATGCCGAAGCTCGATTTTGTGGACCAGAATATCGCCATAGCGAAGCGCTTCAAAGCCATGGAGCCGGCTGAGATGAAACGGTTATCGGGCGAGTTGTCCGAGGAACACAAGGCGCGGCTCGACGCCTTCTTCCTTGATCACGTCGATGGCTAACGCCCCCGGTGCGGTGCGTCGACGATAAACCGCATCACAGTCGATTCGATTTCATTTCGGCGGCCAGATAGTCGGTCGCCCGCCAGGCAAGCGCCAGAATCGTCAGGGTTGGATTCTTCTCCGACGCGGTGGTGAACGCTGCTCCGTCCACCACGAATACGTTCTTGACGTCGTGCATCTGGCAAAATCCGTTTAGCGCAGACTGCTTCGGGTCGACGCCCATTCTGCACGTCGAGTGTTCATGGATCGCCTGCCCGGGCATCCCCATGAATCCCGGATCGTACGGCAGGATCTCCGCCTTGGCGGCGTGCAGAATCGAAGCGGCCGTATCGTACATCTCGCGCATCATCTTGCGTTCATTATCGCGGTACTTGAACGATATTTTGGCTATCGGAACCCCGTATTGATCGACGCCGGTGTCGTCGACCGTGATGCGGTTGTCCGCGTACGGCAGAACCTCGCCGTAGGGGTGCAAGGCGACCAGCGCGGGATACCGTCGTTTTACCGCTTTCTTGAAATCCGCGCCAAATCCGGGGAGATCCCTGGCGTAGGCGGCGTTGTCCCCGGCCCCGCAGCCCCAGAACTGCATTCCAAAGCCACGCAGATACTCACGCTTTCTCCCATCGCGATGATTGAAGCGCGGCATGTAGACGTGCTCGCCGCCAATGCCGTCGTCGTTTTGCACGGGTGCACCCAGGAGTTCCGGAACGAATCCGAACATGTGCAGTCGCACCTGCTCACTGAGATACCGGCCGATGGCGTCCGACGAATTGCCAATCCCGTTTGGGTGCTGCGTGGATCTTGAGTTCAGCAAAATGCGTGTCGAGTCGATGCATGACGCAGCCACGATTACCACGCGTGCGCGGACACGATGTTCTTCTTTCGTGTACCGGTCGAAGTATTGAACGCCGTTGGCCTTTCCTTCCTCGTCCACCAGAACTCGCGCGACCACCGCGTTGTCGATTACATCCAGCTTGCCGGTCTCAAACGCTGGTTCGATCAAGTAATCGGAGGAATTGAAGAAAGCTCCTACATCGCAACCCCGCCCGCATGCGCCGCAGTAGTGGCACGCGGCGTGGCCATTGTGAGGTCTGGTCAGCACCGCGCGACGCCCCGCCACCACGCTGATCCCTACGTTTTTCGCTGCCCTTTGCAGCAGCCGTTCTCCGCAGCGAGGAGGCGGAGCAGGCAGGTGGTAGTGGCTGCCGGGTAATGAATCCTGGTCATCGTCTCCACCGCAAACCCCGATAAGCTGATCGACCTTATCGTAGTACGGTGCAATGTCCTTGTAGCGGATCGGCCACGAGATTCCCCAACCATCGCGTTCCGCACTCGTGAAGTCGAGATCGGAGTAGCGCAGCGCCACACGACCCCAGATGTTCGTCTTGCCGCCGCGGCCCCAAACGCGGACCAGGTCAAACGGCTGACCGGGTGGGGTGCGATACGGCGCCGTTTTCAAATCCACGTAGAAGGCCGGCGGGTGCATGCCCGCGGCGATCTTCTGCGGATACTCCCAGGGCTTCACGTGGCTCCAGAATAGAGAGCGCCGGAATTTCGTACCCGCGTCCAGCATCAAAACGCGAGCCCCTTGCCGCGTCAGGTTCCATGCCGCCATGCCGCCCGCGGCTCCGCTGCCAATGATAACGACGTCGTGAACTTCAGGCGACTTCTTGATCTGCATCAGCCCTGGTGCTCCGGATGAGTGCAGCCTTGGAATTCCTTGAGAAACGTGTTTCCGTGCCAGCCCAATTCCTTAGTTAACCCATCTTTCGATGTGTAATACCCATCCACAGTGAGACCTTTTACCAGTTGGAAAAAGGCGCCCAGGGGCGTTCTGGAATCCTGGCTTGCGGGCGTGAGCAACTGTCTCTGTTGTTCCGGTGTAAGCGTGGGGAACGACCCGTTGAACTGGCGTTTCGCCGCGGTCTCGATGAATTGCAGGCCCGACCGGAACCGGCGGCTCATCGCGGCGTTGGTAGCTAGCCGGCGCTCGATGAATGCCGGCACACCAACTTCCGAAGCGCTCGCCGTATCCGTGCGAGGGATGATCGCGTCCACCAGCGCTTTAAGGCATTCGCGCTCGGCTGGCGTGAAGATCGCCGGCTGCGATTCCGCATCGGCGCAAACTGCCCCGCTCAAGCCTGCGATCGTGATTAGCGCTTTTCGGCGAGTGGTTTCGCTCATAATTTACTCCCTTCCTTAGCCCAGTAGATCCGAATGTTCCCCGTAGCGCGTCCGCCCGCGACGATTTCGGGGCGCCCATCTCCATTTAGATCCGCGACGGCAAGATCTTCCACCGCCACCCCATCGTCAATAGTAGTCTTCTTCCACTCACCATTCTTCAACTTGTAGAGAACCAGCCCCCACGGTTTCCCACGCCAGCCGGCAACGAGTTCGTCGCTGCCATCATTGTCGAAATCACCCCACCCGAGCGCGTGTCCCTGGCTGAGGGTCGTGTCGATCACAGTGCGCTCCCACGGCGGCGTAGTCTGGGCGTACACGACGACACTATTTCCATGCCAGGGTTCAACGGTGGCCAGATACCGTGTGCCATTCACCCGGCCAAGCCGAATTTCACCCGGCTTGCCCTCGGCAATCAAGTGTCTTGACCATTTCCCTTCACGGCTTCGTTTCAGAGCGTAGCCGCCCTCCGCACTTGCCACCCAGATCTCTCCATTGACTCCAATCAGGTTGTGGACAGTGTGCAGCGAATCATCCGCCACCTCCATTGGCCAAGGCTGCTGGTCGGGTCTAGCCGGCACATGAAATACCAGGATGCGGGATCCAGCACCATTCGTCCAATCCGGCGCCTTCGTTCCGCGGCCCTGCAGCGGAACCACTACCAACTCCGGACGGCCGTCGCCATCGACATCGATCCAGCGAATGCGGTGAATGGTCGGCTCCGTCGCGATGTCGTGAACCTTCCCGGAGTTCGTCACCCAGTGCAGCGAGCCGCCCGAGGCCGTGTTAGTCGACTGCCAATCCGCGCCGAGTGCAAAATCCAATTTGCCGTCGTGGTCGATGTCGAAGGGCGCAATGGCCACATTGTCGTGCGCCGTCACCTTCTCGGTAACAACGTGCTTGGTCCAGGTAGGGTTCTCGAACCACAAGATTTGGGTTTCGTTGATGGCGACGATGTCCGGCTTACCGTCCCCGTTGACATCGGCGACAGCGACCGCGTACACAATCCCCAACTTGTTGGCGATCTCTTGTGAGCGGAAGGTGGGCACGTCGCCGGCGTGAAGAACGGTTGCGAGGAGGATCAGCGCCGGGCAGGCTTTCCGCATGCTCACATCATATACCGGCCCCCGGCTTATCGCGCCTGCTCAGTGCTGCAGCGACACGATCTCCGCCGTAGCGCTCGGTTCTTCGGCCAGACTGCGGCCAAACCGGCGCGCGGGGCGCTCGACAAAGTAATAACTCGCGCACGCAACCACCAGAACCAGCATCAGGTTCCATGGAAACTGCTGCGCGCGGCCGAGCGATATAGGAATTCCGTAGCCTGGCAGAAATAGCATCTGCCAGAGATAGACGCTATAGGACAGGCGTCCCAACCAGGTAAGGATCCGGCACTCGAGCACCGCTCCTAACCAGCTGTCCGGGTCTGCCGTGGTGCAGAGCAGCGGCACTGGCATCAGCAATGCGAGCAGCGCGACGTATCCGGGTGGTTTTATGATGAGACACAAAACCATTGCGCCGATCGCAAGCAGTGCATAGTTGCCGTGTCCGGATAACCGCGCACGGAATGGGCCGCAGTCCCACAGGATCGCCGCCGAACAGCCCCATAGAAGTGCGTCCATTCGATAGTCGGACCGTTCCACCAGATCCTTCCAGGCGGGATCCATCGCGGCTATCCACCCGAATTGCGTGTCAAGGGCGCGCCAGACGGCAAACGCCAGCGCCAGCGAGGGAACGGCCCATCTCCGATGCCAGGTGGCGAGGGCGATCAGAACAGCGGGCCACAGCAGATAGAAATGCTCTTCGACGGAGAGCGACCAGTAATGTCCGGTATACCAGCTCTGCGCCGCCGGTTCTACCCAGTAGTTGCGGAAGAACAGCGCGGAAGCGAGCACCTGTCCTTTCTCGAGCGGAATCCAGCCGGCGCCGAAGCCCAATACGCACAAGGCCGCCAGGTACAGCAGGGCGGCCGGGAGAATCCGGAACGCGCGCCGTATGTAGAATGAGCGAATGCGAATGCGCCCCGACGCATGCTCCTCTTCAAGGAGACGATTGGTGATCAGAAACCCGCTGATCGCGAAAAATAGATGCACGCCGAGCGCACCGTAGGGCGCAAGCGCCTCCAGCGCATTGCCGGGCAATCGAACGTGGCAAAACAGCACGAGCGATATCGCGATCGCGCGCCAACCATCCAGAGTCGGCAGGTAATCTCGAGGCCCGCCCTTGCCTTCCAGGGAACAGCTTCGTCTCATATATACATGACTTGCGCCACAGCCCGTCTCTATTACGTTATCCCGACCTTAGGGACACTCTGCGGGCTGGGGAGATCCCAGGGCGTGTACTCAACCCGGGTCGCGCCCGCAGTCGATGAGCACATGTTGGGGCCGTGTCAATACGAACTGACGATTCCCCGGGTGGAGGCCGCCATCCGCGCCGTGTGGGTGATATTCGATCGCGGCCCGGAGGTCCTCAACCTCTATAACGACCGGGACGTGTTCCGCTTTGCCGAGAAGGAACGGCTGGCCCTCCTGCTGTCCAAGCATTGCCGGTCGAAGGAGCGGCAAGACATCGATGTGCGACCGGAAGAGGGTATCGGACGAGCGCTATTCACGGCGCTCGACCAACTGAGGCAGAGCTCCAAACATGGCGAATTGAGTTCGTCAAAGGTGATCGTGCTCGGCTTTCTGAAGCGGGATCATTGGTCGGGAGGCTGCCGGGTTTTGCTCCGGATCGCGTGCTGGCGAGCATTCCCTACGCGCCGGGACAAGATGAGCCGCTCGGCATGGATACGATTGAGCTTCCTCCGGCGGGGCTCGACGTACCTCAATTGATCATCGCGAATGGCGCGGACTCGATCAACGGTACTAAGCGGCCCTTCGAATATTTCAACAAATATTTCGCCAAGGGAGCACCGTGGATGTTTGCCATCCAAAACGGCGTTCCTCACCGCGGCGGGCTCGCCAACGCCAAGACCCTTATATTCGCCTGGCTCGAAGCTATCCTTGACGCCACTCCGGAATCGACGGGCATCACTGCTCTCGCATCCAAACAGCGTAGCGGTTGGTGGCTCTACCTGCAAACCGCTCCCACGCAAACTAGGGATGAATCGCAGAATGTGGTAGAGGAGGTTAAGGGGGCGCGCATCGAGAAAGTTGGCTCCCGGGTGCCGCCGAAATATTTGGCGGCAGGTTGGGCGCCCACGCGCAAGGCTGCTAACGAGTGGCTGGCTTTCGTGAAGAAGCCACAGCATCCGGTGAACACGAAATATCAGTAACGCTTACCGAAGCAGCCCGATTGATTCCGCTTCACTCGCCAATGTCCGTCGCGGATACGCGGGCATTTATGCGGTACTCGGAATAGTCGATTCTCACTTGCGTGTGCCCGAACACCCGGACATCGGACCCAGAGTCGTTGGAAAGCGGAAGCCAGAACTGCCCATATTTTGCGAAGCGATGCGCGATGGCGGTTTTGCGGAGCCAAAAGGACGGATTCTGAGCGGGCGCAGCATCGATTCTCGCAACCGCGTAGTCCTCGGTGTCCACATAAACCTGGCCGCGGAACAACAGCGGATTGTTGGTTTTGGGGGCAGCGTCAAGCACGAAGCATTCGCGGCCATCGAGCACCCGAGAATCAATCAATCGGAACACATAGTTGGCGGAGGAAATCCGCGTGGCCTCGCTCGCCTGTAGTTCAGAATCCAGCATGCGCTTGAACACTTTGGTGCGAATCGCGCCGGGACCTGATTCCTCCACGATTTCGAAGCGCTTCGGTCCAGGCGATTTATAGGTGACTTTTACAGTCATTGCCGCGCGCACGCCGAAGCGCTTATTCTCCAGCGAGTAGCGCCTCACAGACGTGTAATCCATGAGCTTGGCCGTCCGGGTCTCGTCTGCGGCCATCATGCGGGCAACAATCTCTTCGGAGGTGGCCGGCACAGACGGCGCGGCGGCGTTAGCTCCCAGGGCGACACCCAGGAGCATCCATACGATTTGCTTCATTATTCCTCGATCCAGGGCTCTTTTCGGGAACGGTGGAACGCGATGGCGCGCCAAGCCCAGTAGTAAGCGTTTCCTCGGAGGGCATATTGGCGGCCCTCCAGCATCATGCGGCGGACGATTCGCCCCGCGCGCGAGTTCGGCGGGTTTGGCATATCCGGGCTGAATGTGTCCAGCGGTCCCCGGCAAGCGCTCCGCAGAAAGAGAACCGCGAGCTTGCCATCGGTGATTACCTCTTTGGCCTCGACCCCAGTACGGATCGAGGCTGCCCGGTCGACATAACCGGCCGGCTCCACGCAACCTGCAAAGGTTAAGTCGTTGACGACCTTTGCGCGTTCTGCATCAATCTGGGGGTGAATCCTGTGGGTTAATGTCAGTGCGGTTTTGAATTTGACTCCGATGTCGTGCGTTGCCGCGCCTAGCCACAGTTCCTCGCCCGCGGCTTCGGCACGCCACAGTCGGATGTGGTCGCGCTTCCGCATGGTGTTGAAAGACTTTTGAAACACGGCATCCGGCTCGTCGCCATGATACAGCAGCTTCGACATCGGCGCGGCGGCGTAACCGGTCTGCTTCGTAAAAGCCGTGTACGCACGGGAGAAAGAACGCGGCGTCAGAGACTCCGCTTCGAACCATCCCGCAGCACGGAAAGCGTTTTCCAAGTCTTCACGTGAACCCAAAATAGCGATATTAATGAGGTCTGGCGCAGGCTTGTCCCTGGGCTTGCTGACTTCCACCGGCTGCTTCGCCAGCCACTCGGCGAGATCGGTGGGCACAATAGCTGGTTCTTGCGACGCAAACGCAGGGGACCCGGCCGGGAGTTCCGTGACGGTGAGCTTCATCTCCGTACCAACGGGAAACCGGATCTCGGGTTCGGGCAAACGGAACATCGCGCACCGTATGGCGAAGAGAACCGTGCCCCCAATAGGCCCCATCGAATAGGCGGAAAAGATGCGCCCGCCGGCTCCAGTGAGTCCGATGAACGCTCTCGTCAGGAGGGCGATGCTCGGCCTGTGCCAGACCCCTCCGACCAGATTCTGAGGACCGTTCGCCGCCAGGATCCCCGTGATGCGGCCTTCCTCATTGACTTTTTCGCGAGCATTGTCGACAGTGCGGAGCATCGCGCGAAACGGAAACCGGCGGCCATCAGCCAGCTCATACTCCCGGAACGTCAGGTCCAAACTGGCGCGCTCTCGGACGATGCCCAGACCAATACCTTTCACCCGTCGCACGCTGCCGAGCACCACCGTGCCGGACGGGAGGACGAGCTCACCATTCAACTCATAGGGAGCGATAACAACGGCCCGGAACTCCGACCCCACTTTGGAATCGTAACTGGTAAGCGTGGTGGTAAGGCGCAAATTGAGAGATGACGCGGCTGGCGGCTCGCTCCACAACAGGCAGGTGCTGGCGCACAGGATTGGCAGAGCAGCCCGGCATTTATGCATTCCGGTCCATGGCTTCGGTCGAGCGCCAGGCCAGCATGGTAATTCCGATGCTGGCAACGCCGTCGGCCGTGTAGTGATACCGGCAATAGATGGTGGCTACAAACACGATCGCCGCTGCGGTCAACATCCCCGTGCAGAGCCATCGCCGTTCCGGGATGGCGCGACGAAGACCGAAGGCGGAGGAGAACGCTACTGCGACATGCCCGCTCGGGAACACGCTGCTGGAGATGTCGCAGTGGTCCAGCAGCCACGCGTTAATCGAGCGCCACACGCTCGTGTAATGCGGAAGATCCTGATGCGCAAAAGCGATCCGCGGTCCTGCGACGGGGAAGTGCGGCAGAAGTGCGTACGCGCATAAGGTGCCTAAGAATAACGTTGTTAGGAATCGATCAATCTGATCGCGCTTCTTGTAGAAATACAGGGTGCCCAGGCACAGCGCCGGAATGCCATAAAGCGAAAGATACACGGCTTCCAGGCTGCAAGGGATAATCGCCCCGAAATGCTCCACCGCATCCCGCAGACCGCCCCGGTTGAGTAGGGCGCGGTCCCAACCAAGCCAGATGTACTGCCATTGCACCAACGCCGGCTTGGGAGCCAACCAGTCTACCTGGCGGTAAGCGAGCAGCAGGAGACCAAGAGCAGCCCAGTCCCGCGTCACTCGCGACCAGCCTTTTGAAAACCGCGATTGCCCGATGATTGCCGCCCAGATCGTCAGGGGAATCATCCATCCAATGAGGCAGCTCAGCAACGAATTCGGATGCGCCGAAATCATCACCGCCGAGTACACAAAATAGGCGATGGCGATCTTCTCGGCGCGCCGGAAGACAGCAGGGGCGTCGACGTAGACCGAGCCGCTCTCCGTGAGCGCGTTCGTAACGGAGCTCTTCATTGTGCGGAAGAACACCTTATTACAACACAGAACCGTCGGTTCGCGGGCATTACGAGGTACTAAAGTACCTGGGTGCTTAGCCCTCCATGGACGTAGCGCCCGCCCGGCCGAGATTCTAATACGGCTCGCGTCGCGGCGAACGCTCTTGCCTCTTGACATATGCCAGGGCCGATGCTACTTTTGTAGCAACATGCTGCTTTTGCAGCATCCGTAGAATGAAGACGCCTCTTCAACAGACACTGAGCCGCCGGGAGCGGCAGATCATGGATATCCTGTACCAACACGGCCGCGCTACCGCTGCGGAAATCCATCGCTCTTTACCGGACCGGCCCAGCTACTCGGCGGTGCGTGCGAAATTGCGAGTCCTCGAAGAGAAGGGGCACGTCCGGCACGAGGAGCAGTCCCTCCGCTACGTGTACCTGCCGGTAGTTCCGCGCGACCGCGCGAAGCAATCGGCGCTGCGGCATGTGGTAGAGACGTTCTTTGATAACTCCGCGGAACAAGCCATTACGGCGCTGTTGGACTTGAAAACGGCCGATCTGTCGCGCGACAAGTTGGACCGCCTTTCCGAACTGATCGATAAAGCTAAGAGAGAGGGGAATTGATATGGATTGGACAGCTCTTCTGCTCACTGCTACTGTCAAGGCGACAGTAATCTTCGCGGCGGCGCTGCTCATTGCTTTCGCCCTGCTGCGCGCGTCGGCTGCCGCACGCTACTTTGTGTGGAGTGCCGCGCTGGCGACGGCCCTGGCGCTTCCGGTGATCTCAATCTGTGTGCGGCCCTGGAAAGTACCCGTGGACGCCGCGTCCGGGCAGATTTCCAACATCGTCAGCGCGGTCGGAGCGATCCGGATGGATGCGATGCCGTCGAAGCTCCCGTTTTCGTGGATTGTCCCGGTTTGGCTGTGCGGGATGGCGCTGGTTTTCGCCCGGATTGCTGCCGGACACATCCGGATGGCCTTCTGGGTGCGAAGAACGAAGAAGTTACGGGATCCGGAATGGATTGCCCTGCTGGCGGATACGAGTTCCCGGACCGGTCTCCGCCGTCCCGTTAATCTTCGGCGGAGTGAGGACACGGATACCCCCCTGAGTTATGGATACCTGCGTCCCGTAGTTGTACTGCCGGACGAATGCACCGAGTGGAGCCTAGAGCGGCGGCGTGTCGTTCTACTGCATGAACTGGTCCACGCGCAGCGGCTGGACTCGCTGAATAATCTGATTGCGCACCTGTGCTGCGCGGCATACTGGTTTCACCCGCTCGCGTGGTGGGCGTGGGCATGTTTTCGGATGGAACAGGAACGCTCTTGCGACGACGCCGTGGTGACTGCCGGGACGCTTCGATCCGTGTATGCCGAGCATCTGGTGAGTCTCGCGAGTTCGTTGACCTCAGCGCATCGATGCCGGCCTGTGGCGCTTCCCATGGCTGGGAAGCGGGATTTCGAGCAACGTATTTGCGCACTCCTCGATCCGCTGACGAATCGGAGGGCGCCTAGCGGGCGTCTGTGCTGCACGGTCGTGATCGCCATCCTGGCCGTGGCCGTCCCGTTTGCGGCTTTGCGAGCCCAGGATTCAAGATCTCTTTCCGCGTTATCGGGATCGGTGTTGGATGCGAGCGGGGCTGGCGTTCCGCACGCAGCCATCGTGCTGAGGAGCTCGGACGGAACCCATCAGGAGATTTCGGCCAGCGGAGAGGACGGTTCGTTCAATCTTTCTCGTGTCGCGGCTGGGCAATACACAATTGAGGTAAAAGCGCGTGGATTTGCCGCGTACCAGCAGTCAGGAGTCGTGCTCAACACCGGAGTCGGCGAGCACCTCGACGTCAAACTCGCGCTCGGCGCTGTGACCGAGACCGTGGACGTCCTGGGGAAAACCCAGCGTCCAGGTATCACGCCGCCACCCAGGCGCATTCCCGTTGGTGGAAACGTGCAGGCTACTAAATTGGTGTACTCCGCCAAGCCCGCGTATCCGGCGGCCGCCGAATCAGCGGGCACTGAGGGAACTGTGGTTCTGCGCGCAGTCATATCCACGGAAGGTAATCTGTTGGGACTATCGGTGATGAATACTTTTATCGATCCGGCGTTGGCCAGGGCGGCACTGGACGCGGTGCAACAGTGGCGGTACGAGCCCACATTGTTGAATGGGCTTCCCGTCGAGGTGACCACAACCATCGCGGTGAACTTCCTGCTCCAGCGGTAACGCAAGGGCGAAGAGAAAAGGCCTGCGCGACGGCTAGGGATTCGCGACCGGCAGCGCGCCCGACGAGTTCGGGTATACCGGTGAGTTCTGCGTCGCGTTCCATGCCGCGAGAACTTGATCCGGGAAGGACGGTAGCATAGACCGAACGAGAGATTGGATATCCTTGACGAGATCAGGGTTGTCGCCTGAGCAATCATAGTCTTCGCCCGGATCAGAGCGCAGATCGTACAGTTCGGGCAGCAAAAGAGGCAGATTGACCCGTCCTTGGGCCGGAACAGGGGCCCAGGAGGGACTGCTATACCGGGACATGTGCAACTTCCACTGTCCAAACCGGGCACACTGGAGGTTCCAACCATCAAAGTACAGGAACGGCGGACGATCGACTAATGGCTTATCCCCAGTCAAGATGGGCCATATATCGACGCCATCGACGGCACCGGGCACTGTAGTCTGTGTTAGTCCAGCAATCGTGGGTAGGATATCGAGCGCTGAGGCAAATCCTTGCGCTGTAGCGCCTGCGGGGATACGACCAGGTAAACGAGCGATGAACGGCTCGCGCACCCCACCTTCAAATGTGTCGCCCTTCCGGCCGCGGAGTGTTCCAGGACTGCCCTGGAACCAGGGGCCGTTGTCGCTGGTAAACATCACCAGCGTGTTCTCATCCAGGCCGTTGGCCTGCAATTCCTGAAGTACTTGTCCCACGCTCCAGTCCAACTCCTCAACGACATCGCCATACGGGCCAAGGGCGGATTTGCCACGAAAAGCGGCGGATGGGACCAGCGGCACATGCGGCGCATTGTGGGCGAGGTACAGAAAGAATGGCGCGTCCTTTGACCGGCGAATGAAATTCAGAGCCTGATCGGTGTAAGTTTGGGTTAGCGAGTCCTGTTGGGCCTTGGCCGCAACGAGTTCGCTGTTGTGCATCACCAGAGTCGGAAACTGATCGTTGCTGCATGGCATTCCAAAGAACTCATCGAAGCCGCGTTTGGTGGGCGAGTACTGCGGTGTTGACCCCAGATGCCACTTTCCCACGCACATGCTCTTGTAACCGGCTGGCTTCAACATCTGCGCGATCGTGGTTTCTGAGTCGGCGAGGCCGTATGTATCCTGGGGTGTGAGGACGGTGGGCACCCCCGTCCGTACGGGGTAACGACCTGTTAGCAGCGCCGCCCGCGACGGCGAACAAACGGGGCTGGCCACCGAGAAGTGCCGGAAATTGACGCCTTCGGATGCCATCTTGTCGAGATTAGGCGTCTGAATTCGGGAGCCATAGCAACCCAGGTCACCAAACCCGAGGTCGTCGGCAAGGATCAGGACAATATTGGGAGGACGGGGGGCCGATCTGAGTACTGATGGTGCGCCGACGGCGATGGTAGCTGCGGCAGTTTTTATGAAAGCGCGTCGGTCCATTACCCTCCACGCCCAATTGGGCTAATTCGGGGTATACAAATCCCTCATGCGTATCCAGCGGTAAAGGATCGCATTAGACTTGGCTTGGTAGATTAGCTTACCCGAACTGCCATATTGTAGCGCATAAGCGACCGATCCTAAAGGAGCTGTAGGGTCTAGTACGTACCCTGCATTGAAGCTGTACGTACCATCAGACAGGCGCTGCGCGGATCCGAGAGCGAGCGAATAGACGCCGAGGTCGACATTTAGAAGCAAAGTCGCAGTGCGGTTCTGCTCGTCAATCCGGATGGCTTGACCGCGGCTGTTTCCGCCCTGATTGGCGGACACCCGGGTGTTTCCGTTATCGAAAACGACGAGCGTGGAGGGATCGGAAGCCTCGAAGTTGACATCGTGTTGATGCGAGAACCACGGCCACGAGTCGCTGGAATCGAATTGGAAATCGCCATCCTTGCCCAACCGCCAAATAATCTGGCCATCCCCCAGACCATTGTTGTAGTTGACTTTGATCACCCAATCCTGATGGCGCGCCGAGTAGAGAAGCTGCCCGTCGGGGGTCTCATAGATGGAATTGCCATGCGTCCAGTCATTCGCATTCGCGGAGAGGTAGTAGGGAGGGCATCCTCCACTCTCGCTGACACATACTTCGTTGCCGAGAGCCGCGCGATGTACATCGAGGTGATCAAAGGTATCCCAAGTCCAGACCACGTTCAGGTCGCCATCGAAGAACGATAATCATATCGCCGAGGACGTCCACGCGCCCCGGACCCTGAACATCAGTGAGGATCTGTTCCACTGTAGCCAAGGCGACGATTCGGCCATCGCTAAGCGTTTTCACATCGTGGTGGAAACCGCTGATCTGGCGCGCGCCCAACGCCGCGAGTTGCTCATTCACGCGAGCGGCATTAGTTTCAAGTACGGTCATACCCGCCAAATCGAACTTCCGGATCACTTGCATGGAGGGGTCCGTTGCGGGTGTCTCGATGATGCTCCAGAAGTAACCGCCGGGGTCGGCATTGGTGATAAACGAGACGCCATTCGTCGCGTACCAGATGAGATTGCCGTTCAGGTCAGTGGCCGCGGGCGCGACAAATGAGCTGGCAAGCAGTATTCCGCTGGGGGTCAGCCTGGGCTGTTCCAGGACCGATTGCGAGAAAAGAGCGGGGGGTGCACCCGAATCTGCGGTACCGAAGGCAAGGTCGGGGCCAATGAGTGGCTGCGCGCCCGTTTCGACAATGTGCCGTGCGGTATAAGCCGTGTTGGGTAGCAGACCCGCGATGTAGAAGTTCATACTCCAACCGGACTGGCACGGTTTGGGTGGCGTGTTCTGGGCGGTTCCTGTGACTTGTTGAAACTGCACACGCATGCGGTCGCCGTCGGAACAAGTTGGAGCGCTATACAAAAAAACCAAAGGATTATCGGTCGCAGTAATGACGGGCACACCGGCGGAAACTCGCGACAACATCTCGTAACCCACGGAGTTGACCTGTGTTTCTCCAGTCCTGCGATTTCGGACCGATACTTCCATTTCATACAGCCCTTCATGCTCGGTGGCGGTCCAATCGATGTAACTTTGTGGGCCAAAATCCCGGATCAGTCGGAAATCCCCGCCGAACGGGCGTACCCGAAACCGATAGCATAACGTGCCATCAGACGCATCGGACACAGTGGCCGCCCAGGTCACCATGGTGCCGACGGGAACAGGTGGATCGATCAGCGGTGTGACGGTTACGGACATGGCCGCGGCGCAAATCGGAAATACAACGAGCCCTAATATCGTGCTTGTCCACGGACACAATCTATGCAACAAAGCCCACCTCTACCCCTGTCTATCGCCGGATTTCTACTCTTAAGTACCGACGAGAATCCGTATTGTGGGGTAACACCTGTCTTTATTCTCACGTCATAAAAACAAAGAATTCGCATCTACGTAACTCATCGCACCGTCTGTTATTAGGCGTGTCGATGCGCTGTCACGCAGTTCCCGGGCAATGCGCTGCGTCAGGCCCATCACCGCTCGCATGGGGCCTGACCCGACGCTGACACGCGCCACCCCGAGTTCACCTAACCGCGCGATGGGAGGCGAACCGGCGGTTGCCAGAATGTTCAAAGGATGGTCGAGGGCACGGGTCAGCTTCTCGATGGTCGGCTCATCTTGAACTCCGGGAGCGAACAGGCAGTCCGCCCCCGCCTGGGCATAAGCGTGCAGGCGCTGGATTGCGACGGCCGAGGAGTCCGGTTCTTCGGCGCCATGTAGATGCAGATCGATGCGGGCGTTGATGACTAACGCGATGCCGTGTTCAACGCACGCCTGCCGGGCCCGGCGGATGGCTGCGCATTGGGCGGTCTCGTCATTCTTGTCCTCCAGGTTGAACCCCACGGCTCCGGCCGCGATCACGCCATGGGCCGTCTCCGCGGCATCGCCGTATCCTGCTTCCATATCCGCGGTGACGGGCACTCTAACCGCCTTCGCTATGCGAGCGACCATGTCGAGCATCTCGGCGCGTGATATGCGCTCGCCGTCTGCATAGCCCAGCGCATTCGCGATTCCCGCGCTGGTCGTGGCAATGGCCGGGAAACCGGCTTCTTCGAAGATACGTGCACTTGCCACATCCCAGGCATTCGGGAGCACCAGGGGGTGCTCGGAGCGATGAAGTTCAAGAAACAGCTTGGCCTTGTCCGCTTGCGTCATGAGCCGCATTGTCGCACGATGACTACGTGAAGTTTCCTCGTGCCAGCGGCATACTGTTACATCCCACGTCTCTTCCGGGTCCGAACGGCATCGGCGAATTGGGGGGCGAAGCGTATGCGTTCATAGATTTTCTCGAGCAATCTGGACAGAAGGTATGGCAGGTGCTGCCTCTCGGGCCCACCGGTTTCGGCGACTCGCCCTACCAAAATTTTTCCGCCTTCGCCGGTAATCCTCTTCTGATCAGCACCGAGGCGCTGGTCGAAAACGGGTATCTGACCCCTGAAGACCTGGGTGACCGGCCCGAATTCGCTGAGGGACGAGTTGACTTCGGTGCTCTAATTCCATGGAAACTCGGGTTGCTCGCCCGCGCGGCACAGCGATTTCAAAGCGCTCAACGCGAGCGCCCGGAGTTCGATGCGTTCCAGAAAAAGCATGGTTGGTGGCTCGACAACTATGCGCGCTTTATGGCGGCCAAACAGCGCTATGGCGACGACACGCAGCGTTACTGGCAGTTCGAATTCTTCAGACAGTGGTGCGCGCTGAAGAGCTACGCCAACGCTCGAGACATCCGCATCATGGGCGATCTGCCCATTTACGTAGCCGGAGACAGCGCGGAAGTCGCCTACCACCCAGAGTTGTTCCAATTGGACGAGCACGGCAGGCCCATGTACGTCGCGGGAGTACCGCCGGATTACTTCAGCGCCACCGGACAGTTATGGGGTAACCCGATCTATCGCTGGGACGCGATGGAGAAGGCCCATTACGACTGGTGGGTACAACGATTCCGGCACACGCTGGAGCAGGTGGATTTCGTCCGCCTGGACCACTTCCGCGGCTTCGAGGCCTACTGGGAAGTTCCCGCCTCGGAGAAGACCGCGATCAACGGACGATGGGTGAAAGGTCCCGGCGCTAGGTTGTTCGAAGCTGTCGAGAGCCAACTGGGGCCGCTGCCCATCGTTGCCGAGAATCTGGGGGTCATTACGCCGGAGGTGGAAGCGATCCGGCACAAGTTCGGATATCCAGGGATGAGTGTGCTGCAGTTCGCCTTCGGCAACGATCCGCAAGCACCGACCTTCCGCCCGCACAACTACCCGCGCGAACTGGTGGCCTACACGGGAACTCACGATAACGATACGACTGTCGGTTGGTGGACCAGCACGGGGCAGGGCGACAGCACGCGCAGCGCTGACGATATTCAGGCGGAGCGCGAGTTTACGAGGAAGTACCTGCGAACAAATGGAACTCAGATCAACTGGGCGTTCATAACCACCATCATGTCATCCGTTGCCGACACCGTTCTGATTCCGCTGCAGGACGTACTTGGTCTCGGCTCCGCCGCGCGCATGAATCTGCCGGGTAGCGGGGAAGGCCACTGGCAATGGCGATTTCGCCCGGGTGATTTGAAACGCGAGCATGCGGCCAAGCTGAAAGAACTTGCGATGCTGTACGACCGCTGAAGCGACGGGACGCCACCGAGTAAGATCAGAACATCCATGAACAAGCCCCGGCTCGGCTTTTGGCAGATCTGGAACATGAGCTTCGGGTTCCTGGGGATTCAATTTGGCTGGGGGTTGCAGATGGCGAACATGAGCGCCATTTACGAATACCTTGGCGCACGGGCCGAGCAGATTCCGATTCTCTGGCTCGCAGCGCCGCTGACCGGTTTGATTGTCCAGCCGATCATCGGTCATATGAGCGATCACACCTGGAATCGCCTGGGGAGGCGCCGTCCCTACTTCCTTAGCGGCGCAATCCTCAGTTCCATAGCGCTGGTATTCATGCCGAATTCCTCGACACTGTGGATGGCCGCGGGTCTGCTTTGGATCCTCGACGCCTCCATCAACATCAGCATGGAGCCATTTCGCGCCTTCGTTGCCGATCTGCTGCCGGAGGAACAGCGTACCAGCGGGTTCGCCATGCAGAGCATTTTTATAGGGCTTGGCGCCGTGGTGGCATCCGTAATGCCCTATCTGCTGACGAACTTGTTCGGTGTCACCGAAGCCCGAGCCGCCGGAGCGATTCCGATTTCCGTACGGCTCTCCTACTACATGGGAGCCGCCGCATTCTTCGGCGCTGTGATGTGGACCATCCTCACCACTAAAGAATATCCGCCGGAAGACGTGGAAGCCTTCCGTCACGTCGAAGCGGGAGAGCGCCGGACTGCTCGCGAATGCGCGGGAGATTTTCAGCTCGATCGCCAAAACGCCGCACACCATGCGTCAACTCGCGGTAGTGCAGTTCTTCACCTGGCTCGCCCTGTTTTGCATGTGGCTGTACTTTGGACCCGCCGTAGCGCGCAACGTCTTCGGAGCGCCGGACGAGAATTCGGTGCTCTACACTCAGGGGGTCGAGTGGGCGGGCATATGCTTCGCCATGTACTCGGCCGTGTGTTTTGCATTTTCGTGGATGCTCCCCCGGCTTGCCGGCCGCCTGGGCCGCCGCGCCACGCATGCGTTCTGTCTATGCTGCGGCGCAGCCGGGCTGCTGTCCGTCGCGGTCATCCATGACAAGTGGCTGTTGTTGCTTTCCATGGCGGGCGTAGGTATCGCTTGGGCCAGCACTCTTTCCATGCCGTATGCGATGCTGGCCGGCTGTCTACCACCGGGGAAAACCGGCATCTACATGGGAATTTTTAATTTTGCCATCGTGCTGCCGGAGATCATCGCATCCCTCGTGTTTGGTTGGGTGATGGGCAACCTGCTGCACAACAACCGCGTCCTGGCTGTCATGGCCGGTGGCGTGTTCATGATGGTTGCCGCGGCGCTGACCATGCGCGTGCGGGAACCCGCGGTGCTTCACGTCCTCGCATCCAGGACGACGGGTCAAGGAGGTCGCTGAAGCCTCTCCTTGGAACGGGACCAGATACTCGCACTCCTCCGTGAAAGGATCGTCAACTTCGCGGCATCCAGATTATCGAGGGATGCCGCCGAGGATCTAGCGCAGGAGGTTCTGATGGTGCTCCACGAAAAATATTCGAACGTGGACCGCATCGAGGAACTGTTACCGTTGTCCTTGCAGATCGTGCGATTCAAGATTCTGGGTGCTCGCCGCAAGATGGTTCGTCACGGCGAGTACGCGCAGGTATCAGTGGACGACCTCCCCTTGGCTGGTTCCACGGACACCGAAAAGGAGACTTCACAGCGTCTGACAGTAGAGCGGCTTCGGGCTGCTCTGCCCCGGTTAGGCGAACGCTGCCGCGAGTTGGTGAAATATAAGTTGAGTGGGAAGTCATTTGCAGAGATTCAGGTCCTCATGAAAGCGGCGTCCATCAATACGGTATATACCTGGGATTTCCGCTGCCGCAAGCACCTGCTGGAACTGATGGGCGGCGATTGGGAGCGCGAGTGAAGCCGGACCAGATCAGGCACTTGTTAGGCGGATACGCCACCGGAACGCTCACGCCCGAGGAGCAGAAGACCCTCTTCGATGCTGCGCTCCAGGACCAGAGTCTGTTTGAAGCCCTGGCTAAGGAACAGGCCTTGAAAGAGACGTTGGATGGGCTTGGCATCCGGCGCGAACTGATGGAGGCGCTGGAATCCGTTACCTCCTGGCGCGAGCGGGCCCGTGCATGGATGCGCTGGCAGATTCCGGTTGCCGCTACTGGAATACTCGCGGCGGCGGCGCTCACGGTGATCGCTATCACCCGATATAGCCGGCCTCTACCGCAGCCGTCAGGCACCAAGCCAGCCCAGGTGGCGGTGGCGAGGCCTCCCTCGATGCCTTCGTCAGGCGGCGGGCAAGCCGACGAGAGATTTGAACGTATGTTGAAAAAGGAGAAGCCCGTAGTAACTCCGAGCCAGCCCACAAGAACGAAGAAGGCGGCCACACCCGAGTTGGCTGCCCCTGCGGCGATTCAGTCAGAGCCGGTTCCACCCCCTCCGGCCAGCGCGGCATCGGCCGTGGAATCTGCGCCGCCACGGGCCATGGAGGAGTCGAAGGCCTTGCGGAGTTCGCTGCTTGCATCCGAGCAGGGTAGCCAGATGGGTTCGAGCAATGTTGCGCGGGAGTTATTTTATGCCAGTCCCAGTCAGCCAGCTGGCCGGCTGGCGAAGGGGGTCGAAGGCGGTGTAGCGGGCGGTTCTCCGGCGGCGCAGATCGCGAGAGGTCGCGCGAAGCCGAGTGCGGCTGACAGTCTGAGTTCCGATCAGGCCGCTCCGGGTCCATCGCCGCAGGCGCTTGGTCTCCGGTATTCCGGGCGGGATGCGCAGCGCGATCCGCCTCAACTAGTCGTGGAATCGAACACCGATGCGGTGCTCTACATTTTTCGGCGGGGCGAGTCGGGCGAGTGGCTGCCCGTGACTGCCGGGGGCATGAGCCTGAAGGCGCGAACTCCGGCCACCAGTCCTGCCATCGGCGTAGATGGAAACGCGCCTGCACCCAGAACGCTGCTGCTACTGTCGCGAACGCCCCTCACCGAACTGGCCCAGACCGGGCCGGCGCTCAGCGCCGCAATTGAGCGATTGCGCGCGCAAACCGACGTTTCGCAGGTGCTCACGCAAGCCGGCAGCGGATCCACTTATGTAGTCATGCCGCGGCCCAAACCCGGGTCCACTCTCGTCGTGCCCGTCACCGTTCCTTGAGAGATTCGGTGTATGCTGCCGTTGTTCGATGATCCCCCGTCATTCCGCCGGGCTGAGCTCGCCGCAAAGCTGAAAGAGCTGACGGAACGGCAGATCTACATTGGTACCAGCTCCTGGAAATATGAGGGATGGTTCGGGCAGATCTACACTCGTGAGCGCTACATCACCCGGGGTTTGCACATCTCGCGGAAGCGATTTGAATCGGAATGCCTCAGCGAGTACGCTGAGACGTTCCCCATTGTGTGCGGCGATTTCTCGTTCTACCAATTCCCCACGGAACAGTTCTGGCAGCGCCTGTTCAATTCTGGTGGCCCCAAGCTGCAGTTTGCGTTGAAGGTTCCGGAAGAGATCACGGCCCGTGAATTTCCAGGCCATTCACGCTACGGAGCGCGCGCCGGCGCCGAGAATCCATCGTTCCTGAATCCAGACCTTCTGCGCGCGAACTTTCTCGATTTGCTCGAGCCGCATCAACGACAGGTTTCCGTCCTTATCTTCGAATTCGGCACCTTGCCTAAGCGCGCCTACGAAGACGTGGAAGGATTTATCTCGGACCTGGATCCGTTCCTGTCGAAGCTGCCCGATGGGTTTCAATACGCCGTAGAGACCCGTAATCGCGACTTCCTGAGGCCCGGGTATTTCGAGTGCCTGCGCCGGCATCGAGTAGCGCATGTCTTCAACAGTTGGACTCGAATGCCCGGCCTTGAAAGGCAAGTTTGCATACCGGAAGCGTGGACGGCTGACTTTTTTGTCTGTCGAGCTTTACTGCGGCCGGGACGACCCTACGAGGAAGCCGTCGAAAGATTCTCGCCCTATGAACGCGTGCAGGAAGAGAACCCCGGCGCTCGTGGTGCCATTCGCGAGATGATCCGCACGGCCCGGGAGAAGAACCGTCGCGCTTACATATTCGTGAACAATCGCCTGGAAGGCAATGCGCCGCAAACGATCGAGGCTATCCTGGAAGATGACTGATCGTTACGAAATTATCCTCTTCGACTTTGACGGGGTCCTGGTGGACAGCGAACCTATCCATTTCGCGTGCTGGAAAGAGGTGCTCGCGCCCATTTGGCCTGGATCTGGGGTGGGATATGTACGCCGCCAGCTGCATCGGCGTCGCCGATCGCGAGATGATCCAAAAATTCGCGTCGAATCTCGGCATCGAGTTCGACCAGCTCTGGGGCCAGTACCCGCGCAAGAAGGATCTTTTCCGATCGCGCAATGAGACCGCCGTAACGTTTATCCCCGAAACGCTGGAGCTGGTTCGAGAGGTTTCGGCGACGCACAAACTCGCCGTCGTCTCCTCCAGCGCCCGCGTAGAAGTGGAACCGGTTCTGGTGCGCGGGGGCATTCGGGAATGCTTCACCGCATTGGTTTGCGGCAACGAGGTCCGCCGGCTGAAACCCGCGCCGGATCCTTACCTGCGGGCCGCGGAATTGCTGGGCTCCAATAAAGCGCTGGTGATCGAAGATTCGGACGCCGGCGAGCAAAGCGGTCGAGCCGCGGGTTTCGATGTTTTGCGATTGCAGGACGCACGCGACCTGGCGCCCCGCTTGCGGCAGCTACTGGCGTCAGTTGGTACAGTAGCGCTGTGAAGTTCTCCCGCCTTCTTATTCTCTTTGCGCTTCTATTGGCAGCGGCCATCGGCGCGTACTCTTATTTCCCGCCCTTTCGCCTGATGACGCTGGTCGCCGTGGGACACAGTCCCGTGTGTCCGATGGCGAAGGCAATCAAAGCCGACGAGCATTCCAGGCAACTGCAGGCGGCGCACAACCGCCTCGTAAAATCCATGGTCAAGCTGGAGCATGACAACGCCGGATTCGACCGCTGGCAGACGGCGAATGGCACCTATTGGATACCCACGGGCGACCGCTTCGTACTCCCGTTTAACCTCGCCGAGCAGGAACTCAAGATTTACGGGACGGGCGCGCAGGATGTGCATCCAGGCGATGTCGTGCTCGACTGCGGCGCCAACATTGGCGTGTTCACCGCTGAAGCCCTGAATCATGGTGCGGCCAAGGTGATCGGAATCGAGCCCGCGCCGGAGAACCTCGAGGCCTACCGGCGTAACTTCAAGGACCAGATCGCGGCAGGCCGGGTGATCGTCTATCCGAAGGGCGTCTGGGACAAGGACGATGTGCTGACGCTTCATGTCGATGAACATAACTCCGCTGCGGATACCTTCGTGATCAACCGCAAGGAAACGACCAGCGAGGTGAAAGTTCCGCTCACGACCATTGACAAGTTAGTCACCGAACTCAAGCTCGACCGTGTCGATTACATCAAGATGGACATCGAAGGCGCCGAACCGAATGCCTTGCGCGGCGCTCATGACACCATCGCCAAATGGAAGCCGCGCATCTCCATTTCGTCGTATCACCAGCCGGATCATCCGGTGGTGATTCCGAAGATCATACTCGGAACGCGTTCGGATTACGTCGTCGAATGCGGTCCGTGCGCGGAAGCCAATTGGCACATCCGGCCTGACATCATGTATTTCAGGTGAGCTTCGGGCGCACTTTTGGGGCTGCAATTCGGAGCGCGGCCTGGCTTGCGCCGCTGCTGCTACTGATCACGGGCTGCGCCAAGCGTTATCACGTCGAAGGATTGGTCACGGGCGTCGACCCAGGGCGAAGCACGGTGACAGTCTCGCATCGCGCTATTCCGGGCTACATGCCGGCCATGATGATGCCCTTCCGCCTCCAGCATCCGGTGAATGACGGGGTCATCCGCCCCGGTGTTCGGGTTCGCTTTGACTTGAAGAATAACGTCGCGCGAAACATTCGGGTCGTAGCCGTCAGCCAGAACTTTGTGCAGCCTGCGCCCGTAAGTCAACTTGCGATCGGAGATCTAGCGCCGGAGTTCGAGCTTACGGACGAGCAGGGCCGGGCCACACGGCTTTCGCAGTTCCGCGGCAGGGTAGTTGCGATTGACTTCATCTACACCCGTTGTCCGCTGCCCGATGTCTGCCCTCGGCTCTCGGCTGGATTCGCCTACGTTGCCCGCCAACTCAGAGACGGGGATTTGACGCTGCTTTCGATCACTGTCGATCCGCAGTTCGACACGCCGGAGATTCTCAAGAGTTATGCGCAGCGTTGGAATGCGGATCCCCAAACCTGGCATTTCCTAACGGGCTCACCGGAGACCGTCCGGGACGTTACAGGGCGATTCGGATTGGTGTTCTGGCCGGAAGAAAACATGATCTCCCACACGGTGATGACCGTGATCATAGACCGGGAAGGTCGGCTCGCCGCCCGTATCGAGGGCGCATCTTATCGCCCAGTCGAGCTGCGAGACTTGGTCGTCCGAACATTGATGACAACGCGCTAAACGGTTCGCGCGTCTAACGATCAGAAGTCGTTCTCACATTCGTGATAGGCTCGGTTACAGAAAGAGGTCAGTATGACGCGCTTTTTACCGGTGTTGTTCGTGGCATCACTTGCGGTTACTGTTTCCGCTCAGCAGGCGACCACGACCAGCCGTTATGGATCTCCGTCGGGATTTGGAAGCGTGTTATATCCCGGTGTGGGCCATGCTCCGCAGGTTCGTCTGCCCGGGAACATCACTGACCCGAGCTTCGCGTCGCGCCTCGGCGCCAGCGTTCGGGGATTTCCTCCCTACACCGGGGTGGCGCGAGGCGTTGCGCACCCGTCGCACTCCCGCCAGGTCATCGTACCGGTCCCGATCATCATCGGTGGTGGATACTATCCCTACGATGCTCAGCAACCAGTTGGATACGGATACGACCAGCAGGCCCCTGTTCAACAGCCAGCGACGCCTCCGGTAGTGATCATCAATCAGTCCTACCGACCCGAAACCGCGCATCCGGCGATGTACGATTACTCGGATTCAGCCCCCATGCGCCGGTACGATGCGCCTGTACATCCGATGCCGGATCCCAATGACGTGACTCCCGAGCAGCGTCCGGTCAAGCGCACCGAAGACGATAAGGCGACCATCTACCTGATTGCCTTCAAGGATCACACGATCTTACCGGCACTGGCGTATTGGATAGAGGGCGATACGCTCAACTACATCACCCAACAGGGTACGCCAAACCGCATTTCGCTGACCCTGGTCGACCGTGATTTCTCGCTTCAGCTGAATCGCGAGCGCCAAGTCGACTTCAATCTCCCGCAGTGACGTGCGTCCGGGCCATGGCTGGTGCGCGCTGCGAAGCGCCGGCCGGTATGGGCGAAGCCTACCGGGCACGCTACAGCCGCCTGGACCGCCTCGTTGCCGTGAAAGTGCTTCATCCCGATTCGCCAGTGATCGAGCCTGGCGCGAGCGCTTGGAGCAAGAGGCGAAAGCGGCGGGATCGCTGAATCCCCGAACATCGTGGCGATATATGATATCGGTATCAAAGGCGACGCAGTACAGGTATCCAGCATTATGGTCGCGGACCGGATCCCTGGCACCCCGCCGAGCCTCCGATGAGCAGACTTCTACTCCGACTTCAACGCCTGAACGGGATCGATCGAAGTCGCCTTTCGCGCCGGCAGATAGCTTGCACACAGCGCAGCGAGCATCAATCCCATGGATACAGCGACGTAGGTCAGCGGATCCATCGGACTCACGTCAAACAGAAGCGCCGACATGGTGCGCGTAAGCGCAACCGCGGCCGCTAGTCCACTCGCGATCCCGATTCCGGTCAGCAGCAGACCGTGACGGACGAACATCCCCCTCACGTGTTCCTGACTCGCGCCAAGCGCCATGCGGATTCCGATCTCACGGGTGCGCTGCGAAACTGAGTAGGAGATGACGCCGTAAATCCCGACCACTCCCAAGAGAAGAGCCATGCCGCCGGCGATAGCGAGCATGACCAGAGTGAATGAGGTGCGCGCCATCGAACGATCGTAGATTTCGGCCAGAGTGCGGACATCTGCGATCGGAAGATTTCCGTTGACGGACCAGACCGCTTCTCGGATCTCCTTCAAGAAGCTGACCGCCCCGGTTCGCGGACTGCGGATCGTATAGGCGAGCGCTACGGCGGACGGATTCCTTGTCGCCCCAAAAATCTGCGACCAGCAGTGGCCAGTACACGATGTCGGGCGCCTTCTCGCTGACGCCGTCGTCGCGCTCATCGCCCGCTACTCCAATGATTTCGCGCCACGGATTACTAGGCGTCTCACGCACTCTCCGGCCGATGGCCTTCGCGGGATCCTTCCAAAACTTGCGCGCGAATCCCTCCGATATGAGCACAACCGGAGCTTTGTTGTAGGAGTCCGCCCAGGTGAAGTCGCGGCCCGCGATGATCGGATTTCCCATGGTCCGGAAGTAACCGGGCGAGATGAACTTGAAGCGCCGGACCGGGGGTAATTGACCTTCGGGCGACAGGAAGTCCTCGGCAAAGATAGGATCGTTGCTATTGGATCCATCCATCGTGATCGCGGAAGAAAGCGCAACCGATGTGACGCCTGGGACCTGTTGGATCTTCTCCAACATGTCCTGGTGAGTTCGCACGACGCGCTCAGGATTAGCAACCTGGGCCTTCGGAATGGAGATGTGAAGCGTGAGCACTCGGTCAGGTTGCACGAATCCTGGTTGAACCCTTCGCAGTGCTTGAAAAGTACGAATCATCAGACCCGAGCCGATCAGAAGAACCAGCGCTAGCGCAACCTGGACGACGACCAGGACGCCGCGGGCGCGGTGCCGTTCTCTGCCTTCGCTCAACGTGCGGCCACCCTCGCGCAATGCAATGCCCGATTGACCGCGCGCGTATTTCGCGACGGGAATAAGGCCGAAGAAAATGCCCGACAGGACGGAGATGGCCAGGGCGAAGAGAAACACCCTGCCATCGATGGTGATCTCATCCAGGCGGGGCAGATTCGCCGGACCGAGCGCGGTCAGCAGACGCAGTGCTGCGTCAGCTAGTCCCACACCGAGAAGGCCCCCAAACACTCCCAGGGTGACACCCTCATACAGGAGTTCCCGCGCCAGCCGAGTCCAACCGGCGCCGAGCGCGGCACGGATTGCCAGTTCCTGCTGGCGCGACTCGGCCCGCACCAGGAATAGGTTTGCTACATTTGCGCAGGCGATAAACAACACTATTCCGACGGTTGCCATCAGGACCCAGAGCACCTTGCCGACGTCCCCCACCATATCCTCTTTGAAGGAGCGAACATTGGGACCAAACCTGGCTTCCTGGAACATCTTCAAATTGAAACCGGGCGGGAGTTTAAACCGGTCGACCATCATCGCAAGCATGCGAGCAACGTCGGCATTCGCCTGCTCGATTGTCACGCCCGGTTTCAGGCGGGCGATCCCCTGAAAGCTGAAGTTTCCGATGAAAACCTCAGCACGATTGAGACGGAGCGGAAGAAAGATCGCGGGGCGACGATTCAAGAACCGAAAGTTCTGTGGCATGACCCCAATGACATCCCTCGCTCGTCCGTCCACTATCACACGGCGGCCGACTACATGCAGGTCGCCTCCGAACTTTCGTTGCCAGTATCCGTAGCTGAGGATCGCCGTCTCGGGTGAGCCGGGAGAATCGTCTTTCACACTGAAGGTCCGCCCCGCTATGGGTTGCACCCGGAGGACAGGGAGAACGCCCTCGGTAACCAGCAGGGCTTCTACCTGCTCCGGTTCTGCGAGACCTGTAACGGTGACGGAATCCCCTGTCCACAAACCGCTGTTTTCGAACACGCGGCCCTCTTCCTTATATGTGAAGTACGTGGCCGGTGATGCGTTCAAGAGCTTGAAACCTAGACCGGGAGCTGTGTGCCACACCCCGACAAGCCGGTCTGGATCATCGAAAGGAAGCGGTTTCAGTAGCACGCCGCTCAGAACGCTGAAGATGGCGGTATTTGCGCCGATACCGACCGCAAGGGTCAGCAGCGCAACAGCCGTGAAGAGGGGCGCTCGTCGAAGTCTGCGCACAACGTGCCGTAGCTGGTCTGCAAAGGATCGCATCTTGAAAACGGTTACGATGCGGGATGGGAACTTGTTCCCAAGATCAGCCAGGCTGCGACCGCCGCAAGTTTCTCGTCCTGACGCCACGGTGGTCCGGCGACCTTGCCCATCATGGTTACGCGCTGCTCGACCACGACGGCGGGGATGCCGAGTCTGGCTGCGGCCTCGCTGATCAGGTCTCGTTCTTTGATCGGCGTGATAGCGAGCCCGCAGGCGGCACTCGCTTTTAGGAGCGGCTCGCGGAAGAAGACGCCTTCGGCAGTGTGCATCAGCGGATGAGAGGCGAGAATCGCTGCCAATTCCGGTATGGGCCGGCCGGACGCAAGTAGGATGGCTGCGCCGCTGACTCGGTATCTACTTAGTTCCGCAATCACGGCGCGCACTTCCATTTCAGCCTTCCCCATCACGCAATTCCTGCACCGCTGAATAAATTCGACGGCCTCCTCGGATTTCATTGCTTTGGCTGTGTGATAAGGCTGCACCGAGCCGTGAACCGCCGGGTCGGCCAACTCCAAGCGGCGGCGATGAACAACCACGGGCGCTTCGGGTGTCCCCGCCAGCGCGACGACGATCGCCCATCCGGAGTGGACTCGAAATCCCAGGTTCGCGATTGGCTGGATCATCGGCTCGGCCGAACATCATCATAGCGGTTCGCTTCGGTAAGTTCTGAGTGGCGCGGTTCACATACGCGGTACCCTGGAGGTGTCCCGCACCGCATGTACTCCGCAGCATCTCAGCGCAAGCCTGAAGTCATGAGCCCGGCCGGCTACTGGCCGCAGTTGCGAGCGGCCGTCGAAGCCGGTGCCGATGCAGTGTACTTCGGTCTGAAGCATTTCAGCGCTCGCGCAAAAGTCGGTTTCTCTCTTGAAGAGCTGCCCGAGGTCTTTCGGACTCTGCACCAGCGAGGTGTTCGCGGGTTCATCACCTTCAATACCCTGGTGTTCGATCACGAGTTGGGCGAGGCCGTCCGGGCGCTTGCGGCCATTGCTGAAGCCGGGGCTGATGCCATCATCGTGCAAGATCTTGGTGTGCTGAAACTGGCTCGCGAGATCGCACCAGACCTCGAGATCCACGGCAGCACGCAGATGAGCATTACAAGTGCCGAGGGCGTTGAACTCGCACGCCGTCTGGGGGTGGATCGCGTCACACTGGCGCGTGAGCTTTCACTGGAAGAGGTTCGCGCGATCCGCAGCCGCACCAGCTGCGATCTGGAGATGTTCGTTCATGGCGCGTTATGCGTCGCCTACTCGGGACAGTGCTTGTCGTCGGAGGCCTGGGGCGGACGCAGTGCTAATCGGGGCCAGTGCGCGCAGGCCTGCCGCTTGCCCTACGAAATGATGGTGGACGGCGAGCTTCGACCCCTGGCGGACTCGCGCTATCTTCTGTCTCCTGGCGACCTGTACGCGCTGCATCATGTGCCCGAAATAGTGAAGATCGGCATCTCAGCGCTGAAGATTGAAGGGCGCTATAAGGAAGCCGATTACGTTGCTCTCACTACTCGCGCGTACCGCCAGGCTGTCGATGAAGCGTGGGCCGGTTTGCCGCTCAGCATCACCACGCGCGACGAGATCCGGCTGGAACAGGTGTATTCCCGAGGCCTCGGACCTCACTTCGTCAGCGGGACCAATCATCAATCCGTGGTGGAGGGAAGGGCTCCACGGCATCGGGGTGTCCTGATGGGCCGGGTAGCCCGCGTGTTTCCTGACAAGATCGTGATCGAGCCCGGCGCAGCTCACCAAGTCGTTCCCCTCAAGCCGGGGGATGGCGTGGTGTTCGATGCCGCGGACTGGCGCAGTCCTCAGGAAGCCGAGGAAGGAGGGCGCGTATTCAGTGTCGCGGCAGGTGCCGAAGGCAAACTGGAGATTCGTTTCGGAAACGGCGCTATTGATTGGGGCCGAGTCCGCACCGGAGACCGGTTGTGGCGAACGCATGATCCGGATCTCGACAAAGTGGTACGCCCGTTTCTGGCGCCCGCCGCTCCCGCGCATCGACAACCGCTGCGAGTGAGCGTAATCGCCCGAGCGGGTGAGCCGCTGCTGACTACCTGGTCGCTGAATGAGGATCCGTATAGTACGGTGCGGGTGGAGTCGCGGACTGCTCTCGGCACTGCCGAGCAAAAGCACATCACTGAGGTTTTCCTGCGCGACCAACTGGGCCGTCTCGGCTCCACGCCTTACGAACTTGCCGAACTTGAGATCGACACCGCTGGCCAACCGTTTGCGCCTGCATCTTTGCTGAACCATGTTCGCCGCGATGCCGTAGAGCAGCTCTCGGCGCTGCAAGGAGAGCCGCGCCGCATCTTGACTCGCGATGCGGCTACCGTGCTCAAGAGCGCTTTGGAGAGCATCGAACCCGCCACACAAGTGGCCGAGATATCGAAGATACACCTACTCGTACGCACTCCGGAGCAGTTGGATGCTGCGCTGGCGCTTCAACCGGCCAGTATTACGCTGGACTATCTCGACCTGTACGGGCTCAAGCCCTCGGTAGATCGCGTGAAGACCTCGGGTATCGACGTCCGGGTCGCTAGCCCCCGAGTGCTGAAGCCAGGCGAAGAGCGTATCGTGGAATTCTTGCTGAGGCTCGATTGCCCCATTCTGATTCGTTCGGCGGGTCTTTTACACGATCTTCAAGGCAAGCCGCACGCTGCGCTCACTGGTGATTTCAGCCTCAACGCGGCCAACGCCATCACTGCCGATCTTTGCCTTCGACTCGATCTGGTCCGCCTTACCCCGGCCTTCGATTTGAACGCTGCCCAAGTGGCCGAGCTGGCACGCCAGGTCGGTGCGGAGAAGATCGAGGCGGTCGCGTATCAGCACCTACCCGTGTTCCACACTGAACACTGCGTCTTCTGCCGGTTCCTTTCCAAGGGAACCAGCTATAAAGATTGCGGCCGCCCCTGCGAAAAACATCGCGTGGAGATCCGTGACGTCGGCGGACGCTCGCATCCGGTGATGGCGGACGTTGGTTGCCGAAATACGGTATTTGGAGCTCAGGCGCAAGACGCGAGCGCTCATCTCGACCTGTGGAGGCGGACGGGTATTCACCATTTCCGCTTGGAATTTGTTCACGAATCCGCGGAGCAGGTGACGCGTATCACGGGTGTTTTCGAAGCCGCCCTGGCTGGACGGAAGTCCGTGCACCAGCTCAGCCAGGAATTGAAGCAATTAGCGCCGCAAGGCACGACGGAAGGCAGCTACTTCGTGCCCGGCAATTACCTTCAGCTTCCTGTGCTTCAGTAGCTAACGCGTGATCGTGACCGCCTCCGGCGCCACCGCGTAACCATCGTCTTTCGCCGTCTGGACGGCGAGCGTTCGCAACTCCGCATCACCGAGGTCGCGTTTGCTGTTCTTGCAGGTGCGACGGACCACTTCTTCGCCCACCTGGATACGAACCACCCAGGCAGCTTTCTTTTCATCCCACAAGACTTCTGCGGTGCCCAATGGTGCCATACATGATCTCCTTCGACTAGTTTGCACGAGCCGCAATCACCCACGCCGCCTGCTATGATGGCCGGAAAGTGCGTACTCTAAGATACCTTTTCGGGCTGGCTTTGGCGTCCCTCTGTTTGGCCCAGAGCAATCCGCAATACTTCGGCCGAGGAGTCTGGCGGGGTCAGGTGATCGACTTTCGCGTTGTGGATGGGCTGGCCATCACTCAGGGCGACATTGTTATCGGTCGCGCAGCGGACATCGAAGCCCGATACCGCGCACTGCTTGCGGAGACTTCCGGGGAAGCGAAGTCTAAGATCCGCGAGTCCCTGGCCACCGCGGACCCAATCCGTCTATGGCCGAACGGAGTGATTCCTTACGAGATCGATCCGGTGTTCAAGGATACGAGCAACATCGATGCGGCTGTCCAGCACTGGAACACTCGGACTTCGATCAGATTGCAGCCACGTAAAGGGGAAGCCAACTACGTACGCTTCACTCCATACCAGGATCCCAGCGCCTGCGCCAGTACCTCGATCGGCATGAATGGCGGCGTGCAATATGTGTACGGCACGGAAACATGTCCATCCGTTATCTTAATTCATGAGATCGGGCATGCCGTCGGTCTGGACCATGAACAGGCGCGCAGCGATCGCGCCCAATATGTCCGAATTCTGTGGGAGAACCTGACCAAACCAGGACGCACCCAATTCAATCCGGCAACGAAAGATATAGACATCGGTCCATACGACTACAACTCCATCATGCACTACGGTGTAGGCGATTTCGGGAAAAGCCGTTTACCCGGAATGGAAACGATCCCACCGGGAATCCCGCTGCGCCAGAACACGATTCTTTCCGACGGCGATATCGATGCAGTGAATCACTTGTATCAGTTCACGATCCAGGGATTCACCATTTCATCCACCCCCTCGGGTTTGCAGGTGATCGTCGATGGCAACACGATCACTACCCCTCAGGCGTTCTCCTGGAGCGCAGGCAGCGTACACACCGTCGATGTCCCGCCGGTGCAGACCGATGCTAACGGGCGTTACGAGTTTGCGCGCTGGAGCGACGGCGGAGATCGGGCGCACACCGTCAATGCCGATGGCGGCGCAACCATTTATACCGCGAATTTCGTCCGCTATAACAAGTTCAACCTCGGCGTGACCCCGGACAACGGAGGAACGGTCACCATCACCCCTGCCTCAGACGACGGATATTATCGTGATGGTACGTTCATTCTTATAACGGCAGTGGCGAACGACGGATACACCTTCGCGCACTGGACCGGGCCTTTCATCGATCAGAACAATCTGACGAATTTCGGCTCCAACCCGCTCGGGCTGTTCGCTCACGCCGAGATGCAAGGTCTGACCGCAAAGTTTTCACCGAATGCGCAGCCCGGCTAACGCGGATTCCGCTTCTAAGCCGGTGACTCGCTTTGCCGGAATCTTGGCTTCCGGCGGGAGTGCCCGCGCTGAGATCCGAGTGGATGGAAAGCTGTACAGCATGCCTGTGTCGTTTCTCTGGGATCCGGGCAGCGTTCATGATGTCGAGGTCGCAGCTTCCTTTCCTAACGGCTCAGACCAGAGTCTTCGCGTGTTTCAGAAGTGGAGCGACGGCGCGGAACGAGTTCGGAAGATTACGGCCCTGTCGGATACGACGGCTTATACGGCAACGTACGGGATTAAGTTCGCTTTGGGATTGGCACGGGCCGGCTCCGGTACAATCACCGTCAGCCCCGATTCCGCTGACGGCTATTTCGACCAGGGCTCAACCATCGCGGTAACGGCTGTCCCGGCCGCGCCCGCCCAATTCGTTGGATGGGGGAACGATTTCTGGGGCCGGGATAATCCGTTCTCTATTACGATGGCCGAGACATTCACCGGATTTGCCTTTTTCCAATCGCCTCGAACGGCTTCAGGTTTTGGGGTTGCGGATACGGCCAGAAATCGGGTCAACATCATGTTATCGTCGAACCAATTCGTGCCGGCGGTGGCTCCGGGCGAGTTGGTGTTGCTCTATTCGCCCGATTTCGGACCGGATGGACGGAGTGATGCGACAGCAGACGATAGCGGAAGTTTCCCTACGAATCTTGCAGGCGTGCGAGCGTTATTTAACGGCGAGCCCGCTCCGCTTGTATCCGTCGCAAAAGGCCAAGTCACCGCGATGGCGCCGTACTCGATTGCGCAGCAAAGCCGGATAGCGCTGCAACTCGAGTATCAAGGTATTCGGACAGCGGCCGCTGGGTTGAATGTATTCCCTTCCAACCCCTCCATCTATACGGCTGACAACACCGGGCAAGGGTCAGGCGCTTGCGACAAATGAAGATGGGAGTGCGAATACTTCTGAAAACCCCGCCCGGAAAGGATCGGTGCTAACGATTTCCGCAACTGGGCTGGGTGTTGTCAACGACGGCAACGCCTGCGGGGCAGTTGGAAGTGCGCATTTCGGGCAAAGTCGCCGAAATCTTGTCCGCCGGTACGGTCTCCGGTAAAGCCGGAGTCCATCAGATCCGGGTCCGCGTCCCGGATACGGCGGTTTCCGGATCCGCCGTTACGTTGCTCGCAACCGTGGACGGAGCGCCTTCGCAGTTCGATGTTACCGCCGCGGTTCAATAAGGCTGGACACCAGCCGCGGTCAGTCCCGTACGGAAGCTAACTGGCCGACTGTCTTCGTTTGGAAATCGGCGTAAGTGCCGCGGAAATCCTCGATGCGACCCTTCTCGAAATACCAGATCCGGGTTGCGACCTCATCAATCAAGTCCTCGTCATGCGTTACCAGCAGGACTGTGCCGTCATAGCGCTGGAGCGCGATGTTCAGCGCATTGATGGACTCCAGGTCGAGATGGTTAGTGGGTTCATCCAGCACCAGAAAGTTCGGCTTTTGCAGCATCAGCCGGCAGAAAATCAGGCGTGCCGCCTCACCGCCCGAGAGCGCATCGGTCCGTTTCAGGGCATCCTCACCGCTGAACAGCATCTGACCGAGCACCGCGCGCAACTCAGCCTGCGAAGCCATGGGATCAAATTCGTGCAGCCAGGCGATGAGGGTCACGCCTTTGCGAATCGAATCTGTGTGGTCTTGCGAAAAGTAACCAGCGGTGACGCCGTGCCCCCAAGTCACCCTCCCCGCATCGATAGAAAAGGCCTGGTCGGCAGCATCGATGAAGCCCGGAGCATTTCGGATCAGCGACTTCAGCATCGTCGTTTTGCCAGCGCCGTTGCGCCCGATCAATGCGACCTTTTCACCCCGGCTGATACTCGCCGAGAAATTCCGGATCACGCGCAAGTCGTCATAGGACTTGGAGACATCCTTCATCTCCAGGGGATGACGTCCCGAGGGCTGCGCGTTTTCGAAGCGGATGAATGGACGCTGGATATTCGACTTGGCCAGCTCTGAAGTTTGCAGGCGTTCCACTTCCTTCTTTCGGGACGTCACTTGTGAGGAACGCGTGCCCGCGCCGAAACGCGCGATGAACTCGTTCAACTGCGCGATCTTCTTTTCGCGCTGCGCGTTGCCGGCTTCAACGGTGGAACGGATTTGTGTCTTCGCCAGCACCATGTCGTCGTAGCCGCCGGTGTAGCCAATGATGGTCTCGTAATCGATGTCCGCGCAGTGCGTGCAGACTTCATTGAGAAAATGGCGATCGTGCGAAATGACAATCAGACAGCCTTCGTAGTTGCGGAGATAGTTCTGAAGCCAGTGGACGGACTCAAGATCCAAATGGTTCGTAGGCTCATCCAGCAGCAGGACGCTGGGATTCCCGAACAGGGCTTGCGCAAGAAGTACCCGGACTTTCTGACCGCCCTGTAACTCTCCCATCTTTCGCTCGTGCAGCGATTTACTGATGTCCAGGCCATCCAGCAGAACGGCCGCGTCACTTTCGGCCGTGTAGCCGCCCTCATCGCCCACTATTCCTTCCAGCTCGCCGAGGCGCATCCCATCCTCGTTGGTCAGTTCGGTGTAGTCCTTGGCGTACAGCGTTTCGCGATCCTGCATTGCGCTCCACAGTGGAGCATTGCCCATAATCACGGTGTCGATAACACGGTAGGCGTCAAATGCGAACTGATCCTGCCGCAGGATTCCGAGCCGCTTCGGGCGAGTGACCGAGCCCTTCTCGGGTTCGATTTCCCCGGTAAGGATTCGCATGAGCGTGGATTTGCCGGCGCCATTCGGTCCCGTGATGGCGTAGCGGCGTCCAGGAAGAAAGGTCGTGGTGACATCCTCGAAGAGGATGCGTGCGCCGTAGCGCATAGATATGTTGTTTAGGGCTAGCAAGTAGGATCTGTTTCTCTTTGGGAAGTGCCGGAAGTTGTGTGCGGGCGCAACACGTCTCCGGGGACTGACCTTATTATAGCGTGCCACGTCCTTTTTAGCCGCAGCCATCGCCCCAGCAATTCGGAAGAGGTTTACCATTCGTGAGCACTTTGGCTCACGCCGCATCACTTAGGCTAAGTTGAAATTGTGATTCCCGCCGTTCTCGACAGAATCGAAGCGCTTCCGCTGCATTCGCGCACTCCCATTGAATGGGGGCTCGGCGTTCTGTTGGATCCCATCTCCTTGTTGGTGGATCATGCGTTCCTCGAGAAGAAAGCGGCTAACAATGCGTTGGAACTGATGACTCGCTGGCCCAACGAGTGGTTCCCCGGCTGGGTGGAGACGATGACCGGCGTGGCTCGCGATGAGGCTTCACACCTGGCGCAGGTGGTCCGCTTGCTCGTGAGGCGCGGAGGACGGCTTGAACGCAGCCATAAAAACGCATATGCCAATGCGCTGCGATTCTTGGCCCGGAAGGGAGCGCCTCTGGAGATCGTGGACCGGCTGTTGGTTTCGGCACTGATTGAGGTTCGCTCCTGTGAACGTTTCGCCGTGCTGGCGGCCGCGTCTGAGGATGCCGAACTGGCCGCCTTCTACGGGGCGCTGTTCTCGTCGGAATGGGGGCACTACAAGGTTTTTTTAAAACTCGCGAACAAAATCGGGCCCCGGGAAGCCGTGGAATCGCGCTGGCAGCAAATGCTCGCGGAAGAGGCACGTATACTAGCGGAGCAGCTTCCCGGTCCGCGGATGCACTCGGGGGTGCCCGGGGCTTGACTGGCATGTCCGTGCGGCCTGTAGAAACACATCTTTATTCAATGGTCCTCTGTGGGAATTTTTGGGACTTCGAAAGTATTGTGCTTCCCATTTCGAAGCCGCTGGTCCGCTTTAAAGCGCGGATCGCTCTACGGGCCTTGGACATATGTGCGGCGAAAGTTTTTAGGACAAAAAATAGAAGAGATTTGCGGAGAACGCTGAGTTCGGCTATTCTAAAAAAGTATCAGGCCTTCTATCAGGTGGTTCAAGGTGCGTGGTTGACACTCATCTAAAAGCCAGATAAGCTGGTAGGGTTTGCGAGTTGATCTTCTGCTCCTGTGCTACCCCCTCGTGTAACGAGGCCCGGCCAGGGGTCGGCCCCGCTGTCCTGAAGGATTCTAAGCCGACAGTGGCATGGGCTAGTCCGAAGCTGAAACCCTCGCTCTTGGAAGCTGCGCAGTTTGTATCGTAGCTTCTCATATAGGTCGTAGCGATCCACACGGAATACCCGGTATCCGTAGTTCGTGCGGCCAAATTCGAACTTTAGATTCACGGCCACCGGCCATTGTAACTGGTAACTCAGGAAGGAATTTCGTGCCGACGTTTAATCAACTCGTGCGAAAAGGGCGGAAAACGCCTCGCTATAAGACCGCCAGCCCCGCCCTGCAGGCTTGCCCGCAGAGGCGCGGCGTCTGCACCCGCGTGTACACCACCACGCCGAAGAAGCCCAACTCGGCGCTGCGCAAAGTGGCGCGCGTGCGCCTGACCAACGGAATCGAAGTCACGACGTATATCCCGGGTGTCGGCCACAATCTGCAGGAGCACTCGATCGTGCTGATCCGCGGCGGCCGCGTGAAGGATCTCCCCGGAGTTCGCTATCACGTGGTGCGCGGAACGCTGGACGCCGCCGGAGTATCCGGCCGGCAGCAGAGCCGCTCGAAGTATGGCGCCAAGCGTCCCAAGGGCGGCGCGACCAAGTAGAAAGGGAAGGGAATAAATGCCACGCAGACGCAGACCTGAAGCCAGAGAGATCCTTCCCGATCCGGTTTACAACTCGACGCTGGCCGAGAAGTTCGTGAACTCGATGATGTGGGACGGCAAGAAGCAGACCGCGCAGCAGCTTTTCTACGGCGCCATGGACATCATCCGCGAGCGCATCGCAGACGATCCGCTGAAGCTCTTCAAGAAGGCGGTAGAGAACGCCAAGCCGCTGCTCGAAGTGAAGACCCGGCGCGTGGGCGGCGCCAACTACCAGGTGCCGGTGGAAGTGCCCAACAACCGGCGCACCAGTCTGGCGATTCGCTGGATTATCGGCAATGCCCGCTCCCGTCCGGAAAAGGGCATGGCCGAGAAGCTGGCGAACGAATTGAATGACGCCGCCAATATGCGCGGCGGAGCGATTAAGAAGAAGGATGATGTCCACCGTATGGCGGAGGCCAACAAGGCTTTTGCGCATTACCGGTGGTAGTGAAGCTCTAAGCAGGAATCTATGCCACGCACGGTACCACTAGAAAAGATGAGGAATATCGGCATCATGGCTCACATTGATGCCGGTAAAACGACCACGACCGAGCGCATTCTGTATTACACGGGACGCACGCACAAGATCGGCGAGGTCCATGAAGGCACCGCGACGATGGACTGGATGGAGCAGGAGCAGGAGCGCGGCATCACCATTACCTCGGCGGCCACCACCTGCGAATGGCGCGACATCAAGATCAATATTATTGATACGCCGGGCCACGTCGATTTCACCGCTGAAGTCGAGCGCAGTCTGCGCGTTCTCGACGGCGCAGTGGCAGTATTTGATGCCGTCGCCGGTGTTCAGCCGCAGTCGGAAACGGTTTGGCGCCAGGCCGACAAGTACGGTGTGCCGCGCATCTGCTTCATCAACAAAATGGACCGCGTGGGCGCGGACTTCCTGCATTCCGTGGAGACCATCGTCGACCGGTTGAACGCGCGTCCGGTTCCCATTCAGCTCCCGGTGGGCGCCGAGGAGCAGTTCAAGGGCATCATCGACCTGGTCACCATGAAAGCGCGCATCTGGCGCGATGAGACGCTCGGCGCGGAGTACGACGAAGTCGAGATTCCCGCGGATTTGCTGGACCAAGCCAAGGAATACCGCGAGCAGATGATCGAAGCGGCCAGCGAGTTCGACGATCATCTCTTTGCGAAGTTCGTCGAAGGCCAGCCGCTGACCGAGAAGGAAATCATGGCGGGCCTCCGCAAGGCCACCATCGCGCAGAAGATTTTCCCAGTGATCTGCGGTTCGGCGTTCAAGAACAAAGGCGTGCAGAACATGCTAGACGCCGTGGTCGACTACCTGCCCTCGCCGCTCGAAGTTCCGCCGATGGTCGGCACCGACCCTCGAGAACCCGGAGAAGGAAATCGTGCGCGAGGTGAAGGACTCAGAGCCGTTTGCGGCGCTGGTGTTCAAGATCATGACCGACCCGTTTGTCGGCCAGCTGGCCTTCATCCGCGTGTACTCCGGCAAGCTGAACGCCGGCGAATCGATCTATAACGTGGCCAAGGGCCGCCGCGAGCGCGTGGGCCGCCTGGTGAAGATGCACGCCAACAAGCGCGAGGAAATCACCGAGATTCTGGCCGGCGACATCTGCGCCGCGGTCGGCCTGAAGAACGTCGTCACGGGCGACACCATCTGCGACGAGCGGCATCCGGTGGCGCTCGAATCGATCATCTTCCCCGAGCCGGTGATCCAGCTGGCGATCGAGCCGAAGACCAAGGCCGACCAGGAAAAGCTGGGCATGGCGATCCAGAAGCTGGTGCAGGAAGATCCCACGCTGCGGGTGTCAATACCGACCCGGAAACGGGGCAGACCATCATCGCCGGTATGGGCGAGTTGCACCTGGAAATCATCGTCGACCGCATGCAGCGCGAGTTCGGTGTCGGCGCCAATGTCGGCAAGCCGCAGGTAGCTTATCGCGAGACCATCCGCAGATAGTCCGAGTACGATTACACGCACCGCAAGCAGACCGGCGGCAGCGGCCAGTATGCCCGCACCAAGCTGCGCGTCGAACCGCAACCGGGCAAGGGCTACGAGTTCGAGAACGACGTCGGTCGGCGGAGCGATTCCGAAGGAATTCATCAGCGCCGTGGAAAAGGGTGTGGTCGAAGCGCTCGAAGGCGGCAGTTCTGGCCGGCTATCCGATGGTGGACGTGAAGGTAACGGTGTTCGACGGCGCCTATCACGAAGTCGATTCGTCGGAAATGGCCTTCAAGATTTGCAGCTCGATCTGCTTCAAAGAAGCGGCCCGCAAGGCCAAGCCGGTACTGCTGGAGCCGGTGATGCGGGTGGAAGTCGTGGTTCCCGAAGAGTACATGGGCACCGGTGAACGGCGACCTGATTTCGCGCCGCGGCCGTCTGGAAGGCACCGAAATTCGCGGCACCACTCACCTGATTAAAGCGATGGTTCCGCTGTAGGAGATGTTCGGTTACGCCACGGAATTGCGTTCGCGAACGCAGGGCCGCGGCAGCTTTACGATGCACTTCGGCCAGTATGAAGAAGTGCCGAAGAACATCGCGGAAGAAATCGTGGCCAGGGTTCAAGGAAAGTAACGAGTAACGCAAGGTTAACAGGAGATTCGAATTCATGGCGAAAGAGAAATTTGACCGCAGCAAGCCGCACGTAAATATCGGGACGATCGGGCACATCGATCACGGCAAGACGACGCTGACCGCGGCGATCACCAAGGTGCTGGCCAAGCACAACCCGAAAGTGAAGTTCCGCAGCTTCGATTCCATCGACAACGCGCCGGAAGAGAAGGCTCGCGGGATCACGATCGCGGTGGCGCACGTGGAATACGAGACGGCCAAGCGGCATTATGCCCACGTGGACTGCCCGGGGCACGCCGACTACATCAAGAACATGATCACGGGCGCGGCGCAGATGGACGGCGCGATTCTGGTGGTCGCGGCCACCGACGGTCCCATGCCGCAGACTCGGGAACATATTCTGCTGGCTCGCCAGGTGGGTGTGCCGTACATCGTGGTAGCGCTGAACAAAGTGGATGCGGTGGATGATGCCGAGTTGCTGGAGTTAGTGGAACTGGAAGTGCGCGAGCTGCTGACCAGCTATCAGTTTCCGGGCAACGATCTGCCGGTGGTGCGCGTGAGTGCGCTGGGCGCTTTGAACGGCGAAGCGCAATGGGAGAAGTCGGTAGAAGAGCTGATGGAGCAGGTGGACAACTACGTTCCGATGCCGGAGCGAGTGGTGGACAAGCCGTTCCTGATGCCGATTGAAGATATCTTCTCGATTCAGGGGCGCGGCACGGTGGTAACCGGGCGCATCGAGCGGGGCATCTGCAAGGTGAACGAGGAAATGGAGATCGTCGGGTTCCAGCCGACGCGCAAGACGGTAGTCACCGGCGTGGAGATGTTCAAGAAGCTGCTGGACGAAGGGCGGGCGGGCGACAATGTGGGTCTGCTGCTGCGCGGTATCGCCAAGGAAGATGTGGAGCGCGGGCAGGTGGTGGCCAAGCCGGGCTCGATTCTGCCGCACAAGAAGTTCAAAGGCGAAGTGTACGTATTGAGCAAGGAAGAGGGTGGGCGGCATACGCCATTCTTCAAGGGCTACCGGCCGCAGTTCTACTTCCGGACCACGGATGTGACGGGAGTGGCGCAGTTGCCGGAAGGCATGGAGATGGTGATGCCGGGCGACAACGTGCAATTGGAAGTGGAACTGATCACGCCGATCGCCATGGACAAAGGTCTGCGCTTCGCGATTCGCGAGGGTGGACGCACGGTGGGCGCAGGTACGGTCAGCGAGATTT
>CAWKLV010000047.1:0-75459 GCA_963850575.1 uncultured Acidobacteriota bacterium | reverse complement strand
ACTGTACTCCGACGCGGACATAGGGCGGCTGATTTCGACAAAGGTCACCGGCGAGCAGTGGGATATCGGCGGAGGCTTCCGCCGAAATCCTGACATCTATGTAGTCTGCATTACCACGTGGGCACGAGGCCAACGATGGTGGCAGTGCGACGACGTTCGTCTGCTTGAGCCGGACTGGGAACGTCGGGCAGCCGGCTCGTTTATATTGATTAACGGAGGTTTGACATCCAGGTCAGGCGTCCGAAGAGGTGCCGCATGCGATACGTATTGTTTTCTCTCGCTCTTCTCGGTGCGTTCGTTGCTGGAACTTTCGTACCGTCAGCTAGGAGCGATGACGATGTGGCCAATTTGGTCACGGTCCATTATCTGAAGGTAAAACCGGGTCAACGAGAAGGTTACTTACGAATGGAGCGAAATCTTTGGAAACCAGCGCACGAGCTGCTGGTGAAAGGGACAAAGATCCGGTCCTGGTCGCTGTACGAAGTTAACGGGCCATCGGCAAGTGATGGGCTCACCTAGAGATTATGATTTTGTTACCTTCACCGTTACCGCCGGGTCGCAACAGTGGGATGAGCGAGGCGCGCTTATGGCTGTCCATCCTGATAAAACTATTGATTCGATCTACCGGCGGACTAGTGCAGCGCGCGATAGCATCCGGAGGGAAATTTGGAAGCTTATCGACGATGTGCGATGAACAGGCCGGGCGTCGAATGCGCAGTTCACTGTTCAAAGTCGAGATTGGCAGGCTTCGCGGGTATATTGGCCGCTTGTTCGCGACGTCTTTGTTCGATTGACTTGCCGGTAACAGTCACTTCTTGGCCGACACTTTCAAATTGGACGTCGTCAAGCCACACGCGTCCCTTACCGCCCAAAAGGATGCCGAAGACGATTTCTTCGCCTTTCTGAGGAACGTCAAGCACAACCTCATACTTGCCCCAGTCATGCGAATTCTTAATCGGTCGCTCCTGCATGTTGTCAAAAGCCAAATTGGGCTGCTCCCCGTCAATACGCATCCAGAGGCCCGCCCAGCCCTCAACGTCGTCAGCCTTCACATAACCCGACATACGGACGCGCTTTCCGCGGTATTCTCCGACTGAGAACCCCTGCATCAGCGTGCCGAATCCTGACGGACTGGCGTCGGCAACTGAATAGAGGCACCCGCTTGCCTTCCCGGAGTGAAACACGGACGTATCTACTTGCGTCCGGTAATCAGTAGGATTGCCTCCGCTTAAGACCCAGCGCTCCATCAGCCTCGGGCTAATCGCCTGGCTCGGCCTCTTCGGACTGTCATAGATCCGCCCTAGTGCCTGCGCAGCCGCCAGTTGAGTCCGAAGGGAGGGATCGCTGCCGTCATCGGCGAGTAACTTGATGTACTCAGCCGCTTTATCTGCAATCAGCAATCTCGCGGTTTTGGAGCCGGGAAGATCCTTTACCTCATCGAAGATACTGAATAGTGAACTCGCGAGGTCACGTGCATATTTGAACCGTCGCTCGGCAGTTTGCCTTTGCGTGTCTGCTTCGCGACTCTTCTCCTCGGCGCGTCTACTCTGGACGACAGCGTCTCGGGCACGCTCTTCGGCAATACGCTTCTGAGTTTCTGCTTCTAGACTGTTGAGTGTGGCGCGATGCGCTTCGTATTCTGCTCGCTGCCGCTGCCGGCCCGCGACCTGTTTCTGTTCTTCAGCCCTATCACGCTGAAGGTGAGCCTCACGCGCCTGAACCGCCGCGAGATCAGCCTGCCTTCTTGTAACTGCAACGGCGCCAATCATCGCCGCCATTACGGCCATAGCGGCTGCGACACCGATTTTGTGGCGGCGGACGAATTTGCGAACGCGGTATACGGTGGTGTCGTTCCGGGCTGTTATGGGCAGTCCTTCTAAATGTCTGCGGATATCGTCGCTTAGTTGCTCAACAGACGCATAACGCTGTGCCGGATCCTTCTTCAGCGCCTTGAGGACAATATTGTCCAGATCGCCTGAAAGCCGCCGTTTCAGGCGTGCGGGTTTTCCCTCACGTGAAGCGCTGGCAGCCTCTGCACTGATCAGTTCGCTAGATTCCTTATCTTGAAAAGGCCGTTCAACGATGGCGCTCGGTCGCATGGGTTCCTGCTCACAGACTTCTCGGGCGATCTCGTGCAACGATAGCTCCTTGAGGCGGTATGGGCGAAATCCTGTAAGTAGCTCATATAGAACAACCCCGAGCGAATAAATGTCTGTAGCCGTTGTAATCGGTCGGCTGAGAATCTGTTCGGGACTAGCGTATTCGGGCGTTAGAGGATGCACACCTGCGGCAGTGAACCTTGTGACTGTCTGGTCCGATTTGTGTTCACGAACGAGCTTAGCTATCCCGAAGTCCAGCAATTTCGGCGTGCCCTCTACGGTGACCAGAATGTTGCCCGGTTTCAAATCACGGTGGATAACAAGGTTTTGATGGGCAAATTGCACGGCGCTGCAAACCGTTCGGAAGAGTTGCAACCGTTCTGTGATGTTCAGTTTGCGCTCGTCGCAATACCGGTTTATGGGCTCGCCTTCAACGAACTCCATGACGAAATACGGCAGCCCGTCCGGAGTAGTTCCACCATCAAGAAGCCGAGCAATATTGGGGTGATCCAGGCTGGCCAAAATTTCTCGCTCCTGGTGAAAACGTCGGATAACTCCGTCGCTGCTTGCTTCCGGTCGAACAACTTTGAGAGCAACGCGTTTGCGAAACGTATCATCGGCTCGAAGCGCGTCGTAGACGATTCCCATACCGCCCCGTCCGATCTCCCTCTGGATCTCGTATGCGCCGATAAGGCGGCCGTCCCATTGCCCAACGAGCAAGTCGATGGGTTTGCCCCGCATTGCAGGTTGCTCAAGGAAATCTGGGTCATGATCATGCGCGATCAGCAACCGCTTTATTTCGACGAGTAGTTCCAGATCGTCACCACAAAGTTCTTCTACGAAGGCTGTGCGCTCTTCGGGCGGGCGGTCGAGCGCCGCTTGGAAAATGTCACGGACTCTGTGAAAGTTTTGTACCTGCATCCTGCACCTCCCGAGGCAGATCCGCTCATAATACGCCGATCTGCGAAGCGTAGTTGTATCAGTCTCGAACTGGCTGCTAACTCTGCTAGCGGAAATAGCGAGCCGAACAGCTCAAAATTAACGCTGGAACTGAGAAGACCGTTCAGCGTCACCTCCCAACTAGGAATATTGAGCTATTCTGATCCAATCGCTCACGGGTCGCAAGGGTTTAGGAGGTGTTGCATGGCCAACAATGCCGACCAGATCACAACCCTTCTTCTTGACTGGCGTAAAGGCGATAAAGAAGCTGGAGATCGTTTAATGGCGGCAGCTTACGAGGAATTGCGACGGATCTCAGCCAATCACATGATCAGCGAGCGGCGCGATCACACGCTTCAAGGAACGGCGCTTGTTCACGAATTGTATTTGAGAATGTTTTCCGGAGCCCCCATCAAATGGCAGGATCGCGCTCACTTTCTGGCAGTTGCGTCGCAGCAGCTGAGGCGCATTCTTGTGGATCACGCCCGAGGTGTGCGGGCCGACAAGCGAGGGGGTAATCGGATTAAGGTATCTCTAACTCAGGCAAACGGTTGGGCTGCCAATCGGGATGAGGATTTAATTGATCTGGATGACGCTTTGAAACAGCTAGAAGAACTCGACCCCCGTGCTGGGCGCGTTGTTGAACTGAGGTTCTTCGGTGGATTAACGGAGACGGAAGCTGCAGAAGCTCTGCAGATCTCAGTGGCAACCCTTAAACGCGATTGGGAGTTTGCGCGCGCGTGGCTGAAGAGCCGCTTGATGCCATCTCCATGAAGCAAGGTCGCGGAAATGTTCACGAACCGGATCGGAAGTGTCGCGAACGCTGTGGAGGTAGTCTGATGCGCTTGGGTCAATGCGAAGGAAACAGCCTGAGGTCCTGACGAAACACGGACCGTTGCGAGATCCACGGCAAAGGTCAGAAGCTCGGCTTCTTCAGCTTCGGACGGGGCCAAAGATCCAGATACGCCGCGCGGACGCACACAACGATGATCTCAGCCTCAAACCGCGACTCTTGAACGTGCTGGGGTTTCCTGGGACGTTCCCGAGCCGCCATAACGAGTATTCAAGTATTTAGAATTCACGCTTGACGGCGCTACCAGCCTGCCATAGACTCCAACAAAGTTGAGCGCGAGCCACATGCGGATTGAGAATTCCGGCCGCGTGCGACCTGCCCGCTTGTGACGGTACTTCAGGAGGGAAAACGCAATGGTTCGAAACCCCGTTACGTACATATTTGCCGTGTCGATCCTATTCGCAATGCATGCGTATGCACAGGGGAACGCGACAATAGTCGGCGTTGTTAACGATAGCTCCGGAGGGGCAGTTGCGGGCGCCAAGGTCATTCTCACAAACGAGGGAACGGGCCAGACGCAAACGGCCCAGTCGGACTCGGGTGGCCGATATAACTTCTCGCGGCTACCGGTCGGGAACTTTCGGATCGATGTAGCATTTCCCGGATTCAAAACCTTGACCCAATCCGGAATCAACTTGACGGCCGAGCAAGTGTTGACCGTCAACTTCTCTCTTCAGATCGGGCAAATCAATGAGACGGTGCAGGTATCAGCGGCAGTCACAGGAATAGAAACTGTCACATCCACCGTGCGTACGGTCGTGACCAACCAGTTGATTGAAGACTTGCCGTTGAACGGACGCAATGCGCTGCAATTACAAACGCTCATTCCGGGAGCAATCAATCAGGCAGGCGCCCGGGTGAGCCTGTCCCAGGAGGATGGGATTTCCGTGAACGGAGCCCGGGGCAACGATAACAACGTGATGCTGGACGGGGGGCATAACAACGACGTCTATAACGGCACGCCGACCTCCATGCCGAACCCGGACGCGCTGCAGGAGTTCAGCGTTCTCAGCAGCAGTTTCAGCGCGGAATACGGGCGTGGAGCGGGATCGCTGGTAACCGCCGTGACAAAATCCGGGAACGAATGCCTTTCACGGGTCGGTTTACGAGTATTTGAGAAATGACAAGCTGGATGCGCGGTCGTTTTTCGGACACGCGGGTCTGGTCACCAAGCCGACTCTCAAGCGAAACCAGTTCGGCGCGAGCTCGGCGGACCCATCATCAAGGACAAGACATTCCTGTTCTTCTCCTGGGAATCCCTGCGGGAACGCAGCGCGAGTACGAATACGGGCAAGTGCTGCCCACCGCTGCGGAACGCGCAGGGGATTTTTCCGCGAGCAAACTGAAACCTACTGACCCGCTCACCGGCCAGCGGTTTCCAGGAGACCAGATCCCGTCTTCCCGGTTCTCGCAGGCGGCCGTAGGTATCGGGAACATTCTATTCCCGCTGCCGAACATCAACGGAAACCAGCTGATATTCAATGCTCCTGGAAGCGATAACCGAAACCAGTACATTGCCCGCGCAGACCACTCGTTCTCAGCGAACGACCGGTTGTACGTCAGCTATTTCTACTACGACACGCTGACACACGCCAATGCCGGATTACCGCTCTTCAACGGCTTCAACAACTGGACGAACAACCACATCGTTGGCAATTACACCAAGATCTTCTCGCCAACCATCATCAATTCACTGACATACACCCTGAACCGCCTCGCGTTCGTCCGGGGTCCGGATCCGATTCTGCCCGATAAGTTCCCCGGCACGCCGCCGACCGTCGCACCCGGGCTTCGCTATCAGGACTTTGGCGTGAAGACAGTCGCTCAAGCGCCTCAATATCCAATGAGTACGCGGCTCGGTTCGCTGGCAGGCTATTTCGGGACGGGTGGCAACACGTATTTCGACGTGGTTCCAACCGCGCACGAGCTGCGAGATACGGTGACCATAACGCGCGGCGCCCACATAATAAAGCTGGGCGTTGAGACGTCTCTGAACGATGCCAATCGTCATGAAATCTTCAATGCCGACGGAGCTTCCTTTACTTTCGGCGGTACGAGGGCGGCGAACGGCTTGGCCGAGTGGCTATTGGGGGCACCGACCAACTTCATGCAGTATTCCACGCTGCAGACCGACAACGTGTTCAACACGTTTGCGGCTTTTGCGCAGGACGATTGGAAGATTCGTCCGACGTTGACCTTCAATCTCGGTCTGCGCTACGAGCCGTACTTCGGAATCCACGATGGCCATAACGAGATCGTGGCTTTCCGGCGCGGCCAGCAGTCTCAGCTCTTTCCGAACTCCCCCCGCGGTCTGTTGTTTGCCGGCGATCCGGGCGTCTCCTCCACCACCTATAACAAGGACTGGAACAACGTTGCTCCGCGCTTCGGCCTGGCCTGGCTACCCTTCGGACCCAATTCGAAAACGAGCATTCGATCCGCCTACGGCGTGTTCTATAACACCGAGCGCGGGTATCTGTTGAACGAGACCCAATTGAACCAACCGTTCGTACTGAATGTCTCAATCAACAATCCATTCAGTTTCGAGGACCCGTGGGCTGGTTTCCCGGGCGGAAATCCTTATCCGTTTACCCCGCCTTCTTCCGACGCCCAACGCAAGGCCTACAAGTTCATTCTGCCGATGCCGATTTCGCGGTTTTTCGACGCGCAGTCAGTAACACCATACAACCAGCAGTGGAACTTCAGCATCGAGCACGAGTTTCCGGGCAGATAGTTCTCTCCACCGCCTATGTCGGATCGAAGGGAACTCATCTCTGGCTGAACCGCGAAATCAACCCCGCGGTTTTCATCCCTGGCAACGGTCCTGACGGCAGGCCGCTGTCGACAGCGGGGAACATCGATTCACGCCGGCTTGACACAAACTTTCAAGGTATCGATGAAGCTTCTACTACGGGCAACTCCACATATCATAGCCTGCAGATTACGGCGACCCGGCGCTTCGCAAACGGTGTATACATCATGTCCAACTACACCTGGTCGAAGGCGCTCGATTATGAGTCGCTCGACCGCAACGCCAGTCTTCCGCAGGATCCAAACAACATGCGCGCGGAACATGGGCCGGCCGATTTTGACCGGCGGCATAATCTGGTGGCGACCTTTCTCTACGAGATCCCCTCGCCGTGGCGGAACGGAGTACGAGGTAAGTTAACCAGGGGATGGAGAATCAATGGAATTTACCACTACATCAGCGGCAGCCCCCTGACGATGACGCCGGGAACGGACCGGGCTCTGCAGGGCGGAGGTAACCAGCGCGTCGACGTGATCGGAAATCCGGTGTTACCGTCCAGCCGTTCGTTTGACGCTCAACGCGCGCAGTACTTCAACACCGCGGCTTTTGCGATGCCGGCAATCGGAACCTTCGGAAACATGGGAAGGAACGCGATTTACGGACCGGGCCAATTTAACCTGGATGCGTCGTTCTTCAAAGTGACCGAAATCACGGAGCGGGTTCGCGTGGAGCTTCGGTGGGAACTTTTCAACGCCCTCAACCACGCCAACCTCGGGAACCCGAACACGACGTTCAATTCCTCGGCGTTTGGCCGTATCGATACGGTGACCGGACCCCGGATCATGCAGGTCGGGGCAAAAGTAATTTTCTGAGCGACCGCAAACTACGACGGTCTGGTCAGCTCTGGCGCACTAACTCTGGCGTAGGAGCCAGCGGATAGCATTCTTCTGCAGCTTCACGTATTCGGGATTCCACAGGTCGGAGATCATGTGACCCGGCGCGAGATAGCAGACTCGGCCCTTGCCGTAATCGTAGGCCCAACCAGCGGCCGACGACGCGCCCAGTTCTTATACGTGAGCCCGTCCTCGTTGACGCTCTGCAAAAGAAGGTACTTGGGATCCTTCTGGTAGTCATAAAGTGCTGTTCGTCAGTGACGATGAAGTCCTTCACACCTCGTGTTATCGGGTGTTCCTGATTCACCACCTTCACCTTGAACGGGCGGATGGGCGGATGTCCTTGAGTCACCGCCCCAAGAACGTCGCGAAGGTCATCGTTGTGCGGGCTGATGTAGGTGGAGTTGTGATAAAAAAACACGCTGCCTCCGGAGGCAACGAACTCTTTGACCGCGGCCCCCTGTTGTGGCTGTATCCAGTACAAAGCGTTTTCCCGCCAGCCTGCAACGGGGGATCACTCATAATCCGCGGTGATCCGGCCCGCACATATGCGGCATTGCTGTTCTCATCGGCATAGCCGTTGGGCCAGAGCATACCGTCCCGGAACACGATGAGCAGCTTATATCCCTGCAGTCCCTCCGCGTCCATTCTGGTTACTTCGTCGCAAAAGTCGATGGATAATCCTTCTTCCTTGCCCAAAGTTTTGCTGAGTGCGGTGCGGATGTAATCGCTGTTGTGATAACGATCTCCGATCAAAGCGAAGGCGGTGGCTTTGTTTCGTCCAAATCCTGGCGTCGCCGCCAGCCCCACGGTGAACAACGCGGTTCGTCTGGTGATCTGCTCCATGCTGTCCTCCATGTAAGCGGCCGGTCATGCCATGCTACCGCCGGCCAGCGGTCTCCGCGAGATCGGATTCAAGTATTTAGAATTCGCCGCTTGACTCGACACCCTGTCTATCCTAGACTTCACAAGGTCTGTATGAGAAAAGGCAAAGTCGCCCTTGTGGGCGTGATGTTGCTCGCCGGTTGCACTAACAGAACGAGCGTCGACGCGAAGGCGGAGCCTCACGCCGGAGTCGGCGCGATTGTCCGTTTGGATCCCGAGTTGGACTCGCTGGTTCCCCAATCGGCGGCGATTGAGAAGCTTGCCGGCGGATTTAAATTCGCCGAAGGGCCACTTTGGTTTCCTGAGGGACACCTTTGGTTCAGCGACGTCGTTGGCAACGTGGTTCGTCAATGGTCGCCGGCTGGGGTTACGGAGATTCTGCGCCCCGGCGGCTACGACGGAACAGATGCTCCCGCAGGAGCATTTATCGGTCCCAACGGGATGATCGCCGACCGGGACGGCGCCGTACTGCTGTGTCAGCATGGAAACCGCCGGATCGTCCGCATCGCCAAGGACCGTGGCATTGCGACTCTGATAGACCGCTACCAGGGCAAGAAACTCAATAGCCCGAACGATCTGGTGTACAAATCCGATGGATCTTTGTACTTCACCGATCCCCCGTATGGGCTCGTGGGTCAAGATCAGGATCCGAAGAAAGAGCTATCCTTCAATGGCGTCTATCGTCTCGCGAAAGGAAAGCTGCAGGTCGTCGTCCGTGACCTGTCGCGGCCGAACGGAATCGCATTTTCTCCCGATGAGAAATACCTATACGTCGCAAATTCCGATCCGAAGCGGAAGGTTTGGATGCGGTATGAAGTGCAAGAGGACGGCGGGGTCGCCAACGGGAAGGTGTTCTTCGATGCCACATCGGTTACGGAAGATGGCCTGCCCGATGGTATGAAAGTGGACGCGAAAGGTAATCTCTACTGCGCGGGTCCCGCCGGTATATGGGTGTTCTCCCCCGCAGGCAAGCACCTGGGCACCATTAAGCCTGGCGAAACACCGGCAAATTGCAACTGGGGTGACGACGGAACCACGCTGTATATCACGGCCGTCACCGGGCTATATCGCATCAAGTTGCCCGTTCACGGCCCGAAGACATTGTACTGAGCGAATGGAGATATTCATGGAACGTCGAACCTATTTGAAAGCCACCCTGAGCGCCCTGACCGCCGCCAGCGGTTCCGCGGCCAGCGTGCCGGAACATCCGATCCAGTTGCACGTGGATCTGACGGTGGAGCCCTCTAAGGAACAGGAGATGCTGCGCAGATTTCACAATTCCTTCAAGGTAGCAGCCAGCAAACAACCTGGCTACATGGATGTTCAAATGTTGAAAATGCACTCCACGTTGCAGGGAAATGCACCCGGGCGGGCAAATTACAGGTTCGTGCTGATCTATGAAAGTGAGGAACTCCGAAAGAAATGGGTGGCTTCCGCGACCCACGCCAAGGTATGGCCTCTGATTGAGGAGACCCTGGCCGACAAAAATTACAACGTGCTGCTTTATGGGGCTGCCTGACCGCCCGAAACTCGAATATTGACTAATTGACGGCAAGAGGTTTACACTCGCATCAATTTGTCCACTTCGGAACCAGGTGGTCGTCCGGACAAAAGTGGAGCGCCATGAAGCCCGCAACAACCGTTATAAAGGTCTGCCGGATTTTGGCCGAGTTTCGAGATCGCCCGAGCATGGGAGTAACGGAACTTGCTAACCGTACGAATCTCCTGCCCAGTGATGTCCATCGGATTCTGAATTCTCTCGTCTCGGTCGGCTTTATCGAAAAGAACTCCCAAAACAAGACCTACAGGCTTGGAATGGGCCTGATGAGGATCGGCTTGACCTTGTTTCAGCGAAACGAGTTGCACGTGGCCGCCCACCCGTTGTTGCAGCGCCTGTCCGAACAGATGGAAACGACCGCCCACCTGGCGCTTTTCGACGTTCGCGAATTGGATGTTTTCCTGGTGGATCAGGTCGACCGGAGTGCGCGCGTGCCGTTCAAGGCTCGATTTGGCGCGATCGCGAGTCCGCACTGCACTGCGCTGGGGAAGGCCATCCTGGCCAACATCGATCGGAGCACGGCGCATCAGTTGCTCAACAAGAGGGGTATGCCCAAGCAGACCGATCAAACCATTACGGATTTGGCGCAGTTCGAGATGGAACTCGATCGTATCTGCCGTCAGGGCTATGGACTGGACCTTGAGGAGAGCGTGGAAGGCGGCTGCTGCATCGGCGTCCCAATCCGTGATTGGACGGGTTTGGCGGTCGGTGCAATCAGCATCTCGATGTCTGCCGACCGATTCTATTGCGAGTCCAAACGGCAGCTCGCAAGACCGCTAAAGGACGTCGCCGCCCACCTTTCGTCCGTGGTCGGGTTCTGTGATCCGCTGTCCACTCCGCGGTTGTCGCTCCTTGCGCCGCGCTCCGATGGACTTCCGCAATAGTCAGCTATCTCGATCGGAGCGGCAAAAACTGGATGCAAACTGGAGACGTCACGGTGGCCACTTGTCCAGTTGGGTTCAGTTTTCCGGTAGTAGCGTCCACTTTGAAGACGACCACATTGTCGGAGTTCTGATTCGCGGCAAGCAGATACCGACCCGTAGGATCGAGACTGAAGTTCCTCGGGATCTTCCCTCCACTCGATATCCGCTGCACTTCGGCCAGGGTACCCTTTTCCGCATCCACAGAGAACACCGTGAGGCTGTCGTCGCCGCGGTTCGTGGCATATAGGAAACGCCCTGAACGGTTTAGCGCGATCTCTGCCGAGTTGTTTTCGCCGGAGAAATCGGCCGAGAGCGTGCGGATGTTCTGCAACTCGCGCAGGCCGCCAGTGCCGCGATCGTAAGCGAACGCGAGAACGCTGGAACCCATCTCATTCAATGCGTAAACGAAATCTCCGTTCGGATGAAAGACCACGTGCCGGGGCCCCGAACCTGACTTCACTGCGGCTGCCGAAGCCTCCGCGTTACCCAGATGGCCATCGCTGGATACACGATAGGACAAAATCTTATCGAGTCCCAGGTCGGGTACCAACAGGAACCGGCCGTCGGGCGAAAGTACCACCGCATGCGCGTGCGGTCCGCTCTGCCGTTTCGGATTCGTGCTGGATCCATGATGCTGTACAAACTCGACGCGAGATCCGATGCTTCCGTTCTGCTCCAGTCTGAATGCAGCCACGCTGCCGGTTGCATAATTGGCCACGAACAGATTTTTGGCCCTCGGATCGATGGCGAGATGGCAAGGTCCCCCTCCTCCTGTCTGTACGGTATTCAACTGTTTCAACGCACCCATCGAAGGTTCAATCGCGAAGCTCGTGATTGTTCCCTCCGAGCCGGGCTGGTAGCCGGTTTCACTAACGGCGTACAAGTATTGCTGATTCGGGTGTAGAGTCACCCACGACGGCCGCGTGATTTCTCCTGCCAACCGCGGAGCATCAAGCTTTCCAGTGGCTGCATCGAAATCTGCCACGTAAATGCCTTTACTTGCCGGACCGGTGTAGGTGCCGAAGTAAACCAGATACCGTGAATCAGCCGCGGTTAGCACTGCCGCGGAAAGAAGCATACTGAGGGGCAGATAGACGGAAGTAGTTCGCATGTCTGTGCCGAATCGTCGCAAATAATGCGACCCCGCGGGATTGGATATTCGAATATTTTGAATCTGTCGTTGACGGTGGTAGTGGGTGGTTCATACACTGCGTTCGCTGAGGTTCAAGACCATGTCTCTTATCAACCATTCCATTTCCCGCCGGCGGTTGCTGCGGGGTGCGACGGCCATTACGGGAGGCGTCCTTATACGAGGCGCGTTCGGTCAAGCTGGTGCGCGCAGCCGGGTACTCGCCCTGATCGGTGATCGTTACCATAACTCCGATTACATCCGTGTCGCACTCACCAAGATTTTCGATGGCATGAATGTTTCTGTGGACTACACCGTGGGTTACGATCAGCTCTCCCGCCAGCTCCTGAAGAATTACCGAGTCTTTCTCTGCCTGCGGGACGGTATGATCTGGCCCGGAGGCTATTTCGGGCCGGACGCCTACCCCTACCAGCAGGGCCTGGAGAACCGGGGGGATTTCCCGGAACCCAAGCCCGCTTCCTGGTTGACCGAGGAACAGGCAGTGGCGTTGAAGGACTTTGTTTCGGGGGGAAATGGCTTCTATTCCCTGCACAACAACAGTCACGTCTCGCTTTCATCGAAGACTTACCGGGACGTTCAGGGCGGCGCGTACATCGGACATCCGGCACTGCGGCCCTTCAAGGTGCACGTCGTGAACAACACGCATCCTATTACGCAAGGCATCCAGGACTTCATGGTGAACGACGAGCAGCACTACGTCGAATACGACAAGGATCGGAAATACGTTTTGCTAGAGGCCGAGAACGTCGATGGTTTGACGTACGAGAAACTGGGCAGCAAGTCTGTCGCCGGCTGGGCTTATGATTTCGGGGAGGGTCGCGTAGTGTTCACGTCCATCGGCCACACCATCCACGCGCTATGGGCCCCTGAGTATCTAAAACTACAGCGGCGTGCTATGCAGTGGCTGTTGAAGCAGATATAAAGGAAAGAAGGGCTGACGAGAGCCGGTGCGTTGTGAAATGAACTAGCCTATATTCATATGCACCGGCGCCAATTCCTTAATCTCGCAGCAGTCGGCTGTGCCGCCTTCCAATCCGACGCGGTCCCCCGTATTCAGGCCGCCGCGCAATCCACAGGCGGCCGGGCAGCGGACTCCGTCGCCCGCGATGAGGACTTCTGGTTCCAGGTCCGGCATGCATTCACCGTCGACCGGAATATTATCAACCTGAACAACGGCGGCGTCAGCCCCTCGCCCAAGATCGTGATGGAGACAGAGAAGCGCTATCTCGAAATCTCCAACATGGGCCCGGCTTACTTCATGTGGCGAATTGTCGAGCCCGAGGTGGAGGCCGTCCGCCGCCATCTTGCGCGATCGTTCGGCTGCGATCCCGAGGAGATTGCGATCACCCGCAATGCCAGCGAGGCGCTCGAGAACGTACAACTCGGCCTCCACCTGGAGCGCGGCGATGAAGTATTAACCACCAATCAGGACTATCCGCGGATGATCACCACGTGGAAGCAGCGTGAGCGCCGCGACGGTATCGTTCTTAAACAGATTTCATTCCCGGTTCCACCGCCCAGCCTGGACGATCTCTATCAACGTGTCGAGCGTGCGATTACCCCGCGCACGCGCGTCATTCACATCTGTCACATTACGAACCTTTCGGGCCAGATCTTCCCCGTGAAGAAGATCTGCCATATGGCGCGTGCTCGGGGTATCGAGGTGGTGGTAGATGGCGCTCACGCGTTCGCCCAGTTCCCTTTCAAGCGCGACGATTTGGATTGCGATTACTACGGCACCAGCCTGCACAAGTGGGTGCTCGCTCCCGTAGGGACCGGTTTCCTATATGTGCGTAAGGAGAAGATTCCGAAGGTGTGGCCTTTGATGGCGGCTCCTGACTCGATGGCGGACAACATCCGGAAGTTCGAAGAGATTGGAACCCATCCGGCTTCGCAAAGATGTGCGATCTCGGAAGCGTTAACATTTCACGAGAGCATTGGCGGCGATCGCAAAGCGGAACGGCTGCGCTATTTGAGACGCCGGTGGTCCCAACGGCTGCGTGATCTGCCCGGAGTGAAGTTGCTGACCAGCGACGACCCGGAGATGTCGTGCGGCATCGGCCTGCTCAGCATCGACGGATTCGATGCGGCCAAGCTCTCGAACCACTTATTTTCGGAAGAGAAGATCATGACCACGCCGATCGTCGTGCCTGGAGAATATCAGGGTATACGTATCACACCGAACGTGTACACGACCCTCGACGAGATCGACACCTTCGCCGAAGTGATGGAGAAGATCATCCGCCGCGGGAAGATAGATTCCTAGAAATCTATCCAGCGCGGACTCGCTGAATCAGGGGAGCGTGACATTCAGCGGCATGGGCACAACGCCGCCATTCGGATTCCTCACCACTACCTGCTCGAATCCGAGAGGCGTAATGTGCATTGTCTTGCCATCGATCTCAACCACGAGGAAATTGTTCTGGGGCGCCCAGCCGGCGATATTCGAGCGAGCCATCCGGTTCTGAACATTGCCGGCTCGCAGCTCACCGCCCGCTCCGCTGGTCACGTACCGCACGCCGCCAGACTGCTGGTTCGCCTCGCTGAACTGCAGATTGTGCTCATGCCCATTGAACACCACCTTCACGCCCGCGCTTTCAAATAACTTGACCCAGTGTTCGAGTTCGCGATAACTCGCCACGTGCCGGGGACCCGCGTTGAACACAGGATGGTGATAATAGGGGATCTTCCACTGCAGCTTCGATGCAGGAACTACCTCGCGCATCCAATGAAACTGCGGACCGTCCTCCAGGTATGCGGGACGGGTGCCTCCGGATTCCGTGTTCAAAGTGCTGTCCAACGCGAAAAACTCAGCCAGATCCCCGTAGCGAAAGCTGTAATAGCGGGCTGGTCTGTCCCCGGGAAAGAAGAAATTATCGAGGTAGGCCCTCAGGTCTCCATGCCGCTCGGTCTCATTGCCGTCGTGATTTCCCAACGTAGGATAGAAAGGAACGTGCCCTAGTAACTCCTGGTACGGATCGAAGAACTTGGCCGCCCAGTCTGCATCGTCGGACCCGGTGTGCCGTATCCCGAACAGGACATTGCTCAGATCCCCGTAGATATTGTCCCCGGTGGTCAATACAAAACGTACCGGGTTGCCGGATGAGTTGCGTTTCTGGAACTCGCTCGACATCGCCTTGGCAATCCCGTATTGTGCGCCATTACCGGTGCCGTAGTCGCCGATTACGAAGAAGACAAGCTTGGTCGACTTCGCGGCCCAGGTTCGAAACGTGCCCTGCCCAATGGTCTTTCCGGCGAGCGCGACTTGATACGGATACTCAGTGTCGGGTTTCAGGTTCCCGACCACGATCCAGTTTTGCCGTGAAGTCAGGGTTTGGTTATTCACACGGACGGTAGCTTCACCCCTGGACGGTGACGATCGGCCAATCGTATTCGGGCCGTCGGCGGTGCCCCAGGCGAGCAGCGCGGAGTCGGGACCCAGATTACCGATATACGTATAAAACTTTTGGGCAGCCGCCTGAGACAGGCATGCCGCGGCCAGCAGCAGAACGCGGCGTGATACTACCACTTGCGATCAATACCTACCACGCCCATTCCTCGCAAATATACAGATATGCTCTTGGCGGCATCCGAACGAGAACGGATTTCGGCGACCGCAAACTCGCCGGGGCGCGGTACCTGCGGGCCCGTAGCGCCCGGCAGCAAAGTTCGTTGCCCCGTCGTATTGTCAAACCGGTACCATTGGACGTCATATTCGTTTCGAACATTGAAGCCGTACTTCAGCCCGAGGTCCTCAAAGGCGAGCTGCCCGCCGCGCACTTCGAATCGATCAAACGGCAGCAGCTTCGCGAAGAATGCTCTCCCGATCTTATCTCGACGCTCTATCAGCGTCTTAGTGATGTATTCCACGGCTTTCGGGTTCGTGAACTCGCCCGTCTCCACTACCGCCAGAATCTGTTCGTTGGTGAACGACATCACCTGCTTCGCAGCCCAGAACTCGTCGTTGGGGAGCCGGTAGAAAAACGCTGGTACCGGGTAGTTCGAGGTCCACGCATCCGGCTCAAACGTCGCGGCCTCAAAACGCCCCACCGCAGGGATGCCGGGATAGCGGGCTCGTTCCCAGTCGGGTGAATACAGCCCGAGGCTGAACATCTTCACCAAAACCTTCTTATCTCGCTCGATCATGAACTCGTGACCGAATCGCGCATTCTTTGGCTCGTCGCTATCGCTGCCGAGGCTGGAGCCGAAATCAATCAGATAATGGCGGATTGCGGGCACTCCGTCCCATTCGACGAGCGAATCATAAGTGTTGCCGGCCTTGATGTCGGTGTGGTTCAGCCAGGCGCAGAATACGTACAGACCGCGCAGCGAGCGACGGTGCTCGTGCGGAAAGATGTCATTGGGATCGTCTTCGCGAGTCCCGGTCCACCGGAATGGACCCATCCCTTTCCCCTCCACTTCGAGGCTGGCGATTACCCTATATCGTCCTTCACGATCCCGTGGCATGAGGCGTAGAATCTTTGCCAGATCGTTGCGCCGCATCTGCCTCGGTTTCTCACCTTCAGGGGCGACCGTCGCGCTGGGATCAATGCTGATTTCGTTATTGGCGAAATACGCGATATAGTTTTCCGGCGTCTGATAGCCGAAGGCATAAAAGAATTTCGAACCGATGACGTCCGCCGCCGTTGCCATTTCCGGATTCGATTGCGGATCGGGTTTGCAGAAGTAGTGCCGGTTCATAGCATCACGGATTTGGAATCCGGGCGTAACGCCTTCCGTCTTAGCGCCCACCACCCGGAAAGGTGGAACCGGAGCATTCCCGTGAGCCGGCCCTTGGCGAAGCTGATCGAGCGTCATAGGGTGCCAGTAGTGACGGTTCGTATACCACAAGCCGTCCGGAACTTCGCCAAGCGTATTCACATCCACGGCCGGTTGGGGCTCCACCCTCGGGGGGTCCAGCGAGTTCACAAAGAAGTCGTAGAGGTAATTGATCTTCCGCTTAAGCGGATTGTGGACGGGAACCGGGGGTGGCATCTTCCACAGGGGATCGTCGGCATAAAACCGCTGCCCCGCAGGGGCCGACAGACCCACCAGGGAGGCAGCGGTGACGACAATCAGAACACGTTGTGAAACTTTATCCAAACCTGAAAGCCCTCGCGGCTAAATCCAACGTCCCACCGCATCACCACCCCATCACGGCTCTTGAAGCGAAGACCGAATCCCGCCGAGGTCTCGAGATCGGCAAAGTTCAATTGCGCGTGGCGGTGGAACACCTTTCCGGCATCCGTGAACACAGCCATGTCAAATCCGCTCATCACCTCCCAGCGATACTCCGCGGTCATCGCCAGCAAATTGTCATCGTAGAAGCGAAACGGCCGGAAGCCTCGCAGGTCCTCTGAACCACCCAGGATCGGCTGCAAATAGAAAGGAACTCGCTGGTCCGAGTTGCGATACGTGAGTTCGGTCCTGGCCCGCAAGGCGATCACGCGCTTCTCATTGAGGAACGGAAAGTACTGCTGGGCCTCTGCGTTCAGCCTTTGGTGATTTCCGCTGTCCAGCGCGACATCGTTGTAATAGGTGTAACTTGCTTCGTAATTCCCGCCGCTGTGCGGATCACCGCGACGATCGCGGTAATCGTATTGAAGGAACGGGCCAACACGAACGAAATTTGACTGATCGTCGAGTCCGGCCACTTGTGCGGGCGTAAACACTTGGTCGATGGAAGCGAACCGGTCGTCCGTGCCTGTCCCGATGTTCACCCGTAAGTAGCCAGCGGCCATACCCAGACGCAGATGACGCCTGGGCCTGATGCCGGCTGTGACATCCACTGACCCATCCTCCAGACGATAGTCGCTTCGATCCCGCTTAGCCGATCGCGGACCGGGGCCATAGTAATTGAGAGTGGGGTAATTCCGGTAAACACCGTGTACATCGAAAAACGCGGATCCCCCCGCCAGTTGTGGCATTGCCACTTGCGCGTCGAGAAACTCGTATCCTCTGATAGAAACGCGAGCTGACGTGCGAAACAGCAGGTTTCCTTTCGCCAGATCTGGCTGGAGGTACTCGATGCCCGATGCGAATCCACCGCCCGTTACCATATTGCCTATCAGGGGCCGGAACCCGGCAGTCCCACCGAACAGGCGGTCGATGAATTTTTCCGCGCGGATAAAAGTTCGCTCCGCTTTGCCCGGTGTATCAGGGGCGGTGCTGCTGGCCTTCGCTCTCTGTTGATCCTGTATCTGCTCCGCGCGAGTGACTGTTTCCGCTGACTGTGCGGCCGCTAGGCCGATGGCGGATGTCCAGACAACTATCCAGCGCGGTGCTCGATCATCCATCCGGTTTAAGGGAGTGTGACATGAGGCGTCCTGCGCGGCATATCGGTGTAGACCGCGTCGGCGCCATTTTCAGCGACGGCATCGGCGAAGAGCTTCAATAGCAGGTCGCGCCTCACCAGCATCGTGCGGATCTCAGGCTCCGTGAGATAAGGTTTCAACTCCGCCATGCACTGCTCGATGGTGAGCGCACGCATGGTTTCTACCATCTGCATCGAAACCCGCTTCAGAACCTCTGGCTTTCGCAACTGAGTAGTCACGCGGAAAGCTCGGCTATGATCAATCATCCAGAGATTCCATTCCTGGTCAATCAGCAGATTCGTCTGATTTCTGTCAGTGTTGTCGATTAGCTGGTCGAACACTCGGACCAGGTTGAGCTGCTTGGTCCAATCTTCGGGATCTGGCGGTTCGACCTTCTTCTCGCGCCGCGTTAACTCATCGAACTGAACGTTATCCACCCACCAGCACACGGAGGCGGGCTGGCCATCCACCTCACGATAAACACAGGGCGGCAGCATGTCCAGTTTCAGCAACTTCGCCACGCGATACGCCGCGATATTGTATTTGTACGAATCGCGGAAATCCTTTTCCACGAATTCCTTGGTTCGATAGACGGGTTTATAGATATCGATGGTCTGTACGTGGGCGTCGTGTTTCAGCCGGCCGTTCGACAGAGTGACGCGTGTGGTATGCGTAATACCGGTACCGATCGCTTTGCGGCCTACTATCGGCGCTGTGGCCAGGAACTCTTCGCGCGGCTCCACCGCCTTCTCTGACGCCAGGACTCGGGCTCGCGATGGGGCTTGCGCTCGCAGCGCCGGACCAGAGACACAAACCACGACTGCCGCCACGCCAGATAAGAGTAGTGTGCGGTTCATTAGCTCTCGATTCATGGACAAAAAGGTTCTAACTACCGGGCCGATAGACTACGGCTTCTCAGGACGGCTGGAGCCTTCCCTAGCCTGCCGCACCTTTGCGCCTTCCAGCTTCTTCTGAACCTTCGCGATCTCGAGTGGTTCCTGTTCGGCTGGAGCGGTCACTTCCCACTGCTTCAACGAAGCTTCCCACTCAGAAATAGCCTCTCTGAGTTTGCCCTGCTTGTAGTACACATCGCCCAAGTGGTCATGCACTGTAGGATCACTAGCGGTCTTGTCAACCGCCAGTTTCAACTGATTCTCGGCATCGGGAAAACGGCCGAGGCGATACAACACCCATCCCAGGCTGTCCAGATACGCGCCATTGCCCGGGTCTTTATCCAGCGCTTTAGTGATCAACTGCAAGGCTTCCGGCAACCGGACACCACGATCGGCCAGCATATACCCCAGATAGTTCAGCGCGGCTGCATTGTCCGGGCTCGCGGCGAGCACCTTGCGAAACTCGGCTTCAGCCTCGTCGTACTTTTTCTGCTTCTCGAACATCGCGCCGCGAAGGAACGAAATGCCTTCTTTCTCTTCTTTGCTTTGCGACAACTTCTCGGCCTCATCTACGGCCTTCGCCATCTCCGGATACCGCTTGGCCTTCTCGTAGATTTGGGCCAGGCTTACCCACGTGTCGCGGTCGTTCTTCTCGGCGAGGAGCTTCTTCATCTCGGCGATGGCGGAGTCAGCCTTGCCCGAGTCCGCTAGCAGTGACGCATACACGCCGCGCAGCATGCGGTCCGCTGGATACTTGACCAGCGCTGCCTTGGCCTCCGTCTCCGCCTTGGGCAGATCCTTCGCTATGCGATACGTCTCAATGACCTGTACGGCGCCGCGCGACGCCATGTCGGGATCTACATCCCCGATTTGTTTGAAAGTCTCGATCGCCTTAGGGTACTGCTCGACTGCCCGGTACATGGAGCCCAATCGCTCCAGCAGCACCACCCGGTTGCCGCGCTCTCCGGCGGTGTACGTTTTCTTTGCCGTCGAATTCACAATCTCTTGCAGCAGATCGACAGCTTCACGGGTCTTACCTTCGGCTTCCAGCAGACCCACGTCACTGTAGCGGACCTCTAAATTGTTCGGATCTACTTCTTTGGCTTTCTGGCTCGCGGCACGGGCTTTCTCAAAATCATGCTTTTGGCGATAGATCTGAGACATCCTCAGGTACGTCTCTGCATCCTTCGGTTCGTCGGCCGCCAACTGCTCATAGACCTTCAACGACTCGTCCAGTTGATCGGAGAGCATCAGGTCCCGAGCCAGAGCGTGCTTCAGTTCCGCCGTGTTCGCTGGAGAAAGTTCGATCGCCTTCTTCAGCGTTTCCGCCGCCAGAGAGTAATCCCGCATCTGCTCATAAGTACCGGCCAAAGCGGCCAGGCTGCGGCCGTTAGGATTCTTATCCGAGGCTCGCTTCAGCATTTCAGCCGCTTCTTTGGCATTCCCCAGATCTGAATAGACAATGGCGAGGCCGGTAAGAGCGTCCTCGTTATTCTCGTCAATCTCCAGAGCCTTTTTGTAGGCCTTCTCCGCCTCAATTGAGTTCTGCCCAAGCTTATGAAGCCGTCCAAGCATGAGCCACGATTCGGCGTCCTTGGGATCTTTTTCTGTGATCTTCTGATACTGTTCTACAGCCTTACGTAGATAGCTCTCGTCAATGCGATTGGTTTGGCTGTCACCAATGAGCCGCGTATAAATACGGGCGAGGATGCGCCGCGCATTCAGATCGTTAGGATTCTGTTTGAGGATGTCCTCGGCGTCCGACACGGCTTCGCGAAGGCGGCCGGACTGGATGTACAAGTCCGAAAGCTCCTCGGTGAGGAACGCCGCCGAGGGGTCCGCCTTCATCGCTAAGCGATAGTTCTCGATGGCTTTGTTGAAGTAATCGCCGCGATTGTTGTACGTGGCCGCCAGCTCGGCGTAAAGGTGCCCGAGTGAGTAATAGTAGTACGCCGCTGCTTTGTCGGACGTGCGCGGGGTTTCCTCCCGGTTACGTTTGGCGGCTTGAGGCGCTTGCCCGAAGGCCAAAGTCGCCAAAAATGTGCAAGATGCGATTACTACTTTCCACCCGGAGATCATGCGACCAAAGCCCTCTTTTTGATTTTGCGCGAGATTCCGGCCCGCGAAAACGGCCCGGATTCGACCCCGCCCTCGCTACCAGTATAGCGCCGTGTTCAGGCGTTTCAGTCGTGGAGAAGACACTCTGTTGACCATTGCAACGCCCTTACACCTTCACTATGTAAATGCAGTTCCGGCGATTAAGGTTGCGCGATAATAGCTTTTTCATTCTCCAAACATGTTGATCAACCAGTTGTTCTCACTGGACGGAAAAGTAGCAGTGGCCATCGGCGGGGGAGGTGTACTCGCCGGCGAGATGGCCCGGGGATTCGCGGGGGCCGGCGCCGACGTCGTTATTGTTGACTTGAACCTGGATGCCGCCAACACACGTGCCGAAGAGGTCCGCAAGCTCGGACGCAAGGCTTTGGCCTGCCGCGCCGACGTCTCCAGGAAGGCTGACCTTCAGAACGCATTGAAGCAGACGTTGGACACCTTCGGACGTGTGGACATCCTGCTCAACGCAGCGGGAATCAATTCCGGCACGCCGTTCTTCGAGATCGAGGAATCCGAATGGGAGCGCATCATTGACGTCGACTTGCGCAGCGTCTTTCTGGGTTGCCAGATATTCGGGAAGGCGATGGTGGACTCCGGGCGTGGCGGGTCGATTATCAACATTTCGTCCGTCTCCTCGGGACCACCGCTCTCGAAGGTATTCACGTACGCTGTTGCCAAGGGCGGGGTGAATCAGATTACCGCGTTCCTGGCCCGGGAGTTTGCGCCACATCGTGTACGCGTGAATGCCATTTTACCGGGGTTCTTTCCCGCAGAGCAGAATCGTAAACTGCTGACCGACGATCGCGTGGATCAAATTATGAATCACACCCCGATGAAGCGCTTCGGTGACGCTTCGGAATTGGTGGGAGCCGCCATCTACCTGGCCGCCGACGGTGCGTCCTCATTCGTGACCGGGAGCCTTTTGCGGGTGGATGGTGGATTCCTCGCCACCACTATCTGACCGCGGTGTAACTCTGAAGGAGGACTTGTGAAATTTCTTGCAAGTTGGAACATTGCGGGGCGAACCTTCTGGCCCCTCAGCGGCGTTTCGTTGAGGAAGGCGGCAAATACGGTGAGGGATGCAGGCTGCTGGGCCAATGGCACTCGGTAAATGGACTACAAGGCTGGGGGCTGGTTGAGTCAGAGAGTGCAATGGCACTCAATATGTGGCTGGACGCGTGGGCGGATCTGCTGGATATCACCATCACCCCGGTGGTGGACGCAGAGGAAGCAGCCGCATACATGGTGAAAAAGTTGAACGTCACAAAGCCTGTATTCAGGGGTTGATCCACCATGAAGTGTTACCTCGTGACTCCGTCTATATAACGGCAGTCACAGCTCCTGCCTGGAGTTTGAGACCGCGCCCGCGCAGCTTGCCGGTGATTATCCCCGCGTGACCACCCGCACTCCGCGAAGTAAGAGTTCAGAAGTCTAACCGCAGCATCAACTGCACTCGGCGCGGGGTACCAGTACCCACGGCGCCGTTATTGAGGATTCCGGTTATTACGCCGAACGTCGAGCGGGACGAGACATTCCCGCCGGGATTCGCGTAAATCGGATGATTGAAAACGTTGAACGCCTCAGCCCGAAAGCTGAGGCTAACGTGCTCCTTGATCGGTGTCCGCTTCTCCAGGCCTGCGTCCACCTCCCAATAGCCCGGTCCCCGCCCGAGATACCGTCCGGCATTGCCCCACGTTCCCTTTGCAGGCACGCTGAAGGCTGCCGGATTGAACCAATTGTAGATACTCTGATTGGCCGGGTAGATGGACATACCCGGCACGAGATCCGGCCGCTGATTCGAGCGGTTGCCGTCCGGCAGGTCCGAAGCGCTCCGTGTAATCGTAATGTTCACTGGCCGCCCGGTACTCGCCGTTCCGATGCCGCTGAGTTCCCAGCCACTGATCAGCTTACTCGCGAGTCCGCTCTTGTCCAAGAATCGGCGTCCCGGGCCGAACGGAAGCTGGTACACCGTGTTCGTCGTGCTGGTGTGGCGTACATCGAACGGGGAAGAACTTCTGTCGCATGCGCGGCATGACGCATTCTCGATGGACACGCTTTCACCGGCTCCGACAGAGGCGTCGGTGATGGCGTGCGACCACATGTACTGCGTTTGCCACAGCCAACCCTTGGTGAAGGATCGCTGCAATGACGCCTGCAGCGCATTGAAGTTGCTATTGCCGTCGTTATACTTGACGCCGAACTGACCGAAGTCCGGCAGCGGCCGCTTCTTGGTTACGGGATCAATGAGATTGACGGATCGCGAGTTGAACAAATGGTGTCCTTCACTGCCGATATAACCAACTTGGCCAACGAAGCCTTGCGGTAGTTGCTGCTGGATCTGAAAGTCCCAGTTCTCGTAATACAAGTCGTGGCGATTCCGGTCGATACCTTTTGGGCTGGCCCCTTCGGACTGTAGCTGCCCGAGAAAAGACGTAATCGGGTACGCAAGATTGGCGACGTCCGCCGAGGAAAGAGAGTATCGAGCAGCCGTACTCTCGTGGGGATCGCTGAAATCGTCCAGTTGATTCGCCCCATAATACATCCCGAAGCCGGTGCGGATCACGGTTTTACCATTGAATCTGGCCGGCGACCAAGCCACGCCGAGCCGCGGAGCGAAATTGTTTCGGTCGGGTGCAAACATCGGTGTGCCGGGTGGACAAAAACCTCGGCAGCCGAGCACGTCCACTACTGCAGTGCGACCCTTTACTTCGGTCACCACCGAGTAGTATTCGTAGCGCAGTCCCAGGTTCAGAGTGAGATTGGGCCGGATCTTGAACTCATCCTGGGCGAAGCCCATCCAGAGTGTACGCCGCATGCCTCCAATGCCCAGCGCCGCATCCACGGACACAGAGTCGATGGCGTTGTGAATGTAGTCGTCCAGGCTGTTGTACGAGATGGATGCAAGATCGATGGCGTTGCCCGAATTGTTGAGGCGAATGCGCCGGATATCCGCTCCCACTTTGAACGTATGGCGTCCTCGGATCACGGTCAAAGTGTCGATGTAGGAAAAGGACGTCCCGACCTCTTCATCTAGAGAATTCGCGCTCAAGTCGTCGAAACCCGGAACGCTGATATTGGCCGGGACCTGGCCCACCACGGGATGATGATATGCGGAGCGGTTCATGCCGGCTCTGGCCTCGTTGATCACCGTCGGAGAGAAAATGTGCATCAGTTCGAGCGCTAGATTGGAAGGACGAATCGCCGTGGTGTCTCGGGAGCCGAGAGGGCCGTTCGGTTTGTCGATGAACGCATCATCGATGTTGTACCGAACGAACATCGAGGTCTTGTCTGTGAATTGGTGGTCGAACCGGACCATGCCGCTGTCCTCACGCACCGCATTGCTCGCCTGGACCGCCACTCGATTCGTGTCGGCGTCAACCGGAGTCTGTCCCGCCGGATAAGCATCCATGAGTGGTCTGAGGGCCGGTGAAACGGAAACGGCTCTCGCTTTGAAAGCCGCGCTGGGTACGAACCCGATTAATGTCTGCCCAAGGCTTTGTCGAATGGCCTCATAATCCATGAAGAAAAAGCTGCGATTGTGGACGATGGGGCCGCCGGCACTCGCGCCGAACTGGTTCATACGGAATGGGGGAATGGTGGATGGATCAAACGGAGATCGCGCGTCCAGGACGTCGTTGCGAAAAAACTCGAAGAGGCCGCCATGGAAGGTGTTGGTGCCAGTCTTCGATACCGCATTCACTTGGCCGCCCCCGGAAGAACCGCTTTCCGCTGTATACACGGCGGAATTCACGCGGAACTCGGCGATAGACTCCAACGAAATATTCAATCGAGCGTCCGCCTTCTGGCCTTGCTCCTGGATACCGGTGGCGTCAATTCCATCAAAAGTGTAATTGTTATCGTCTCGTGCCCGGCCCACAAATCGGATGCTGGTCTGGCTCCCATTTCCCACGTTGATCGCCCCTGGGGCCAGCATCATCAGTGTCGCCCAATTGCGCCCGTTAACCGGAATGTCGCGCAGTTGCTGGGTCTCGATCACCGTTCCGATCTGGGCGTCGCTCTTCTCCAGTGCTTCCGCCGTGGCCTGCACATCAACCTGCGTGGCGATCGCGCCCACGCCGAGTTTCGCATCCACCGTCCGGGTCTGGCCCACGAACAGCTCAATCGCTTGGACGTTCGACGTTTCGAAGCCTTGATGAGAAATGGAAAGGTCGTACGTCCCGATGGGCAAGCCCGTAAGGTTGTACGTGCCGGCGGGACCCGTCGCTGTTTCGCGCCTGATTCCTGTCTCACGGGAGACGATCTCGATCCTGGCGCCTGGAATTAGGGCGCCGCTCGAGTCACTCACCGTGCCGTTGAGATTCGCGCGATCAATCTGAGCATACGTCAGAGCAGCAGAGACCAACCAGAAGGGAACCGCCCAGAATAAAGAGAGACGTGGGGTTCGCATGAAAGTAGACCTCCCAAACCGGTATGTCTGGTAACGGTCCCGTATCGTATCACATTGAATTCGAATTCGATATCGTTGCTCCATCCGGCAGTCGTCCGAATCTCCAAACCTCGAAATGCGCAAAATAGAAAGAGTGAATTCGCCACTGCTGGAAATGCAACGCATCTCTGTCATGCGGGGGAGTAGGCGCGTGCTGCACGATATCGATTTGCGCATTGGCGTCGGTGAGCATGTCGCCATTCTCGGTCCTAACGGATGCGGGAAGTCCACCCTCATCAAGAGCGTCACGCGTGAGTGCTATCCGCTTGCGCGGGCAGGTTCATCGCTGAAGCTGTTGGGCAGCGACCGGTGGAACATTTTCGAACTTCGCTCCGCCTTGGGTATCGTATCGAACGACCTGATGATGCACTGCGCCTGTGAAATGACCGGCGAGGAGTTGGTGATTTCGGGTTTCTTCAGCAGTATCGGGGTATGGCCCCACCATCACGTGACTCCCGCGATGCAAGCGCGATCGCGTGAGCTCCTGGAATTGCTCGATGTCTCGCATCTGGCCAGCCGGCCGGTCACGGAAATGTCTTCCGGCGAGGCGCGGCGCATGCTCATCGGACGCGCGCTGGTGCACGACCCGAAAGCACTTGTACTCGACGAGCCCAGCACCAGCCTGGATGTTTCGGCGCAGCATGAACTACGGAGGTTGATCCGCCAACTGGCGCAATCCGGCGTCGGCATGATCCTGGTGACGCATCATCTCGCCGACATCGTCCCGGAGGTCGAGCGAGTGGTGTTTATGCGAGCGGGGCGGCTGGTCGCCGATGGACGGAAAACGGATTTGCTGACTTCCGAGGCGCTGGGCGCACTATTCGGATTGCCGGTGACTGTATCCCAACAGGACGGCTTCTATCATCTCTGGTGAACCGCGACGACGTTTTTGATACCGCCCGTTTTGCCCGAGAGCGGCTGCCCGACATCATCGATGGAGAATCGAGCTGTGATCAGCGATTTCACCGGATCGGGCCATCGCTGCCAAAAAATCCCTAAATCGCGGATAGCGTCTTTGAAACTCTCCGTGCCGGCGTTCACCGTGCCGTACACGATCTGATTCTTAAGAACCAGATCGCGCATCAGCAGGTCTGTGTCTACTTCGATGGGCGCCTTGCGCCCGGGCACGCCGGTAAAGATGAAGACGGCATTAGGGCCTATAAACTTGAGGACCTCGAACGCGAGTTGTGATGCACCCACGGCCTCATACACCACGTCAATACTCCCGATTTGCGACGCCATCTGCTCTACTGTGTTCGTCTCTGCGGCAATGTACTTGGCTCCGATCGCCGAGACGATCCCTTCTCGCTTGTCTTCCGGATCGGACTTGGAGTAGACGAACGTTTCAAATCCCTCCAGCACGAGTTTCATCGCGCCCAACAAGCCCACCGGCCCCGCGCCCAACACTACGGCTTTATGGCAATACGCAGCCGGCTTTCCCGGTTCTACCGCACAAGCCCACGGCAAGCGTTGCTGCACCTCCCAAAGCTGTGTGATTGCTTTCTCCGCGATGGTGAGTGGTTCGACAAGCACCCCGATATCCCTCAATTCGTGCGGCACGGAGGACATATAGGAGGCCTCCTCCACCACGAACTCGGTCATGTAACCGTGCTGCTGTTTGATGCCGCGTTCCGTGAAGTCGCCGGTATAGCAGAAATCCTGGCGTCCGGCCCGGCAGGCTACACATTCCGGATGCGGGCAAGGCCGCCGCACCGATGTGACCACGAGATCGCCCTTGCGTACGTTTTCGACTTCGGACCCGGTCTCTACCACCTCGCCCAGCGATTCGTGGCCGATGATCAGATAGTCGCTGCCCAGCGGCGGCGTGCCGTACTGAAAAGAGACGATCTCTTTGTCGGTGCCGCAGATACCGACATCCAGGATGCGGATCTTGGCCTGCGTGGGGCGCTCCAACGCAGGTTCGGGATGATCGATAACGCGATATTGCTTTTCGCTCGGGAAAACCGCCACAGCTTTCATTAGTAAACTCAATTTACCGTAACAGCCTTAACGCAACACGGAAGAGGGACTCAAAATCCTCGGCCTTGGTTTCGGACTTTGCTTTCATCACGGCCGCCTCCGCCGAGGCGCGATTCGCCCCGATATTCATCAGGGCGGAGATGACATCCTCTTCATTGGCACTGAAGCCCGGCTTCGGCTTCGGCGCACCGGGTGCGGTAGCCGCTGGACCCGCAATGATGTCCAGCTTCTCGCGAAGCTCCAGGACGATACGTTCCGCCGTTTTCTTGCCGATCCCAGGAATGCGCACCAGTATCGCGAGGTCGCCGTTGCGAATGGCGGTGACCAGTTCGAGGGCCGCCAGACCCGAGAGGACTGTCACCGCCAGCTTCGGCCCGATGCCGCTCACTGAGATCAGCTTTTCGAAAAGCAATTTCTCCTCGCGCGTTGAAAACCCGAACAGCGCGATTGCGTCTTCGCGCACGTGCGTATGCACGCGCAACCGGACCTCGCCGCCGGCATCGGGCAGAGAAGTGAAGGTCGACACCGGAATGGTCAGGTCGTAGCCCACGCCCTGCACGTCCACAATCGCCTGGTTCGGATGCTTCTCAAGAAGAACACCGCGTAGATGCGCGATCATACAGAATCAGAATACATGGCGAGACGGCGATTCTTCGTGCCGGCGGTCCGTAATGGTGAGGCTGAGATTTCTGGCGATGAGGCGCTGCATCTCACCCGCGTCCTGCGCGTCGAAACCGGCCAGCGGTACGAGATCTCAGATAATGGCAACGCTTACGTCGCCGAGATCACCTCCGTCCGCAAACAGCATGTCACGTTTCGATTGTTGGAACGGTTACCGCTTCGCCCGCCTCCGGTTCGCCTGCTTCTCTACGCCGCGCTGATCAAATTCGACCACTTTGAATGGATGATCGAAAAGGCCACCGAACTCGGCGTCGAGCGCATCGTTCCGATACGGGCTGAGCGTACCGAGCGCGGATTGGATCAGGCCGCCGCGAAGAGGCTGGAACGGTGGCGGCGAATTGGGGTCGAGGCGTCACAGCAGAGCCGCCGCGACCACCTGCCCGCAGTGCAAGAACTCGCGGATTTCGAAGATGTGCTGGCCAGTGACGCGCGTTGGCGTTTCGCCTGCGACGAGGAGGCCGGGGCCCCGCTGCTGAGTTGCGCTCCGGATGAACGCCGGCCGGAAGACACCGTCGCCGTCCTGATCGGACCCGAAGGCGGGTGGACCGATCGGGAGCGCGAGAACTTCCGAGCGGCCGGATGGCAGTCCGCTTCGCTCGGCCCGCAAATACTCCGCGCGGAGACGGCTGCAATCGCGGCGCTCTCCATTTTGAGCGCGGCCTGGCAATCGTCATCAGTACAATAAGTGCGATGTCCCACTTGACCCGGCGCGGCTTCATGGCCGCCGCAACAATCGCCACCGCGCAGGCGTATTCCCAGATTCAGGGCGCGAACGACCGCATCCGCATCGGCGTGATCGGATGCGGCGGGCAGGCCACCGGCCACATGCGAACGCTGGTGAAGATGCGCGAATCCGACAACATCGACATTCTCCAGGTTTGCGATGTTTACAGCAAGCGCGCCGATCAAGCTTCGCAGTTAACCGGCGGAAAAATCGTCAAGGATTATCGCCGTCTGCTCGAGAGTCCTGATATCGATTACGTCCTGATCGCCACGCCCGAACACTGGCACTATCAGATGATCGCTCGACGCCATCGATGCCGGCAAGCACATCTACACCGAGAAGCCGATGACCTACACCATCGATCAGGCCCGCCGCGTCGCTCAGAAGATGAAGGGCGCGAGCGTGAAGATGCAGGTGGGCGTGCAAGGAATGTCGGACGACTCGTACGAGACCGCCAATCGCTACATCCGTGAAGGGGCTTTGGGCAAGGTGGTGCTCGCGCAAATCGATTATTCCCGTAACGACAAGGACGATTTCTGGGAATACAAGACGGATCCCGATGTGCGGCCGGGCGAGAACCTCGACTGGAATGCATTTTTGGGTTCAGCCAAGAAGCGTCCTTTCGATCCCGACCGGTTTTTCAGTTGGCGCCGTTACTGGGATTACTCCGGCGGCATAGCCAGCGATCTGTTTGTGCACCGCGTCACTCGCATGATCAAAGCGCTGGGGCTGACCTTCCCGGAGCGGGTGGTGGCCACTGGCGGAAAATTCGCGTTTCCAAACAGCTCGGCCGAGATACCGGACACGCTGAACATCCTGCTGGATTACCCTGAGAACCTCACCGTCCAACTTATTTCTGCGCAGGGCAACGACACCAAGGTGCCGCATCTCATCCGCGGCCACAAGGCAACACTCGAATTCACTCGCACGGGCTTCACCATCACGCCGCAAAGTATCTACGGCAAAGACGCGCAGCCGATCGTCCACCAGAAAACCGGCGGCGAGGAACTGGATCTGCATCATCGCAATCTGTTCAATGCGATCCGCAAGAACGAGCCGGTTCGCTGCGATTACATGCTCGGCTATTACGGCGTCGTCGCAGCCGGAATGGGCAACCTGTCCTACCGCAAGCATAAGTATTTGCGCTGGGATGCCGCCCGCCAGCGCCCCGCTAACGCCTAGCTCAGCCATGGTGCGATTGCTGATGGTGACCGCGGGCGGCGGCCTGGGATCGCTGGTGCGCTATTTGGTCGTGATCGCGATTATGCAGCGTTTCGCCGGCCGGTTCCCGCTGGGAACATTCGTCGTAAACATCACGGGATCCTTCCTCATAGGAGTGCTGATGCCCCTGCTGACAGGGCGCTTCTCGCTGAGCCCGAACTGGCGTCTGCTGCTCATCGTCGGCTTCCTGGGGGGCTACACTACATTCTCCAGTTTCGAATACGAAACGTTCCAGTCTGCCCGCGCCGAGGCATTTGGGATGGCGCTCGGCTACGTGGTGGCCAGTGTCTCGCTCGGTTACGCGGGCGTGTGGTTAGGCTTTCGTCTCGCCAGCCGCGTGTAGGGCCTGCCCCCTCCTGGTGCTATAGGCTATAGGGGATGCGAAACATACATCGCCTGGCGCTGATAGCGTCGCTGGCGCTCCCGTTGCTTGCTGCGCAGAACGGCCGTTGGGCCGAAGGCCGAGCCGTTGCTTGGTATCAGAAGCAGCCGTGGCTGGTGGGGGCGAACTATATTCCCGCCACGGCCATCAACGAATTGGAGATGTGGCAGGCCGCCACTTTCGACCCGGCGCGAATCGACATGGAACTCGGCTGGGCCGAGAGTATCGGGATGAATACCATGCGCGTATTCCTGCACGATCTGCTGTGGCAGCAGGATCCCGCCGGCTTCAGGAATCGCATCGATCGGTTCCTCCGTATCGCCAGTAAGCACCGCATTCGTCCGATGCTCGTCTTGTTTGATTCTTGTTGGGATCCATCGCCCCACTTGGGACCCCAGCGTGCCCCCAAGCCGGGGGTCCACAATTCCGGTTGGGTGCAGAGTCCGGGCTCCAAAGCGCTGGAAGGTCGCGCGCAGTATCCGCGCCTGGAGGCGTACGTGAAGGGCGTGGTAGGGGCATTCAAGCACGATCCGCGTATTCTCGCATGGGATATCTGGAACGAACCCGATAACACCAACGACTCGAGTTACGGATCTATCGAACCGTCGAATAAGAAAGCCCTGGTCCTGTTCTTGCTGCCCCAGGCATTCGCATGGGCTCGGTCGGCGAGGCCGGAACAGCCCCTGACCAGCGGCGTGTGGCAAGGCGACTGGTCATCACCCGCCAACCTGAGCCCGATGGCGCGCGTTCAACTCGAATGGTCCGACGTTGTCTCGTTTCATAGCTACGAACCGGCGCCGGCATTCGAGAAACGCATTCAGTCCCTTCAGCAGTACCAGCGGCCGGTACTCTGCACCGAATACATGGCTCGCGGTGTAGGCAGCACTTTCGAAGGAAGTCTGCCGATCGCGAAAAAGTACAAGGTGGCCGCCATTAATTGGGGGTTGGTGGCCGGGAAGTCACAGACCTTCCTGCCGTGGGATTCGTGGAAAAATCCTTACGTGAATCGCGAACCGGCGGTGTGGTTCCACGAAGTGTTCCGAACCGATGGGACACCATACCGGCCGAACGAAGTGGAGTTCATTCGTAGCCTGACGCGAAAGCTAGGACGAAAAGCGGCGTGATCTACAGCGGAATGTTTCCGTGCTTCTTGCGTGGGTTTGTATCCACCTTCGTCGCCAGCATCCGCAGTGCTCGGATGATGCGAGGCCGAGTCTCGTGCGGCTCAACCACATCGTCGATATAGCCTTGCTCCGCCGCTATGAACGGATTCGCGAATCGATCCCGAAACTCGGCGATCTTCTGCTCGCGTGCCGCAGTCGAATCGGCGGATGATGCAATGTCCCGGCGATATACGATGTTAACGGCCCCTTCGGCTCCCATCACCGCGATCTCGGCGGTGGGATAGGCCAGATTCACATCCGCTCGAATATGCTTGGATCCCATCACACAGTAAGCCCCGCCGTAGGCTTTGCGGGTGATGATCGTGATCTTCGGGACCGTAGCTTCCGCGTATGCATAGAGCAGCTTGGCCCCGTGGCGGATGATGCCGCCGAACTCCTGGCCAGTGCCGGGCAGGAACCCTGGCACGTCCTCGAACGTGACAATCGGGATATTGAACGCATCGCAGAAGCGGACGAAGCGGGCCGCCTTCGTGGATGAGTTGATGTCAAGACAACCGGCCAGGAACGCCGGCTGGTTGGCGACGATTCCGATGGTGTGTCCATCCACGCGCGCCAGGCCGATGACGATATTCTTCGCATAGTATTCCATCACCTCGAAGAAAACTCCATCGTCGACCACGCGAGTGAGGATGTCTTTGATGTCGTAGGGCAGGTTCGATTCCAGAGGAACAATCGAGTCGAGCGTGGCGTCCTGCCGGTCGACGGGATCGGATGTCGGCTTCCGCGGCGGATCGTCGTGATTGTTCTGGGGCAAGTAGGTCAGCAACTCGCGGATCATGCGCAGACACTCCGCGTCGTCGGGTGACAGGAAATGTGCGACCCCGCTTTCGGTATTGTGCGTCAGACCGCCGCCGAGGCGCTCTTTGGTCACGTCTTCGTGCGTCACCGTCTTAATCACATCCGGACCGGTAACGAACATGTGACTGGTGTGATCCACCATGAAGATGAAATCAGTCAGCGCGGGCGAGTACACCGCTCCGCCGGCGCAGGGGCCCATAATCGCCGAAATCTGCGGGACCACGCCGCTTGCCAGCGTATTCCGCAGAAAGATATCGGCATAACCGGCCAGTGATAGAACACCCTCCTGGATGCGGGCGCCGCCCGAGTCATTCAGCCCGATCACCGGCGCTCCGGTTTTGAGAGCAAGGTCCATGATCTTGCAGATCTTGCGCGCGTTCATCTCCGACAACGATCCTCCGAACACCGTGAAATCCTGCGCGAAGACATACGTCGGCCGCGAGTGGATCAGGCCGTATCCGGTGATGAACCCGTCGCCGTCAATCACCTCCCTGTCCATGCCGAAGTCCCGGCAGCGATGGCGGACCAGCTTATCCATCTCTTCGAAGGTGCCCTCATCCAGCAGCAGCTCGATTCGCTCCCGCGCCGACAGCTTGCCCTCCTTGTGCTGCCGTTGCTTCCGCTCCGGTCCGCCGCCGGCCTCGGCGACCGCGTGTCTCCGGCGGACTTCGTCGAGCCTGTTGGATGACATAAGAATCCACAGTATCATTCGAGGAGTGAATTTAAGCGGCGGAGCAAATCGGATTTTGTGTCGTATGGCTGGTTGGGCGGCGGCGCTTTTGCTATCGGGCGTGTGCTTGGCACAGTCGCAGGCATACTTCTTCATTCAAATGTCGGACCCCCAGTTCGGCATGTACACCGACAATCGCGGATTCGAGCAGGAGACCAACAACTTCGAATTCGCCATCGCGACCGCGAACCGCCTCAGGCCGGCGTTCGTCGTGATAACCGGCGACCTGGTGAACAAGGCCGGCGATGCGGCTCAGATTTCCGAGTACAAGAGGATATCAGCGAAGCTTGACCGCTCCATCCCTTTGTACAGCGTGCCGGGCAATCACGACGTCGGGAACGAGCCCACGCCGGAGAGTCTGGCAAGCTATCGCGAAAATTTCGGGCGTGACTTTTATTCGTTCCGATCGCACGACATGGCCGGATTCGTGCTGAATGGAAGTCTGCTCAAGGCGCCGGCTAAGGTAGCTGACGAGGCAGTTAAACAGGAACAGTGGCTGCGAGAAGAGTTGGCTAAAGCCAAAGATGACCATATACCGCATCTGGTAGTGTTCATCCATCAGTCATTGTTTTTGGAGAAGGCCGATGAGCCGGACCAATACTTCAACATCCCCCTCGAGACGCGTCGCCGGATTTTGGAGATGTTGCGTGAATTCGGCGTTGAGGAGGTGTATGCCGGCCACTATCATCGAAATGCCTTCGGCCAACTCGGATCACTGAGGATGGTGACCACCGGACCGGTCGGCAAAGCAGTCGGCGTTGAGGGGTCTGGATTGAGGATCGTTACCGTCAAAGACGGAACCTTTGATTCCCGCTATTTCGGATTGGGATTCTTGCCGATTTCAGGGCTGCCTTGATTTCAGGGCTGCGTTGAAGGTGTAAACCTACGGTCCCGGCGCGCCGTGGCGACCCTCGGCGTGGCACACGGCGCGCGACGATGAACCCTATTTGCCTTGAGCCTTCTTGTGGTTGTCGTACACCAATCCTGCTACTCCGCCGGCCGCGGCTCCGATACCGGCTCCCTTACCGCCTCCCGCCAATGCGCCGATGGCCGCTCCGCTGCCCGCTCCCACACCGACTCGCTTTACCGTCTTCCTCGTGGGGTGACGGTTTACGTAATGCGAACGATAGTGCCGGCGGTGATGCGTAGCTGCAAATAGGTTGCCGCCAGTAAACGACATTGCGGTCAGAACTGCTAAGCTCAATGCTCTTTTCATATATCGGTCTCCACGCCTGAGTCATCAGCAAGATGAGGGCCAACCTCTGCCCTTTGATAATCAGCAACTTGCCTGGGAATTCGAACGTTTACTACGCGTAACATTTGCACTCACCGCCGGCGGGAGGTTGCAATCAGAGATTCCCCGATGTCTCTTGACATTGGCCATTGCGTGGCCAACGGGTACATCTGTAAAGATACAAGGGCTCTACTTCGTCGCCGCCTTGGGCCGCCAGGCCTTTGCCGCTTCATCGGCCTTTGCTATGTCGCCAGTCGGAAGTTTGGAGGCCAGCTGCACGCGCTCTTTTTCCGCGTCCTTCGCTCCCCGGCTTACGGCGACGGTACACCAAAAGTAAGCTTTTGCTTCGTCTCGCGGTACGCCCTTGCCATCCGCATAGAGTTGACCTAACCGCACCTGTGCTGCGGCGTTGCCGCGCTCTGCGGACTGGAGAAATAACTTCGCCGCCTCCGCATCGTCGCGCGGTAATCCCTTACCGCGTTCCAGCATCTGCGCGAGGCTGTATTGAGCATCGGGGTTGCCCTTGTCCGCAGCCAGCCTATACCAGTGCGCAGCTCGCTCCGGATTTCTTGCGACTCCATAGCCCTCGTCGTACAACGAAGCCAAACTAGCCTCGGCGTCCATATCGCCCGCGTTAGCCGCTTGCTCATACCACCGCAGCGCCTCCGCGTAATCCTGCGATACGCCCCAGCCCTTCTGAAACATTTGCCCCAGAAGGAACTCGGCTTGAGCGTTACCCTGCTGTGCAGAGAGGCGGAAGAGACGCAGCGCCTCCTGTCGATCGCGGCGAACTCCCAAGCCTTTGCTGTATAGCACTCCCAAATTCACCTGAGCCTCTGCATTCCCCGCATCAGCGGCGGGCTTCCATGCACGATACGCAGCGTTGTAGTCCCGGTTGCGAAAGGCCTGCATGCCTACGCTTACATTCCCATCGGCAGCAGGTGCGGATCCCACCGCCAGCACCGATGCGATCTCCAACAGGAACACCCAACGATTCCATCTATTCCGGTCAGCCATTTCCCCATCCTTTTAGGAAAAACATACACCATTACCTGTATGCATTCTTGTCTTTAGAACATACTCCACAGCCGGGCGGAATGAAAGCGGGGTTGGCTACGCCGGCTCTGAGCTATAGTCAACACAGTGCCCATGGCGATCGTGCGGTGTGCCGCACTCTTCTTCTCTGTTACTCTTCTCGCCGCTTTTTGCCAAAAAACGCCGAGTGTTGCGCCGCTAAGTAATCGCGACTCCGGAGATCGGTCCATATCCCGAAGTTTCAATGCGAGGCTACCGTCGTGGATCCGCTTCAATGGCGAGCTCCGTGAGCGCCTGGAGGCCTTTAGTGGCGGCGGGTTCCGGCCGGATACTTCGGACGCTTATGACCTGCACCGGCTTCGCGTGGGCATCACCTTGCAGCCATATTGGTGGATTAAAGCCTACGCGGAAACGCAGGACGCGCGTGCGTGGGCCAAGAATCCCGCCTTGCCCCCCTACCAGAACACGTTCGATCTTCGGCAGGCCTATGTTCAACTTGGGGATCCGGAACGCGGCGGCTTGGCTTTGCGCGCAGGACGCCAGGTACTCGACTTCGGGAACGGACGTCTGGTGGGTGTATCGAACTGGACCAACGTCGCGCGCGCCTTTGATGCGATCCGCGGAACCGTCCAGCGCGGGAAATATAAAGTGGACGCGTTTGCCTCGTCCGTGGTCATCGTCCGTGATGGCGTGCTCGACCACCACAACCAGGGCACGAATTTGCACGGGTTGTACGGATCACTTCAGGACGTGATTCCTAACTCCACGCTGGAGCCGTACACGTTGTGGCGTCTGCAAAGCGGAGTGGCGACAGAGGAGGGTACGCCCGGACATTTGAACCAGCATACCCATGGCGTTCGCCTGATCGGGAAGTTGCCGGCCCACTTCGATTACCGGACTGAGATGGCCGTTCAGCGTGGCAGGCTCGGCGTGGAAAGCATTCAGGCCTGGATGGGCCACTGGGTTCTCGGCGGGACGATTCCAGGCGTGGCCCTGCAGCCCCGCGCGTTTGTCGAATTTAATTACGCATCCGGCGACCGGCGCGCCCAGGACGGTGTTACCAATACCTTCGATCCGATCTACCCTAGCAATCACGACAAGACGGGCCTCGCGGACCAGTTCGCGCTGCGCAATATCCAGGATCTTCGTATCGGCGCTGATTTCAAGCTGCATCGCCGCCTGGCGCTGTCGCCTTCAATACACGATTTTTGGCTCGCGAATCGACACGACGCGCTATATTCGGCTCGCGGTGCGATCATTGGCCGCAGGGTGGATGGAACCGCGGGCGCGCACGTCGGTGAAGAACTCGACGTCCAGGGTACTTATCAAGCTTCCCGGCAGACGCTGATTGGTGTCGGCTACGCACACATTTTCACCGCTGAGTTCCTGAACAAAACCAGCAAAGGCAAGGACTACAATTTTCCGTACCTGATGCTAACGTATGTGTTCTAGCCGTCCGCTGTCGCAATTCGTCTCGATATCAAGGAAATTATCTTGACGCCAAGTTATAATTTGGCCAGTGGCCAGACGAAATCCAAAGTTGGACCGTGACGCAAACGCTAGCCGGGTCTGGCTGATCCTCTGGAAAGCAGCTCGCGCGGTGGAGCAGAATGCCGTCGGCAGCATCGCTGGGTTAGGCCTCGGCCTGTCCGACTTTGCAGTTTTGGAGATCCTCCTCCACAAGGGACCTCAGCCGGTTAACATTATCGGCAAAAAAGTTCTGCTTACCAGCGGGTCCATCACCGCCGCCATCGACAGACTCGAATCCAAAAACCTCGTTCAAAGGACGACGGATCCCCAAGATCTTCGGGCTCGCATTGTCGAGCTGACCTCTACGGGGAGGAGCCTGATCGAAGAAGCCTTTCGTCAGCACGTGATCGATATGGAAGAAACGATGGTAGTCCTGAAGCCAGTTGAGCGAATCAAGCTTGTACGGATCCTCAAAAAGCTCGGGACGTGGGCGGCGGCGAGGCTCGAGAAGTAGTCTTGCATCTATCCCTGCCGCAAGCACCGATGCGCTCGGATCACTGTTCCAGATATCCGAATTTGCCGGCTTTGAAGTCTGCGAACGCTCGGCGGATTTCCTGCTCGGTATTCATCACGAATGGACCGTGCTGCACAACCGGCTCGTCAATCGGTTCTCCGTTCAGCAGCAGCAGGTGGGCTTCCGTTTGCGCCTCCACCACGATATACTCGCCCTCGTTCTCGAACAACACGAAGTCGAGCGTCGTGGCTTTGTTCTTGCCGTTGATCCTCACAGTCCCGTTCAGCGTCATCAGCGCAGTGTTCTCCTGAGCCGGAAATGAGAGAGCAACACGGCCGCCTCGACTCAGGCGAATGTCGAACATGTTGATCGGCGTAACGGTCCGGGCCGGACCCTTGACCCCGTTGTATTCGCCGGCGATTACCCGCACTAAGCCTGCTCCATCGGGCAGTGTAGCCACGCCAATCTGATTCGCCGCAATCCCCTGATACCGGGGCGGATCCATCTTGTGAGCGCTCGGCAGATTCACCCAGATCTGCGCCATGTGCATGGTGCCGCCGGTCTGCGCGAACGCCTGATCGTGATACTCCTTATGCAAGACTCCGGAGGCCGCCGTCATCCATTGCACATCACCGGGACCAATGACGCCCGCGTTCCCCCCACTGTCATGATGCGCCACGCTGCCCTCAAAGGCCAGCGTCACTGTCTCGAAGCCCCGGTGCGGATGCAGGCCAACTCCGCGCTGTTCATCCTGGGTGGGCGGATACTTGAATGGTGCGTGATAATCCAGCAGGATGTAGGGGCTAATCCTCTTCGCGAAGTTGTTGCCGGAAGGAAAGTAATTCGTGACCCTGAAGCCGTCTCCTACCCAGTGGAAGCCGTCCCCGCGGTAGATACCGTTTACTCTGCGTTCCTTGCCCATGATTATGCCTTGATTGCCGAGATTTCCAATTCGATTTTGAGGTCGTCGCCCACGAGAATTCCTCCCGTTTCCAGCGCCGCGTTCCAGGTCAAGCCGAAGTCGCTGCGCTTGATCTTAGTGGTAGCGGATGCACCGACTCTTGTATTCCCGAATGGATCTTTCACTTCGGCGGTCGGTCCTTCAACCTTGAGGACTACTTGTTTCTTGACGCCATGAATCGACAAATCGCCCGTGACGTTAGCTTCTTCGCTGCCGCCGCGCTCTATCTTTGTGCTCTTGAACGTGATCGTCGGATACTTCTCGACCTCCAGGAAATCCGCGCTCTTCAGGTGTGCATCCCGCTGCGCCTCCTGCGTATTGATCGTAGCCGCGTCGATCACCGCTTCGATCATGGACCCACTTGGGTTATCTGAATCGTAGACCACCGTCCCTTGGATGCCGCTGAACCCGCCGCGAACATTCGTGATCATCATGTGGCGGACAACAAATTGCGCATTCGAATGCGCGGGGTCGATTTTGTAGGTTGTTTTCATCTGGTCGCCTTTTCGAGATTATCTCGATATCAAGATAGATGTACGTGGGGGCAAAACGATTCAGCACTCATCCACTGCAGACTTAGTAAGTATGATGAAGGAAGATTTGTATGCCTAGCTTCAACAAAGACGTAATCGCTCTGGCTGAAGGTAACAGCTTCTTTCGTCAGGAGATTCTGACCAACCAACACAGCCAGCTCGTCTTGATGAGCCTTCAACCCGGCGAAGATATTGGAGAAGAGGTGCACCACGTAGACCAGGTTCTCTTTTTCGTTTCCGGCACGGGAACAGCGGTTCTGGACCACGAGCGAAGTGCGGTGAGCGCTCATAGTATCGTCGTCGTCCCCGCGGGCACACTCCACAACTTCCTCAACACGGGCAAGACCCCGCTCAAGCTGTTCACGATTTACTCGCCGCCCGAGGAAGCGCCCGGCACCCTCCACAGGACCAAAGCCGAAGCTCTGGAGCACGAGAAGCATTAGCTGCTCGCTAACAGGTATGGTCCGTCTTATCACGAACCATCCCGTAACATTGCGTACGCTCTCGCATCCTTTGGCAAATCCAGAGCGCACCCGCTCTGAATTTCTGCCAACGTTGATTTAGGACTTCCGGCATGAATATCGCCCTCGCAATGCTTCTGGTGTTCGGCACAGCAAAACTTCTAGCCGAGGTCTTTGAGCGGTTCGGGCTTCCTGCGATCGTCGGCGAGATACTCGCGGGTGTAATTATCGGCCCGCCCGTGCTGCACTGGATTGCCCCCAGCGACATCCTCTCGGCGCTCGCCGACCTGGGGGTCATGTTTCTGCTGTTCCGCGTCGGCCTGGAAGTGAAATCCTCTGAGCTGATGCGGGTGGGCGGGACGGCTCTGCTGGTCGCTGTGCTCGGGGTACTCGCGCCATTCGTGCTGGGCGCCGGTATCCTGCTGGCGTTCCGGGCACCCTTTATTGAAGCGATCTTCGTCGGTGCCGCGATGGTGGCCACCAGCGTCGGAATCACGGCACAAGTCCTGGCCGCAAAGGGCCTGTTGAACCACCCGGCAAGCCGTATCATCCTGGGAGCCGCCGTCATCGACGATGTTCTGGGCCTGATTGTCCTCGCCGTTGTGAGCAGCATGGCCGAGGGTCACGTGAACATCGCAAAACTCGTCACCACTGCCCTTGCCGCGCTGGCTTTTACCTGGGTCTTGGCAAAATGGGGTACCCCGGCCATGCGTCACATCGTGCCTCGCGTGGAAGCGGGATTCCAAGCCGGCGAAGTGCAGTTCAATTTCGCCATGATTCTGCTGTTTGGGCTTGCGGTGCTGGCCGGCTACGTCGGCGTCGCTGCCATCATTGGGGCTTTTCTAGCCGGCATGGCTTTAGCCGAAAGCACCGGCCAGCGTGAGCGCGATCTGGTCCACGGCGTTAGTGAGCTGCTGGTCCCGTTCTTTCTGGTAAGCATAGGCATGCACCTGGATCTCACGCCGTTCCGCAGTGGATCCACGCTCTGGATGGCCCTGCTGATCCTGGTGGCGGCGGTGTTTTCCAAGCTGCTCGGATGCGGCGTTGGGGCTCTATCGATGGGCGTCCCCGACGCTGTCCGTGTCGGTTGCGGCATGGTGCCGCGAGGGGAAGTGGGCATGGTGGTGGCGCAGATCGGACTCGGACTCGGCGTCATCCCCGCTAATGTTTACGGCGTCGTGGTGCTCATGGCCGTCGCCACGACCATCATCGCTCCCCCGCTGCTGAATCTGAGTTTTCGTAACGTAGCCCGCGGGATGCCCGTCGAAGAGTTCAAGCTAGGATGAACCGCGCCACAACAGTCATCGCCTGCACCGTGGTGGCCGCAATTTCCGCGCGTGCCGGCGAATCCGCCTTGGACATCGTAAAGCGATCCCTCGATTTAGAGAATCGCAATTGGAGCCGCGCCAAAGATTACACGTTTCAGCAGCGCGACGTCTTTCGCGAAGTGGACAGCGCCGAGCGCGTCAAGTCCACCAGCTCGCACCTTTACGACATCTTGATGGTGTACGGACGCCCCTACCGGCGCCTCATCGAGAAGGATGGCAAACCGCTGAACTCGTCGGATCAGGCCAGGCAGGAAGAGCGGATTCGAAAAGAAACGGAGAAGCGGCGCCGCCAATCCGAGGAGGAGAACAGCAAGGAACGGAGAGACTATGAGAAGCGCCGGGCCGAAGAGCGGAAATACCTGGACGAACTCCCACACGCCTTCGATTTCAAACTGCTGGGTGAGGAGACCGTCAGTGGTAAGCCGGCTTGGGTGATCGCGGCTCAACCGCGGCCCGGCTACCAGCCCCACGATGCAAAGGCGAAGATCTTCGCCAAGATTCATGGAAAATTGTGGGTCGATAAAGCCGAGTACCAGTGGGTCAAGATAGAAGCCGAGACCACCGACACTATCTCCTTTGGACTCTTCCTTGCACGGCTCGCCCCGGGATCATCCTTCCGATTCGAGCAGCGCCGTGTAAACGACGAGGTCTGGCTGCCCTCGCACGGAGTCGTCACCCTGGAAGGCCGTCTGGCCTTGGTCAAGAAGATGCGTGCTGTCGTGGAGATTACGTACGCTAACTACAAGAAGTTCCAGACCGACTCGAAGGTGCTTTCAACGGACGTGGCGAAGTAGCCGGAGGTTGGCAGAGCTATACTTGTAGTCATTCGTCGCAGGAGGGCTCCATGCTGGCCAACTTCTCTAATCAACAGGAACGCGATTTACTCAGTCGTGGTTTCTCCCGCCGCAGCTTCGGGCGGCTTGCCGCACTTCTCTCGGCCGGAGCCACATTGCCCTTTGCCAACGAGTTTGCACTCGCCCAGCAGTCGCGTGTGGAAGGCGGCATACCCGCGGGCGCTGTACGGCTGAATGCCAACGAAAACCCCCTGGGCCCTTGTCCCGAAGCTTTAGAAGCTCTCTACGCGGCTGCGCGGCAGGGAGGCCGGTATTTGTTTGAGGAAGAGGATGTTTTCCGCCGCACGATGGCGGATTCCGAAGGGTTGCGGCCAAATTATGTGAATCCGTACGCCGGCTCCGGTCTTCCGCTGCACACGGCAGTGATCGCTTTCACCTCGCCGCAGCGTAGCCTCGTACTGGCCGATCCCACCTATGAAACGCCGGCCCACGTCGCGCGATTCGTCGGCGCCAAAGTCGTTAATGTTCCCCTGACGAAAGACTACGCGCACGATGTCCGCGCCATGGCCCAGGCCGATCCGAACGCCGGACTGTTCTACATTTGCAGTCCTAACAATCCCACTGGCACGTTGACTCCGCGCGCCGATATCGAATGGCTGCTGGCCAACAAACCCACAGGTTCGGTCGTGCTGCTGGATGAAGCCTATCTGCACTTCTCGGGGGCGTCGCCCTGTTCTGACCTGGTGGGCGCGGACAAGGACCTCGTCATTCTGCGCACGTTCTCAAAGCTATACGGGATGGCCGGATTGCGGGCAGGTGTTGCGATGGGCCGCCCGGATCTGCTGGGTCGCATCCGCGGCTGGAGCTCCGGCGCGCTGCCTTCCACCGGAATGGTCGCGGCTACCGCCAGTCTCAAAGCCCGGGATCTGGTGCCCCAGCGGCGCAAGATCGTCGCCGACACGCGCGCTGAAACGTTTGCCTTTCTCGACAAACACAACTTCAAGTACATTCCCAGCGTGAGCAACAAATTCATGGTGGACGTCAAGCGTCCAGGTGGTGAGGCCATCAGCGCGATGCGTGACCAGAACGTCTACATCGGACGCGTCTGGCCCGTTTTGCCGACCTACGTGCGAGTCACCATCGGAACTCCCGAAGAGATGGCGCGCTTCCGGACGGCGTTCTTGAAGATCATGGCGTAGATTACGACGCCACCCGCAAATCCCGGCCGCTAATCCGCTTTCGTCGCTAGACGCGGCTCGCAGTCCCTGCGCAAATGCAAAGCGGAAAAATTACCACGGCGATATTCGGACTCGCCGCAGGCGGCAATCAACCCTGCGATCGACTCCGGACGATCCGTGGCGTCGTCATTGATGATCATGTGTCGGATACCCAGTCCATTCAGCAGCCGGTATAGTTCCTGTGGCGTTTCACAACCCTCCACTTGCTTCATGAACGCGTAGTCGTGCCACGAATTGCGGTAGGCCGGGGCCAGCAGTCCGGCGATCAGCGAGCCGTCGGCGTAAAACACGGGATCGTGAGGGAAGTTCCGATTGAGGTATGCAATCACCTCACGAACCGGGGCGGCCTTCTCTAAATATTCATGCCGGCCGGAAGCTCGAAGCAGCGGCGAACTGTAAAAATCCCTGTGCTGATAATTCGACGCGGGGAAAAAGTAGATGTTGGCCATCGCGGCGGCACTGGTCGCGATCAATCCGGCGTAGAACAGCCGCTTGTACAGCAAGTCGAGCCACGAAAGGGATGCTGCAGCCGCTAAGGCTAAGAACGGCAGGACGGGGTAGAAGTAGCGGGCGTTCGGCTGGGTCGCTGCAATGATCACCGCTCCTCCCACCCCAATGACCGCGGCGGATCGCCCAACGATCGATCGACTCGACAAAGCGTAAGCGACGGTCAGCGGCAGTAGCAGAAAATACTGAAAACCAAAGGCTCCGTTTTGCCCTTCGAAGTAATCGTGAGTATTAAGGGTGAGCCGAAGCGGGGTGTTCACGGAGAGCTTCGGATGAAAGCGCACATCCACCAGATCGTTTCCGACGTAAGCTGAATGGAAAATGCTGTTCGCGTACGGAAAGACTGGATTGCCGGAGCGCCACCACGCATTCAGGTATGGCATACAGGCAATGGCCAGGAAGCCGGCCGCCACCGGAATGGCGAGCCGCCGCTTCGGCATGATGCCGGCGAAAAACGGCAAAGTCACCAGCACGACCGCGAACGCGGCTAATTTCAGAGAGATCGCGCAACCCAGCAGGAGCGCCGTCAACAGAAAATAACGGGTCTCGCGAGTTTCCCGGTATGTCCACAACGCCACTACGCCCGCCAGGCACATCGCCGCGACGAAATTCTCGACGAACAACGATCCCGTGACTAGTTGTACCAGTGGCGTGGAGAGAAACAACGCGGTCACGAAAATGGCGAGCGCATGTGAAGCGAGCCGCCGTGCCTCATCGAACAGAAGCACGGCGAGCGACGTGAGCAGCGTGAAATTCAGCAGCCGCGCTGCGTACTCGCCACCCAGTGTGTACAGCACGGCGTAACTGAAATCCGTGCCTAGTGGCATCAGCGCCCAGGAGAAGCGCCGGAAGTCCAACTCGAATACGTGAGAGCGCGCCATATGCATGGGGATCACCAGGTGCATAGCGAGCCCGTCCGTGCTGGCCTCCGGCTTCAGCACGATAAGCCAGTGAGCCATCATCACAAAAGCCAGCAGGAGGAACGCCGCGGTCTCCGCAAACGAGATCGGGCGCGGCCGGAGCAGAGTCAGCCACTCGAATGCGAGCTGCCGGGCTTCGTGGCGCCCCAGGAGTACGGGCAACAATAACGCGATCCAGTAAGTGGCCGCGTAATGAATCGGCAGGCGCGCGGTAGCGTTCATGCCCAGGATCCACAACGCCAGCCCCGCCATGAACGCGAGGCGAGCCTGCATCGCTTTCCCAAATACGAGCCGCCCTAAAACGGAAGCCGAGAAAACGAAGGCGAGCACGGAGCAGGCAGCAAGAACGCCGGCCGCGCCGATCGAGCCGATCGCAATCACCAGGATTACCGACGGAATTAAGCAACTTCGAAAAAGCACGGCTATCGGCAAGGTCACCACTGCAAATAGCACCAAATAGCGGCTTAGATGATGGAGCCCCTGTGGTGTCCACAGTTCCTGGGAGAAGAGTCGTGCGGACCGGAAGCCAAATATCTCCACACACGCCGGAACGACGAGAATAAACCACAACAGCGCAGAGATCACGCGCGGATACTGCTGCAATCCGAACCCGAGGTTAGTCTTTTCTAACTGCAACGACGATTCCACTGGCCCACGCGATCGGAGTTATGTAGAAATCCGGCCGCGCCGCCAGAGCAGCGATCAGTCCGGGTACTTTCGCCGCGTGATTCTCCGGCCAATTCGGCTGCGGCAGCATGTCGTCAATCACGTAGAACCCACCGGTCCTGACCACGTCCAGTGCGTCCGACAGACTCTCGTATTTTCCTGGCATCGCATCCGCAAACACGAAATCGAAACTGGCAGCCGGTTGACGCTGCAGGAACGAGACCGCGTCCTCAGAGATCAACGTGAGCCGTCCATCGGAGGCGAACGCCTCCCCAGCTACATCCTGAACAGCCAGGTCAACATCCACGCTGATCAATTCGGATTTCGAATCCATCCCGTCCAGGAGCCATGCCGTCGCGATACCCGTTCCGGTACCTAATTCGAGGAATCTGCCCGCTGGCTTACATGCCGCTAAGGTGCGCAGCAAACAGCCCGTACGCTCCTCGGAGGCCATGCCGAATCCGAGTTCCTCCGTTCGCTCAAGAATGCGTGCGAGTGTAGCAGGGCGTCGAATGTTCGGAATCTCGTCCACAATTATCCGCCGTGCGGCGCCACCACCGGATTCTGCCAAACCCGTCCGTCCAGGATTGCATTAGCCTGTTCCGGCCCCCACGTGCCTGGGTCGTAGGGATATACCGGTCCTCCCGGCCCGAGAATCGGATCCATAATCCGCCATGCCTCATCCACGTAATCCATTCGTGCAAATCGCGTAGCATCCCCGTTCATCGCATCCCTTAGCAACAATTCGTAAGGATCCACCTCGCCCGGCGTTGGCTCATGCGAGACCAGCAGTTCAATTGGTTCCATATCCATCTTCTCGCCCGAAGATCGCACAATCGCTCCCATGGCTATCGTCACTTCGGGGTTAAGCCGGAACCTGAAATGATTCGCGAACGGCGGCTCATCGGAGAAGATCTCCGGCGCTCGCCGGAAGGTCACGCGAATTTCGGTACACGTCACGGCTAGATTCTTGCCCGTGCGCAGATAGAACGGGACGCCCTGCCATCGCCACGAATTGATGCACAGGCGCGCGGCGGCGAAGGTCTCAACCTCAGATTCCGGCGCGACTCCCTTCTCTTCCCGGTAGCCTTTGAATTGTCCTCGCACCACATCCGATTCCTGCAGCGGGCGTATGGCTTTCAGCACCTTCACCTTTTCATCGCGAACCGACTCGGTGTCGGTCGTCGCGGGCGGCGGTTCCATGGCCAGGTTGGCCAGCACCTGCAGCAGATGATTCTGCATCACGTCGCGAATGGCCCCCGCTTCCTCGTAGAACGCCCCCCGCCCCTGTACGCCAAAATTCTCTGCCATCGTGATTTGAACGTTGTCTACGAAATTCCGATTCCATATCGGTTCCAGTACCAGGTTGGCAAACCGGAATACCAATAGATTCTGCACCGCCACCTTTCCCAGATAATGATCGATGCGGAAAATATGCGACTCATCGAAGGCTGCGTGCAGGATTTGGTTCAGTTCCTCGGCCGAGGCCCGGTCCCTGCCGAATGGCTTCTCGATGATGACTCTTGCCCCTTCCGCGCAGCCGGAGTCTTCCAACTGTTTGATCACCAGTCCGAATAGCTGCGGTGGAATCGCCAGGTAATGAGCGGGGTGCTTGGCGTCGCCCAGTTGGCTGCGCAGCTCCTGGAAGGTGTGCGGGTCCGCATAATCCCCGTCCACATAGCGCAAGAGACCGCTGAGTACCCGAAACGCCTCAGCGTCCACTCCCCCATGATTCTTCAGACTATCCTCGGCGCGCGCCTTGAACTGATTCAAATTCCACCCCGCCTTTGCAACGCCGATCACGGGCACATCCAGCTTGCCCCGCTTCACCATTGATTGGAGAGCCGGAAACACCTTCTTGTATGCCAGATCGCCGGTGGCCCCCAGGAACACCAGCGCGTCAGATTTTGTGTTGTCCACGCAAGCCTCCTTTCCCGCCACGCTGCGGTTGTTCGTTCCAGAGCCGGAAACCACCGCGAAATGCATTCGCATTCTTGCCCAATTCGGAGCCGGGCGGCAGGTCTTTCAACAGCCTCGCGTTGCCCCCGCCAAGGACGACATATTCGGCCTCTAGCGCCGTCTTCAGACGAGCTACAACATCCGCCACAGCCTGCCGCCACTTCTTCTTACCCAAGCGATCCAGCCCTTTCAGCCCAACATAGTCCTCGTAAGTTCGTCCTTTCTTATACGGCAGATGGGCTAACTCCATGGGCTCCAGCACTCCACCCACAATCATTGCGGACCCCAGGCCGGTACCCAGGCCGAGGAATAGCATCCGGCCGCCTCGATAACTGCCCATGGCCTGCATCGCGGCATCGTTAATCACGCGGACCGGGTGACCGAACGCCTTCCTGAAATCGAATTTCACCCAGCCACGCCCGAGGTTGTGGGGCTCACTCACCGGCTTCCCATGCAGAACGGGCCCCGGATATCCGATGGACACCGCTGAATAATCCCAATCGGCCGTAGCCTTTTTTACCTCGGCGGCCATCTTGGCTGCGGTCATCTTCGGGCCCGATGCAATCGTTATCGGGGTCTTGTGTCCGGTGGCGAGCAGCTTGATGTGAGTGCCGCCCACATCCACTACCAGGATCTTCTTGTCCATTCGTTCCAAATCCATTCCTCCTTGGTCCTCGTGGCGCACGCTCTCAGCGCGCCGCGCCGGCTCTCCAGCCGACGCGTCCTAGCGCACACGTGTGTGATTCTTTGTGGCTACGTGAGCGGCAAAGCGGATGCCTCTCTTATGATGCACTGCCGCGCGCGGCTGAGGAATAGAGCCTCAATCCTGCCGCAGTGACTATAAGGGATTGACGGGAGTCCGGCTGACCGCCGTCACGCAAGTTGAATGGGTCCGGTTCGATAAGCGCGATACGCTTGCTCACCGGAAGTTCTCCACCAGCATCAGGTCTTCGACGGATGAGTCCATCCGGGGATAGAGAATCGTGCGGCCGTCGGGAGAGGCAGTGAGGCCGACGGTCACCTTGCCGAGGTTGCCGGCCACTGTCCTGGACCTGCGCGTTGCGAAGTCGAAGTACTGAAGTCGTACGTTACCCGATGGCCCGTCGATATAGTAGATGCCTCCCTCGAGCACAGTAAAATTTCCCATGACAACTTCCTCCAGCACCTTCACCGCGACCCCGCCGGCAAGCGGCAGGCGCCACAATGGGCTTAGCCTGTCGACGTTTTCAACGTAGTACAACGAGGCGCCGTCCGGCGACACAAAGGGCTCAAGTCCGACGCTGTTTGTCACCCGGACAGCCTCGCCGCCGCGTGAGGGGATTTTCCAGATGGCGGAATCGCCTCCAGTTCGGTTCGAGCTAAAGTAGATCCATCCGCCGTCCGGCGAAAATCTGGGGAACGCATCGGCAGCCGGGTGAGAGGTGAGATTTCGAGGCTTCCCTCCGGCAGCGGGTATCACATAGACCTCCGCCTGCCCTTCCGGATTGGAGTGAAACGCGATCAACTCGCCGTCGGGAGACCAACGGGGGAAGCCTGGGACTGCGCCCACTGAGGTGAGCTGGACCGCGTTCGATCCGTCCGGATCGGCGATCCAGATCTCCGCCTCGCCCGAGCGGCTGGATGCAAACGCCACTCGCCGGCCGTCGGGAGAAAACTGCGGCGTGCCGTCCCATCTTGTTGAGGAAATAGCGACCACGGGAGGGGAGGAGGCCGTGTTCCCGGGAGCAGAAGTCTGGACACGCCAGATATTGTAGTCCGCGTAACTGCGCACGTAGGCCAGACGGGGCGGCCGTCCGGGCTGGGGGCGCGAAACTACCGGCATCAGCCCGTCCTCGCCTACGAAAGGGAGGCGCACCGGCGTGCCCCCTCCGGGAACAGCGAGCCTCCACAGACTTCCCCGGGCGGAAAAGAGAATCTCTTTGCTATCGGGCATCCACGTGGGGTTGTTCGCATCCAGTGCGGCTAGCGTGAGACGACGTGGTTCACCCGTGGCGAGGAAGCCTCTTCCCAGTGGAACCCGGTAAAGCTCGCCAATGAACGGGCCCGCATTCCGGCGGAAGACCAGCCAACTGCCATCGGGAGAAACCGCCGGTTCGGTGTCAGCCATGACTGGCTGCTGCGGCGGATCCGTCAACCGCCTCTTCTCTCCTGACTCGAGAGAAACAACGAACAAGGCGTACGGTTTGCCCTCGCCAGCGGAGTCGGTCACCACCATACAGGTGGAATCTGGACACCAGGCGAGAGACACGGAACGAAGCAGACCGCCTGGTGGCCGGATCTCGCTCAATTTGCGTTCCGCGCCGCCCAGTGGCGGGATCAGCCGCAGTTCATACCTTCCTGCGGATTGATCGCGCAGAAAGCCGATCCAGCGGCCGTCCGGGGACCAGACCGGACTGTAGTCATTGTGCGCGTCCTTGGTCAACCGCAGGGGAGAGCCGCTGCCGATCTGTTGTACGTAAATATCGGTTTTGTCTTGGTGCGGTCCATTCCAGGTGAACGCGACGTGGTTGCCGTCTGGAGAAAACGAGGGGTAACGCGCCCTGCCGGGAAGCGAGGTGAGCGGGACGGCCCGCAGCGGCTCTGCGTTTTTCGGCTCGTGCCGTGCCCGCAAAGCCAGGAAACCCGCAACCAGCAGCAACGGCAGCAGAGCTACCCAGCCCCAGCGACGCCATGATCGCGTCTGCTGTACTCGCCCGCCCGCGCCAGGCTCACTTCCTACGTCCTCCAGCACCACCTTCAGATCCGCCATGCTTTGGTAGCGCCGGGCCGGATCCTTCCGCAGACAACGCAGAATGATCCTTTCCAACTCCGGCGGAATCGCACCGCTGAACTGCATCGGCGGCGGGGGATCCTCGTTCACAACCCTGGCCAGAATCGACAGCCGCGAGTCGCCCGTAAACGGCCGGCGGCCGCTCGCCATCTCGTAGAGCACGGAGCCGAAGCTGAAAATGTCGGAGCGCGCATCGAGCTTCCGGCCCTCGGCCTGCTCCGGGGACATGTACGGAGCGGTTCCCAGCACTGCGCCTTCTTCGGTGAACGTGCGGGCCGTCAAAGTAACGCCCTCGGGAGATGAATCGGCCGGCTCCAGCAGTTTTGCCAGGCCGAAGTCCAGAACCTTAACCCGTCCGTCGTGCGTGACCATGATGTTCGATGGCTTCAGGTCCCGATGGAGGATGCCCGCGGCGTGAGCCTGAGCCAAAGCGTCAGCGATCTGTACGGCGTATTGCAGGACCTGCGCCAGGCGCATCCCCTTAGCCCGAACCAGCTCATCGAGGGTCTTACCCTCGACGTACTCCATCGCGATGAAATCCACACCAGAAGCCGTATCGACACCGTAAATGTGGACGATGTTGGGATGGTTCAACGCGGAGGCCGCTTTCGCCTCCTGCACGAACCGCCTCTTGCGTTCGGGGTCCTCCACGCGTGCGGACGGCAGAACCTTAATAGCAACGGGCCGGTCGAGATGTGTGTCTCGGGCTTTGTATACTACGCCCATGCCGCCTTCGCCGAGCTTGGCATCAATGCGATAATGAGCGAGCATCTGGCCGATCATGGCCTAATCTCCAGACGTAGAACCGGCGGCAAGCCACCTTGCACTGGAACTCGGTCGCACATCGGGACTGATCAGATTCTAGACCAGTGCCCTCGTCTTCGGGGATCGGTCACAATCAGATTTCGCCTCGTTTCGAGATCGCACTATTTACCTCGCGTGGCAACCTGCCCGAATAACTCTCGCTGCTAGGAACCCGCGAATGATCTTTTTGAGTAATCCGCCACGCGTTGACATCTAGAAGTGTTTGCTCCACAATGTTTGTTCACGCAGGTAGATCGTATGCCCGGCGACACGGCATGCTATCGGCGCAGGCATGTTCACGGCCAGGCAGCGCCATCGATAAGAAGGGGAAGTTGATGAAACCGTTAGTACTGTTCCTAGCGCTTGGGGTAACCATCTGCGAAGCGCAGATCACCATACCGGAGGGAACAAAGATCCGGGTCCGGCTTGAATCTACCATCACTTCGGCAACCGCTGAAGAAGGGCAGACAGTCGAACTTGCCGTTTGGGAAGCGGTGAAGCTAGGTGACGTCACCGTCATCGCTGAAGGTGCGCGGGCTACGGGAACCGTCACCGAAGCGCACGAGAAACGCCGTATGGGGCGCGCGGGTAAACTGGATTTCTCCATTGACCGCGTGAAGGCCACGGACAATCAGTGGGTGCCTCTGCGCTACTCGGTAACCAAGAAATCAGGGGAAAGTCACGCGGTTCGCACCGGCGTAATCACCGCCGGCGTCGCCGTGGCGTTCTGGCCCGCAGCGCCTGTCATGCTTCTCATGAAAGGCAAGGACATCGTTATCAACAAAGGGGTCGGATTCGATGTATATACGGACACCAACCACATCATGGGATCCACCGCGGCGGTCTCACAGGCCGCAAGCTCGGCAGGCCAAACCACGGTGCCGGCGCAGTTCAGTCCTCCGGGCGCCGGAGGCGCCGGCGGAAGCGCAACCGTCACCATCACCTCTACGGTTGCAGGTGCCGACATCGAGGTCGACGGCGCATTCGTCGGCAGCACTCCTACCACCCTGCAGCTGAATGCCGGCTCTCACCGCATTGTTGTAAAGGGAAATAACAAGAGCTGGGAACGAACTCTACAGGTCAGTTCCGGCAGCAACATCTCCCTGAACGCAACGCTTAAATAGACGTTTCTCAGAACCTGTGCTGACCAAGCTTGGCCCGTTCGAAATCCTCGAGGTGATCGGTCGCGGCGGCATGGGTACTGTTTACCGCGGTATCGACCCTATCATCGGCCGGCCCGTGGCCATCAAGGTTATCCGGCTGCTCGGATATAACGATAACGAAGAGCAGGAGTGGCTCCGAGACAGGCTCTTTCGCGAAGCGCGCGCCGCCGGAAGCCTGTGTCACCCGGGCATCGTCACCATCTATCATGTCGGCGAAGAGCAGGATGTTGCCTACATCGCCATGGAATTTGTGGACGGTCAAAACCTTCAGCAGATCATAGCCGCGCAGGGAACCAGGAACAAGCCAATGCTATGCCAGGTCTTGCTGGAGACCGCGGCAGCGCTCGACTACGCTCACAAGCGCGGACTCGTACATCGCGACATTAAGCCCGCGAATATCATGGTGACCGCCTCGGGCGTGACTAAGGTCACCGACTTTGGAATCGCCAAGACGAACTTGGGGCAAACCGCGACCAAGACCGGCATGATTCTGGGCACGCCGTTCTACATGTCCCCCGAACAGATTCGCGGTAAGGCGCTGGACGGCCGCAGCGACCAGTTCGCTCTTGCGGTGATAGCCTACGAAATCGTCACCGGACGAAAGCCCTTCGAGTCCGAGCAGATGACCAGCGTCTGCTATCAGATCATCCATGAAGAGCCACTCTCGCCCGAAGATGTCAATCCCGGAGTCGGCGGCGAATTAGCGGCAGTCATCAAACGAGGACTCGCCAAAGAAGCTGACCTGCGATACCCCACCTGCACGGCGTTTGCAGCGGCGCTGCTCGCGGCGGTGCGAGAGCCGGAAGAGCGGGAAACCGTCGCGTTCAAGGTTGCTGCTCCGTCGCCAGTGTCAACGCCTGCGGACATACCTCCACCGCCGGCGTCCCGGCCGGTTGTTGCTCCACGGCGCAAAGCGAGAAGGCAGCCCATGATCCTGGCTCTCGTCGCCCTTGGGGTCGTGATCGCCGCTATCTGGGTCGGGTTCAAGAGAGAACCACGCACGCCTGCTACTCTGCCGTTGTCCACGCAGCAGCCGGCCGGCATTTCTGCCAAACCTTCGCCCACTATCGTAGCGTCGCAGCCGGCCACCATCGATCGTGTGCTCAAGTCCCGCTGTGTCGACACCGCCCGAGCAGGTGCCCCCGCCTGCGGCCTTCATTGGCTGACAGCAAGCCTGCGGCCAGACCACAGGTAACTCCGCCGGACGCGCAACCGGATATTCCCGCTCCGCCGGCGCAGCGGGCAGGACGGTTGAAAGGCATGGTGATCTGGACGGGCCACCTGCCTGCATCGGGGCTGCTCACCATCGATGGTGGCCGCGCCTCTACCGGCTCCCTTTCCGGGGCTCTTCCCGGCCGGCCCGTGACCGTGGAGGTGCATCCCGCGGAGCCCGCAGGCGCCGGGCTGACCGTATTTACCTCGGATTCCCGCTACGCCACTCCCACCACGACCGGCACAGCCCACGGCGATGCCACGTTCACATTCGATCCGCGGCATGCCACGGACATCGCCATTTTCGAGGCCCCAAACGCGCAGAACGGCTGGGACCGCCTCGTGCTCCGAGTCAGTCGAAAGGTATCTGCCTGCGTCATTGAATGGTCTACGGAGTAGCGCCCCGCCGGTGAAAACTTCTTCGTTCACGCTTCTCCGAAACTACTTCAAGCCGTTCATTCAGAGCGAAAAACGCGATCGAACGACACCGTGGATTAGGACCCGGCCCCTACAATCAAGGTAGGAGAACAAGAATGAGCAACAGGCGCACTTCGCGCCTATCGCTTCCGTGTTTTCGCCTGTGCACTGGGAACTACGACAGCCGATCCGGCCAGTTCCTCCAGAAGCGGCGACTGTGGATATGGATGCCCCGGATAGCGGCGGAATCCCTCCGCATATTGCACACCCGCCTCCGCCCCTCGCGACTTGGTCCACAACTCCATCTGTTCCAGGAAATCCTCAATCCCGTGCTGCTTCTTCAGCCAGTTCCGCTGGCTCACATGTTGCGCCAGCATCGCCTTCTTGCGCTCGAACACCGCCGTTATATCCACATAGAAATCCGCTTGCTGCGGCCGTCCATCTCGGTCGGTACCCTCCACCGAGTCCATGAAATACAGATGCGGAATCGCACGAAGAGGCGGCAGCGGCATCTGCGGCGCCGGTCGAATAATTGGGCGCCGAGGCGCCGAAGCAAGCATCCCGCACCAGCATGCTGGTCGCCTCGTGATCGCAATGATAATCAATGGGGGACGAGGTCAACACCAGTTCAGGCTGAATGCGCCGCATCAACTCGCACACCCGCCGGCGCGACGCATCGTCATTGAAGATGGCCAGATCGCGGAACTCTGCACAGAGATATCGCGCCCCGATCATGGCCGCCGCGGAAGCCGCCTCGCGACGCCGCATGTCCGCGACTTTGTCCGCTGTGAACTCCGCGGAGCCGCAGTCACCCGGAGTCATGCTGACAATGGTTACTTCGTGTCCCAGGTCCGCCAAGCGCGCCAGCGTTCCACCTGCGAGGATCTCCGCATCATCCGGATGCGCGTGAATCGAGACGATACGAGTCATAGGCAACGAGTGCGATCCTATCCTAACAAAGGCGATTTGGGCCGATGATCACCTGTCAAAGTTGTCATTGCGAGTTGCCGGATTCCAGCCGCTTTTGCCTCACCTGCGGCAAGCCGGCCACCGTCCCTGACGGCGCGGCCACGGTCTTTATCGAACCCACATCCGGTCCCTCACACATCACCTCCCTGCCCAAAGCGGGCCGCTTCCAACCCGGAGCGATTCTCGCCGGCCGTTACCAGATTATTGGATTGCTCGGGAAAGGCGGCATGGGCGAGGTCTACCGTGCCAACGATCTCACTCTCGATCAGCCTGTCGCCCTGAAATTTCTGCCCGAAGAGATGGCCGTGAACCCCGCGATGCTCGGCCGCTTCCACGGCGAAGTCCGAATCGCCCGTCAGGTCTCGCATCCTAACGTATGCCGCGTGTACGACATCGGCGAAGTGGACGGCCAGCTCTTTCTATCCATGGAATACGTGGATGGCGAGGATCTCGGCATCCTGCTGCGCCGCATCGGCCGGCTGCCCGCTGACAAGGCCACCGAATTTGCCCGCCGGATCTGCGCGGGCCTGGCTGCGGCCCACGATCGGGGTGTCCTGCATCGCGACCTCAAGCCGGCCAACATCATGATCGACAGCCAGGGAAAGGTCGTCATCATGGATTTCGGACTCGCAGCCATCGCCGACCAGGTGAAAGGTGTCGAGATCCGGGCCGGAACTCCCGCGTACATGTCGCCCGAGCAACTCGCCGGACTCGAGGTCACGGTCCGCAGCGACATCTACTCTCTCGGCCTCGTACTGTACGAGATGTTCACGGGCAAGCGCGCGTTTGAGTGCGAGACTGTTGCCGAGCTGATCCGCTTGCAGCAGCAAACCCGCGGCTTGGGCTTATCGACGACGGTGAAGGACTTGGATCCCGCCGTGGAAAAGGTGATCACTCGCTGCCTCGCGCCCGCCGCCAAGGATCGGCCCGGCTCGGCGCTCGCGGTGGCGGCTGCCCTGCCCGGCGGTGATCCATTGGCGGCGGCTCTCGCGGCGGGTGAGACGCCATCGCCGGAGATGGTGGCCGCATCGGGTGAAAACGCCGGTATGCGTCCGGCGTGGGCGATTGCCTGCGGCGTCGCCGTGTTCCTAGGTCTTATCGCCGCCGTTGTGCTTGGGCAGATGGTGCGTGTCACCAATCTCGTACCCCTCGAACTGCCCCCCGATGCTCTGGCACTCAAAGCCCGAGAGTACGCTCAGGCCTTCGGATATACGCAGAAGCCCGTCGACTCTGCAACTGGCTTCTTGCACGACATTGACTACCTGGGCTACCTTACCACCAAAGACAAAAATCCGAATCGGTGGGTGCGGCTAGCCGATCCGCAGCCTCCCGCCATATTTTTTTGGTACCGCCAGAGCCCTCGGTACATGCAGCCGCTTGGTTCGGCCCGGGGGAATGTGTGACCTGACCGATCCACCCCCGATGATTTCCGGCATGCTCTCTGTCCAACTGGACCCGCGCGGACGCATGATCTCATTCACTGCCGTCCCGCCCCAGGTGGATACCACGCCTTCGCCTTCAGCTCCCGTCGATTGGAAGCCGCTGTTCAGCGCTGCGGGCCTCGACTCCTCCAAGTTGACCGAAGCAGCGCCGGAATGGACGCCGCTCGCCATAGCCGATACGCGAGCCGCGTGGATGGGAACCTGGCCCAATATGCCGGACCAGCCCCTGCGGGTCGAGGCGGCATCCTGGAAAGGCCGTCCGGTCTTCTTCGAAATCATCGGACCCTGGAGCCGGCCGGACCGCATGCAGGCCCGGCAGCTTACCCCACAGGAAAAAATCGGGCAGTTTATTCTGCTGTTTATCGCCGTCTCTACTCTCCTCGGAGCCGCGCTGCTAGCGCGTTATAATCTGCGTCGCGGACGCGGAGACCGGCGCGGCGCCATCCGGCTGGCGGCTTTCGCTTTCTTCCTCGAAATCACGCTCTGGGTGGTGGGAGCACATCACGTTCCCACTGCCGGCGAAGTGAGCCAACTGTTCATGTCCATCTCGTATTCGCTGTTGATCGCGGCTGCCCTGTGGGTCGGCTACATGGCTCTGGAGCCCTATGTGCGCCGCCATTGGCCTCAGGCGATCGTCAGTTGGACCAGGCTGTTGGCCGGTGGGCTCCGAGATCCGTTGGTCGGACGCGACATCCTCATCGGCGTAGTCTTCGGGCTGTTTTGGGCCGCCACTTGGGCCTTCAGTATTCTGTTAAATATGGGAGTGGCAGGCCCCTCGGCATCGGCGATGTTGCTGAGTCTCACTGGCCCGCGTCACACTTTGACGACGGCGCTAGCCGTGATCCCTGGCTCCCTGATACAGCTATTCGTCTCCTTCCTGCTGCTATTCTTGGCGCGCATGATCCTGAGACGGGAATGGCTGGCCGCCATCGGCTACATTGGGCTGTTGACGTTAATCAGTGTCTCCACCAGCACGACTCCGGGCGGTGGATGCGCCTCTTGCGTCTAATGGTCTGGGGCACTGTGTATTGGGCCATTTCCAGATTCGGCTTTGTCACTTACCTCGTCGCGATTTACGTCAACACGCTTTTCGTGCTGATGCCGGTGACCAGTGATTTTTCCGTCTGGTACTCCGGCATTTCGCTATTCGTTATTTTGTTGGTAACGGCGCTTGCGGCGTACGGCATGCATGCGGCATTCGCCGGACGCAGCCTTATCGAGGACGAGTTACTCTGAAAGATACTTCCCTATCTATGAAACTGCAGAGCCACACCATCACCCAGGGACGCGACCGCGCGCCGGCGCGCGCCATGCTGAAGGCCATCGGCTTCACCGACGAGGACCTGCGCAAGCCCATCATCGGCGTCGCCAACACCTGGATCGAGACCATGCCGTGCAACTTCAACCTGCGCGAGCTGGCCGTCAAGGTGAAAGACGGGCATCCGCGCGGCCGGCGGCACGCCGATGGAGTTCAACACCGTCGCCATCAGCGACGGCGTCACCATGGGCACCGAGGGCATGAAGGCGTCGCTGGTCAGCCGCGATCTGATTGCCGATTCCATCGAGCTGGTCGCGCGCGGCCACATGTTCGACGGCATCGTCGCGCTGGTCGCCTGCGACAAGACCATTCCCGGCGCGGCCATGGCGCTGCTGCGCCTGAATGTTCCGGGCGTCGTCCTGTACGGCGGCTCCATCATGCCCGGCCACTACAAAGGCCGCGATCTCACGATGCAGGACGTGTTCGAAGCCGTGGGCGCGAATGCGGCCGGACGTATCAGCGATGACGAGCTGCTGGCCATCGAAAACGCGGCCTGTCCCGGCGCGGGCGCCTGCGGCGGCCAGTTCACCGCCAACACCATGGCCACCGTCATGGAGATGATCGGCCTGTCGCCGATGGGCACGGCCGCGGTGCCGCAAGTCGATCCTGCGCAAGGATGCAGGTCGCGTTCCGCTGCGGTCAGGTGATCATGGATGCGGTGCAGCAACGGATCGCAAGCCCGCGACATCGTCACTCGCGCAGCGTTTGAAAACGCCATTGCGTCGGTGGCGGCCACCGGCGGTTCCACCAACGCCGTGCTGCATCTGCTCGCGATGGCCCGCGAAGCGGGAGTCGACCTCGACATCGACGACTTCCAGACCATCAGCAGCCGCACGCCGTTGCTCGTCGATCTGAAGCCCGCCGGCCGCTTCGTCGCAGTCGATGTCCACTACGCCGGCGGCATTCCGGTGATCGCCAAGCGGCTGGTGGAGGGAGGTTACGTCGACGGGTCCGCGATGACCGTGACCGGCCGCACGCTTCGCCGAAGAAGCCGCCGACGCCAAGGAGACGCCCGGCCAGGAAGTGATCCGCCCGCTTGAACAACCCGATCAAGTCGAGCGGCGGACTGGTGATCCTGAAAGGCAATCTTGCGCCGGAAGGCTGCGTGATCAAGGTGACCGGCATCGAACGGAAATAGCAGGACGGCCCGGCGCGCGTGTTCGACTGCGAAGAGGACGCCATGCACGCCGTGCTCGGCGGGCGGATCAAGGCCGGCGATGTGATCGTGATCCGCTATGAAGGACCGCGCGGCGGTCCGGGCATGCGCGAAATGCTCGGCGTCACCGGCGCCATCGTGGGAGCGGGACTGGGCGACAGCGTGGCGCTCTTGACCGATGGCCGGTTCAGCGGCGCCACCCGCGGATTCATGGTCGGGCACGTCGCGCCGGAAGCGGCCTCGGGCGGGCCCATCGCCGCGCGTCCGCGAAGGCGACACTGTTCGCATTGATATTGAAGCCCGGACGATCCAGGTGAAGATCGGAGACGAGGAATTGAAGCAGCGGATCAGCAAATGGAAAACGCCCGCTGCCAAGTACGCAACGGGCGTTTTCGCTAAATATGTGAAGCTGGTCTCGTCAGCTTCGGAGGGGGCAGTTACGGGGTGACGGCCCCGACGTGAGCGTCCAGCATCTTCTGGACTTCCGCTTTGCCCATTGCGCCCACGCGCTGATCCACAACTTTGCCGCCCTTGAACAGCAGCAGCATGGGAATTCCGCGGACCTGGTAGCGCATTGCGGTCCCGCCATTCTCGTCGACGTTGAGCTTGCCAACCTTCAGACGTCCCGCATAGTCAGCGGCGATCGCGTCCACGGTCGGCGACATCATGCGGCAGGGCCCGCACCATTCGGCCCAAAAATCTACAAGAACCGGTACGTCTGAATTGATGACGTCGGTATCAAAGCTAGTGTCTGTAAAGGTCAGGGTGTTGTTTCCGGCCATTCTGTCTCCAGTTGGATAGATGATATATCGGGCGTTCAGGATTCAGGCCGCGGTAGCCGACTTCAACAAGCGGTCATACAGTTGCCGCATACTCAACAGCCGAAACGTCCCAGGAAAAGTCCTGGCGCATGCAGCGCTCAACCGTGGCGAGCCATTCGTCCCGGTCCTGATATGCGGCGAGTGCCACCCGGATCGAAGCCAGTAACTCCTCACCGGTGTAGCCCCCGAACTTGAACCCCGTCCCTTTCTGAATGGTATCATCCAGACCGCCTGTAGCACGTACAATCGGCACTGTCCCGTAGCGTAAACTGTAGATCTGATTGAGACCGCACGGCTCGTAGCGGCTCGGCATGAGGAACATATCGGAACCCGCCTCGATCCGGTGGGCCAGCGGATTATCGTAGCCGATTCGCACGCCGACCCGGTCCGGACGGGCAGCGGCAAGATCGCGGAACATCTGTTCGAAAACCGGGTCGCCGCTGCCCAGAACTACCAGCGACAGATCCTCTTGAAGCAGCACGTCCGCCACTTGGGCCACCAGGTCGAAGCCCTTTTGAGCCGCCAGCCGGGAAACAATGCCGATCAACGGGCGATCAAGCTCGGCCGGTAAACCGAACTCCTGCAACAGCGCGCGCTTGCACTCCCGCTTGCCTTCGAGCTTATCGATTCCGTAGTTCATCGGGATATGAACGTCGTGCTCGGGATTCCATTCTGAGTAGTCGACGCCGTTCACGATGCCGGTAAGCGCCCTCGACCTTGATCGCAGCAGGCCATCCAGGCGGAATCCGAACTCGGGTGTCTGAATCTCACGCGCATAGCCCTTGCTGACCGTGGTGATTGCATCGGCGAACACAATCCCACCCTTCAGCAGATTCGTGTCTCCATAGAATTCGAGCGCGCCGGTGGGTGTCAGCAACGCCGGATCGAATCCCATCTGGAGTCCCTCGGGCAGCGAGAATATTCCCTGGTAGCCTAAATTATGAATCGTAAGCATCACCTGGATCCCCATGTAAGTCGGGTCCGAACGGTGGTTGGTCCGCAAATAGGGCGCCGCCGGAGCCGCCTGCCAATCGTGGAGATGAAAAATGTTCGGCCGGAAAATACGTCGTGCTATTTCGATGGCGGCGCGGCAGAGTACCCCGAAGCGGACGTGATTATCCGGGTAGTCCTTGTCGCCTATGTTATAGATCCCTTCGCGATCGAACAGCGGCGGGCAGTTCACGAAGAGGTACGAAACGCCACGCTCGACCACCCGCTCGATAGAGGTGCCGTACAGCGTCGACCCGAGCCATACCGGTAGATCGTCATAGATGCGCTCCGCGCCGAACAACTTGATCTTGCGGTATTTCGGAATGACGACCGCGACTTCCTCGCCCAGTCGGGCGAGCGCGGGAGGTAGTCCGCCCAATACGTCGGCGAGCCCGCCCGTCTTGACGAACGGAGCCGCTTCGCTAGCCACCATGAGAATTCGTGACATATTTTTCCATGATAGCGGCGGCTACACGCTCAATAAATGGCAGCGCACGGGCCGGCCGGTGATGCGGGCCAGGGCTGCGCCGTACCAGGATACCTGACGTTCGTATTTTGCCAGCAGCGCTCCGGATGGAGAATCGGTTTTGTAATCTATTACGTGCCACGTTCCGTCTTCCTCGAAAGCCAGGTCGATGCTGCCCTCCATGATGTGATCGTCATCTAAGCGCAACGAGACGGGCACTTCTCGAAGACACCGTACAGCACTGCGGGCGCGCATTATCAGAGGATGCTCCAACGCTCTTCGCGCAGCGCCGACCGCGGCTTCGATTTCGTCATCCTCCGCTCCGAGGGTCTGGCCGTGCACGGATGCGGCTGCAGGATTCAGTACCCAATCACGCAGGAGCACGTGCACCAGGGTTCCAAATCTTGGACCGTAGGGCCGTGCATCATGCGACGTCCCAACGAACTCCACCGAGATTCCGGCGGGCGCGTCGGGCATCTCCGTCGGGTTCGCAATTTCGAAAGTCGGCGTCGACCCGCGTTCCAGCGCCTGCGCCCGTTCCGCTCGCCAACTCTCGTAAGCCTCGAAGCTCTCCGTGGAATTCCCCGTGAGCATCCTGTAATCGGTGAGACCCAGCTTCGCTCCCACGTCCAGTTTGAGCGCCCCCAAATTGAACCAATGCACTGTTTTCGAATATATCGCCTTATCCAGCGGCTTGAGCCAACTGCCGTTTAACGGTCCATCATTTAGGGCCGGGATAACCAGCAGATCTCGCGCGCGTGTTGCCGCGACGTAGGCTACGCGCACACCCTCGGCCTCTTCTCGAGAGCGCTCCTCGTGATCGTGGTCCGCCAGTTCCTGGGGGGCACACCGCAGCAGACGCATCGCACAGAGCTTTCTTGCAGGATCGAGATAGCGGTCAGGGTCACGCGCGGCGATATTCGCAGTCATGTCGGCCAGGATTACCACCGGGAATTCGAGTCCCTTGGCGGTGTGCACGGTCATCAGGCGCACGCCGTCCGCGCTCTCTTCCACCATTGGGGCTTCACCCGAATCGGAACGTTCCGACCGTTCCGAGAGCTCTTCCACAAAACCCCGAAACGAAATACCGCCGCTCAGCTCGTAGTTGCGTGCAAGCTCGATCAGGCGATAAACGTTCGATATTACGTGATGGCCTCCGCGCCGCAGCGAAAAACCGGCGTGCGCCCGCGCCGTTTCGAGCAGTACATTCATTGTTTCGGCCACGGGACGTTCGTTGCGCTTCCGGTGCAGATCAGCCAGGATGTCCAACACTTCCGTGATGCATGCGAATACCGGTTCGGCTACTGGGGGACGCAGAGGATGTACGTGCCCAACCTCAAACCGGTATCGGAGTAGCAGATTATCGGGGATCGCAAACAAAGAGCCCTTCAGCGTGGCGTAGACGGAAAGCTCATCGCTGGGCCACTCAATGGCGGTACAGGCAGCCCGTAACGTCTCCACTTCCTCGCGCTGATGAAATGATTTGGATCCCACCAACAAGTGGCGGATCCCGCGCGCTTCCAAAGTGCCGACGTAGCCCCGCGTGATGTCCTCGCCGTAGTTGACGAAGCGCCGAAACAGGACTGCAATGTGGCGCGCTTCGATCGGCACCAGCGCATCGGTTTCGCCAGAGGACCGCACCTTCCATCCACTCTCTCGAATCAGCCAGTCGATGAACGCGGCGACGGTGTCGGGCAGGCGCGCGTTGATGGCCTTTCTGGTAACTCCGCGCTGGCCCCACGGCCCCGGAACCGGCAGAGCAATGACGGATGGCTGATCGCCGATGGGGCCGAGTGCTCCCTCCAGAGGCACGTATCCGGGCTGGCCTTTTTCACGGCTCTCGGTCATCTCCGGCTCGAAAGCTGCGTTCACGCAGTCCTGTATCGGACGGCTCGCGCGATGGCTGACGCTCAACTGGACCAACCGGACTCCGCTGTCGACCAGAGAATCCCGCACCTCCTGATACAGGAGGACATCGGCACGGCGAAATTTGTAAATCGACTGCTTCGGATCGCCGACGATGAATAGCTTTCCGGCTTTCGGAACGGCTTTCCTCCAGTCCGATTCGTTCGAGTCGCCGGCGGACAAGAGAAGGAGAATCTCGGCCTGAACCGGATCAGTATCCTGAAATTCGTCGATGAAGAAATGCGTGAATCGCTGCTGCAAGTGCCGCCGGACTTCGGCATTCCCGCTCACCAGATCGCGCACTTTCACGAGAAGATCGACAAAGTCCAGCTTGCCTGACCGCTGTTTCATCTCCTCGTAACATCCGATGAGGTCGAGCATGTCCGACTGTAATTCGGCGGAGAAATCGGCGTCGGCTCGGCGCTTGAAGAGTTCGAGGCTCCCGATCAGTTCGTCGCGGGCGCGGATCACGGCTTCGCGGGTCACCTGACCGCTAAACATTGCCCGCCCAGTTTGTTTAAAACGTTTCAAATCGCCCAGGAGCTTGAGCATCAATGCCTCGATGGCGTCGTAATCCGGAGACCGCGCCATGCGGCGGTAACGATCTAACCACTCGTCCATGTCGCGGGCGGGACGCAGAGCCTGATACAGCGCATCGTTGATGCGGCCTAGTTTGCTCAGGCGCGCGAGTGCCATTACCGACTTGGCCAACTCGCGCATCACGGTAGGACGGTCGAATGGCTCGCGGGTCCAGAGTGTGCGGAAGTCACGCCATTCGACAAGTTTTTTTCCATCCATCCGCAACTGTGCGGACGGCGATAATCCGTCTCCGCCAGACGTCCAGGCCAGACGGCTGAGCGCCCGCCGCAATCCGGGGCGATTCTGGTCGAGAGCCCGCTCGAACCAGCTCCGGAAGGCGCGATCGTAAATGCGCTGCTGCTCCCGTTCGGACAACTCTTTGAAGGCGGGATCCACACACGCTTCGACCGGCCGCTCGCGGAGAACCTGGGCGCAAAACGAATGGATGGTGCCGATTGCGGCTTCTTCCAACCGCCCGATGGCACTTTCGAGATTTTCAAGTTCCCGGCCCGCGGCGGTCGCTCGGGCCTGGTCGAGTTCCTGCCGAAGACGCACTTTCAGCTCGCCGGCCGCTTTGTGGGTGAAGGTGACTGCCACGATACGGTCAATAGAGGTGAGCCCGGCCCGCAGCACGGCCACCACCCGGTTCACCAGCTCACATGTTTTACCGGTGCCGGCCGACGCCTCCACCAGGAGACTCTCATCGAGCCTGGTCCGAATGATCTGGCGTGCGAGTCCATCGCCTTCGAGGCGTGGCGTCACGGCAGACACCTCAACTGGTTCAGTCGCGTCAGCGCTTCAGAATCTTTTGAACGCTTGACTCGAATCTCTTCGTGGGGGCCACAGATGCAGGAGTAGGCGCACATTGAGCAGGCGCCTTCGGCGGGCGCGGCAGGCAGAAACCCGCTCGCAATCGCCTCATCGATAAGGCCCAAGGCGCGTGCAAAGTAATCACGCGCTCGTGTGCTGATCTCGATGTTTGCTTCTGAGTAGTTGCCGCGCTGCGTGCAGTAGAATAAACGTCCACTGTCGGCACTCGCGCCCAGCATGCGCTCCGCCGCAAGCGCGTAAAGGATTGGCTGCAGGACGGTCCCGCCCGCTATGTAGGTTGGATCGCGGTCTGGCGCGCGGCCGGTCTTGTGATCGGTGATGCGCAGCGAACCGCGCCGGCGGTGGCGCTCGACCAAGTCGATGGATCCGCGGACGCGTGCCCCCGCCACTTCGACACCTTCCGGCTGGCTTGCTGGATCGTGTTCACCATCGCCTTTCCCGAGGCCGAACCCGAGTTCGAAGTGCAGCGGCTCCCACTCGCCGAGTTGACTGTGCCAGAACAACAACCAGCCGCGCAAATCGGTGCGCACATCCTCCAGCTCAGAGTTCCAAACTCGCGGGATGGCCGGCGCGATCTTTTCCGCATAGCTGGCTGAGACCTGGTGAAGTACCTCGTCGAGATGAGTGAATAGTTCAGGAAGTTGGGGCGTGTCCGGCAACCCACGAAACCAGCGTAGAAACTCGCGCTGCACCTCATGCACCAGCGCTCCGCGGGTCAAAGGATCCAGTTGCTCAATCGCAGCGGGTTCCTGCCGCTCCCTCAGATGCAGCACAGCATTCAGCATGAAGCGATAGGGGCACGATGCGAAATGCTGAAGCGCAGACGGCGAGTAGTGGCGAACGCCGAGCCGAAGACTAGAAAGCAGAGTGCGCGTGATATCGTCGGGATCGACGAAGCCGTCGGCTCCGGTCCACTTCTCCTCCCAGCGCTTCCATCGCGTCCGCAGCGAGCGACCCAGGTGCGGGTTCACTCCCACCAGGTAGTGGGCGCTGCCGGGCTGATTGTGGTGCGCCGCCATCCACGACAAATCGTATTCGGCATCATCGATAGCGTGACGCGGCTGATCCGGCGCAGGCCACGCCAGCCGCGCTTCGGAATTGGCGCTGAGCCGCAGTTCAAACGGGCGCAGCAACGGCACGCGGCCTTCAATGGCGCGAGCGATCTCCAGCGCATAGAACGACGGCACTCGCGGACGCCCCTGTGTCAGGTCCATGCTGGGGTAGGAAGCGATGAATCGGGAGCCGGCGCTAGCCGCGGCGGTATGGAGCAGCAGACGCTCGTCGTTAACGCGCTGCTCATTAGTGTCGAGGTTTTCGGAGATAGCTTTGCGGAGGTGGTCGAGCAGGAGCGGGTCCTCCGAGGCCCTCCGCGGGAAGAGGCCTTCAGCGAGCCCCGGCAGAAAGACAATGTCGAACACGCGTCCGCGGGCCTCATCGATGGATCCGACAAACACTCGTCCATACCGGCGATGGGGCGGTTCCAGGCGGAGCACGCGGAGGCGCTCAGCCAGAACGCCATAGACCTCGTCGAGGTCGACTGGACCGACTTCGGCCATCGGCCGGAGTTCGCTGAGAACGGCGAGCACCGGCTCAGGGTTGACGAGCGCTCGCGCGGCGAGATTGGAGAGCGCAGCGATCCACTCGCGCCAATCCGCGGCTTTCGGAAGAGCATGCAGGTCTTCAATGAGAGGCAGTGCGAAGTTTTCGAGATTCGCAAGACGCTCCAGTTCGCGTTCGAGGCGCTCGCGCTCGGCCTGCTCTTCGGCGGTGAGCGATGCGAGTTGGATGCGGAATTCGTTCTCCAGCCCACGCAAGCGGCGCGCCCAGCGTTCGTAACCACCGATGACGGCGGCGTCGACAAGCAGCTTTTCCCAAGCCAACGGCGTAGCGATGACGGTTGCGTCCGGGGCGGGCTGTTGATTCTCAAGAGCCGGAGCCGCACCTCCGAAAGCGACGAGCAATTCATCGTCTGGCGCGACCCACGGTACATCGCGGCGCGGGGGAGCACCGTGGGCATCGAGCGGTGGAATCTGCCCGAGCGAGAGATACTCCGCGAAACGCGATGCCGTACAGCCTTCGGAGGCGCATGCCAATAGCGCCAGGAACGCTCGGCCTGCGGGATCGGGACGGGCAGTTCCGCGACTGAAATAGGCGGGGATGCCGGCGCGGCGCAACGCCTCTTCGATCAGTGGTTGATATCGATCGGGATGCCGGAGCAGGATTGCAATCTGATCGAACGGGGCATTGAGCCTGGAGATTCGCCGGGCAATTTCCACGGCTTCCAGCGATTCGCCGGGCGAGGAGAACAGATCCAGCGACTCGTCGTAGCCGGATGCCGGCGGGGGAGCGGAAGAGAATAAATAGTCGCGTACGCGGTCTAACGCGGTTGCCGCGAGACCGGCCGGGGTCTGCCGCCCCCACTCAGTGGAGCAGACTTCCGGGGAGCCTGCGGCGAGGGTCTCGATCAGGTCTTTATGGGATCGAGTGGGTTGGGGCGGGTCGAGAAGCAACAGCGGGAGGCCGGCGAGCGGATGGCCGGCGATTTGCTCTGTCGCCACGTTCAGCAACGTGGCGGTATCGGCCAGCTTCCCTTTCTCCAACTCTTTTTCGTAACCCTCGAGCAGGATGGCGAGGTCGCCCTGAAGTTGGTGGACGGTGATTCGAGCCAGCCGCAACTCGTTCAAGGTGGAAGCCAGCGCTCCTGGAAAACCGGGGAACCTGGCTACCGGAGCGAAATACTTGAGGCGTCGCGCCTGCAATGCTTCTTGCGTCACTCGCGCCGCTATCGCTTCCGTCGCGAGGCGAGTGGCAGGCGAGATTCCGGCCGACGCCAACCGCGGACTGGCGAGGGTCGCGGCCAATTGCAGGATTGTGAATCGATGAATTCCGAAGGCCCCCGGCCCCGGCAGACTCCGCACGAATTCGTCCCCTGCGGCGCGCGTAGCGCCCACAATTACGATCTCTGATTTGCCCAGCAGCGGCTGTATCCAGGACACCGCCGATTTCAACGCACTGGCAGTGCTTGCAGACTGAAGGGCCGACCGCTTCATTTAAATTCTATTTTCGTATCTGCGGAGAACCGGCGGTAATTCGCATAACGAATGATCAGCCGAATACGCTGCGGGCCCGTCCGGAAGTAGAGCGTGTCCTGGCCGAAGGTGGTGACTGCAAACCAGTAATTCTTATCGATTTTCTCGCGAACGGTGGTGAAATGCGGAAACAGATTTTCGGATTTCGTTGTCCGAATTTGCGGCACCGCCTGCCCTTCGAGTTGGATGATGGAGTAGTCCGATTTATCGACCCATATGGTCCCGTCGAAGAGACGCTGTCCAGCGAGGATTTGTCTGGGCCGGATCTGAACTAGCCAACATGGAATGCCGTTCAGGTCTTCCTCGCCGCGAAATTTGCTTTCGTAAAGAAAAGCATTCTCACGGGTCATCAATACCGGTTGGACTTCGCGGATATCTCGGAGATCCTCGTCGGTCATCTTTAGCCGCTTGAGCGTATTCGATGGTTTCTCGACCACTTCTTCGGAACGGACACCGGTTGGCGAGAAGATGATGTCGCGGACTTCTCTATACTGTCCGAGCCTGGCGCCGCGGTCGTCCAGATCCTCGACGGTGACGGTCTGCCGGTACATGTACTCGTTGCGGACGGCTTCGTTGGCGGTTTCCCGTTCTGCTACCCGGCGCATGAGATCGGGGGGCGGCTCGGCAGCCTGGATCGATATGAGGGAGAAGCACAGGATCGCGTATTTCATAGGCGGGGTTTGTCGTTGTAGATAGGGGCGGTGTTCAGATCGCAAGCTGACGGCGGGGGTGCGGTTTGCGTGGGTTCGGGCCGGCGGATGGGGACGACGTTCGCCTTTGCCATGGAGACGGGCTCGGGGTTGCGGCGGCGTGCGCGATAGAATTCCTGTACGGCGTGGAGCCACATGCGCTCCGCCTCGGCGAGATTGCGCATGAGGAATTTGTATTTTTCGAAGTCTTCGTTGAACAGACCGAGCAGGCCTTTTTCGGCCGTGACCTGGGAGCGGAGTTCGTAGACTTCTTGCAGGTGCATCCAGGCGCGGGTAATCTGGACGACGAGCAACTGCTCCTCCGCGCTCACGGGATGGTAGGCGCGCACGAATTCGTCACGCGTGCGGAAGAAATCGAGATTCGGAGCTGACTCGGATTTCGGATGGACGGGCGCTCTGGCTTGAGACGGCATGTGGTCTTTCCCGCCTTCAAGATAACAGGGGAGAGAGCGAATCCGTTCTACTTAGCTTGCAAGTAGGTGAATCGGGAATAGATGTGGGATGTGAACGATGGCGAGATGGGGGATTTTCGGAGATGTGACTTATGCGGGTGGCCTACTTATCCCTCCAACGAGATTACTTCCGGATCGGCGACCGACCCGACGGAATTCGGTAGCAAATCCGCGCATAGGGCGTTTCGTCAACTTAAGGTGCTGCGTAATTTCCGAATGGCGCAAGACTGGATCGAAAATACCAGCAGGGCCGCATAAAACGTTCAAGCAGCCGAGCGCAAGCTGCTTCCGCTTCCCACTTTACGAAACATCGCGGATGTCGAAACGCTCGATCAACCCGTTTCGCACCTGGAAGACGTGGATCACCAGTCTGTCGGCGAGGACATTGCCTTTAGGGCCACGCACCACCTGATGAACTTTGACAACGACCTCGCCCTTGCCGTTGGGCGAGATCTCGACGGGCTCGACATGCGGATCGATGGTCGGCCATTGACGTTGCCAATAGCTGCGCACCTCATCACGTCCGTGGACGTGGCCATCTTCCATTCCATTTGCCCAGAGAACATCGGGATGCATGGCCGCGAGAACGCTCTCGATATCGCGGCCGTTGAAGAAGGCGTAGACTCGCCTGATGAGTTCCACGTCATCCGGCATTCGGCTCCCCCGTTCATCTCGGCCAGCCGTCGAACGGCTGAGATGCAAGAATATCACTCCTTGCGATGTGCTGCGGGTCCTCATGCCAGTCGGCTTCCTGTACTGCAGGTACATTATGCTGTTGCAGAAGAATCCGGAAAGTGAGGCCGTGCGTGATCAGCAGCAGGGGCACGATGAAGGTCGGAATGAAGTACGTGGCTCCCAACTGCCCCGGCAAGAGCCCGGCGCGATTTGCCTGGTAGAAAGCGTTGACGATATCGGCTGAACCCCAAAGGCTGAAAATCCATGCGACGACAACGCCAGCCCCGCCAGGCGTTATCAGCGCGAGCACGGCGAGTATCGCCGCAATGATGTCCCCATAGCCTGCGGAGTGCGCGAATGCAGGAGGCAGGTCCGGCGACACGACCCCTGGGACTAGAAATGCTAACCCGATGAAGCGGAAGCTGTGCAGTATGAGCAGAGGCCGCAACGCTTCGGCGCGTGGCCGGAGGCGGAGTTCCGGCCAGATATAACGAGCGGTGACGATTCCCCACGCGATGAAGCTGAATGCGATGCCCATGAAAAACCAGAGTTGTGGCATGATGAATTTTCTCCTTTCCGATTTCCACGTATGCTCGTGGCGGTCATAACTGTTCTCCGCGAGCGATCGTTGCCGGCTGGCGGCTTCCGGTGTCGGACCGGGTGTTATAACGGCGTGGCGTGCTGGGCTCGGCGACGTCGCCAATAGCGTGCTCGCGCCGCCAGACCTCGGACTCGGGCGCAAACTGTGGATTGCGCGGGAACGGACGGCGCAGTTCGCGGTCGTAGCGGTCGAAATTGAAGCCCGGGCCGAGCGGGGCAATCATGAACTGCGCGAACTCGCGAAGCCAGTTGCCAACGGTCCGCCTGTTGCGAGGCAGCGCCGCATAACGGCGAGCGATCGTCTCGAAGTCCTCGGCGGGGCGACCGGTCACATCCAGCACGTCGGTGGTTGGTGCGCCGAGCTCGAAGGCGCCGCGCTTGTGATCGTCGATGTAGTAGCGAACGCTGGCTGATCACATCGATCGAGATGCCGAGCATTCGGGCGCCTTTCATGAACATCCAGGCCGGCGTTGGCACGACCCTAACCGATCGCCCGACGGCCCGGCCGATCGCCTTGGCCATGTCCTCAGCGCCGAGAAGCTCCGGTCCAGTGGGGCGGTAGCTCTTGCCGGCGTGCCGCGCGGGATCCATCAGCGACCGCACGCGGCAACTCGCGCGATATCTTCGTTCGAAGGCGGCGCGTTGCGGCTATTGCCGAAGATCCAGGGAAACATGCCCGAGATGCGCAGCCAAGCCCATCGTCACCAGGTAGGCGTCAGCGAAGAAGCCCGGGTTGACGACGGTATGCGCGACTCCGGGTGTCATCGAGAACAATCGATCGACCAGCCAGTGCTGCCGGGTCATGAGCGAGGGATGCGAAGGGCTCGCCAGCCATTGAGTCAGGCCGACGATGTGTTCGAGCCGCGCCTCCTTGGCGGCGACCGCGAAAGCGACTGCGCCCTGAATCATGTAAGGATCGAAAGGCGGACAATAATAGGCGCCCTGAACGTCCTTTAGTGCGTCAGCGATGCGCTCGACATCGCTCATGTCGGCGACCGCGACCTCGGCCCCCTGCGCCTTCAGTCGCGCACTTCGGCCATCTTCTCGCCGCACCATGGCGCGGACGGGATAGCCGGCTTTCAGTAGTTCGGTGACGACGACGCTGCCCGTCTTCCCGGTCGCGCCGGTCACGATGATCCTTGGCTTGATCATGATCGTCTCCTTTCTAACGGTTCGGCGGTCCTGCGCCCATCAATGCCTTCAGCGGCATCAAGGGTCCGACGGGAATGTACTGGTGATCCATCAATTGTTCCTTCGCGAGCGGCAGCGTTTCCATAATGGCTCGCGCCTCGTCCTCGGTCTTCGCGTCGACCAGGAAGACGACGCCTTTGCCATCGCCGCGCGAATACCACTGGCGGATTTTCCCGTCGAAGTAGAGCTTCACAGTTGCCCGAATCTCTTCCGGCATGATCGCCATGATTTGTTGAGGGTTTACGCCCGGCCTGGCAGTCTGGATGACCAGCACTTCGGTGGTTTTAGGTATCGCCACGCTGGGCACGCCTGAGGCGGCGCCGGACTGTGGTTGCGCTACGGATCCTGCGGAGCCGAAAGATTCGGCATTCGCTCGGAAGAACTCTTCCAGCGTTTGTGGATTCCGGCCAGTTATCACACGAACCGTGTCAGTCGTCCGGAAGCGTTCCTCAGTTTTCCGGAAATACTGCCAAAGGTGTGTCAGATGATCGAGCGCGTGAGGATTGATTCGCTCCTTCACTGCCTCGGCCCACTGCTCGTCCGTGATCGGTACATAGCGGACCGGCCGCCCTATGGCTTTACCAAGGGTTTCGACAATTTCCCTCACCGTCGGCGTTTCACTCACGAGCGGGTATACATTTTGGGACGGCACACTGGGATTAGCCAAGAGGGCTGCCGCTACGCGGGAAACATCTTCCGCACCGGCGAGTGGAATGACCGTCGTCTCGTCGCCCCACGGCAGGAAGGCGGTATTCTGCTCGGCCACGGTCCGGCTGACGAGAGCGCGTACATTTTCGTAATAAGGCGGCGCCTGAAGATGAACAGCCCCAACCTGCGCCCAATCGAAAATGCGATCGGCCAGCCGATGCTGCAAGTTTCTGAAGGAGGGAGCGTGTTGGAGATCCCGAAATGCGGGATCTTCGGGCGTACCCTGAAACTGCGAATTGTTCACCACCAATTCCAGGCCTCCGGTCACGAGCCGCTGCGGCAAAGATGGTGGCTGCTTCAAGCAGCCCATCGGCCACCGGGTAGGTGAAGAAAGCGCGTTTCACTTCCTTCATAGCCGCCAGGACTGAAGCAGGATTGAGGAGATCGCCCTCGATGACTTCCGCGCCTTGCAGGCGGAGTTTATCGGACCGGGCATCCAGTTTATGGACAAACGCACGAACGGAAATGCCCTGCTTGAGCAGGATATTCGCGACGAGGCGTCCGGTTGATCCCTGTGGACCGCCGGCAGCGCCCGTGATCAGAATCGGGTGAGACATTGGGAACCATCCTTTCGCTCATGGGATGATAACGATCATCCTATGGATTCGAAATTTTTCGCCGGCCGTTGCACGATGGGATGATCTCAGGCATCCTATAATCAGTCATGCGTTATCGGCCCGAGCACAAAGCGGAAATCCATCAGAAGATTGTCAAAGATGCATCGCGTCGCGTGCGGGCTGAAGGCCTGAATGGCGCCGCGGTTTCGGCCGTTATGAAAGACACCGGCTTGACGCACGGAGGCTTTTACAAGCATTTCGGGAGCAAGGACGACCTGCTCCTGGAGTCGCTTCGCGAGGGCTTCCGGGAAATCGAGGATATCCTGGTTCATGCCGCTGAACAGTCGGCCACCTGGAGAGGCATGGAAGGCCATTGTAAAAACCTACTTAAGCCTGGAACTCTGTGAACATCCCGAGCGCGGCTGCCCGTTGGCCGCACTTTCACCGGAACTGGCGCGGGCGGATAAGAGGATGAAGCCGCGGATCGTGGCGGAGTTAGTGAACTACAAGGACCGAATGTTGCCGTTCATGCCCGGCCAGCGAACCGCGGATAAAGAACGCGCTTTCTTTGTGATCTTTTCAACGATGGTCGGAGCCGTTGAGATCGCACGCATGTTGCCAGATCGCGCGGCCCGGGAAAAAGTCCTCGCAAGCGCGCGAAAGTTTCTCTTGAGCAGCTTTTGATTTCCTCAGCAAGCCGTACTCAATTTGCCGCCGAACGGGACGGCAACCTTCCTTCGCAGTAGTATTCGAAACGCCAGGCCATGCGTTATCAAAAGAAGAGGCACGTAGGCGGCCAGGATAAAGTAACCAGCGCCTAACAAGCCTGGCATATCTGGGAGTGATATGCGGCTTCCCTGGTAAAAACCAAAAAGCAGGTCCGCCGCTCCGAATGTATTGAAAACCCAGGTCATCACCGTCCCGGCACGGGTCCCTAGGGCAGCCAGAGCGAGCAAAGCCAAAATCGCGGTTATGAAATCGCCGTAAGCTACTGGCCGAGCAAATGCGGCAGGTAACTCTGGAGACACAACACCCGGCACCATAAATGCCAATCCGAGAAACCGGAACGCATGCAGCAGTAGTATGGGCTTCAGGTTCTCGGGGCTGGGGTGCTCTCTTAGCGCTGGCCAAATGTAGTGCCACGCCACTGCTCCCCAAACTGTCAAGCCGAACGCTGCGCTGATTCCGAACAAAACTGGAAATGGCATGATTGATCCTTTCTGGTGATGCAATTCACCGCTATTGCCGAGCCGGCCGACCGCCCATCAATGCCCTCAGCGGCATCAAGGGTCCGACGGGAATGTACTCGTGATCCATCAACTGTTCCTTCGCGAGTGGCAGCGTTTCCATAATGGCTCGTGCCTCGTCCTCGGTCTTCGCGTCGACCAGGAAGACGACGCCTTTGCCATCGCCGCGCGAATACCACTGGCGGATTTTCCCGTCGAAGTAGAGCTTCACAGTTGCCCGAATCTCTGCCGGCATGAGGGCCACGATTTGTTGAACTTGTTGAGGGGTTACGCCCTGCTTGGCAGTCTGAATGACCAGCACTTCGGTGGTTTTAGGTATAGCCACGCTGGGCACGCCTGAGGCGACCCCGGACTGTGATTGCGCCACGGACGCCACCGGAAGCGCTGCAATGAGAAAAGGGATCATTAATTTCATCGGTTGACTTCTCGATTCGATTCTCGCTTGTTGCTGGCGGCTTTTCGCTCGCCTGTCTGATATTTGCCCGCAGCACCCGGCCTGTGACACGATTACGAATGATCGATTTCTGGCACGAAACCGGTCACAAACGCGCCTCGCGCGGCAAAGAGTTTAATAGTGAGCGAAGGAGATCAGGAACTTCGCGCCCTGATGATCCGTTATCAGGGCGGATCGCTGGAAGCATTTCAGGAGATCTACGCGCAGCTCGCGCCGGGAGTGCGCCGGTATCTGTTGCATTTGGCAGGCGGCTCCGAAATCGCCGATGATCTGCTTCAGGAAACGTTTCTTCAAATGCACCGGTCGAGAGCCGCATACAACCCGAAATATGCGGTTAGACCTTGGGTGTTCGGTTTGGCGCGAAACGTTTTTCTGATGAATCGGCGTGCGGCCCGGCAATGGGCAAAGGTTCATGAGTCGCGCGAGGATTTGCCTGAATTCCCCGTGCTTCCGGAAGCTGACAGGCTCGGCTCCCAGGACGAGATCCGCAGATGTATTGCGTATTTAGCCCCGGATCAGGCCGAAGCGCTGCTGCTGCACCATGAGTGGGGGTTCAGTTTCGAGGAGATCGCCGGGATGCTGGGCATTAGTGCCGCGGCGGCTCGCGCGCGCGCCAGCCGGGGAATGGCAGACCTGCGCGTGGCGCTGAACAGTCTTCAAAGGGCTCGTGCATGATGGATCGTTCACCAAAGCCACCGGAAGCGCTGATGCGGGCGATCGCCCAGGATCTCAGACCCGTCAGACCATCGCCGCGAACCGCTCCACCTGGCGTTGCGAATGGTCCCTCTCGCTCTCCTGGTTTCGTCGCTGATTCTGCTGGCTATCGGACCCCGTCACGACTTAGGAATATTAGGACCGCTTCTTGACGTGGGGCGCCTCCGCCGCGCAGTTCGTGTTGGCGATCGCGCTCGTCTGGATCGCCGCGCACGAAAGCACACCGGCTGGCAGGCTGCCGAGGCAGGTAGTTTACTCCGCGGCGATCGCGGCATCTTTGGTTGTTGTATTTGTCACTCTGCTAACCTTCTCGACAAGTCCTGCGAGCGAACCTCTCCTGCGCGTCCCGCCACGGGTCAACGAAATGCTGCGTGTCTCGCCATGGATCATGGGCTTCGCCTGCGGGATCGGCAGCACGCTAGCCGGGGGAATCCTGGTCCTGTTCTTCAGTTGGGTGTTTCGAAACTCGCTCGCGACCCGGCCAACTGTAGCGGGTGCCCTGTATGGCGCAGGCGCGGGTCTCGCGATCAATGCCGGTTGGCGCATTGCATGCCCGGTTTCGACCCCGTGGCATGCGCTGGGAGCGCACGGAGCAGCGATCATCGCCACAGTGATCTTAGGAGCACTCATCGGGCGTTTTTTAGGAAATCGCAGATTGCACATCGGCGGCAGACGTTCCTGAGCGCCAGTGCGGCGCTCAACGTCGATGCAGAAACACTCCCCGCCCCAAAAGGACATTTGGGCAATTTTGGCCAATGCGCGGTCGCGTGATTTTTTCGCCACTCACGAAGATTTGCTTTGCGAATCGAACTGCTTCGGGTGATGGAAAAGCTCACGACCGAGTTTGTGAGCGCCGGAATTGACGCGGCAGCAGAATTCCCCTATTTCCGAGCTCGAGGGCGCAACAGTCCCTTTAGCTGGCGGACGAGAGATCAAGAGCAATCCACCCGGGCGTGTAGTCGGCATCCCGGTGAATGACGAGCGGCCTGGCGTCGAACTCGCAGGTGAGCATCGGGCGTTTCTCGTCAGCTTGATCGCTACCCACCCTCCGAATGGCGCACTATCCTGACTTCGCTGCGACTGCATC
>CAWKLV010000046.1:0-46065 GCA_963850575.1 uncultured Acidobacteriota bacterium | reverse complement strand
TCATCGTTACCGCCAACTCACGATCCGTCCAGTGCCCACCCAGTTTGCGTATCACCTCCACGGCGCTGGGATGACGGTCATCGGGATACCGGCCACTCCGAACCTTGGTGACGCGAACCTCACTATGGCGGCCACCATTCCAATGGATAACCATTACGACTTGATTGGCCTGGTCATCGTTGTCCAGCACGACCTCTTGAATCAGAATCCGTGTGAGGCGTTGTTTGGTTCGTGTGTCGGCGCCGGGCGCGTTCCAGGCAGCTGGTAAGTCGTGAGCCAGCGCTAACAAAGCCTCGCGATCGATGGAAGGCCTGCGCAGGGCTTGCGTCTCAAGGTCGGCGATTCGGCGCTCGAGTTGATCGACCCGTTCCAAGGCCGTATTCCAACGGCCCTCCAGTTCGCGCGCAACCAGCCGCTTGGCCGGATCCACCAGTTCGTACCGTCGCCCTGCGAGAGAGGCTTCGTAACGCGCCGATTCCAGTTCCTTCCCCAGAGCTTGGCGAACGTCATCATGGGCGGCCGTGGACCTCTCGGCAGCCTGGATCGCCGCCTCAATGGCGTGGCTCGATACAGCTTCCAGAATCTGGCTGCTCACTGCCCTGTCCACACGGACCCCTCCTGCTCCAATGCAAGGTTTGCCACCGGCCGTGTCGCTATTGCCGCGGCACTGATAGCGGTGTACGTGGCCTGCGGCTGAGCCGTAGAAGATGCGCATCATACGACCGCATCGGCCGCAATGCACTAAGCCGGTCAACAGGGCCCTGCCCCCACGAGCCGACTTACGGTCACTCCGCTTTTGCATGTGGGCGTTCTCGGCAATCATCTTCTGATTCTGCTCGAACTCTTCCCAATTGATGTAGCAGGGATGATGGTCGCGAATCAAGACACTCCATTGTGGCATCGGTTTCTGATGCCCGGAGGTCTTCTTCGCCCGTCCTTCCACGACCGTCGTGCGTTGACTCGTCCGTCCAAAAACGTACGCACCGGCGTAGACCGGGTGCCGCAGGATCTCCAACACTGTGTGGTAAGCAGGCGCTTGCCATTCAATCTTTGTGCCCAACGGACTCTGCCGCATCACCGGCAATTGGAGCTCTCTCTGAACGGTCCACAACAGAACCTGGCGAGCGCTGCCCAGCTCCCGAAACTTCCGCAGCACCATTCCAATGGCCTCGCACACTCGTTCATCTGGATCCTTTTCCATCCGACCCAGTTCGTTCCAACAATAGCCAGGAGGCAGCGCGAACCGGAGTTCGCCTCGCTGCGCTTTGGAATCGCGAGCTGCCAATCCGCGTTGCCGGAGCAAGCTCAGCTCATACTCCGACATGGTTCCCTTCAGACCCAACAGCAGACGGTCATTGACCAAGCGAGGATCGTAGACTCCATCCGGGTCGATCACGATTGCGCCGACCAACGCGCATAGATCAATCAGATGGTGCCAGTCGCGTCCGTTGCGGGCGAGCCGGGAAGCTTCGATGCACAGCACCGCTCCGGCGCTTCCACTGCACACCGTCGCTACCAGTTTCTGAAAACCAGGCCGCTCCACCAGCCCCGACCCCGAGCGTCCCAGGTCATCGTCGATCGTCTGGACGGTAGCGAAGCCCAGCATTGCCGCAGTGTCCGCTAACGAATATTGGCGGCGTTGACTTTCGGTGTGATGCTCAACCTGACCGACCGTGGATTGGCGCACATAAACCACCGCACCGCGAGCCAAATGTTCCGGCCTAATCTTCGGATTCATGGAGTGCGCCTCCTTCCCGTGGTTCGTTGGGCGGCTCGTTGAGTGCCTCCAACAATAAATCGGCGAGGGCTCCGATCATCTCCTCCCGCACCTTCTCGCCGAGTTGAATCGTCGTTTCGCGTTCCAGCGGCAGCATTAATTGCCGGAACGATAGTCTTCGTAGTGGTTTCACCAGATCCGCTCTCCTCATTCAAGGAGCTTACGAATCCGGATGACGTGCTGCCTGTATCGGCAGCGTTGCGAAGAACCGCCCGCAGCTCCACCAGCGAAGCAATCGATACCTGCGGAGAACCCAGTTCCATTCCTCGACAGATCGAAGCATCGACCATCCAGGAAGGCAACTCCCGCGATACCGTTCTCTTCGTTTCAATGTGAACGACTTCGCTACCACCGTGAAGGGTCTGGCGATACAACGGCAATCGCTTCCCGTACAGCGGATGCCAGCGGTATTCGACCACTACGGAACCCAATCGGTATGCGGAATCTCGCTTGATCCCGGCGGCGGCTTGTAAACACAAAGAGGTGTCCGGCGAGTGCATCCAACTCCAGGTGTTCGCGAACCAGCGTGTGCAGACTGTCAAAGCTCTTGCGCATGTCGCACGGCGTCGGGCACAAGTACACCCGCACGCTGGCTGGCAGGTGGATCATGCCCGCATTACGTCCAGCACGGTCCGCAAGGTCGCGGCATCTACGCCGGCGCTGATGCGCAGGCGCTCGCCGGTCGCCAACACCAACTCCAGCGCCGCCTCCGCCTCGAGTCCCTGCCGCGGGCGCCGGTCCACCAACGCGAACCGCACCGGACCGGTCTCCTGAAGCCGTTTCCGCCACGCCTAGAAGCAGCACTCCGTCAGTCCCTGTTCCTTACAGAACTGCTTCACCGAAATTCCGCCGCGCTGTTGCGCTGCCATTCGTTCCGCCCACTGTTCTGCTCTCGAGTTGGTCGACTTCTGCTCGACAGTGATGTCACTCATGACACCACGATGCAGCGCTGCCCGACAGATCAGGAAGAGCGGTTCACGAGACGCTTACACTAAGTATTGAATTCCGCGGGCACTGTATACGGACTGGAAGAACATCTACAAGCAGAAGGCGACGCCCGGACAGCAATTGCGGGGCGAGAACCCCACCACGCAGTTTGGACGGATGTGCAGCAAGCTGGGAATCCACATCATCGCGGCCAATTCGGCTCAGGCCAAAAGGAGGGTGGAGCGGAATCATGGCACGCCAGGATCGGCTGACCAAGAAGATGAGACTGAAAGGAATCGGTTCCATTGAAGCGGGTAATCGCTTTCTGCCCGGGTATCTGGCCGAGCACAATCGACGTTTCACCGATCCACCTGCGGACACAGTGGATTACCACATTCCGCTGCCGAAGGGTCTGGATTTGGATGAGGTGCTCGGCGATCTGCTCCCATCGGATCTCGCGATCGCCATAGTAGATTTTGATTCGCCGATCTTGCCACTCGCAGACCGTAACCTTTCCCGCGCCGGGGCGCGTCCGCCGAAACCCGTCAAAGCAGCGCGTTCAACGAGGCATCGTGGGCCGTCAGAGGCGCCCCATGCGGATCACCCTTGGAAGCGGTCCTTCAAGGACATGAAAACACGCAAAACAGCACGGCAGATCTGATAAGGAAGCCGGGGAAAACCGGCCCGGCGACTTCGCGTTTAAGCCCAAGCCCCCGCTCGGGAACTTCACCACCCTGAGGGTGGGAAGGCCATGGAGCTGGGCAGCTTCGACGGCCTTTGGTGAACCGATCAGTAACGGAGCCTGTCCGTTGCTTCGGTCTTGGGACGCATCGGGCGCGACCCCGCTGCGCAATTGCAAATTTAACAGCCTGGCTCTTTACCTGGCAATGTAGGGGACAGTTCCAACGAGGTAAGACCGGGGACATTTTCAACGAGGCTTGACAAATCGCAGATTGTTATTGACGAAAGCTGTTCCTTCGTGCCTACTTCATCGACTCAGGAGGAACAAACTGTGCTCCAGCAAGTTCTAAAGGCCGCTGTAGCTGTGTCCGCAGTTGGCTTTATCGCTCTCGCCAGCATGCATCTGGGTTCCGTAAAGATTTACGCTGACGAAGACGGCTCGGAACAGAACCTGGTGGCAATTGGTCTACGCATCGCGCCCGCTTTCATCAATATGAGAGGCAAGGACCCAAACCTGGTCGGATTAGGGAGCTTTATCGTCAACGCGCAAGCGGATTGCAACGGTTGTCATGGATCGGATCCTGCAAATGAATATTTACCGACAAACAATCCGTGATTCCTTGCACCTAACTCTTATCCTGCGAAATTGAATCAGGCCACTTACTTGAACGGCGGTCAGAATTTCGGCCCCGCTGGGCCAGGAATTGTCAAAAATATGAACAGCCCGCTGTACGCCGGACCAGGGCTCGGTCCCAACATCATCGTGCGCAACCTGACTCCAGACTACACCGGCAATCCCGAAGGTGGCAATGAACTTGCGAAGTTCATCACGATCATGCGGACGGGCCATGACTACGACAAGTTGCACCCGAATTGTGGGGGAACGGTCATCGACAATTGCTACAGCGCGCCGGTCAATGGTGCTTTGCTTCAGATCATGCCCTGGCCCAAGTTCCAAAACATGACTAACTCTCAGCTCCGTGCCATTTGGACGTATCTGAGCGCGGTGCCCTGCAACCCTCACAACTGCGCCGTTGGCAACACGTTTCCGTGGCTGAAGAACGTGTGTTCTCATTGAAACAGCTAGGCTAGGCTGCCCTCAGTTCGGTTCCCTCGGCGATCTGGTTTAAAAAATGAGCGCCGGTTCCAGCAACAGACCTCGAGTTTCGGTTTCCGTATCCCTGGAAAATCTACTTCGGCGGCGCAGGTGTCGCGCGAGGCGTCGTATTTGCTGAGCCAGCGCCCGGTGTATCCAGCACCGGAAGCGGACTCGGCGGCGTCGATACAACACCCTTCAGCGCATCCTCAATCCGAACGTTGTTGGCTTCCAGCGTCTGACCCGTGGCCAGGTCGAGTTGCGTGCGAGCGCGGGCATAAGTCGCCAGCGCCTGCACCCGCGTACCCTCAGCCGTAGCCAGGTCACGTTGCGCCTGAATCACAAGGAAGACCGTCGAAGCGCCCAAGGCATATTTTTTCTGCTCGGCGTCCAGTGTCTGCTCCTGAAGCACGCGATTCTTCTCCGCCGCCATGTAGCGGGCGCGAGCCTGCTGCAATGCGATCAATGCGTTTTGAACGTCAACGCGCACACTGTTGACCTGCCGTTGATACTGCAATTCGCTCTGTCTCAAATTCAGCTGTGCCGTGGTATAGTCCGCTTGCGCGGCTCGATTCCGTAAGGGAATCGTGAGCGTGAAACCCGCGCTGTAGTCCGGGAAGTTCCGGCTAAACAGTTGGCCAAGCACCGTCCCATACCCGCCGAGGAGGAAGGGATCCACTGAGCTCGCACTGCGCGGGACCAGATTGCCCGTCACGGGATCCCGCACCGGACTTTCATTGACCGACCCCGCCTGTCCCCGATTTCGAAGATCCACAAATGCATCAATCGTCGGGAGGAGAGCGTTCTTAGAGCCCTTCAAGGCGATGCGGGAATTCGTCAATTGCAAATCCGTTTGCGCCAGTTCCGGCCTCGTGTCGAGGGCCTTGGCGGTGAGATCCTGGATAGGTTGAATGGGTTCCACTTCTGGCATGCGGATCCGATCCGTTGGCACGATCCTGACCTCGGCGATAGTCGGACTGGCAACGCCGTTGCGGCTGATCGCGTTTTTGATGATTGTTTCCTGCTGCAAGACATTTGTTTCAGAAGTGGTGAGATCCTGTTCACGCGAGGCGACCTCGGCTTCGGCTCGAACGATCTCGATGGGCGCGAGTGTCCCGATCTCCACCTGCTTTTTGTTGTCGTTGTATAGCTTCTGCGCCAATTGCAAGGCCTGCTTCTTTACCGCCACATCCTCGTTGTATGCGACCAGATCCCAATACAGCCCAATCACATTCGCCACCGTATTGATGGCCTGTTCCTTGAACAGGAGGTCCGAGACGTGAAGATTGTTCTTTGCAATTCGGATATTCCGGTTATTGACCGCGAAGCCGAAGCCCTGCAACAGGTGCTGAGACACATACAACTCCATGTTGGAGCTGGTCACCGGGTTGAAATCGTTCCTCGCGTTGTTCGTGTTCTGAATGCTGTTGTTGAATCCCAACTGGGCTGTGGTTCCACTCAAATAAGATTGCTGGATCCCGAAATTCCCAATCTTCTGGCGCGAGATCAGCGTGTTGGTGCCGGTCAGGAAGGTGGTCGGCTGCGGCGTTGTGAAGTGCCCCCACTGCAGGTTGCCGGTTAGCGCAGGATCCAGGCTGAGGGGCGGCGGGCCGGAGTTGGAAAGTGCGATGTTGTTACTGGCCGACACGTTGCTGGTGGTGGTTCCGGTGGATGGCGTCACGGCCGAGCCTCCGGCGCTGGCGGTACCTGAAGCAAGGCTGGTGTTGATTCCTCGGATGGAGGCCCCGGCTTTGGCCCGTAGCAGATCCGCTTCGGCGAGCCGCGGCTGATAACGCTCAATTTCGATGTCGATATTGTTCTCTAGAGCCGCCGCAATGCAATCCTGCAAGGACAAGTAGAGCTTGCCGGCCCGCACCAGGGCGTCCAGCCGTGACGAGTTCGAGATATTGATCGGGGCCACGGCCGACCCCTCGTACCAGCGCGACATCTGGCCGAAGTTGAACCAAGTGTGCTTGGGCTTGGCATCCGATCCATTTTCCTGGGCCCGCATGGGGGGCAACGCAAGCATCGAGACACAAAATAAGGCGAGTGTGGATTGAATCCGTCTCATCAAAGTGGAATCCTTGCTACTAGTTAACTACGCTAGACCTTCCCGGCTGTTCCCTGATTCTTCATCGTAACAGGCACCGCCGGTTCCAAAACGAAACAACACCAGTCAAAGCGGGACAAATTATTGGCGTGCGCCAGGATCTTGGCGTTACCTGCCCACGTACTTTGCTGATAAGAATGCACTTGGTCATGTGGCGCGGCGAATGCTTATAAATCGGCGAAATGCTGAACCCACTAGCAGGACGGATTGAGAGCTATATGGACCTGCTGAGCGCCCGGCAAAAATTGGTGGCATCGAACATCGCCAACGCCGACACGCCCGGCTACAAGACCAAGGATCTCGACTTTCAATTCGAGTTCATGAGCCACATCGAGGAACTGGCGCCCAGCGTCCGCAACGTTGAGGGACTGCAGGTCAAGAACGACGGCAACGACGTCAGCATGGATCGTGAGACGCGGCTCTTAGCCGAGAACGCGATCCGCTTTGACGTCGCTTCAACGCTGTTGAAATCGCAATTCAAGATGATGCGCTCCGCCATTCAGGAAGGTAAGTAAATGAGTCTCTTCTCATCATTGTCAGTCAGTGCCTCGGGAATGTCGGCCCAAAGGACCCGCGCGGAACTGCTGGTTCAGAACCTCGCCAACTCCGAGACCACTCGCACGCCGGATGGCGGTCCTTACAAAAGAAGGGACGCTGTCTTCAGCACCCAGGACCAGTCGTCACCTTTCTCGTCGGTGTTCCAGAACGAGATGTCGACGGGAGTAGGAATATCCGAAGTGGTCGAGGATGGACGCGATCCGGAGCGGCGCTTCATGCCCGGTCATCCCGACGCCGACAAGAACGGCTACGTGGCGTTTCCCAATATCAATCCAGCCGAAGACATGGTGGACCTGATGAGCGCATCTCGCGCCTATAGCGGCAATGTGGCCGCCATGACGGCTATCAAAGATATGATCCACCGTTCCATCGATTTGATGAAGTAAGACATGACAGCCCCGATCGCGCCCATCCAATCCATACCTGCGATTTCGCTTCCCTCACGCATCGGCGCGACGGAGTCGTCACAGCCTGGGATGTTCCAATCGCTGCTCAATCAGAGCGTGCAGTCGGTCGAGAATACAGGAGCGAACGCTCGGGCGAGCATCGACCGTTTCCTGTCCGGAGAAGGTGAAGAATTGCATCACGTTGCCCTGGCCGCCCAAGGCGCCGAACTATCTTTCGACCTGTTCATGCAGGTGAGAAATAAGGTGATATCGGCCTACCAGGACATAATGCGGATGCAGATCTGAGCCGCCGCTTCACGCTGAGAGCCATATATGGACCAACTGAAGCAGCTCATCGCCCGCCTGTCCATCCGCCAGCGGGTCACCATCGCACTCGTCGCCGCCATTGTAGTGGGGGCGCTGGTTTTCCTCTCGCATTGGAATAAGGAGCGGGATTTCAAGCCGCTGTTTACCAATTTGGCCGCCGAGGATGCCGGGCAGGTGGTGAATCGTATTCGCGAAACCGGCGTGGATTACCGGCTCGCCGAGAACGGAAGCTCCATACAAGTACCTGCGGCGAAGGTCGCCGAGCTTCGGCTACAACTGGCCTCAGCGGGTCTGCCCAAGACCGGGAGAATCGGGTTTGAGCTGTTTGATAAAACGAATTTCGGCGCGACAGACTTCACCGAACAAATCAATTACCACCGGGCGTTAGAAGGCGAACTCGAACGATCCATCACTTCGCTCTCCGAAGTGGAGCAGGCTCGAGTTCACATCACTTTTCCAAAAGAGTCTATCTATGTAGAGAATCGCCAGCCCGCCAAGGCCAGCATTCTCGTGAAACTCAAGTTGGGAGCCAAGCTTTCAAACCACAATGTACTCGCCATCTGTAATCTGACGGCGAGCGCTGTGGAGGGCTTGGCGCCGGACGCCATTTCCGTTCTGGACATGAACGGTAACCTTCTCAGCCGCCCGAAAAAGGCTGGACTGCCGGACGGGCCGGAGCCCAACGAAGCAGTACTCGAATATAAGCAGAAGGTCGAGCGCGATCTCCTGGTGAAATTGAACTCCACGCTGGAGCCGCTGCTCGGCACCGACAAGTACAGAGCCGGTGTGACGGTGGACTGCGATTTCACTAGCGGTGAGCAGAGTGAAGAGACCTTCGATCCAACGAAGTCGGTGATGACTACTTCGCAGAAAACCGAAGACGGTACCACCGGATTGGCCTCGTCCGGAGTACCTGGCACGCCCTCGAATCTGCCCCGTCCCGCCGCGCGTCCCTCGACGGGGTCAACCGGTACAAGCCGCCGCACGGAAAACATCAGCTATCAGTCCAGCCGGCTGGTGAAACATACTAAGCTTCCCCAGGGTAATGTAAAGCGCATATCTCTCTCGATTTTGCTGGATCAGACCGTAAGGTTTGATAAGGGCCGCAAGGTTATCGAGCCGCCTAGTCCCGAGAAGCTGAAGGTTGTAAAGGATCTGGCGGCGGGAGTGGTCGGAATTCAGGCGGACCGGGGGGATCAGGTGATCGTTGAAACGTTCCCCTTCGACGCGACCTTAAATGTTGCACCCCCGTCCCCCGAAAACCCGCCGCCGCCTATCAAGACGCCTCCACCGCCGTCCTGGATGCCCGCCTGGCTTCAGGCGGCGACGAAGAACATGAATCCTGCTGTATTAGCCGGTATTGGACTCACTATTCTCCTAGTCCTCCTACTTGCCGTCTGGAAATTGATGTCTACGCTGCGCAAAAGCAAGACCACCGTCAACGTGGAACACGCCGCCCTAGGTCCGGGAGGGAAAGTGCTGGAGGCATCCAATTTGGACGAAGAAATTCAGGCGAAATTCGCCCAGCAAGCCGCACTAAAGGAACAGCAGACGAAGGATGTCCTAAGTTCGCTGAAGCTGCCGGCGGTGAAGACGAAGAAGGCTGAAGTGCTTGCCAAGCACATCCACGCGGAGGCCAAGAAGGATCCTGTTGCCCTGGCCCAGGTGATCCGTACTTGGTTGAATACCACTGATTACGAACGTTGACCGGGAAGAACGGATATCGGGCCTGCGCAAGACCGCGATCCTCATGATCACACTGGGTGAAGAGGCTAGCGCCGAAATCCTGCGCCAGTTGGACGAGGAAGAAGTCCAGGAAATTGGGCGCGAGGTGGCCAATGTCGCAATCATCCCCACCGAGCAATCAGAGGCCATTCTCGAAGAATTCTACGAGATGGCGGTGGCTCACGACTATGTCGCCAAGGGCGGAGTCGATTACGCCCGCAAGCTGCTGATGAACGCGTTCGGTCCGGAGCAGGCCAAAAAGCTTCTCGACCGGCTACTTCGTACGCTTGGCGCTGAGTCAGCGAACTTCGATATTCTGCAGAAGGCAGATCCACAGCAGCTTGCAAAGTTCATTCATAGTGAACACCCGCAGACGATCGCCCTGGTTCTCTCGCATCTGAATCCTTCTCAAGCGGCCAGTCTGTTGTTTTCACTGCCGCAGGAAATGCGCAGCGATGTCTCTACGCGCATGGCACACCTGGACCAGATTTCTCCGGAGATCATCTCTAAAATAGCGATGGTAATAGCCTCCAAGCTCAAAGCTCTCGGCGAAGTGAGCCGCGAAACATACGGAGGAGTTCGAGCGGTATCGGAAATGTTTAATCGTCTGGATTCCAACACCAGCAAAGACATTCTCAACAAGATCGAAGACAACGATCCTGGATTGGTGGAGACCATTCGCCATCTCATGTTCGTCTTCGAGGATCTTCTGCTGCTGGATCAAGGCGGGGTGAAGGAACTGCTCGGGAAAGTGGATCGCAAGATATTGACGATCGCGCTGAAAGGCACCAGCGATCAATTGAAGAATCACCTGCTGGCGGCGATGTCGCAGCGCGGCGCGGAAATGCTTCGCGAAGACATGGACGGGTTAGGGCCGATCAAGATAAAAGAGGTGGAAGGCGCGCAGCAGCAGATCATCGCCGTGGTGCGCCAGCTGGAAGCGGAAGGCGTGATCAGCCTCAAAGGAACCGCGGGCGAGCAGTACGTAGTTTAGCGGATGTCATCCAGATTATTGACGGGCGAAAAAGCCTCGGGAGCCAAGCCAATAGTCTGGCGCGGAGCAAGGAGTGCGCCTGCCCAGAACAACCCGGCGCCAAGTGCCGCACCGGAAGACCAACAAGCGCGCGTGCTGATGACCCAGCAAGCCAGGATCCAAGAACTCGAGCGCGAGCTGGAATCGCGACCACGCGAAGCCTATCAGCGCGGATTCAGCGAAGGACAGACCGCCGGAATGAACCAGGCGAACACTCGTGTCGAGCCGCTGGTCGCCAAGCTGGCGCATAGCATTCAGGACCTTGTAGCGGTCCGCAAGAAACATTTGCTGGAAGCCGAAGAAGACACGGTACGTCTCGCAGTGGCTGTAGCGCACCGGGTGCTGCGGCGCGAGTTGTCGGTGGATCCCGAGTCTCTGCTCGGCATTATCAAGGCCGCTTTCGAACGAGTGGATGCGCGAGAGATCTTGCGCGTCCGACTGAATCCGGACGAAGTGCCACTACTCCAGCGGCATCTCGCCGGACCCGGCATGCCGCCACGCGTTGAGCTCATCCCCGACTCTTCGCTCGAGCACGGCAGCGTCATTGTCGAAACTACCCGCGGTAGCCTGGACGCGTCAGTCTCCTCTCAACTGCAGGAGATCGAACGCGGCCTGGTCGATTTAGTCCGCCGGAGTTCGTGATGCAACTCGAGCGGTACCTCACGGCCGTAGAGCGAACCGATCCGTTACAGTGGACCGGCAAGGTGTCGCAAATCATCGGTCTGCTGGTGGAATCTCAGGGCCCCGCGGCGGCGATCGGCGATTTCTGTGAAGCTGTGGTGTCTGGAGGACGCCGCATTCGCACCCAGGTGATCGGTTTCCGCGACGGACGGGTACTTTCCATGCCGCTCGAAGAGACCGACGGGCTGCAACTGGGCGACACCATCATTGCCCGGAAAGAAGGCTCCCGCGTCGCCGTGGGACAGGGATTGCTGGGCCGCGTGCTGGACGGCTTCGGAAATCCGATGGACGGCAAGCCGCCCATCTTCGCCGAGGACATGTACGACCTGCTTCGTGCGCCACCGGGTCCGCTGGAACGCGAACCGATACACGACCGCCTGATCACGGGCATACGCGCCATTGACAGCCTGCTCACCATCGGCAAAGGCCAGAGAATCGGGATCTTCGGGGGCAGCGGTGTGGGCAAGAGCACGTTGCTCGGCTCGATGTCGCGGAACAACTCGGCGGACGTGAGCGTCATCGCACTGATCGGCGAGCGCAACCGCGAAGTCCGCGATTTCCTGGAACGCGAGCTGGCGGAAGAAGGGCTGAAACGAAGCGTCGTGATTGTCGCGACGTCGGACCGGCCGGCGCCGCTCCGTATTCGGGCGGGATTCGTGGCGCTCACGGTCTCGGAATATTTTCGAGATCAGGGCGCTGACGTATTGCTGGTGATGGACTCAGTGACCCGGCTGGCCATGGCGCAGCGTGAGATCGGCCTGGCCGCCGGTGAGCCTCCCAGCCAGAAGGGGTACACGCCGTCGGTGTTCAACCTGCTGCCGCGGGTGTTCGAGCGCGCCGGCCGGTTCGGAAAAGGCTCCATCACCGGCTTCTTCACGGTACTCGTGGAGGGCGACGATTTCAACGAGCCAATCTCCGATGCAGTGCGAGGGATCCTGGATGGACATATCATCCTGTCGCGCGATCTCGGTTCAGCGGGACATTATCCGGCGATTGACATACTCAACTCGGTGAGCCGGCTGGCGAGCAGAGTTTCTACACCGGAGCAGAAGGAAGCGGCGCAGCGCTTGAGGGCTGCTCTGGCCGACTATCAGCGCTCCGAAGATTTGATCAACCTAGGGGCCTACACGGCGGGCTCCAATCCCAAACTCGACGCCTCGATACAACTGCGTCCGCAACTGCTCGACTTTCTGCGGCAGGGCTCGGACGAAGTATCCAGCTTTGACCAGACGCTACAACGCATGTTGGCGTTGGCGCGCCCGGCGTGAAAAAATTCACGTTCACTCTGGAACGAGTACGTCAATGGCGTGAGAACCAGGTGGCTATAGAACAGGCGCGAGTGGACGAACTGATCTCGCAAAAGAGTCTCGTTGAATCGCGCCGTCTGCTCTTGGAACGGGAGGCTAACGACAGCGCAGCGTTGGTGAACCGCACGACCGCCGGCGCCACCGAGCTGCGGGCCATCGACGCCTTTCGGCGCTATGTTATTCAGCAACGGAGCGTGTTGGCGGCCAGCGCCGCCGATTTCGAAAAGCGCATCTCCGAGCAGCGGATAAAGCTGATGGAAGCCCGCCGCAGGTTTGAACTGCTGGACAAGCTAAAGGAAAAAAAGCTGACGGAGTGGAATCGAGAGCTGGCCCGCGAGATCGAGCTCCAGGCCAGCGAGTTATTTCTGGCGAAGTGGCTCAGCAGCCAGCGATGAACGTCAGTCTTCCAATCCGCGCAGCAGACGGGCAGCCTCTTCCACCTGAGCATTGAGCCTTTGCAAGGCGTGGGTGACGTGGTTGGCCTCATGATTCGCTTCCTCCCAGCGACCGGCTTCCACGGCCTCCCGGACGCCGGGCATGGTCTTGGCGCCATATCCGGTGTAAAGGCCGGGCGCATACAGTTCGTGCCGATACCATTCGCGCCCGGGCAGCCCTCTTGAGGACAGTAGCCGCCGCTCCGTCCGATACAAGACCTCGTTGACCTTAGCAAGCTTGTCGGCCGGTATCTGCGGCAGCCTCTTTTCGATACCGGCCAGAGCCTCCTCGTAATTACGGGCGTTACCTTCCAGCCTGGCCAACTGGACATAAACCTCGCGAAACTCGACACTCTTCGACGCGGCTCCCGCTTCCTTCTGAATCTCGTCGGCATATCCTCTCACGGTGCGTGCCAGACTGCCGAATTCGTAGGGCAGCACGGAGGCATCAGCCAGGCGCATCAGCGACACGGCCATAACTTGTGCCAGAGTCCGGCCGTATACGAAATCGCCATCGGAAAAATGCGTGTACCAGTTAAAAGAATCATAGATAGAGTGATACACCCCGCCCCCGCCCTCGCCGCCAAAGCTGAGATTCAGGCTGGACGCACCGATGTGATCGATGAAGGCCACATAGTCCGACCCAGCACCAAGCGCCGTTAACCGGAACGCGCCCGAATTCTCGCCGCCGTGCGGCGGTTGCTTCGATTTGCGCGCGTCGAGCAGAGACTTACCCGAGACAGGATCGTTGATATCACGAGCCACTTCGGTGACGAATTGCTCCAGGGTATGCGAACCTCCGGCGGCGAGAGTTCCCTTCCCGTTGGAATCTGAATTGATGTAAACCGCCACCTTCTTTTCCAACTCAGCCTGATACTTCTCGACCCATTCGGTAGAGCCGATGAGACCGAATTCCTCGCCATCCCAGAATGCAAATATTATTGTTCGCTTCGGTTTCCACCCGCGCTTGATCATCTCCGCCAGGGTGTGCGCCGCTTCGAGCAAAGCGGAAGCACCGCTTACTGGATCGCTGGCGCCGTTCACCCATGCGTCGTGGTGATTACCCCAGATTACCCATTCGTCCGGGTACACAGAGCCGGGGACCCTGGCGATTACGTCGAAGATCGGCTTGCTGGTCCAATCGAAATCCAGTTTCAGATGCACTGTGGCGCTACCCGGACCCACGTGGTAGGTGAACGGCAAAGCCCCGCGCCAAGCTTCCGGCGCGACCGGTCCGCCCAGATTCGAAAGCAGCGGCTTAGCATCGGCGTAGGAGATGGGAAGCACGGGAATTTTCAGCAATGAACCCGCCTCGGATCGTGGCAGGCGTTTGGCGCCTTTCTCCGAGGCCCACCCGGGAGTGAGCGGATCGCCAGGATAAAGCGGCATGTCGACGACGCTGCCACGCTGCACGCCTTGCGCCGGACGAAAGGCGCCTTTCGGGTATACGTCGCCCTGGAAATAGCCATCCTCATGCGGATCTGAATAAATGAGGCAGCCCACAGCGCCGTGCTGCTGCGCAAGTTTCGGTTTGACGCCGCGCCAACTCTTCCCGTAGCGCGCGATCACGATTTTGTCCTTGACGTCGATGCCCTGCTGCTTGAGGTATTCGTAGTCTTCCGGCACGCCGTAATTGACATAAACCAGGGGCGCGGTGACATCGCCGGTCGCCGAGTAGGCGTTATAGGCCGGCAACTGATTGGGCTCCCCGCTGTCCTTATCTTCGGCAACTACGGGCTCGTGCAATCGGGCTACCCAACGAACAGGGGCAGTCATTTCAAGCAATCGAGCCGTGGGGTACGGAAGCAAGGGCTCAAAAGACTCGAGATTCGCATCAAGCCCCCATTCCCGCAATTGACCCAGGATGTAGGCAGCCACCGCCTTCGATTGTGGCGAGCCTGCGGCATGCGGTTTGGCGGACATTCGCCTGGCAAACGCACGAATCCGGTCGGCTTGGGGGATGGCCCTAGCCTGAGTCTCGCGATCGCGCTCGGCGCGCACCTCGTCGCCGCTGAAGCCCCGAATCGGAACGTTAGGACTCGACTGCGGCAGTACGAGGCTAGCGGCGAGCAGGAGAATCAGCGGAGCGCGTAACGTCAGCGGGCTCATAGTTAACAGTTTATTGGACCATAGGTCCAGGCGAGCTTTATCCGTGACGCTACAGATCGTTGCCTCCTACGGCGCGACAGGACGGCGAATCATCGGGGTACCACGTTGCCGGGATGGCGCGAGTGGGAGCAGTTTCTCCTTCGATTGGGTTTGTTTCGTAATCTGCGCGAGTACGCTGCGACTGGGAGAGGCCGACGCGGTCTTGGCTCGCGTCAGGGTCTATCCATTGTGCTTGCGTGCAGCCGCGGCGACAATAAACGGATTCACTTACACCGGAGTTCCATCGAACCGGAATTGAATGTCAGTGAAGATCGGCAACAACATAACGCCGTAGCGGCCGCTTGTGATCGAGCCGGCATATTGGCCATCCCGCCATAGTTCCACGGCTTCCAGTGCCGCCGGCGGCAGACCGGGGACGCCTGCAGTTGCAGAAGCCAGCCGCAGCCCAGGCCTTCCATCCGCGCCCACGCCCGCCTCGAGTTCCATACTTGCTGGCACAGGGAAAGATCGCGGCGGGACCCGTGTCAATTCGAGCCCGGCGGCCATGACGCTTAAGGTTCCAACCATTACGTCGGCAGCGCACGGGGAGTTGTTGCGCAAGCGAGCGCCTTGAGCTCGCCACACCTGCAGTGGTCCAGAAGAACCGCCGCCCATCCAACGGATTTCATACATGATTGAGCTTCCTCCATCTTCGAGATCGATGCGCGTGAGCGCAGTTGGCACCCGCGAGTCACGTGTACTGCACATGGGTTCGTTTCGTTAAATGCTCCAGCGGCGAACCAGGAATACGTCGAACTCGGCTAATGGTTCGTTCGCGAGGACGCGAAAGTGATCGATCGTGTTTCCATGCCGTCCTCAGTGTAGCGGTGGACCAGCGAGTAACCAGTCGCGTTGACGGCGAAGTTGGTTTGTATTTAGCTGAGGACTCTGGTGATTAGGGTCCGTTCGAAATCCTGGAATTGGGTGTGAACGTGAGCTGCACCTTGCATTCGCGCAGCTGTCTCCGAACCAGATTCGCTCTCCCACTTCCGGACTATCGCCAAATAGCCGCCTGGCTAAAGCCTGGTTGAGGATGACTACATTCGGCGATCCTTTCCGGTCGCTTGCCGCAAACGGCCGCCCCGCGACGACGGGAATCCCCATGGTTTCAAAATAGGCAGGGCTCACGCTGTTGCCGTAATACTCAACCTTTATCGCGCTTGCCCCGGTTTGAATCGGCCGACCGATGCGCATGAAATTGTTAAACGGCACGGTTTCCGAAAGCGCGGCGGACCGGACGCCAGGGACGCCGCTCGCCGTCTCAACAACCGCGATGCAAATAGGTAGACCTGATCCTTAGCGTACCGATCACTGAGCACGTTAACTCGTGCCCAGGCCGTGTGCCCGAGATCGAAGCCGGGGTCGATCGAGTGTACTCGGGCCAGGCTCCTTGCGAGCAGCAATGCGACACTGACCAACACCATAGTGATCGCCACCTGTGCCACAATCAGGCTTACGAAAAGTGAACCGGCGATAGCCGTACTGCGGCTCTTCCATTTTCAAGCCAGACGTAAGCCCAGGCCTTATGCCCTGCCAGGCCGGCATCAGACCGGCCAGCAATGCGGAAATACCGGTGAGGGCAATCGGATAGAGGACGAGCTTCACATCTGGTGCTATCTGGAAAGCGATCGGGACCGGAAGCGGCAGGGACAATTCATTAAGAAGCTTCGTGATGTACCAGTGCAACCTAAGACCCGCCAAAGTTCCCAAACTAGCGAGCAATAGCGCTTCGGCTAAGAGTTGCCGCACAAGTCTCCCGCGACTGGCACCGAGCGCTAACCGGGTTGCGATCTCCCGGCGTCGAGCCGCTGCGAGCGATGAGCACTCCTGCAATGTTTACACAGGCAATCCAGAGAACAATGAAGACTGCCGCCATGAGTACTGCGGCGAATGCGATCAGGGGTGCCGCGTCCGGATCCGCGAAACTGCTGATTGGCCGTCATCGGCTAGACCTCCCGATGCCTGCATTCTCGTTGGGTTGTCACGCGCCATGCAGTTGGCGACAACCTGGAGGGCAGCGTATGCCTGCTCGACTGTCTGGCCGGCCTTGCGACGCGCAACGAGCGTAGATGTATGGCCCTGCCGCATCAAGAGCGAAGGATTCAGGTCGACGCTGGCCGGAACATATAGGTCCGGTAAAGTGTTCAGGAATGTCGGGGGACGAAAGCCTTCTGGGAGGACTCCAAGGACCGTATACGGGCGTCCATTAAGAACCAGCGTCGGCCAACGGCGGCTGCCTCCTGGCCGAAGCTGCGTGTCCAGAGGCGATGAGTAACGAGCACGAGATGAGGATTCAATTCGGCTATGGCTTCCTCGCTCCTAAATACGCGGCCCAGTGCCCTGAAGGTTCGACAGGGAGGCGTGACTGCTGCCGCCAAGCCCAATCGTGACTAGGTCCTCGGCAGCCCGTGTGGTGGACTTTGAAAAAACACCTCTTGAATCAGGCTGAATAAGACAGTGTTGACGCCGATCGCAAAGGCCCATCGATAAAGCCGCCGCGACGGCTACGGAAGGACTCCGGCGTATGCTGCCAGCCGTAATGCATGTCCCGCAGGAGATCTTCCACCAGCCGAAATGAGAATAGGTCGTGGCGCTGTTCTTGAATGCCGGTTACATTGCGGAACTACCGTCTTGCGGCCCAGAGCGCCTCTTGAGGACTGAATCCTTGAGCGACCAGTTCGTCAGTGAGTTGTTCGAGATGCAGTGTTAGTTCGTCGTTGATGTGATTGCGGCGGAACACAGCAGGTACTCGGAGCTTCAGTTTCCTGAGCATCTCAGGCCTTCATCAAGAAGGCGCCAATCGCGCGGGCAATTGAGTTCCAGCGAAACGATAACAGACGGTCCGGCCTGACAGGGGCCACGATTGTGAAGTTGATGCAGCGACGACCGGCCGATCGAACGGAGGTCGGCAGAATGTACCACGACGCCTGGATGCCACTGTCGCTCATTCGCCGGCGGTATGATGACGTCGGGATGCCCGGCTGGTACCGCCGGGTCCGCATCCGCCAGGAACTCATCGGTGGGGCGTATGATTCAAGACGGAGGAAACAGTTGTCTTCATTCGAAGATATATAGCCTATGACAGACTGGTTCGCGCGCCCCGTTCTACACGTGACGGACGTTGCTGCCTCGCTCCGTTTTTATGTTAACGGGCTCGGCTTCACAAGCCCCTGGCGATACGAGGAGGACGGCAGAGCGCACGTCGCACAGGTGGAGCGGCAGGGCTGCGCGCTTATCCTGGCCGACACGTGGCCTGAGAAGATTGGCAAGGGGCTAATGTTCATTTCCATGAACGTCGAGCAGCCGACGCGCGAGGCCGCGGTCGCCGCCTTGGACGCGCTGCGCGCGGAACTCGAGGCCAAGGGCGTTCCGGTCAAGGAGGGTTCATGGGGTTACCGACTCCTCGTGGTCGATGATCCCGACGGCAATCAGCTCTTCTTCAACTATCCGAACGAGACTGCATCCGGCAATACTGCTAGAGATGAAGCGTGATCTTCCAGCCGCGCCAGTATGGACGGCTCTTCTGCACCAGAGACTGCTGATCCTTATTCAACCCGGGCATACAGCCCCGGAACATTTTCTTCCGTCTGTGTAACCGGCCAAAAGCGTCATTGGATTTTGCCTTTGTAGAGGCCGGTTTGATGGGCATTTCAGAACTCCAGTGGTGCCCTGGGAGTATTGGATAGCCCAATGTCATCCCCTGATCACCCGGCCGCAAGGGGTGCTGGATCTTGCCGAGGCGGTGATGCGCAATCCGCTCCGGGGTCCGGGACGACCAGTGACGCTGTCGAGGCTTGTTGGGCGGCCGGCCGGAGCCCTCAGCCGATCTGCTCCGCCAGCTCGACGATGATCCCCTCCGGGTCTCCGGCGTAGCAGAGCCGATAGCTGTCTTCGTAGCGCTCCACCTCGCCAACGAGCTCTGCGCCAGGGGCTCGCAAGCTAGCGACGACGGCGTCGATATCATCGACTGCGAATGCCAGATCGCGGATGCCCGGGTGTTCGCCGGCGCGTGCCGGTCGGCGCCCCGGTCCGACGGGCGTGGAACTTCGTCAGCTCAAGCCGTCCGGGGTCCATCATCGCGATCTCCGGCCGGACGCCCTCGGGTCCCACCACGCGGTCTACCCAACCGCCCTCGACCGCCCCCGCCCTGCAGCTTGAGTCCGAGCTCGACGAAGAACGCCGTCGCGGCCGCGAGGTCGTCGACCACGATGCCCACGTGCTCCATGCATTGCATCGTCATGCGGTCGATGGCAGCATGGCGGCCCACCTACAGCGTCTCTCGGTTGCCGATCGGCTCGTCGGGAGCACGCGGCTATCAGGCTGAAGACCAGCGATAAGTTGGTCCACTCACTCGGGTCATAGCTGGGTACGCGAGCGAGCTCTCGCTGCAACCCCGTTATCCCTCTGGCCTGTCTTGATCACGCGATGGTTCGCATTCCGGACCTGGCAGGAACTACGTCCAAGATGCCGCTGGAGGCGCTGCCTGGTCGGGCGACATTGTGATCCCGACGGGGAACTGATTAGCAGGTCAGACGTAAGCCAGCTTCGCTCGGGGGGCTTGGCTGCGGGCGGGTTTGGCAACGGAGGTATGACCGCCTGCCACTTCGCGATCCGGCATCCGCAAACATTGAACTGACTGGTCCTGACATGCCGCAGGCGCTAAAGGAGCATGCACTGGCGTTATCGCACATTGCCTCATGCCCTACTGCTCATTCTGCGGCGCCGGAACGCAATTTGAGAGAAGTCTTTTCTTCCACGGTTCCCGAGAGCTCACCTCGGCGGCAGTTTCGGGTATCGACGTCAGCTCATTTTCTGTGTCGCGGGTATCTCCGCTTGCCGCGTGGTTGGTGGAGCGCTGACTCAATTCGCGGGCATTTGACAGCACGCCATCCAAGGAGATGAGGTACGCTCTGAAATTTAGGAGTTGCGCGATGACCGCAGCAGATTTTCGGAGGATTGCGCTTAGCCTGGAGGGCGTGGAAGAGGACTCCCACGGGGGATTGCCAGCCTTTCGTGTGGGGGGCAGGAGATTTGCCTCCCTGGCTTCGCAAGCGGAGGGCTACGGAAACCTGACGCTTACGCTGGAGCAGCAGGCGGCATTCGTAGAGGAGGCCCCCGAGATTTTCCTGCCCATTCCGGGCGGGTGGGGAAAGATGGGACATACCCATATTCGCCTCGCCGCGGCGAACGAGGATGTGCTCACAGGCGCATTGCGGACCGCGTGGCAACTGCGGATCGAATTGAACGCAAAGACACGCGCCAAGAGGTGCCCTTTGCCGGCGCTCGGCGGAGTAGCAAACAACAAACGCCGGAAGCGATGACCTGAGTTGCGCAGTCCGGGGTCCGTGCGGCCTCCGGGTAGCCACGGTCCTCGGACCCGAGATCCGGCGATGGGCCGGAATCGCCGTCGCCGGATGTTGCTCAGTTCTGGCGAAATTCAGCGGCACTTGGCAATGGTCAATGTGATGTCATCGTGCTGTTCATGGCGGCTGAACCGCTGAACGTTGCCAATAGTCGCCTCCAGCATGGCGTGCGGAGACAGACCACGATGCCGGCGTAAGGCCTCGATCAACCGCTCTTCGCCAAAGTCCTGACCGGCGTCGTTGAAAAATTCCGTTATTCCATCCGTGTAGAGGGCCAAGGTGTCTCCGGAGTACAGCGACAGTTCGTTTATCGAGCAGTCCCATTCTTGAAATAGCCCCAAAACCGTGCCCGTCGACTCGAGCCTGTCTATCGTACCGTCTCGGCGGAGCAAGAGTGCCGGGAGTGTCCGCAGTTGGCATAACGCAACCGCCGCTCCTGGTCATCATACTCAGCTAAAACAGCGTCGGGTAGGCACTCTCCGTCGAGTTCTTATGAAAAACCTGATTAACGGACTGTAAGAGGCGTTGCGGCCGCTCCAACGCCGCCGAACAATGGATGTGAAGATTCGCCTGGAGATTAGCCATCAGAAGCGGAGCGGCGATGCCCTTCCCTGCAATGTCGCCGATGACCAGCCCGAAACGGTTCCGACCCAAGTCAAGGACGTCGTAATCCCCACCAACCTGGCGAGCCTGGCGACATGTACCTGCGTAATCCAGTGTCCGCATCGGCGGTAGCATCTGAGGCAGGAGTTTGGCCTGCACCTCCTTGGCAATGTCGAGTTCCTGTGCGGCGCGGCGTTCGGCTTCCAACTTTTCGGCCTTCACGCGCCGCTCGGCTTCAATCTCTCGATTCACTTCGTCAAAGCCAACGAGTGCAAACGAGTTCCCGTCCGGATCCTTGAAGTCAGTGAAAACTCCGCCCCATGTCCGATTCCGGCGTTCCGCCGCGGTTGAAACAGCGCATGAAGCCGCAGCCTTGCGCTGGTATTGGACGCGCCGGAGACGCGGCGCATATAAAAACCGAACGCCGCGCCTGCGCCGCTCGCCGTATTGGGCCACCACATCTTCGGCGACTAAAACGACCCCCGTGGCCGATCAGCTTGTATTCCTTCGATTCCGGTTCCGGCGCGATCAGCGCGAGCAGTGCGCTTCCGTCCGGCGGCGATACGGCTATCCAGCGATCACCGGATTGCAGCAGAGCGTCGAAGCTGAGATGGAACCCGAGTTGATCGACGTAGAAACGCAAGCTTTGGTCCTGATCATGAACGAAGATATTGATCGCGTGAACACCCAGGTAAGGACGGTTTCGATCTGCGCTTTCGCCCGAGCAGTTCGACCCGGCGGTAACAGGGGAGGGGTCCATGCGAGTGATTATACGCGCGCCGGCAAAGCGATGATCCGCCTGGTCGACTCCCGCCTAAATAAATGCCTTCCGTGGCTGGCGCCGATCGGCTCGAATCATATCGGTCCACCGGCCGTGAGTTGCACCTTCATAGGCAATGGCTGGGGAAGCAGCGAACTCCGCCCGTTCGCATTTGCCTCACCGTGCTGCTTGCCCCGGCTTGCGTTCGGCAAGCCAGATATTAGCCTGGATCTCGCGAACCGCTAGCAACATAGTCTTTCCGGCGAGCGAGGGCCCGATGTCTGCTACGTCGCCGAAGTCGAGCAGATTGTGCCTGTACTGGTGCAGATGGTGCACCGGGAACGGTCCGCCAATCGCTTTCGAAGTTGCCGGGTCAAAACGCACGGCCCATATGCAGCGGAAGCCGTCCCGCTCCGAAAGGAAGTACAGGAACCGTCCATCCGGCGACCAGAAAGGCTGTCTCTCGTCCACCGAGGCGCCTGCCGTCAGCGGCTTCCATTCCTGTTCCGCAATCTGATTGTTCTCCGAGAACCGCGCTAAATAGATCTTACGCTCGCGGGCACTCGTGATCACGTAAAACAGAGCAGGCGGCGATCGGGCGATAAGCGGGGCGTCTAGATCCGGTTCGCCTGGGAGCGCAGGATCGCAGTTTGCTTTCCGCTGGCAACGTCCAGAACGGCAATTTCGCTGTTCTTGGCGGCTTGGTCGTAAAGGATCCGAGTACTGTGCCCGAACCACTCCGTCGGCCGGCCGCAGCCCGCACAGATCCGCCGCGAAACGCCGCCGTTTACCGGCACCGTGTATACGGATAAGCCATCCTTCTCGCGAACTGCATAGGCCACCTGCGTGCCGTCGTCCGAGATCACAGGAGGGGTGGCCCCAGAGGTTTCTCCGATCCTGATTTCCTGACCCGTGGCCACCTCCAGGACACGAATCTCCTGCGTTCGCCCCGAATTTGCTTTGTAAGCGATGCGCTTGCCGTCGGGCGAGGGGTAAGGAGCGGCGCGGTCGACCAGGCCGCCGGTGATCGGACGCGGTTCCCCTGTGACCATGCCCGGTGGACGCATCGACGTTCATCGCCCAAAGGTTGGTGTTGAAACTCGGGGCATTTCCAAATACGATCTTCGTTCCATCGGCGGAAGCTGAGGGCCAGAAGTTGACTCCGGGCGCGATGGTGACGGGGACGGGAGCTCCGGTCACCCGGGCCTGCGTCAGGTCGAAGGGAACGCGATACACGTTGGCGACATCAGCTTCTCCCACATAGATGAAGACTCCAGCGGAGGATAGCGAGTGTGGTCACGACGCGATCGAAAGTACCTCGCAGCCATTTAGAGGCCCCGCAGGACTTTTCTTCGCCGCCATCAACCGGAACGCTGTACCAGTCGAACGCCTGACTTCCAGGCTTCGAATCGACCCCAGCGAAGAGTAGACGCTTGCCGTCGGGAAGCCAATGAGGGCGATTGGCCACCGCGTGCTTGAGCGGCAGTTCACGAGGCGTTCCGCCCATCGCCGAAATGGGCATGATGCGATCGTTCGTCGATCCTAAATATGAGATTTGCGCGCCATCCGGCGAGAAGACCGGACTGCGGCCGTCGGCAATTCTCCGTGCTGCTCCGCCGAAGGTGGAGACCACGTAAATACCCCTGGAATCCGGGCCGCCATGGAACACGATCCGGCTGCCATCCGGCGAAAAGAACGGGCTATGGCATAGGCCCAGGCCTGAGGTCAGGCGGACCGGTTCGCCCCCGGCTACCTGCTGTATCCAGATATCTGTCGCGCCGCTCTGCGAACGATCGGACGAATACGCGATGACCTTGCCGTCTGACGAGATCGTCGGCGCGACATTTGAAGCGGTATCGGATGTCATGCGCCGGAACAGTGTAGTGCTGCAGCCGGATCTTCGGACCGTCGCGGGCGCCAAATGTGTAAACCCTGCCGCCGCGAGCGAGCTGCAGCACGCAAGGCCGCCGGCGGCTCCATGGAACCGACCCGCGAGCGGTTGAGCTTTGCCGCGGCGTCGCTCCCGCTAGAATCGGGTGCAGCGATCCGCGATGCTGCCGCGGCTGCAGGTCCTGCCTGAGATCATCAAGAATGGCGCGAACATCTGCCGTGCTCTGCCATCAACGTTCCGGCGACTTCTCAAGACAGCGGTTCCGGCGGGATGCAGGGAGATGCTGCGGGAGATCGGGCGCTTCGGCACGGAGTATGGCGGCGAGCGTTGAGACCGGCGACTCGCCCACGAAAGCACGCCGGCCGGTGAGCATCTCGTATAGCAGTGCCCCGAAGGAGAAGATGTCGGATCGGTGATCGACGGGCTTGCCTTCTGCCTGCTCCGGAGACATGTAGGAAACCGTGCCGACGGTGGCGCCTTTCAGAGTGCGAGGAGACGACCCGAGGACGACGGTGCGAGTGACATCATCGGTGACAGCAGGCGCGGATTCGACCAGCTTTGCAATGCCAATTCGAGAACTTTGGCGAGTCCCGCATCGCTAATGACCACGTTACCCGGCTTGATCTCGCGGTGGACGATGCCCACGGCGTGGGCCGCGGCAAGAGCGTCGGCGATCTGTACGGAGTAGGCGAGAACGTCCTTGTACGGCCGGCCGGCGGACCCGATGATTGCATCCAGCGGACGTCCCTGCACATATTCCATGGCGATAAATTCGCGCGGCGGCTCGAGGCTAATCTCGTAGATGGTGACGATATTGGGGTGGTTCAGAGACGAGGCGACTTGCGCCTCGTGCAGGAAACGGCGCTTGCGGCCGTCATCCAATCCTGTATCCGGAAGAAACTTCAGCGCGGCGAAGCGATGGAGGAGCACGTCGCGGGCGTGATATACCACGCCCATCCCCCCTCGCCCAGCTTCTCGAGGAGTTCGTAACGCCCAATGGTGGTGCCCGTCATCGGTCTGGCATCAATGTTATCCCAGCCATTCAGACTCGCCGCAAGTCCGCTGGGTCCTAACTCCACATCGCCCGCGCGTACCGCCGTGACCGGCCAGATTTCAGCAACGGGCGTGTCAGGTCAATTGGGGCTGTTTGGGGTCACGCCGGATCCATCTGAAGGCGGGCACCGAGTTCTTCCAGAAAAACTTCTCTGCCGCCGAAGGTCCCTTCGCCATGAAGTACGACCGCATGATCTCGAGAGCCGTCTTATTTCGACCAGCGTAAATCATTAAGTCTTCGCCGAAGATATCCCAGATGAAATCCAACACCGGCATGTAGACAGCCGGATCGAACGACGCCTGCGGGTTAGGCTGGGAACCGTGTAGCCCCGAAATCTTCACATACACGTTTCGTTTCTTGAGTGCCTTCAGGTTATTCGAATAGCTCCTCAGAACGTCCGGGGCAGTGGGAAGCGCAAGTGCCTGAAGATGGCCCAGGACAACACGCAAATCCGGCACTTTGTCGGTAAGACGCACTGTCGCATCGATCAGGTCCAAGCGCGGGTTGGCCACTTCCAACGTCAGGCCAGTCTGGGCTAGCGCTTTCATATTGTCGATGAATTCCGGCCGGTCCACTGCCGTCACGAGGTTCTGGTTTTCCCAGACGTTGCCGTAGCGGATGCCGAGAAACAGCTTGTTCCGGCGATACCTTTCCAGATACTCGCGAAACTCCGGCTTCAGCGGATCCAGGTTACCGATCGTGCCGACAATCATCGGCTCATCCTGAATCATCATCAGCACCCAAAGATTGTCCTCGATCCAGGGGCTGGCTTCGACTTCGATGCCACCGACAATCCCGAGAGGCGTTGCCGTCTCGCGAAAGTGGCGCGGTAAGAAGGGAGGTGCATTCGGGGTCCGCGGAAAAGGTGCGCCCTGAGGACGGGTTGGGTCGTATAGATGAAAATGAGTGTCGATGATCGGGATGGAATCTGGTTGCGCCAAAGCCATGGTTGCCGAAGCAGCGGCGGCCCCGGCAACGAACGATCTGCGGTTCAAGGGAGAGTTAGACCGTGGGGCGGACGGGTTGTCATCGATCATCGTGGGTGAAACTCCTTGTTAGTCCTGAATTCTATATCAGATTCACAGCCGGGGACCCTGGGGTCGCGAGCGACATCGGGTTCGCGAAACCGAGTGATGCCGAGGTTGGTCGCGCTGTCGTGCGGATGGTGCTCGGCTTTGGATTGGACCGTACTTGAGATTGTGTAACCACGACCGGACAGGGCAGTATTGTGCCCTGTGAGGATCGGTGCTGGTTGGGACAACATCCGCCAGGACCTGCGCTATAGCTGGCGCACTGCCGTGGGTAACCCGGCGTTTACGTGGGTCGCGATTATTTCACTCGCGCTCGGCATCGGCGCCAATACCGCCATCTTCACGTTTGTAAACGCCGCCTTACTCAGGCCGCTTCCGTACCGCGAGGCTGATCGGATTGTGGCCTTGCTGCAGCGCTCCGTACGCGGCCTGGGTACGACGCCGGTGGATCCGCGCAGCTTCCTGCTGTGGAGGGACAATGCGCGATCCTTCGACGCGCTTGCCATCGCGCAGGTCATTCCGGTCAACACAATGGGGACCGATACCGCAGAGCAGGTGTCAGGACTTTGGACCACTCCGGAACTGTTCCGCATCTTCGGAATCGCACCCATGATGGGACACACTTTCAGCGAGGATGATTCGACCGGAGGCAGCTCCGTCGTCGTGCTGAGCCAGGAGTACTGGCAAAGGCGTTTTGGCGGGGACCGTAGCATTTTAGGAACATCAATCGTTCTCGGTCGCGGGTTCGCAACGGTCATCGGTGTGTTGCCGGCCGGATCCCGAGCGGGCGGGCTGAACGTCGACCTGTACCTTCCGATACCTCTCGACCGCAACAGGCCTGAGGCTGTAGGGTCCCGCGCGTTTCAGTGCTTCGGCCGCCTTCGTCCGGGTGTGGGCGTAGAACAGGCGCAAGCAGAGATGGCGGTTCTTGCCGCTCAAGCGGCGAAGCAGGATCCCAATGAAAAGGATTGGACCATTGTCGTACTGCGGCTCCGCGACTACCTTGTCCGAGACAACCGACTCGTGCTGCTGGTCCTGCTCGGTGCGGTGGTGTTGGTGCTTATGATCGCGTGCGCGAATATCGCGGGGCTGCTGCTGGCGCGCGGCATCGTCCGGCGCCGCGAACTGACTCTCCGCGCTTCACTCGGTGCGGGTCGTGCCCGGCTCGCGCAGCAAATGTTCACTGAAAGCATTGCGCTTGCAGGTGTGGCAGGGGCAATGGGCGTGCTCGTTGGATTCTGGGCGAGCCGGGCCCTGGTTATGCTCGCCCGGAATGCCGTGGCATTCGGACAACTAGCAGAGGTGCGTCTCGATGCGCGCGTCCTCGCCTTTACTCTGGTGATCTCCACTCTCAGTGCTATCGTGATCGGGTTCATCCCCGCGTGGCAAAACTCTGGGCTCGACTTACAGGCTGCTCTCAGAACGCATGGTCGGGCTGGCGGCGAAGGCCGGGGTGAACAACGAGTTCGCGCTGCGTTCGTGATCAGCGAAGTGGCGCTGGCCGTGGTGCTGCTGATCGGCGCTGCGTTGCTCTTGCGAACGTTCGCTCATCTTCTCGCGGTGAACCTCGGGTTCCAGCCAGATCAAGTACTCACCATGCGGATGATTGTTACAGGCGATCCCGCCAGGCGCTCAAACCTGGTGGAAAACGTCCTCGACCGGGTTGAGAATCTGCCCCAGGTGCACGCCGTAGGCACCATTCAATTTCTCCCGCTTTCTGGCTTTACGAATAATGGACCTTTTCATTTCCACGGACGGCCCTTGCCGGCAGATCCTAAGAGCATGGAGTCCGATGTCTCTACGGTGAGCCGGGGGACTTTGGCGCGCTAGGCATTCCCCTTCTGCGCGGCCGGACGTTCAACCGGCAGGAGCATATGAATAGCCCGCGCGTCGCGTTAGTGAACCAATCCTTCGTGAACAAGTACTCCCCTGATGAGGATCCGATTGGGCGCCAGATTATCGGGGATTGGTCCAATCCCAGACCCACGCGGATTATCGGCGTGGTGGGCGACGTTCGACATAACGGACTGACCGCGGAGCCGCGACCCACCGTGTTTCTAGCGCAAGCGCAAGTGCCCGGGTATATCACGTACCTGGTGGTGAAGACCACCGCCGAGCCTGAGCGGCTGGTAACCTCGATTCGCAAAGAAATTCAGCAGGTTGATCCCACTCAGGCAGTTACGGCCGTGCAAACCATGGACCAGTATGTAACGTCAGCTCTCGCACGACCGAAGCTATACGCGTCCTTGATCGGTACGTTCGCGTTACTCGCCTTGATACTCGCCGCGGTGGGCCTGTATGGTCTGATCGCGTATGCCGCCACCAGGCGGACCCATGAGATCGGCGTCCGCATGGCGCTCGGCGCGCCACCAGACGAGATCCTGCGCTCAATGATTGGCGAGGGTATACGACTAACGCTCGCCGGCCTAGCTGTGGGAGTGGTCTGCGCGCTTGGATTGAGCCGGTTTATTACGAACCTGCTGTACGGAATAGACGCAGGGGATTACACCACGTATGCTGCAGTGGCGGCCCTACTCTCCGCTATAACGATACTCGCCGCTTACGTCCCGGCGCGTCGGGCTTCGAAAGTCGATCCACTTGTAAGACTTGCGTTACGAGTAGATGCGGCAACTGGACTCTGACTTACTGCTGCTTCGGCTGGTAGAACTTGCCGCCGACCATGCGCATGATCTTGCCCCACAGCGCGCGCCCTAGCTCCGGCAGATCTTCCATGCGATCCGGAATCACCTGGATGTGCAGCCCGGCCATCTCGTCCGTGCTGCCCGCGCCCCAGGTGACGCGCCGCGGTGGAGAACTCGGGTTATGCGGATTCGCGGCGGAGTTGTCGTATGTGAACTCCATCTCGACCCTGGTACCGGCGGGCAGCGCTACCGGTTCGGCGTAGTGATATTGGTCCTGCCAATTGAAATCCCAGTCGTTGATCCATAGCAGCCATTGCTTGCGGCCGCCAGGCAGGATGGCCCAGCCCTTCATGTCGCGGCAAATGTAATGAGCGTGGGGAATGATGCCGATGGCGTGCACGTCGATGGGAAGTTCGAAGTGGTCGTGGACCTTGTAGGCTGGCTCGCCTGCGGGGATGTCGATGTCGCGCGAGACAAGCCCGACGTCTGCCACGGCCTTGGTGGGAGCGCGATCCGTGAAGTACAGACCGATTTGCGACTGTTCTTGCTCAGGTTCGCCGCGGGAGTGAAAGTGCTCCTGGATTACCAGAGAGGAGCCAGCTCGCAACTTCACGGCGGCGTCAGCCGGCATGCGTATAGGGCTTGTTCCGGGGGACCATCCGCCGAAGGACGCCGATGGCAAGAAACCCGGAGTGCCGAAACAGGAGTAGCTGCCTCCGTTCTTCGCGGCCGCTTCACGCGCTGTCCCGGAGATATCCGCGAACAGCAGAGCGTGGTGCACGAGCTTCCGATTGGACGGCCGGAATTCCAAGGATTGCACGTATACATCGCCAGGCAGCTTCACCGGCAGAACGAAACATCGATACTGGTCGTCGCCGTGCGCCGGGACGAGAAATGGCTGCGGCATCTGGACGATCAAGTCAGGCTTGCCGAGCCGCCACCCAGGTGAGAATTGCGGAGCGGCCGGCAGTTGGGCTGTATCGCCTTCGAGCTCCCCGGCCTTCGCCCAGTTGACGATGGTATCGATCTCTACCTGAGCTAGCTTGCGCTCATTCGCGAAGTGCCCATATCCGGCGACGGGCTTCCAAGGCGGCATCGAGTGGGTCGCGACCGCCCTGGCGATGGAGCGCGCGTGCTGCGCGACTTCACCATAAGTGAGTACGGAAAACGGAGCGAACTCGCCCGGCCGGTGGCACTCCGCGCAGTGCTTGAAAAGAATGGGCGCAACGTCCCTGGTGAACACGGGTGTGCCCGCGCTCGCTAATAAGAACCAGGCCGCGAGCACACCTAAATTAGAACAGAATCTTCAGTGCGAATTGAATCTGGCGCGGAATGTAAGTGCTGCGGATGGTTCCGAAGTTTGCGTTCGACAGATTCGGCTCCGGCGGGCGAAAGTTCGTGTGATTCAGCACATTGAAAAACTCCGCCCGGAACTGCACAGCAATGCTCTCGTGAATCGGAAAATTCTTATCGACGCCGAGGTCCCACTGCTCGAAACTCGGCGCGCGAAACGCGTTGCGGCCGAGGTTGCCGTAAGGCTGGCTGGCGGTGGGCAACTGGAACGCCGCCCTGTTCCAATACGTGTCCAGCCCGGCGGCGCCGCCCGGGCCGGTAGGGTCGCCAATCAGATTCGGCCGCATGGATGTCGCGCCGCGGAAATCGGAGATGCGCCCCGTGTTGTCGATGTCGAGGTGGGGCTGTAGAACACGACGTTCACCGGCTCACCGGTGTTGGCCGTGTTGATGCCGGTGACTTCCCAGCCGCCCGCGACGGCGTCGATACCGCGATTCCAGGCTGACCCGTATTTGCGGCCCTTGCCGAACGGAAGCTGATAGAGGACGCTGGTGACGTTGATGAATTTGATGTCGTAGCTGGAGGGTCCACGCTCCGCCGCCAGATTGCGGATGTTCTGCACGTTGGCCATGTTGACTCCCGCGGCAGTTTCGAGCGCCTGCTCAGAATTGCCGAGAGCTTTCGACCAGGTGAATGAATTCAGGAAGTACAGACCCGCCGAGAACCGCTTTTCCAGTTTCGCCGAAAGGCCGTTATAGCTGCCGAAGCCCGCCGGATCGACCCAAGTGATGGCGCCATAATTTTGGATCGGCCGGCGGGGTTGAATGCCGAGATTCTGGCCGGGCAAGTTGGGCAAGGCCTGATTGTAATCGGCGATGATCGGCACGCGAACGCTATGGTTGCCGGTATAGCCGATCTCCGACGACCATGTCCTTCAAGATCTCGCGCTGCACAGAGAAGAACCAGGTTTGCACGTACGGCCAGCGCAGATCCTTTTGGATGTAGCTGATGTTCGATTTCACGGGATCGAAGCTGGACGGGTCGTTCAGCGAAACGGGATATCCCTGCTGTGTGGTGCGGAAACCCGGATTGACTTGCCCATTCAGGAGCGGAGTCTGATCAATGGTCGCGATAACGACCTGCGGCCCGTTGATACCCAGCAGATCCGCGCTGCCGACGCGATTGTTGTGGACGTAGCTGATGCCATAACCGCTGCGAATGACGGTCTTCGGCGTGACGCTGTAGGCCAATCCGACGCGGGGACCCCAATCCTTGTAATCGGGATTCACCAGCGCTCGATCGTACAGGCTGCCGCTCTTGGCACGGAGGATTGTATTGGTCGCCGGATCGTAGTTCGACAGGTTGTTGTCGCGCTCCCAGCGCGGCGTCGCAAATTCCCAACGCAGCCCCAGATTCAGCGTCAGCTTAGAGTTAACGCGAAAATCATCCTGGATGTAGGCGAAGTGCTGGTGCTGCCGGTAATTTCCGATCAAGTAATTCGCTAGCGCATACTGGCTTCGCAAACCGAACAGGAAGTCGGCGACGCCGTAGCTGCCGGTATCACTGGGAACAGTACACCCGGCCGCTAAGCCGAGGTTGGCGCAGGTAGGCTTCGAAAATCCGCCGTTGTAGGTGTCGCGGCCGTAGAGCGGGTTGATGTCCATGACCTGCGTCCGGATCATCTGAAATTCGTAGCCCATTTTCAGCGCGTGCCGTCCGACGATCCGCGAATAGTTCACCTTTGGATCCCACATGAGCGGGTTCTGGAATTGGGGATTAGTCGCCTGGCGGCCTAACTGGCTGAAACCGGCGATGGACTGAGCGGTTAATCCTCCGGTCAACTGCGGACTGGTGGAAAGACCGGTGATTCCGTAGAGTGCCAAGCATGCTAGGGCCGCCGATGTCGGGCGGCTGCTTACCCGCCGTCGTATGGGAGATGCCGAGGCGGGCTTCGAACAGCGATGCGGGAGTGACCGTCCAAGTGTAGGAAAGCGCGAGAGCCTGGTTCAGCACCCGGGTGTGGCCGTTGCTGTTGCCGCCGGAAGGCCCGGGAAAGGGAGGCTGGTCGAAGATGTTGACCTTCCGCTGGCTGACGCGGACGAACGGCCGTCATCCGATCGTTAATCTGCCCGTCAATGCGGCCATCGAATTTATCGTTGTAGTTACGCGACAGGCTCAGCTGTTGGAAATTGTTGGAGCGTCCCGTTCCGGTGGGCTGCGGCAAATCGCTCAGCACCTTCTGCGCGAAGGGCGAAATATCCGCAGAGGGAATCGGTGTGTTCGCCGGATAAACCTTGCCGGTCAAGGGATTAACCACAGCAACCGGAAGCACTCCGGCGCGGTCCGTGAGAGAAGGGATGCTTGAGAACGCGAGCGCCTTGTTCAGCTCCCGGAAGCCCTCGTAATCACCGAAGAAGAACAGGCGGTTTTTGATAATTGGGCCACCAATCGTAACCCCGAACTGATTGCGCTGCAGCGTAGGCTTCTGAAACGTGGCCGGGCGCTGACCGAACACATAGCCAATCGCGTTTAAGTCCGTGTTGCGGAGGAATTCGTAGGCAGTGCCGTGAAACGAGTTGGTTCCAGTGCGCGTGGCTACATTGATGATGGCGCCGCCGGCGCGACCGTATTCGGCGCTGTAGTTGTTGGTGATGACTTTGAACTCAGCGACGGCGTCCGGCGAAGGTTGCGCCACCTGGTTGGCAAATCCCTGGTTGCTGGTGCCGTAGGCGTTGTTGTCCACGCCGTCCAGCATGAAGTTGTTATACGTGCTGCGGAGCCCATTCACGTTGAACGCCCCCTCGCGAGGAGTGGGTGAGGTGGCGAGAGGCGAGCGGTGCACATTGGTGGTGAGCAGGGCGAGATCGGAATACGCGCGTCCGTTCAGCGGCAACTCGACGATCTGCTGTGTGCCGATTACCTGGCCGTGCTCGCTGGTATCGGTTTCCAACTGACTGGCGGCGCCGACTACGTTGAGCGTTTCCGTAACGGCTCCGACCTGCAGCGTGATATCCACGCGCTGGCGGGCATTGACATTGACGACGACATCGGAGGTTGAGAATTTCGTGAAGCCGGTTTCTTCCGCGGTGATGGTATAGCGGCCCACTCTTACATTGAAGAAATCGTAATTTCCACTCTCATCGGTGAGCTGTCTTGAGCGCGATTCCCGTGCCCTGATTCAGCAGTGTGACGGTGGCCTTCGCGACGGCTGCGCCGGAGCTGTCGCGGACGGTGCCGAGAACTTCGGCGGTCTCAAATTGTGCGAACGCGAAAGACGCGGTCAGCACGAACATTAGTCGCGATCGATGCGATGTTGCCAAAATTGTGTCTTCATGGACTTCCCCCTTACGTGGCCCGAATTTCACTCACTGTAGCATTGGACCATGTCGAGCACTTCACGGGACTGTGACGATATGATTACTCCCATGCGACCTCTGATAGCTGCACTCGCGCTTTGCTCGGCTTTGCTGCTCGGGTTTTCGGGCCGTAGCCCGGAGATCGTCTTTGAGCGGAAGACGATCGATCTCGGCATCAGCGAGACCTGCGCCATCGGCGACTTTAATCGCGACGGGCGGCCGGATATTTTCTCCGGCAATGCCTGGTACGAGAATCCCACTTGGAAGAAGCATGTGGTCCGCGATCTGAAGGAGTACGGGACCTATCTGGCATCGCTGACGGACCTGGCGATGGACGTGGACGGTGACGGAAATATCGATATCGTCAGCTCAGGATGGCATCCGAAACAGCTGTGGTGGTCGCGCAATCCGGGGAAGCCCGGCGCGATGTGGGAAGACCACGTGATCGACGAGGGCTACAACGTCGAGTTCGCGTTCCTGGTGGACCTGGACAACGACGGGCAAGCGCGGGAAGTCCTGCCCCAGTTCGGTTCCGCCAGTGCGCCCACGGTGTGGTACGAAGCCAAGGCGGGCAAATTCGAGAAACATATCGTCAGCCCGCGGAGCTATGGCCATGGCATCGGCGCAGGCGATGTCAACGGGGATGGCCGCGCCGACATCGTCACGCCGCAGGGCTGGCTGGAAGCGCCGGCCAACCCGCGCCAGGGCGATTGGCAGTTCCATCCCGACTTCAAACTGGGCGACACAGGCTTCATCCACGTGCTGGATATCAACGAAGACGGGCTGCCCGACTTGCTAACGGGGATGGCGCACAACTACGGAATATTCTGGATGGAACAGCGGCCGGACCACACTTGGGTGAAGCATATGATCGACGATTCGTGGTCGCAGCCGCACGCCATCACTCTCGTGGATCTAAACGGCGACGGGAAGAAGGAAGTGCTGACCGGCAAGCGGTTCATGGCGCATGATGGGCACGACCCGGGCGGGCGCGAACCGTTGGGGATTTACTGGTACGAGTACCGGAAGAGTGCGGACGGCAAGAGCGTGGACTGGCATCGTCACGTCGTCGACTACGGGGGCCGCGCGGGCGGAGGCATGCAGATTCCAGTGGTTGATCTGGACGGAGATGGCGATCTGGATTTCGCCGTCGGCGGGAAAAGCGGGCTGTTTCTCTTTGAGAATCTGACGAAGTCGCCGCGCGGCGGACGCGCCGCGCGCTGAGATGCCAGGACGCGTTCACGCGAGTGGACAGCTTATACCCTAGCCCCGCGGGCCATTCTGGCGGCGAACTCAACGGCGCAAATCAGGCTTTTCGTCGACGCCAGTCCCTGCCACGCGATATCAAAGGCGGTTCCGTGATCGACCGAGGTGCGGATGATGGGCAGTCCCAGAGTGACGTTTACTCCTGCCTCGAAATCCAACAGCTTCAACGGCACGTGCCCCTGATCGTGGTACATGCAGACGATCGCGTCGAAGCGCTTCTTGCGCACCGCCATGTAGAACAAAGTGTCGGGCGGAAACGGACCTTCCACCGGCATGCCTTGCTCCCGCGCCCACGCGATGGCCGGTTCGATCTCTTCAATCTCTTCCCTTCCGAAAAGGCCGTGTTCTCCGGCATGTGGATTCAATCCTGCCACAGCGACGCGCGGTTCAGCCTTCAGCCTGGCGACGGCTTCACAGGTAAGTTGAATGATTCGCGATACACGATCTTTCTTCACCCGCTCGATCGCAGTTCGGAGGGATACGTGAGTGCTGACGTGAGTGACGATGAGCTGTTCCGAAGCCAGCATGATGGTGACGTCACGAGCGCCGCAAACCGCGCCGATCAATTCCGTGTGGCCGGTGAATGTTGGATCGGAAAGCTGGGTGGCTTCTTTGTTCATCGGCAACGTGACCATCGCCGCAATCTGCCCTGCTAGGGCGGACTTCGCCGCGGAGATCACGTATTCGCGAGCCGCGGCGCCCGAGTTGGCATTTAGCGCGCCAGGGGTAAGGTCCTCCTGGCGGAGGAGCATCGAATCGAGCACATTCAACTCGCCCTCGCTCCAGTTGGCTGCGCTTTGGATGATCCGTAGGGGGACTCTATAGGCCAGCCTGCGATTGCAAGCATCCAGCACCGCCATATCGCCGAAAACCACGCACGGGTACTTGATCTCGCGATCACGAAACGCCTTCAGTAAGATCTCCGGGCCGACGCCGCTGGAGTCGCCCATCGTAATGCCTAAAATCATCGGTCCAACCTTGTACGTATTGCGTCGAGGACATCCGGCGCGCCAAATCCACCGGCCTTCGAGATCAGGAACAGATCCCTATTGTGCCAGCAAGCACGTGACAGGGGAACGCCGGGAAGCAACTCTTCGCAAGCCTCCGCCGTCCGGATCTCCAAGGCACGGAGAATGGCAAAGAGCGTACCGCCTCCGAATACCACGATGCCGTCGAAGCCATCGGTCTCTAAAGCGCACCGGACGGCATCCGCGAGTTGCCGCGCGACCTCGAGCGGATCGTCCTGTCGTTCGGCAGGCGAGGTCAAGACCGGCCATTCACATTCGCCGGCCGCTTGTATCTGACTTCGCGAAGCCGGATGCAAGCTTCCGTTGACCACCAGGCAGCGGCGTATTGCGCGCGGCCGCGGCTTGTAGCCGGTCCCTAGTGGTCGAATCCAATACCCAGCAAACGCTCCGGCTCCCGCGGCAATACAGGGCCTTCCGCAATCATGCAGAGCGGCCGCAGTAGCCTCGAGATCGCTTCCGGTGAACCGTCGCAGACATAAACGCAGCGCTTGGGATTTTGCAAAGCCGAGGCCAGCTCCGCTGCGCTCGCAAGAACCTGGACGGGTGCGCCGCAGTCGCGAAGAATCGCCGGAATATATCCCTCGCAGACTGGATTGAGCTGGTCGTTGGCGAAAGCAGAAGCGCTCAGCGGGCGGCCATCGACGAACAGCTCACCTGCCCTGACCGTCCGGCCCAAATCCGGATAAGCGGGAGCGTAGACGAGCGGCCTTTCGGGGAACGCTTCCAGAAGCGCCCGGAATTCCGCGGCTATGTTACCCCGCAGTGTGGAATCGGTCTTCTTGAAAACATGACGGAATTCGTAATGACGAAGCGGTGCACGCTGCTGTAGGCGTCCTCAGGAGCAAGATGCCGCGTTTCCGTATCGATCACGAGGGCGCCGCCGGGCGCAACCGATTGTGGACCGGGCGGCTCGGCACCGAACCAAATCTTGGCTTGAACGCCGCGCGTCACGAATTGGGCGCCAACCTCGAGTGCCCCGGTCGCGTCGTCGGCGAAAGAAAGAATCATTTGCTACTGCAGCGCGCGATCGATGGCCTCCGCGATCTTGGCTCCGTGGAAGCGGCCATTCTCGATGAAGATTTCGTTCGTGTGCATGCCGGCGACGATAACGCCCGCCAGATAGATGCCCTTTGTATCGCTTTCCAGCGTGTCGGGATGGGTGTATGGACGCTGCGTTTTAGGATCCAGGCGGATGCCGTGCGCCTCCAGAAAATCCAGATCGGGATGATAGCCGATCATGGCGAACACGAAGTGATTCTTAACGATCAGTTCACCGTCCGGAGTCGATAGGACGACTGAATCGGGGAGAATTTCCTGCACGCTGGTGCGGAAGTAAGCCTTCACTTCGCCGCTCTTGATGCGGTTTTCGATGTTGGGCTTGATCCAATACTTCACGTTCCGGTGAATTCCTTCCCCGCGGTGCACGAGGGTGACGCGCGCGCCGGTCCAGAAGAGTTCCAGCGCGGCGATGGCGGCGGAGTTCTTGGCGCCGACCACCATCACATCGTGGTCGTAGTAGGGATGCGGCTCCTTGTAGTAATGAATCACCTTCGGCAGGTCTTCCCCGGGCACGTTCAGGAGGTTAGGCCGATCGTAATAACCGGTCGCTAGAATGATCTTCTTGGCGGGGTGAGCGTTGGGGCAGCCGTAGCGGTCCTTGATATGGGCCAGGAACGCGCCATCGCGGCCTTCGATATGTTGAACGGTTTCGTACTGCCGGATGTCGAGCTTGTAATGATCGCCCACGCGGCGGTAATATTTCAGAGCCTCCGTGCGGGTCGGCTTCTCGCCCATGGAAGTCATGGGTATGTCGCCGATCTCCAGCAACTCCGGAGTGGTGAAGAACGACATGTGCGTCGGGTAATGATATAGGGAATTGACGACGCAGCCTTTGTCGATCAGCGTCGCACTCACGCCACGCTTCTTCAACTCGATACCACAGGCAAGACCGGTTGGCCCGGCTCCGACCACCACCACATCGGCCATTTACAGCATGGCCTCGACTTTCACATAAACGTCCTCGAGCGCGGCGGGCAGCGCAGATGGATCCTTACCGCCGGCTTCAGCCATGTCGGCGCGACCGCCGCCCTTGCCGCCTACAGCCTGTGCAACGGCACTGGCAAGTTTGCCGGCGTGAACTTTCGATGTGAGATCCTTGGTCACCGCAGTTACGATACTGACTGCGCCGTCCTGGGATGATGCGAGGACGATGACGCCGCTCCTCCACTTATTGCGGACCGAGTCAACGAGTGCGCGCATCTGGGCACGATCCATTCCCTCGACGCGGGTGGCCACAACATTGACCCCCTTCAGAACTCGCGCATCCTGCTCGACGCGGCCCGCCTGCGACTGAGCGAGGGTCATCTTCATGTCGTTGACCTGCTTCTCGAGCGCCTTCTGCTGCTCCATCAGTTTCTCGACATGATCTACCAGATCTTCGGGCCGGGTCCGTAGAACATCGCTAATGCGAGTGAGAGCCCCGGTGGTTTTCTGAAAGCGCTCCAACGCGCCTTCGCCGGTAATGGCTTCAATGCGGCGTACTCCGGCTGAGATGCTGCCTTCAGACACAATCTTGCAAATGCCGATATCGCCTGTACGCAAAACATGCGTTCCACCGCACAGCTCCTTGCTGAAGCCGGGCACCTCCACGACACGAACTTTATCGCCGTACTTTTCCCCAAACAAAGCCATCGCGCCGGTTTGCAGGGCGTTGTCCAGATCCATCACCTCGGTGTGTACGGCAATGTTTGTCAGGATTTCTTGATTCGCGAGGCGCTCGACTTCGGTGAGCTCTTCGGGGTCCATAGCAGTGTAGTGAGTGAAGTCAAATCGCAGGCGATCGGGCGCCACCACGGAGCCAGCCTGCTTGACGTGTTTGCCCAGCACCGTGCGGAGTGCGGCATGCAGCAGGTGCGTCGCCGTGTGATTGCGCATCGTCGATTCCCGCGCGACACGATGAACGCGAGCGGTCAACATCATTCCCTCACGCAGCGGGGCAGCAGCCCGAACACGATGCACGACGGCAGACGTAGCAGGCTTATAGGTGTCCTCGACGGTCGCGACGCGCTCGCCCGTGGCGGGATCCAGCAGGACGCCGCTATCGCCCACCTGGCCGCCGGCTTCGGCATAGAAAGGCGTACGGTCGAAGGCGAGTTCGGTGTTGCCGTCACGTTCGATGATTCTTACGATCTGAACCGGGGACTCGAGCGTTTCGCGCCCGACAAATTCGGTCGGCGGAAGCGAGAGATACACCTCGGGGACATGGATTTTGTCGCCGCCTCGCCAACTCGCCCTGGCTCGCGTGCGCTGCTTGTCCATCTCCTGATGGAAGGCGTCGATGTCGATGCCGACCCCAGCCTCCCGGGCCATTTCCTCCTGCTCTTCGAGCGGAAGGCCATAGGTGTCGTAGAGTTTGAACGCGGCTGCGCCTGGTAGCACGCCACCCTCGGCGGACCTGGCTTCATCGTGGAACATTCGCTCGGCGATCTGGAACGTGGTCGCGTATCGATGCTCTTCATCCTTGACGACGCGAGCCACGCGCTGAATGGACTCGAGCAGTTCAGGATACGCATCCTTCATGAGGTCTGCGACAAACCCGGTCAGTTCATACAGGTACGGATCCATGACGCCTAAGCGTCGCGCGTGCCGCAGAGCGCGACGCATGATCTTCCGCAGGACGTATCCGCGCCCCTCATTCGAGGGAACGATGCCGTCACTAATGAGGAACGTAGCCGCGCGCGCGTGATCCGCGTTGATGCGGAGCGAGACGTTGGTGGGGTCCAGCTCGGCCTCCGTGTAGGCGACCTTGAACCTCTCCGCAGCGCGATCGATGATGGGGCGGATCAGGTCCGTGTCGTAGTTGGACAGCTTGTCTTGCATCACTGCGGTGATGCGCTCCAGCCCCATCCCGGTATCGATGGAGGGCCGGGGAAGCGGGGTGAGAACACCATTGGAATCGCGATCGTACTGCATGAACACGAGATTCCATATTTCGACGAAACGCCCGCCTGCATCACTGGGAAACTGCTCGTGCTCGCGCCCCGGTTCGGCAGCCTCCACGCCCAGGTCGTAATGGATTTCCGAACACGGGCCGCAGGGGCCGGTCTCGCCCATTTGCCAGAAATTGTCCTTCTCGTCGAGGCGGAAAATGCGAGCTTTCGGGATACCCGTGATCTTTTGCCACAATTGTTCGGCATCGTCGTCCTCGCGAAAGACAGTGACATAGAGCCGGTCTTTCGGCAGTCCGTAGACTTTGGTGATCAAGTCCCAGGCGTAGGCGATCGCGTCGGCCTTGAAATAGTCGCCGAACGAGAAATTGCCGAGCATCTCGAAAAAAGTGTGATGCCGCCGGGTGTAACCAACATTCTCGAGGTCATTGTGTTTGCCCCCGGCGCGGACGCACTTCTGCGAGGAGCACGCGCGTGAGTAGTCACGTTTCTCAAGTCCGAGGAAGACATCCTTGAACTGATTCATTCCCGCGTTGGTAAAGAGAAGCGTCGGGTCATTCGCCGGAACGAGCGAAGAACTGCGGACGATACGGTGTCCATGGGAGGCAAAGTAGTCGAGGAACTGCTGTCGGATCTGGCTTCCAGTCATGCAAATTCTATTGTCCCATCCTGTGTGCGCGTTGTTTAGTAACGCACACAATGTCCAGGTGCTCCCCTGATGCGTTGAATTTGAGAGGCACACACGGCCGCTCGCCCCGTTGAATGTTCGTGATATTATCCTCGGCGCTCTCGGGTCGACTGCAAAGCGACAAATCAGAAGGGAGAAGACATGCGAAGCACAGTGACAAAGCTAATGTTCGGCGTACTAATCACCGTTACCGGAGCGTTTGCGGCTGACAACTCGCTTGGGACATGGAAGCTGAATATGGAAAAATCGAAGTTCACTCCTTCCGCCCCTGTGAAAAGCCTCAGTCCTACGAGGGAAGCATCGGACGGCGGTGTGAAGGTGACCACTACGGGAGAACGTGCCGAGGGACCCCGATCAACGCCAGCTATACCGCTAAATTCGACGGCACAGAATCTCCGGTGACCGGGGCCCCCTATGACGCCATCGCAATCAAACAGGTGAATGCAAATACTTTCACCACGACGCAGACAAACAAGGACGGCAAGTACCGAGTGACGGGCCGAATGGTGATCTCTAAAGACGGGAAAACGATGACGACCAACTCGAAGGGAACCAACTCTGAAGGCAAGCCGATCAGCTACACCATGGTTTTCGACAAGCAGTAAGGATGCAGCAAACTGCGTCGTTGATCACTCCTCACTTTGCGACGGCAAGGACTGCGCAACGACGCATTGTGTTTGGTTCAGCGTGAAATGGAAAGCGGACGCTCTCCGTTAGTGAGTATAACGCGAGCGTCGGGGGGTACAAGGACGCAGCGGACAGGGGCTGCAACTGGTTTCAAATGAAGCCAGGTTGGCTGGTGTCCTCGAATCATGCTCACTCGACGCCGCAAAAAACGAAACTGGCTAGGAAAGGAATCAATCACCGCTCGAATCGGAGGCGGCTGCGGCCAGTTTTGGTAAACGCTTGGCGACCACACAGGAGGAATCCGATTGAACCGGCGGCCATATTATTACGGGCGTTCTTGCACCGGAATACTCACTGGCGCTCCTGAAATCCAGGCGGCGGTTACCTGAATGGTTGCAGGTCCCTTTGCGCTATCGGGAGGTACTCGGAAGTTCACCTGGTATGCGTCCACAGCACCGGGGTAGCCCACCGCGCCGACCACCTCGGCAGCCTTTCCATTGACCGTCACCTCGACGGGTGAGTTGACGACCGCCAAAGGGCTCGATGGGAATGGTTGGCCGGGGTCAACTCTCGGGGTCACCGGGCCGAGACCTATCGCAAAGAGCGACAAGATCTCCCCTTGCGTTGCAGGCTTGGACGCTGTGACCAGCGAGAAGTCGCTGGAATGGGTGACGGCCGGCCCCGATGGAAGCATAGTAATTTCGGGGCGCGCCATTGGGATCACGTGGGCGATCCACCGCACGGTTCCGCCTCCATTGCGGTGGCGGTTTGCGGGGTCCTCCGTGATGGAGGCATTCCGTTGAGTAACCACTCCCGGCGCTGCAGCCGCGACTGACATTTGCCCGCGAGCGCCGAGAAACGCTCCCGTACCACCAGTGATCACGAAGTTGCCTCCCGCCGCAGCCGTAGGAGATCCTGGTGGCGCATCGCCGAAAAACAATCCGCTCGCGACAATGGTTCCGATCGCGGTACCGTCGCTTTTCAAGATTTCGAAGGTGGTGATGGTAATAGCCTGCCGCACCGTGTCAGCGATGGCCTGGCCAGGCGTCGGCGCAGTTCTCAACACCGTCGCCGCCGCGGCGTTGGCGTAGGTCCCCTTCATTGGCTGGCCATTGACTGCCACAATGTCGGCGATACCTTCTACCCTGTAGAAGTTTCGCAGGCTAGCTGTCAGCGGAGTGACGTTGGGCTCCGTCGCGTACTTGGAAATGTCCGAGGTGTCTTGAAAGTAGAAGACGTTATTTGTCAGGTCGATCTGTAGAATCACAGGCGGCGCGACTTGGGCCGAAATGAATTGAGAGCACGCGGCGGCGCAGATAGCCATCGCAAGAGCTGTTTTCCCTCTTAGCAGGGTGTGAAGGTTCATAACGAGTCTCCTTTGGGTTCACGAATTCCGTTTGGTGCGGATGAGATATCATGGTGAGCACCTGTTCTCCTTCCCGCCGGTACAGGCGGCAGTGGACCCCGAAAGCGGCCACGGTTGTTGTATATTTTTTTAAGCCCACCGGAGTACGGGCTATCCATCGACGCACGCTCGGCGGAAATCACCCGTCTGTTGAAAGCTTGGGGCAGCGGTGACGAAGCAGCCTTGGGCCGTCTGGCGGAGCACGTCTATCCTGAACTGCGTCTCATGGCCCGCCGCTACATGAAAAACGAAGCCCAGGGCAATACCCTCCAGGCCACTGCCTTAGTCCACGAGGTCTATCTCCGCATGGTCGACGTGACCAGCGTCGAATGGCAGGCGCGCGCGCAGTTCTTTGCCATCGCGGCCCAGATGATGCGGCGCATTCTGGTGGATGCCGCTCGCACGCGCGGTTCGCGCAGGCGCGACGGAATACCGGCCAAAGTGAATCTGGATGAATCCGCCGTCCTGTCGCCCGCGCCCGACCGATCCATCCTCGCTGTCGACGAGGCCCTGACTGCGTTCTCTCAGGTGGCGCCGCGCCAGGCCAAGGTGGTCGAGCTGCGTTATTTCGGTGGATTAACCGAGGAGGAGATCGTGGCCGCTCTCGAAATCTCGCCGCGCACCGTCAGGCGCGATTGGGATCTCGCCAAAGCCTGGCTGCTGCGCGAGTTAAGCCATACAATCGGGAGAACCATCGGGACTCTAGACATGACCCCGGAGCGGTTTCCGGCAGATCGAAGAGCTATACCATGCGGCTCGCGAGGGCACTGCCGGACGAGCGCGCGGCGCTGCTGGCCCAGACGGATCCCGAATTGCGCCGCGAAGTAGAGTCGCTCTCTGCCGATCGCACCGGCGGCGAATTCCTGGATCGGCCCGCAATCCAGAACGCCCCGAACTGCTGGACGGATTCGACCGTCACCGCATTGGCTCCGGGCGCGTGCCTGGGACCCTACCGTATCGAAAGCAAGCTCGGCGAGGGCGGCATGGGCGAAGTCTTTCGGGCGGTCGACACGCGATTAGGCCGCGCCGTCGCCATCAAAATCACTCGCGAGCAGTTCAACGCTCGTTTCGAGCGCGAGGCGCGCGCGATTTCCTCGCTGAATCACCCCAACATCTGCACGCTCCACGACGTTGGCCCGAACTACCTGGTGATGGAACTGGTGGAGGGCGAAACGCTCGCGGCGCGGCTGAAAAGCGGACCGCTGCCCCTGCAAACGGCGCTCCTGTATGCCGTCGCAGATCGCGGCCGCGCTGGTAGAGGCTCACGGCAAGGGCATCATTCACCGCGATCTCAAGCCCGGCAACATCATGCTCGGGAAGATCCGGGGTCAAGGTTCTGGATTTCGGACTGGCGCGCTCGGAGCCAGGATGAAACCGTCACCGCCAGCCGCATGATGATGGGCACGCCTGCCTACATGGCGCCGGAGCAGCGGGAGGGCAAACCGGCGGACGCCCGGACGGATATCTACGCATTCGGCTGCGTGCTCTACGAAATGCTGACGGGCGCGCGAGTCGGGCCGCAACGGAAGCGCATCCGGCCGCGAAAGCTGGAAAAAATCGTTAACCGGTGTCTGGAAGAAGACCCGGGACGAAGGTGGCAATCCGCCGCCGAATTGCAGCGGGAATTGGCGGCAGTCATGCAGCCTGGACGCGCGGATGCACCTGGCTGCGGTCGCCGCGGCGATCCGTGGCATTGTGCGCAGCCGGCTACCTTTACTTGCACCGGCCACCGAAACTTACCGCGAAGGACACGATTGTTCTGCGCGAATTTGAGAACAAGACCGGCGATCCGGTGTTCGACCAGACGCTTCGCCAGGGCTTGGCGGTGCAACTGGAACAGTCCCCGTTCCTCACTCTCGTCTCTGACCAACAGCATCCAGCAGGTACTGCGTCTCATGAACCGCCGCTCCGAGACGCGGCTCACTCCGGAGGTCGCCCGGGAGGTCTGCGAGCGCACCGGCGGCGCCGCGGTTCTGGAAGGCTCGATTGCAGCCTGGGAAACCAGTACGTCTTGTGGCTGCGCGCCCGGAACTGCCGCACCGGTGAAGTCCTCGCACAAGAACAGGCGCAGGCCGGGACAAGAAAGAAGAGTCCTGAATGCGCTCAGCCGGATTGCGATTCAAATCAGGACCAGGCTGGGCGAATCGTTGGCCACCATCCAGGAGCACTCGACACCGCTGGAGCAGGCAACCACGCCCTCGCTGGAAGCTCTGAAAGCATACAGCGCGGGCGCGGAGCGCCGCTTTACGCTCATGGTGACCGCGGCCGCGATCCCCCACTTCCAGCGCGCCATCGCCATCGACCCTCAATTCGCTATGGCGTACGCCGGATCTAGGCTTTCATTTACTGGAACATGGGCCAAACCGATCTGGCCGCCGAGTACACCCGCAAAGCCTATGCACTTCGGGACCGCGTCAGCGACCGGGAAAGGTTCTGGATCCTTTTTCTCTACGACCGGCAGGTAACGGGAAACCTGCAGAAGGAGTTGCAGACTCTCGAATCGTGGGTGCAAACGTATCCTCGCGATCCGGTCGCCCATAGCCGTTATCGGCGGGCTGGGGCACACGGGGCACCGGCCAATATGAGAGGGGAATTCGAGCGGCGCAAGAAGCCATTCGGCTCGCATCCAGACTTGTCACCTCCGTATGCAAGTCTTGCTGCCCACAATCTGTTCCTTGACCGGTTCGAAGAGGCCGCGGATGTCTTGCGGCGGGCCGCGGAGCGCAAATGTGGAGATCCCGGAATCTTTGGTCACCCGTTACTACCTCGCGTTTTTTAAGGGTGATAAGGCGGGAATGGACCAGGAAATCGCTCGCGCCCGCGGACAGTATGTGGAAGACGAAATGTCACACAATCAGGCGCTGGTTCTCGCCCGCTCCGGTCGGATGCAGCAGGCACGGAGTCATGTGGGATCGTGCTGCCGCGTCCGCGCAGCAGGCCGGCGATGGTCGAAAGGGCGGCGATTTACCAGAGCGCGCGAGGCCGTGTGCGAAGCGCATTTTGGAGATTGGGCTGCGGCGAAGGCAGCGCGCTGCGGCCGCGCTCCGGCTCGGAAAGGGCCGCGATGTGGAATATGCCGCGGCGTTTGCGCTGACGCTTTCGGGCGATTCTGACGGATCGCAAAGGCTCGCCGCGGACTTGGCGAGTCGTTTCCCCGAGGATACCCCGGTGCAATTCGAGTATCTTCCCATCCTGCGACGCGCTCTTCGGCGCTCGCGCGTGGGGCACCGTTGGACGCGGTCGAGCGATTGCAACGGGCGCTTCCTTACGATTTCGCGCTGCCGGGAACAGGATTCTTTGGCAAATTCGGAGGCCTCTATTCCGCGTATGTACGCGGTCGGGCGTACCTTGCAGCAGGGAGCGGCCAGGAGGCCGCGGCGGAATTTCAGAAAGTTCTGAATCACCGCGGCATCGTTTACGCCGATCCGATAGGCGCCCTGGCGCACCTGCAACTGGGCAGAGCCTATGTTCTCTCGGGCGACATGGCCAAGGCCAAAACGCCTATCAGAATTTCCTTACCCTCTGGAAGGACGCCGACCAGGACATCCCCGTCCTCAAACAGGCCAGCGCCGAATTCGCGAAGCTCTAGTCAGTCCGTAGTTTCTACCTTGGACTTGCGGCGGGCCGGGACTTACCCTGCGCGAGATTGATGGCGCGCCGATTTCGGAGCTCGAAAGCATCTTAGTTGACGGTTTGTATTGGTCTGCGTGGACGCTCCGCCGCGCCAGCGCGTGACGAAGCCTGGAAAAAGATGGGGCGACACACTGTGGCCAATCAGGTGCGCATAACCCACCCCCGACGGCGCAGCGTTTACTCGTGTCCGCAGCAACCGACAATGGGCCGGCCTCTTCCTTACGCGGCCTGCTGCCGACGAATCTGACGCTGTTTTCGCGCCTCCTCCAGATTCCGATCTCGCTCGGC
>CAWKLV010000045.1:0-46606 GCA_963850575.1 uncultured Acidobacteriota bacterium | reverse complement strand
CCGTCTGCATCGGATGGACGAAGAACAGGGCTCCGCTAAAGAGCGCAAGTACCCGGCGCTGGGATTGGTCGACGCCGGCCCACTCGAGAATCCGCCGCACGATGAGACCAATCAGAACTGCATTGCCGAGGTGAAAGACCACGTTGAACACGTGGTACCAGTAAGCGTCCGTTTGCCCGATCTGAAAGTTGATCCAGTACGTCAACATCAGCAGCGGCCGCACTCCGGTCAGCCAGGCGCTTAACGGCATGTCCGCCCAGCCGGGCAGAAAGAACGGCAGGCCGCGATCATCGAACAGGAACGGACCGCGAATGGCCGGGCCGTCAGATCTCGAAGGCAAGAAAGAGAGCCAACGCGATGCCGCCCAGGTAATACCACAGGCGAGATGCGGCATTCGAAGGTTGAACTGCGACCTTGGCCGGAGCCGCCGTTTGCGCTCTATTACTGCTGGAGCGTTTGTTGCTTTTCATTTAATGCTTCGATCTGATACTCGAGAATGGCGACTCTTTGCGCCATCGCAATGTTTGCGTCTTTCAGGTGAGAGATGATGATTGAGAAACGGTAGAACACTCCAGGAACACGCAAAATATAATCATAAGCAACGCGATCGGCGGATCGCTGAAGCCCAGGGCCCGCGTGAGCCATTCCAGGAGTGATTGCGAGCGAGAGAGTATGAGCAGCGCCGCCGCGGCGGCCAGCCAAGTCACTGAGTACTCTACCCGGATGTGCGCCCTGCGAACCGACAACAGGATGATGGCGAGCAACACGGCACTGAGCAGAGTAACGACGTTAAGGAGATGCGGCATGCTGTTCTGTAAAGAATATTCTAAACGTCATGTCCGCAATCAGGTCTTGCGGCGGCGGCCTTCGAATCGGAGCACGTTCACGAACACTCCCAACAGCACATGGACAATGTAGTACAGCGACTTCACGGGGGTGATCGAGCTTTTCCCGCCCTGCCGCGGCCGCATCTTACAGGGCACCTCCAGAAACGTGAACCGCTTTCTCTGAAGAACCACCAAGGCTTCGATTTCCGGATATTCCAGCGGAAAGCTGCGGCTGAACACAGCCAGGGCTGAGCGCTTCACGCCGACAAAACCCGATGTTGGATCGCGAACCGGCTTGCCGAGAATGGGCCGGAGAACCAGCCGGAACAGGTTGATTCCGATGGCGCGCGTCCAATTTGTGTGTGCCCCGCCTCCGTTGTAGAACCGCGATCCGATCACCATGTCGCAGTTCGAGGTCTTGAGCGCTTCAAGAATCGAGCGGATGTACGCCGGATCGTGCTGGCCGTCGCCATCGAGGCGGATCACGTAATCATAGCCGAGTTCGAAAGCCAACTTGTATCCGGCTTGCACACAGCCACCCAGTCCGAGATGGTGAGGCAGGGCAAGAACTTCGGCTCCGGCCTGTTTGGCGAGGGCCCGCGTACTGTCGAACGAACAGTCATCGATCACGAGAATGGGGGTGCCGCGCTGCACTGCCCGGACTTCATGTACCACCTTAGATATTGCCGCTTCTTCGTTGTAGGCCGGGATGATAATCAGCAACGCTCCAGGCCCGGAGGCCCGGCTCACAACTGCGCCACCTGGCGAGCGCTGATGCCGTAACTCTTCAGCATCCGCCGGAACTGCCCGGGCTGCATACGCCCGTGATTTTGGATTTTTCGCCGCTCCTTCAGGAGACGCGGCAGTTCCCGATCAATGCCAAGTGCGCCCGCAGAACAATCCAGGGTAAAGTGGCTTTGCCGCTCCCGCTCGCGGCGTATTCGGCGGCTTTCCCCCGTCCTTGCAACAGGTATGCGGCGTGCCACGCATAACGCAGGAGCGACACGAAGGGCGCCGCCGCGAGTTCAGGCCACGGAAAATTCTTCAGGATGACAAACAGCCGGTTACTTTCGACATAGTATGCCTTGAGCGGGGAAGCTTGGCCAGCCGAATGGGAGTAACGGTGTTCCACTACCGCTTGGGGGACGTACAAGCATTCCCACAGTTTCCACCGCGCCCGCAGCCCCAGGTCGGTCTCTTCGCAGTACAGAAAGAACCGCTCATCGAATAGCCCGATTTCGTCGAGCATGTCGCGGCGATAAAGAGCGGCGCAACCGCTCGGCAGTAGCACTTGTTGACGGCGCGTAAACTTGCTCGGGGGATCGAGATGTCCGCGCTGTTTGCTGCTGCCGTCGCGGCACAGCAGCATGCCCGCGGAATCCAGCCGATCCTCGCCGAACAACCGCACCTGCGGTGCGCACATCCCGATTTCGTACCGTAGTTCGGCGGCGGAAAGCATAGCCTCCAGGCATCCCGGATGCATAATGGCATCGTCGTTCAGCATAACGATGAACGGAGTTGTTGAAGCGCGGATTCCCTGGTTGACGGCGGCGCCGAAACCGGCGTTCGAGGTGTTCTCGATGATATGAGCACGACGCCGGACTTCCTCAATCTGAACGGCCCGGCGCTGGCCGCTATTGTCGACGACAATCAGGTCGAAGCCGGAGAGGGTCTGCGATTCCAGCGACCGAACGCAGTCCGTCAAAATGGAGTCGGCCTGCAGAGTCGGCACGACGACGGTGACTTTGGCTTCGGACAAACCCCGATTTTAGCTCGGCTGAATGCCGGCCGCGCCGATAATCAGTCAACGGCGACCACTGGAACCAACGGCCCACTGGTTGGACTTGTAACAGTGCCGATCTTTAGCAGGACCGGTAAAGCGTCACCGCTGATGTGGAAACCCGGCACCCGGAGGTTGAGCTGGTAGAGCCCGACAAAGCCGGGCGCCAAGCCGCTAAAGTCGACAATGATCGCTGCCTGCTTCATCCTCGGATCCCCCAAGAACACCTGTACAGGATCGCTCAGGGCCAGCGGCGAGGACGGAGACTGCGCGCCCGAGCTAACGGGGCCGCCCTTGGTGACTCCTAAACCGACCGCGTACATGACCAGCGGCTCGTCGCGGTGTGCGGGGTTGTCCTGATTGACCGGCTTACCGTCGGAGTGGAAAAGAAGATTCTGCTTCGATGGGGGATCCACAAGGACCGCGGGCGCGTATTTCGTTACCGTTATGGCCTGGGGGACAGAGGCTATTTTCTTGGCGATGGAGCGCACCATCACTTGATAGGTTCCCGCGGCGAGGTCGGGAGGGATCTTGGCGTTGATCTGCCCGGTCGACGTCGCAAACAGCGGGGCGGCCACGCTGCCGACCGTCACGCAAACGCCACCCAGTTGGAGAGGGAGAGGTGTCGCGCCGGCAATGTCCGTCGAGGCCAGGTTGCGCCCGAAGATCGAGATCAGAGTGTTGGGTGCGGCGGCCGTTTGATAGCTGGCGAGGTTGACAACGCCTTTGGTAGCGATTTGCGGCCGGTCGGCGGCATTCGACGCATCCAGCGGAATCACGCTGAGACCGCTGGTCGTGATCGCGTAAGCTGTCGAACCGCTGGAATCCACAGCTACGGTCCGCCCTTCCATCGTCGCGCGCGCCGTACCGACGATCTGGGTCACTGGACCTTCCAGCGCGGGTACCGACACGCGGGCCTGGCCGCTGGAAACGTCCACGATATCCAATGAACCTGCGTCGGCGGACAACGTGTTCGCATTCGCGCGCAAAGGCTGATTAAACCGCAAGTACGTAGTAGCAGTGGCGGCAGCCACTCCGGCAACAGGAGTGCTGGGCGCGGGATTGACGGGAGTCAACGCCTCATTCAAGACTGTACCGTTTACGACGAAATACGCGCCGCGCGGTCCCGCCTGAGAAGCCCGTAATACGCTCTGCGTGCCGGCGAAGATCTTTCGTCCTTGGATGAAGTTGTCGGCGAGAGCGTCATACAGGTACACGAAGCCGTCGCCGGACAATATAAGGACTCGCTCACCATTGGGCGTTGCGATCATGGACTGCGGCGCAGCGATGGTGCGAGGTCTGCCTGTCGCGTCGACGCCGATGATTGCGTTTGCCGGACGCGGCACCGCCTGGCCTCCGATGACATCCCAAAGCTGGCCGGTAGTGGAGATGAACATTGCTCCGCTTTGGTGGGCGACGATCACCGAGGGAGTTACCAGCGGCAGATTGGAATTGAGGGGAATCGGAGGAAACTTGACGCGGCCGATCACCTGCATGCTGTTGGTGTCCACGATACTGATGCTCTCGCCGCCCGTATTAGCGACGTAAAGTGTCGCGCCGTCGGGGCTGAGTCCCATTGAACGAGGAAGCTGTCCGACTTTAATTGGCGCAATGAAGGCCTTTTGGCGCGTATCGAAAACCTCGATCCGGTTCTTGCCGGAGTTAGCGATATAGATTCTCTGCCGGGTGCCATCGTACGCCAGATCCTCGAGGGCTTCATTGGCCGATATGCCGACCTCGATCGGAATCAGATCGCCGCGCGCCTCGGCGTTTCGATAATTCTGGTAGATGCGGACTTGCGGAGGAATATTAATAGCTTGCGGAGACTGAATCAAGAAATCGTGAGATGGCGAGATAGTGCCCAGAGCGCGCGCAGCCAGCGGATTAAAGGAAAAGTCCAAGGCCGTTCCGTCCGCCGTTTGCTGGGTTCTCACGGCAGGGGCGTTTTGGAAGATTGCCGTGTTGGTCTGCCCTCCGCCCCCAATCACCGTTGGACCGGCTGGCGTTGGAGTGGTGGGTGTCACGACGGGAGGCAGGACCACCACAACGCCGCCCGCCGCGGTCCCGCCGGTTCCGGTGGCTGAGTACTGCAACACCTGCGCGCTGGCCGTGAAATTTCCACGACCCACGTTCTTCACCATCACGCGGGCCGACCGCTGGCCAGCCGTAACGCCGCATTGATCGCTGGCCAACTCGGCCACGGTGGCGTCCGGCACAACGATCGGAAACTGTTTCATGGTCGAGAGCGGGACAATGGTGAAACCGGATTCCGACAAGGCGTAGATCGTGCCTCCATCCGCACTGATGATGAGTTTTCCGGCGAGGTTTTCCGGCAACTGGAGGCCCATCGAAATGAGCAGATTATCCGGATCGCTGATCATCAACTGGCTGACGTTGGCGCGAGCCGGCGGATTCTGCTGAGGTGCGATGTCGAAGCCGGAATACAGATTGGAACCGTCGGGGGCAAATACGCTGCCGCCCTGATTCGTCTCCAGATTGAAGTTCGTGTTTGGCGCGATCGGGTAGGGCGAGTTGGCGAGATTCTGCTGAGCCAATATCTGCAAAGACGAGGTATCGAACAGATTCAGGCCCGCCATGAACTTCGTGCCGTCGGGCGAGACGGACAATACGCTGGAGACGCCGCTGACGCTGCGGCTACGGAGCACGGTGGCCGAAGTAGTCTCATACACGAATATCGTCCGCGAGTTGCCGGCCGCGGGAATGTTCGCGCCCACGATCAACGTTCCGTCAGGCGATGCGCGCAGCTTGCCCGCGCCCAGTTAGGAATGGACGCCCGGAAGGGGGCGGCAATTGCGGTAACGTCGGAGGCGGCGGAGTGACGGAGATATTGGTCAGGGCAGAAGCGTCCGCCGCTGCCGGATCGTATAGCATCAGCACTTGGCTCAGGCTCCCCGTGCCTGTTCCGATGGTAGTGATCAACACTCGTTCATCATTTCCGACGGCGACGCCCTCGGGCTTGGCCGGCAGCGAAATCCGGTTCACGACGGCAAGGGCATCCAGATCGATGATGTTGAGCGATGCCGCGTCATAGGATGTCACGTAGAGGAACTTGCCGCTCCGCGACATCGAGGCTGAGATGGGAGTACTGTTCGTACTGATGGGACTTAGAAATCTCCGCTGCGAGGTGGAGTAGACTTCCACACGTGATTGGCCGCTGTTGACCAGATATAACCGGTTGCGAGCCTCGTCCAGCACCAGGTCCGATGCCCCACCCACCAATGAAACCGCAGTACCAAATGTGGCGGCCGACAAGGAGAATGCACACACAGCTAATACCAGGAGAGTGCGCAATGGAAGCATGAATGTGCTCTAGGTAACCCTTAGTCTAGCGCGAAGTTGCGATCTCAAAGTGCCTTCAAGGGGGCTGAAAGTACAATAGTTTCTGGACAATTTTGATGGACGAGAAGACGTTCAACGAACCGCGTTTGGCTCTGAATCGCATTTATACGCGAGGCGGGGACGGCGGCAATACGGGCCTGGTTGGTGGACAGCGCGTGGCCAAGGACGATTTGCGGATCGAGTGCTACGGGACGGTGGACGAATTGAACGCCTTTATTGGGATGTCGCGCACCTCGCTTCGGGAATTGATTGAGGCCAATCCTCAATTGCGCGAACTGGATGCCATCCTGCTTCGCGTCCAGCATGAACTATTCAATCTCGGGTCGATTCTGGCTACGCTGCCGTCGGATGTCCATGCCAAGCAGCCAAGGGTCACGGAAGCGGAGGTCCGGCAACTGGAGTCCGAGATCGACCGCATGAACATCGGCTTGCCGCCGTTGCGCTCCTTCGTGTTGCCCGGGGGGTCGCGAGTGAACGCTGAACTCCACGTGTGCCGGACCGTGTGCCGCAGGGCAGAACGGATATTGGTGGCGCTGAACCGCCGTGATCAGGCGCCGGAGCATGCTATCGAGTATCTCAACAGGCTGAGCGATGCACTGTTTGTGTGGAGCCGTTGGGTCAATAAGGTGATCGGCGCGCGGGAAGTCCTGTGGGAGCCCAACCAGGCAGCATCAGCGATTCAAGAATAAAGCTTGCCGAGCGGGACAGCAGTTCTCGCTCCGGTTGCGGACGGAATGTTCCCTGGACGTCCATGATAGCGCTCGTAGGCTAGCACAGCGAACAGCACGGCCTCTTTCGCGTCGATGTCGATTCCCCGCTCCGCGGAGGTCACCACCGTCTGCGGAAGCTCGGCCCGAAGGCGCTCCATGAGGTAGGTGTTGTGCGCCCCGCCTCCCGAGACGATAACCTCGTCGATGCCTTCGAATCGCTGGATGCCCATGGCAATGGTTCGCACGGTTAACTCGGCTGCGGTCGTGATATCGATTCCGCATTCTAAGAACTCGACGCCGTACTGCTCGCGTCCCGCTGTCTTGGGAGGGGGTTGACGATAATAGGGATGTTGCAACAGGCGGTCGAGTAACTCGCGGTTGATTGCGCCCGCCCGAGCTTGCCCGCCGTCGCGGTCGAAGGGCGGCGCGAGCGCATCCATGATCATGTTGCCCGGTCCTGTGTCGAACGCGATAACCTCGGTCGGGGCGGCGGCCGCCGGTATAACGGTGATGTTGGCGATGCCTCCGATGTTAAGAGCCACACGGCCCACGGTCGCCGAGCGGAACAAGCGATAGTCGAGAAATGGAACCAGCGGCGCTCCCTTGCCTCCCGCCGCCATGTCGCCTACCCGAAAGTCGGAGACAGTCGCAATTCCGGTGCGCCGGGCGATCACTGCTGCCTCGCCGATCTGCAGCGTGCTCGAGACCGGCCGCCCGCAAAACTCAACCGGATCGCCCTCATGAAAAATGGTCTGGCCGTGGGAGCCGATCAGTTCAATGGATTCCATCGGGATGTCGAACCTCCCCGCCGTCGCTATCAGCGCCTCGGCGAACAGCTCTCCGAGCAGGAAATTCAGGCGAGCAACGGTGGAGGTATGAGTGTTTGCATTGGACACCGCGAGGATGGCAGAACGCACGTCCGGCTTGAAGGGGACAGTGTCGTGCGCGACCAGAGAGACCTGATCGTCGGTGATGTCGACGATTGCGGCGTCGACGCCATCAACCGACGTCCCGCTGATCAGTCCGGCAACTCTCATTTGCGGCGCAATTCCTGCTGCAACTCGCTGAGAAGCTGCAGGGCTTCGATCGGCCGCAGTCGATCCAGATCGAGCGAGCGGATACGGCCTGCAATCTCGTAATTCACGGGCTCGAAGAGCTGGATCTGCAGGCCGCCCGCGCGTTGTCTTTTCGGCGCGGGTGTGAGTTCTTCGGTCACCTCCTGCTCCGTGCGCTCGTGAAGAGCGAGTATCTCGCGGGCGCGCTCGATCACACTCACCGGCAGCGCGGCCAGACGCGCCACTTCGATCCCGTAACTGCGGTCGGCACAGCCGGGCTCCACCTTCCGCAGGAAGATGATCTGGTCGCCGGCTTCCTTGACGGAGACGTGCAGGTTTCGGACGCCATCCAGTTGCTCCGCCAGTTCGGTGAGCTCGTGGTAATGAGTCGCAAACAGCGTCTTCGCGCGAATTTTCTGATGAATGTGCTCGATCACCGCCCAGGCGAGCGCGAGACCGTCATAGGTCGCTGTGCCGCGGCCGATCTCATCCAGCACGATGAGGCTGCGCGCAGTGGCCGTGTTGAGGATCACCGCGGTCTCCGTCATTTCCACCATGAAGGTCGAGCGGCCGCGGGCCAGGTTGTCCGCCGCGCCGATGCGCGTGAACACGCGATCGACAATGGGAAGGGTCGCCGAGTCGGCGGGCACGTAGGATCCCATTTGCGCGAGCACCACGATGAGGGCCGCCTGGCGGAGATAGGTGGACTTGCCGCCCATGTTGGGTCCCGTGATGATGGAAATGAACTCGGTGTCCGAGAGGTATAGATCGTTGGCGGTGAAGCGGACCGCATCGCGCTCAGTCAACTTCTCGATGACGGGATGACGGCCGGCGGCGATTCGCATTTCGCCCGACTCCGAAAAACGCGGGCGAGTGTAGCGGCTCTCTGCCGCAACGTGCGCCAGAGATCCGGTTACATCCAGTTCGGCGATGGCGTTGGCCGATTCCCGGATGCGGGTGGCCTGGAGCGCCGTGGCATTGCGGATCTCATTGAATATGTCGCGCTCGATCGCGAGCATCCGCTCTTCCGCCTCAAGAATTTTCACCTCGAGTGCCTTCAGCTCGGGGGTCGTGAAACGCTCGGCATTCACCAGGGTCTGCTTACGCTCGTAATCCGTAGGCGCCAGGTGCTGATTCGCCTTCGAGATCTCGATGTAATAGCCGAAGACGTTGTTGAACCGCACCTTCAAGGACTGGATGCCGGTGCGGGAGCGCTCGCGCATTTCGATCTGGGCGATGTACTGCTTGCTGTTCCGGCTGATGTCCCGCAGTTCGTCGAGTTCGGCGTTTACGCCATCGCGGATCGCGCCGCCGTCCGCGATGTTCAATGGCGGCGTTTCGGCGATCCCTTTCAGGATCCGGTCGCGGACGTCGGCGAGCTCGTCGATGCGAGTCGCGATATCAGTGAGGCGCGCGCAACGGCACGCGGAGGCCTGCTGCCGGATGGCGGGAAAAGCAGCAATCGAATGCCCCAGAGCGAGCACGTCGCGCGGTCCGGCCGTGCCCAGCGTTACCTTCGCCAGCAGACGTTCCACGTCCAGCACGCCACCCAGCAGCTTGCGCATCTCCGAGCGCAGGATGGTGCCGCGCACGAGTTCCTCCACGGCGTCCAGGCGCGCTTCAATTTCAGCGAGGTCCAGCGAGGGTGGAGCAAGCGGCGGCGCAGCAGGCGGCCACCCATGCCGGTGACCGTCTGATCCAGCGCGGCGAGCAGTGTCGAATCCCTGCTCTCGCCGGCGAACAACGGCTCCACCAATTCGAGGTTGCGTACCGTTACGGCGTCCAGGACCAGCGACTCCGACCGGTCATAGAACGTCGGCCGCTCCAGGTGGTCGAGGGCCGATTTCTGCGTGTCCCTCAGATAATGCAGGATCGCGCCCGCTGCGCCCACTGCAAGAGGTCTTCCTTCCAAGCCGCAGCCATCGAGCGCGAGCAGATGGAAATGATCGAGCAGACTGCGCTGCGCGTAATCGAAGCTGAACGTCCAGCCTTCGACACCGGTCCTGAGGCACGGGGTCTGAAGCCGCGACGAATCCGGCAACAGCACCTCGCGGGCGCTCAACGTTTCCAGCGCGGCGCCCGCATCGGCGGCGTCGATTTCAGTCACGCGAAACTCGCCGGTAGAGATATCCACGTGCGCGAGACCTGCGCGGTCGCCGTCGGGGAACACGGCTGCGAGGTAGTTATTTTCGTGCGAGCGCAGAAGACTCGATTCCGTCGCCGTACCCGGCGTGATGATGCGCGTGATCTCCCGCTTCACCAGCTTCTTGGTGAGCCGGGCGTCTTCCATTTGCTCGCAAAGCGCGACGCGATAGCCCTTTTGGATCAGCTTCGCAATGTAGCCTTCGGCGGCATGATACGGCACACCGCACATAGGGATCGCCTGATCCTTCTCTTTGCTGCGCGACGTCAGCGTGATTTCGAGTTCGCGCGCGGCGGTGACCGCGTCGTCGTAGAACAACTCGTAAAAATCGCCGAGACGGAACAGCAGGAGCGCGTTCGGCGCCTGCTGTTTGACGGAATGGTATTGCCGCATTAGCGGCGTGGAAGCATCCTGCGACATCCTGAGTTTCCAGGATAGCCGACGGGATCCAGGATCAAGGCGTAAGCTTAGGCGACTCCAGTCAGCTTGCGAAGCAGCCCGACGGCCATCCGGATATCGCGAATTCGTTCTTCCTGATTATCTGTTTCACGCTCGATATTTAGGGGTCCCTGGAATTTGATGTCCTTCAAAGTCTGCACGAAACGGTCCATCCCGACGGACCCCTGCCCAAGCGGCGTCTCGCTCCCCAGCGCGCCCTGAACGTTCTTGGGCGGCCAATCGCCATCTTTGCAGTGGACCGAATCCACATGCGGCGCAAGCAATTTCAGAGCCTCGATCGGATCACCCGTTCCATACAGAATCATATTCGCGGGATCAAAGTTGATGCGCAGATTTGGCCGGTTCACGTCTTTGAAAAAGCGTAGTAGCACTTCCGCCGGCTCCTGGCCGGTTTCCAATGAGAAATTCTGCCCGTGCTTGGCGGCATGGTCGCAAATGCCGCGCACGCCTTCCCGAACGGCGATATAGTCCGGATCGCTCTGGTCATGCGGTACGAATCCCACGTGGCAGGCGATTGCAGGCACGCCGAGGGCTGCGGCGAAATGGCTGATCTCTTTGGTTCGAGCAATCCGTTCATCGCGGGTCTCGCGCGGAATAAATCCGACTGTCCGTTCCACCGTGGGCATGTCCGTGTAGCTCTCGCCGTTGTAGGCGGCGAACACCGTAACCAGCGTGAACTGCTGATCGGTCAGCGCCGCTTTCCAATCCTGGGCCGCAGCGTCAGTCAGTTCCATGCTGCCGGGAACCCCCAACTGGCCGCAGCGAACGCCAAGAGATTTCATCTCGGCCAGATGGTCGCGCTCAGCCCAAAACATCACTCCGACTTCCATCGGCGCTAACTGTTGCATTCGATCCATTCTCCATTTCTGTTTCTTGCTTCTAACATCAATCGAGCGAGTTTCACCGCCTCGGCGGACTCGCGCGCAGGACAGAGTTCCGGCTGCTGTCCGCTGCGGCAGCTCTCCACAAAGTACCGGAGCTCTTCGGCGTACCCATCACGATCGGCCAGTTCGAGTTTTTCTTCTGAACCGTCCTCCCGGTACAGGGTCGGAGGTCGCCCAGCCGAGCTGTAGTCGATGGTGGCGCCATCTGCTATCACCGTGTATTCCATCGAGAACGGATACGACTTGGGATGATGCCATCCACCGGTTACCAGAACTACACCGCCGTGCGAATAAAGAAATTGTGCATGAATGATGTCGACGCCGTGCGCCTGATCATCGTAGCCGGTCGCTGCAACCTTTTCCGGTTTCCCGAACAGGTGCAGGCACATGTCGACGTCGTGAATCAAGAGATCGAAGACGCCGCCGCCGCTCTTTTCCGGATGTTTCAGCCACCCTCCCCACGCGGGAGCAGCACACCGGCGGCGGAACAGTGCGGAGCGCACCAGGCCGAGTTGTCCGCGATTCATCGCTTCCCGCAAGGCCACGTACGGCGGCATGAACCGAAGCACCTGCGCCGCCATCAGAATCCTCCCTGAGCGTTCGGCTTCCGCGATCATGTAGTCGGCGGCGACTCCGTCGAGTGCGAGCGGTTTTTCGACAAGAACGTGTTTGCCGGCTCGTAATGCCTCGATCGCCACGCCGTCGTGCAGATCCGTGGGAAGACAGAGATCCACGGCTTCGATCTCAGGATCGGCAATCACCTGCTCGATTTCCCTGTACTTCTTGACCTTCGAAAAATCGACGATCTCACCGGGGCCCCCGAGATTCCCTTGGATATGTCGAAAGTCTCCGGAGAGTGCGGCTTCGTTCCGGCCATAGACCGCGGCCAGCTCGACACCCTGGATAGTTGGAAGCGCCCTGATGTGCGTGCTGCCCATGAAACCAAGTCCGAGGACGGCGAGTTTCATAAGCCATTGATTGTACCGTGCTGCCGCACGTCCATGACGACCTCCCGAATGGCCGCGATTACCGCGTAGGGAGCGTCGAATTGAATTCCGTGGCGGCTGTCCGGAACCACTACTTGCCTTCCGCGCGTTGACAGGCGGGCCAGCTGCTGTTGCATCTGAATCCAGACCCGTTGACGATACTGAGCCTGCCGCACTTCAACGGGAGAATGGGCCTGGCCAGGGGGCCGACCAGCGGTCAGAACAACGAGCGGCCGATCGCCCAACCCTCGTGCCGCTCGCGCCTGCTTGGCACTTTCAAGGAATAATTCCTTCGTGTTTGCCACCAGGGTCTTGGGCTCAAACGAATTGGTTATGGCCAGATCCTGTGCTGTTAATCCCTTGGGCAGGGGGCCGGGATCGGCATCCATGAAAACGCGCAGCAGCCCCACCTGTCTCAGCACTTGGGCGAGCATACTTTGCGCGTGGGGGAAGTAAGCCGTTGGAATACGTTCGCGCTCATCGAAGTGGGAAGAATCCACCAGCACCATTCCGGCGACATCATCGGGATACAGCGCGTCATAGACTCTGACATTGAAACCGCCGAACGACGCGCCAACCAACACGAAGGGCGGCGGAATAGGGGCACGCCGCACCAGTTCGTGCAGGTCCACTGCTATGGCGCTGCTGGGATGGGGATAGGGCGCCGAATCGCTCCAGCCGTAACCGGCGCGGTCGTACCAGCAGGCTTTGGCGAAGCGCGAGACCTCACGCTGCACGTACACCCAGCCGTACCCAGGACCGCCGGCGCCGCTTTCGAATAGTACCGTGGGGCCGCCTTCGCCCACGCAGAAATAGTTCAGCGACCTTCCACCGATATCCACCGAGCGCCCGATTTGCGGAAAGTGCCGGCGATGCTGCCATTGTCCGTACTGTTCGTAGCCTGCTCCGATCAGCGCTAGAACCAGGATCGCGAGTGCCGCCTTCAAACAGGCCGACCTGACCCGGACGCGCCAAGGCCGTTCGGGCTCCGGGTCAACGTCGTCGATGAAGCGCTCGGCTCCCCATGCACCGTCGCGCCGGAGGTCGAGCGGCGATACCTCAGCGGCTTCGAGGTCGACGAACTGAAGCCGGTGGTAGGACCCGGAGGCAAATGCAACCCAGCGCTGTCTTGCTCGCATCGCCAGGGCCACTGAAATGCCAAGTGCGACAACATAACGCGAGCGACTCTCCATCGTCCAGAGTTCGATTCTCGTGCCCAGTTCGATCGCCAGCAGAAAGAGCGTGCCGTTCACCACCAGCTTGCGCTTGAGGTCGGACTTTCCGGGCAGATAGGAACAGGCGAACGGGATTTTGCGGAACTCGAATAGAGAGCGCTCGATGAGAATGATTCCGGCGAGCGCGAGGATTACCAGGTGTGCAGCAGCTGGACCAGGCGGCCAGATACAGAGATAGACGATGGCTGCCGTAATCCACAGAGGCACAGCAGCGAATCCGTACACAGATTTCCGCACGGCGGAGAAGTAGGTCTGTGGCCGGTGCACAGCCGTGATGCGGAAAATCCAGTTCGCCTTGAGCGTGGCAGGCAGAGCGAATACCGCACGCATACCAATTACCGAAAAGAAGATCAGCACGAACCCGGCTGCCATCAGGGGGACATTGAGCTGATTCCATCGCGGCACGGTGATCTGCGATCGCAATTCGGCGTAGATGCGCGTGTCGCCATACAGCAGAATCTTGGCGTAGGTCAGTGCGATGGCGAGTCCAATACCGGCGTAAGCCGCCAGGATCGTGCGTTGTTGGCGGCTCCGCACCAGCGTACGCGCGGTAAACAGCATAACGGCGCGCTGCACCGGATTGGCAACCAGCTTCGAAACCAACTTCGTCACGTACCGTGCCGCGGGGCGAGTCCGATCGCCGGGGATGATATCCGGTTGTTCGATGATGCGGCGAACGCTGCGGAGATAGGCGAGCGCGTACGTCGCCGCAGCAATCGCGATTACGATCGCGAGGCTCCACAGAGCGCGCTGCGCGAGCGCGCCGAAGATCGGGTGGACAGGGCCGTTCAACTCCTCGAAAAGGCCGAGGAACCAAAAGGAGGGGAATCGGTCCAGCCACGGCCGGCTTGCGGGAGCGGTCAACGGCAATTCCGTAGAGTTCGGCGTGAGGAAGTACCCGGCCAGAATGACAAAGAACGCGCCGATTTGCAGGAAATTCGAAGCCCGCAGAAATAGCCGGTAGCTCAGGAACTGCGCGGCTAACCCCTGCAAGGCGAGCAATGCGCAGAACACGAAGGCGCCTGCCGCGGCCATTGTGAACCAGTACGCTGCGAACGCTCGAAAGATACTGAGGGCTCCTCCCCCGGGCGGGATCGCGACAAATGGATAGCTCAGCCCCGTGCCCAGGTTGACCGCGACAATGCTGATACCGAGACCAGTCGATATAGCGGCCACCTTGGCGTAGAATATCGTCCGGGTGCGAACCGGCAAATTTCCGAGGACGGCGACATCCAGGCGATCCGGAAATACCGAGTCCCAGGCGATGATGCCAAACATGCCTACCACGGCCATGGTGGTCGCGATGAGGAACTCCTGATCGCCGGTTGCCGCCAGTGCGAGCTCATCGGGCGCCAGCTTGGACAACGCATACTGCGGTACGACGTAAATGCCCAGCACTATGCTGAACGCTCCAAGCAGAGCCGCGAATTGCACAAAGAGCCTGGTGCTATCGGCACCGGAGGATATGAGTTCCAAATCGATAAGACGTACTAGAAAATCGCGGTAGAGAACCCGGAATTGGAGGCGGGAATCGATCATCCTCACAATGCCATGAGCTGCAAAATTTGACGGGTTATGCCCTTCGTGTCTTGCTCTACCGCGAGTTGGGAAAAGATGTCCTCGAGTGTGGGAAGCGACATCAGCGCGCGTAGCTGCTGGATGGAATCGTTCGCGACGACGCGGCCTTTGTGAAGAATGACAACGCGGGAGGAGACACGCTCGACGGTCTCAAGTTCATGAGAACTGAGCAGGACCACCTTGCCTTGAGCGGCCAACTCGCCGATGAGATTTCGTAGGACCAGAGCCGAATTGACATCCAGGCCGGAGAAGGGTTCGTCGAGAAGAAGCAGGTCGGGATTATGCAGCAGCGCGGCCGAGAGCAGCACCTTCTGGCGCATGCCCTTAGAGTAGGAGGAGATCGTCACGTGCCGGTCCTCGTGGAGCGAGAACAGCGTGAGTAGGCCGTCGACCTTTTCCGCCAGCGTTTTCGGCGGAATGCCTCTCAGTTGGCCAGTCATCTCCAGGTATTCCGCTCCCGTCAGGTGCGGATAGAGGTGCGGTTCTTCAGGTACGTAGCCAAAGCGCTGCTTATAAGCAATGAGATCCCGGTCTATGGGTTCCCCGCCATATAGGATTTCGCCGTCGCTCGGCTCGATCAAGCCGGTGATCATCTTCAGGGTGGTGGATTTGCCGGACCCGTTCGGGCCCAGATAGCCGGTGACCTCGCCCGGATGTGCCGTGAAGCTGATGCCTTCCACGACGGGAATGCCGGAGTAGCGTTTGGTCAGGCAACGCAGCTCAAGCATCTCGGCGAACTCCTCACCGTTTTTGACACCGTTCGCAAGCCGCGTGTTCCCGGGCGGATCAGGGAGGAACTTCGATCAGTACCCGATGCTAGAGCGGCACATCCACCATTGTTAGGATTTCTTGCAGCACGCGTTCGGCCCACTCTGAGCTTCGATTGGCCAGCGCGACTCGCGAACTCACCACCACGCGATGCGCAAATACGGGCACCACCAACCGCTTCACGTCATCCGGGATCACGTACTCGCGGCCTTCCACCATCGCAAGCGCCTGCGCGGCTCGATACAAAGCCTGCGAACCTCGCGGGCTGACGCCCAGTGCCAGAGATTCATGGTTCCGGGTGCGCTCCACCAGGGCGAGCATGTAGTCGATGATGCTCGCATCGACGATGACCCGGGTTACGAGATTCTGCAAACGGATCAGTTCCTCGCCCGAAACTACAGCTTTTACGAAGTCGGCGCGGTGCGGTTCCGTGCTACGCAGGATCTCGCGTTCCGCCTGGGCATCCGGATAACCGATCCGAATGCGCATCAGAAAGCGATCGAGCTGAGACTCGGGGAGTGGATAGGTGCCGTGATGCTCCACCGGATTCTGAGTCGCGATCACCAGGAACGGTTCCTCCAGGGGCCACGATCGCCCATCAATTGTGATCTGCTGCTCGTTCATGGCCTCGAGAAGCGCCGACTGCGTCTTCGGAGTCGCCCGGTTGATCTCGTCGGCCAACAGTATGTTCGTGAAGATCGGGCCCGGCTTGAATTCGAAGGCCTGAGTCTGAGTGTTGTAAATTGTCACGCCGAGTACATCGCTCGGCAGCATGTCGCTGGTGAACTGCAGACGGTGAAAGCTGCACTGGACAGCGCGAGACAGGGCTTGGGCGAGGGTTGTCTTTCCTACGCCGGGAACGTCCTCGATCAGCAGGTGGCCCTTGGCGAGAGCACAGACCAGCGAAAGACGCAGAACTTCCGCCTTGCCCCGAATGGCCTGGCCAAGTGTTTTCTCCAACTCGGCCATCTTTTGCTTAACGACCGAGGGGAGCACCGGCGGGTCATCGAGTATCTCCCGCTGGACCATTACTGTCATCATAACCAATTCGACGTGCGAGACACGTAAGTCGTTCAATGTACGTGCGTTGCATTTGCGATGTGAAATTACACCATACTGAGGCTTAGCTTAATCAAACGAAACGGACAGAGGAGGCGGCTCAAGTGGCACTGTCACGAACGCTAGAGAGCACCGTCGCGCGGCCTGACCTGACGAGAGACCGCGACATGATCGAGCGAGAACTCGATGCCCTGCTCCCCGAATCGGGGCCAGGCGACATCATTACACAGGCGATCCGTTTCGCCGTATTCGGCGGCGCTCAACGCATCCGCCCGATCCTGTCGTTGCGGACCGCCCGTTTACTGGGAGCCGAAACTCCGGCGGTGCTTCGCGCGGCCGTTGCAACCGAGCTGATCCATTGCGCGTCCCTCATCATCGACGATCTGCCCTGCATGGACAATGCCCACACGAGGAGAGGCCGGCCCACCTTGCACGTGCAAGCCGGAGAGTCGACCGCGATCCTGGTCGCGTTCGCGATCGTGGCCTTGGCCGCGCGTAGCTTAATGGATCCCATCGTCGCCAACGGAAGCGCGGCGCGGCTGTCGAAGTTCCAGTGGCTGCTGCTGGGAGTGCTCGATGCGGGTGCGCTGATCAAGGGGCAAGCCCTGGACCTTACAGAATTGAAGACGATCCCGCTATTCGAACTCGCGGTGGAGGCCGGTGGCGTGTCTTCACCGGAGTACGATCGGCGCGAGTCGGGTTTACGCCGGTTTGCTCGCCAGTATGGTCTTGCCTTTCAAATGGCGGACGACTACCTGGACGGCGATCTCGAGGATCGACATGCGGCGTTGCTCGAGGTGGACAGAGCGCGCGAGTTCGCCGAATCGCTGGGCGGCGGGCCGAATGAGCTATCGGAGCTGGCGGACTACCTTTATGCCAAAGTCACCGAGCATAGTAGTCATCGGTAGCGGATTCGGCGGGCTTGCTAGCGCGGTTCGCCTGCAGGCTCGCGGCTACGACGTCGAGTTGGTGGAAGCCCGCGATCAGTTAGGTGGACGCGCGTATGTATATCGGCAGGATGGATTCACCTTTGATGGCGGCCCCACGGTAATTACCGCTCCGTTTCTGATTGACGAGATCTTCGCGACTGCCGGGCGGCGGACTGAGGATTACGTCAGGATCGTACCCGTGGACCCGTTCTACCGGATCGAGTTCCACGATGGCCGGCACTTCGAATACAATGGCGACGCCGCGGAGATGGAACGCCGTGTTACTGCTTTCGCGCCCGGCGAAGCCGATGGTTACCGGCGCATGATTCAAGATGCGAAGGCTATTTTCCAGAAGGGCTTTGTCGAATTGGCGGACAAGCCATTTCTTCACCTCAGTGACATGCTGCGCATTGCCCCCGATCTCGCTCGCCTGGGGGCCCACCGCACGGTATTCGAGTTCGTATCACGCTACATTCAGGATCCGATGCTGCGTCGCGTCTTCAGCTTCCACCCGCTGCTGGTGGGCGGCAATCCATTTCAGACGACTTCGATTTACGCTCTGATTCACTATCTGGAGCGGCATTGGGGTGTGCATTACGCGATGGGCGGGACGGGCGCAGTGGTCGAGGCGTTCGGGCGGGTGTTCCAGGAGTTGGGAGGCCGTATACGCCTCTCGAGTCCGGTTCGCCGGATTCTGGTAGAGGACGACGCAAGGCGTCCCCGCGTGCGCGGCGTCGAACTGGCAACGGGCGAAGAGATCGCGGCCGATGCCGTAGTCAGCAACGCGGACCTCGCGAATACTTACCGCAAGTTAGTCGACGAGAAGTATCGCCGGAAGAACAGTGACCGCCGGATAGAGAAGATGCGCTACAGCATGTCGCTGTTCGTCATTTACTTCGGCACAAAGCGCCAGTATCCAGATATCAAGCATCACACTATCATCTTGAGCGAGAGCTATCGCGAACTGCTGCATGACATCTTCAATCGTAAGGTGCTCGGCGATCAGGTTTCGCTGTACCTTCATCGCCCGAGTGCGACTGACCCGTCCATGGCGCCTCCCGGTTGTGACAGTTTCTACGTTCTCGCTCCAGTGCCGAATCAGCTCAGCGGAATTGACTGGCAGCAGGAGGCGCCGCGGTTCCGCGACCTGATCATGAAGGAGCTTGAAAGGCGGATGCCCGGGTTGTGCGGGAGCATAGTTACCGAGAGGCTCCTGACTCCTCTCGACTTTGAAACGACTCTGGCCAGCTATGCAGGCGCAGCATTCTCGTTTGAGCCGGTGCTCACCCAATCTGCGTGGTTCCGTCCTCACAACGCCAGCGAAGATGTCGATCAGCTTTACTTCGCCGGAGCGGGAACGCATCCCGGGGCCGGCATTCCGGGCGTGCTGTCGTCGGCTAAGATCGTCGAGCGCTTAGTTTGTGAAAGCCTGCCGCAACCTGTCTATCGAGAGGCCGCTAAGGCGACAGCTGAAGGTTCGAAAAGCTTCTACTTCGCTACACGTTTTTTCCCCGACGAACTGGCGCGCGCCGCGCACGCGGTGTATTGGTTCTGCCGTCATACCGACGATCTGGTAGACGAATGTGACAGCGTCGAGCAGGGCAGAATGGATCTGGAGGAGTGGTCGGACGCGCTGACCCGCGCTCTCACGACCGGACGATCCACACATCCGGTGCTCTCGGTTTTCGCGCAGACGGTCAGAGACTACCGCATCCCTCACCAGTATCCGCTCGAGCTAATCGAGGGTATGCGCATGGACCTGAACGGCATGCGGTACAAAACCTTCGGAGAGCTGAGGCAGTTTTGTTATCGCGTGGCCAGCGTGGTTGGCTTGATGATGTCGCACGTGATCGGCTTTGAGGGTAAAGCCCTGGGTCACGCTGTCGATCTCGGCATTGCCATGCAGCTGACCAACATACTTCGTGATGTGGGCGAGGATCTCGAGCGGGGGCGAATTTACTTCCCCCAGGAGGACATGGAGCGGTTCGGGTACTCTGAGCGTGACCTGTGCGCGCGTCTGCGAAATGACGCATTCCGCAGCTTGATGCGGTTCCAGGTAGCACGCGCCCGCGAGTATTACGAAAGCGCGATGCCCGGCATTCCACTTCTGGACAAGCGCGGGCGATTTGCAGTGAGAGTGGCCGCGGACGTATACGCAGCCATACTGAAGAGAATCGAAAAATCGGATTACGATGTGTTCGATCGCCGCGCCGTGGTTCCACCCGTCCAAAAATATTGGATTACTCTCCGCCGCATGGCGGCCCCCGCGGTGAAGTGGGCCTGGCAATCGTGAAACGGGCCGCCGCAAACGCGTCGCGAGCCACTCTCGCGGGCCTCGCGGCGCACTATGTCGCCTTCTATGTAGTCGGATCTCCGCTGTGGACGGACACCATCGCGCAATGGATCATGGCGCGCACTCCATCTCCATACGCGCTGTGGATGCTGGGAAACCTAGGCGCTTGGGCCAAGCCGTTTGCGATGACCGGCGGACTCGCCGCGCTGGGCTTCGGTGTGGTCCTGACCGCACTGGCCCGGCGGACCTGGCTGATGCCATTGGCGGCCGCTGTGATCGCGATTCTCTACGGCAAGCTGTTCGAGTATTCGTCGCTGACGGGACAGATCAGCTTTTGGGCTCCCGCGGTCTTGTCGTTGTGGATGCTCTCGAAGCTCCGCCCCGGTGCAGCCGTTCCTCCATCCGGACTTTCGCGGCGCGAGGCCATGATCATGGCTGCCGGAACTCTGGCGGTCGCAGCCGAAAGCTATGCGCGCGACCGGCGAGTGGCGAAAGCAGCTATTGCGCCTAGCCAGGTTGCCCCCTTTCAGCCACCCCCGGAGGTCTTCGGTTCCGGACTGGTTCGTAAAGCCGTCACTCCTGCCGGCGAGTTTTACGGAATGAGCAAGAACACCGTGGATCCTGCGCCCGATCCTCGAACATGGCGGTTGACCATCACGGTGGACGGCAAGCTGGTCCGAACGGCTGCCTATTCTGACCTGCTCGCAATGCCGCGCGTAAGCGGGTACTCAACGATGCGCTGCATCAGCAACACGCTCAAGTCCGACCTGATGGGCACCGCTCTATGGACAGGTATCCGATTGCGGCAGTTGATCGATCCCACGTCGCTGCCAGCACAGATCAGTGAGGTCGTAATTATCGGTGTTGACGGCCATGGCGACAGCTTTCCGCTCGATGTTGCGTTTTCTGACGGCGCGTTGCTTGCACTTGGCATGAACGGAAAAACTCTGGATCGAACGCATGGCTTCCCGCTCCGCGTGATAGTTCCCCGCTATTACGGCTTTAAGAACGTCAAGTGGATCTCCGAGATCGCGTTCGTGCGTCAGCCGTACATTGGGACGTGGCCGAAGTTGGGATACACCAAGGAACCGGCGGTTCACACCGGATCGCACATCGACCGCGTCGCGCGTATAGGTTCCCGGCTCCACATCGGCGGGGTTTCTTTTGCCGGTGATCGCGGGATTCGCGCTGTTCAGGTGAGGGCCGATCGAGGACCATGGGTTGATGCGACTCTGGAATCGCCGCTGTCGCCGCTGACGTGGCGGCGATGGGTGACGGTGCTTAACGTAACGCAAGCCGCTGAAGTCCAGGCTCGCGCTATGGATGGAAGCGGTGTGTGGCAGGCGGATGTTGAAACTCCTCTGTTCCCTGACGGCGTCAACGGCCCAACGGTACGGCGCCTGTGATTGCACCCAGTGAAGCCGGCGCAATGGTAGTGAGTGGCGGGATGTGTCTGTTCCTGGTCAAATCGCGGTGGAACTATTTGCGGTTGCCGGAACTGCCTCTCGCGGCTTCCCAGCCGGACGTCACCGTCATCATCCCCGCCCGCAATGAGGAAGAGAGCATTGCCCGCGTGGTGAAGAGCTTCAGCGGTGCGCGCCTGCTGGTGGTTGATGACGCGAGTCAAGATCGAACCGCGGAGGCGGCTCGCCAGGCTGGAGCTGACGTGATTACCGCGCCCCCGCTAGCCGCCGGCGAACTCGGAAAGCCGAACGCGTGCGGCGCCGGGGCGAGACTCGCGACATCGAAGTGGCTGTTGTTCGTGGATGCGGATACCTGGTACACTCCACCATTTCTCGCGTCGATGGTGAGTTACGCGGAACGGGAATCGCTCGATATCGTGAGTGCTTTCCTGCATCAGGAGTTGGTCACGACGGCGGAACGGATCATCCTGCCGTATGCCTTCGCTCTCTACTTCTGCGGGGTCAGCGCAGTGAATGTGAACTCCTCGAATTCGGGTGAAGCGCTCGCCAATGGGCAATGCCTTTTAGTGCGCCGCAGTGCGTACAGCCGACTGGGCGGACACGCCGCGGTCGCCACCAGTGTCATTGAAGACGTTGCTCTCGCGCGGCTCGCGAAATCGCAGAGACTGCGCGTGTGCGTGGTGCGAGCGGAACAGCTCGGCTCGGTCCGCATGTACGACAGCTTTGGGGCGATCCGCCGTGGATTCGAGAAAAACTCGTTTCGCTTTCTCGGCGTCAATCCGGCGACCGGCGCCCAAGTCATGCTTGCCTCGATCCTGTTGACGTCTTACCTGCCGATCGCTGTGTGGTTGCTCGCGGGGTCGCACTTTGCAACCGCTGTCCTTTTCGCGACCGTGCCGATTCTTTTGCTGACGCCTTGGTATCGAAGCGTCCGCCGCGCCCTCGCCGCGCCTCTAGCGATCTACGCATTTCAGGCCATTGCGATCTCAGCCATGGTCCGAACCATGACTGGCGCCGGCGTAATATGGAAAGGCCGCCGTGTCTGAGCCGATCCGCTATCCGGTGCCCTGGGATGTCATATCCAAGCTTGGCCCGCACATTCTGAAAGGCACGCGATCGGACGTAGAGAGCGTATATCGCGGATTCGTCTCCCGCATGCAGCCACGGCCCACGTTCGAAGGGCTCCAGCATTTGCCGCAGACAACACGCTTCGTGCTCGCGGCGAATCATTATCAACGCCCGGGATTGTGGATCGCGCACATCGCCTCGGTGCTGGCGTGCGCCATGGGCGATAAATATCACTCCACTCCTCCTCTTCGGTGGCTGGTGACTGCAAACTGGCCACGATGGAAGTTGGGTCCCGTAACGGTGCGCTCGCCTGGGGATCTGCTCCTTCCGAGGGTTGCTCATGCGGCTTGGTGCTATGCGGTGCCGTTTGCGGGCACGAATCCAGGCATGGCCGGACGCAGCCTGCGGCGGCTCATCAAGGACACTAGGGAGTTACCGTGTCCTATCGGTATATTCCCCGAAGGCGCACAGGCCACGGCGGGTACACTCAGCCCCGCGCTGCCGGGAATCGGACGACTCTTCGGCCTCCTGGCCGAGCGAGGATGGCACGTACAGCCGGCGGGAGTGTCCGAAGCGGGACGCTTCGTGGTGAGGTTTGGACCGCCCATCGCGGCAAACTTGATTCTTCGGGCTCCGGATGCCGGGGAGCTGGTTCTCAGCCGTATTGGCGAACTGCTATAAAGAGCACCGTCTCCCGCTAGACCGCCAAACCTACTTCCCAGTCAGATACTTGGTGACCGCTTCGTCGCTCTCACCACGGGCTCGTGCCAGCGCGGCCTTGGCGGAATTGAAGGCGTACAGGCTCGAGATCAAATTCTCGTTGGCCGATGCCAGCGCTTCCTGCGCCTGCACCACTTCTAGATTGTTCGTGACGCCCGCTGCAAAGCGGTCGCGTGACTGGGTTACTTGCTGGTTCGCAAGATCCAGGTTGCTTCGCGCGACTTCCACTTGCCGGCCCGCGGTCCGAAGATCCACAAAGGCATTACGGACATCCGCGTCGATCCGCCCGCGCAGGTCCTCCCGCTCAGCCTTGCGCTGCTGCAACTCCGACCGCGCCTGCTCAACGCGCGCGCGGATACGCCCGGCATCGAAAATGGGAATGTTGGCGGCGGCACTCACGCTGAAAGTGCCGTGCGCATCAGTGAATCCCGGGCCGATTACGCCATAGTCGGCGTTGAGGCTGAGGGAAGGTAGCCGGGCAGCCCGTGCTCCCGATACTGTCAACTCAGCCGCGCGGACCAGCGATTCAGCCGCCTGATAATCGGAACGCGAACGGTAAGCCTCCGTGAGGCTCGCATCCAGGGAGACATCGGCGGCCAGGGGGGCGTACGGCACATCCTCGGTGAGCCGGAACTGCTGGCCGGGAGGAAGGCCGATGGCCCGGGCAAGCGCGAGTTTCTGCTTATCCAGTCCGCCCTCGTTCAGGATCAGCCGCTGCTGCTGCGACTGCATTTCTACTTGCGCTCGCAGCACGTCGATACCCGGCGCCACTCCCGCACTCTTGCGGTCGACGGCTTGACGGTACAGTTGCTCCGCGGTGTTGACCTGCGCCTGGGCGGCCGTAATCCGCGCCGAAGCGGCGACGGTCTGTAGATAGAGTTCGATGACGACTTGCACCACCTGATCGCGCGCGTCGCGCAGCGATGAGTTCCGCGCCGCGGACCGCCTCTCCCCCGGCCCTGTAATTGCGCCAGCCTTCGACGCTCAAGTTGTTCGCCAATACGCCGCGCGCGTCTACTACCTTGAACGGTCCGACCACGGCGGGGGTACCCGGCGGCAGCGGAAACCCAAAGGCACGAAGATTAATCTGCTGCTCGGTGATGCTGGGACGTACGTTCAGAGTCGGCAGAATCTGGCTCAATGCCAGCAGACGCTGAGCGCGGCGAGCGCGAATGCTCTCCCCGCTTTCAACGAGCGCAAGATTGTACTTGAGTCCCCGGTCTAGAGCGTCTCGTAACGACATTTCCAGGATGCCGGGCGTTACGTCCCCCGAGGGTACGCTACCGTAGAATCCTCCCTGCGCAGGAGGCGCGCTGGATGGGGGCCGCGCCAGGGGAACTTCTATCGGCGTGACTGCAGGACGCGAGAGGCCGGGCAGTTGAGAAAACGCCAGTGGGGCGCAAGTGAGCGCGAGTGAAGCGAAGAGACTTTTCATGGGGAGCAGAATCAGTGCGCCATCCCGGGAGATGCGCCTTTGGGCGGTTTCTTCATAATGAACACCAGCGGCAGCATCAGGGCGAACATGATCGCCAGCAGTTGAAACAGGTCGACCAACGCCAGCATCGAGGCTTGCTGCCGAACAATACCGAAGATTGTCGCTGTGCTCCGGGCGTCTGGAAGCACCGCCCCGGGAACCGCCATCGGTCCACGCAATTGCTGCATTAATTGGGACGTAGCCGAGTCGTAAGGTGTGACATGCGACGCGAGTACGCTGATGTGTTTTTGCGCATACCGCTCGTTCAGGGTAGTCACCATAGCGATCCCCACACTGCCGCCGATGTTCCGCATCAGGTTGAAGAGACTGCTGGCATTCCCGATCATTTCTTTTGGAACGCGGTTCATCGTAACCGTTGTGAGTGGCACAAACAGGAAAGCCAGGGACATGCCTTGCAGGAATTGCGGCCAGAAAAAGTCCCAGTACCCGGCGTTCAGGTTCAACCGGGAGAACATGTAAAGGGTGTAGGCTCCCATACCCGCGCCCAGAAGCAGGAGCTTTCTTGGATCGAAGCGGTTCAGAATGAGGCCGACTAACGGCATCATAATCAGAGATCCCATCCCGCGCGGCGCCAGCGCGATGCCCGCCTGCAGCGACGGATAGCCGAGCAGCGTCTGCAGCCAGATCGGCAACACGACGAGGCTGCCGTACAGGACTACGCCGACAATTGTTATTAGCGTTACCCCGGCCGAGAAGGTACGGTCCTTGAACACGCTTAGATACACCACCGGATTGTCGGTTGTCAGTTCGCGCACAAGGAATGCGATAAAGAAAGCGACGCCAACCAAGGCGAGGATGCGAATCGTGTTGGAGGCCAGCCAATCATCCTGCTGTCCTTTGTCGAGCATGATCTGCAGTGCCCCGATCCACACTGCCAGCATGCCAATCCCCCAACCATCAATACCCGAGTTTGCACGCTTCAGATAGGGAGGGTCGAACACATAACGGCGAACCATGAAGATGCATAACATCCCCACTGGTATGTTGATATAGAACACCCATCGCCAGCTATACGTTTCTGTGAGCCAGCCGCCCAGAACGGGGCCCAGAATTGGGGCGACCACAATGCCCAATCCCCAAAAGCCCATCGCCTTGCCACGGCCCTCGGGGGGAAATGCCTCTAGCAGGACCGATTGAGACAGCGGTTGCAGCGTCCCCCCTGAGGCCCCTTGCATAATCCGGAATACGATCAGGGTGGCAAGATTCGGAGCGATTCCGCACAATAACGAACTGCCCGTGAACCCGAGCACGGCGATAATCAGCAGGTTCTTACGGCCGAAACGCGACGCCAGCCACCCGGTGATGGGCAGAATGATTGCGTTAGCAACCAGGTAGGATGTCAACGCCCAGGTGGCTTCTTCAATGGAGGCGGACAGGCTGCCCGCGATGTGCGGCAGCGAAACGTTCACTACCGTCGTATCCAGCACCTCCATGAAGGTGCCCAGCATCACCGCAAACGCGATAAGCCAAGGACTAACGGGAGGTGGCGTCGGGCTAGGGCGCGAAGGCTCGGCCATCTCTTTGATAGATGTGGATACTCGCCTCTAGTTGCGGTCTTTTACTCTCACACACTCTCACAATGTTCGCGTAACCTTTTGGAGGGTGCGCGGCTGGTCCGCGTCCAAGCCTTTTTCAGCAGCTAGTTTCGCGGCGAACAATTGTGCCGGAATAATGTAAGGGATCGGGGTGTAAAGCTCTTGGACCGGGTACGACTTGCGCGTGAGCTTCAGCGGAATGACGACTGCTCGGCGACCACTTTCGACTGCATCTTTATTGCTCGGGTCGGTAATGATCAGTGTGTCCGCCTTCAATTGATCGAGCTTTACCAGCAGATCCTTAATACCCGGCCAAGTGACGCCGGCGGGTGTGAACAGGAAGGCCGGGAACGATTGCTCCATCATGGCTATCGGGCCGTGCTGCAGGTCGGCGGAAGAGAATCGCTCGGCGACGACGTAACAGGTTTCCATCAATTTCAGCGCGAACTCGAACGCATTAGAGTAGTTCAGTCCGCGGCCCACCACAACGGCCTGCTTCATGAAGCGATAGCGGCCAGCCAGATCGCTGATCAGCGCTTCAAGCTGCAAGGCGCGTTCGGCCCACTCCGGAAGGGCGCGCAGATCGTCAAGCGAGATTTTCGCCCCCAGAGCATAGGCAAGCATGTAGATGGACAGCAGTTGACCGCTGTATGTCTTGGTGGCTGCTACGCTCTTCTCCTTGCCCGCCCGCACCAGGAACACATGCTCCGCCAGATGCGCCAGCGTGCTGTCGGATTCGTTCGTTATCCCGACCGTCATCGCCCCGGCTTTCCGGGCCTGTTCGAGTACGACATTGGTATCGGTGGATTCGCCGGATTGTGAAATGGCAACCACGAGAGCGCCTTCGAAATCAACAGACGCGCGATACAGCGTCAGGATGGAGGGCGCAGCGAGGGCCGTTGGAATACCCGTGGTTATCTCCAGCAGATAACGCCCGAACTGCGCAGCGTTGTCCGACGTACCGCGGGCGGCCAGCATGATTAGCTTGGGCCGGCGCTCGCTCAGAATCTTTCGTAGCTTTTCGGCTCCGCTCAACTCTCCGCGCAACGTCCGGTCGAGAGTGGTTGGCTGTTGCCGGATCTCTTCAAGCATTTTAGACATGGGCCTGGATTCAAACCTTCCGTAACACGAGCGCGGAATTCTTGCTGCCGAAGGCGATGCAGTTCGCCACGGCATAATCGATGCACGCCGTCCGGCCGCTATCCGGGACATAGTCCAGATCGCAATCCGGATCCGCTTCATCGAGATTCGCAGTGGGTGGCAAGACGCTATCGCGCATTGCTAACAGAGTAGTCGCAAGACCCGCGGCGCCGCACGCCCCTTGCGGATGTCCAATCAGACTTTTCAATGACGACCCGGGGATGCGGTAAGCATCATCGCCGAATGCCAACTTCATCGCTCGCGTCTCGATCCGGTCGTTCAGTTCCGTCGACGTGCCGTGATAATTCACATAGCCGACGTCGGGCGGGCCGATGCCCGCCTCCCGCATCGCCTCCGACATGGCGCGGGCGGGCTCTTCGCCGCACTCCTCCAGCCGCACACGATGGTACGCTTCGCACGTGGAAGAGTACCCGGCCACCTCGCCGTAGATCGCGGCGCCTCGGGCGCGAGCGTGTTCCAGGTTCTCCAGGACGAAGAACCACGCGCCCTCCGCCAGGACAAATCCGTCGCGGTCACGAGAGAACGGGCGCGAAGCGCGTTCCGGTTCGTCATTCCACTTTGTAGAGAGAATCCGCATGGCGATGAAGCCGCGCAGAATCAGCGGAGCGATGGGCGCGTCCGCGCCGCCAGCCACCACGCAATCCAACACTCCGGCTTGGATCTGGCGCAGCGCGTAACCGATGGCGTCCGTCGATGAGGTGCATCCGGTGGAAACCACGTGGCTGAATCCGCGGAAACCGAAGCGCATGGATATCTCGCTGGCCAGGGTTCCGATGGTGGAACTGGGCACCACGTAAACACTGCACTGGCGCCAGTTTCCAGAATGAAAAAGCCGGTACTGTTCCTCCGTGAATTCCACGCTGCCGCCGCCCGACCCAAGAATGACGCCGATTTCGCGCAGTTCTTCCCGGGACATCACCGCGTAGTTTATTCCCGCGTCCTGGAGCGCCTCGCTGGCAGCGGCGATCGCCAGCGGCACTACCCGCGAAACGTGTTGCCGGTCCTTGGCTGAAACATAGTCGCTTTCATCAAAGCTGTCCACTTCCCCCGCAATCCGCACCGCAAGGCCGCGGGTATCGAAACGCTGAATAGGGCCAATCCCGCTCCGCCCGGCCCGTGTTGCCTCCCAGAATGCCTCGCGGCCGATGCCGTTCGGACTGACCGCCCCAATACCCGTAACCACTACTCTGCGCTTCATGAGTCTCTTACAGACTCGCACGACAACACTCCCTCGGGGTTCCCGGTGCGGAACATAGGACCGAACAGAGGGTTGTTGTGCGTGCCTCGTGTTAGTATAGGCATAGTTCACAGACTGCATTTCCATACGTCCGCTGGGTCCCTTCCTCTTGTCGATCACCCACTTCAAGCTCGAGCGCAGCCTTGCTGGACTACAGGCTGGAATGTTCGCGGGGGCAGCCTTGCTGACTGTAATGGCCTTCGCATCGGTGCTGGACCGGCGTACGTGGTGGAGTTATCCGAATTTGCTGGCAGCGACCTTTTACGGACCCCGAGCCATTGGCACTGGATTTGGCTGGCCGACAATTTCCGGGGTGGCACTTCAGTTGTTGATCGCGGCCTGCGCGGGTGCGGTATTTGGCACTCTGTTCGGCGGAGTTAGCGGAAGCGGTCGTATCGCGTTGCTGGCAGTCCTGTGGGGCTTGTTGCTCTTCTATGCATCGGAACAGTTTTTTAGCGTCACTAACGTCTTTGTGCTTGCGTATCTGCCGCGTAAGGCCGCTATTCTGGCTCACATGACCTACGGCCTCTGCCTGACGGTGATCGGACGAATGACTTCAACTGCCCGGCGCGCCACAGTTGTTTCAGTGCTGGAACCTGGAGTGCCAGAGAGTTCACGTGAACATGCGTCCACCACACAGGCATTGCACAAGGACGCAGATTCCACGGGCCGGGAAAGCACACTGTAGCGGCTCCGGCACAGAATTCTATGGTGAGGCTTTGACCACTCCTATTTGTCGCTTCTTTTTCGCTAGAATGAAATCTTCAAGCGCTGCATGGGATCTCGTCTTGAAACTAGGCGTAAGACGTGTACGTCTCGATAGTCGCAGAGTAGAAAGGAACCAGTTTTAGAATGAAGTCTCACAGGCGGGTACGCCTGCGTGCAGTCCCGGTTTGTCTGCTCTGCCTTGCGGGAATGGGGCTGACGCCCTCTTCGCTGCGCGCCCAGCAGCCTCCCGCGGGACAACAGCCGCGGCCGGTTCCAGTAACTCCGCAACAGCCGGCTCCGCAGGCCCCTAAACCAGAACAGCCGAAGAAGCCCGCCAATCCCTTCGAGACCGTTCCCGAAGCCACCGAGCCTCCGAAGCCGCAACCTCCCAAGCCTGGTGAGGCACCGGCTGTGACGCAAACCCAGCCCGGCACCCCGGCCGAGGATGTAATCGAAGACATTCAGTTCCGGGGTTCCCGCCGTGTTCCGCAGGACACTCTGAAAGCGTTGATCATTACCAAGAAGGGCGACAAGTATGACGAGGATGTATTACGCCGCGATTTCATGGCGCTGTGGAATACCGGCCGGTTCGACGACCTTCGCATCGAGCGAGAAGCCGGGAAGACCGGCTGGATCCTGCGCTTTGTACTGGTGGAGCGGCGCGTTGTTCGCACCATCAAGTACGACGGCAACAAATCCATAACCGTATCGGAGATCCTCGACCGCTTCAAGGAACGTAAGGTCGGTCTTACCGTAGAAACGCAATACGACCCCAACAAGGTGCAGCGCGCCAAGAACGTCCTGCAGGATTTTCTATCGGAGCGCGGGCGGCAGTTTGCCAAAGTAGAGCCGCAGATCCGCCAATTGCCGCCGTCGTCTCTGGAAGTGGTCTTCAAGATCGACGAAGGACCCAAAGTGAAAGTGGGCCAGATTGATATCGAGGGCAACAAGGTCTTCAACGATCGAATCGTTCGCCGTGCCATGAAGAACCTTCGCCCTATCGGCATTCCGTATTCGATCTTCTTTGAGGACCTTTTCGCGAAATCTTACGATTCCACGAAGCTCGACGAAGATCAGGAACGCATTCGCCAGTTCTACATGGAAAAGGGCTACTTCATGGCGAAGGTGATCGATCATTCGGTGAAGATCCACGATACCGGCGGCACCGGAATGCGGATTCCCATTATCAAGCCCAACAAGCCCGGGAAGGCCGCCGACCTGAGCATCACCGTCGATGAAGGACGCCTCTATCACCTGAACAAAATCTCGTTCCAAGGCGTCAAGCTGTTCCGGACACCGGAGACCCTGATGGGTCCGCTGTTCCAGATGAAGGAAGGCGACGTCTTCTCGACGGCGAAGCTGCGCAAGGGCCTCGAGAGCCTCCGCAAACTGTACGGCGAGTTCGGGTACATGAACTTCGTCGCGGAGCCCGGCTTCGAGCCGGTCCCGAATACCGACAAAATTGACTTGTCGCTGTCCTTTGATGAAGGCAAGCAGTTCTTCGTTCGGCGCATCGATTTTTCAGGCAACACGACGACGCGCGACAAGGTCATACGCCGCGAGCTGCTGATCGACGAAGGCGACATGTTCAACAGCCGCCTGTGGGAGTTGAGCATTCTGCGTCTGAACCAGCTCGGCTACTTCGAAGTCCTCAAGGAGAACGAGGCGGCCGACATCAAGACCGATAACAAGACCAACACGGTGGACATCACGCTCAAGGTGAAAGAGCGCGGAAAGAATTCCGTTCAGTTGAACGGGGGCGTGTCGGGTATCGCCGGCAGCTTCATCGGCTTCTCTTATGCGACGAACAACTTCCTGGGATTAGGCGAAACGTTAAGCTTATCGAGCCAACTGGGCGACCGTATACGGCAGGTGGAGTTCGGATTCACCGAGCCTTATTTCCTAGACCGGCCCATGCAAGTGGGCTTCACGGTGTTCACCACACGCTTTAATTACGATCAGGGCCGCGAGGTTTCCCTCCTGTCGGGCCGTAACCTTATCCCGATCTTCAATTCGCTGGGCTCGAACAATCTGCTGAATTATGTTTCGAACAGCCGCGGCTTCACTTCGTTTTTGAACTACCCGCTGAAGCGAAGTTTTGCCCGCCTCGGCCTGACGTACGGCTACAACATTCAAGACATCCGGACGCTAACGGATGCGGCCAAGACGTACTTCGACTATCTATATTTCCAGAACGTTGGTGGACCCAACGCGTTAAACGGAATCAAGACCAGCCAGATCATTCCGTCGTACAACTACAACACGGTAAACCACCCTATCACGCCGACCGCCGGGAAGCGCCTCTCGGTGACGACCGTGTTCTCCGGGAGCGTTCTGGGCGGAAATGTGAACACGATTGAGCCCGTGATTGATGCCGCGTACTTCCGGAGCGGGTTCAAGAAGGGCCACGTCATCGGAATGCACTTTAGCGGGCGGTTCATTTCAGGGTACGGCGGCAAGGTCGCTCCCCCGTTTAGCCGGTTCTACATGGGCGGCGAGAACGACATCCGCGGTTTCGAGATCTGGGGCATTAGCCCGTTCGCCTATATCCCGAGCCAGGCCTCGGTTAACGTCCTGAACTCGGATGGATCGCCCCGTGTACAAAAAGCCGTGAATCCAGACGGTAGCATTACGTTCCAGAACGTGACGCAGTCGATCCCGGTGTATCAATTCGTCGCTCCGGGCGGCGACACGGCATTAGTAACTAATTTCGAGTACCGCATACCAATAGTCGGACCTGTCACCCTTGCGATATTTGGCGACGCGGGTGTCAATCGCCTGACCCAGAGCGGCCAGTTGCGCCTGAATCCAGATCGCATCTCACAGCTCAACTCGTTCTTCCCGGAAGCCAGTTTCAGCGGGAAGGCTGTGATCGCGAAGGGAACCCAGGCTATCCGTTCCTCCACGGGACTTGAGTTGCAGGTGCTGATGCCGGTAGTGAATGCCCCATTCCGGATCTACTGGGCGTACAATCCTAATAGGGTTGACACAATTCTGCAACCTCCGATCGTGGCGGACCGCTCCACGTTCCCGAACGCCGCAACCTTCGGGGCGGCGGTATCACAGTTCGGACAAGCATCACCGTTTAAAGAGAAGGCTTCTACGTTCCGTTTTTCCATCGGACGCACGTTCTGAGATGTGGCGGAGACCGGCGAAGTTAATGAACACACTTATGGATAGGAGTTTATAGTGAGGAAACAGTTATTGATGTGTACCGCGGTGGCCTTGAGTGCCGCGGCATTCGGCCAATCCGCACCCACCAAAGTCGGCGTGATCAACATTCAGAGCGCGCTGGTAAGCACGAAGGACGGTCAAAAAGCCGCCCAGGAACTCGAAACCAGGCGGTCTCCGAAAGCCAAAGAGTTTGAGAAACGTCAGGCCGACATCCGGCAGTTGCAGGACTCGCTCAATCGCGGCGGCAACGCCATGGCGGAGACGGCGAAGCAGGAACTTGTCCGCAATATCGACGTCAAAACGAAAGCGTTCAACCGCGATCTGGAAGATGCGCAGGCCGAGTGGGACCAGGATCAGCGCAAGGTTCTGGAAGAGCTTGGGCAGAAGATCATGGTGGTGATCGACAAGTATGCGAAGGACAACGGGTACTCGCTGATCCTCGACGTCAGCAATCCGCAGACCCCGGTCCTGTATGCCTCGAACGCGATCGATGTGACCAAGGACATCGTCGAGCTTTACGATAAGAATTCGCCTGGATCCACTACCACCTCCACGCCGACGCGGCCAGCTAGCGGTACTCCGGGAGCAGGTACAGGTGTCAGACCCGCGACTCCCGCACCCATTGCGCCCAGGCCCGTCCTCCAGCCTCGCCCGCAACCAAGAAATAGACTTCTTCCTCAGCCGGCAGGCGGACGATTCTAGACCGCCTGCCAGAGGCTCTCAGCGAACGGCCACTCGCGATCCGTCCAAGCTTCCAGCACTCTGAATCCGCCGCTTTGGGCCATAGCGTCCAGTCTCCGGAAGATCGTACTTGCATGACGACTTCTGTCCAGATGGACTCGCCTGCGGCGAAGTGAACGTCGCAGTCTGCTGCCGGGATCGCGACCCGCTGACTGCCGCGAGCCACTAGGTGCATCTCGATGCGCTGCAGCTTTGCGTCGTATCGTGCCTGATGACGGAACTGGCGCAGATCGAAGTCCGCGCCAAGCTCCCGGTTGATGCGCGCGAGAAGATTCAGGTTAAAAGCGGAGGTGACGCCTGCCGGGTCGTCATAGGCCCGGATGAGTGTCTCCACCGGTTTCACCAGGTCCGCGCCGATCAGCATCAGGTCGCCCTCTCCGAGTGTCGATCGCAATTGACTCAGAAGTTCGGATGCTGCCGGGCGATCGAAATTTCCGATCGTGCTGCCCAGGAACAGCAGCAGCGCCGTATGGTCACGAGGGATCCCAGCCAGTGCAGTCCGGACGCCCTCTACGAACGTAGCCTCAATCGGGTGGACCTGCGCTTCGCCCGATAACTCGCGTTGACAGTGTTCCAGCGCGGAGCGGGACACGTCGATCGGGTAGTAACTCACCGCGCCCTGCCGTCGCGAGATACTGCGAAGAACGTGTGCCGTCTTCGTCCCTGAGCCGCTTCCCAGTTCGAGAACTGAAACGGGCAGCGGCGTCGAGCGTGCAATCTGGTCGGAATGGCGGCAGAGTATGCGCCGGTCGGCGCGAGTCAGGCCATATTCAGGCACAACAGTGATCGCTTCAAACAGAGCGCTGCCCAGCTCGTCGTAGAAGATACTCCGGAGAGAGACGCTTTTGCGCCGGGTGGGTCAACCCGTCACGCACGCTTTCCGCGAAACGCGCCAGGGAAGCCGAGACGTGGCGCTCAGCCGATATCAACGAGCCGGAAGGTGGCATAAACGTGAGGGTAATTGGGCCGGAACCAGTTGCGGAACGATCTGCGGAGGAGGGCCGCAGCAGTGCGCGGCGATCCGCCTTTCAAGACGAAGTGCTTTCCATCGAAGAAGTTTTGTCGAATACCCGGGATAGGAAGGGAACGGCTGAAAGCCGGGAAATGGGCCAAACTCGGTGGACGTCCACTCCCATCCGTTGCCGACCAATTGAGAGACGCCGAATGCGCTATCGCCCTGCAGGCGTTGCGCTCACGGCAACAGGATCCCACCAAGCGAAATCGAAGTTGCCTTTAGAGCGGTCGGGCTCGGCATCGCCCCATGGATAGGCGCGCTCCGCAGAGGAGGGCGTGCCATACGCCGCGCGATGGAATTGAGCTTCGGTGGGCAGTGATTTCCCGGCCCAATCAGCATAGGCGCGCGCTTCATCCTGGGTAACGTAGACGGGACAGTCCAGCGGCAACGGGATCTGCTCAAACATGCCGCGATAATAGTATTCACCACCGTGCCTCCACCCAGAAGTGAGGCAGTGTGCGCGCCTTCCTCCATGAAACGCAGATACTCGCGGTTGGTGATCTTGTACTTGGATATCGAGAACGGGTCCACGCTGACCCGATGTTGCGCGAATTCGTTATCCCAGCCGAACGCACCGGGAGCCTGACCCAGAGTTACAGAGCCGCCCGGAATATCGATGGGCTTGTTCACGACGTTGCCGCCGGAAGCCGGTGCCATGCTGGTGTGCAACTTGGATTCGTAGGGCATCGCGTGCATCAGGTATGCAAGAGTCTCTGCGTGCATTAAGCGATGCTCGATGGCAATATTCAATACCTGAGAAGGCGCATCACCCAAGACCTCGTCCAATCGCAACCGGACCTCGCGATTATATCTCCGCACCTCCTCGATGCGCGGCCAGTCCGCGGGTTGGTCACTAGCGGCCATCCCAGGTTCAGGATCGATACCGAATTCAAAGAGCTTATCAAAGGCGGGGTGGAAGGAGGGCAGGCCAAGTGTCGCGCGGCAGATCTGGTTCCAGTCAAAGGCCTCCAGATGGCCGAGATAGAAGATCAGCCTATGACGCTCGGGAATCGGCCGGTCATACAATGCATCGGGATCGATCAGGTCGAACAGGGCATCGGTTTGTGCCCTAGCAAGCAGGAGCCGGTCGGCAAGAACCGCAGTGGCAGGAATGGTGATTGATGCGTGCATTCTGGTGCACTTGGTTAGATCGCCCCGGCCGAAATTAGTAACCCGTCGTTTTGATCCAGAAGCTCTCTTCCCATTTACCGCTGCGGAGGGATGTGATCCAGTTCGCGATATTTGCCTTCGTGAGCCAGGTTGAAGGCATTTGTAACGGCAGTCATCGGCTCGAAGCAGATGAAATCCTTCCCCGGAGGCGAATAGATCACGGCTACCTTGTATCTCGGCCCATAGCTGACTGAGATGCGCTGCGAGCCGCTCTCGACCCAAAATATTGCGCGTTCATCGGTGCCGCGAACGAGATCCGTAAATACGTCGTCCAGTTGCGTCCCGGACAGAGGAGCAGGATCCGGTAGATGAACCGGCTTACGCTCGCCGGTGGGGATAAGATCGCTGTTGAGAAGCACGTGATCACGCGCAGCCACGTGCACGCGCCAGCTATCGCGATGTGTGTCGCCCAGCCGGAAATACGGATGGTATCCGATGACCAGCGGCATAGGATCCGTCGACAGATTCTCGATCAGCGTATGCACTTCCAGGACTCCATCGTGAAGACGATGAGTCATCTCAATGGCGTGAGCAAACGGGAATTGCGCCATCAAGTCCGGGTATCGCCAGAAATCCAGACGGCTGGTGACCCAGGCCCCGTTCTCGTCGCCGCCGGAGCTCATCACCTTCCACTGATCGGAGTAGGAGAGTAGACCATGAATCGGATGCTGGTTTTGGTCCCGGCGGTAATTTTTTAACCCGGGATTCAAAATGTAACTCTTCCCGTTCGCAAAATAGCCGTCGTGATCCAACCGGTTGGCCCATGGCGCCAGGAAAGGGGTACCCAAGAAGGTGGGCTTAGTCTTTAGTTCGGCCACGCTCGAGTAGGGGGACCACAAGACGTCCTTCCCGTTTACCTTCATCTCGTACGAGTTATTTCCGAGAGAGGGCACGACGGACACTTCGGCTTTGTGCGCGGCGTCGGTGAGGCGGATAATTTCCATTCCGTCCACGGTAAGCTTCCGCGCGGAGTAGTTAGGTTGAGACATGAGCGGCAATGCAAGCAGAAAAGCGGCGAACGTTAGTGTTCGGGCTCGATAGGATTCAGATCGGTTTCTTTTTGGCAACACCAGCATTTTCCCGGCGACGACGTACGGATATAGCATACATCGCACCAGTAGCTGACTTGGAGGCGCTTGCCGTTTTGGTAAACGAACAAGGAAGGCAAGTGAATGTGATTGACCTCGAAACGGGCATCGCCCGCGGAGTGACCGATGACCTCGAAATCCGAGTCCTTCAGGCGCGCATCGTTGAGAACCTTCATCGTGGGCTCGTCGCCAGTCAGGACAATCCGCTTGTGCTCTGCGGTCTCGATGACTGGAGGTTTCCCTGGTTCCAGTCGCAGATGACCGCGAAGGGCGACACCAGGGGGATCAGCTCCGAAGACAGTTGCGACGGTGAAGATGAGGAGCGAGGTCCAGACCAATGAGGGGCGCACTAACCACTATTTTACCGGTTTGGATCGGCCCTGCGGTTTCTGATGCAGAGCGCGTTCACGCAAGTGTGAAAGCCACGCAAAACGGGTGCGTGCGCTACCGTGCTTACTTAGCGCGAGTGGCTAGGGTATCTTCCACCTCTTGGGCCCAGGAGAGCGCCGCACCCTTCTTCTCCCGGCTCTCGCGGATGAGACGCAAATTGCGCACCGTAGTCTCGGGTTCCCACTTCTCGCGAACTGCGATCATCGCCTTTCCCAACCACTTGACAGCTTCCGCCTGATTCACTTCGAGGACTGAGAGTTCCAGCATGGTCGCGTAATCCCAATAGTCGGGAGTGCCTTTGGCTATCTTGCGCTCGACGGCATATTTCACCACAGGCAGAATCTTCCGGCGCCGCTCGTCCGGCGGATCGCTGAGTTCCATCAAAGTAACGGCATTGATTCCGGGGTAGGCATCGCGCCAATCCGCTTCGAAGCCGCTCAGGTAAGCCTCGATCGCCTGCGACAGGTATTCTCTTCCCATAACCCCGGGGCCGGCCTTTTCCCAACGATCCTTGTAGACCCGCCCCAACAGCCCATAGGTTTCGCTACTGGGCCCTCGTTCTTTCAACAACTGCTGCAGCACCGCCTCGGCGTCCTCGGACTGGCCAAGACGATTCAGCGCGAACGCGAGTTGCTCGCGAATGAGGACCGTTGCCGCGAGTGGGGCGGGCAATCGCGCCGCCAGCGCAACCATGTCGGACCAAGCTTTCGTCGCACGGTACGACAAGAAGAGATCAACCAACACCCCGCTATCGCAATCGGCTATGTCGTGAAGTTGCTGTTCGACCTCTCGCACAGCCGCTGGCCCCGACTTACGCGCGGTCGCCAGATTCTTCTTCACAGACTCCGAGTAATCTACCTGGGTTCGAAACACGTCGGTTTTCAGGTGCTCGATATTGGGTTGAGGCAAGCCGGCAAGTAGCTGGAAAATGGGGCTGTCGAGTGCGCCCTTGCGAGCCTCCAGCAGAAATTGCGCGATAGCGTTCCTGACCGCCGGCACGCGCGCGGGATCGGGTATCCCATCCCCGCCCAGCTTGTAAGGAATCGTCCGGAGCATCTGCACATCAAAAGGTAGCCGGCTTCCCTCGGCGATCAACTGGACCGTAGTCGACGGACGGAAGGCGTGACGCACGCCGAGTTCATAGAACACGTTCGCATTGGCGAGAGTTAAATCGGCCACTGCAAACGGACACAGAATCAGTCGTTCAAACATGGGTTTGTGGATGATGCCCCCGGTGGTCTCCTGGTCGGCTCGGATGGGCTCCAGCTTCGCGTCCGCCACCGCGGGTGCGATGAGGTCCGAGTAGACTTTATCGAAATCGATCACGGACCCGTCCGGAGCTGGTTTTTGGCCGAATGGCATCAGGATGAAGCACAGCGGTAGCGCTCCCGCCGGCGTAGTTGGATTCTGCGGTGCAGTGCTCATTCGTCAACGATACATGGAAACGCCAGACGAAATCTGAGGGAAGGTTACACTGGTTTCATGAACCGGGTCTGCCTCGCTCTCCTCATAAGTTCATCTGCAATGTTGGCGCAAGAAGCGACCGGCGGAATCGATGCCGCCAGCCTGGATCGATCGGCAAACCCGTGCGTTGATTTCTACCAATTTGCGTGTGGAGGCTGGCAAAAGGCGAATCCGATACCGCCGGACCAGACCCGATGGGGGAGATTCGATGAACTCGTTGAGGGCAACCGGCAGGTTCTACGACACATCCTCGAGGCGGCCGCAGCCGACGATCCGAAGCGGAGCGCTGTGGAGCGTGAGGTCGGGGATTTCTATACGTCCTGCATGGACGAACCCGCCATCAATAAGCAGGGCGCAGAGCCGGTACGGCCGTTGCTGAAGCAGATCGCCGCGATTCCGACAAAGCAGGGCCTCACTGATGAGCTGATCGCGCTGCATCACCGCAACGTTGACGCATTCTTCTCATTCGGTTCCACGCAAGATGCGAAGGATGCCACGAATATGATCGCGGAAGTTGACCAGGGCGGACTCTCGCTGCCGGATCGCGATTACTACCTCAAGACTGATCCGAAGAGCGTGGAGCTGCGAACGAAATTCGTCGCTTACGTCGAAAAAATGTTCGAATTGCTCGGCGACAGCTCGGATGTCGCCAGGGCTAGATCGCAGGTAGTACTGAAGATTGAAACAGAGTTGGCTAACGGATCGCTGGATTTGGTGGGGCGGCGGGATCCTAACAAGATCTATCACAAGTACACGGTGGCCGAATTGATCTCGTTGAGTCCGGGAGTTGACTGGCAGAAGTTTTTCACCGGACTGGGCCTCAATGGACTGTCAACGCTAAATGTGTCGTTTCCGCCCTTTGTGCGCCAGATTGAGTCGGTGCTGGTCCAGAATCCGCTGGAAAATCTAAAAACATACCTAGCCTGGCACGTTTTAAACACCGTCGCTCCCTGGCTGTCGGAGCCGTTCGTCCAGCAGAACTGGGACTTCTATGCGCGGACGCTATCTGGCGCCGAGCAGCGGCGTCCGCGATGGAAGCGCTGCACCGACAGTGTCGACCGACAACTGGGCGATGCCCTCGGACAAAAGTACGTCGACCGGACTTTTGGCGCCGAGGGGAAACAGCGTACGCTGGCTATGGTTGCGGACATAGAAGCATCGATGGGGCGCGACATACAGTCTCTGGACTGGATGTCGGAGTCGACGAAGAAGCAGGCGTTGATCAAGCTCCACGCGGTTACCAATAAAATCGGTTACCCGGACAAATGGAAGGATTACAGTGCCGTCGAAATTGCGCGGGACGACGCACTGGGAAATCACCTGCGTCTTCGCGAATGGGCCGTGAATTATGACCTGAATAAAATTGGTAAGCCGGTGGACAAAGGGGAGTGGTCCATGTCACCGCCGACCGTGAATGCTTACTACAGTCCGCAAATGAACGATATCAACTTCCCTGCCGGCATCCTGCAGCCGCCATTCTACAGCAATAACCGCGATGCGCCGGTAAACTTCGGGGCGGTAGGGGCCATAATTGGCCACGAGCTGACACATGGATTTGACGACGAAGGGCGCCAGTTCGATGCTCAGGGCAACCTGCGCGATTGGTGGACAGCTGACGACGCTAAGCGATTCGAAGAGCGCGCGGCGTGCATCGCCGATGAATACGGCGAGTTCACAGCCATCGAGGATGTGAAACTGAACGGGAAGCTGACACTGGGCGAGAACGCGGCCGACAATGGGGGCGTCAGCCTGGCCCTGATGTCACTGCGCCGAGTGCTGGCGAGCAAAAATCCGGGGGGCATCGACGGCTTCACCCCAGAGCAGCGTTTCTTCCTCGGCTTCGGGCAGATCTGGTGCGAGAATATACGTCCGGAGTTGGCCCGGATGCTGGCTACCGTGGATCCGCACTCGCCCGGACGTTTGCGAGTGAATGGGGTTTTGTCGAATAATCCAGATTTTCAAAAGGCGTTTTCTTGCAAAACGGGTCAACCCATGGTCAGGGCGAAGGCTTGCCGGATCTGGTGACAGCTGCAGCCGGACTTCGCGTTCACACGACGCTGCAGCACGAGTGCGTGCGCCGTTTGCTATTCGAGATACGTGTAGCCGTTCAGGCCCTCTTCGTAAAAACGGAGCAAACGGCCGGACTCTTCGTAGCCGATTTTTCCGTCGCGCAGCGCGGTTTCTACGTCGACGCGAAACTCCTCTAGCAGCGACTTAGCGTTGAACTGCACGTAGTCAAGGACCTCGCGTACGGTGTCGCCCCGCACTACGGTATTGAGGATTACCTCGCCAGTTTCTCCAAGCGCCACATGTACCGCGTTCGTATCCCCAAATAGATTGTGCAGATCGCCCAGAATCTCCTGGTACGCACCTACTAAAAAAGCGCCGAGGATATACGGTGCACCGTTTACAGTGTGCAGAGGGAGAGTGCGTTTGACATCGCGGCGATCGATGAACTGATCAATTTTGCCATCGGAATCGCAGGAGATATCGCCGAGGATGCCATGCCGGAACGGCTCTTCCTCCAGGCGGTGAATCGGCATGATGGGGAACAACTGCTTCACCGCCCAACTGTCCGGCATGGACTGGAAAAGCGAAAAGTTGCAGAAATAGGTTTCCGACAGGAGACTGTCCAACGGCTCAAGCTCTTCAGGATAGGGCTCCAGATCCTTAGCCATACGCTGAATGCGCCGGCAGATCGCCCAATAGAGATTTTCCGCCATGCTGCGCTGCTGTAATGGGAGATAGCCGAGGCTGAACAGATTCAGCGCCGAGTCCAGGGCTTGCTGGGCGTCGTGAAAGGCCTCGAGCAGATTCTTCGAACTCAGCGATTTTGCCGTCTCCAGCAAATCGAATAAGGGCTGTTCAACATCGTCAGACAGTTCCTTGGGTACTTCTTCTTCGCCGAAGCCCGTTACGCCCAGGACGTTAAACACGAGCACGCTATGATAAGCCGCCACTGCCCGACCGCTCTCCGAAATGATGGTGGGATGCGGAACCTCGGTCTCATCACAGACCTGCTGGATATGATAGACGACATCGTTCGCGTACTCCTGCAATGTGTAGTTCACGCTCGACTCGAAGTCGGTCTGGGAGCCATCGTAATCGATACCTAGTCCGCCGCCGACGTCCATGTATTTCAGGCCAGCGCCGGCCCGTTTCAACTCCACGTACACGCGGACGGCCTCCGTCACCGCGCCCTTAATTTGACGGATGTTAGTGATCTGGCTACCCAGATGAAAGTGCAACAATTCCAGGCAGTCCTCCATGCCCACTGCTTTGAGCTGTTCGAGCGCGCGGATCGATTCGGTAATTGTCAGTCCAAACTTGGACCGGTACCCCCGGAAGATTTCCAGCGCCCTGATCCGCGGCTGGCCAATTTGGCGCGTAAGCCGATGACCGGTCGTACGCCGACTCGCTGAGAGTGCTTGATGATGAGATCGAGTTCGGTATATTTCTCGACAACGGGAATGATCTGGCGGCCTACTTTCTTGGCCAGCATTGCCAGCTCGATGTATTCATCGTCCTTGAAGCCGTTGCAGATAATCGGGGTGTTATTGTCAGCGATGGCCATGACGGCCAGCAGCTCCGGCTTGGATCCAGCCTCGAGACCGAATCCATATGGGCGGCCGAAGTGGAACACTTCTTCCACGACCTGGCGCTGCTGATTCACTTTGATCGGGTACACGCAGCAGTAGCTACCCTTATAATTGTGCTCCGCTATCGCGCTCTGAAACGCGCCGTGCATCTCGCCCAATCGATGCTTCAGAATATCCGCGAACCGGATGAGAATTGGAAGATAGATGCCACGCAGTTCGAGTTTCTCCACCAGTTCCATGAGGTCGATGGAGCGGCTCGAGTCCTTGGTAGGGTGAACCAGAACATGGCCGTTATCCCCAACGGAAAAATACCCCTTACCCCAAGCGGCCACATCGTACAACTCCGCTGCCTCGGCAGTGGTCCAACGCTCGGCAGGCTCTCGGACTGGGGCGCTCTCGGCAAGTTTTACCGTCAATTATCCATCCTCCCTCGACTCTGTGGGCCAATTCGTAAGACGTGGCGTTACACCCGTAGCATCCGGAACGTTTACCGTGCTCATTTTCTTGAGCACACAACTCGCCAAATAAGAACCTGACTCGAGGGCGACTGCGGCGGCGGAGGGTCCGCCCTGCACACTTCGAACCTTCAGTGTCCTTCGAATCCGATCGAGCAGCAAGTAGCTGCAAAGATTAACGCTCCTATGCACGCCAAACGAGCTGTGTTTACAATATTCGCATGGTGCTAGACGGCAGGACGGCCCTGGTAACGGGCGCGAGCAAGGGAGTGGGTAAAGGAATTGGACTCGAGCTGGCGCGTTCTGGCTGTAACGTTGCGGTGAATTTCAACACTGACCAAGCCGGAGCGGATGCAACCGTAGGAGAGATCCTCGCGCTGGGACGCGAAGCGTTTGTGGTGCAAGCTGATGTTGCAGTCGCCGCAGATGTGGATCGCATGTATCGCGAAGTGCTCGGCCGAGTTCCCCGCGTCGACATTGTGGTGAACAACGCGGGCGTACAAACCTGGAAACCGCTACTCGACCTGGAAGAACATGAATGGGATCGCGTGATCGACACGAACTTGAAGGGCTGCTTCCTGTGTACGCAGCGCGCGGCGCGGCTGATGAAGGACGCGGGCGGAGGCTCTATCATTAACATCGGATCCGGCTGCAACAAGCTGGCGTTCCCGAATCTGGTGGACTATACAGCAAGCAAGGGCGGGGATCGAGATGCTCACCAAGGTGGCGGCGGTGGAACTGGGGAAATACAGATCCGAGTGAATTGCGTCGCTCCGGGAGCCATCGAGATCGAGCGTACCAAGAACGAAGCGGGGGATTATGCGGGTACGTGGTCGAAGCTGACGCCCTTGGCCGCATCGGCCTGCCGTACGATGTGGGAAAAGCTGTTGTGTTTCGGCGAGCACCCGGGTCATTCATCACCGGCCAAACCCTCTGGGTAGACGGCGGCCTGTTCAGCATACCTCAATGGCCGTACTGAACGCTCCACGGGGTTGCCAGCGCGAGCCGTTTACGCGAGCCGTAACAGGAGGACCATGCGTTTGCTCATTTTCTCCGATATTCACGGCGATACGCGCGCCCTGGAGCGGCTGATGGACATCCAGGCGGATTACTACTTCGCCGCGGGCGACCTGGTGAGCTGGGAGAAAAACATCGAGCAGGACCGGGCCGGTGTTCCAGCGGCGCGCGGGCCAGGTGTACGTGATGCCGGGCAACCACGAAACGGAGGCGGATGTGGAGCGGCTGTGCTCCCGCTTCGGTCTATCGAACTTTCACTGCCGCAGCCTGGACCCCACATCGCTGGGCCATTGGATAGCAGGGTTGGGCTATTCGAATCGCACGCCGTTCCACACGCCGGGCGAGTATTCCGAGCAGGAACTCGCAGCGCGCCGGTTTTAGCCCTTCGCCCGCTTGAAGCCGCTGGTGCTGGTGGCCCACCCCCGTCCGCCGAAAGCGACCGCGCTCGATCTCTTGCTATCCGGCGATGTGCGTGTATGGCGGCTGCGCGGGACTTTATCGAACAGCACCAGCCGCGCTACTTCTTCTGCGGTCACATTCATGAAGCCGAGGGCGTCGCCATTCAGATGGGTGCCACGTACGCCGTGAACGTGGGGAAGAAAGGCTTTCTGCTGGAGTTGTAAGCGCTACAGTCGCGGCGCGTAGTAGCCTTTGCGGGCGCGCACGATCAGCTCCTTGTGGCCCTTGACGCGAATCTCGACCCCTGATAGAGTCCGTCGGCCTTGAGCGGTTCCGGACGGAATAGCATGTTGTACTGGTGACGCAGCTCGTTCGCGATGTTCTCGAAGTTTTGGGCGAGTTCCTGAGCCTTAAACGGAAAGAACGCGAGCCCGCCGGTTTCCTGTGCGAATATCTCAGGATCTTATCGCCGTCGGTTCGATGCGCGTGATGTTCGTTGAAATCGTATAGATCACGACGTCGGCCTTCTGCGCCATCTCGAGAGCCTGTTCGCGCGTCTAGCGGCTCTGGTTGTCTTCGCCATCGCTGAGGATCACCATCGCCCGGCGGAACTTATATCAGCGGCTGATCCAGCATCAGCTTGTCGCGGCAAGCGAATAATCGCATCGTAGAGCGCTGTGCCTCCGCCGGGTCGCAGCCTCGCGATACGCCTTCCCCAGCTCTTCGGTATCGTCTGGTGAGATCGGCCACCAGCTCGGCCGCGGTATCGAAGCTCACCACCTTAGCTCTATCCTGCGCGGCGCATGAGAGTTTGATGAATGCGACCGCGGCTTCCTGCTTGAAGCGGAACCGGTCGCGGATGCTGTTGCTGGTATCGATGAGGATCGCCAGCCGCAGCGGCAGATTCGTTTCCGCCGTGAACTCGATAATGTTCTGTCGCTTCTTGTTCTCGATGATCTCGAAATCGTCCTTCTTGAAATCGGTGACAAAGCGGCCTTTCTTGTCGGACACCGTGAACAGCAGATTGACGCGCGTAACATCGAGGACGATGCGGTTGGGATCCTGCTGCTCCTCGGCGGTCTTCTTCGCTCCCTGCTGAGCGGACGTGGTGGCGAGAAACGCCAAAGCGCCGATAACGGGCAAGAAGACAGCTTTCATGGGGCTCATCCATGATTATAGTTCCATGGCGCGACGAAGGCGGGTTGAAGCGGTATTCTGGTGGAAGCCTCGCGACCCTGCACCAAGGAGAAATGCGATGAAGTTGTTGATAGCGTTGTTAATTTTCGTCGGGTTCAGCGCCATGGCCGCCGATGTCAGCGGCAAGTGGAAGGGAACAGCCGAGACGCCGAATGGCACGATTGAGAGGACATTCCTTTTTAAAGTGGATGGCGACAAGCTGACGGGGGAGACCGAAAGCCAGCTGATGGGGAAGTCAACCATCACTGATGGCAAGGTGGACGGTGACAATATCACGTTCACGATCAACGTTAATTTCCAGGGTAATGAGATGAAGCTCAACTACAAGGGAGTGGTGGCCGGGGACCAGATCAAATTCACTGTCGACGTACCCAACGCCGGTCAGACAATCGAGTACACGGCAAAGAGAAGTTCCTGAGCGCAGCTAGCGCCTCAAATTGCTGAAGTAACTGCAGCGGGGCCTGCGAGTCCTAGTTCTGCGGCGCGCGCCGACATGGCCTCGATGCAGAATGCGATATGTTCGTCGAGATCGACGCCTAACTCCAGCGCGCCTTGCGTGATATCGTCGCGATTCACGGAGCGGGCGAACGCCTTGTCCTTCAGCTTTTTCGAACGCTCTTTACTGGACGTCTCGGATCGAGCGGGTCGGCTTAACGTAGGCGCAGGCCGTAAGAAATCCAGCGAGTTCATCGCACGCGAAGAGTGTCTTTTCAAGGGGGGATTCGCGTGGCACGCCGGTAAATGGCGTGGGACAGAATGGCGCGCCGGATTTCCGGATCGACACCGCGCTCGGCCAGAATCGGCTCGCCGAGGGTTGGATGTTCCGGCAGGGTCGGGATGAATTTCGTAGTCGAAATCATGCAGCAAGGCGGTGACGGACCATTTGGTTTGATCTTCGCCGAGCTTGTTCGCGTAAGCCGCGACGCAGGCTTCCACAGCCAGCGTGTGACGGCGTAGAGTATCGGTCTTGGCGTACTCGCACAGCAATTCCCAGGCTTGTTGTCGATCCATAGATTTCGTCGATGTGCGTTCTTCAGGATATGTTATATTGGCCATAGATTTCCATTGTGGGCCTGTGGCGCAGTTGGGAGCGCGCTTCCATGGCATGGAAGAGGTCAAGGGTTCGAATCCCTTCAGGTCCACCAGACCAACACAAACAGCCAAATAGATACGCCCGTGGCTCCACGCCACCGGGGCATACTAATTTTCGATTTCGAAAGACGAGCAATTTAGTACGCAATCCATGGCCCCGGTTGTGCCGGCAAAGTGACGCAAGTTACTGGTCACCAGCGTAGAAGCCCGTTCATAGCGCTGGCTGAAAACTTCGAACAGCATTTCGGCGCCGGTCTTCGACAACGGTACGAAACCCAGCTCGTCAACGATCAACAGTTCCTGTCGCGCCAGGTGTTTTTGACGCCGTAACAAGCGCTCTCATCGCGTGCTTCGATCAACTGATCGGCGACAATTAAGACTCCCGGCCGTG
>CAWKLV010000044.1:0-73595 GCA_963850575.1 uncultured Acidobacteriota bacterium | reverse complement strand
TGCAGGGTCGTGCGCCACTGATACTGACCACTGGAGGCGCCGGCGGTGATCCGGTTTATACCGAGAGCGAAGTGGGACGAACCTATCTGAGCCGCCGGGGAGTCCCCTCGGAATCGATTCTGGTGGAGGCCGAAGGAGAAAGCACGGCTCATAGCGCCGCCGCTGTCGCCGAGATGATGCGGAGGCGCGGACTGAAGAGTTGCATCGTGGTCAGCGACGGATATCACATCTACCGTGTCAAGAAAATGCTGGAGTTTCGGGGCTGGAGGTATATGGGTCGCCTCGTCCATCAGTCCCCAAGAGCGGTCTCGTCGAGAACTGGCTGTACTTCAGGCAAGCGGTGGCGTTCAGCCTGTGGCTGGTCGGCGTGAATATATGAGCCGGCTGGACGTGGTGCGAAATCGTGATTTCGATGTAGTCGTCATCGGCGGCGGCATCATCGGCGCGGGTGTTGCTCGCGATGCGGCGCTGCGCGGACTTTCGGTTGCCCTCTTTGAAAAACGGGATTACGGTTCCGGGACCACGGCAGGCTCCACGCGCCTGATTCATGGCGGACTGCGGTATCTGGAGATGTTCGATTTCGGATTGGTCCGCATGGATCTCCGGGAACGCGAGACGCTGCTACGCATCGCCCCGCACCTGGTGAAGCCGCTCGAGTTTCTGATCCCGTTCTACGACCGCAGTTTGTTCCATCGCGCCAAGATGCATGCCGGGATGGTGTTGTACGACGCGCTCAGTTACGACAAGACCCTGCCCCGCTACCGTTCGCTGAGCCGCGGCTGAAGTTCAGGACGCGGAACCGGCGCTACGCTGCCAAGGTTTGCAAGGGGGCGTCAGCCTATTTCGATGCCCAGGTGGAGTCGCCCGAACGATTGTGCGTGGAGAATATCGTCGATGCGCGCAGCCTGGGAGCGGTGGCACTGAACTATGTGGAGGTCACTGGCCGGGCTTTCCGATCGCTCGCCGCCTGACCGGCGTTCGGGTTCGCGACCACCTGGAAGGGGATGAGGCGGAAGTTCGGGCGCGAGTTGTGGTGAACGCCTCGGGCCCCTGGTTCAACGGCGTCGCACCCGCCATCGGAGACGGCAACACCAGGATTCGCACGACAAAAGGCGTCCACCTCGCCTGCCCGCCGGTGACGCGCCGCGCCCTCGTACTCTTTTCGAATATCGACCAGCGATTATTCTTTGTGATCCCGCTGCTCGGCCTCGGATGGATCAGCACCACCGATACTGATTTCAGCGGCGATCCCGGTTCGGTATCCGCTGACCGGTCCGACATCGAATACCTGGTAAAGTCATCTGCGGATTTCATTCCGCGAATTGAGGCGGAGCCGATCTACTGGACCAATGCCGGAGTTCGAGCCTTGGTGATGCAGGGCGGACGCGAATCGGACGTTTCCCGTTCTCACCGCATCGACTCCACTCCGGGATTGGTTTCGATCCTGGGCGGCAAGATCACAGGCTATCGAGCCATCGCCGAGGAGGCGGTCGATTCCGTCATAAAGCAATTGGGAGGAAAGGCTCGGTGCGGCACGGCCGAGCGAATGTTGCCGGGGTCTAAACGCCAGGACGACGCCGGCGATCTCAGGAACTGCGGTTACCCGCGCAGTTCAGGAAGAACAGTGCGTCTACGTCACAGATTTCATGCTGCGGCGCTCCACCCTTGGTTTCCGGGCGGACCAGGGACTCGACGTGGCTCCGGAGATTGCGCAGTTGATGGCGGCTACTCTCGGCTGGACTGCCGAACGCGCCGACAGCGAGTTGATCGAGTATCAGCGGTGGGTTTCGCGGACGCGCCGACCGCTGTATTGAAGCCGCTCTACTGATGAGCGGAATACTGCGACTGTGGGGGATTGAGTTTTACTTCAAGAGTCTTTTCCGGCTCTTCCACCTCGAACGTACCCCCGAAAGTCTGGTAGCCCTTCGCAATCACCTGCACCAGCAGTTTGCCCTGGGGCAGGGAGGGGATCTTGGCTACGCCTTCCTGATTGGTGCGCATCTCCCAATGGGTGGTGATCCCTTTGCCAAGTTTCACTACGGAATGCCCCGACACGAACTTCACAATGACGCTGGCCCGGTCCACCGGCTTACCATCCAGATTGGTCACCTTCACGTGAACCCGGGTCATGTCTGCGGCCGCCAAAGGCAACGCAATCATAACCCGCGACGAGCAACGATACGAACCTGATCATTTAGTTTGATTATCCCAAACGGGTATTGCGCAGGTGGATCCCGGAATTCGATAGCGGTTACGAGCCACCCACGCGTATGCGCCGATCGCCCGCCGGATTCAGAGGCGGGCTGAACAACAGCGCCAACCCGGCCGCGGTCCACGGACTCTTGCGCATCGCCAGCGCAGAGATAACGTAAGTAGCGGGAGGCGTGCCACGATACGCTTCACCGCGCTCCAACCCTGAGCCGTGCCGGCACTGCTCACGATAAACGGCATTCCTAAATTGCTCATAAGAATCCTGTACCGGGCCGCCGCCGGGTTTGAGGTATCCAGCGCATGGTTCCCAGCCAATCCAGCGCCTCGGCTATCTCTTTCATTCGCATACGAGGCCGCAATCGCCATCGTAGATCACCGTCGCTGCCATGCTTATGCGATGTCCTGCAGCAGAAAACGTTTGGGCTGCTCGGCAACAGCTTCGGCAGCCAGATATCCGCTACGGACGGCGCCTTCCATTGTGGCTGGCCAGCCTGAACGGGTCCAGTCCCCAGCCAGAAACAGGCCCGGACCGAGTTCGGCTTTCGGGTCGCACGCCTCCAATCCAGGCACGGCCGAAAACGTCGCTCGCACCTCCTTCACGACGTGCGCCTTCTCAATCTTCGCCTCGCGGGCAGCCGGGAAGAACTCGCCGATTCGCTTAAGCGCTAAAGCAATTACATCGTTGCGCGGCATATTCACCAGGCTGCGGGACGCACTCACCACCAATTGCAGGTACCGCCCGCGGTCCTTATTGAACATCCACTGGATGGTCCGGTCGAGAAGTGTGGCATGCGGCAGGTTGGTGATCGGCCGGTCGAACCAGAGATGTATGCCGGTGATTGGGCGAGTGGTCGAAGCCGTCGAGTTGGAGATCCAGCTCCGGCATGAGCGCAGCCACGCGTTCGAAGGTACCGCTGAGATCGCGGTCTTCGAAGGCCTCGAATCCCTGCTCGGTGACGAACCCCGCGAACGGCAGCCGTTCTCGATCGGCGATCTGCTTCACCGGCTCCGCATGCGCAGGCGCACATTCTCGAATCGGTTCCACGCATCGGAGGCATACAGTGAGCCGAGCGGAACGGCCGGCACCCCCATCTCGTAACTTTTCGACTTGGCCAGAAAGCCGAGCCAGAACACCTGGAACCCGTGCAGCGCGGCCATGCTGTCCAATTCTTCATTGACAGCGCTTACCAGAACCTGGCGCCAGAATCGTTCGATCGCCGCCGGAGTCTGCCGCTTCTCGCGAAGCCACTCCGCCATCGTGATCCGATCCAGATCCTTCCGGCGCCCGTATTCACTTTTCGAGCGCGAGCAGCCCGCGGCCCACTGCGATCTTGTCGCGTAACGAAAGAAAATGCCAGGCGTGCGAAGGATTCAGTGAAGTGCAAAGGCGAGGGAAAGATGCCCGACTTCAACGACGAGGGCGCCCGCCGGGCTCCATGAAGAAGAACTCTCGATGGAACTGGATACGGCCGGATACTTCCATGCGGCGGTAAAAATCAAGGAGATTTACGCAGCATCGCAGCAGGATGTGCTGGCAATTGTCGATCGTTTCGGAGTCTCGTCCGCAGCCTCCCGGATAGGAGGTAGCACGCCCGCCCAGGAAACCCGCGCGATTCAAACACATCTACGCGGTAACCCGCTTCACCGAGCGCCGCCGCTGCCGCCAAGCCCGCAAGTCCGCCCCCGACGATAGCTACGCTGCGCATCCGACCGGGACAGCCGCCCGGCCGTTAGTCGCAAGCCCGGTGTCCGCCGCCCCAGCCACCATTATTCATTAGCTCGATAACCATCCAGAGCACGACCACGATGAAGAGAAGATCGGTAAGGTTCAAGTCCATGAAACTGCCTCTACTATGGGCAACTCCGGTGAGCAGGGCAAGAGACCGGCAGTCATGGTACCTGGGTCCAGTAACCATCCGCCCAGCCGAAAGCAATCGCGGCCATGGACCCCACCATAGGAAACAGCGAGAGCGCCCGAATAAGCGGGTACGCCAGTTCCAGTGGCCGGGCCACCAGCTAACCAAAAGCTGCGGGATCAGTATTAAGGCTAGCACAGAACTGTATGCCGGCGTGCCATGGCTGCACCACGGGCAATGTTTCCCCGCTGCCGCGTGTATGTTGCAAAGCCGGTCCGCACCGGACCATAACGATTGGCAACCGCACTGGTAGATGGCGTTACACAGGTTGATAAACAATGCGCCTGTCGCCGTCACCGCCAAAGCGGAGATGCCAAAATTCGAGACTACGCGTTTTCTGTCCACGCCCTTTACAATCAAACCATGGCTCTAAATGGTAAACGAATCGCTATCCTTGTCGACAATGTCTACCAGGAAATGGAAGTCTGGTATCCGCTCTACCGTTTTCGCGAGGCCGGCGCTGAAGTGATCACCGTGGGAGCTGAAGCTGGCAAGGTCTATACCAGCAAGCTCGGCTATCCCGTCACGTGCGACCGCTCCTATGATGTCGTGAGATCGCACGATTTCGACGGCGTCATTGTTCCCGGCGGCTTCGCGCCCGACCACATTCGCCGGCATCCGAAGGCCAATCAATTAGTGCACGACATGGACGCGGAGGGAAAACTCGTGGCCGCAATCTGCCATGGTCCGTGGGTGCTCTGCTCGGCTTTCGGGATGCTGAAAGGGCGTCGCGCGACCTCGTTCTTCGCGATCAAGGATGACGTGGTGAACGCCGGCGCGCATTGGGAAGATGCCGAAGTGGTGGTAGACAGGAATCTGGTTACCTCGCGTAAGCCCGAGGATCTGCCCGCGTTCTGCCGTGCTGCAATCGAGGTGGTCGTAGCCCAACAAGTCCCGAGTCTCGTCTAATGCCGGTCACAACGCGACGCGCGGAGTGGGATGCGGAGCGTTACGAGAGCAACTTCTCGTTTGTTTGGAATCACGGCGCGGCTTTGATCGACCTCCTCGACCCGCAGCCTGGCGAGCGCGTCCTCGACCTGGGCAGCGGCACCGGGCACCTGACGCATCAGATTGCACAGCGAGGCTCGACAGCCGCGGGACTGGATAGCGCGCCCGCCATGGTGGCTCAGGCGCGGATCAATTATCCCACCCTGAAATTTATGCTGGCGGATGCAACGGACTTCACCCTTCCTGAACCCGTGGATGCAGTGTTCTCGAACGCGGCGCTCCACTGGGTGAAAAATGCGGATGCCGCGGCTGCATGTATCCGGCGAGCGCTCAAACCCGGCGGCCGATTTGTCGCTGAGTTCGGAGGTAAAGGGAACATCTCCGACATCGTCACCGCCGTCCGAGCGGAACTTCCCGCCGCTGCCAACCCGTGGTACTTTCCTAGCGCGGGCGAGTACGCCAGCCTGTTGGAGGCGCACGGTTTTCGCGTCACTCATGCGTTCCACTTCAACCGGCCAACGCCCCTGGACGGAGGTCGCGCTATGCACGATTGGCTGGATATGTTCGGCAATGTGCTTCTTGAGGGAATGACGGCCGGGGAGCGCAAAGCCGTCTGCAATCGCATCGTCGAGCGGCTGCGGCCCACCCTGTATCGCGAGGGCGTCTGGTTTGCGGATTACGTACGGCTGAGAATCGTCGCATGCACCTGACCATCGCCGAACTGATGGCCTATACGGCGGAAGAGCGTGAGCGCTGGGAGGCGTGGTTCCGCTCGCACGGTGACGAAGTGCTATCCATGCCGATTGCGGGCACGTTGGAAACGACGATTGGCCAGTTAGTGATGCATGTCTTCGGACCGGAGCTGCGCTATGTCCAACGCCTTCGAAATGAACCTCAGGTGGACTACCGTGCGCTGCCGCATGGTTGTGTGGAGGCTGTATTCGGCTTCGGCCTCAAGACGCGCCAGGCGATGCGTGAGTTCATCGCCGGGCTCGCACCAGAAGACTGGGATCGGACGATGGAGTACCCGGTCCGCGACTTCCGGATTACCGCAACCGTCCGGAAAACGATCTGCCACGTGTACATTCATGAGATCCGCCACTGGGCGCAGATCGCCCGGCTGGTTCGCGAGCGAGGCTTCGAGCCGCCGGGCAATCATGATCTGCTGATGAGCGCCGCGCTGGATTAATAACCAGCGTCCCCGTGGTTAGAAGTTCAACTTGAAGCCAAGCTGAACCTGTCGAGGGATGTTGGACTGACTCAGAGTGATGATGCCGAAGTTTGCGGCATTGGTCGGGTCTGTACCCGGGCTGTTGCGTATGACGCTGTTCAACACGTTGAAAGCCTCCAGCCTGGCCTGCACGTTGAAGCGCTCATTGATGTACACCTTCTTGTTCAAGGACATGTCCCACAGCGGACGGCTCGGATTCCGGATCGCTCCTACGCGGAACGGAATCGTTCTCAGAGTGTTGGGCCCGCGAAGCTGAAACGCGGGATTTGAGCACGTGGCCACTCCACTCGTGTTAGCGACGCAGTTATTGAACCAGGAATTGAAGGATTGATTCGACACCGTCGGATTGCCAACCAAATCCACATTACCCGGCAAACCAACCGGCGTACCCGACTGGATCGTGCCGATGAAGTTGTACTCCCAACCGGCGATCAGCATATTCCATCCACGATTGACATCCTTGCCGATCAGCTTGCCGCGCCCAAACGGGAGCTCGTACACGCCGCTAAGCACCAGGCGCTGGGGCCGGTCAACTGCAGTGAAAGTCTTAGCGGGCGTCGCGTCTTGCGGATTCAGGAAATCGACAGCTTCGAGGTTCTTGGACCACGTGTAAGCCAGGACCAGAACGAGACCCCGCGTGTAGCGCTTCTCGACACTGACCTGCAATGCATCGTACCAGCTCTTGCCCACGGATTCCCCGTATTCCAGCACAGAGCCAAACTGGGGGAAGGGGCGCAGCAATTGAGAGCGGGAAACCGTTGCACCGTTGAAGCTGGTGCCCGGCAGCAGACCCGCGAAGGGATTCTTTACCGCGTCGTTGAAGTAGCCGGGCGTCTGCCGTGCCTGCGCGATCTGCGCGGCAGTATTGACGTTAATATTGCGGGCGGAGCCGAGTTGGTTATCGCCGGTGTTCAGGTCATAGGTGCGGCTGCCGACGTACGATGCCTCGATCTTAATCGCTCCTGGTAACTGGTGTTCGATGCCGAACGAGTACTGATTGACGTGCGGGATTTTCAGATTTGGATTCGTGAACACGACGTTGTTGCCGGCGAAAGTGGCCAGCCCCAGAGAGGTCCCGGTGGGCTGATTGATGCCATTCGGGAAAGGATTGCTCAGCGTGTTTGCTGGAATAAAAGCGTTCACGCCACCGCCGCTGGTGGCTACAAACGGCGTGTCCGCCGCGAATCCCTGCACACCGCCGAAGAACGATTCAGGCAGATAGAACATGCCAAACCCCCCGCGCAGCACCGTGCGTGGTGCGAGTTGGTAAGCGGCGCCGATACGGGGTTGCCAGTGGGTGTAATCGGTGGAGAATGCCGATCGCGTATTGCCGTTGACGCCCGCGAAAAGCAGGCCTCCCGTAAGATTGGCGCAGGCTGGGCAATCGCTGGAGTTGGCTGCCTTGGCAGCCGCGGCAAGAGCCGCATCCGCGGCGGAAAAAGCGAACCCGGCGTTCATGCGGTTATAGCGCTCAGTGGGGGCGCCTTCCACATCCCAACGCAGACCAGCATTGATGGTCAGGCGCTGGCTGACTTTGAAGTCGTCCTGAACATAGAAAGCATAGTATCCAGACCGGTAAGCCAAGCGCGGGGAGGACGAGATGATGCCGGCATTCGGTGCGCCGACCAGCAACGATGCTACGGCCGAGCCTGAGCTGCCTTGTTGAATGCCGGGAAACTGGGTTGTAGTGTCGCGGTTGAAATCGAACTCGCCGCCGCCCCGCAGAAAGGAGGCTCCGGACGGATTGATGCGGCGGTCGCGCAGATCCGCGCCGAAGTGCAGGGCGTGCCTTCCTCTATTCCAGGAAAGGCTGGGCTCCAGACTGATGGTGTTGCTGATGAGGTAACGCTGGTTGCGGGTGCCGAATTGCTGGTACTGCTCAAGCACGATGGTCGGCGGAATGGGGTCGGGCCGTGCATTCACAAATGAAGCCGGGAAACCAAGCGAAGAGATATCGGCGCCGTAGACGTGGTTCCGATAGGCCGCTTCCAAATAGCGCGTCAGCCCCACACGGACATCCAGGAGCATCGAGGGGCTCAAGATCGTGACGGAATCGGCGACGGCGTTGTGATTCTCGCGCACCAACGGGTCCTGCGCGTCGAAACCGAGTCCCGGGAAATTGACCGTGCCCTGATCAAACTGATTACGCAGGTTGTACGCGTAGCGGAAGAAGAGCCGTTCTCTCTCGCTGATGTTATGATCGCCGCGGACGAATACGTTACGGAACTTGTCCAGACTGAGATTGGGGCTCGAGAGATAATTGTTCGTACGGGAGTTGGGGCTGCCTACGTTGGGCGCCGGGTATGCATTGGCAATAGCGCGACCGACGGGATTTAGCCGATTCGCCGGAATGATGTTGTTCGGGAACTGGTCGCGGATGTATTGCGGATTGATTAAGCTGGCCGGCTTGGTGGCGTCGAAGGCCTGGTTTACTCGCGTCGAAAATGGATCGTAAACGGTGATACCGTCCTGGGAGAAGTCGCCTTGCCGTTCCGCCAAAGTGGGCACTGACGCGAGGCCAGGCGACGGGCTGGATTCGCGGTAGTGTTCCCAGGCGAACGAGAAGAATGTCTTGTCCTTGCCGTTGTAAATCTTTGGGATGCTGGCCGGACCTCCCACGTACAACCCCCATTGATCCAGCTTGTGGCCGCCAAGGTTCTTGCCGGTTCCGGGCTCGACGGCGTAGATGGGACGCCCTTGGGAATTCGCGACAGTGTTGTTCGCGTCCCACTGGTAACGGCGCATGAAATCGTACAAGGTGCCGTGATAGTCGTTCGTTCCGCCTTTGGTGGAAACGGTGATGATGCCGCCGCCCGTGCGTCCGTACTGCGCGTCATAGAAGTTGGTAACGATCTTGAATTCCTGGGTGGCATCCACAGTCGGAATATAGGCGACGTTCGCGTTAGCGTGAGACCGGTCGCCCGCGGGATCGGTTGCCGCGTCATCCGGCGAGCCGTCAATCAGAAACGTGTTGGTCTGGCGAACGCCCCCATTGATCGAGAAGTTAGCGTTTTCCCCGTTGTCGAAGGGACGGATAAATTGGGGGTTTCCATTGAACTGCACGCCCGGCGATAGCGCCGAGAGCATGAACGGATTACGGCCGTTAAGCGGCAGTTCCGTGACGCGGAGATTCTCGATGACATTGCCGCGCGTAGCCGTCGCCTCATCCAGCATGGGAGGCGCCGCCGTCACTGTCACGGACTCCTGAACCTGTCCTACTTCCAGCGCAAAGTCGACCGTTCGCCGGTCGCTCACGTTCAATTCGATGCCCTCGCGCACGCTCTTTTTGAATCCCGGCGATTCCACGGAGACGTTGTATGTGCCGGGTTTGAGCAGCGGAATGGTGTAGTTGCCGTCGGCCCCAGTGTCGGCGGCGGCTTGCTCGTTGGTTTGGACATCTTGCGCAGTCACCTTCGCATTCGAGATGCCTCCCCCACTAGCGTCGGCGACGCGGCCGGTGAGAGTTGCTCGAGACTCCTGCGAGAACACCGAGGCGCATACGAATAGACTGAGAGCTATGCATTTCGATATGTGTTTGAACGTCATGTGGACCACTAACCTCTTAAAACCATTCTAGGCCGTCACTACGAATCGGCAATAGTGCCGAGTTATCTTGCTTATGAAAGTTGATCGAATTTACGGGCGGCTGGAGCTGCGTGTATCGGCGTCGAACTGCATACTTTGACAATCTGCCCGCGTGACCCGGAATTACGCGGTCTTTACGGTACTGTTACATAAATCGCTCGGAACTCCGGTAAAGTTTTATACCGGCCACGAGAGCTGCTGTGTTCAGGCTCTGATCGAGCGTCCAGAACGTGTAGTTCGATACCAGGGCGGACGCGAGGAGATGGGCATCCACCCAGCCGATGCCTTTCCCCCAAAGCCGGCCCGCGTCTATAAGTTTCATAACCTCCGTATGTGTTACCACGTCGGCGGCGGGCAGTTCTCCCAAGTCTTTCAGGGTCCGGGTACGGTTTTTTAAATTTCCGCAGGTTAGTTCGCCAATTACAAACGGGTGAGTTACCACCGAGATTTGATTTAAAGCTTCGCGGAGCTCTAAGCTATCCGACCGGAAGTGGCCGATCCAAACAGAACTATCGACGAGTATCACTCGGCCTTCAAGCGCCGCCGCGGGACGTCTCGCAACTGTGGCTCCGTACCGCCAAGAAGCGCCAACCGCCTAGCCGCTTCCCGGGCCACCAGCGCTTGTAGCCCGGCGCGTACCAAGGCGGTCTTTTCTCTTGATTCCGGTGACCTCCCTCGCCCGCTCAAGCAGATCCGGATCGATGATGATGGTCGTTCTCATATGCATAAGTATGACTTTTTTATGCATATGAATCAACTTACTACTTGTACGCTATACCGTCCTTCATGACGAAATTCACACGGCGGAGGGCCTTGATGTCGGCGATCGGATCGCCGGTTACCGCCACTAAATCGGCCAACATGCCGGGTTTCACGCGGCCTATGTCCATATGCAGTACTCTGCCGGCAATCGATGTTGCTGACCTGAGCGCGTCGACCGTGCTCATCCCGTAGTCCACCATCAGTTCAATCTCCCGCGCGTTGTCGCCGTGGGCGAAGACTCCCACATCACTGCCGCTCAGGATGGTAACGCCGGCATCCAGCGCCGCCTGGAAACTAGCGCGCTTGCGGGCAATTCCCGACGGTTCAGGATCTTGCCCTTTTTTCCAGCCGGCATACTGACTGTTGGCATCGCCCGCGGCCAGTGTCGGGCACAGCGCTACATGATGCTCGACCATGAGCTTGAAGACCTCGGGCGTCCCGGAATCGCCGTGTTCGATGGTTTCCGCTCCGCCCAGGATGGCGCGCCGCATGCCTTCCGGCGTGCTCGCGTGGACGGACACGGGCACCCCCGCGCTCCTGGCGGTTTCCACAGCCAGTTTCATCTCCTCCAGGGAGAACGTGGGATGGGATCCGCCTGCCGGACCCCATCGATAGTCGCCGTACAACTTGATCCAGTCCGCGCCATGCCCAATCTGATCGCGAACAACTCTAGTGAGGCTGTCGGTGCCATCGGCTTCTTCCGCGCCCTGCGGCACGCGCCATTCGGCTGCAAAGCCCTTCGGACCGTACGCGCCGGTGGCGACGATGGCGCGAGTGGAGGCGAGAACTCGCGGACCTGGAACAATGCCCTGCGCGACGGCTTCCTTCAACTCGACGTCGGCATAGCCGGCTCCCTCTGTGCCGAGATCACGAACGGTGGTGAAGCCGGCGGCGAGCGTTGCACGAAGATGGTTCACCGCGCGGGCGGCGCGTAGGGCTAAGCCCTCGCGCGCCACCTGGTCGTTCCAGGGCGTCTCGTTATAGGGATGCAACAGGATATGCGAGTGCCCTTCGACAAGACCCGGCAGCAAGGTCGCGCCAGGCAGCTCGATCAGCTTCGCGCCCGTCGTATCGACGCCTGCCGCGGGACCGGCGGCTTCAATCCGATTGCCTTGCACCCGGACTGCCCAGCCGTTTTGCATCCGATCGCCGTCGAAGACGCGCGCGGGTCTCAGGACGATCTGCGCCCACGAACCGCTTTCAAGCAGCGCAATGAGTAGACCAGCCGCCAGAATTCGCATGCCCTAGTTTGCGGCCGCCGATGATCCGGCGTAAATCGAATTGAAAAACAGTTTATAGGTGCCGTGCGGCTGGCCGCGGAACACCGCTTCCACTCCGAGCAGGAACAGTTTGCCTTCGCCCACCTTCATCTCGGCGGCGGCAACGGCGCCTTCCAGATAACCCTGCCCCCAGGCCCAACCGCTGCGCAGTGGTGTAGCATTTGGGAACCAGGCAACCGGTCGAACGCCTCTGATCTCCGCATCGGGCGAGAGCCGGAACGCGGGACTATTCTCAAAAAACACATCCGCCGCAGCAGGCATTCCGTAGGCGACGGGGCTAGTGTTGTCGACACTGACCCGCAAGACGGACCCAGGCACGTAGAACTTCTCCCTCGGCAACGGGTGCTCCTGACCATCCGGCGTTCGCTCCACCAGCGCGTTCTTTACCGGTAAACCGAGCGATTGGGCCAGTGCCGTCGAACTACCGATGGTAACGATGTTGCCGCCGGCCTCGATGAATTTTCGAAGCTGGGGTATGGTCTTGTCGGCCGTGAGCCGCCCCAAACGGTTACGAAATTCCGCTGGTATGTCTTCCGCTTTTGGTTGCGGAAAGACGCGCCCTCCACGTCCGCCCGCATCGGCACGCGGCATGGCTCCGTCGGGCAGAACCAGCACATCGAACCGGGCGGCCAGATTGCCTTCATCGAGCGCCGCGGGATAGACGACTTCGAACGGAAACTCGAACTGCTCCAGAACCCAGCGCGTCCAGCCGGACGTCATCGAGCCGCCGTATTGATCCCACAATCCGATCCGGACGGGCTTCAGCCTGATAGCATCACCGGCTGGCCGGCGGCCCACGCCTTCCACGATCAGCCCCAGTTCGGACGCGGCCTTCTCTAGAATGGGGCGAGTCTGCGCACGAGCCGGCACAAACATTGTTCCGGGGCCCAGCGTCTTTCCGGCGAGCGCGACCGGTTGCTTGAGCCAGTAAACCTCGTCGCCATTCTTCAGCAGGCGATTCACCGCGATGAATGCATCGTTGATCTCATGACTGATCAGATATCCGGCGGGTCGGGCGGGACCTGTAATTTCCCGCGCCATCGGCTTCTGCAGGCCGGTCACCTTTTCGAACGGTCCCTCAAACAGATCGAGAATGCGATCGAAGCGGACGCCCATCTGGTACGCCAGCGTATAGCCAGTGACATCGTAGGGCGGAATCGGGGGGCCACCTGGATATTGGAAATCGTTGGGATGATCCTGCGGCTCGAACATGTCGAGAACATGCGGCCGAAAGGCTTGCGCCGTCTTTACAATCCAGGAGCCGGCTGGATAATGCTTACCCGCGATTTCGAAATCTGCAGCCGCGCGTTGGACAGCCACGCCGTTCTTAATCAGCGTGTTGATGAACTTTGTGGCGGTAGGAAAATCGGATTGGTCCGAGGGCACGATGTAACCACGTGGATCGCGCATGGCGGGATCGTGGAGGGTGGAGGCGTAGAATTTGGTGGGCACGGCTCCCGCTTGAGGATTGAACGCGCCTGCGGCATCGGGAGGCGGTTCCAGGGAAGCGGAAGCGGACGATGTTCTAGCGGCAGGCGGGACCCCTTGCCCCGTACTTGCCGCTGCCATGCTTGCCTGCCCGACACTAGCCTGCGCAGTACGTTCTTTCGCGGCGACCTCCTTTAAAACTTCGATGCGCTTCGGCGTGATGGTCCAGGAATCCTGACTTCCGCGCCGTATGGAATTCTGCCCCATGCGGTAGATATTGAACAGCAGATCCTCACGATACTTGGAGGCAAGATCCAGTACGGCGCGATTGGCGGTTAGCGAGTATTCGATGGATTGCTTGAAATGCCACATCTGCGGGGCAACCGGAAATGGCAGGTCGCCCGAAGGTAATTGCCGCTGTGGCACCAGAGCAATCTCCATGGGGGTCGGGCTGCCGATGGTCTCGGTGAGAAGCCCGATCATGTTGTGGAAGTATGTGGTGGTCCGAAGTCCTCCGTTGTACCAGGTGGAATACGGCGCGCCGCTGCGCATGGTCGCGCCCGGTTTATTCTCTGCGACGAAGCGGCTGTGCATCGCGGCGCCCACCAGATTCAACTCCATCGGGACCAGCGGATCGTAGTTGTAGTTGAACGGGTCGCGGAATGGCGGAGCAAACAGGACAGCCCCGGCGGGACCGGTCTGATGGTGGTTGTACACGATCTGCGGAAACCATTCCATGAAGAGTTGGCGGTTGATGTTGGTGGATTCCTTCATATTCGACATGTAGAAATCGCGATTATTGTCGTGGCCGATATATTTCTGGTAGAGGCGGGGGATGTCGGTAATCTTGCGCTTGGCGGGGTCAGACTGGCGCATGTACCAACTGGAGACTAACTCCATGCCATCGGGGTTGGCGTGCGCCGCGAGGATGATGACATCGTTCAGGATGCGCAGCGTTTCCGGATCGTTGCGCGTCAACATCTCGTAGACAAACTCCATTAACTGATGCGCACCGAGGACTTCCGTGGCGTGCAGTCCACCGTCGATCCATACAACGGCTTTGCCCTCGCGCGCTAAGGCACGCGCCTGGTCGTCAGTGAGGCCTTCAGCGTGAGCCAGGCGCTGGGCGATCTCCTTGTAGTGCGCCAGCTTCTTGTGATTTTCGGGTGAAGTTACAATCGACATCCATTGCGGACGCCCTTCCTCGGTCTGTCCGATTTCCAGCAGCTTCATGCGATCGGATTCGGCGGCCAGCTTTTTCCACCACGCGGTGAGTTGCGTGTACGTGGCGAGCTTGTAGTCGTCCCCTACCTCGAAGCCGAGCGCCTCCTTCGCAGAGGTGATCTTGCGAGGCGTCTCCGACGATAAGGGCGCTGTCCAGAGGAACGCGACGACCAGCGCGAATGCGGCGCTTTGGGACAGTCGTGTTCTTGTACCGAATCGATTCATGCCTTGTCCTTTGTCACCCGTGCGAGAAGAATGGTGAAGCGGCGCTGGGGCGTGCCGGTCCAGTTACAGGTTGGCGGCCCAGCCTTGGTTCATTTTCGCCTCTGAGGGTAGCGCGATTTGGGTTTGTTTCGCAAAACGGGGGTACCCGGTAGATCAGGGCCCGTTTGGCTTTGTTTCGTATTCTGCGTTGGGCCGGTGCAGGTCAGTGGCCCGCACGTGTTCGTCCGAGTTTTCATGGGCGCCTCAGTGTAGCGTAGCGGGAGATGCAGACCGCGCGACGAGATCGCCCACCGGGGTTCTAACGCTTAGATTTGGTTGCCATTGTGGTCAGTACAGCGCAGTTTGAGCGTGGCGTGAACAGCGAGCGTCTTTAGCGCCGATCACCGGGACCGCGCAGCCTTAGCTTCGAGCTGCCACTCCGTAAAGGGTGATCGCACACCCTCTATGACGACGTTGATACAGTACGGCACTCTGGAGGAGAGCGCCCTCCCCATGGCCGCACCGACCTGGTCCGGGCGCTCCACCGTTTCGCCATCGCCGCCGAAATCTTTTGTAATACGATCGTAGTCGGTCCGCCTCAGCTCGCACGCCACCGTGCTGCCCTCGGTTGCGCCTTGCAGCTCCCGCTCCAATCCCCACCCTCCATCGTTTCCCACAATGATCACCACCGGCAGCCGGTGACGCACCAGGCTATCGAGTTCCGCAAGATAAAACCCCAGCGATCCATCTCCGGTGATCATGACCACCGGCCGGTCCGGATGGGCAAGCTTCAGTGCGAACGCGTGCGGAAGCGAGGAGCCGATCGCCGCTAACGGGCCCAGTCGAATCCACCCGCCGGGGTGAAGGGCGGGTATCATCGCTCGCCCCCAATGCGTGAAATCCCCACCATCCCAGGAGAGCAGGGAGTCATGCGGCAGATATCTTTCCAGGTCCGCGAAAAACGTTGCGGGACGCAATGCCGAACCGGACTCATGAGCGGCCGCCTCTAAGCGTGCTACCCACGCTTCCCGGAACCCTCGGACTTCTGAGAGCCACGGCAACTCCGGCCAGCCCGCGCCGCCGATTTCATCGAGGAACGCTCGAAGAGTGGTTTTCAGGTCTGCGCAGATGGCGACCTGCAGGCCGCGATTCAGGCCGAGTTCCTGCGGATGAATATCCACCTGGATGAACTTTGCATCAGGTGCGAACAGTCGCGGGCCGCCGTTGCGCGAGACGGTGGTCAATCCGCTTTCCGAGGACGAGCACGACATCGGCGCGCCGCAGTGCTATAGCCGCCGCTCGGTTTTGCGCCGGGTCTGCATAACCCAGGCACAACGGATGCTCGTCGGAAATGACGCCGCGCCCAAACGCAATCGTATAGAGCGGAAGCTTGGTCTGCTCAATGAACTCTTGCAGCTCTTCGGCAGCATCGCTCCACCAGGCGCCTCCGCCGGCAATTACCACGGGCCTCTGCGCCGCCCGGAGCACTGCCAGCGCGCGGCTGACCTCCTGTGAACCTGGCTTGGAAGGCTCCGGCTGACCGGTGGTTGACGAGTTTGACATCGCGGCGGCATCGCCCGTGAACATATCCACTGGAATGTTCAGATGGACGGGTCCCTTGCGGCCGGAGTTGGCCTCGGAATAGGCGCGGCGCAGATAGAACGGGATCTGGCTCGGCAGCGGCGGCTCGGCGCTCCATTTCGTCACCGGCCGGGCCATACCGGTTTGATCGATATCTTGAAAGGCGCCCCGCTGACCCGCATCGCTGGGGCGCGCGCCGCTCACCGCAATCAGAGGAGAACAGGACAGGTACGCGGCGGCGATTCCCGTAAGCGAATTCGTGTGACCCGGACCGCCGGTTACGAGCGACAGCGCGGGGCGCCGGTGGATTCGGCCCCAAACCTCCGCTGCATGCGTGACACCCGACTCGTGGCGCATGTCGAGAATGCGGATACCGGCGCGTTGCGATACCGCCAGCACATGATTCAGATGATCGCCGACGAGCGTGAAGATCTCGGCAATACCCAGCTCTCTTATTGTTCGGACGAACAGTTCAGCCCCAGTCGGCATTTCTCTATTCTCGCCGCCTCGGGCCGGCAGCAGAAAGACCCACTATTCCGAGTTACCTGGCTCGGTAGTCCGGCATACGCGACGCTTTCCCTCGCGAGCAGTTCCGTGTAAGATCGGTAGCCTGTGGCCACGATAAAAATCACGGATGAACTCGGATTCCAAGTCGACGCGAATGTAGCTCCGTCGTCGGCGCTGCTCAAATACTTCAAGGCTTTGCCTACCCTTGTTGTCCAGCACGCAAATCTATCCCAGGTAGGTGGCGCAACCCTGGATGAGCCCGCCGTGAGATCGCTGAAAACCGGGCTTGGCTTCCGGGACAAGGTGGATCTGGGCAGCGGCGCTCCCGAGGTTTCTATACAGGCGGGCGTACACGGGTCGTTCGCTCTGATTTCGCGTAGTCCTGGATCCAGCGCGCTGTTCAGTCCCGACCCGTACGGCGATGACATCGAAATTCCCGAGGGCACCTGTTTCGTGGGTGTGAAGATCGAAGGTTCCACGGGAGCCGATGTCAGCTCCCGTTCCGGATCACTGACGTTCGGAGTCAACCCCAGCGCCAGCCTGGAGTTCGCCAACTACCGGAACTTCGCGCTGCATGCGGGCACGACGCTCACGGGCGCAATCGGTGAAGTAATCGGGGGCTTTATCATTCCCGCGCACGCCGACGATCTTGCCTCCATCCCATCACAGACCGTTGTCACTGTAACCGGGAAGGGGTCGCTGCAGCTGTCAGTAACCGCCGACTTGCTGGCCACCACCAATCCGTTGCTGACGGCCGCCTTGCCGGGTCCTATACCCACGCCTTCAATCAAGGCCGGCGGCTCGGTTCGAGTCGGCGCTTCTTACGAGATTGCAGGCGAGTATCAGGTGCGTGCAGAGGCTCTAGGGGACGGCATCGTGCGCCTGGGCTGGTTTCGCTCCAAGTCGACGCAGTTCACGGTGATGGTGAACGCGAGCGGAGGGATCGGCGCCGGGTTCGGGGACACCGATTTGTTTGGGACAGTCCTCAAAGCCATCAGCAGCAACCCCGCCGCCGACCGCTCGGAGCTGGTGAACGCCGGCGCGGGGGACGCCCAGATCAAGGCGATCCAGTCCGCCGTTGCCGCGGCGGTCCAGCGAAAGCTCGAACTGGCTGTCTCGACGGAGATCAGCGCACTGCGCGAAGGGGACGCCGCGTTCCTGTATGACATCAATCCGGCCGCATTAACCGACCAATCGCGAGGCGCGCTGGATCGGGCACTCGCGAGCGATCTGAGCGACTTACACGCGACGACGCCGCTGCCGGGCATCACTTGCGTGCACAGCATCTGGACCCACATACGTCAGGAGAGTCTGACGCTCAAAGTGAACCTGCTGGGAATATACAACTTCATCTCGATTTCGAAACTGGTCAGAGCGGGGACCGTCCTTTTCGAACCCGTCACCGGCGCGCTGGTGATGTCCGACGAGGAGACCTCGACGCGCATTCGAGCGGGCCAGGTCAATTTCGGAGCGGATCCGGACAAGCTACGCCGCGTGCTGGCGGAGACGTTCCTCATTACGGCAGCCTATAAGGGAACGGTGAAGACTGCCGGACCGATCTCACTTTCATGTTCGCACACCTTTTTCAGCTTGCAGGACCGGGCCCAACGCGACACCATGCAGAAGTTTCTGCAGGCCGGGGCCGCGCTCGGTTTGCTCTCCGGCGATGACAGCAGGCTGCCCGAACGGATCAGCGACTTCGGCCGCTCCATGATTCATGTGGAGACCAATTACAACGATGATCTGACGGCCCATCTGTTCCTTGACGGCTCGGGACGGCCATTCCCGCGCGCGGTGTATGAACAGGCCGGACGCGAAGCAGTACAGTTGCTGATCCGCGAAGACGCCGAGGATGCGATCCGTCGGCGGCCGGCGATTGATGACGATCTCTGGGCGACCATGAAAGATCGCGGCCAGCCGCACTTCAGGGAGTTGTTTCCCACCATCCCGCCGCCTCTTCTGGGTGCGATCCTCGCCGACTACTCCGCGATCGTGTGGTGGGCCGACTCCATGACCGGCGCTGCCCGACTGCTGGCCTCCGTCAAGGAGTTCCTGAACGCTCATCCCAAGGTGTCGCCAAACGACAGTGGGTTCAGCAAACTCCGAAGGCAGCTGGCCGATCATCTTGCCGATGTCACAAAGAAAACAGCCGAGGAGTTTGGTCAACCCTGGGGCTTGGTGGCGATGAACCAGGTGGCACGGCGGCGAGCCGGCGCGAGCATCATCATTACAGGTCCAAAGTTGGTGCGGGTAAGGTCCAAGGCGCTGGCAGCCGGGATGTAAGTATAGAAATAGTGCCGCCGAAGCAACCCTTGCGCTCGAAGCTTTGGAATTGGACCGGTTTCCGCAACCGTGAGGATCAACTCGTTCTCGCGCTGAGTGTCGTCATCGGCATTCTTGTTGGACTCACGGTCGTCGCATTCATCCTTTTAACGGGCCGTCTCGCCGCGCGGATGTATCCGCCCGGTAGCGCCGCTTGGCGACGCGTGCTGATTCCCACCGCCGGCGCTCTGGGAACCGGATATCTTCTGGCCCGTTACTTCCCAACTGCTCGCGGGAGCGGCATCCCACAGACCAAGTTCGCGATTTTCATCCAGGACGGATACATCTCGCTTCGTACGGTGATCGGGAAGTTTATCTGCTGTTCCGCTTCGCTGGCGAGTGGGATCGCTCTCGGCCGGGAAGGCCCCTCGGTGCAGATCGGCGCAGGTATCGCGTCGGTGCTTGGAAGAAAAGTCGGACTGAGTACGGGCAATGTGAAAGCGTTGGTGCCGGTGGGCTGTTCGGCCGCGCTCGCAGCCGCGTTTAACACGCCCATCGCGGCCGTACTTTTTTCCCTCGAGGAAATTCTCGGCGATCTTCACGCTCCAGTTCTGGGCTCCGTGGTTATCAGCTCGGCGACATCCTGGATCGTTTTGCACTTGATCCTCGGCGATGAACCGCTGTTTCACGTGCCGGCTTACCAGCTGGTGAGTCCGTTGGAGTTCTTCAACTACGCGGTTCTCGGCGTTGTCGGAGGGCTGGGTTCGGTCTGCTTCGTGAAGCTGCTATTGCAATTGCGGCTTTGGTTTAAACGATTCCCGGCGTCCACGGTATGGCTGCAGCCGACGGCCGGTGGGCTGCTGGTTGGGCTTCTCGGGTGGTTCTTGCCTGAAGTGCTGGGAGTAGGGTATGACTATGTGGATCGAGTACTGGGCGGAGATTTTCCGGTTAAGACTGTCGCCCTGCTGGCCGTGCTTAAGATCATCGCGACTCCCGCGTGTTACTCGTCGGGAAATGCAGGCGGCATCTTCGGCCCCAGCCTGTTCATCGGAGCCATGATCGGGGGAACCGTCGGCAGCGTCGTACACGGCCTGCTGCCGGGAGTGACCGCGAATCCGGGCGCCTATGCCCTGGTGGGCATGGGAACGGCATTCGCCGGGATCGTGCGCACGCCGTTGACTTCGGTGATCATGATCTTCGAAATGACCCGCGATTACTCGATTATCGTGCCACTCATGATCTCGAATCTCATCAGCTTCTTCATCTCCCAGCAACTGCAGCGCGAGCCAATTTACGAAGCGCTGGCGTTGCAAGAGGGCGTGTATCTGCCGACCGGCGAATCGCGCGACGAACTGGCCGGTATCCGGGTGAGCGAGGTGATGCGAGCCCGGTATCGAACCGATCCCGGGCGGTGCGGACCTGGAGACTGCCAAACTGCGATTGGAGCGGGAAAAGTGCACTTCGTGGCCGGTGGGAGATGATGGTCAGCTTCAGGGCGTGGTCACCATTCGCAACATCGAGACCGCGGCGTCGCCGGCGAATACGGTTAGTGATCTGATGGGGACGGATGGCAAGTATCCCTACGTGCATGCCGATCATCCGCTCAGTTACGCGTTGGAGCGCATGGGATCTGGAGGGGTGGATGTCCTGCCCGTGGTGAGCCGGGCGAATATTCGGGAAATGCAGGGCGTGGTGAGTCTGGCGGATATTCTGACAAAGTACGGCGTAAGGCGACAGGGCGATGTTTAGGTTAGCCGCAACGATCGGTCTTATCATCGCCGCCCTGGCGGCCTTTGACCAGTTTTTGAAGAATACCGAAGAGGCGGAGTTGCGGGGAGAGGCTAAACACTTCGACGCGCGCGGTTCGGAGCTGCTCGCGCTAGGCAAGGTGGATGAAGCCGTAGAGGCGTTTCGGCGGGCACATTCTCTGGACCGTCGCCATTTGAGCTATCAACTCGACCTGACCGATGCGTTAATGAAGGCGGGCAAGCTGGGTGAAGCCGCGCCGCTAATCGACGAAGTCCTGCAACGCGAGCCGAATGACGGACGCGCGAATCTCATCGCCGCACGATTGGCTCTGAAGCGGGGCAATCTTAAAGAGGTGGAACCCTATTACCACCGTGCGGTATACGGCCGGTGGCCGGATGACGGCCCTGGGCGCCGGTTGGCCGCGAGGATGGAACTGATCGGCTATCTCGAGAAGAACGGCAGTAAGCGGGAACTGCTGGCTGAATTACTTCCGGTCGAGGAGGACGCCGGGAACAACGCTGCGCTCCAGCGCCGCCTGGCGCACCTGTTCTTGATTGCGGGATCAGCAAGTCGGGCCGCAGATCTGTACCATACACTGATTCAGCACGACTCGCAAGACGCCAGCGCCTATGCCGGCCTGGGTGAAGTCGAACTGGAACGAGGACGCTACCGCGAAGCCAGGAATGCATTCCTGGAGGCGCTGCGTCGAAAACCCGGTGACGCATCGATTTTGCAGCGCTCCGGATTGTCGAGCACGATGGCGTCGCTTGACCCCACACCCCGGCGGCTGCCATCGCTGGAGAAATACGCTCGCAGTTTACGAATTCTCGAGCTGACTCGCGGCAGTCTTCAGGAATGTAGTGCGACGGCTGTTGAAGAGACGGTTCCGGAGCCAACTCCAGCCCATGCCACGAACGAGCTCGCCGAGGAGAGTCTCGCACGGGCGGAAGAGCTGTGGCGGGAGCGAATCAAAACCTGCGGTCCGGCTGTTTCAGCGAAGGACGAGCCGCTGCGGTTGATCATGGAGAAAATCGCCCAGTAGCCCGGCGGGCCTCTCGCGTAAAGAGTAGAATTCTGGGATGGCGCAGCGGTCAGATTGTGTTCCGGCGGTCTTCTTGGCGGCAGCGATCGTGTGTTGGGCGATTCGCCATTCGTCGGAACGTGGGCGGGGACGGTCAACGATCTTCCCGCGGTGGAACTCAAGATCCAAGCCGGGAATAGCGGAACCAAAGGGTCCATCGGCTTCTATTTCCAGACGCGCGGGGACGGTGGGAAATGGCACGTTGGGGAGAGGACGGAGCCCCCATGCTAGCGCCGAAGATAGAAGGCAAAGTGTTGCAGCGCGTAGCTCGGCCGAATAACCGATCTCGACTGAACCTGGTGGACGCGACAGAATTGTGTCCGCAAATCCTCAAAGATAGAGCGAAAGAGAGTGACGCAGGCAGCGCATTGCAGCTTACCCGACGCGATCAGTAAAGCATAAACGACCACACGGTATCACCAGTTGCCGCAATCAAGTATTGGTGGCCATCCAGCATGTACGTCTGCGGCGCGTTCGTTACGGCGCCGATCCGCGTGTGCCATAACGGCTTGCCGGTCTCGATATCGTGCGCCACCAGGTTGCCCGCGCCATCGCCTCCAAACAGCAGCTTTCCCGCCGTCGAGAGTAGTCCGCCACCGCCGCCCTTCGCGTAATACGGCCGCCGCCAGCGGACTTCTCCCGTCCTATAATCGATGGCTGTCAGGAAGCTTCCGCCCAACCCGACGTTTACTTCTTCTTTTCCTCCCAGGCCCATTGACCCTCGAGGATCCACGTCGGTGAGATAGAAGATGGAGTAGCTGTCCTCCTCGGCGACATATAGGAGCCCCGTGTCGGGAGAATAGGTGGCCGGCTCCCAATTGGTGGTGCCGTCCGAGGTGGGCGACACCAGCGAGCCCGGCACCGTCGCATCCTTTGCGGGATCGTGCTGCGGGCCACCGCCTTTGGTCAGGCGATTGGACCAATTGGTTAACAATCCGTACTTACTGGTTACCAGGTGCTCACCCGTCACCCGATCCAAGGTGAAGAAATAGCCATTCCGCGCCGCCGTCACCACCAGCTTCCTCATCTTGCCGTTGAACATCGCGTCGATGAGGACCGGCGTTTGCGCGGAATCGTAGTCGTGCATGTCATGCGGCGAAGTGGAGTAATACCAGGCCATCTTGCCGGTGTCTACATTGACGGCAATCAGCGCGCAAGTGAAGAGGTTGTCTCCCTCCCCGCGAGTGCCCGTCGTGTAGGCCGGCGTAGGATTGCCGGTACTGAAGATGTAGAGCTTGGTCTCGGGATCGTACGCTCCGGGAACCCAGGCCTGACCGCCTCCGTGCCGCGCTGCGTCCAGGCTGGCCCAAGTCTCCAATCCGGGATCGCCTTTCTTCATCGGCACGGTGAAGAACTTCCATTGCAGGTCCCCGGTCTCGGGATCAAAGCACTCCAGGAAGCCCGGCGCATCCAGGTCGTTACCGGTGCCCACGATCACGTGATTGCCGACGATGATGGGGGCAGGCGTCGAGAAGTAGCCCTGCGAGAGATCCGCGATCTGCTTGTGCCAGCGCTCCTTGCCGGTCCTCGCGTCCAGCGAGACGAGGTAATCGTCGGGTGTTTCCATGAACAGGTAACTGTTCCACATCCCCACCCCGCGATTGCCGATGTGGGTGCCGCCTTTCGTCTTCCAGAAGTAATGCCACAACTCGCGCCCGTCGCGCGCGTCCACGGCCCAGGCGTTATCCGGCATCGTGAAGTACAGGATGCCATCCACCTCCAGCGCGGAAGCCTTGATGGTGCCTCCGCCGACGGATATGTCACCCGGACCCTCGCCGCCGACAATGATGTTCGCGGGTGCACGTCCGCGGCCGCGCCCGAATCCATTCCCAGGAGTATCGGGACCGGCGGTGACGCGAGTGGACCAGGCGAGCGTGAGTTGCTTGACGTTGGATTGATTGATCTGGGTCAGCGCGCTGTAGCGTTTGCCGGAATAGTCGCCATTGTAGGTTGGCCACGACTCCTGGAGCGGCTTGACGAGCTCGGCGGGAGCCACACCGCTTCCCTGTGCCGTCAGGATCACGGGCGACAGTGAAATCAGCAGGAGAGTTCTCAATGTCATTTCAAAGTCACCAGATAGGCAGTCACGTCGTGCATGTCTTTGTCCGTGTACACGGCGAGCAGATCTTTATGGGCTTTCATCGGGTCGCGGATTTCGACCTTGGGGACGTCACCGTCCCGCCGGAACGTCCGCACGCTGCCGTCGGCCATCGAAATCGTGACGAGAAAATCGTCGATTCGCACCAGCCGTCCTTCCAGGCTCTCGCCCGAGGATTGGGTAACAACGACGATAGGTGTTCGGGCGCTGTTCGCGGCGGGGCCTGCAGGGCCGCGTCCGGTGCGTCCCCCGCCGGCTACCCACGTGTTCTGTAGTGTCTTGGGATCCGGGTATTTCGTCGCGATCCCTTTCAGGTTGCCGGTGGTCGAGTGGCAGGACCCGCATTTCTGAGTGAAATACGCCTGACCGGCAGTGGCATCTCCGGCGAGTATGCTGGGAGCAGCCCGGCCTATGGAGGGCGGCATACCCTGGGTACCGATGGTGGCTACCACGCTGCGCACATAGGCGGCGACTGTGTTCGCATCCTGGGGGCTCATTGGGATCGCGGGCATTCCCTGGTCTTGACGGCTGCCCTGGATGATGGGCACGATCAATTCGCCGTTCCGGTCGCTGAGCGCAAGCTGCGAACGCAACAGGTTGGGGCCGCCCAGGTCACCGCCGCGGAGGTCGGCGCCGTGGCATCCGGTACAACTGATGCCGTACAACGTCTTGCCACGGGCGATCTGCGCGGGGTCGCCCGCCGGGCGCTGCTGTCCGGGAACCAAACCGCCGGGGCGGCGACGTGCGCCGGGAGTTGGTGCAGGGGGTGGGCCCTGCCCAACTAAACTGGCGCCAAGCGCGAGTCCTAATATTGCACCGAACCAACCATTCTTCACCGGCATCTCACCTCATCGGCGGTAGGCGGAATCCCTGGCCGGACCTGCTGAGGGACCAGGTTCTCTCGAAGTAAGTATTGTACGCCGATTGTAGGTTGGCGCTCCGATCGCTGATCGATCAGGAAATCCCGATGCCTAAACTCTCACAGCGACGACTTTAGCCTAACTTAGTAGGGATCTCATGAAGTTGTGTCGGCTCACTCCGATATTTACATTCCATCTACGGCCGACATACGAGCTCGTCAGCGAACTTGTTACCAGGGACCGGACTTCAGAAGTCAGGCTTTTTTACCGTTGTAATTCGAGGTCAGGCGATACTTCGCTTGTTACGCTTCATTTCCGATGCACAGAGAACAGAAAGGCGGGGTCCGACATTTCTGCGGCTCATTTGCGCGTCTCCAAGATTTCATCTTCGAGCGCCATTAGCCTCGTCGTGTTCGGTCTGTTGCTCCGTGAAGGGATTACATCCAGCAGCGATTTCGGATTGATTCTCGTCGTAAACGAACTCGGCAAGCATGGCCACGGGAAGATGGGTTGTACGACGGCTATTGCCGAGCTTTTGGCCCGGCGTCGCTGGCGTGGGGTCCAGGGCCGAACCACGACGCGTCGCAACGTCCAATGCTTGGCCCGCCTCAAAACCACCCATGCACGGAACCCCGCTCCCGTGCGTCAAAGCTAATGTGATCCCCCGGTTCACATGGGTATGCCTCACCGTGCCATGGCTGTGCGCGGCCGCCACCACCACGCCGGATCTCTCTAAAGTATTGAAAGATGTGGAGAAACGGTATAACGGGGCCAAGACCCTCCAGGTCTCCTTCGACGAAACTTACAAGTCCCAGGGGCGTACGCGCACCGAAGCAGGCGACCTGTTCCTGCGTAAACCGGGCCGCATGCGGTGGCAGTATTCCCGGCCCGCCGGAAAGCTCTTCGTTTCGGACGGGAAAACCGTTTATTTTTATAGCCCTGACTCCAAGCGCGCCGAAAAGATGAAGCTGAAGGAAACCGAGGACATGCGCGCGCCAATGGCGTTTCTGCTGGGCCGCCTCGATTTCGACAAGGATTTCGGCGAGTATCGCAGCCGCTCCGAAGCGGGAGGCCTGATGATCACCGCCCTCCCTCGTTCCGAGAAGATGCCGTACCGCGAGGTCTCGTTCCTGGTCGGTCCGGACTCTCGCATCCAGCGACTGACCGTTACGGGCCAGGACTCTTCCGTTCTCGATTTTTCGTTCTCCGGCGAGAAAGTGAATCCGCCGATTGCTGACGAGATATTCAAGTTCGACCTGCCTCCCGGCGCGGAATTCTATGATTCGAGCGAAAGCCCGGAAGGAGCCCGCTGAACCATGCCTGAGTTCATGCTGAAGTACGCGGACTCCCGTGGCGAGATCCACCAGCAAGTCGCGGTGGCCAACACCGAACGTGAGATTCGGGATCGCTACGCGCAGCAGGGTTTTCTCATCTACTCGATCAAACTGCGCGGCGAGGGTTCGGGTCTGTCGGCCAGCCTGGGCGGGAAGAAGAAGAAGCTCAATCTCGAAAGGTTCCTGATTTTCAATCAGCAGTTCGTTACCCTGATCCGCGCCGGCCTACCTATTTTGAAGGGTCTGGATCTGCTGGCGGACCGGCTCACGGATCCCAAACTCGGCCAACACGTTCAATCGGTACGCGACGAGGTTCGCAACGGCGCTCTGTTGTCTGACGCCTTCGAGAAGCAGGGTTTGTTCCCTCCGATGTATGTCACCTCCATCATGGCCGGCGAGAAGAGCGGCGCGCTGGCCGAGGTCCTGGATCGATACATCACCTATCAGCGCCTCTCCATGTCGGTGCGCAAGAAAGTTCTGTTGTCGCTGCTGTATCCGACAATCCTGATCACGCTGGTGATTCTGCTGATCGTGTTTCTGGTCACTTACGTGGTGCCGAGTTTCGCGCAGCTGTACAGCAGCATGGGCGCAAACCTTCCGGTGATGACACAAATCCTCATCGCCGTGGGAACCACGGCGCGCGGATATATCTTCCTGATCCTGGGCTGCGTGGTGGTGGTCGCCGTCTCGCTCCGCTTCTGGGCAAGAACCGAGGGGGGCAAGGAATCCATGGATCGCCTGAAGCTGCGAACACCAGTGTTGGGGGAAATCTGGATCAAATATCAGGTGGCGCAGTTCTCGCGCGTGCTGAGCACGCTCCTGGTCGGAGGTATTCCGCTGATGCAGGCCATCGACACCGCATCGGATTCCGTCGGGGCGATTCTGCTAAAGAAAACTCTGGAAAAAGCGCGGCAGCGAGTCCGCGAAGGGCAGTCTCTGTCCTCCTCGCTGGCCGCGACAAAGGTGTTTCCGGGCCTCTCCATCGACATGATCGAAGTGGGAGAGTCGACGGGAGCGCTGCCCGCGATGCTGAACAGCGTGGCGGAGTTCTACGAGGACGACGTCAACACCCGCATGACCGCCGCCATGGCGTTGATTGAGCCCGCGATCATGATCTTCATGGGAATCTTCGTGGCCTTTGTCCTGCTGGCCCTCTATATGCCGATCTTCTCGCTGGCCGACACTGCCGGCAAACCCCCCGGAGCCTAACGTATGTATTCCTGCTTTGCGCCGTTCGCGTTGCAATCTTTGCGCCCTGTGCGCAGTATCCGCTTATGTGAGGTCCTCTAATGGCTACCGCCGAACGACCCTTAAACGACCCGGTCAGAGAAGCCGAAGAATCGCGCCGTCTCGCCATGCGCTACCGCTGCGATTTCGTCGACCTGCGCGAAGTCCGCATCGATCACGACCTGTTCCACTCCGTCCCGGTTGACATGATGTTCCGCTACAACTTCGTGCCTATCCAGGCGCAGAACGAAACCCTGGATATCGCCGTAGCCGACCCGCGCAACCTCAACCTGATCGATGAACTGTCCATTCTCCTCAACAAGAAGCTGCGCGTCCGGGTAGCTACTCTCTCCCAGATTTCCGACCTGCTCAAGAAAACGGAACAAAGCCAACGTGTCCTCGAAGAGGTGACGGAAGGCTTCACGCTGGATGTCGTCGGTGAGGAGGAGAACCCGGACGAGACGCTATCCATTGACAAACTGACGGCCGAAGGCAACGACATCGCGCCCGTCATCAAGCTGGTGGACACCACGATCTTCAACGCGCTGGAGCGCCGGGCCAGCGACATCCATATCGAGACCAGGGACCAGGAAGTCGCTATCAAGTACCGCATCGACGGCGTGCTGCATTACGCCATGCCGCCGATTGCCAAGGACTGGCATTCGACCATCCTGTCGCGCATCAAAGTCATGAGCGAGTTGGATATTGCGGAGCGCCGGGTCCCGCAGGACGGCCGCTTCAGAGTCCGCTACAAAAACCGGCTCATCGATTTCCGTGTATCCATCATGCCGACCATTCACGGTGAAGACGCCGTGCTCCGCGTGTTGGACAAAGAATCGATGAGCGAGAAGTTCGCCAAGCTCTCGCTGGATGTCGTCGGATTCTCCGATGCCGATCTCACCAAGTTCCGGCGCTATATCAAGGAACCCTACGGCATGGTGCTGGTGACGGGTCCTACAGGATCTGGAAAGACCACCACGCTGTACGCTGCGCTGAGTGAGATCAAGAACGACGAAGACAAGATCATCACGATCGAAGATCCCGTCGAATATCAGATCAAGGGCATCACGCAGATTCCGGTTAACGAGAAGAAGGGCCTTACCTTTGCGAGGGGGTTACGTTCCATCCTGCGCCACGACCCGGACAAGATTATGGTCGGCGAAATTCGCGACCAGGAGACCGCGCAGATCGCTATCAACGCGGCGCTCACCGGACACCTGGTGTTTACCACGGTCCACGCGAATAACGTGCTCGATGTGCTGGGCCGGTTCCTGAACATGGGGGTTGAGCCGTACAACTTCGTGGCGGCGCTCAACTGCATCCTGGCCCAGCGGCTGGTGCGTATCATCTGCCCGCATTGCAAGATCGTTGTCCGATATCCGGAGCAGGATATTATCGACAGCGGACTCGACCTGGCGCAATGGCGGGATTTCGGTTTTGCGGAAGGCAAGGGCTGCTTCGAATGCGGCGGTACGGGATTTCGCGGCCGTACCGCGATCCACGAGCTTTTGGATCTTAGCGAGCACATCCGTGAGATGATTCTCAACAAGCGTTCTGCGTCGGAGATCAAGCGTGCGGCGCGTGACGAAGGCATGACATTCCTGCGTGAGTCGGCGATTGAGAAGGCGCAACTGGGCATCACCACGCTGAAGGAAATCAATAAGGTCACCTTCATCGAATGAGTTTTCTGGACTCACTACCTACGCTGTTCAAAGATCCGCCTCCGGCATACGCGTTTGAAGTGTCGGAAGCGGGCATTGCGTCCGCCCACCTTGGCGAAATACAGTTCCATGCATTTGAGCCGGGTATCATCTCCGTCTCGCCGGCCCGCGACAACGTACAGAGACCGGAGATGTTCACCGCTCATGTCGCCGCCCTGGTTCCGGCCAACGGAAACCGGCGGCGCCGCAATGCAACGCTGATCCTGCCGGATCATTCAGCCCGGGTACAGGTGCTCGACTTCGATTCGTTTCCGGACACGGCTGACGAACAGCGCGCATTGGTCAGATTCCGGGTGAAGAAGAGTGTTCCGTTTGACGTCGACTCGGCCGCGGTAAGCTATCACGTTCAGCCCGCAACGGATGGCGGAAAGATCGAAGTGATCGCCGCCGTTTCCTCACTCGAGATCGTTGCCCGCTATGAATCGGCATTCCGCGCGGCAGGGTTCCAGCCCGGCCTGGTTACAACCTCGGCGCTGGCCGCACTCAACCTGATGCCATCCAGCGGGATCGTTGTTCTGGCCAAGCTGAGCGGCAGCGTACTCTCGGTCCTCGTGATGAAGGACAACCGCCTGAAGCTGGTCCGGACAGTGGAGTTGGAGGAGGTTGACACTCTTCCGCTGCTGGCTGTCCTGTACCCGACTCTGGCGTACGTCGAGGATCAGTTATCTTCGAAGGCGGACAAATTGTACCTGTGTGGGTTCGGCGCGCAGACGCCGCAGTTGATCGCCGAGTGGCATTCTGAACTGGCGGTACCGATGGAACGCCTGCAGTCGAAGGCTGGGGCACCGGGGCCGTATGACGCAGGGTTGCTCGGCTATCTTGAATCCTCAGGAGTGCTGCAGTGAGAGTACCGATCAACTTGGCCAGTGAGCCGTTCCGGCGGGACCGGCCGATGCTGGTGGTCTCGGTTGCCGGCTGCTTCGGGTTGGTTGTATTGCTGATTTTCCTCATCGTGCAGATTATTTCCGGCCGGGGTCGCGCGGGCGCGACGCGGGAGGCGATCGGCCGCTACAACGATCAGTTGCGGGTGCTCACCGCGGAACAGGCTAAGCTGGACGGGACGCTCCGCCGCCCGGAGAACGCTGAAGTTCTCGAGCGCAGCGTCATGCTCAACACCCTCATCGAGCGCAAGGGCATCAGCTGGACGCGCATCTTCTCTGACTTAGAGAAGGTGATGCCTTACAACGTGCGCCTCATCTATATTCGCCTGCCGCAAGTGAACGCCTCAAACCAGGTGACGCTGGATATGGTGGTGGGCGCCCAGAACCCCGCCCCGCTTCAAGACCTGTTGAAGAAACTCGAAGCCTCCCCGCTCTTCGGCCCGGTGGCTGTATCCACGTATCTGCCGCCGAGTCAAAACGAACCCTTATATCGCTACCGAGTCAGCGTGAACTATGCTCAAAAACTCTAATTATGACGTTTGAGCTGCCCAAACTAACCTGGCCCCCTAAGAACGCGACATCTGCCGCTCAGCAGGTTCTCGTCGTCTTATTGGTGCTGAATGCCATCGCGGGTTGGTTCTTGTGGCGTCCCTTAGGAGGCTCACCGGCCGAACTGGAACAACAGATGATAGACCTGCGGGGCCAGGTGCTCCAGCGCCGGGTTGTCCTCAACCGTACCCGCCAAAACGTATCGAAGGTCGAAACCGGCCGCTCCGAAGGGGATGTTTTTATGGACAACTACTTCCTGGGCGAGCGGACTGCGTACTCGAAAATTCTCGGCGAATTGGTGCAAGCGGCGCAGGACGCGAAGATCAAACCGAAAGAGCACGCGTTCGCGACGGAGCCCATCGAAGGCAGCGACAACCTGGCCATGATGACCATCACCGGCAACTACGAGGGCACCTACGCTGACCTGATGTCCTTCATCAACAAAATCGACCGGTCATCCGGTCTGCTGATCATCGAGAGTCTGAACGCCACGCCGCAGCAGGGTGGCGCCGGGCTGCTGAATGTGAACATGAAGCTGGATGCCTTTGTCCGGCAAGAGTTGGTCAGCCAATGAAACGGCCCGCCATCAAACTGAAGCCGGAAATTAAGTTCGGGGCTGAGCCGAAAAAGCTGGCGGCGCTGGGCGGCCTGCTGGTTGTGGCCGTCATCGTGTACTTCATGAATTCCTCCGATACGCCGTCGAATCCGGGCGCAACGACATCGACAAGATCCGTTGCAACGGCGCCGGTGATTCGCCCGACGGCTCGCTCCACGGCGCGCAGTGGGGCTCGAGCAGGCAACGCAGCCCGCGGCGCCTCGCTGCAGGAGTTCCGGCCGACCCTGAAGCCGAAGGACCCCATCGATCCATCCCGCGTCGACCCCACCTTGAAACTGGATCTATTGGCCAAGTTGAGCAAGGTGACCATGGAAGGCGGCGGCCGGAGCCTGTTTGACTTCTCCGGCGCACCCGCGCCCAAGGTAGAGATCGCGAAAGTAAAGCCTATCTTGCCCGGTCAAAAGACCGCGTCCATCATCGGCCCCGTTCAGCCTAAACCGCCCGCACCCGCTGCCGAGCCACCGTCAGCCCCGATCCCTTTGAAGTTTTACGGTTTCACCAACGCCGCGCAGCAGGGACGCAAGCGAGCCTTCTTCCTCGACGGTGAGGACATCCTGTTTGGGTCGGAAGGCGAGCTGATCAAGAACCGCTACAAAGTTGTTCGCATCGGCGTAAATTCCGTAGTGATGGAAGACACGACGTCCAAGAAGGAGCAGACGCTTCCCCTGGAAGCCGAACAGGTATCATCATGACACGCCGCTCCCCGGAATCAGGTTTTGCGCTGCTCCTGATCTTTGTACTGGCAGCCGGTATCGCGATCTCCTTGATGACCCAGATGCCGCGCGTCTGCTTCGAAACGCAGCGCGACCGCGAGCAGATGTTAATCGATCGTGGCGAGCAGTATCAGCGCGCGATTGGCCTCTACGTTCGCAAGTGGAACCGGTATCCAAGCCGCATCGAGGATCTGGAGAGTACGAACAACATCCGCTACCTGCGGCGGCGCTATGTGGATCCGATGACCGGCAAGGACGACTGGCGGATCATTCACGCAGGTCCCGGCGGCATACTAACAGACTCGCTGGTGCAGAAGGCGCCCGGTTTAGGTCCCGACGGGAAGCCGCTTCTGCAGTCCGGGATGCCTGGATCCGGCATGAACAATGCCAACATGAACGCGTCGAATATGACTCCGGGTGCGGGGATGAACGCCAACCCCGGGAATACGGGTACAGACGCCAACGGCGCGCCAGCAGGACCGCCCGAAGTCAACCAGGCGGTGAAGGCGCGGCCCGGCGACCGGGCGATAGGGCGCAGTCCTGGGGCGCCGGCCGGGTTCGATCCATCACAGCCAAATTTCCGGGGTCAACAGGGCGGAAATGTGCAACCGGCTCCAGGGTTGTACCCGCAGTACCCGCAACAAGCGGAACTGGCCCAAGCCCAGGGTCAGCCGAGCTATCCGCAACCGGGGCAACCTGGATATCCGCAACCGGGTCAGGCCGGCTATCCGCAGCCTGGGCAACCCGGATTCCCGCAACCGGGCCAGCCCGGTCCGCAGGTTTCTCAGCCCGGAATGCCGCAGCCGGTCCAGCCTGGGTATCAGCAGCCCAATATCGACCCGTTAACCGGTCAGCCTCTTCAGCCCGGGCAGCCCGGCTACCAGCAGCCCGTACAGCCCGCCTACCCGCAGCCGGGTCAACCGGGTTACGCGCAGCCTAATCAACCCGGTCAGCCCGGTTACCCCCAAGCTGGCCAGCCCGGCTCTCCACCACCGGTCCAGCCGGGATTTCCGCAACCGGGTCAGCCTAACTACCAGCAGCCGTCGCCGTATACGCCGGCTCAACCCTATCAGCCGCAACCCTATGCGGGGCAAGGCGGATTTCCCCAGCCCGGCCAACCCGGCCAGAATCAATTTCAACCCGGAACGGCATTCCAGCAGCAGCAGCAACAACCACAAGCCGGAACATTTTCGCCGATCACCTCGGCCGTTGGGCCTGTACCGGTGAATTCTCAACCCGGCGGCGTCGCCCCTCCAGCCGGCGGTTTCAATCCGCAGGCCGGACAGAACGGTCAGACCACCGCTGCCCAGATGATCCAGCAAATCCTGACTCAGCCCAGGCAGCCTCCGCAAGGGATGGGTTCCGGCTTTGGAGCGGGCCAGCAGCAAGCACTGGGGGCGGGCATCGCCGGCGTGGCCACCAAATACAAGTCGCCGTCCATCAAGATATACGACGAACGGCAAAAGTACCAAGAATGGGAATTCGTGTACGATCCGCGCAAAGAAGCTGCCAAGAAGGCTGGCCTTACGGGTAAGCAGGCAAATCCAACCAATCCCGGCAACAAGGTTACCGATACGCCCAATTCGTCCACTTCGCCCAATTCGTCCACCTCGCCCAATTCGTTCACGCCCAATCCGTCCACCACTCCACCGTCGACTTTCAACCGCAATCAATAGGAGGATAATGCAACCACTCAGCCGGCGGCTGCTCCCCTCCTATCGTTTGCGACCGCGAATCCGATATGATGAGTGGAAGTTCCAATGGAATCAGTAGCTGATCGTCTGCCGGTTCGGCCCAGTTCGTCGGAAACGGTTGCTCCGACGATACCGTGGGTCGCCGTTACCTGGGTAGTTGCGCTCATTGTATTCTGCTACTTCCCTGTTCTCTCCAGGCTCTCCGAGCAGTGGCGCGGCGATGACGATATGGGCCATGGTTTCTTTGTGCCAGTTGTGGCGGCCTACATCGCATGGACGCGGCGAGACGCGCTCCTCGGAGCTCCACTGCGGCCCAACTACTGGGGTCTTGCGGTAATCGCATGGGGCGCTTTTCAGCTGCTGTTGGGAACCGTGGGCGCCGAGTTGTTTCTGCAGCGGAGCGCGATTGTGATCTCCGTTGCAGGTTGCGTTTTGCTGGTGTGCGGCAGCGAAGTGCTGAGGATTCTTGCCTTTCCTATCGCGTTGCTGCTGTTCATGGTTCCGCTTCCCCGCATCATCTACACGCAGATCACGTTTCCTCTCCAGTTATTCGCGACCCAGGTAGCAGAGGCATCGCTAAATTTCCTCAACATCCCCGCGCTTCGGGACGGCAATATCCTGGAGCTCGCCAATGAGAAACTCTCAGTGGTAGAGGCGTGCAGCGGGATACGCTCGTTGCTGTCGCTGTCGTTCTTATCACTGGTGTACGCTTTCTTCTTCGACGACAAGTCCTGGATGAGGTGGGTTCTGCTGGTACTTACGATCCCGATCGCCATTCTCGCCAATGCCGGCCGGGTTACGATTACAGGTATCCTCAGCTACTACCGTCCAGAGCTTGCGCACGGGTTCTTCCACAGCGTGGAAGGCTGGGTTATTTTCATCATCGACGTAGCAATGCTGTTTCTGGCGCACCGTCTGGTCAACATGATTTACAGGGCACTGCATGACAAACAAAACACCGCTCGCACTGCTTAAGAGCACTCCGTTCATCGTGCTCAGCCTCGCGCTGGTCGCCCAGACTGTTGCCCTGCGAGCCGTATCACGGCCCGAAAACGTCGTTCCCGCGGCATCGCTCTCCACCTTTCCCGAACACGTAGGCGCGTGGACGGTTGGACAGGAAGGATACGTTGATAAGGAGACGCGAGACATCCTGCAAGCGGATGATTTGCTGGCCCGCACCTACGTTCGCCCGAATGATCCTCTGCCCATCAACTTATGGATCGCCAGTTTTCTTTCGCAGCGGAGCGGCAAGGCGCCCCACTCTCCGAAGAACTGTCTCCCTGGCGCGGGCTGGGTCCAGCAGATGTCCGAGACGGTCCATCTGGATGTGACCGGCGCTCCCCCAATAGAGGTCAACCACTACATCGTTTCCAACCGCGAATTCCGCAGCGACGTCGTTTACTGGTATCAGTCGCGCCACCGGACTGTCGCTAACGAATTCAAAGCCCGATTCTTTGTCGTAGCGGACGCGATCCGGTACAATCGCACCGATACGGCGCTGGTGAAGGTCTTCACGCCCATCACCGATGGGAACAACGCCGCCGCTTTCAAGACCAATGTAGAGTTCATTCAGGCCATGTTCCCGCTGCTCAGCCGTTTCATCCCGGAATAGGCGCGAAAGCGCGCTTCCGTCACCGAGGTCCCACTTATCCGGCGAATCATTCCCGGCGTAGCGCCGCCATGGGGTCCAACGTCGCCGCGCGGCGTGCGGGCAGATAGCTGGCTAGAAACGCCGAAACTCCCAGAATTGCGCAGACCAGACCCAAGGTGATCCGGTCCGTTGACTCTATTCCGTACAGAAAGGTTCGGAGTACCCGCGTCACGGACAGTGCTCCGGCCAAGCCAACGCATATACCGAAAGCGGCCATTTTCAATCCGCCCATCACCACCATTCTCAGCAGGTTGCAGCGGTCCGCGCCCAACGCCATGCGAACCCCGATTTCGTGCGTCCGCCGCGCCACGGAGTAGGACATGACGCCGTAAACTCCTACCACGGCGATGAGCAGAGCTAAAGCCGCAAACGCGCCCAGGATGGTGGCCCGCTCGCGACGCTCGGCCAGCGACTCCGCAACTCGGTGCTCCAGCAACTCGACGTCAAACAGCGGTTGGCCCGGGTCGATCGCCTGCGCCACACGGCGGATGGGGGCTGCCAAAGCGGAGGGATCCCCAGCGCACAGTACCAACACGGTGATCCACGGCGAGGGAGATTGCTCGAATGGAAAGAACAGTTCGGGCCAAATCTTCTCGTCGAGTGCCCGATGATGGATATCAGCCACTACGCCGACCACCGTCACCCCGGAATTGATTCGCCGTCCGAGCGGATCACGCCCGGGGAAAAGCCGGCGCGCCAGGGTTTGATTCACAATGGCGACGGGAGTTCCGTTACGGCTGTCGCGCACGTCGAAGAAGCGGCCGGATACGAGCGGAATTCCCAGCGTCCGGAAATATTCCGCGCTGACGGAGGTCAGCGAGACAGCGTCATCGATTTTCGGGCCGTTATCGGCGTGCAGTCCGGTTTCAAGCGCGCTGAATTGCGTCATCGGAGGCGAACTGGTGACCGCCGCGTAGCGGACCCCCGGCAACTTTCCGATCCCGGCAAGCATCCGATCGAAGAATTCGGCCTGCTGCCGGGGGCCGTAAATGTCAGCAGGTCGCAGCATCACTGTGGCGGTCAGGACATTGCGGGCGTCGAAACCCGGATGCGTTGAGGCCAAAATCAGAAAGCTGCGGAGCATCAACCCGGCGCCCGCCAGCAGCACCAGCGAAATCGCGATCTGGCCCGCCGTCAGCAAAGCCGGAAGGCGTCCGCCGGAACGAATGGCCGTTTCCTTCAGGCCCGAGTTCACATCGACGCGCGAACCTGCCAGCGCGGGCACCAGCCCGAAGAGCAGTCCTGCTGCCACGGAGCACGCGGCGGCGAACGTCAGCACGCGCCAGTCAAGGGGAATCCCCTGCGACAGAGCCTTGGGTACCAAGAACGTCACCGCGCCCCTTCCGCAAAACAAAAACGCGATACCGATCGAGCCTCCCATGATCCCCAGCAGAAGGCTTTCAACGAGCAGCATGCGCACGATGTCGCGCCTTGAGGCTCCGATCGCGGTACGCATCGCGATCTCCTTAAGGCGGGTCACGGCGCGCGCCAAGAAAAGATTGGCGACGTTGGCGCACGCAATCAACAGTAGGAAACCGACGGCGCCCATCAGCACGGCAGTCAGTGTTTTCGAATCCCCAGCCAACTGGCTTTGCAGCGAGACCACTCGTATGGTGGCGGCGGCATGATGAGCGGCCCAGGGAGCTGGATATTGATCGTCCAAGCCTCGTGCGATCCGTTCCAGCTCGGCGCGCGCCCGCTCCCCGGTGACCCCGGGTTTGAGCCTGCCAATCAGGCGCACCGTCGGAGGATTGCGGCCGGGCACGGTAGCAGCGGAGGGGACTGCGTCCGGCAGCCAGACCCCGACGTTCGCACCATCCGGGTAGACGAAGCCAGGCGGCATCACTCCTACGACCGTGAACGGCTTGCTATTCAGACTGACGTTTTTGCCGAGGATGCCAGGATCGCCCTGTAGATAGCCGCGCCACAGGGTGTCGCTCAGAATGGCCACGGGGTGCTCGGGGCCGGAGTTCGGATTGAAACCGGCGCCCAGGCGCGGCGAGATTCCTACCATCGTAAAAAATCCCGGAGTGACATGGGCCGTTTGGACGCGTTCGGCGGCGCGCCCAGCACCGGTCAGGTTGGCGCCGAAGGTGCCGCCCATCGCCTCCATGCGCTCGAATAGCGTGCTCTGCCGCCTCCAGGCGGCGTACTCAGGAGCCCACACCATGGAGCGGTTGAATTTCGGGAAGAACTCGGTAATCCAAACCAGGCGGCTGGGGTTGTGATACGGGAGCGGGCGCAGAAAGACCGCGTTCACGACACTGAATATCAGGGCATTGGCACCGATCCCGAGACCCAGGGTAAGCACCGCCGTGATCGTGAATCCTGGAGTGCGCCGCAGACCGCGCAGCGCGAGGCGCGCATCGCGGAGGGCTTTGTCCATTTCCACATCATAACTTTCTGTCCACCCGACGGCTGCTACCGGATTGTCAGCGAAGCTCTCGGAGTTGGTAGCACGCGGTTCTGGTGCTTACACCGCAAGCCAGTGTGCAAGATCCGTGGCGGGCCGCCGAATGCCCACGTAAAACGTTCCGAACAAGGCATACACCGCGCTCACCTCATCGAACCGCATTTCATAGATCAGCTTCTTGAACACCAGTGGATCGTCGGCAAACAGGTCGACGCCCCACTCCCAATCGTCGAAGCCGATGGATGCCGTGATAATCTGGCGAACCTGGCCCGCGTACCGGCGTCCGATCATTCCATGCTCGTGCATCTGGCGCTTACGTTCCGCCAGAGGTAGCTGATACCAGTTCTTCTGTTCGCCGCGGCGCCGGTCCATGGGGTAGAAACAGGCGTACTTCGATTTCGGAATTTCGGGATACAGCCGGGGCCGCATCGCCCTGCGCTGGCGCTCGAGTTCCTCCTCGATTCCGGTGTCCCACTCCGTTGAGTGTGGAGCAAAGCCCCGCTCCGCTAGCGAACTGTAGACCTTTGCCGTTGATTCGTAGAGCCCCAGTTCGACGACGGATAAGTAAGAATGGGTAGGTTCCAGGTAGTCGAAAAGATCCAGCCGCGAAAGCTGTAGTTCCGCGTCGTTCAGTTCCTCGAACGACTGGCGGAAGTGGATCAGCATCAGGTCGCCTTTGTGGCCCAGAAGTGAGTAGATCCCGCTCTGGTCCTGCGAAGTCCGTTCCATTTCCCCTAACACGCGCGCGGCTTCGCTCAAGATCTCGCCCCGGCGTTCGGCAGGTGTACCCCTCCATTGGGCCCAGCGAATTCGCATCATCTGGTGCAACACACTGGCGCCTTCCACCGTGAGAGGAACGGACGGTATACTTTCCATGACGGACATAATTGGATTGTAACTCGTAAGTCGTTGTAGAAATGCGGCTTGCAGGTAGCGGAGGTTGAGTAAGCGGCTCTGTTCTGGTATCCTTGAGGATTAGTTTCCTCCCCGTCGAAGAGGTTTTCAATGTCAGGCCATTCAAAATGGGCGACGATCAAACACAAAAAAGCCGCCCTCGATTCGAAGCGCGGCAAACTGTTTACCCGAGTCATTAAGGAAATCACCATCGCTGCCAGAGGCGGAGGCGGTGATCCGGATTCGAACCCGCGGCTGAGAACGGCAATTCTGGCCGCTAAGGGCGTCAGCATGCCCGCCGACAACATCAAGCGCGCGATCATGCGAGGTACCGGCGAGCTCGAAGGAGCCACCTTCGACGAGATCATGTTCGAAGGCTATGGGCCGGGCGGCGCCGCCGTTTTGGTCATGTGCGCCACCGATAATCGCAACCGCACGGTGAGCGAGATCCGCCACGTCTTCTCCAAATATGGAGGCAACCTGGGCGAGCAGGGAAGCGTCGCCTGGATGTTCGAGCGCAAGAGCCAGATCATCATTGCCAAGGACAAGGCGTCCGAGGATCAGTTGATGAACATTGTGCTCGACGCGGGCGCCGACGATCTTCGCGACGAAGGCGAGCAGTGGTCCGTGATCTCCGCTCCGGAGTCGCACGAAACGGTTTTGAACGCGATTCACAAGGCAGGCATCGCTACTGAAACCGCCGAGATCGGGATGGTTCCCAAGAACCTGATCACACTGGAAGGAAAGAATGCCTCCGGGATGTTGAGGTTGAACGAAGCACTGGAAGATCAGGAAGACGTTCAGAACGTTTGGTCCAACTTCGACATCGACGAATCGGAGATGGAAGCGCTGGCGTAGTTTTAACTCGGCTCGTCCGGCTTTTCATGCGCATACTCGGCATCGATTGCGGCAGCGAGCGAACGGGCTACGGTGTCATCGAAACCGACGGCCGCTCGCACCGCATGGTCATTGCGGGGGTAATTCGCACCAGCCCTAAGAATGCCTTCGACCTCCGGCTGCTGGAGATCGCGCGAGGCCTGCGCGACATTATCCGGGAGTATTTGCCCACGGGGGCGGCCGTAGAAGAGGTGTTCTGTTCGCAAAATGCGAAGAGCGCGCTGAAATTGGCACACGTGCGAGGAGTTGCCCTGCTCGCCCTCGCCGAAGCAGGAGTAGCTGTTGGTGAGTACTCAGCACTCGAAGTCAAGGCCAGCGTTGTCGGTTACGGCCGCGCTGAGAAGCAGCAGGTGCAGTTGATGGTAAAGAATCTGCTTGGATTACCCGAGGCTATCGCGGAAGATGCGTCCGATGCCATCGCGGTGGCGATCTGCCACGCGACCAGAACCACCATTGCGCGGGCGGTGAGTGGCCGATGAGATTAGCGATCATCGCGGTGCTGTTCTGCGCGGCCGCTCTAGCCGATTCACCGCGGCTTATCTACACCAAGGAGTTTCGCGGCAGCGTACCGCCGTGGGTGAGCATCACGGTGGAGCGTACAGGCGACGCTGTTTATAGGGAATCCCCGACCGACGATTACGCGATCAAGTTCAAGCTGCGCGATGAAGAGACGGGAGAGATGTTCCGGTTGGCCGACAAGCTGGACCGCTTTTCACGGCCGATCGAGTCAGGCTTGAAGGTCGCCCAAATGGGCATCAAGACCTTCCGGATCGAAGACGGCGCGACCAAGAACGAAGTGAAGTTCAACTATTCGCTGGATGAAGATGCCAAGGCGCTGGCGGACTGGTTCGAACGTATCACGGAAAGCGAACAGCATCTGATCCGGTTGGAGCGCGCCGTCAAGTACGACAAGCTCGGCGTCAATGAAGCGTTGCTTTTGCTGCAAGTTTCCTATGAGAAGAAGCGCTTGATAGCGGCGAACCAATATCTCCCATTGCTGGATCGCGTGGTGAAGAACGACAGTTATCTTCATATGGCGCGGGAGCGCGCCGCATCACTAGCCGACGCAATTCGCGGACAATATCCGGCCAAAGCTGAATGATCCGGTATTTTCTTTGCGCGGTTCTGCTGACGCTCTGCGCGCTGGCGCAAAGCAGCAACCCTCAGGCCGAGATGACTGCTGAAGAACAGCAGCACCTGAGTGAGGTATTGTCGCAAGGGTCCAGCAGCGCCGTTGATTTCATCCGCGCGCTGGAGTCGCACCTGGCAAAGTATCCCGAATCACCCAAAAAGAATGACATCGAGCGGGCTATCCTGAAATCCGCGATACAAGCCAACGACAGCCAGAGAGTGGCGCAGTATGGCGAGCGGGTCCTGCGCCAGTCGCCGGATGATGTCACGGTTCTGGATCCCGTCTGCCGCACCCTGGTCCTGGATCGGAATGCGGAACGTGTAAAGTCCGGACTGGAATGGTCCAAACATTATGAAGCCTTCGTGCGTGCTGCGATGAAAGACATGCCTGCGGGTATGGCGGATCGGGCCCGGCGCAAAGACGACGCGGACCGCATGCTCAGCCATGCTCTGCTGTATGAGGCGATCGGGACCGGGGTCCTCGGAGACAATAAGACGGCTGCCGACCTCGCGCGTAAGAGCTTCGAGATCTATCCTTCTACCGATCCCGCCCTGGAACTGGGGCGGCGTTCGGCGCTATTGGGGAAGACGGAAGAGGCTATCCGCGCCTACGCCGATGCATTCACCGTCCCCGATACTAAGGCCAGTGACGCGGACCGGGCGGAAATCCGCCGGCGTCTGGGCGAAATGTATCAGAAGGTGAAGGGCAGCGAGACTGGGTTGGGCGAGATTGTGCTTCAGGCCTATGATCGCAATTCGGCGCTGCTGGCGGACCGGAGGATGGCGCTGAAGCAGTTCGATCCGAATCTTGGCGTCACGAATCCGCTGAATTTCACGCTGAACGGTGTGGGCGGCGAGAAGCTGGCATTGTCATCCCTGCTGGGCAAGATCGTGGTCATGGATTTTTGGGCGACGTGGTGCGGACCGTGCCGCGTACAGCATCCGCTATACGAGAAAGTGAAGCAGCGCTTCGCCAACAATCAAGATGTCGTGTTCCTGGCGATTAACGCCGATGAGGATCGCGACTTGGTGAAGCCGTTTCTTGAAGAGCGCGGTTGGAAGAACGCCGTCTATTACGAAGGCGGCCTGGCGCGTAGTCTGCAGATCTCGGCCATGCCGACCACGGTCGTGTTCGGCAAAGACGGCACGGTGACGAGCCGGATGAATGGTTTCAATCCCGACAATTTTGTCGAGGTGCTGATCGCCCGCATCAATGAGGCTCTCTCCAAATGAGCTTCCGTCGCGTGATCTGGATCGTACTCGACAGCGTCGGCATAGGAGAAATGCCCGACGCGGATCAGTATGGAGATCGTGGCAGCGATACCCTGGGCAATCTGGCGCACGCCCGCAAGCTGCGTTTGCCGAATCTGAGCCGGTTGGGTCTGGCGAATATCAAACCGCTCGAGGGTCTTGAAGCGATGCCGCAACCGATCGGGTCGTATGGAAAATGTGCGCTTGCATCGCCGGGCAAGGACACCACCACCGGGCATTGGGAGATGGCCGGCATTCATCTCGAGCGGCCGTTTCCGCTGTTCCCGAACGGATTCCCGCGAGAGGTGATGGAGGAATTCGAGCGGCGGACGGGCCGTTCGAGCTTGGGCAACAAGGCCGCCTCCGGCACAGAGATCCTCAAGGAATTAGGCGAGGAGCACATGCGCACGGGCGCGCCCATCGTCTACACTTCCGCGGATAGCGTGTTTCAGATCGCCGCGCATGAAGACGTCATTCCGGTCTGGGAATTGTACAAGATCTGCGAGACAGCTCGCGACATCCTGCGGGGCCCCTACGAAGTAGGGCGAGTGATCGCGCGTCCCTTCGTTGGCGAACCGGGCGCGTTCACTCGTACGGCAAACCGCCACGACTATGCTGTACCGCCGCCCCGCGGCATGCTGCTGGATCAGTTGGAATCAAAGCGTGTGGCTGTATTCAGCGTGGGGAAGATTCTGGATATCTTCCTTGGACGCGGTATCGGCGATTTCGAGAAATCGAAAACCAATGCCGACGGCATGGCGAAGACTCTAGGTGCCATGCATGCGCAGGACCGCGGCCTGATCTTCACCAACCTGGTCGATTTCGACATGTTATACGGACATCGCAATGACGTCGAAGGCTATGCGCGTGCGCTTGAGGAAATGGACGCGTGGGTTCCCGACCTGCTTGGGAAATTAAATGACAGCGATCTGCTGATTTTCACGGCGGATCATGGCTGCGATCCGACCACCGCCTCCACCGATCACAGCCGTGAGTATGTGCCGCTGCTTACCTACGGACGCCACGCTCGTGGCGGACAGAATCTGGGAACGCGTGACACGCTGTCCGACATCGGGCAGACGGTCGCGGAAAATTTCGGGACGTCCATTTTGAAGGGCACGAGTTTCCTGAACACGATCGACGGCCAGGAATGAACCCTACGCGCGCTTGTCTACTGCTTGTCTCTGTACTGGCCTACGCAGCGGCCGAGACGGTGATCGGCCGACTGTGCGTGGTCAATCGGTCGATCGATCGCATCGAGCTTCCGTAATTGCCCGCCAGTCTCAGTGTCGCGATCTTTTTCCTGATCGGACTTACCTTCGGTTTGGCGCGTTCTCAAGCTATCCGAATCGCAGGTCTACTGGTTGGTTCGGGACCCCTGATCCTTGCCGCGATGAAGATTTTTCGGGACATAAGTCGCGACCCCAGCTCTCATAACCTTTTCCCTTTTGAACTTGCATCGGCATTTGCGCTCAGCCTTGCGCCCGCTTTTGGCGGGATAACCTCCGGATACTTAGCCCAGAAGCTCTTTCGGGTACGGCCGGTCATGATGTTGGTGCCGGGGAGTGCGGCCGCGGCGCTCATCGTCCTTTCCCCTGTCATCACCCGGAGCATCGAACAGCACGATCAGCGACGTGCTATCCAGATCTTGCGGCGGCTCTGGCAGGCCGAACAGACCTACGCTGCGGCCAGCCCGAACCATCGATTCACTTGCGAAGGTCCTAAGCTGCCCGGTTTCGAACATCAACAATGGTTCGCCTGGACGCAGCTCGGGCTTACCACTAAGGACCACATGAACGATGCCGGGTTCTTCTTTCAACTTCGCTGCGGAGCACTTTCGCGCGGCGATGATTTGTTAATCACTGCCCGGTCCAGCGGCGGCCAGGAAAACTGCATCGATCGGGCGGGCGCGATGGCTAGCGGTACGTCCACAACTCCATGTCGTCCAGATGCGGGACGCCGTTAAATGAATCGAGCGTGAACCGGTCTCCGCTGAACACGAACTCAGTTAACGAGCAGTTACGGACGCGCCAGTTCACTTCGAGGAAGGTCCGATCCGGCGCACGCATGGCCGTCTGCACTGACAACCCAATCGGGCCGCCAGAGGTGAACACCACGATGCGGCGGTTCGAAGGTCCATGCATCACGCGCTGCAGGGCCTCGCGAACTCGGGCGCGGAACGCGGGCCAGGGTTCGATGCCGTCGACGGAGGCCTCGCCGCGCGCCCATGCTAACATCACGACTTCGAACATGCGTTGGAACATTCGATTTTGTTCGGGCCCGCCGCGCGCGCTCTCGAAGGCTTCCATTAACACCGCCGTGCGCTCATCGCGGGCAGCCAGCGCCGGGGCCAAGCTTGTCAGGATTCCAATGGCGTCGTATTCATTGAAGCCGGGGACGGTCTGCGCTGCCGGCCAATGGACGCCGGCTTCGCGGTACGCACTGGCAACGATCTGCTCTGTGCGGATCTGCCGGACCAGGGTTCCCGTATGAACTTCATCGAAACGGACGCCGTTCTTAAGCCAGAACTCCGCGAGTTTAAACGCCTGCAATTCACCGGTTCTGGTCAGCAAGTCGGACTGCTGTTGAAAGGCGGTGGCCTGCCCGTGCCTCACCAGAGTCAGGAAGCTCATGTACAATTCTAAGCGGTCAGCTCGGAAGCGTCCTCCACAAGGCCGGCACGCGGATTTGAGACTTCGTTGGCGAATGTGAAGTGATCACGTCTCAGCAGGAGCGCGCATTTTACGATCAGCACTATGCGCGGTTTCTCAATTTTCCGGATCATGCTCTTCGCGTGGATCGGAAGGTGCTCGAAGGCAACATCGATGATCCGTCCCAGCCATTCTACGAACGCCGGCGACTGTATCGTGCGGCGATGCTGGCTTTGGATAGTCTCCGCCCCGAAGGCAAGAAAATCCTGGATTATGGCTGCGGTCCAGGCGACTTCGGGCTTTGGCTGGCGACCGAAGGGGGCAATGTCACGCTTCTCGATCTGTCTCCGGCCGCCATCGAACTGGGATTGAAGCGGGCCAAGGCCTCCGGCGTGGAGGTGCGGGGCATCGCGGCCGATGCGAGCCGCTTGGAAATGTTCAGCGCTAGGGAATTCGACATTGTCTTTGCTTGCGCGGCGTTGCACCACACGTTGAAGTATCCCGGCGCGATCGAGGAACTCGCCCGTATTATGACACCCGGCGGGCAGTTGGTTCTGTGCGAAACATGGAGCGGTAATCCGTTATTGAGCGCTGCACGCAAGCTCCGGTCGGTGCTCGCCGGCGAGGCGGAGGAGCAGGGCGAAGAGATCATCCTCTCATGGAGGGAATTGCGATCCCTGGACCCGTTCTTCGCGGAAGTCCGCGTCGAAACTCTGAATCTTCTGGCAATGGGCAAGCGGCTTTTTCGCGGGCGCTTTAAGAGCTACTGGATTCGAGAGCTCATACACCTGGCGGAGTCTATCGATTCGGCGCTGCTGGCCGCCGCCCCACCCCTGCGGAATTGGTGTGGCGAAGCGGTGATCACGGCCCACCGCCGTCAATCGGCGCACGATGAACGTGCGGACGCACTAGACGGAATCCTGTGAAATCGAAGCTTAATTAATCTGATTAAGTGCAGTATTGACGGATCCTAGAGCCTGAGTGCGTGATTGGTGGAGAGGCACGCCCCTGCTGCGCTACCATTCAAATTCATCGTCAAAATCCTACATGCCCATTTATCAAGCCATTATCCTGGCAATCATCCAAGCACTCACTGAGTTTCTCCCCATCAGCAGTTCCGCCCACCTGACCATCGCGCCGTGGCTCTTTGGATGGAAGGATCCCGGCCTTACGTTCGACATCGCTCTGCATCTCGGGACACTGGTGGCGATCGTAGTTTACTTTTTCCGGGACTGGATCCAGATCATCGGAAATGGCTTAGGCTTCCGATGGGGAGGCGATCCCGAATTGGACCGTACGCCGAAGCTTCTGTGGTACCTCGTCGCCGCTACCATCCCCGCCGGAATCGCTGGGCTCCTGTTCAACAAGCAAGCCGAGACCACGTGGCGGAATCCGTGGGTGATTGCGGCGATGCTGATACTTATCGCCATCGTCATGATCGTGGCGGAGAAAAAGTCCCGACCACACAAGCAACTGGATGAGGTGTCGCCCACTGACGCCGGCGTTATCGGCTTGGCTCAAGCGCTCGCCGTTGTTCCCGGCACCTCGCGGAGCGGTATCACCATTGCGGCGGGCCTCTTCCGTGATATCGACCGGGCCGCGGCGGCGCGATTCTCTTTCCTGCTGTCGACACCAGTGATTGCGGCTGCGGCGGCGAAGGCGTCGTGGGATCTGATGAAGCACGGGGGTATTCCCGCCGATATGCGCCTGCCGTTTATCGTCGGAATCGTGGTCAGCGGGGTGGTCGGGGCGGGGGTGATTGCGTTTTTGCTGAACTACCTTCGCCGGCGTGGGCTGTGGTTCTTCATTTACTACCGGATAATCTTTGCGATAATAGTAATCGCTCTGGCTACTTTCTTCCGTTCACCCGGCGGATGAATCTTTTGGGTCCCACTCGTTATCCACGCCTCAATGAGGCTGCGGGCGTAGTGTATCTGCTCGCCGCCATATTCGTCTTACTCAGCCTGGCGTCGTACCAGTATCAGGATCCCTCCTGGGATACCGTGACGGGCTTGCGTGCGCAGAATCTCACGGGTCCTATCGGCGCCACCTTCGCCGACCTCGCACTACAACTCCTGGGTTTCGCGGCATACGCCATCCCCGTCCTCATGCTTGCGATGGCATACAAGTGGCTGCTCTCCAGCCCTATGTCGGCGCCCATCGCAAAAATCATCGGCGGCACGGGCCTGCTGCTCAGCCTCTGTACCGCCTTCGGGCTGGCGCCCACGTGGCTCGCGGTGGGGGGAGTTGTCCCCGCCAGCGGCTTAGCGGGCGCCGTGCTGGCGGACTACCTGACCGATCGATTGAACACCACGGGAGCGATGATCGTCACCGCGGGTTGCGCCGTCGTCTCGCTGTACCTGGTTTCATCGTTCGAAATGGCGAAGCTATCGTTGTGGTTCGCCGGACCCCTTGCCTGGTGGAAGAGGCGACTGCTTGCGTTCGGCAAATGGCGGGCTGAGCGCGCGCGAATCGCGTCCGAAAAAGCGAAGCGGCGGACCGAGGAAGTCGCCCAAAGGCGAGCGGCAGCCAAGGCCGCAGCTGCTGAGCAGAGACTTGAGTCGAGACTCGGGAAAACAGCAAGGACGAACCCGGTACAGGCTGCGGTGGACGCCGATGATGAACCGCCGTTCGACATACCTTCCGCCGATGAGCATTTTAGCCACCCAGTACCGGAACCAGACGAAGACGATATTCCTATCCGGGAGCTTCAACTGCCGGAGCCAACTCCGCTAGCCGCACCGCCCCCGCCGGCGCCGCTTATGGCAACTGCCACCGCGGAGTCGCCACACAGGCGGCCTCAGGAATGGATTCGGCCGGCGACATCGCTACTTAACGAGGTGCCCGAGCGCAGCGTTTACGACACCCAGGAATTGAAAGACATCGCGGTCCGGATCAAAGCGAAGTTCGAGGAATTCGCGGTGCATGGCTCGGTGGTGCAGATCAATCCAGGCCCTGTCGTGACCACATTCGAATTCAAGCCCGAAGCGGGAATCAAGTACAGCCGTATCACGACGCTGACTGAAGACCTGTGTCTCGGATTACATGCGGAGTCGATCCTGATCGAACGCATCCCCGGTAAGCCCACGGTGGGTATTGAGGTTCCGAATTCACGCCGCGAGGTGATCAGCCTGCGGCAGATTCTCGAATCGGACGAGTTCCGCGGTTCGCCTTCGCCGTTAACTATCCCACTGGGCAAGGACATCAACGGGCGCATCCGTATCGCGGCGCTCGAGACCATGCCCCACTTGCTGATCGCGGGTTCCACCGGTTCGGGCAAGAGCGTGATGCTGAACTCCATGATCATGTCGATTCTCTACAAATCGACGCCGGACGAAGTACGGATGATCATGGTGGATCCCAAGCGGCTCGAGCTAGGGCTGTACGAGGGAATACCTCATCTGCTGACGCCCGTGATTACGGACCCCAAGAAGGCTACGAATGCGCTCCGCAATGCAGTACTGGAGATGGAGCGCAGATTGAAACTGCTGGCGGCGCAGGGCGTGCGCAACATCGACCAGTACAACCGGAAGGTGAAGCAAATCCAGTCCAAGGCTCGCACTCTCTTCGATCAGGAACCCTCGGAAGACGAGCTTCAGCCTTTACCGTACATCTTAATTTTGATCGACGAACTGGCGGATCTGATGATGCTGGAACGGGCCAACGTCGAAGAATCCGTGGCACGGCTGGCCCAGATGGCTCGTGCGGTAGGCATGCACTTGGTGCTGGCCACGCAACGCCCTAGCGTGGACGTGATCACGGGTCTGATCAAAGCCAATTTCCCATCCCGGATCAGCTTCCGGGTGGCTACCCGAGTGGACTCGCGAACAGTTTTGGACGTGATGGGCGCCGAGCATCTGCTGGGTAAGGGAGACATGCTGTTTCTGCCTCCCGGCTCATCGCGGCTGACACGTGTACACGGGGCCTATTTGACGGAGTCCGAAACCAACTCGGTGGTCGAGTTCTGGAAGGAGCAAGCGGCGCCGGAGTACGACAAGAGCTTCCTGCTGGCTCCCCCCGACATGGACGGTGATCCGGAAGCCGAGGAGTTCGAAGGCGAGCAGGATCCGCTGTATCAGGATGCAGTGCGCGTCGTTCTGGAGATCGGCAAAGCGTCCACCTCCACTTTGCAGCGGCGTTTGCGGCTGGGCTACGGACGCGCGGCGCGAATCCTGGATATGATGCAACGCGAAGGCATCATCGGGCCGCCGGATGGTCCGCGTCCGCGGGAGGTGCTGAAGCGGCCCGATTGGCTCCAGGAGGTCGAGAGTTCGCTACGATGATCTGATGATCCGCAGCACGTTGTTGTTCGTTGTCGCCCTGCCGCTCCTGGCGGATAATCCGGTCACCGACACCGTCAAGACGGCCTACAGCCGGATGAAACAGAACATGATCGAGACGGCCGAGGCAATGCCCGAGGCTGATTATTCCTACAAGCTGACCAAAGAGCAGCGCGCTTTCAGCGAGTGGCTGGAGCACACGGCGGCGGGGAACTATAGCTACTGCTCTGCGATACGAGGCGTGACTGCCCCGGACGAAGCGAAGTCGCTGCACGGGCTGACTGCCAAGAGCGAGATCCAGCAGGCGCTGAAGAAGTCGTTCGACTATTGCGACGCCGCGTTAAATGACATGGACGATCAGAAGATTGTAAGGGAGGTCGCTGTCGGCGAGCGGAAACTTCGGCCCGTGCAGCCCATGATCAATCTCGTGGCTTCGCTCAACGAGCATTACGGCAACTTGGTGGGTTATCTTCGTAGCAAGGGTGTTGTGCCGCCGTCTACCGCGCGCGCTGCCCAGAAGAAATAGTTACCATGTTCAGGAAATTCGCGTTACTCCTCCTGCTTGCGGCTGCCTGCTCCGGCGTTACGGTTCCGCGTCCGGCTGGAGACGTTCCCTTCACCATTCCAGGGAAAGGACCCGACAAGCTGGCCAACTACAAGGGAAAGGTGGTTATGCTCGTTATCTTTATGACCACCTGCCCGCACTGTCAGAAGACTACGGATCTGCTTACCAGCATGCAAAGGGACTACAAAGCACAAGGTTTGCAAGTGATCGAACTCGCGTTCAGACCGGAGGATAATGACGACGCCATCCGGCAATTCGTAGCTGCCCATAAGACCAACTTCCCGGTTGGCCAAATCGATCCGGAGGTGATGGCCGCATTCGGTCAGCTGACGGCCGAAATGCGTCCGACGGTGCCCATTGTGTTCTTAATCGACCGCGAGGGGATGGTTCGGGCACAGTATCTGGGCGGCGATCCGATGATGGAAGAGCAATATCAGGATCAGAACCTGCGCGCGAAGCTGATGCAGTATCTGCCGGGTGGCGGAACCGGAGCCAAATCGCCCGTCAGGCGCGCCGCCACAAAGGCGAAGTAGCAGACGCGTATCGGCGTAATTGTAAAAGTTTACATTCCCTCGTAACAAATTTCCCGGCTGTGAATCCAGAAGCAAGTAAGAATTGCGGGCCAGGATGCCTGCTTCCCGGCGGCATTGCCGGGACCATGGGGTGCTCTTTATGAAAAAGCTAAGTGGCTTGGTGCGCGGTTCAGGGTTGATCTGCGCGTTCGCTTTTACCTGCCTCGTCGCGCACGCGCAGGTTTTCAGCGGCTCCCTTACCGGTGTGGTGACGGACGCGGCGGGTGCGGTGGTACCAGACGCCAAAGCGGTGGTCACGGACGAGAACAAAGGATTCACTTTTTCCACCGTCACCGGCTCCGATGGGCGATACGTGCTGCGCAACCTGCAGCCAGGAACATACCGCCTGGAGGTGTCAGCGCCGGGTATGCGTACGTACACGCGTCCGGGAATCACCTTGAACGTTGGACAGAACGCTCAGGCCGATGTCGTATTTGAGGTAGCCGGGACCAACACCACCGTCCAAGTAGAAGCGACCGCGCCGCTACTGCAGACCCAGGACGCGTCCACAGGACAGTTGGTCAATCAGAAGTTCATCAACGATCTGCCTCTGACCAGCCGGTCGGTATTCAACCTGGCGCAGCTATCGCCTGGAGTTACGCAAGCGCCCGGCGGATCTTTCGGCCTGAACGCCGGCTCAACCAACTTCATTTCGAATGGCGGCCGTAACTCCACAGCCGACATCGTAATGGACGGCGTGAGCCAGACCAATCAGGAAAACAACAGCGGCATCACCACTGCGCTCTACACGCCGCCGGTGGACGCCGTGCAGGAGTTCAAGGTCCAGCAGAACACCTACAGCGCGGATATCGGATTCGGCGGCAATACCGTCATCAACGTGGTCACCAAATCTGGAACCAACCAGTTTCACGGCAGCGCCTACGAGTTCCTGCAGAACTCGGCTCTGAACGCGAATAACTGGTTCAACAACCAGAACGGAGTCAAGATCTCGCCTAGCAAGCAGAACCAGTTCGGCGGTACCTTCGGCGGTCCGATCCGCAAGGACAAGACCTTCTTCTTCATGGATTATCAGGGCACGATCGCCGCGAGCACCGGGACCGCCCGCGCAGGTGTGCCGAGCGCAGCCGAGCGCCAGGGCGATTTCGGGGAACTCTGCACTCGCGCCGGCGGCACGTTCGACGCGTACCGGTAAGTGTTCCGCCGGCGGGCGGGCAGTTCTGGGATCCCATGAGCAGCACCTACAGCAGCAGCGCTGGGTGGTGCGGTCCGCAGCGCTTACATTCCCTTCAACAATCTGGCCACGTACACGAGCCCCGGAAATCCGAATCTGGTCGGAACGCCCTACCAATTGCCGAATCGCCCGGGCAATCTGATCGACCCCGTCGCGTTCAAGATGATGCAGTATTTCCCGCTGCCCAACGTGGCGGTCGGAACCGCGCGCTTATAACCCGCTGAACAACTGGATCGGCACCAACGGAAGCCAGCAGCAACGACCACCGTTTCGACGTCAAGATCGATCACCGGCTTACGCGACAACAGTATGCTGACCGGCCGTTTCTCCCATCGATCAAAGCGAAAGCCAAGGCGTGAATTGCTTCGGCAACATCGCCGATCCTTGCACCCAGGGCCCGAACAGCGGCCGCGCGATATTCAGCCTCGCTCGGCTACAGCCACACGTTCAGCCCGACCCTCGTTCTGAACGTGACCTATGGCTACGCGCGCAGCTCAGCCCTCACCCACGGTGTCGCGCAGGACTTTCCGGATTTCAACCCGGTCACTACGCTGGGCTTGCCCTATTACATCCTGACCTCCGGCTTCATCGCCACGCCGAACATCACCTTCGGCAACGGCTATCAGGCGGTCAGCAGCCAGAATCTCGGATCGCAGACGTTTTCGATCCTGCATTATCCGCTGGACACTCACGATCTGAATGTCAGCTTCAACAAGATTCAAGGGCCAGCATGAATTCAAGTTCGGCTGGGAAGGCCGCATGCACCGCATCAGCTTCCTGCAGGTGGGCTATCCCGAAGGCCAGTTCAGCTTCTCCCAGACCGGCACGTCGCAGACGCCCGCGAGCGGAACCGGCGGCGACCCGCTGGCGTCCCTGCTGATCGGGTTCCCGCAAGGCGGCAGCGGCTACGGCGTGGACGTCGCGGTCACCACGCAGAACTTCGCGCACGCCTGGTACTTCCAGGACAACTGGCGCCTGACGAACCGCCTGACTCTGAATCTCGGCCTGCGCTACGAACTGACTCTGCCGCGCACGGAGCGGTACAACCGCCATGAGTTGGGTGGACCCCAACGCCGTGTCGCCGCTACAGGTTCCCGGACTGCCGCAGTTGAAGGGCGGCCTCGTGTTTGCGAGCGACAAACAACGCACGCCCTACGATGTCGATCCGCTGAACTTCGGTCCGCGCATTGGGCTCGCCTACCGCAGTCCGGGCAACTTCGTGATCCGCACCGGCTATGGCATTTTCTTCGAACCGATCAAAGGCGCGGCCGCGGGCACGGGCGGCGGCGGCTTCACGGGCTTCAACTTCACGACGCCGCTGGTTACCACGTATCAGAACGACGGCGCGACTCCTTACAGCCGCATCTCGAATCCCTATCCGACGGTGGACCGCAGCTGCCTCCGGGAAGTTCGCTAGGGCTTGCTCACCGGCTTGGGCCTCGGCATCAGCGGCCCGATCCGGACCTGGAACAACACGCCCTACATGCAGACCTGGAACTTCGGCATGCAACGCGAATTGGGCGGCAACATCCTGGTGGACGTGAACTATGTCGGCACCAAAGGTACGCACCTGTACTTCGGCGGCGCGGGTAGCATCAACTACTTGGGATCCTGGGTGGAGAATCTGGATGCGAGTCAGATCACCCAACTTAACTCATTGGTGCCCAATCCGTTCTACGGGATCATCACGAACCCGGCCAGCAGCCTTTCCAGTGCTACGGTTCCGCAGTATCGCAATTGCTAGACCCGTATCCGCAGTTCACCGGCTTGAGCGGCAACGATCCGCCGTGGGCGAACTCCATCTACCATGCCCTGCAGGTTCGCGTGGAGAAGCGCTTCTCGAACGGGTTCCAGTTGCTCGGCACGTATGTGTTCTCGAAGTCGATCGACGACTCATCAGTCGCCTGCGGCTGCACTACATGGCTGGGTGGCGCGACCAGTCTGCAGGATCCGAACCGGCGGTATCTGGAGCGTTCGGTTTCGCAGTTCGACATCCCGCATGTGTTCCAATTCTCGTACGTGTATCAGTTCCCGTTCGGTCACGGGAAGCGTTGGGGCGGCAGCATGAATCCGGTCGTCGATGCCGTGGTCGGCGGATGGCAGACGAACGGGATCTGGCGCTTCGATAACGGAATGCCGCTGGCGCTTTCGGTCAGCAACTCGCGAGCGCTGCCGACCTATGGCGCCCAAAGGCCGAATCTTCTCAACGCTCTCCAGCGCAACGATGGGGCCGATTGGCTGAACCAGTACTTCGCGAATCCGCAGGACGCCGTCACTCCGGCGCCCTTCACAGTCGGCAACGCTCCTCGGGAAATCTCGACGGCCCGCGCTCCTGGAACGGCAACGACCGCGCTCTGTCATTCTTCAAGCAGTTCTCGCTGGCGCGGGTGCGTGAAGGCTCGTTGCTGGAATTCCGCGCAGAGGCCTTCAACGCTCTCAATCATCCGCAGTTCATCCACCCAGCCTGGTAGTGGGATCATCCGCATTCGGGAAGGTAACCTCACAGGCGAACTCGCCGCGACAGGTGCAACTCGGATTAAAACTGTACTTCTGACATTGGTGTACGCCAGAAGCACACTGTATTTTGACCCATCTCAGTCTGGGCTGAGATGGGTCAACAACTTACGGTATCGGCCCCCATCGTGCAGCGGAATAGTACGAGGTGAAGAATGCGTCGACTAACTTCTAGTCTTGCTCTTGCGATCTGTATGGCGGTCGTACCCGCCATGCCAGCGCAGGATGCAGCCCAGGCCCCCAAGGCCGACAATACCAAGGTCAATAAGCGGGACCGCAAGGCGAGCCAGCCGACGGCCGATCAGCAGAAAGAGAACAAGCCCGACCGCCAGATTGCCGCTGATATCCGCAAAGCGGTAGTAGACGATAAGTCGCTATCTACTTACGCGCATAACGTGAAAATTATCGTTCAACACGGAGCGGTCACTCTGAAGGGGCCGGTGCGCTCCGAACAAGAGAAATCTACAATCGTGGCTAAGGCCAAGGAAGTCGCCGGCGCCGACAAGGTGACGGATATGTTATCTGTCAAGCCGGGTAAGACAGACAAAATGGCTGATAAGAAGTAGCTTCCGGCTGCAAACTTTCATTGGACCGGGGAAATTTACCCGGTCCATTTACTTTTCGCGCAGCCATATTTGGTTGCGTCCGAGAATGGGAAGTCCCAGGAAACCGCGGACAATCAGCTTCATTCCGCGCTCTGCCAACCGGAACTTACAGCGATAAACCGCACCTGTTTCAGGATCGAGGATATCGCCGCCACTATATTCCTCGCCCCGTTTCTCCATCCCGCGCACGATGACCATTCCGACTACCGGCTTATTTTTGCGCTCATCCGTGCATTTGTCGCAGTTTTCATTGGCTTCCGCCGGATCAAAGCTACTCTCAACTTTGCCGAATAGGAGTCCGTTTTCCTCGTAGATCCTCACCAGGCCGCGCGCTTTTCCGGTCTTGTCGTCGATGGTCTTCCAGAGACCAGTCGCGGATGAGTCGTCCTTTGCAGGTGCACCGGCGCCCGCGAGGGTAAACGCGGCGACAAAAAAGGCTATGCGCGGCAGCATGGATTCACAATGAGTTAATACTACAATATACTGGTCCACGTATCCATGACAAATAATCACGAGCCGCCAGCGGCAAAAGTGTTCACGTCTTCCTCGGGTGCTATTTTCAATGGCTTCTTTGCCGCCGGGAAGGGCCGGACTTATCAGAAAACCAGCCTGATCGACGCACGGGCCCGGCGAGTGTTCGAAATGATGTCGGCGGCATGCGATGCCGGAGTCTACCCCTATCAGATGGCTCTGGATGGCCGATCCGGTCCCTGGGTCCAGGTGGAGGGCCGGGACATGCTCCTGCTCTCTTCCAACGATTATCTCGGTCTGATCGGGGATCCTCGGATCGACGAGGCAGCCATCGACGCGATTCGAAAATACGGCACGGGGACGGGTGGTTCGCGGATGCTGACCGGCACCATCGATCTGCATCATGAGATGGAAAAGGATCTAGCCCGTTTCAAGGGGACCCCGGAGGCCATCACCTTCACTTCCGGTTATGTCGCCAACCTGGCCGTCGTATCGGCCTTGCTTACGCCACAGGATCGAGTGATTCTCGATTCGTTATCTCATCGCAGCCTGGTGGATGCCTGCCGGCTCACCGGAGTGCCGATTCAGCGCTTCGCTCATAACGATCCTGCTGCCCTACGGCATGAGTTGGAGACCCACAGTACCGCCAATCGTACTTTGATCGTCGCCGATGGCGTGTTTTCGATGGACGGAGATGTGTGCCGTTTACCCGACCTCATAGCTCTGAAGAAAGAGTTCGGCTGCTACCTGATGATCGACGATGCGCATGCGACAGGCGTACTGGGATCCACCGGTCGTGGCACCGACGAACATTTTGGCATCTCGGCCAATGAGGTGGACATCTGGACCGGCACCCTGGCGAAAGCGATTCCGTCCAGCGGCGGGTTCGCCGCTGTGTCGCAGGACGTGGGAATTTATCTCCAACACACCGGGGCGCCCTTCATCTTCTCCACGGCCCTGAATCCCTCCGCGGCGGCGGTGGTTCGCGCGGGGCTGAAGATCTTGCGCGAGGAGCCGGAACGCGTTGCCCGCCTGAAATGGAATGCAAATTTCATGCGGGACGGCCTGCGAGAGCTGGGGTATAACGTGGGTGCCTCGGAAACGGCCATCATTCCTGTGATCCTGGAGGAGGAAGCGGCCGCAGTCCTGTTTGCAGGGGCGCTGCGTGATCGCGGAGTCATGGTGACAGCCGTCACGTTTCCCGCGGTTCCCATGGGATCCGCGCGGCTGCGAGTGTGCTTAACCGCTGCTCACACCCGCGAGAATCTCGAATTCGCGCTCGGCGCATTCCGCGAATTGCGAACCTGACTTCGCCCGATGGCAGTTCTAGTCACCGGCGCTAGCGGCTTTCTCGGCGGCCGGCTGGCGCAGCTACTGGCCGCGCGCGGCGAAGCAGTCCGGGTTCTGGTTCGTCAGGGCCGGGACGTGACGCATCTGGCGGATTCGGACGTAGAGATCATCCAGGGCGGGCTCGCCGATACACCCGCGCTCGCGGTGGCCGCAAAGGGCGTTACTCGTATCTATCACTGCGCCGGTTGCTCGACGGATTGGGCCCCCTGGTCCACCTACTACGACGCAAATGTAACCGGCGTGCGAAATGTTCTGAAGGCAGCATTCGAAGCGAATGGAATTGAGCGTTTCCTGCACGTCAGCACGACGGACGTCTACGGCTACCCTCAACATCCCTGCGCTGAATCCCAGCCTGTGAACGACGTCGGCTTGCCGTACAACCGGACCAAGTGCCTGGGGGAACGCGCGGTGTGGGAAGCTCGAGATCGGGGTCTTCCCGTGACAGTGGTGCGTCCCGCCACCATCTATGGGCCTCGCGGAACGGTGTTCGCCACCGAGATCGCGCAGCATCTGCGACGGGGCTCAATGGCGGTGATCGATGGCGGCCGGGTGCCCGGAGGCTTCTGTTATGTCGACAATTGCGCCCAGGCGATGATCCGAGCCGCAGCGAGCCCCAACGCGATTGGCCGGACCTACAACATCTCGGACGGTACCGGCGTTACATGGCGCACGTACGTCGAGGCACTGGCCGCCGGATTGGGATACCGGCCGCCGTGGATTAACCTGCCGCGCGCAGCGGCTTTCGCGCTGGCGCGTACCATGGAGACGGCCTACCGGGCCGCGCACGCCGGCACGCGACCGCCGCTGACGCGTCACGCCGTGTACCTGCTATCCCGCAGTCAGGAGTACCCGATCGGCCGGGCGAAACAGGATTTCGGCTTTGCGCCGGCCGTTCCCTTCGAAGAAGGAGTGGCCCGGACCGTGGCGTGGCTCCGTCAACAGCGGTAACGCGGGGTATCCTAGGATTGGCTCCCCCAGCATGTTCACATTGTTTCGATCGCTATGGATTTGGTTGGCCACCGCCACACTGATCATTGGGTGGCTCCCGGTGATCGCTGTTGTCCGGGTTTTCGACCGTGAGCCCAAACGGCTCCGCACGGCACGTTGCTTCCGGCGCTTGGGACGAATCGTGGCGAAGGTCAATCCATGGCGCCTGCACATCTCCGGTCGCGAGAAGATACGCGACGGCGAAGTATACGTGGTGGTGAGCAATCATCAGTCACTGGCCGACATTCCGCTGATTTCGCATCTGAAATTCGACGCGAAATGGTTGGGGAAAGCTGAACTCTTCCGTGTACCGGTGGTCGGCTGGATGATGCGCATGTCCGGGGACGTGCCGGTAGAACGTTCCGATCGCCGCAAAGCCGCCCAAGCGCTGCTGCAATGCGCGCGGTATTTGCGGCAGCGTGTGTCGGTGGTCTTTTTCCCGGAAGGCACGCGGTCGCGCAACGGACAGGTGCTGCCGTTCAACGATGGTCCTTTTCAACTTGCGATTCGAGAGAGAGTGCCGGTTCTGCCGCTGGTGGTGGACGGTTCAGGAGCCGCCCTGCCTCGCGCGTCATGGATTTTTGGCGGCACTGCGGATATCTACTTGCGCGTGCTGGACGCCATTCCCGTCGAGGGCTGGACCATCAAGCAGGCGGCGGAATTACAAGACAAAGTACGGCGTCGAATGGTGGATGAGCTGGATCGAATGCGAAGCGGCGGTACAGCCGAGCCGACGGTTCCCGCCCGGGCGCAGTGAATGTACTGACCGCACCCAGTCCTATTTATCAATCTGAGGTCCCAACCATGGGGTTCGAACAATATCACGAGCCGGCTAGCGAACTTTCCAACGAGACGCGTACCTTCGCGCGCATGATCGTCTCCCTGACCGAAGAGGCTCAGGCCATCAACTGGTACGAACAGCGCATCAGCATCGAAAAAGATAAAGATGCAAAGGCGATTATGCAAAATGCGCAAAACGAGGAGTTCAAGCATTTCGGCATGGACCTTGAATTTCTTCTTCGTAAGAAGCCGAAGTGGAGAGCCATCCTGAAAGAGATACTCTTCACCGACGGGGACATCGTCAAAGCCGGCGAGGAAGCCGAAGACGACGCCAAGTGACTTTGGACGCAAATAGCCTATAGCAATGGCGGAGTATTCCGAGTGGTCTGCAGCATCTCCCGCTAGAGCTAGCATCCGTTTCTCGCTTTGCCGGCGGAGAACTCAGTAGTTATAAATCAATAGTTATAAAGTCGTTGCATAACTTAAAAATCGAGTGCATAATCCCGGTATACACACGAGTCGTCTTGACAGACCTTAGATGTGAAGAACGACCTCAGCACCTTCGCGGTACTTGGCTAGTTTCGGTGGGCGGACTACTGGATCAGTCGCGTGTCGGCGCTCCCGCACCGTCCCCATAGCTCAAAGAGTTCATGATTTAGAAGTTGTGATCAACAGCGATCGATACTGTGCAGTGAAACATCGCTTCTAATGGGGCGGCGAGCCTTCGCTCAGTCCCGCCCGATGCTGTGTGTTCGCCGGGCAACTACATCGTCTCGAAAGTATACGCGATCCGATTGTGCGAACTGAGGACCCGGTTCCGATCGTATGCAAGATCGAGCCTTTGTAACTTATTTCTAACTCAGGAAGCTATTTGGTGTTCATATGAGATTAGTTAAATCGCAGATTTATGCTGGCAAGGCAAAAGCTGGCGTGGATAACCGCGGCGCACTAAGATGTCCAAATTGGGTATTTGTCATGTTGGTCAGCCTTGCTCCTTCTGCGCTCGCCCAGCAAGCTGTCTTAACGACTCAGACGCCTGCTTTGACCGGCCTGTGTGATTCCTTGGGGTCAGGATGCACCGCGTATGACTTGGGCATGCATTTCAGAGCTCCCAGGCTGGAGTTATCACCGCGATAAGGTACTGGGTGGCAGCAACAAGATTTGAGCTCACCGTTACCGATCCAGGCCAACACGGTATATGTCGTTTCCGTTAACGTCGCCTCTCACTACGTTGGCACGGGCGCGGGATTAATGGCCTCTGTAACCAAAATGAACCTGAGTTCCATCGCCGATGGAATGAACGGAGTTTTTGGTAGCTCAGGCCCATTTCCGACGCAAACAGTCAGCAGCAACAACTATTTCCGGGGCGTGGTCTTTTCCCCGGGGTCCAGTCCCGCGTGCTTCGGCCGTAACAAAAATGGTCAGCGTCGACGGTGGGGCGACTTTCAATGCCTATCCGAATTTCAGCAGCCCTGCGCTAGCGCAGCCGGGGGCGGTCGAGTTCAAGCTGGTGGTAACCAATTGTCAAACGAAAGTGCCGGAGGCCGAGGCGCACCCGGGCTCATTGTTTATGAACCGCCTTTGTCCGCCCCTGCGGTAATCGGTGGATGTATCCGCTGCCAAAGCTTCTGGTGTCTACTACGGACTTCGCATCTCTCTGTCAAAGTCAGACTGCCGTTCCTCCTGTCATTAGGAATGACAGCCGGTTCGACGGAGCAGACGCGAATGGCCAGCATGTCAGTTACGACGCGGTTGCCTTTGTGCAGTGTCCCTCAACACCTCCAATCGCGCTGCTGAACCAGATCAGTGTCGACGGCGGCCTCACCTGGCTTGACGCCGATACTGCCGCTATAGCCCCGACGGTAGTTGCACCCTCGGACGCTCAATATCGGTTGATCATTAGAAACACGGGCAAGGTGACCCTCACTAACGTGAACGTAAGTGATCCAACCCTGGGTCTCACCAGCGTCCCGATTGCAAGCCAGCGATAATACCGCCGGGCCAATTCGTCCTCTTAACCAGCGCAATTCCCGGATTCAGCGCCCTGTATTCAGATGAACCGCTGTAATAGCAGCAATATTGGCAACGTTAGCAACGTGGCCACCGCTACGGGCACCCCGCCCAGCGGACTGAACGTAACGGCGCACGATCCGCCGGTACTCATATGTACGGCACCGCCGGCGTGTACCGCGACGTCAACCGACGCCTCAAACTTCAATGGCACGTCCATCGGTGCCGGGAGTTACATCTGGTTCAACGCTAATTTCACAGCTAGCGGCATCCCAAGCACGGGCGCGACAATAACCCTCACAAAGTCGACGATTTCCTTTATGGCGGGCGGCAAGGGATACGATTTGGCGGTACCCAACGCCCGGATAACTTTCTCTCCCAATGCTACCTGCACTTCCACTACGTTCAATACAGCGACGAACACGTGGATGACTGCAGTTCCGCTGAAGGGGGATGACGAGATCTGGCTGAGCGGGTTGGCATGGCCAGTGCCTGCCGGCGGTCTCTCCGGCGGAATCAAATCCGGTTTCCTGGACAGGTACGTTCGGCACAAACGGCACCGCCGGCGTTTCGCTCAAGTGGAAGTGGGGTGCGGCAGTGTACTCGAGCTTCACGGCCGATTACAACGTATTGAAAGTCAAACCGGGTCACCAAACCGCGTGCGGGATCAGCAACGGGGATGACGCAGGAACTCCCGAAGGTGTCAACAGCAACCATAACCGTGGAAACAATTTGTTATTGGTGGCGCCCGAGGCGGTGGGGGTTCGAACTGGACCGGCTCATGGAGTAGCGCGCTGGGTGTCAAACCCGTTTGTCCGTAGTCCGGGGAGTTCGTCACGCGGCAGTTGGGCCGTGCTCAGTTACGGAGTAATGTACCTCAGCCGTAAAGTTTAATGCCGGACGAAGCCGACGCGTGAACGACTAAGTTTTAGAGCGCACGTCGTAGCAGGTTAGCGTTCCCTGATTTCGAATGTACAGCCGCCCGCCGCATACGACGGGATGGGCCCAACTTGGCAGACCCTGGTCCGCGACTTCGAATCGGCCCAGTTCCTCATAGCCCTCCGGCGATGCTTTTGCGAGGCCCACGACGTTGTTCTCGCTGAACAGGAACAGCTTTCCATCAGCATAAGTGAGAGAGCCCTTACCCACGCTGCGGTTCTTCCAGGCCACTTTACCGGTTGCGAAATCCATGCAGGTCAAGATGGCGTTTGAGAACCCGTAGATATTACCCTTCACCAGCAACACGCCGCCATGGTGGTTCATCATCTCGCGGTTGAAGTAGGCTTCCTGCGCCTGCACTGCTCCATTCTGGGCTTTTAGCTCCAGCAGCGCGCATCCCGTGCCGTAGTCCGACGTGTAAAAGACCTTATTCTCGCTGTAGACGGGCGTTGCTACATTTGCGGTCCCATTCGCCACCCGCTCGTAGCGCCACATCAGTTTGCCATCCGACAGGCGTACGCCTACTCCGGACCGTGCAGTCAGATTCATCACGGTCCGCACGCCCTGCACGTCCGCTACAATCGCGGAGGAGTATCCGGCAGGATCCTTCAATTCCTTGGCCGCCCAGATGTCCTTGCCCGTCATCTTATCCAGAGCCACCATTCCGGCTTCGGCGCCGCCGGGCGTGACGATCAGCATCTTCCCGTCCACCAGCGGTGATTCGCTGAGTAACCAGTGGGGATTCCGGCCGTCGTACTCCTTCAAAATGTTCCGATGCCAGACGCTGGAGCCGTCCTTCGCCCGGAGGCAGCGAGAGGTCTCCGTCCTCGCTCAACGCATACACGCGATCGCCGTCCACCGTAGGTGTTCCGCGAGGACCCGGGCCGCGATCCTGATCGAGGAATTGACCGAGAGGCGTAGTCCAGATCGTTTTGCCGTCGGCACGATTCAGGCAGAACAACACGCTCTCACGCAAGCGGCCACCCTGCAGGTAGAGGCGATCGCCCACCATAGAGATCGAGCCATACCCGTTCCCGAGGCCGCTCACAGTCCATAGACTCTTCGGTCCGCCGCTCGGCCACGATGCCGCAAGACCTGTGTCCGACGACAGCCCGTCGCGGTTGGGCCCGCGCCATTGAGGCCAGTCCGGATCGGTCGATTTCGCAGCGCCGCGACACGGGAACAGGCCCGGGATCACAAGCATTGGAACAAATTGTCGTCGGTTCATAGGCGGTCCGTGTTGTAGCCATTGTACGGCAACCCCGTCGGTAGGTATTGGAGGAGCCTAACGTGAACACGCCTATAATGTTAAGTACCACTAATGGGCGAAATGTTTCTTAGCCGGGTGTCGTCCCAGAATTGATGCTGATGATGAGTTGGTCCAAACGTTTCGTATTAATTTCGGGTCTGGCGACGTTGTTTGCCCTGCCTGTTCTGCCCAAGGACAATGGCTTTAACGGGAAATGGATGATCGATAAGAGCGCCAGCACGGCGTCATTCGACATTCCGGATAACCTGATGCAGCAGATCAAAGAGAAAGGCTCGGATATCTCGATTCTGAGCACCTGGCGCGAACCGGGCAACGGAATCGCACCCCTTCCTCTATTGGGTGTGATGACAACGAACTTGAATCTGAAGCTGAGCAATGAGGACGCGATCAACGAGATTGGACCTTTCAAGCAGGCCTCAAGGACAACCCGGAATGGGAATCAGCTGATCACTGAATATACAGCGCTGGTAAATGGTGAGAACGTCACCGGTAAGTGGGTTCGGACGCTGTCGGCGGACGGAAAGCAGATGACGCTTGAGATCACGCAGCAGTCGGGCAGCAAGAATAATCAAGGCAAGCTGGTTTTCAACAGAAAGTGATAGCAGCCGGTTACCGAGCCAGCCACGCTTTGATACTCTTGCTGACCAGTTCCGGCGCGTCCGCCTGGACCCAATGGCCCGCATCCGGCACAGTGACCAGCGTAAGATCTTTTTCGACCCACTCCCAAGTGTTATTCAGGGCCGGCGCTAATAGGGCGGTATCTTTCAGGCCGTGGATCATGAGCACCGGCGCTTTCACCTTGACCACCGGCGAGGTATCTTCCGTGTACGGCTCACGCGGGTAATTGCGCTTATAGTAGTTCAACATCGCCTCCAGATCGGAGCGTTTAAACGCTTCTAGATACTTCTGCCGGACGTCCGCATCTTTAATCCAGAACGTGAGTTGCTCGATCTTCATCTTGGCCGCCGCATCGGCCTCCTGAAATCTACGCGCGTACTCGCTCGCTTTCTGCTGCTCCGGACTGTGAGCCAGTTCCCGCGAGAGTCCGCGAAGGTGCGGCAGGTTGAGAATGATCAACTTATCCACGTATTGCGGAGCCCTCATCGCCAGTGTCCAGGAAACGGCGCCGCCCCAGTCGTGCCCGGCGATAATGGCCTTCTCCTTCCCGAAATGCCGGATGACGGAGATCACGTCACCTACCAGAAGCCGCATGTCGTAGTTCTCCACACCTGTTGGCTTGTCGCTCAGGTTGTAGCCGCGCTGGTCGATAGCCACCACCTGGTACGAATCCGCGAGCGCATCCATTTGATTGCGCCAGGTGTACCAGTAGTCGGGGAAGCCGTGGATCATCACCAGCAGCGGCCCAGAGCCGATGGTGGCGTAATGGATCCTGACTCCGTCCGAGTCGGCGTAACCGTGCTTCACTCTGGACTCGATATCGGCGGATGTTGCACCGCCGGCCGCTACCGCGATCCATATGCCCATGGCTGGCGCAGCAATCAGCTTCATGTTGAGTCTCCTCGGTTGCAGTATAGTCGAACCAATGAAGACGGTATTGATAGCATTCACGGCATGCCTGTCGTACGCCGCTGCCCAGACTTCTCCAACGACGGAGCCGCTCTGGCCCAAAGAGATACCCGGCTCGCTGGGCACGGAAGAGCTCGACAAGCCGGCCCTGACTATTTACCTCGCCCCGGCTCCGGCTTCGACGAATTCCGCAGTGGTAGTCTGTCCCGGCGGAGGATACGGCGCGCTGGCCATGGATCATGAGGGTAAACAGATCGCGGAGTGGCTGAATACCCGGGGGATCTCGGCTTTCGTGTTGAAGTACAGGCTAGGTCCCCGGTATCACCACCCGGCGATGCTGGACGACGTACACCAGGCGATTCGCACGGTGCGGTCGAGGGCCCAGGAGTTCAAAATTTCGCCAGAACGGATTGGAGTGTGGGGATTCTCAGCCGGCGGCCATCTCGCCGCGACCGCCGCAACCCATTTCGACGCTGTAGATGGCGTCAGCAGCCGCCCGGATTTTGCCGTTCTTGCGTATCCGGTGATCACCTTTACAGACGAGCAATACGTGCACAAGGGATCGAGAAGGAATCTTTTGGGTGAGAATCCGGATGCTGAGTTGGTGCGACTGATGTCGAACGAACTCCAGGTCACCGCGCAAACGCCGCCGACGTTCCTGTTTCACACCAACGCCGATACGGGTGTCCCGCCGGAGAACAGCGTCCTGTTCTATCTGGCGCTGCGCAAAGCTGGAGTGCCTGCGGAAATGCATATATTTGAGCGGGGTCCGCATGGGATGGGGCTGGCGCAAAAGGATCCGGCGGCGCGGATGTGGCCTACGCTGCTGGAGAACTGGTTCCGCACGAGAGGGATTCTGCCTTCCGTCCCATAAAATTCCGTTAATGTTGGCGCGTAAAGACACGAACGGCGCGTGCAACGAGTACACGCGCCGGGCCTGACCAAGTAAACCGGGCGGGTTACGCTTCCGCTCGGCGCGGCCGGATGAGCCACGGCTCGAAAGCGCCGGGGTCCTCGAGAATCTCACATTCGAGATCTCCGATTTGGGTCTGCAGAATCGCACGCTCAATGGAGGCGCCGAGTGATTCATCGCCCGTCTCCGCGCGCTTTTTTTCGATGAGATCCAGGATCGCCTCGCTGAGTTGAAGACGATGTGCCGTGTTGCTCATAACCTGTCCTCCACCTCATTGGACGGCATCGCCTCCGCAAAGATTCGGGATTTCATCAACCGCCGCGATGAAACCTATTTCATGGGCGAATAGTCGGTGGGATCCATGAAGACCGATTCCACCTTGGCCACGATCTTACCGTTGGCTTCCGACTCGGTGCGGACCTTCACCCACTCCGGATCCTTACCGAATTCCGCCCAGTTCTTCTTTGCGGCCTCCCGGCTTGGATGCGCAAGGATGTAGATCAGGGTGGTCTTTGAGCGCTCGTCCTGCGGCACCCAGTAGCCGATGTTCGTCATGCCGTGCTTTTCGAAGATCTTCGTGGTGTGATCGCGGAACCGTTTCTGCAGATCCTCGAGTTTGCCCTCATTGCAGGTGTAGGTGCGCAACTCGAAAACGCGTCCGGAAGTTTGCGCGTGACCCGCGCTGATAATTAACATCGCACCCATCGCGGCGATTCCCAGAGTTAAGCCGATTCGGACAGATTGTGTTGGAAACATCGATCCATTGTAATGGAGCGAAGGACAACTCAACGAGCTCGGAAAGCCGCGATTGCCAGCAATAGCCACGCCCCGATGTAACACAGGCCGCCAAAGGGAGTGATGGCTCCTAGAGCGCGGATCCCAGTGATCGCCAGCGCGTACAGGCTGCCGGAAAAAATGACGATGCCGGCAAGCAGCAGCGAGCAGATCCAGCCGGCGGACGGCGCCGATATGACGCCAAGCTTCGGCAATATGGAGGCGACTAACAGGCCGAGCGCATGGATGAAGTGATAAAACACCGCACGCTCATATACGCCCATTGCATACGTGTCCAGGCGTGCTCGTAATCCATGCGCGCCGAAGGCGCCCAGAATGACGGCAATCCCGAGTGCAGCTCCCGCGACGGCGGTCCAGTTCATGGCAATCTCAGCTTACCCTGAAACTTGACGGCAACTGGACCGAGAACGAGCTGCAGGTGAGACACATTCGACATAGCGGCAGGGAGTGAATGTTTATGGAGAGTCAGTCAGCGGGCATCAAGCCTGGGTGACGACCTCTGATCGGAGCGTGCTTTGGTCCTTATAAAGTAGAAGACCGGAAAAGCCGATAGAATTGTCGACCCCGGTTTGTGCCTAATATCTGAGCGGTCTGCGCGGGCACGCGCTGGAAATCTCATAAGAAATAGCACCAGTTTATTCGTATTTGAACTTTGTATCTTGCCATGTTAGCATTCTAATCACTCTCCTTTTTGGGAAAGGTAACCAGAATATGCAAGCTTGTAATCGCACGTTTCTATTGTCCGTGTGCTTGGCCGCCGCGGGCGCGTTATCCATGTATGCATCTGACGACGATCAGAAACCGGATGGAAAGGGGAACCCGCCGAAGGGGGGTCCGATTAACGCGCGATCGAATGCCAGTCCCTTCGCACGAGCAGGGGCAAACGGCATTTCCTATCATGGCGGCCCCGTGATGCTGGGCACAACGAATGTTTACTACATCTGGTACGGGAACTGGTCGGGGAATACGGCGACCACAATTCTGACGGACTTGGCGAATAGCATCGGAGGATCGCCCTACTTCAATATCAACACTACTTACTACAACGGCAGCGGGACCCATGTCTCCAAGCTGGTGCATCTGGCCGGTTCGACGACCGATAACTACAGCCAAGGCACGTCGCTTTCGGATGCTCAGATCCAAACGGTGGTGTCAACCGCAATCTCGCTTGGCCGGCTGCCAACAGACACGAAGGCCGTGTACTTCGTGTTAACGTCATCCGATGTAACGGCGAGCAGCGGATTCTGCACCCAGTATTGCGGTTGGCACACTCACGGAACGATCAGTGGAAGCGATATTAAGTATTCTTTTGTGGGCAATCCAGATCGATGCCCCTCTTCCTGCTCCGCGCAAACGACAGGCCCTAACGGCAATGCGGGCGCGGACGGCATGGCATCGATCATTGCGCATGAACTTGAAGAGACGGTGACCGATCCTGACTTAAACGCCTGGTATGACAGCCGAGGAGCGGAGAACGCCGACAAGTGCGCGTGGACCTTCGGAACCGAATCCACCGCCTCGAACGGATCGAAGTACAACATGACGCTGGGCAGCCGACAGTTTTTGATCCAGCAAAACTGGGTTAACGCTTCGGGCGGATATTGCGCAAAGAGCTACTAGAAGGCATCGCCGGGGCTACTGCCCTCCGGCGCTAGATTCACCAACCGCCACGCGTGAGAACTCGGCCACCAACCTGGCAGCACTCTCACGCGTGCCGGGCGTATCAGCGGCAAGTCTCGTCAACTCTGCGATGGAACGTCGAACTTGGGCCATGTCGGCCACAACCTCCGGCCTGCGTCCAGCGGCGAGCACGTCTTGCAGGTAGCGGCGGTTCCACTCAATTCGCCGCGCCCGATCCACGGAGGCGAGCACTTGCGGCGTCTCTGCTTCGTGATGGCGATAAAGACCAAGCGTCAGCACGGAGCCGACTCGCCGCGCGGACCGTACGCGTTTCGAGTGCAACATCGCTTCGGCTTCATGGACCCGCCGGGCCGCGAGATGGGCCTCCATCTCCCCGCTGTTCACCTTCTCCAGCAGCACCTCATATTGGCGGCGGGCATTGTCCTGGCCCGCCTTTTCCGCGCCATCCAACGGATTCACTCCCAGGCGGTCCATGCGGCGCGCTAGTTCCCGGCGCAGATTCGGATCTAGTCTTCGTTCCGCACAGCATCGCCTCGCGCACCTGCACGTAGGCTCGAATTCGCGCGTCTCGATCGAGAGCGGCGCCATGCCGGCCGTGGACGAAGGTCCACGTCGCTTTTGCGGCCATGTACGGCCAGTGTCCGAAACCCGTCCACCCCAGCACGCCGACCGTTACATCGTCGGCCGCGCGCCGCAACATTTCACGGCGGCGAGGCTTACCTGGATCGCGAAAATCCACCAGCAGCAGCGGCGCGCGTGGCTGGTCCAGCGCATACAGCCCCAACGGAATCATGCGAGCACTACGCCCATTTTCACCAACCGTCCACGTCTCGGAATATTCCTTCCACTGCGGCACGCGCGGATCCCGAAACGGATCGGAGATACCGAGAAACTTAGAATCGTAACGTATGCTCGCGCCGGCTTCAGCCTGGTCGACCCACAACAATGCGAACGAAGCAGCCCCTCCCGGCTCTCCCAACGGCTGGAAGTAAAGGCGATTCTCCTCGGCGCGCTGCCGTAGCAATTCCCAATTGTGGCCGCGAGCCTGCGACGAATTCGATTCGAACCGGTCCCACGCCGGTTTGACATATTTCTCCTGCACCAATCCCCCGAGTGCGCCGCGAGCCAGCAGCAGCCGTCCCTTCACTTGGTCGAGTTCCGGCGCGGACAGACCCATTCCCTTCGCGTGCTCCGTGGCTAGCAGATCCAGCGCCCGCCAAAGATTCATGTTCCGGTACTCGCCGGAACGCGAACGGTACGCCCGGGTAGTGGCGCGAAAGGGAAGGCCCAAAGGATCCAGTACGCTACTCTGCACCAGGTTGCCGATTAAACGCTTTGCGGTTCCTTTGGCCGGGTCCGCCATATCGATCAGCGCGGGTGGGGTTCCGGACGTCTTCGTCGATCCGGAGCGGTGATACAGGAATGGGACTCCGGCCAGCACGCGTTTGAGCACCGACGGCCGGGAGTACGTGAACGCCCAAACATCGCGCAATTGATCGTTCTCCGGATCGGTATCGCCCAAGGTGTCACGCAGAATACTGAGCATGGGGACCTCGGTTTCCGCAGAAGCCGAAAGCAGCGGGTCCGACACGGTTTTGAAGTACGTAATCAACTCGCCGCCGCCCGGAACGCTCGTCTTCTCAATGCGAATGGCTGGTTGTGGCGCTGCGGCAATGGGCGGTCCCGCGCCGCTCCCGGCGGCCAGCGCCCAAGCTGCCAAGAGACTGATTCCCAGTATCAATACGCGACTCCCAAGCCCCTTATCACCATCTAACTGCATGACGTTGAATGGAGAGTAAAAGTTGCGATGTGGAGTGGTAATTCAGGACTCAGGACTATATCAAAGGACGGACATAAACGATGCCACTCTCGTTTCGAAGCACCACTACCTTCGCGCCTCGCGGAATGGGTCCACCGTCGGCACTCCGCGCGCTGGCCGCCCTGCGTATCCCCGCCTGCGAATATAGGATCTCGCCGATGCCGCCTTCACGGATAGGGCTACTCAAGTGGCCTACTACACCCACCAAATCGTAATCCGCCGGATTCAGATCCTGGCCCTTCGCCAGCAGCTTGGCCATGAATAAGTAGACCAGGGCCGCGCCGGAGAGTCCGCCCCCCACTGCGCCCGCGTAAGCCGGCACCAGGCTCAAGCCGAAATAGGCGGCCAGCAGATAACCAGTGCCGCCAAACCAAGCCACGAAGGCCGTAATGGTTCCGACATTGAAGCCCGATATCCCGGGAGACGCCGGCGTCACATCACCGGAAGCCAAGTCCATTCCCCCGTGGTGGAAATGGAGATGGAAACTCCCCGACAGGGCTGCTATCGCACTGAAGGCCACACCCACCAGGAAGCAGCACAGGTAAATGTCGGACAACCTGATATGAGATGAAGCGCTCCACATTACGGCGAGTCCCGCCGATATCACGCAGAGAGATCTCAGGCTGGTCATCCACCTGCGCACCCGCGAGTGGATAAACCTTCCTGACTCGATACTCTGTTGTGACTCGAGCGCCGTTTTCACCTCCTGCATGGAACTGAAGCGCCGGCCCGGAGTCTTCTCCAAACATCGATCGATGATTTGCTCCAGTTCGGTGGGAACAGACGGCTGAATGTCGCTGACCTTTTTAGGAGTATTGTTCAGGATTGCAGCTAGGGTGGAAAGACTCGAGTCTCCGTCGAAACGGACGTTCGCCGGTAATCATCTCGTACAACACCGACCCGAACGAAAATATATCTGACCGGGCGTCCACCAGGCGGCCCTGCGCCTGCTCTGGCGACATGTACGAGACTGTGCCTAAGATTTCGCCGCTCTGCGTGCACATCGTCCGAGTAGCTGCAAAATCAGCAAGGCCCGACGGCTCCTTCAGTTTGGCTACACCGAAATCCATGAGCTTCAGTTCGCCCTGAGACGTGAGCAGGATGTTGCCGGGTTTCACATCGCGGTGCACGATCCCTGCCGCGTGCGCGGCGGCTAAAGCATCAGCTAATGCGATCGCATATCGCCACCGCTTCGTCCATCCCGACCCTCCGCCTCGCTATCCTTTGCTCCAGTGTTTCGCCCTCGACGAATTCCATGCAGATGAAGTCGAGACCCTGCTCGCACCCGACTTCGTGGACCGCAACAATGTGTGCGTGTTGGACCGCGGTGATCGCCCTGGCTTCATGCGCGAAGCGCGTTCGCCGCTCTGGACCCGCAAGATCGGGCCGAAGCACCTTGATGGCTACAGTGCGGTTGCATTCGGGGTCGAAGGCGCGGTACACCACGCCCATGCCGCCTTCACCCAGCTTCGATTCAATGTGAAACCGGCCGAACGGTTGACCAATCGACAGCATTTGGGTCCTTATCGGTGATCTGCCGGAACACGCGGAGCAGGTTCTCTCCCATGAATTTTCGGATTCGCCGTTCCGGCCAGCCGCGCCGCAGCATCGCCCCGTGATCATCGGAACATCGCGAATGTCGCGCATCCTGCGGGGCAGTGGCGGACCGCCATCGAAATCGGTGCCGAGCGCGACGTGATCCTCGCCCGCGATCTCCATGGCTCGCTCCACCACCTTTAGGTAATCGTCCAAGGTGTAGGTCTCGTCTTCAGGAATGGATTTTGCGACCATCGGAAACGTCGGCGCGACCATGCGATCGATCTGGTCGATTGTAAGATCGCCGCGGGAGACACCGGATGCATCCCAGAATGGCTTGCCGGCGCGTTTCGCCCGAGCCTCGAACACAGATCTCTTGTGAAAATCTGCGCCGATCTGAAATCCGATGACGCCTCCCTTGGCCGCGAGTTTCTTCAGCAGCTCGGTAGGCATAGTGCGTGGAATGTCGTTGAACTCGCGTAAACCGTGATGGGTCGCCACCACCGGGTCTGTGCTGACGTCGATGGCCTGGCTGATGGTCTCGTCGGAGCCATGGGAAACGTTAATCACCATCCCCAGGCGATTCATCTCGCGGACCACGGCGCGGCCGTGTTCGTTTAACCCATGCCACTTCGGAGGAGCGCAGCAGGAATCCGCGAAATTGTTGGTCCAATTGTGCGCCGGCAATTGTAGGGAGCGCAGGCCGAGCCGGTATAAGTCACGCAAGATGCCAAGATCGCCATCGAGGTCAAAGCCGCCTTCCAGATCCAGGACGGCTGCGATCTTTCCCGACTTGCGGATGCGGTCGAATTCCGGTCCGTTGCGGGCGAGTTCGATGATTTTCCGGTTCTTTGTGAAGTTGACTCAACGCAAGATCGACGCAGGCGCAGAGTTTGACGGGTCTCCATTCGCTGGGGATAATACTGCTCGGTGACGAATATGGAGAAGAACATTGCGCCCACGCCGCCCTCTCGCGCACGCTGCAGGTCGAAGTGGCCATCCTGAAGACGGATCGCCGATATCGCCGCCATGATAGAACTGCCGGTCGACGACGTGGACGTGCGCGTCGAAGATCAGGGAGTCTGCATGCAGCCTTCGCGCAGCTTCCGATACCTGGCCGGACGCCAGTCCACGCTGCGCAGAACAAAATCAACAATCCGGCGCGTCATGGTTTCCATTGCCTATAATATGCGTAATCGCATGTCGCTCGCCGTCGAGACCTCATCAAGGGCGCTGCCCTGCTTCCGGCCGCTCTCAAAGCCGCACCGGAGCGGCCGAAACTCGCCGGCATCGTCACCGTGTACCGGCAGTATTCGCACGGGCAACACATCATCGATCGGTTTCTGGAAGGCTACGGATGGGACGGAGAATATCATCATCCCCCGATGGACCTCGTGTCGCTGTATGTAGATCAGCACCCCGCGCAGGATCTGACGCCGGACCGGGCCGCGCGCTTCCCTGCGATGAAGGTGTATCCCGACCATCGCGGAAGCGCTCACGCTGGGGGGCAGCAAACTGGCGGTGGATGGCGTGGTCGTGGTCGGCGAGCATGGGGATTATCCGAAGACTGAAAAGGGCCAGGTGAAATATCCGCGATACGAGTTCTGGAAACAGATCGTGGAGGTGTTCAAATCCAGCGGCCGCGTGGTGCCGGTGTTTAACGATAAGCATCTGTCCTGGAACTGGACTTGGGCGCGCGAGATGTACGATACCTCCAAAGCGATGCGCATTCCGTTCATGGCGGGTTCCAGCTTGCCGGTGACCTGGCGCATACCCAGCGTCGAGTTCCCCGATGGCGCGCAGCCCGAAGAGGCCCTATGCGTGTGCTACGGCGGCGTGGACAGCTACGATTTTCACGGCCTCGAATCCATTCAGGGCATGGTGGAGCGGCGGCGCGGAGGCGAGTCGGGCGTGAAATGGCTGCAGGCTTATCGCGGCGATGCATTTTGGGCGGCGTACAAGGAAGGCGTGTGGCCGAAGGATCTGGTGGAAGCCGCGCTGTGCCGCAGTCATACTTTGAAGCCCGCGCGCGCCGGCTTCAACGACATCTTCCCGACTTTCGATGACATGCGGCGGCTGGTGAAGAATCCAGTAGCGTATCGCTACGAGCATGCGGATGGTCTTAAGTCCACCATGCTGCTGATGAGTGGGCTGGTGCGAGGACTTCAACTTCGCGGCCCGGCTGCGCGGGCGAAAGGACATTTTCTCTACGCAACTGTATCTGCCGATGCCGCCTGCCCGCACATCGCTCGCCAGCTTCTTCAGCCCGCTGGTGAACAACATGGAGCAAATGTTTCTGACCGGCAAGCCGCCGTATCCCGATCGAGCGGACGCTGCTGACCACGGGCTTGACGGCGGCCGGCGTGGATAGCCTGCACGACGGCGGCAAGCGCCTGGACACGCCGCACCTGGCCATTGCCTACAAGCCCGTCGGCCGAATCGACGTTCTGGAGGAGCTTGACCGTGCCGACTCACCTGCGAATTGCAGTTGTCACCACGGTCTACCATTATCTCTCGCACGCGCAGCACATGGCCGACCGCTTCCTGGTGGGCTATCCGCTCGGCGGCCGCTGGCACAAGCCGGACATGCAGGTGGTGTCGCTGTATGTGGATCAGAAACCGGAGGGCGACCAGAGCGCCGAGCGCGCCAAGCGAGTTCGGCTTTCGAGGTCTACCCCACCATCGGCGAAGCGCTGCGATGCGGCGGCAGCAAGCTGGCTGCCGATGCCGTGCTGATCATCGGCGAGCATGGCGATTACCCGGTGAACGAGAAGGGACAGATACTCTATCCGCGCTACGAATTCTTCAAGCAGTGCGTGGAGGTGTTCGAGCAGGAAGGCCGCGCCGTGCCGGTGTACAACGACAAGCACCTGTCGTACAGCTTCGAGAAAGCGAAATGGATGGTGGATGCGTCGAAGCGGCTGAAATTTCCCATGCTGGCCGGCTCATCGCTGCCGGTTACCTGGCGCCTGCCGGATGTCGAGATGCCGGCCGGCGCCCACGTCGAGGAAGCCGTCATGGTGGGCGAAGGCGGCACCGACGTGATGGGCTTTCACGCGCTGGAAGGGATGCAATGCATGCTGGAGCGGCGCGCGGGCGGCGAGACGGGAGTGCGCGCTGTTCAGACCTTCGAAGGTGAAGCGGTGTGGAAGGCCGGCGCGAAGGACGCTGGTCCAAGCAGTTGCTCTCTTCGGCTCTATCGCGGTCCGATACGCCGCAGGGTCTTACTCTCAAAGACGGCAGAACTCAGGACCTCACGGCTCCCGGCACGAATGCGTC
>CAWKLV010000043.1:0-168323 GCA_963850575.1 uncultured Acidobacteriota bacterium | reverse complement strand
GGGCACAAGAGCGTTCGGGCCATCGTGAATGGCGCGAATAAACGCATCCGGGTCTGCACGTCCTGCATTAAGAACGGCAAGGTTCAGAAGGTCGCGTAACAGGCGGGCCATCCGGCCTGCCTTTCTCTTTTTTCTCCCAACAAGTCCTTTCTGCTACCATTCCCTGTTGGCTAAGGCCGCAAGGAGTTTCTTCGTGATCCGTTCCACCCGATTTGCCGGCTTGGCGCTGGCCGCTGGTGTCACCCTCTTTGGCCAGTCCGGTCCTGATCCGTTGAAGGACATCAAGTACCGGCTCATCGGACCGTTCCGCGGCGGCCGTTCCGTGGCCGTTACCGGCGTCACCTCACAACCCAACATCTACTACTTCGGCGCCATCGGCGGCGGTGTCTGGAAGACGACCGATGGCGGGGCCGATGGGATCCCGTTTCCGACGGCCAGATCAAGACCGGCTCAGTCGGGGCTATTGCCGTGTCCGAGTCGGAACCCAGCGTCGTCTACGTCGGCATGGGCGAGCCTGACATCCGCGGCAACGCCTCGCACGGCGACGGCATGTATAAATCCAATGACGCCGGCCGCACCTGGAAACACATCGGCCTGGAAGAAACCCAGCAAATCGGCGCGGTCAAGATTCATCCCAGGAATCCCGATATCGTCTACGTCGCCGCCCTCGGCCACAGTTCGGCCCAACGAAGAACGCGGCATTTACAAAACCACGGACGGCGGCAAGACCTGGAAGCAAGTCTTCACGCGCGGCCCGAAAGCGGGCGCGGTCGAACTGGTGCTCGATCCCGGCAACCCCAACACGCTGTTCGCGGCTTTTTGGGAAGTCTATCGCACGCCCTGGATCCTCGAATCCGGCGGCCCCGGCAGCGGCCTTTTTAAATCCACCGATGGCGGCGAGACCTGGACAGACCTGAGCCGCGCTCCCGGCATGCCCAAAGGCATCCTCGGCCGTATCGGCGTCGCTGTTTCGCCCGTGAATCCCGACCGCGTCTGGGCGCTCGTCGAGGCCGAAGATGGCGGCGTGTTCCGCTCCGACGACGCCGGCAAAACGTGGACCAAGATCAACGAGCAGCGCATCCTGCGCCAGCGCGCCTGGTATTACTCGCGCATCTTCGCCGACCCGCTCAAGCTCGACACCATCTATGTCACCAATGTCGGCTTCTACCGGTCCGACGATGGCGGGCAAGACTTTCACTCCGCATCCGACCGCCCCATGGCGACAATCACTACCTATGGATCGCCGCCGAACGATTCCAACCGCATGATCGAAGCCAACGACGGCGGCGCGACCATCTCGACCAACGGCGGCAGCACCTGGTCCACGATCATGAACCAGCCCACCGCCCAGTTCTACCGCGTCGCGCTGGATAATGACTTCCCGTATCACGCCTACGGCGCGCAGCAGGACAACACCACCGTAAAGATCGCAGACGCGAGCCGATGGCCCCGGCATCACCGAGAGTCGACTGGTATCCGGTCGGCGGTGGCGAAAGCGGATGGATTCAGCCCGATCCCGAGAACTCTGACGTAGTTTATCGCCGGCTCCTACGACGGCCTGCTGACCCGCTACGAACACCGCACCGGCCAGTTACGCAACATCACGGTATGGCCCGACAACCCGATGGGCTCCGGCGCCGAGGCCATGAAGTATCGCTTCCAATGGAACTTCCCCATCTTCCTTTCGCCCGCACGATCCGACGGTGCTCTATGCCGCCGGCAACGTGCTCTTCAAATCCACCAACGAAGGCCAAAGCTGGCAGCCCATCAGCGGCGATCTCACCCGGAACGACAAGTCGAAACAAGGCCCCTCCGGCGGCCCGATCACGAAGGACAACACCAGCGTCGAGTATTACTGCACCCTCTTTACGGGCGCGGAATCTCCGGTCAAGAAAGGACGTCATCTGGGCCGGCTCCGACGATGGCCTGGTTAACGTGACCCAGGACGGCGGCAAAACCTGGACGAACGTCACGCCCAAGGACCTGCCCGAATGGTCGCGCATCAACTCTATCGAAGCGTCGCCGCTTCGATGCCGGCACCGCGTATTTCGCCGCGACCAAGTATCAAGCTCGACGACTTACGCACCGCTCCTGTACAAGACCACCGACTACGGCAAGACCTGGAGGAAGTATCGTCAACGGCATCCCCGCCAGACCACTTCACGCGCGTCATCCGCGAAGATCCGAATCATCAGGACTGCTTGTCGCCGGTACCGAGTTCGGCATTTACGTTTCCTTCAACGGCGGCGCGAACTGGCAGTCGTTTCAACTCAACATGCCGGTTGTGCCGATCACCGATCTCGCTTTTCAGAAGCGCGAAAACGAACTGGTAGTCGCGACCCAGGGCCGCGCCTTCTATGTTCTTGACGAACTGCCCGCGATTCGCCAGATCACGGACCAATTACGAAACGAACCCATTCGCCTCTTCCAACCGAAACCGGCCTATCGCATCGGCGGCGGAGGGGGTGGGGGCGGCGGACGGCGCGCCCCGGGTGGTCAGAATCCTGCGCCGGGCGCAGTGATCTACTACTGGCTGGAAGACAAACCCTCCGGCGAGGTAACGCTCGAGTTTCTGGACAGCGGCGGTAAGCTGATCCGAAAGGTGTCGAGCAAGCAGCCCGAGCACGCCGTAGAGCAGGCCGGGTTTACGGAAGAGGAGGACGAGGGCCCCCGACGACCCGCGGGCGCAACACGCGCTACGGCCGATGCCGGCCTGAACCGGTACGTGTGGAACCTGCGCTATCCTGACGCGACCGGATTTCCTGGTCTTATCATGTGGGCCGGGCAACTCGCGGGTCCTCAGGTGGTCCCCGGCAAATACCAGGTCCGATTGACAGCCAACGGCAAAACGGAAACTCAGAGCCTGGAAGTGAAAAAGGACCCGCGCGCGCCTACGACGCCGCAGGACTTCGCCGCTCAGCTCGCGCTGCTGCTGCAGCTTCGAGACAAGTTGTCGCAGGCTAACGAAGGCGTGGTGCGCATTCGCGATACCAAGCGGCAACTGGAGCCCTATGCCAAGAGCGATAACAAAACTGTTTCCGAGGCGGCACAGGGACTCACCAAGCGGCTGGCGGCGGTGGAAGAAGAGTTGTATCAGACGAAGAATCGCAGCAGTCAGGATCCGCTGAATTATCCGATCAAGCTGAATAACAAGCTTGCCGCACTGGCCGGCACCGTGGGAATGACGGACGTTACGCCGCCTAAACAGTCGCAGATGGTGTTCGAGGATCTCGCGACACAGACCAACGCGCAATTGAGCCGGATGGAGCGCTTGCTGAAGGACGATCTCGGGGCTTTCAACAAGTTGGTCCGCGACCAAAACGTGCCGGCTATCACCGTCAAGACCAAGTCCGCCGGTGCGGAATCGTTTTAGTGGATCTCGGGCTCGGGCGATTCGGCGTTGCTCGCCAGGAAATCGAAGTCGCACCCTTCGTGTGCTTGCGTTACCCGTTCGCTGTACAGTGCTCCGTAACCGCGCAGGTATCGTGCGGATGGACGCTGCCACGCGGCACGTCGAGAGGCGAACTCATCATCACTAAGGAGTACGTCCAGGCGGCGTTTGCGAACATCGAGCGAGACTTGATCGCCATCCCTGACCAGCGCGAGCGGTCCGCCGATATAGCTTTCCGGTGAGACGTGCAGCACGCAGGTGCCGTACGAGGTGCCGCTCATTCGGGCGTCGGAAATTCGAACCATGTCGCGCACACCCTTCTTCAACAGCTTTTGTGGGATCGGCAGCATGCCCCATTCCGGCATGCCGGGGCCGCCCAGCGGGCCGGCGTTTTGCAGCACCAGGACAGAATCTTCGGTGACGTTCAGAGCTTCACTGCTCATTCGTTCCTCCATATCGTTGTAGTCCGTGAATACAAGAGCGGGGCCGGTGTGTTGGAGTAGCCTAGGGTCGGCGGCCGACGTCTTGATCACCGCTCCATCCGGCGCGAGATTCCCGTAAAGCACGGCCGTTCCCCCCGCCGCGGCCAGCGGATTCGATCGATCTCTGATCACGTCGGGATTGTCCAGAGTCGCTCCGGCGAGATTGTCTCGCACGGTACGGCCATTCACGGTGAGGCAGTCGAGATGGAGGAGATCCTTGATTTCGGCCATCAACGCGCGAAGTCCTCCGGCGTAATAGAAGTCCTCCATCAGGAATTTGCCGGACGGCCGGATGTTGGCCAGAACGGGGACTCGCTGTGAGATTTCGTCAAACGTTTTCAGCTTCAGGTCGAGGCCGCAACGCCGCGCCAGTGCTACCAGATGGATCACTGCGTTGGTGGAACCGCCGATCGCCATGTCGACGGCAATTGCATTCTCGAAAGCCTGCATAGTCAGCAGGTTCTTCGATCTGAAATCTGCCCAGATCATCTCCACTACGCGTTCGCCGCAGTTCACTGCCATCCTCACGTGGTTCGCATCTACGGCAGGTATAGAGGATGCGCCAGGCAGCGTCAGGCCCAGAGCTTCGGCGAGAGCGGTCATGGTCGCGGCAGTGCCCATGGTCATGCAGAAGCCGGGAGATCGCGCGATCCCGCCTTCCATCTCGGTCCACTCCTCCTCGCTGAGATTGCCGGCGCAGCGCTCGGCCCAAAACTTCCAAAGATCGGTTCCGCTGCCGAGAGGCTGGCCTTTCCAGTTGCCGCGCAGCATGGGTCCCGCGGGAAGGTAGATGAACGGCAGATTCATGCTGATCGCCCCCATCAGCAGGCCCGGCGTTGTCTTATCGCAGCCGCCCATCAGGACGGCGCCATCCACGGGAAGACTGCGAAGGTTCTCCTCCGTCTCCATGGCCAGCAGATTCCGGTAGAGCATAGGGCTCGGCTTCATATACGTCTCGGTGATCGAGAAAGCCGGAATCTCAACGGGAAAGCCGCCGCGCCTTCAATACCCCTCTTTTCACGGCTTCGGCTCTTTCCCGAAGGTGCGCGTGGCACGGATTGATTTCACTCCAGGTATTGATGATGGCGACCACCGGCTTGCCCACGAAGTCTTCGGGCCGGTGCCCGAGCTGTTTCATCCGGGAGCGATGACCGAACCCGCGCATGCTGGCCGGACCGAACCAACGGAAGCTTCGGAGATCTTCAGGTTTCTTGTTCATAGAGCGTTTTCTCAGTGTGCCGGATTCGAATCTGTGTAGCGAGCGCTCCGGAGATCAGCATACATCCCGTGAGAAACCAAAGTCCCGTCTCGAAATGGCCGGTGGCAGTCTTCAGATAGCCGAAGACATACGGTCCCACGAAGCCGCCCAGGTTGCCCACGGAGTTAATGGTGCCCACCGCCGTTGCCGCAGCCGACTTGCCGAGAAAAGCCGTCGGCAGGGTCCAGAATACCGGCAAGTAGGCCTGGAACGTAAAGCCCACTAAACAGAAAAAGGCGATCACGAGCGGCAATTGATCATGAGCGAGAATGGCGCCTGCCAGTCCCGCGCTGGTGATCAGAATCGGCACGGCCGTGTGCCACCGCCGCTCGCCGGTTCGATTCGATGAAATTCCGTTCAACAGGATGCCGGCAACACTGAACAGGTAGGGAGCAATCGTCACCATGGTTTGCCATCGGATCGACAAGCCTTTCATGTTTTCTGTGATGGATGGCAAGAAGAAGAGAATCGCCTGATTTCCCGTCACAATCAGGAAGAACACCGCAATCAGAAGCAGGGTCTGAACATCGCGGAATGCGTCCAGAATGCGCACTCGATTCGCGCGAGTCCGTTCAGCCTGTTCTCGCTCCAGCTGGGCGGTTAGCCATCTCTTCTCGTCATCGCGCAGCCATGTTGCCTGATGCACCCGGTCGGTGAGGTAGTAAAGCGCAACGACGCCGAGAGCTATAGCAGGCGCGCCCTCCAGAATGAAAACCCAGCGCCAGCCGGGTAAACCCCGCCAGTGAATATTCTCGAGTATCCAGCGGGATATCGGAGTGCCTATGACGATGGCCAGAGGCTGCGTGATCATGAACCACGATTTTGCGCGGGTCCGGTCTTCGTACCGATACCAGTGGGACAGGTACACGATGACGCCAGGAAAGAAGCCGGCCTCTGCGGCGCCAAGCAGCAATCGCGCCGTATAGAACTGCTGCCGGGTGTTGATCCACGAAAGTGAGTGCAGGCCGACAAACCCGGTGAGAGTTGCCATGAGTCCCCAGGAGATCATGATTCGCGCGAACCACTTCCGTGCGCTCCAGCGTTCCACGATCAGGCTGCCGGGAATCTCCAGCAGGAAGTAGCCCAGGAAGAAGATGCCCGCTCCTAAGCCGATGATCTGATCCGTGAAATGCAGATCGCCTTGCATCTGGAGCTTGGCGATACTCAGATTTGCGCGATCGATAAACGCTAGTAGATACGCGACGATCAGAAACGGCATCAGCCGCCGGGTAACTTGCCTCCGAACGCGGACCGCGATCAGGTCGGCGCCGGTGTCAATTAGGCTTGCATCGCCAGTGTGATGTACCGGGCGCCTCTCGTCTGGCATGCAGTGCGCCCGCAGTCGATTATCCTAACCTCCAGCAGATCAGCTTCGGCTCGGTCATCTCCTCGACTGCATAGCGCGGCCCTTCGCGGCCGATACCCGAGTCCTTGGTGCCTCCATAGGGCATATGGTCCGCTCGAAATGTTGGAACGTCGTTGATCAGCACTCCGCCGGCGCGCAGCTTGCGTGCTGCTTGGAATGCGCGCTGCAAGTGTTGTGTATAGATGCCGGCCTGCAGCCCGTAACGCGTTCCATTCACCAGTTGAATGGCCCTTTCCAGATCGGCATACTCGTTAACAGCAACCAGCGGGCCGAACAGTTCATTCTGCATGAACTCGGATTGTTCGGGCACATTCGCCAGCACGCCCGGACGGATGGTCGCATTCGTCCGCTGGCCGCCGGTCAGCACCTTGGCGCCCCCATCCACGGCGTCCTTCGTCCATTTCTCCACGCGTTGGGCCGCGTCCGGCGTGATCAGCGAAGCGATTTGCGTGCTGTCGTCACTCGGGTGCCCCACGCGCAGGGCTTCCACCGCGGCGACCAGCTTTTCACGGAAGATTCCGGACACGCTTTGGTGAACATAGACGCGCTGCACAGAGATGCAAACCTGCCCGCTATATCCGTATCCACCCTGCACAACGCGGGCCACCGCCGCATCCAGATCGGCGTCGGGCTCAATGATCACAGCTGAATTTCCGCCCAATTCCAGAGTCACTTTCTTCAACCCGGCGCGAGCCCGGATCTCACGGCCTACCTCGATACTGCCGGTGAAGGTGATCATGTCGATGTCAGGACATTCAACCAGCGCCGCGCCCACCGTTTCACCCGGACCGGTAACCACGTTGTATGTCCCGGCCGGAGCGCCGGCCTCTCGCACGGTGCGAGCCAGCAGGAGCGCACTCAGCGGAGTCTGTTCCGCTGGTTTGTGCACCACGGCATTGCCCCCCGCGAGAGCCGGACCAAACTTGTGTAAAGCCAGGTTCAGAGGAACATTAAAAGGCGTGATGATGCCGATGACGCCCAGAGGCTGACGGATGGTCATCGCCATGCGCCCGGCGCCGATGGGAGCGCCATCAATCGGTACCACTTCACCGTGCAGCCCCCGCGCGACAATGGACGATGCAAGAAGCGTCTGCAGGCTTCGATCCACTTCCACCCGCGCTTCCGTGATGGGCTTACCCGTTTCCATGCTGATCGCCGAAGCGAACTGCGCTTTATCACGCCGTACGAGCGCCGCGATGCGATCGATGAACTCGGCGCGTTCAAAATTGCTCCAGGTTTCAAGCACGTCCGCGGCTCGGCGCGCCGACAGTGCAGCACGCGCTACCAGCTCGGGATTTGCCTGCGGCACCTCGGCGACGACGGACCCGTCGTAGGGGAGCCGGATCGTATCGGTTTTGTCAGTTTGCACCCAATCGTCGCCAATCGGGAGAAGATGTTCGCGGACGATTTCGTCGACTCCAGGCATTGGAACTCCTCGGAGGTCAATTATATCGTCCCGTCGCTACGCACATTTCTGCGCCATCAAGTTGGCCTCAGACTGGTATGCTAGCCCGGTGAAGCCGATACTCTCACTGATCATCCTGGCGTGCTCGCTTGCCGCGCAACCGAGGCCGGCATACGACCTGCTGCTCAAGGGCGGGCACGTCATGGACCCGAAAAACAATATCGACAGAGCGATGGACGTAGCGGTGGCAGCGGGTAAGATCGCGCGCGTCGCCGAGAACATTCCGGCCGGCGATGCTGCGCGGACAGCGGATGTTTCGGGGTTGTACGTAACGCCCGGGCTGATCGATATCCATGTGCACGTGTATATGTGGAAGGAGGCGGGCGGCGAGGCGGTGCAGCCGGACGCCTTCTCATTCCGTAGCGGCGTGACTACGATGGTGGACGCCGGGTCCGCCGGCGCCTCCACCTTCGCGGATTTCCGCGATCGCATCATCAAGCATTCAAAGACTCGCGTTCTGGCGTTCCTCAATATCGTGAACGCAGGCATGGGCACTCATAAAGAAGACGACCCAGCTCAAATGGACGCCGAAGCCGCCGCGCGGACGGCGAAGGCCAACCCTGACCTGATCGTCGGCTTCAAGACTGCGCACTACGCTGGACCGGCCTGGGAGTCCGTCGACGGTGCGGTGAAGGCCGGCGAGATGACCAAGCTTCCGGTGATGGTCGATTTCGGCCGCGTCAATGCAACACGTAATCTGAATGCGTTGCTCCTGGACAAATTGCGGCCGGGCGACATCTACACACACTGCTATTCCGGCCATCGCGCGGAGTTGCTGGAGAACGGCAAACTGAATCCGGCGATGGAGGCGGGACGTAAGCGCGGGATCATCTTCGATCTGGGTCATGGCGCGGGCAGCTTCTACTGGTACGTCGCCGTGCCCGCTTACGCGGAGCACTTCTATCCGGATTCGATTTCTACGGACCTGCACACGAATAGCATGAATGGTGGGATGAAGGACATGATCAACACGATGTCGAAGGTGCTGAACCTCGGCTCGCCGTTGGCGGACGTGATTCGGATGTCGACATGGAACCCGGCGAAGGAGATCCGGCGGCCACAGTTGGGAAACCTGGATGTTGGCGCAGATGCCGACATCGCCGTGCTGCGCCTCGATCGCGGCAAGTTCGGATTCATCGATTCCGCGGGAGCCAGGCGGGCAGGCGATCGCCTGCTGCGTTGCGAGCTGACGGTGAGGGCCGGGAAGGTAGTCTGGGATCTGAACGGGCGAGCCGCCGAGGATTGGGAGAAGTTTCACTACCAGAAGCGTACCTGGACGCGGTGAGCGTGGCCAGAGCGAATCGCCCTTGGTTCGAAAGCGGACGAACTCCAAGTAGAAGCTTTGGGCTTCTCATCCTTGGCATCCACCGTCAGGGTCCATGAGGCGATTCTTTCACTGGCTTCCAAAGCGAGCTTCGGGGCGGTGATGGTGCGGACCGAGCGGCACGGAAATGAATGCGGGTTCGGCTGCGCTCAGTCGGCGAAGGTGAATTCCTGGAGTTAAGCCGGCGCGATCGCACGGCGTTCGTTCCGCTTTGCTGCCTCGATCGGGCTAATGAACCACGAAATCCTAGAGCGTGCGACCCTGAATGCTCGCTGCCTTTTGACAAAGGGCGTTGCTTTCAGCGCTGACCCGGGCGTCGAGACGTTCGCTTTTCTGCGCCGTTCGTCCGAACAATTCAAATCCAAATGCGAACGGGACGAATGATTGCCCTTTTGTACGTCCAGCCCTCAGGAATAGATGCCCGGCGCCTCGTGCCCCAGCGCCTGCACGTACTCGACGTACGATCCCGGATAGACCCGCGGATTGCGATCCGTGCCGCTCTCGCCGCCCAGTTCCAGCACGCGCGAGCCCAGGCCGCGCAGGAACATGCGGTCGTGCGACACGAAGATCATGGTGCCTTCGAAATCCTTCAAGCGCCTCCACCAGCATTTCCTTGGTGGCCAGATCCAGGTGATTGGTGGGCTCGTCCAGCACCAGGAAGTTCGGCGGGTTGTAGAGCATCCGCGCCATCGCCAGCCGCGATTTCTCGCCGCCCGAGAGCGAGCGGATCTTCTTGTCCACATCGTCGCCCGAGAACTGGAAGCGCGCCGGCCAGCGTACGCAGCGAGCCCAGGCCGTCCTGCGGAAAATCTCTTCTGCAGCTGCTCGATGATGGTCAGATCGGGATTCAGCACGTCCAGCGACTGCTGCGCGAAGTATCCCATGTTCAGGCTGGCGCCCAGGCGCACGCTGCCGGCATCCGGCGTCGCTGGCGCCCGCGATCATCTTGAGCAGCGTGGTCTTGCCCGCGCCGTTCCTGCCCATCACCGCCCAGCGCTCGCCGCGGCGGATGGTCAGGCTGAAGCCGTCGTAGATCACGCGCGGGCCGTAGCTCTTGTGCAGATCCTCGATCACGGCCACCTGATCGCCCGAGCGCGGCGGCACGCGAAACTCGAACTTCACCACCTGGCGCTTCTTGGGCAGCTCGATCTTTTCGATCTTGTCGAGCGCCTTGATGCGGCTCTGCACCTGCGCCGCCTTGGCCGCATGCGTCTTGAAGCGATCGATGAAGCGCTGCTCCTTGGCCAGCATCGACTGCTGCCGGGCGAACGCCGCCTGCTGATTGGTCTCGCGAATGGCGCGCTCGCGCTCGTAGAAATCGTAGTTGCCGGAGTAGGCGATGATCTCGCCGGCGTCGATCTCCGCGATCTTCGAGACGATGCCGGTTCATGAACTCGCGATCGTGCGAAGTCATCAGCAGCGCGCCCGCGAAGCGACTTGAGGAACTGCTCCAGCCAGATGATCGATTCGATATCCAGGTGGTTGGTCGGCTCGTCCATCAGCAGCACGTCGGGCCGGCCCAGCAGCACCCGCGCCAGCGCCACGCGCATCTTCCAGCCGCCCGACAGCGCGCCCGACATCGCCATCGATCTGGTCGTCCTGGAAGCCCAGGCCGTGCAGCACTTCGCGCGCCTGCGCTTCCAGCGTGTAGCCGCCCAGGTGCTCGTACTCTTCCTGCACTTCGCCGAAGCGCTCGAGGATGCGGTCCATGTCGTCCGCCTGCTCGGGATCTTCCATGGCGTGCTGCAGATGCTTCCAGTTCGTGATGCAGATCGCCCGCGCGGCCGCTGCCGGCGATGGCTTCATCCAGCACCGAGCGGCCCTTCATCTCCTCGACGTCCTGGCGGAAGTAGCCGATGGTCAGCTTCTTCGGAACCGAGACTTCGCCTTCGTCCGGCGACTTCTTCGCCCACCACCATGCGGAAGAGCGTGGTCTTGCCGGAGCCGTTGGGGCCCACCAGCCCGACCTTCTCGCCGGGGTTCAACTGAAAGGAAGCGTCGACGAAAACGAGCTGCTTGCCGTACTGCTTATTGATGTTGGAAAAAGAAATCATCCGAAGTCCCATTCTCCACTAAGTGCAGGTTGCCCACTGCCGAACGGCTGTGGCAGCATGCGTCGAGGCCGCGCTGGGGTAGTCTGGAGAAGACTTGACCACCGCAGAACCGCCCGCCATTCAATCGCACTCACGGGCCCGCACGGCCTGGTGGCGCTGGGCCGTCGTCCTGGTACCCGGAGCCTGCTCTTCTTCTTCCCTTACCCGGACTCAAGGCGCAGCAAAGCCAGCTACTGGGCGTGTTCGTCGCGACCATCATCGCGTTGGTGGCGCAGCCTGTGCCCATGGGCGTCAGCGTCCTGATCGCCATGACGCTACTGGCGCTCACGCACACCCTGACTCCCGCGAAGGTGCTCTCCGGGTTTCAGCAACGTTACGGTGTGGCTGATCTTTACCGCATTCCTGTTCGCGCGCGCCGTGACCGCAACGGGCTTCGGGACGCGCGTCGGCTTATCTCTTCGTGCAGCGGTTCGGCGCGAAGTCCATTGACGCTGGGCTATTCCATCGCCGCCGCCGACGTGTTCCTGGCGCCGTTCATCCCTTCCGATACGGCGCGCGGAGGCGGCGTCATCTTTCCCATCACGCGGAGCGTTGCAAGCTCCTTCGGTTCGGAACCAGGCCGACGTCGAAGCGCATCGGCACGTTCCTGATCCTGTGCGCGTTTCCATGCCACCTACACGGCTTCGGCGATGTTCCTGACGGGCATGGCGGCAAATCCGCTGATCGCCGAATTTGCGCACAACATCGGACATGTCGAACTCACGTGGATGGTCTGGTTCGAAGGGTCGAGTCCTCCCGGGCTGCTCTCTCTAGTTCTGGTACCGTGGCTGCTGTTCCACATGTTCCGGCCGGAGCTGACCGACACGGCGCCGGCCCGCGAGCTGGCGCGATCGGAACTGGCCCGGTTGGGTCCGCCTGAAGCGGGAAGAGAAGTGGCTGATGGTGATCATGCTCGGCGTGATGGCGGGATGGGTGACCTCGCCGTGGCATGGCATTCCGAACACGTTTGTGGCGCTCGCGGTTTGTCGGCTATCCTGATCGTGAAGGTTCTCGACTGGGATGTTCTGCTGGCGGAGAAGAAGGCGTGGGATGCGTTGATCTGGTTCGCGCCGCTGGTGATGATGTCGGACGCGCTGAACGAGGGTGGCGTCATCAAAATCCTCTCGGGCGCAATGTTCGGCCGCATGGCCGGCTGGCCGTGGGGCGTTGTGCTGATCGCGCTGGTGGCCGGCTATCTCTATATCCACTACGCATTCGCGAGCATGACGGGTCACATCACGGCGCTGTATCCGGGGTTTCTGGCCGCGGCTCTGCTGGGCGGCGTTCCGCCGCTGTTAGCCGCGATGGCGCTCGCGTATTTCTCGAATCTGAATGCGGGCATCACGCATTACGGCACTGGCTCCGCGCCGGTGTATTTCGGAGCCGGCTATGTGCGGCAGGGTGACTGGTGGCGGGCGGGGTTCTGTGATTTCGGTGGTGAATCTGGTGATCTGGATGGGTATCGGCCCTTGGTGGTGGAAGCTGATCGGGTTGTGGTAGCCGTATCCAGGAACCGCCCGCAGGAGCGTCTGGTATCATCGTTTTCCATGCTCCGCTCCATCGCCCTCATCTTGATGGGCGCGTTCCCCGCCGCAGGCTCAAGATGCGACCGCCGACCTCCTGCGCCGCCTGGCCGACGCTCCAGGACCTCCTGGGTACGAAGAGCCGGTCCGCAAACTCATGGTCGAGGCGATGAAGCCCTTCACCTCCTCCATTCGCTTTGACGGCCTTGGCTCCATCATCGCCGCGCAGGGCGCCACCGGACCACGGATCATGGTGGACGCTCATATGGATGAGCTGGGCGGCGTCATCCGCCGCGTTACCCCGAATGGCCTTCTTACGATGCAGATGCTAGGAGGCTGGCTCGACCAGGCCCTGGTGGACCAACGCTGGATCATACTCGGCTCCAAGGGCGCAGTACACGCCGTCACCGGCATACGCGACGCTCACTACGCTACCGCCGACGAGCGCAATCGCACCTACTCGCGGGACAGCCTCTTTCTCGACGTTGGACTACGCTCCGAAGCCGAAGTGCGCAACTTGGGCATCGCCCCTGGCCACCCCGTTGTGCCCGAAGCACCGTTCACCATACTCAACGGTACCGACAACTATCTGGGGAAAGCGTGGGATGATCGCGCCGGCTGCGCGGTGGTGATCGAAGCCATGCGCCGGCTTGCCTCTCTGCCGCACGCCAACCAAATTCTGTGGGCCATCACCACGCAGGAGGAGATCGGGCTGCGCGGCGCACGCACGGCCGCCCAAGTCATCCAGCCTGACATCGGCATCGCTATCGAAGCGGGGGTTACCGCGGACGTGAACGGACGCCCGGAGGAATCGCAGGAGCGCCTCGGCGGCGGTCCGGGCCTCTTCCTCTACAACGGTTCCCAACTGCCAAATCGCAAGTTCGTGCGCTTGGTGCGAGACGTCGCAACCGCGCAAAAGCTACCGCTCCAGTTCGATCTGGTCACTGGATACGGCGATGACTCCGCCGAGATCCAGAAGACCAACGGCGGGGTTCCAACAGTCTGCCTGCTCGTGCCCGTGCGCTACACGCATGCGCACAACGGCATTATGAACCGCCGCGATTTCGATCAAACCGTGGACCTGCTGGTCGCGCTGCTGCAAAAGCTGGATGCCGCCGCAGTGCAATCCATTCGCGATTTCACCCCATAGTCGTACCCGGGCAAAACACTGAGGCACAGGTGCAAGCCGCACTATCGAACTGTTTCCTATTCGCGACAGTACCTCGCTGAATCAATATCCAATCACGAAGAGAGATAGGAATGGCACAGCAACAATCGCCTCCCGCAATCCCGATCAGTTGAAGGAACTCGTAGCCGGCCAGCAAGAAACTGCGCGTGCCGAGCGACTGGACGTGGCGGACGGGGTGCAGATCGGCCAGGCCGTGCGCCGGGCTGAGGAGAAGCTTAGGCGCATTGACGTCCCGGGTGAACAATGCGGGATGCGGCTATCTCGCGGCCCCGAAGAGGGCGAGGACGACCAAATGCGTGCTATGTTCGAGACCAACTTCTTCGGGCTCGTCAGTGAGCTTTGCTGCAACCGGCTAGCATCAGCCACCAAGTACGCGGTCGAAGGCTTGTCCGAGTCGCTTTCGATCAAGCTTTGCCCCGCTAGGTATTAAGATGGTCATCGTCGAGCCGGCTCTGTTTCGTACAGACTGGCCGGGCGTTTGCTGCCTAGTCGAAGCACGTGAGTTTCAAGACTCAAATGAGCCCGGAAGCGGGGTCCATTCGCGCTCCGGCGAGGGGACTGATCCGCAAGAGTGTGCGCGTGCCCGGGACTTGATCGGCTGCGCGTTATCTCCGATGTTCGCTCACGATGGTCAAAAATGTTGAGGGAAGAATCAAGCTTGAAATCGCCACACCGTCCGACATATACGTTGAATGCTAAACTCCGCCTAGTGAGAAATGTCGCACCCATCGCCACGCTGTTATTGCTCCCCTTGGCCGGCTTCGCGGAGGATTTTGACAAGAGCGACGCGATGATTCCTATGCGCGACGGAGTTCGGCTGCACACGGAGATCTGGAGACCAAAGAGCGCCGCGGGCCGATTGCCGTTCCTGATCGAGCGAACGCCATACGGGACGGCCCGCGCAAAGGATCAGCTCGAAAAATCGTTCGACGACCTTGTCAAAGATGGCTATATCTTCATCTTCCAGGACATTCGCGGGCGGTACAAATCCGAGGGTCAGTTCGTCATGCAGCGACCCCTTCGGGACCGCCGCGATCCGAAGTCGATTGACGAAGCCTCAGATGCCTACGACTCCATAGAATGGTTGCTGAAGAATGTTGCCAACAACAACGGAAGGGCCGGCATTCTGGGTATCTCTTATGGCGGCTGGCTGACGGTGATGGCGTTGATGGAGCCGCACCCGGCGTTGAAGGCCGCCTCCGAGCAGGCCTCGCCCGCGGACATGTTCCTGGGCGACGACTTCCATCATAACGGCGCATTCCGGCTCAGCTACGGATTGGAGTACTCCGCGATGATGGAGACCGGCAAAGAGAATCAGGCCTTTCATTTCGATGCCTACGACACCTTCGATTGGTATCTGCGGCTGGGCCCGCTCTCCGAAGTGAATAAGCGCTACTTCGATGGGATGCGGCCCACCTGGAACAACTTCGTCAAACATGCCAATTACGATGAGTTCTGGCAGCGGCAAGCGGTTCAGCGTTTGATCCGGGATGTCTCGGTGCCGAATTTGAACGTAGCGGGCTGGTTCGACCAGGAAGATTTGTACGGTCCCGTGCAGATCTATGAGGCGGCGGAAAAAGAAGATGCCAAGAACCTGAATTACCTTGTCGCCGGACCATGGAATCACGGCGGTTGGTCCCGCGGAGACGGCCGCAAACTTGGCCGCCTCGACTTCGGCAGCGATACGGCGCGGTACTTCCGCGAAAAGCTGCAAGCCCCCTGGTTTGCGTATTGGCTGAAGGACAAGGGCAGCCGCGACTTTGCCGAAGTGACCGCTTTCCAAACCGGCTCAGACGAGTGGAAGACCTATGAAGCGTGGCCGCCAAAGAAGAACATCGGCATTCGCAATCTGTACTTCCAGGATTCCGGCCGGCTCTCCTTTGAACCGCCCGACACCGAATCATCCGATGCTGCCGATAGTTTTGTTTCCGACCCCGCGCACCCCATCCCGTATCGCATCCGGCCCATTCCTCCAACCTATGGCGGCCCGGGTTGGTCTACGTGGCTCACCGATGATCAGAGGCTCGTGGACGGCCGGCCCGACGTACTGGTCTGGAAGACGGAGCCGCTCGACCAGGACGTCACCGTCACCGGCGAAATCGTGGCGAACTTCTTTGCCTCCACCACCGGCTCCGATTCGGACTGGATCCTCAAGCTGATCGACGTCTACCCGGACGTGTATGAAAAGGAGCCCTCCATGGGAGGTTATGAATTGATGATCGCAAGTGAAGTGCTTCGCGGCCGTTTTCGCAACGGCCCGGAAAAGGCGGAGCCGGTAAAGCCAGGCCAAGTGACGCCTTACCGGCTGGGTCTGCTGACCCATAATCATCGATTCCTGAAGGGACACCGGCTGATGGTGCAACTGCAGAGCACCTGGTTCCCGCTCATCGATAGAAACCCGCAAACGTTTGTGCCCAACATCTTTGAGGCGAAGGCGGCGGACTACCGCAAGGCGACTCAGTGCGTCTATCGCTCCAGGCAGTATCCGTCCCATATTGCGCTCCCGGTCCAAGAACAGTAGCCCCGAGGTTCTATGAAGTGGATGGTCGCAGTTGTTGCAGTCGTGAGTCTCGCGGCAGACTGGCCGCAATGGCGAGGTGTGCATAGAGATGGAACTCTGGAGGGTGTGCAGCTGCCCTCGCAATTGCCGGAGAAGCTCAACCGGCGGTGGACAGTAAGGGTGGGCCTTGGACATTCGTCGCCGGTGCTGGCTGGCGGCCGCCTATTTGTTTTCGCCAGAGAAGGCGACCAGGAGATGGTTTATTCACTGGACCCGGCTTCGGGGAAGATGGTTTGGAAACAATCCTATGCTGCTCCGTATCGCGTGAACTCGGCGGCGGAGGGTCATGGGCCAGGTCCGAAATCCACCCCCGTAGCCGAAGACGGGAAGCTGGTCACGTTCGGCATTAGCGGCATTCTTTCCTGCTGGGATATGAAGGACGGCCGGCTGATTTGGCGCAAGGAGTTCGGCGGCGAATACAAGCATACGTCGCCGGTGTACGGTACTGCGATGTCGCCCATCGTCGATCGCGGTCTGGTGATCGCCGATGTCGGAGGAGAGGATTCTGGCGCGATCACGGCGTTCGACTTGAACAGCGGTGCGGTGAAGTGGCGTTGTACCGGAGACGGGCCCGGCTACGCGTCGCCGATCGTTGCAGAACTGGCCGGAGTCCGGCAGATTGTCACACAAACACAGCAGAACATCGCTGGGGTACGCGCCGACAATGGACAACTGCTGTGGCGGATTCCGTTTCAAACCAGCTATACGCAGAACATTGTAACCCCGGTGGTTTACAAGGACACTTTGATCCTCGCGGGACTCAATAATCCGACGGCGTGCGTTCGCGTCGTGAAGAATGGCTCGACGTTCTCCACCATCAAACTCTGGGATAACCCGCAGGCGCCGATGTACATGAGCTCGCCGGTAATTGTCGGGGAGACTCTGTTCGGGTTCAGTCATAAGAACAAGGGCCAGTTGTTCGCGCAGGATCTGGCCACCGGCAAGGTTCTATGGACCAGTCCGCCGAGGCAGGGCGATAATGCCGCACTCGAGGTGGGCGGGGGCTTGTTGTTTGCTTTGAAGGACGATGCCGAGTTGATGGCGGTACGCGCCTCTCCCCTAGGGTTTGAACCGGTGCGGCAATACAAAGTGGCCGAAAGCCCGATATACGCGCATCCGGTGATCACGGACAATGGGCTGTTTGTGAAGGATTTCGCTTCTATTTTTTATTGGAGTTGGCGATGACGCCTGCTTTGGGGATGGACAACGAGGGCGCTTCCTATTACACTGATGCTATGTTCGCAGGATTTTCGCCTTTCTTTCTCGCCCGGCAACATGCGGGCCGTTCCTCAACTTCATAGATGCTTCCACCCAGAAATTACCCCCCTCGCCGGCCCCGAGTTCGTGAGAATGTTAACGAGGCCATTCGTGCCCGTGAAGTCCGCGCCGTGTTTCCGGACGGCTCAGTCGAAGTTATGCCGACGCCCGCCGCGGTTCGAAGAGCCCAGGAACTCGGTCTGGATCTGATTCTGATCGCTCCCACTGCAGAGCCGCCCAGTCGCCAAGGCGATGGATTACGGCCAGTGGCAATACGAACAGAAAAAGAAATCGCATGAAGCCAAGAGGAAGCAGCACGTAATCCAGGTGAAGGAACTGAAGTTCCGGCCCAACACGGACGACCACGATTACGACTTCAAGAAGAATCACGCCATTCGCTTCTTAACCGAAGGCAATCGCGTGAAAGCCGTGGTTCAATTCCGAGGGCGCGAAATCGCGCACACCGACTTAGGCAAAAAACTCTTATTGCGTTTCGCGCAGGACCTGGTGCAGCACGGCACGGTGGAAGGCCAGCCGAAACTGGAAGGCCGCAACGCGCACGTGTTGATTAGCCCGGTGAAAACCACCGCCGAGAAGAAAGAGGCGGAGAAAAAGCAGAAAGAGAAGGAGGCGAAGGCTGCCGCGCCTCAGTCTCCGCCACCACAGATTCCGCCCCAATAGACTCAGCTGGATCGTTGATAGAGCGCCCAAACTGAAGTCCCCTAACTTTCAGGGGTTGAACTACTCTATCCGAACCCGCGAAGTATTTGCCCATTTCGACATGTCGGTCACTATGACCTTGTCGCCAGGCGTGAGACCATCGAGAACTTGAATCAGGGGCCCGATATTACCCATATTGAACCCTGACGCGACGGGCGGAAGATGTCTTTTCTTCGAGAACGAAGATCGTCGCAGTGCTGCTCGGCAGTGAGCTCGCCGGGCGTCCGAAGAATACTACATTCTTCAACTCCCCGACCTCAATAAGTGCGCCGACCCTGCTCCCGAGACCGGTGCCTTCCGGGAGTGCATCCGCGAACTCGACCTCGCACTGATCGATAGCTGAGACCCTTCCCAATCGCCTCACGACTTTTCCTGCATAGGCCTTCGGCGCTTCGCCCACCACCAATTTGGCGCTCCGACCCGGCTCGCATCTCCCCTGATCGTCCGTAAAAGCTAAAACCGCTGTTCTGGATTGCAACGACGTCAGGGACCCGTTGGCTGAGGCGAATAGCCATCGAACCACGCTCCACGGTATGTATCGATACAGACTCCCTTTTGATTACAGCTTCGCTGTCCTGCGATCGCAGGGGAGCGATTAGAAAGGTAATGCAACACAAAAACGAAAGTGCCTTTCTCATGTCGGCGGATGCTGCAGTTCCGCATCCGTTCCGGTTGGAAGAAACAAAAGATTTGCGAGCCCAGGCATGTCCGGCAATGGGACCGCACGCTCGGTTTCGACTCGTCGTTCGTAAGCTCAACCTAAGATGTTCGGAGTGCTCGGTCGTTAAACTTGTATCTGCGCCGATGAAACGCGTCCTGATCAGCTAGGACCGCAATCTCGGCGGCGCTGTAACGGTCCGCATCAGCGAATGCACGCTTTTGCTCCTGTGTCGCACGATCCACATCGAACAACCAGAGCCATTTCCGGAACGCTGTGGATTCCTTTTCCGCTGGGAAGACGCGCGTATCCCACAGCGTTTGATCGCCGGTTTCGCTCATCCACTCCGGCAGCGGTCGGCCGAATAAGCTGGCGTCCTTGAAGCTGTCGTTAATCCCATAGCACCGGACGAACCAAACCTTCTCGCCGTTGCGGGAGCGTCCGGCGAGGACTTCCAGGCAAGCGTCTTTCGGCAGCGTGAGCGGCTCCATTACGTCCACCCCGATCACCGCATTGTGTCCGGCGAGTGTGAGCGGAGCGGTAATGCGGCATCCTTCCACCCAAACGTTGTCACCATCTATGCAGCCGCCCGGTGCTATCTGATTATTGACGGGCAGGCACGCGTCCCCGCTCAAAGCTGTTCCACTCTCGATCAATTGGCGGGTGGATCCGAAGTGCAGGAAGCGGCACGACGGGACAAGCCGCACCTGGGCCGGGATCTCGTGCAACACGGGGAAGAGCGCGGCCAGCAGGGACTCGTCCCAATTTGAGCCGCTACGCCGTACGCTCTCGACATAGTGGTCGAGCGTGGCCTCGGTTCCCATGGCGCAGCAAACCTCCCGGTACAGATCCAGACCATGCCTCAGGATGGGTTCCCGCATGGGAGCGAAAACAGCGAGCAACGCCGAGGCTGCACGCGCGTCGAAACTCATCACGCCAATGTCGAGAATCGCCGTGCTGCCGGGACCGATCGCCCCCACTGCGGCCTGAGTCGCGGTCGACGGCTTCTGAAGATAAAGGCGAAGCGAACAGTCGTCGTTCCTGCAGAGTACGCCGTGCCGCGATGCTTCTTCTGGCGAAGCGTAACTGCCCGCCATCGAGACCCCCGGGGAGTTCAAGTCGAGCGCTGATGGATCGAATTCAATTAGTGCATCGCCCGAGGTGACTACAATTTGGCCGGTACGGAGGCTGAGAAACGCCGGCGTGAGCTTGTCGAATAATGTGAGCGGCGCCGTGCTTTGATGCATTCCTGGCAGCGGGACGAAGATCTTACCCGCGGGTCCGTAAGCGGGCAGGCGCCGTGAATCGCCGCCTGCATGTACGATGAGGATCCGTAAGCCGCTCAGCCGTTCGTGACTGGCGGTGCTTGGGCGGCGCTCCAAATCCATCACCCGCCACAGACAGTCGAGCGTACTTCCGCCGCTTCCGATCCGATGTCCCCCGGAGTCGGGGACCACCAACACTTCTCGGACGAGGGACAGTTCACCCGCGGTCCGCCGCATCTCCAGCTGTCCCCGATAAGCGCTCGCCTGAAGTTCGTTCGATGCGGTGATGATAAGGTAGTCCCAGAGCATGCGATTCACATTCAATTGTGGCATCCGAGCCATCCTGTGGGTCGGGGATCATGGACGGCCTTCGGCAACTACATGCACGACTTATAGATATAGTTCTTGACGATACACTACATGTTGGGGCATGATTGCGTTCAGGGCCGCTATTTCCCCCACACGCGGCGATCAAAGTAATGCAATAGGAGTCCGGATGGGACAACTCAGTGTCGATCTCAGCGCGAGAGTAAAAGATCTTCCACTTCAACCGAAGGCGATCAGTGAACGGCGAGGCGTGACATTCCCTCGTTACTTTACGGCCCGGTCAGAACCAGGGAAAACGCCCTACGACGAAATCCAGTGGGAACTGCGGACCGCAAGCATCGGAAACGACAAGGGTGCAGTCATTTTCGAACAGCGGGACTTGGAAGTCCCCGCCGATTGGTCGCAAACCGCCACCAACATCGTCGCCAGCAAATATTTTTATGGAAAGCCCGGCTCGCCCGACCGCGAGCGCAGTGTGGCCCAGCTAGTTCATCGCGTCGTCGACACTATCGCTGATTGGGGGATATCGCAGAAGTATTTCCGGACTGCTGAAGACGGAGAGAATTTCCGTAACGAATTGGCCCACTTGATGCTCACGCAGAAGGCGTGCTTTAACTCGCCGGTGTGGTTCAATGTCGGCGTTAAAGAAGCGCGCGGCTACGGCTGGTACTTCGATCAGAACGAGAACGCAATCCACAAGCTGGAGCCCGGTGAATCGCGGCCGCAATGCTCCGCGTGCTTCATCAACTCCGTCACCGATTCGCTGGAGTCAATTCTCGGCTTGGCCAAGACGGAAGGCATGCTGTTCAAGTGGGGATCGGGCACCGGCACCAATCTTTCAACGCTGCGTGAAGAGGACGCTATTCTATCCGGCGGCGGCCGCGCCTCCGGTCCGCTCAGCTTCATGAAGGGATTTGACGCCTTCGCCGGCGTTATCAAGAGCGGCGGAAAAACACGGCGTGCGGCGAAGATGGTGATCCTGAACGCCGACCACCCGGACATTGAGAACTTTGTGTGGTGCAAGGCCAAGGAAGAGAAGAAGGCGCATACTTTGATCGACGCCGGCTACGATTCATCGCTCGACGGCGATGCGTACAGCTCTATCTTCTTCCAGAATGCGAACAACTCCGTTCGCGCTACCGACGAATTCATGCAGGCCGTGGTCGAGGACCGGGACTGGTGGACCAAATCGCGCGTTACCGATCAGCCGGTGAAGCGCTACAACGCCCGCGAGCTGATGAAGATGATTGCCGAGGCCACATGGCAGTGCGGCGATCCCGGCATGCAGTTCGACACCACCATTAACCGCTGGCATACTTCGAAGAACACGGCCCGTATTAACGCGTCGAACCCTTGTTCGGAATACATGTTCCTGGACGATTCGGCGTGCAACCTGTCGTCGCTGAACCTCATGAAGTTTGTGGGCCCGGACGGACACTTCGATGTCGAAGCGTTCCGGCACGCGGTGGATACGATGATTCTGGCGCAGGAGATTCTGGTGGACAACGCCAGTTATCCCACCGACAGGATCGCGGAGAATTCGCACAAGTTCCGGCCGCTTGGACTTGGCTATGCGAATTTAGGTGCACTGCTAATGTCCATGGGCCTGCCCTATAACAGCGACCATGGCCGCGATTGGGCCGCCTCCATCACTGCGGTAATGTGCGGTCAGGCCTATCTCACCAGCGCCCGCATCGCATCGGATGCCACGGGTCCGTGCGCCGGTTATGCGGTCAACGAGAAGCCGTTTTTGGACGTGATCCGGATGCATTGGGAAGCGGTGAGCCGGATCGACAGCCATCGCGTACCTGCGCCGTTGCTTCACGCCGCCGAGGAGGCCTGGCGCGATGCGTATGAGCTCGGCAAGCGAGCAGGCTACCGCAATGCGCAGACCACGGTACTCGCGCCCACCGGCACCATCGGATTCATGATGGATTGCGACACAACCGGCATTGAGCCCGATCTCGCGCTGGTCAAATTCAAGAAGCTCGTCGGCGGCGGCGTAATCAAGATCGTCAACAACACCGTTCCGCAAGCCCTCATCCGCTTGGGTTACAGCCCTGAGCAGGTGGAGCAGATCGTATCCCACATCGACTCCACTGGCACCATCGAGGGAGCTCCGGCTTTGAAACCGGAACATCTCTCGGTATTCGATTGCAGTTTCCGCCCGCAGAACGGCGTTCGATTCATCCATCATATGGGTCACGTGCGCATGATGGCGGCGGTGCAGCCTTTTATTTCCGGCGCAATTTCAAAGACCATCAACATGCCGGAGGAATGCACGGCGGAGGACATCGTCGAGGCCTATATCGAGAGTTGGCGGCTCGGTTTGAAGGCTGTGGCGATCTATCGCGATGGTTCCAAGCGAGTGCAGCCGCTGAGCTCCGGTTCCTCCAAGGGCGCGAAAGTGTCATTGACGTCTGCGGGGACAGTAACCACCACTGAGAAGATTGTCTACCGTCCAATCCGGCGCAAACTGCCGGACGAGCGCAGTTCGATCACTCACAAGTTCTCGATCGGCGGACACGAAGGCTACATCACCGTTGGCCTGTATGAGGATGGCACGCCCGGCGAGTTATTTATCACGATGGCCAAGGAAGGCTCGACTATCTCGGGCCTGATGGATAGTTTCGCGACGGCGATCAGCTATGCGCTGCAATACGGCGTGCCGCTGAAATTCTTCGTGGACAAATTCAGCCACGTGCGGTTCGAGCCGAGCGGATGGACCGGCAACTCGCTGGTTCCCTACGCCAAGTCGATCATGGATTATATTTTCCGTTGGCTCGGCGCGAAATTCCTCGGTCCGGACTATGCGCTCAGCGAGGCGGGCGACTCGCCAAAATTGCGCCCTACCGAGCCCGAGCCGCAACAGGCCCTGCCTTTCGAGACGGCGTTCTCCGACGCCCCGTTATGCTCAGAGTGCGGTGGTCTGATGACTCGCAATGGAAGTTGCTACAAATGTGAGAATTGCGGCGGCACTAGCGGCTGTAGTTAAGCGTTAATCGTCCGACTTAATGCGGCAGAGCCCAGAAGCTTCTGCCGCATTTTTGTTTGCGTGCCGCCATCTCGCACTGGTGAATACCGATCCTATACTGCTACCCTGTCAGCAGCATGGCGGAAGATAACCCGACGCGTCGCGGCGCGATCATCCGCATTACTGGTACCGCCGCTCTCGGACGTGGATCCCAGGCGGCCACTGCTCCCGAGATTTGCCTGCTGACCGCCGTTGAGATGGCGCGTCTGATCCGGACCAAGAAACTGTCGGCTGCCGAAGTCGTGGCGGCACACCTGAAACAGATCGAGCGCCTCAACCCGAAAGTGAATTCAATCGTCACGCTGGTCGCGGACCAGGCCGTAGAGAATGCGAAGCGGGCCGACGAAGCGCAGGCACACGGGGCAACCCTGGGCGCGCTGCACGGCCTGCCTGTCGTCCATAAGGATCTGGCCGACACAAAGGGAATTCGCACCACCTTCGGTTCGCCGCTGTTCAAGGACCATCTCCCGGCTGAGGACGCTATCATCGTCGAGCGAATCAAGCGCGCAGGCGCGATCACGGTTGGCAAGACCAACACTCCCGAGTTTGGCGCGGGTTCGCAAACGTTCAACCGCGTCTTCGGCGCGACGCTGAATCCCTATGACCTGAAGAAGACATGCGGCGGCAGCAGCGGCGGCGCTGCCGTGGCGCTGGCCTGCGGGCTGGTTCCGATAGCGGATGGCAGCGACATGGGGGGATCGCTTCGCAACCCCGCTTCGTTCTGCAATGTCGTGGGTCTCCGGCCCGCCCCCGGCCGCGTACCAAACAAAGCCATTGGGCTCGCCTGGTCGCCCCTGAGCGTCTCCGGACCGATGGGCCGGACGGTGGCCGATGTGGCCCTCTTCTTGAGTATTGTCGCTGGTCCTGACCCCCGCTCTCCAATATCCATTAACGAGTTGGGCGACCGCTTCGCGCGCCCGCTGGAGCGCAGTTTCAAAGATGTACGAGTCGCCTGGTTTCGCGATCTTGGAGGCGTACCGTTTCACCCTGGCATCCGCGCCGTCGTCGATCCCCAGCGCAAGATATTTGAGGATCTCGGCTGCATCGTCGAGCAGGCCGAGCCCGATTTCACCGATGCCGACTCGGTATTCAAAACCCTCCGAGCCTGGGGCTTTGAATCATCTTACGGTGATATGGTCCGGGCGCACCGCGGCGAGTTCAAAGACACCATCCTGTGGGAAGTGGATCGCGGGGCCAAGCTCACCGGACCCGAAGTGAGCCGGGCCGAAGTGAAGCATGCGGCCATCTGGAGCCGTTTCCAGCAGTTCCTGCAGAACTACGAATACTTCATCCTTCCTGTGACGCAGGTACCGCCGTTCGACGTGCGCCAGCCGTATGTGACCGAGATCGGCGGCGTAAAGATGGACACCTATATCGATTGGATGAAGTCCTGCTACTACATCACGCTGACGGGGAACCCGGCGATCTCAGTGCCGTGCGGCTTCACCCCGGAGGGCCTGCCGGTGGGATTGCAGATCGTGGGTCGTCATCGAGACGAGTGGAGCGTCCTGCAACTCGCCCACGCGTTTGAGCAAGCTACGCAGGTTCGGAAGCGCAGACCGACTATCGTCTAGATGCTCTGCGGGCGTCTCAGCTAACGGATCATCAACACTTTAACTCTGGTCTGCTTGCTCCAGAGGTGATCGGCAGTTACCGCTGTTACTCCGTAGGCCTCCGCCGTCGCAAGGCAGATTCGGTCGGCCAGCGAGAGTCCCTTTGCCGCGTGCGCCGTCGTATTCCTGGAGATCTCGCTCTCCCACGGGATTTCCCGAAGTTGGAGCCCATCCAGCCAGCGGCTGGCCTCGCGCGCACTGACGCCTGCTTGAACCAGTTTGTCTGCGGTTTCGGAGACAATCACCGAACTGACGGCTGAGGAATTTAACAATTGCTCCACCTTCCGATGCCCCGGTTCGCCTCCAATCAGCGCGAGCAGAGCAGAAGAATCCAGCAGATACAGAATCTCCTTACTTAACGGCTTCACGTTCGGCTTCGCGGCGGCGCTCCTGGATCAGTTCTTCCGACAGCAGCCGTCCTTCCGGGAGTTTCTTGCGAAACTCAGCTTGAATACGCTGGATGGCAGCACCTCGCGTCTCGAGTAGAAGCTGGTTTTTATCGTTCACGGTGAGAGTGAGCGCGGTACCCTCTTCAATGCCCAACTTGCGGCGGAATGCGGCAGGAATGAGGATTCTGCCGGAATGCTCAACATTTACCGTTTTAGACTCCATGGGATGATTATACCTATCTCGTCACATGGTCAAAAGCATCCAACGCACTTGGATTCTGCACCGTCGAGGTATCCCCCAGTTCTTCTCCCAAGTACCTTCTCCGGATCAGCCGCCTGACAATTTTCCCACTCTGAGTTTTGGGCAACTCAGGCACCGGCTGGATCGCATGCGGCCGGAACATCGCTCCCATCGTCTTCACCAGATGGGCCGAGAGTTCTTCGGCCGTAGCCGGTTGATTCAGCACTACGAAGGCGACGATCGTCTCACCTTTGAGCGCATCCGGCACGCCAATCACGGCTGCCTCCGAGACCGCTGGGTGCTCAATGAGCGCCTCTTCCACCTCCGCTGGCCCTACCTTCCGTCCCGCAACATTCATGGATTCATCGGCGCGTCCGTGGACGAACCAGCAGCCGTCTTCATCGACGCTCGCCCAGTCGCCGTGATCCCACCATCCGGGCCAGCGTCCCCAGTACGTCTCTAAATACCGCCGGGGATCGCCCCAGATTCCGCGCGTCATCGACGGCGAAGGCTTGGTGCAGATCAGATAGCCCATGCCGCCCCGCACCGGATGCCCACGCTCGTCGACCACCTCGGTCGCCATACCGGGCGCGGGAGAACCCAGCGAGCACGCCTTCAAAGGCTGAATGGGCAGCGGAAACAGGAACGATCCCGCGATCTCCGTCCCGCCTGAGATATTGATGATGGGACAACGGCGCCGCCCGATTCTTTCAAAGAACCACATGTACGACGTCTCGTCCCAAGGCTCTCCGGTCGAACCCAGCAGCCGCAGCGTTTGCATCGGATATTGCTCAGGGTGACTCACTCGCATCAGCAAACGCACTGCAGTGGGAGATACGCCGAAAGTCGTAATCCTGTGGCGCTCGATCATCTCCCACAGCCGGTCTGGCTGCGGGAAATCGGGCGCGCCATCGTACAGGAAAATGGTTCCGCCCAGGCAGTGATTCCCGATGATCGTCCACGGCCCCATCATCCAGCCGATGTCCGACAGCCAGAAGAACCGGTCGTCAGGTTTGTGATCGAAGCCGAGATAAATCTCCTTGGCCATCTGTACCAGCGCTCCGGCGTGGGTGTGCACGGCGCCCTTCGGCTTGCCGGTCGTGCCCGACGTGTACAGCAGCAGTGCCGTGGCCTCCGCATCCAGCGCAGCCGTTTCGCAGGCCGCTGATTGTTCGTCGAGCAGCGATCCCCAACCGTCCTCATAGCCGTATGGAATCACGATCGGCAAGGTGCCGGCCTTCTTGAGAGCTTCATCCACCTTCTCGCGAAGAGGAATCCACTTCCCGCGCCGCTTCAGCCGATCGCCCGCGACGACTGCGCGAGCCCCGGAGTCAGCCAGCCTCGACGCAATTGCTCCGGCACCGAACCCGCCGAAGATGGGTACCGCAACCAGACCCAGCTTCAGGCATGCATACAGAACCGTGACCACGTCGGCGGTCATCGGCATCACCAGCGCAACGCGGTCGCCCGCGACAAGCGTCAACGACTTGAAGTAATTCGCGAGCCTCGATACACGATCGCTTAATTCCGCAAACGTTAACTCGCGAACGCGGCCGTCCTCATCCTCGCCGACAACTGCGATCCGCCCCGATGCGGCCCACCGGTCCAGGCAGTTGTCGGCCATGTTCAGCTTTCCGCCCGTGAACCACTGCGTCCATTCGACGCCGCGGCTCATGTCCAGCACCCGTGTGTATGGTTCGAACCAATGGATATCCATCTCTTTTGCCAGCGCGTCCCAAAACTGCTCCGGGTTTTCTCGCGACCAGGACAGGAACGTCTCCCGGTAGGTAAAGCCCAACTTCTGCATGAATCGCCAAACGTTTGTCGATTCGATTTGCTCACGAGTTGGCTGCCAGATCCACAACATACGCTCGCCAGTGTACCTCGCTTACCATCAAGGGAAGATGGATTCGCAATGGCTGGTATGGGCCAGAAAATTACAAGCGCTGGCTCAAACCGGACTGACCTACGCGCAGGATGGATATGACAGAGAACGCTACGAAGCTCTGCGGCAGATTGCGGCCGAGATAATGGCCGCCGGATCATCCCCGCCTATCGATCCGCGAACCCTCGGTGACTTCTTCGGCCGGGATACAGGATATGCGACGCCGAAGGTCGACGTGCGAGCGGCGGTGTTCCTGGAGCATCGCTTGCTGCTGGTGAAAGAGCGTGAGGACGGCGGGTGGACGCTTCCCGGCGGTTGGGCCGACGTCGGAGATTCGCCCAGCACTGCAGCCGTGCGCGAGGTGAAAGAGGAATCGGGCTACGATGTCATAGCTCGTAAACTGCTCGCCGTATACGATCGCAATCTCCACGGCCATCCGCCGATCCCGTACCACGCCTACAAGCTGTTCTTCCAATGCGAACTAGTGGGCGGAACGGCGGCGACTAGTCACGAGACGGATGGTGTAGGATTCTTTGCGGAGGACGAGATTCCGCCATTGTCTCTCTCGCGCATCACTACCGCCCAGATCGCGCATCTCTTCGAGCACTATCGGCATCCCGAGTGGCCCACTTCGTTCGATTGAAGTTACCATTCACCCATGGCTGTCGCAGGCGTGGCGTCCCCAGCACTGAAACGAGAGCTCGGCCTTGGAGATCTGGTGCTCTTCTCGTTCGTTGGGGTCGCCGGGACACGCGGAGCGGCCATGGCCGCGCAAATCGGAGCCAGTTCCATCACACTCTGGGTACTCGCGACAGTATTCTTTTTTATCCCTTCAGCCTTCGCAGTGGCGAGGCTCTCCGCCCGGTTTCCGCAGACCGGGGGTCTTTACGTGTGGACCCGGGAAACCTTAGGGGAATGGCACGGCTTTCTCTGCTTCTGGATTTACTGGGTAGGCTTCGCGTTCACATTTACAAGCGCCCTGATGTCGTCGGCCAGCATGACGGTCTATGCTTTTGGATCCCGATGGGTCTACCTCGCCGAGAATCGCCGCTTTGTCTTCAGCGTCGCCCTGGTCGCGCTGCTCGTCTCGCTCGGCGCCAATGTCGCCGGACTAAAATTCGGGAAATGGCTGGATAACTTAGGCGCGGTGTGCACGTATGCGCTGTGCGCGGCCATTGCGGGAACCGCCGTGCTGGTGTGGATGCGGCAAGGCTCTGCCACTCCTTTCGATTTCCATCTTAGGTGGGACTGGCAGCGCATCAACTTCTTTTCACAAATGGCCTTCGCGCTGACTGGATTGGAAATGGCGCCGATTCTTGCAGGCGAGATCCGCAATCCAGTACGCGACTTGCCGTTATCCGCCGGAATCGCGGCTCCGCTGGCTTCGGGATATTACATCATTGCCACTCTCGCGCTGCTGGTCATCATCCCAGCGGAGCGCATTAGCCCTTTGCATGGCATCGCGCAGAGCGCCTACGCAGCGGGCGGCATCACGGGCTGGAGCTGGATTTCGCCACTCACGGCGGTGCTGTTATTTCTGGCGTCGGTGGGCCAGCTCAGCGTGTTCGGCGCATCGGCCGGCCGCTTACCCTACGCTGTTGGCATCGTGGGTCTGCTTCCGCCTCCGCTGACACGGGTTCATCCTCGCTGGCACACACCCTACGTTTCAATTCTTCTGTTCGGTGGACTTGCCGCCCTGTTTCTCATCCTGGTCCAGGCCGGTGAGACACTGCGCGCGACATACCAGATCATGACCGACATGATGGCCATCGGCGGACTGCTTCCGTTTATCTACATCTTCATCGCGTCGTGGCGCTGCGGAGCCAGGTGGAGCTCGCTGTCCGGGATCATCGTCAGCGGGTTGGCCCTGATCTGTACTGTGTTGCCGACAGCCGAGGTCCACTCGGTCTGGCTGTTCGAGCTAAAGATCGCCGCGCTCACAACGGCGCTAGTCGTTTCCGCACGCCTCCTGTATAACCGAAGCCTGCGCGGAGGTGCATGACAGCGGGACCGTGGCGCAGACCTCATTTCGTGGACACCCGAAGTGGCGGGCCGCTCCGCAAGACTACATCGCTTCGGCGCCATCCTGGAGCTGTATCGGGCGTCGCACTCCCTGCCACCCACGACAGTTAAAATTACCGGAACCAGCGGCAAGGGGTCAGTGGCTGCAATGCTCGGCTCCGCGCTGGAATCTTGTGGTACCCGCACGGGCGTATTCACGTCGCCTCACCTCATCGATCCGATTGAACGAATACGGATCGGCAACCGCACGATTGACGAGCGGGAACTGCAGGCAGCGTTCGAAGAAATGTCGCCCTTTCTGGACGCCATCCCATCGAAGTTGGGCGGGGCCTACCGGCCTTCGTTCTTTGAAGCCTTATTGATTGTTGCTTTGCGGTCATTCCAAAGGAGCGCAGTTGAAGTCGCGATTCTTGAAAGTGCCGTTGGCGGCTACAATGACGTGGTCAGCCTGATTCCTTCCAGGCTTTCGATCATCACTTCCGTGGGCTTAGATCACGGTTGGAACTTGGTCCTGGGATTGCCGATGTTGCAAAAGACAAAGCTGGTATTGCTTCACCGGGATCAACACTGGTGCTTGGGGCCGAACATGGATGCCGAAGCCGTCGCTATCATTTCCCAAGAGGCGGACGCACGGGGCGTTTCTGTTCGAGTTGCGTCCCTGGATCGCATAGAGGCGGTTAGCTCTACAGCGGACGGATCAGATGTGAGGATTAGAATCGAGGAGGGCCTCATCGAATTTCGATGTCCACTGCGGGGCGCCTTCCAACTGCGCAATCTTGCGACTGTGCTGGCCGCCGTTGAAGAGCTTCACGAAATGCGTGTCATCAACGATGTGGGTTGCGTTCGAGGAGTGTCGCAGACGGTTTGGCCGGGGAGACTGGAGACTTTTGACGGGCCTGTCACATGGCTCTTGGATGCGGCGCACAACGTGATGTCGTTCGAGGCGGTCGCGGATTTCATTCGAACGTTCTTTCCAACGCGGGCTAAAGTACTCGCGTTCGGAGCTTCGGATCACAGCAAGGCAGTGGATGGGCTGAGGGTGCTCTCGCCGCCATTCGATCGAACACTGTTAGTGAACGGATTCTACAAGTCATTCGATATGGGTCCCGTAGCGTCCGTAGGGGAATCAGTGTTCAGCAGCCCGGCGGAACTCGTCCACACTGCCTCGACTGACCCCAAATTCCGGGGGATTCTCGTTGTGGTCACCGGGTCGGTTTACCTGGTGGGGGCCTGCCGGCTCTGCCTGCTTGAATACGGATACCAGCCAGGGCGCTTGGGGATGCGGCAATGATCGCGTCGGATGCGGCTGGCCGGCTTCTTTCCCTCACTAGGTTGGGTGAAGGCGCCGGTCTCCATCGGATGCTCTATTTCCTTGACAGCCTGCCGGATCAAGGCTGGGTACAGCAACTGGATGCCATCAAAGTGACGGGATCCAAAGGGAAGGGTAGTACTAGCGCGATCACCGCTGAAATCCTCAAACATCTGGGAATCGTCGCGGGGCTATACACTTCGCCGCACCTCATTCGATTTAACGAGCGCATCCAGGTGAACGGTGAGGAGATATCCGACTATGACCTGGCGGCTTCGGCGGATTGGACCTTTGAGCGCAAGGCCGATTTCGAGTCGCGTTATCCGGCAGACAGGGTGGGAGCCTTTGAAGCGTTCACCGCCGCCGGACTCCATCATTTTTGCTCCAAGCGTGTGCCCGCCATCGTTTCGGAGGCTGGACTGGGAGGGCGATACGACTCGACACGCGTAATTCCCGGCGCCACGGCCGCGTTGACGTCGGTGGAACTCGAGCACAGTAAGATCCTTGGCAAAACCGTCGAGATGATCGCGTACGACAAAGTGGACCTGTGCCCCCCGGGAGGTGTGCTGGTGGCGGGTAGCATTGACCCCGCTCTTCTGCGACGCGTCCAGGCGTATTGCCGTCTGCGTCAGGTCGAGTTAGTCGATGCCACGGCCGGAAGTACCATTGAGAACCTGTCGTATGAAGGCGACCGCATGTATTTCGACATGGCTTGCGCCGGAATGGAATTCCGCGGCTTGACTACCCGGCTTTGCGGCGAACATCAAGCACGGAATACATGCGTGGCCGTTCACCTCGTGAAACGGTGGGTGGAGCGGAATCGCCCGAATATCTCCAAGGCTCGCCTGCGCCTTGCGATATACGCCGCACTGGATTCAGTCGTGTGGCCTGGCCGGCTGGAGCGTGTTTCAACGAAGCCCGAAATTATCGTCGATGTGGGGCATACGCCCCATTCCGTGGCGGCGGCAGCCGCCACCATCCGGAACATCATTCCCAGCCGCAGAATTCTCCTGGTTACGGGCGTATCGCAGGACAAAGACATTGGCGGAATCCTGCCCGAATTGATTGCAATCGCCGACTCGGTGGTGTGCACGCAGGCTTACCACCGAGGTACACCTGCGGCAATGATTGCCAATGCGTGCCACGAGATCAGGCCGGGAGTTGTTTGGAAGATCGAGGAGCGAATAGAAGACGCCGTTGAGGCTGCGGTGGAAAAGGCCTGGGAGGAAGACATGACTATTTACGTAGCAGGCGGGCTGTTCGTCGCCGTGGAGGCGAAGGTTTGCATCCAGGGCGGGAATCCCACGGTCGCTGCGCTTCTTTTAATTTGACCGTTCGTCGTGGGGGATGGTGAAGTAGAACCTGGACCCCACGCCGTTTTCCGATTCCACCCAGATTCTCCCGCCATGCTTTTCTACGATGCGCTTGCAGATGGCCAAGCCTATGCCCGTGCCTGGAATCTCCTTTCCATGCAATCGCTTGAACACGCCGAAGATGCGTTGCGCATGCTCCGGATCGATGCCGATGCCGTTGTCCTGCACGCAGATCACCCACTCCTTTTCCCGCTGTTTGGCGAAGACATGAATCTGCGGCGGCTCAGCCGGTTTCCGGTACTTGATGGCGTTGCCGATCAGAGTTCTGAAAGAGTTGAACCAATTGAACGTGGTCGGCTAGAACGGTCGGCAGTGGTTCCCGGGTCACCGTGGTTTGCGTCTCTTCGATGATGGTGTGCAGGTTCATGGTGGCCCATTGCAGGGCGACGTCGAGGGCTACCGGGGCATATGGCATCCACTCGACGTTCACTAGGCGCGAGTAGCTGAGCAGTGAATCAATCAGCTCGTTCATGCGGTGGGCGCCGGAGACGATGTACTCCAGAAACTCGTCAGCATCGGTGCCCAACTGTCCGGCGTAACGCTTGGCCAGCATCTGCGAAAAACTGATGATGCCCCTAAGTGGTTCCTGCAGGTCGTGGCTGGTTATATAAGCGAACTGCTGCAGGTCGGCATTGGAGCGTCGGAGCTCGGCCGCCTGACTGGTTAACGCTTCTTCGGCCAGCTTGCGTTCGGTCACATCTCGCAGAATCGACAGATGTAAGCCGGGGGCGAAGTTCATCTTGGCGCTGTACTCCACATCGCACAATGTGCCATTGGCCATCCGCATCCTGCATTCGCCCCGGTGCACGCCGGCTGTGGTGAAATCAAGCCACGCTTCCGCGCGCCTATGAGCGTCGTCTACTAGAAATTCTTCGATTTGGCGTCCGCGCAACTGCTCCGGAGTCAGGCCAAACAGCGCGCCCGCTGCTGGATTTGCCTCCACGTAGCGATGGCTGTCATCAAAGATCAGCACCGCATCCTGCGCCGCTTCAAACAGAGATTCAAAACGAGCCTGGTGCTGCTCTATCAGCTTGCGTTCCGTGATATCTTGAACGACACCGATCATGCTTAGCGGCTGTCCGTGTTCGTCGCACCGCAGGCGAGCGCGGCCCTCAATCCAGTGGGAGGTACCGTCAGGCCACACCACTCTATACTCTTGTTGGTAGTCCTCACCCGATTCCAGGCATTTGGCCACCTCATGCTTCACGGGTTCCCGGTCCTCTGGGTGCACGCACTCCAAGAAGCTTTCGTAGGTGCCCGGGAAAGTGCCGGGAGGTAATCCAAACAACTGTTCGTGGTAGCCGGTCCGGGTAATGCGGTTTTCGGGAATGTTCCAGTCCCAATTGCCCAGACGGCCGAGCTCGAACGCTACCCGGAGCCGCTCGTCTGCCTGCTCCGCCAAGGCTCGCCAGTACCCAAGCTCATCTTCGGAAGTGGACAGACTCCGCATTCGCGAGTGGAGCGCATGGAAATCGTGGGTTGCCATTGAGAATGAAGGATTACAGCTGCCTCGTAATTAGGATGACATAAACGGAACCTTAACCTAACCATCCGTGGGGATATAGAATGCCAAAAGCGCCCTTCGCGCGAGACGGAGGTTGTGAGCCTCAGTTCCCGCTGGTAGCGCCGGAACCCACCCTCTTTAGTTCCACAGTAAACCGGGCCGGCTTGTCCTCAGTATCACGGAAGATAATGTAGTAGGCCTCGGCATCCGGCCCGTGATTGGGGATGCGGAACTGCAGCCGTGTGGTACCGCTGGCAAGTTGGTTCAAGCTGCCGTCCGCAATGGCGACGAACGCCTTCCGCTGTGAGTCTTTCACGATCGCTTCGATACGGTCTCCAGCCTTCGCCGTGAAGATGAACGCTGAATAGCGTGGCGCGCCTGAGTACTCCACGGGTTCGCTGCTCTGGCCGTACTCCAGATCGCCCAGAATCTTCACATCATCTGGCTTGAAGCTCTCCCCCAAAAGTAAGAGAGCAGCCGCGAAGCAGATTGCGGACATGCGCAGAAAGGGGAGTATCGTCGCCATTTATAGCAGTGAGACGCGCCAAAGTGACAAACAGTGACGATGTTTAGCGTCCCGTCCAGTGCGGCTCCCGCTTTTCAAGGAATGCGGAAATGCCTTCCTGCGCATCGGAGGACCGAGCGCTCAGTGCCATAATCTCTTTGGCTTGACCGTAAGCCTGGCATTGATCCAGATCGATTTGCGAATAGAATGCCTGTTTGCCAAGGGCTATAGTGTCTGAACTTGCATCCGCGATTTGCAGAGCCAGTGATCGCGTTGTCGCCTCCAGTTCAGACGGAGTCGTGACGCGATTCACCAAGCCCCAGGACGCAGCCGTGCCGGCATCGATGAATTGCCCGGTGAGCAGCATTTCCATGGCGTGCTTGCGTCCGATGGCGCGCGTCACCGCAACCATGGGTGTCGTACAGAATAATCCTATCTTCACGCCTGGCGTGGCGAACCTCGCCTCTGTCGAGGCCACGGCCAAATCGCAAGTGGCGACCAACTGGCATCCAGCTGCTGTGGCCACACCCTGCACCTGCGCGATAACCGGCTGTGGAATCGACTGGATCCTGGCCATCAGCTTCGTACAGACATCGAAAGTATGGCGATACTCGTCAAGATCGCGCCCGATCATCTCGTCCAGGTCGTGACCGGAAGAGAACGCCCTCCCCGCCGCGGCGAGTATGACCACGTGAATGTCCTTGCGTTCAGCGATGTCCTCGAAATGCGCGATCATCTCCTGCATCAGAGCGAGCGAGAGCGCGTTCCGCCTCTCTGGACGATTCAACGTGAGTGTCGCGACCGGCCCCTCCACCGCCGTGCTCAAGCTTAGAAAAGGCATACTTCCTCCAAGGCCATCGTACAATTTACAAGAATGGCAAAAATCCTGGTGACTGGCGGGGCCGGCTACATCGGCTCGCATACGACGCATCTGCTTATGGCGAGCGGCCACGAGGTCCAGGTAGTGGACAATCTTTCTCGAGGACACCGGCACAACGTCCCTGCCGGCCGGCTGCACGTGCTGGACCTGGCGGATACCGCGCAACTCACGGCGTTGTTGCGCGAGAGACAGTTCGATGCGGTCATTCACTTCGCAGCGTACATAGCGGTGGGGGAATCCACGAAGTCGCCGGAACTGTACTTTTCGAACAACACGGGCGGGACGCTATCACTATTGACGGCCATGGTCGAGGCGGGCGTGCACCGTCTTGTGTTCTCGTCCACCGCCGCAGTCTACGGGAATCCGGAGCGTACTCCGATCACGGAAGACATGCCATTTGCGCCGGTCAGCCCATACGGCGACTCCAAGGTGATGGTGGAGAAGATTCTCGGTTGGATGGACCGGTTCCGAGCCATTCGCAGCGTGGCTCTGCGCTACTTCAACGCATGCGGCGCGGAACCCGATTCGGGGCTCGGCGAGGAACACGAACCCGAGACGCATCTCATCCCGCTCCTCTTCCGGGCCATCGCAAGCAACCAGCCAATCTCGATTTTCGGCGACGACTACGAGACTGCGGATGGCACCTGCGTTCGGGATTACATACACGTCAGCGATTTGGCCAATGCGCATCTTCTCGCGCTGAATCACTTGATGGACGGCGGCGGATCCGACGCGTTCAATGTCGGAACGGGCAGTGGACTTACAGTGATGGAAGTGCTCCGCGCTGTCGAAGAGGTCACGGGGAAGAAGGTTCCCTATATTGTAGGTCCGCGCCGGGATGGAGATCCGCCCGTGCTGGTAGCGGATTCGGCCAAACTGCAGGGAAAGTTAGGGTGGGCTCCGAAACGGTCGGAAATCTTGGACATCGTTCGGGACGCCTGGGCTTTCGAGTCGCGCCGCGGGTAGTCGCTTCGCGGAGGCCAGTACAATAGAGGTAAGGCTCAACCCGCAAAGCATGACTGAAACCTCGATCCGGCAGCAAGCGTTATTAGACGCCTTGGATACCCGTATTCTCGTCCTGGATGGGGCGATGGGCACCATGGTGCAGCAGCGCCACTTGACCGCTGAGGACTTTGGAGGAGCGGCGCTGGAGGGGTGCAACGAGAACCTGGTCGCCACCCGGCCGGATGTCATCTTGGATATCCATCGCGAATATTACGAGGCTGGCGCGGACATGGTGGAGACCGATACGTTCGGCGCTACCCGTGTCGTGCTCGCCGAGTACGATCTTCAGGACCAGGCCTACCAATTGAACGTGTCTGCGGCCCAGCTCGCACGCAAAGCCGCCGACGAGTTCTCGACGCCATCGAAACCGCGCTTTGTCGCGGGCTCCGTGGGACCGACGACAAAGGCTATTACCGTCACTGGCGGCATCACCTTTCCGGAACTGGTGGAGAACTTTTACGACCAGGCCAAGGCGCTGTTGGAGGGCGGGGTGGATGTGTTACTGGTGGAAACCAGTCAGGACACGCGCAACGTCAAGGCGGCGCTGCTGGCCATCCGCCGATTACGAGAGGAACTGGGCCGGCCGGTTCCCACCATGGTCTCAGGAACCATTGAGCCGATGGGCTCCATGCTGGCTGGACAAACCGCCGATGCGCTGTACGCCTCCATCGCGCACGCGGACCTGCTTTCTATCGGCCTGAACTGCGCAACCGGTCCGGAGTTCATGACCGATCACATCCGGACGCTGCATGAAATGGCAGCCGCGCGCATTTCGTGCTACCCGAACGCGGGTCTTCCCAATGAGGATGGCAAGTACCTGGAGACGCCCCAATCCTTGGCCGCGCAGCTGGAGAAATTCGCCGACCATGGCTGGCTGAACATCGTCGGCGGTTGCTGCGGGACCACTCCCGCCCATATCCGAGCGATTGCCGAGATGGTGGACGGTAAAGCTCCCCGGCCGGCCCGTGCGCCCCAGCCTCGCACCTACTTTTCAGGTATCGAGCTGGTGGAAGCCGAGGAGTCGAATCGTCCACTGATCGTGGGAGAGCGGACGAACGTCATTGGCTCCGGCTGTTCAAAGACCTGGTGACCGGGGAAAAGTGGGAAGAGGCCACCGAAATCGCGCGCTGGCAGATCCGCAATGGCGCCCACATCGTCGACGTCTGCCTGCAGTCGAGCGATCGCGACGAAATGAACGACATTGCGCCGTTCTATGAGAAGCTGATTCGCAAGATCAAGGCGCCCGTGATGATCGACACCACGGATCCCGCAGCCATCGAACTCGCGCTCACCTACTGCCAGGGTAAGTCGATTATCAATTCCATCAATCTCGAAGACGGCGAAGAAAAGTTCGAGCGTGTCTGCCCCATCGCCAGAGCGTATGGAGCGGCGCTAGTGGTGGGAACGATCGACGAGGATAAGCTGCAGGCCCAGGCCTTCACGCGCGAGCGAAAGCTGGCGGTGGCTCAGCGATCGGTGGATCTGCTGACCACGAAGTACGGGATTCCGGCGACCGACATCATCATCGATCCTCTGGTGTTTCCGTGCGCCACCGGCGATGAAAATTACGTGGGCGGCGCGGTCGAGACCATTGAAGCGATCCGGCTCATCAAACAGCATATTCCGGTGGTGAAGACCATCCTCGGCGTTTCAAATATCTCGTTTGGGCTTCCGGCATCGGCGCGCGAGGTGGTGAACTCGGTATTCCTGTATTACGCGACCAAAGCCGGGCTTGGACCTGGCGATCGTCAACTCCCAGAAGCTGGAGCGCTTTGCGTCCATTCCGGAGCAGGAGCGGCGGCTTGCCGAGACTCTGCTGTTCAATACGCCGCCGGCTGACATTCCGGCGGATCACCCCAATGCTTCGGATCTGCGCGGTGCGCCCGAGGATTGGCGGCAGCAGTCGCGTGACCAGAAGATCGCCATCAATCAGTTCCATATCGCGGCGATCGCCGAGTACTTCCGCAAAGCCGTGAAGAAGGAGAAGAAGAAGGCTGTTGATGTTCCGCTGGATCAGCGGCTGGCCAACTACATCATCGAGGGCACCAAGGACGGCTTGATCCCGGATTTGGATCAAAGCGAGCCGAAGGCGCAGCGCCGCTGGACATTATCAACGGACCACTGATGGCCGGAATGTCCGAAGTGGGGCGGCTGTTCAACAACAACGAGCTGATTGTGGCGGAAGTGCTGCAATCCGCCGAGGCGATGAAGGCGGCCGTGAACCATCTCGAAAAGTTCATGGAGAAGAGCGACACCTCGGCGCGCGGAAAAGTTCTGCTCGCGACGGTGAAGGGCGATGTTCACGACATCGGCAAGAACCTGGTGGAGATCATACTTTCCAATAATGGGTACAACGTCATCAATCTTGGCATCAAGGTGCCCCCGGAGCAGTTGATTCAGGCGTTCGACAAGCATAAGCCGGATGCCATCGGCCTGTCCGGGCTGCTGGTGAAGAGCGCGCATCAGATGGTGATCACCGCGTCGGATTTCCACGAGCACGGACTGAAGGCGCCCCTGCTGGTGGGCGGCGCGGCGCTGTCCCAAAAATTCACGACGCTGAAGATTGCGCCCGCCTACCGCGCGCCGACGTTCTACGCAAAGGACGCCATGACCGGCCTACGCCTGATGAACGAGATCATGGATCCGGCGATACGCGAGCAGGTTTTGGCGGCGAATACTCACACCGAGGTCGGCCAGGGTTTCGAGGGTCCCGAGAGGGGGACGGCGCCCGACAGCGAGGCGCGCAGTCCGAAGGTGAGGACCGACATTCCAATTCCTCCGGCTCCTTATCTGGACCGTAGGGTCCGAGATGTACCCCAACTCGCGGAAGTGTGGAGTTACATCAATCCGTTCATGTTGTACGGCCGCCATCTGGGGTTTAAGGGTAACTTCGACAAGCTGCTGGCCGAACGCGATCCGAAAGCGCTGGAGCTGTTCCACATCGTGGAGGATGTGAAGCTATGGGCGGCGCAGTTTTTGAAAGTCAGGGCTGTGTGGCAGTACTTTGAAGCGGAACGGGACGGTAACGCCATTCATCTGTTTGCGCCAGGCGGATCTTCGCCCATCCAGACCTGGCGCTTCGGACGGCAGGCCAAGTCTGACGGGTTATGTCTGAGCGACTACGTGCTCAGTCCCGAGGAGGGACGGCGCGACCATATCGCCCTGATGGTAGTGACGGCGGGCGAGGGCGTCCGCGAACGGAGCGAAACGGCGAAGAATGCGGGCGAGTTCGTGAAAGCGCACGCCCTGCAGGCGCTTGCCATCGAGACTGCCGAAGGGTGCGCGGAGTGGCTGCACCGCCGCATTCGCGAAGATTGGGGATTCCCCGATCCGCCGGCGACGACCATGCAGGAGCGTTTTACCTCGCGATATCGCGGCAAACGGTACAGCTTCGGCTACCCCGCCTGCCCGAATCTGGAGGATCAGGCGGGCCTTTTCAGGCTGCTCCGGCCTGAGGATATCGGCGTAGAACTCACCGAAGGATTCATGATGGATCCGGAAGCGAGTGTCAGTGCACTGGTGTTCCATCATCCCGATTGTGCGTATTTCACCGCCGACGTGAATGAGGTAGTTGCAGTTAGCTGATCATACGCCCGGTTTCGCTCAGCCACACCGCGAAGCTATCCGGCGCGGGCATGGTGGACAGGCGCGATTGGCGGACCAGCGCCCAATCATCAAATCTTTTCGAGGCTTTGATCTCGGCCAGTGTAACTGGGGGCGTCACGCGCCCGGCGTACTCAAGGTCCACCACGGCTGACTTCGGGTTCTTGGGATCCGGACGAGGATCGGAAGCGACCCGCGCCGTTCCCACCACGGCTGTGTCTTTCCCGCTGTGGTAAACGAAAACGGTATCTCCAGGCCGCATGTCGCGGATGGCTCGTAGTGCCTGGGCGTTGGTTACTCCGTCCCAGACGGTCCGCTGGTCGCGCTCCAGGTCGTCGATAGAGTAGGTTCCCGGTTCCGACTTTGCAAGGAAGTAGCTCATGATGTCTGTTTCTCCACGGAACTCCGCCGATAAGAAGAGAGGAAAGGGCGGTTAGTGCGTCTACATAGTTGACTTGTAACACAAGCGCAAGAGAGTTGCGTTTCTAGCTCGGAGTTTGCCTTCGCGAAGCATCGAAGCCACCTGATGACGCGGCAAGCACCAGGATTAAGCGCTTTTTTTGGCGCACGTTGGCCAGAGTCCCGTGTCTCCCGCTGGCGGGAATGTTTTCCCTAGGTGGCATAGAACACTGAACGTTGTAAAATGAAGAGTCAAGGTTTATCTGCATTGGAGCAATCGTGATAATTCAGCGCTACGGCGTAATGAGCATTTCTGTGTTCGTCCTGGTCGGACTAGCTGCTTACGCGGGGCAGCAGCCGGACCCGGCCGGTAGACCGCAAACACCTAAGCCGGCTGACGTAACTCCGGGTGCCCCTAAACCGGGTGAAGACGCTAAGACGATATTGGCCGTGGACCCTACCACCTTTCAGATTGGCGCCGAGGACGTCTTAGCGATTCAGGTGTGGCGCGAGCCTGATTTTTCGCGTCAAGTCATCGTTCGTCCCGACGGGAAGATTACCATGCCCCTTGTCGGCGAAGTCCAAGCCGCCGGGCTTACGCCTGACCAGCTAACAGCCAAGCTTTCCGAGAGCCTCAGCAAGTTTCTGAAGACGCCACAGGTGCTGGTGTCTGTCCTCAGCGTGAACAGCAAGAAGTACTTTATCACGGGTGAGGTTAATCGCCCAGGTTCTTTCCCGTTGGTCGTTCCGACGCATGTGCTGGAAGCTCTCAGCAACGCGGGCGGGTTCCGGGATTTCGCGAATCAGAAGAAGATTTTCATTCTCCGGAAAGGGCAGAAAATCAAGTTCAACTACAAAGATGTGATCCAGGGCAAGAATATGGAACAGAACATCCTGATTGAAAACGGCGATTACATCATTGTTCCCTAAGACCGATTAAATACCGATAAGAGAGTAGCTATGCAGGTTCAAGACGCATTTAATGTCCCGCGACGAGTGCCGGATATCGAGGATTACATTGACATTGCACGCCGGCATAAAGGATGGATTTTCGGGCCGCTGTTCGCGGCGTTAGTCGTATCCGTAGTAACGGCGTTTCTGTGGCCGGATACCTACGTGTCGAGCGCTACAGTGAAAGTGATTCCCCAGGTGGTGCCGGAAGTCTACGTACAGTCCAACGTCAACGCGTTGATGGCGGACCGGATTAGTGCCATCGCTCAGACCGTGCTTAGCCGGCCCGTGCTGACCACCATCATCACGACTTACGAGCTCTATCCCCGTGACCGGCAGCGTCTTCCCACCGAAGACATCATCGAAAACATGCGGCGGGATATCAAGATCGGCAATGTCATGAACCTGTCAAACAATAAAGATCATGTGCCCGCCTTTCAGATCTCTTTCGCGTATACCGACCGGTATAAGGCACAGAAGGTGGTGAACGATCTGGTCAGCAAGTTCATCGACACGAACCTGAGAGAACGTTCAAACTCGAGTCTCAGCACCACCTCGCTTTTGCGCGATCAATGGGAGGTTGCCAAGAAGGACCTGGATTCCATTGAAAGCAAGCTGGCCGACTTCCGGACCAAGAACCAGGGACGATTGCCGGATGAAATGCAGCAGAACTTTCAGCAGATGAATGCAATGCAGTCATCCATCAGCAGCCTGAATGCGGCGCTCAGCCGGATCAATCAGGAGAAGCTGATGCTGGAGAGCCAGTTGAGCATCTACAAGGGACGTTTGAATACGCTCGCTAAGGATGCCGCGGCGCCCGTGGAAGCTGGAGGAGCAGTGAAGAGTGATCGCTTGCTGGAGGCGGAGCGGGAAGTCCGAATCTACGAAAACCAGCTAGCGGCCCTGCGAGAACACTACAAGGATACTCACCCCGACGTGCAGCAGGCGCAGGCCATGCTCGCCTCCGCAAAGAAGAAGCACGACCAGCTGGCCAAGGACGAGGAGGGCAAGAAGCCGGAGTCCGCCCCCCGTGGCTCCAGCCCGCAGATGATTCGCGAACGGCGCGACCTCGAAGCCGCCATCCAACAGACGCAGAGCCAAATCGAAGCCAAGAACCTGGAAGCTGAAGGCTACCGTAAAGAGATGGGCCAGGCCTCGGCTTCGATGCGGGTGTACCAGTCGCGTTTGGACGGGATTCCCATGAGTCAGAAGGATTATGCCGAGCTGAGCCGGGACCGCGACATGGCGCGGCAGAAGTTCGTCGATCTCGACCAGAAGATGGGCAAGGCCCTGCTTGCCCAGGACATGGAGAATCGCAAAGCCGGCGAGAGTCTGGAACAACTCGATCCGCCCTCGCTGCCGTTTACCCCCACACAGCCCAAGCGGCCTATGGTGATCGGGGTGGGTACCTCGATCGGATTGGTGCTCGGTCTGTTATTCGCGGGCGCGCGAGAGATGAAAGACACGTCGTTGAAGAATCTGAAAGATGTTCGTGCTTATACCAAGCTGCCGATCCTGGGCAGCGTTCCGCTGCTCGAGAACGACTTGGTGGTGAAACGCCGCAGGCGATTCGCCTGGTTTGCCTGGTCTCTGGCATGCCTCACTGGAGTCGTGGTTATGTCCGGTTCGGTTATCTATTACATGACCACAAAGGTCTGAGGGAGGCGAGGAGAACATGAGTCGAGTTCACGATGCGCTCAGAAAAGCTGCACAGACAGGTGCTGAGGCGCCGCCCACGGACAATCCGGAGCGTCCTCAACGGCTGGAGTACCCGAGCCCCGTCGGAAGCGCAGTCCTGACGGAAGACCCGTCCGATTTCCTGCATGCCCTGGAGCACGTCAGTGAGGCCCCTTTTCATCCCTCCAAGGACAACCTTCTGATCGACCCGACGCGCCCGCATGAGCCGCCCACCGAGGAGTTTCGCACGCTGCGAACCCGGCTGAATCATATGCAAACGCTGCAGCCCATCCACACCGTGGTGGTCACCAGCGCTTCGCCGGCCGAAGGCAAGTCCTTCGCAGCGATGAACCTTGCACTGACGCAATCGCAGCTGGCGGGCAAACGTGTTCTGATCGCCGACTTCGATTTCCGTCGCCCCATCGTTCACAATCTCATGCAGGTCGACCGGAGCCCCGGCATCACCGACTTTCTGTTGGGCAAGGTCCCACTGGAAGCGGCGATAAAGAAAATGGCGGGTACCAATCTCTACGTCCTCCCAGCCGGAGAGGCGGTGATGAATCCGCTCGAGCTGCTGAATCTTCCTGCTGTGAAGGACATGCTGGACCGGTTACCCGAATTCTTCGACTGGGTGATTCTCGACACTCCCCCGCTGTTGTTCGCCGCTGATGCGAATCTCCTGGCCACCATGTGTCACGGAGCGATCCTGGTAGTCCGCATCGGTACCACCACCATCGACGCCATCACGCGCGCCATGCAGTCCCTGTGCGAAAACAACGTCCTCGGCATTGTCGTCAACGGCGCACGGCGAGGCGAACTTTACAGCAAGTATACGTACTATCACTCTTATTACACGCCCCGTGAGGAGCAGAGCACTGAGAGCGCTGCCGAGCCCGAACAGAAGCCTGCATAGCGAATCTGCAGGTTTGTTCAAAGGGCTGTTAGCATGGGGGTTCACCCCCAACCATGCGTAACGTAATCATCATCGGTTCCGGCTGTGCCGGGAATACTGCCGCCATTTACGCGGCTCGCGCAAATCTGAAGCCTCTCGTAGTGGCCGGGCATGAAGCCGGCGGCCAACTCTCGCTCACCAGCCTGGTGGAGAACTTCCCGGGTTTTCCGGTCGGCATCAACGGGCCTGAACTGGTAGAGAACATGAAAACACAGGCCGAGCATTTCGGCGCCGAATATCTTCACGGTTCGGTGGTTGAGGCCGATCTGTGCAAGCGCCCCTTTCGGCTCCTCATTGACGGGGAGTGGCATGAGACCCTCACAGTAATCATCGCGTCTGGAGCGTCGGCGAGATGGCTCGGCCTGCCCAATGAAAAGAAGCTGATCGGCCACGGTGTCAGCTCGTGCGCCACGTGCGATGGATTCTTTTACCGGGATAAGAAAATCATGGTGATCGGCGGCGGCGATTCCGCGATGGAAGAAGCGAACTTCCTAACGCGGTTCGGATCGGAGGTCGCGCTGGTACATCGCCGCGAGGCCTTCCGCGCATCGAAGATCATGCTTGAGCGCGTGAAAGCAAATCCCAAGATCAAAATGATAACCAACACTCTGGTCGACGATGTATACGACGTTAGCCAGGGAGTAGTTACAGGCGTGAAGTTGCGAAACGTTGTAACCGGGGAGGTTTGGGAACGCGACGTCGACGGGTTCTTCGTTGCGATTGGTCACATCCCGAATACCGCGCCGTACATTGGTCAACTTGACTTGGATCCCGATGGGTATATCGTGTCGAAAGGCGGCGCACGAACCAATATCGAGGGGGTATTCCACGCTGGGGATGTCCAGGATCGAACGTACCGGCAGGCGATCACCGCAGCCGGTTCAGGCTGCATGGCGGCCATCGAGGTCGAGCGGTTCCTGGAAGCGGAAGGGCATTGATTAGCAATGCCGGTATGAAATCCCGACGCTAAGGCGGAGGTTCAGGCCGCAAATCGCGTTACCCTTATAAGTAACGGTACGATGGACGTACTACTGAGCCGATTTCGGAACCTGATGGTGCTGGCCCTCGTGGTGGTGCTGCAGTTGCTTCTGCTTGCCTACCAGGTCAAGAGCGGTCAGGATATCCGCCTGATCCGCGTTTGGGCGGTCACAGCTATCACTCCCGCTGCGCGAGTCATCGAGGCCATCCGCAGCGGCACCACAGGCTTCTTTAACGACTATTTTTTCCTGCTCGACGTTCGTGATGAAAACCGCAGACTCAAGTCCGAAGTGGGCCGCATCAAGCTCGAAAACCAGTTTCTGAAAACCGAACTGTCGACTGCGGACCGCGCGCGGGCCTTGGCCGCTTTCCAAAGGCGCTCACCTTCTCGCACTATTGCCGCCCGCATCATCGGGAACGGCACCGGAGCCAACTCGAAGGTGGTCTTCATCGATCGCGGCTCGGGGAGTGGAATCGAGAAAGGCATGGGGGTGATAACGCCCGACGGAATTGTCGGTAAAGTCATCCAAGCGTTTCCGGTTGCTTCACAAGTGCTGCTGATCACCGATTCTACGTTTGCCGCAGGCGTCATTTCACAGAAAAACCACGCCCACGGGACCCTAAAAGGACAGGGTGGGCCGACCTGCCTGGTGGATTTCGTACAGAACGAAGAAAAGGTGGACAAGGATGAGTGGTTTTTTACCTCCGGCGATGACCGTGTTTTCCCGAAAGGGTTGCCAGCTGGTCAAGCCATCGTCGTTCGTACAGGTAAAACGAATAAAGAGATATACGTAAACCCCAGTGGTTTACAGGATGGATCGGAAGAGGTGCTCGTGGTGTTGGAAGCTGTGCATCAGCCGATTCCCGATCCTGCTCGGGCCAGCACGGTGCTGCACATGACGCAACCGCCTCCTCCCGATGCGGCGCTTCCTTCGGCGAGCAGCGCGACACCCGCGCTGGCGACGGATGCGGATCGGCTGTTGCAACGTTACAAAAAGATCGGTGAGGCTCAGGGGCATCTCTACGGTGGCGGGGGTATGGGAGCCAGGGTGCCGAACTTCAATCTCGACCCCGAGAAGGCGCGGGTTCCCGCGCCACCCGCGCCGCGGCCAGGGGCGGCCGTGAAGACCCCTGGGACATCCGAGCCTGTCGCCTTGCAGCAGCCGGCGGATGCCCCTTTGCGGCGCTGACCAGTGCGCATGACCGAGTACAGCGGGCCGCTTCTTGCCGAGGGAGGTCCGCGCACGAAAAGCCGGATTGCAAAGTTGCGCCCCTGGGTGGTGGTGCTTGCGCCGTTACTCGCTATCCTGTTCCAGGTTTACGTTCCACAGCTGATCTCCTTCCTCTCCTACCTGGAATTACCGCTGCTGGTCACCGTGTACTTCTCGCTGAACCGCCGTTCGCCGGTTGCGGGAACATTATTTGGCGCATCGGTCGGGCTGATCCAGGATTCCCTATCGCACCAGCCCATCGGAATCTTTGGAATCGTGAAGACGCTCGTGGGCTACTTCGCGGGATCCGTAAGCCTGCGCTTCGACGTAGAAAATGTTTTTATTCGATTTATTTTGTCCTTCTTTTTCTTTTTCTTTCATCAATTCTTTTATTGGGTTTTATTGCGTGCGCTGCTGGGCCAACCGGTTGAGTTCAGCCCGCAGCAGACTTTCGTTCTCGGTCTCTTAAACGCCGTGGTCGCCATCCCTTTGTATTTAATCTTGGATAGACTGAAAGTAGCGGAGTAACGGCGAGTTGGTGAAACTGCTCGAGACAGAACAGCACGAGGAGCAGATCCGGCAACATGCCGAGCCGCCGCGCTCGCTCCCGGACGATACCAAATTTGCTTCGGCGAAGATCGCGGTGTTTCAATACACGACGGTCGCCATTTTCGTGTTCCTGATCGGCAGTTTTTGGGACCTGCAGGTTCGCAATCCCGAGGTGTACAGCGAGGCCGCCCTCCGGAACAGTGTGAAATCCCTGCCGATTCTAGCGCCTCGCGGTAAAATCCTGGACCGGGATGGTCGCATCATCGTCGACAATCACTCGTCGTACACGTTGATCCTCAACCGGCAGGTGCTGAAAGCGGAGCACCTGAGGCCGATCGCCGAGGGTTTGAGCATGGAGTATGAGGATCTCCTGACCCGCGTCAACCGGTTCACGTCACGTCCGCAGTACGACCCCATCATCATCAAGCAGGAACTTACGCCCGCCGATTTGGCCTTCGTGGAAGCTCATCGGGATCCCGCTACCTTCCCGGAAATGGAGTTGATTCACGCCCAGCGCAGGCTTTATCCACGCAATGGGACAGCATCTCACGTCATCGGCTACGTCGGCGAAGTGAGCGAGCCGGAGTTAAACACACCAGATTTCGCCAAGTATAGCCAAGGTGACATCATCGGGAAGGCCGGACTGGAACGCCAGTACAACGACACCCTTATCGGAGTGGACGGCCAACGCCAGGTTTGGGTGGACAATCTGGGCCGCGAGCGGGGCAACCTCGGCTTGAAGGAGGCTACACCGGGCAAGTCGCTGCAGTTGACCCTGGACCTGGATGTGCAGGCGGTGGCAGAACTCGCCATGGAAGACAAGCGAGGAGCGGTGGTGGCTCTCGATCCGCGAAGTGGCGAAGTGCTGGCGATGGTTAGCCGTCCGGCCTACGACCCCAACATGTTTGCTGGACGGATCAAGTCCGCGGATTGGAAAGAGATAGCCAACAATCCGTTCAACCCCTTGTTGAACCGCGCGATTCAGGCTCAGCAGGCACCGGGATCGACGTTCAAACCGGTGATGGCCCTGGCGGGCCTGGAGACCGGAGTTATCGACAAGAGCTCAGTATTTCATTGCCCCGGGGGCGCGAGCTTTTATGGCCACTATTTCAGATGTCATCTCAAAAGTGGCCACGGAACGGTGGATCTTCATAAAGGCATCATGCAGTCCTGCGACGTGTATTTCTACAACGTCGGCAATCGCCTCGGAATCGACCGCATCGCGCAGTATGCGGATGCCGTAGGATTCGGACGCAAGACGGGCATCGACTTGCCGCATGAGGCGGAAGGGCTGGTGCCATCCTCCAAATGGAAAATACGGACCACGCGACAGAAGTGGTATGCGGGCGAGACCATCTCAGTTGCGATCGGGCAGGGTGCTACCACCGTCACTCCTCTGCAGCTAGCTTCCGCCATCGGGGGGCTCTCGATCGGCGGCATCTTTCACCGTCCCCACCTGGTGAAGGACGCGAACGACGCCGTCCGAAAAGTGCCGATGAGCGCGGACAATGTCGCGCAGGTGGTGTATGGGATGTGGGGCGTGGTGAACGATGGAGGAACCGGCGGGCGAGCCAAGTTGCCTGGTCTGGAGGTTTGCGGGAAAACTGGGACCGCCCAACTGGCCTCGAATGATTACCTGAAGGGCACCAAAGCCGGCCGCGCCATGAAGGACAATGCCTGGTTCGTGGGGTTCGCGCCGCGAAACGCGCCCGAGATCGTAGTGGTGGCGTTCTTTGAGAATGGCGAGCATGGCCCCGCTGCGGCACCCATCGTTCGCGACGTGCTCAAGGCGTACTTCGATAAGAAGGCCCGTTTGCAGCAGATTCAGATCGCGCAGCGCGATCAACCGCCCTTGCTACTGCCCCGGCTTCCGGGACCTCAGCCGAGAGCAGTCGCACCTGAACCAAGGCCGGATCCGGAGCCTGTCCCATGACGGCGCGCTACAGTTCGCTCCGAGATTTGGACTGGCCGCTGCTTCTGATTGCCATGGCAATCTGTGCAACTGGCGTCCTTCAGATCTTCAGCTCCACCCACGACACGCCGGCATGGGACGATGCCTGGTGGAAACAACTCGTCTGGATCGCCGTTGGCCTGGTCATGATGTGGGTGGTGACGCAGATCGACTACCACACGCTGATGGCCCAGGTTCCTGTGTTCTATTCCTTGACTGTAGCGGCGCTGGTGGGTACCTACCTGATCGGTACTACTGTGTTCGGTGGGAAGCGCTGGATCGGTATCGGAGGCGCCAAGCTGCAGGTCTCGGAATTCGCGAAATTGGTGATAATATTGCTGGTAGCCCGCTACTTGTCAGAATTGAAGGGCGATCAGCTGGAGAGCAAGGATCTTCTCAAGCTTCTCGGATTGGTCGGTATTCCCCTGCTTCTGGTGCTGAAGCAGCCGGACCTCGGGACGGCCTTGACGTATGTTCCCGTCCTGGCGGGTGGTATTTTCCTGGCTGGTCTGCGGTGGAAGTATATAGCGGTAATTGCTGGAGTCATTGCGTTGACGGTCCCGATCGGCTGGCACTTCTTGAAGGATTATCAGAAGGCTCGTTTGGTGAGTTTTCGGGACCCCTCCAAGGACCCAAAAGGGTCCGGATATCAGGTCATACAGTCTAAGATCGCTGTTGGCCAGGGGGGGATGTGGGGACAAGGAGTAACCAAGGGTACACAAACCCAGCTCCGGTTCCTGCCGGTGCCCCATACGGATTTCATATTTTCTTCCTTTGCCGAAGAGCATGGCTTTGTGGGCATCGTTGTCGTACTCGGTTTGTTCTTTCTATTGTTGATGCAGATTGTGCAGAACGCCCAATTGGCGCCGGATCGTGCAGGGCTGTATATCTGTATGGGAATCGCGGCGCTGATTCTGTTTCACGTGTTTGTAAATGTCGGCATGGTGGTGGGCCGCATGCCGGTGACGGGTATACCGCTTCCGCTGATGAGCGCGGGCGGGTCTAATACTTTGTCGACCTTTTTGATGCTAGGGCTGGTGAATAATGTCCGGCTCCGGCGATTTGTGAATTGACTTATTTCAAAGACCAGCACTGGTCTAGCGTTAGGTTTCGAGGGATAGAGCAGCGGCGCTCTGAACGAAATTGTGATGGATCGGGTGTGCCCGGGTGCCCGCGGACCTCAGAAGTGTTCGCGATGTGACCCCATGCCGGGTCCCCTTGTTTTTCAGGGATAAAGTTTTCAGGAAGGTGTTGAAGAGAGATCCACCTTCGGAGCGCGAGTAGCTGTCAACCTGCTTCTCCCCGCGGCGCTGAAGCGCAGACCGTGTAACGGGAGACACGGATGAGTAAAGAACTGGTGATTTCCGCCAATCGTCACGAAACCAAAGTGGCGATTCTCGAGGACGACCAGCTCGTGGAAGTTTATTTTCAGCGATCGAACGAGTATTCGCTCGCGGGCAGTATCCATAAGGGTCGTGTGACCCGCGTTTTGCCGGGCATGCAGTCGGCGTTTGTCGACCTTGGCCTGGACCGGGATACCTTCCTGTACGTTTCCGATTTCTTCGAAGAGAACGGGGACGACATCGATCGTATTCCGCTGCCCGATGAGCGCGTCGCGAGAGCGGAGCCGCCAGCCCCTCCATTCATCGAAACGCCGGCGCCCGCCGCAATCGTGGTTTCGAGTCCACCGGAGCCAACGCGTGCCCAGGAACCGGCAGCGGCCGCTGCCACCGTTTCTGGCGAACGTACGCAGGACCCGGATCGCCGCGGCCGTCGCTCGCGCCGCAGGCGTAATCGTGGTCGAGGATTTCCCGAGTCCAAGTATGCTGCGGCGGAAGAAGAGAAGGAGGAGAGCGCTCCTGAGCCGGCGGCAGCGACAGCAGAGTTTTCTGAGGGAAGCAGGTTTGCCGTCTTGCCGGGTGAGTCACTAGCAAAATACCGTGGGGCTCCCGAAGAAGACCTCGCATCCGATGAGCCGGAAGAAGTGGCAGATACCCGCGCGGAAGAGGCGCTCGTTAACTGGCTTCCAGACGCTCCCGCTCACGACCCGGCGTCTAGCTCCGGGGCCATACACCCAGCTCAGCAGGAAACGTTGTTGCCGGAAGCGGGTGATGGTGTGCATGACGACTCTGCGGAGATCCACCAGCCAGATGCTCCAGCGATCGAAGCTACAACTGTCGCCGTGGAGTCGGCTGAGCCGGAACCGGATTCCGAACCCGGCCTCGAATCTGAACCTGAACCTGAATTTATATCTGAATCCGAATCAACATCCGAACCCGAACCCGAGCCCGTGTCCGGCATAGCGACCCGCCACAACGACGAGGAAGAAGACCGGGAAATACAGGCGCTGATCCTGGACAGCGATTCCATGGAGATCGAAGAACCTGCGCAGGGCCTCTCGCAGGATCCGCATATCACTGCAAATGTACGAGAACAAGGCGGCCGCTATATGCACCGGGTCTCGCGCCGGATGCGCCGCAGACCTCGTGGGCCCGCCGGAGACACTCCTACCGCTCCGGTTTCTTCGGCCGCTCCACCGCCGCCTCCACGGCACGAGCCTCGCGTTGAGCCTCGCAGCGATCTCCGCGGCGAGCCGCGTGGCGATCAGCGTCTCGGGGCTCGTCCGGATAAAGCCGCTATGCCGTCCATCACGGATCTGCTGAAGGAAGGCCAGGAGATCCTGGTGCAGATTGCGAAGGAGCCGCTCGGTCAGAAGGGCGCGCGCATCACATCTCACATCGCGCTGCCGGGCCGTTATGTAGTCTACATGCCGACCCTCGATCACATGGGCGTGTCGCGTAAGATCGCAAGCGATGAAGAGCGTCTACGTTTGAAGAAGATTTTGCAAAAGCACCGGTCCGGACTCACGGGTGGGTTCATCATTCGCACCGCGGGAGAGGGGAAAACCGAGGATGAGATTGCGGGAGACATGACGTTCCTCGCCAACTTGTGGCTGGATATACGGCAGAAGGCAGAGAAGCGCCCCGCTCCCGCCCTGCTGCACTACGATCTCGATATCGTCCAGCGCGTCCTGCGCGATCAGGTTAACGACGCGTTCAAGTCCATCTGGGTGGACAGCGAGGACGTGTACGAGAGCATTCTGCGCTTTCTACAACGGTTCCAGCCCGCCGCGGTGTCGCGCGTAAAACTGTATACGCGTGCGGCACCGATTTTCGATGCCTTTAATGTCAGCTCCGAGTTGGAGAAAGCCCTTCGGCCGAAGGTCTGGCTGAAGTCCGGCGGGTATATCGTCATCAACCAGACCGAGGCCCTGGTGGCCATCGACGTGAATACCGGCAAGTATGTGGGCAAGTCGAACCGGCTGGAGGACACCATCGTCAAGACCAATACCGAGGCGGTAAAAGAGATCGTTCGCCAGATCCGGCTTCGCGATCTGGGTGGCATCATTGTCATCGACTTCATCGACATGGACGAACGTAAGAATCGGCAGAAAGTGATGCAGGCACTGGAAGAGGCTATGCATTCCGACCGGGCGCCGTTCAAAATTCTCCAGTTCAATGATTTCGGACTAGTGGCGATCACTCGTAAGCGGGTGAAGCAGAGCCTGGAGCGCACATTGTGTGCCCCGTGTCCGCACTGCGAAGGCGCAGGTTACGTCAAGAGCGTACAGACGATTGTGGGCGAGATCCTGCAGGAGGCTCACAAGATTGCGCGGGCCGTCGATGGTCAGAACGTCGTCTTGCGTGTGCACCCCGATGTGGCTAAGGTGTTAAAGTCGAGTCAGAATAAGTATCTTGAAGAGTTGGAAGAGATACTGAAGCGACCGGTGTTGGTGACCGGAGATGCGACCTTACACCACGAGAAGTTCGACTTGGCGTAAGCGGGCCAGCAGGGGCCGGCAGTGCTGTTGTATCTACATCCTGTTTGCCGCTGTGCTAACTCTCCCTGCCTTCGCCGAGAGAGAGAAATCAGAACTGCGCGTTCGGGTAGAAGATGCAACGGGCTTGGCCGTTGCCGCCGCGGTTGAACTTGTTAGCCTATCGACGCAAACCAAATCGCGGATAGATCTCCATCCGGACGGCGCCTATACATTCAAGAATCTACCGTTCGGACCATACCGCCTCACGGTTAGCCACCCGGGGTTCCAACCGTCGTCCGAGCTGATCCGTCTTCAATCCGAGATTCCGGTGACCCGCGTCGTCACCCTCGGGGTGGCTGTCATTGAGTCCACCGTACTGGTTCGTGACGATCAGACGTTGATCAATCCGCAGCAGCTCGGATCGGATTATCACGTGGGCGCCCAAGCCATCAAGGACCGGCACTCGGGGTCGCCGGGGCGGGGACTTCTAGACCTGGTGGCCATGCAGCCCGGATGGCTGCTGGAAGCCAACGGCGTGCTGCATCCGCGCGGATCGGAATACGCGACGCAGTACGTGGTGAACGGATTTCCAGTGCAGGACAATCGTTCGCCAGCTTTTGCGCCGAGCTTCGAGGCCGACGAAGTGGAAGCCGTGCGGATTCTGACCAGCGGATATCCTGCCGAGTATGGGAAAAAGTTGGGCGGCGTCATTGAAGTCACCACGCAACACAACGCTGCGCCGGGATTTCACAACTTGGCGGTAATGCAGGGCGGGAGCTTCGCGACAGCCGGCGGATTTTTGTCCAGTCAATACGTGGGCAGCAAGATGACGACCAGCTTGAGCGTGGAAGGCTTTTTTACCGACCGCTACCTCGACCCTCCGGTGCAGGATAATTTTACGAACCACGCTTCCAACACGGCGTTCACCGGTTCCTGGGAACGCGATTTCTCTGTCACAGATCGCCTGCATGTGGCGGCGAGTCATCGAAGGAGCGGCTTTCTGGTGCCGGACGAGCAAATGCAGGAAGCCGCGGGTCAGCGACAGGATCGCACTAGCGTAGAGACTGCGGGGCAGGTCTCGTATCAACACGTCTTCTCACCGGATCTCCTGGGGTCGGTACGTGGCATGGTGCGGGACGTTTCCTCGCGGCTCTGGTCGAATCCACTCGCAACACCCATATCCGCCTCTCAGGATCGGGGCTTTCGGGACTCCTATGTGAACGGCAATATATCGGGTCATCGGGGCCGGCACGATTGGAAAGCAGGCTTTGAGTCGAGCTTTACCGATATTCATGAGGCGTTCGGCTACCGGATTGTCGCCTATCGCATCGCGGGCACTCGTATTTTCGACCGCGATACACCACAGCAATTGGGCATCGCCGATCGGCGGCAGGATCGCGAGCAGTCTGCATTCGTCCAGGATCATGTGCGGGTTGGGAATGTCACGCTGAGCGCAGGCCTGCGTTACGACCACTACCGGCTGCTGGTGGATGACCAGGCATGGAGTCCCCGGCTGGCCGCATCCTGGTACGTGCCCCGGGCGAAGGTGGTCCTACACGCCTCCTACGATCGGATTTTTGGCACGCCCGCCATCGAAAATATCCTGGTTTCAGCGTCCCCGATTGCGGTAACAGTAAACAATTCCGGGTTCTATCTTCCGCTGAAGCCTTCGCATGCCAACTACTACGAGGCCGGATTGTCCAAAAGCGTGTTCAACAAGGTACGGCTGGACGCGACTTATTTTCGGCGCGACATTCGGAATTTCGGCGACGATGATGTGCTGTTGAACACCGGCGTAACTTTCCCGATCGCCTTCGATCGCGCAACCATCCGCGGCGCTGAGGCGAAGCTGGAAATTCCGCGATGGGGACCCCTTTCCGGCTTCATCAGCTATTCGTGGATGACCGGGCTGGGACAACTGCCGATCGCCGGGGGGCTGTTTCTGGAGGACACCGCCCAAGGGCTGCTAAACAGCCGGGAGAAGTTTCCTGTCACTCAGGATCAACGCCACACCATGAATGGACGGCTGCGCTACGAGCTCTCGTCCAGAGTGTGGATCGCAGCGGGCGCGTTATACGGCAGCGGCTTACCCGTGCAACTGTCCGATTCACAAAGCGAGGTGTTTCTGGCCTCGCAGTACGGCCAGCAGGTCGTCGACCGCGTCAACTTCGATAAGGGCCGGGTGCGCCCGTCTTTCTCGCTCGACGCATCGGCCGGAGCCGAACTCTGGAAGAAAGAGAAGACAACTATCCGGCTTCAAGCGGACGTGCTGAACTTGACTAACCGTCTGAACGTGATCAATTTTGCCGGGGTGTTCTCGGGCACCGCCATCGCGCCGCCCAGGAGCTTCGGACTCCGCTGTCGCGTGGAGTTTTGATCGTTACTTCCCCCGCTCTGGTCCACAATCTTGATCAGACATTGTGATAAAGTCGCGCTGTGGGCCTGAAGGAGTTCTGGCTTGTGCTGGGCCTCGGTCTCTATCCTGCCGCAGCCCAAGAGCCGGTCGCGATTTTCGGGACGACAGTTGTGATTCCGTCCGGACTACGCGGCCTGGTTTATCACATCCGCCACGAGTCATCGCACCTTCCGAAATTCGAAAAACTCAAACCAGTTGGCTCGCCCATTTACACCACGGAGCTGAACGTGCCTTCGCAGTCGTTCACGCAAGGGTTTCCGGGAGTCACCAAGCGCTTCGAATGGTTTGCCATAGACTATACAGGCAAGTTCTGGATCGCTAACCCCGGCACCTACAAGTTTTCCCTGACGTCCGACGATGGCTCGAAGCTCTTTATAGATGACGAGTTACTCATCGATAACGACGGCGAACATCCGGCTCAGACCAAAACGTCCGCCGTGGCCTTGGAGGGTGGAATCCATCGGATTCGAGTGTCGTATTATCAAGGGCCGCGCTTTCATGTTGCCCTTCAACTTCACGTGGCGGCGCCTGGCGAGGAACTCCGGATCTTCAGCACCGACGAGTTCAAGCCGCCCCCGGATCCGGAGACCTGGGTTTATCCTGCTGTACAAAAACCCAATCCCGCCGCTGGGGTTCGACCATGATTTGAACGCTGGGCCAAGGTTTGACTCCAAACGGACTGGCTATTTGAGCCAACTCCGCGTCACAATCGAGCTATGCAGCAGCATGTCAGGATTTTGGGATATTTGAACATCATCTACGGCTCGTTTGGCATTCTCATCGGGCTGTTCGTGTTTCTGGCATTGGGCGGGGTAGCGGGGTTCATCTCGCAGATCGACCCGAGTGTGGATGCCCAGACAGTGGGTCCGATTCTCGTCATGGTAGGCACCTTCGTCGTGATCGCGCTGGTGGTGGTCTCCGCGCCGAGTATTGTCGCGGGCATCGGACTGCTCGGCTTTAAGCCCTGGGCCCGCATCCTGACTATCGTCTTGTCCGCACTGCACCTGATCAGTATCCCGTTTGGGACTGCCCTCGGGATCTACGGTTTGTGGGTGCTGTTGTCCGGCCCTAGCGAGGCATTATTCCGGCCGCTGCCGCCGCAACCGCCGGTGCCCACCCGTCCTTACGCTTAGACCTGTCACCGCCAAAGCTTCCGCGTATCGTAACTAAGAATGTCCGTGCTGAAACTCAAACTCTTGAAACGCTCTTTAGATATCAAGGCCGCCATCCTGGTGGTCATGTGCGTAGCGGCCGTCGTCAGTATCGTTCCTACGGCTCCGGCACAGCCTGCCCCGCCCAATACCGAACTCGTAGCAGCGAGGAACGCAACCGAGAAGGAGCTGGAGTCCATTGCGATTATCGATCGCAAGGTGATGGTGCCCATGCGCGACGGAAAGCGAATGGCGACGGACGTCTACCGTCCGAAGGATACGTCTAAAAAGTACCCGATCATCTTCGTGCGCACCCCCTACAACTTCAACTACTGGGACGTGAAGATTGGCGCTCCTCGCGACATGGCAGCGGAACTGAAAGCCGTGAAGCGTGGGTACGCCTTCGTAGAAATGAACGAGCGCGGCCATTTTTTTTCCGAAGGCGGATACGATATTCTCGGCCCTCCACTGACGGATGGCACCGACGCGATCTCGTGGATGGCGTCCCAACCCTGGTCTAATACCAAGGTCGGGACCATCGGGTGCTCTTCTACCGCCGAATGGCAACTGGGGGTCGCAGCGCAGGGCAATCCTGCCTTGGCGGCGATGATTCCACAAGGTTTCGGCGCCGGCGTGGGCCGCGTGGGACCGTACTACGAGCAGGGCAACTGGTATCGTGGCGGAGCCGTGCAGATGCTGTTCATCGCGTGGTTGTACGGGCAGCAGAATCAAGTGAGGCCGATGTTTCCTCCCAACACGTCTCAGCAGGAGTTGATCCGGGCCTCCAGGATGTTCGACCTTGCGCCGCAGATGCCGCCGGTCGACTGGTCCAAGGCGCTTTGGCATCTTCCCGAGATGGATATCATCAAGGCGGCCGGTGGGCCGAATGGAATTTTTTCGGATCGTATGGAAGTCGGCACAGGCGGCGCGATGATCAAGCGAGCCCCGAACGACCCGGCTTGGTATAGAGGCGGATTGTGGCACGACGACATGCCCATCAATGTGCCGGGCTTCTGGTTCATGTCGTGGTACGACGTCTCGGTAGGCCCCAATCTGGCAGCCTACAACTACGTGCGGAAGACAGCGAAGCCGGAGATTGGAAGCCAGCAGTATGCTGTGATCGCGCCAACGCTCCACTGTTCCTATACGAGGGCTACGGAGGACACCGTGGTCGGCGAGCGCAGCATGGGCGATGCGCGTCTCGATTATGATGCCCTGACGTATGGGTGGTTCGACTACTTCCTGAAGGGAGAGAACAAGAGCGTCGTTGAGAAGATGCCCAAGGTCCGCTATTACACAATGGGGATGAATAAGTGGCAGACGTCTGAGACGTGGCCGCCCGAAGGGGCAGCCCCGATGACGTTCTTCCTTTCGAGCGGAGGGAAGGCGAATAGCCTGAACGGCGATGGTGTGCTGACCACATCTGCGCCGTCAGCCGACCACGCGGACAGCTTTACTTACGACCCAATGAATCCTGTGCTCTCTTATGGAGGGAACGTTTGCTGCACCGGCAATGCTGTCACGGGCGGTGCCTTTGATCAACGCAGAATGGAGGCTCGTGCCGATGTTCTGGTGTATAGCTCGGAGCCTCTCAAAGAAGGCATGGAAATGAGCGGGCCCATCGACGCCACGCTCTATGTTTCCTCCGACGCAAAGGACACCGACTTCACAGTCAAGCTGCTGGACGTGTATCCAGATGGCACCGCCTACAATTTGGACGAGACGATCCAGCGGGCGCGGTATCGGAATGGATACGACAAGCCGCCAGCGTGGATGGAGCCCGGTCAGGTGTACCCGGTTAAGATTCAACCGATGACCACTAGCAACTACTTCGCTAAGGGACACCGAATCCGCATCGAGGTATCGAGCAGCAATTTCCCGCGCTTCGACCGCAACCTGAACACCGGTGGAAACAACTACGACGAGTCGCGCGGCGTGGTGGCACACAACACGGTCCACCACTCCATGCAGTACTCTTCGCAAATCACCTTAACGCTTGTCAAACGCCGGATGTGACGCTTCGCATTACGCTGTCTAGTCGACATCCTTGCCCATGTACAGCTCCGATATCACTGCGCGATGATTTTCCAACACCTTGTTCCGGCGCACCTTCATCGTCGGCGTTAGTTCGCCGCAGTCGATTGTAAACTCCCGCTCCAGGATCCGGAATTTGCGGATCTGCTCAAACGCCGCGAGCTGCTTGTTCACCCTCGAAACCGTCTGCTGCAGGTGGGTGACCACCGGAGGTGCGGTGACAATCTCGCCCGGCGGCTTCCCGTGGAACTCTTCCATGCCCTTCAGCCCCTCTGCCGCCGCCGTGTGAATCGTGAAAAGCGCCGTTATGTACGGCATCTTGTCACCGACAAGGACAATGTGATTGATCAGCGGCTCGGACTTCAACAAGCCCTCGATGCGGTTGGGGTATATCTTCTTGCCATTTGAGGACACGATCAACTCTTTCTTCCGGCCCGTGATGTAGACGTAGCCTTCTTTGTCAAACTCCGCGATATCGCCTGTGTACAGCCAACCATCCTTTAGCACCGCGGCCGTAGCAGCGGGATCCTTGTAGTAACCGGAGAACAAGCAGGGGCTTCTCAACAGGAGCTCGCCGTCCGGTCGGCCAGCCGCCCCTCGACGCCCGGAAGCAGTTTACCGATACTGCCCGGTTTAGGCCGATCGATCGGATTCAGACACGCGACTCCGCCTTCGGTCAGTCCGTAGCCCTCGATCAGTGGCATTCCAATCGCTGCATAGAATTCGCCGAGTTCACGGCTCAACGGAGCAGCGCCGGATGCGGCGAAGGTCATCTTCCCGCCCAGCCGTTCGCGAATCTTCTTGTATACCAGCGGATCAAATACCTTCGTCGCAGCCCGGATCCAGGCGGGAACGGGCTTCCCCTCGGCCCTGAGGCGCGCTGCCTCCGAGCCTGCCCCGATAGCGGCGTAGAAAAGCTTTTGCGCGAATCCGGGCCGCTTTTTGACTTCCGTGCAGACTGTCGCGTAAACCCGCTCCCACACGCGCGGAGGGGCCAGGAAGAAAGTGGGCCGGATCGATTTCAGCTCGCCAGGCATCTTCGCCAGGCCTTCGGAAAACCACACCGGCGCGTGCATTCCGATGGTGAGGAATTCGAGCACGATACGCTGTGCAATATGCGCTGAGGGAAGGAAGGCCAGGGCTCGATCGTGAGAATTCAAACGGAGCACCTGCTTGCCCATCTCGATGTTGGCAATAATGGCCGAGTGCGTTACCAAGCCCATCTTCGGCTCTCCAGTCGCACCCGAGGTGAGATAAAGTATGGCGTGATCGCTGCCGTCGCATTCGGCTCTGACGCGGTCGAAGATTTGGGGTTGTTCAGACATCAGCCGCCGCCCCCGTTCCCGAAGTTCGTCGAGAGTCATGATGCCCGGCTCAGAGCCGGTCATGAGGATCCATTGCGTTTGAGAAGGCACCTCACCCATTGCGTCGCGCAGCCCGCGCAATGCTTTTTCGTTCTCGACGATGATGGCCTTGGGTTGCGCGATGCGCAGGTTCTTCACCTGTTCGGCCATCGGGTAGCTGGTGTAAAGAGCTGCGGAAATGGAGCCGTTGGTCATGACGCCTACGTCGGCGAGGTAAAATTCCGCGCGGGTTTCCGAATAGATGGTGACGATGTCACCTTTCTGGATGCCGAGCGCGCGCAAGCCCATTGCGATCTCGCGCGCGATGTCGCGGTATTCGTTCCATGTATACACCTGGTATTTGCCCGTTTTGGGTATAGGCTGGTGCAGCGCCGGACGCGGGCCGAGGTGGGACGCCGTTTCTTCGAGGACGGCGTACACGGTTTTCGATGCCATGGATAAAACTCTCACTCAGATTAGCAGTCTGAAAAGGATAGTTCGACCCGATGCTATTGCGGCAGCCGGGCGAACTGGATAGAATGCCGCTGACCACTATTATGACCCGCTTCAAGCCCACGCGCCGTCAATTCGCCGCAATAACAGCTGCCTCAGCCTTAGGTCTGCCTGCGCAAACCCCGGCCTCGGCGGTGAACGTTTCCGTCTTTCCCGAGGTTGCCATCGGGGAGATACGGCCCGAACTTCACAGCCATTTCGCCGAACATCTCGGGAACTGTACGTATAACGGCTTGTGGGTAGTAGGTCCCAACTCGCCTATCCCGAACCTCTCGGGTTACAGAAAAGATGCGGTTGTATATTTGAAGGCGCTTGGCATTTCCAGCGCTGCGCTGGCCGGGGGGATGCTTTGCCGATGATTATCACTGGCGGGATGGGATCGGGCCCGCGGCTAAGCGACCCCCGGAGCGTCAATCTGTGGTGGGGACAGTACACCGAAGACAACAGCTTCGGCACGCATGAGTTCATCGGCCTGTGCCGCCTGATCGGAGCCGAGCCTTATCTGGCCGGCAACGTCGGCAGCGGGACACCGCGCGAGCTGCGGGACTGGGTGGAGTACTGCAATTTCCATCGGGAAGTACACTCTCCGATGAGCGCATCAGCAATGGAGCCCGCGAGCCGTTCGGCGTGAAGTATTGGGGCGTTGGCAACGAGAACTGGGGTTGTGGCGGCCGCATGTCGCCGGAAGAGTATGCCGCCCATTACAAGCGGTATTCGACTTATCTGAGTCCGCGGGGAGGCATCGGCGGCACACAGCCGTATCTGATCGCTTGCGGGCCGAACCGCAACGACATCGATTGGAGCCGTCGGTTCTTCAACGCGCTCGGCAACCAGGTCGGGTCGGTCCAGGGCTTCGCCATGCACTTCTACTCAAACGGTAAGAAGCCGCCGACACAATTCGACATCGAGATTATGCAGGAGCAGCTATCCAGCCTGGCTGATATGGAAAAGGCTATCGAGCAGCAGAATGCGCTGCTTCGCGCTGTCGACCCGGCCGGGCGCATTGGTCTGCTGATCGACGAGTGGGGCGTGTGGGATCGAATCCCGCCTGAGGACGAGAAGCAGTATGGCAAATTGTGGCAGCAAATCACAATGCGCAGCGCGGTTGCAGCGGCGCTAGGATTGAACGTCTTCCACCGGCAGGCCGACAAATTGGTGATGTGCAACATCGCGCAGATTGTCAACGTGCTTCACAGTCTGTTGTTGACGAATGGGCCCCGATGCGTACGGACGTCCACTTACTACGTGTATGACATGATGAAACGGCATCGGGGCGCTACCGCGGTCCGCACGGAAGCCGGCAAGGGCGGACCTCTCGGTGTGTCGGTTTCGGCCTCGAGGCGAGGCGGTGAGGTCTACATGACCTTGGTCAATCCGAAGCACGATGCGGCGATGAATGTGACTTGCGCGATGCCGGGCGTTACGCCCTCGTCGGCGAAAGCGGTACTGCTGCACCATGCGGATTGGAATGCGTGCAACACCTACGATGCGCCGGATGCGATCGTGCCCAAAGAACATGCCATTGAGATTACGCGCGCGGGGGTGGGCGTGGCGTTGCCGCCGTTGTCGGTGGTCTCGATCACAGCCCGCGTCTAACTCTCTCACGAAGCGTCCGAAGCATCATCGGAGGTCTCTTCCAGCGCATCCGCGGAGGCCGCGTACCGCTTCAGTACTCGAATCGCTGACCCGGGACTGAACCCCGCCATTCGGAGCCGCCGGAATGCCGACACCAGATTCTTGTCCTCAGACAAAAAGGCCGGCAGGTCCTTACCCTTATACTTCCTCGCCAGGAACTGCTCGATCAGCGCGACCTCGTCGGTGCCCTCGAACGTTTTTTGGACCACCGCCTCTGCCACTTCGCCGGCTACCCGGCGTTGGCGCAGATCGCGCAAGACGCGCAGCTTTCCAAAGCCCTGGTTTTCCAGGCGCGCCGTGGCATAGGATTCGGCGAAACGCCGGTCGTTTAGAAATCCGGCATCCCCTAGCTTGGCCATTACAAGGTCGATGTCCGAGGCTTGCGCCGCGCGGCGCAACAGCCGTGCGCGAAGCTCGGATGTGGACATTGCTCGCATCCCTAAAGCGCGCAACGCGTAGCCCAGCAGCGCGTCGGCATCCAGCGGCGCGGGCTTTTGTCGTGCCATTCCGCACGCAAGTGTAACACTATGCCCCGAATGATGTTCTAACTAGCAGCAGGTACTTTGCCGGGCCGGTTGGTTGCAACAGGCGCTCTGAGTGCAAGCTGCTATGCTAAAGCTGACGAAATAAATAGCAAAGGAGCAAAAGAAATCTATGGAAGATGATAATAATCTATCCTACTTCTTTCTCGGACTGGGCCTTGGGGTTGCGGCGGGCATCTTGTTTGCCCCGAAGGCAGGTCCTGAGACTCGGGAGATGATCAAGGCGAAAGCCGGAGAGAGCACCGAGTACTTAAAGAAGCGCAGCGAGGAACTCAAGGACTCGGCTGGTGACTTGGTAGACAAGGGTAAGTCGTTGTTGAATCGTCAGAAGGACCAGTTGAATGACGCGGTTCAAGCGGGCAAACAGGCGTACCGGGAAGCGGTAGGGTCGCCCGCCGAACGCAACGTAAGTGACCCAGGCTACTAGGAAACAAAGGCGCGTACTCCAATGGACAATCAGACGCTGCTGTACATCATGACTGCGTTCGTCGTGATCGCCGGGATCAGCCTGCTGCTCCAACTAGGGATGATCTTCGGGATCTACAAGACCGCGAAGGCGACCGAGCAGAAGGTAACGGAGTTGATGCCCAAGGTGACCTCCTTAATTCCTAAGGTGAGCGCCTTGATTGATGCGTCGCAGGAAACGATAGCGCATAGCAGAGTGCAGATAACGGAGATTGCAACCAAAGCTGGGGATATAGCGACGAAGACCAGCGAGATTCTCGACAGTACGAAGCGCCAGTTGGCAAAAGTCGAAGACGTCGTAAATGACGCTTCCGGACGAGCCAAAGTTCAATTGGAGCGCGCCGAAATGGTGCTGGATGACACGATGAGCCGTGCGCACCAGACCGTTGCAATGGTGCATGGCGGTATTACTCGCCCCCTACGTGAAATTCATGGGATCGCAGCGGGCGTTAAGACAGCTCTGTCGCATCTAGCTAATAGTGGCCGTCCCAGCGTCGCGCAAGCCACCCACGACGACGAAATGTTCATCTGAGCATTACCCCACCCCTGGATCCTCTGGGGGTGGTCCCATCTGTTTTTCAAGTATAACCAAGCACTCACCCTACTAACCGTAACAAGAGGCGGAGTGCGAATCCCTCTTAGTCGCCTATTCCGTCATATCGCTAACTTTGGAATGCCAGTAAAACGCTTGGCCTAATCGCTTTAGTTCTGGCCGCGGCATCTTTGTTCTCGCTTTCAGCATGCCCAAGAGGCGCGACTTAATTTTGCAATGGGGTCACGGTAAGCTCCGGGTGGCGCGCGGCTGCTCCGTGTTCACACCCGGTATCTTCGACGGGGAAGAGCACTTTGCGGAAAACATACCCAAGATACATGAAATCAAGCGGGATGGTCCGCTCGCGCTGTACGATACGCCGATCGGGTCCGTTTGGTATCGAGTCGGCGCATGGACTTTATTCGCATTGGTTGAGGAGAACGAGTCCGATGAGTACCACTGGCGCTCCACAATCAAGCCGGGCGATGTTGTGCTGGATGTCGGAGCGAATGTGGGGACTGATACAAAGTCCGCACTGGCCGCGGGAGCCGGTCTGGTGGTCGCGATTGAACCCGAGCCGCTTACCCTGGAATGCCTGCGCCGGAATCTCGCGGCCGAAATCCGGGATAAGCGCGTCATCGTGGTGCCGAAAGGCGCATGGGACAAAGAGGACACGCTCGCTCTGCACGTGGATCCTGCCGACGCGGGCGGCTCCAGCTTCGTCTGGCAGAAGAGTGGACCCTCGGTAGAGGTGCCCTTGACGACGATCGATCGGATCGTCGCCGACCTGAAACTGCCAAAAGTCGACTTGATCAAGATGGATATTGAAGGTGCGGAAAAGAACGCGCTTCTGGGGGCCACCGCGACCATCCGCCGCTACCATCCGAAACTCTCGCTAGTGCTCGAGCACAGTACGGACGACGTCGAGGTTCTGCCCGCTGTCGCACGCCGGTTGTGGTCCGGCTACCGGCTTGAACTGACACCCTGCACGAAGACGTTCGACCTGATACACCCTGAAGTCGCTCTGTTAGCGCCGTGATCCCCGCCTCTTGAAGCCCAGCCGGAAAATTCGCGTGAGCTGCAATGAGGAATAGGCAAGGGCTGCTACTTACGGCGTGCACCCATAGGGCGATATAATGGCCTGTCTATATCGCCTATGGACGATACTTATCTCAAGTGGCTGATCGGGAACACCAAGACGGCGTGGTGGCACGATTCCGCTGAAGACGGCGAACTCCGCCGCGGGCTCCAACGCGGCTGTGTTGGCGTCACTACCAATCCGTTTCTTGCGAATATCGCGATTGGCAGAAACCGTTCCCTATGGGCTAACGAGATCGATGCCGTTTTGGGCCAGCGCTTGCCACCGGAAGCAAAAGCCGAAGCCCTGACGCAGATCGTGGTCACCAAGACGGCTAAACAATTGTTGCCCCAATACGAGACCAGCAACGGCGAGACTGGGTTGGTTTGCGCGCAAGTGAATCCTCAGCGTGCAGGCGATCGCGAATGCATGGGAATGCTGGCCAGGCGATTTCATCGGTGGGCTCCCAACATCGCCGTCAAACTACCAGCGACGTACGCAGGACTGGATGTTCTGGAGGAGTGCATCGGCGAGGGCATTACCTGCACGGCGACGGTCAGCTTCACGGTCCCACAGGTCCTGGCGGTTGCCGAGCGGCACCGCCGCGGTATGAAACGAGCGGAACAGAATGGCGTAAGGCCAGGCCGGTGCTTCGCCGTGATCATGATCGGCCGCCTGGACGACTTTCTTCGCGAAGTTGCACACGACAATAAGGTTCCAGTGAATGAAACGGATATCCAGCGGGCCGGTTTGGCGGTCACCAAGCGCGCGTATGCCTTGTATCGCGAGCGTGGGTACGAAGCCGTACTTATGGTGGCTGCGCTCCGAGGCCCGTACCATCTCACGGAATTAGCGGGCGCTGAGTTGGTCATGTCTATCGCTCCGCCTTATCAGGAGATGTTCGAAACCAAAGAATTCGCCCGCGAACATCGAATTGGCGAAGGTGTTCCGGCCGGTGTGATCGACCGGCTTCGTCTCATGCCCGAGTTCGTTCGCGCCTACGAGCCGGATGGAATGACGGAGGAGGAGTTTGTTGCCTTCGGCGCCACGCAGCGGACGCTCGCGCAGTTCTCTGAAGTAGGCTGGAGACTTCTGGAGTCTTTCCAGTAATGGCTACTCCGATCGAAATGCCGAAGCTCGGCAATACGGTTGAAGATTGTCTGCTGGCCAAGTGGATCAAGGCCAAAGGCGATTCCGTAGCGGCCGGCGACGTCGTCGCGGAGATCGAGACTGACAAAGCGACTTTCGAAGTTCCGGCCCCGGCGGATGGCATCGTCCTTGAGACTTTTTTCCCGGAAGGGTCGCTAGTACCGGTATTCGCTAATATCTGTGTGATTGGCGAGCGCGGAGAGAGCGTTGCCGAGTTTGCGCCGAAAACGGCGGCCAATGGCGTACCTTCCGTACAACACACGGCCGCGCGTGTGGAAATCAGCCGCGAACAGCCGGTTCAGGCATCACAAGAGCACGGGTTCGTCAGTCCGAGAGCGCGCCGCTTTGCGCACGAGCACAGGATGGAAACCCACAATGTCCGCGGCTCGGGTCCGAACGGCCGCATTCTCGAGCAGGACCTAAGGGAAATCTATCATTCGTCGCCACGGCAGTCGTCGCTCGCCCGGCGCCGTGCGGCAGAGGCAGCGACTCCGCTTTCGGGTATTCGCGAGAAGATTGCCCGCCGGATGCGCGATTCGCTCACCCACACGGCTCAATACACGTTGCATACCTCGGCGGATGCCACGGCTTTGTTGTCCTTGCGAAGCCGCATCAAATCAGGGCGCGAGGAACTGCGATTGCCGGACATTAACCTCAACGAACTCGTGTTGTTCTGCACTGTAAAGGCACTACTCCGCGTGCCGCAGCTCAATGCAGAGTTGAAGGACGGTACGCTTCACGTGCATGATCGCGTGCATCTCGGCTTTGCGGCGGATACAGAGCGAGGCCTCATGGTTCCCGTCATTAAGGATGCCCATGCGATGAGCGTCGCGGACCTTGCTGTCGCCGCGAAGGCGCTCGCCGAGCGGGCGGTCAAGGGTGGGCTTCTGCCGGACGATGTGGGAGGGGCGACGTTTACGGTGAGCAATCTAGGCAGCTTGGGGATCGAATCGTTCACGCCTATCCTCAATCCTCCGCAGGTGGCAATTCTAGGCGTGGACGCGATCCAACTGCGGCCCATTCGCACCAACGGCAGGATCGAATTTGTCGACCGGATCGGACTGTCGCTCACTTGCGATCACCAGGTAATCGATGGCGCGCCGGGGGCCCGGTTCCTGGGCGTAGTGCGCGAATGTATCGAGGACGTGAAAGATCTGTGCGGGTTGAATCTATGACCGACCTGATCGTGATTGGAGCCGGGCCCGGAGGTTACGAAGCCGCCGCGCATGCGGCCCATATGGGAAAGAAGGTGGTCGTCATCGAGAAGGGACGCGTGGGCGGCACGTGCCTGAACGTCGGCTGTATCCCGACGAAGGCATTCTTAAAATCGGCAAGCCTGTTCTCCGAGTGCAAGCATGGCGCAAGTTATGGTGTCGAGGCCAGCGATGTCCGATTCAACTTGCCGGCGGTGGTGGAGCGCAAGAATAGGATCGTTACTACGCTCACCCACGGCGTAGAATCGATGTTGAAGCGCGCCGGAGTGGAGACCATCAGCGGACACGCGAAGGTGGTGTCCAGGGACACGGTTGCCTTCGATGGCCGGACAGTTCAGGCCCGGAACATCCTGATTGCCACCGGATCGAAAACTGCGACGCCGAGAATCCCCGGATTGACCTCGAGCGCCGTGGTGGACTCGGATGGAATCCTGGAGTTAACGGAGGCTCCGCGGACGCTCGTAATCGTGGGCGGCGGCTACATCGGCCTCGAATTCGCCAGCTTCTTTTCAGCGATCGGTACTGAAGTGACTGTCCTGGAAATGTTACCTCAGGTGGCGGCTGGGGTTGACCGCGACATAGCGGCGCGACTGGTGGAGAGTCTGGAGAAATTCGGGGTTGTATTGAAGACCTCTTGCCGAGTCACGGCCATCGACGGCGAAACCGTTTCTTTTGACGGAGGAGCCATGCGCGCGGATTGCATTCTGAATGCGACCGGGCGAGTTCCCGTCGTGGAGGGATTAGGGTTAGAGGATATCGGGATCGATTTCGACGCGCGCGGCATTCGCACATCCGATGAAGGCAAGACCAGCGTCCCCGGTGTTTGGGCGTGCGGCGACGTAACTGGCCGGCGATTGCTGGCTCATGCAGCCACGCGCGAGGGCATGGTGGCAGTGAACAACATGTTTGGCAAGCGCGACCGCATTCGTTACCCCGCGATCCCCTCCGTGATCTACACGCATCCGGAAGTGGCCAGCGTCGGCTACAGCGAGGAAGAGCTGAAGGCTCAGGGCATCGAGTACAGACGGGCGCTGTTACCCATGAGCATTGCGGGACGGTATCTGGTGGAGAACGAGGGCTCCTCTGGTGTCATCAAGGTCCTGGCCGGGAAGCGGCATGCGGAAATTCTCGGTGTACACGTGGCGGGCGATGGTGCAAGCGAGTTCATCGTACTCGCAGCGGCGATGATGGAAACAGAGATGTGCGCCGACGACATGGCTGGCGTTGTGTTTCCACACCCGACCGTCAGCGAAGCCTTGAAGAGCGCCATTCTGCAGGTGATGTAAGAGGATTATGCCGAAGGCAATATTGATCGATCCCGCACAGGCCTTGGCGCCGGGAAAGATTCACTTCGAAGACATCGAAGTGAACGCGTACAACAGGACAATACGGGAAGAGCTGGACAACTACTCGCGCGAGGACCTTCTCGATATCTGGCGCGACATGTGCGCCATCCGCGAGTTTGAAACCATTTTGAGCCAGGTGAAGCTCACGGGCGCATACAAAGGGGTCGCCTACAACCACCTCGGTCCGGCTCACCTGTCCATCGGGCAGGAGGCAGCCGCGGTGGGCATGGCGTTTGGGCTCACGCCGGACGATCACGTTTTCGGGTCGCATCGCAGCCACGGGGAGATTCTGGCGAAGGGCTTTTCGGCAATCCGCCGCATGAACGACCCAGAGCTGCTGGATGTAATGAAGACGTACCGCGATGGGGCGATCCTTGCCCCGCTGGAACGGCGGCATTCGGGCAGCGTAAAAGAACTGGCCGCGAAATTCTTGGTTTATGGGGCGTACTCTGAGATCTTCGCCAGAGAGACGGGGTTCAACCGGGGGCTCGGCGGTTCGATGCATGCGTTCTTTACGCCTTTCGGCATCTATCCGAACAACGCAATCGTCGGCGGGTCGGGCTCAATTGCGCCCGGCGCAGCGCTGTTCAAGCGCGTCAACCGCAAGCGCGGGATCGTGGTGTGCAACATCGGCGATGCGTCGTTCGGCTGCGGGCCGGTGTGGGAAGGCATGATCTTCTCGAGCATGGATCAGTACCGGACTCTGTGGGATCCAACCCTGGGCGGCGGCCTGCCGATAGTGTTCCACTGCATGAATAACTTCTACGGCATGGGCGGGCAGCCTATGGGTGAGACCATGGGTGTCGGATTTCTGGCCCGCATCGGGGCCGGAGTGAATCCCGAGCAGATGCATGCTGAGCGCGTGAACGGATACGATCCACTGGCCGTCATCGATGCGCTGCGCCGGAAGAAGCAGATCCTGCTGGAAGGCCGTGGACCCGTGCTGCTGGATACGGTTACCTACCGTTTTAGCGGCCATTCCCCTTCGGATGCCTCCAGCTACCGGTCGAAAGAAGAAATCGAGCGGTGGCAGGGCGTGGATTCGATTTTTGCCTACGAGAAGAAACTGGTCGTAAGCGAGATCCTGGCAGCCGATACTCTCGAGACCGCGCGGCTTTCGACGGATGCGCTCGTGTTTGACATGTTCCGCCTGGCTATTGACCTGGAAGCCTCACCTCGCGTGAGCATGGATTCTGACTTGGTCGCCTCGGTCATGTTCTCGAACCAGAAAATCGAGAAATTGGACAGTCGTACGCCGGAACTGCTCCACGATCCTGCCGATAACCCACGCGTGCAGCAGATCCGTGCCAAGGTCCGCACTCCGTTGCAGGACGGTAAGCCGGTGCCGAAGATGAAGGCCTTCAATGTACGGGATGCCCTCTTCGAAGCGGTGCTGCATAGATTTTCGATCGATCCCACCCTGGTAGCATTTGGCGAGGAGAATCGCGACTGGGGCGGAGCTTTCGCCGTCTACCGTGGATTGACGGAGCTTCTGCCGTATCATCGCCTCTTCAATTCGCCGATTTCGGAAGCGGCGATCGTCGGCGCGGCCGTGGGCTACGCGCTTGAGGGCGGACGTGCGATTGCGGAGTTGATGTACGCGGATTTTATCGGCCGCGCAGGCGACGAGATCTTCAACCAGTTATCGAAGTGGCAGGCGATGTCCGCCGGTACGCTGCGCATGCCGGTAGTTCTGCGCATCTCGGTGGGAGCCAAATACGGCGCGCAGCATTCACAGGATTGGACCGCTCTAACCACTCACATTCCAGGACTCAAGGTGGTTTATCCGGTGACGCCGTATGATGCCAAGGGCATGATGAATGCGGCGCTGGCGGGTACAGACCCGGTTGTGTTTTTCGAGAGCCAAAAGGTCTACGACTTCGGCGAGATGTTCGTCTCGGACGGAGTGCCGGAAGAATACTACGAGATCGACCTTTCGCAGCCATCAATCAAAAGGGCGGGGAAGGATCTGACCATCGTCACGTTCGGACCCACGCTGTACAAAGCGGTCGAGGCCGCCGATGAGTTGGCCTCCAGGTTCGGGCTTCACGCCGAAATCATCGATCTGCGCAGCGCGAATCCGATCGACTATCAGCCGTTGGTCGAGTCCGTAAAGAAGACCGGAAAGGTGCTGCTCGCCTGCGATGCGGTGGAACGTGGCTGCGTGATGCAGACCGTCGCGGCAACCCTGACCCAACTGTGCTTCGACTATCTGGATGCGCCGCCGGTGGTGATCGGGTCCAGAAACTGGATCACGCCCGCGGCGGAACTCGAGACGATGTTCTTCCCGCAGACCAGCTGGTTTCTGGATGCGATTCACGAGCGGATTTTGCCGCTGAAGGATTATCGCCCATCCACGAACCAAAGCCTTGGGGAGATGGCGCGCCGAGCCCGCTTCGGCGTTTAGGCCGCGCCCGGCTTGGCGACCTCGACACCCGCCATGTCCTCCAGAAAGTTCACGATGGCGGAATGATCCAGGTCGCCCTTTCCCTCGTTCATCAAGGTCATCAGCATCTGCTGCACGAAGCTCGTCAACGGGAGCGGCACCTTCATCGACTCGGCCGCTAACAGCGCGTTGCGCAGATCCTTCTGATGCAGCCGGATGCGGAATCCCGGCTTGAAATTGCGAGCAATCGCCATCGGCGCTTTTGCGTTCAGCACAGTGCTCCCCGCCAATCCGCTCTTCACTGCATTGAACACCACCTCGGGATCCAGACCCGCCTTTGTCGCCAGCACCAGCGCCTCGCCCATCGCGGCGATGTTACACGCCACCATGATCTGGTTCGCGAGCTTCGTGACATTGCCGGCGCCTACCGGGCCGGTCAGCGTCACGCTCGATCCCATGGTCTTCAGGACCGGCTCGACCTTCGAGAAGATCTCCGGCTTTCCGCCCGCCATGATGGCCAGCGTCCCTTCGATGGCCTTCGGCTCACCGCCGCTCACCGGAGCGTCCAGGAACTCGATCCCCTTCGAAGCGCATGCTGCACCCACCTTCTGCGCGACCAGCGGGCTGACGGAGCTCATGTCCACGAGGATCATGCCCTTTCGCGCTCCTTCGAGTACGCCGTTCTCGCCGAGTACCGCCTGCTCCACTTCGGGGCCGTCGGGGAGCATGGTGATAACGATCTCCGATCTCGCAGCCACATCGCGAGAAGAATCACCGCGGGTTCCGCCTGCGGCGACCAGCTCGTCCAGGGGTGCTGGGCTCCGGTTATACCCGATCACTGAATGGCCCGCTTTCATCAGGTTCCGGGACATGGGTTTGCCCATGATTCCCAAGCCGATAAATCCGATAACAGACATGATCACTCCGACCGTGATTATAGCGAGTATGCTTCGACGCACTCCGGTCCCGTTGTCGTCATCATTCCAGCTCTTGTGGAGGCGAGATGTAGCATCTGGTCATCTTACCGATACATCAAATTGAGTGAGGATCATAATACTTGTCCACCGCCATCACTCCCGTGCCGTTCTCCTCGGTCGGTCCCTGGCTTCTCGACATACAAGCCATCTACCACGAGCCAACAGTGTTCGAGTACGCCCGGGGCCGTGAGATCCTGGAGCGCTTCCCCAATGCTGAGCGTGTGCTTGTAGACTCGCACTGGAAAATTCCCGGCCTGCACGGTTCTGAAGGGAATGTCACCGATTGGATAGCGATCAAACGTAATGTTCTCGTTCTGGGAGTGAAGAGTTCTCTCACCGCGCGGCCGAATACGCGAAGCTCCGACTTCGTGGCTCCATCGCACGCGAATGGCTGCGCTATGGCGTGCTCATATTGCTACGTGCCGCGACGCAAGGGCTACGCCAACCCGATTTCCACGTTTGTGAACATCGAGCAGATCTGCGGTTATCTGAAACGTCACGCTGCCCGTCAGGGATGGAAGCCCGAGCCGAACCAAATCGACCGGACACTCTGGGTTTACGACATCGGCGAAAACAGCGACTGCTCAGTGGATGCATTGATCGGCGACAATGTGGCTGACCTTGTGCGGCTTTTTCGCGAGCTGCCCAATGCCAAGGCGAGCTTCGCGACGAAGTTTGTGAATCGCGGCCTGCTCGGCTACGATCCCCAGAACAAAACCCGCATTCGCTTCAGTCTGATCCCACAAAAAGTGGCGCAGGTGGTGGATGTGCGCACCTCGCCGGTTCGCGATCGCATCGCGGCGATCAATGATTTCCATTCCGCCGGTTACGAAGTCCATCTCAACTTCTCACCCGTGATTCACTATGACGGCTGGCTTGGGGATTATCGGGAGCTGTTCATGGAACTCGCGGATGTCCTTAATCCCCAGGTAAAGGAGCAACTGGGGGCCGAAATCATCTTCCTGACGCACAATGACAAGTTGCACGAGATCAACCTTGGATGGCACCCGAAAGGCGAAGAGTACCTCTGGACTCCGGAGCTTCAGGAGACCAAATATAGCCAGACCGGCGGACGCAACCTTCGATACAAGCGCGGCTTCAAAGCCGAATTGGTGGAGAGCTTCTGCGCGCTGCTGATGCAGACCCTGCCGGAGTGCCGCATCCGGTACGCCTTCTAAATTGTATGGCTGCTGCATTACTTCCTATACTCGAGCCCGCGCGAGAACCCCGGCTGTGGGTTCCCAAGCGGGTTCTGGTGACTCCAGACGCCTTGCGGTGGGCTCACGGCCGGGCTATCGTGGAACGCGCGAGTAAGCCGGGCACCGACATTGTGGAACTGAAATCGAACCGGCTGATCCTGCCTGACGGATATGCCGGCCGAAGTCCTTATGCCGACGCGAAGACCACGCTTGCCGTGGTAACAGCGTCGCCCAGTGTTCGACGTCCGCGTCCCATTCCACCCAGTGCAGACTGGCAGTTTCACCTCGCGAAAGGCTGTCCGGCGCATTGCCAATACTGCTATCTGGCGGGCTCGCTACCGGGACCACCGTTGACCCGGGTGTACGCCAACCTGCCGGAGATACTGGATGGGCTGATGCGTTACGCCGGGCAGGGAAACGTTACTTCTGCGAGCGCAACACGATTTCAGGAAGGCACTACATTCGAGGCATCTTGTTACACTGACCCGTTGGGCATTGAGCACCTGACCGGTGCGCTGGGCGAATGCATCCGGCACTTTGGCGCATGGAACGCGCCGGTGCAGCTACGGTGGACTACCAAGTTCAGCGCAGTTGAACCGCTGCTCGGGCTTCCGCATTCGCGCCGAACACGAGTGCGGATCTCGGTGACCGCACCGGAGGTGGTGCGGCGTTTCGAAGGCGGGACATCCTCCCTGAAGGACCGGCTGATGGCGCTTAGGAAGCTGGCCGCAGTTGGCTACCCAGTGGGTTTAACCATAGCCCCCATCATGCCCGTCGCCGATTGGAAGGAACAGTACACAGTGTTGCTGCAGAGTGTCGCGTCGGCATTGGATGGCATTGACTGGGTTGACTTATCGGTGGAGATGATCACGCATCGCTTCACTGATAAGTCCAAGCAGGTTCTTCTCAGTTGGTATCCCAAGACCCCCTTGGATCTGGATGAAGGAAACCGGACGGTAAAGCGAACCAAATTTGGAACGTCGAAGTACGTTTATCCGTCGAAGGTGATGCGCGACATGCGAAGTTGGTTTGCATCTGCAGTGGGCGAGCATCTTCCTCTTGCGAGGATCTTGTACTGGACCTAATGGGCTCCCACGGGTCGCGGGATTATTTGTCGTTCATGTTCCGTAAGGTGTATAACCGATGGTTGTGAGGCGACGTCCAACGAAACGGAGTTGAAAGGCTATGATGTCCACGAAATGCGGTCCAGCGGCACTGCTGGCGGGTGCAGTACTTACCTTCCTGGGGCCGGCGGCGGTCGCACGGGATCACAGTACCGGCGGAAGAAGCTATTCCGGTGGCGGGCACTTCTCGGGCGGGCAAAGTCACTCGGGCGGGCAGTCGTACTACGGTGGACGTGGGTATTCCAGTGGGCGTGCCTACTCCGGAGGTCGCGGCTACTCTGGCGCGCAGGCGTATTCCGGCGGGAGCCGAGTGTACGGCGGTGGGCGCGGATATAGCGGCAGCCGCGGCTACTCGGGCGGTGGCAGCCGATATTACAGCGGCCGAGGTTATTTTGATGGCGGCCGCGGCTATTACGGTAGCCGGTATTATGACCGCGGGCGTTCCTCCTATGGTGGGTATTACCGAGGCGGCCGGTATTATGGCGGCGGCGGATTCGGCTTCGGAATCTATAGCGCGCCCTATGCCTATGGATACGGGTATGCGCCCGGCTACTACGCCCCTGCCTATTGCAATCCGGCCGGCTACTACGATGAGTTGGGGTACTGGCATTACTACGCGGGGTGCGCCGCCGCCGCGTACGATTACGACTACAATTACGGCTACTGACCTGCGCTTCGGACCCAGGCGCGTTGGATGGTTCAGGCGCTCTGCGGCAGCAGGATAATCAGTTCCATCTGCGGATTGGGGAAGTCTCCCGGGACGTAGACCGCTAGGTTTCGCGCTCGGACGATCGCTTCCCAGGGCCCGCCGCCCTGACTAAGACTGAAGTATTGGTAATTCAGCTTCACCGGAATCGCTCCGGGAGGGCTGATTACGTGCCCCAGCGGTACACCCGGCAGCGCGCGTTGGACCAAATGGTCGATGTAATCCGCCGAGCAGACCTTGACCAGGTGGGGCACTCGCCCGATCAGGTCGCCCTGGGTCGTCTCCGCGCTGATCGCGAGATACATTTTGGTGTTCTTGAGATAATCGTCGCGATCGATCGACGTAGCGTAGATGGAAGGCTGCACCAGCCTGAGTGGCAGTGCGACGTAATTACTCGGCACCACCGTATCGAGCAGGAATCTGAGTTTCTCGTCGAGGTCTGAAAAGCACGCGCCGAGGTTGTCGTGATCGTAAACGGGAAGATCGCGCGGATGAACCTTGAGAGAGAAGGTGCTCAGGGCGCCGGCCAACGACAGCATGGCGGCATACAACACCTCGGGATGTCCCGCCCTGGTTTCGAAGATGTGCCGGAAGATCGGGAACGAGGCGTTGATGGTGTACAACAGCCAGAAACTCGCAATATCGGCCGAGGTGAAATCGGCCAGGCTCTGGTTCTTCTGGCGCCGCGTTCCGGCAAGAGTACTGCTCTTGGCCGAGAGGATCTCGACAAGCCGGCGCGCGATAGACGTCAGATAATCACTCGCGGTCAGGTCCAGCAAGGGCGCTACGAAACGCGGTTCCAGTTGGTAGAGACCGGCCTCCGTCTTGCGCACCGTGCCGATACGCAGGGCCGAGCTCCCCTCTCGATTCTCACCCTCGACCAATAAACGGAAGTTCTTGCGGGCCACCAGCACCGGCTTCTCCGATTGTCCGGTATTGTCGTCGCGGACCATTTCGACTTCCGCTCGATACCGGGTATCGCCCGCCCGGCGAGCACTGGACACGTTCAGACCCCGTTCCCGATAGTGCGGCACGGAAAGGAAAACGTCGAGGCTATCCTGATCCGGACCGAACTGATCGGCCAGCGGACGAGGCGGCGGCGCGGGATCGGAGTTCGGAATGTCGAATAGGAGGCCGTCCGGGAGGATCCCGGAAGCCGCTGAGACGGCGAAGGTCCCGGCGGCGAGGGCTTCCTGATCGATGCGTAGATTTTGGAAGCCCCAAGGCCTGAAGTTCAAGGCGTGCAGGTGAAAGTGCAACGACTCTTCGAGGTAGCGGTCCTGGATCTGCAGGTGCTGCGGATTCAAGAACGTACCTTTGGCCCAGATTACAGGCTCGAGTAGGGGCATGGCTGTAAAGTAGCAGAATCGGCGAGTCAGGGCAAAAAGCGACGCGTCTGGCCCAGCGCTCTCAGATTTTCGGCGCGATCACCTCATCCACTGAAAACGCGCCGGATCCCTTGAGCATCACCGCGAGCGTGATCGCAATCACCAGTAAGTGGTATTCAAAACCTTCGCCCTTCTGCTTATCGGTCCAATTCATGAAGAAGCCGTTCGGGGCATGGACTTTGAAGATGGCGACCAGCATGTTGCAAAAAATGCCGAACGCGGCAATGCGCCCCAGTAGTCCAACGATCAGGCCGATGCCTCCGAAGAACTCGGCTGCAATGGCCAGGAACGCGAAAACGGGGGGAATCCCGGAACTCTCGAAGAAGCGCATTGTGTTCGCGAAACCATTTCCGCCGAACCAACCCAGCATTTTCTGGGCGCCGTGCGCGAAGAACACGATGCCCAGCATCACGCGGATAATGGTGAGAGCGAAATCGTGGTGGGTAGCGATAAGCCGCCGCATCAAACGTCACCCCATCCACTGCGGGTTATGCGCAGTTCCATCGAAGCGGGTTGTCGTCTTAAATGGCTCGAAGGTGCCGGTCGAAGCAGCTTCTCTCGTTTTTGCGAGCAGGGCGGCGGTTTGCTGGGGCGTCGGCGCCTTAAATGTGCGTGCAGCATCGAAGGCCTGTTTAAGCCGGTCCATGCTTTCGCACCCGTTGATCACTACCGAAGTAGGCAGGCTGAGCGCGTAGTGCAAGCACTCGATCGGCGTGACTACGCCTGATTTGAGAACATTACCGTCGCCCATGGGCTTCATGCCGAGTACGCCGATGCCTTGCTGGACGAGTCGCGGGACCACCTCGTTCGCGAAGCTTCGGAAGTGAGCATCCATGACGTTCAGCGGCATCTGGCAAGCATCGAAATGGAAATTGTTCTTCGCAGCAACCTCCAGCATGCGAAGATGCACGGCGGGATCCTTGTGTCCGGTAAAGCCGATATACCGGATTTTACCGGCCTTCTTCGCATCCATCAACGCCTCCAGCGGGCCGTTGGGCGCAAAAAACCGGTCGGGATCCTCCATCCGGATATTCTCGTGATACTGCATGAGGTCGATGTGGTCGGTTTGCAGTCGCTGCAGGGATTCATCGATTTGCTTTGCCGTCGCGTCCTTCGTGCGACCGTCGAACTTCGTCATGAGGAATGCTTTCTGGCGATATCCGTCCCGGAGCGCCTGCCCCATGCGCTTCTCGCTCTCCCCGTCATGATAGTCCCAGCAGTTGTCGAGAAACGTGATGCCCCCGTCGATGGCGGAGCGGATGATGCGGATGCCCTCGGCCGGATCTTTGGGGCGCCCGATGTGATGGCCGCCTAAGCCGATGGCCGACACCTTCTCACCAGTGCGGCCTAGGGTGCGGTAGATCATCCCGGTGGTTTGGGCGGCAGCGTTCATGGCCGCTGTCGCGCCCGCAAATACGCCAAGAGCTTCTCGTCTATTCATTGACCGTTCTCCTGTTCTTAGAATAGCGATCAAGATTGACAAACGGCTGCCGTGGCCAGCCGGATTTTAGGTCGATAATAAAGGTTAACTCCGGGAGACGGATCGCTAGAGCAGAATCCATACCGTAACTTTATGGGTTTCGGCAGCGAACTGACACTCGAAAGGAGAGTGATCGGCACGTGCAGATTGTGGCCTCGAAGCATCCCCGCGCCATCCGCTGGTTCCACTGGATTAACTTTCCTCTGCTGACTCTGATGATCTGGAGCGGACTGATTATCTATTGGGCCAACGATGTTTATCGGATCGGCCTGGGACGTTTCACGCTGCTCCACTTCTTCCCGGGCTGGTTTTACGATGTGTTGGGAGTCGGCCACCGCCTGGCATACGGCATGGCATGGCACTTCTTTCTGATGTGGCTCTTCGCGTTCAACGGGATCGCCTACGTTCTCTACACCGCGATTTCGGGAGAGTGGCGCTATCTGATTCCGAACCGGCAGTCCTTTTCGGAAGCGTTTCAGGTTGTGCTGCACGACCTCGGCATACGCAAGACACCCCTGCCCTTGCGGAAATTTAATGGTGCCCAACAAATCGCCTACACGAGTGTGATCTTGATGGGCGCCGGATCGCTTTTGACGGGTCTCGCTATCTGGAAGCCCGCACAAATGGCGTGGTTGACCACACTGCTAGGCGGCTATGAGGCCGCCCGCCTGGAACATTTCCTCCTGACCATCGGATACGTATTATTCTTCGTCACTCATATTGTTCAGGTAGTCCGCGCGGGGTGGAACAACTTCCGGGCGATGGTGACCGGCTATGAAGTAACAACTGTGGAGGAGGCCGCCGATGAACGCGGAGTTGCCGCCGGATCGTGAAATCGCGAGCCGGACACGCAGAAGTTTCCTGACGGGCGGTATCGCCGCGCTGGCGGGATTGGGCGCCTATCGCTGGATTGCAACGCGGAGGCCGGATAACGGGATTCCCTGGCCACTCCGGCGCTCGCTGGAGGTGAACGAACAGTTGGCGCGGGATTACTTCCGCCCTGCGCGCCTGGTTCCCGAGTTCGCGGCCGGTTCCGCTCAGATGCCGCGCGTAAACGGAACTATCGGGATCGACGACGATGATTTCGACGCCAGTCAGTGGTCGCTTCAGGTAGAAGGTTTGGACGCCGAAGACGGGTCCGCAACCCTGAAGCTGGCCGATATCCAGGCCCTGCCCAAAGTGGAATTTGTCACAGAGCTTAAGTGCATTGAGGGCTGGAGCACGCCCGTGCGCTGGGGCGGGGCGCGCTTTGCGGATTTCGCTAAACGTTATCCGCCGGAGAAAAATGGCGACGATGCCTACGTGGGTTTCGAAACGCCCGATGGTGAATACTACACCGGCATCGAACTGGCTTCCGCTCTGCATCCCCAGACTTTGCTGTGCTACGAGATGGACGGCCAGCCTCTTGAGGACGATCATGGCGCGCCGCTCCGGCTCGTAATTCCGATTAAGTACGGGATTAAGAACCTGAAGCGAATCGGGCGGATAACTTTCACGACCACTCGGCCCCGCGATTACTGGGCTGAGCAGGGATACGACTACTACTCCGGCTTTTGAGCCCGGACGAGCCGTCCTATCGTCGCGCCCGCGGCAACGCTCACCACCACGACACCCGCATGCCAGACCGCAACGTGAGGAAGCGTCAGAATCGAGCAGTGCAACTCCAACATACCCAATCCCGCGCATCCGGCCAACGCACCGGCAGCGGCTCCCGTTGAGATCGGCGCCACGACGAATCCCTGCCGAACCAGCCACCAGATGAGAATGCCCGCGGGGATCGCGCACAACAGCCCCGCGCGGAGGCAGGGCACACCCAACGGTACGAACCGGCTCAGCCCGTAATCGTGGAACAGTAACGCAAACACTCCTTCAATCGCAATGACTGCGACGCCCGATACTATCCACCCGGGTAAGCTTCTCATGCCAGGCCTCATATTGCGCGCGGTCGCGAATGCGGCCAGAAGTGCGACTGAGATCAGCACGCTGAAGATCGCCATACGTTCCATGGGCATCAACAACGGCAGGCCCCGCAGGCCTGCTAAGGCCGCGGCCCCGGCGGCAATCGCGCTGGAGACTAGCAGGAAGGCGGCCGCGAAAACGCCCCATGATGGAAGCGGTCGGACCGGGGTGAGTGAGGTTAGGATCGGAGTTCGGATCCTTTCGAGCAGTTGGGGCGCGAGTGGCTCTGTGCCGCCAGCAGCGCCAAGGATTGTGTCCAGGTCTCGCCTATCCAACATTCCCTCCCAACAGCGTTCGCAATTTTTCGTAGGCTCTGTGCGCCTTTTGTTTCACGGAGCCGACGCTCGAGGACGTAGCCCGGGCGGCCTCCTCCAAACTCAGTCCCGAGATCTTGAGCAACGAGATCACTTCGCGCTGGGTTTCCGGAAGGTGTCCGAGCAGCGTTTCGAGGTCCGGCAAATCGCTCCTGTTCTCAAATTGCGAGATGGCCGGTTCCGGAGCAGTCTCGAGAGACTGTTGATACAATTCGGAGCGGCGTTTCCGGTAAGCGTCCACCTTGACATAACGCGCTATCGCGTATAACCACGGCAGCACCGGCTCACCCGGCCGATAGGTGTGCCGCGCCTTGTGAATACGTAACCAGGCGTCCTGGAGAAGATCGTCCGCGTGGCGGCGATCGCCCGTGTGCACGGCAAAGAAGCGATGCAGCGCCGGGCTGACCAACTCGATCAGCGCGTTGGCGGCTTCGCGATCGCCTTTCTGATATGCCTCCATTAAAGCCTCCAAGTGCCGGGGAGCAGGCGAATGCCCGTGCTCCGATCCGACACCTGCGCCCGACTGATCGCTCATTCCAGAAGCCGTGGAACTATTATCCACGCGGAATGCAGCCTTGTCGTACGATTCGCTGCGAGTTGCGATAAAGTTACGGATAGGCGTAACTTGCTTACCGGGAATAGCGAAGAACCCGATAGAGGAATCGATATGAAGAATTTATTGACGTGGGCACTTTGCGGCGGCATGCTGTTCGCCGCTTCCAAGGCGACCTTCCCCGATCCCCCTGCCACCATCCCCAGCGAACCCAACACGGGCAACCAGGTAGCGGTCTTCGCGGGAGGCTGTTTTTGGGGCGTCGAAGCCGTTTTCGAACACCTCAAAGGCGTTTCGAATGTCATATCCGGATATGCGGGCGGCTCTTCCAACACTGCGCACTACGAGATCGTCAGCACGGGCAAGACGGGTCATGCCGAATCTGTCCAGATCACCTACGATCCTTCACAGATATCGTATGGGCAGCTGCTGAAGGTGTTTTTCGCTGTGGCGCACGATCCGACGACGAAAAACCGGCAGGGTCCCGATTGGGGAACGCAGTATCGTTCGGCGATCTTTTACGCGAATGCCGACCAGAAGCGAACCGCCGAAGAGTACATCAAGGCTCTTGACGATGCCAAGGTGTTCCACAAGCCGATTGTTACCGAGATAGCGCCGTTGACTAAGTTCTATCCCGCGGAGGAGCATCACCAGAACTTCCTGGAGCGGAACCCGACCTATCCGTACATCGTGGTCAACGACCTGCCGAAGCTGGATCATTTGCGGAAGCAGTTCCCCGAGATGTTGGCGAAGAAGTGAGTTCTAAGGCCGAGCCCTAAACCGTCGCCTCGTTCAAAAATCGATTGACGCCAGGATTTCTGAGGGCCTTCGGTCCACGGCCCGGCAGATCGCAAGGAAACTTTCGATACTCGGCAGATTCGCGCCGCGCTCGATGGAGCTGATCTGTGAAACACTCAGCTTCGTCGAGGCGGCCAAATCCTTCAGCGACCAGTCCCGCTCCACGCGCAGCATCTTGATCGCATGTCCCAACCGTTCCCGCAGCCGGTCCTGCGCGGTCCGGCCCAGCCCATAATGCTCGATCGCGTTCTTCAAGGTCTGCCGCAGCTGCGCTATGGAAAAGGGTTTCGCCAGATAGTCGAACACTTTTAGCTTGAAGGTGGCGCGCATGTCTTCCAACGAGGGATATCCGGTGATGATAATGACGCATAATCCAGGCCAGCGCGCCAGCAATTGTTCCAGCACCTTGTCGCCCCGGAATTCGCCCATCTTCATGTCGAGCAGCACAATATCCGGCAGTCGCTGCTCTGCGGCTGCGAACAAGTCTTCCGGGTGGCCAAAAGCCCGCACCGCATAGAGCCCTTCATCGTGAAGCAAATCCTCCAGATAATTCTGAAAGTCGGCGTCGTCATCCAGAATGGCGATGTCTATGAGAACGCTGGTAGACTGAGTTTCGGGCGTCACAAGCATGCTCTCCTAGACGCTCACCATCCGCTTGACGCAAGCCGGGAACCGCACCTCCAACGTTGCGCCTCCGTGTGGTCGATTGAACGCGGCTATAGTACCGCCATGCTGGCTCACGATTCCCTCCGTGACTGTCAGTCCTAAGCCCGTTCCGCGGGCATCCAGCCGCGTCGTTACAAATGCCTCAAACATCTCTGGCAAGACATCGGCGGGGATCCCCGGACCATTGTCTTCTACTGTGATGGATACCCACGGCTGATCGTTCCATACGAAACCCCGCGAGGATACCCGGATCTCTCCGGCTTTTCGACCTGCCGATTTCACCGCATCGAGAGCATTGCGCAGCAGGTTGACGAAGACTTGAATCAGCCGGTCGGCGTTACCATTGATCTCGTGGTGGGCGCCAAGTTCGTTTCGGAAACTCACATCAGAGGCGCGCTCGTCGATGGCCACCAATCCCCAGGCCTCATCCACCAGGGGGCGCAGCACCACTGGCTCCATGCGCTGCTTGCGCGTGCGGGCGAAGTCGACCAGCCCCTCGCTGATCTTACGAAGCCGGAGGGTTACTCGCTCCATTCGCGCCAATCGCTGCAGTGTGTGCGGATCGGTGGTGGTTTCGCTGAGTTTCTCGATGGACCCGTGGAGCACGGTAAGCGGAGTGTTCAATTCGTGCGCTACGCTGGCACTCAGTAACCCGAGGCTTGCCAGGCGGTCCTGTTCTTCGAGCCGCTGCAAGGCCGCCGCAAGACTGTCCTCATGGCGCCGCAACTCAGCGACGGCGGCGTTGCGTGATCGCATGATTTGCCCGATCTCGTCGCCGAGAATCTTATCTTCCGGAATCAGCTCATTGTCCCGATCACCTTCCTGTGTCGCGTGATCGGCTTCCAGCAGCAAGCGAAGCGGCCCGTACACGTATTGCGGCATGATCAGAGTTTCCAGGATAACCACCGCCATGAGATAGATCGCTCCCAGCACAACAAAGAGCGTGAGGCGGGCTCGATCGACGATGTCGTTGTACGAGCCAAGATCGGTCTTGAGACGGTAGTAGCGGCCCGTGTCAGGGTCGCGCCGGAATGTGTATGGGTTTCTCGGTTGCCACCAGATCTCGCCTGGTTTCGAATCGAGCCACAAGCGCACTGGCCGGGGAACCTCTAATTCGGCCGCCGTTCCCGATCGGAACTCGTACGTCTCCAATCCCTTCAGCTGTCCGACCGGAACTTCGGAAGAGAACACCTGACGGACCAGCTCGATCTCCCGCCTCCGGGCATCCGAAACCTGCTTCTGAAACAAAGGAATCAACGTAAAATAGGCGGCGCAGGCCAGCACCATGAAAAATAGATTGTGCAAGACCATGAGCTTGGGCCGAACTTTCAGGTTCCCGAAAGCGCGACTCACTCGGAGGATTGGGGATTTGAGAGGCATCAGTGTCCAGAACTGGTGTGGTCGTGAATGATGCGCCAACCGGCATCGCCCTTCCGCAACACCAGCGTGAAAAGGCCAGTGGAGCCCCCCCCGCCTTCAGCCGTGCGGTCCAGCGTGAAGCGCCCGGTCACGATGGCCAACTCGGGAGTGAGGGAGCGTGCGTGCAACTCTGAAAATGTCAGCTTGCCCATGTGCGCGCGATCCGGAAAGCTACGCCGATACCGCTCCAGGATCTTCTCGGTTCCGCGCGAGACGGTGGTCCCCACGAACGCCGTCTCGGGCGAGCGTTCATACGAGTCGACGAAAGCTTCGATGTTCCCTCTATTCCAATCATCCGCCGATTTCTGAATCACCGCGACAGGATCATCGATTGCAGCTGCGCCGGCCAGAATCGTCGTGAACACAAACACCATCGCTCGTGGTGAAATGACGCGAAACGCACGGAGTGCGCCGTGCGCACCGCAACCTGCAATCAGTCTCATAACCGAGAGTATAAGATAACCTTGCCTGCCGGGACGGCGTCTCAACCTCATGCGAATCGGAGCGCTCACAGTCCACGTGTGCCTGGTCGTTATTGCGGCTTCAGAGCTGCCAGGCGCGTCTGATGCGGTTGCGCATTGGCCGCAATGGCGGGGTCCGTTCGATAACGGAGTGGCACGTACAGCCGCGCCCACGGAATGGAGTAGCGGCAAGAACCTGGCCTGGAAGGTGGCGATTCCGGGTCTTGGGAATTCGTCTCCGATCATCTGGGGCGACAGGATTTTCGTCACCACCGCAGTGCCGGCGGCGGCGCTCGCAACTGGTGGCGGGGATATGCGGGGGCCCCGCGGAGGCGGAGGCACCGGGGTCGGGATTGAACACCGATTCGTGGTCCTATGTCTCGATCGCAACAGCGGAAAGATCCTGTGGGAGCGCACGGCAAAGGTCGCCAAGCCGCACGAAGGCTACCACTTCCGTTACGGTAGTTTCGCATCCAACAGCCCGGTGACCGATGGACGCCGGGTGTACGCCTTCTTCGGCTCGCGCGGGTTGTTTTGCTACGACATGGACGGCAAGCTGATCTGGCAAAAAGACTTTGCCCCAATGCGTATGCGGTTGGGCTTTGGCGAGGGTGTGGCGCCGGTGCTCGACGGGAATCGAATCATCCTCAACTTCGACCAGCAGGAAAACTCATATATCGTGGTCCTGGACAAGCGCGACGGCAGTGAGATCTGGCGCGCTGCCCGCAATGAAGAGAGTACCTGGTCACAGCCTTTGATCGTGGAGCAGGGCGGACGCCCTCAGGCCATCGTCGCAGCTACAAACAAGGTCCGGTCGTACGATGCCGGCACCGGGAAGGTAATCTGGGAGTGCGCGGGGCTGGGTGGAAACGTGATTCCTGCGCCCGTCTCCGCCGCAGGCATCGTGTACGTCATGAGCGGGTTTCGGAATCCGAACCTGATGGCTATCCGGCTTGGCCGCGAAGGAGATTTGACCGGCAGCGATGCGGTGCTATGGTCCAACCAGCGGGGGAATTCCTACACGCCATCGCCGGTGCTCGACGACGACAAGCTGTACTTTGTTTCCGATAACGGCCTGCTCACCTGTCTGAATTCAAAAACCGGCGCGCCGTACTACATACAGCAGCGTCTCCCAAAGCCCTACAGTTTCAAATCATCGCCCGTCGCCGCGGGCGGGAAACTCTATCTAGCGACGGAGGATGGCGATGTAGTGGTGGTGAAGATGGGCGAGAAGTACGAGGTGGTCGCGACCAATAAGATTGCTGAAGAGATGTTCATCGCGAGTCCGGCGGTGGCGGATGGGCAGCCTATATCTGCGCAGCCAAGGGGCTCTGTACTGCATTCGTGAGGACGCGGAAATAAACTGGCTCGATTCCCCGTGGATCCAGCGTCACAATGGGTATGCTCGAACCGACGTCGATAAGATGGACCAGCACTTTCGGAAACCAGCTTTTCGGATTGTTCGCGCTCGCCATTCCAATTGCGTGCATCGCCTGGACGGTGACTCATGAAGAGGTATTCCGTGAACCGCGCGAGTGGTGCGAAAAGAAGAGCCAGACCTGCAACAAGGTATTCGAACGGAAATTCTATTATCTGTTCACCTGCGAGTACTGCTTCAGCCATTACGTGACTGCGTTTTTTCTCATACTCACCGGTTATCATCTGCTGTTTGATGATTGGCGCGGATATCTGATTGGCGGTTTCTCACTGGTGTGGATCGCCAATATTTACATGAGCTTTTTCGGGCGGCTACGCCTCGAAATCAAACATGAACGAGTTGAGATCGCAGCCAGCGAAGAAGTGCTGGGACCCAAGGCGACCGCCGGTTCCGTCGAAGTAGACTACCGCTCCCCGCCAAGATTCAGACCTTTGTGGATCGCATACAGCGCCAGTTCCAGACGGTCCGAAACGCCAAGCTTGTCGAAGATGTTGTGGAGATGGTTCTTGACCGTCTGCTCGCTGATGAACATCTTCTCGGCCATTTCCTTGTTCTTGTAACCCTGCGCCACCAGCGCCACGATCTCGCGTTCGCGCTGGCTGAGGGCGAGATCGCTCGCGGCTCTTGCCGGTCTGGCCTGTAATGCCGGCGTCTAACGGAGATGAGAACTGACGCATGACTGCCGCAGTAGTGATGCGAATCCAGCCAGATTTCGCCGGAGTACACCTTGCGGATACTCTTTACGATCAGGTCCGGAGCGGTCTGCTTCAGCACGATGCCGCGAGCAGCCCAGTTTCATCGCCTGCACGAACTCGTTCTTGTCCTCGGAAGCCGTGAGCACGATCACCTTTGTGCTGCGGTTCGACTGCTGCAAAGCTTGCAGCGCCGACAGGCCGTCCAGATTCGGCATTCGGAGGTCCAGTAACAGGACGTCGGGCTCCAGTTCCTGCACTCGGTCAAGAACCTCGCGGCCATCGCCGGCTTCACCGACCACCTCGAAATCCTCTTCGAGGGCCAACAACTTTTTCAAGCCGTCGCGAACGATCGGATGATCGTCGGCAATAACAATGCGAATGTTTTTCTTGCGCTTTTCCGGGTAAATCGGATTCTCTTCTGTACTCTCGACGGCTTCAAAGATGTTTTCCATGGTCGTGCTTATGACTCCGCCTTGAGTGTAGTTCGTTCTAGTACTGCGCACAATTCAGGCGTACCAAAAGAAATGCTCTCATATATTACCTAGTCTTGTCGTAAGATCGCCTTAAATTACTCCGGGATTTCGCTCATCTATTTTCCCTAGTCACTACTCGCCAGTGTATCGGGTTCGCCGCCCGTGGAGTGCTATCCTGACCGTTGATCCGCTGCCACAAGATCTCAAAACGTTACGGCGAGTTCGTAGCGCTCAGCGAAGTTTCGTTTGAAGTGCAGCCAGGACGTATTTGCGCCCTGCTCGGGCACAACGGAGCGGGCAAATCCACTTTGCTGAACGTGCTGTCCGGCCTGCTGAAGCCGACCGAGGGTAAGGCGGAAGTAGCTGGTTATGACGTCTCCAAGGATGCTCTGGAACTGAAGCGTCATCTGGGTGTGGTACCGGAGACTCTTGCGCTCTTCAACGAGTTGAGTATAGAAGAGCACCTCCACTTGACGGGTCCCATTTACGGGCTCACGCGCGCTGACGCGGCCGCCCGTACCGCCCAATTGCTTCGGGTACTTGGACTATTTGAGCGGCGCGACACGTTCATCCAGGACTGCTCGCACGGCATGCGCAAAAAAACGGCGCTCGCCGCCGCGCTGCTGCACAATCCAGGAGTTGTGCTTCTGGACGAACCCTTCGAAGGCGTCGACCCTGTCACCGCCGACAGCATCCGCCAACAGCTGCGGACCATGGCAGAGCGGGGCATCACTGTTCTGCTCTCGTCCCACATTCTTTCAATGGTGGATCGCATTGCCGACCAGATCCTGATCCTGCGGCGGGGGCAACTGGCCTGGGATTCAACGCATGGCGAAGCGGCAGGCACCCTCGAAGAATTGTATTTTGAGTTGGCCGAGCACACCGTACCCGAAGACCTTCCATGGCTGGGATCGCGGCCGTCCTAGGGGCCGTGGCGCGCGCCCAGTGGCGCGATCTGCGATCTCTCGGGTCGATCGCCGGCAACAACTTCTTCCTGTTCATGTTGTTGCTGATGCAGGATCCCGCGAGCGCCGCGTTTTTTGGAGTGTTGATCGGCGCATTGGTGTTGTTTCCGATGTCGGCCGACCCGCTGCGCACGGTCCCGCGCGACCGCCTGGCACTCTGGCCGCTCTCGTCCAGGCAGGTCGTGGTGCTGCGTATTGCCAGCCTGGGACTCAGCCCCATCGTGTGGATCATGGCGCTGCTCATGCTGCGCACTGCCCGGCTCCGGTCCGTGCTCGAACTGGCGCTGATTGCCGGTTGCATCCAGGCAGTCCTGCTGGTATCGAGAGCCTGGACCCGCGGATTGCCGCAGTGGAACATCCTCCGGCTGGTGCCTGCATTCCGCGGCTATACCGGTGCTTTGGTGCTCAAGGATGTGCGTCAGATGTTGTGCACCCTGGATTTTTACCTGGCCGGTTTGCTGGCGGCGGCCGGAGTTACATACCGTGCATTGGCCCGCCCTGCGGATGCGGCTGCGATCCCGATGATGGCTCTACTGGTGGTGCTGGCGCTCAGCACCTATGCGCAGTGCCTGTTCGGGCTGGATGGGGCATCGGGCCTGATGCGCTACCGATTGCTCCCTATGCGGGGCTGGCGCATTCTAATCGCCAAGGATGTGGCGTGGCTGCTGGTCTTGGCGCCGTTGGTTGTCGCACTCAGTCCTCTAGCCGGCCTGACCGGGGGATTTGTCGCCCTGGCCGTCGGTCATCATGCCTCGCTGCGACGGCCCTTGCCCCAGCAGCGCTGGCGATTCACGACCGGGCTGCTTCCCGTAGGGCTGGCGCAGTCCGCGGCTCTTTTCGCCGCGGGAACAGCGGTAGATCGTTTTGGCCCATGGTGGATGGCGGGCAGCATGGCGGTATGGATCGCTTCCGTCCTGTTATATGGCTTCCTATGGGATTCGAGACGGAATGGCTGATCCGTCTTGGGGAGTTATCATACAAGTAACTTTGAAACTTCCAGGCCTCGTGTTTGCCACAGCGGCAGTTCTCTTCGGCCAGTCGGGACCGCCGCTGGTGGATTTCGATCGCCAGGTGCATCCGATCCTTACTATCAGGTGCTACTCGTGTCATAGCCAGGAGAAACGTTCGGGTGGTCTCTCTCTGGCGACCTTGGCGGACACACTCGAAGGCGGCCGCAGCGGTGCGACGGTCAGGCCGGGTAAGAGCGCTGCCAGCCTGCTGATTCAGCGTATTACCGGCGACGCGAAGCCGCGAATGCCGCTTGGGTCCACCCCTTTGAACGAGACAGAGGCGGCGACGATTCGCGCATGGATCGACCAGGGAGCCCGAGCAACCCCCACATCAGATCCCGCAGTCCCCAAGTGGGAAGCGCCTCTGGCAGTTGCGCGCCCCGCGGTTCCATCCCTGGCATGGAAGCAATGGGACACGCCGCTCGATCGTTTTGTGGCCGCGTACTTGGGTAAGCACAACGTCGCAGAGCCTCAGCCCGTTGCCGACGGGGTGTTCGCCCGCCGGGTTTATCTCGACATCTGGGGTCTGCTCCCCTCACCGGGCGAACTACAGGCCTTCCCTGAACGACTCAAACCCCAGCAAGCGCGAGGAAGCTTATACAGCGCCTTCTCGCCGATAATCGGCAAATACTGCCGAGAACTGGATTTCGTTCTGGAACGATCTGCTGCGCAATGACGAAGGCGTCAATTACTACTCGGAGACTGCCTCGCGCAAGAGTATTACCCCGTGGCTGCTCAAGGCGCCTGGAGAATAACATACCTTACAACCAGTTCGTCTCGCACCTGCTGAATCCCGTTCGCCGTCCGACCCCGCGGGTTTTCTGGTCGGCGTGAACTGGCGCGGGACTGTTAACGCCAGCCAGACCCCCGCCATGCAGGCGGCGCAGAATACCGCGCAGGTTTTTCTCGGCATTAACCTGAAATGCAATTCGTGCCACGACAGCTTCATTAGCCACTGGAAATTGAAAGACGCTTACGCGCTGGCAAGCTATTTCTCCGCCGATTCCAAGCTGCAGTTTTATCGCTGCGATATCGCGCAGAGCGAATATGCCGAGCCCGGTTTCCTTTACCCCGAACTGAACCGCAATCCCCGGCCTCGACTTCGCTGCCGACCGCCGGGCCGCGGCCGCCGCCATCTTCCTCGATCCTCGCAACGGCCGGCTGCCCGCACTATGGTGAACCGCATCTGGGAACGGCTGATGGGCCGCGGCCTCGTGGAGAACCCCGATGAAATGGACGGGGAGCCGTGGAGCCCCGAACTTCTCGACTGGCTGGCGAGCGATTTCGTCGAGCACGGTTACGATCTGAAGTAGGCTGATCGCGCAAATTGCGCGTCGCGCACTTACCAGTTGGCTTGCTGTCGCCGAGCCACCGCGAGCCGGCCCGCGAGTTTGTATTTCGCGGACCCGAAGTCCGGCGCATCACCGCCGAGCAGTTCGCCGACGCGATTGGAGCCATCACGGGCGACTGGCATGTCTATCAGCCGCCGGGCGGCAAGCCGGGGATCTACACGCGGGAATGGCACGTGGCGGCAACCCCCCTGACCCGTGCCCTCGGCCGCCCTATCCGCGATCAGGTCTATTCCGGCCGCGACACGCAGGCCACCACCCTGCAGGCCCTCGAACTGGTGAACGGCGAGACTCTGACCCACTGGCTGTTACGAGGCGCCAGCCGGATGCTGGGCGGAATTGCCGCCCGAACCGGCTGCCGTTTTTGGCCAGCGCTATAACGTGAAGAACGGTCCGATACCCTTCGATGTAGACATTTCCAGAGCAGACAAGCTCTGGCTTGTGGTGCAGGATATGGGCTCGTATTCGCCAGAAAAGCTGGAGGCCATGTGGACCGGCGCCGAACTCGTCGGACGCGGATCTTCGATTCCGCTCTCGTCTTTGAAGCCGCTCGAAGCATCGGATCTGCGCGGAGATGGGTTACGGGTTAAGACGCCATCGAAGATCGTCTATGACATCTCGGGTAAGGGATTCACACGGCTGCGCGGAAGCGCCGCTCTCGAGAACAAGGAGATCACGTCGGACCTCAATCCCCAGGTTCGTTTCTTTATCTTTGAGCAGGAGCCCAACATGGAGCGGCTTTCTCCGGTTGAGCTCCGCAACTGCCGCTTCCCGGGCCACCAGGCTCGTGACGGCATCCGAAGTCGTCAATCGTGTATTCTGGTATGCGCTGGGCCGCGCTCCCTCCGAGGCTGAACGCCGCCTGGCGGAGTCTGCCTTGCAGCCGGTCAGCACCCCCCGCCGCCGCCGACGTTTTGTGGGCGGTCCTGATGAAGCCTGAGTTTCAACTGATTTACTGAGAACGCTATGAATGCCGAAGAAAAACGAATCCACTCGCGTATCAGCCGCCGTGGATTTATGGGCGACTACAGCCCACGCTACCCTTGCCGCGCTCACCGGACGGTGAACCTCAAATGCTCCGGGCAGCTCCCCCGAAAGCCTACCGCGGATGCCATAATCGTCCTCTGGATGGCGCGGCGGCATGGCGCAAACCGAAACATGGGATCCCAAGCGCTACACGCCGTTCGAGCCCGGGGTCCGAACCGAGCGCGTCCTGAGCACTTTCCCCAGCATCGATACGGCCGTCGACAACATCAAGCTCTCGCAGGGCCTCGAACGCGTCGCCGCCATCATGGACCGGGGCGCGCTGATCCGCACTTTCCAAGCCGCCGATCTCGGCTTCATTCTGCATTCGCGGCACCAGTATCACTGGCATACCGGCTACGTTCCGCCGCAATCGCTGGCCATGCCGCATCTGGGGGCCGTCGTGGCGAAGACGCTGGGTCCCCGCAACCCCACGGTCCCGGCGTTTGTTGCAATCGGGCAGAATCTCGAAATCGGCGCGGAGAGCGCCGGCGCTGAAGTGGTTCCACACGGCGGGCTTTCTCGGCACGGAATACGGCCCGTTCCTGATCACAGATCCGCAGGATGCCGCCTCCGCCGTTCGTCCTCCGGCGGAGCTCGGCGATGCGCGTTTCAGGAGTCGTCGACGCCTTTACGAAGATCTGCTCGCAAGGAACCCGTCTATCGGCATGCGGGCGACTTCCAGCGGCGAGTCGCTGATCCGCTCGCTCGATGCGGCCGACCGTCTGCTCACCTCGCCCTTCCGCCAAGGCGTTCGACCTCTCGCTTGAACCGAAGAAGAGCTTCGACGCTATACAACAACGGGCCGCTTCGGGCAGGGTTGCCTGCTGGCCCGACGTCTGGTGGAAGCGGGCGCGCGCTATGTGGAGGTCACCACCGAATACATTCCCTTCCGCTACTGGGATTCCCATGAGAACGGACATGAGCGCGCCGCGCACGATGAAGCAGCAGATCGACGCGCCGATGGCACAGCTCATTCTCGATCTGGAAGAGCGGGGCCTGTTGAACCGCACTCTCGTGATTCTCGCGAGCGAGTTCGGCCGCGATGCGATCACCGAAGGCAAGGTCGGCAAGGAAGTGAAGGACCAGTCGAAGACGCCCGACGTGATGAGTCTGCCGAAACACTACGGCATGCATCGACATTTCACCGGCGGCAGGCTCGGTTGTTCTGTTCGGCGGCGGCGTCAAGACGGGCATGTTGTATGGCAAAACAGCCGACGAACGCCCCTGCACCACGCTAGAGAATCCCGTGTCGATGGAGGATCTTCACGCTACCATTTACCGCGCGCTTGGAATTCCGCCGGATCAATCGTTCATCGTGGAGAAGCGGCCCGTTTACGTGACCAAAGATGGAAAAGGCAAAGTGATTCAAGAACTCTTTGCCTGAGTATGGAGGCAAGAGGCTATATTCGACCAATGCTCATCTGCCCCGTCCGCGGCTGCGGCCTGGGGCTAGTGCGCGAAGGGCGGCGAATACTTTGCTCCCGTGGACATTCGTTCGACGTCGCGCGTAGCGGGTACATCAACCTGCTGCAGCCGCAAGAACGTCGATCCAAGCAGCCGGGCGACGCGGTGACATCGGTCGCGGCACGCCGGAGATTGCACGATCGGGGGCTGACCCAACCGCTATTGCGGGCGATCGCGGAGACCATGTCCGCGACACCCAACGACATCGTCCTGGACGCCGGGTGCGGCGACGGCTTCTACCTCGCCACCCTCGCTCGCGAGACCGGCTTCGATGCCCATGGCGTCGACATCTCGACTCCAGCGGTGGATGCCGCAGCACGGCGTTACCCCGAATGCGAATGGGTGGTGGCGAACGCGGATCGCTTGCTGCCGTATGCCGACCATTCGTTCTCTATCGTCCTGTCGATCACTGCCCGAATGCACGCGGCCGAATTCCGCCGTGTTCTTCCCGACGATGGACGGCTTCTTGTCGCCCTTCCCGCGCCTGAGGACCTGATCGAGTTGCGTGGCGCCGGCCGCGACCGCGTGGCCCGAACGGTCGAGACATTCGAGCGGGATTTCACGCTGCTTGATCGGCGGCAGGTTTCGACCTCGGCCGATCTGGACGCGAACGCCGTTCAAGATGTGCCTGCTTTCGATTTACCGGCCGATACAATCCCGGCCGGTTGAAGCCGGACGCGTGACCTTCAGTTTAGATCTGCTGCTGTTTAAAGCCAGTTAGTTGCCGGGATGGTATTCGCGCTCGGTGTGCCCCTGGAGTTGCTCGCGGTAGAAGTAGACGTCGCGCAGATCGCCGGTGCTGTAGCGCTTGGCCTGATCGTTGAAGTGGCGGAGACGCCGGATGGCCGCTCTCGCCACCGGCGGTGACGGCCTTCGCGCGCACCTTGTCGCCGAACTCGACCACGGCGACGAAGCTGTTGCCGCTGGTGCCGTACCACTTCTTCGTCCCGGGGTATGGGCGCGCTCCGAAGGAGGCGAGCGAGCCCCAGCGGAAGAGGTAAAGCCGACCGGGATGCTGGGCGCCGGCGTCGTTGAAGGGCTGAACGATATCGCCGGTGAGGCGCTGGAAGCGATTGATGTCGCCCCAGGGCGTCTTCCAGGTTCCGAAGTCGGCTGTGAGTCTGTCGGAGGCGGCCGCGAGCGACTGCAGCAGTTGGTCCGCGGGAGCTCTGGCGATGACTCGTCAGTGGAGCCCGCGCCTTTCGGCGTCGCCGCCGGCGCGCTGCGAACGTCTTCGCCCCAGAAGACTGCGAGCGATGTGGGGACGGAGTCACGGCCCAGCGAAGGTCCCACTTGCGGAGAAGGCGCGATCTGGTCGGCGAGTTTGGCTTTCAGAGGATCCGAGGCAGGGAGTCTCGTCCCAGGCCTTGAGGAGGGCGGGAAGGGGCTTCTCGAACCACGGCAGATAGCTGTCGTAGGCGGCCGCGATCAGGGAGTCGAGGGTGAAATCCTTCTTGTTCTTGCAGGACGCGGATGGCGTGCAGTCCGCGCGCGGATTCGCCGCCGCTTTCGACGTAGGCGGGATAGTCCTCCTTCTTCGGGCTGCTCGGTGCCGGCGGCGGACCATGGCCAGTTGTTGGCGTTGTACAGCCAGCCGCTCGATGGGTTCAGCAGATGCGGCGTCTCGTCGACGGTAAGAAGTCCGTTCCACTCGGTTGCGGGGTTGCTGCCGTCCACCGGCTTGGTCCAATCGAAGCTGGGTATCGCGGCGGGGGATGAAGTTGCCGTGGAAGTAGGCGATGTCGCCGTCGGCGTCGGCGAAGATCGTGTTGTTCGAGGAGTTCGCCTTCAGTTCCATGGTTTGCCGGAACGACTTGTAGTCGTTGGCCTTGGTGCGCGTGATAGGACTGCGTGAGCGCCTTGACGGGCTCCTGCATCAGGCGGATGCTGACCCACTTGCCGTTGGCTTCGCGAATGATGGGGCCGTGATGGGTGCGGTAGACGGTGAACTTCTTTTCGGCCATGCCGCGGGCGGTCTTGTATGGCACGGTGATCTCGCGCCGTCACGAGCGGGCGCTGCTTCGTTCCCATATTTGTAGTAGAAGCGGCCGCCCGTCTTCTCCACCGTTTCGAGATATTCATCGACGGCGTCGACGCCGCTGGAGGTGTGCATCCAGCCGGCGTGCTCGTTGAAGCCCTGGTAGATGAAGAACTGCCCCCAGGTCACGGCGCCGTAGGCATTCAGCCCTTCGTCGCTCACCATCTGCAGTTCGGAGCGGAAAAAGAAGGAAGTGTGGGGATTGATGAGCAGCAGGGCGTGGTGGCCGGCGGTGTTCGAAGGCGCGATGGCTATGCCGTTCGAGCCGCGTGGGCTCGGCGATCTGGCTGTCGCTGGGCGGAAGCCGTTGGACTGCATGCGAGTCTTTGCCGTAGAAAGCCTGCGAGTTGGGTCAGATTGACGCGTTCGATGTCGCCGCCGATGCTGCCTTCGGTGAAGGTGAGTGCCATCCAGGGCTCAAATCGCTGGATGACGCGCGGCTTCACTTCGGGATGTTTGGCGAGGTAGTAATTCAGGCCGTCGGCGAACGCATTCATTAACTCCTTCAGCCAGGCCGGGCTCGCTGCGTATTGCGTCTTCATGCGCAGCCGGATCGATGAACAGCTTCATGCGCAGGTCCTGGTAGATCTTGGACTCGCCTTCGGCCTCCGCCAGGCGGCCCATGGCGTTGATGTAATTCGTTTCGACGCGATTGAAGTCGTCCTCGGCCTGTGCGTAGATCATGCCGAAGACGGCGTCGGCATCGGTTTTGCCGTAGATGTGCGCGATGCCCCAGTCGTCGCGGATGATGCGTGACGTTCCGGGCCTGCTGCGCCCAGCGCGCCGATTCCGCCGTCGGCGGCGCCTGGAAACCGGGGCAGCCGGATGCTGCTGCGAGGACGAGAACAGCGTCCGGAAATCAAGTTGAGTTGGCATGCGGCAAGCGGCTGCAGGTCGGGGCAAACTTTCGGGACATCGTCGCCGAGGTCATTTCTTGGGCGGGCTGATCATGATGTGAGCTCCCGCCGTGCCCGGGGACATCAGCCACGGTGCGCCGTCGCTGGCCTTGGTCGACAATCCTGTGGATTGTGGGGTGGCGAAATGGAACGTAAATCACCCATCGAAGGTAAGGGTCCTGCACTTTCCCGGTACCTGCGTCGAAACTCGTGCCGGTGAGCACATACAGCGTTCGAGGCTCCCGCGGCATGACAATCTTGCCCTCCTCGACTTCTTTGAAGCGAATCTCATTCCGCTTCGGCCCCGTCACTTTTTGGGCCAGGAGTTCACGCCCGCGGGCCATGAAAGGCTCGAGATCCTTGTGGTAGCAGGCTACATTAAACGCCGTTTTAGTCGGGTCGCTGGCAAGACAGATCATTTCGTTCTTGCCCTCGCGGATACGGACGCGAGCGCCCTGAGGGTCATACCCGATGACCGCTGCGCCATCGCGAAGTTCGGCTGGTGCCGCGAGAACCGCGCCGGCGATCTGGACTTCCGGAGACGGCACCTCGGCGGCAGTTACGGTTGCGGCGGCAATGAGTGTCCAGAACACAGAACGGATCTTCATTGAACTTAGCTTCATATCGCATACAGTATCACTTTGCAGAAAGCGGCATTTTTTGCAGCAAGCGGCATTAATGTTACGCCGTACCTAATTCCTACGGCAACCGTTTGTTCAAGAATCTCACTTTGCTGTTGGTGGTCTTTGCCGTCGCACTCTGCCGGTTACGACTTCAAACTGTCGAAATCGGCACTGGTCGGCGGCGCCGAACTCAAGCCTGGCGAATACAACTCGAACTGAACGGCGATAAGGCCGTCCTCAGCCATGGCAAGACTTCAGTGCTCTTCAAGAGATCCGCGTAGGAGACACCAACACCAAACTCACGTTCCAGCAACAGTCCGGCTTGGCGGTCGGTCGGTAAAGAACCTGTTCGAGAGCCCTGTAGCGCCGAGGTTCACTCATACCGCAGAGCTTCGGCAGGAGCGATCCGCGTCGCGCTTCGGGCCGGATACAGGGTGGCCACCCAACTCACGAAGATGGCCGCCGCCGCGATCCACACGCCATCCAGCCACTGCGGCTCGAACGGGACGTAACTCAGCGAGTACACCTCTTCATCCAGCCGCAGCCAGTGGTAATGTCCGGCCAGGAAGCTGATCCCGTATCCCAGCACCAGCCCGATCGCCGTGCCCACGCACCCGATCAGCAGTCCCTGGTACATGAAGATCCGGCGGATCTGGTCGCGCCGCGCGCCCATGGACATCAGCACCGCGATGTCGCGGTACTTCTCCATCACCATCATGATCAGCGTGATCAGGATGTTCAGCGCGGCCACCAGTTCGATCAGGCCGATGGTGACCACCGTCACCACTCGCTCCATTTGCAGCGCGTTGCGGATCTGACGGTTCTGCTCCATCCAGGTGGTGGCCGTCGAGCCGCGGGCCGCAGCAGCTTTTCGCAGGCCGCCGCGACCTCCGGCGCCTGGTTCGGATCGTCGAGCTTCAGTTCGATGGTGTTCACCACGTCGCCCAAGCGACAGCACCTGTTGCGCCGACTTAAGGTCGGTGAAGGCCCACTCGTTGTCGAGATCGTAGAAGCCGGATTCGAACATTCCCACCACGCGAAACTTGTAATAAGCCGGCCGCGGCCCATGGGCGTCAGCTCGCCCTGCGGGCTGATCACGGTGATGACGCTATCCATCAGCATCCCCGTGCTCTGCGCCAGCTTGCGACCCAGGATGATGCCGGGATAACGCCCGCTGTTCGAGAGTTCGCGAGCGAGCCCTGCTTCAGATGCGCTAACAGTCCGCCGCGGCTGATCCGAACCTAGCGGAATCCCTTTCAGCACGCCGCCTCGCGCTTGCACGGGTCCGGCGAAGAACACCTGTCCGTACAGCCCGGAGCTCGCCTGATCACATGCGGAAGGCTGCGCAGCTTCGGGCCATCGGCTTGCCCAGTTCTCGAATGCCGTTCGCCGGGTTCCTTCTCGAGCATCGTGACGTGCGCGGTCGCGCCCAGCAGATTGCGCTGCAGCGTGTTGCGGAAGCCGTTGTTGATGGCCAGCGCGATCACCAGCGCCATCACGCCCGCCGCGACGCCGACGACCGAGATCACCGTGATGACGGAGATCACCGCCTGCTTGCGCTTGGCGCGCAGATAGCGGCCGGCGACGAACAGTTCGAATCGACTCGCCACGTAGCGTCCGAGTCCGCGTCGCGCAGACGTGTCCGCCATGCCGATCTCGCCTTCGGGCCGCAGCAGCGGGAACAGAATCACGTCGCGGATGGACTTCGAATTCGGTCAGGATCATCGTCAGCCGGTCGATGCCGATGCCTTCGCCGCCGGTGGGCGGCATGCCGTAGCCAGCGCGCGCAGGTAATCCTCGTCCATCTGGTGCGCCTCTTCGTCGCCGCGCTCGCGCATGCCGAGTCTGCATCTCGAAGCGGCGGCGCTGCTCCTGCGGATCGTTCAACTCGGTGTAGGCGTTGCCGATTTCCATGCCGGCCGCGTAGATTTCGAAGCGCTCGACGAAGGCCGGGTCGTCGGGCTTGTTCTTCGAAAGCGGCGAGACCTCCACCGGATAATCGTAGATGATGGTGGGCTGGATCAGTTGCGCTTCCGCGATGCGTTCGAAGATGTCCGCCAGCGCTTCGCCGGCCGTCAGCTTGCCGGAATGCTGCTTCAGCCATTCGGGATCGTTCACGTTGTCGAGCGACGGCCGGTCGTCGCCTTTCCAGAACTCGATCACCGCTTCGCGCATCGACAAGCGGCGGACGTTGCCGAAATCGAGTTCGACGCCCTCGTACTCACCTGCGTGCAGCCGGTCGCATCGAGCGCGATCTGCCGCAGCAGCTCCTCGGTGAAGATCCATCAGGCCGTGGTAATCGGTGTAGGCCTGATAGAACTCGAGCATGGTGAACTCGGGATTGTGCTGCGTCGAGATGCCTTCGTTGCGGAAGTTGCGATTGATCTCGTAGACGCGCTCCAGGCCGCCCACGATCAGGCGCTTCAGATACAGCTCCGGCGCGATGCGCAGGTAGAGATCCATGTCGAGCGTGTTGTGATGCGTGACGAACGGCCGCGCCGCCGCGCCGCCGTAGAGCGGCTGCATCATGGGCGTTTCCACTTCGATGAAGCCGCGCTGCTTCCAGCTGCCGGCGCAGCGAACGAGATGATCTTGCGCGCGCGTGACGAAGACCTTGTGCGACTTCCGGATTGGCGATCAGATCCAGATAGCGCTGGCGGTAGCGGGTCTCCACGTCTTCCAGGCCGTGCCACTTCTCGGGCATGGCGAGCAGGATCTTCGAGAGGAAGTCCAGCTTCTCGACGTGCACGCTCAGTTCGCCGGTGCGCGTGCGGAACAGATAGCCTTCGCACGCCGACGATGTCGCCGATGTCGAGCAGCTGGAAGAGCTGCATAATCGCGCTCGGTGACGGCGTCCTTGCGCACGTAGATCTGCAGCCGCTCGCCGCTCTGCAGCAGGTGGGCGAAGCCGGCCTTGCCCATGCGGCGGATGGTCTGAATGCGGCCGGCGATGCGGACGTCGAACGCTTTCGCCAAGCTCCTCGGCGGTCTTGGCGCCATACTCGCTCAGGATTTCCGGGATGGTGTGGGTGAAATCGAAGCGCTGACCGTAGGGCTGAAGCCCAGCGCCTCGATTTCTTGCACTCGGTCGCAGGCGCTGGCGCAACAGATCGTCTTCCAGCGACAATAATTGCTCCTTAAACTTTCGATTATAGGCACAGTGCCGGGACGGCCCGCGTACTATCTTCGGACGATCACTTCGCGAGAGATTGTCGCGGGTCAGGAAGAACTTCACCGAGCTTGAAGCGTCGAAACAGCTTCTCGAGCGTTCGATTGTTGAAGTATTGCGCCTGGCGAGTCTTCCTCTTCGGCGTGAGTGATCACGACTGCGCGGATCGGCGATGCGGTACGAGTTCACTGGAACTGACGCAGCGCGCTCATAGGTATGGAAGTACGCGAGCAGCAATGAGCCGGGCTCGAGGATATGGAACAGCTGATCCAGTGTCTGCTGCAGCAGAGGCGGCGCCAGGAATTGGAGCGTGTCCCAGACCAGCGCGCCGCCCAGCCCATTCACTGGAAAATCGAGTGTCGTCGCCATGAACTGGTCCACTCGCGCGGGGTCGGACTGATTTTCGAACGAATCGGGACCGTCGCCAAACGCCAGATCCAGAGCGCGGAGTACGTCATCGTAATAGATCCGGTGACCCAAGCCGGTGATGAACGTGACATTGGCCTGGCTCGCGCCCGCGACATCCAGAATCGATGTCGGCAGGCTCGTTCGCGAGAGCGATAAAAAACTGTTCGAGGCCGGGGCTGTGTCGTTTTTTGGGAGATTCTGCAGGTTGGCTGCGCACGTTTTATGGGCCAGGCCGCTCGAAAGCAGCCGGCCCTGGATTCTTTATCGTTTGTTATCAGCGACGCTCGCGGCCGCCGCCGGCGTGACAATCAGCGGCGTCTGGACGGACTGGGGCTGCGGTGCAGGTTGCGGCTTGGGGGCTTGCGGCTTTGGGCGCTTCGGTTTTAACGATGTCGATGCTGCCCTTGAAGAAAGCTCCATCCTCGATCACTACCCTGGCGCTCTTGATATCACCCACCAGCCGGGCTTCTTTACGGATGTCGATCTTTTCAGTGACATCCATGTTCCCGTTCACGCGTCCCAAGCACGATGATTTCGCGAGCCTTGATATTCGCGGTCACTTTGCCGTTCGGTCCCACGGTGAGCCGGCCTTCCTGCAGCTCGATGGTGCCTTCCACTTCGCCGTCAATCGTAAGGTCCTCGCGGCTGAAAATTTGGCCCTTTACCAGTGACCGACTTGCCGAGTGATGCGACGCCTCGCGTCAGGTCCGTATGGGGGTCAATCATGCGCCCAGGTGTGGTGGACATTGGGGTATTTTCCTTCCTCGGAATGCTTTCCTTGTTGCTCTCTACCGGAGCCGGCGGCGGCGCAACCGTTCTCGGCGGCGCATAGTCCTCGTCTCTTTTGCGATTCCACATTTCGGACTAGAATTCTCCTTCCAGCTTAGCGACCGCGAGCACCAACGTACTCCTCAGGCCTTCGCTTATGTTAACGGTTTTCTTCGTAGCTCGCGAACTCGGGGGGCGGGTCGTTCTTGAACCCGTTTCGTGGCTGAATTCGCAGTATACCGCGTGCCGTCTCGACGCGCACGGAGCCCGGCCGATGTTTTCTGCGACCAGCAAAAATAGGCGTGCCCACAGCGATCAGTCTATCGGTCCCATCCGGATCAGGACGGCTCTGACCGTTGCCGGTAACCCGACACGGGTCGCAACCGTCTGCATTACAGCCCCATCGAGGTGCCATGCGCCACCTATTCCTTTCCTTCACCATTCTTGTATTCGTCGTGCTGGCAGACGCACCTCTGAGCGCCCAATATCCAGGTGGATACCCTCCGGGCGGGTATCCTCCCGGCGGTGGCGGCTACCCAGGCCAGTATCCGCCCGGCCAATATCCTGGCGGCTCAGGCACAGGGATCCCGTTCCCACGGCGAGGCAAGAAGAAGGCGGCGGAGAAGGAAGCGGAAAATCCAGCCAACCTTCAACAGATCACTGGAGTGCTGCGGCAGTTGGATGACAAGTCGGTTGTTGTTACGGCTGACGACACGCGGAACATAAACTTTAAACGGTCCAACACTACGAAGTTCCTGAACAAAGGCGCCGAGATCAAGCCAACCACCCTGAAACCCGGCGATCACATTATGGTGGAAGCCACCCAGGACAGCGAAGGCTTCCTGTCCGCCATCCGTGTCAATCTGGAAAAGGAAGGCACTGCGGCGGAACGCGAGAAGGCATCGGTGCCAGTCCAGATCTCCTCACAGGCGTCATCGGAGAAGAGCGATGACGACCGTCCCATTCTGCGCCGGAAAGATGCAGGGCAGCACGCCCCTTCTCCGGGTGTGAAATCCGAGCCAACTGCGGATGCTGCGGCGAAGAAACCGGAAATTGCTGTCGCTGAAGCGTCGGAACCGCCAGAGCGTGCTGATATCCCGGTGGTGGAGTCGAACGTGCCAATCGACGAGACAGACCCCGGTGCGCCGCGCCTGAAGCGTGGTGGCCGGGCGACTACGCGGAAACCGAGCCAGAACGCGCAGGTGGCGGTCAACAAGCCTCCGACGAATATGCCTGAGAAGGTGGCCGAAAGCGGTGCGGCTCCTCGGCCCGAAACTCGCGCGTCCGCTGCGGGTCCTGTCTCCGAGAATCCCAAAACGGATCCGCGTATAGAGAAGGCCCGGGAGGCCGTCGGCAGCTTCACCGAGTCTCTTCCCAGTTACGTCTGCCAGGAACAGATCGCCCGCTTCGTGAGCACCACCCACAAGGTGGACTGGCAGCCCGTTGATCTGGTGTCCACCGACCTGGTCTACGAGAATCACAAGGAACAATACCGGAACATCGCGATCAACGGTAAGCCGGTGAAGAAGGGCATGGAAGAACTGACCGGCTCGTGGTCCACGGGTGAGTTCGGGACCGTACTGGTGGATCTGTTTTCGCCATCGACGGCTGCTGACTTCAGATACCGCCGCCAGACCAAAGCCTCGGGGCGCGATGCGTTCCTTTTTGACTTCGAGGTGGAGCGCGAGGGCTCCCACTGGCACGTTCAAGTGCCCTTCCCAGTCCATACTGCCCGCTTACCGGGGCAGCGTGTGGGTCGACAAGGCAACCAGCCGTGTCTTACGGATCGAGATGGAAGCGGTCCAATTGCCGAAGGAATTCCCGCTCGACAAAGTTGAATCGGCTACGGACTACCAGTTCGTTCGCATTGGTGACCGGGAGTTCCTGCTGCCCATCCATGCCGAGGTCCTAAGTTGCCAGCGCGGCTCGAGCAATTGCAGCCGCAACGTCATCGACTTCCGGAACTATCATAAGTACGCGGGCGAAGCGACGATCACGTTCGATAAGTAATTCCAGCTACGGTCGCCCTGTGAGCCAATGCACGGCTAGAGCTAGGAAAAAGAGAAGGTAAACAGATTGCGGATCACCGCTGTGGTTGCGAATCGTGGAATCGGAGCTGTCGCGGACGGCGTTCCTACATTCGTTATCGGTCCCAGGCTCGCGACCACCACCGCTGTCCCGGCGCCTGGCCTGATTCCCGGACTCTCCGGCTCGATGATCAGGCCGAATGTAACGCTTTGAGCTTCGCATACGCCGGCATTCTGAAGCTCCCACGTCACCCACGACTGCGATCCCGTCATGACCGTCGCTACGGAGACAAAGCTGTCGTTGTATTGGATGTTGCGTTCTGATTGGACCCGGTCGAAGGGACCCGCACCGTTGATATCAGAGCGGGTTAACTCCGCGGATAGCCTCGCAGGGATGCTGCGAACCTCTTCTGTGGTGGCTTGAATACGCCAACCGGGGGGTAAGCATCTGATGGAAAGCATAAGTCGCGTCCGTCGCCCAGGGACGGCCTCAACTCCCGCGAGATAGCCAGAAAAGCTGACCAATGTGGATAGCGTTCCGGATACTCCCGCCTCAACGCTGTCCCGGGCGCTTCTAAGCTCGGTGACCGCCAAGTCGAAGGTGCGCTCTACCGTGGCCACGGTTTGCATCGGACTAGCGATTGGAGTATCGGAGATTTGCACTGCAACCTGAACACGATTTGGATCGGCTAATGGCATCAATTCAAGCATGTTCGCGTTAACGCGCAAATTACTTAGACGCAAGTTCCGGTCCTCAACCCTAAGGGTGCGCAAGTCATGCAGAGGCACAGCTCTGAAGACGATTGATGTCGGCCCTCGTACTTCGCCTTGTATACCTCGTCCGAGAATAGGAATCCGGGTGACAAACTCCGCTGTAATTGCGGTGAGCATCACGTCGGTCAAAGGACCGGGTCCCACTATTCGGGGCGTTACGTTGGTGTTGACGAATACCCAGACATCGGCGATCCGCCGCTCCCCGGGGTCACCGAAAAAGCGAAGAATGAGATCGCCGATTTCCTCCGCAATCCCCGCAGCACGGACCGGCACGGAATCCCCAACTACCTCGCACCCGTAGGTCGTTCTGTCAATGGCAGCATTGGACGGATCAAGCTCTTCCCGATTCAGCGGGGTTCCACCAAGGAGCGCCGTCCGGCTTTTGGTTTCACGTGTCGCCCGAACTATCTCTTGCGCAACGTCGCGAAGTGCGCCTTCCGGATCCGATTGCTTCTGAAGCGGGATGAGATCTCTCGGCAGGAGGGAGAATTTCTTGAGCTTCGTTTTCCTCCAGTCGACCGGGCCGAGCAATACCGGCAACATCGTAGCCCGGCCGGCTTCGTGCCGTTCCATCGCTCGCCGGCCTTCGAACTTCCAGCAATGTTCGGACTTCAGATAATTCTCCGTGAGGAGCAGGACAAAAAGATCACACTCCTCCAGTTGCCGTCCGAGCACAACATCAAACTCCAGGCCCGCCGTGATCTCGTCATCACTCCAGTACGTTGCCGTGTCGGCCAAGGCCGGCACTAAAAGGCGTTCAAGAGCCAACTTCCAATCCCGGTCGGCGTGGCTGTAAGAGCAGAAAACCCGGACTTGGTCGGAGCTCACAGCTTCGTACGATATCATCTCTGCGAGTGTGCTACCCGCAGCGTGCCGTAACTGAAAGCCGGGTCCGCATCCTCCGTCGCTCCACGCCTGCGATATGCTGGCGTATCCGGAGGTCGAGATGTCCCATGCATGGACGCGGCGCGATCTGCTCAGGATCGCCATCACCGCTCCGCTCGGTTCGTTCTCGCGGTATGCGGCGCACGCTGCGCCCTATCGCAACCAACTCAAGATCACCAGTATCAAAGCGATGGCGATCAAGGATATCGCCGGCAACTGTTTGATTCGCATCGATACTGACGCAGGATTGACAGGCTTCGGTGAAGCCGGCGCGACCGGTCCGATGGCGCGAGCCCGTATCGAGACAATGAAGCCGTTGCTTATAGGCCAGGACCCCCTCTCCATCGAGCAGCACTTCCACAACATGACCACGTTGATGCATACCTACATGGCGCACATCCCCACTATCAGCGGTATTGATATGGCGCTGTGGGATTTGGCGGGCAAGGTAACCAACTTGCCGGTGTGTGTCCTGATGGGCGGTCCATTCCGTGACGCGATTCCGATGTACTCCCATGGAATCGGCTACGACATGCTGGATAAGGCAGCTTGCCGCGCGTGGGCCCAGCGTATCCGCCAGGCGCCTGAAGGTTTCACGGCGTTCAAGAACAGCATCGATCCAGTGCTCGGCGTGCCACCGGCTCGGTACGCCAACTCGCTCGATCGCGAACAGCTGCGTAAAGTCGCGCGAGCCTATGGCAACGTGCGCGATGCCGCGGGTACCGACATCGATATCGCCGTGCACTGCCACAACGAACTTGATACGCCGAGTGCGATCGCGGTCGCGAAAGCCGTAGAGTTTATGGATCCACTGTTTATCGAGGATCCACTAAACGTACAGTATTCGGAAGCCTGGATGGCCCTCAGGCGCGCTACCCGTATTCCGATACTGACCGGCGAGAAACTCGAAATGGTGCGCGGCTTCCGGCCTTTTCTGGACGCACAGGCCGTCGATTTCGTGCATCCCGACCTTGCCTTTGCGGGCGGAATCACAGGGACTCGTAAGATCGCCGATTACGCGGCCCTTACCCGTACGCCCGTGGCGCTGCACAACGTGGGATCCCTGGTACTCACTTTTGCCAACGCCCACTTCGGGTCGGCCATCCAGAATTTTTATCGCTCGGAAAGTGCGCTGGGGCGCCCCACTCATCACGTCGAGAACATGGCTTTGAGCAATCCGCCGGTCGTACGCAACAGCAAGCTCGCCGTCCCCATGCAACCAGGGCTCGGGCTGGATCTGAATCAGGATTATTTGAAAGCAAACCTTGTAGCGGGGGAGGAGTTCTGGGCGTAAACCAGCGCGTCGGCTGAAAACCACCGGACAACGGTGGGCAAACACCATTGAACTCAGCATGAGAATCGATTGTCAGAAGTATCTATCGTGTTATCAATAATTTTGGATCTGGCGAGGGGCGTGCATATATAACGGCAGGAGGAAGGATCATGAAGACGAAACTGCTGGCACTGGCGCTCTTGGCGGGAGGTTCGATGTTTGCCGAAACGCGGTTCTCGATCGGCGTCAACCTCGGAGGATATAACGGAGGCTACTACGAACCAGGTCCTCCTGCTTATGTCGCCGTCCGGCCGCCTTGCCCCGGCCCCGATTATGCCTGGGCTGACGGCTACTGGACTCAATATGGCGGACATCGCGGATGGCACCAGGGATATTGGGCAAGGCGCGCGTATGACGATGATTATCGCTCGGCGCCGCGCTATGACGGACGGTATCGGGATGGTGAGGGACGATTTGAGCGGGATCACCATTTCGATCGGGACCGGCGCGTTGATCGGGATGACGATCGGAGTCGTGGTTACGCTACGGCTACGGCTTCCGAAATCACTAATCTCAATGCGATGACGTCCGCTGAAGCTGGTCGCGCCCAAGGCGACCGGCTTCGTCCGGCTGCAAAATCCCGAGGCGGGGAAAAGTAAGGAATTATATGATAAGGTAAGGCATAGGAACTCCACCATGAGTAAAGCGACACTCACCAGTAAGGGACAGATAACTATTCCTGTGGATGTTCGCCGCGCATTGGGCCTCGAAACCGGTGACCAGTTGATATTTGAGCATGATGAGTCCGGCGTGCATGTCCGGCCTGAACGAAGGCAGAGTCGCTTCGCGAAGTATCAAGGCGTTGGCAATCCTGGAATCCCGTCTGGCCGGGCAGGCATAATCCGCCGGTCGCGATCCCTTCGCGGTGAATGACCGCCATCGACACGAACGTACTCGTCGCTTTATGGGACCTCGACCCAGTTCTCAACTCCACGGCCCGCCAAGCTCTCGATCTGGCTTTTGAACGCGGAGCACTAATCATCTGCGGTGCGGTTTTCGCAGAGTTGCTGGCCGCCCCTGGCCGCAACAAACGATTCGTTCGAAGCTTCCTCAATGACACGGGAGTCGCGGTGGACTGGGTCTTAGAGGAACCAATTTGGGAGAGCGCCGGGGCTGGCATTTCAAGCTTATTCCGAAGGCCGGAAGAAGCAGGGTCATGCCGGCCCACGCCGAATTTTAGCCGACTTCGTGATCGGTGCACATGCCAGCTACCGGCGTCATCGCCTGCTGACATTCGACGATCGCTTCTACAGCAAGTCCTTCCCTGGGTTAACTGTGCAGAGCCTGTAATCGCCAGCCTGCAGCAACCCGTTCACGCCGTCACCGAAAATTCCTAAGGTGAACCCCTGCAAACGTATACGCACTCCTGTGCGCAGGGGCAGAGGCGGTCAGCGCACGCCTGGCATGTATCCTGAAGGCGGAAAAGGAACACGTGTCAGAACGCATCTACAAATTGCAGCCCAATCGCACGATTCAACTCCGGGGCTTCAACGATCTTGGTGCCGCCGCCGCGCTGCATTCGGCTACTGCTACGAGTTTCAAAGTCAGTGGAGTTTTCCGCGACCCCGCCGACTTCTGCGTCCTCTCTGTCTACGATTCTGATAACTTCTTCGAACACCCCTCTCTCAAACACCTTCCAGACACGAACTTCGACGGATTGACGCTCACCTTCGACGTACACTACTCGGGTCTGCGTAATCTGGATTCACCGCGGTACCCTATTATCGACTGGCCGTATCTGGATGTCATTCGCCCCGACGGCTCCACCGCCAACATTCATCTGTTTGACTCCCCCGCTCTTGTGTCGGGCACCTGGATCTCGGCGACGGCGCAATTCACGGTAGTCGATGGCGGCCTGCGTCAGTGGGATCATCTGACCTTGTGGTATCTGAATCGCGCTCTCGATTATGTCGTCCCACAGGTGGAGACTGCTTATGCCTTCACGCCTCAGCGCCCCGGCTTCACCCATTCCATAACCGTTGCCGGCACGGACTACTCCTACGTCGAACAAACCGGAGACGCCGACATCACCATCGCGCAGCGTCTCGCCGACGCGCTGGCCGCAGCTTCGGCGTATGTCACAGCGACCCGCGTCTTCAATCAAGTCAACCTGCGCGCAGCCCTGGGAGACGGTCTGGCCTTCGAAGTAAGCTCAACCGCCTCTCCCGACCACTACACGTTGTACCGGGTGAGCAAAGAGAGCGTTGCGGCCGAGCTAGCCCGCCAATGCAATGCGACGGACTGGGTGAAGGCTGGAGCCGACATTCCAATTTCGGCCGAGGCTCAAGGAGCCGTCATCACGTTCACCGCCAACAAGCGCGGCTTAGATGGCAACGCACTCTCCATGTACGCCACGGCGGCCAATGCCCAACTGACCACCCAGGAGCAGTTCGTTCAGTTCAGCGGCGGGGATTCCGATGCAACTTGGCGTGTGACCATCGACTTCACGCAGGCGAAAATCCCGCAGATTCGGAAAATGTGGCTGACCTTCGCGCCGCCTCTCTCGATCGGCAAGGCGTTTGAATCCACCGAATGGCAAGCCACGTTCAGCAACTGGACATTGACCGGACCCGAAGACCTTCGCAGCCTGCAAGTAGCCGGCCCTGGCAGTTTCCGGATCGAGGACAGCAGTAGCGCTTGCCTTTACACCGGGAAATGGAATGTCGAAGCCGGCTTCTACTCTCGCGGTTACGCCAAAGTGAGCAAGCAGGCCGGTGACTCCGTCACCATCCAGTACGACGCGAGTACTGTGCATGACCTGTGGCTCGGTACTTCGCTTTACACCGACCGTGGTAGTGCTGGAGTGCGGATCGATACCGGCCCCGACTTTACCTTCGAAGCTTTTTTGCAAACGGGTAACGATCCTGCTGTCATCACGCGGCGCAAACTGGCCTCTTCCATGGCGCCGGGTTCCCACACAGTGACGATACAGCGCAAGGAAGACAAGCCGTTCTACTTTGATTTTTTGGACATCGTGGTGGCGTCGGATGTTCCTGACAACAAACCCGGGCGTACGAATATTTCGCCGGCGCTCGATTACAGCACCGATCACACGTACAAGCTTCCACCCGCGCGCATTCTCTGGATGTTTGACAAACTCGGCTTCGCTGGACCGGTCAATGAATATATCGGCGTTTTCTGGTGGAACCAGCGAACTCGCGTAGGAGCGACACTTCCACAAGCAACTCTCAGCTTCACGGGGACATTCCAGAATGGTGATCAGGTTTGGCTCACGATTGCAGGCACGAGAATCGGTAAGAGCGTTTTCGCCAACGACACGAACGAGACCATCGCCCAGCATTTTGCAAGTTATGTGAATTCCACTTTTGTGGGCGTTTGGGCCGCCGCCAGCGGCAGCATTCTCACGCTCACATCGCACTCGCCTACTCGCGACTTTCAGTTCGATCTCTCAACATCCGTCGATGTTGTTTCTGGATCCACCGGCGTGGTCACCGTCCAGGGCACGTTGAAGTTCAGCGACTACCTGACCAAGATGGGCGAATGGGCAGTAGATCCGGCGCAATCACCGGCGCTCAACCGCGGCGCAAGGGAATGGCACGCCGATTTCTATATGGAGTGCAAAGCCCGCAATCGTGAGGTGGTCTCGGCTTCATCCATGGAGTTGGTGCTGCCGCCTCCCGCATTTCCGGCCCGTTATTACAATGGCGATCCGGTAAAGACACAAGTAGGCTTTGGGTCGAGTTGGACATCGGCGCAATGCGCCTTCAACGCTGCAATGCTTGCCTATCAAAAGGGGGTGTTCGCCTCCCTTGCCGGGATGATGAGTGCCGCCGGCCTGGTGCCTAACTTGCAGTTCGGCGAATATTCCTGGTGGTACTTCAAATCGGCAGTGGATGGCAGCATGGCGTTGTACGACAGTGACACGCAGTTTGCCGCGCAAATGGCGCTGGGGCGTCCACTCGCCTTGTTCAACGATCCCGATGAGGACCCAATGTTGAACGGTGGCGCAGACGCGACATTTCTGAGGAATCGCTTGCGCGATCATGTCGCGGCGCTCACATCTGATCTTCGCGCGAAATATCCAAATGCAGTGTTCGAGGTCCTGTTCCCCTACGACGTAAATTATCCAACGCCGTCGGGTGTGGGTAAGCTCGGAGGCCGTCTTCTACGCTTCATCAACTTCCCTGCGGAGTGGGAGCGGAAGCAGACGTCAGGACTCGATCGTCTCAAGATGGAAGGTCTGGATTGGGGGGCGGTCTCGCGTAATCTCGATTTGGCGCGCGATGTCATGGAGTTTCCCATTCACTTGGGCTGGCCGCTGGACTCCATCCGCTACATGCTCCCCATCTTTAATGGCGGTTGCCCCTGGATCCGCGAGTACAGGCTGGCGAAAGGGCTCCGCATCCCCGTAATCAATCTGTGGGCGTTTGATCATGTCTGCATCTTCGGACTGCCCGTCGGGGAGCCCGCAAAGCCGGCACGATCCGCTCGTTTCTGAGATTGCGTTTGCGTGTTGCTAACGATACCGCTGCTCGCTACTACTGGATCATCCCCAGCGTCCTGAGCGTTGCGGCGGGCTCGTTCCCCTCGTAGCGCGCGACCGGCCCCTTCTCACGTCCGTTCTCCAGCGCGACCCCATACGGCGGATCGCTCTTGAATGGGAAAACCTTCTTCAGCCGTTCAAGTTCCAGGGAGGTGCCCGCCTTCAATCCTGTATCGTGCAGGAACGACGCCGCAAACTTTGGTTCGGCTGTCGGAATAGCAACGATCTTCGTTTCGCCCCAGTTCATCTTGCTCATATCCCGGGCAGCCTTTTCGCAGTGAGAGCACTGCGGATCATAGAAAAACAGAAACACCCGGCCATGCTCCAGCGAGAAGGGCTTGCCGTCGACGATGATGGAGGCCGGCGCTTGGGTACCGCTCTGCCGTACAGCGTTCACGCCGAAGGACGCAGCCGAGAACACTGCAATCGCGCCGAGGACGACCACGGCGCTTCGCAGTCCGCTCGAGGGACGCGCCCACCAGGCAGCGATCGCCGCCGCAACCAACATCAAAACATCGCCCACGAAAAACTCCGGACTTACCGTGCGCTTCGCCCAAGGAAAGCAACTGCACTCCTTGCCCGCCAGTGTGGAGTAGTTGACCCCGATGTACAACATGAACACTACCAGCAGCAGCATTGCCAACCACGCACCCCACCGGCGAAATCGAGGCACCAGAATGGCGACCCCAGCGAAGGTTTCCGAAATCCCTAACGCGATCGTCAGGGGCATGCTGAAGAGGTACGGCACCTTGAGCTGCTCCACCATAGTCCGCCACGTGAAGGGGTCGATAATCTTCCACACTCCGGCGGTCACAAACAACACCGTGATGATCACCGCTCCAAGATGGCTGGCGATGGTTTTCCAACCAGGCAGGTCCAAGCTCTGGGTGGCACCCACGGGGTGTGCCATACTGTCGTCCATGTCATTCATTTTAGTACGTTTGGACGCTGGCCACGAGGCTTTCGCCACAATCGGCTACGCTAGGCCAACGCGCCAGTTGGCTGCAGTCGTCCTGAGCGGAACGTATCTGGCCGGAGTGGGTTGGTGGGCTGGCAGCCGCATCCTTGCCGCCTGGCGCAGGAGAGATCGCGCGCCGTCCTATCGTCCCGGTCAATGGGCCTGAGAGAAGAATTCATGCGCCGCTTCGACGGTTCGCCGGATGTCCCCTTCCGAATGCGCCGCCGACACGAATCCCGCCTCGAACTGCGACGGTGCAAGGTAGATTCCTCGATCGAGCATCCTGTGAAAGAACTTGCCGAAAGCCATTGTATCGGAGCGTTTCGCTGAGTCCCAGTCCGTAACCGGCCCGTCGGTGAAGAAGAATGTGAACATCGAGCCGAAGCGATTCACCGTGATGCCCTTCGGAGCGTTCGCTGTTAACTGCGCGGTACGTTGCTCGAGCTGGCTGTAGATCTCGGTATTCGCCTTGAGGTGCCGGACCATCGCGAGTCCCGCAGCCACGGCCAGCGGATTTCCGGAAAGTGTGCCCGCCTGGTAAATGGGGCCCAGTGGAGCAACTTTAGACATGACGTCTGCGCGTCCGCCGTAAGCCGCGAGCGGAAGCCCTCCTCCTACGATCTTGCCCACCGTTGTCAGATCCGGCCGGATGTTGAAGATCTGCTGCGCCCCGCCCAGAGCCAGGCGGAATCCGGTCATCACTTCGTCGAAAATGAGCAGCGCGCCGTGCCGGGCTGTAATCTCGCGCAGGCCTTCCAAAAATCCCGGCCGCGGAGGGACGCACCCCATATTGCCGGCTACGGGCTCCACGATCACTGCCGCTATCTCTTCGGGGCGCGCCGCGAAAGCTTGCTCAACGGCATCCAACGAGTTGAACGGCAAGGCGATAGTAGTCTGAGCGAACCCGGCAGGGACCCCCTGCGTGTCAGCGATTCCAAGCGTCGCCATGCCCGATCCGGCTTTCACCAGCAACGAATCCACATGTCCGTGGTAGCAGCCTTCAAATTTGATCGTAATGTCGCGGCCAGTGAATCCGCGGGCTACGCGCAAGGCGCTCATGGTCGCCTCCGTACCGGAGTTCACCAGCCGCACCATTTCCATGGATGGCACTGCCAATGAGATCTCTTCCGCCAATTCCGTCTCGCGCGCAGTGGGAGCGCCGAAGCTCGTACCACTGTTCACAACGGCGCGAATCGCGTCCATGACGGAGGCCGGACAATGCCCCAGAATCAGCGGTCCCCACGAGCATACGTAATCGATGTACTCATTCCCATCCACATCAATAAGCCGCGAGCCGGAGCCGCGCTCAATGAACCGGGGCGTCCCGCCGACGCTGCGAAACGCACGCACTGGCGAGTTCACTCCGCCGGGAATCGCGAGTTGCGCCCGGGTGAATAGGTCTTCCGATTTTTGCGTTTTCATTGCACGAGGATCAGTCCCGTGAGGGAAGCCCCATCTAGACCGTTTCACGGGAGGGAATTAACTTGTGCAGGAACAGGTTCATCAGGATCTCCTGCAGCGTCCCGTTCAGATTCTTGATCAGGCGGCCTTTCAAGCCCAGGTACGGCTGTGTGCCTGCGAATAAGTCCTGCATTAACTGCGTGAAGCGCGGGCTGCGCCGGATAAACTGTACCATGCGTGCGGGGACCGTGCTGAAGAGGAAGCGTCCCAGGAACACCTGTTTGGCCAGCATCGCCCCAAATTCGAGATCCGCCATAAAGTCGCGCTGGATCAGGGTGCGGTAGGCATTCGCTTTTACTTCCATAGAATGTTCGTCAGAGATCAGGATCTGACTCGCGAGATCTCCCGATCGCATCGCGTAGTACAGGCCCTCTCCGGTGATGGGATCTACGAGACCACCCGCATCGCCTACCGCGAGCCAACCGTCTCCGGCGACTCGATTCCGTCGCCAGCCTGCGGATTCGAGCGAAGGCAGCACATGCCCGTAGAAGGAGCCGTCTTTCCAGGAGATATCTCTCTCCAGCATGTAGCGTTCGAGCCTCGCCCGCAGCGACTGCGCGGATTCGCCCTTGCCGCAGATGCCCACTGACAAGTGACCGCATCGCGGAAACACCCAGATGTACCCTTCCAATTTGGGCAGAAATTGAATGTCGATGTGATCCTGATTGCTCGGCACGTAATACCCGAGCGCGAACATCGTGTCGCTGGCCGTATACTCCGTGCCGACGTTGCGCAACGAATTACGCGCCCCATTGGCGACGATACAGTAGTCGGCCTGCGCCGTTCCGTTGCGTGTCTTCAACTCCCAGCCGCGATTAGCTCGCCTTACCTCAAGCACCCGGGTCTTCTCGATCTGAGCGCCCGCCTCACCCGCCCGATGGAGCAGCATATTATTGAGGTCATACCGCGAGTAAATTACCAGCGGTTGACTAAGCTCCATGGATACACAGCCGGCGGTTGGGGCGGCAAGGTTCGTGTGCGTGACTAACTTTTTCGGGGTCGAGTTCTCGATGAGGAATGGGTAAGTATTGTAAGCCTTATAGGTGAGGCCTCCGCCGCAGGGTTTTTCCCATGCCAGCTTTTCATCGAACACAGTCGTCTTCAGTCCCGATCGAGCCAGCCTTTCCGCCGCGAATGAACCCGCGGGTCCACCGCCCAAAACCGCTACGGTTTTCATTGTTATTCCGAGGGAGGAGTCGTGGGTGGATGGCCCGGAGGTAACGCGCCCCCGGACGTCCCCGGTATAGCTCCAGGCAGACCCTGCCCGCCGTGCCGATTCGCTCCACTTTCCTTACGCCCTTTGACAACCCATTTGTCCCCCTTGCGTTGGAGGACATAATTCATCGACATAGCGGTTTCGTTCTTGCCCTTCATCTCGAACGCCACGGTGGCATCCGCTTCGTTGTTGTGAAATGTGACATTCGCGATATTCACATTCATCAATGAAGTATCTAGGGCAAGCTGGCCTTTTCTCTGGTCCAAGTAATCGAGGACGCCCTGCCGCACAGCATCTTTGTTATTGATGTTGCGAGCGCACCCTGGAGCTAATAAAACAGCCACTAGGGCCGCGTTCGTCCACTTCACAATACGATTATACCTGTGATGAACCGACTCACTTCGAATCGACTTTAACCACGAAATATGTAACCTGCTTCCCGGAGTCGACTAGCATCTGATGCGGCGTGTTCGCTGGGATGTGGACAATGTCTCCCGCCGATACAGCGCGTTTCGAACCACCTTGAATGCTGGGCCCGCGGATTTCACCAGGCGCTGTGGTCTTTTCGGACGGGATCTTCCCACCGACTAAGATCGTCGCTTCACCGCTCTCGATGACAAACACGTCGGCGACCGTCACATGCAGTTCGGCCTGGCCGTTAGCTTCACGGTGGGCGACCATCGCCAGGTGATTGCCAAAGCTCGCAAGGTTTTGTGTCGCTACTTTCTGCGCGTCCATTTTGGAAGACAGCTTCTGTTCAAAGCCTTTCAAGTCCGATGCCTTCCACACTGTAAATCCGGCGGGGTCGGCGGCAAGCGCGATAACAGGCAAGAGAAAAACGACAGCTTTAGGCATTGGGGGTTCTCACTTTAGGGATTCTTTGGTCCACTGGCGCCATCGCCGGGAAATCTGTATAGGGCTGCGATTGATACCAATAGCATACCGAGAAAAAATTGTCGCCGCGATCATTGGCATGGCCGTGCTCCATCGTGTGCCGCATGCTGCGGTTAAACGTCACGGGATTATCTCCATGCCAGCGGTAGCAGCAATAACGGCCGCCCGTCCGCTCCGCCGCCTGAATCAGAGGAGCGCCGTACATCCGATGCGAGAAGGGCATCGCCCCATCCCGGCCGCCGAAATCCCAACTGCCCAGGAAGTAGTCCTCTGACCCCGTACCAACAATCACCGGCTTTGTGTCGTCGTCGACATAGATCATCTCGTCGCCCTCTCCCCACCAGCCATCCGCGTTTTGCAGCACGCCCAGGGTTACCCCCATAAGGTGCCCCCGGCCCCTGGCTTCACCGTACACGTAGTTCAGTTTGCCAGTCGGGTTCAGTTTCGAATCGGTGCCGCTAGTCGGTACGCACGGAGCGCTCTGACGATACTGTGCGTGAAAGTAAAGGGTATCGGGGGGCAGGGATGGGACAATCTGGTAATCGATATTTGAATAGAAAGACCCCACCTGCGCTTTGCCTTCATTGGTGACGGTGAGCCTGGCCGACTTATAGGGCATCGCGAAATAGCAGTTCAGCGACTTGCCCGGCGAACAGGCTAAATAAGCAGACTCGAAAATCTGATACGACCCGAGGTTCAGACCGAAGAAGTCGCCGATCGGCGCTTCGATGCTCGGTTTAGTGTTGCCGTCCCAGTATGCGCGCAGGATCAGTTCTTTCAGATGCATGGCGCTGCTGGCGGCAATCGTGAACCATATGTGTGTGATGACGCCGGGTTCGCCCGCCTTGAATACGTCCAGCGTCTGGCCGGGAGCGACATTCCAAAAATCGCGATTCCCGCCCGTTGTATCGAAGCTCGATTGCTTCAGCGATCGATAGTTCTGCGCGCGGGCGTACTTCGGGAGAAAGTCGTACGTGCTGCCCGAGCGCGGATTGTGGCTGAGCTTGAGCCGCGGCTAACCCCGCGCCGCCCGCCAGCAGTCTGCGGAAAAATCCGCGGCGTCCATCGGACATGTCATAGCCTCCTTAAAGAGAGTCTACACGTCACGGATCGGAAAGATCGAAGCGGGATTTCGCCCGCTCCGGATCTACTCCTCATGAATGCAGGATTTCACCTTCGCCGCGAGGTCCGGCGAGATCTCGTTGATACCGTGATCTTTCCTGGCGTGCTCGGCCGCCTTCTGCAGGATCTCCTCGTTCGGTTTGACCCTTAGCCTGAAAATCGCAGTCCATGCCGACGTCGCGGCAACGCATAACTTTCTCCATAAACCGCCTCCTGGTGCATTATAATCACTCCGCCAAGCGGTAGCGGTGCACCGGAGCTGGGATCGGTGAACGCGCACCCTTGATGCTCTTCCAGAGAATCTCGTTCAGCGCGTACATCGGCGCGCGATCCACATCATCAAAGTCCATCTCCCGCGACCGTCGTGCGCCATAGGCGCGGGCAGTGTTCTTCTCATTGAGGTCCACCTCCGGTTCGAGCTTGGTGTAGGGCTTCAGATCCGGCGTGTCGCTGAAGCCCGCATACATCGGCGTGGCCGCGGCATCGTATTGTGTCATCGGCGGCAGATCCAACAGCAGTTCGATGGTCCGGAGCATCGAACTGGCGGAATACATTGTCTTATCCACCTTGCCGCGATGTATATAGGGGCTGATCGCAAGGCCCACCGTACGGCGCGCATCCACGTGGTCGGGCCCATCTTGCGCATCGTCTTCAATGACGAAGATCGCCATGTCAGGCCAGTAGCGCGAATGCGTGAGGCGCTCGACAATCTGCCCAAGCGCATAGTCATTGCTGGCGACGCTGGCGCGAGGCGTGAATGCTCCCGGCGTAGTTCCTGGCGTGTGATCCTCAGGCAGGCTCATGATGACGAAATTCGGGAGCCTGCGGCGCGGGTTGGTGTTGTCGTAGTTCTTCTCGAATTCGTCGAATTCGCGAGGAACAACGCCGCATTTTCTGTATCGCGCATACCTGGCATTCGGTAGCCTGGCGCTGGGTGGCCGAACAGATTCTGCGCGCCCGGGGCATCTCCGATCTGGCTTCCGCCGCTCGCCTGGACGCCATATTCTCCGTATGTTCGATAAGTCAAACCTTTACGGGCACACTGCTCCCAAATGTAGCCGGACGATGGGACGTAAGCGTTCGAGAGTTCTACGCGGCTACGGGCGCCGTCGACCACGGGCCAGCGCTTGGTAGCGAAATCAGTCGCATACGCCGCGTCCGCCCACGAGTGTCCTTCGGCGCTGGTTTCCCCGCCGGAATAAGATTGTCGAACAGCACGAACTGCTCGGCGAGCGCATGATGGTTGGGCGTCACTTTCCGTCCAAATAGCACCAGCGAGGCGTCGCCGTTTCCTTGCGGCATATCGCCGAAGATCTGATCCTAGGTGCGATTCTCTTTGATGATGTACACCACGTGCTGGATGGGCGATCCGAGTCCAACGACGCGCGGAATCACCGAAGAACTGGTGGGCTCCTTGGCCTGAGTGAGCAGCTCATCGCGATAGGGCGTGTTGTCGTGAACCTGCCTGGTCCATGCAGGCAGGTTCGACCTAAGATCGCTCACGTCGACGATATTCACGCTGCCATTCCGCAGGTCTTTCGAACTTGGCGTTCGGCGCTCTTGCGTGGATGGCTCCGAGATTTTCGTGTACGGATAGGCTCCGAATCATTTTTGCTATTCCCGATGTATAGCCGGAACGCACGGATCAATCACCAGCGCCGACGGATACCAACCGGCGGGCACGAACCCCAGGACTACGCTGCGGCCACATTCGGCGTCGACCCCGGAGGCGCAAGTGGGAACAGCGCTGTTGCGATCCGCTCCCGCACCCGGCGAGTCTTCGTATCGATAACGACCACAGTGTTGTCATTCGAGCAGGCGACGAATAGCCGCCCATCCTGGTCCAACACCAGGTCATTCGGATTGCGGTCCACGGCGATCCTCGCTGTTACCCTCATGGCCGCGGTGTCGATCACACTCACCGAGGCACTGGCCCAATTGGAAACATAAAGTGTGCGCCCGTCCGCGGTGATGGCCATTGCGTAAGGATTTACCTCGACCGGAATGCGCCCGATCAGCTTTCCGGTGGCGCTGTCGAATACCACGACGGAGCCAATGGCGACGCTGGTTCCGCGGTTCGCCGCATAGAGAAGATCCTAGGAGCCCATAACATGGTCCGGGTGGTGTTTCGTTCATCTCCAGACGGGTGTCCGACAACTTTCCGCCGTCAACACCGGGCTGCCGACGAGTGCCGGTTCCATTTCCGCCGGAGACGAATAGACGCTTGCCGTCAGGATGCCAGGCCAGACCCAGCCAAACCGTCGGCAACGGGAGGTGCTGGACCAGCGCCTCCGTAGCCGTGTCGATCACCATCAAACCTTCGTCGTTGTATCCACCCTGCAACGCAATAATGGAACGGCCATCGGGAGCCATGGATAAGTTCAACACCATATCGTGTGCGGGAATCGATTTGCCCGCGGGAGTGATGGTCCAGCCGTTGGGCAACGCATAGCCGTTGGGCAGCGAGTGCGGCGACTGTTGCGCGCTCAGGAGGCTGAGAGGAAACAGCGCGTACAATACGAAAGGAATCATGAGACTGTGCTGAAGCCATTAGAACACCGCGCTGGGTGTTTGATAACTGGCCGATAGTTTGACAACCAGGAGAGACTGCCGTTACGCTGAGCCTGCGCACCATCAATGCAACCAGGTATGTGACGCCTCTTCGCGAAGGCGGATCGTTGCCGGCGATTGTAGAGGCCGATGACTGCGGCCTATACGTTTTGAAATTTCGCGGAGCAGGTCAGGGCCCGCTCGCTCTGGTCGCGGAACTGATCTCGGGCGAAATCGGTAGAGCCCTCGGACTGAAGGTGCCCGAGATCGTTTTGATGGAAGTGGACGAGGCGCTTGGCCGTAACGAGCCGGACTATGAGATCCGGGAGTTATTGCGTGCCAGCGTTGGCTTAAACCTGGCGCTCGATTATCTTCCTGGGTCTATCATGTTCGACCCTGCAGCTCGGGACGTCGCAAACGCTGAGCTCGCTTCGAGCGTGGTCTGGTTTGACGCCCTCATTACGAATGTCGACCGGACTGCGCGTAATCCGAATCTGTTGTGGTGGCACAAGGTGCTGTACCTCATCGATCATGGCGCGAGTCTGTACTTTCACCACAACTGGCACAACTTGGAGCAAGCGGCGGCGAGTGGCTTTCCGGCAATTCGTGATCATGTCTTGCTGCCTAACGCGGGCTGCATCGCGGAGGTGGACGGACCACTGCGAGCTCGATTGAACGAAGCGCTGTTTAGGGAGGTGCTCGCTCAGGTCCCGGACGCATGGCTGCTACCGGAACCCGGGGTGGCGAGCCCCGAAGAGAAGCGGCGGGCCTACGTTACGTACTTGTCCGGCCGGCTCAGCGCGGCATCGTCATTTGTCGAGGAGGCCCTGCGTGCCCGCGCGAAGTCCGTTTGATTTCGCCGTCATACGCGTGGTCCCGCGCGTGGAGCGCGAGGAGTTCGTCAATGCGGGTGTCATTGTGTTTTGCCTCGGGCAGAATTACTTGAAATCCCTGGTGCACGTGGACCGCGCTCGTCTCACCGCGCTGTGGCCGCAGTTGGACCTCGATACCATAAGTCAGCACGTGGAGGGCATTCCGAAAATCTGTGCGGGTGACGTAGATGCCGGCCCCATCGCCCAACTGTCCATTCGCGAGCGATTTCACTGGCTGGTAGCTCCGCGCAGCACGGTGATCCAGATTTCGCCGGTTCACAGCGGCCTATGCGAGTTTCCGGAATCCACGCTCCAGGACCTTTTCCGCCAATTGGTTCTGACCCTTCCCGCCGGTTCGTGAACTTGTCGTAGCATTGGCGTGAGGAATCCTTGGAACGCTCACTCCACCAACTACGGCACACAGTGCTGCTTTGTTTTTTCTGCGCATGTCTGTCCGGGCAAAATCACCTGACCTGGCGCGACTACGGAGGAGCTGAGGATGCGGCGCAATATTCCGCACTGCACCAGATTAACCGCTCAAACGTAAAGAATCTGGCCGTGGCCTGGACGTATTCGACAGGGGACAACAATAAGTACGACTTCAATCCGGTCGCGGTGGATGGGATGCTCTACGTTCTGGCGAAGAACAATTCCATTGTTGCGCTGGATGCCACCACGGGGAAGGAGATCTGGACTTACGACAGCGGCCCAGAAACCAAAGTGATCACCCACCGCGGCATCAACTACTGGGAAAGCACGGACCGTTCCGATCGCCGGCTGCTTTTTGCCAGCAATCATTTCCTGCGGGCCATCGATGCCCGGACCGGTAAGCCGATTTTGTCGTTTGGAAACGGCGGAGCCGTAGATCTGAAAGAGGGCTTGGGGCGGGATCCCAAGACCATCTCCCTGGTGCAATCGACCACCCCAGGGCGCGTTTTTGAGAATCTGCTCATCCTCGGTTCGGCGACGAATCAGGGATACGGGTCGGCTCCGGGCGACATTCGCGCTTTCGATGTGCGCACCGGGAAAGTGGTTTGGGCCTTTCATACGATCCCGCATCCGGGCGAGTTCGGGTACGAGACATGGCCCAAGGATGCCTGGAAAAAAGTGGGCGGCGCGAATGTGTGGGGCGAGCTGTCGCTGGACGAGAAGCGCGGCATTCTGTATGCGCCCACGGCGAGCGCCAAATATAACTTCTACGGCGCGGATCGGACCGGGGCCAACCTGTTTGCCGATTGCCTGCTCGCGCTGGACGCTCGAACCGGAAAGCGGCTGTGGCACTTCCAGATGGTTCATCATGACATTTGGGATTACGACGACAACACCGCGCCGAAGCTGCTCACCGTCCGGCACGAGGGTAAATCGGTCGATATCGTTGCCCAGGTCAGCAAGCAGGGTTTCGTTTGGGTGTTCGACCGTGTAACCGGAACACCGCTGTGGCCCATTGAGGAGCGGCCGGTCCCCCGCACCGACATGGTTGGCGAGACCACCTGGCCTACGCAGCCTTTCCCGACAAAGCCTCCACCCTTTGCGCGGCAGAAATTTACAGCCGACGACCTGAGCCCGTTCCTGAGCCCGGAGGATCGTGCGCGCTTTCGCGATGATATTCTGAGCGCCCGCAACGAAGGACTGTTTACGCCGCCTGGTCGCCGCAACACGGTTCAGATGCCGGGTAATAATGGCGGAGCCAACTGGGGCGGCGCGGCGGTGGATCCCACGCAGGGGCGGCTGATTGTGGTTTCCAAAGATCTTCCTGCGATGCTCAAACTCGAACCGGAGAAGAAGAAACCAACGGTCCCCGCGGGGGACGATGAGATACGGTATCTGAGTGGTTTCGGCTTCATGATCGCGAGTGACGGACTGTCACCGATCAAACCGCCATGGACATCGCTTACCGCCTACGACCTGAACGAGGGCACCATCAAGTGGAAAATTCCTCTCGGAGATGTTCCGGAACTTGCCGCCAAAGGCTTCAAGAATACGGGTACGCATTATCCGAAGGTGGGACCTGTAATAACCGCGGGCGGGCTGATATTTACCGGGACCCGAGATCGTAAAGTACGCGCCTTCGACGTCGAAACCGGGAACGTGTTGTGGGAGACCGAGGTGGACAGTGCACTGGAGGGTATGCCGGCAGTGTTTGAAGTTGGCGGCAGGCAATACGTTGTCTTCTGCGCCTCCGCGCAGGTTGGACTTACGCCGGCGACGCAAGTCAAAATACACGGCGCCTACGTCGCCTTTGCGCTGCCGGCATCGGGAGAAAAACAATGAAGCGCGCATGGGCAACCGTAGCCGTTCTCGTTGCTTATACTGCGTGGTCGCAGACTCCGGCGCAAGAGCCGAATCCCGACATGCAGTATCGATTGGGGCCCGATTCACTCCCGCAGGAAGGAGTTCCCAAAGGCGAGATCCGCGGTCCCTTCACCTTGCCGAGTAACGCGTATTCCGGCACGCAGCATACCTATTGGGTTTACGTACCCGCGCAATACGATCCCACCGTCCCGGCCAGCCTGATGATCTTCAACGACGGGCAGGCGTTCATGGCTCCGGAAGGCGATGCACGCGCTCAGAATGTGCTCGATAATCTGATTTACCGGAGAGAGATTCCGGTGATGATTACCGTATTCATCAATCCCGGCCGGCGCCCCGATCAGCCGGAGCCAAATCTGAAGGAGTGGGGGGATCGCACCACGAACCGCCCGACGGAATACAACACCTTGGATGACAAGTATGCGCGCGTGATCGTAGACGAACTGTTGCCCGCGCTCTACAAGGAATACAACATCTCGAAAGACCCGGAACGCCACGGCATAGGCGGCGCCAGTTCAGGCGCTATCGCTGCATTCACCGTCGCCTGGCAACGTCCCGATCAGTTTCACAAGGTGCTGAGCATCGTGGGCAGTTTTACGAATTTGCGCGGCGGTCATGTCTATCCCGACCTGGTGCTAAAGAGCGAGAAGAAGCCAATCCGCGTCTTCCTCGAAGATGGCCGCAACGACAATCGCGCGCTTCGGCCCGATGGGACCTACGACGAGCAGCGGGACTGGTTTGCGCAAAATGTCAAGCTGATGAAAGCCCTTACGGAAAAGGGCTACGACGTCAACTACTCCTGGAGCATCGGCAAACATGGTCTGAAGCAGGGTGGTATTATCCTTCCCGAGATGATGCGTTGGCTGTGGCGCGACCAGCCGGTTTCCACCGATCCGAAGAACACCGTGGAGCGCTCGTTTCAGCAGCCCGCAAACAAATCAGCGGCGAAGCATTAGTTTGGCAACATGCTCTGCAGGCAAGCGGAACGGTCTGACATCCCTGCTATGGCCGGCATCCGCGCCCAGGAATGGGGAACCCAGGAATACTGGAAAACGCGAATCTCGGGATATCTTGACTGCGAACTCCACCCCCAGCACGCACTGAACGCTCGCGTCAGTTACGTCGCGGTCGAAGACGAGTCCGTCCTGGGCTTTATCGCGGGGCATCTCACGCGCAGGTATGAGTGCGATGGCGAACTCGAGTGGATCAATGTCATTCCGGAACGTCGAGGCAGCGGCGTGGCATCGGAGTTGCTCCGTTGCCTGGCAGCTTGGTTCGGTGAACAGAAGGCATTACGGATCTGCGTGGATGTTGACCCGGCCAATGCAGCCGCGCGACGCTTTTATACGCGGCATGGAGCCGGCAAGCTGAACGCCCACTGGTTGGTTTGGAACGACATCAGCGTCGTACTCCGAGACGCACGAGAGGTAAATTGAAATCGGAGAGGAACGATGGCTGAAACTGAAGCGAAGAAAAATGCGGGTCGATTGGCAGGATCCGGTAACTTCGCCTCGGTGTCTCGCGGCCGATGCTGTCTCTTCCTGTGCGAAGGCGATCAGGGCAGTTTTGGCACCTGGATATGGATAGGCGTAGAAGACGTGGAAGCGCTTTTAGATGAATATCGTACTAGGCAAGAGTCCGGCATCCTCCAACGAACTACCCCTGGGCACTCGAAATGCAGGTCGAATACCTCGATGGAAACATTCTGCGGCTTGGCTCTGAACCAAAAAGCGACCAACCGGCGGGTGAATGGCTCGACATGAGTGGCGTTCGCTGGAGTCCATCGCCAAACGGCGGCTGGGCGCGGGTCGGAAATTGATCGTGATCTCATGTGGGATGGTGCTCCACGATCGGGTCCAACTCGACTCGAACCAGGGTAGGGTCTCGAAGCTGTCCATCCTAGGCAGTCCAGTTAGGCTACCTGAGGCTGTGATTTCGTCCGCGCTCAACGCCTCCTCCTGTTACCATAGGACTTTGTTCCATGAAGGCCTTGTTTGAAGCAATGCGGCCGGGTGATCCCGACTGGTCACTGGCTGAACACCTCGACCCGACGCGCCTGCCCGCCCATATCGCCATCATCATGGACGGCAACGGGCGCTGGGCCCGGCAGCGCCGCCTGCCCAGAGTAGCCGGGCACCGCGCCGGTGTTGAGCCGGTTCGCATCACGGTTGAGACTTGCGCCCGCCTCGGCATTCAGGCGCTCACCCTGTATGCGTTCTCGGTGGAGAACTGGAAGCGGCCGCGCGGCGAGGTGGACACCCTATGGCGGCTGCTCCGCTTTTATCTTCGACGCGAAGTCCCGGAGATGATGAGGAACAATATCCAGTTCACTGCGCTTGGCCGGCTCGATGTTCTGTCCGACCACGTTCGAGATGAGTTGGATGAGGCGCGCAGAGTCACTAGCCGGAATACGGGTCTGAAGGTAAATCTCGCTATCAACTACGGCGGGCGTTCAGAGTTGGTGGATGCGATGAACGCGCTCATCGAGGATGCGCGTATCGAAGGCACACTGGCGGATCTGCGTATCACGGAGCAGATGATCCAGTCCAGGCTGTATACGGCGGGGCTGCCCGATCCCGATCTCCTCATCCGGACCTCTGGCGAGATGCGTATCAGCAACTTCCTGCTTTGGCAGATTGCTTACGCAGAGCTGTATGTTACGGACACGCTGTGGCCCGACTTCGGGAGAACCGACCTGTTGAAAGCAGTGCTCGACTACCAAGGACGAGATCGCCGCTTCGGCGGACTCAGCGAGTCTGCCCCCAGCCCAGCCGAAGATGAACAATTGGCCGAAACTCTCGGCGCCGCTGTTCGATGAAGCGCTTAGCTACGGCTTTTGCGCTGATCCCGATCATCACTTACGTCGTTATCTGGTCTCCCTTCCCCGTGTTTGCGGCTGTTCTGACTACCATCGCAGTGCTGTGTTTTATCGAGTACAGCGGCATTGTTGCGGCGCATGGCGTTGCGCCGCCGGGTCCGCTCGGGTACATAGCCGGTTTGATCGTTCTGCTCGTGCCCCGCGCCGATGTAGCCGTCATCGGAGGCGTCGCGCTGGCCGCAATGAGCCTGTCTTTGCGTGCGCGCGATCTGCAGGGTGAGCTAGGGCGCTGCGGAGCTCTGGTCCTGGGGGTCGCGTATGTATTCGCGAGCTGGCGATGTGCGATAGGGTTGCGAGCCTTGGACCCTTACTGGCTCTTCATCGCCATCGCTCTCAACTGGGTGGGCGATAGCGCGGCCTACTTCGCCGGCCGGCGTTTCGGTCGCCACCGGCTGGCGCCGCTGATCAGTCCTGCCAAGACCTGGGAGGGCGCAATGGCTTCCATGGCGGCCTCCATATTATTCGGGGCCATCTTCGCGCACTTCGCAATCCCCAACGCGGCGCTCTGGGTGGTCATCGGAGTGTGCGCGCTCGGTAACGCCGCAGGACAAGCGGGGGATCTCTGCGAGTCGGTGCTGAAGCGCGGAGCCGGCTTGAAAGACAGCGGCACGATGCTGCCGGGGCATGGCGGATGGCTGGACCGCGTGGATAGTACCATGTTCGCCGTGCCGGTCGCGTATGGCTTGCTGGCGTCGGCGCGGGTGGCGGGAGTCGCATAAGTCAGTGTCGTGGATGAACTACGCTTTGACGGGCTACTTTCCGAAGCAGACAGCGTTGCTTCCGGATGGAAAGCGTCCTCGAACGTCGAAGAGATTTTTGTTTCTCTCGGTTCGATTTGTCAGCAAGAGCGGTTCTGCGTTTGTTGAGTGCTCGCCTCTATCCTGCAATGCTATGGCGGCGCAGATGGCCGCGAGCCGCTTCGTTGTTGAAGTCCTGCGCGAACAGATCGGGTAATGCTGCCGGAGCCCGGGCAGATGAAACGGGCCTCTGTGTTTGACTCCCCGGGCTGTTCTTGTTGAACGATTTTACCGTTCCCGGAGCCGTCACGAAGCAGGGGAGACGGCAAGAACCCTGCACCACACCCAGATCATCTGTCCGCCGCTCAGCATTGAACTAGGGACCTTCGCTTTCCTGCCGCCGTCCTCCTTGGGTCCGCGATTCGGAAGAGGGAAACAGCAAAACCTCTTCCTCGGTCCAGGCATTGCCATTATCGCCCGGCTTTAAGATTTTTTGTTGGATTCGTCACGGTTTCACCCGAAGCTGCCGATCGGCGAAGTCCAAATACTGCTGCCAGTCGTACTCGGTGACATCGTGCTTTCCCGCTCGAACGTGATATCGGACCGTATCGCCCAAGGGCTCGTGATTGGCCGGCATGCGATCTGTCCCAATGCCTCGCTTCCCAAACAGTTCGTAAACGCGCCCGGCCGCGACCGCGCCCAGAAACTCTCCACGCGGGTCGGACCAGCGATCCTCTTCCGCGCTGGCGACGTATAGCGGCCGCGGCGCCATCAGCGCCAGCAGCAAATTGGAATCTACAGGCATCTCGTCTTCGCGTTCGTCGTACTGCCGATAGTTCGCGCAAAACCAATGCGGGAAACGAGTATTCAGGTCCTTCACCATCTCGCCGAACTTGCGGCGGCTGATCGCTGCACCGCCTTCTCCCGACTCGTTCGAAATGACGAGTGCAAAGCGAGGGTCCGAAGCCCCGGCCCACAGAGCCGCCTTACCCAGCCGCGAATGACCGATCAGCGCGATGCGCTTGCTATCCACGGCTTTGTCCGTCTCCAGATAATCTACCGCCCTGCTGAGGCCCCACGCCCAAGCTCCAATTGCACCCCACTCATCCGCGGCTGGAGCAGTCTGCCCCGGCTTGAAAAAGAGCGGGCGCACGCCGTACTGCATACCGCCGTCGAAGTCGGGCTCGATGTCGCCATAGTAGATGGTCGCCAAACCATAGCCGCGGCCGAGGATCCTCTCAACTTGCCACTGGCTCGCGCCCGCCCCTCGGGACTTCTCCGTGGCGCGCTGCTTTGATGTTACTTTGGTCTGCCGGTCCATCACCCAGACGTCGGACGGCGAGATCCCGGCGTCGGCGGCGACGGTCTGATTGCCGCCGAAGTTCAGACCCACGAAAACGGGTACAGGCCCTTGCGACCCGGATGGAAGGTACAGCAACAGTCTTAACGGCTTATCCACATTGATCGTGACCTCTTTGCGAACCGCCTTACCGCCGAGGGCTGCGTTGTCGATCGCGGCGAGTTCAAACGTCTCGTTCTTGGGCCGACCCGGAGCGCGGCCGATCATGTGGGTCTCGAATAACTGCACGATCTGCGGACGACGTCGAGTCTGCCATGTCTGGACGTCGCGCACCCGCTCCCCGTTTTGCAGGATCAACGGGTCCGGCAGGGTGTATTTGGGAACGTTGGCCTCGTCGTAATTGACATCGGGGCGCTGGGCCAACGCCGCGGATGCGAGGAGGAGCGCGAAGCGGATCGCGTTCTTCATAACCTACCTCAAGAACGCATCGGTAAGACCACCGTCCACCGGAATGATATGCCCTGTGGTTTTTGCGGCGGCATCGCTCGCCAGCCAGGCGATGGCCTCGGCGCAGTCCTCCGGCTTCACCGGCTGCTTGGTCAAGGTGCGCTCAGCGTAGAACGCAGCCAGGCGGTCCCGTAAAACATCAGCGTCTTCTTCCTCGCCGGCCGGCAGACGGTATTTCCTTAGCGATCCGATGACCCGATCCTTGGGGAACATCTCGCTGCCGGCCACCACCGTCGCGGGTGCGATCCCGTTCACTCTAACCAGCGGCGCCAGCTTAACCGCCAATTCCTTGATGAGATGATTGACGGCCGTCTTACTGACGTCGTAAGCTTCGCTGCCCGGCTTCGGCACAACGGCATTTGCCGAACTGGTGAGCACCACCACCGCCGATAGCTGTTGTGCCTCCAGCACTGGCCGCACCGCATCCACCAGAAGGAAGTTCCCGGTGACGTTCACATCCATTGTGAATCGCCACTGGTCCTGTACCGACCATTCCTCTGGCTTAGGGCTGATGAACACTGCGGCAGTATTGATGACCCCGTCGATGCCCCCAAACTTCGACACGGTTTCGTCCGCTGCGGCTCGCATGGAATCCGGCGTTCGCAGGTCCAGTTCGCAGCACGCCAGGGATTCCCGGTCAGTAACTCGCGCGCACAACTCCAGCGTCTCCCGCGAGCCGTCCAGGTTGCGGTCGGCAATCATCAGGGTTGCGTGATCCGCGGCCAGTTTCAAAGCTGTCTCGCGGCCGATACCGGATCCCCCGCCCACGATTAGAAAAATGCGCCGGCTGAATCGCTTCTCGGGCGCCATGCGCTGGAGCTTGGCTTCTTCCAGCGCCCAATACTCGATGCGGAACGCCTCTCGGCGCGGCAGCGCCACGTAATTGCGCAGGCTGGTGAACCCCGCGGCCTTGTCCGCGGTTCGCGCGTGCGGAAGTACGGCCGGCGGCCCATCGGCACTCGCCAAAGCCGTCGCCCCCGACATCACACGGATCGCGTTTGCATAGAACTCGCCCGAGATGCGCGCCTCCTTCTTGCTGCGGCCGAAAGAGAACATGCCGATGCCGGGCACGATCACTACCGACGGACTCGAATCACGCAGCTTTGGAGAACCCGGCTCTTTATGCGCCTCGTAATACGCGACATATTCTTCGCGGTACTTTCTAAGGCCTTCATCGATGGCCGATGGCAATCCATCTTCTGAACTCGCCGGATCCCAGTCCACCAGGAGGGGGGCGATCCGGGTGCGCACGAAGTGATCCGGACAACTGGTTCCGAGCGCCGCCAGTTCCCTGGCCCATTGCGCATTCGCGAACTGCAGAACTTCGTCCGAATCCGTGTAGTGTGCGATGGAACGCCGCGTCGTACCGAGCTTACCCCGGAGGATGGGAAGGATCTTTGTAGCGATTCTTGCGCGGTCGGCGTGCGGGGCATAAACGGGGCCACCGAATACGCGTCCAGCCACGCTCGCCTCATGTTCGCGGACGAACTCGCCGAGGTCATTCAGCATGGCAAGGCTGCTCTCGTAGCACTCCCGCGACGTATTGCCCCATGTAAACAGGCCGTGGCTGCCCAGCACGATGCCGTCGGCATCCGGATGCTCTTCAACGGCGCGGCGCAGCATCAGGCCAAGTTCGAATCCGGGCCGCTGCCAGGGCAGCCAAAGCAGCTTGTGATGAAATCGCCGATTGAACTCCTCCATTTTCTCGCGTCCGTTCGCACTCGCTGCCAGCGCGATGGCCCAATCCGGATGCAAATGGTCGATGTGCTGGAAGGGAAGGAAGGCGTGCAGCGGCGTGTCAATCGAAGTCGGAACGGTGTTGTTGTTGAAGGCGCACGAGGGATAGAACGCGAGCATATCGTCCTCCTGGCGCTCCCCGGGATACACGGAGATGAGCTGCTCCAGACGATCCAGGTACAGGACAGCGAAACCGTTCCGCTTGATGCTGCCCAGGTCACCGCCGCTTCCCTTCACGGCCATTACGGTTACCGGCTTGCCAGTGAATGGATCGGTGGCCTTATACTTCGCGCTCGTATTGCCGCCGCCGAAATTGGTGATCCGCAGATCCGATCCCAGCAGATTCGACCGGTATTGAAGGAGGTCGAGTTCGTCCATCTCGCGCGTTTGCGCGTCATTCCAGCTTGTTTGAATTAAAGGCGTGGTGGTCATTTTCTTCCCTAAGCGTACGACGAGACAATGTGTGTTTTACGGCTACCCCGCTCACGGCCGACTCGATCCAGGTACCCACTTACGCGGAACGCCGCGAGCGGATCTTCCGCCAATCCGTGCCCGCGCCGCCATTCCGTAATCACCGGCTCTACATCGGCGCGAAAGGCCCGCTTTAAAGTTTCCTCAGCATCGATCAACTGACAGCCATCCTGGGCGGCGGTCAACCGTTCATGGTCCACCAAGGCAGCCTTGGCGTATAGTTCCTGCGCGGTAACGACGGTCTGGATCATCTCCTCGATCTTGGGCTTCAAATTGTGACTTTGATCCACCATGTAGGCGATGTCCGGCGCGCGATGCGTCTCCCACGCATACAAATGGATCTCGTGGAAAATCCGAAACACCTGGTATGGATCGATCGAGCCCAACGTAAGATCGTCGTCCGCAAAACGGCGGTCGTTGAAGTGAAATCCGCCGAGCATGTCATCCTGCAGCAGCCAGGCCACAATCTGTTCGATATTCTGAGCCTGGTAGTGATGTCCCGTATCCACCAGCACCTTGGCTTTCTCGCCGCACGATTTCGCCAGGAGATACGACATTCCCCAGTCCGCGATGTCTGTATGATAAAAGGCCGGCTCGAACGGCTTATACTCGATCAGCAGCCGCTGGCCCGTGCCCAACGTCGTCGTGGACACGCTTCAATCCATCCTGAAACCAAACGCGCCGGCGCCGGATATTTGCAGTTCCCGGGTAATTCGATCCATCGGCGAACCAGGGCGTGACGTCCCGGCTTCCGCTCGCCTTAGCGATCTCGACACAATCCAAAATGTGCTGCAGCGCCCGGGCTCGAATTGCCGGTTCCGGGTTGCCCAGGGAGCCATACTTGTACTCTTGATCCTGGAAAATATTGGGGCTGATGGAGCCAATCGCGATGCCGTGCGATGAGGCGACTCGACGTGCCTCGGCGACGTCTCTGACGCCGTTGGGAAAATCCCATAATACGTGGACCGCCATGGTTGGGCAGCAGCCGGTGAAGTGATGGACCTGTCCCGCATCGGTCGCCTTTTCGTCAAACGTGTGTGCCGCTGCCAATTGGGTGAACTTCCCGAATCGGGTTCCGGTATCGGCGAAGGCCCACGAGGGCAGCTCGATCCGGAACGCATCCAGTGCGCGGACCAGGGCGTCTTGCTGCGTTGACGAGATCGGCATAACTTCTCCCTGGGAATCCATCATATCCAGTTAGCGTCCCATCCGCTCTGGATTGCGGTGTTATGCTCCAGGCAGGGCATGAGAGTACGGTGGCGGTTGTTTGCCGGAGTCACCTGTATCGCCACAGTCTGTGCCTTTCAGCGCCCGTTTCGGGTTTATCGGAGCATGGAGCCCTACGATAATGTCGAACTCCCGGCGGACTTTCAGGAGAAGACCGAGTGGGTCCAGGCGCGGCTCATGTATCCTCAGCATCCCAACGCGCGCTTTGGCCGATGGTCGCGCGGTGGCGGCTTCGATTGGACCGAGGGTGGAACCAGCTGGTCGCAGGACTACCCGCGAGCCGATCGCCACTTCGCGCAAGCGCTGCGGCGGTTAACCCGCGTCCACGTCCGATCCGTCGAGCAACCGGTGAACCTGGATGACGGCGACGATGTATTCAATTGGCCCTGGCTGTGCGCCGGCGAGATGGGCGATTGGAAGCTGACCGAGCTGCAAGCGAAAAGGCTTCGAGAGTACCTTCTGCGGGGCGGATTCCTCATGTTGGACGACTGGTGGGGCACCGAAGAATGGGAAAGATTTGAGGAGAGCATGCGCCTGGTTTTCCCGGATCGGGAAATCGTGGAGATCGACAACGCGGATTCGATTTTCCACACGGTGTACGACCTGGATGACCGCTACCAGATTCCGGGCGAGTGGGCTCTGCGGCGCGGGGCCATGTATCGCAACGACGGTTCCGTGCCGCACTGGCGCGGCATCTACGACGACCACCGGCGCGTGATGGTGGCAATGTCGTTTAACTCGGATATTGGCGATTCTTGGGAGTGGGCCGATGATCCCTCCTACCCGGAAAAATACTCGGCGCTCGGCATTCGCATTGGCGTCAACTATGTGATTTACTCGATGACCCATTGACGATTCTGCGCGCCTCTTAAGAAAAGACCTGGTCCAGTGCTTCGGCCAAATCGCTCCAGCGCCGGAAGCGGCAAAAGCCTTCGCGACGCCGCTCCAATTCGGCGGCAAGCCAACCGCGCGCAAACCGCAGACCCGGGTACGCCAGCATCGCTGGGGCGAGGTCCGGGGGGCCGTCTCCCGCAAACGCGACGAAGTCCGCCCTCTTCAGCGCGTCGCGCACGATCGCTGCTTTGTCGATGCCCACTTCCGCTGAAAAGAATTGCGATTCCACCGGCAAACGAATCCATAGCCCGCGCCCAGGTTCGATGGTCCCCGGATTTGCGTGTACGGCGACACCACTGACGCCGGCCCGCGCCAGCAGCCTGTCGATGTACCACGACCCACCGGCGGAGGCGATCACGACTTCCCAACCTCGCTCCTGAAGATGAGCCACCGCCTCACCCAACCTCGGATCCAAGTCCATGCGATCTAGCAGACGGTCCAGTGACTCAGCATCCTCTGGCGCGTAGGAAAAGAAGGAGCGCATGGCTTCAAAGTGCGTCAACTCCCCACGGGCGTAAAGCTGCCAATAGTCCGGCGCGCTCTTCGGAAGATACTCCTGCGCCACCAGATGATAGAAATCCTGCCCGGTAATAGTGCCGTCGAAATCCGTCACAAACACACGCTTTGAGGCGGCCACAGTCCCGATGGTAACGTTAGGAATCGCGAAAATAAGTTTACGCCAGTGTCGATTTCGACAAGGCCGTCCGTCGTTAGTATGTCAGCCCGACATGAAAGGCTGCACCACAAGGAGATGAAGCATGAAATACGTATTAGCGATCTATAACGATGAAGCCCTTTGGGCGCGAAAGACGGAGGCAGAGCAGCAGCAGGAGATGGGCGCCTACTTCACTTTCACCAAAGAAGTGCGCGAGGCCGGCGCCTACAGGGGCGGAGAGGCGCTGCATCCCGTCGCAACCGCCACCACCGTCCGCGTTCGGGACCAGAAGACCTTGACCACCGACGGACCCTTTGCGGAAACGAAAGAGTGCCTCGGCGGCTTCTACCTGCTCGATTGCAAAGATCTGGACGAAGCCATTCAGTGGGCATCGAAAATTCCGGGCGCCAAGGATGGATCCGTCGAGATTCGGCCCGTGGTGGACTTTTCTCAGAGCGCTTCGGCCTGAGTTCAGAGTGGAGGAAAGATCATGAACTACATGTTCGTCCTTTACGCAGATCCTACCCGGAGAGCTTTGCAGACGCCTGAAGATCGCGCAAAGGCCATTTCCGAACACTGGGCCGTCATGGATGACGCTTCGTCGCGAGGTGTTTTCAAAGGCGCGAACCCGTTAGCGCCCGCCTCCACGGCTTTGACCGTGCGGGCTGGGAGCGGCAACGTCACAGTAACCGATGGTCCCTTTGCCGAAACAAAGGAAGTACTCGGCGGCTACTACATCATCGGCTGCAAGGATGCGGCCGAGGCCGAATACTGGGGCCGGCGCCTGGCCCAAATCGGGTATACTTCCGCCGTGGAAATTCGTGGAGTGGCCGCGCTGCCCAGCCGCGTGGAAGCTTCGGCCTCCTCCGGAACACCCGTTCTCAGCCCTGCATGAGGGACGCGCGCGCCGCAGCTGCGGAGGTATTTCGGGAAGAATCGGGCCGGATCACGGCGACGCTGATCCGGCTCTCCGGTTCTTTCGATCTGGCCGAAGAAGCCTTGCAGGAGGCGTTCGCATCCGCGCTCGAGAGCTGGCCCGTGAAGGGCATCCCGCAGAATCCGGCCGCATGGATCACCGCCGCGGCGCACCGGAGGATCATCGACGCTGTTCGCCGCGACTCCACGCGTCGCAAACATAGCGCCTCGCTAACGGCGGAAAGCGCGACGGCTTCGCGCCCCATCGACATAGCGGAACAACTTGACATGGCTTACCCGGACGACCGCTTGCGTCTCATCTTCACCTGTTGTCATCCAGCCCTGAACGCCGAAGCGCAAATCGCGTTGACGCTGCGGACACTTGGCGGCCTTACGACCACTGAGATCGCGCGAGCCTTTCTGGCCTCGGACGCGACGATGGCTCAGCGTCTGGTTCGAGCGAAACGGAAGATCCAGGATGCACACATCCCCTACGAGGTCCCGCCTAAGGAACGAATTCCGGAACGCCTGGCCGCGGTTCAGGCAGTGATTTACCTCATTTACAACGAAAGCTACACGTCCACGGCGGGATCTCAGCTGATTCGAAGCGACCTGTGCCGCGAAGCGATCCGGCTCAGCCGCTTGCTCTGCGAATTGATGCCGGAGGAGCCGGAGAATCTGGGCTTGCTGGCGCTGATGCTGCTCCACGATTCACGCCGCGCCGCTCGCGTCAGCGCGGAAGGACGTCTGGTCACCCTGGAGCAGCAGGACCGTTCGCTGTGGAATCGCGGACAGATCTCGGAAGGAGTGAAACTGCTGCAGAGGGCGCTTGGCATGCGCGCTCCGGGGCCCTATCAGCTGCAAGCGGGTATCGCCGCCGTGCACGCCGAGGCGCCCACTGCCGAGGATACTGATTGGCGAGAGATCGCCGTACTGTATCAAGAACTCTCGCGCCGCAATCCGTCCCCGGTGATCCGCTTGAATCACGCGGTTGCCATCGCACTCGGCGAGAACCTGGAGCAAGGGCTTGCACTAGTCGATGATCTGGGCCGGTCGGGGGAACTTGAGAGCTATCACTTGTTCCACGCCGCTCGAGCCGATCTGCTGCGCCGGCTGAATCGGTCGCAGGAAGCGGTGGAGGCTTATCGGCGCGCATTGGACCTGACGACGAACCATGTTGAGCAGGGATACCTACGCGGCCGGCTCATGTCGCTTCGGGGCAATTAAAGAGTGCTGCTTCGATCCGTCTGCGGGAGGCGTTACCACAGCCGCCCTTCCCAGCGAATACCTGCTCTCCACAAGCGCGGCGCCCCGATTGTGGGGGTCGGGCTGAAGCCGACCAGATACTCGCGGTTTAAGAGATTCTCGAATGCGAACTGCGCCGCGAATCCACGCTTCAGCTGCTGGCGTACGGCCACTTGCACGGTCGCGAATCCGGGAAGTATGAACTGATTGAGGTCGTCTTCAAACTGGCTGGAGTACGACCGTACTCCGGCCGATGCCAGCGTGCCCCGCCGCATGTACGATAGCTGTGCGGAGCCCTGATGCTTGGGCACCTGCGGAACGCGCGGCCCAATTTCGTATCGCGAATCGACGAAAAGATAAGACGCTTCTCCGCGCCAGTCGCGCCAGCTCTGACGCGCGGTCGCTTCGAATCCTTGCGCCAGCGCCGCGGCCGCGTTCTGGCGTTGACGGATGATGCTGTTCGCAGAGCTTTGCAGCGTGATGTTGGTGATGATGCGGTCTAAGGAATTTCGGAACAATGTAGCGCTGACATGAGTAGACTCGCTCGAAAAGTCCACGCCCGATCTCGCCGCCGGTCAACGACTCGGATCGCAGCGCCGGATTCGGAAGGGTATCGACGTTACCGACCCGAAACTCTCGATACAATTCGTTGAGCGTCGGCGCTCGAAAACTCCGGTATCCAGAGCCTCGGAAGCGTAGCCGGCCCCGGCCGAACGCGAATCCCGCGCTGGGGCTGAAGAACCGTTCGTCACCACCGGTGAAGTGATACCTCGCGCCCAGAAAGACGCGCGCCGAAGGCGTACCGGCATTAAATTGAGCGAAGGTGCCGTGCTCCAGCCGAACGCCGCCGCCGAAGCGAGTACCGGAGGGTACCAGACGGTCGGTGCTGTAGCCTTCTGCCCGTTCCACGTCGGCGCCCGCCAGCAGATTGTAATTCGAGGCATTGTGAGTCCAATAAGCGGCCGACCCCGTGGCCTCAGAGGGGACGACCTGTGTATAGGTCAGCCGCTCGGTATTGCGGTTCGCCGTGACGGCGGAGAAGCTGGCGCGAAATTCCTCGCGCGTGTGATACGCCAGCACCGCGATGCCGTTGCTTGCCGCGCTGCCATGAGTAATTTGCGGACAACGTGCCGAGGCTGGTGGAATTCCGCTGCAGCACGGTGCCGTTGGCTCGGTCCTCCGCCAGCATATCTACCTTGAGAAATAGCCGGTGCTCGGCTCCGAGCAAATCGAACCGCAGGTTACCAGCCACAAAGTCAACGCCTGCCTTGGTATCCGCCGTTCCCGCGGATGGATGCAGGCACGATAAAGTATCCATCCGTCGTGAGTGCGCGCACTTGGCCCGAGACGGCAAATCGGCGCCACAGATTCGACCCGCCGACCGACAACTCCTGAGTATCCGCATTGCCCGCTTCATAGGCCATGCGCAATGTGCGGGGCTCGGGTTCGCGCGAAAAGATGGCGATGGCGCCGCTCAATGCGCGATCGCCGAACAGGCTTGTGGATGCGCCGCGCGATATCTCCGCGCGTTCGATCTGGTCCGGCGCAAATCGCGTCCAGTACACCCATCCGCCGAACGGGTCGTTCATCGGAATCCCGTCCCACAGCACCAGTGTGCGGCTGGCGCCTGAGGAACCGATCCCGCGCAACGAGACGCCCTGTGTGGTGGGGTTAGCAACTACGCTCGATGAGCGGCGAAACAGCGTAAAGCCGGGAACCTGGCGCAGACGATCGTCCAGATCGATGCCCGGTGTCTGCCGTAAATCCTGGCGATCCACCGTGGAGATCGAAGCGGGAGCTTCCGTGGTGACGCGGTCGGAGACGGTGATTGACGTCCGCACCGGGGCCAGATCACCCGGTTTGGAGGCGGCGTCCGGCGGCGGCTGTTGCTGGGTCTGGCTCATTAAAAGCGGGCGAGAGCGGCAGGATTGACAACGAAAGCATTGCCACCGCCCGCAGGGGCCCACCCGGAGTCCGCGAGGCGGTCCGGGGCAACACTGATAACCACTTGAAAGCCGTGTTGATCATCGGGGGGCGGAGCCAATTTCCCGCGAACGGGTTTCACTAAAGCGAGATACTTGAGGATAGTATACACGTCGCCTTGCTCCGGCAGGTGGGCGGCGAACTGCTGCGTACTGAAGCGCAGCCGGGCTCCGCGCTGGGCGAGATTCCACGACAGATAGGCCGACGCGTCTACAGCCGCCTCAAACGTCGGGACCCTCGTCCTGATCCAAATCGAGAAACAACAAAATCGTCTGTTCCTGTTCGCGTGCGAATTCCCGGACCTGGAGTTCGCCGGTGTGGGCAGTGGCTTTCCAATCCACGTGACGCGCGCTCTCAAAGGCTTCATACGGGCGGATGCGATAAAAATCTCCGCTCCGGCCCGCGAAAAAACGCCGCGATGTCGCCGCTCAGCGAGGACAGCATCTGCTCGAAGCCCGGCTTGCGGATCCACGGAAGGGTACACGAGGATGTCCTGCTGGACCCGGACATGGATACGGCGTTCCGTAAACCCGAAGGGGAAGCACGTGGAGAAACAAAACGAATTTTCCGTGTACCGGCCGCGCTTTGGAAAGTAACACTCCACCGTGTCTTCCAGCTTGGCCTTGGGCGGGATTGTAGGAAAGTACAACACGGATTCCATCCCAGCGCTCAACGTTCCGGCAAGCTGGATGGAGAACGACGGAATCCAGATTTTATCGTTGTGGACGATGATGCGTCCGGCCACTTTACGCCGCGCCGAGATGTGCTCCGGGTGAAGAAACTCCAACTCGAGACCGGCGAGCGACAAGCGGCTGATGAAGCCGGAGACCATCAGCGTCGCCAGCATTGCCGCCAGAATCAGAAAAATCAGGTTGTTAGCCGACGCAAAGGCTGCGAAAGCGACCACCACAATCGTTGCGCTGAACAGCAGGCCACCGCGCGTGAGATGCCGGCGCATCCCCGATTCCATCAGATGCTTGAATTTTGCGACTAACTCCATCAACAGGGATCGCCAGCGCGTCATCAGTTACCATTGTCACCGGTATTCAGGAGTCTCATGCAATTAAAGCGAACGCTCGGTCTGCGGGATTTGGTGCTGACCGGAATCATCCTGGTGCAGCCCACCGCGCCCATGCCGCTGTTCGGTGTAGTGCAGCAGAAGGCCGGCGGCCACGTGGTCACTACCATCCTGATCGCCATGATCGCGATGCTGTTCACCGCGATCAGCTACGGACGAATGGCGCGAGCGTACCCGAGTGCGGGATCGGCTTACACCTACGTCGGACAGGAGATCCACTCGGCACTGGGCTACGCCACGGGTTGGAGCATGTTGATGGATTACATTCTCAATCCGCTGATCTGTACCATCTGGTGCAGTAAAGCGGCCATCAATATCGTTCCAGGTATTCCGTACCTGGTGTGGACGGTTTTCTTCGCGGGACTATTCACATTGATGAACCTGCGCCGGATCGAAGCCACAGCGCGCACCAACGCGGCGCTCGCCATCGCGATGGGTCTGGTGATTCTTGCCGTACTGATCGGAACCGTCCGCTACGTCTTGGGCGTTCCTGACATTTCAGGTGTGTACTTCCTGCGTCCGTTCTACGATCCCGCCACCTTCCGGTTTTCAAATGTCGCGGCCGGAACTTCGCTAGCGGTGCTGACTTATATCGGCTTCGATGGAATCTCCACGCTCTCAGAAGAGGTGTATCAACCCTCGCCGGAACATCCTGATCGCGATGGTGATGGTGTGCGTCATCATCGGCGTGCTATCTGCTGTGGAGGTGTATGCGGCACAGTTGGTTTGGCCCGCCAGGCAGCCATTTCCCGATGTCGATACGGCTTACGTGCACGTTGCCGGGCGAATCGGCGGCCCCATATTGTTCCAGGTGGTGAACTTGACACTGCTGATCGCGACTATCGGATCCGGAGCTGGAGGGCAGCTGGCCGGCGCGCGCCTGCTCTACGGCATGGGCCGCGATCGCGCCCTGCCGAAATCGTTCTTCGGGTACCTGGATCCCAAAACGCAGATTCCGAGCCGCAACGTTCTGCTCATCGGCGCCATGTGCCTGGTGGGCGCCTGGATGATTTCGTATGAGACCGGCGCGGAGTTGTTGAACTTCGGAGCACTGATCGGTTTCATGGGCGTCAACGCGGCGGCGTTTGTCCGCTACTGGGTGCGCGGCGCGCGGACATTGGGAGGTTTCCTCTTGCCGGTCCTCGGATTCGTCACGTGTCTGGCCATTTGGCTCAGTTTGCGCAACGTGGCCATGATCGCAGGCGCGGTATGGCTGGTTGCCGGGGTGCTTTATGGCGCTTGGAAGACCAACTGGTTTCGTGAACCGATACGGTTCGACGTGGCGGCTTCGATAGAATAGAGCCTGATGCGAAAGCTCCTGGTGTTGCCGATCGTTCTAGCCGCGTCCGCCTGTGCCGCCGATTGGAAGCCGCTGTTCAACGGGAAGGACGCAACCGGGTGGAAACACGTGGGACCCGGCGAATTCACGGTTGAGGATGGCATGCTGAAGACCTCCGGCGGCATGGGCTTGCTGTGGTACGAACCCCAGCAGTTCGGCAACACGACCATTCGTGTCGTGTTCAAGACGACGGGTCCACGAGACAACTCAGGCGTGTACATTCGGATGGCGGAAAAGCCGCACGACGCGTGGTACGGAGTTCACAATGGCTACGAGGTGCAGATCGACGCCGCCGGTGACGAGTGGCATTGCACGGGCGCGCTGTACTCGCTGAGCAAGGTTTCGAAACGCACCCAGAAGCCAACCGGCGAATGGAACACGATGGACATCGTTTTGGAAGGGCAGCGCACGACAGTGTTTCTGAACGGAGAGAAAGTGAACGACTTCGTAGGCGACCAGCCTGTGCCGGAGCGCCACATGTGGTTCGAGCCGATCCGTGGTCCAAGGCCCGATGTGGGTTATATCGGTCTGCAGAACCACGACGGGCGGTCGACGATCTACTTCAAAGAGGTCAGCGTCAAGCAGTAGCGAGGTGCCCATGAAGAAGATACGCCCTCGCCGAGTTTTGACGAAGGGATGATACGACCACGGATTCAATGTGGTCTCCGATTCCGATTCGAAGTTTGCGCATTGAGCAGATGCATGTGCTTAGCCGCACGTCAGGCCCACAGCCATAGTGGCGAGTTGATACCAGCGGTTATGCGACATCCAGGGAGCCTCGCCCCGTACCCCGATGCGACGAGCCCTCGCGGGCGTGCATTTTGAAAACGAGCGGCTGGCAGAATCTGCCACATACGCGCCTCCTGGCCGACGTCTCCTTGTGGTCGGCGGATCTCGCCAACTTAGCGGCCGGAATCGAACGCCTCGAGCCCTTCGCGGACTCGTTTCACCTCGACGTCTGCGACGCCCACTTCGCACCCACACTACTGTTCTTTCCGGACCTGATTCGCGCCCTTCGCCCGCTCACTAAACGACCATTTCACATTCACCTGATGGTGGAGCGGCCCACTACCATGATTGAGGACTTCGCAGCCAGCGGCGCTGACGCGATCACGGTACATGCGGAAGTCGGAGATTCGGAAGCAGCAGCGGCTATCCAAGCTATCCGCCGAGCGGGCCGTTCAGCCGGGTTGGCGTTACGCTTGGACACCCCTGTATCCGCAGCCGAGCCTTACCTCGACCGCGTAGATGCTCTACTTCTGCTCGGTACAGTGCTAGGTGTCAAAGGCCAGGATCTGGCGCCGGAAGCCTGCGACCGTCTCGCCAGCGTGGCATCTATGCTCGGTGAACGGCGCGACCGCGTCCGGCTGATCGCCGATGGCGGCATCCGTTCCCATTCTTTGCCTCTCCTGCGCCATGCTGGCGCGGATGTTGTCGTGCCTGGATCGCTTGTATTTCAGTCGCAGAACCTGGTAGAAACCTTCTCGTGGCTGCGCGCGCTCTAGCTGGCAAAACACGTCGCCGCCAATCGCACGCGGCGTTCACCTGATGGCCAGCCGGCTACAGCGGCCAGCGCCGTCCCGGGTATCCCGACTGCTGCTTCTTGCTCGGCAGCGGACCCTGCCCATCGCTCGAGGATCGCCGATAGCTCTGATTCGCAAACTCCAACTCGCTATCTTCGAAAGTCAACGGACGGTCCAGCACCATTTCGAGCGTTGTGCCCTTGGCCAGCACAGCATCAGGACCGCGTGTCAGCAGCACTGCAAACAATCCCGCGGTCGCTCCGGCGGCCGCGCCGATTCCGGCGCCCATTCCGCCGTGTCCCGCAACGCTGCCCGCTATCGCACCAACGGAGGCGCCACCTGCGGCGGTCTCGCCCACCGTGCGCGCATCTCCGCCCTTGTTGCCCTCGCTCTTGATCTTGCCTTCACTCTTGTCCAACTCTTCACTGGCGCGGCCGTCCAGGGAACCGATACGCGAGCGAAACTCGCGCGTGACGCCGTTCGGCAAGGTCAGCGAATCGAACCGCACGTAGAGTTCCCCGCGTCCCTTCATGCGGCCGGGCCGCTTCGATTCTGTGATGGTGCCCGCGACGTAGCTTCCGGGCGGAATCACCACGCGACCGCTCACCAGGATGGGGTAGGCTGTCTCCAAGTACACGCGATCGCCCTCAGCGGCGTGCTTCGTGCTGACGCTGTTGATCATACTCAGCAGCACCTTGGTCCCGGGCTGCACGGTGAAGGCTTTAGCGGTATCCGGCTGAACGGGTCCCTCCGCGCGCGGCCATCCTTCTTTCGAAGCCGTCGCGTCTCGCACCTTGCCGGCGGGAGCTGGTGTCCTGTCCTGCTCTTGAGCAGATTGGGCATTCAGTGCCGCGCCAAGTATGATGACCAGTAAGAAATATTGCATCGAGCCGACTCCCTCAGCTGGCATTCGCCACACACATAGCTATAAACGCATGCTGCCAATTTCTGGTTGCAGGCGCGACGATCTCCAACAACTATTGTCGCGCTTGGAAGAGAGTTACGGTGCGGACGCACGTACCGGCAGATGGAGCCCTCCCGGACTGGACACGCCACCCACGGTCACGCAAATCTCGGGGTCTGCGCCGGCGTCGTCGGGGACTCGCATATTGACCTGATAGAGACCCGCGAAGCCAGGCGCCACACCAGCGTAGGCGATGTAATTCGCAGGGAGCCTTCTGCCATCCAGAACTATGGAGAAATTCGCGAGATCTGCCAGAGTGGCGCCAGTCATCGGTATCTCGCCGTAGGCCGGCTTAGGTACGGTGATTCCCAATCCGGTGGCGTACAGAACGATGAGTTCGCCTCTAGTCGCAGGCGCCTCCGCCGTAACAACACGACTGTCCGCGTGGGCCGCAATCACGGTGTGCGCGTCAAGTTGGAAGAAGGCCGGAGCCGCCGTCGTAATCACGACCGGAATTGGCGGACCGTATGTTGCATCCACTTGCACGCGGAGCTGCGTTGGCCCTGCCTTCAGATTGGTCGGCAGCAGGACATTGATCTGAGTCGGCGAAACGTAGTAAACGAAGGTGGGCTCCGAACCCACCCACACTCGAACGCCAGTGCCCGGCAACACAGTGGGCAGCGTGTTCGCACTGATATCGCCGCCGGCCATGCTTCGCGTAGTAAAGGCCAGATTCACACCGTACACCGAGACGAATGTATTCGGAGCGTAGGCGTTGGCCTGATTCGAAGCGGCATTGACGATGCTGGTGGCCGAATAGGACGGGGCCTGTCGGGTGGCGCTGGAATCGGCCCATGCGGACCCGATCAGTACCAAAACCAGCCATATCGCTGGCGGCATGCGGGTTTGGTTCGTTTCAAGTGTATCAGGCCACTTCGAAACTTTATTTAGGACAATTCTGGTAAACCGCAGCGTGATGAGATGCCGCCGATCAGACACTCAATGGCCGGGCCCCCTGCCATAATGTAGGCGGAGGCGTAGACCATGTTCGTCGAAGCACCCGTGCTCCAGGAGGACGAGATCAATCCATGGCTGTCCGCCGAAGCGCGGTTCGACAGGGCGGCGAGCCTGCTCGGTATCGAAGAAGGCATGCGCAAGGTGCTCCGCTCTGCGGCCCGGGAATTAACCGTGCATATCCCGGTGCAAATGGATGATGGGCGCATCGAGGTATTCACCGGTTTTCGAGTCCAGCATTCGATTGCTCGCGGGCCCGCGAAGGGCGGAATCCGTTTCGCGCCGGACGTGACCATCGACGAGGTGCGCGCGCTAGCCGCGTGGATGACGTGGAAATGCGCTGTCGTGAACATTCCATTCGGCGGCGGCAAGGGCGGCGTCATCTGCGATCCAGCGATCTTGTCGCAATCCGAACTGGAGAAGATCACGCGCCGGTACACCGCCGAGATCCTGGATTTTATCGGTCCGGAGCGTGATGTTCCCGCGCCCGACATGAACACGAACGAGCAGACCATGGCGTGGATCATGGACACCTACTCCATGCATGTTCGCCACACTACCACTGCAGTGGTCACGGGAAAGCCGCTCAACCTGGGTGGATCGCGCGGGCGGCCGGAAGCGACGGGCCGCGGATGCATGATCGTTTCGCAGCAGGCGTTGCGGCGTTTCGGCCTTGAGCCTTCTGACGCGCGTGTGGTTATTCAAGGCTTTGGCAACGTCGGCGGAATGGCCGCGAAGTTGATGTCCCGCGCGGGTTTCAAAGTCATCTGCATCATCGAGTACGATGGCGCCGTGTACAACCCGCACGGTCTGGATATCCCCGGGTTGATGAAGCATCGGGAAGAGACCGGCTCCATCACCGGCTTCTCGGGAGCGGAGGACCTGGACCGTGATGAGGCCCTCTTTCTTGAGTGCGAAATTTTGGTTCCCGCCGCTAAGGAGAACGTGATCACATCTTTGAATGCCGATCGCCTCCGCTGCAAGATCTTGTGCGAGGGCGCGAACGGCCCCACCACGCACCTTGCCGACGCGATCCTTCAGGAGAAGAAGGTATTTGTGATACCCGACATCCTGGCCAACGCCGGGGGTGTGACGGTGTCCTATTTCGAATGGGTGCAGGACCGCCAGGGTTTCTTCTGGAATGAGCAGCTGGTGAATGGCCGTCTCGAAGAAATCATGGTGAACAGCTTCCGCGACGTGGTGGCCTATGGCGATAAGCACGCGGTGAACAATCGGGTGGCGGCGTACATGGTAGCGTTGGATCGCGTTCAATTCGCCATCAAGCTGCGCGGCATCTACGCCTAGTTCGGGGTATCTATTTTCCAGCGGGCACGCGCCGGCGCAACTCATCAGTGAAGTTCAGCAAGACGGTCAATGAGTTCGCGGCACGCTGTGCATCGGGTGAGTCCGGGTACAGCAGCGCGATGAACCGCTTGCCGTCTGGCGTGATGTCGAAGTTCCCGCCCCACGCGGTGGTGTTCTCGGAGATCTGCTGGTGCGACCAAACTCTAGGCTTCTCGGGCACGAACCTATCGCCCTCAACCGTGAACGGCGCGGCCATAATTCGAAGATCGTCGCTTGAGTAGTACAGCTCACGATGTTTTGGAGACCACACGGGATGATTGCCCCCGCCGGTAGATATCTGCCACTTCCCGGCCGGCCCCGGATAAGCGCGAACATAAACTTCAGATCGTCCCGATTCGCCGGACGTGTACGCGATCCAACGTCCGTCCGCTGAAAACTTTGGGTCCCACTGGCCGCCGGCGCCGAGTGCGAACTCTTCGGGGTTGCCCACCTTGGGACGATCCGTTTCTACCCCGTCGATCGGGACAATTTCAATCCGGGACCTCGATGCATTCCTTTGAACTACGGCGAAATGCCTTCCGTCCGGAGAGAAGGATCCTGGAACTCGATTCCCTGCGAATAGCTGCGGCTCACCTGCTCCGTCCGACCTGATCCAGACAATGCCGCCCGCCGAGGAGTCCGCGTAGCCCAGGTGCTTGCCATCGGGACTCCAGATTGAAGGGGACCACGACACTTGTCCCTTTCCAGGTTCCCCCACGGACATGCGGGACATGACGTCCCGCTCCCAGTCGTACACCGATAGGTTGTTGCCCCCAGCCCGGAGTAGGATCGCCAGTCTCTTGCCATCCGGCGACAGCTTCGGGAAACTGTAGAGGCCAGTCTTGGCGGGTAGCGGCTGCTTCGCGCCGGAGCTGTCCAGCCAAAACAACCTCGTGGCGCTCTCATCGCTTCCTTTCTGCAACAGCGCAATCCCGTTCCGCGAAACGTCGAACTGCGCGGCTCCGCTGCCTGGGGTAGCCGCTATGCCGTCCAAGACCCGGACGGGAGCCGCGGTTAGCGCTAGGAGATCGGCGTCCATCGGAGCCGCAAAGAGTACACCCTGGCTCATGTACAGAAGGAAGCCCTTGCTGCTATCCGGTGCGCTTGCGGAGAAGGGCACGTATCTTGGAAGATACCCGCCTCGATGAAGAACGCTTCGTTTACCGCTCTCCATGGATTGCGCCACGATGTCGGCCTGTTCGTAGTTGCCCCCCTTTGAGTCCGCGTTGAACAGGATCACCTTGCCGCCAGGAAGGAAGAATGGGAATCGATGGGTGACTTCCTTGTTCTCAACGTCAAGCTTGGTGAGCAACTGCGGCGGCCCGCCCTCCTCAGGAATACGGGAGAGGCCGCCGCGAATGTCCAATGCCGCGGCTATGAAACCCTCACCCCAACTCGCCCCGCGCAGCCTCGGCGCATCGCACAGCACAGTTGGCGATCCACCGGCCAACGGAACCTTCTTCAGCTTGCCGCCGGAGGCAAATCCCAGCCACTCCCCATCGGGGGAAAAGAACGGAGAATCGCCGTCTTCTGTGCCATTCAAAGGGCTGCCTTCTGCCTGGTTGAGAAGGCGGGTAAATAGCCGTTGCCGGTTCGCGGAATCTGTCCCCGAGAATACGATCCTGGAGCCGTCTGGGGAGACAACTGCTCGTGGGGCAACCGACCTCCCCGGGCCCGCGGCCAAACCCAGATCGAGATCGAACCTGATGAGCGGCCTCATTACCGGACGCGTGCTCCGCCACCAGCCGGAGCCAGTGAAGATCGCGATGCAGGCTAGCAAGGCAGAAGCAACCATCCACGGCAGCCGCGGTGCCTGGAGGGCCGTTGCTGGTTCGGCTATCGCCGGCTCAGGCACGGCTCCTGCACGTAGAGTCTCCTCGATAACGATTCTTGCCTCGCCGATGTCCCGCAAGCGGCGCTTCGGGTCCTTATCGAGACAACGATCCAGCAGCCGTCGGATCGCCACGGGTGTGGCGGTAGGAAGGCCCGACAGGGGTACTGGGTCTTTTATGACCGACGCCAGAATCTCGCCTGCCGTCTCGCCCTCGTAAGCCGGGCGGCCCGACAACATCTCCACCAGCACCACGCCGAACGCCCAGATGTCAGCGCGACGGTCCACCGCTTTGCCCTTGCCCTGCTCGGGGCTCATATACGCCGCAGTGCCGAGAATCATTCCTGCCCGAGTCATGCGAATCGTCATCGTCGGCGAACTGGCCAGCTCCCGGCTGGACATCGTAGGGTCGGCATCCAGTGCCTTGGCCAGACCGAAGTCCAGCACTTTCACTCTGTCATCCTGGGTCAGCTTCACGTTGGCCGGCTTGAGGTCCCGATGCACGATGCCTTTGTCGTGGGCCGCTTCGAGGGCCTCGGCAATTTGCCGCGCGATCAGCAGCGATTCCTCCAGGGGAATCGGTCCGATCGCCATCCGCTCGGCGAGCGTCGGACCTTCCACCAGCTCCATCACAAGCGCCCGAACACTGTCTGCCTCTTCGAGTCCGTAGATTGCGGCGATATTGGGATGATTTAAGGAAGCAAGCACTTGAGCTTCGCGCTCAAAACGGGCCATATAGTCCACGTCATTCGCGAGCGCGGTGGACAGAACCTTCAGAGCCACGTCGCGGCTCAGCCTCGAATCGCGCGCCCGGTATACCTCACCCATGCCTCCGGCGCCTAACGGCGCTGTAATCTCGTAGGACCCCAGTCGGGTTCCGGCTGCTAGCGGCATAATAGTCTGACCGATCTTACCGCGCTACGTTCCGCCATGTGCTATAACAACGCTACCTATGCACAAACGAGCCTGGGCGATCCTCTCCTTCATTCTCTTACTGGCTGTGCTGTACCGCCGCGCCGAGTCTCAGCAGCCTCCTGAGAACCGGGCCGAGCGCTTCCGCCAGATGTCGCTGGAGGCGGAAGCAAAAGGACTCGCCCAGCCTTTCCAAGGTGTTACCACCAACGGTACGGTACAGCCCGGATTGTTCTCCATACGCTCGACAGGCGTTTCCACAGAACCGGTCCAGAAGGCTGCGACGGCGTTCTTGAACGCGCTCACTCCCGAACAGCGCAAAAAGACGATGTTCCCGGTCGACGATGTGGAGTGGCGCAAGTGGATGAATCAGGATTTCTATGTGCGTCAAGGTGTCGGGTTTCTAGATATGTCTGACGCGCAGCGTGAAGCCGCCTTTGGCATGATGCGCGCCTCGCTCAGCGCCAAAGGCTTGAAGCTCTCGCGAGACATCATGAAGCTCAACTACACTCTCGGCGAGTTGAATAATAACGACTTTGAGCGCTATGGCGAGTGGCGGTACTGGATCACCGTGATGGGCGAGCCGTCGATGACCAAGCCGTGGGGATGGCAAATCGACGGGCATCATCTCGTCGTTAACTACTTCGTTTTGGGCGATCAGGTGGTGATGACGCCCACCTTCCTCGGGTCTGAGCCGGTGATCGCGCCTTCCGGCAAATACAAGGGCACCTCAATTCTCCAGGAGGAGCAGAGCGCCGGACTGAAGATGGTTCAGGCTCTGGACGATGCGCAAAAGAAGAAAGCAATTCTTGAAGTCACGAAGACAGGGAACAACAACCTCGGTGAAGCCTTTAAGGACAACCTGGTTCTCGATTATGCAGGTGTGCGCGCTTCCGAACTCAAGCAGTCACAGAAGGATCAGTTACTCGCCTTAACCAAGTTGTACGTAACCAACATGGACGATGGACATGCGCGCGTGAAAATGGACGAAGTGACGAAACACCTGGATGAAACCTACTTCGCCTGGATCGGAGGCACGGAAGAGCGCAGCGTTTATTACTATCGCATTCACAGTCCGGTTATTCTGATCGAGTTCGATCATCAGAAGCCGGTCGGTCTGCGGCACCTCTCCGCGAATCCGAATCTCCCGGATCACGAACACATCCATTGTGTAATCCGGACTCCGAACGGCAACGACTACGGTAAGGATCTACTGCGCCAGCATTACCAGCAGCATCCGCACTGAGATTTGCTTCATCCAAAGCTAAATGGCCAATTTGAAGAACGGAAACGCTCCGGAGCCTGTTCTGGTAACAGGGTTATGCGGAAGCCTGCGCGCGGGCAGCTATACTGCCTCAGCGGTTCGGATTGCGCTGCAGGGAGCCCAGGATTTCGGGGCCCGGACCACTTTTGTAGACTTGCACGATTATGATCTGGGATTGCACCTGGGCCAGGCCGAGGCCTGCCGGGAGCGCGGCGATGTCCGGCGTTTCCGCGCCGACATTAAAGCTGCGGATGGCTTAATCATCGGCACTCCGGAATATCACGGCAGCTTCAGCGGTGTGCTGAAGAATGCGATCGACTTTTTGACCTTCGACGAAATGGAAGGAAAAATGATCGGCCTGGTGGGCGTCTCTGGCGGCTCGATGGGAGCCTTTGACGCGATGAACGGGCTGCGCTCCGTAGGCCGCGCTTTGCACGCCTGGGTGGTGCCGCAACAGGCCGCCGTTCCGGAAGCGTGGAAGGTATTCGACGACGGCGGCCATCTTCATGCGCCGGACCTTGAAAAGCGGATCGTCGAGGTCGGGCGTCAAGTTGCTCGATTTGCACAACTGCACAAGCAAGGCAGCATGCACGAATTTCTGCGCAACTGGGAAACTGCTCCTTCCAATCCAGGCGGCGAAGGATGACGTTTGGCCGGAATCGCGTGAAGTGGCTCGTAATCGGCGTGGGTGACATCACTACGAAGCGGGTTCTGCCCGCCATACTCGCCGAGCCGCGCAGCGAGTTAGCTGGAGTCGTGACGCGCGATCCAAGCAAAGCCGAGCCGTACGAGGCGCCAGCATGGACGTCGCTGCCCGATGCGTTGGCGAAGTCCGGTGCGGATGCCGTCTACGTGGCGAGTCCCGTCTTTCTTCACGCTCCGCAAACTATCGACTGTCTGCGCGCGGGCAAGCACGTGCTCTGCGAAAAGCCCATGGCAATGGACTATGCCGAGGCTTGTTCGATGCAGCAAGCCGCGCAGGAGACCGGCCGGACGCTGGGAATTGCATACTACCGGCGGATGTATCCGAAAGTGAATCGAGCTCGTCAGCTGATCCAGGGAGGCGTGATCGGCCGTCCTGTGTTTGCCGAGGCAACGTGCCATAGCTGGTTTCATGCCGAAGATGAAGCGCGCGGGTGGCTCGCCGACCCGAAGCGCGCCGGCGGAGGGCCGTTGTACGACATCGGTTCGCACCGCATCGACCTGATGAACTTCCTGTTCGGTCAGCCGGTCCGGGCGACTGGCCAGCTAACGACGCTGGTGCAGCCCATTGCTGTTGAAGATAACGCGACCGTTCTGATCGAATACGACAGCGGCGTGCGCGGGATGCTCGACGTGCGCTGGCATTCGCGAGTAGCTCGGGATGAATTCCGCATCCGGGGAACAGAAGGCGAGATGGAACTGACGCCGCTGAATGGATCTTTGCTGGTTTACCCCGGAGCGGAGGAGCATCTTCCCGCGCACGACAATCTGCACTATCCCTGCGTTGCCAACTTTGTAAGTGCGATTGCCGGCGGAGAACTCCTACGCTCCAGTGGAGCGACGGCCTTGTGGACGGACTGGGTTACCGCGCAGGTCACCGGAACCCTGTAATGCGGATTACGCCGAGAGCAGCGACTCAACCCGCCAGGACGAAACGTCTGACGGCTTGAGATTGGGTATGTAAAACTGAGTCCCCCCGCCCGGAAGGTTCTTCGTCCCGCCGCGAGCCTCGGCCTTAAACTTGCTCCCATCCGGCGGCGCCGTTACCCGCTTGGATGCCGCACCTGCATCGATTCGCGCCATTTGCGCAAAACTGCCAAAGTAGGCATAGGTGGAGTGCGCAAGCGTGATCACTAACAGATACTTCATGGAGTTCCAATTCTCCTTGACGGCCGACGTAACCCGCCCAAACTCACGGATACTGACGCCGAGGTGCTCAGCCAGCTTCTTGCGCTGCACCCAGCCACCGTCGTGCTTGTACGGGTCATACGGGCTCCACCAGGGGCTGATCGCCGTTGCGTTCGGAGGCGCTAGGGTGTTGAAGTCGTGAAACTTGTATAAATCGAATCCGGCTGGCAACAGCACTTTCTCGGCCTGCCCGCCTTTGAAGCATGCCGGACGAGGTTATCCCCGCCTGTGCTGATGGCGCCCACTTCGGCCCAGCTCAAATTTTCATTGATCGGCATCCATTTTCTTTCCTCGGCTCAAGGTAATCTGTCCACTTCGGTTTTCTAAACAATAGCATTCAACGGCGGACCAGCGCCGGTGATGGGCTACTACCCTCCCCGGCCATGAGTGCTCGCTGGTTCTCCTGCTGACTTCTGCGAACGCCCAAGCGCTTCGATGAATGACCGCAAGCTTCCGTTCGACGTCCGTTTCGAAGCGCTGGGCACGCACAGATGCAATCACGAAAGGCGGATCCCTCCGCAGGGCTTCCGATAAAGCCCTTTCAGCGGGATAATGCCCCGAGTAGCGTAATCTCCATCCGGCGCGCGTTCGACTGGCTCGAAACGCATTCCGACATCGATCGGTCGCGCCTCGCTTATCTAGGACCTAGTTACGGCGGCAATGCCGGCGCGCTGCCGAGCGCGGTGGATAAGCGCCATCCCCCGGGTTCCTGTGGGCTTGGTGGCTAACCTGAGTAAACACATTGGCTAAAACCAGAATCTGTTCTGGAAGGACTTTCGCTCTTCGATGTCTACGCAGGAACTCGCGGATGTACTGGCACTCGCGCACCCCGTCCATCCGGACCAGTTTCCTCCGCGATCCCCGCCTTTCCACGCTCCTGTTTCTGTGCGAGCGTTTTGAGATGGACGACGTGAAGCAGCCTCGCTTGCACGTTTGTTGTGGCTTAGCGACAGACTTGGATTGAGCGACATGCGAACGGTACTCAAATGCGTGATCGACAAACGGTGAACCGGCGCAGCAGTTCACCGCAGGCGAGCGACCGGCCGCGTCAAGCGATATAGCAATTGCGCGGGGACGAACGGCGCCACGCGGCTGGCCCACCCGGTCGCAATCGCATTGCGGACGAGGCTGGAGAACGCGAACGGCCGGCCCAGCGCTTGCCTGCAGAGCCGCACGTGCTCGGCCGAACTCAGTCCTCGCGCGGCGGATTGTCCCGCAATCGTTCCGGTCAGCAACGCGCAGTACATGCCCGACCCCGTGAAAGGGTCCACGAAAGATAACGCGTCTCCCGCATAGTAAGCCTCCGGCGTGGGCTCTTCGTGCAGCCGGTTCGCGAAAATCAGCGGACCCGTGGTGAGCCAGTTCATCTCCCGCGTCAGAGGCCGGACACGCTCCGCCAAACTGGGGACACTGGCCAGCAATTCGTCGTACGCGAAGCCGCTCCGCGAGAGTGCCGACTCCGTCGCCAAGCCGCACACGTTCGTTAGTCCATTCTCGACCGAGCTGATCCCGACGTATCCGGCGTCGAAGAAGTGCAATTCAATGGCGTCGTTAGACGGCCCGCGGAAGTGAGCTTTGAATCCGAACAGCCGGTTGCCGCGCGAACGGGGCGGCGCGGCGGTACGACGTCCATGCGCGACGATCACCCTCGCTCCTGGTGACTCCGTGGTCTCGGCGCCCTCGCGTGCGCGATCCAGAAGCAGTTTGTCGAAAACAAAGCGGCTGAGTCCGTACGCTGTTTCCGGCAGCGCGGCCGTCTTTTCGCGCGCTCCGAAGCGGATTACCAATCTCCGAATGGACGCAGGGTTGGCATTGAAGAAGGACGCCGCCAAACCCAGGTGCTCCAGTAACGGCACAATTTCCGGCGACAGAAATTCACCGCAGACTTTGTGTCGTGGGAATCGAGTCTTTTCGTGCAGCTCAACGCTTGCGCCCTCCAACAGGCCGGCGATCGCCGCCGATGCACCAGCCGGACCGCCACCAATGACCCGCAGCCGCATCAAAGGCCGGCTTCAACGGGCTTGTTCGCTCGCTTCAGGGTCTCCCGCAGTCCGTTCTTCGACCGAGCACTGTCCGGGTATTGCTCCAACGCGATCCGAAAAGCGCTTTCCGCCTGCCTTGTTTTGCCGCTCCTCAGCATCAATTCGCCCATTGCTTCCGCCACCGGGCGTGGATACATCGGCGGCTCGGCATAGGTCATGGACCGCTCGGCACGCGAGGCTTTTTCCATAAACTTGCGCGCGCGCGAAAGATCTCCGGATGCAGCGGCGATGTGACCTTCCAGCTCCTCAGAAGCAATGCGTAATTCCACGGCCGCCGGACGTTTGGTTTGCAGCTTGTAATCCTCCACCGCGGCTTCCATAGCCGCCTGCTCGGTACGCGCCTCCGCAACCTCGCCTCTTGCCGCATGCGCCAAGCCCATCGCCCAGTGCCGCCACGCGGTCTCCCGTGGTTTGGCGTACGCCGGCAATGCCCCCGCAAGAATCTCATCCCAGGCTTCGGCCTGCACCAGCGTTCGCATCAATCCGAACCAGCCCTGCCGATACGCTGTTCGGAAATTATCGACATCCCTGATCTCGCGCGGATTTTCTGGAAGCTCGAGCAGGCTTTTCGCGGCGGTTTTGGCCTTGTCGTAATTGCCCGAGAACGAATACGCCGTCGCGAGGTAGTGAACATTATGGCCGTGATGACCGCGTCCGTACAGCGAATCCGCCTGGATGTAGCCGAGTTCGTTCTGGGCCGCAGCCTCAAACGCGCGGGCCGCATCCTCCCAACGTCCGGTTTGAGAGTAGATATGACCTGGCATGTGCAGCGCGTGCGGGATGTTTGTGACCAGCTCCGAGTACCGCTCGCAACTGTGCCAGGCTTCCTTCGCGAATGTGGACCCTTCGCAGCCGTGGATGACGTAATGGTGTACGCCGGGGTGGTCCGGAGCCTCTTGCATCAACTGCCGTAGTATCGTTACCGCTTCCATGGTGCCGGGCCGCGGCTGGCGGTCAGGGAGCGTATAACCCCGCATCAGATGTAAGGCCAGATAAGTGCGCGCCTCCACTTCCTTCGGGTACTTCGCGGCGATGGCGCGCAGCCTCTCGATGTAGGCCTCATCGGGATCCTTCAACGCACGGTTGCGCCGGCCGGCTATGGAAGCGATATACATTTTCTCGATCTCCGTCGCTTTGCCCTCGACGGCGCTCAACCGAAGAGCGGTTTCCACCGCATCGTCTGCCCGGGTACGCGGGGTCTTTTGCTTGCCGAAAACCTGCTCCTGGAGGTCGAGTTGGAACCGCGGACGATAGTCGCCGGCGGCTACCATCGCGATCCCCCACCACGGCATCGGCGCGTCGGGGTCGAGTTGGGCGGCTTGCAGAAAACTCCGTTCCGCCTCGTTCGCCCAGAAAGAATGCATCTGAGCGATGCCCTGCTCGAAGAACTCCTGCGCCTCTGTGCTCGCAGTAGTGATCGGGAAGTGCACAACGCCCTGGCCGGTCATCAGCTTCGCGGGCAACGCGGGCGCGACACCCGCGGGAGGCGGAACGCACGCGTCTCCGTTCTTCGATTGAGCGGCGCAGATTGCGCCAAGACAGAGGAAGGTCAGTGCCCAGCGGTACATGGTTCTAAGGATACCGCCGCGGTCGCAAGAAGATACAAGCCGGCGTGATGGCTGGCTTTGACACGCTCTACTCGATAGGCCGCTGCTGGTTCAGTGCACGTTTACCCGCCTCGATAACGCGCACGATTGCATCGACGTCGTACACGGCGCCGCCCCACGTTCCTCCACTTACGTCCTGCAAAGCCGCCCACAGCCGAGTGTCATCCGGCAACAGGGGGTCGCGAGCAAGGTCGGTCCTCTGCGCGCGTTCATCCAGCAACCGTGTCCCGCTATCAATGGTCCCGTCGGCTCCAAGCAGATTCACGCTCCCGCGCAGAGAATTACGATCAACGACGATCTCGATGGTATCGCCTTCACGGATCTTAGAAATTGGACCCCCGGCCAGCGCCTCCGGCGATACGTGGCCAATGCAAGCCCCCGTGGAAACGCCGCTGAATCGCGCATCGGTGAGCACCGCCACGTGTTTGCCGAACGACAGGTTCTTCAGCGCCGCCGTCAACTGGTAGGTCTCTTCCATACCCGCGCCCAGCGGACCGCGGCAAATCAGCACGATAACATCACCCGCCTGAATGTCGCCGCCCTTGATGGCTGCCATCGCTGCGGGCTCCGACGTATACACCCGCGCTGGTCCGCGCTTGCGATACACGCCATCTGCGCCGACCACGCTCGGGTCGATGGAAGTGCTCTTGATCACCGAGCCCTCCGGCGCGAGGTTGCCGATCGGGAAGCAGACCGTCGAAGTGAGTCCGCGACGCGCGGCCGAATCGGGATCCATGATGACGTCTGCAGCATCCACGCCGTCTCGCTGTTTCAGGACTTCACGCAACCTGGCGCGCCGCTCCGAAGTCTCCCACCACTCGAGCATGCGCCCCAGCGTTTCACCGCTCACCGTCAGCGCATCCAGATTCAATAAGCCGGCTTGTCGCAGATGCAACATCACCTCGGGTACGCCACCGGCCAGGAAGACTTGGATGGTGGGGAAGTAGCGTGGTCCGTTCGGAAGCGCGTCGACGATTCGCGGAACCCGAGCGTTGATTTCGGCCCAGTCCTCTACAGTCGGCCTGCGTAGACCGGCTGCGTGCGCGATGGCAGCGATGTGCAGGATTAGATTCGTCGAGCCCCCGAACGCGGCGTGTGTCACCATCGCGTTCTGCAGCGCGGCTTCGGTGAGAATGTCGCGCATGCGTATCCCCCGCGCCTCGATTTCGAGCACCGCGCGAGCCGAGCGGCGCGCCATGTCGGTCCAGATCGGATGCCCGGAGGGCGCGAGCGCCGAGTGCGTCAGCGACATGCCAAGCGCTTCGCCCACGACTTGCGACGTTGCGGCCGTGCCCAGGAATTGACAGCCGCCGCCGGATGACGCGCATGCCCGGCAACCGACCTCCGAGGCGTAATCGAGCGTGATCTCGTCGTGCGCAAAGCGCGCCCCGATCGATTGTACACGGCCGGCATCCTCGCCATCTGAGGCCAGCAGTGTAACGCCGCCTGGCACCAGAACGCACGGCAGATCGCGGGAGCCCGCGAGGGCCATCATCATGGCGGGGAAACCCTTGTCGCATGTCGCGATCCCGATCACCGCGCGCCGCGTTGGAAGTGAACGGATCAGCCGCCGAAAGATGATCGCCGCGTCGTTGCGGTAGGGCAGCGAGTCGAACATGCCCGGGGTACCCTGCGTCCGGCCGTCGCAGGGATCCGTGCAATAGGCCGCAAAAGGCACCGCGCCCGCGTCCTTTAACTGCTCGGCCGCATGCCTCCATCAGCAGTCCCACTTCCCAATGACCGGTGTGATAGCCAAGTGCGATCGGCGTTCCATCGGGTGCGCGGATGCCGCCGTGCGTCGAGAGCAGTAGGACCTCGGTCCCGCCGAGTTTGGCAGGATCCCAACCCATTCCCGCGTCCTGCGTTAATCCAAACAGGTTGCCGGAAGGAAGCTGCAGGAGCATCGTCGGGGTCAGTGGCAGCTTGCCGCGTGGGCCGGGGACGCGCGAGTGGATATCGTACAGCGAGGCCGCGCCGGAATCGAGGATGTCTTCGAAAGAAAAACGAACCATTCAGTTCAGGATATCCTTGGGTGCGGCGACCTGAGAGAAAAGCGGCAACCGCGCGACTAGTTGTTCGTATCATGCGGAACGCAGTCGGCTTCATGTTGTTGCTGGCGGTCGCAGTCCTCCCGGCGCGGGCGCCGCCATCAGGGCGCGCGCGTCGAGTACCTGGGCGGTACCCGGCCGGAGATTCCGAAGAATGCGAGTGGCGACCTGCAGGCGGGCGATGAGCAATACCTGGTGTTCTACGGCAAGAACGCAAACGTGCGCATCGCTTACGAGCAGATCAATCTGTTGGAGTATGGACAGAAAGTGAACAGGCGGTACGCAATGGCCCTGTTGATCTCGCCCATGTTCATCCTCAGCAAAACACGGCGACACTTTCTGACCGTGGGCTACACCGATGAAACCGGGCGAGAGCAGGCGCTCATTTTCAAGGTGGAGAAAAGCGATATCCGGGCCATGCTGGTCAGCCTGGAGGCGCGGACGGGCCGGAAGGTGCAATTCCAGGATGATGAGGCGCGAAAGGCGGGCAAGGGTTGATCGCGCCGCTGTTCCTGATCCTGGCCCTCGTTGCGGCAGACGACCCGGAAGCTAACAAGGTGAAGCCGGTCAAGACCGTGGAGGCCGAACCCGAACAGGATGGGACGAGCCTGCTGGACGTGCGACGCGTCTACGTCGATCGGCTGACGGGCGGCGAAACCGCGGCGCAAATTCGCGATCTGCTGATCAGCGCTCTGCAAAAAACGAAGTTGTTCGTCATTACCGAGAACGAGGATCGGGCCGACGCGGTTCTGCGGGGCGCGGCGGAGGACCTGCTTTTCACCGACAAGTTCAGTAGTTCCGATGGCCTGAGCGCCCATGCCAACGGTGGCGAGGGCTCCTCGGGATCTTCCCGAGAACGGCAGCAGGGGCCGGCCGGTACTCAGGTGTCAGTGTCAGTGATAACGAATCGACTCACATTGAAGAACGTAAGCACGAAGCGATGGCCGCGGTCCGCTCTGGTGAACAAGGATGGCGATGTCATCTGGTCCACCACGCAGGAGAGCCTTGGCGCCAAGTTCCGGGGCGCCAGCGCCGATGTGGCCGACAAGGTTGCCAAACAGCTTGCCGGCGATCTGGACCGTGCGCGGAAAGCGCCACGGCTACCGTAAAACGCGCACCAGCTTCAAGGGAGACGTGTGCCCACTAACAACTTCTACTCTCGAATGCGGTACGCCAATCTCGCGCGCAAGAAACGCGCACAGCTCGGCGTTTGCCTTGCCGCGCTCAGGCAAGGCGGCGACCTTGACCTTCAGCGTACCGTCCGCGAGCTCGCCCATGATTTCGGTTTTCGGACTCTTCGGCGTTACCTTCACGCGAAACGTCGCCGGCATCCCTTGCGAGATGCGCTGTTCCAGGAGCTTATGCACTGTGTGGCGCCGGAAAAGACGCCGGGTCCATACGGACGGTGGAGGCGCAAGCGGACCTCAGAACCGGCGTTTCCGGACTACCCGCTGCAGTAGAGCTCATCGAAGCGCCTCGAAATGGGCAATCAGCTCGGCGGGCAGTGACCGTCGCGGTCCCCAGTTTCCCCACCACGATACCGCTTGCGGCATTAGCCAATTCCGCCGCTTCAGCCGGGGCGGCTCCGGCGCACAGTGCCACCGTGAACATAGCGATTGCCGTGTCTCCCGCGCCGGACACATCGAACACCTCCCGCGCCCTCGACGGCGTTCGGAATACCGGCTGGCCCGCTTCGAACAGCAGCATGCCTTCTTCGCCGAGCGTGAGAAGGATCAGGCGAGCCTTCCACTTATCGAGTAGCCGCTCGCCGACTTCCTGCATGATCACGTCGCCGGACAATTCATGCAGCCCGGCGGCTCGCAGCGCTTCAGCGCGATTGGGTTTGATCGCCGTTACCCCGGACCAGTCCACCGGATTGAGGGGGCTCGGGTCGACGGTGATGATCTTGCCGTGCGCCGCCGCAGCCCCGCGTACACAGTCGATGATCGACTGACTGAGAAAGCCCTTCGCATAGTCGGAGAGAATGATCCCATCGGCCTCCGGGACCAGTCTCTCGATAGCTTGTCTCGCCGCCGCCGAAAGCTCGGGCCGGTGAAGCGAGGATGCGCTCGCGATCCACCCGGACCACCTGCTGATGCTTCGCAATGATACGGGTCTTGACCGTGGTGGCGTGGGCGGGATCCTCGAGTGATTCCGGAGACATCCATCGCTGTCTCCCGCAGGCAACGTGGTCAGGCGCTGACCTGCCGTGATCACGGCCGACGACCCCCAGAATGCCTGACCACGCAGAGAACGGTTGGACATTGCGCGCGACATTGGCCGCGCCGCCCGGATACCAGGATTCGCCTGTGATGCGCACCACCGGAACCGGCGCCTCCGGGGAGATCCGCGTCACGTCACCCCACAAGTACTCGTCGAGCATGACATCGCCCGCAACGAGAATTCTTTTGCTGCGCGCAGCGTCGAGGATCTCGCAAACGCGATTTATGGAAAGAAACAAATTTCAGTTTAGCGGGGAGTTGGCCGAGCTCCCCTCAATTCCTGTCGAAGTACCCCTGCGCCAGTTCCGGCCTCGCCTCCAGGGCCTTGAGCCAGTATCTCCGGGCTTCTTCTTCTTGGCCCTGCGCTTTCAGCGCGTGGCCCAGGTTCAACAATGCCTCGGCAAAATTTGGGCGTTCCGCGAGGGCTTCGTTGTACAGTCTTACCGCATCGTCCAACTGCCCGGATTTCTGGAGTAGCAGTCCGGTGTTATAGAACAGCTCCGGCGACCGCTCTCCGGCTTCGATGAGCCGGGCCTGCAGGTCGAGTGCCTGTGTAAAATCCTGCCTCTCGATGGCCAGTGCCGCCAGTCCACGCAGGGCGTCCTGAGAGTTATGCTGTTCTGCCAGGACTGCCTCGAAGCACTTCGCCGCGGAGTCCCGGTCGCCCATGTTCCAGTAGGCCAGCGCCAGATTCAACTGCGCCTCCGGCCACGGCGACCTCTTCCGCACGCACGCCTGGAACGCGTCGGCTGCCTCGCGCCAAGCCTCGCGTTGCAAGCGGAGATACCCGAGCCGGAACCATGCGTCCTCGGACTCCGGATCCCGCGCCAGCAGCTTGACATAAAGGCGTTCTGCCTGATCCCGCTTGTCTTCCTTCTCGAAGACCGAGGCGAGATTGAACTCGACGTCCGTCAGGTCCGGGGCAATCTTCAAGGCGCGTTCGTAAGCAGTGCGAGCCTGGCTGAGGTTGCCCTGCTCCTGGTACACCACGCCTAGGTTGATGTAGGCTTGCTTTGCCTCGGGGCGCAGGCCGAGAGCTTCCGAGTAGGCCTCGATTGCCTGGTCATGCTTCCCTGTTCTCTGATAGGCCACGCCGAGATTGAACCAGCGTTCGAACTGCGCGGGCGAGTATTCAACAAGTTTCGAGCAGTACGCCGCGGCGGCATCGTAGTCGTTTGTGGAGAAAGCATGGGCGGCGAGCCCTTCCAGCGCCGTTGGACAGTTGGGCCGAATTTCTAGCAGCTTTTCAGCCCACTCCCGCAGCATCGTGTCATCTTTGCGAGCCATTGCGATGACCACCATGTTCGTGGCACATTCTTCGGATCGCGGGTTCTTGGACAGCAACTGTTGGTAGATGGCTATCGCGTCGTCAAGCTTTGACAATAGCTGGTAAGCCACTGCTGTCCCGAATATTGCGGTTTCACTCTCAGGATTAGCGGCGAGCACCTTGTCGAAGCAATCCAGCGCTGGCGCTCCTTTCTCCTGATGCAGGAGGCTGATGCCCAGGCCGAGGCGAGCATCCGTCCGGTTCGGCTCGCGCTGCACCGCTTTCGTGAATGCGCCGGCAGCCTCCTGCCACCGCCGGAGCCGTTCATAGCAGACGCCGAGATTATAGGGGCCGGTGGGATGTTGAGGTGAAATCGAAAGTAGATGTTCGTAACTGGAAGCCGCCTCCGCATATTGGCCCAACTCATACTGCAGAAGCGCCTTCGCCGAGTGTAACTCGGCATCAGATTCCCCTGAGGACAGAACCGCGTCGAGTACGGCCAGAGCCTCCCCAGGCTTCTCTTCCAGATGTAAGGAAGCCGCCCTGGCCAGCGCGGATGATGCGAGATTCTCGGTTTGAGGTATTGTCTGTGAACGCATAGCGACCGGCTTCTTCAGATTGGCCATTATTCCCAACTCCCATTAGAATGAGCAGTACTGTTTGCGGCGACGGCTGCAGGAGACAAGTACGCGCAGATCCGTCCGAGCACATCATACTGGTGCTGGAAGTGGACCCAACGTATCCGGCTACTTTCACCTTTGCCGCTGAAAAATCCGACCCCGCCGGACGGCAGCCGGCCGTCGGTCCAAGAATCGACCAGCCGGCCCTGAACACGGACCGAGAAATCGGCGCCGTGGGCCTCCAGGTTGACATCGAACAAGGCATCTCCCCGCACCGTGATCGGTAAAACCGTATCCTTATGCAGCGTCTCTCTTCCGTCCAGGACCGCATAACGTCGCAGCACCAGTGTCGGCAGCGGTCCGGGGCGGGCGATCATGAGCTTCACCACCTGAAAATTGCGAGGGTCCTTTGCGCGAAACACCCAATTCAGCGCCTTTTTGTCCACTTGGGCGAGAAACTCCATTGAGTAGTCTGCCAGCCCCATCGACGGACGAAATATGGCGATCTTCACCGGTTTTACAAATCCAGTCTCATCGAGGGTCCACGATCCCGCAGCCTCGCCTTGGCCGACCCAACTGTCTAGCCCGGAACGAAAATCATCGACCAGTAGAACGCCAGCCCGGCTCGACAGGCGCTGCTGCAGTGCTGTCCATCTGATACTGAATGCACCGGGTCCACTTGACTTATCGGCGGGGCTGCCCCGAAGTATTGCAATAAAACTTGTGGCAATTACCGCAGGCAAGAGTATAAGGAGCATTCGGCGGCGAACTGTGTAGGAGAAAATACTGGATTTAGCATCGCCCACCTTGAAGCGGACGGAGGGCGCCGTTGACCTGTATAGCGGAGTCCCCAGCCGTCGGGATGCGGGCTTCCGTTCCGATGATCCGATCGTCGGACGAGGAGCATGCGGAATATTCGCTGCGTAACCCGGGGAACGCTCTAAAGGACGGTTCGGGTTCATCCTCCACTTGAGCGCAAATAGCTTACCGGAGTCCGGGTTGTGGAGGGCTGGAGAATGGATGCCAGGAGTCGCCGGCCCCCATTTGTATGCCGGTGAAACGGAGGGCCACCGAAGACGACCGCCTGAGCGGCAGGATTGCGCTGAGGCCACCGAAGAGAGTCTGACCGGCAGCAGTTGTGCTTGCTGCAAAGCGTTTGTCCGGAGCTCCGCTGGCGAGCCCGGAAGCGCTCGGGCTGCCGCGATCTGACGTGGCATGCCATCCCATCTCTCGCGCTGCTGTGGACAGCTCGGGTGCATCCCCCACTTGAGCGGAAGTACGTCACGGAGGTCCGGATTGCAAAGAGCCGGACTCGTCGAGCAGCCTGGCAGCCGAAGTCGCACAAGGGCCGACAGGCACCGGACAGGACCCTGTTGCTGGCAAAGCGGCGGAGAAATCAACGAAAAGCGAGTGGCAATCAGCCCAGAATGCTGCAATTCTCGATCACGTAATCCGACTGCGGGGCTTGAAAAGGCTCCCCCCGGCGCACGGAACGAAGCCTCGGGACGGAAATCGCGCGTTCGACAAAGCGCGGCGGGAACAATCGGCGAACGCCATGTTGCCGGTAGCGCGATCAGGCTATCGGCGAAGGGATACGCCCGATCAAGTGGTGTATCTTGGCTCGTGCTTCGAATAAGAACGGGGTGATGATTTTCCAATCCGCCCAAATTGAGCGGCATCGATGTCCGCAACCACTCGCCGTAAGGCTGTTCGGTCGCCGTCCTCGCCGGAACCGCATAAAGTGGAACGCTCACAAGGGAAGAGGAGGTCGCACATTGCGGCCTTGGGCTGTCTTTTCCGGTCGGTATTACAAGCGCACCGCGTTCCGGTTCCCAGACCGGCAACGCTCTTTCGGGAAGTCTGCTCTGCCGGCGCCCATCCTCAGCAGGCTGAATACGAGAAATCTGGGCGCGTTGGCAGAGCTGCCGCACGCCCGACAGCAGCGTCAGACTGCGCGGGGCGGCGTGAGCGATCGCCATATACGGAGTTTGGAGCGCGGTCGTCTGTAGTCCCGACTCTGGCGATTTCGCAGGCGGCACGCTCTCGCGCCCGAATTCAACAAGCTCAAGGCACGGGATCGGACGCGCCTCCGTGAGCTGCCGCACGCCAGACAGCAACGTCGGACCGCGCGGGGCGGCGTGAGCGACCGCCATATACGGAGTTTGGAGCGCCGTCGTCTGGAGTACCGACTCTGGCGATTTCGCAGGCGGCACGCTCCCGAGCGCGAATTCTGCAAGCTCAAGGCACGGGATCGAACCCGCCTCGCCGAGCTGCGGCACGCCAGACAGCAGCGTCGGACTGCGCGGGGCGGAGTGAGCGACCGCCACACACGGAGTTGGGAGCGCCGTGGCCTGGACCTCCCACCCGGGCGCGAATTCGACGAGCTCCAGACACGGAATCGGACCCGCCTCTGTGAGCTGCCGCAGGCCAGACGGCCGCGTCGGACTGTGCGGGGTGGAGTGAACGACCGCCAAACACAGAGCTAGGAGCGCGGTCGCCTGGACTCCCCACTCGAGCTTTGCAGGTGCCATGCTCTCGCGCGGGGATTCGACAAGACCAACATAAGCGATCGGACGCGCCTCGCCGAGCTGCCGCAGGCCAGACAGCCGCTTCGGACTACGCGGACCGGCGTGAGCCACCGCCAGACACAGAGTCTGGATCGCCGTCCCCCGAATTTTCCACTCGAGCGACTTCGCAACCGCAATGCTCCCGCGCGCGAACTCGACGAGCTCCAGATAAGGGATCGGACCCGCCTCGGCGAGCTGCCGCACGCCAGACAGCCGCGTCGGACGGAGCGGAGCGGATTGGAGCGCCGTCGCCCGAACTTCCCACTCGAGCGACTTTGCAACCGCCATGCTCCCGCGCGCGAATTCGACGAGCTCCAGACACGGAATCGGAGCCGCCTCCGTGAGCTGCCGCACGGCAGACAGCAGCGTCGGACGGAGCGGAGCGGAGTGGATAATAGAGATATACGGAATCGGTAAGCTCGTCCGCCGACTCGCTTCTGAAGGCGGCATGCTGCCCCCGCATTCGAAGCGTTCAAGACCAGGGATGGGACTTCGTTCGGTATGCCTGCGCAATCCAGACAACAGGCTCGGATTTCGCGGGGCCGGATGAGTGAAGACGGCAGGAGCGCTCTCGAGGGCCGTCGCGGCTTGTCCCCAGCGGAGCGACTCCGAAGGCCGCATTCTGACGCGCCCACATTCCACCGGCTCCCGACGCGCGATAGGACTTCGTTCGCTGCGCTGCCCCACCTCAGACGGTAGCGTCGGAATGCGTGAGGCAGAATGACGCATCGCGATCCACGGAATTTCGATGGTCCTCGTACTCACGCTGCGCTGCGGCCATTCGAAAGGCTTCAGGCGAGCGCTGGAGCAAGCTGCCGTTGGCTGAAGCACTGCTCGCCGGATTCGCATTCCAGGCTCTGCGGGGAGACCCAAACAGAGCGACGGCAACGCCATGTACTCGCACGCGGTAGGTCGTATCTGGCCGCAAAAAACCGCCGCCCTTGGTCGAATTCGTTGCGATTGTCCACGCTGCAGCTCTCGGGACGACGAGAGCGCAGGAGCCGCGGGGAACACCACTCGCAGCAGGCAGGTTTCCGCCATCAGAGCTGCGACGGCGGTCTTGGACTTCGCCGACACAAGTTGGGGCGAGTACAACATCGCCGCTAGCTGGGGAACGTCGGCAGGATCGTCCGGAGTCGCGGGACCAAACGCATCGCTGGCGGGCTTTGCGAGCGTTTGGTTCCGGCCCCCGCGCGCCTGGCTTATCATCCTCTCGGTTTCGGCGAGGCGCTCCAGGGCGAGCCGCTGCTGCTCGTCGCGGAACGCGCGACGGTGCTCTGCCGAGCAGAATTCGGAGTCTTTAAGGCGGAGGTAAAGAGCGAGGCGCGCTCCACATTGGAGACATTGGCCTCGGGGCTTCGCCATCTCTATCAGATCGTCTAGGAGATGGCCACCAATAGGTGGCGACTGCCTGAATTTTGGGGCGTTCGTTAGCCGACGGTGTTAGAGAGCGGCCGGCATCTTTAACGAAGACTTAGCAAGGACACCGTCCAGCAGTTCAATAGCGCTGTCTTCTCGCAATCCGCGCGAAATGCAGATTTCGGTGAGAACCATCTGTCGTGCGCGATCGAGCATCTTTTTTTCGCGGAACGAAAGGGGACGCTCGGCCTGAACCAAGAGCAAGGTCTTGAAAACCTCCGCGATCTCCAGCAGACCGCCGCTCTTCATTTTCTCGCAGTTCTCTTTGTACCGATCTTTCCAATCCTGCAAAGGCTTGCACGGTCCCGTCGCCAGGTAACAAAGAACGCGCGCGATTTCTCCATTCTTAGTGACTTTTCGCAATCCCACATCATCCACATGCGAAAAAGGAACCATCACTGTCATGTTGTTGCAGCTTAGCCGCAGCAGGTAGAAGCGTTCGGGCCGCGGGCCGAAGGAACGCGTACTGATGTTCTCGATAGTCGCTACGCCGTGATTTGGGTAGACAATTTTCTCGCCAACGTTAAAGGTCATTCATGGACCCCATACACTTCCTAAGAGTTGTTCAGTTTTCTGAAAGCACGCGAATCAGCATGGTAAGCCCAAGCGAAATTTTTGTCAATAGCGGAGTTCGCAAACGTCGGAAAAGTCTGGAGATCTTTGATGCTTTCCGTACAGTGTAGTTCACAATACAGGCGTTTTACACGACGAATTTTTGCCGGTGCGAAATGGATTGTCACTTGTGCCGAGTGTATAAGCCAGTAAGCATTTTACATGCCGTTTTCGGCCATCACCCGACGTAAAAACGTTAGATTTCGCCGCATGTCGGCCTCCACCGAACGTGAAGGCGCGTCCGTTTCCAAGTTCGCGAACCCACGATATTCGATTTCGGAAACGGCGTGCAACACAGCTGCGATGTCTATTTTTCCCTCGCCCAAATAATTGGGATTATCCTTAAAATGAAATTGGCAGATCCGTTTGCGTCCGAGTTGGCGAATTTCCCGGACCACATCGAATCCATTCCGCGTCGAATTGCCGATGTCGTAATACACCAGCACCGCTTTGGAGCCAGCTCGGTCCAGGATGCGCATGTTATCCTCCGCCGAGATCGTGTTCTCCAGACCCAGTATCACACCGGCCTTCTCGGCTTCGGGTGCGAGCTCCCGGAGCGCATCGCCGACGTAATCCATCTCCTCGCGCGTGGTGAGCGCACCCTTACCGAAGAAGGGAAGCAAGATCACCCTGGCATTGAGGCTCCTGGTGATCGGGATACTTTCGGCGACCCACTTCCTGCCCAATGCGTCGTTCTTCAGATAATTGACATGCAGGATATCGAGACAGGTCCCGTCGATCGGGATTCCCTGGGCTTTGGCCTCCGCAACGTATTTGGCCTGGATTTCGGGATCGGCGAGCGGCAGGCGGCCGTCCACGGGTTTCCGGCCCAGGCTGACCTGAACGCCATCGAAGCCGAGTCGCTTTGCCATGCCGACAGCTTCGACTTTTCCCGTTTGTTGTAGGTTCCAGTCGGTTACGCCGATCTCCAGTTTGGAGCGGGCGGCGAGAACGGGTGCGGAGGCGGCCGCGGCACACGTGGCGCTGTGCAGAAACGTACGTCGGGTCATTCGGTACAGTCTTATCACAGATTCCTGCTCGGTTCGAGATTTGCGACATACCAGGCCGCGTGCGAATCTGAAATAGTATGAGACCGGTGGCTGTTGTCGGGATCGGTAAGACAAAATTCGGCGCGTTCCCGGATCGCGATCTGCGGTCGCTCGCCGTGGAGGCTGGACAGAAGGCGCTTGCAGACGCTGCAAGCACCAGGTGCTGCGCGGGGTAGCCCGGCGAGTAGATGTGGTCGACGGCGCCGAGAGATTGGACGGCGAGCCCTTCCGTGCACCGCGGGCTGCGTTACCACCTCGGCGGTGTGCTGATCAAAGCAGGCAGCGCGCTGCGAGGAGGCCTGCCGGCGGCCGACGGTTCGGGTGATGTCATGGTGTATCCGACTTAGATGGGCGGAGAGAAGGCAACGGGAGGAAAAGACAATGGGACATGCCGATGTCTACAGTGAGGGCGATGATACAATCATGACAGTCGTGGTACGCCACTGCGCGGGGGATGTGCAGGTCGAGGGCCACAGTCAGAACGCCGTCGTGGTCGATCACCTCGACGCGCGCTTGCAGCGAGAAGGCGACTCCGTTGTGATAGCCGACTGTGACGACGATCTCACACTGCGGGTGCCCTTCAGCGTGACGCTGCGCATCGGCGACGTGGACGGTAATCTGAGCATCAGCAGGGTGGCCAGCGCGGAGATCGACAAGGTGGATGGTGACCTCGCGCTGCGTGAGATCAGCACACGCTGCAGCGTCCATGAGGTGGCGAGCGATCTCACCGCGGAGGGCGTCCGCGACTTGACCGTCGTCGGCCCGGTCGGAGGTGATCTGCAGGTGCGCAACGCCGCCGGCATTCTGACGGTTCACGCTATCGACGGCGACCTCGACGTGCGCGGGGGGAACGTTCGTTGCACCGTCGGCACTGTGGAGGGCGATGCGTCGGTGAGCGACGTGACGGAGTTGACGCTGCGCGGCTCGGTGGGCGGCGACCTGCAGCTCAAGGGACTGCGCGAGGGGCGTCTTGAACTCGGCGAGGTGGGCGGCGACCTTGAACTGCGCGATCTTCTCGTTCCCTGTGTCGTGCATCACGTGGGCGGCGATGCGTCGGCGGCCGATGTGGGTGACCTCACGCTGCGCGGGACAATCGACGGCGATATGGACCTGGCGCGGGTGCGCGGCACATTGGTGTTCCAGCGTGAGGTGATCGGGGGCGATTTCACGAGATACGAGGTCTCGACGGCCTCCCGTTCGCGCGGCCAACCCACTCCGGCCCATCATGCGCCGGACCATGACGCGGCGCCCAGGAGACACGCCGGGCCATCCTGCAAAGCTTGCACGAAGGCGAGATCAGTGCCGAGGAGGCCACCCTACTGCTTGCCCACGCGGGGTAGTTGAAGGCGTGTGCGGATTTTCGCGGCGAGCACTGCCGCGGCTGGTTGCCCCTTCTGCATACAGCGGGGGAGAAGACCAATGATCGACATCACGCACACGCACCTCTGTGAGGCCATCCATGCCGAGTACCTGGACAGAGCGGCCAGAGCCCCGGCGGCACCGGCTCAGAGGTGTACGCCTCACAGGGGGAGCACGTCTTCCCAGCGAGACTCTCCGACGAGCGCTGGACCGCCTGCTGAACCGTCGCCACGGCCAGGGCATCGGCGAAGCCGGGCTGGCCCTGCCGGCCCTCGGCGATGGAGCGGGCAAATTGGTAGGCTTCGATCATCTTGAGGTCATCGTAGCCCAGGCCCGTGCCATAGGCGGGGTTGAAGGCGGCATGGAACGGGTGGTCCGGCCCGCTGACGATGCGGGTGTACCCGGTGCGGGCCCCCTCATCGCCGACAAGCGACAGGTGTAGCTCGTTCATCCGCTCGAAGTCCACTGACGGGGCGCCGCGCGTGCCGTGAACCTCGAAGGACATATCGCAGGCAGAGCCGTTGATGACGCGGCACGCCTCCAGCATCCCCTGCGCCCCGTTGGCGAAGCGCACAAGGGCGCCGACGTAGTCCTCGTTCGTCACCGCGCCCGTCGCGCCACGTTCGCGGCGGCGACGAGCGGGTTGCCGACGGTGGGCGCCGTTGCCAGGGGGCGTTCGGCGATGAACGTTGCGCGATTGGCCACCACGGCGTCGATCGGTCCGGCGATGAAGTGGGCCATGTCGAGGACGTGCGAGAGCAGGTCGCTCAGCGACCCGTAGCCGTGCCCGATCTCGAAGCGCCAGGTGAGGTAGCCGCGCGCGTCGCGCGCATAGCCGTTGAGGAAACGGCCGTGATAGTGGGTGATCTCGCCCAGGTCGCCGCGCTCGATCAGGCGTCGCGCGTACTGCACAAGCGGAGCCCAGCGATAGTTAAAGCCGACGAAGGTCAGGATGCCGGCGCTCGGGCGCCCGCCGCCGCCTGAGCGTCTCCTGCGGCGTCTTGCCGACCGGTTTCTCGCACAGGATGTGCTTGCCGGCCGCCGCTGCCGCCCCGACGATCTCCAGGTGCATGTCGTTGGGCGTCGTGATGCTGATGGCGTCGACATCCGGGGTCAGCGACGACCTGCGCCAGTCGGTCGTGGCGCGTCGAAGCCGAAGCTGCGCGCGGGCCGCCTCGGCGCGGGCGCCGTCGTGTCGGCGCAGACGACCAGGTGTGGCTCGACGCCGCTATCGTGGAAGCGGTCGGGGATCTGGCGATACGCCCGGCTGTGGACGGCGCCCATCCAGCCCATGCCGATCACGCCGACGCCGATCTCCGCGCCATGGCTCTGCTGCCTCCCGCTTTTCCAGGCTCAGGCCTCGGCGGCAATGGGGAGCGTGCCGGCCTTGAAGGCGTCGCGTCCCGCCGCAGGCCCAGCCGCGATTGCAGGATGGACCGAGGCGCCACGAGCCGCGCGATGGCCGTGGCGTCGTCGCGCACGTCCCATTGGGCGTGGAGGTCCGCGCGCAGCCGGGATAGTTCGATGGCTCGCGCGCGTTCAGGTGAGCAGCGACGCCGTTTGTGCCGTCGCGCAGGATGATGGCGCGGGCGCCGACCGCCGACCAGCCCCGCGAAGGCGTCCTCCAGAAGGCTGCACCCACCTTCTGTACGGGCCCGGGGCGCGGCGCCCGCGGCGGCGACCAGGGGCGGCATGGTGTAGCCCAGGCTGCCGTCCGGGGCTGCAGCACCTGTGTACTCATGCGATGGCGCACGAGTTGGTGATAGACAGGCCTCGGAGACAACCAGTTCCAACGTGTAGGAGACCGTCTCGAACTCGCGCAGGACGGTATCATGCGCCTCAAGGCCCTCAAAGCCGGCGCGGATGATCGCGGCCACCTCGGCGGGAGCAAGCCGCGAGCAGCGCGGCCCGTTCGCCCGCCGAGAGATGGCCGGCGCGGAACAGCAGGCGCCGCGGCCAGCTGGCCCTCCGCCGCGGGATCATAGTCTAGCAGGCGACGGCCATCGCGCGAGCGACGTGTGGCGCGCGGGGGCCGGAGCCGGCAGCTGGCGGGCCAGGGCCTCCGAGCCCGCCAGGACGTCCGGATAGGACAGCGCATGCAGATACTTGTCTGGAAAGAGGGAGGGCGCGACGGGCTGCAAGGTGGCTTTGATGCGCTCGCCCAGCAGCCGGCCCTCGGTGAGGGGGTGGGAGTAGCAGGCGTGTGATCACATGGCCCCACATGCGCGCGTTCGCCGTCATGCCGATCTGCGTGGACTGCGCCAGCGGCAGCACGTAGCGGGCGTCCTCGGTGGCGCGGCGGCTGGCCCCGATCTCCGTCTTGTTCTGCCCCGTGGCCAGCAGGTGGGCGATCATGCGCCCATATATCTCCGGTAGATAGGCCCGGTAGACGCTGCACCGCCGCGTCGAAGACGGCGCGCTTGCGGCCCTCGCGGAACTCCTGTGGCAGGAAGTACCGCACCGGCACTTTATCGACGGGAACGTAGCGATAGCTGAGTTGGGTATACGAGGCCAGGCGGTGCGAGACCAGGTCGATGGAGAGCGAATGCGGGATGCTCTGCACGGCCACGCTGAAGACGGCGCCCTCGGCGATGGAGGAGTGGCCGTAACCGAGATCATGTTTTCGTTGCGCTGCGCGCCAACTCCCTATCCTCTACAGCCTGGCGCACCAGTTCGGGGATCGGCGTAGCGTCGCGGCTGATGCGCGCCAGCCCGGCGGCCACGCCTTCGGGTGAGGGGTAGCTGCCGGCCACCGCGACGCTTCGTTCAAGGGCAAAAGCCCGCTGGATTGCCTCGTCCTCCGCGACACCATGGGTCACCTGGCACCTCCCTCCCCGGCACGGCCTCTGCCGCCGTCACATATCCTCATCACGGGGCCCGACACACAAGCGAGCGGCGATGCCCTGGACTCTAGGCCTTGACAAGGGGTGCGCAGGGTGGGTTATCGACGAATGGCCCGCCCTCCCGCGGCCTGATGTGCTCAGGGCATGGCCTGGGGGGCATGGTAGGGCCACGCACGGAGACGTCATCGCCGTGCCAGATACGGATCGATACGTAC
>CAWKLV010000042.1:0-7274 GCA_963850575.1 uncultured Acidobacteriota bacterium | reverse complement strand
AGGCCGTGGGATGAATCCGCCTGGACCGGGCTCGATCAAGAACGTTTCAATCCAAAACGTCGTTGCGACCGGCGCTACCCTGGCCAGTTCCATCACCGGAATCGAGGCCGGAAGGATCCAACATGTGAGTATCGATGGGCTGGACGTTACTGCGGCTGGCGGCGGCTCAACGCGGGAGATCGAGGTCCCGGAAGTGGGTACGAAATATCCCGAGTCCACCATGTTTGGAGCCCTGCCCGCTCTGGGCCTATACGGACGCCACGTAGACGGGCTCAACGTGCGAGGTCTGCGGATCCAGTCGTCGGCGCCGGACCCGCGTCCCGCCGTCGTCCTCGACGATGTCTCCAATGTGGAAATGACGGGCTTTGAATCAGCCAATGTCCCGGCGAACGAACCGGTAATTCTGTTCCGGAACGTTGTTGGAGCACTGCTGCACGGAACGCGTGTGTCCCTGCCCACTAGTCTCTTCCTGCATGGTTACCGGCGATCGCAGCGGCCACATCACGCTGCGTGGAAACGATCTCGATCTGGCGCGTGAAGCGGTACGGCAAGCCTCGGAGGTGCCCCCAGGCGCTCTCAGCTTGGACCGCGCAGATCCCAAGCATTAATTAGCGGGAGGTAAAACAGAGGGCCAGATGCAGTTTGAGATTACAGAGAAGTTGGCGATCGATGGCGGAAAGCCGGCTGTTATTACACCCATTCCGCCCCGGAAAAGGCATGGTGATCTCGACAAGCGATATCTGAACGAGGTAATCGATTCAGACACGCTCTTCTTCTACATCGGGACGAAGGTTCGGGAGTTCGAGAGCCGCTTCGCGGCGCTCTACGGGAAGAGGTATTGCATTGCGTGCTCGAGCGGCACTGCGGCCGTGCACCTGGCGGTAGGCTGTCTGCAACTTCCGCCGGGAAGGGAAGTGATCACCTCGGCCATCACCGACATGGGCACTCTGACTGGGATGTTGTACCAGGGTCTTGTGCCGGTCTTCGCCGACGTAGAGCCAGATACGCTCAACCTGGATCCACTGTCCATCCGCGCGAGAATCACGCCGCGGACGGGAGCGATCGTTGCGGTGCACCATGCCGGGTTAGCGGCCGATCTGAACTCGATTCTCGACATCGGCAAGGAATATGGGTTGCCCGTGATCGAAGATTGTGCCCAGGCTTACGGCTGTGAATATAACGGAGAGTTAGTAGGGCGCAGAGGACGGCTGAACAGCTTCTCGCTGAACCACTTCAAACACATTTCCACGGGCTCCGGCGGCATGATTACTACCGATGACGATCAGCTCCGCTATATTGCATCCCTGTTTCTCGACAAGTGCTACCAGCGCGAGGAAGGGATTCGGAACCCATTCTTCCTTGCGCCGAATTATCAGATGACGGAGTTGCAAGGCGCGGTGGCGCTGGCCCAATTGGAACGGCTCGCCGATTTCACGTCACGCCGGTCCGAGCTCGGATCGCGCCTATCGGACCAAATCACCCGAGTGGATGGAATCTCGCTGCAGCACATACGCCCGGGCTCCAAACACTCGTATTTTTTGTTTCTGATGAAAGTCGATCTGGAGTCTTTCGGCTGCGGCGCGGCTGAGTTCGCCGCAGCTCTGCGGGGCGAGGGCGTAAATGCCAGGGATCATCTGATCACCGGCGGCCGGCCGGTCTACCTCTATGAGATCTTCCAGCGGCGCTCCGCATTCCCGGGGTCCGCGTACCCGTTTCAATCCTTGGACACCGGAGCCGATTACACGTATCCGCCCGGGCTCTGTCCGGTTGCAGAGGATGCGTTCTCCCGGTGGATAACGCTTGAGCTCCAGGAGAACTATACTGAGCAGAACGTGGACGAGATGGCCTTTGCGGTTCAGAAAGTCGCGTATCATTTCGGTCGCCGCGCCCGCGGTGCTCCTGTGCACGTAGTCAGCGAGATCGCTCGTTGACCGGGCCGGGCGGTCGGATCCACATACCATCCAAGTCTTCGAGTAAGCGCGGGCGTTCGCACGTGCGATGGATCATCGGGGTGCTGTTGTTCGCCTCGACGGTGATCAACTACGTAGATCGCCAGACACTCAGCGCGCTAGCCCCGATCCTCAAGAACGAGTTCCACTGGACGAACTCCGATTTTGCATCAATGCTGATTGCGTTTCGAGTGGCGTACACCATCATGCAGGGCGTGGGTGGAAGGCTGTTCGACTTGGTGGGGACGCGCCTGGGCTTCACGCTGGTGGTGTCGTTTTATTCATTGGTGGCCATGAGCACCAGTTTGGCTTCTGGACTCGGCAGTTTCCGGGTATTCCGGTTTCTTCTCGGTTTTGGAGAAGCGCCCAATCAACCAGGCGCCGCGAAAACGGTCTCGGAATGGTTCCCGAATCGCGAGCGCGGATGGGCCGTCGCTCTGTTCGACAGCGGGTCCGCGCTGGGCGGAGCGGTTGCCCCGTTTATCGTTCTTTACGCCTATAAGTATTTCGGATCGTGGAGGCCATGCTTTCTCCTCACTGGCTGTTTGGGCTTTATCTGGGTCATCGTTTGGCAGCGCTACTATCGCCCTCCGGAACAGCACCCGGATGTGTCGCCCGAGGAGTTCTCACTTATCACGGGAGACCGCTCGATCGTGCGGGGAGCGGCTCCCTCAGTTCGTTGGCGCGACCTGATTCGCTATCGCCAGACTTGGGGGATCGTGCTGGGCCGCATGCTGCTGGACCCGTTCTGGTTCTTCGTGGCCGAATGGTTTGCTATTTATCTCTCGAGCCGGGGCTTTCATCTCGAAGACAGCGTGCTCGGTTTCTGGGTCCCGTTCCTGGGCGCGGATCTGGGCAACTTCTTCGGAGGAGGCCTTTCGAGCTACTGGATTGCGCATGGATGGCCAGTGGGAAGGGCCCGCAGGACCGTTCTGCTGATCTTCGGGCCGAGCATGGTCTCCCTGCTGCTGGTGCTTCACACCACAGGGTACGCGGCCGCGCTGCTCCTGTTTGCGTTCGCTTCGTTTGCCTATGCGGCCTGCTCCACGATGTTCCTCTCACTTCCAACCGATGTTTTTCATCCCGCAGCCGTCGGAACGGTCAGCGGCATGGCGGGTACCGGAGCTGGAATCGGCACGCTCATTTCGACTTACCTCATCGGCCGCATTACCGATATCACATCCTTTACTCCAGTGATCACGGCGGCTGCGATCATTCCGTGTATTGCGACACTGGTCTTCGTAACTCTGGTGCGGGGGTCGAACAAGCCGGACCCGCGAGGTTTGCTAATGGATTTTTAGGCCATTCCTCTGGACCGCGCGCACTCGACATTGGGTGCGGGACATAGATGTGGGTCAAGCGGCCTGAAGACGTGAGTTCCAATAGTCTTCGAACTCGCGATTGAGTCGGCAGCAGCGGAGTGCGACAATGGCGTTGGCGCCGCGAACGGTCCAAAACATTCCCGGTTGTTTGAGGCGTTTGGCGACGACTGTCTTGCAGCCTGCCTCGATGACCCCGGAGCCGACAAAGAGCTTTTGCTTGCGGAAGTGCGGATAGCGCATGCGTTCTCGGTTCCGATCGAAGTATTCGGCTTCGACTCGCAGCAATTCGGCGGCTTCAGCCGAAGCAGCGGGAAAGGAGCGTAGTTGTTGAACCAGGGACCGATTTTCCCGGCATCCAGCTTTTTTTTCAGACCGGCGGCCCATCGTTTTCGCCGGTGCTCCTGAGTGGAAAACAATTTTGCAGCCAGCCCCATAAGTGCTCGCGCGCGTGATACAGGTCCACGATCTGAATCGCGCCCGGGAACTCACGGTCCGCGATATTCCAAATCCATACCGCGCCGTCGGCAATGATCACCTTTTTGCCGGCTCGGGACCAGCCTCGCCGCCAAGCTTCGCTGTACATACGGTGGCCAAACTGTTCGGCAGTTTCGATAGCTCCGGCGTAGGTAGTGGAACTCTCATCGCGCACTGGCCGCCCCTCCTTATCGACGGTGGTTTGAGTGAACACGCACCCGAGCTTAACTTCGCGAGTGTGCGCGGGCTCATCTCCCTTTTTACTCAAACGGTCGGCGGTCTCGGCCGCTGTAATCGGCACACCCGTACCATCCATTTCGATATACAGCAGCGGAATATCGCTACCCGCCATCGCGGGTAATTCGAGTTGTACCGCGCGCTGGATTTCGGCTTGCTCGCGGCGTGCGATATCGGCTCCAATGGCTTCGGCGTGCCGTTCCACGGCCTTGCGGGTCACCTCAATGCCCGCCAGTAGTTCCAGTTGTTCGCGCCCGTGGTCAAAGGGAGCGTCACTGCCCACCACGGCCATCATGCGTCGTACCCCGGGCGAGTACGCCGTATCGACAATGTCCAGTTCCCGGTCGCGTGGGCTGTGGCCACTATGGCAACCTCGGCAAGAGTAATACGCTAGCTGGAACTCCACCGCTCCCACCGCGGTCACTACGTTGCGGGAGCGCTGGTCGTGATACTGCGCGCTTTGTCCACAGGCGCAGTTCACCCTCGCCGGAGCCGGTCCGGGCTCCTGCAGCAGATGATGGAGCGCGCTGGCTCCGGCTCGATGCATAGCCGCGCGGGTGGCCGTCTCAATGGCCTCCAGATCCAGCCGGCCGGTTCTGCGCAGTCCCGCGAACACCACTTGCAGCAGCTGATCTACTTCGCGGGCGACTTCCTGGTGGACCGCTTCGACCGTTTTTTTCCTGCGGTGTCAGGGTGTCTTGGACCGGTCGCAAACGGCAGATCTTCTCGTTGACGTCGATAAAGTCCCGACTCATCTGCTGATACTTGCGGAACTCTGCGATTTCCCGCTCGGCTTTGCGAACCGCAGCGGGAGAAGGTAGTGCTTCGCTGATGGTCTTGCCTTCGGCCTTGTAGGTCAGACGCAACGTGGGGCCGTGACCCGGATCACCGGGCTGAGCGCAATGGCAGGTGGGTTTGCCGCAACGGCGGACAATGCCGGTGATGCAGCGTGAGTTTCCGGCAAGCATGCGTGACGCCGGTTAGTCCCGCTTGTTAATTCATTCAGTCGCCGAGGCGACTGATTATGAATGACATGAGTTTGCCGATAGCCGAGCCGATCATGCAACTGCAGCGCCAGTTGGCTCAGTTTCGCAGCGCGCATGCGCGGCGATCGAAGCTTCCCAAAGCATTGTGGCAGGCAGCGGTCGAACCGGCTCGCGAGCATGGCATTTATGCCGTTGCGCATCCGCTGCGGCTGGATTATTTAGGGCTGAAGAGACGTCTCGGGGGAGACCACGGCGGAAAGCAACCGGCCAGGCGGAGGTTAACCAAGCCTGCTTCGAAGCCAGCATTCGTCGAACTGGTCCCACCGCATCGGTCATTGCTGGAGGAGTGCATGATCGAGATCGAATCTGCGCGGGGTGGCAAGATGCGCATCCAATGGAAGGCTTTTGTTCCACCGAATTGGGCAAGCCTGCTGCGTGCCTGGCGGGAGGCGGAAGGACGATTCAGATCTCGGCACAGATGCGTGTGCTGGTGGCCGTCGAGTCGGTCGATGGCAGGAAAGGGATTGATTCTCTCGCGCGGCTTTGCCAGGACAAACTTGCCGAGGACCCATTTTCCGGCTGCGTGTTCGTGTTCCGGAGCCGCAGTAGAACTGCGATCCGACTCCTGACCTATGACGGCCAAGGATATTGGCTGGCACAGAAACGACTCTCCAAAGGGCGATTCGTCTGGTGGCCTGAAGCGGACACTCCTGCCAAGTCACTGGAAGCCTACGAGGCCCAGCTGCTAATGGCGCCGGTGACGTTTCACGAGTGCGCGCGGCGCCGATGTGGCGACGTATCAGTGCACTGAAGTAACCACCACAAAAAAGCTCAAAACCCCTTGCGTTCCAGAAACAGCAGGTTCATACTGCAGTGGATGGTGGAGTTCAACTACCGGGGCCGGGAGATCACGAGCCAGGACATCCTCTATATAAGGGAACTGATCGCCGCCCATCCTGGCGAGAGCCGCCGGACTCTGTCGGCGATTTTGTGTGAACAGTGGCAGTGGAAGCAATTGAACGGCGCTTTGCGCGACATGGTGTGTCGCGGCATGCTGCTGATGCTCCATCGCGCCGGCCGGATCGAGTTGCCGGCGGTGAAGTTTGTGCCGCACAATCCATTGGCGCGGCGGGTGCGGCCGGCACCAGTACTGATCGACACGACACCGATAGAGTGCGGCCTCAACGAGATTCAACCCTTAGAGTTCGCTCAAGTGCGGCGCAGCGGGGACGAGCCACTGTTCAACAGCCTAATGGAGGAGCATCACTATCTCGGTTACGAGCAGCCGGTGGGAGAACACCTGAAGTATCTGGTGTGGGCGCAAGGCCGGCCGATTGCGTGCATGGCCTGGTCGAGTGCACCGCGACACATCGGGTCACGCGATCGCTACATCGGATGGGACCAGCAAACGCGGCGGCGCAACATTCGGCTGATCGCCTACAACACGCGATTCCTCATTCTGCCGTGGGTTCGGGTGAAGCATCTGGCTTCGCACATCCTGGGGCAGATGGCGACGCGGATCTCTGCGGACTGGCAGGCAAAGTACGGGCATCCGGTCTACTTTCTGGAAACCTTTGTCGATTCCGAGCGATTTCGCGGCACCTGTTATCGGGCAGCGAACTGGGTATTGCTCGGCAGGACGACCGGACGAGGCAAGCAATCCAACAGCTACGTGCCGAACCGATCGATCAAAGATGTGCTCGGGTATCCGTTGACGAGGCATTTTCGACAACGCCTTGAGGAATAGGTGAAGCCGTCGCTGGAGCGTATCGATCTATCCACGCAGGAACTGGAGTCCTTGCTCGAGCGCGCCCGGAGCGAACCTCTGCCCGAAGAGGACTACCGCAAACTGAAAGCGGCGGTGGACACTCTGGAGTACTTGACGGAGTTAGTGGCCGACAAAGACACAACCATCCGGCAACTGCGGCAACTGCTGCTGCCGGCGAGCACGGAGAAAACCAGAGACGTGCTGGAGAAGGCTGGTGCGGAGTCCGATGGAAAGCTGGTTGGATCCGAATCCTCACCGGAAAGACGCACCGGCAGCCAGGAGCAGACGAAAGCCAGCCCCCGACCGGGACACGGACGCAACGGCGCAGAGGAGTTCCGAGGTGCGCGAAAGGTCGAGATCTCACATCCGCAGCTGAAGCATGGGGATCGTTGTCCGGAGTGCGAAAAAGGGAACGTCTACGGGCAGAAAGATCCGAAAGTGCTGGTGCGGATTGTCGGGCAGGCACCGCTGGCGGCCACTGTCTACTCGCTCGAGCGGTTGCGATGCGGCGCTTGCGGGCAGGTGTTCACGGCACAAG
>CAWKLV010000041.1:0-36097 GCA_963850575.1 uncultured Acidobacteriota bacterium | reverse complement strand
AGTGCGGGGATTCGGACACTACGTGGCCTTCTGCGACAGCAAAGGCGACGGGATTCCCTGGTTGCAGCCGCTGGATTCCATCACCCCAAACGGCCCCCACGCGGCGATCATTGCGCCGGCGCTGGTGAGCGTGGAGATGTTCCGTGTAGAGCATACCTATGAGCTCATCATCGCCCGGCACGAGGTGCGATCCGGCACGGATGGCAAGCCGCCGTTCGTGTTTTCGCAAGCCGTGTTCGTGGGCCGCCACGGTCATCTTTCGCTCGAGTTGTGGGCGCAGGATAAGGAGGTGGCGGGAGAGATCGCGCCCGAGTTCTTTACACATGGCGGGGAGCGGCACGAGATTCCGGCCCGCTTCCTGCGAGCGGCTAGGGCCGTAACCCAGGGCGTGACGTGCCTCGGTTGCGACAAAGCACAGTTTGCACACGCGGCCGCAGTGGTGGCGCCGGCGACCGGGCAAGGAGCTTTGGATAATGCATCCGCGCTGCAGGGGGTTGCTGGATGAAAAGCCCGGGCAGCCGAATGTGGAAAAAAGTTCTAGCCGGAGCCTGGTGCTGTGGATCGGAATAGCGAACCTTGGGCCAGCGCTGGGAGTCTAGAACGCGCATCGCCATACGGTCCCGGGGTTGTTCGTGTCGGTGGTGCGAGTACCTACTGCTCGTGGGCAGTGGCACGGCAATTGTGCTCGGCGCGACCTTTCTTAATGCCGCGAAAGGAAATCGAGTAGATCCCGAACAATTGGGGCGGAATCAACGGGCAAGGCCGCTCAGGTTGGCGCTTGTGAGCTTCCTCGGCCTGGCGTGGTGCCTAGCGTCGCCCAGGTAAGAGATCGGAAGCAGAGAAAAGGAGGGCAGTGAAGACAGGACGCAGAGGGTGTGCCTTGGCGCGGCTCGCGATCTCCTTGGCGAGCACCGCGACCGTGGGCAGCAGTTGCAGACGCGTGAGGAGCAGCGGCCGCAGCCGCCGGCATGGAAGAGGGCGAATGGACGAAGGGCCACTATCCCGGCCGGAACGATGTACGACCGGTCGATCGTTTGTCGAACGGCTCGCGAAACAGGTCGCACTTGAGGTCCTGCCCGCATGAACGGCCTGGACCTATTGCTTGAGTTTGGCGATCTAGCGGTTGATCCATTCCAGGTCGCTCTTCCACACGGTATGGTCGGGATGGTGCTTCAACAGACGTTCGGTAATCGTGTAGCCCGCCTCAAAGTACATCAACGCCTGGCCAGGCTGGCCGATCAGTTCGAACAAAACACCGAATCGTTCTAAAGTGACTGCCTTGTCGCTCTGCCAATCATCATTGTTCGGATCGGCATCCGTAAAAGGGTCATGGAGATGTCCAGGCTCTTTCTAAAGTACGCCCCGGCCACCGCAAGGTGTCTCGCGTCCAATTCGAGATCACCGATTCTTCGGTACAGCACTCCCAAATCGGTCTGCCAGCTGCTGTTTCTGGGGGCGGTACTGGTGAGCTGCTTGAGGATGGCGATGCTTTTTTCAAAGGCGTGGCGCGCGGCATCAGCATCGCCACGGGCTGAGGCGGCGTCACCTAACTCCCGGTAGCTCATTGCCACATCGCGCTGCGTAAGGGTATTGCGCGGTTCCATCGCGGCCGCAGCTTGGCGAATTTTCCAGCCCTGCTCGAACGCCTGGTTTGCCGCCTCAAATGGCGCGCCTGCATTTCGTGTTTCGCCCAGTTGCTCATAACTCGCCGCGAGGTCGAGCTGGCTGGTGGAGTTTTGGGGACCCGCCGCCGCCCGGTTTGTAGCGACGGCCAGACCTTGCTGAATTCGCTCGCGCGAAGCATCGAAATGTCCCTTAGCGCGCAAGATCTGACCGTCAGTTTCTGTTGAACTTTTAGACTCTCCTCGTAGATCTTTTGCGCGGTATACGGCGCGCCAGTGATCTTTTCGACGTCCCCCAATCTGTCATTGATTACTCCGAGCTCGCCCGCCCATACGACATTGGTGCGGTCGGAATCGCACAACCGATAGGCAATCTCAAAACTGTGCCGGAAAGCTTGGCGAGCTTCGGCAACTTTGCCTTCCGCGAGCAATACTTCCCCCTCTCTAACGAGGCTCGCCGCATGGTCGAAGTCTATTATCCTTTCCGTGGAAATCCGGTTGGGAGCTTGGGGAGCATTGCCGGAATTTGGAGAGGCGCTGGCAGTCTCGCGGCGACCGTTGTCAGCCTGGAGCGAATCGTGGTAGTCCTTCACCTTTTCACGGAGTCCATCAGATCCAGCCGGCCAATTGGTTTGAGCTTATTGCTGAGATCGAAAGCATGAATTGAACGAACCGTTCGGCACGGGCCCGTACGTCATTGACCGATGATCGTAGCCTGCTGAACACAGCGGATAGACGCACGGAAAAAAGTGCGGCGGGATTACCCCGGCTCGCTGTTGTCTTTCGTTTTCAGCCAGTGCGATATAGAGAATCACGGCTGGTGTGAAGGCGCGCCACTGACCGTCTCCTGCCAAAGCTTCGATCTGCTGGCCGGGCCTTCACCCTCCAGCACACACTAACTTCCGAACACGAAAAGAATGCTGCTTTCGATCGTTCGTCGGCGCGATCACTCCGGACATTGCAGGCTATTGTGGCGTTACCGGAAACCGCGCTTCGTCCCTCCACATGGTCCGGACACGCGCGTTGCTGATGAGTGGCAGTTCGCGGCAGTACGCGCCTTTGAGTCTCTTTACCGAGATCTGGAGCGTATTGTCGGCTGCCATGCGAAAACGGACCCGCTCCGGAACTTCGCGACTGACTAACATCGGCTTTTCTGGAGAGGCGCGCGGGCGGCAAAGCGAAGGACTGAGGTCGCCCTCGCGCCTTCTCTTGACCAGCATCGACATTCGGCGCGAAGAGTGACGCGACACTTCGGTCTTCTCGCCTGTCGAGCTCCCAATCGTCGATCGCGAGCTGACAGTCGCCGACGAATGGGCTCGGGGTCCGCACCGACCGCTCAGACCGAATATCCGGAGGCTCTGATGATCTGCGATTTTTGCCAAATCCCAGTTGGCGATTTTGCGCCGAGCCGTTCGTCCTCGACTATGGCGGAGTGCGGAGTGTGTCCGATGCCGCCTGGGCCGCCTGCGAGGCTTGCCGGGAGTTGATCCTGGCCGGCAATCGGGAGGGCCTGGTGGAGCGAGCGATGCAGTTTGCGCCAGCTTTCCCGGGAGTGTTGGAGAGCGAAGTGCGGGAACTGCGCCGGTGGGCGCAGGGCCTCTTCTTCCAGCACCGGAACGGATGTGAGCCGATGCGAATTGACCCTTGACCGTGTCTGCTGGCCGTCCGCGCCCGCCCGTATTCCCTTCCCGTAGCTTCCCCGCAGTCCCCCCATCATCGCCTTCCACTAGATCCCTCCTCTCGGGAACGCGGGCGGCCAGTTGACACAGACGGAGATCGACAGATGATTCGAAATACCGGTGAGTTCCTATGTGCGCTGCGCGCTGCCCGGCGCACGGCGACACCGCTCGTCGCCGTGCGTACCGCGGATCCGGCCAGCTCGCTGAAGCTGGCAACGGAAGTCTTCTGCGAGCACGAAGCCGCGCCGCCACTCCTGTCCTGGGATGTCATGTCCGGGCTGTCAGCCCTGAACAACGCCGGCAAGAAGATGTTAAACAAAATCACTGGGGAAATTGCTGCGGATGCGGTCGGGCCGGCTGCAGCGCTGGTTGTCGCAACCAGGCTCGAAGATGACGCGGTGCTGTTCTATGCCAATCCACAGCGCGTGTGGCACGATGCGCAGGTGGTGCAGGGCATCTGGAATCTGAGGGACATATTGAAGCCGATCGGGGCGATGCTATTGGTGTCGCTACCTCCGGGCGCCATTCTGCCCCAGGAGTTGACGCAAGACGTCCTGGTGCTCGATGAGCCCTTGCCATCGGAGAGATTGCTGCGCGTCATCGTGCGGAACACGTTCGACGAAGCCAAGCTCGAACCACCGTCCGAGGCACAGGAAACACGGGCAGTGGATGCGCTGCTTGGGCTGGCGGCATTCCCGGCCGAGCAGGTCGTGGCGATGTCCCTGTCGAAGCGAGGTCTCGACCACGACCAGTTGTGGGAGCGAAAACGCCAGGTCATCGAGCAGGCGCCCGGCCTGACCGTGTGGCGCGGCGCTGAGACTTTCCAAGACATCGGGGGATGCGCGAATATCAAGCGGTTCCTCCAAGCGGTGCTGAATGGCGCCGAGCCGCCGCGCGTCATTGTGTTCTGCGACGAGATCGAAAAGGCGTTCGCCGGCACCGGTACCGATCTCTCCGGGGTGACCACGGAGATGACGGGAACGATCCTGCGTTGGATGCAGAATCGGGACGCGGAGGGTTCGGTACTAATCGGTCCACCGGGGACCACGAAGAGCATGGTTGCGAAGGCAACGGGAAATACCGCCGGCATTCCGACCATCGCATTCGATCTCAGCGCCATGAAGAACGGGATCATCGGGAGCTCCGGCGAGCGGTTGCGCGCGGCGCTCGGCATCATCGATGCGGTATCCGGGGGCCACAGCCTGTGGCTCGCCACGTGCAACTCCATCGCGTCCCTCCCGCCCGAATTGCGAAGACGGTTCACCTTGGGGACGTTCTTCTTCGACCTGCCATCGCCGGAGGAACGCGAGACGATTTGGCGGCTCTACACCACCAAATATCCGGTCGACGGATGCCATCCCGAGGATGAAAGCTGGACGGGAGCGGAAATCCGGGAGTGCTGCCGGAAGGCTTCGCGGCTGCGCATCTCGCTCGAAGAGTCGGCCAGCTACATCGTCCCGGTGGCACGCTCGGCTGCCGAGCAAATCGACGGCTTGCGGCAGCAATCCTCAGGGAAGTATCTCAGTGCTTCGCATGCGGGCCTCTACAAGTACAGCCGGGCCACACCGGCGCCGCGTGGCCGGGCGTTCCGCGCCCTGAGCGAGGGTTGAGGGCGGACGGTGGACGAAAACATCAGTAGGAGCAGGACAGGATGTCGAAATTTGAAGAACTCCAAACAGAAATTCGCAGCACCCGCTTTCTCGGCGAAGCGCTGTCGATCATGGGCCACGCGCCGGAAATGCATTCGGGCGGCGTTACGATCAAGGACTATTACGGAAATCCCTATCCTCAGCAGGTCGAGGTGGTGGTGCGCAAGACAGGAAGTTTCCTGTCGGACTTCGGATTCGCGAGGATGGCGGACGGGCGCCTGGCCCTCGTGGTAGACGATCTGGACCGCCAGTATCAGCTCGGCCCGCAGTGGATGGGACGGCTGCTCCAGACCTACAAGGAGCAGGAGACGATTGCGATCGCGAAGGCACGAGGGTACGTCTTTCGAGGCCGGGAAGTGACGCAGACCGGCGCGGGGCCGCAGATTCGCCCTCCGGTTTGTGGCCCGGTAACGGCGGGCGGGAAGGAACACCCGCTGTGCCCGGGTATGAAGAAACGGCTTCCGAACTACGCAGCGAGGCGCACCTGGTTGCGGCTCCTTGCGACCTCGGAATTCAGGCCGAGGTGCACACCAGCGGCGCTTCGCTGGTCGGTTGAGGGCCGGGAGCGACCAGAACGAGTTCACGGGATCGTGCAGCGCCAGCCGATTGGGCCGGCGTCCAACGACAGGTTTCGTCCGCAAGCCGCACGCCACCTTCTCGGCGCGCTCCGGAGCGAGTACGATCGCAGAATCGGTTCGACGACCAGCCGTTGGGCGGCTGCACGAGGTCTGCAAAGAGAAGCAGTTGTTGGCGGACACGCCAGAGGCTACATCCTCAGTAAACGCGAAGTCATCGACACACCGGCCGGCCTTTCAGGTCCGGCTTCAGTTTCTTGCGAGGTAAGAGATGCAACAGAAAATCATGATCGTAACGCTCGAACCGGACGGCACCAGCAAGATCGACCTGGAGGGCTTCAGCGACAACAGCTGTGCCAGGGTGATGGAGGATTCCCGGGGTGGCGATCGCGTTATCGCGGAGCGGCAGAAACCGTCGTTCTACAACCCGGCGGGCACAGCCGAACAGCAGCAACAGCACTGAGAGTCCGCCATGCTGATTCACGCGATCCTGCCCGCAAGCCGGGCTAATGGGCCGGGCCTGCGCGCCGTTGTCTTCGTGCAGGGTTGTAGTTTGGGCTGCGAAGGCTGCTGGAATTTGCGGACACACCCCTTCGTTGGAAACGACTGGGCGGTGGATCAGGTCATGGCACGTTTACTCGAATGCCACCGAGAGCGTCGTCTTGACGGCGGACGTTCCGGCGGCGAGCCCATGCAACAGGCCCGCGAGTTGACGGTTGTGATGCAAAGTTTGCGTGCGGCATGGCCGGACGTCGGCATCGGTATGTTCACGGGGTACTCGCGGCGGGAACTGGAATCCGGAGAATACGCGATTCGAGGCGGCGCCGATCCACTGACTGCGCGGAGTCTGTGGGCGACGATCCAGGCCTGCCTGGACTTTGCCGTCATGGGCAGATATAACCGCCAGCAGCCATCCTCGGATCCCATGCGCAGCAGCCGGAACCAGACCTTGGAGTTGTTCAGTCCGCGCCACAGGGCCGCAGACTTCCACGAACAGAGCATGGAGATTACGATCTCGGCTTCGGGTTTGACGACAGTCACCGGATTGCCAACACTCGGCATTCCGGACTGATCCGACTGTTTCAAGTTTCCTCAACAACAAAGGAGAAAGACATGGACGACACGGCCATGGTGGAGTGTGTTTACGAACTCGTGCGAGTGATGAAAGAAGATCTTGCCGCGCGCAAGACGGTGGAGCCGGCGCTCATCCTGCTCCACGCCCGCGGCTGCGATCTGATCCGTTTCGAACCGGTGCTCTTTACCACGCCGACGGGAAAAGCTGCCATCGCTGCGGTGTTTCGGCGTCGAGCGATGGAAATGCAGGCCTGTGGCGCCATGGTGGGACTGAACAGCCACTGCCTCGTGCCGGACGTCCCGGCCATGCTCAGCGCCAACCCGAAACTCGTGCAGGCTGCCGCCGCGGCCGGACTGGACGCCCTCGTCCGGAGCGGCTTCGGCCGCAAGAGCGAGGCTTTGGCCGTAACGCTGGAAACGCCGTCGTTCGAACTGCTGCTTGAGCAACTGTATTCCCGGGCCGAAAACGGCATCGTTTTCGGAGAGCTGCTGGAGTACGACTCGCGCCGGATGCCGGTCACATCGGCGGGCGTATTCAAGGTGTTCGGCCGCGGGCGCGCGGCCACGGCATGACGCACACAGCCCGCAAATCAGAACGACAAACCAAGGAGATCAGGAGAGAATCATGGCGACATACGCTCTGCCGCTTCAACCATCCACGATTCCGGCCCGGACGTCGCCCGGCGGACGGTCTGTATTAAGGTCCAGCGGAGCCGGCTCGGCAACACCAAGAAGTCAGCAGTTCCCAGATCGAAGTCGACGCGGACAAGAGTCTGCTGCGGATTTCGAAGGCGCTGTTCGAGTCGAAGGAGTATGCGGCCATCCGCAACTTCGACGGCGAGATTACGCGCTACCTGGAGCAAACCTGTCTGCCCTTTGAGCGGGGCGTTCACTTGTGTCCCCTTCCGCTCTTGAAGCAGGTCGACACGAAGATGCACGAGTTCGCCGCGCATCGCATCACCCTGGTCGAGGCGTTTGCCGGCGTCTATCCGGAGCTCTGCAAGAGCGCTCCGAGCCGGCTGCGCGCTCTGCATAATCCGTTGGACTACCTGCCGGTCGAACAGGTCCGGGCCGCGTTTGGGTTCACGTGGCGGTACGTCAGCTTCGGAGTCCCCGATCAGCTGCGGGAGATTTCCGGCGAGATCTGGACGGAGGAACGGGAGAAGGCGTCTCGCGTGATGACGGAAGCCGCGGGCGAGATCCAGCAAGTCATGCGGACCGCGATGTCGGAGCTGGTCGGACACATGCGGGACCGGTTGCAGGATGGTTCGGACGGAAAGCCGGCCCGGTTCCACCAGAGCACGGTTTCCAACCTCGTCGGGTTCCTCGATACCTTCGAGTTTCGCAACGTGACCGATGACGCCGAACTCAAGAGCCTGGTGGGACGCGCGAAAGAGTTGCTGTCCGGCGTTACGGCGAAGGACCTCAAGACCACGGCGGAGTTGAGGACGCAGGTGCAGCAAGGGATGGCCGGCATCGCCGCACAGCTCGACACCCTGATCGTCCGCAAAGGCGGCCGCAAGTTCCGCCTGGACGACTGAAGCCGCGCAGTCTTAGCGGCGACAGCAACAAACCAGGTCCGGCTTGAGCCCGGTCCCAAAAGGCAAATGGAGTATGTGCGCATCAGCTTGGCGCGAGCGGCGGGAGGCCTACTTGCGTGAATGTGGCCGATGGGCCGACTTGTTACGAGAAGGCTATGTCGACAACAGATTTGCAGTCATCGAGGGCGATTCCGCCCGGGTGAGATGCGGTGCTGGGTCCGAAAAGCCAGCACTGATCCTCCTCCGCACGAGTGCGGGCGACCTCCGTGAACGGGTTGAAGCACGTGAGTGTTCGCAGGAGAACCGTCAGCCTCAACCTTGTGAGGCAGGTGATGCCTCAGTGGCTGGGCAAGACGCGGAGGGAGATTTTCACGGCGAGGCGGGGCGTCTCATCGCGCTCGCACCGCGTGGACGTTCGAGTAAGTGGAGAAGCACAAACGAGGAGAAAAACAAATGTCGCAAGGACTGAATAAGACATCCATCATCGGCTGGCTGGGCCGCGATCCTGAAAGCAAAGACGCGGGAACGGTAGCGCGGTTCAGCGTCGGGGTGACCGAGCGCTGGAGAGACGCCGAGGGAAACGACAAAGAGCACACGGAATGGTTTCGCGTGGTGTGCTTCAACGGAATAGCCGCCGCGTGTTCGCAGTATTTGAGTTGCGGACGGCAAGTCTACGTAGACGGACGGTTGCGCACACGCACCTACACGAGCCGGGACGGGGAGGAAAAGACGATCACGGAACTGCTGGCGCAGAGCGTGATCTTCCTCGGCAGTCCGCGGACAGACGGGGACCGCGAGGAGCACCGGCCACAGCCCGGCAAACCGCGATCCGCAGAGCCGAGTGACCCCCGCAGGTCCAGTACTCCGGAGAGGAACCGCCGACAGAGATCCGAAGACGGCGGGGTCCAGGACCAGGACATCCCATTTTGAATCGGGCAACGCTCCTCAGGGAGCCGCTAGCGGTGCGGCTCCGATCCGGGGCAACGTTAGCTGGACGGAGGACCGACGATGTTTCGTGAATTGATGCCCCTCCTCGAAGGGCGAACCTTGCTGTTGACGCTTTCCCGCGTGAATGAATCGGCGATCCGGGTGTGTGTCATCCCGAAACGGCTGAAGGAGGATAGCGGGGAGAACGGGCTCTGCACGCCTCTCACCATGACCGGAACCGCGGACGAGCTCGACCGCGAGTTCGCCGCCCAATTGAGTGGATACACCGGCGCGGTGGTCAAACTCGGGTCGAATCTCGCCGCGATCGAGGCAGCGCATGATGCTGCCGTAAAGACCATCGAGGATGAGAAGAAGAAAGATCTCGACAGGAAGCGCGGAAAGGTGTCCGCGTCGAAAGCAAACGCCGGCGGTGTCACACCATCGAAGACGGGGCCGGCCGTCAAGGATGGCAAGCCAGTGTTTGGGACGAAGAACGGCGAAGAGAGCGGTCCGGCCAGGTCCCTGTTTGATGCGCCCGGGCAGACGGCCCCAGCGCTATATCAGCAGTCTGCGCCCGCGCTGGGGAGTCCGGAGGCGGAATCCGCCAAAAGCATGGCCGAAGAACCGCCGACATCGAGTGACGAGCCCGCAGCGGCGCCCGGTGGGTCCCCGCGCGGCTCATCGGGTTCGTTTGCCTTCTCATATCCGGACTGAGGCCGGTTCCAGCGCTGGAAAAAGGCCCACGGCTACAACAAGCGACAACAAAGACGACGACGATCAGGAGGCGTGATGCAAGTCGAATCAACGGCACGGAAATTCTTCTATCTGGGTTTGGAACTCCCGGATTTGGACGGAAAGATGACTCCGGAACAAATACGAGACGCGTACGGCAGTCTGTACCCAGAGATCACGACGGCGTCCATCGAGGGACCGGAGGCCGTCGACGGCGTTCTGAAATTTAAGTTCACGCGCGCGCTGGGGACCAAAGGATGACCCGCAAGGAGGCCGTGACGGAACTCGTAGCGCTCGCCCACGATCCCAACCGGGAACAACTGGAGGAGAAATGCAAACGATGTCCAGAATCCCGCAGAGTGTCGGAACTGCTGGGTGCAGCGGTGCTGGGCCGAAAGGGTTACTCGCGGCACAATCGACGCGACGACTCGCTGCCCATGCCGCCAAGCCTGGTACACCCGGGCTAATCGCTCCCGGGCAGGGTCTGTGCCTTCCTAGGCTGGAAGAGCGCCACTGGCGGTTCTCGCAGAACACCGTGTCTGCCGATGGCGCTCAGTTTGCCGCGAACCTGTTGCGCGCTGGCGTGGCGAGCGCCGACGATTGGGAGGCGACGCGCAGCATTGGTGGATTCCTTCAACGGACGATCGAGGGATTCGTGGGCGATCGCGCCGCCAGAATCGACTACGCGTTCGACATCGGCATCTGTCTGGGCACAACGGCTTCGACCTGGCACGCCACCGAGGAGGTCGATCCGCGCAGGATCCTGCTGACATTCCGCGTTGCGCACACCGTGGGCTGGGTCAATATGACGCCAGCGCTCGAACTGCTGAAAGCCGAGCACGAGCTACTGCCATCCGTTTTCTACCACTGGCTTCGCGACGGACTCTCGAGGTGGTTTCGCGTCTTCGACGTGCAGGAAGCCGGCTGGCGTTGGGAATCGTGGACCGAAATGCGCGAGGAGGATGAAGCCGAGCGCAGGCAAGAATGTGAGCGCGAGGGGATCCCGGACCAACCCAGTGAAGCGTTCGCTCGGCCCAAGCCGCCAGAATGCATTTCGAAAATGCCGCGCGGCAAGCCGCCCGACTTTGTTCGGTTGGCGCGAAGTGCGCGGGCCAGGCGCCTGGTGCAGTCGGCAGAGCACCTGCATCGGATTTCGCGGCGGGCTCGTTGTCCGAAACTGGATGCCGATGACCGTGAGGATCTCTTTCCGGACACCGATACGCCCATTCCGCTTATAGCACTGGCGTTCGGCGAGCACGACGTGATCACCGAGTTTCTGAACATGGAACTGGAGGGGTCCGGGCAAGTCGAAGCCGAGCCGTGTCCAATTCTGAAGATGGACGGCACGGATCCGGGTTCGATCCGCCGGGCATTTCGCTGCGCCGATGTGCGCTCTCGACACGCTTGCGGCCGCCGCGCGGACACTGGCGCTTGTGCCCGGCTTCGAGGCAATGACCCAAGTCCATCCCTACGGAGTCTGAAGATGTACGTTGAGGCTGAATATGGTCCAGCGGCGCCGTTGAACCTGCTCCATGCGATTCTGCTGTATGGCAGTGGCGAAAAGATCCGTTTGGCGACCGTCCACCAACCGGTCCACGATCCACAAGGTGGACCGCTGTTGCTCGATGCGGGCGAGCCGGTCACTTGGGGATTCCTGGATACGCTGGTGCGCGGGCTCGGCAGCGAACTGCCGGCGGCGTTCCTTCCAGCGAGTATCCTGATCTACTCCACTTCGCTAGTGGCGTGGTGGGAGCCGGCACAGATCCGCAGCATGTTCTTTGCTCCCGACTGTGACGGCAAAACTCTGGACGGCAAGCTGTTTCCGCATCCTCCGCTGGTATTCGCGGTTCGTGACGGCGGCTTGCTGGTCTGGGCTCTGGCCGAAGACCGGAGGCCCGAGCCAGACACTCGGCTGTATCTGGCGCCGTATTGGAACGTCTATTCCGACGACCGGGTGTGCCATGGATCGATGCCGACGCCCAGGACGGCGACCATCGACAACCTGCCGCAATGGTCGCACGCTTTCTTCGCCAGCCGCTTCACGGGCTCGAATCTGGGCATTCAACAATGTACGCACCCGGAAGGATTCATCGGGCTGTGGCGCTCGTTGATCGGAAAGACGCAGTTCCCCGCGGAGTACTTGATCCGTAAGGGGACCCTGCGGGAGACGCTATGCCGAAGGCGATGACCCATCGAATCAAGCACTGGATGCTGCGGGACCGCGTCACCATCGTAGTGGTGGGCTGTGGGGGAACTGGGGCCGCGCTGGTCTCGGGCTTGCCCTATCTCCACCAAGCGTTGCTGGCCGCGGGGCATCCCTCCGGCATCCAGGTCTGCGTGATCGACGGCGACCGCATCACGGAAACGAACTGCGTGCGCCAGCCGTTCACGCTCGGCGAGGTCGGGCTCTACAAGGCGCTGGTGCTGGTCCACCGGCTGAACCTATTCTGGGGTCTCGATTGGTGCGCCATTCCGAACCACGTGCGGTGCGGGAAGGATGTTCCGGATTGCGACTTCCTGATCAGTTGCGTCGACACGCGTGCGGCCCGGGCCACGCTCGCGAGAGTGACCCGGTTGAAGAGCCGCAAATACGCGTACTGGATCGACACAGGCAACAGCGCCGCCTCCGGCCAGTTTGTGATGGGCGAGCCACTTCGGCCAAACCGGAAGGATCGCTCGACTCGTTTGCCGTGCATCGACGAACTATTTCCTACGATGATCCAGAGTTCGCTCGACGAACGTGATCCCGCGCCGGCATGCAGTGCTCCTGGCGCGCTGATCCAGCAAGAGCCGTATATCAACCAAGCTATCGCGCAGCTTGTTCTTGCGATGCTCGCGCGATTGTTTCGTCATGGCGAGATCTCCTACCATGGCGGATTCATCAATCTGGCCACAGGCAGAGTGAATCCCCTTCCTGTCGACCGAACGTCCTGGGCCCGGCTGCGAGCGCCGGCGAAGAAGCTGAATCGTGCGGCGACCAAAGCGACGGGGTAGGAAACAGCCACCGCTTGCGCGGTTCCGTGCGATGACGAGGGGTTTCCGCGTTCGCGGGAATGGGGCCGTCGGTGAGTACTCCTGCCGGAGCACGGGACCGCGTCGGGTGTAGATGAGACCTACCTCGCGTCGCCGAAAGTGGACAAAAGGTGATCGCTAGGACTTCATAATCTTTCGGTTACGTCCGTGACGGCCACCGCTTCAACGTCTGAGACCAGTTCAGTACAACCGTGATCGGAGAAGTCACGGATCCTCCCACTCTGACGCTTACAAGAAAGCGCTTGCCGTCAGCCGCTACATCGTAATAGCTGGACGCTTCAAACAGGGGCTTCGGAACACCGGCCACAACCGTATCGGATGTTGTCTTGATCTCTACGGAAGTGAGCTTCTGATCCACTCCGGTATAGAACAGTTCTCGTCCGTCACTGCGCCATTTGGGATTGGTGCCGCCGTTTGAAGAAATCTGCCACTTTTCGTCGTTGCTGGAGGGTTCCGCTGACCGTCGAATGTAGATCTCGGGTCGGCCGGATTCGTCGGACATGTAGGCGATCCACCGGCCGTCTGGTGAAAAACGTCCAAAGCTCTCATTGAACCGGCTTTGGGTTAGGCGGTACGGCTTCCGGTCCCCGGTGAGAGGCAGGATCCAAAGGTCCCAGTTCGGATTTGCTTGTGTAACGCTCCTGCTGTAGAACAGAATAGAGTTCCCATCGGGAGACCAGTCGGTTGGGAGTTTGAACTCGTCTGATTTGAGAAGGGGTTCTTCGTTACCTCCGGCAGCACGTTTCTGATACAGATTGAACGGGCCGTCGCGAGCCGTGGCAAACACGATTCGGCTTCCATCCGGCGACCAGACCGGGAAATCGGCGCTATAGGGATCGAAGGTGAACCGCGAACTTCGATCGCCGGCAACTTCCATCAGCCATATCACTTTCGCGGCTGTCCTCAAATCCATACGTGCTACCGCAAGCCTCTGCTCGCCAGGGGCGAGTCGAGGAGCCACTTGATGTGCCGCCGTGCCGACGCTCTCGAGCTGCTTACCTCCGCGATCGAACCAGATCAGCTGCGTGAGAGGATAAACAATGCCGCTGCCGTACGCCAGCACGCCGTTTGGAGAAACGGAAAAGTCTCCGATTCGGAAGCCTTCGTAATAGCCCGTAGATTTTCCGCGACAGGCACGGATTCGCCGGACAATCGCAACTTCTCGTGGTCGAAAGGCTGAGCTACTAAAGTCATACCGCGCGCGAACAGCAAATACCCCGGCTCGCCGCCCCTCGGCGGCGCGTATGCAGCATTCGAGTTGGCGCTCAGCAGACGACGGCGCTCTTTGGAATCGATCGATCCGGCATAGATACCCGAGGACTCCTGTTTTCCAGTGGAGACGTAATACAGGAACTTGCGTCCGTCCGGAAAGAACTGAGGCCAGGTGTGCCCGGATTCATTTCCGGCTACATCGCGCGTCGTAACTGCAGTTGCCTCTCCGCCTGCGGCGGCGATCCGGTACAGCCCGCTCACGGGATGTGGCGAAAACAGAATTACGTCATCTCGGCTCCAACTGCCGCCTCGGCCCGAAGGAGCGTCATAGAGCGTCTGGGGAGGTCCACCCGATAGGGCGATTTTCTTGAGCTTACCTTCGGCGAAGAAACCGACAAACCGCGCGTCGGGCGACCAGAACGGATACGACGCATCGTTGGTTGCTGGAAGCATCCGGGCAGAAAGGGCATCGAGTGATCGAACCCAGAGGTGATTATTGCCATCGGGACCGGACGCCACGAACGTGAGTTGGCGCCCGTCAGGTGAAATGGCAACGGGTCCGCCGATATTGACCAGCGCCATGGTCGAATTCTCAGGCGGCGGAACAAGGAAACGCGTGCTCAGCATTTCAGCCGGTTTCCGAAGGAAGTAAAAAGCCAGTCCCGCCAACGCAAGGACAAGCGCCGCTGCAGCGGGCAGCATCCATTGAAAGCGCCTTTTGTTCGAAACAGAACCGGCTGGCTTCCCCAGGTCGGACTGCAACGTTCCTTCAGCGATCCACTGAAGTTCGTCCTTCAGGTCACGCGCGCTTTGCCACCGGTCTTGCGGATCTTTCGCCAGGCATTTCCTGATAACCCGATCCAGAGCGGTTGGCATTTGGGGCTGCAGCATCGCTGGCGGTTGCGGGTCCGTGTGCAGGATCGCCGCCGTTACACTCGCGTGGTCACTGCCTTCGAACGCGCTGCGACCGGTGATCATTTCATAAACCACCGCTCCGAACGCGAATATATCGGTGCGTAAATCGGTTTGCTTTCCCTGCAACTGCTCCGGCGCCATGTACTGCACGGTTCCGATGACGGCACCCTCGCGTGTCAACGTCAGCGTTTCCTTGGCTGCGCTTCCGCCGGAAACGGCGCTGTTTAGCTTCGCCAACCCAAAGTCGAGAACTTTCACGCCCGACTTTGTCAGCATGATATTGCCGGGCTTCAGGTCCCGGTGAATGACGCCGTTGCGATGAGCTTCGTCCAGAGCATCCGCAATCTGGATCGCGTATCGAAGCACCTGCTCAACGCCGAGGCGTCCCTTCCTGATGCGCGCGGCTAGGGTCTCACCTTCGACATATTCCAGAACGAGATACTGGTCGCCATTGTCCCCACCGATATCGTACAGAGTGCAGATGTTCGGGTGATTCAGGCTGGAGATCGCATGCGCTTCGCGCTCGAACCGTTGAGAGATCGTATGGTTCGAGAGCTGCGTGGAAACAATTTTGATAGCGACGGTACGATCCAGCCGGGTATCCCTGGCGCGATAAACCTCGCCCATACCACCGCGGCCAATCAAAGAGAGAACTTCGTACGGGCCCAAACGAGTTGACGGTGCTAACGCCAAGCAGTTTTCGCCTCGCTGAAAGCCTAGCAGTTTACAAAGAAATGCGCGACCTGACTGAAGCTAAGCTGGACGGACTTCGGACGGCGACGCAACACGCGCAACACATCGGCTGTAGCCGTTCACGACCGTGGTGATTGCCTCGTTCGGGCATTCCTCCGTCACATGCCACTGATTCACGAATGCAACCTGCCGGCGGTCGAGGCCGCGGATCGAGCGGGAGGTCTGGGTCGGGCCAGAATCGAATCCATAACAGAACGTCGTAACGAGGTATCGCTTTCAGCGACGAATTCACTGAATCTAAACACTTCAACGTTGCACACTATCCATTCCGCTCGGAGACGATCACCGAAATCGCCCACGCCAAAATCTGCGGAAGGAGCATCGATAAGAAAAAGGCACATTGGCTGACGCCATGAGTTTTCGTAGCAGCCCGCCGGGCCCGCTTTCCCCGCGGAATCGGCTATAGCGAAAAGAAAGGTAGTGTTATGTATGGCCCTTCGGTCCACCGAATCGCATGAAAATAATTGTCGTAGGCGCACTGCGATGCAATACTGGAATTCGACACTGAGAGCGTGTAGGCTTTAGCCGGGTATTTTCGAGCGTGTTGCAAACCTGAATGAGAGGGTTGCGAAAGGACTTTTGTGGAACCGATCACCCGGTGCTGGTGAGCTCGAACCGCTGTGCAAACGAACGCGTCCTGCCCAGCGATGTCACCCTTGGCCAACCATCTGGCTTGTCCCTTTCGGATCAGGTCTATTGCCTCCATGCCCTGAATCGTTCGTGACGCCGAGGCAAAAGACCGGAAGCCCTGACAAGCTCTCACTCGCCGTTTTATTGAACGGTGGTCCCGTTCCACACGTTGTTCAAGTAGCGCACCGGACTGCAGCGACAGCGGCGGGCGAGTTCTCCGGTCCGCTTCAGCTCCGAAATCACCTTTGGATACGATGGATTCCCATCCACGTTGATCACCCTTGAGCGTGCGTGACCAACCGACCGCAACACCTTCTGGAAGAACCGCTTCGCCGCGTCGCGGCTGGCCGACAGCAGAAAGTCATTGTGGCACCGGTGGAATCCACCGCTCTATATAAATAGGTCCATTTGCCGGCAACGCGAAGACAAGTTTCATCTACGGGCCACCGACCGGTTGGTCATCCGGAGTTCCGTCGGCAGCGGTGATACAGTTCCGGTGCGTATCTCTGAACTGGGTGCCAGATTGCGGTGGTCGGCCTCCAAACCACATTCGATCAGCAGCTCCTCGGCGTCGCGCAACGAAAGCGAATACCGCAGGTCCCAACGAATCGCAAGAGAATGAAAACGGGCTCGGTCTGCGGCCCCTTGAAGATCGCCGGTCGAGCTGCCTTCATCACGATCTTCCCAGACTACCCAGCAGCCTGCCCGGCCCGTTGCAACATATCCGAACGGCCAGCGCCGGAGCGACCGCGGGCAAACGGTAAATCAATTTCCGCAAAGCCGTTCTCCCGAATCATCGATTGGAATGGCCTAAGTCCTTGCCGGGAGCGATGCGATCTCGCACGATGTGCTTCAGATCCTTAATTTCGGGGAACCGTCCTTTCTCGGCTCGAGACCAGACCGTGTCATCGCCGATACGAATCTCGAAAACACCTTCAGTGCCGGACACTAGCGCAAGCTCGCCGATATCGGTCGAGAAAGTCGTTAGAAGTTCCTGAGCCATCCACGCGGCGCGCAGCAGCCAGCGGCATTGCGTGCAGTACTCGATTTCAATTCGCGGTGTCTTTTGCATCACTGCTGTGCAGTTTAGCTCTGATCGGCCGGATCGGAGACGCGAGACGATGCCATCCGCAAAGCGACTGCGCCGTAGATCCAGTCGGCACCCGTAAGGCACGCGCACGTGATGGCGCCCATTGTACTTGGCCTTCGTCGTTCAACTTCAACAGGAGAAAAAACCATGTCAGAAACCAGCACCTTAATCGCATACAAGGGCACGACCATTTCGCGCCAAGAACTTGCTCTTGTGCCGACACCGCCCGCAACCGACACGCACAGACCAGTGCCCCATCACGAGATCGTCCAGGCTCTCGTTGAGACGCTGGGCTTCCGGCACATCGGCGTCGTCCACGACGAATATGCTGTCTCGCCGGACGGAATGAAAATGTTCGGCGTGCTCGATCTCGAAACCGAGATGCACGGAGCCCGGTTCTCGATCGGCTTGCGGAACTCTCACGATAAGTCCATGCGCCTCGCGCTTACCTGTGGTTACCGCGTGTTCGTGTGCTCGAATATGGCCTTCAGCGGGGACTTCACGCCGGTGCTAGCGAAGCATTCCAAGTCATTCTCACTCGTCGATTCGATCTCGGTCGGCGTGGACCGGATGCAACGAAATTTCGAGCCCATGCGGAAACAGGTCGAACTCTGGCGTCAGTCGGAATTGACCGACGTCGCCGCAAAGATGGTCATCTATCAGGCGTTCATCGAAAGCGAACTGGATGTTCCGCGGCACCTCGCCCGTCGTGTGCACGATCTTTACTTCGATCCGCCGTACGACGAGTTCAAACGGCGCACAGTTTGGAGCTTGTCCAACGCGTTCACATCCGCATTCAAGGATCTCGACCCGATTCCGCAGTTCCGGGCAACGGCGAAGCTGGGTGGTTTTCTCGAAACCCGCTTCAAGCAGAGCTTTTGATCGCACCGAGAATGTCGAGCGGAATCCGAGGCACGTGCAGGGAAGGGTCGTTTAGCGCACCGGAACGCCTGCTTTTCGTTAACTAAAAACCAGCTCAAAAGTCCGATTCAGCGAGGATTGACCGAAACGGGGGAAAGGGGACTCCGATGGCGCTCGATGCGGGATTTGTCGCGACCGTTGCCAATGTCGGCCTGTGCACTACTTGATTAACATTGTGGAGCAGTCCACACCGTTCAACAGAACGGCGCGTGACAGCTTGTCAAGGCTTCCGGTCCTTCGCCTCGGGGGCGCGAACGATTCAGGGCATGGAGGCAATAGACCTGATCCGAAAGGGACAAGCCAGATGGTTGGCCAAGGGTGACATCGCTGGGCAGGACGCGTTCGTTTGCACAGCGGTTCGAGCTCACCAGCATCGGGTGATCGCTTGGACAAGCGCCTCTTCCTCACGCTCTCATTCAGGTTGCAACACGCTCGAAAATACCCGGCTAAAGCCTACACGCTCTCAGTGTCGAATTCCAGTATTGCATCGCAGTGCGCCTACGACAATTATTTTCATGCGATTCGGTGGACCGAAGGGCCATACATAACACTACCATCAGTAGCTTTCAGGAAGCGGCAGGGTGGCGGGTCGATTACCATTACTCACGCCGTGGCGGACGTCGGCGTTTCCAGTTCCGCATTACTTTCCAGGCTGTCACGAGTTCCTGAATTGCGGCAGCTTTCGGAAGGAGATCCCGGTGCATCTGGCACTGCTTGTGGGCCTTGCGGTAGGCGTCCTGCAGTGGTGGGGGCTGAGCAGGGAGAGCTTTCGTTGCAGTTCTTTCAGCTCGTCTTGAGTCAGCGGCTTGTCGAATTCTGACGGATCGGGCCGGTAGGCCATTCAGAAAGACAGTGTAGCAGTTTCGCCGTTTGTTCGCCCACACACGGTAGGTTGTTAAGCGAGCCGACGCCGATCGATGGCACGCGATCGTTTTTGCGGTGTTGATACCATCGCCGGAGTGCGTGATTGTCTGATCCTATTCGTTCATTTGATCGTTACGATGGCCCGACTGGCAAGGCCAGGCGGAGTCCGCTCGTTGTTGCCGAATCCGTGCTGGTCCGGCATCAACTGCTGGTTCTCAATCGCGGCCGCAAGCGTGCGCCCAACCTGCGCGCCGCCGATCGGATCATCGCCGGTCTGTGAGCCTCTTCATGCGCCCGGCACGCATTCTCCGCTCCGCCATCGTTCTGAAGCCTTCCACTCTGCTGCATTTCCACAGCGCTGCTGAGGAAACGAAAGTACCGCATGTTGTTTTCCGCCGCAGCGCGCGGCGTCGGCCTGGCCCGAAGGGACCGAACAAAGACCTCATCGACGCCGTCGTTGCCATGAAACGTCGTAATCCCAACTGGGGCTGTCCCCGCATCGCTCAGCAGATCGCGCTGGCTTTCGGCATCGAGATCGACAAGGATGTTGTTCGCCGTATCCTGAGCATTCACTACCGGCCGGAATCGGATTCGGGAGGTCCTTCGCTGGCTTACGTTTATCGGCCACGTGAAGGATAGTTTGTGGAGCTGCGATTTGTTTCGATGCGAATCGGCGACACTGAGAACACATTGGGTTCTTGTTGTGATGGACCAATTTACGCGTCGCATCATTGGATTTGGCGTCCACAGCGGCGTCGTCGATGGAGTGGCGCTGTGCCGGATGTTTCATCGAGCGATTCGCGGGCACGGTCTGCCAAAATACCTCAGCTCGGATCATGATCCGCTGTATCGATTCCACCAGTGGCAGGCCAATCTTCGAGTACTCGAGGTAACCGAAATCAAGACTGTTCCTTACGTGCCGCTTTCGCATCCCTTCGTAGAGCGACTGATCGGCACGATTCGGCGCGAGTACCTCGACCGAGATCCTATTCTGGACCACGGCCGATCTCGAGACGAAGCTGCTCGATTTTCAACATTACTATAATGGCCATCGAACGCATGCGGGGCTGGAAGGACGCCTGCCAGAACCGCCAGTTGCCGGATCTGTGTCACCAATCGGTCTTGATTCGTACCAGTGGCGGAGGCACTGTCGAGGGTTGTACCAAACTCCAATCGCCGCGTGATTTTATCAATTCGCCAGCAACAGGTCCGTATCACTCAACGCGATCTTTGAATTTGGCCTCGGTTGCCTTCTCCCACTGCATGTTGTCGACGGTGTCGGGGCCACCGCGCCTCAGCGGTCCGATATGGTCTTTGATGTAGCCCGGACAGGGGCCGGCCGGGAGGCCCGTTGACGGGCATGGATACTGCCGTTGGAACTGTCTGCGGACGGAGCTGCTGCGTTTGATGCGGCCGTTTGCATCGCGCTCGCAGAAATAGCAGTAGTCCGGACTGTGGAGGGTATTGGCGCTTCTGCGGCGGGCCGGCGACCGGTCGCACATCGGGCAGTACACCGTAGCCGAACGCGGGCGCCATTGATCGCGGAGTTCGCTGCGCGGCTCGCTTCTGGATAGTGGTGCCGGACTGAAACGCTCGGCTGAGCAAGCGAGACAGCAAGTAGTGTCAGCGTGCCAATTCGGAACAGAAAACAGGCCATCTCCCGGAGGAGTGCACGGCTCGGGCCGCCCGGGGTTTCTCCACCGTGCCCGGGGCTCTGGAGTATTCCGGGATGGGATGCGACGGCAAGATACGCGCCGTTTTGAGGAGCCACAATCTTTAGCCATAGCAAAACTAAATCGACAGGACTTGGCGCCAATCCGCCGAGATCGGAACGAGTGTTCCGTGCGACAGCCAAAGCATACTGCCGGCGGCCACGGCCTGCTCAGAGGCCCAATCCGCAATCTGTCGTGATGCCGCAATGTTGTGCGTCATCCTGACCCCGTCACATACCTCAGAAAGGAGCGCTCCCTGATCACGGTTCCGCTCCATCCATTTCCTCAGATGTTGCTCGGCGGCCAGCATCGCGCGTTTCGCACCGTTGCAGCTAGTATCAGCCAACACAAAGTTGTGACCCAGATCGACTGGATAGCGGGCCCATGGAATGAAGTGATCGATCTCGCCGCCACGTTTGAGATCGCGTCCGCAATAAGAACAGCAGCCGGCCTGAAGGTCTGTCAGCGCTAGCCGGATCCCGGATAGGTCCCCGCGCTCCGTGCCGAACAGGAATTCTGCCATATCGATGGTGGTACCGAGAGCGCGGGCGTTCACTTTGCGGACGTATTGCAGCCATGCGCTATGGATCATTTCCGTGAGTAGAACGTGGAAGCGCCGGAGGCAAAACGCCACGCCCGGCCGTAGCTGGATCGCCTCCACGCGCGTTCCGATCTCCTGGTTCTCATACAGGAAATCGAGCACCTGGTCGCCGATCCGCTGTAGACGCCAGAGCGGCTGGGTCCAAAAGTAAGTTGACACCTTTTCGACTACTCTGCGCCAGGCATACGAATCGCGCTGCAGGTCGGCCAGCGTGCCATGCTCGCGCCTGGCCTGAGCGACAACATCGACGATCGCCGCCTGTCGATCGGTATTCTGTTGCAGTACGAAGCCGGCATCCGCACCTGGTGGCGCGTATGGCACGACGTGGCGCCAGTAATAGCCGACGTACTTCTCCGCCACGCCTGATCGGCACGGTCAGCGTATCGCCCGAATCATCGCCGCATTCAACAGCGATGTCGGCCAGAGCGAGCAGCATCGCGTATTTGTACGTTGCCGTGAAAAGGCCTTCATTGAGTAGCCGCTGGACGTATAGAAGGAATTGAACCTGCTGCTCGGGGCTCGGCTGCATAGCTACTTCCAGTAAGCAGCTTTCTCAGCGATGATCCACCGCACACCGCCGCGAGGATCCAACTCATCGTCAACTCGGCGTGGGATTACGTGAATGTGAGCATGGGGGATAGTTTGGCCGGCCGCTATACCGTCATTCACGCCGATATTGAACGACTCGATATCGTAGCGGTCGATGAGAGCTTGCCGGACTTGAGCGACCAACGTCCAAAGATCGCTCTGTTCGGCGGGCGTCAGTTCGTAAATGCTGCAGATATGCCGGCGTGGGATGACTAAGGTGTGGCCCTCGGAGATGGGGAATGCATCGAACAATGCCAAACCCGCAGGGGATTGGTAAAGTACGCGGTCCGGCGCCACCGAACAAAAGGTGCAGGCTTGCATGTTGATTCAGTCTATCGCCCGCCAACGTGCGCGGCCCAGTACAAGGGTGATCGCGCGGCTCATGGGCCCGTTTGCAGGCGTGCCGATTCTGGGTCACGCGATTGATGATGGATTGCAACAGAAATCGCAAAGAAAACTTGCTCAATGTATGAAGGCCGGCACTACTGCGAAGACTCAGCCCAAGCAAAGCATTGCGTTCAGTTGGCCCCCGTCCAGGAGCGATCAACGACTTGGGAATCGTTCTCTATGGCCCAAGGTCATCAGAGAACTCAGCCGCTCAGGAGCACTGCGCAAGATGCGGCTGAGATTACCGGTCAGGATAGGACCTACCGAGAGACCCAAAAGAACTGAATTGCGATGGGAGGAATGGAGAAAATAGTCGCTCTGCCGCGGTGAAGGCTGCGACGTTCAACAGACTTCGCCTTGCTAGACCCTCCGTTCCTCCGCAGTTGCCGCGCGACGGAGCAATACACGCAATCTCCCAGCTCCGACACCCGGATACACTCTGATCACGCATAAAGGCTGTGCCTTTATTGCAAGGCGAACGACGCGTAGTCCACGGTTTCACCGATTCGGGACTTCAAGTCACGAAGCCAGGTGCGATAATTCGCGCCGTGTGTCACCCGGCCCAGGAAGCCCAAGCGCTCCGCGATGCCGTCGCGATTCTTGCGGATATCTTCTTTGGTAGCGTTGGCGTATAGCTGGACAAACCCGTCCATGTCACTCGGCTTGGCGAACACGTAGGTGGCGTGCCCGAGTTCGGGCACCTCCACAGCCGTGGCGAGTTCCAGCTCCATGATGTACTCGCCGCGGAACAGATACATTCGACGCGCGCGCTTGCGGAGTTGCTCGTAGAAGAAGGTGTCGTAATCGGGCTTCCAGGAGATCTGCGCCACGTCGAAATCGCCGGGAATGCCCAACTCGCCACACCAGCGCTCCAGTTCTCGCCGTTCCAGCGGTTCGCGATCCAGACGCTGACGGATCTGTTGGAGCGCCGTGAAGTACTGGCCAAATTGGTGGTACGTCCGTTTCGCCGCTTGCACTTGGTTGGCGATGTCCGCCGGCGTCGATAGCTCTATGCGGCTGGGCAGCGCGGACAGCCAGGAAACCAGTTGCCACTCGCTCGAGCGCAGACGGTACTTCCCGCTGGCCACAAAGGTTGCCGCGATGCCGATCTTAGCTCCCAGCAGATGCTTCCACTGGTTCCAGGTGGGATCCCAGGCGAGGGGCAGAAGAATCGGATCGAGCACGACTTCCAGCTTGCGGCGGGGATCGCGGTACACGGCGTGATCGTGGAGAAAATCAATGCGGCGCAGTGCCGCCCGAAAGCGGCGCTGCCGGCGATCGGGAAGGAAGGAGAGAATGCGCCGAGCGAAGAAGGTCTGGCGATCGCGGGCGAGTTCGCCGGCCACCAGGAGCGCGCCGAAACCGTTGTACGGGAATAAGACGGGTGATTCGGGATCGAGGAGTAAGGCGTCGTAGCAGGAGCGGATTTGCGGCTGCATCAGTAGATTGAAGGCCCGCTCGAGGTCACGCAACGATCGGGCTTCGCGCCTTCGGCCTGGAGTTCGAGGCGGCGCACCTTATAGGCGAGGCGCAGATCGCCCGGCGCGGCCGAAGGCGAGACTCGGAGGAGATCATAGAGAATCGGCGAGTTCGGCCAGTCTCGCTTGCGGTCGGCACGATAGAAATAATCGCGCACAGCATAGGACGGGAGATGTACACCGCGAACGCCCAACTCGCCCCCCACGACTTCGGCGCAGAGAAAACCTTCCTGACGCTTGTCCAGTTTCGGCTGGGTGACGTAGCCGATGGGAGCCAGATAGATTTGCTGGGGGCGAGCCCGAGTGGAGCGGGTGATGCAGAGTTCGGTGGCGGCCGAAGAGGACAACGACGGGGAGTACTCCAGTTCATCGCCGGGCGTAAGAAACCCGCCGAGGTAGTTCGACACCCACACCGTCCCGCCATCGGCCAAGAGACACGCCGTGGCCGCGGCCTCCCGCCGGAGACCGGTAATCCGTTGGGAGCGCAATGCCGCTGTCGGCGCCTCGCCAGGAATCACAACGCCTGATCGGCAGCAAATTCCCAATTATTGGGCTCGTCCAACATCGCCAGATTGGCTTCGGCCACTCCGGGCTCCAGGTCGCCTAGAGGCAGATCCTCTTGATCCAGCTCCTCGAAATCCGGGTGCGAGCCGAAAGGCTGCGACTCATTCACGCCATCGTCGTTGGGATCACGGAACATTTGCTTCACCTCCTTTCCCGGCCCTGAGTGTAAGCGGAAATCGAGAATCTGGCAAAGTTGGCCGGCGCGGTCGGCGGACGTTGTTCCGCACAGGACCTGATCGTGCCTTGTTTCCTGATATTTGCGGGCAGCAGGGCCAAATCCGCGGAACTGGCACATCGGCCCGCCACCGTGAAGAACTGAGAACAGGAGGGGATTCTGCGACTCGCAGGACAGATCCGCATGGGGTACTTCCCATTGGCCCTGGAGGAGGCGCGACGAATCAGGCGCTTCTTGGCACTGCCCGGCGCTAACTTCTCGGCGGTCGATCCCTGCGCTGGCTGTGGCTCGGCGTTGGTGGAAATCACGGCCGGCGTCGGCGCGCTCCGCTATGGCGTCGAACTGGATGCCTACCGGGCCGAAGTAGCGGGCAGGGTCCTCACTCATGTCCTACAGGGGAGTTGCTTTGACGTACACTGCCCGGTCGAATCGTTCTCGCTCGCGTACCTGAATCCTCCTACGACTGGACCGGAGGCGAACGCTGTGGCGAGAGAGCGGAGGCCACGTTCCTCGCCCACAGTTTCCGGTGGTTGAAGGTCGGCGGTGTTCTGGTATTCGTCATTCCAGGCCCACGCATTGCAGTGTGCGCCGAGATTCTGGCGGTTCAGTTCCGGGACAAGGCGCTCTATCGGCCAGCGAGCCCGAAGCGGTCCGGTATCAGCAAGTGGTCGTCTTCGGCGTGCGCCGCAGTCCACGGGCGCGAAGCAATCTGAAGGACTGGGAGGTCGCCGACGCCCGGCGGCGGCTTCACGAGATGGCGCGGCGGCCGGAGTCTCTGGCCGTGTTGCCGGACGCGCCGGATCGCACGTACCTCGTGCCGCCGGGTGGGCCGGCAAACTGGACCTATCGCGGAGTCCCGCTCGATGCGGTGGAAGACATGCTCCCCAGATCGGGTGGGTACCGCCAAGCGGCACGAATCCTGTTTGCGCCGCCCAACCGGGTCCAGGGCCGCCCGCTAACGCCCCTGCACGGCGGACACACCGCGATCGTGGCGGTCTCGGGCATGCTGGACGGAATTTTTGGTTCGGGTGCGGACCGGCACGTCGCGGCATGGAGTTCGGTGAAAGTCACGGACCGGCTGGAGGAAGAAGCGGACGACGGGACCCTGACCATCCGGGAGCGGGAGCGGTTCACCCAGACGTTAGCCCTCGTGTACCGGGATGGGCTCACGGCCATTCTCACCGATGGGAGCAAACGTTTATGAAGAATGCCCATTTACGCTTCGGCACGCTCCGGTTTCGCAAGGTCACGCGCGAGACGACGCTGGATGTGCGCGTCTGGTTGGACCGCCTGATTGTCGAGCGTGACGGGGAGCAGGAGGGGAGCCGGGGCAAAGCTCATCTACTGTCGGTCATCGGCGGCGACCAGGACGTGGCGGCGGTAGCCGCGGCGATCGCGGAACCGGCAACTCTGGAAGTGCGCGGGCCCGGCATCCCCACTCTGCAGGTTGTGCTGGGCGAGGACCCGGAGATCTATCGCGGGTCCGTGAACATTCCTGGCCGGAAGCGGCCGGTTCGCCATCTACTGGCGATTTCCAAGGAACTGGCGCTCAGCCGTGCCGGCGGCGACGTTAAAGCGCGGCGCACGATGCTGGTCTCCGATGACCCTGCATTCCTGCTGTACCGGATCGGAGTTCGTTTTGGACTTCCCGTGTTGCCGCAGTGGGCCGAGTGGTTCTCCAAAGAATTGGAGAGCCGCCAGGCGATACGACGCCTGATTGGACTGGGTTGCGAGCCGGTGCTGGTCAACGGCACCCAGAAGCGTTTTCTCGCCTGGATCGGACACGCGCTCAAGCGAGGCCGGATTTCGATTCCCGACGGGAAGGACATCGCACCCTGGCCAGTGCCGGCCAGCTTCGGGGTGGCGGCCGACGAGCAGGCCGACGGCACTTCCGCAGCGCAGTAACTGTCCGACAAGGGGCCGCCCGTGTCGTCCGTCTCAAGATCCATCGAGGGAGACAAATGCCCAAAGACCTGAACGACTACCTGCGGCTCTACGCCAGCGAGATGGCGGACCGCATCATGGAACAGTTTCCGCCGCTCTACCGGCCGGGAGATCCGATCGCGCCAGAGATCGACGGCCTGCGACGAAAACCGTACCCCGCACAGTGGGTCGCGATTTGCGGCATTGTACAGCGGTGGGAAGCGGCCCGGACGGCTGCCGTCATCGCGGAATGCGGGACGGGGAAAACTCTGATCAGCCTCGGGGCGCTGCACGCACATGCACGCGGCAAGCAGTATAACGCCGTCGTCATGATGCCTCCGCAACTCGTCGAGAAGTGGGCGCGCGAATGTTTTCTGACCTTGCCTCGCGTCCGTGTGTTCATTATCGACGGCATCCGTAACGGCGTCGGTTCGAACGGCTACACCGGGGTGAACGAAGTGCGGCTTCGCAACGGCCGCATCGTCCGCGAGGGATTGCGCACTACGCTGAGCGACATGCGGTTGCGGAAGAACGCCCGGTCGGCCCGGGCGCGCTGGGACGAGATCATGGGAGCGCCGGCGATGTTCTGCATGAGCCGCGAGCGGGCCAAGCTCGGCGCGTACTGGCGGCACGCCTACTTGACGCCGCACAGCGGACCGTTCAGCGGCTGCGTCGTCAATCCGGATACGGGATTACCTGTCCTGACAGGAACGGACCAGTTGAGACGCAGCGACTTCAGGAGAGCCAGGCACAGTGAGTATGTGTGCTCCGAGGACCCGGGTGTGGCCAGCAAAGCGCGCCGGCCCTTTCACAGTCCGTTGTGGCAGGCGGACGGGACCAAGGTGCGGCGGTACGCTCCCATTGAGTTCATCGGACGCTACCTGAACGACGGCTTCTTCGATTATGCGATTGCCGACGAGGTTCACGAGCTCAAGGGGAGCGATACGGCGCAGGGCAACGCGCTGGGGACCCTGGCTGCCTGCGCCGATCGGATCGCGATTCTGACCGGCACACTTCTGGGCGGTTACGCGGACGAGATCTACGAGATCCTGTTCCGGCTCGACCCGCGGAAGATGTTGGGCGAAGGCTTTGCAGCGGGCGCCGCAGGATTGCGCGCGTTCGGAGACGTACGGAGTGCTCGAGAAGGTGACCATCATCGAGCCCCAGGACAACGCCTGCTCGGAAGCTCGTGTCACCAGGCGCATACGCCGCCGCCCTGGCGCCTCGCCGCTGCTGTTCGGGCGATTCCTGATGGAGATGGGCGCGTTCGTGTCGCTCGAAGACATCTCGGACGCACTGCCTCCCTATACCGAAGAGGTGATTGCGATCGAGATGGACCCGCCGCTACGCGCCGCGTACGAGCACCTGGAGAAGGACATTCAGGAGGCGCTCGAAGAACACCGCGGCAACCCATCCGTGATGAGCGTGGGCATGAACGCCCTGTTGGTTTACGGCGACCGTCCTTATCGCCTAGGGACGCTCTACGGCTACGCGGTCGACCCGGAGTCCGGGCAGCGAGAGCGGTTCGTGATTTCGGATCCTCCGGATTTGGAGGAGACGTTCGTTTACGCCAAAGAGCGCCGCCTGATCGAGGAGGTCCAAGCGGAGTTGCGCCAGGGACGGCGCTGTCAAATCTACGCGGTGTACACACAGAAACGGGATGTTACACAGCGCTGGAAAGATCTGCTGGCGCGCGAAGGCATTCGCGTCGAGGTGCTGACCACCGACGTGCCGCCGGAAGCCCGCGAGGCTTGGTACGAAAAGGAGTTGCGGAAGGGCATGCAGGTTTGCATTTGTCACCCCAAATTGGTTCAGACCGGCCTCGATCTGCTGTGGGCAAATACGCTGATCTTCGCTCAGACCGGCTATTCGATCTACGTGTTGCGCCAGGCCAGCCGGCGATCCTGGAGGATCGGCCAGAAACACCCGGTGAAGGTGAAATTCCTGGCTTACGCCGCCAGCATGCAGGAGAGCTGCCTCCGGCTGATGGGGAAGAAGCTGCTGGTGTCGCTCGCCATGGAAGGCAAGTTCTCCACCGAGGGCTTGCAGGCGCTCGAAGAGGATGACGATATGCTCACCGCCATGGCGCGGGAGCTGGTCACCCAAAAGGGCGTTGGAGAGAGAGCGGATGAAGTCTGGCGCCGGCTCCAAGTGGAGCGGGCCCGCACGCTGGGCCCGGACACACCAGCGGCTTTCAAACCCGAGCCCGAGTTGATCATCGAGCCGGAGAGCGAACGGGCAGCACCAGCTATCGAGATATTGCCGGCGGCGGCCGCTACGGGGTTGGCGCAATTCGGCATGGGATCGCGGCGGTCCCCGCGGCGTCCGGCCGTGCATTGCGACGACAGCCAGCTCTCGCTCGGTTTCTGAATATCAAACTTTCACCTCTCCGGCGGAGTGCGACTTAGCGGTCGCGCCCCGCCAGCAGAGGTGTGTGCAATGACAGGAGGAATCACCTTGAAAAACAAAGGCCATTATCTGAATGCGCTACCTGCAGGGGGCGAAGTGACACTGCTGGCCGTGGTGACTGAGAAGGAGCTACGGCCGAAGCGGAACGCGGGGGTGTACTTGCACCTACGTCTGGCCGATCGCACGGGCGAGCTCGACGCCAGGGTCTGGGAGCGTCCCGAGGAGATCGCGCAAATGTTGGAGCGCGACCAGGTCGTGAAGGTCCGGGGAACCGTCGAACAGTACAACGACAAACCGCAACTAGTCGTGGCGCGGATCCGACGCTGTGAACCGCAGGAGTTCTGCCCAGAGGATTTCTGCGCGACCTCCAAGCAGGACCCGGAAGCCATGTACGGCCAGTTGCAGTCGTACGTCGAAAGGATCGAGCGCCCGCCGTTGCGGGAGCTATTGCGCTCGATGGTGAGCGATCCTGTATGCCGCCAAGCTGAAGGTGGCGCCTGCGGCGCTGAAAATACATCACGCCTTCCGCAGCGGCTTGCTCGAGCACACGGTTTCGCTGTGCGAGCTAGCCACCATTCTGACGGGCAAGTTTCCGCGGCTGGAGCTTGATTGGCTGATCGCGGGTGCGATCCTCCACGACCTCGGCAAAATCGAGACGCTCGAGATCACCGGCGTGCGCTTTGGCTACACGGCGCGGGGTCAGCTCGTGGAGCACGTCACGCTCGGCCTGGAGATCCTGGAACGCTACACGGCAAAACAACCAGACTTCCCCATCGAGATCAAGACAGTATTGCAGCACCTGATCGTCAGTCATCACGGCGAACTGGACAAAGGCGCTCTGCGCCTGCCGATGATGCCTGAGGCCATGGTCTTGAACCTCATGGATCTGCTGGATGCGCGGCTGGAGCAGGCGTTCCGGCTGATCGAACAAGCTCCAGCCGGAGAAGAATTCACGCCCTACGTGCCGTCGCTGGGCCGGCAGTTGTTCCGGAGTTTCAGCGTCGAGAAGGCGCCCCCATCTTCGGACCGTGTGCGGAATGAACCGGAAACACAGGGAGAGCAGCATGAGCGCTCCGATGACCGCCAACTCCCCAGCACAGGAACTGGCGCGCAACATGAGTCTGTTCGAGATCGACGAAGCTCTGGGGACGCTGATCGAATCGGCTTACGAAGAAGCTGCGGCGAACGGCGGAGAACTCTCGGAACAATTGCTGGTTGCGCTCGCCGATTATGTCGAGGCCTTCGGCGAGAAAGTCGATCGCATCGCGAATTACCTGAAGGGCCAGCAGTCGTTTGCCGAACTCGCCAAGCGAGAAGAAGAACGCCTCCACGCCCGGCGACGAGCGGCCGAAAACCGCGCGAAGGGGTTGAAGATTTTCCTCTGTTGCTGGATGGGGTCGCGTGGTCTCAAACTAGCTCAAGGGACGGCTGAACACGATCACGCTCGCCAAGAACAGCGTCGACACGCTCGTGGTGGAGGAAAAGCGCTCCGATTCCGGACCGGTACTACAAGGTTACGGTACAGCTGGACTGGGACGAATGGGCGCTGCTGCTCGACCTGCTTCCGAACTGCCCCTTGCGCGAACATCTGGCCAAGGCAGGCGTGGTTCAGAGGGAGTTGAATCGCTCGCATGTTCAGGAAGCCGTTGCCGGAGGGGTGGTGCTTCCGGGAGTCCGGCTGGTTCGGGGCCACCACGTACGCCTGAGCTGAAGCAGCAGGAGGACGGCCGACGCTTTCGCATAGAGGAATAGTTTCACGAAGCAGTCGCAGCCCTAAGGCGGACGATGCCCCGGCTCGCGCCTGTCGTGTGGGTTTACGATCGTCGTTGGCTATGGAAGATTTTCCCCTGGTCGACAATTCGGCGGTCCGGAAGAGCCGATCGTGAATCCGGTTTTTCTGGTGATCGTTCACGTGATGTTCCCTCTCCTGAAAAGCCGGGTCGCGCCGCGTGGAATTTGGAGCCCATTCCCTTCGTTTCTATGAGTATTGTCCGGGTGCTAACCTTTTCACCACTTCCGCGTTTTCAGTTTTGGGGTTCACTCCGACATTCACTCCACTCTATCCTTCGCCCTAGCCTCGTCCCGCCTCTGCCATTGCATATTCTCGGGTGTATCCTGGCCTCCATGTTTGAGGGCCCGCCGGTGGTCCACGACGAATCCGGGGCACGAACCCGTTCTGAGTCCGGTACTCGGACAAGGACAATCGCGGATGAACTTCCGGCGCGCCGCACTGTTCCGCTTGATCCGGCCATGAGCATCACGTTCGCACGAATGGTAATAGATCGAGGGATGGCGCCTGTGGACGATCAATTCCGAATGGGAACGTGTTTTGGGCGAGGCGGCACTCAGGGCGAAGCTCAAGAGTAGGGGAAGGGTGCCGATTTGGGACCAGAGCCAGTGTTTGAGTGGCACCGTTCCAGGTTGGGCAACCCGGGCATCATTCGGCTAGCCGTATGATGTTGGGCTGATGGCCAATGCGGAACATGTTGCGGTTCTGAAGCAGGGCGTAAACGCGAGGAATGCGTCGCGTTTCCACGCAGCAACTGGCGGCATTGGCTGAAGCAGAACAGATGACACACAAGCTTGCGCTTCTTATCATCAAGAGTCTCTAGGCCGTGGGTCACGCAAAACTATATCAGCCTAACACGACGCTCGAAGAGCTGACTGGTACGACAAGGGAACTCAAAGAGCTACCGTGGGCGAACGTCTGAGCTGCATGGCAGCGCTCAAAGGCGCAAAAGCGAAGCTGCGGTCCGCCACCGGATTTTGTCCTTAACTTTTTCGTCGGCGTCCAGAATCTGCATCTTTGTTAACGCCGGCCCTGGGTAGTGAAAAGGTACGCCGGTGCCGAACACCACGCGGTCATCGCCGAGATTCTGCATCAGGCGTTGGGTTTCGTTCGGCACCTCCGCGGTGAGCAGGGCGATATCAATGACGTAGTTGGCCGGCAATCGGCTGTCTTTCCGCCCAAGCGAAGACCGATCGTATCCCGTGCCGTTTACGAGAATGAATCGCCCATTTGGGGAGGCCCTTATCAGCCTGGCGATCTCTTCCTGATCCACATCCGGAATGTCCAGCAGCCAGCTGCCTTGGCGCCGGTCTTCTACCCGCAAAGGGATAGAAATCGCTATCCCAAGATCCGTCGCAGCCTGTACGAGTTCCCGGCAGGCCGGATCGGTGAGCCGATAGTTGTGCCAGCGCGGATATAGCCGCACCGCACGCATGCCGAACTGATGGCAGATCGTCAAATCGTCGCGCCAGCCCGCATATGCCGGATTCAGGACCGCACATCCGATCAGACGGTCCTTGTGCTGTTTGATCTCCGCAGCCGTTTCCTCGTTACCTGCCTGAGGATTGCGGTAGGTGATGGACGAGGCACTCGACACGACAGCCCGGTCGATTCCAGCGCGGTCCATCAGCGCCAGCAGCTTCGCCGCGGTATTGTGCCGCAATTGCCGAAAGGCGAAATGCCCTAAGTAAGAGTTAACGTCGATGATCAAGACTTGCCCCTGCGGCTCAGAATGCGTTGCATGTTACCGCCGTAGATCTTCTGCTTATCCGACTCGCTCACGTTCGCCGAGCGCATCCGGCCTACGCTGGCCGTGAAAGACATGTCGCATGCAAACAGCAGGCGTTCCGCTCCCAGGACCTCGACCGCCATTTCCACCACACCCTCGTCAACGACACTCCCGCTGGTATCGAGGTAAATAGTGGAAGCGTTTCGAAGTGCTTTGATCTCCCACTCCCAATCGCCTCCCCCACAGATATGCGCGCAGATGATCGTCGCTTCAGGATACCGTTTCGCGATCTCAGCGAAAGCAGCGCCGTCGCTGATGCGAGGTTGAGATGCAGACAGCCAGCTGACATGCCCGGCGTGGTGCAGGATGGGAACTCGCAACTGGATAGCGAGTTCGATCAGGGGCCATACGACAGGTTCAGTAACCACGTAGTCGTTATAGAGCTTGATACCCACAAAGCCACGGCTCTCCACACAACGCCGGACTTCATCGATGGCTTCCTTCCCATGGCCCGGATTGACGAAGGCGTAGCCAAGCACTCGCCCCGGAAAGCGCCCGATAGCATCGTAGACATACTGGTTACATTGTCGAAAGGATTCCGGCGTGGCCGGCAACTGGGGAGCCAGAATGGAGCAGCAACCCTGGTCTATTTCCAGCTTGTCGTAAGTCTCAATGATCTGCCTGTCAGTTTCCTGCCAGTCAGAACGACTGTGATGCGTGAGGTGGCCGTGTGCGTCGATCGTCTTGCCACTCCTCTCGTTTGCCGCAATCAAGCTGCCCCTGAGGGTCGCGCCAGCGATGGCCGAACCCATTCCTGCCATTAAGCTCCGCCGCGTTACCATTCGTCTCCTCGTTGCGTACGTCGGACAAGATGATTCACGTTCTCCACGATGGTCTGTTCGGTTGCGGCACCACGCTTAAGATCTACTCGCCGCCGATGTTCCTGGGAACCGCAGTACAGCGCCTGGCGTCGGCTTCGTGCTTCCGCGATCCAGGCGCGTCCTTCCATAATGGAATGTTACTGCCGCGCGGCTTACTGAGTCTTTTCAGCGGCTTCATGGTAAATTGAGCCGACGAGAAGAATACGTGGCAGCCTATCGAAAACACTTGCACATGATAGATGATTCAGGTGCCTCTCCCAAGTCCGTTTCTTAAAGGAGACTTTTCCGCTTACCGTCACCCCGGCTGTTCGGATTAGTTAATTCCTCCCAGCACCGGCCCAAGGTCTGGCTACCCGAGGCCCGGCCCACTCCGGAGCACTGATACGCTCTGAATCGTGCGAATCTTCTTTCTGCTCGCGACTTCTTGGGCCGTCCTCCAGGCGCAAACACCGGCCGTTAAACAGATTCAATTTGAGGGTTCGCCCGCAATCGCACTCTCGAATGACAAGCTCGAGCTGACGGTCACACTGCTGGGCGGCTCCTTCGCGCGACTGATCCTGCGCGATGACCCGGGTGCGCTGAATCCGCTTTGGGAGCCGGTACGCATGGCGCGCGAGCTCGGACAAACATCGCAGTTCCGAGGCGGCACCGGTCACTTCGTCTGTGTCGACGGCTTCGGCCCGGTCTCACGCGAGGAGGGGTTGGCGGGACTTCCTGGCCACGGCGAAGCACATTTAGAGACATACCATCTCACGGAGCCGGCAACGCTGGAAGCGGAACTGCCGATTGTTCACGAGAAGTTCACACGTGCTCTGCGCATGGTGGACGGCGAGAATGTGGTGTACGTGAGCAGCCGGCTCGAGAATCTGCTCGGCTTCGATCGTCCGGTGAATTGGGCGGAGCACGCGACCATCGGATCTCCGTTTCTGCAGTCGGGCGCAACGGTGGTCGACGTTTCGGGCTCGCGCTCGTTGACCCGGCCGTACGAGCGCGGAGACCAGGACCAACGATTGACATCCGGGAAGGAGTTTGTCTGGCCAATCGCGCCCGGTCTCCAAGGGAACGTGGACTTGCGCGGGACGCCATCACAGCCCCACTTCATCGATCATGCTGCGACGCTGGTTGACCCCGCGCGCAAATATGGATGGGTAACCGCACTAAACACCGAAAAGCACCTGTTGATCGGATGGGTGTTCCGGAGCGCTGAATACCCGTGGGTCCAGTATTGGGGGCACTATCCCGCGACCTGTAATCTGCGCAGACCGCTGGGCCCAGCGTATAGCGGACGCTCCGTGGATCACCACACTCAACCACGGTATCGGGTTCCACCGGGTTCCCCAAGTCGGAAATTCTTTTCAACATGCATCGAGCCGCCGCTGAAGCGTACAACTCAGTCGTGGTGGTAGAGGGCTTCTTCGACTGTATGAAGGTGCATCAGGCTGGCATTCGGTCGGTCGTGGCACTCATGGGATCGGCTCTTTACGAACCCCAGCGCCAAATCCTGCTGCAGCGATTCCGCCGCGTGATTCTCCTGTTAGACGGCGATCCGACTGACGTAAGGCGAGCGCGGAGCGCTCGTTGGTGATTATCGACGTGAGCACGTGTTCACACTGCGCCAGTCTCTCACGGCATATCAGCATTGCCAGCAGCTCATACAGTCATGTGACCATGAGATCGAGCAGTACCTAAGGGCGTTCGGGTCCGAAGCGATTCCAGAGCAGCCACTCAAGAAGGCTAAGGATCGCCACAAGCCGTGCCGAAACGAGATGAGGTTCGACCTTCGTGCTCATCTGTACCGAATACTGGGTGTGGATCTGACAGAGATTCCGGGCATAAACGCGCTCACGGCTCACACCGTATTTGCCGAGGTGGGTCTGGACCTGACACGTTTTCGAGAGGCCTCGGCATTTGTATCGTGGCTGGGGCTTTGCCCAGATAATCGGATCAGTGGTGGAAAAATACTGACGGTTAAAACCCGGGCTGTCAAGAACCGCGCAACCGTTGCATTTCGGTTGGCCGCCCAGTCGCTCCACAGAAGCCAGTCATACCTCGGCACCTATTTCAGACGCATGCGAACAAAGCTCGGAACGCCCAAAGCTATCACGGCAGCTGCGCATAAGACTCATGGCACCAGATGTCATAAGATGTCACCTTCTGCGAGAGCCGGTACGACCTTCTGCTCAGTAACTCATGCCCATCAGGTACTTAGAAGGTTTTAACGATCAGCCGAACCTTGCTACAGGGTGACATCTGTGACATCTGCGGCCATCTGCCCTCGCGACCGGGTATGCCAACCCATTTTCCGTCTAACAAGATACATTGGCCATGAAGGGTAACCGCTGCAAACAGTAGAAGGGGAACCTTCATGCTCGTGTTCATCACCTTTAACATTTGACCGCCCTCCAGCCGCGATGTTGACCCGAGCGCCGTCATACAGGCATTCGTGCCTCGATATAGCAATTATGTTCAACCCCAAACGCATTCGCGACGGCTTCATCCTCTCGATCACTGCGAGCGATGTTCAGCGTTTTTCGCGTTTTCAGGAAGCCAAGGCGGCCCAGGCGGAAGAATTGCAAATTTCGGGATCAAAAAGCGACGGGTGGGTGTACACTAACTGTGCTGGGGCGTCTAAAATGGAAATCCT
>CAWKLV010000040.1:0-93531 GCA_963850575.1 uncultured Acidobacteriota bacterium | reverse complement strand
CCACCTACATCCGTGGTTGTTTGTCTCGCCGCACTAGCGGCGTCCCTGTGGTTGTTAGCTCTCTTTTGAGGCTCCTCTCTTCCTGCTGACCGTTCTCCGGAAGCGATAGGACTCGGCGCCGGTCTCAATGATGTGGGCTCGATCGGTTATACGGTCGATCAGCGCTTTGCACAACCTGGCATTTGGAATTACCTGGGTCCATTCAGAAAATGGCAAGTTAGTGGTGACAATCACTGCGGCGCGTTCCGCCCGTTCCGCGATCACCTGGAAGAGGAACTCCGCGCCGACTTCAGCAAGCGGCACGTAACCGACTTCGTCTATGGCAATGAGTTCGTACCGCGACCATCGGGCCATCACTCGACGCAGTTGCAGTTGATGCTTTGCCTCCACCAGCTCATTGACTAGGCTGGCGGCAGTTGCAAAGCGGACGCGGCGCTTCTGTTTGCAGGCGGCGATACACAGACCGCTTAGCAGATGGGTTTTGCCGGTGCCGCAATCCCCAATCAGAATAATCGGTTCCGCCTTTTCGATGTACCCGCCTTGCGCTAGCGAGTGCATCTGAACGGCCGAGATTTTTGGAGACTGCGCGAAGTCAAACTCTTCCAGCGTCTTTACCCGGGGTAGATGCGCTTCTTTGATGCGTCGTTCGACCGTATTCCTCTCGCGCTCTTCGATCTCGGCCGCCAGCAATGCTTCCAGATAACCGGCATGTGTTTGCCGTTCCCGGATCGCCTGTTCCGCCAGACTGGCATACTGCGCAGCCACCGCCGGCATTCGTAGAAATTTACACTGCTGTTTGATCGTCGCTTCTTCAAGTGGAGCGGCGGCACTCATAGCCCACCTCCCTGAAGGAGTTGATCATACTCAGCCATCATCGGAAGCGGCCTTTCGAAACGGGCCAGTTCGGCCTGTAGGACGATCTCTTCCGGCTGCTGGCGAGCTAGTTCATTTGCGCAGATAAGATGCCGAATCGCGGCGGCATCCGAGCATCCTGTTGACAGAGCGTGGGCAACCGATTCCTGCAGCCGGGCGTGTCCGTATTGCTTAACCAAGCTGACAACCTGGATCATCTGCCGGGTGCCGCTGGATTTTCCGTGCCGGCTGATCATCTCGGCCAGCAGACGATCATAGCTCGCCGGCCAGAGTCCTTTTTCCCGCCAGACGGCGAGCGGTTTCGATCCCGCCAATGCGCCCGGCTTTCTCTCCAGCACGTCCAGATAATGCTCCAAGTCGAGAATCTGCCGTTGATGTTCGTAACAGCGTTCATGGCGCGCTATAAGACGACCTTCTTCGCACACTTCCACATGACTTGGGCGGATCCGAACTTCCACGGTTGTACCCGGCTTAACCGGAACAGAATAAAGGTTAGTCCGCACTCGGACACAGCCCAAACCGTCTACCTGTGGAAAGCACACCTCAGACAGATCGAAACCGTGCTCCACCGGTGCGAGCAGCGCATTACGTTCTTTGATCATGGCCACTCCCACCAACTCCGGATGGCTGGCGATGTGGCGATGCTCGTCTTCCCGGCATCCCTTCATCAGTTGCTGGTTCAAATCTTCCAGATCGGCTGCCTTTGGTAGCGGTACCCAATGGTTTCGACGGAAGTAGCAGACCTCGCCTTCCACGCCACCCTTCTCGTGCCCTTCGCCAGGCGTGCAGAACTCGCTCGCGAACCGCCAGTGAGAGCGGAATGCGATGAACCGCTCCGTTTCCTCGCGGCGGTATCCGCGGAAGATCTTCTTCACAGCTGCCTTCAGGTTGTCGTACTTTTGTGGCGGGCCACAATATGTGGCGGCATCGAGTGGGAGCCGCGCCAGTCACGGCGGGAGGCGTGGATGACGGAACATAATCCTTATAGTGAATCGAGCCACTTGATCAGATCCGCATCTTTCCGCCATCCGCCAAATGGGCGGCATTTCGCCGAGAGATCAACCGGCGGCAGACATGCGGCGACAGCCGCCTGCTTGGTGCGCAACGTGATCTCAGCGTAACGATTGGTTGTGTCGAGGTTAACGTGGCCGAGCCATGCACGGATGACGTTGACCTCGACGCCGGCCTCCAGCAGGTGGACGGCCGAGCTGTGTCGAAAGGCGTGCGGGAACAAGCCGCCTTGGGTTTCGCCCAAAACGCTGCACTTTAACGAGGCTGTATGCCGCTTTACGATCTTGTATATTCCAAATCGTGTAAGCGGCTTCCGTTGCTGCGACAAGAACAGTGGCGCTGTTTTCTCAGTCTGCCCGTCGGTCACCAGTTGCTTCAATAGTTCCGCGGTTTCGAGCCAGATCGGACAGCTGCGCCACTTGTCTCCTTTCCCGTGCAGTCGGACCCGATAAGGTTCACTGAGGTCCACGTCCGTTAGCCGAACATCAGCGGCTTCCTGAACGCGCGCGCCGGTGTTGTAAAGGAACATCAAAAGGGCACGGTCCCGCAATGCCAAACTCCCGCTTCTGGGTAGCGTCCGAAACAGCGTGTCGATCTCATCGCGCTCCATATAGACGGTCTTTGCGGCCTGGACGCGTTTGGTTGGGATCGCCTCCACTCTTTGAGCTTCGGCGAGCATCTCTGGGTGGTGAACGGCGAGGTACCGGTAGAACGTGCGCAGCGCTGCGAGCCGCTGATTTCGGGTACGCGCCTGGTTGCTTCTCGTTTCTTCGATCATGCGCAGAAAATCCAGCACCCGCTCAAACGTGAGATCCGCGAGCGCGAGGCGAGTTACAGATCGACGACACAGGCTGCCGACGTGGATCAAAAATAGCTTCAGCGTGTCACGGTAGCTCCTGATCGAACCTGGAAGGAGCCCCTTCTGGACCTTGAGGTGATCCTCGAAAAAGGCAACCACAACTTGACCGAGGTTGCCGCTCATCGATTGCCTCCGATCGGAGCGAAGGCATGAAAACGTCGATCGGCCTCCCGCAGCAACTCATCAGTGATGGTCAGGTAAACCGCGGTAGAGTTAGGGTCGACGTGTCCCAGGAACGTAGACAGATGGATCAGACGGCAGTTCGCGTCGATGCCCTCGCGATACCAGCGCAACAAGGTGCCAACGGCAAAGGCGTGTCGAAGGTCATGAAGTCGGGGCGGAGAAACGCCCGGCGGCAGGTGCAGACCGAGCTTGGGAACGAGTGCGTGGAATGTTTGACTGACGGTTTCTGGGCATATACAGCCACGTTTGGTAAACGAGAACAACGGTCGTTCGGCTTCAGGCGTCTCGCCATGGCGTTCGTCCACGTAACGGCGAAGGCGAACGCCAGCTTGGGTCCGAACGGCACGATCCGATTTTTGTTGAACTTCGTTTCGCGAATGAACAATGTGTCGCGCTGGAAGTCGACGTCACCCAGCTTCAGCCTGACTGCTTCGCCGACGCGCAGCCCAAGACCGTAAAGCAAAGCAAAGATCGTCTTGTAGGTCTGCGCCCGATGAGGCGCGCGAGAACGATCGGGGAGCGCGTCCACTACTTCCTGCAAACGCTTGGCGTCGCTGAGGTTGAAGATATAGGGAATACGCTTGCCCGTATCGCGGTGTCGTGCGGCGGTCACAGGATTGTTCGCGACGAGCCGCTGCACCACGGCCCAGTCGAAAAAGCGATGGAGTACACCGAGAAGATGGTTATAGCTGCGCGGTCGTGTCCGCGGTCGCGACTGCAGGAAACGTTCAGTCGAAATGCTGTCGATACCATCCCATTCGGTGATGTTGTTTTCGTAAAGGTACCGGTCGAAGAGTCGCAGGGCCGCGGCCTCGGGCCGATATCTGCGGTTCAGTGCCCGCTTGTACTCCACGAACCGACGGATGGACTCCGCCAAAGCACTTCGCAGATCGGCATCCTTCATAGTTCCTCTCCATCGCCCATGGCGACCTCTCGGAGGGCGGCAATGGCAACCTTTGAATAGATCTCGGTCGACTGTGGAGAGCGATGGCCAACGTAGTCACCGATGGTCTTGAGGGGGAACTTGCGCTCCGGCCCGGTATACCTGCACTCCCGCCTTGTGGAGATAGAGCGCTACCATTTGGGAAATCGCGCTGTAGCCGATTGGCTTGCGCGGGGCAAGAACCCGGAAGAAGACGTGACGGTCCTCGGTCTGCGGTCTGCCGGAGCGGAGGTACGCGATCAAGGCTTCAGCCACCACATTGGCCAGCGGATAAGCCGTCCAATGTCCGGCTTTGCGCTCGGGGACCTGGAACCGCTCGCGTTTCCAATCGATGTCGTCGAGAGTTAGTTTTGCGACCTCGTGCGCACGCAGACCATAGGTCACCAGCAACAGAAGGATGGCGTAATCGCGCCGACCCCGGACGTTGCGTCGGTCCACCGCTTCCAGCATTCGGCGGACTTCGTCCCAGGTGATAGAACGTGGCACATCGGATAAGCGAAATACCTGCGGCATTTCGATAGCGCCACTGAGATCTTCGGCGATCACCCGCTGGCGATGACAGAAGCGGAGAAACACACGGATCATCCCGCAAAGGTCCCGCTTCCCTGATCGCGCCAGCTTCGGCGCGGTGTCGACAACAAAGGAAGCCAGCAGCGCTGGAGACAGTTCCGTCAGCGCAGTGACGCCCACTCGCTTAAGATAATCCCCAAACCCATTTAGGCAGTGAACGTATTTATAGACAGTGGCGTCACGCAGCCCTCGCTCTTCCCGAAGGTAGCCGAGAAATCCTGGCGCCTGGTCCTCGAATGGCAATATCTTGCGCTTGCGAGCGGCGGTAACGGAACCTTCAAGGGCCAAAAGTAGCATCTGCCGGACAGGATTCCTCGCCTCTTCGGCGATCTTGCACCGGGCTTCTGGCCTCTGGCAGCTTGACTCATGGGCGTCAAGCCAATACGACGCAAAACTCTCGATCTGTGATGCCGCACCCTTCAGGTCAGTGGATCCATGCTGCTGGGCGAACTCCGAGAACCGACACAATATCGGCACTCGTCTGTAAACATTCCGGATGGCATAACCCTGCACATCCATCCATTCGACGTAGCGTTCGATCTGAGGAGCCAACCAGCTTTCGCGTATGCGATCGACCGTTGACGGTTTGATGAAATAGCGTTCGAGCATGACAACCTCCGTTCGGAAATCCTGAACGAAAGTTCGGGCTGCGACAACCCCGGTCCGTTATGTGTCCGGATATTCTCGGACACGCACATTCTGCGCGGCTCCCACTCGATGCCGCCACATAACGCGGCCCGCCACAAAAGTACGACAACACGGCGATCGGGGTGAAAGAGATCACCGGAGACGGTGAACGGAAACCCACCGAGGCGTTCAGCGGACTGCAATCGCACTACCTATTCGCGGCCAAGTTTGGGCGCCCTGGAAAGGGCAACGACAAAGGGAACGTGGAAGGATTAGTGGGCTACGCTCGACGCGATTTTATGGTGCCCGTGCCGCGTGCGGCCAGTTGGGAAGAACTGAACACACACCTGCTCGAGCAATGCCGGCGAAGACGCGGGCAGAAGTTGTGGGGCCATCAGGAGACCATTGCCGAGCGGTTCGAGGGCGACCGGGAAAAACGGCTGCCACTACCGCCGGCGCCATATGAGGCCTGCGACAAACGCACCGCACGTGCGAGCTCGCAAGCGCTGGTGCGGTACGAAACCGATGATTACTCGGTGCCCGTGGAGTATGGACACCGCCAGGTGTTGGTGGCCTTTGTGTAGGAAATGGTCATCGCCTGCGGCACTGAGGTGATTGCCCGGCATGTCCGAAGTTACGGACGGGAGGAAATGATCTTCAATCCATTGCATTATTTGGCCCTGCTGGAGCAGAAAGCAACGCGCTGGACCAGGCGGCGCCGCTGCAGGGCTGGCCATTGGCGGAAGAGTTCACCGAGCTGCGACGCCAGATGGAAGCACGACTCGGCAAACGTGGACGGCGCGAGTATGTACAGGTGCTTCGGCGGATGGAGACGTTTTCGCTGGGCGAGGTGGGCGGCGCCGTGCGGCAGGCCCTGCGTCTGCGGGCCATTGGTTTCGATGCGATGAAACATCTGCTGCTGTGTGCCATCGAGCAGCGGCCGCCGAAGCTGGATTTGGAGAACTATCCGCATCTGCCGGTGGCGGTGGCGGAGGTGGCGCTGACGCGGGCGGCCGACCATCAGGTACTGCTGATCGAAGGAGTCTAGTAATGGACACACCTCAGGTGTTGTTAGAGCACGATCTGAAACAACTGCGGCTACCGACCATCTTGCGGGAATCCCAAAGCTGGCCGAACAATGCGCCAAAGAGAGCGCGGCTTTCGAGGTATTTCTGTTGCGGCTGGTGGAACAGGAAATGGTAGATCGCGAGCGGCGCGCCACCTGGGACGGGGAAGACCCACGTCGGCCTGGCGTTGGGCCTGGCGGCATGTCAGCAGGGATTCCGCGTGCGCTTCACCACGGCCGTGTCACTGGTACACGAGTTGATCGAAGCACGCGATGAGAGCGCTTGTTACGGCATCCAAAACACCTGGCGCGACAGGAACTGTTGATCATTGACGAGCTGGGTTTCGTACCGCTGTCGAAGACCGGCGCCGAAATGCTGTTCGAAGTTTCAGCCAGCGCTATGAACGGGCTTCTACGCTGGTGACCAGTAACTTGCCCTTCGCGGAATGGACCGAAGTGTTCGGCTCCGAGCGCCTGACCGGGACGCTGCTGGACAGGCTGACTCATCACGTTCACATCCTGGAGATGAACGGGGAGAGTTACCGGCTCAAGAACATAGAAAGAAAAAAGATTCCGGCCCCCAATAGCCCGTCGCGGGGCTCCGACGGCGCTGTGATTTTGGAGGCGGCCTCCGCTGCGCCCTAAACGCGCCGCCCTGCGGGCGTCGCAGGACTCCGCTCCCCCGCCCCAAAATCACAAGAAAACGAATCGAAAGAACGACTCTATGAAGCACAACAGTGGTCCCCTTTTCCTCCGCCTTGGTGGAAAAATTTCAGTCCGCCCTTGTCAGGCGTAACGCTTTCTGCACCGACTGCACTATCGGTACAGACAGACGATAAACGTTGTCTACAAAATAAACAGGAGAACATCATGACCAATCAGAACAGCACCAAGACGACCGGGTTTGAAGCCGTCGCGTCCGTAGTTGACCTCCGCATGCCCTGCCGCAGCTGTGGCGGGCTGGGCTTCGATCCCAGCCTTCGTAAGTAATCGTCGACCGCAAAGCTGGGCAGATATGACTACCGTACAAACTCTCGGGCGGGGGCATCAATATCGGGAAACAAGGCTAGCCCTGGGGACGACGTACGAGGGAACGGACCCGCTCTTTATGGAGCGGGTTCTTCCATCCATTCGCTACGTCGAAGTAGGGCCGGATAGCGTTGCCGAGATGGTGGATGGGCGACCGGTATTTCCGGAAGAGAAGATGGAGGAACTCGCAAGAGTTGCAGCGCAGGCCGACGTGCTCGTCCATGGCATTGGCCTGTCGATCGCTTCACACGAGGGCGTTTCGGAAACTTATCTCGAGTTGCTCGACACGTTCTTCAGCCGTATCCCCGTACAGTGGCACAGTGAGCATCTGGGATACGTGAAGGTGGACGGCGAACCGATCGGAACCATGCTCGCAGTACCTAAAACGGAGCAGATGCTGGACCTGCTCTGCGAACGGGTGCGCAAGATTCAAGAGACCTACCCATTGCCGTTCTTATTGGAGAACATCGTTCACGTCCTGCCGGACTGTCCCGGCGACTACTCCGATGCCGGCTTCCTGAACGAACTGACCAGCCGCACCGGATGTGGACTGATCCTGGACATCTACAACCTGGAATGTGACGCGTACAATCATGGCTTCTCCATTCCTGAGTTTTTGGCTGAGCTGAACCTGCAGAAAGTGCGCGAGCTGCACTTGGCCGGCGGCGTAATCTACAAGGGCTTCCGGCTGGATGTCCATACCCAGCCAAACGACGATTCAACGCTAGGGGTGGCCCAGCAGGTGCTGGCGCGTGCACCGAACGTTGAGGCAATAATTTATGAGTTGCTGCCCGAAGCAGTTCCGAAGATCGGTTACGAACCGATCAAGATAGAGCTGGATCGGGTCAGAGCAGCTCTGATCAACTAATTGGACGCCAGCCGTCTGGCTCGCCGCGTACGTAAGTAACACAGGGGGTGTCATGAATCTCGCTCAGCATCAGCAGGAACTGTCCAAACTAGTAAAACGTGGAGCCGCCGGCTTCCATAGTGACGATCCGTATGTCCAGGCTATAGCGACATCTCCGCAACTGGATATGCTCCGCGAAGTTACTCTCTGGTGGAGGGAGTACGACGTTGAAAGGACCTGCGTCCTCACCGCTTCCCTTTTGAGCAGGCGCGGGCTATTGCAGGATATGGTCAAACACTACGTCGCGCAGCCCGGCTATTCCCCATTCATATCTGAAATGACCACGAGTTTCCTAGGATTGATGGGCGAGCACCCGGACCGTGTCATTTCAGCGATGGCGAAATTCGAATTGGCTGTGATTGCCGCTAAGCGTGGCGAGCCCGGCGAACGTGTCATCGACTGGACTTGCGACCCGCGCTCGGTGTTAAACGGTACCGTATCGGAGACACCGGAAACAGTGCCACGCTTTCGGACCATTGTGTCGCGAGATCTTCCTGGATTTGTTCAGTTATCGTCGTTGGACGATACCGGGAAGTGATGGGCTGCGTGCGGGTGGCGCTACGTGCATTGCGCAAGAATTGGGATTACAGTCTGTTCGCGAGCCTTTCACTCGCTCTTGGCATTGGTGGAAGTACTGCCGTCTTCAGCATGGCGAATGCAGTGTTGATGAGGCCGCTTCCCTTTCTTGATCCGGATCGCTTGGTCATGATTTGGGAAGATGCTTCCTTCCTCGGATTTCCTCAAGACACGCTCGCCCCCGCGAACTACGCCGATTGGAAACGTCGCAACCGCGTTTTCGAGGGAATGGCTGCCTTACGAAGCTACACGGTCAACCTGGCGGACGCCGATCGGCCCGAGCATTTGGAATCGAGAGCCGTCACCTCGAATTTCTTCAGCTTAATCGGCATACAACCATTGCTGGGCCGGACATTCCGTGCGGAGGAAGACGCCCCGGGCCGTTCGGAAGTGGCGATTATAAGCCGGGGCCTATGGGTGCGGCGGTATGGCGGTGATCCGGGCATAGTGGGCAAGTCCATCCTGCTTAGCGGCGAAAGGCACACCATCGTTGGCGTCATGCCACATGGGTTAGATTACCCAGACCCCGTGGACGTTTGGACACCGCTTGCCCTCACCAGCCAGCAAATCGGGCTCCGGGGAAATCATTATCTTCAAGTGGTAGCCCGCCTCCAACGTGATATTACCGTCAAGCAAGCGCAGATAGATCTGTCCATGATCGCGCGCCAATTGGAGCAGGAGTATCCCATCACAAACGCGAAACTCGGCGTGGTCGTCGTTCCAGTACTTTCGCAGTTCCTGGGTACGCTGCGTGTCGGTCTGATCGCGCTGCTCGCCGCTGTAGCGGGGGTACTGCTGATCGCTTGCGCCAATGCCGCGAGTCTCGCACTGGCACGTTCGAGTTCGCGCGAACGCGATATGGCAATTCGCCTAGCTTTGGGCGCCAGCCGGATTCGCCTGATACGGCAGTTGCTGGTCGAGAGCCTGTTGGTATCGCTGTTCGGGGGACTATGCGGCGTGGTTCTCGCCTGGATCAGTTGCGGATTGCTACAGACCCTCATTCCGTCCCCGCTGTCGGTCAGCACTTCGATCCAAGTGGATAGCCGAACGCTCCTCTTTTCCGCTGCTCTGGTGGCAGTTACTGGCATTCTGTTCGGCGTTGTGCCAGCTCTCAGGTTGTCGGGATCAACAGGCATAGCCGTGCTGAACAGCGCGGGGCGCAGCACGGTTGGCTCGCGGGATGGACATATCCGCAACGCAATCGTCGTTGCTGAGGTCGCTTTGGCTTCGACACTTCTGGTGTGTTCGGGTCTCTTGCTTGAGAGCGTTATCCAACTCCGGAAAGTCGACCCTGGCTTCCATCCCCAGAACGTTCTGTGCGCCCGCACGCTGTTGCCGGTAGCTCAAAATTCAAAGTATCGCGACCTGTTAGCGCGCGCGCGTTTCTATGAAACCGTCCTCGCCAGAGTTCGCGAATTTCCAGGCGTTGCCGCTGCCGGCTATACCACGTTTCTGCCACTCACTACGGTCGGTGGGACTAGCGAGTTCGTTGTGAACGGGCGACCGCCAACAGTGCAGCTCGGACAATTTAGCGATGCGAATCTCCGCGTAGTCACGCCCGACTATCTCCGCGCGATCGGAGTGCCGTTGGTTGCGGGGCGCATGCTGCTGGAGAGCGATGGTCCGAACGCGGCACCCGTCGCGCTGATCAACGCGAACATGGCGCGTCAGTATTGGACGGGAGGGAACCCGCTCGGCCGCCGATTCAAGTTGGGAACAACCACGGACAACACGCGATGGATGACCATTGTCGGTGTAGTCGGCGACATGCGGCAGACGCATTTAGATAGCACGCCGCGGCCGGAATGCTATGTTTCGTATAAGCAGGAGGTCGGCGTTCCGCTTTATTTTGTCCCGCGTGACCTTGCGATTTCGGTCACACGGAACTTGACCGGTCTTCCATCCGCCCTGCGGCGCGCCGTTGCTGAGGCTGATGTTGATCAGCCCGTGTCCGATATCAGACCTATGAAACATCTCATGGATCGCGAACTCGGCTCGCGAAAGTTGATTGCTGAGTTGGTTGGCGCTTTTACGGTATTCGCGTTGATCCTTGCGAGCGTTGGTGTCTACGGGGTGATGGCATACACTGTCGCACGACGAAAGAGTGAAATCGGTCTGCGAATGGCATTGGGAGCCACACCTGCAAGGATCTTCCGGTCCGTTACGTTCGGCTCCGTTCGGCTGGTGTGCGTCGGGTTGGCGATCGGTTTTCCCGTTGCATGGCTTCTCGCTCATGCGATTCGAAACGTGCTTTATGAAATTTCGCCATCGCATCCCGTGCTGTTTATCGAAGCTGCCGTTTTGCTGGGGGTTGTAAGTATCGGCGCGGCCTACATCCCGGCACGCCGGGGCGCGCGCTTGGACCCTCTCGTCGCACTACGGACTGAATAGCTGAAAAAGAGCTGACAGTTTGTCCAGCACGCCCGCCTGCCTGCCTCTCTTATGCCCTGCTCAAAGAGAGAGGATGCGGTCTGAATCCGAACCCGAGCAGAGTTGCGGGAAAATTACACGCTGTGCTGGGTATTCCTCACAAGCGCGGGCGGCGTTCTGCCGTCCTGACTTCTTCTGCAAACCTGGTTGCCGCGGTCCGTTACCAGTGCCGACCAACGACGGGCGAGATCCGCACTCCTTTACCGCTGCGCATCATGCCACTCTAAATCTGCCATCCGGCGCGCCCTAGGTTCTCATGCAATAGCAAGTCTGACTATCATAGACTCTGGATAGAGCCTATGCCGATCCGGCCCGAGGAGCGAAAGTTTTACGACGCACGTTGGCGTAAGCTTAGGCTCGCTGCTTTGGCCGCTGCCGGAAATATGTGCCAACGATGCGGCCAGGCGCACCGGCTTCTGAACTTGGCTCATCTGTCGCATGATGCTGCAGATCAACGGTCGCTGCTCGTCTTATGTCCAAGCTGTCATTCTAAGAATGACACCCCACAGCGCATCGCCATGACGCGCCGGACCCGTGCGAAAAAGCGCGGCCAATTGTGGCTTTCGGAGGACATTCACTTCGCTCCGTTTCCGATACGAACTTGGCCCTTACGTTTGCGGCAGATGGAGCTATTTTGACCTGAACCCGAGGAGTTTCCGGTTACTTCTTCATTTGAGAACCAACACCACGAGCCGCTCCGAAGCACGTGTCTGGGATGTCGTAGTTATACGGCCGGTTCTGCTCCATCAGCGCGAGGGGCGCGGCCCCGTTCACAGCCTGTGATTCCGCCGAAGACATCGTGTCACGCATAAACCGACTTGCTGCCGGCACCATGGTCGTACCCTGTTTCCTTTCCGAAATCGACGTTTGCGTCGAAATGCGGCAACACAGGCGCCGCGCCCCACCGAAGCATTCCGAGCATCCCGCGCGCAAGCACGACCGGCTATGCTCGTTGTTGCGCCTGGATCCGCTTCGCGCCTGGCTATGCATCCGAGAGCGGCGGCGTGCAGCGCGGCGGCCTCTTCTAGCGTGCAAACGCGTCCGCTATCCTTCCGGTGCTGGATCCGATTTTAGCCGATCTGGTTCGCGGGAACATCTGTGAGACGGACGAAAGCTTAACCATCAATTTCCCAAAGCCGCTTCCCATAACCGATAGATGGCGTGATCACCGCTTTCACCTAGGCCCTGCTCAACAGCCTTCCGAAAGAGCGATGCGGTGAGCTCCGTGCCAGGCGCGTCAAGCCCCAAATGGCGAAGGAGATCGAGTGCCAGGCGCATATCCTTATCCTGTAGCCGAACAGTGAACCCGGGAGCGAAACCCCTCGAGCGATCCGGGGGCCGATGTTCGAGAGCATCCACGAGGCGGCTGCTCCTCCGCCCACTGCTTTGAGCACATCCTCTATGTTTAATCCTGTCGCGGAAGCGAGACGTATCGCTTCCACCGTCGCCAGCAAATTAAGCGCACCCACTATCTGGTTTACCATCGTGGTCTTTTGGCCATTACCGTTGCTGCCCATACAGGTGATGTTCTTTCCCATGGCCTGGAACAGCGGCAGACATCTCGATAAGCTCCGGGATCACCACCAACCATGATGGAGAGGGAGCCCGCTTTGGCGCCAGCCTCACCGCCGCTGACGGGCGCATCCAGCATCGAAATCGACTGCTCACCCAGACGGCGTGCAAAGTCGATCGTGGCTTCCGGCGAGATGGTGCTCATGTCGATCACGACCGAGCCGGTTCGAAACGATCCCGCGATTCCTTCCGGTCCAAACAGAACCGACTCTACATCCGGAGTGTCAGAGACGATGGTGATAACGACGTCGCACTTTCCGCCCAGTTCGCGAAGCGAAGTGCAGGCTTGGGCTCCGAGGGCCGCCACTGGCTCACAGTTCGATGGCGTCCGGTTGTAGAGCGAAAGCGGCACTCCGGAACGCAGCAGATTCGACGCGATCGGCGCCCCCATGATTCCCAGTCCTACGAAACCGGCCCTGATTGTAGCCATAAGTCCCTGAATTGCTCTAGAGAGGACTGGACGGCCGCCAGTACCTCTACATTTTCCGGTGGGACTGGCTCTTCGATGAACATCAGATCCAGATCCTCGAGTTCGCGGCGGCGTCGAATGGCTCCCTTCAGGTTCAGCCTACCGTGACAATCGACGGCGATGCCGAACTCGGAAGCTCCAGCTTCACGTGCGGCGATGAAGAACTCTCGAATCCGGCCGAACACGGACGGTTCAGAAACTCCGTTTTCTTCCAGGATCTGTCTATGTTGCCGGCAGTCCCCGAGTAATTAGCCTTTCCTTCCCCTTTGCGCCGTAAAACACAGGGAGCGTGGTCTTCATCGCATGGTACCCACGCCGCTGGCAGGCGGCCACATTGAGTGCGAACTCCTTCAGTCGTGATCCGCTGGGACAATGACAATAGACCGGCGCATTGCGCCGGGTTGGACCGCCGTTCAGTTTCTGGACCGGGCGCCGAGGCTCTGTCCCAGGATGTCCCATAAAGCGCAATCCGCAGCGCTGATGGCGGTGCAATGCATCGGACCGCCGACCCAGAATGAGTCCCGATATTGATTGCTCAATGGTGAGGGTCTTGCGTTTTATGACCGTCTCAGAGCCCCGGTTATGCCCGCATCCGTGTCGATATAACGACAATGCAATTGCGGAAATCCAGGTGAACCGATGACCGTCCTGAGATCAGTGACTCTCATGAAATCCTGTCCTCCGAGCCGAATCGAGGATGCCAGCACAGAGTAGCGACGAAATATCGCGCGCGCCAATATCAAGCATTCGAGTGTTCCGATCTATTTGTGATATGAATGCCACATGGACCTGCGTCAACTGGAAATGTTCAGCGCCGTAGCGGAGAACTCGAGCTTTACATTGGCTGGCGAGGTTGTTAGTAGCTCAATCGGCGATAAGCCGCAAGGTCAAGATGCTGGAAGAGGAACTGGGAGAGAAGCTCTTCAGGCGTGTTAACAAGCGAGTTTTCCTTACGCCTGCCGGTGAGGCGATGCTGCGCCACACACGCCGCATATTTCAGGATATTAAAAATGCGAAGCTCGAAATCTCGGACTTGGCCCAGTTGAAACGAGGCATGCTGCGGATCGGAAGCGGCATGACGGCCTGCATGTACCTGCTGCCTCCAGTGATTGAGAAATTCAGGCGCGATATCCCAACGTTGACATTCACGTAGTAACCGGCTCGGCTGAGACACTGATTCCCCAAATCCGGAACAGCATTCTCGATATCGGTGTCCTCACGCTGCCAGTACATTCACCGGCCCTGGAAGTTATTCCTTTCACAACGGAAGAAATGGTCTTGGTCACCAGCGTCAAAAACCGCAGATTGGGTAAGAGATGACTTCTCAAAGCCGCTGAGTTGGCCGAGTATCCCATGATCCTTTTCAAGAAAGGAAGCCCCACGCGTGGACTCCTGGATCGGTATTTGAGCAACTCGGCCTCTCTCCACGCGTCGTCATGGAATCTGAAAGCGTGGCGACCATCAAGCCCCTCGTATCTATAAACCTGGGGATCAGCCTGCTGCCGTTGCGCGCTGTTTTGCCGGAAACCCGACGTCGAGAACTGCATTACGTCAAGATCAGCGACAAGAAACTGTTCCGGGAAATTGGACTAGTCTGCCACAGGTCCGATTATCATCCGAAGGTGCTGGCCGAACTCATCGACTATTTCGCAGGAACGCATAATTTCAGGCGTCCACCTGTCGTTTCTCTGAATTCCACTTTAAACGCCGGCCCGATCGTAGAGAGTCCATCGCCATGCACAGCAGGATATTGGTGGCTTGTCCGGCCTCCACTGGCGCGTTCGGATCCTTGCGGCTGCGGATACATTCCATGAAATTGCGTATGTGCTGAGGAGCTGCTGAGTTGAAGCTGCCGGGCTTCTTCTTTTCGACACTCGGCTTCATTTCAACGGCGGTGGATTCAGGATACAAGGCATACGACTCGCGCGCCACGTCAAACCGGGCTTTATTGCCATGGAACTGCTTCATCTGGTCGTTGAATGCGTTGTAGCGCATCGCTTTGTATCCGAGCGTAAACGTGGCCAGATAGTCAGGAAACTCAATCGCGATGGTCGCCGTTTCCGGAACCTCCGCACCTGGAAGGTTGGGCTTTGTGCCAATGCATGTGACCGCCACAGGCTCCTTGGAGTTCATAAACCACAGGATTGCATCTAAAACATGCGCAGCCTGACCAACCAACAGGCCGCCTGAGTAGTCCCAAAAGTAGTACCAGTTGAAGAAGCGCAATGGATCCAGCGGTCGTTTCGGTGCGCTCCCGAGCCATTGACTCCAATCCAGGTTCCCCGCGAGTTGTTTGTTTGAGAGTGAGGCTGTGTTATTGAACCAATGGGAGGTCACCAAATGAATCTCGCCGGTCTGGCTCGAGTCCATTATCTTCTTGGCTTCCAGAAACAGTTCTGCACTGCGGCGTTGCGTGCCAACCTGCACCACCCGATTGGTCCGCCGCACCGCGTCGATAACTCGAAAGCCCTCGTCGATTTTGTGCGCCATCGGCTTTTCAACATATACGTCCTTTCCAGCCTCAACGGCATCAATGACCATCCGCGCATGCCAGTGATCCGGAGTGGCGACCACCACCGCGTCAAAGGATTTGTCATCCAGCAACTTGCGGTAGTCGTGGAAAGCTGCAGCACCGGTTGCGGCTTCCTTCAGCCCGGCTTGGAGATTGGGCTCATAGATATCGCAAACGGCCCCCATTTCCACGCCGAGTTCCTTGAACTGGGCCGTGAGATAACGCCCACGCCCACCCGCGCCGATGATTCCGGCCCGAATGCGGTCGTTAGCGCCGCGAATTTTCGTCTGCGCGGCTGCAGAAGCTAGCAGGAAGGTCCTTCGATTCATGACTCACGTAGTCTATCCGACTTTAGCCCCCAAGGAAGAGCATCGATGGAATACTTCTATCGAGATATTAGATGGATGCCGTTCGGTATACTGTGCGGCAATGCGGATCATTCTCTTCGCTTTCATCACAACGACGCTATTCGGGGGCGAGCCTCTGGGCGGCACGCGGCCCCTGGTCCCGACCGGCGATCCCGCAGCGCAAATGGTGGACGGGATCACAGCCTACCTGCTGCAGGCAACGAAGGACTCCGTAGAACATCGGCAGCCATCCCGCGAGCGGCTTCGGAAGATACTTGGAATTGTCGAACCGCGTCCCGCCGTACGACCTCCGGAAATGTACGCTCCAGTGGGAACTACTGCGCTACTCGCCCAGGGCCAAGGTTTTCGGGTGTCTTCGGTCCGATGGCCGGTACTCGAAGGGCTCTCCGCCGAAGGACTATATTTCGAGCCCACAGGTAAGGTAAAGGCCGTAGTAGTTTCGTTGCCCGACGCAGACCAAGAGCCCGAACGACTGCGCATAAATCAGATGCTTGCAGCCGCCGGGTGCGCCGTCCTCTCCCCGGTACTGATCGACCGCGACGATACCTGGTCCGGGAATCCACGAATCAGGATGACGAACCAGCCTCACCGCGAATTCATTTATCGAATGGCTTTTCCCGTAGGCCGCCACATTCTGGGCTACGAGGTGCAGAAGGTTCTCGCCGCAGTGGATTGGTTCCAAGATCGGTGGCCAGGAGTTCCGGCCGGTGTCTGGGGTTACGGGGAAGGTGGTGCGGTGGCGCTCTTTGCGGCCGCGCTGGACAACCGTCTCTCCGCCGCAGTGGTATCCGGATACTTCGAGCCGCGCGAAGGCTTGTGGCGGCAGCCGCTCTACCGCAACGTCTTCGGGCTGCTTCGAGATTTTGGCGATGCGGAACTGGCTGCGATGATCAGCCCTCGCATTTTACTCATTGAGACGGCGAATGGGCCGGCCACCACTGGGCCTTCGGAACAGGATCCAAAGCGGAAGGGCGCCGCACCGGGATCTTTGGTACCGGCATCGAAGCCGGAAGTCGAGCGTGAAGTTCGACGCGCGGCGAGTCTCGCTAACGGGCGCGGCCCGGCCGTGTCAGCCGATGCATCAGGCAAATTCCTGCGTACGCTTGGTCTCGATACCGGCACTTATCAGGCAGTCGATATTCCTGTGCGGGATGGGACTTTCCGCCAGCATGAGCAGTTCAACGAGATGGTGGAGTTCACGCAGAAAGTGGTTCGTGATTCCTCGAGAGTGCGAGATGCGCTCTGGTCGAAGGCAGAGGGCGCGAATGTAGAGAAATGGCAGAGGCTCGCGCCGGAATACAAGGCGCGTTTATGGAAGGACGTTATCGGCCGCCTGCCGGCAGCCTCGATTGCCTTAAACGTGCAGACCGCAAGAAACTACGCCGGCGCGAAGTGGGATGGATACGACGTGAAGTTCGATGTCGTGTCCGACGTGTTCGGCTATGGAGTGCTGCTGATTCCGAAAGATATCCGGGCAGGAGAGCGGCGCCCGGTCGTGGTTGCGCAGCACGGGCTGGAGGGACGCCCACAGCATCTGTTTGGCTTGGAGGAGACGGACCGCGACAAGGGGGTTTACACGAACTTCCACTACTACCAGAACATTGGCTCGAAGCTTGCCGATCTCGGATTCGTGGTCTACATGCCGCAAAATCCGTACATTGGGGATTTCAGAAAGATAAATCGTCTGGCGAATCCTCTTGGACTGTCACTGTACTCGTTTATCTTGGCTCAGCACGACCGCATGCTGGACTGGTTGGATAGCCTGCCCTTTGTCGACCCTTCGCGCATTGGATTCTACGGTCTGTCGTATGGCGGGAAAACGGCCGTGAGAGTGCCACCTTTGCTGGACCGCTATACGCTTTCCATTTGCTCCGGTGACTTCAATGAGTGGATCGTAAAACTCACGACAACCGAGGCCCCATATACCTACATGTTTACTCACGAGTACGAGGTTGTGGAGTTCGATCTCGCAAGTGTAGCTAACCACGCGGAGATGGCGAAGATGATGGCGCCGCGGCCCTTCATGGTGGAACGCGGCCACCGCGACGGCGTTGGAGTGGATGAGTGGGTAGCCTTTGAATACGCCAAGGTGAAGCGATTCTATGACGAAATGGGCATCGGGGATCGTACTCAGTTCGAATACTTCAACGGTCCGCACATGATCCACGGAGTCGGCACCATCGAGTTCATACGGAAGTATCTGGGTCGGTAAGAGTGAAGCACAAACTCGTGGTGACCGCCAAGGCTCAGCGAAGCGTTACGGGTTTTCCGCCGGCTTCCTTACTGCGCTGCGCCGCATCCAGAAATGCGAAGATCTCCAGGGTCTCGGCATTCGAAACCGGCGGCGCGCCCGTCTGGAAGAACGTCACGATTTGTTTCAGGAGCGGCGCATAGCTGAAGGGTACGTTGGCCGGGCTCTGCAAAATTTGCTTTGGCCGATACACGACCGCGCCATACGGTCCCGAAGGACGCACAGTCCGCACGCTTGCCACGCGCCCATCCTTCCAGCGGCCAACCATCACGTCTGAACCGGAGGTGACGTCGCCGCCAGACGTGCGGCTCACTTCCGTGCATCCGGTGCCCATTAGCGTGAAAAGCAGTTCGATGGGATGAATCGCATACCAGGACTGGTCCAGATAATGATGCTCTTCGAGCGGACCGGGCCCCCAAACATCCACCCCTGTTGCGTCGGGGACTTTCATCGTGCTCGCAAGCTCGCCAAACCGAAGGCCCGATGAACTGAACCACGGCACTCCTGCATCTTTCGCCAGCTTCGCAATCTCGCGGGCGTCCTCCAACGTGGACGCGAGTGGCTTGTCGATAAATACCGGCTTGTGAGCGGCGATCACTGGCTTTACCTGGGCCAGATGGATACGGCCGTCACCGCTCTCCAGCAGGACCGCGTCCACTTTGGAGCACAGTGTCGGAATATCCGGAACTATCTCGACGTTGTACAACTGGGAGATCTGCCGTGCGTAATCGTCGACGCGAGTGCGGCTGGACACGATATCCGGACTTCCGCCTTTATATGCAGCCACAATACGTGCGCCCGACAGATGGTCCGGATCCTTGGAATCGTTGAGTATCCGCGTGAAATGGAGCACGTGCGAAATGTCCGTACCGATGATGCCCACGCGCAGGTCAGCGGCCTGCGTAGCGCACAAAGTGCCGAGCGCCAACGCGGCGATGTTCACAAAACAATTGGGTCGCATTCGGCGAAAGTGTAGCGCAGCTCCGAGGTGCAGTCCATGGGTGGCTAGACTGGAAGCCGTGTCAGTAAGTACCGCCTTCTGAATCATCCGGTTTATCGGCTCACGAAACTCACCCATGTCGGTAGTTTGTCAGGATGTCCGCTTTTACGAATTAGCGATGTGTCGGCTTTGCAATACAAAGGCAATATTCGGTCCAGCGCCAGCGTGCGCGCCGATACACAAGGGGGAGGCCTCCCTCTTATAGTTATTCCGTGATGAGTTGTTTGAGAGAGGAAGACAGCAGCCGTCGTCGGTCGGCGGCTGTGGAAATCTACTCGCGACACACCTGGTTGCACAGAATAATTACGTGTGAAATTGTAGTGGCGAGCAAGCATCCCGCGGTTACGAATTAAGCCCTCAGGCTCGAAAGCCTACCACGAGACTTTCGACCGCCGGGATGTGCTTTGGTTCCAAAACGAACACTCAGAAGTCGTCTGTCAACAGTAGAAGGCTTTGCGGAGACAAAGTCCTGCTTGCTCACGCTCGTCACATTCAGGAGCAGCTATGAACCAATCTCCGTCGTCACCGGCAGCGGCCCCCCCGTTTGCTGCCTTCATCGGCCTGGATTGGGCCGATCAGAAACACGCTTGGGCACTGCAGGAAGCCGGATCCCAGCATGTCGAACAAGGACAAGTCGACAATACGCCAGAAGCCATGCATGCCTGGGTCACCGAATTGACCAGTCGCTTCATTGCCAACCAATCGCCATGGCTCTGGAACAAGCGCGCGGCTCGGTCATTGCCAAGCTGAGCAAGTATGCCAATGTGGTGCTGTACCCGATCGACCCCAAGGCGTCTTCCGATTACCGGAGTGCCTTTCGCCCTTGCGGCGCTAAAAGCGATCCCAGTGATGCCATCGTATTGCTGAAACTGGTCACCGGCCACGGCGACCGGCTGCGGCAACTCGACCCGGATACCGAGCAGACGCGTGTGTTACGAATCGTGGTGGAGCGGCGGCGAGATCTGGTGGATCAGCAGACCGCCTACACCAACCAACTCACTGCGGTGCTGAAGGAGATCTTTCGGCAAGCTCTGGATCGGTCGGACAAACTCAACACCCCGCTGGCCTGTGATTTTCTGGAGCGTTGGCCAACACTGGAATCGCTGCGCAAGGTCCGTCCACAGACCCTGCGTGATTTCTTTCAGAAGCACAACAGCCGTAGCCCCGAGCGCATCGAACAACGCATCCAGCAGATCCCTCACGCCATTTCAGCGACTGAGGATCGGGCCTTGATCGAGCCTGGAATTCTATGGATCCGATCCGTTTCCCGGCAATTGGTCCAGGTCAGCCAAGCCATTGCGGAATTCGACGCCATGATTGACGAAGTGGCCAAAGCGCATCCAGATTTCAACTTGGTGCATTCGTTTCCAGGGGCCGGTCCAGTCATGGCTCCACGGCTGCTGGCCACACTGGGGACAATCGCGAGCGTTTCGGCTCCGCCGGTGAGTTGCAGTGCTTTACCGGAATCGCTCCGGTGACGGTGACCAGCGGGAAGCAGAAATGGATCCATTGGCGCTGGGCCTGCTCGAAAGTTGACCGCCAGACGATTCATGAATGGGCAGGTCATTCGCGCCAGAAGTGTCAGTGGGCCCGTGAGCATTATCAGCAGCAACCCGACAGAGGAAATGGTCACCACGCGGCCATTCGCTCGCTCGGCTACACATGGCTGCGCATCTTGTACCGATGTTGGAAAGATGGCGTGCCGTACGACGAAGCACGCTATTTGAAGGCCCGGCCCCAGCCTCAGAGCGAGCCTCCCAAGATATCCACACCAGCTGTGGATATTGATTGGAAATCCTTTGCAGGCTTTTCCAAACCTACACGATTCTCCACTTGTGGGAGCCGGATGCATCGATGCTTGCCGGCGATTTTGGTTGCGCGCAGCGTGCTTCCGGCGTAGGCGGAACCCGCCCGCCCCGGCTTGCCCCGGAGGGAAACGGGAAAAGAGGAGTCCAATTGCGCCGCAGGCGATTCGCTTCACGCCGCCTGCCTCCCTTTTTGTGGCACCACCCAACGCTTGGCCCGACGCACCGAACCGTCCTATCGCGTGCGGGCCAAAGCGGGTCGACACGGTCTCATCCAGGTGTTCGTGAATTGTCACTGTGCATCCCGCCAGGGTGTTCCGGAAATGCGACTTTCCGATCTGCCAACTCCGATCGCCAATCGCTACCGCTCCGACCGCCCTCTGGCCTGCGGCGAGTACGCCGGGATCATCTGTACTCCCAAACTCCTTCAAAGCCTGCCCCACTTGCGTCAGGCAGTGCTTGTTGACCTTATCGCCGGCCTTACCCTTACGAAAAAATGGCTTCCGCGGTCACTGTACAACGCGCAGAACAGACCTTCCCTGACGGTCACGTCGCGCAGCCCCGCCATCAACCGTTGGGCCTCGATTCCTCCTTCACCAGCGAGATCTATTACGCGCAGCTGCAGAGCAGTCGCACGCAGGTGTAGCTCAAAGCGATCTGGTGTTCTGCCCGTAACTTTTCATGGCAGTGCTTGATGTTCAGGTCCTGTTCCGCCACCGCCAGCGGCACCCTCTTCCAGCTCGGTTTCCAGTCCAGAATCATCGTCCGGTCCGTCACCCCGATGATCTCGGCGGCTTTCCACCAGGTGATCTTCTGCGCCATGGCTTTCAAAAGTACGTCTTGTATTTTCATCATCCGCTCCATTTCTACGGCTGCATACTGCTGGGCATCTTTCACCTCCCCAGCGTCACGCCGTTTTCTTCAAAGCGGACACATCACGTGTGAATAGGACCGGACATATCACATACTAGCGACACACCCCACAAGACCCCATTGACGGGTGAACACCTATGTAGTATTCTACTTTCGAGCGAACCGATGCCTCTGGATATCAAGCTGTCCTACACCGCGGCGGTGATCCTCAAAGCCGTCAACGCAGGCCACCAATACGGTTTCGAAATCATGGAAGCCATCGGATTGCCGAGCGGCACGGTGTACCCGGCCTTGCGACGCCTCGAGTCGTCCGGTGCGATGTCTTCGCAGTGGGAGAACACGAGAGCGGCGCAGCGTCCTCCTCGCAAATATTACAGCCTGACGCGGGACGGTCAGGAACTGCTGAACAACGCTGAACAGCGATATCGCCTGCCCGAACTCGCCGGTATCGAACGAGAGTGATTTATGCCCCGGGTACCCATTCTCTGCCGCTGGTTGCTGAATGCGACCGCTCCGATTGTGCCATGGGGTGTGCGGGACGAGTGGCGGCGTGAATGGTACGGCGAACTCTGGCATTTCATCGACGGCCGCATCAAAACCGGTGATCGCGAAGCGTACCGGATAGCCTTCTCGCATTGTAGGGGCGCGATCGCCGATGCAGTTTACCTGCGCCGCAATGACGAGCGATCTCGTTCGGCAATGGCCAGGGTTACGCGGCACCCGGCCTTCTACCTGGCTCCGATGACCCTGGCCGTGGCGCTGCTCGCGCTGCTAACGAACGGTTTCCAAAATACGAGCCGTATGATCCGCCCGCTACCTTATCGGTCGCCTGAGCAGATCATTTTGCTCCGCCAAGTGAACCCCTTCACCGGGGTGCGGCTGGGGCTACCGCTGGGCAAAATCCCCGGGTGGCGCAAGGCGCAGACACTCGACGGGGTAGCCGCCTACGCGGGTTATCACGCGCTGATGATCCTGCGCGGAGTACAAGAGGTGAAGGCTGCCGCTGTCGATCCGGAGTTCTTCCGCGTGCTCTCTACGAAAGCGCAACTGGGGAAGTTGTTCGATGAAGTGGATGCCGGCACATGCATCGATTGCGCCGTGCTCAGCGACGAAATTTGGCGATCGGAGCTCCAGGCCGACCCAGGTGTAATCGGGCGGATGCTCCGAATCGCCGGGCGTCCCCACAAAATCATCGGTGTCCTTCCACGAGGCTTCTGGTTCTTCTCAGATTCACCAGCCGTATGGACGCTCATCGCGCACAGCGGCTTCCTGCACTCGGATGACATCTTGGTCTACGCTATCGCGCGATTACGCCCGGGCGTGACAGAGCGAGCAAGTCTCTTCGAATTACGAACACTGTACCGGACTCTGCCGCCGTACATCAAAGCCCGGCAGATCGAGATTCGCCGATTAACCGCCTTGACGCAAGATCCGCTCTACAGGATGCTCCCGATCATCTTGACCGGCATTCTCTTATGTGCCTTAGCCGCAGTGATTCTGGCGCCCTCGCGCCGGACCAGGCTCCGCGGCACTAGTTATATCGTTGTGAAAGTATCATTAACATCCCTGGCGGCGGCGCTGGCGGCGATCGAGTTCGCTTACGCTCCAGGCATGCGCATGTCCGGGGTACGCGGCTTTGGTCCTGAGGCCTTCTCGCTGTGGTTGGTGATTTTCGGCATTGTCATCGCGATGTGGTGGGCTGTGGACGATCAGCGCAAGCGCTGTCCCGCCTGCTTGGGCCGACTCTCCATGCCGGTGCAAATGGGCGCGCGAGGGCATGTACTGATGGAGTGCATGTCCATCGAGATGGTGTGCGCCAACGGACATGGCATGCTGTGGGCACCTGAGGATTCGCTGGAATCACATCCAAAGGATCGCTGGCTTCAATTGGATGAGTCCTGGCAGGATCTATTCGCTGTTCCGAACAAACATTGAGGATCAAGGAGAGATCGGTATGGATCCGAAGCCATTGGTGTGCGCGGCAACGTTAGCTGCGGGCCTACTGTCGATGTACGGTTGCGCTCTTCACGGGCAAGCGGGCGATCCCGCCGCGCCGCTTCAGGGGGAATGGACATTGGATAAGAGCTTCGGTGTTACACCGCCGAAGTCTTTCCGGATCAAAGTCGAGGCGGGCAATAATCAGGTAACCATCCGCTCACATTGGGAGGAGCCGAGGGATGGCCGCTACGGCCTGACTCTGATCGGCGTCACGATTCCTGAGTTGACGCTTTTCGCAACGGGCAGAGAGCAGGCCGTGCAGGCTGGGCCTTTTGTGCTGCGTTGTAGCTCAGCATGGCGGAACGGCAACCTAGTCACACAGTGGTCCACGTCGGAGTTCATGGGATCCAGCTTTCGCGGCACTTGGACTCGAGCGGTTTCGAAAGATGGTTCCACGCAGACGCTGGACATCGACGCAAGCTCCTCCTCAGGGGAGAGCAGCCGCGCGCGGCTCATCTTCCACCGGGAGTGATTGGTCTTCGTAGGAGGCTCTCTCGCGGCGGGGAATCAATTCATAGGCAAAAAAAACGGCGGCTCGCCCAGGAGTAAGCGGGCCGCCGCCGTCCAAAAGACCAGTCGGGGCCTAGGAGGAAACACCCCTTGACTGCGTCCAATCATGGTACGGAGAAGAACTCAACTCCGCTTCTCGACACGGAGGTCGTTCTTGACGGAAAAGACTCCTGGTACGCCGTTTGCTCGGATGTTCGCGATGTTCCTGTCCGCTTCGTTGGCCACTACGCCTTCCAAAGTCACATTCCCGTTCTTCACGATGATGTGAATCGGGGGCACGGCGCCCATCGCATACCGCTGCATTGACGGATAACCATAGATCGCCCGAGCCGTCGCGATGCGAATGCGATCGTCCATCGGAGAAAGCGGAAGAACTTCGATGCGATTCTCCACGCGCGAGACACCCTCGATTCGCCTCACCACGTTCTCGGCATCCGATTTCAAAACCGGCCGGGTGACCTCACCGAATAGGGTCACGACATCGCCATCGACCCGGTATCCGAGATTATCGAAAATGCTGTAATACGGAAGCATGACCAGTTCATGCCGCACTTCTCTCGGCAGATCTCCATGATTGGGAGTGGACTTCGCTGCCCCTGGTATCGCAATAAGAGCAGCGGCCGCCACGGTCAGCATAAATTTCCTGATTGTTCGTTTCGTCATTTTTGTTGCCACCTTCTTTCTACTACTTTGATGTGGCAGTACAAATGCTGGTTGCGGGCTTTAATGACGTTTTGCGGATTCGAACATCTGAACAGGAATTTGGGGGAGTAAGTAAAAGGCGACCCGGCCCGTAGGGCTCATGGGTCGCCTCCCCACCAGATGACTCTTAGACGGACGAGCTGGCGAAAGAGTTCCACTATCTCTCTAGCGCCCTGCTTGATCTATAAAGTCCTGAGAAATGAACCCAATGAGCGCCGTTCATCAAACGAGAGCGTAAGGCCGAAGAGATGGCCTTTCACTGCTCGGTTTTCCACACCATAGCCTTTGAAACCGGTAGGGACATAGTTGTTCCTCAACCGCGTGGGATCAAACCAATCCTCCAGCATTGCGAATGATCCATTGTGTTCCAGTGGCTCGCGATACCAAACCCCTCTAAGTGAAGGTACTGCATAGGACCCAGTCGCCTTTCGCGTCTGCGTTGTCAACCGAGGGTCGCTTGCGGCTCTCGCAACGGTCAGCAATTGGTTGTTAGTGTACAGCGGTGCAGGATGACATTCCGCACACCCCTCGCGCTCGAAAATTTTCTGACCCCGTTTCGCGCTCACATCGATTCGATTCGGATTCGCAGGCGCCTTCAGGCTATATAGGTACAGGGCCAGCGCATACAACTGAGTGTCGCTCAACCGGGAAAGCCCGGCGGGATCGGGCGTTTCCCCCATTGGACGAGATTCCCCATATTGCGTATAGTCGTCCATACCGGCTTCTAGGGCAGCGTAGCGCATCAGGTCGCCGATTCCGAGATGCCGGTGAAGTCCGGTGGCGCCCAGATACTTGCGGTCTTTAATGCCGATCAGATCGGGTATTCTCGGCGGAAAAAACAAGCTGGTTCCGGTCCGCGCAACCACCCCGCTCGGCATCGTGTCGTAGGCGGTCAATATCTGACCAGGCGACATTTCAGCCAACTGACCGGCCGGATCGGGTGTGAGCCATGGGACGGAGAACAGTCCGAGCTGCCGAGCCACCTCTTTCGCTCCAGCCACGTCCCAACTCGGCGCAGCATTAAGGCTCCGACGAATCCGGTACGCAGTTTCCACCCCGATCAGCGCAGTGCCAGGCGCACCTTGCACGGTCGCACCCTCGACGACACGCTCATGGCAAGATCCGCAAAGCGTCGGACCAACCTCTATCAAGCCGCGCTTCCGGATCACATAACGCCATCCCGGCAGCGAGCCCTCGGCGTCCGCCACGAATCGGAACTTCTCCCAAGCCGCCGGATTATGCAGATCGTCCGGGGTGAGAAGTCCGTCCACTTGAACGCTCGAATAGACGCTTTCGCCAGCTTGAATCCAATCAAACTCGGTATTCAGCTTAGAGGGATCAACCGGCATCTCCGGGTTCTGATGAGTCAGCCATTCCATATACCCGCGGGGCTCCTTACGGAGGTCGTAAACCGGATACCCACGATAGATCTCGCGCTCAGGAATGCGGTAATACCATTCGGCGGCCGGGTACTTGATACGCTTGTCCAGGCCGACGAGCGGTAGGGTCATGGCGTCCAGCGCCTCGGGGTTCCAGACTTTCGGAATCGCGGGGCGAAGTTGCCCCAGGCAGGTCCAGGTGGCGGCCATGAAGGTCCCGAGTAACACGCAATTCCGGAAGGTTCGGAGAGGCGGCGGCGTACAGTCGTCTCGATTACACCAGCATCGTATGTAAAGCGCCGATCGATGCTTTAGACGATGCTGCCTTAAACGGCCAGACGATTGCTGCATTACACGTGAGGAGAGCATTATGTACCGTTATTTAAGCGTAATGGTGGTTGGTGCTGCGTTGTTCGGTTCCATGGTCGTCAATGCGCAGGACAGAGATCGCGAGGAGAAAAGGGAACATCAGAACCAGCGGTTTTACGATAAGAGCGGTCGCGATTGGCACGACTGGAACGATGACGAAAATCGGGCCTATCGTAAATACTTGCAGGAGCACCGGAAGAAAGAACATGATTTTGGTCGGGCAAGTGGCCGTGAGAGGAACGACTACTTCAAGTGGCGCCACGAGCATCCCGATTCATCCGACAGGCACTAGGTGTCTCTACGGGGCGCGTGAGAACTGACCTCACGCGCCCAACGGTCAACGGCTACTCCGGATGAGTATGGCGCCATCGCCAGTAGGCACGTTGTTGTTGCCGCTTTAGTCTTGCATATTCCCGGTAGCGCTCCCTCCGCTCCTCGAGATAGCGGCGGTACGCCCGCGCTTCTCGTTCGTTCCATTCGTGATAGTCCCTAGCGTCACGATCGTAATATCGGTGGGGACGCTCCTCTGCATTGAGTTGTGCGGTGGTTAGTGCAACCCCGGCCATTAGAATCCCGCATATCCATCGCCTCATGTATGCTCTCCTCAATTGACGTATACACGCGTGCCGTGTACTACCCAATAGACGCCCGGCAGCTAACGGCGTGACATGCGGTTGGAGCCAAGGAGTACCGTCGGCTCACTCCTATTTCGTCGGCGTGCCATGGTACTCGCATCGCGACCGCTCAGCCCAGCAGGCATGAAAGCTGGTACCTGAACTGTTGGGGGATCCTGTATTCGAGTTGCCCGCCGCGGAGTTAGCGCGTCTCAAATCCCATTTCTGTCATACTATCGACTGATCGGATTTGCGATGGGCATGATGTGTTTCCAGTTTCTCGTCAAACCGACGAAGGAACGTGTTGAATAGGAGGTCGAGGCCGCTTCAAGCCGCCTAAGATCCGCACAGTTCTCCGCGACTGCGCCAAACAGAGGGCTCACCAGGTCCGTTTTCGCAGCCAGTTGGGAGTTGCAGTACAGTACGGGGAACTGGACGCGCTCAGAGACAGCGGTTCAGAGCCTGTGGGATAACTCCTTCGCGGGCGCTTGAACGCAGTCGGCCAACGCAGGAACGCGCGTCAACAAGAATGAGCGGCGCTCTTCAACATCCGCGCCCCGGACCTCCTCTCACGTCCACAACAGGCTGCCTCTCCGGCGGCGATGAAATGGGAGCGCTTATGCGCTCACTGGACTGGTCCCAGACTGCGGTTGGAGCAGTGGACATATGGCCCCAGAGTCTCAGGACAGCACCTAGCATGCTGCTTGACTCGGGCTACGCCGTGTACATTGCCTGGAGCCCGGAGTTCACGCAGTTCTACAACGACGCCTACCGCCCCATCCTGGGTTCGAAGAAACATCCCGCGGCACTCGGTCAGACCACCCCAGAGTGCTTTGCTGAAATCTGAGATTTCATCGGCCCGATGTTCCCCGGCGTGATGCACGAGGGCAGAACACAACCCCTGATTGACCTACTGCTTGCGCTCGATCGCAACGGTTATGTGGAGGAGTGCTACTTCACTTTCTCCTACAGTGCCGTTCGAGAAGACCGGCGGAGTCGGCGGCGTGTTGGTCACAGTGATCGAGACCACGGACTCTCCTCGGAGAGCGACAACAGCGCTCCATTAGCGAGCTGGCATCGCACGCCGTTGAAGCGAGAAATGCAGAAGAGGTTCTCGGGAGCGCTATGGCCACGCTGGCGGAAAATCCCAACGATGTGCCCTTCGCTCTCTTCTACCGGAAAGACTTGAGGCCTCGTCCGGCTGGCTGGAACCGCTGGTCCGAGCGTCGGTCCTAACCAAATCGATCTCGACGATGAACTGGCGGTTTGGCCTGTTAGCCAGGTCGTTGGCAACGGCCGCTGTTTACATGTCAGCGATGTCTCCAACCGCCTGGGCGAGGTGCAAGGCCGGGCTTGGCCGGAACCGGTCACAAGCGCGCTGGTCATGCCGGTTCTCGATGCAAGCCAAACCGAGCCACCGGATTTTTCATCACCGGAATAAACCCGTGGCACGTTCCGGACGAACGCTATCAAAGCTTCTTGGAACCGGTTGCCGAGCACATCGCAACCGCCCTGGTGAAGGTCTCTGCCTACGAAGAGGAAAGAAAGCGCGCCGAGGCTCTCGCTGAACTGGACCGCGCGAAGACAACGTTTTCTCAAACGTGAGCCACGAGTTCCGGACGCCACTCACCCTCATGCTAGGCCCCTTGGAAGAGATGCTCGCTATGGACGGCACTCTCCCCCCAAAAGCACTGGAGCTGGCTTCGGTCACCTTTCGCAATAACTTGCGGCTTCAGAAGCTGGTCAACACCCTGCTCGACCTCTCGAGAATTGAGGCGGCCGTGTACAGGCATCGTTTGAACCGGCGGACCTGGCCGCTGTGACGACAGAGCTTGTCGCCACATTCCGTTCCGCTGTGGAGAAAGCGGGCCTCGACCTCGACAGTGACTGTCCGCCCCTCCCCGAGCCCGTTTTTGTCGATCCGGAGATGTGGGAGAAAGTGGTGCGGATTCCGACGATGTGAATGGAGCGTTCCGACGGGATGTGAATAGAGTCGGAGCGTAGCGACGTTGGTATTTGCATGATGCCGGAATTTATTCACATGAGTCAAGAGTTTTCGGTGTGAAGCGGGGTTGGGGGTGTGGGGGAAGGAGACGGCGTTTGAGTCCACTTCCCCCGCCCGGCACTCCAGAAACCCAATTACGACTCCTGGGAATCCGGCTTGAGGCCTCCGTTTTTACGCATGGATTCCCCGTTGAGCTCGATCCGATAGGCGTTATGAACCAGCCGGTCGAGGATGCTGTCGGCGACGGTAGGATCGCCGATCTGTTCGTGCCAGTGCGCGACCGGCATCTGCGTCGTGAGTGTCATAGATCGCCGCTCGTACCGGTCGTCGCACATTTCCAGATGATCGGCGACAATTAAAACTCCCGGGCGCGTTGCCTCACCTAGGAATGTTACCGAATCAGTAATCTTCGTCGGCGAACCGCTGAAGAGCCTCGCGGATGTCCTCTGCCGTCATTTGGTCCGGTTGCAGACCCTCCGCTAACCGAATTACCTGGACGGAACAGTGCGGCTGTAATCTGTGAGCGATCACCTGGGTCGCCTTCCGGCAGTCGAATCGCCGTCTAACAGGAGAATCGTGTGGCGGAATCGCTTCAGCAGGATTTGGCGCTGGGGTTCGTAAAGAGCAGAGCCCATGAGTGCCACGACCGACCGAATGCCAGCCTGACGCACCTTCATACAGTCGAAAAAGCCCTCTACCACCACCACTGAGCTGTCCGTTCCGGCGGCGCGATGCATGTTGAAAAGAATCTCCGACTTGGGGAAGCCCGGTGGAACCCGATACCGTGGTTGAGCGCTGTGTCAACGTCCGGATAGCCGAAAATAACCGGCCAAATCTGCTTGGCCTTGATCTTCAGCGTAAGCGCTTCAAATCAGGCGGTTTGGCCGGTTATTTTGCGTTTAAGTGGTCCAATCTCTGCACGCAGCGGCGAGTCTAGGGGGAAGACGTGCTTCAGAAATTCACTACTTCGCCATGATGTCGGCGTTAAGAAGCGGAAACTTGTGGACGTATACGCAGCGCCGTGCTTGCCAGACCTTCTCCGCGGTCGCATCGAACTCCAAACAGATTCCCTGGTGCTTGTTGCCGTCGTGCGCCCACATGAGGAGCAATGTCGGCTCGGTTGTGAGGCAGAAGATACGGTAGCGCTCGTCGTTGTTCCTTGAGACGCTCTGGGTCTGCTTCGTGATGCTCTGTTGAAGCAGCGCGGTGTTCTCGTACCACTCCGGGCCGAGTTGCCGCAAGATGTTGGACTGTTGATCGGTTGTGAGATCGGCGTGCATTGCTTTGAAGAAACAAATCCACTTCCGACGTTGCTCAGGGTCGTCGAGGGACGCAGGATCGAAGTACGGCTTACAGTCCCAGGGATCGTTGAAGTTCTTTGGGTTCGAGCAATGAATGTGGTTTTCCTGTAAGATATCCTCCAAATAGTTAAACGTTGGCTGGTAGCTGTAAAGTGTGTTTCCGGCAAGCCTGCGTGACGGTCGCTAGCCTGGGCTGATACTTTCATTCAGTCGCCGAGGGCGACTAATCATGAATGAGAAACCACTGGCGCCTCTCCCCGAACCCATTCGCCAGCTTCAGGAGCAACTGAATCAGTTCCGCCTTACTCACGCCCGGCGGTCGAAATTGCCGCTGGCCACGCAAGTGGCGACGGGCGACTTGTGGTTGCTTGATGTGGCGCGAGGAGTCTCCCAGCGCTTCACCTTCGGTCCCTTCAGCGCGTACTCACCCGTATGGTCCCCGGATAGCACCGCCGCTGCCTTCACCGCTTTTCCGGAAGATCGGATGTACACCAAAAGCGTGGATGCCGCAAAAGAGGAAGCCTGGAAAGTCATGGGCACGGATACGTACGTGTCCAGTTGGTCCGCCAAGGCGAAGCTGCTGGTGTTCTCACAACGCACCAGCACGACGAAAGACGATTTGTGGTTGTTGCCGCTGGGGGGTGATCGAAAGCCCAGGATCTTCAAGCAAACGCCCTACAACGAAAGGAGCGGACAGATCTCCCCGGATGGCCGCTGGATGGTGTATAGCTCAGACCCGTCCGGCCGATTGGTAGTCTACATCGAGTCAGTGGCGCGCCGGGCGGCGCCCAGCGCCAGATATCCGTCAATGGCGGCGTCAGCCCACATTGGCGCGCGGATGGCCGTGAATTACACTTCTTCGCCGGCCGAATGATGCTGGCGGTGGACGTGAAACCCGGCCCGGAGCTCACGTTCGGTGCGCCACGTGAACTATTCCGCGAACCCGCGCTCCTACGTGAATTCCGCGGCGGAATCACGTATCAATCTTCCGTAGACGGCAGCCGGTTTTTGGCGCTGCTGCGCTCCAGCGGCGCTTCCGCTGCCCCGCCTGTCATTGTCGTTACCAACTGGCAGGTAGGCCTGCACAAGTAGGACCGGGACGCGCTGCCGCAGCCGTTGCCTCGGGTTTCAGCGAAGGGACCGAACTGCCGCGACCGATGGCGGGCGAATGGTCGGCAAACCGGAAGTTGAGCCTCCGCACCCGCGGCGATGTGGGATTGAACGGACCCATCACCAGTCGAACCACGCCCAGCAGGGCCCGATATAGAGGTCAAGCGGCTAGATTGCGACGAAGCTGCCGTTGTTTCCGGGCCGCATCCAACTTCCCGTCGCGCTCCGCATGCATCTCTTGTCGCCGGCCCGCCAACATGTCCTTCGCATTGGTTTGGTCGCGCTTTCGGCTTGAAGGCGGCCGCGCCGTTCTAAGAAACTTCTTCTGCGAGCGGGAGAAGACGCTAGCCGAGTTCATCGCAGAGCTTCGAGATTGGCTCCTTCCCCAGCAAATGCCTCCTCAGGATGGAGATCTTTTCTTCCGCGTGTAAGTGCTTCAACGCTAGGACCATTCCGCTGCTGATGTGTAACCGGCATCCACGACAAGGTTGGTTCCGGTGATACCCGAAGATTGATCTCCCGACAAGTACAACACCGCATCGGCGATCTCTTTGGTAGACAGCATTCTCCTAAGCGGCACGCGCCGGCAGCGTTCGTAGAGAGTGCGGTCCGGATCCGGTGTGGTGTTAGCATGCAAACGCAGCATCGGCGTATCCGTAATCCCCGGACAAACGCAATTCACGCGGATTCCATAGGGAGCCAGATCCAACGCCAGGGCCTTGGAAAGCATCAGTACAGCGCCCTTCGACGCCACATAAGCCGGCGTTTGCTGCTGAGCGACGAATGACGATACGGACCCGATGTTGACCACCGTCGCGTGCGAAGAAGAGCGGAGAGCCGGAAGCAGGTACTTCGTTGTCAGGAACACCGATTTCACGTTGACGTTCATGACGAAGTCCCACTCAGCAACGGTGCAGTCTGCAATTCCCTTCACCAGCACAACGCCGGCATTGTTCACCAGATGATCCACATGATGAAATCGCCGGACGACGGCGTCCACCGTGCGGATGACCTCCTCCTCGTTAGCTACATCGGTCGCGTAGGCTTCACAGTTTCCTCCTGAGGAGCGGATCCGCTCGCACGCCAGGCTGCACCCCTCGGCATCCCGGTCCAGCAACGCCACAGCGGCTCCCTCTTCAGCGAACCGCTGAGCGACTGCAAGGCCGATACCCGATGCGGCGCCGGTTACCACGGCGACGCTGCCATGAAAGAGTTGCGTTGTCACGCCAGGATGCCGCCCGGATGGAGATCAACTACGTACGCGTCGGACCTCATGACCTTCGCTCAGCGGAGACTCGCTCCTGTTCGCCGCGGCGGGCCTGGACGATGTCATGAAACCTGCGCAGCGCATCCAAATACATGCCGATATCGCTCGCGAGGCTGATTACCCGAAAGCCTTTCTGAATCCAGTGCAGAGCGGCTTCGGGGGTAGCGGGCAGAAATCCGGGCGCAACGTGGTGACGCCGGCACGAAGTGACTAAGGCATCCATCGCATCGAGGAATCGTGGATGCTCGAACTGCGCCGGGATTCCCATCGATACGGTGAGATCGAAATGCCCCATCCAGGCCACGTCGACGCCTGGGACGGACACGATCTCGTCCAGGTTCTCGAAGGCCTTCTCCGTCTCGAGCAGGAGGACAACAGCGGTCTCTTCGTTAGCGTGTAAGAAATATTCAGCGCCACCCGCGCGATAAAGGTCATGCGCGATGCCCAAAGCAACGCCCCGTTTGCCGCCCGGCGCGTACTTCAACTGCGAAACGATCTCGCCGGCTTGAGCCCTGGTTTCCACGCGCGGCACCATCACGCCGCGCGCCCCGATGTCGAGCACGCGGGAGAGCGGATGAAAGTTGCGGTCAGGAACCCGCAGCATGGGGAAAAGGTCGCTGCCGCGGCAGGACGCGATCATCTCCGCGGCGAGACCTATGTCGCAGCGGCCGTGCTCCATGTCGTAGATGACGAAGTCCATTCCTGTGGCGGCCAGCATGGGACCGTAACCGGGCGTGAAGAACTCCAGTGCCATCTGGCCGAACACTACATCGCCGCTTCGAAGCCGCTGAAGGAATCGCTTCATTTGTGGTTTGCCTCGAAGGAGAGCTTGTACGCGCGGAGTTTTTCGAGAAAGCCTGGACGCTGCAAGACGTCCTTATTCACGACATTTGGAGGGATTTCGCCACGATAGACGGCGAGCGCGCCCTCACAATCGGCGCGGCCCATGTCGCGGAACAATTCTTCGGTCCAGGCTACCGAGTGGGAGGTCAGGATCACATTTGGGAGCCGGGTTAGCGGTGAATCGGATTTTAACGGCTCACTTTCGAAGACGTCGAGGGCAGCGCCACGTATCTTTCCTGCTTCGAGCGCCCGGATCAATGCGTGCTGATCCACGATGGGGCCTCGAGCCGTGTTGATCAGCACCGCATCGGGCTTCATCATCGAGATTTGCCGTTCACCGATGAGCCCACGAGTCTGGGCATTCAGGGCGCAGTTAATCAAGACGTAATCCGACAAACTCATCACTTTTTCGAGAGACACCAACTCCACACCGAGCTCAGACGCTTTGCCGGCGTGAGCGTAGGGATCGTAGGCGAGAAATTTCTGGATACCAAATGGGCGCAGTAGTCGAACTGCTTCGGATGCGATATTTCCCAACCCGACGGTCCCGGCGATTCGATTTCGAGGTTCCTTCCCGAGTCGCCGCGTACTCTCCACCCAGGCGCCGCCTCGAACCAGGCGGTCTTTCACGACCAGATTGTGAGAGAGTGCCAGCACAAACAACACGATGGATTCCGCTACGGGACGGACGACAGCGTCCGGAGTGATGAACACAGCGATGTCCCTTGCCGTACATGCTTCCAGATCTACGTTATCGAAGCCCACTCCGCAACGGCCTATCGCGCACAATCGTTCCACTCCTTCGAGAGACGTAGGAGTGAACCGCGGCTTAAGGGATATGATCACGTCATAGTCCCGGAGTTGGTCGGGCACGTATTCGGACCGGTACTCCGGAAGAAATTCGTAGGCGAGGCGCGGCACACCATCCAACAGAGAAAGACCGATGTCCGGAAAAACCAAATTGCCGTGCTCGTCGAGAAAGTCCGCCGAGAGGGCAATTCGAAACAGTTGTTCCACGGCGAATTTCATGGCGCTTTCACCTTGTGTTCAGAATTGCGAACGCGGACATCTTCATCATCGTGGCACAGCCTTCGGCTAAATATTCTACTAACAGATGGTCTGATATAGTGGCCTACCGTGAGGAGCATCCGGAGGGGTACCTGTTGAGGAGACGACAATTTCTGCGAAGTGGGGCCTTTGCAGCCGGCGCGAGTCTCAGGCGCTTAGGCGCCGCGCCCAAGCAACGTCATTTCCTCCTCGAAAACCACCATCTCGCTTGGCGCCTGGAAATCTCCGATGACAGCGTCCGTCCAGTTACCTTCCAGAATCGTTTGTCGGGCAAACATTACGACCTACAGTCAGAACAGGATTTCGCGCTCGTCTTTTCACAGGGGCACAGAATTGAGATCCCGTGGTGGAGTTTTCAAGTCACCGACACCGGAGATGTAACTCCCGATCGAGAAAAAGGTCTGACCGTGGGATTCCACAAGGCGTCTGCCCCACCGGAAAATTGGACTCCCGTACGCAACCTCGCCGGCGGGCGGAATGGCCGCGTGTATCGTGGCTACGGCTGGTTCCGATCTGAAGTCGGACTGCCCGAAATGGCCCGAGGCAAGAAACTTGTTCTTGTGCTCGGAGGCTATGATGAGCAGGATTGGAACGAGCACTGGGTGTACATGAACGGCGAGTTAATCGGCCATCGTAAGGTTTCGGGCCGCTGGCGTTTACCCGGCCGCTATCTCCTGCACCCGGCCGATCCCGCCTACGCCGCGCTCCGGTTCGGACCCGCGTCCCGCAACGTTCTGGCGGTTCGAGCGCGTGAGTACGATCTTCACGTAGAAGGCATCTCCGACGAAGCGCTCGAGCAGTACGTCTTCCGACCGTTCCTGTTCGATCAGTTTATTTCTATAGGCGACCCTTACGAGCGCGTCTCCCGCTTCGAAGTCCGCGAGGCACGGCAGGAGAGCGCCGAAAAGCTCAGCCTGGTCCTGGAGGATGCCGGGCGCGGGTTGCAGGTGGTGGCGCACTACGAGTTGGATGGCTTCCTCCGACGGAAGCGGCTGGAGATCCGCAACCAGTCTGCGGAACCCCGCCTGCTGCTGGATGTAGAACTTGATGCGTTTCGCAGCAGCGGGCGCGGTCAGGAAGGTGGCCATGGTAAGCCGGTTTTTCTCGACAATCAGGGATTTTGTGCCGTGGAGCACCCCGCTGGAATAAACCAAACCAGCGACGGCGAAATCCGTCTATGGCACTGCCCAGGGCGAACGATTGCGCCCGGAGATAGGTTGAGCACACTGTCCGCGGTGGTCGCAGCCGCGCCTGCCGGCGAGGCCGTCGCTCAGTTCCACAATTACCTGCGGGAACGCAGCCCGCGCAGCAAGAAGGGACGTATCTCGATTTTCACCTGCTTTGGAACCAATAATCAGTGGGGCGCCTGCCCCACACTCAACGATTCGCAGGTACTTGACGATCAGCAGGTCATCAGGCGCTGGCAGGAGAAGGGGGTCAAGCTGGACTTTTTTACGCTAGACACCGGCTGGCCCGCCAACGATGGCGATCTTTCTGAGTTTGTGAATACGTGCTATCCCGAAGGTCCGTCACACATGATCGAGGGCGTCCATCAACTTGGCATGCAGTTCGGGCTCTGGTTTTCACAGGGTTGGGGCCCCTGGGGCAATGGAACATACCCGCCCATACAGCCGGGCTCAATTCCCGAGCCGGGCAGTTCTCTCGAGCCACCTACAGCGCCTCCCGTGCCCGTGTATCGCAACGGCTACCCTGTCGGAGGCGGAGTGGGCCGCCAGATGTGCATGGGCTCCGATCCGTACTATCGTGTCTTCAAGAAGGCCATCCTGCACCATGTGAGTGAGAATGGAGCCCGCCTGGTCAAATTTGACTCGGCGAACTACTATTGCAACAGTAAGAGCCACGCGCATCTCCCCGGGAAGTACTCGAGCGAGGCCATCGCGGATCGCATGATCGAGATTGTAAATGCTGCGCGCGCTGTCGCGCCCGAGCTGTTCGTGATGTGGTATTGGGGCCAGGGCTCACCCTTTTGGGCGCTGCACGGAGATGTCATTTCCGAATCCGGCCTCTTCATGGAAGGATCCGGCACCAGTCAGTTTCCGACGCTCTACTACCGCGATTCGGTGACGCTTTCCCTCGATCAGAATACACAGTTTGCAGGGCTGATTCCGCCGATGAACAAGGACAGCCTTGGCATCTGGCTCTCGCAAATCCGTTGGGGAAATTTTATGGGGAAGGAGCGCTGGCGCGAGGCTCTGGTGATGGATCTGGGGCGCGGCAGCCTGGTCTTCCCGCAATTGTGGGGCGATCCGAATTTGCTGGGCGAAGAGGATGTGCGCTTCTTAGCGGAGATCCTCGCGCTGGCCCGTGCCAATGACCGCATTCTGCAGCGCCCCAGACGCACTTTCGGTGATACGTGGAAAAACGAGCCCTATGGCTATGCTTTTGGCGAGGGCGGACGCGCTCTTGTCTTTTGTCACAACGCTGCAACTTCACTGCCGCTCGCCCGGTAACTCTTCCTCTCGGAGAACCTATCGGCCTTTCGGCCCGAGCAGGCGTGCCGCTGCGCATCACCAGCCATTTCCCCGACCGCACTGAACTGGTGTCGCGTGATGACCTTCCGTTTCATGCAGGCAGCCGGGCGCAGATTTGGATGCGGCCGTTTGAGACGCTGCTGCTCGAAATCGGGGATACCGACCCCAAACCTGCCGCGGCGAACTTCAGGCCAGGCAGATGACGCGCTATACGGCGGAGCGCTCTCCCTCGAGCCGCGGGAGCCCGCGGATTGGATGGACCTCAAGTTCGCCGATGCCGCGCGCTTCGAACGCGCCGCTATGCGCCGTACGGTACGGTGTTTCGCCTCTCGCCTTCCCAAACTCGGCGAGGGACGCCACGTGATGGCTATCACGGTAAAGCTCACGAAGGGCGGCAAGGACTTTCGCTACTCGCCCGTGGTTGTGGAGATCGTGCAGATCCGAGCACGCCTCGCGGGTCGCGAGATCGGGATGATTTCCGTGCCTGACGCACGGCGGTTCGGCAACACCCAACACGCCGGCTGCTCTTGGGTGTTGTACAAAGTTCCCTTAGCCGCCCGGCATTCGGAAGAGCCACTCGAGTTCGCCGTACACGCTTACCTGCCGGAGGGCGTCGAGGCGCATAGTGCTGCCTGGATCGTGAAGCAATGGTGGCGAGAAGACACCCGGCCGGAACCTGACGGTTTTTTCGGCGATTCACCTTCCTGACACGGACCATAGTCGGCCGATCTTCAGGATTGCGTACTTGTTCCTCAGAAAGCGTGAGCTACTCGGTCGCCGATCTCAGAATCTGCACGGGTCCCAACAACCCGGAAGGCAGTAAAGGCGAGTTAGCGCGATAGAACGGCTGGGTTGTATACGTGTACTTCTTGGCGCCAGGCTGCGCGTCCCCAATCAACCGGTTCACCCACAGGTTGGTCACCTTCACCTGCAGCGTATTGGCGCCGGGCCTGAGTACGCCGGTCATATCCACTCGGAACGGCGTTTTCCAGACGATCCCCAGCGGCTTGCCATTCACCGACACCTCCGCGAGATTCTTCACCTGGCCGAGGTCCAGCCACAAAGTGGCTCCCTGCCTGAACCAATCCGCCTGGGCCTCGATGGACCTGCTATAGGTCCCCGTGCCGGAGAAGTATTTGACGCCCGCGTCGTTGTGGTCGGCCCACGAACCAAGCTTCGCGAGAGTTATGTGCGCCGGTGCGCCGCGATCCGGTTGGAAGCTGACGTCCCACGGGCCGTCGACCGAGGCAAGCGTTGATTCTACGCGTTGAGCCAAGGTCCGGGATTGAGCCGAGGCAGCCTTACGGAATACGACAAACGCCGCCTCATCGGGATCGAGATGGAGGGGCACCATCGTGCGCTCCCCGTTGGCGCCGTAGGAACTGGGTTCCACCTTTCCGGTTTCAGGATGCCAGAGTTCTGGTGCCTTCCCCTGAACACGGAAGCTGGCTTCCAGCTTTTCCACCCGGTGGTTGCGATTGTCCACCCAATAGACTTCGCCGTCCAACAGCTTGCGGTGGACGAACAACAAGTTGGTGTCGTTCTTGGGCTTGGTATACTCGAAATCCGGTCCCACCTGCATCAAGGCCAGCGTTTCAGATAACGTATTGATGCCAAAAACTTTGCCCTTGCCGTAACTGCGCCCGCCCGCTGCAGCTGACCATAGCTGGTCGGCGATGGCGTGGAACTCGGACGCGTCATCGCTGAGACTAGGCGTATCGATTGGTTTAGGCCCCGTGACTCCTGCCCCGGCGCTCACCAAGTCGCGTATCTTGCGCAACACCGGAAGAGACATGTGGCGGCTGTTCGCATCAAGCGCCAGAACTCGATAACTCATGCCGGTAGGAGTTACGATCCGGCCCGCCTCCACCGACAACTGGTGCATCAGCCCGTCGGCGTTGACATAGTCGAAGTTGTACCCCGCGGGTACGGCTGGCGCCTTATCTCCAAACAAGGCCGTGATGTTCGAGTCCTCGCCATAAAAGTAAAGCACGTCAGCCACGAACTTACCCTGCTGGAGCATGTAGGAGCTGCGGGCAAGGTAGGTCGTCCAGGGCCGGGCGGACTCGGCCCACGTTTCGTGCCGAGTGAACCATTGTCCAAACGGTCCCAGGCCCAATCCGGGCACCTTATCCGAAACTGGCTGATGAACCGAGGTGTGAATAACGAAGCGGTTCAGCCCGTTTGCCAGTTCCTTGTCCGCGGTTGGCTTCAGTGTCTCGGGCGACCAGGCCCAAGCCGAGCCAATGGCCGTAAGGGACTCCGCGGCCGCAATGTTCTGGCCATAAATGTGAGCGACGGAGGCCGACTCGCGAATGTCGGCATTGTAGCCGTACGATTCGCCGCGCTCACCCGGACGCGGAGTCCACATAGCGCTCATGGGTATCGCCGCGCTCCGCTTCACCTCCATTCCATCTCCGATGAAGGCCCGCCCGGACTCATGCGATTCCGAGTAGCGGCCCATGCCCCGTTCGCGCAACGACGCGGTGATCTGATCATAGTGATTCTCCGTGGTCAGATCGCCAATAGTCTTGCGGAAATCCCACAGGAAGCGCTCGCTGGCTTCGGCGCTCTCCACCACCCGGCCGGTGAGAACCGGGATCCAGGGAAGCATGCTGTAGCCGCGCCGCTTGTTGAATTCCACGATCATGTCATCGGTCCAGTTCTGGGTGCCCGCTTCCCAGCTATCGGTAATCATAAATTGTATACCGCGTTTGCCCATCAAGGGGCCGACGGTGTCTTTGTACTGACCCAGATAGTTGTCGAGATACGCCTTCACGTACTTGCGGTTAAGCTTGTCGACTTCCGGCCCGGTTGCTTCGGGCGAGGCCGGATGATTGGTGATACCAAGCAGCGAGTAACCCATACGCAACACCATCCAGCGGCCTGGAGGCGGTGTCCAGTCGAGCGCGCCATCGGCGCGCATCTTGGAGGTCAAGTCGATGACTTCTGCCTTGACGATGGCATCCTGAGCGGCGATATGCGGCGTCGCGAGGGAATACAGCTCAGGGAGAGGGGCGAAGCCGGCCTTTTCCTCGAACCTATTTACTCGCGCACCCGTGTGCAGCACGAGCTCGGCAACCTGGTATGTGGTTGGCGGGGGCGGAGGCTTGAATCCCGGAATGTCGATATCAAACAGGGGAGTTGCCGGCATCGTTTTGAAGGTGACACGAAAGAACTTTGCAGTAACTTCCGGGAAGGCCATCGTGTTGGCCACCGCTCCCCCGCCGGGAACCGCTGCGACAGGCCGGAACTGCTGCCCGTCATCGCTCGCCTCCAACTCCTGACCGCTCTCAGCGGGCGGCCCGAACGGATTCCGCCTCACGTTCCGGATCACGAGCGTGAAGGCGTGAATGGTTTGGGGCTGGGCAAATTCGAATTGGATCCAGGCTTTCTCACCAGGCCGCGCAATCGGCAAGTCGCTGGACTCGCTCAGATCGCCGCCGGTGAGCGTTGCGACATTGAAATCCCCTCCGCTCGAGGTGATCTTCGGCTGAAGTTCCTGCATTAGCCTATCGCTGTCCGGCAGGCGATAAGCGACCACGGCACTGTCGCCGTAATACTCCGGTACAGGCGGAGTGGTCTGTCCGGTGAGTTGGGCGATCAGACTTCCGCCTTTGATGTTCTGGAACGGTCCCGTGGTCGATGCCGGTTTCGGCAGCGCTCCGGTGAACCGCTGGCCCCCTCGAACCTGCGTCTCGCTCCACACAAACTTCTTCATCGCCTGTGAAGGCGGCACCCATGGCCCGCCGCTCTCGCTCCATCCAGGCGAACCCGCGATAGCCATTTCTAACCCCAGCCGATCCGCCAACTCCGCCGTATAGCGGAAGGCTGACTTCCAATCCGGGGTCATGTACACCAGCCGCTTCGGCACGATCTGCGGTGTGCCGAGCGCGGCGTCGAAATTCTGAAAGCCCCCGATGCCGGCACGTTGCATCCACTCTAGATCCAGTCTGATCCCCTCCTTCGTTATGTTGCCGTTCATCCAGTGCCACCATACACGGGGTTTCGCGCTGTCCGGCGGGGTCTGGAAACCGCGCTGGAGTGCGTCGCCCGGGTTCTGCGCCAGCGTGATCCACGCTGCCGCCAGTGGAATCGCGGCTACCCATCCGAATCGCAAAGCTTGATGGAACATGCGCATGTGTTCTTCTCCGGCCCCCGGTCTGGTATTGCCTCGGGTTTCGTGAGAAGTGTACATCACATCTCAACGGTTCGCGAGACGCCGGGTGCGGGACCGGTCGGCGTTTAGTACTGCCAAGCGCGTGGATAGATAATTTCGTACTTTAGGCGCGTGCGCGACTGACGCCAACTCCGACACAGTTGGGTAGGGGCTGCTCGATCTGGGGCTTGCCGCATGTTCCTGGAGACCCCGAGACGAACCGCTCTCGTTTGCGGAACGCGGCCAGTGCGCTTGGGGTACGGTATTCTGCTAGCCTTCCGTCGCGTCTCCCATTGCGCCTGCGTTTTGATATATACTCCCACACCAGCGGTTTAAATATCGGAGCTGAGTGCGATCGCTCTTCAAAGGGTAGTGCAGACCATCAACAAAGGGAGTGGAGATGACGACTCGAATCAAACGCTCACGTACCAGCGGATTCAGCCATATCGGGGAAGCGACCCTGATCGTTCTTTGGCTAGCGCTGTCCGGGCCACGCCTCATGCTTGCTCAAACTTTTCAACGCATCCGTTTCCGGGATCGTGAATGATCCTACCGGCGCTGTTGTACCGCACGTCAGGGTAACGGTGACCGACACCGACACGGGGCGTCGCCTTCACGGCAACCACGAATCAGGATGGCGTGTACCTGATTAACAACCTGATCCCCAGCACGTATAGGGTCACCGCGGAAGCCCCGGATTTCAAACCTACCAGACTGAGCATCGTTCCCGTTGACTGCCAAGCAGGAAGCGGTTCTGAACATCACGCTGCAACTCGGCTCAACCACACAAACCGTGGAAGTATCCAGCCAGGTTCAAATGGTGGACCCCTCCAACGCAACGCTGGGCGGAGTGGTCAACAACAAATCGATTGTCGATCTGCCAATCATCAATCGGAATGTCCTGACGCTGATGGCGATCGAGCCCGGCGTCCAGCCTTCCACGCAGAACAACTATTCGAGCAACTTCTTCACCAGCGCCATCCGATATTCGTTTAACGGCGGGTTGGAATCCACCTCCGATTTTCAGCAGGACGGCATTTCCATCCTGAACCAGAGCGACATTCCGGGCATCATGGGCCTCACCATGCTGCCGTCGGTGGATGCCGTAGATGAGATGCGCGTTCAGACCAACAGCTACTCCGCCAGCTTACGGCCGCAGCGGCGGCGGCATCACCACCATGGTCACCAAATCGGGCACCAACAGCTTTTCACGGCATCGGCTTTCGACTTCCTCCGCAACAATGCCCTGAACGCCAATAGCTTCTTCTCGAACCGGTCGGGAGCCAAGATCGCACCCCTGCATGAAAACCAGTTCGGCGGTTCGCTGGGCGGACCGATCATCAAGAACAAGACCTTCTTCTTCGGAGTATTCGAAAGAGACATCAACAACGCGGGCGCATTCAGCCTGTTCACCGTGCCCACGGCCGCGGAGCGGACCGGAGATTTCTCCGGGCGTCTAAACGCGCAGGGCCAACTGAAAACCATCTACAACCCGTTCAGCACCGCGCCGGATCCCGAACAACCCGGGCCAATTCCTGCGCACGCCTTTCCCGGGCAACATCATTCCCGCCAATCTGCTCGGACCCGGTGGGAGTGAAGGCCGCGTCGTACTGGCCGGCTGCCGAACTTGCCCGGCCTGACCAACAATCTGGCCAGGACGGCCGTCAGCGCCAATCCGCTGCAGCAAATTACCAGCAAAGTGGATCACAATTTCAGCGCCAACAAGCGGGCTTTTCGTCCGCTATCGGCTATTTGTACAACGTAGCCGGCTCTCCCAACTACTACAACAACCTGGCCGACACGGGCTTTGGACCGATGACGGTGCACGCGCACAACGCCGCCTTCGGCTACACCCAGACGCTTAGGCGCCGCCACGGTGTTGGAGTTGCGCGCGGGCGTCAACCGGTTCAACGCTCTGCGTCCCAGCAACGGGCTGGGATTCAAGCTCACGACTCTGGGCTTGCCGGCCAGCACAGAAGCCTACCTGGAACAGGGCGATGTGGATGAGTTCCCGGGTATCGCCGTACAGGGCTACTCCAACCTGGGAAACAATAATGGCCCTTACTACGAGAGCCACGAACTGGATTACATCTTCTCCGGCACCGTTTCGCGCGTTATCGGCAAGCACACGCTGACCGTTGGAGGGGAGCATCGGGATTACTTCCTGAACTTCCTGCAGACCAACCCGCTGCTGCTGAATTTCGGCGCCGACATGACGCAAGGTCCGAACCCGCGCACGGTATCCGCGACACGCGGGCGATGCAGTTGCTTCCATGCTTCTGGGCACCGGCGATCAGCGGCAGCGCCGGCTACTACGCGCGCACCGGCCAATGGCAATCACTACTTCGCCGAGTTCATTCAGGACGATATCAAGTGGACGCGCAAGCTGACCATCAACGTCGGTTTCCGGTTGGAACAGGAAACCGGCACCACCGAGCGCTACAACCGGATGGCCGCCATCGATCCCACCGTACTCAACCCGATCTCGAACCAGGTGACCAATCCCTTTACCGGACAAACGCCCTGGAATCTGTACGGTGGATATGTTTTCGCGGGCGGCGGTCACGGATAGCCTCGAACAATCATGCGATCCGCGGGATCGAATGAAGCCCAGCCCGAGAATGGGAATCGCCTATGCGCTGAATGATAAGACCGTGATCCGCGCCGGCTATGGCATCTTCTACGGCGTGCCTTACGCCGGCGCCACGCGCGACTTCACCAGCGGGGCATTCACTACGTCCACGCCGTGGGTGGCCACCGTCGACGGCGTCCACCCGAACACTCTGTAAGCAACCCGTTCCCGACGGGCTATTTCTATCCGCCGGGCAATTCGCAGGGCTTGCTCTCCGCCATCGGCCAAAATCTTAGTCAGCGCTAATCCTTCGACCCTCAAGACGCTTTACAACCAACAGTGGAATTTCTCGATCCAACGCAGCTTGGCCACGAACACGCTGCTCCAGGTGGCCTATGTCGGCAATAAGGGAACGCACCTGGCCTGGTCCGGCGGCGGCGGCACAGCTTCAATGAATCAACTGGCGCCGCAGTACAGCGCACTGGGAAATCAGCTTGCTGACGCTGGTGGATAATCCGTTCTACGGACATCATTACGACCGGACCGCTGGCCCAGCCGCAGATCCAGTATGGCCAACTGCTTGCGCCCATTCCCGGCGTGGCAGACCGTGGCCTCGGATGGCATGGCGATCGGCAACTCCGAGTACCAGGCGCTGCAGGCGTCGTTCACCAAGCGGTATACGAACGGCCTCAGCTGTCATCGCCGGTTACACCTGGTCTAAGCTCATGACCGATGTTTCCGATGGCACCTGGGCGAGCGCCGGGATCGGATCCGCAGCTACTACTGCGTGCGCTGCGAGCATTCGCCCAGCGCCTACGATGTGCCTCACCGCTTCACTTTGAGCGCCGTGGGCGAATTGCCGTTTGGCAAAGGCAAGATGTTCGGTTCGCAACTGGAATCGCGCCGTGGACACGGCGCTTGGGGGGTGGCAGGCCAATGGGATCCTGACGCTGGCATCAGGCGTGCCGCTTGTCTTCTCGACCGCCGCGAACACCAGCTACACGTTCGGAGGCGGCCAGCACCCGGATGTGGTGGGAAATCCGGTGCTGTCCAGCGGCAAAAGCATCTATCAGTGGTTCAACACCGCGGCCTTCGCTCAGCCGGCGAACTTCACTTCCGGGAATCTCTCACGCACCTATACGGGAGTTCGGGCGGACAAGGCCAGAGAACCTGGACTTCTCGCTGTTCAAGAACTTCAGTCTTACCGAAAGATTCAAGCTCCAGTTCCGGGCCGAAGCCTTCAATCTGACGAACACGCCTGTTTTTAGCGCTCCGGGAACGACTGTGAACGGAGTCAATTTCGGCGTTATTACCGGGCAGTCCAATGTGCCCCGGAATCTTCAACTCGCACTGAAGATTCTGTTCTAACCTGGACGCCGCCGAGCGGAGGGGAGCGGCGCAGTGAGCTGCGGCGCTCCCGTTCTCAAAACACGTCCAAACCGTGACTTTATTAGGACGGGCGTGCTAGGATTCGTGGATCCGCCCCCGTTCCTACTATGTGTTCGGGCTGATCCCCTGGTGCGGCAAACTCATGCTGAAGAGACGCAAGAGTAACTGGCAGCGGGTCTGGTTGTACCTTGCGATTTGTTTCGTATTGGTCTCGGCAGGCGCTTCCGCTGCCCAAGCCCCGCAAGCTTCACGACAAGCGTTCCTGGACCTTTACTGCACCTCTTGCCATAACCAAAAATCGAAAGTGGGCGGTCTCGTGCTCGAGAATAGCCGCGCCGACCAGCCTGACTCTGATCCCGCCGTTTGGGAAAAAGTGATCCGTAAGCTGAACCGCGGGCGAGATGCCTCCGGCCGGGATGCCGCGCCCGGACGCGGCATCGCTTAAGGCATTCTCGGCAGCCATCGCCCATGACCTGGATGAAGCAGCTCGCAAGACCCCATACGCGGGCCGTCCTGTGATACGCAGGCTGAATCGCCTCGAGTACGCCAATGCGATTCGCGACCTGCTTGCCGATCGATCTTCCGGTCGCGGACGAACTGCCGCCGGACGGCGTAGCGGCGGGATTCGACAATATCGGCGACGCGCTCTCGATGTCGCCGCTGCTTGCTGGAACAGTATCTGAAAGTGGCGCGGCGGGTGAGCGAAGTCGCAGTCGGAGTGAGCGATCCGTCTCCGGTGACGGAGAACTTCCCCGCGCCTGAAGCTCAGTCGCGATGGCTGGGTCCGGGCATGCCGTTCGGCACGCGCGGCGGGATTCGCGTGCGTCACTATTTCCCGCACGACGGCGAGTACAGTCTTGAGGGCTTTTATCGGACGGGACCAACTGCCGCATGCCGAAGGCGTTCGCTTCTTTCAAACGCGAGTGCAGATGAAAGCCGGCTCGCACATCGTGATCGCGACCTTTCCCGACGAATTCGCCGAACGGGAAGGTCCGGTGCCGAATGTCGCGGGACTGGGCGGCCCGCCATTGGGTGGCCCTCTCGACACGCGCGGCTCCGCGATTCATCCCACCATCGAGTTTCGCGTGGATAACCGCCGCGTAAAGCTGTTCGAGATCGGCGGGATCAGCGTGGGCGAGGCGGCTTTCGCCGGACAACCCGGCCCGCCTACGCTGGACCGCGTGGAGATCTCCGGACCCTACAACGCAACGGGTACGTCAGCGAAACTCCCAGCCGGCGCAGAATCTTTGTTTGCAGGCCAGCGCGTCCCGGCCGACGAGGCGGCCTGCGCATCCAAGATCATTTCGAGCGTGACCAGACGGGCTTTCCGGCGCGATGTCACCGCCGCGGACGTTCAGCCTTTCCTGGCGGCCTACACCGCCGCGCGGCAGAAGCATAGCTTCGATTTTGCCGATCGCCGCCGCGCTGCGCGATATTCTGCTGGCGCCTGATTTCCTGTTCCGGCTCGAATTCGATCCGCCCGGCGCGCGCGCCGGGCAGCGCGACCAAGGTGTCCGATTGGGAACTGGCCTCCCGGCTTTCGTTCTTTCCTGTGGAGCAGCATTCCTGACGACGAACTGCTGGATGTTGCGCGCGGCGGGAAACTTGCGGGATCCCGAGGCTGTTGCGGCAGCCAGGTCCAACGCATGCTGGCCGACCCCAAAGCCGCCACGCTGGCCGACAACTTCGCCGAGCAGTGGCTGGGGCTTCGCGCGCTCTCGCGAGGTTAAGCCAGACCGATAGCTCTATCCCGATTTCGATAGCGGACTGGCGGCCGATTTCGAGCAAGAGACGCGTCTGTTCGTGCGCAGCGTGATCCGCGAGAATCGCAGCATTCTGGATCTGATCGGGGCGGACTACACCTATCTGAATGAACGGCTGGCCCGGCATCTACGGGATCCCCGGCGTGATCGGGCCCGGCTTCCGCCGCGTGTCCGTGGCTGCGAATCCGGAGCGGGGCGGGCTGCTCGGTCAAGGCAGCATTCTGCTGCTGACGTCGCACACCACCAAGACATCGCCGGTTCTGCGCGGCAAATGGATTCTCGACAACCTGCTGAATTCGCCGCCGCCGCCGCCTCCGCCCGGCGTGCCGCCCCTTGATGAAAGCGCCGCGGACGGCAAGAAGCTGACCACCCGCCAACAGGTGGAGCGGCATCGGAACAACGCCGTCTGTGCCTCCTGCCACGCGCGCATGGATCCGCTGGGATTCGCGCTGGAGAACTTCGACGTGATCGGCAGATGGCGGACTCACGACGAAGGCGGCGACATCGACGCGTCCGGCAAACTGCCCGAACGGCGAGGTTTTCTCTGGCCCGCAGGGCTGAAGCATTTGCTACTCAGCCACCCGGATGAATTCGTAAACGCGACCGTGACGCGCCTGCTGACTTATGCGCTCGGGCGGGAGCTGGATGCGCGCGACCAACCCGCCGTCCGGCAGATCATGCGCGATACCGAAGCGGGCAGTTATCGATTTCAGGACCTGATCGCCGCTATCGTGAATAGCGTGCCTTTCCAGATGAGGCAAACTCAGGAAAAGCCGAAGGACCCATCATGATCATCACCAAGAAACATCTTCCTCGGCGAACGTTTTTGAGAGGAGCGGGCACCGCGCTGGCGCTTCCCCTGCTGGACGCCATGATCCCGGCTTTGCGAGCGGAGCGGCTTGACCGCGGCGGCGCCGGTGCGCCGTCTGGGATTCGTCTTTTACACCCTGGGCGTGAACGAAGACAAATGGCGGCCCACGGGCGAAGGCGCGAACTATCAGCTCAGTGAAGCTCTGGCACCGCTGGCGCCGCACAGGGACAAATTCCTGGTCATCAGCGGCCTGTCGTCCGATCCCGACCGCACCAAGGCGGGATTTCACGACCGGGCACTGGCTTCCTTCATGACCGGCGTCGAGCCCACCAAGGGCAAAGTTCACGTCGGCATCTCAGTGGACCAGGTAGCGGCGCAGGCGCTGGGCAAGGAAACGCAGTTCGCTTCGCTGGAGCTTTCCACCGAGTACAACAACGCGCTAGGCGGCGTGTCGTTCAAGACGGCCGAGACTCCGCTGCCCTTTGAGCCCAATCCGCGCCGGGTCTTCGAGCGCCTGTTCGGCGAGGGCGGCAAGATCGATCCTGTTGCTTCGGCCGAGCGCCAGGCCGCTGATCAGAGCAGCCTCGATACGGTGACGACCCGCATTTCCGAACTGAAAGCGCGGCTCGGCCCGAGCGATCGGCGCAAGCTGGATGAGTACCTGCAGTCCATTCGCGACATCGAGCGGCGTATTCAGGTGGCGCTGGAGAAGAAGCCGGTCGATTTGCCCGACGTCTCCCGGCCCGCCGGAATTCCGGACTCCTGGCCCGAGCACGTGAAGATCATGTTCGATCTGCAGGCGCTGGCTCTGCAGGCGGACCTGACCCGCGTCTGGACCTTCATGATGGCCCGCGAAGCATCTTCGATGACGTTCCCGCACCTGGGCATCTCCATGGGCCACCATGAGATCTCGCATCACAACTTCGAGGCGGACAAACTGGCGGCGCTGGCCAAGATCAACGTCGACCAGTCCGAGCTTTTCGCCTACTTCCTGACTAAACTGGAGGCGCTGAAGGAAGGCAACTCCACCCTGCTGGATCATTCGCTGATCATGTACGGCAGCGACCTGAGCGTGCCGACCGTGCACAGCCAGCATGATCTGCCGATCCTGTTGGCGGGCGGGGCGTCCGGGCGCATTGCGGGCGGACGCTATATCGTCTACCCGGGCGACACCACGCCGCTGACCAATCTATATCTCACGATGCTGGACAAGGTCGGCGTACCGACGGAGAAGCTGGGCGACAGCACCGGCAAACTGAACCGCCTGGAGGTGTAGGCATGAATCGCGGAATACGGCCTTGCTTGTCGGCGTTCTCGCGTCCGTGTCGGCGACTGCCTGCGTGGCTCGCGGCGGGCAAGTCGCTGATCGAAGCGGTACAAAACGACGATCGGGCGGCGGTAGCGGCGCTGCTGAGACAGCAAGGTGGACGTCAACGCGCGGGAAGACGACGGCGCGACGCCGCTGTGCCTGGGCAGCGGTTCGGTGCAATGTCGAAATTGCCGCGCTGCTGCTGAAAGCGGGTGCCAATCCGAATCTGACCAATGAGCAGGGCATCGGCCCGCTGTACCTCGCGATTACAACGGCTCGCCGGCCATCGTCGAACTGCTGCTCGAGAAGGGCGCCGACGCGAACGTCGCGCGCGGAGACGGCGAAACGCCACTGATGACCGCGGCGCGTCTGGGCCAAATCGACGTGATGAAAATGCTGCTCGATCGCGCACGCCAATGTGAACGCGCGCGAAAAGAAATTCGGCCAGACCGCGCTTGATGTGGGCCGCCGGGCACCCCGCCGCGGTGCGCCTGCTGGTGGAGCATGGCGCGGACGTGCACGCCACCTCCAAAGTCTGGGACATCACGTCGACCATCTATACTCCAACCACCAGCACGATCGGCAAGACCGGCATTCCGTGGAACAACGATGGAGTCTACACGAGCAAGCAGGGCGGCCAGAACGCCCTGCTTTTCGCGGTGCAGAAGCACGATCTGGAATCCGCTCGGATTCTGCTGGATGCCGGAGTCGATGTGAACGTCGCGGCGGCCGATGGCACCACGCCGCTGCTTGCCGCGCTGTATAAATGGGATCCGCTGGGCAAAGAGTTCGTGGGTGGGAAAGGCGCGCCGGCGCCGTCGGGCAGTTCCGCGCGGTTCGGCGCGGATCTGACGATGGCCCGCATTGCTTCTCGATCGCGGCGCGACGGTGAACGTTGCCGACGGCGCCGGCTACACGCCGCTGCATGGCGCCGCATTGGCCGTGGCCACCATGACCACCATGGGACGCGACCGCTCGGCTTATGGCGGCGGCCGAGCGGTTCGCTCGAAGGCCGCGCAAGCGCCGGACAAGACCAATCAATTCGGCGCATTCAACTGGAAGAAGCGCTGGCGATGGTGAAACGCCTGCTCGATGCCGGGGCCGATCCGAACCGCCAGACCTTGTATCCCACGTCGGGCCCCGTCGGTGACGTGCGCATCAATCCCGCACCGCCGGGATCGTCGCCATTCCATATCGCGGCGGACTCCGATTGCCTGGAACTGGTCAAGCTGCTCGCGGACAAGGGAGCGAATCCAAATCTGCTGCGAAAGGATGGCCACACGCCGTTTTCAGTGTGCCGTTTTATCCGGCGACGTGCCCGTCGTGAAGGAAATGGTTGCGCGCGGAGCCGACCTGACGGCTCGCTACAATCCCGACCGATCATTTCGCCGACCCTGTAAAACCCATCTCCCTGCCCCGACAGAATCAAACGATCATGCACATTGCCGCCGGTCCCGGAGCGGCTGGAAGTGATTGAGTATCTTCACTCGCTGGGCGTCCGCCTGGACGCGAAAAATTCGATGGGCGAAACGCCGCTCGATCTGGCGGACCATCAGGAGCGCTATCGCGAAGCCCGCGCTCGCGAGGCGCGCCGAAGACAAACCCGATCGGACCGTGAAACGTGAAACCGCGTACGACCGACGCTATCAAGAAGCTGATGAATGCAAAGGCATCTAACAGCGCGAACTGAGAGCCAGAGGCGCGTCATTTTGAGGGTGCTTGGGTTTCTCGCCGGGAGCGGCTCTAGCCATCGCCTGCAAAGGAGTTCCATGATGACGAATAGGCGTGCGTTCTTACGGACGATCGGCTGGGGCTCGGCCAGCCTCGCCTTACTCGGAAACGTCGAGATTGCCCAAGCATCCGCGGGCGCTGGCAAGCTGCTCCGCGGCATTTTCCCTATCGCACAAACGCCTTTCACCGATGATGACCAACTGGATCTCGACTCCCTCGCCGAAGAAGTGCGCTTTATCAACCGGGGAAAGGTCCATGGATTCGTGTGGCCTCAACTGGCCAGCGAATGGGAGACGCTCTCCGAACGGGAGCGGTTGGATGGAGCCGAGGTAATCGCGTCGACGGCGAAGAAACTGGCTCCGGCCATCGTTCTGGGGGTGCAAGGCCCCGATATTGCCGCCGCGATTCGCTATGCCCGGCACGCCGAGAAAGTGGGTGCCGACGCGATCATCTCTCTTCCCCCAGCCGGGACGAAAGATCCTGCCGCGATTCTCGATTATTACAAACGAATAGGGAATGCCACACAACTGCCGTTGTTTGTCCAAGCTGTCGGGGATATGAGTGTCGAATTCATCCTAAGAATGTATAGGGCCGTTCCCACTCTCCGGTATTTGAAAGACGAAGCCGGAGCACCTCTGATGCGCTTTGCTTTGCTGAACGGGGAGACGAAAGGCAGCTTGAAAGTGTTCTCCGGCAGCCACGGCAAGACGCTCATCGACGAGATGATACGCGGCTTCTCGGGAACGATGCCCGCCGCCGGCTTCGCCGATCTCTACGCTTCCACCTGGAACCTTTGGCAGGAAGGCAAGCAGAAGGAAGCGATTGCGGTTTTCGGGAATGCCGCCATCCTGATCAATGAGGTTAGCGCCTACCCCGAAGGGATGAAATACATACTTTGTGAACGGGGCATTTTCAAGACCTGGCGGATGCGCCGCTCTGGAGCGGGGACCGGCACTGGCGGGACGGATGGTCCACGGCTGGATGAAGAAGGCAAGCGCGTGCTGCACCGCATGCTCGGAGTGATGAAGCCCTATTTGACCGCGTGACCCCGGTCAACGGCGGGACTCGCTCAGAAGAGAATACGGCTTTTCCGCATCTCCAGCTTGCTGGGGTCAACGCCGGGGACCGCCCGAAGTTGGGCGATGTTAGCGAATGCCTGCTGCTGCCGCCGGGCGATGATAGCTTGGGCAACGTCCTCCGAGACACCCAGCACCCCCGCGATCTCATCAGCCGGCGAGGTGTTGACGTTCACGAGGGTGAGGTTCTCAAAGAAATATGTCGTTACGCGCGCCAACTGCTCGTCGGTTCCGTTTGCGCCGCGCTTCGTCATGTCCGCGAAAACGTCGTTCCAACGATCCCAGGATCGGGGTTTGTTCAGGAACACGGCAATGGTATGGCACCGGCCGCAGACCGTCTGCACAGCCTGCAGATCCGGATCGGTACTCGCGCCGCGCGCCGTTCTTACACTGAAACCGCAAGAGGCGGCAGCGGCCGCGACCGTCCAGATCAGAACTGCGGACGATCCCCGCCGGCGGATATCCTTACGCGCCGGGCACTCACTTCTTGTTCGCCGACAGGGTACGGCCCGGCAAGCCTGGCCTGACCGCGCTCGGGATGCCTTGTCCGAACTGGCTCACCGTCCGCAGCAGCTTCCCGTTGGAGAAGGCCATCTCCAGAAACTTTTCGCTGTGCATCGGCTTTCCGTACTCGTCCTTCATCTGGGCGACGATCTTCTTAGTCTTCACGTCCACTACATCGCCCGACGAAAGGAAGGCGTACTGCCCGTCGAGGCCCATCGTGATCCAGTCGGCGGAGGCCGTGGTGGGGAAGTTCATCTTCAGCACCGGCCACTCGCCGGTGTTGTCGTAGACCAGCACGCCGTAGTTGATGTTGTCCACCACCCAGATCTCGCTTTCATCCGGCGTCAGCGCGATGCCGTGGCTGGGGCAGCCGTGTCCGAAGAAGTGCTGCGTCACGTCGGCCCACTTCGCCTTCCACATCTCCGCCGGCGCTTCGATACGCTTGATCACCTCGCCGGTTTTCACGTCGGCGATCTCGAAGCCGAGCAGGTTATTCAGATTGGCGTAGACCCGCGTAGCATCGTGGTTGATCACGAAGGGCCGCACGTGATCCGAGAAGGTGATGGTCTTGAGGGCCTTCATGGAAGGCACGTCGCCCACCGTCATGGTCACCCCGTTCGGGGCCATGAATACCGTCTTGCCGTCGGCGCTGAGACCCATGTTGTGAGCGAACATGCTCTTGGGCGCCTGAATCTTGCCTTTCAGAGCTCCGTCCTTGGCGTTGATGACGTACCAGAAGTCCTTCAGGTCGGAGCCCACCACCAGCGTCTTGCCGTCCGGCGTGACTTCGGGGCGCTCACAGCAGATCCCGTCATAAGCTGTTCTCCCAGACCTTCTGATCGGTGCCAAGGTCGAAGGCCGCAAGCCGGCCGCGCGTGGCCAGATAGATCATGTTGGTGGCCTTGCTTGCGGCAACCCCCGAGACTTCCTCGGGACTCGATGCTCGCGGCCACATTCCAGGTGGGAATCCGCTTCACGAACTCGAAGTTGCGGTCCACATCCAGGACGACGATGCCTACCCCGTTCAGTTCGGACGAGAACTGCCCGCCGGCCGAACCGCCTGGCAGAGTTACGTAGACCAGACGCCGGTCACGCTTGCCGAATCCCTTGGCTACGTGGGGGCCGCGGTCGCGCGGGTCCGACGACCCCGCCGGCCGGTAAGGCCGATCCGGTCTGTTAACCGCATTTTCGACGCGGATGCCGTCCGTTGTCGTCTGCTGGGCAACCGCATTGGGAGAAATAGCGAAAGCCGCAAGAGAGCATACAACTGCAATGAGCCGAGTTTGAGAACGTTTGGAAATCGCCATCACTTAGCGTAACTCTATATCTCCGAGTTTCGGCTGTCAATCAGAGGGTCAAAGCTTTCTTAGCTGTGAAGTGGGCTGCCTCGATCGGATCCGGCTTACGGGTGGAGCAAGACTTCAATTTCATCCGGTGCATCGGCTCCCCAGGCAGGTCGGTTGTGATAGACTTCCGCACCAGAAGGTCTTACTCGCTTATGAAGAAGATTCTGATTTTGCTTTGTATGCTGAGCATGGGTCTGACTGCCCAATATGGGGCCGGAACAATCCTGGGAACCGCGACGGATTCGACTGGCGCGGTGGTGCCGGGCGCAACAGTCACCGTAAAGAATCAGAACACGGGAGAAGCGCGCACATTCACAACCGACTCGTCGGGGAACTTTAGATTCAATGCGGTGCCGGCTGGAACGTATACGGAAACGGTAGCTGCGCCAGGGTTCAAAACGACCTCGATTTCCAATCTCGTGGTAACGGTGAACACCGAGACGCGGGCTGATGTAGCAATGCAGGTGGGGCAAGTCACGGAGACGGTGGATGTGCAGGCCAGCGCCCCGCTGCTGCAGACGGACACTGCGGCGCTCGGCACCGCGATTGACACGCGCACGGTACATGAGTTGCCGCTGAACGCCCGGAACTTCTTTGACCTCGTGGCGCTTACGCCCGGAGCGACGAAAGTATCCGGCGGAAGTAGCGTGATGGATGGCCGCTCGATTCAGATCGGCGGGATTCGCAACACCTCCACCTACACGTCACTCGATGGCGCGGATTTCACGGTCGCGAACGTCAATAATCCGGCGATCGCTTTGTCGCTCGATGCGCTGCAGGAGTTCAAGGTGCAGGTGAACTTCATGGACGCCTCGTACGGGCACGGCGCGGCCAGCATCGAACTGGTCACGAAGAGCGGCACCAATCGTTTCCACGGCGTCGGGTACGATTTTGTGCGCAACCGGGCGTTCAACGCGGGCCAGTTCTTCCGGCCCAAGAATGGCCCGCCGCGCTTCAGCTATAACCAGTTTGGCGGCACGTTCGGCGGGCCGATCAAGCACGACAAACCTTTTTCTTCCTCAACTACGAAGGACGGCGCGTCAGCAGCGGCGATTTGTTGCAGGGTCTGATCCCGACCGCGCAAATGCTGGCCGGCGATTTCTCCGGCCTGGGGAAAACCATCAAGGATCCGCTGACCGGCAACCCATTTCCGGGTAACGTGATTCCCGCCAGCCGTTTCGATCCGATCGCAAAGCAACTGCTGCAGTACTTTCCAACGCCGAATATTTCGCGCCCCGGCGCCAATTTCCTGGCTACGCCGAGCGACATCGAGCGGCGCGATCAGGGCACCGTGCGCGTGGATCATCACTTCAGCCCAAAGCATGAACCTTTTCGGACGCTATAGCTATGCGAACGATGATTTGGGCAACGCGGCATACATCACCGGCCTGGGAGTCATCCGGCCGGACCGGACGCACTTTCTAGTCGCCGGACTCACGGACGTGATTTCGCCGAACCTGATCAGCGAGACCCGCGCGGAATTTCTAAAAACGTTCCTGGCGCGCGTGAGCGACGGTGACGGCTCCAGCACGAACTTTGCGGCTCAGCTTGGGCTGACCAATCTGGCGGCGAATCCGGGCGACTACACGCTGCCGAATATCAACCTCAGCGGCTATGCTCCGGGCACTCCCGGCGCCAGCTCCGGCTTCGTGGGCTATGGGACTCACATCGTTCAGAACAACTTGTATTACCGCCTGGCCGAAACGGTCACCTGGATCAAAGGCAGGCATACGTTGAAGATAGGAGCGGACGTCAACCGTCTAATGGTCGGCTACGATCAGGGCAGCAACCAGAACGGCATCGTTAACTTCAGCGGCACGTTCACGGGTGATGCGTTTGGGGATTTTCTGCTGGGATATCCCCTGACGGCGACCGGCGGACTGGGCAGCGTCGGGAACTTCGGCGGCGTGGCGAAGTATTCCATCGGAACGCAGTACGACGCGTTTATCCAGGATGACTGGAAAGTAACGCCCCGGCTGACGCTGAACCTGGGCTTGCGCTACGAGATTTTCCAGCAGTGGCGCGGGCGCCTGGCCAATTTCGATCTGGCGAGCGGGCGGCAGTTGCTGGCCGGGTCGGCGAATTACTACGTGCCGGGACAGGGGCTGGTGACGGGGACAGGTCCGGCGCTGTTGCCGGAGCGGCCCATCCAGACGGATGCCAACAACTTTGCTCCGCGGCTCGGCCTGGCTTACCGGCTGGGCGACCGAACCACCATCCGGACCGGCGCAGGCGTGTTCTACGCCTTCAATACAGGCGGCACCGTCCTGACCCCGATGATGAGCACCGCTCCGTATTTTGTGGTCGCCAACCTGACCTCGAGTTCCACCACGCCGCAGCTGGTGCTTTCCAACCTCTTCCCGGCGCCGGACCAGGTGAAGACGTCCGTTACTACCGATGTCGATCTGAAGAAGCGCGACGGCTACATCTACCAATACAATTTCAGCATGCAGCGGGAATTGGGCCACCCGATGCTGCTGGAAGGCGGGTACATCGGCAACTCGGCGCAGAAACAAATCGGGACGGTGTGGGTCAATCAACCGCCCCTGCCAGCCGATCCGCTGCATCCGTCGCGTTCACCGCGCGCCAACCTTACCCGAATTTATCCCCGGCGTTCCAGCAAGTGACGAACTATCAATACACGAATTACAACGCAGGCTACGCGAAGCTGGAACAGCGGCTGAAGGGCGGACTTTCCTACATCGTCTCCTACACGTTCTCGAAATGTATCGATAGCGGCAGCCCGGGGAGTCCGGGCGAGAACATGTATAACCGCCGGATCGAACGGGCTCTGTGCGATACCGATGTGCCGCACAATTTCACCGGCAGCTACGTTTTCGATTTGCCGTTCGGGCATGGGCGGCGCTTCGACCTGAGCAATCCAATTCTGAATGGCGTTCTCGGCGGCTGGGAATGGAGCGGAATCACCTCCATGATCTCCGGTTTCCCGCTCACCATTACGACCACCGGCGATATCGCCGAAGTGGGCACCGGGGGCCAGCGCGGCAATGCGACGGGAGTCGCTCCGAGCAAGCTCGACCCGCGCACCAATGGCCTGCTGGGGTTCAACACAGCGGCTTACGCGGTGCCGGTGATCGGGACCTTCGGCAATCTGGCCCGGAACACACAGCGGGGATTCGGGCTGAATAACTGGGATATGGGGATCAACAAGAACTTCGCCATTCCGCGATTTGGGGAGGCCGGCCGGCTGCAGATCCGCGCGGAGTTTTTCAACATCTGGAATCACACGCAGTTCAACGGCATCGGAACCGCGGTGAATCAGCCGGCCACGTTCGGGATCGTGAACAGCACCTTGCCTCCCCGCGTGTTGCAACTGGCGGGAAAACTCTACTTTTGATGTTGACGCGAAGATCGTTGTTGGCGGGCTCGGCTGCAGCCCTTTCGGCCCCGCTGCTGGATGGAGTACGGGCTGCCGCAGCCGAAGCTAAGCGCGTGCGCATCACCGACGTCCAATCGTTTGAGGTGCGCGTGCCGGGCGGGGACACGCGGGATGCGATGAAGAACTTCGTGTACGGCGTCAGCCGTGTACACACGGACGCGGGCGTTACGGGTACAGCCTTTCTGCCCTGCCCGCAGGACATCCTGCAGCGCTGGGTGAAGCCGACTCTGGTCGGGGAGGACTTGTTCGCGATCGACCGGCACGTGCAAAGACTACAGGCCTTGCGCGGCGAATCCGGAGTTCAGTCGTGGTCCGGCGTGGAGCACGCCATGTGGGACGCGGTGGGCAAGATCGCGAATCGGCCAGTGGCCAAGTTGCTGGGCGGCGCGCGGGACCGGCTTCGCGTCTACCGGACCACGGTCTGGCCGTACTCGGGGGCGGCGCTGGCCAAAAAGCCGCTGCTCGAGTCGGATCAGCAGGAGATTCCTTACGACACCCAGGCAAAGTTTGCGGTGCGACTAAAGGAGAACGGCTTCACAGCGATGAAAATTCGCGCGTGGCGGCCCAAGCCGATGGACGATGTGGATGCCGTGGGCGCGATCCGGGCAGCTGTGGGCCCTGGCTTCAAAATCATGTTGGATCGAACGGCCGTGCGGCCGGGATGGGTGTGGGATTATCCGACGGCGCTGGAGGTTTGCAGGGGTTTGGAGAGGCATGACGCGTACTGGCTGGAGGAGCCGTTCGATGGCCACGACATCTACGGTCCAGCGCGGTTGGCGGCGGAGGTCGATATTCTGATCACCGGCGGCGAGCTGGCCAAGAGCACGTACGAATTTCTGGAATTTTTGGTGAACAAGACGTACGACGTGCTGCAGCCCGATACGCGCATTTGCGGAGGCATCTGGATGGCGCGCAAGATTGCGGTGCTGGCCGAGAGCTTCGGGGTGCCGTGTATCCAGCACGGGACCTCGTCGCTGGCGCTGGCCGGGTACATCCAGGCTGGTTGCGCCATGAACAACTGCCAATGGCAGGAGATCATCGGGGGTCCAAATCTGCCCCAGGAACAATGGGAGCCCGGGCGAAAGCTGGTGCGGACGCCGGATGTGTTCCGCATCGAGAACGGGCACGTGCTGCTGCCCGATTTGCCGGGACTGGGCCTGGATGTGAACGAAGATGCCATGCAGGAGTACCGAGCGCATGCCTAGGCTGACTCGCAGAAGCCTGTTGGGAATGGCCGCAGGAGTGAGCGTGTTAGGGCCGCTGCGCGCTGCGGTGAAACCGGTTCGGGTCACGGATGTGGACCTGTTCCGGATTAAGATCCCCGTGAGTGCCGCGGAGGCAGCCGCTGGCTTGATGCACGACTATGAAGTGGTGAAGGTCTCGACGGATGCGGGCGTGGCGGGTTATTCTTTCGCTGGGCCGGGAGCACGCATGCTGGGCGCGGTCAAGGAGGTCCTGGTTGGGAAGGATTTGTTCAACGTTGACGGGCAACTCCGGGAGGGTCTGTGGCGTTGGGGCGGCGTGGAGCATGCGGTCTGGGATGCGATCGGCAGAATCGCGGGGCAGCCCGTCTACAAGCTGCTGGGCGGACCCAAGGACCGCGTGACCGCCTATCTGACATGCGTGTGGCCGGGTCCCGCTGATCAGCAGCAGGTGCCATATCAGGACCAGGTGAAAATGGCCTTGAAGATCAAGGACGCCGGCTTCAAGGGCATGAAGATCCGCGTTTGGCGGCCGAATCCGATGGAAGATGTGGAAGTATGCCGCCTCATCAAGGAGGCGACCGGCCGCGAGTTCAAGGTCATGTTCGACAGAACGGCTGAAATGCCGGTGTCCATGTCGGGGCAACAGGTTTGGGATCTCGAGACCGGTTTGAAAGTGGCGCGCGGACTTCAGAAGGCAGGCGCGTACTGGCTGGAGGAGCCATTTGCGCGTTCCGATTATGATTCGCCGGCGAAGCTCGCGTCGATGGTGGACATTCTGATCACGGGCGGCGAAGGGTACTCGAGTCTGGAGCCGTACCGGCAATGTCTGCTGCATAAGACTTACGACATCCTGCAGCCCGATGGGCGTAATTCCGGGGGGATCTTCCGCTGCCGGCAGGTCGGTATCTTAGCGGAGTCGTTTCATGTTCCGGTGATTTTGCATGGGACCATGGGGCTTATGCTGGCAGGCTGGCTGCAAGCCACCCTGGCAATCGGGTCGCCCTGGCAGGAACTGGCCCTGATTACGCCGCCTCTGCTGCCCGAGGAGCAATGGTCGCCCGCGTTGAAAGTACTGAACAGCAAGCAGGCCTTCCGATTCGAGAATGGGGATGTGCTGGCGCCGCCGTATCCCGGGATTGGGCTGGATGTGGACGAGGATGCCCTGAGCCGCTATCGTGTAAACGCGTGAATTTCGTTAGGACCCGGGCAAGGCACTCGTAAGATCAGCGAAGCGTCTTCCGCAGCCAGTTCACGACGATCGCTTTGTAGGCGTGTTGTGCCGGATTCTTCTCCCAATTGATTACGCCGTGAATGCCGTCCGGAACGGTGTAGAGTTCACAACCATCGCCCGCCGACCTCAATTTCTCGCAGAAGTTGACCGATTGTTCATACGGGACAGCCTGATCGGCTGTGCCATGCACCAGCAGGAAAGGGGGCAAGCCGGGCCTGACATACGTCGTGGCCGATGCCTTGCGCATGACCGCGCGAGACTTGTCGCTTAAATCGGAAATGCCCAGGAAATCGCTGAATCCTTTGCTTACCTCTTTCTTCGCCGCGATCATCGCTTCCAGATCGAAAGCTCCGTAAAAATCTACCACTGCGGCAACCCCCGTATCCGGCTGGTGATGCGTGGCTACCAGTGCAACCAGATGTCCGCCAGCGGATTCTCCCATCAGCGCCAGCCGGTCGGGATCAATCCGGAACTCACGCGCGTGTGTCTTCACATACCGGATGGCCTGCTCCACGTCCTCGGCAGCAGCGGGGTGCTGATACTTAGGCGATAGACGGTAATCGATGCTGAACCAGGCTAAGCCGCTATTATCCAGCATCGGAAAGAGTGGCTTGATGAAATTGGCCTGCTTAGTGCCGTTGGACCAGCCTCCGCCATGCACCAGGATTACCGCGGCGAACGGCCCAGCGCCCTCCGGAATATGGGCATCCATCAGCAGGGTTTCGCCCGCGACGTTCGAGAAGGGGATATCGTTTCTCGCCTCCACGGCCGCCACCAGCGCAGATGGAAGCAACAGGGCATACACTGCGAGCTTCATGTGTTTCACTCGGGCTTACGCCAGCATCTCTTTCACGACGCGTCCATAAACGTCTGTGAGGCGGAAGTCGCGGCCGCTGTAGCGATACGTAAGTTTCTCGTGATTGAGTCCGAGCAGATGCAGGATGGTCGCATGCAGGTCGTGAACATGGACTCTGCCATCAACGGCTTTCCACGCGTACTCATCCGTTTCGCCGAGTACCAGCCCTTGCTTCACTCCTGCGCCGGCCATAAACATCGTCCAGCAGTAAGGGTTGTGATCGCGGCCGGCATCATCGGCCGACGCCGTTGAAGATAGCTGCTGGTCGTAAGGAGTACGGCCAAATTCGCCGGTCCAGATCACCAGCGTGTCCTCCAGCAAGCCCCGCGACTTGAGGTCTGTCAGCAAACCTGTCAAAGGTTTGTCGATGCCTTTCGCGCTCTTTCGCAACAGGGACCCTATCTTCGTGTGATGATCCCATCCGTTGTCCGTTACCTGGATGTAGCGCACGCCGGCTTCGGCTAGCCGCCGGGCCATCAGGCACTTTCTTCCAAAATTGTCGGTCGCTTCGTCGCCGATGCCATACAGCTCAAGAGTCGCCTGCGACTCCTTTTTGATGTCGAAGACTTCGGGCGCCTGCATTTGCATGCGGAACGCGAGCTCATAGGATTGAATCAGACCCTCGATGTTGCGGTCCTCGCCCATCGCTTCCTGGTCCATGCGATTGCGGGCCTGAATCAAATCGAGGTGTTGCCGTTGGAGAGAAGCGGGCAGAGTGGGATCGCCAAGGTAGCCGATCTTCGAGTCCTTCACCGGAGTGGTGGCGTTACCCAGGCGCGTCCCCTGGTAGATGGCGGGCAGGAAGACGTTCGAATAATGGAGCGGGCTGCCATCATCGCCGTAGAGCATGGGGCTGATAACGACAAAGCCTGGCAGATTCTGATTTTCAGTGCCTAGCCCGTACACCACCCAGGAGCCCATCGACGGGCGCACGAACTGAAGCGAACCCGTCTGGAAGATTCGGATCGCGCCGGGGTGCGCCGGGCTATCGGTTTGCATCGCGCGGAGGAAACACAGCTCATCGACTTTTCCGCCAAGATGCGGCAACAGATCCGACATCCACATTCCATTCTGGCCAACCTGCTTGAAGCCGGAAATCGCCGGCATTAAGCGCGCGGTCTTGTCGAAACGCTCGGTGGCCGCGTTGACTTGAAATGGGATCTTGTTCCCCGCTTCGCTTTTCAGCCGCGGCTTATAGTCGAAAAGATCCGCCTGCGATGGTCCCCCCTGCATCCACAGCAAAATGACACGCTTAGCTTTCGGAGGAAAGTGCGGCTTCTTGGGTGCTAGCGGATTTTCTCCTGAAGTCGCTTTCGCGGCCTGTTCCGCAGCCATTGCGGCAAATGCGACCGAGCCGAAGCCGCTTCCCAGGTTGCGCAGGAAGCCGCGTCGATCAGTTGCACTCAAATTCAGCGGAACACGCATGATTATCTCCTATACAGAAACTCGCTCGATACAAATATTGCCTGGCAATAACGCGCCCAAGTCTCGGTTAACGGATCGCTCGGCGGATTCTCTAGTTTCTTCAAGCCGGTTCCGAAATCGGAGACGAACTGCCGTGCCTGTTGAACATCGCGATCCGTCGCCGGACGATTCAGGGCTGCCAGAATCACTGTCGAAACACGACCCTTATCGTCAAGCTTAGGGTCTTCCATCAGCCGCTTGGCGAGCCGGCGGCTTTCCTCTTTGACGAATTGCGAATTCATCAAGTACAGCGTCTGAGTTGGAACCGTGGTGGGCATTCGTGTCCCGACAACCTGGTCGGGATCTTTGAAATCGAACAAGTTGAGGAGATCGATCCCTTCCATCTGGCTGTTCCGCATAATCGGCTGGTATACGGTACGCCGAAATCTAACGCTGTCCTCGATTACCGAGTCGTCTTCGAGAAAGAACGGCGGGATGGTGTGGACGTTCTGCGCCGTTAGAGGAAGTGACGGCCCGCCGCGCCCGGGATCCAGCCGTCCGCTCACTTGTAAGATCGTGTCACGGATGGCCTCAACCTCCATGCGGCGGCGGTTCGCGCGCCACAGCAACTTATTGTCGGCATCTATTTCGTTGGCCTTCTCGTCCTGAACACTGGATATCTGGTACAACGTGACTGAGAACGATTTCGCGGATCGTCTTCTTGGTGGACCAGCCGTTATCGACCAGCCGCGTTGCCAGGTAATCGAGCAACTCCGGATGGGTCGGCGGCTCACCTCTCGATCCGAAATTCTCCGTGGTAGCTACGATTCCATCCCCGAACAGATGATGCCAGATACGATTTACGTAGACCCGCGCAGTAAGCGGATTCTTTTCGTTGGCGATCCACTCCGCCAATTCCTTCCGGCCACTCGAATCAGGGGGGATTTCCGGCTGTGGACCATACATCGCGGCCGTGAGGAAACGGCGTGGAGTAGATTCTCCCAGTTGGTGAGCGTCTCCGCGCACCGCAATGCGAGCATCCTCGGGGAACTGCATATCTTCGGCGGCGTACACTTCCGGCAGCCGCGGCCTCATGTAGCGCGCGAATGGAAAAAACTGACGGTCGCCGGCGGTGCCCGTCTTCTTCTTCAAACCGGCAAGTTGGTCCTCCGCCGCCTTCAGCTCCGCATCCGTCTCCGCGCTCTTCGGCTTCGATTTCAGTTCATCGATGCGCTTCTTGACTTCAGCCTGTTCTATAGCGTTTGCCTTATCGGCCAGTTCAACTTCGGCGCCTTTCTTTTCCCACTTTTCGAGATCCTCCGCATAACGCTTGATCATATCGGTGGTCTCGGGCAATCGGACCGTGTTGATGCCGCCCTCTCCGCGTCCGATCGTTTGCGTGCTGCGGAAGATGCCAACCAGCCCGTAGTAATCCTTATTGGGGATAGGATCGAACTTGTGATCGTGGCACCGCGCGCAACCGATCGTCATGCCCAGGAAAGTGCGGCCCACCAGGTCTACCTGAAGATCGGCTACGTCCATTCGCAACTGCGCTTTGTCGTAGGAAAACCACGCCCACGGCCCGAGCACCAGAAAACCGGTGGCTGCAAGTTGATCTTTGTCGGCCGTGGCGTCGCCTTTCTTCTTTTTTTCGTGTCCCCCCGGTCCGGCGATCTGCTCGTGAACGAATTGATCGTAGGGCTTATCCTCATTGAAAGCCTTTATCACGTAGTCGCGATAGCGCCATGCTTCAGGCAAAGGAATGCGCCGGCCAACTCCCGTTGTATCGGCGTAATACGTTACGTCCAACCAGTGCCGGCCCCAACGGTCGCCATATGCGGTCGACGCTAATAGCCGGTCCACTACATGTTCAAACGCCTGCGGCGAGGAGTCCTTCACGAACGCCTCGATCTCGGCTGTCGTAGGCAGCAGTCCGGTCAAGTCGAGCGTAGCGCGCCGAAGCAGGGTGTACTTGTCTGCGTCGTGGACCGGCGCGAGTTTCTTCTCTTCGAGTTTCGAAAGAATGAAGCGATCTATATCCGAGCGCGCCCACGCCGCATTTCTGACTTGCGGCACGGGAGGCTTCTTGACTGGCTGGAAAGCCCAAAATCCGGCCGCAGGAGCAGCCTTGGCGCCGGCAGACGGTTCGGGCCAGACCGCCCCGTCGGTTACCCACTTGGCGATCGCATCAATTTCGGCATCCGGCAGTCGCCCTGTGGGCGGCATTTTGACTTTGCCCGCATACCGGACTGCTTGAACCAGCCGGCTGGAATCCGCATCGCCGGGATTCACCACGCCTGAAACGTGAATTCCATCCTGCGATGTAAGCCGTATACCGCCCATCTGCACCTTATCGCCGTGGCATGACGAACAACGATTCATCAGCACGGGACGAACTTTCGCTTCGAAAAACTCAACCTGGGCAACCGGTTGCGCCCAGGCACAACTGGAAAAGAAGATAGGAATGGCGAGGAGGCGCATTTGCGCCGCGGCTCGGCGTAGCTTCAATTCGGGCACGACTGTCGTTATTATATGCGCACGGATGTTAGCGGCTTTGATACCCGTTACGGCGTGCGTGGACTCTTGGCACCCGCGGCCTTCATTCGAGTGAAAATATTGAGCTCCCTGTCGGCCTCCTGGGCACGACCGAGCTTTCGGTAGACATTGGCCATACGATAGTGTGGCGTTGGGCTGTTAGCGTCTAGGTGGAGAGCTTTACGTAGTTCCTGGAGCGATTTCGTGTAATCGCCTCGTGCCGTGTAAATCTTTTCCAGCGCCAGATGCGGCTCCACCATCCGCGAATCCAAGCGCGAAGCTTTCAGCAGGCGTTCCTCGGCTTCTGTCATCTCACCAGCGTCCGCCAGCGCATCCCCAAGTTCAAACAGAGCCTGCGGGTGATTTGGATCGTTCTGCAATTCGGCCCGCAACTCAGGCATCGCTTCGGCGAGGCGGTTTGTTTTCCAAAGAATATTGCCGATCGAGAAGTGCACGCCGGGCAGCTCGGGTTTCTGCCGCATGGCCTCACGGTACTCAGCAATGGCCTCGTCGTCTTTGCCTGCCGCTTCCAAGGACTCACCCTTTAGTTGGTGAGAACGGTACGAGTCTGGATCCTCCACAACCTGGAGGGACGCCAGATAAGAAAGCGCTTGATACAGCTCTGCTCTGGTATAAATCGTCTCCGCCGTTTTGGGATCGTGATTCTTATTAGCTTGTACCCGGGTGATGTACGAGCGAAACGTTTCTTTCAACCCCGGGCCAGACGGTGAAGCACGAAGTAGATCCAGCGAGCCGTCGATGGTCGGGTCACCGGGTGCGTCGTCTTCGATTCGGACGCCAGCGGCTTTGGCGGCAGTCTGTTCGATCTTCCTGCGCAAGCGCGCGTTGTCCGGCTGCTTGCGGAGAGCGCGCTCATAGGCTTCTCTAGCAGCTGGCCAACGTTCTCCAGCTTCGTGAGCGTGGGCCAGCGCCAAATCGGCAAACAGTGTATCTGCGAAGGCGGCCTGAAGAGCGTCGTACTCTTGCTTGGCCAGGTTGGCATACGTCTTACTCAGGTGATAGAGGACATCCTGATTTTTGTCATCGACCCCGATTGCACTTTCAAAGTGTTGAGCAGCTTCGCCGAAATTGCCTGACGCGTATTGCGCGTACCCTAAGTAAGTCTGGACCAGTGCATTCGCTGGTTCCAGCTTCTCAGCATCCCTGAGATGTCGAATGGCCGCTTCATACGCGCGCTCGTGAAACGAGATCACTCCCAGAAAGAAATGCGGTCCGGTTAGTTCAGGCTTCAGTCGAATCGCCTTCGAAAACGCGGCCGCGGCCTGCTCCCGCTTACCCAACGCAAAGTAGGCGCTTCCGAGATTTGCATGCGCTTCGGCTATGGCGGGGCTTAGCCGAACGATTTGCTCGTATTTACGGACTGCGATGTCGAATTTATCGGATGCCTGCGCCTCGCGCGCTTCCGCGAACAGGCGTGAAAGCGTTTCTGCGGGCGTTTCCGCGGCCGCAGAGCAGGCCGGAACAATCACCAGCAGGACGGCGGCTATCGTTGACTTTGCCGGAAGTACGCCAGCCATGATTCAAGGCTCGACGACTGCCATGTAGCGGTTTAAGGGCGCTTCGTTCACAACCTGCTTCTTTCCATTCGGCCACTGCACCCTGACGCGCGCCGTTTCCCCGCAGTCTCCCAGACCGAAATGCAAACGGGGGTCGTTTCTAGAAAGATAGCTGCCTCCGTTGCGAACGCTTTCGAACTGCGTTTTGCCGCAGGTATCCACCCAGACCTTCGCTCCGATAGCGTCGCGATTCACGCTGCGGCCCCGTAGCTGCAATCCGAGCCAATTATACGCCGCAGGGGTCCGATTCTCCAGCAGTACGGGCGCACCCGCAATTGGTAGAACTACGAGATCGATCCGCCCGTCGTTATTGAAGTCGGCCGCCGCTCCACCTCGAAAGGATTGGGTCGGCGGTTGATTGAGATTCTGAAGGATGCGAGTGAATCGGCCACCCTGATTTGCGAAGATCGCGATTGGTTGAAAATAGGTAGACGCTGGTAGCAGAGCCGCCTGGGGATATACGTGGCCGTTTGCGATCCAGAGATCTTTTTGGCCATCGTTGTCGAAGTCCGCGAAACCGCAAGCCCATCCAACCCATGGCAGGGTCACATTCGCGAGCCCGGCTCGGTCTGAGACATCTTCGAAGAAGCCTGGTTGCTGCTGCCGGAATAACGGGAAGTAATCCTCTGAGAAGGTTGTGGTCATCAAAGCCAGGCGACCGTTATTGTCGATATCTCCGACGGCCACTCCCATATTTGCCTGGCTTCGGCCATCGCCGCCATAAGCCACGCCGCTGGTCAATGCCGCTTCCTTGAACGTACCGTTTCCTTGATTCAGGTACAGGTAGTTTGGGTCGGAATCGTTGGCGATGAAGATATCCGTTTTGCCATCTTGATCCAAATCGTCGAACACCACGGAGAACCCGTGATAGCCTCTCACGTCTTCCACGCCCGCCTTGCTCGTGACGTTGGTGAATGTGCCGTCACCATTGTTGTGATAGAGGATGTCGCGCTCGCCCTTCAGCCCCACGGGGCCACAGAAACCGGGTACGTTGCGATATTGGCAGACCGGGGCTGGTTCGTTGAGATGAAGGGCATCGAGCGATACATAACCCGCTACGTAGAGGTCGAGATGTCCATCCCCGTCGTAGTCGCCGAACGCGCTTCCCGTGTGCCAGGCGATCTTGCGGCTGAGCCCCACCCCGGCGCCCACCTCCCTAAACGTTCCGTCTCCATTGTTCCTGTATAAGAGGTCCCGTCCAATGTTTGTGATCAGGATGTCGGTGAACCCGTCATTGTTGAAATCGACGGCGTTTGCCCCGGTGCCCCAGTATGGATTGGTCAGGCCCGCGCTGGAAGTCACATCCTGAAACCTGCCGTTACCGAGATTTTTGTAAAGATAGACGCTGCCAGGCCTGGACGGCGGGATTTCGCCAACGACGATGCGGCGCAGGTCGTCCATGGTTGAACCATTGACAATAAGCAGGTCCAGCAAGCCATCGTTATCGTAGTCCAGCCACGCTGCGCCGGAACCATTGGCTTCAGGAATCCACTTCTTCTCCGGCCCTCCGCATCGCAGTTGCGCGGTGATGCCCGATTGGGGCGCGATGGCGCGAAATTGAATCGGCTGGGGTCCCGGAGAGGCGAATACAGCACAGGCCAGCAAAAGAATGCCCCGCCGGCTCACTGCTTCCGATACCTCCCGAAAAGCGTGAAATGCTCCTGAGCCTCGTTCGGCTTTCCGGACTTTACGAGCAGGAGCGCGAGCTGGTAATGCGCCTGAGCGTTTGTCGGATCGGTCCGTACGGCGTCATTTAGCAAAGCCAGAGCAGCGTCCGCCTGGTTGGTCTGGCAAAGCGCCATGGCCAGCTTCACTTTGGCTTCCGTGAATGCCGAGTTTCGTTCCAACGCCTGCCGAAGATAAACAATCGCTTGCTCCGTGCGCCCGTCGCTGAGGTACAAGACGCCGAGATTGTAGTAGGGCCACTCGGACTTCTTGGAATTTTTCGCCTCGATCTCAATCGCCTCTTTGTAAGCCCTTTCAGCTTCCGGAAAGCGAGCCAGCGCCTCGTAGGTTTGCCCCAGGTGGTTGCGCGCCCGGACGCTCGATGGATCCAATGTCAGGGCGCGTTGAAAAGCAGTAAGGGCGTCCCGCGCGTTATCTGAACTGAAGAACAGCCGGCCGAGATAGTAGTAGGCGTCGGCGTCGTTCGGATTTAGCTCGGTAGCGTACCTCAGGTCGGTGATTGCCTGCGCCGCGTTCCCGAGCATAAATTCGTTCATGCCGAGGATTTTGTGACCTGCGGCGCTATCCGGGTTGGAGCGCGTATACGCTGAAGCCAGTTGGAATGACTCTTTGTACCGGCCCATATTAAAGAGGGTCAAAGCCTGTTGCAAAGGCGAGGTTTGGGGGAGAATCAAACCTCCCAATGCAATATATAGCGCGATGACCCGAGAGCGCACAATGCTAAATCTAACGCGTCCTCCTCTCAGAAGTTGAATTTCAAAGCGAACTGGCCATTGCGTGGACTATTCGCCTGGGAGTTCACTTGTCCGAAAGTAGCATCGTTGACACCGGACGCCGGGGCACCGAAGATCGTTCTGTTCAGAACGTTGAACATCTCGAATCGAAACTCAAAATTGATAATCTCAGTGATGTAGGTCCTCTTCAGGATGCCCACATCCTCGTTGTAAATCGGGAAGTCACGCGCATTTGGTAGAACCTTGGCTGACGTTCCGAAGGTTCCTTGCGCCGGGATGCTAAAGGCTTTGATGTTCAGTAGCAAATCCTTCGCTGGATCGAAACCCGATTTCGAATGCAGTTCCGGCGATTGGCCCGGGACGGAATTCGGTGTATTGCCGGAGTTAAACAACGGCAGTGTGTTGTTCACGGAGATCTGGATCGGGTGGCCAGATTGATAGCTCAGAATCCCGTTCACCTGCCAGCCTTGGAGTACTCTGCCGACAGCGCCCTTCACATTCAGAAACGGTTTGCCGGGGCCGATGGGAAGCTCGTAATTGAACGCGCCCACGAGCCGGTGTGGGGTGTCGTAGACCGACAGGGCTTTCTCGAGGCGGCGGTTGTAGTTGTCGCGGGCTCCAGGCGAAAAGAAGCTGCCCAGAGCCGAATTCGAATCCGTGATGGTTTTGCTCCAGGTGTACGAGGTCAAAAAGAACAAGCCATGCGAGAACCGTTTCTCCGCTTTCGCCTGTAGCGAGTGGTAGGTCATGTTCCCGATGTTGGCGGATTGCTTGGTTCCGATCGTCGGTATATTGAGGAAACGGCCGGAGGGCTTGTGCTAACGATCCCGTGAAGCCAGGATAAGGCACTTTGAAGCCCGCCGCAACCACATCTGGGTCTGTGATGTCCTTCGTCAGCAGGTTTCCCAGACTCAGGTATTTTGGATTGACCTGATTCGGATTCACCGCTCCCGTATTCAAGCGGGTGGCTTTCGCACCGACGTAACCCACATCCAAAAGCAGAGAGTTCGTAAGTTGGTGCTGCGTCCCGAAATTCCAATCCTGCCGGTACATCGGCTTCGTGGCGTTGTCCCACCAAATGTTGGCGCTTCCATTAACGTTCAGACCCGCATCGATGGAAGGAGGATGATCGAAATTCTGGGGGAAGCCGGCGTCCCAAACAAACGCGGGATGCAATCCCTGGTCCAGGCTACTGAAGCTGGGATTGCCGGAGTAACCCTCGATTGAATCAACAGAATTACCGCCGGCCATGGCTCCCGTTGGGTAATAACTGATTCCATATGCCGCCCGGATGACGGATCTCTGAGTGACTTTCCAGGCTAGACCCAGGCGCGGTCCGAAGTTCTTGAAATCCGTGTCGCGAGCATTGGTCAAACGCGACGTACCGGTGTGCGGGGCCGACCCTTTTCCCGCGAATACGTATGCCCCCAGCAGGCCGCCGGCTTTCGGATTCGGGACCGTCGGATCCATGATCGAGTAACGGTCTGCGACCTCCTGTTGTGGCGTGAAGACATCCCAGCGCAAGCCAAGGTTGAGCGTGAGATTTGGGCTTACCTTGAAATCGTCTTGGGCATACGCCGCGAAATAATTCCAGCGAGTACCGGAAACCACGTCGCTGATAAACTCGCTTGAGCCGTCCACTTGCCCCAGTAGGAAGCTGGCGAAAGCGAGCCCCGTTTTCCCACGCAGATCGCCGCTGGGAAACGCCGTCTCGTTCGCGCTGAACCCGAAATTGGCCGACCGGCTGGGATAGCGGCCGTTATGCTGCAACCTTCGAAAGTCAACTCCGAACTTCATGTTGTGCCGGCCCTTGGTCCAGGACAGGCTGTCGGCGTACAGGAAGGTGTTGGACACCGGCTCAATTCGATCCTGGTTTTGAGCCAGCGCGGTAAAGGCGCCATAGGAGATGGCTGGGAATCCGTTGTTGATTCCAGCAATACCCAACTTTTGCCCCCAGTTCACAGTCGTTTCGGGCGCAACTAGCAGTTGATGCTGCCGGTTAAAGCCCGCGCCGAAGTGGTTCAGCAGCGTCGGGCTAATCGTCCAGTCGTACGCGAGTCGGATCGTGTTCTGAGTGTTCAGGCCGTCTCGCGAACTCTCAACGGGGTGGGGCAGAGCGGCGTAAGGGCCATTGTCGCTGTTGCGGGCCTGATTGAACACTCCGTTGACCCGGTGGTTGGAGCCTAGATACTGATCGCCCTTAATCGTGTAGTTGTGATTATTGTTCTGGGAGCTTCCAGAAGCCGGGTAGTTGTTGAATATATCCTGCGTTGCGGCAGCGGGGACCGTAGCGAGAATATTCTTCGAGACCTGGCTAATCCGGTTCGCAGGAATAATGTTTCCCACGAACGGATCTCGGGTAAAGCCTCCGGCCCCGTCGGGGCGAGTAGTTGCCGGATCATAGATCTGTATCAAGTTGCCGGAAGCGTCCCGGAGTCCGGAAAGGTCGCCATTACGGAAGGCGTTGTTCGGCACGGACGCGATGGAGTTCTGCGCACCACCCCTGAGCTTGTAGAAATTGATGTTCGTGAAGAAGAAAGATTTGTTGCGCCCGTCATACAACTTGGGAATGATCACAGGCCCACCCGCGCTGGCGCCAAACTCATTCTCACGGTGGACGGATCGGCTGGCATTGAAAAAGCCCCGTGCATCCAACTTGTCGTTGCGGAGAAATTCATATAAGTTGCCATGCAGGTTATTGGTGCCTGACTTGACTACAAATCGCTCTACGCCGCCGCCCGTATTTCCAAACTCAGCTGGGTAACCGCTGGTCAAAACGGACATCTCCTGAATGGCGTCGGGCGGGAACGTTAGCGTGCGTGGATCTCCCTGCACCTCTGCGATCTGGGTGCTCATCCCGTCGATCTGCATTTCTTTCGAGAGCGTCTGGCTGCCGTTAATGTGGGCGTCGAACGTGCTCCCGTTAGTGCCCGGAGAAAGAAACAGAAAAGCTTCCGGAGCCCGCCCGCCGCCCGCGTTGAGCGGAAGGTCGTTGTACGATTTAGGGTTGATCGCCGTGCTGATGTCCGTGGTCTCAGTCTTTAGTTGCGGAGAAGCGTCAGCAACCGTGACGCTTTCCGTGGCCAGACCGATCTCTAACCGAAGATTCAAACCCGCCACGCCACCCACCTCGACAGTCACGTTTTCCTGGATCAGTCGCTTAAACCCGGGATGGTCGACCTCCACCGTATACCTTCCGGCAGGCAACTGTGGAATATTGTAGTTTCCGGCCTCGGAGGTTGTTGTGCTGGTGCGGATACCGGTCCCGATATTCGTGGCCGTTACGTTTGCGCCGGAAATGACCGCGCCGCTGGAGTCCTCGACAGTTCCACGGATTGAGCCGCGTTCAGACTGCCCGACCAGGGCGAAGCAGCAAGCTACAAAAGACGCAATACATTTCAGTGCCTTGCTATGAAGGGCAAAGCCGGATGATCCTTGCATTTGATGGACTCCTCTCGGTTGCGATAACTGTGGACAACACCCTCAGGATGGCTCTCGGGAGTATATTACAGCGTGGCTGTCCGTGGCAAGGGGCCGAATTGAATCTTGTCGCTAGTATGTGATATGTCCGGTCCTATTCACACGTGATGTGTCCGCTTTGAAGAAAACGGCGTGACGCTGGGGAGGTGAAAGATGCCCAGCAGTATGCAGCCGTAGAAATGGAGCGGATGATGAAAATACAAGACGTACTTTTGAAAGCGATGGCGAAGAAGATCACCTGGTGGGAAGCCGCCGAGATCATCGGGGTGACAGACCGGAGGATGCGGCGCTGGCGGGAGAAGTTGGAGCAACATGGTTATTCGGGACTGGCGGATGGGAGGAGAGGGAAACCGAGCTTGAAGCGGGTGCCGCTGGCGGAGCAGGTCTTGCGTTTGTACCAGGAGACGTACTACGACCTGAGCATCAAGCACTTCCACGAGAAGTTGCAAGCCGAACACGAAATGGAATTGAGTTATACCTGGGTGCAACTGGCGCTGCAAGGGGCGGGGTTGGTGGCCCAAGGCGCGCAAGCGCGGCAAGCATCGTCGCAGGAGAGAGCGGCGGCCGATGGCGGGGATGCTGCTGCATATCGACGGGAGCAAACATCAGTGGTTTGGGGATGAGCGCTGGCACGATTTGATCGTGATTCTGGACGACGCCACCAGCGAGATCTATTACGCGCAGCTGGTGGAGGAGAATCGACGCGAACGGTAATGGCGGGGCTGCGCGAGGTGATCGCCAGGAAAGGTCTGTTCTGTGCGTTGTACAGTGACCGGGGGAGTCATTTTTTCGTAACGGTGAAGGCCGGCGATAAGGTCGACAAGCATCGGCTGACGCAAGTGGGGCGGGCTTTGAAGGAGTGGGGAGTACAGATGATCCCGGCCTATTCGCCGCAGGCCCGAGGGAGGTCGGAGCGCAGCTTCGGCACGTGGCAAGGGCGCTTGCCACAGGAATTGCGCTTAGCCGGGATCCAGAGCGTGGAGGCGGCCAATCAGTTCCTGGGTGAGCGTTACATGGCAGAGTTCAACCGGCAGTTCACGGTGCTGGCCAAGGAGAAGGGGACGGCCTTCCGCAAGACGGGCCGCTCTGATCTGGATTGGATCTTTACGATTCAGACCGAGCGGGTGGTGGCCAAGGACAATACGGTGGCGATTGGGGATCGAAGTTGGCAGATCGGAAAGTCGCGATTCCGGAACACGCTGGCGGGATGCACGGTGACGATTCACGAACATCTGGATGAGACCGTGTCGATCCGCTTTGGCCCACACGCGATAGGACGGTTCAATGCGTCGGGCCAAGCCTTGCGCGGTGCCGCAAAGGGAGAGCGGGCGGCGTGAAGCGAATGGCCTGCGGCGCAAGGAATTGGAACTCCCCTTTCCCGTTTCCCCTCCGGGGCAAGCCGGGGCGGGCGGGTTCCCCCCACGCCGGGAGCACGCTGCGCGCCAGCCAAAGCGCCGGCACGCATCGATGCATCCGGCTCCCCCCACAAGAGGGCTGCCGCCCCCTTGTGTATCCCCCGCGCGCGCACCCCAGGCGCTGGACTCAACGATTCTCTTTGTGCTTTAAAGCGGACAGATCACTAATTACTAAAAGCGGACATCTTGACAAACTACCGACAGGGGACGAATTGAATCTGGCCGAATTGAATCTGCCGAATTGAATCACCTATCGAACGGATTCACTAACCGAAATTGTCACTAAGAGTTCAAAATTTCGCCCAACGAAATCCGGGTTCGCGTCCCGGCATTGGAACCAAAACTCAGTTTCTGGATCTGTAAGTTACTCGTCTCAAAACATCCATGTGCATCGGCTGGACCGCGCCGGAGCGCGTTCCGGAGCGGCCACGCTGTGTCATCAGTACTCTGTCGTCAGACAGCGCAGCTGAACAAGAAGCTTAGAAAGCATTTCACAAACCACCTCGACGGATAATAAAATACGATCATCTTGCGCGGTCGCATTCTCGCTCGGGCTCTCTTCCTTGCTTCACTCCTGGGCGCGCGATCGTCGGTTTGCTTTGGCCAGTCCTGCCTGCCCTGCCACGAAAAGCATGTAAAAGGGTATGCGAAGAGCGCAATGGCGCGATCGATGTCCGAATCCGCCAGCCAACCGCCGGGCCAGTTTCTCCACAAGTTTTCCGGCACCACTTTCCGCATCGAGCCGTCGAGTGCCGGGAAGATGATCCAGCGTATGACGCGCGCTGGGCTTACCGCCTACAACCCCATTGCATATGTCGTAGGTTCAGGGGATCATGCTTTCGGCTACCTCGTCGAAACAAGCCACCGCCTGTTTCAGTCTCCGATCGCTTATTACACCTGGCGGCAGATCTGGGACATGGCGCCGGGGTTCGAAACGGATGCAGAGCCGGAATTTGATCGTCCCGCCGTCCCGGAGTGTTTGGAATGTCATGCGGGCAGACCTCGTCCGCTTCGAAACACCTTAAATCAGTATGAAGCCCCACCGTTCGCCCAGTTATCGATTTCTTGCGACCGATGTCATGGAGATGCAACAGCGCACGTGCTGAGGCCTAACCGCAAAAATATCATCAACCCTGCGGAGTTGGCTCCGAGGGCACGTGATAGCGTCTGCGAGCAGTGTCATCTCAGCGGAGAAGTGCGCATTTTGAACCCAGGTCGCGAGTTCAGCGACTTTCATCCCGGCCAGGACCTCGAAAATGCGTTCTCCGTTTATGTGCGGTCCGGAAATGCGCAAGCGCCGGCGGCGAACTCAATAAAGGTAGTGAGCCACGTCGAGCAACTCGCGCTAAGTGCCTGCGCTCGCGCAAGTGGCGTTCGGATGTGGTGCGGCAGCTGTCACGACCCTCATCTGAAACCGGTTAACCCCACAGCGTATTTTCGAGACCGATGCCTTACATGTCATGGACAGGCGCTCTTGCAGAAGCATCCAAGGATGTCCTCCATTAATAAGAGTCGAAAGCCGAAAACCGCCGAGCTAGGGGCGGAGCTAGTCGACTGCATCGGCTGCCACATGCCGAAACGCTTGGCCAAGGACGGCGGGCATACCGCCTTTACGGATCATCGCATCACACGCATTCCCGCCAAGGCAACAGCCATTGATGATCAAGACACTACGCCCGGCGATCTCATAGCCTGGCACGATCCTTCAGGCCATTTAACAACGAGAAATCTAGGCCTCGCAAACGTTCATGTCGGGGAGCGATATCATTCGGCATCTCACTTGGAGAAAGGCGCCGCACAGCTTGCCTTGGCGATGAAGACGCTGCCAGAAGATGCAGCGATCTTGACCAGCCTGGGCTTCGTCCTGTTGCGACAGGGGATGCCCGCAGACGCCGTTGAATTCTTCCAGTATGCGTCCCGAATGGACCCTGCGAACGCCGGTTACCATGTCAATCTTGCGGCGGCGTATAGGGAAATCGGTAGTCTCGATCAAGCGATTGCCCAATTGGAAGAAAGCCTGACGAGAGATCCATCCTTGGCGGTTGCCTACAACCGGCTAACAGATATCTTTCGCGAGAGAAAGGACGTCGTCGCACTACGAAGAACGCTGGAGCGATATCTGGCGGTCGCGCCCGGCAATATGCGAGCGCGAGCAGCGCTACGAAAATTGGACCTGAAATGAGAACCGACATGTCATTAATGCTGCGGGATTGGATTCGGAGCACGCGTTGGTCTGTCGAAATGCCGACGGATACCTTGATTCGGTGTTTCGAACACTTTGGGCACGAGCGTGATCGACGTCAACTATTCGTCCCGGCGTGTTGCCTCACGTAGGAATGTTACCGAATCAGTAATCGTCGTTGGCGAACCGCTGTAGAACCTCGCGGATGTCCTCTGCTGTCATTTGGTCCGGCTGCAGACCCTCCGCCAACCGAATTACCTGCACGGAACAGTGTGGCCGTAATCTGTGAGCGATCACCTGGCTCGCCTTCCGGCCAGTCGAATCGCCGTCTAACAGGAGAATCACACGGCGGAATCGCTTCAGCAGGATTTGGCGCTGGGGTTCGTAAAGAGCAGAGCCCATGAGTGCCACGACCGACCGAATGCCAGCCTGACGCACTTTCATACAGTCGAAGAAGCCCTCTACCACCACCACTGAGCTGTCCGTCCCGGCGGCGCGATGCATGTTGAAAATAATCTCCGACTTGGGGAAGCCCGGTGGAACCCGATACCGTGGTTGAGTGTGATCCACGGAGCGTCCGCAATACGCAATCAGTTCGCCGGAAGCAGTGTGGATGGGAATCACCAATCGCCCATGCATCAGCCCCGGCCCCGCATAGAAACCCACGCCAAACTCGATCGCCGTCTTTCCTGCGATCCTGCGCTCGACCAGATAGGGATGCGAATAGTCGATGCCAGTCAGCTGGAACTTCAGCGGCGCAATGAATCTTTTTCTTTCCGTAACCAGTTCCTTCTGATTCGATGCCACTGACAAGTTCGTCATCGCTTGCAGTCTCCGAGCTGCCTCGAACAAAGTACAGCCCTCCATCGCAGCCACGAAGTCCAACACCGTTCCACCGGCGCCGCACGCAAAACAGTGGAAGATATTGCGTTCGAAATTTACATGAAAGGCGTCCTGTCCGGAGCCGCCATGGATCGGACAGCATCCCCGATATTGGTCTTTTCCGCTCCTTTGCAGTTTCACCTGGTATGCCGGAGCAGAGACTCCAGCGTTACCCTGCTTTTGATCGATGGGAAGTCCAGGCCGCTGATCATGGACGCTCCCCTTCGGAATCGATAGCGGCGAGGCCTGCCGAACATAATTCCTCATCCACCGCCGCTTCGGACTCAACACCGAGCACCAACTGGCGTGCCATCTCACTACGCCACTGTTTAACCCGGCGTTGGAGAGTTCGCAGTTGCCCAGGCGAGAAACCTGTGGCCAGACTGCGTCAAACGGGTCCGCGCGGGTGCGCCAGGTTCGCGGCCCACTGCTGCTGTTGCGATGGGTTGGACGCACTTCGCCATCGCGCCACACCGTCGAAAGACTGGCCACGAAACCACTCAGTTCCTGGCCCACTGGAAGAGCTTCGACGTTGGCCACACCCACTTCACGTTGCGCCAGCACTCGTTGGGCTTCTCGAATGCCGCTCAATAATCGCATCGGATCCAGTGACGCCAATGTTCGCCGGAGTTGTTCCTTGCACTCGTCGGAAACATCCTTCCGATCCAAAAGACGTTCACAGGGTGTCGCTGGCGGATGGTACTTCTTGATTACCTTGGCTCCCTCACGTGTCTTTGAAAGCAATTTGAAGGAAGGCTGGAAGAAGTTTACGTAGAGCCGCGCGGAGCCGTACAACTGGTTCAGCGCCGCTGCCGTCTGCGCACCCTCCAGCCTCCCATAGCCCACCATTCGCCGGATTACCGCGCCGTTCTTCTGCTCGTTCTTCTTATAAGCTCGACATCGGGTAAGTTTGATTTTGTGGTCCCGGCAATAGTCCACCAGCGTGGCGTTGATAAACGCGCTGTCGTTGTCCACATCCAGCCCGCGAACCGGGAACGGCAGCGTACTTCGTACCTTGCTCACCGATTCGGTTACCAGGGTTTGCTCTCGAACCACCATCGCGATGGCTTCCGTCCAGCCCGAAGCAATGTCGGTCAGCACCAGGCTGTGCACGTAACTTCCTGCCGTCGATTTCCCGCAATGCACCACCATGTCCACTCCATGAAGCCCGGTGCAGGATCATTCCAATCTCCAAAGGTCCGCACGGCGATGCTCTTTCGCAATGCCGTGTTATTGATGCTCGACCTGCGGCGGCCCTGTTTGGCGGTGTCCCGAACCACCGCCAAGAGCCGGTCCATGGTCGCAGCGCTCATCGACAGCAGGCTTTCCGTGACTGTGGGTCCAGGCTCCAGTGTCCGTGGCGTTCCATAGCCTCGATCAGCCCAGTAATCACCTGACACAGGCGCTTGCCGCAGATTCGATCCGCAGCCTCCCACACCATCGTCAGCGCTTCCCGTACCGCTTCGTTGTAGATCCGCGCTCTTTGCCGCGGTTCACGACTCTCCGCTCTCGGTGATTTCTTCAGCACCCGGATCCCGTGCTTGCGATGAAACCCCGTTATCTTGACGAACTCGTCCAGAATCTCTTTCTTGCCGTTCCGGCCGGCGCTCCGATAGCGCGCCGCCACCGCTTCCATCAGTTCCCATCTCGTCGTCACGCTCAGTTGCCTCCTCAATCTGCCACCCGCCCCCTTTCTTGGAACGGGTAACATTTCTCATGAGGCAACGGGTCGCGTCGGGTAACAAAAGTGATGAGTCAACACGCCCGGAAAAGTAGTTGACGTCGATCACGAGCGTCTCGAATCGTTCCCCGACTAGAATCATTTGCTAATCGCGGAAATACTGTTTCGATTCCGTTGTTCGAGGTCTTTGGACTGCTGGAAGCGCTTCATTTCCGCTTGAGCCTCTTCGCTTCTGCCGCTGGATCGGAGCAATAGACTGAGACGGTAGTGCGCTTCGGAGACGCTCGGATCCAGTTGGATCGCACGACGCAGCACGGTTTCGGCACGCGCGTTTTGTTGATTTGCTGCTAAGAGGTTTCCCAAAATAGAAAGTGCGTGCGCTTCGGGACAGACCTTTTCCGATTCCTCCAGCACCGAGAGCGCCTGACTGTCTTTTCCCAACTTCCTCAAGATTTTGGCGTAGCTCAGATACGCCCATGCGTACGGGACGTTCTGGAGCTTGCTTTGGTCAATCGCCCTTCGATACAGCGACAGAGCGGTTTCGTTATCGGCCAGTTGTTCCTTGCAGAGTCCGAGATAGGTCATCGCGCTGAAGTGGGTGGGAGCCAAGCGTAATGTTTCTCGAAACCAGACCGCTGCTTGGTTCGGGAAATCGGCTTCGTAGAACATCCGGCCGAGGTAGTAAGTGGTTTGCGCGTCGTGCGGATTCAGTTTGTTGGCCTGGGTCCAGGCGCGATAGGCTGCATCGTTATTCCTCAGCTCAAGTTCGATCTCGCCCTGAGTTCGCAGCGCTTCATAAGACGTAGGGGCAAGATCAATGGCGCGCTGAATCGAGGTGCGCGCTTCTGAAAACTGCTTCTGCAGTAATTGTGTCCGGCTGAGCCAATACCAGCCGTTCGGATCCGAGGGTTGCGCCGAGACGTAGGCCAGCAGCCGGGGCGACGCCTGCGGCCAATGGCCCAGCTTCGCGAGGCAAACGCCTTGATAGAAATTACGCACCTGCGGAGGTTCCCCGGCTTTCTCGGATTCGCGGAATTCAGCAAGCGCTTCCGCCAGCCGGCCGCTACGATAGAGCGCGAGCCCTGCTTCGAATCTCGAGGTCTGGGCTCGAGCGGGACCGATTGCAAGCAGCAGCACCGTCACACTTGTGGAAAGAGCCCGGCTCATGTTGCAAAAGCCCCTACGGCGCTGCACTCAGCAGTGCACCCTCGGGCGAAGCCAGCCGGAGCACGGTCTTGCTGGACTTGAGAGCCTCCGCATTTAGTTCCGTCCCGAGCGCACGTTCCCTTTCGGCCTGCTCCACCAGATTCAACCGGAAAAGCGCAGTCGAGAGTTTATAGTGAGCCGCTCCCGATCCCGGGTCGCTCTGAACCGCAGTCTCGAAATGCGCCCGCGCTCCGGCGAGATCGCCTCGCTTCAGCAAAATATCGCCGTAAGCAACGTGCGCTTTCGCATGATGCGGTTCCTGTTGCAGCACAACCCGCAAAAGCTTTTCGGCGGAATCCAGCCGGCCTTCGTCTAGGTCCAGTTGGGCGAGTTCGTACCGGGGATCGGCGGATCTGGCCGCCAACTTCAGACAGTGCTCCAGTTGCTGCCTCGCCTCGGCCCTTTGATTCAGCTTAACTTCAAGCCACCCCAGAGCGTAATACGTGGCTGCGAAGTTCGGGACACGCCGGGCGAACTCGCTGAAGAGATCGTGCGCCTTCTGCCATTGCTGGAAGCCAATCTGGGCGCGCGCGTAGTAGAACAAGGCAGTATTGTTCGAGGGCGCCAGCTGATGAGCGTGCTCCAGCGCCGCCAGCGCGTCGACCGTCAAATCGCGCCGTAAACATACGTCTCCAAAATGGACGAGGGTGCCGATATCGTCTGGGTGCGATTGTTTGGCGCGAAGCAGAAAGCTAAGCGCCTTTTCGTCCAGTTTCTGCATCTCGGCGGCGGATGCGGCTCCATTCAAAGCCCGAAGATCGTCCGGTGCCAATGCCAGCGCGCGTGCGAAACTGTTCTCCGCTGCGCTCGAATCTTGGACCAGTTCCGCGCCGCCGCGTTCATCCCAATACTCCGGGTAACTCGAAAGTGAGGCTTCAAGGCTCCTCAGATCGGTTAGACCTTGTTCCCGCTCGCCCGTGCGAATTTTCGATGCGGCGAGGCTAAACGCTGCTCCGGGGTTCTTAGAGCCGAGCGACAGAGCCTTCGCGAGATAAGATTTCGCATCCGCGTAGCGATCCTGGCGATAGAACAGGAGCCCGAAGTTCTCATTCAGAGCAATGGAATTTGCCGCGATCTTCAATCCCCGTTCAAACGCGTCCTTGGCCGAAGCCGCCCGGCCAAGCTCCCCCTCCGCGATACCCAACATATTCCAAAGCCGGACCTCTCGCGGATGAAGCTGCACCAAGCGTTTCAGCAGCGAAGATGCCGCGTTGAAATCGCGGGCTTCTATAAGATGGACGGCTTCATCGATTACCGCTTCAGGGTTGTGCTCGCCAGCGTAGCTGAACCAGGCGAGCAAAAGCACGCCAGTGAGACGGACCATGTAAGGCAAGGTGAACAATCGCGTTCGACCTCCCTCCAAAACAGAGATTTTAACCTAGAAATTAACACGTACAGTGAACTGCACGTTGCGCGGTGCATCGATAGTGCCCGTAACGAGTCCGAAGTTGGGGCTGTTCGGTCCCGTATCGGGACGTGCGAAGATGTGCCGGTTGAATGCGTTTAGCAACTCTCCTTTGAGCTGCACCGTCATGACTTCTCTCAGCCGGATATTCCGGATGATGCTGAAGTCCTCGTTGTAGTAGGGCTTCATCCGCACGTCGCTGTTGATGCGCGGATAATTTCCGAAGCGGTAGGCTCCACCGTTCCGATTTACGTTGGGATCCATAAACGCTGCCGGATTGAAATAGCGGCTGGCGTACGGATCGAAATGGTCGTTCTTCACGGCATCGCTCAGAGGAGACTGCCCGGGAACCCGGTCGAAGCGAATACAGTTATCCCATCCGGGAATAGCCTGCGCGCATCCGAAGGCGATCGGCTCGCCACTTTGGTACCGCTGTACGCCGCCGACCTGCCATCCTCCGAGGATCAAGGACGCGACATTGCTCCCGTTAAAGAATCGCTTGCCCTTGCCAAGCGGCAATTCATAAAGATACGCCACCGTAAAAACCAGCGGGATGTCCTGAATGCTGATGGCTTTCTCCATCTTCAGATTACGCGGGTTCTGGATCTGCTGAGTGCCGCCGTTGATGCTGGGCAGAATGCTATCGGCGTCGGTAATGTTTTTCTGCCACGCGAACGAGGCCTGGAGACTGATGCCTTGGCTGAATCGGCGTTCCAATGTAGCTTGCAGAGCTTCATAAGTAGACTGACCTGCGTTCTGCAGCGTGTCAGTATTGATGAATTGATATTGGGGGAAGGGCCGTAAGGCCTGCTGAACCTGTGCCGTCGGACTGAAGCTCGAGTATGGAAGGCCTACTCCGGCAGTGTTGTTGCTCACCGGTTGCAGCAGTTTATCGCCCAGGCTGAAGTTACTCGGATCGATGTTATTTACGTTTTCAAGAGCAGAGCGCAGATGAGTCGCGTGGGACCCAACCCAACCGACGGTACCCACCATGCTGGTGCCAAGCTGCTTCTGAACTTGTAGAGTCCAGCTTTGGATCATGCCGGGACGGCCATACTCCGGCTTGATGTAGTTCGTGCCCCCCTGGCCATTGGTCTGGCTCGGATCCGAATTCGGAGGCAGCGTAACATCGGGAAATCCGTTATCCCATTGGAACCGGGGAGTGAATGCATCCACGCTGCTCAGGTTTGGAGTCGATATATATCCCTGTTGCTGAGAGCCGCCGAAATCCGTATATTGCATCGGCGAGTAATAGATGCCATAACCGCCGCGAATCACGACGGAATTATTGAGGAGGCCGGGCGTCCACGCGAACCCAAACCGGGGCGCCCACGCTTTGTAATACGTGTCAGCCCACTTCGCATTGCATTTGCATGAGTCTCCGAAAACCAATGCGCCCAGTCTCCCATTGGCGGCTGGATTTGGCGCAACCGGGCTGAAGTTTGACGTGTTGTCGTGTGACTCTTTTCGCGGCAGATCCAGGTTCCAACGCAAGCCAATATTCAAGGTTAGGTTCGGGCGCAGTTTGAAATCGTCCTTGACGTAGGCGGCGAAATAGGGCTGCGTCCAGCGAGCAACATGGCCGTTGATATAGCGGCTTGCGCTTCCTGCCTGACCCAATAGAAAACTTGCAATTCCATTGCCCGAATTCGATGTGAGGCTCGGAATCGCCGCTGTGGCGGCGCGGCCAAAGTTATAAACGCCGCTGTCTGTTCCAGACGCGAATGTCGAATACAACTGATTCCGTAAGTCGACGCCGAACGCCAGGTTGTGCTTTCCTTTTGTCCAGCTCACCGAATCATTGAGACGCTCGCCATTATCGATGTTGTCGTCGTTGTTGCCGATTCCCAGTCTAGGCACACCTTCGCCTACGTTCACATTCGGAAATTGATGGCCGACAACATTCGTGATATTGCGGATACCCAACTTCGAAGCCCAACTGAAGTTGCCGGCGGCCGCCAGCGTGACGGCTGGAGCCAGGTTGATGCTGTTTGTGCGGTTGTAGCCGAGATTCAGGTGATTCAGGAGCGTGGGCGAAAAAACGTAGTCCCAACCCACGCGTGCGTAGTGAGTAATAAAGTCCTGGTTCCAGCCATTGGGGTCCACCGGGTCCGGGAAGACGCGAGTATTCGTATACCGGCGTTCTCACGGGAGGAGTACGAAGCAAAGACCTTACTCTTCTCAGAGAAGTTTTGATCGATGCGGATCTGATAAGTCGTGTTGAAAAGAGGATTCGAATCGCTGAATGTAAAGTTACTAATCGTGCCGGGGCCAGTTGGCTGCGGATAGTAGCTGAGAAAGTTCTTACTTACCTGGGAAATGCGGTTGGCGGGGATGATGTTGCCGGGGAAGGCTGTGCGGCATGGAATGCCGCCCGGTCCCGTATTCTGCGTAGCGGGATCGAAGATCTGGCCCTGGAAAACGGGCGTGCCGTTGCAGGGGTTCGTCCCAATCTGTTGGGTGGTGAGGATCTCGCTGAAATCTCCGCCCCGCTCGGCAACAGTCGGAACATTCGCGATGTTGGTGCCGCCGCGGTTCTCCTGATACTGCTCCCAGTTGAAAAAGAAGAACGTTTTATCCTTACCGTTATAAATCTTCGGAATCCAAACGGGCCCCCCCAGGTTCACGCCGTAGTCGTTCTTCTTGTCTTTCGGCCGCAAATTGTTGGAATGGCAGAGCGCATCACCCGGAGCACATTTTGCGAGCCGCGCATTATTGAACCAGGTATTCGCGTCCAATGCGTCATTTCGGAAGATATCGTAAACCGTCCCGTGATATCGATTGCCGCCATTCTTGATGGTGAAGCTCTCGATGCCACCCGTGGTACGGTCGTACTCGGCGGGAAGAGTGGAAGTGATAACGCGGAACTCCTGAATGGCTTCCACCGAAGGGGCTGCTTCGTCAAATGATGAGCCGTTTTCCGTCCTCAGGATACTGGCGCCGTCAAGCAGAATCTCGTTGCCGAAGTTCTGTCCACCGCCGATCTTGGAGATAAAAATCCCGTTGTTACTGTTGCCGGTGCCCGGTCCTGTCGCCCCGGGTGTCAGGAACACGAACGCTTCGGGTGATCGCATGGCGCCTACACCGCCGAGCGCTAACGGTAACTCGATGACCTGATGTGTGTCCACCGTCGTTCCGACATCGGAACTCTCAGATTGAATCGCGGTGCCCTCCGCTGAAACGGTTACCGATTGTGTGACATCGCCGACTTGCAGGGTGAAATTGACAGCCGTGGTCGAGCTGACCTGAACGTCCACGCCGGTCTGCTTCGAAATGCTGAAGCCTGGAGCCGACGCACTTAGGTCGTATTTGCCGATCAGTAGAGAAGGAAAACGGAACGAACCCGCTGTGACCGTGGTGGTTGAAACCTGACCCGTTGCACTGTTAGTAGCCGTTACGGTTGCCCCGTCCACTGCCGCACCGGTGGGATCCAGTACGGTTCCCGCGATGATGCCATTGTTCGTTTGGGCCCGTACAGAGATCGAGGCCAAATTCAATAACAGGAAATTCAGACCGGCTATAATCCGTAATGCTCGAAGCATACTTGGCTCCTCCCAAAACAACTTACCTTGTGTATCTTATTCGACCGAGTGTCAATCCCGTGAGGTTCAGTCTATCTCTTTTCCGATTCCCGTGTTGTGGGATCTGGTCCGCCGAAACGCCGTCCCGAATATTGCGAGCAAATTGTTGGACTCGCCATCCTTGGCTATAAGGGCGACGGGCCATCCGTCCAGATCCACGTCATTGAACGCGATTTCGAGCCCGTTCCCGACGAGTTTCGCTAGGCTTACGCGCTCTGTCAGCATTGGTGAACGTACCGATTCTGTTGTTGTGGTAATTGGATGTCGCTGCCGTTGGTTAGATCGATATCCTGGCGCGCATCGTTGTCGTCATCTCCTGTCCGCCGCCCCATGGCGTAGGAAAAGCCGCCAACACCCGCTTATGCATGACATCTAGCAACGTACAGGCATCTTGCCCACGGCCACTTGGTCTGCAGTGCCGCTCCATCAAACGAAGAAGTGATCAAAATCCCATCGGCAATGGGTCAAGGATTGCAAACTTCGATAAGATGTTTCTGCAGCGTATGTGATGCCGAGCGGTGGAAGTAATGCAGACCCCGCGCTAACTTCGGCAGGACGTGAGCAAGACGGCCGATGTAGTCCTGACGCTCTGAGCGGGAGAACGCATGACTCAGCAGAACGGTCAGGAATTTTCGTGGATTTATAGGATTTCGCGTCCGGCATGAGAATGACGATATGAAAAGCATTTTGCTCGCCTGCACTCTGGCGGTGTGTGTTTCCGCTCAGACCACTGTCGATGTCGACGTTTCCAGGCCGGCCGCATACAACATACCACGCACCATCTACGGGACGTTTCTCGAGCCCATCGGAAACTCAACATATAACGGCTTGTGGGCGGAGATCCTGGAGAACCCCAGCTTCGAGGAGAATCTCTGGAGCGTTGCGGGGGTACGACGCATGACGGATGCCGAGCCCTCGCTCATCCGTTCTTCGCAAATGGGTCTTCCGCTGCCCTGGGAGCCGCTCGATTACACTCAAGGCGCGCGCTACGAACCTCGGTGGAGCGACGCAGCCAACTCTTTCCGATCGCTGTTGTTGATGGCGCTTCCCGGGAAGCAGACCGGGGTGCGGCAGCGTGTTTACCTTCCCTTACACCGGACGCTGAGTTATACGGGAACCCTCTATGTAAAGCACGTGAGCGGCCCTGCGGACGCGGAGGTCTCTCTGCGCGAGCGGAACCATCCCGAGAATGTTTTCGCCCGCCAACTGATCCACCTAACTGGGCCGGATTGGAAGCGTTATGAATTCAAGCTTGGCTTCCCGGCTGGGCAACTCGCGCCGCTCGAGCCCGCAGATTTCGTGGTTGCGCTCTCCGATGAGGGTCGAGCGTTGATCGACCAGGCATCGCTCATGCCGGAGGATAACGTCGATGGCTTGGATCGCGAGATGGTAGACCTGTCCCGCGCTCTAAAAACACCTATCGTTCGTTTCGGCGGGAACTTCACCTCCGCCTATCACTGGCGGGATGGCATAGGTCCGAGGGACAAGCGCGTCAGCATGCTTAACATTGCATGGGGCATCCCGGAGTACAACACGTTTGGCACGGATGAATTCCTCGATTTTTGCCGGAGAATCGGCGCGCAACCGCAGGTCGCCCTGAATCTTGGCACGGGATCCCCGGAGGAAGCCGCCGAGTGGGTGCATTACATCAATCTTCGCTGGGGGGATAAATCCGGAGGGCTGTTGTGGGAATTGGGCAACGAGTTATGGGGTGATTTCCAGGTTGGCTATCCGACCCTGTCCAGAGTGGCGGCACGGACGAAGGAATTCGCGGATGCCGTTCATCGCGTCGACCCGCGCGCAAGACTGATCGCAACCGGAGCGGACCCGGATCATTTCCGCGATTGGAACTCGGCGCAGCTCGCCAACGCAGCGGATTTCGACTTTCTCTCGACGCACTTCGTGGTGCGCGATGACGCTGTGCGGCACAAGGATCCCTCACCGGAATTTTTGGCGAAATCCTCTTTGGCTTTGCCGGTTGAACTGGAACGGCGTTTGCGAGACATGAAGCGACAGCTTGAAGACGATCCACGCGCCAAGGGCCGCGTGAAGATTGCCTTCACAGAATGGCTCTTTCATGGGCAGCCCGATCGTGTACCACGTTTCGATAACATGGGCGGTGCCCTCTGCGCCGCTGGATTCCTGAACACACTGATACGAACGGCCGATTTTACGCCGCTCTCTGACATGACGGGTCTCATCGAATTCGGGGGCATTTGGAAGAAACGCGGACGTGTCTATGCGGTTCCTGCGTATTGGGCTTTCCGGATGTATTCGAACGCGGACGCCGTCACTCCTGTCGAGACTCATACGGATGTAGAAACCTACGATATTCACGAGGGCAACAATCGGCTGCCAGAGATCGAAAGAGTACCCTATCTCGATGTGGTCTCCGCCTTGAACCACGACGGCGACAAGCTGACACTGTTCTGCGTCAATCGTCATCTCAACCGGGACTTTGCGGCGCGAATCCGCGTTAAGGGATTCGCACCCGATCGTAGTGCGCGCGTTCAGACCCTCTCCGGATCCAGTGTCTATGCGGTGAATGATGAGATGCGGCCGGAGGCGGTGCATCCCGTCGAGAGTGCTATGAATGTCTCCGGGCCGGAGTTTGCGTATACCTTCCCGCATGCCAGCCTGACCGTTATTGAGCTCGGGAGGAAATAGGGAAATGCAGTCGCGCGCCCTACCAGCACGCCGCTAACGCCCACTCGCTTCACGCACGTATAGAGTTCAAAGATAACGGCCGCTTGGAGCCGAAAAAACGTCCTTGGCCGTGTGACGCTCGAAATTATGCAGTACAGTTGTTGCAATGCAGCGTCAACTCTCGCGCCGGCAATTGCTTTTCGGAGCGGCCGCGGGGTCGCTCAAGGGGGCCGGCCGGAACCCCTACGAGACGCCCTACAAGTACGGAAAGCTCGTGCTTGCCGCCGACCCGGCTACCAATGCATTTGATCACCGTTCCGTCGATTGCCCGTTCCTTTTTTACAGCGGGGGCGAGTTTCACATGACTTATGTCGGCTTCGACGGAACTGGATATCAGACCGGCCTGGCTGTATCTGATGACCTGATCAACTGGCGGCGGAGCGGATGCATACTGCGACGCGATGCGAGTTCGCCAGTCACGCGCTACAACGTCGCGATGAACTGGATAATCCGCGATCCGGCCCTTCAATCGCGAGGCGCGCTGAAGAAGGTTCGAGGACGCTATCTCGGCGCTTTTCACGCCTATCCCAATGCCGGCCTCGAGGAAGGGCCCGCAGTTATCGGGCTTTGTTGGAGCGATGATTTGTTGCGGTGGGAAATCGGAGATCTCTGTTTGCGCCCGGAAGACGGCGGGGAGTGGGAGCGCGGCGGATTGTACAAGCCCTGCCTGCTGGAGAAGAACGGAACGTTCTACCTGTTCTATAACGCGAAAACCCCTGCCCGGCCCAAGGCGCTGGGCGGCGGTTGGCGCGAGCAGACGGGCGTTGCAACTTCGACCGATCTCAAGACCTGGAAACGTTTCGAGCGCAATCCGATTCTGCGGAACGGGGTAGCCGGCAGCCCTGATGAGCGTTTTGCCAGCGACCCGTGTGTCCTGCTCCACGGGCATGACTGGGTGATGTTCTACTTCGGGCTAGACGGCCACGGAAAAGCGCGCGACCTAGTTGCGGTCGGCGAAAATCCATTCCATTTAACCAAGCTGAGTAGCATCCTGATCGATGTGGGACCGCCCGGTAGCGTGGATTCAACCTACGCGCACAAGCCGTCAATCATTTACCACAGGGGGGCGCTGTACCACTTCTACTGCGCGGTGTCGGGCAAGTGGCCGAACGAAGTACGCGGCATCTCCGTGTCCCGATCTACACCGTGGACATGATGCACTCAATCCGCCTTACGATTTAGACCGCGTCACCGCTGGGGAGTTTGCATGGAGGCGGCGAAGGTGCTCACGAAATTGCGCCTGGTACCTGGCCCAGGGCCGGGTGCTCACTTGGTCGAATCCGAGCGTAGCAGCAGGTACTTTCAATGCTCTGAGATGCGGAAATGGCGGAACTTCGCCACAGTGCCACTCGTTGCGACGCCCGCTGTCCCGTTCGTCACCTCGATTGTGCTCTGTGAAACCCAATCGCCGTCGACGTAAAACGTAAATTCGGAACCAGCTTTGGAGGCTGAGAGCTTATGAGGCTTACTTGGGTCGAAGTCAGGTGAAAGGAGAAGATCCGAAATGGAAACTTCACCACCCACCACTGCGACGATGCTCGCGGATCGATCTGCGGGATTTACCCAAAGACTGACCTGGTTGTGGCGATCGTCGTGGCACACGATGAGACCGTAAGCCGGGCGTGCCGTCTTCCCATCGGATTGATCCCACCGCGCTTCGACCTCCACCCTATAGCTGCCGAGGTTTGGGTTGCCATTGTAAAGGGTATGCCAGCCGCCGCCCATATCGAGGCTGCTGACGGTTTGTGAGTCCTTAATGTCCCACAAGCCGCGAGCGTATCCGTCGCCCAAACTCCAGGCTCCTTTCATTAGGCCTTGTGCCACATCCCCCGAAGCGTTCCCCCATCCCGCGCTGTTGTCAGTCACCGAGACCTTCTCGAAACGCGCGCCCGTGTTCGTCGTGAAGACTCCCGCGCGTCCGCTGTCCAGAGGGAGCGTACGGCGATCCACGACCTGATCATCCAGGTAGAACGAGAACTGGCGGGCGGCGGAGTTTTCAACTCTGATCGTATGAGGGAGCCTGGAATCGAAGTCCGCCGGAAGCGATAGAGAGTGCTCGCCTTGATTAACTCCGCCGATTTCGGCACGGGAACCGACCAACCCTAACTCCGGACTAACGAAGGCTTCGACGTAATTTTCCTCGTCCAAATATAGGCCGTACACTCCGTACTCGGAAGGCTGTCCAGCGGCCTGCCCATCTTGGCGAGTGACTTCGGCCGATACGCGCCAGGCCAGCGAACTCACATCACCACGAAAGGCTTGCATTACGGTTGAGCCGCCGTCCTGAAAGATACTCTCCACGCTTGAACTGCTGTTGAATCGCCACGCGCCTCCCCCCGATTTCGCGCGGCGCGAATCGTCCCACCCCGTAGCAGAACCCAAGTCACCAGACGGCATGACAAGCTCAACATCCGGGTCAACTGGACATCCGAGCCAAGGCACGTCGGGTGTTGGCCAGTACACCCTTTGAAGCCGCACGCTCCGGCAGCCCCACTGCGGGCAATCAAGACGGTCGTAGGCATGGTACAGGCTCCACAATTCCGTTCCGTCTGGGGACGGTATGAAAACCAAACTACCGGGACCATAGGTCTTGCCGTGGCTGTCAAGGATCGGCCCATGCTTGACCCATGCTGTGGGATCGAGCAAGTCCCCACCGCTATTGACGAGAATGCCGGCCGTATAGTCGTTTGTCGTCCAACTTGCGCTGGCCGAGTACGTCAGGAAGGTGGTCTGGTTCCGAACGAAGCCAACCGGCCCTTCCTGAACCGGCCCTGTCCGTGTTTCCCATTCCTCGGTCGGGGTGGAGATGCGAACGGCCGGGCCTGCGAGATGAAGGGGGTCACTCATCCGCGCAAGACAAAGAGCCTGGGGCAGGCTTCCGATTTCGTCCTCCGTACATGAGAAGCCAACGTACAGCTTGCCGTCATGTCCGAGAAATACATTGGGGTCGATGGCCCACCGTCCTGACAGCTCGAAGATGCGTCCCTCCGCAAGACCGGTATCCCCCGGTGCGTAGGGGCCCGTGGGGTCCGTGCCGCCTTCGAGCACATATAAAGAATGTCTGCCGTTCCCAGCGTAATCCGCCGCGAAATACATGTACCACTTGCCGTCCAATTCATGAATTTCGGGCGCCCATACATTCGCTTGTCCATTAAGCCCCTTCCGAGGGGCCGTCCATACGATTTGCGGACGGGCTTTCTTTAAGCCGGTGAGGGTGCGGGATACTCGAAGGAATATACGGTCGCCGTCACTTTCGGAGTAGTAGTAGACTCCGTTCGAAAGTACGACCCAGGGATCCTGGCTGCGAAACGCTGGATTCGAAAACTTAGCGGCGTTCTGACCTGAAGCGAGGCCCGTAAAGAACACCACGGCGGCCAATGGCCAGATTTTAAACACGGTTCAGACCACCTAAAAGCACAAATCCTGACACTCGAATTCGGTCTGGATACAAGCAATAGGTGGGAACTTTTAAGGCGCTTTCTCAATGTGTTACTACGGGATCTCGGCTTATTCAGGAAACAAATTCACGGCGAGTAAAAGAGAGGCGGCGGACTCGCCTTTGAAACACGGCTGGCGCTTGATGGCCTTATCAGATGCATCGGGCCGAGGTAGGCGTGAATAAAGTGAATCAGCCAGTTATCGCTCGCGGGCTACACTTGCGGATCGATGACGAAGGCGCGTACTAGGGTTGGTGCGTAGGCGAAATCATGCTTGAATTCCTGACATCGCTGGGCGTCTTGTTCAGATCTCGTCTAGTAGCGCAGGAAAAGGCAGACTTCGCCTAGCCAGAATATTCTGTACTACGGCGGGCGGCGGATGCGTGGCTACCCAGTTTCCCCTTTTCGGTTCCTAAAAAAGTCCGCAACCCGACGAAGTTCATACGCACGGTATTTTGATCCAAGGGCCAGATTATCGGACGGTCCTTCTCGTCCCTGCTGGACCCGGCCTGGCCCGGACCGTTGGAAAATTGTAGGTGGCACGTTTCCTGTCGCCAGCGCGTGCACGGCTTCCGCAGAAACGCTTTCAAGTCGTTGCCCGGTGATCACGATTTCGGGCGCGAGTTTCGAGAACGAAGGAAGGGTCTGATTTCCGCCCGGCGTCCGACGCTTTGGGGCACTCGCTGGGTGCGAGGCAATCCTGTACCGCCGTTGAATCGCTGCCACGATCACTCCTAACGCTACTCGCGTTCTTATCCCCCTCCCCCTGGGAGCCGGAATGCGGTTCGAGGTGCAGTTTAGGCGCGCCAATAGGTTCTAAGAGTGCTTTTCCGTTGCTCCGTCCCGTTGAAGGCACCCCAGGCTGCTGTTCCGCCGAAGTAGTTGGGCACTGATGGCTGAATTCAGACTGGACATGGCAGTACCACTTAGCGGGCACGCTGTGACCAAGCGGCCTTCCTCATTGACTCTCAACTGCTTCACGCTAATTGCACTCCTTCATCTCTCGTTTTTTCAGTAACAACATCATTGAATCCTCTCCTATGAGCCTTGTCGGAGCAGTAGCTCGCTCCGGTGATCTGCCGCACATCCAACCGTCCAGTGCGGTAACAGTACGCCAAACGGCAACAGTAGACGGATTTCGGCGTTTGTAGCGGACGTGGTCCCAGCAGTCGAAGGGTCCGGCGCGTTGAAACGCCGCAAATCAGGTTCTACACTTAATTGACTGCTGATCCCATGCGTGGGGGGCCCCTTTTTCTAAGGGAGGATTTAGCGGATTATCCACCGCCGGGAATGCCCGCTAAATCGTAGAAAGTAGCGACTCTCAAGCTCCGAGCCTGATAGGCTCAGAGCAATTTTCTTTTGCCGAGAAAAAGGAGAGAGTCGCTATGAAGAAACCATACCAGATTGAAGCGCAGCGAGCTGTGAAGGAGCTCGAGGCAATGGCCGCGGATGGAAATCCAGCGGTGCAGATGGTGCTGCCCATGGCCGAGATGGTCGGCTGGCTGCGAGAGGGTGTCGGCGAACTGGTGCGTCAAGCCGGCTTGCAGTTGATGGAGCTGTTGATGCAAGAAGAGGTCCGGGAGTTGGTCGGTGCGCGCAGCCAACGACAGGCGGAAAGGACGGCCAATCGCTGGGGTAGCGAGCAGGGTTACTGCGTCGTGATGGGGCAGAAGGTGCCGGTGAGGCGGCCGCGGGTGCGGACAGTTGAGGATAAGGAAGTCCGTTTAGGTAGTTACGAAATGTTCCACCGCGGCGAACCGCTGACGGAGACCGTATGGGAGAAATTGATGCTCGGTTTGAGCACCAGGAAATACGGCCAGGCAGTTCGCCAGTTCACCGAAGCGTACGGCTGGGAGAAGAGCGCGGTTAGCGAACATTTCATCGAGGCGAGCCGGGAGAAGTTGAAGGGCATGATGGAGAGTCGGCTGGATAAACTCCGGCTCTGCGCCTTGCTGATTGATGCGACGCCGTTCGAAGGACAGCAGATGGTAGCCGCATTGGGAATAGGCCAGGACGGGCGGAAAACGATCTTGGGCATTCGTCAAGGAGCCACGGAAAACGCGACGGTAGTCGGTGAATTGCTTGGCGACCTGGTGAATCGCGGGCTCGATTTCACCGAGCCGCGGCTCTATGTCCTGGACGGCGGCAAGGCCCTAACCGCGGCCGTGAAGAAATACGCGGGTGACTCGGCGGCAATCCAGCGCTGTCAGGTTCACAAGCGCCGAAATGTGCTGGATCATCTGACCGACGAACAGAAACCAGCGGTAGCGAAAAGGCTCAATGCAGCGTACGGTTTGGAAGACTACGCCGCTGCCAAACTCGCGCTGAACAAACTGCATCGCGAATTGATGGACCTCAATCCGAGCGCGGCGCGCAGTTTGGGTGAAGGGATGGAGGAGACCCTGACCGTGCATCGGCTTCACGTCCCGATGCAACTGCGGAAGACGCTGGCCAGTACGAACGTGATCGAGTCGGCTTTCTCTATTGTAGAGCGGGTTTGCCGAAACTGAAGCGCTGGCACGGCGGCGACCAACGGGAGCGATGGGTGGGATCGGGGCTCTTGGTCGCGCAGAAACAATTCCGTCGCATCACCGGGTACAACAGATTCCAGCGCTCATCAGAGAATTGGAAACGTTGGCTCCATCTAAGAAAGCAGTTGTAAAGGCCAGAAAGGCGTCGTAGAGTG
>CAWKLV010000039.1:0-999093 GCA_963850575.1 uncultured Acidobacteriota bacterium | reverse complement strand
TAACGGGAATCGAACCCGTATTTAAGCCTTGAGAGGGCTCCGTCCTAACCGTTAGACGATAGCGCCAGGACCGTCGTCTTTCACAGTATAACCTGCTCCCTTACTCAGTACGAAGCGCGGTTTTTTCTCTAGGAGAGAAGCCTGAACCCGGAGCGTGTTTCTCACGACAAGATGAGCCTGCAGGAGAAGGCGGATACCGGCATGCTGGTCATTGTTCATCCGTGTGCAAGCAGGAGAACATCTCAGCCTCGAACAGATGCATGCCGCTCCGAGACCACGACCGCACCGAGGTCTACGCTCGGGACGACCGGAGATTGCGGCATCAGAGCTATGGAGAGAACCGGGACGGCGGGCAAGGGTTGTGGTGCGGCGTCTACATGGAGAAGGTGACCGGGCTGAGCCGTGCCGCAAGTGACACGCCTGATCGCCCTGTAGGCGAAGCTCCGCCGATGGAACAAAGGATCACATTCTGTTCGTTCCAGTCCAGAAAATGGAGCGGCGACGGGCGATTGTGTTCCTCGCCAGCATCAACCACGCTGAACATCGCGCTGTTTGCGCCGATTCCGATGACGACGATCTTCGCGACCGCTGTGAAGCCTCGGCCTGGCGAAGGACGCGGGCGCCGTAGTGGAGATCCTGCCACATGTGGAGCATGGCGCTCAGACACGAAGCTGTCGAATCGGTTGGCTGCGCGTAGTATTGTGAGATCAGAACATCATGCGCATCCTGGTGGTGGAAGACGAAAAGCGGATTGCGGATTTCCTATCGCGCGGTCTGGAGAGTGGCGGGTACGCGGTGGATGTAGCCAATACCGGATCGGCTGCGCTCGATCTGGCTCATGCCACTGAGTACGACTTGATCATTCTCGACCTCGGGCTGCCCGACATGGACGGGCTCCAGGTGCTTCAGAAAGTGCGCAACCGGAAGACCAGCCCTCCGGTGCTGATCCTGAGCGCGCGCGACGCGGTGGACGATCGCGTCAAGGGCCTGGAAGTCGGTGCGGACGATTACCTCGTAAAACCGTTCGCATTTGTCGAACTCCTGGCGCGCGTGCGTGCGCTGCTCCGGCGGGGCCAGCCGACTCCTGAACGGCTCCAGGTAGGTGATCTCGCGCTCGACTGCATCCGGCGGAAAGTGACACGGGCCGGCGAGAACATTGAATTGGCGCCAAAAGAATTTAGCATCCTCGAGTACCTGATGCGCAACCGCGGACGCCCCCTCAGCCGAACGATGATTGTCGAACACGTATGGGACATGGACTACGACGGACTCACAAACATCGTCGATGTTTACATCCGGCACCTCCGCAGCAAGATCGACGACCGCTTTCCGGCGAAGATGATTCAAACTGTCCGTGGTATCGGCTACATGCTGGACCTGCCCGAGCGCGCGGATCACAGATTTGAACCGGCAGACAACAACACGCCGGCCTGAGGTGACCTTTGAAAGCGTCCCGCCGCAAAACGCTAGCGCAACTAAGCCGGCTGCACTTTATCCGGAGCCTGCGGTTTCGCCTCACGGCCGGCTTTCTGCTGTTTGTTACGCTGATGCTGACCGGCGTCGGGCTCTTGTTCCGTCAGATGCTGATCTCGATCCTGTACGAACAGGCCTCCACTGCGCTCGAGGAGGAGTGGGGCGCCAGTAAAGGGTATTTGCGTTTTGAGCACCAACGTCCCTACTGGATGTTCGACCGGTTCGACCCGGAAGAATCAGTGATTGTCAACCGCATCCGGCGGGTATCTCTGATTACCGATTCGGATGGGAATCAGCTAGAATTGTCCGATCAGTATCGCAGCATCGGCGTAGATTCTCTGGAGCACATCAGAGATGTACTCAAATCCTCGCAGCCGGTGCTTCTGACCCGCAGTGACGACCACGGTACCCCGTATCTTATCCGCCAAGGCGCGTTCCCCGACGAGCGGAAAAGACAGTATTTCGTGTCGATAGGACGGTCGCTGGCAGACGCCGAGAGAACCGTGAGCCGGTTTACCTGGCGCTATTTCTCGGTAATGCCGCTGTTGATCGTGTTAAGCGGGTTCCTGGGGTGGGTCCTGGCGGGTCGGGGCTTGCGGCCTGTGAACGACCTAGCAAATAGCGCGCATAATATCACGAGTTCCAACCTCAATCTTGAAATCCCTCTGCGGAATGCCGGTGATGAGTTGGATGATCTGATCGAGGCGTTTAATCGGATGATCGAGAGATTGAACCTCTCCTTCGAGCAGATGCGCCAGTTCTCAACTGACGTCTCGCACGAGTTGCGCACTCCTTTAACGGCTATTCGCGGCCAACTCGAAGTGGCGCTGTTTACGGCCAAGACTGTCGATCAATATCAGGACGCCATGGTGAATGCCCTCCAGGATGTTGAGCAACTGTCAAATATCGTCCGTGCGCTCCTGCTGCTATCGCAGGCCGAGTCCGGGCAACTGGTTCTGCAAATGGCGCCGCTGGATCTGGCGGAGGTGGTTCAGAACATGGTAGAGCAATATCAGATTCCGGCGGAGGCGGCCAGGATCGACTTGCGTTCCCAACTGGAGAGCAACTGCCTGGTGCGAGCGGACAAAACGCAGATGGAGCGCCTTGTGTCGAACCTGCTCTCGAATGCCGTAAAATACACTCCTGAAGGCGGGCGAGTCGAGGTCACGCTCCGCGGCGATTCGGATAACGCACTGGAATTGGATGAGAGAAAAATCAATGTGGCGCGGCTAACGGTGGAGGATACCGGCATCGGCATTCCAGCCGAGAAACTTCCACACATTTTCGATCGCTTCTATCGGGTGCGGCCATCACACACCAATCCGGTGCAGGGTCTCGGACTCGGACTCAGCTTCGTTTCATGGATCGTAAACGCGCACGGGGGGAAGATCGAGGTGGAAAGTCGAGATGGCCAGGGTTCCCGATTCACCGTTTTGCTTCCGATAGCTACCTCGCCCGTTGAGGCTCAGCACGAAGCCCCAATGGCCCTCACGGAATCCTGACAGCCTGCGATTGCTACACTTAGGAATCAAACCATGAGTCTAGAGATTGCACAGCGCGAGCAGGAAGGTATAAAGATCCTGGATCTGAGCGGACGCCTCACGGTGGGTCCCGCATCCAGTGAACTTCGCGAGGCTATCGCGAAGCTTCAATCGGCCGGTTCCACGAAGATCGTTCTAAATCTGGCGGACGTTGATTACATCGATAGTACCGGGTTAGGCACCCTTGTCATCTGTTTCACTGGCCTGCAGAAAGCAAGTGGAAGCCTTAAGCTGTGCAAGCTCAACCGGCGCAACCTGGAGCTGTTGGTACTTACAAAATTGAGTACGGTTTTTCAGCTCTACAACGATGAGCTCGACGCAGTTAACAGCTTTTTCCCCAACCGCGAAATTAAGAAATTTGATATCCTGAGTTTCGTCCAGCAGCAGCAGGACGAAAGCTGAACCCAGCTTTCAATGCCGCTGTATATCCTTCTCAGTCATGTCGCGGCGCTGCGGGTTCCTCAGCGTAGTTTTGAATATTTCGGGGTCGTCCTTTTGTATAGTCCGTGGATTCGATCTTCTTACACGTAATGATTTCTTCATTTTGTCCAATTGGTTCTGGATCCGTAATAAGACCTCGTCAAAATCACTCGCAGGCATATGATTCTCCACAGCCGATCGAATCGACATCATCACCGCTATAGAGAGTTGCAATCTTATTGCCACTAGCCTAGGTAGATGGAGTAAGAAATCGCTCATCGATTTCTACCTGGTATCCCGACGCGAGCCGGTTTGTCTCGTTGGCCATTCCGACAATGGCCATCACTTCCGCGAACATCTCGGGCGTCATCCCCGCGTTCCGCGCCGCCGCGGTATGGGATGCGATGCAGTAGCCGCACTGGTTAGTCGCGCTCACCGCGACGTAGATCATCTCTTTGGTCAGCGGGTCGAGAGCGCCGGGCGCCATCACCTGCTTAATGCTCTGCCACGTTCGCGCGAGAGTTGCCGGATCGTGAGCCAGCGCTTTCCAGAAGTTGTTGATGTAATCCGTGTTGCGGGTGCGGCAGATGTCATCATAGACCTCGCGGACGGCGGGGCTCGCCTGCTGATATTCGATAAGTCCCAAAGTAGCCATGTTGCTAGCTTTAGATTACCGCTGGACGCGGCTATTACAATGGGCTTGAGCATGAGGCGTTCCGTCGTTCCCATCCCCGTTCGTACGATTGAGGCGGGCCGGGACGAGACGCGCCTGGATCTTCTCGCCGTCGAAGAGCCTCTGGAGATCCGATTGAATGATAAGACCGTCTCGATCACGATGCGGACGCCAGGCCACGACGTGCAACTTGCCGCCGGGTTTCTTTTCGCGGAAGGATTGCTGAGATTGCTGTCTCAGGTTTCGAGTTCTGTTCAGAACGCACGGAACACGGTGAGTATCCATCTTCAGCCGGATGCGGCCATCGACCTCAAGAGGCTGGATCGGAACTTCTACATGACATCGAGCTGCGGCGTGTGCGGCAAAGCGTCCCTCGAGGCGCTGGAAATGGCCGGGTGTCCGCTGCTTCCCCGTGAAGCTCCCACGATCGCCGCGGACATTGTTCATTCGCTGCCCGAGAGGCTGCGAGCCTCACAAGCGGTGTTCGAGAAAACGGGTGGATTGCATGCCGCCGCGCTGTTCGATTTCGAGGGCCGCCTCGTCGGAGTCAAAGAAGATGTCGGCCGGCATAACGCGCTGGACAAGCTAATTGGGGCGGAGTTTCTCGACGGGCGCACGCCGCTTCATGAGCGAATTCTACTCGTCAGCGGGCGGGCGAGCTTCGAGTTGATTCAGAAGGCACTCATGGCAGGCATTCCGCTTTTGGCCGCGGTCGGCGCGCCTTCGAGTCTAGCGGTGGAATTGGCGCTGCGGTTCCGCATGACCCTGATCGGCTTTGTTCGTAACCAGCGATTTAACGTGTATTCCGGCGCGTCGCGCATCACGGCGTGACCGCAAATTTCTGGTCAGAGTCGACAATCGCAAGAGCCTGGGCGATGGCGTCCCGGGCGGGACCCAGCTTCCGGACAACAGTGCCGTCGGCAAACACTGCCGTCGGAGGTTTCTGGTCCCACGTGACACCCGGCGGGTACACGGAGATGTGGTCCCATACGATGCTCTCGCGATCATGTTCTCCCAACATGCGAGATATCAAGCGGTCCTTATCCCAGAACTGAACTGCTCGGGAATCCGGGATCCTCTTCAGCGCAGAGGTGGACGGTGCTCCCCAATCCGTAGGAAGAACAGGCTCCCACACGATAAATGCGCGGATCTTCCGGCCTGCGAACCCTTGCAACACGCTCTGAACTGCAGAGGCCCCCTGCAGACAAACCGTTCAAGTGGGCGACAACAACACGAGCAATCGAACTTCGGTCTGCGCCTGGTTGAATGAGGTCTTCACGTCATCGATATTCGCCGCCGTGAGGTCCGCTAACGGCGCCTGCCCGGAAGGGACCTGGTGGCCTCCGTACAGATAATAAAGCAGCCCCGCGAAGACGAGAACCATTAGAGCTGGAAGTAATAACCGCTTCATTCGATTCACTTTGCCAGCAGGTCGGCGGCTGCGTTGGCCAGCACCTGCGGAAACAACGTGGAAACAAACACCAAAACAGCCGAGCTCCAGAGTAGGATCGAGTTGATCAGGCTGGGCCGCGAACGGCATTGGTGAGCGCGCCACGCTTTGTAGAACCCGTAAGCCACGAACAGAATCGATGCCACCAACAGATATGGTCGCAAACGATTGAGCACTGTCGAGCTCCCGGCTAAACCTGCCGCGAGAACAAACGGGAGTACCGGCAGGCAACAACTGGATGCGACTAGAACAGTGCCGATAGCAGCAAGGCTGGCCAGTGTTGCACTCCGGTCTTTGTGTTTGTGCACCCGCAAAATTCAGAATACCGCGGATATGTGATGCCACCGCATAAGGGCGCGGGCACGCTCATCGCTTTCGCCAACTGTGAATCGGCGGAACGACGTGAAAATTCCGAACGCGCTCGCAGGGCTGACTGCTACGAAAAGGTAAGCCCGTCGTCAGCTACGCCGATTCTGCGCAGGCCTTCCAATTGCTCACTTCGACCCGATGCCCGCCATCCAGTTCCTGATTGCCCTGATCGCTACAGCGGGCCAAGACCCCAGCTTCCGCACTACGGTCCCAGTTGTTCTTGCCCCGGTGACAGTTACAACCAGGCAGGGCAAGTACATGGATGGCTTGGGCGTTGACGATTTCGTCTTGGTGGCTGACGGCCGCGAACGAAAAATTCAACTTGATACCTCCGATACCGTAGCCATCCCTCTTTCGGTGGTGATTCTGGTTCAGGCCAACAACACGGCTCCAGCGGCGATTCTAAAAATCCAAAAAATCGGAAGCATGATGCAGCCCTTGATTACGGGCGAGCGTGGTTACGCGGCCGTGTTGGCGTTCGGATCCGAACTAAAGCTGCTTCAGGATTTCTCCAACGATGCCGGCAAACTCACGGCAGCGTTCCGCAAGCTTACGCCACAATCCGGCGACGCGGCAAGGATGATCGATGGCGTGGCGCAAGCCGTCCGTCTGTTTCGCCAGCGTCCGAACAACGAACGCCGCGTCCTGTTCGTCATCAGCGAGAGCAAGGATCGCGGCAGCAAGATGAAACTCGAGGATGCGATCGAGGACGTACAGATGGAAGGGGTCACTATGTTCCCGATTGTCTTCTCAGCGTACGTGACTCCTTTCACCACAAGAGCCTCCGACCTCCCTCCGCCGTCAGGCGGGGGACTGCTCACCGCGATTGCCGAGTTGGCACGATTGGGTAAGACGGATACCACTCGCGTCTTTGCCGAGTCTTCGGGAGGGCGCAGGACGTACTTCGCGACGCTGCACGGCCTGGAGAGCTTCGTTACAAGTCTGGGAGAAGAACTGCACAGCCAGTACCTTCTCAGCTATGTCGACGATGTTTGCTCGCCAGGCTTTCATCGAATCGAAGTCAAGGTGAAATCGCACCCCGAGGCGATGGTGCGCGCGCGCTACGGATATTGGACTGGCGAGCACTCCTGCGGTACGACGGCTCGCTAAGCGGTATCTTAGAGTTTGCGGATTTCAGAAGCGAAACGTAAACGCCTGCAAGCGCTCTCAACCCCGGCCGGTATTATTGCAGCCATCGCTGTGGATCAGCGCAAAAGTTTGCGACGCCTCATTGCGGACGCGGCGGGAGTGGATCTGGACCGTATACCGGATTCCGATTTGGGAGCGTTCAAGAGCGCCGTGGCCCGGGTGTTAAGCCAACACGCCAGTGCTATCCTGATCGACTCCGAGTTTGGCTCGCGGGCGTTTGACCAGCGCGCCAAGAACTGCGGCCTGCTGATTACTTACGAGTGCGACGGATATGAGAATCCGCGGCCGCACCGCATGCTCGCTCTCATGCCGCACCTATCGGTCCGCAGGCTCAAAGATGCGGGCGCCGACGGCATAAAGATCCTCCTCTCGTACGCACCTTCTGATGATCCTGCCGCGAACGACGTCAAGTGCGCGATGGTCGAACGAATCGGTTATGAGTGTCAAGCGCTCGACATTCCATTTTTTCTGGAGCCCGTTTGCTACGATCCCCAGGGATCGGAGCCCAGGAGCATCGAATTTGCCCGCCGCAAGCCTGAGATGGTCGTTGAGATCATGGAGGAGTTCTCGAAGGATATCTACCAAGTGGATGTCTTAAAAGTGGAGTTCCCGGTGAATGTCTCGTTCGTAGAAGGAAGCGCTGTTTACGAAGGCCAGTTTGCGTATTCCAGGGCGGAGGCGTTGGGGCACTACCGCGAGGCTGATGCCGTGGCGCGGCGGCCGTATATTTACCTCAGCGCGGGGGCGAGTGGGCCCCATTTTCTCGAGTCGCTGCGTTTGGCGGCCGAATCCGGCGCCCGCTATTCCGGAGTCCTGTGCGGGCGCGCAACCTGGCAGGACGGAGTACCTGTTTTTGCGCGGCATGGCGAAGCCGCGTTTTCGCAATGGCTTGCGACCCAGGGTATCGGTAACATTCAGGCCCTAAATGAGTGCCTCATCGCTGCTACGCCCTGGCAGGATCGTTGGACCTAGCAAACCGGAGAGAACAGGACAGCTCTCTCGTTGGTTGTCAGTGCACGCCTCACGACCGCTTAAGTGGTGGCCAGCGTTCTTCGGAACGGCAGGACGCGGCCTAAGACTTAGGGCAGGTGGCGTCGCTCTAGAGTATGCGGAATCGGTGTCAACGCGGCCCAATCTTCAGGGGTGAGTTCAGATTCCAGGGCGCGCAGGCAGAGTACCGGAGCGTCTTGTATCCGAACGTGATTTTCCGTCAAAAGTTGGATGTCAGCATTCATTTCGAAGGTGACGAACCGGCCGGACTCCGACATCGCCCCGTACTTGTGGGTGCGTATGCTGCCGTTTTGCTCGAAGCCAAGATAGCGTAAATGTGGAGCCTCTTCGCCGCTCTCCAGAGGCGGGTTGTCCGGTCCCCATTCGAAATGGCGCAGCACATCCACGGCCACGCTTTCACTCTTCCCGTCCACATCGAAGGTCACGGCATGTCCCGGCTCAAGGGCGTCAAACCCCGGACTTAGCACCGAGGAATCCTGAAAGTACAACACCTGCCCGCCGTCAGCCTGAACATACCCGAACTTTGAACTCACACTTTTTACGGTTCCTGTCATCAAAGAGCACCTCTTGGCGCGACAACGCGCGCGTCACTGCCTTTACTAGTCTTGCAGGTGCGTCTCCACCCCGCCAAGTGTTTGAATCAATTGCCTAAGACCACCCGCCTAAGCGGATTATAGTAGGCCGTACCTGCCCATTAGCGCGGGGTGTGCAAGTACATTTGACCTACGAGGCACGTCCTATGATTAGAGGAGGACCGAATTCCATATGATGAGATGCCTGATTTTTGCAGTGTTCATGGCGATGCCACTGCTGGTGGCCCAAAAACCCGATGCCGACGCGGAGCCGGCCGTGTTTCGGACCGAAGTGTCGTTGATCACCGTGGATGCGAAGGTAACGGGCCGCAACGGCGTCGATATCGGGAATTTGAACGCGTCAGATTTCGTCATCTTCGATGAGAACAAGCAGCAGAGCGTGAGCCACTTCGGACGCGAGGCCACGCCCATCGATCTCCTTCTGGTCCTTGATGTCAGCAGCAGCATGCGGCCGTTTCTGCTCGAGTTAACGCCGCGGGTGACCCAGGCGCTCAGCCCCTTGCGTCCCGGTGACCGCGCCGGTGTAATGCTATTCGCAAGCACTAGCCAACTGGTTCAGCCCCTAACACCAGACCTCGCCCTGATACCAAGGACCACGGTCAATACGATCTACAAAGACGGGCCAGGACGATCAACGCTGTTAAATCAAGCCCTCTTAAGCGCCGCTCAATACTTGAAAGCACAGCCGACGACAGGCCGGCGTACGCTTATCGTCATAACCGATGATAATGCCGTGAGCGGTGGTGCCCGTGACAATGAGGTGGTTCGCGAACTGCACGCCGCAGACGCGGTGTTGAACGTAATCTTCGTCGGCGCCAACGGAGCGGCTCCCGCCAAGGCGCAAGGGTATCGGGATCCATCGTACAGCCGGCCGGACGTATTCCGGCTTGCGGAAGCAACAGGGGGTGATGTGCTCAGCGGCGACGATCCGGCACGCGCGCTGCAGCGAGTGATTCAGGCGGCCACCACTCGATACAGCTTGCAGTACCCGGCCCCGGGCGGCGACCCCGGCACGTTCCGGCGGATCCGCGTCGAGTTGTCACCTTCCGCCCTGGCGCGATATCCGGGCGCGATGGTGCGGGCGCGTTCCGGCTACGATGTGCCGAAATAACAGCTAACGGATCATCGGCTACAGCAGGGTCCCGCGCATGATGAAACTGGCAATGGAGAAGTAAATAATCAAGCCGGTCACATCCACCAGAGTTGCTACAAACGGCGCAGAAGCGCTAGCCGGATCCAGGCCAACACGGCGTAGCCCGAACGGAAGCATGGAGCCGGCAATGGTGCCGAATAAAACCACGCCGACGAGACTGGCTGCCACTGTCATCGCCACGAGGATGTAGTGCGCGCCGTAGGCTTTCGATACCGCCTGCCAAACGAGAATCCGTGCGAGCCCGATGCTGCCGAGAACGGCGCCGAGAGCGAGCCCGGAGGCGAACTCTCTTCGCACCACACGCCACCAGTCGCGGAGGCGAACCTCGCCCAAGGCCATGGCCCGGATGACCAGTGTCGTGGCTTGAGAACCGGAGTTTCCGCCACTGCTTATAATCAGCGGAATGAACAGCGCCAGCACAACGGCTTTGGCGATCTCTTGCTCGAAGTAGCCCATTGCGGTTGCGGTGAGCATTTCACCCAGGAATAGAACCGCGAGCCAGCCCGCGCGCTTGCGGAACATCGCAAGGAAGCTGATCTGCATGTAAGGAGCATCCAGGGCCTCCATACCGCCGATCTTCTGGATATCTTCGCTGGCCTCCTCTTCCACTACATCCACGATGTCGTCGACGGTAACGATGCCCCGCATGTGACCTTGAGTGTCCATCACCGGTACGGCCAGCAGATGATGTTCGGCGATGACTTTGGCAACAGCTTCCTGATCCAGGCTCTCGGGAACCGAGATGAAACTGGTCCGCATCACGTCCTGAACCTTCGTGTTGCGATCTGCGGAAAAGAGATCGCGGAAGCTGACTACACCCAGCAGTCGTTGCTCATTATCAAGGGCGTAAGTGTAATAGATCGTCTCGACATTGGCCGCCTGGCGCCGCAGATAAGCTATGGCCTCATCGACGGTCATATCCGGCCGGACCCGCGCGAAGCGGGGACTCATCAAGCCGCCTGCATCATCCTCGGCGTATGCGAGCAGGGCGGTTACTTCGCGGCGCGTTGCTTCATCCAGAACGGAGAGAAGGTACTCACGCTCACCCGGCGGAGCGTTCTGAATGACGTCGGCCGCATCATCCGGCGCCAACAGACGCATCCAGAGTCTCCGCTCACCTTCTGGCAATCCCATGACGATTTCGGCCTGCTCGCGAGCTGTCAGGCTCAGGAAAAAGTCATCCGCCTGCTCTCGGGGGAGTTCTTGAAAGCTGCGAATTCGCTGTCCGGGAGCCAAGCTCCGCCAGGCGGCAAGATCCATCACTGCCCCCATTACCGTATCGTTAGCCATGAGTTGAAGGGTTATGCTCGGAATAGATTGCGCGCCAGGAAAAACACATTCGCTGGGCGTTCAGCCAGGCGCCGCATGAAATAGGGATACCACGCGTCGCCGTAGGGCACGTACAGGCGAAGGCGGTATCCCTGATCCACCAGCCGCCGCTGCAGGTCGCGACGAATACCGTATAGCATCTGAAATTCGAATCGGTCCGGCGGTACCGCTCGCTCGCGGAGGTAGGTCAGGGTAAGGTTAATTAGCGCTTCATCGTGCGTCGCGAGCGCGGGATTCGCTCCGCGTTCGAGCAGCAATCGCGAGACATCCCCAAAATTTCGATCCACCTCGGCCTTGTTCGCGAAGGCGGCTGACGGAGGTTCGTCATAGGCGCCCTTCACCAGCCGGACCGGGATGCCGAGATCGCACATACGCTCGGTATCCGCGCGGGTACGCCGCAAATATGCCTGGATGACGGCGCGCGCACAACCTGTCTCCCGGTGAAGCCGCGTGACTATATCCAGGGTCCTCTCGACGTACTCGCTGGATTCCATGTCTACTTCGATCTGGGTTCCGACATCCCTGGCGATAGAAGCCACCTGGAGAACATTTGCGAAACAGGCTTCGGTCGAAAAATTCAGCCCAAATTGGGTCAGCTTGATGGACACTGTCGCCGGCAGGCCGGTCTCGCGAATGCGGTCAAGCACTTGGATGTACGCCTCTCGCGAAACGGCGGCTTCGTCCAGGGATTTGACATTCTCGCCAAGCCGGTCAATGGTCGAGAAAATACCTTGATTGAAGAGGTTCCGGCACACGGCAATCTCGTCGTCCAACGTATGCCCGGCAACAAATCGTTTCGTGAGCCGGTTCGCTATCCTGGAAGTCTCAAACCAACGGCGAAGGGTACGCTGGCGCGAAAGGAGTAAGAAGAAGGACCGTGTCATCGGCGACCTCCTCTACCTTATCGCAACCCTACGGCACGGCCCCAAAATGAAAAAGGCGGGAGCCGCTGAACATCCAGCAGCGCCCGCCCGAGTTGAGACGGAGACACAACGAGACTACGCTAAAAAGGAAGGTCCTTGTGCACGGCTAATAGAGATGTCCTGGTCAGGTAGGGATAGGGGTTGATCGGCGTCCCTCCTACGCGCACTTCATAGTGCAGGTGAGGCGCAGTGACGCGGCCGGTAGCCCCCGAGTAAGCGATGATCTGGCCCTGGCGAGCTTCCTGGCCGGGGATTACGTCGAAACGCGAGAGATGCGCATAAAACGTCTGCATGCCGTTACTGTGTTCGATTACAACCAGCTTGCCATAGCGGCCGGACCATTCCGCATGTGTAACGACACCATCCGCCGACGCGCGCACCGGGGTGCCCGAGACTGCCTGCAGATCTACACCGGTGTGAAATGCGCCTTCCCCGGAAAACGGATCCGAACGGCTTCCATAGCTACTTAAAACCCGGCCATAAACCGGCCACAAGCTGGGCCGGATGTTGGTTTGCCACTGCTTCACATAATTGCGGTGCACCATCGAGTACCTGGCGCCCTTGAGGAAGTCGTATTCGGCCAGGGACTCGCGGAAGGTGGGAAGGAGATGACTGTCTGAGGCGATGTCAGCGGGACCCTCCAGCTTTCGCTTAATTCCGTAAGCAATCGAAACCTCGCTGGCCAGAACCTGGAGCGAGGCAAGCTGCTCCGTCTTCTGATTGGCTTCGTTTTGCAGAGTTTGATACCGGGAACGAAGGACATCGACTTCTTGGCGCAGGGAATTATAGTTCGCTACCTTCCAGCTCATCCTTAAATAACTGGAACAGATACCCAGAAAGAAAAGCGAAGCGGCCAGAAAAGTGCCCAGAAGAACGTAAAGAGCCCGGTGCGGAATGTGTACCCTGCGCAAGCGGCCATGCAGGGAATGGGCGAGGACTAGAACAAAGTATTCCTGACGCATGAATCTCCTCGTTTTGATTCGGCGCTGAGTAAACGACTTACTACCAACAGATCTACGGGGTACCACCCGAGTATTAAAGATTACGAAACCTTAGGATACCGAAATTAGTACCTTCCTGTCAATCCAGGTATTAAGAACTGTAGTCGGAGTGTCACACAAGGTGTGACAAAGAGCCGCACGCGACGTTACGCGCAAGTTTAGGAGCTCGCGTCGTGACCCTTCGATTTGTCGCCTCGCCGTCGAACGTCGATATTCAAACGCTTGATTTTCTGGTTCAGTGTGGACAGAGGAATGCGTAACGCCTCGGCAGCATCGGTCTGGCTCCAACTGAAGCCTTCCAGCGCTTCGATGATTTTGCGGCGTTCGTAATCCGCGACGATCTCGAACAGCGAAGCGTCTGCAGGCAGATGGCCGCTTTCGTCGCGCCGGATCCGAATACCGCCCGCTGTCAAAAGATAGTCGGGCAGGACGTCGGCGGCCACGGTGGAACCACCCGCGAGGACAACGGCGCGCTCCACTACATTCTCGAGTTCGCGCACGTTGCCCGGCCAGTTGTGGTCCATGAGGATTTGAAGCGCTTCGGGCTCGAAGCGCAGGATGACGTTCCCCTGAGCATCAATAAACTTCTCGTTCTCCCTGCAGTACTTCTGGAAGAAGTAATCGATCAGAAGCGGGATGTCCTCACGCCGATCCCGCAATGACGGAAGCACCAGGTTGATCACGTTCAACCTGTAGTACAGATCCTCTCGAAACTTTCCTTCATCGACGGAGCGTTTGAGGTCCGAGTTCGTTGCCGCCAGAATGCGAACGTCCACGCGGACGGTCTCGCTGGAACCGACGGGCATGAACTCGCGGTCCTGGATCACCCGCAGGAGTTTGGCCTGTGTCTCAGGCGAAATGGTCCCGATCTCGTCGAAGAATATTGTGCCCCGGTGAGCCAACTCGAAGTAGCCTTTGCGCGAAGCAATGGCTCCCGTGAACGCCCCGCGAACATGGCCGAACAGTGTGGATTCCAGAAGCTCCGCCGGTATCGAACCGCTGTTCACGGCTATAAAGGGCTGGTCCACGCGCGTCGAGTGCGCATGAATGGCTTTGGCGATCAGCTCCTTGCCTGTTCCGGTTTCGCCGGTGACCAGGATCGTCGCACGGCTCGGCGCCACCTGCGCCACCAGATCGAGAATACGAAGCATCCGGTCGCTCTTTCCGATGATGTTCGGAAAAGCGTAGCGCTGTTTCAGGGCCCGCTTCAGGTGCCGGTTCTCGGTCTCGAGACGGCGCTTGGCGATCATGCGCTCGATCTCGATCAGGAGCTTTTCGTTATCCCAGGGCTTCGAGAAATAATCGTTGGCGCCCCGTTTCAGCGCCTCAACGGCAACCTCCAGAGACCCGTACGCAGTGATCATGAAGATCGGCGTTTCCTGATCACGCTGCCGGACTTCTTCGAGGACCTCCATACCGGAGCGGTCCGGCATCATGAGGTCCAACAAGACGATGTCGTAGCTGGAACTTTCGAGCTTCTTCAGGCCTTCGGTTCCATTTACCGCCATCTCGACGGTGTAATTACCGTCATAGGTGAGCAGCGCTTCCAGGCTCTCGCGAATATCGACCTCATCATCGACAATGAGAATGCGGCCTTTCGCTGGAGCTGGCAGCGAATCTTCCGGCGGAAATCGGTCTGGCATGTCCTGGGTTTATTGTGATGTAGCCAGCGCAATCGTAGTTTCAGAAGCTTTGCGGGCAGGGAACTCCTGCACGCGAACCAGGGGAAGTTCGATGATAAAGCGCGTTCCCTGTCCCACCTGGCTCTCCACCTCGATGGTTCCGCCATGCTCGCGGATGATGCCATAGGTCACCGAGAGCCCGAGACCCGTGCCCTTTTTGGGGGCCTTGGTGGTGAAGAATGGATCCCAGATGCGGCCTAGATGCTCTGGCGCGATCCCTCCGCCGCTATCAGCGACCTCGATGTACACGGCTCTCTCGGCCGACCATGTACGCACGGCGAGAAGGCCGCCGTCCGGCATAGCGTCGCGCGCGTTCAGGAACAGATTGAGAAACACCTGCTGCAGTTTGCCGGCATTGCCCTTAAGCTTGGGGACCGAGTCCTCCAACGAGAGTTCGGTTCGCACAGCCGTCTTCATCAGTTGGTGATCAATCAGACTGAGCGTCTCGCGAATGGTCCGGTTCACTTCGATGTCAATGAAGTCCGTGGAGGAGGTCCGCGAAAAGTTCAACAGCGAATTAACGATCTCGCTGGCGCGGAAAGTTTGCTTAGCGATCTTTTCTAGCAACTTAGATTTCTGTTCGTCGCCGCTGACCTGTTTGGCCAGCATCTGGGCATAGGTGGAGATCACCGCAAGCGGTGTATTTACTTCGTGCGCCACGCCGGCTGCCAGCAGGCCGATCGAGCTCAGTTTGTCGGCTTGCACCAGGCGGCTTTCCAGTTCGGACCGATCCGTTATGTCGTCAAAGATGATGAGCCGCCCAATCTGGCGATAATCCTTGGACACCAGGGGGGCAATGGCCAGATTGAGGATGGTTTCTCGAGCCGGCTCGAGCCGCGTACCCGTTCTCGACGCCGTCTATGCCCGGTTTCAAAACGAACTTATAGATGTTATGGACGCCGGTGTTGCCACGCACTTCGTCGAATTTCTGATTCAGGTCGCGTGGGAATAGTTCTGATAAAGTTCGCCCAACGGCATTTTCCCGAGCCACCCCGGTCAGGCGCTCGATCTGGGTGTTCCAGCTTTCCACACGGTCTTCGAGGTCGGCTGCCAGGATCCCGACATTGATGGATTCGACGATATTCTCGCTAAATTCCTTCAGGCGCTCGTACTCTTCTACCTTGCGCTGCAGAGACCGGTATAAGCGCGCATTCTCCACGGCGATGCCGACGTACCCGGATAACGTGATGAGCAACTCGATGTCGTCGCTTGACAAAAAGTCGTCTTTCTCCGTGCGGCTTACGCCAAGATAAGCGATGGTCCTGCCGCGCACCGAGCATGGGATGTAGTACGTCAAATCCAGATCTGCGATGGCCCGGCGCACTGTCGCCGGCCAGTTGTGAGTTACAACGTCGAGCACGTGGCGGGTCCGCTCGAAGAACAAGTAAGCCTTGTCCGGGCGGGAAGAGAGGAAGCTCAAGTCCAGCGCTTCCGGACCAGGTTTCGATCTGCGCGTGGAGAACTCGAGGTGGAACGCGCTTTCCTGTTCGTCGGCAAGGAAAAAAGCCACATGCTGAATCGATAACGTCTGGACCAGGCGATCGGCGACGGTGGGCAGCATCTCGTCCAGGTCCGTCTGGGATCCCAGCTCACGGGCGAACTCCACCAGCGTAAGCCGGTAATCGTACTGGTCTTTGTAGAACACGTAGCGGTCCAGGATTTCCTGAATCCAGGCCCGGATGGGTTGGAAAACGAATGTGGCGATCAGGATCAAAGCGACCATCGCGGTGCCGCTCAGCTCGCTGGGAGTGGTCACGGAGAAAATCACGCCATAGAAAATGCCGAGTACCGCCAACGTGGCCAGCGTGTAGGCGTATCCCTGCTGGAAGATCACGTCCACGTCCATCAGCCGATAGCGCAGGATCGCGTAAGCCCATGTGAGCGGCATCAGAGGAAGCGAGATCACCGCCATCTTCATTAAGTGCGTGGGTACCACGCCGAACAGATAGGGCAGGATATAGAAGATCGTGAACGGAAGGATTCCGACGATGGCGCCATTGCGCAGCCACAGGAGTTGCCGCCGGATGATCGGGTCCTCGGATCGTGCGTACTGAATCCACAGCGCCGCGGCGCCCGCCAGATACATCACGCTGAGGTGCAGCAGCCATAGACGATCCAGAGCCCACCGTACTTCAATCAGCGGCGCGCCGGCCCGCACGGACCCCCACGCAAACCCCATGTTTGCCGCCAACAATGTCAAGCCCGGGACATAGATGAGGAGCATGCGGCCCCTTCCGGCCAGCCATCCCCTGCGCTGCGGGAAGGTGAGACAAAAGTGCAGGAAGACGATGGGCGCGATAATGCCTGCTGCCACGTTGCAGAAGTACATCGCCTGGTCGAAGCTGTTCAGCTTGCCGGAGTAGTGGAAGCACGACAGCATGAAAGACGTGAGGCATAAAACGTAAAAGTGCAGCGCCTTCGGGGCGTTGCCTCGCCGGAAGTAAACGAAAAGTCCGATCAGGAGATACGCGACGCCGGCGACATATTGATAAAACACTGAACTGTCGGTCTTCGGTTCCTGAACAATAACCTTGGCCGGGAAAACGATACCATTCCGCTCGACCGTGTAGTCAGCCTGCGTCCAGGCGCGGACGTTCAGCAGAATTTTGGTTGCGTCCAGCGCCTTCTCGATACGTACTCCTCCGATCGAGATCAGCGCGTCACCTGATCGAAGTCCAGCGCGTGCAGCCCCGCTGTCCGGTGCGATGTAGACGGCTTTGACAGCGCCGTCGCGATCCACCCAGGTTACTCCATCATCGGGAAGGTGAAATCGGCGCTGCTGTTGAAAGTTAATGCCCGCCGCAATGGCAGCCGCGACCGTGACAATCACGAGCAGCGCACTGATCAGCTGGTCTTTGATTTCCTTCAAACCGGATCTCCGCCCCTAATCCACCGGACTGGGTGGCACACGTGCCCGCGCAGAAGTTAGCACTTAGACAGCCACCTGAAAACCGGATATGGATACTTCGATTTTAGTACGACTTAACAGTGCAGCGGATAGCCATGATCTACCATCTATCCGCTTTTTGGGAGAGTCACTCCCGAGATGTGTAGGGGGATCGGGCAGGCTGGACCTGCCCCTATCGGGCTATTTCTTCTTCACGCGCGTACAAGCAGTTTCGGCTCCGGTCGGATCAATCGCGGCGCTGCCTTCCACGATTTCGACGATCTTTCCATCGGGATCGATGACGAAAGTCGCCCGGTTCGCCATTCGCATGTTGGGAATGAGAACACCGTATAATTCCGCAACCTTGCCGTCGTGATCGCTGGCCAACGGGTAAGTTGCATTCAATTCCTTTGACCAATGCGACAAAGTTGGCATAGCGTCGGTGCTTACCGCTATAACCTGCGCATCCATCGCATCGAATTTGCCAATACCAGACTGGTAGGCAGTTAGTTCCTTCGTTCAACCACCGGTGAAAGCGGCTGGGAAGAAGTTGAGCACAACGGTCTTCTTACCGCGATAATTGGAGAGCTTGATGGGCTCTTTGCCGGCCGTATTCGGGAGCGAGAAATCCGGCGCCGTGTCGCCCACCTTAAGGTGGGTTTTTGGCGGCTGCGGAGCTTGCTGCGCACCTAATGTGGCCGCAAATGCAGCGCACACGACACCAATTAATGTATTTTTCATGGGTGTTCCTCCCCTGAAGTATCGCACAGCACTGCTGCCCGGAAGCTGGCATCTGATTCCCGAGCCGACGTTAAAGCATGATGGCTAGAACAATCGTTCTTGCCGTTTCAGCGTTCCAAACGCGCCGATATTGGCAACGGTGAAAGCGACTCGGAATTGATCTTCGTTGGGGCGTGTCGGAAAGTTGAACCGGCGATACTGAACGCTGAATCCGCAGCAGTCGGTGTTGTAGGTCACCTGCGTACTGGCGTACTGCAGGATCTTCTCGCGGTAGTCATAGTAGGCGCTGAAACCTGCATTCCAGCCCCGGCGGTTCTCATTACCGAAGCCGATCACCGTGCGGAACTGATTCTGACTCGGCGAGAGTACCGGATCATTTCGAATCTGGCTGTGCCCCACCGAAATGAAATACCTGGGCTTGCGCCAATCGGCAGTGAGGCTGCTATTCACGATATGTCCTCGCACAGGATCATAGTCGGTGCGCCATTCGACCCCAAGCTTATAGTAGTAGCGGAGCGCGCTTACGATCGGGGAGTAGTGACGGTATTGGTCGAGGAAGGCGTAGCCGGTTAGATCTGCGGAACTGAGAATCACGTTGCGTTGTCCCGGAATTACTGCGCCTCCAAACGTGGGGTCGAGATACAGACGCTGCCAAACCTGCCATGTTAATACCTCGTCCACCCGACCTTTCGTGTCCTTCCTGTAGAGCCGGTTGGTTAGCGACAGTTCCACCTCGCGTGTGTTAGTCAGCAGGTCTGTAGTATCGATGCGGATGATCTTATTAAAGTCCACTATGCCGCTGACGTCGCGGAAACTCACGCGCGGCTCAATCACGTGCTTCACCTTATCGGCTTGCAGCCACTTCGGAGCCTTGTAGATCCGGGCCAGGGCAGGGAAGATGAGGTCGGCAGAGATCTCCCGAGAGGTCCGGACGAAATTGGCTGAAACCGCCCGATTATCGGAGAAGCTTTCCCCGTACAGCGCCGCTCTGGCGCTGAAGGATGGGATCAGGGAGAATCCCTTCCATTGAAATGCCGTCGTGACCCGCGGTTCCAGATCCACTCGATCCATGAACTGGCTGGTCGTGAACAGCGGCTCTTCCCGGCGGTACAGGCCGGCTGATGATTCGAGGGACACCCAGATCGGAATCACCCGCTTGTTCACCTGCCGCTCACGGCTGACAAACTCGAATTCGGGTAGCTTTCGCGTGATCACTTTTAAAGCTGGGCTGGCAAACAAGGCTCCGGGAGGGCGGAACTGAAACACCTCATCCTGGTCGAAGGCGATATTGGCGCCGAAGGATGACCAGTGCTTGGTGACGAATCCGACCGAACGGGACTCGGAGAAAATCGCTTCATGGAACGATTCGGTGAAGGTCTGCCGAAAGGTGAAGGAACTCAGATAATTGAATTCGCCGCGCGCAGTCCAGCCGTGGCCCAGGTCGCTCCGCCCGCCGAAGGTGGCCAGAAAGCCGCCCTGTTTTACCAGGGTGTTATTGAACTCCACACCGCGATCGTTCACCCCGTAGATCTGAGCTCCAATCTCCGTCCGGTCGTTCAGTTTTGCACGGAAATCCACATTGTGGGCGAACCCTCTGAGAGTGAAGTATTGCACCCGGTAAGTGAGATCGGAGCTGCGGTTGATGGCCCAGTAATAGCCGATGCCGATCATCTGGCCGCGGCGAGTGTTGTTTCCCGCGTTGGGGGTCAGAAAACCGCTTTTGCGAGGATTCTTGCTCAGCGCTCGATACAGCGCCGGAGCATAGAGCAACGGTACCCGGCGGAGCCAGAATATGGACCGGTAGGCTATGGCGCGGTCGTCGGGGATAATATCGAACTTCGGGCCCTTCAGGATCCACCAGGGACTCGGAACCCTGCAGTCCGTGATGAAGCCGTCATAAAGGATGTAGTGATCGTTCTGGCGCTCGGCCCACTTCCCTTGGAAGTAAAAGGGATTACTGGTGGTGAGCAAGCCCGGCCGTGAGTCGATTTTGGCTGGGGATGTACCGCTAACATCGTAGAACTTGCCGGTGTGTTCGTCGATGTTGTACTCTCCGCGAGACGCATTCAGCTTCTCGCCTTTCACATAGTGTTCGAATCGAACGTGCCCGCGCGCTTCGGCGTTTCCCGTCTCGCGATTAAAGTCGATCTCGTCCGCTTTTAGCAGCATGTCCGAGGTCTCCACTTCTGCGCGTCCGCGTAGATGATAGAGGTCGCCGTCGGCTTCCTGAGTATCCGCGAAGATTCGAACATCCTTGGGTCCGGGCGCGTTGGGACGGATCGGTCGAAGGGGTCCGCCAGTCGCAGCCGAATTCGGAAGGTCCAAGCCCGGAAGGTAAGTGGGCCGCGTCGTTTGAGCCACTCCCACCGCCCCGAAACAAGTCAAGGCAAGTGCGTAAATCAAGACGCTAAGAGAAAATTCGTGACAAAACGAACTAACTATGTTACCTAGATTGGGGGGGACTTCATCGAGGCGGTGATACAGACTACTCAATTGAGAACCGTACCACTATTCGAATATCACCCGCAAGCACGTAAGTGGGGAGGCGATTGATAATGCAATGCCGATACTGCCGGGCAGCTAACCAGGAGGACGAGCATCGCTGTCTGCGGTGCGGACGTCGTCTGCATTCGGCCAGTGCGCGTCCCGCCTCAGAGATTCAACCGATTCAGACCGCGACCGCGCCGGATGTGATGGAATATTCGAATCCGGCGGTGGCAATCATGACCGCTCCTGAACCGGAGCGGCCACGAGTGGTGTATCAGCGCGCGTTGTTTCGGGAGCTGCAGCCGATCATTTCTATTCCGTCTCAGCCCTCGGAGGGGCGTGACACAGTAAAGGCTCACACGCCTTCACGGCCCCGCTCCGGCCGCAAGGCTCATGCTGATCAACAGGCGCTCGACTTCGCTGGACCCAGGGCCCGGACGGCGACGGAAGCGGTTATCTATTGTGACGCTCCCGTGGCCTCGCTCGCGCACCGCGCACTGGCCGTTGCTCTTGACAGCAGCATGATCCTAATATCCCTTGGGATGTTCTTGATCGTGTTTCAGTTCGCGGGAGGCGTGTTGGTTCTGAATGCACACACGGCTCCTATCCTCGTTGGAATCGCGGCAGTGCTTGGTTTCCTGTATCAATTCTTGTTTTGTATCGCTGGCGGAGATACGCCGGGGATGCGCTGGACGCAGCTTCAACTTGTCGACTTCGACGGCCAGAGGCCAAATCGGGATCAACGTGTGTATCGGCTCGGGGCGAATTGCCTCAGCGTTCTGGCGGCCGGATTGGGTCTGCTTTGGGCATTGGTGGACGAGGAAAAGCTGACCTGGCACGATCACATGTCACGGACGTTTCCAAGCCCCTGCGACCGGGATTTCGTTGAGTAGCACCCGGCGGAGTACTCGAACTAGCATTTCGTGGGAAGCGAGCGCTTTTCATCGCGCGCGCGACTTGGCGATCGTCGGCTCGATAAGGCCTTTTAGAAGCCACAAATCGCATCGCATATCCAACGACGAGAACGTTGCGGTGCGCCCGTCAGGAGCGAGACTGAGTCCGCGGATGGGCGAGAGACCTGTCGCTTCAGCGTAACTGAACGTCGGAGGCGCCTGGCCCAGGTCGGACAGGACCTGTTCGGTGCCCTCCGCGACCTTTATGCCAGTCAAGAGCAATCGGTGCTTCGAATCGCTCTTCACTCCCACCACTTGCGATCCATCCTTGGTCCACGTCACGGCGTACCACACGCCAGAGCCCGCTTGGCGAAGCTGCTGGCCGTCTTCTGAAATCAGATTGAAACCGGCATCTGGACGAACGCATGCGATCCAGTCTCCACGGGGTGACCATGCCGGGTCGGTGCCAGCGCTCTCGTGTAGAAGCACAGGACGAGCCGCTGACCCTACGCGCACCTTCATCAGCGCGGCCCTGCCGTTGTTCAAGCTGGAATAGGCAATCCAGTTTCCATCTGGTGACCATGTTGCGCCGCGTTGAATCCCATTTCCGTCTGTCACTTTAACCGGAGGTTCGCCGCTCAAAGTCGAGATATACAGGGAGGCGAAGCCCTCGCCAATGCGGCGATAAACAATACTTTGCCCGTTGGGCGCGAATGCCAGGTCTTGAAAGGCGGCGGTCTCCAGGTCGAGATCTTTGGCGCTAACCACTGTCCGCTCCCAGTTTGCGTCGCCGCTCCGAAGCCTGATCTCCGGCAAGCCGTCGCGCTCCGTCGTATAAACATATTCACCCCGCACCGGGGACCACGCGGGCGAGGTCTCCGGCACCGCGCTGGTTGACTCCGGAAGCGCACGACCGGCCCCGATTGCAGCTTCGTGCAGGTGGTAACGAAGATTGATTGCCGAAAATGCTGCGTTCGAGCCGTCGTCAGAAACGGCCGGAAATTGCTCCCTGCCAGTCCCGTTCGTGATCCTGCGCCTTTCGTCATTAACGGTGTCGCCGACCCACAAGTGGCCCCGCTCCGAGTACAGAATCCGTCTGCTATCCGCGAACCAGCCGAAGCTGCGAGCCAGCGGATGGGTATCCAGTTCCCGGAACACATGTCGCGGAGATCCACCATTCATGGGCAGGATCCAGAGACTGGAGTGTCCATCGAGTCGAGACGTCCAAAGACCGAGTTGCTTGGCATCCGGCGAGAATTCAAGGATGCTGGCGACCAGGAATCCATCGCGGGCGAAAGGAGATTGCGAATACCGTTTCGGTTCTCCGCCGTTGCTGGAAATCCACAAACTCCAAACCTCTCCGGACCCGCCGCTCCGTAACAGAGCCATACTCTTGCCGTCCGGCGACTGAGCAGCGCGTGCCACGTCGTCGTACACTAAATCCGGCGATCCTCCCGTCGAATTCACAGTCCACAGGGCGGGCCGGCCGCCGCGTTTCGCGATGTAGAAGAGATGCGAGCCGTCGTGGCTCCAGAAGGGAAATAAACAATCTTCGGCGGATCGAGTCACCTGTGTCGCTAGCGCCGTCCTGGTGCTGCGCGTGAACACCTGGAGCACGCCGTTCCGCTCAGCCGAATAGGCTATGACACGGTCCTGGGGAGCCCAGGCTGGAAATAGTTCGACTCCGAGGTCGGTAGAGAAGGGGACGAAGCGATAGGAAAGTGGATCTCCAATACTCGGGCGCATCCCGTGATTCGCTAACGCGGCAATTACTGAGCACAGAAGCAATACTGCTAGAGCGATCGTTCCTACGCGAGGTGACAGCTTCTGCCACCAGCGGACTTGCGCAGGCTTTGGGTGCGGGGCTTCGGGTAACTCCTTCCGGATCTTTATCAGCCGGTCGTGAATCTCGGAGGTTTTCGCAAAGCGCTTGGCGGGATCCTTCGCCATGCACCGCTCTATCAGCATTCGAAACGCGACCGGACCGGGCGTGAACGGCGCACGTTCGAAATTTGCGATCGCAATCAGAGTCTCCATCGGCGTTTCCCGCCGCAGCGGGTGATTGCCCGTCGTCATCTCATGCAGAATGACGCCGAACGAGAACTGGTCCGAGGCGAAGCCGACTGCGTTTCCGCGCGCCTGCTCAGGACTCATGTAGCCGACCGTTCCGACCAGCAGTCCGGGCTCGGTCTGAAGCTCATCAATGGTGCGCTCGGGATCGCCCCCAACCACCGGCTTGGCAAGACCGAAATCGAGCAGCTTCACGCGTCCCGTGTGAGTGATCATAATGTTCTCGGGCTTCAGATCCCGATGAACAATCCCGGCCTCATGAGCCGCTGACAGAGCGTCGGCGATCTGGACTGCGATGTCCAGAAGCCGGCGCATGCTCAGCGGACCGGCCTTGATCACATTCCTCAAGGATTCGCCGTCCACCAACTCCGTGACGATGTAAGAAATACCGTTATCCGTGCCGAAATCGTGGATGGTAACGATGTTGGGATGATTGAGGGAACTCGCGGCTCTCGCTTCCTGAATGAATCGGTTTTTTCGAGCGGGATCGGACTCTCCGGCCTTGGAAATCGTTTTGATTGCTACATTCCGATCGAGGCGTGAATCACGGGCCAAATACACGTGGCCCATCGCACCTTCGCCGAGGGTCTCAAGAATCTCATACGGGCCGACACGCCGGGTGTGGCCTGGGACATTCGGCATCAACTGTCATCTGTGCAATTAAGCGCCCAATCGCTACTTGGGAATGCTGAATGAGAAGGTCGATCCGTTGGGCGGCTGCGATTCCACCCATATACGCCCGCCATGGCGCTCCACGATTTTCTTACAGATCGCCAAGCCCATTCCAGTGCCTGGGAATTCGCGGCCATGGAGGCGTTTGAAAATCCCGAAGATCTGATCTTTGTAGGCATCTTCGATGCCGAGGCCGTTATCCTTGACGCAGAAAATCCACGCATCATCGGATTCTTTCACGCCGATGTGGATCTTCGGCGGATCGGGTCCGCGATATTTGATGGCATTACTCAGGAGGTTCTGAAACACTTGGCTTAACTGGGCGAAGTCTGAAGTAACATCGTCCGGCAGTGGGTCATGAGTGATCGTGGCCCCGGTCTCCCGGATGGATGCATTCAGATTCATCAGGACGCCGGTGAGTACTGCTTCAGCGCTCACCCGTTGGAAGACCGGCGCCTTGGACCCGACATGCTGGGAGTACGTCAGAAGATCGCTCAATAGCATATCCATGCGGCGGACCGCCTCGACGATGTAGCCCAGGAACTCGCGACCGTCGCCGTCCAACTTGTCCTGATACCGCTGCGCCAGCAGTTGCGTATAGCTGGCGATGGTTCGCATCGGTTCTTTCAGGTCGTGAGATGCGGCGTAGGCAAACTGCCGCAGTTCCTCATTCGAACGGCTAAGTTCCACCGTGCGCTCCCGCACCCGCTCTTCCAGTTCCGCGTTCAGTGCGCGAATCTGTTCTTCGGCTTTACGCCGCTGCTCCACCAGTTGTTCCAGTTCGTCGTTCCGGGTTCGCAGTATATCGGCTTGTTTACGCAACAACTCCGTCTTGAGACTTAAGTCGACAAACACCGAGACTTTCGATCGCAGCACTTCCGGATTGATCGGCTTGTACAGGAAGTCGACCGCTCCCGCATAGTACCCGCGAAACACGTGCTCCTCGTCTTTATGAGCGGTCAGGAACACGATCGGAGTGTGACGCGAGCGGTCCCGCTCGCGAATCAAGGTGGCCGTCTCGAATCCGTCCATTTCAGGCATCTTGACGTCCAGCAAGATCACCGCGAAATCGTCGCGCAGGAGATGGCGTAAAGCTTCTTTTCCGGAGGTAGCTTTCACCAGATCCTGCCCCAGATCTTCGAGGATGGATTCCAGGGTTAAGAGGTTTGCCGGCCGATCGTCCACCAACAGGATCTTAACCCGCGGAGTGAGCTCGGCAGCGGCCGGCGCTTTGGCCATTTGATCACCCTTAACGGTCAAGATGCACTCTCATAAGACTTATAGAGTCTGACTCGGGAACAGCGGCGCAGGATTTTCATTAGGTTACGCCCCCTCCGAAATGCGCGGCAGCCATGCCCGCAGCATCCACATCAGATCGTCGAGATTAACAGGCTTCGTGATGTAGTCCGAAGCGCCCGCTTCTATACACTTTTCGCGATCGCCTTTCATTGCTTTGGCGGTGAGCGCTACGATGGGCAGATTCGAGAACTCGGGCATCAGCCGAATCTTCTTGATGGTCTCGTAACCATCCATTTTCGGCATCATAATGTCCATCAGCACCAGGTCAACCCCGGATTCCTGCTGCAGCATGTCCAGCGCTTCCTGCCCGCTCTCGGCATGCACTACCTGCAGCTTGTGACGCTCCATCACGCTGGTGAGTGCGAATAAATTACGCACATCGTCGTCCACCAGCATCACCTTGCCGCCCGCGATCCACGTGTCCGTCTTCTCGCGCGCCTGCTCGATCATCCGGCGCTTCGCTTCGGGAAGATTAGAGTCGATGCGATGCAGAAAAACTGCGGTCTGCTCCAGCAGCCGCTCCGCCGAACGCACGCCGCGCACCAGCCCGGTTTGCGCGAGCCGCTTCACCGCGTCCTCCACCTCCGGACCGGCGTCTTCGCCGGTGTAGATAATAATCGGCATCTCTCTGCCTTCGCGCCGGTGCTGCAGCTTCTCCACGAACTCTATACCGTTCATGTCGCACAGCTTCATATCTACCACCGTACAGTCGAAACCGGGTTTCCGAGAGGGCGGCCAAAGCATCCTCGCCGCACTCTTCGAACTGGATCTGAACGTCCGACGCGTCGATCATTTCCGCAAGGCGCTTGCGCTGCCCTTCATTACTTTCGACGATCAGCAGAGTCCGTTCCTTGCGCTCGATGGATTGCTTCACCCGGTCGAACACACCGACCAGGGCCTGCATGTCGATCCCTTTCTCCATGTATGATTTTGCACCCAATGACAAACCCCGGCGCCGGTCGTCATCGATGGAAATTACGTGGACTGGGATGGGACGCGTAACCGGATCGTGCTTGAGGCGATCGAGGATGGTCCAGCCGGCCATGTCAGGCAGCCGGATGTCCAGGGTGATGGCATCCGGCCGAAGTTCTTTCGCGAGTTGAAGTCCCTTGGCTCCATTCTGAGCTACCAACACCTTCAATCCCCTTTCGTGCGCCAGATCAACCAGGATGCGCGCGAAGGTCGGATCGTCCTCGACGATCAGCAGTGTCTCATCCTCAGGCTGTAACGATTCCCGGTCGTCCAAAACCTCGACCGGGTGGAAAGCGGCCGCAGTGGGCGGAGCCTCTGCCCCTGGGGATGGCGTGGGTTCCGCTGGGGATTCAGGCCCGCGCGCGGCGAGCGGCGGCGTTGCCGGAGAGGGCTCCTCGGTTGGTTCAGCCGGGAGCTCGCGACCTTCAGTCTGGCGACGCCGTTGCGTGGCCGGCATCGGGGCATAGTTGGCCGGCAGATACAAGGAGAACGAGCTGCCGCGGCCAGGCTCGCTCTGCAGCGTGATCTCCCCGCCGAGTAAACGGGACAGTTCCCGGCTGATCGAAAGACCCAGTCCCGTCCCGCTGTAGGAGCGGCTGGAAGTTCCGTCGGCTTGCCGGAACGCCTCAAAGATGATCTGTTGCTGATCCTGCTGAATCCCGATGCCTGTGTCGCTGACAACGAATGCAACTACCGAATCCGCGCTGTTCAGCACCGGATGATCTGCCGTCCAACCCGAGGTTGCACGCTCGATGCGCAGACTCACCTCGCCCTTGTCAGTGAACTTCAAAGCGTTCGAGAGCAGGTTTTTTAAAATCTGGAGCAAACGCTTCGGGTCGGTGTAGATAGTCTTGGGTGCATCCGGCGCGATGTCGACTCGGAGCGCGAGACCCTTTTCCTCTGCGACGTGGCGGAAGGTGGATGTCGCCTGTTCCTGCACGTCGGTTAGGAAAACTTGGTCGAGATCGACGCCCATCATTCCGGATTCGATCTTCGAGAGGTCGAGGATGTCATTGATCAACGACAGCAACTCCAATCCGGACTGATGAATGGTTTGGGCGAACTTCACCTGCTTCGGCGTCAGTTTTCCTTCCGTGTTTTCAGCGAGCATCTGCGCGAGAATGAGCAGGCTGTTCAGGGGCGTCCGCAGCTCATGCGACATATTCGCCAGGAACTCGGATTTATACCGCGACGTGAGCGCCAATTGCTCGGCCTTGTCTTCCAGCGCCGCTTTCGCGAGCTCCACTTCGCGGTTCTTGCGCTCCACTTCCTGATTCTGCGTGGCCAGGAGTTTGGCCTTCTCCTGCAGGTCGGCATTCGCGCTCTGCAGATCTTCCTGTTGCTTGCGCAGCAACTCTTCGGAACGTTGCAGCGTCCGCGCCTGATCCTCCAGCCGGCGGTTGCCTTCGGTGAGTTCTTTCTGCTGGCTGGTCAATTCCTCGGCCAGTGCCTGCGATTGCTTCAGCAGCTCTTCGGTCCGCATCGTGGCCTGAATCGTGTTCAGCACGATGCCCATGTTTTCGGTAAGCTGTTCCAGGAAGGCCAGGTGAATCTGGCTGAAGTGATGGAATGACGCGAGTTCGATGACCGCCTTCACCTCGCCTTCAAACAGCACCGGAAGCACGACGATGTCGAGCGGCGCCGCCTCGCCCAAGCCTGAGCTGATCCGTATGTAATCCGGTGGCACATCGGTGACCCGGATTCGCTGCTTCTCGAGCGCACACTGTCCCACCAGGCCTTCGCCGGTGCGGAACTGGTTCGCAAGACCCTTCCGATCCTTGTACGCGTAGCTGGCGATCAGCTTCAGCAGGTCCTCGCCTTCGCCGGCATCATTCATGTAGAACACGCCATGCTGGGCCTGGACCAGCGGCGCCAGGTCGGAAAGTACCAGTGCGCGCGACGGTCAGCAGATCGCGCTGACCCTTGCAGCAGGCCGGTGAAGCGCGCGACGTTGGTTTTCAGCCAGTCCTGCTCCGTGTTGCGGCGCGTGGTCTCCTTCAGGTTCAAAATCATCTCATTGATGTTGTCCTTGAGGGCCGCCAGTTCGCCTTGGGCTTCGACGGCGATGGATCGCGTGAGATCGCCTTTGGTGACCGCGGTAGCCACGTCGGCGATGGCTCGCACCTGAGTAGTGAGGTTCGCCGCCAGCTGGTTCACGTTATTGGTGAGATCGCGCCAGATTCCGGCGGCGCCGGGCACGCGCGCCTGACCGCCGAGTTTACCTTCGACGCCCACCTCGCGGGCCACCGTAGTCACCTGATCGGCGAAGGTGGCCAGAGTGTCGATCATGCTGTTGATGGTGTCGGCCAGTTCGGCGATTTCGCCCTTGGTTTCGAGCACCAGTTTGCGCTTGAGATCGCCGTTGGCGACGGCTGTCACAACCTTCGCAATGGCCCGCACCTGCATGGTGAGGTTCGCGGCCATCGAGTTCACGTTGTCGGTGAGATCCTTCCAAACTCCGGCAACGCCGCGCACCTCCGCCTGTCCGCCGAGCTCACCCTTCGGTCCCCACCTCGCGCGCCACGCGCGTTACTTCACTGGCGAACGAGTTGAGCTGGTCCACCATGACGTTGATGGTGTTCTTCAACTCCAGAATTTCGCCGCGCACATCCACGGTGATCTTGCGCGAGAGATCGCCGTTCGCCACAGCCGTGGTGACCTGAGCGATGTTGCGAACCTGGTTGGTCAGGTTGCTGGCCATCGAGTTCACGCTGTCGGTCAGGTCCTTCCAGACGCCGCTCACCCCGGACACTGTCGCCTGGCCGCCGAGTTCACCTTCGGTCCCCACCTCGCGCGCCACGCGCGTCACTTCGCTTGCAAACGAGCTGAGCTGATCCACCATCGTGTTCATGGTGATCTTCAGCTCCAGGATCTCGCCGCGCACATCCACTGTGATCTTGCGCGACAAGTCGCCGTTGGCTACGGCCGTGGTCACTTGCGCGATGTTGCGGACCTGCGAAGTGAGGTTCGCAGCCATCGAGTTGACGCTGTCGGTCAGATCTTTCCAGGTCCCTGCTACGCCTCTTACCTCCGCCTGGCCGCCCAGCTTGCCTTCCGTTCCCACCTCGCGAGCCACGCGGGTCACTTCGCCGGCAAACGCATTCAACTGATCCACCATCAGATTGATGGTGTCCTTCAATTCCAGAATCTCGCCGCGCACCGCCACCGTGATCTTGCGCGAGAGATCGCCGCGCGCAACGGCTGTCGTCACCTCGGCGATGTTGCGAACCTGGGCCGTCAGGTTGCTCGCCATCGAGTTCACGCTGTCGGTCAAATCCTTCCAGGTGCCCGCAACGCCGCGCACCTCCGCCTGACCGCCCAGCTTGCCCTCGGTTCCCACCTCGCGCGCCACGCGCGTCACTTCGCTCGCGAAGCCGTTGAGCTGGTCCACCATCGTATTGATAGTATTCTTCAGCTCCAGAATCTCGCCCCGCACGTCGACCGTGATCTTGCGCGACAAATCGCCGCGCGCGACCGCCGTGGTTACTTCCGCGATATTGCGGACCTGGGAGGTTAGGTTGCCGGCCATGGAGTTCACGCTGACCGTGAGATCCTTCCAAATGCCGCCGACGCCCTTCACTTCGGCCTGGCCGCCCAGCTTGCCTTCGGTACCCACCTCGCGAGCCACGCGAGTGACTTCACCCGCGAACGCATTGAGCTGATCCACCATCGTGTTGATGGTGTTCTTCAGCTCCAGAATCTCGCCGCGCACATCCACGGTGATCTTGCGGGACAGATCGCCATTGGCCACGGCGGTAGTTACATCGGCGATGTTGCGCACCTGCGCCGTCAGATTTCCGGCCATCGAGTTGACGCTGTCCGTCAAATCCTTCCACGTTCCCGCGACGCCGCGCACGTCCGCCTGGCCGCCCAGCTTGCCTTCGGTACCCACCTCGCGAGCCACGCGCGTCACTTCGCTGGCGAACCCGTTCAACTGGTCCACCATCGTGTTGATGGTGTTCTTCAGCTCGAGGATCTCGCCGCGGGCTTCGACTGTGATCTTACGAGACAGATCGCCACGGGCGACGGCTGTCGTGACGTCGGCGATATTGCGAACCTGATTCGTCAGGTTGCCGGCCATGGAGTTGACGCTGTCCGTCAGATCCTTCCACACGCCGCCGATGCCGCGCACGTCGGCCTGCCCGGCCAGCCGGCCCTCGGTACCCACCTCGCGCGCGACACGCGTCACTTCGCTGCCGAACGCGTTCAGCTGGTCCACCATCGTGTTGATGGTGTTCTTCAGCTCCAGAATCTCGCCGCGGACATCGACCGTGATTTTCTTCGAGAGATCGCCGGTGGCTACCGCCGTGGTGACATCCGCGATGTTGCGGACCTGTGCGGTCAGGTTGCTGGCCATGGAATTGACGCTGTCGGTGAGGTCTTTCCAGACTCCGCCCACTCCCCGCACTTCCGCTTGGCCGCCCAGTTTGCCTTCCGTACCCACCTCGCGGGCGACACGCGTAACCTCGCTGCCGAAGGCATTCAGCTGATCCACCATCACGTTGATGGTGCTCTTCAATTCCTGGAACTCGCCGCGAGCTTCGACCGTGATCTTGGTAGAAAGATCGCCGTTGGCGACGGCCGTGGTAACTTCCGCGATATTACGAACCTGGTTGGTAAGGTTCGAGGCCATGAAGTTGACGCTGTCGGTGAGATCCTTCCAAACGCCGCCGACGCCGCGCACTTCGGCCTGGCCACCCAGCTTGCCTTCGGTGCCGACTTCGCGGGCGACGCGCGTGACTTCGCTGGCGAACGAACCTAACTGGTCCACCATCGTGTTGATGGTGTTCTTCAATTCCTGAATTTCGCCGCGGGCGTCGACGGTGATCTTGGTGGTGAGATCGCCCTTCGCTACGCCGGTGGTGACTTGCGCGATGTTGCGGACCTGCAGCGTCAGATTGCTGGCCATCGAATTCACGCTGTCGGTGAGATCGCGCCAGGTTCCCGCCACCCCCTTCACCTCAGCCTGGCCCCCGAGTTTTCCTTCGGTGCCGACTTCGCGGGCGACACGCGTAACTTCACCGGCGAACGCATTCAACTGATCCACCATTGTGTTTACAACGCGAGCGGTCCGGTGGAATTCGCCTTCGAGGGGACGGCCGTCAACGTCCAGCGCCATGCTCTGCGTGAGGTCGCCTTTCGCGACGCCGCTGATGACGCGAGCCATCTCGGTGGAGGGTTGAACGAGATCGCCGATCAGGGTGTTCACCGCGTCCACGGCCGTGTTCCAAGATCCGCTTACGGCGCCCAAATTGGCTCGGACGTTAGTCTTGCCTTCGCGGCCGACGATGCGCCCGACTCGCTCGAATTCCTTAGCGTTGCGGTCGCAAAGTTCGATGATCTCGTTGAGCGTTTCAGCGATCCGGCCTTGAATCCCAGTGTCTTCATTCAGGCGGGCACTGAAGTCACCGCGCCGGAAGGCAGTCAGCACTTTGAGAAGTTCTTTACCGTCAATAGCCTCTCCCCCGCCGTTGATGGGAGCGGGGGCGGCCGGAGGCGTCGCGGCGGCGCTTCCGGCTGTGCGGCCGTTCTTTGTTTTCATTCGGTTCACGCGATTTGGTGACAAGCGAAATCGGCGGGGGCCCGTCCAGGCGTAGGAACCCCAGACCCTCCTCACCCAAGGATGTGTGACGCTATATGGATACCATATGTTTCCAACCATGCAGGGGGCTCTTCTGCAGAAAGACCGTACAAGATCATGGGAGAAATTTGCCCCTGACCGGGGCCATTGACGGGCAAGCGGCCAGAGATACTCACATCAACCGGCTGAGGCGATCGTGGGCGAGGTCATGGTGTCCGGTGAGGCCCTTAGGATGATAGCGGTTCAGGCGAGCCCGATTCTTCGAGAGCATATTTGATCGCATTATCCAAGCTCATGGCCCAGCCCCGAGCGTAAGCGGCTCTGGAATCCGCTTCACGGAGCGCGGTCCAGGCTGGCTGCAGCTTGTCGCCAAGCTTCGACTGCTCGGCCGGCATCAGAGGCGCTCCGATCGACTGGCGCAAATGCGCCGCGGCCGCGGTTATAACCAAGGCATGCGCGAGATCGCCGTGCGCTAAGGCGGAACAAGCGAACCCTTCCAAAGCTCGCGCTATGCCGCGCTTGTGCCCCAAATTCACGAACAGCGCCAGCGCTTCGCGATACGCCGCGTGCGCAGTCACATGGTCTCGCTCGTCGCAGGCGATTTGAGCCAGATCGGTGAGCGACCGGGCGATGCCCCAGCGGTCATTGGCTTCGCGGAAAGCCGAAAGGGCGCGTTGGTACAACTCGCGAGCCGCAATCACGTCACCCTCCTCGCGCGCAATGTCACCCTGCTGATTGAGAGACCAGGCGGCTCCGCTGTGATCCCCAACTTTCTCAAAGATCTGCCCAGCTTCTTCCAGTACTGTCCGAGCGCGCGCGTAATCCCCGCGAGCCCTGACAAAATTGGCTAGATTGTGCATGCAACGTGCGATGGCGACGTTGTCACCCAAGGCACGCCAGCAAGCTAAAGTCTCGTCAAAATGGCTCTGCGCCGCGGCATAGTCTTGCCGATCCCATGCGACGATCGCTCGTGCATTCATCGACACCGCAACACCCCAGTCATCGCCCAGCGTTTGGTAAATCGACAGGCTCTTTTCCACAAAATCAGTAGCCGCTCGATAATCGCCCTGCACCGTTGCAAACGTTGAAAGGTAGACCAACACTTTGGCCCGTTCCCTCGCGGATCCGGATCCGCCCAAAGGCAGAAGGGACTCCAGCCGCGCCCTGCCTTCCGCCAGATGTTCCCGCATTTCCCAAAACCGATACAGCGCGATGCAAAGCCGGAAACTCCACTCCACATCCGAACTGTGAATCAGCCAATCGAGAGCCGCGCTAAAATTGTCATGCTCGATATCGCACCGCGCCAGCCAGCCGGCACGCTCGTTCTCGGCGAGGTCCGGGTTTCCCTCCTCAGCCAGGACCAGGCAATAGGCGGCATGAGCGCGCCGCGTTGCCTGCTCCTCACCGCTGTCGCCCAGGCGCTCCAGGCAATACTCCCGAATAGTTTCGAGCATCCCAAAACGCGGTTCGTCCTCGCCTTGCTCGGTCTGCTGGACCAAGCTCTTGTCGACCAGAGAGGACATCACGTTGAAGATTTCCCCTCCAAGATCGTTTCGCGTATCGCAAACCGCTTCGGCGGCTTCGAGCGTGCAGCCACCCAGGAACACACCCAGCCTGCGGAGCAGTCTCTGTTCGGACCCGTTCAACAGGTCGTAGCTCCAGTCGATCGTTTTCCGGAGCGTCTGTTGGCGCTCCGGGACGTCGCGCGGGCCGGCGGTCAGAACGTGCAGCCGGCTTTCAAGCCGCGTTAACAAAGCACTGGGAGGGAGTATTTTTACGCGCGCCGCTGCAAGTTCAATCGCCAGCGGCAGGCCATCCACTCTCGAACAGATTGCGGCTATCGTGAGTGCATTCTCGACGGTTATGGTGAAATCCGGTTTGACCGCCGCCGCACGTTGGGAGAACAACGCGAGTGCAGGATTACCGAGCAGTGCTTCCATCGAGTGCAATTGTCGTGAGTCCGGCAGCAGCAGGGGCGGCACTGGATATTCGCGCTCGCCGGACACGCGCAGAGCAGCTTGGCTGGTCACCAGCACCTTCAACGTGGCGGAGGAGTTCAGAAGCTCCACTACCAGCGATGAAGCAGCTAATATGTGTTCAAAATTATCCAGCAGCAAGAGCACCGGCGAGGGGTCCGCTCCGCGAAAGTAATCCGTTAGCGAATCAAGAACGGGCCGGCCGCCGGTTTGGATGCCCAGAGCTTTCGCAATCGCCACGGGAACCATGCCCGGGTCGGTGACAGTAGCTAGCGCAACAAAGTAAACTCGTTCTTCAAACGTATGTAGAAGCTCGCTCGCGACCTGGAGGCCGAGTCTCGTCTTGCCGCACCCCCCGGTACCGGTTAATGTGACCAGCCCGGTATCGGGCGAGAGCAGGAGATGCCTCACTGCTGTTAATTCCCGCTCGCGCCCTATAAGCGGTGTTCGCGGGAGCGGAAGGTAATAGCGCCCCGGCACACGCTGCGCAACCACCAGCCTTTCACCTTCGCTTCGAACGGCGCCGACCGTCTGCTCCAGAGCACCAGCGCGACCAGGGCTGCTGCCGTCGCCGGCGCCGTTCTGCTCGATGGTAACCGCTGCCGTGAATACGTATCCCCGGCGAGGCACGGTTTTAACGATCTCTTGCGCCCTATCGTCCAAGGCGCGGCGCAGCTCCACCATACACTGCACCAGGGAGTCCTCGGTTACGAACGCATCGGACCACAGCGCGTTAATCAGTTCTTCCTTGCCGATGAGCCGGCCGCGATTGTTCAGAACATAAAGGAGCGCATCGTACACTTTTGGACGGAGCCTGATCTCGCGGTCTGCGTTGAGTAACGTACCCCGCTCGGGGTCCAGAGTGAACGAGCCAAATCGGTACTTGAGTTGGCTATGCGGCTCGGCGTTGCCCATCGGTCCCCGTCCTTCCCGGCCCGTTTCCCCCCTTTTACAGCATCAAGGCCGAAACCTTCCGAAGCCTATTTTGCTTTTCTTGGGGTTTTCTTTTGTCTTCCTTCGTTACTCGCTGCCGGAACGGATGTTAATTTCTGACCATGCCCAGATGCCCGGCCTGCACACCGATTATAGGCCGCACGTCGGGCCCGAGGAGGGAAGCATGACCGGACGACCACATTCAAAGGACAAAACATCATGAGAATAGAGACCTTTATCCAATGCAACACGCGTATCCTGTATTTGACACTGCTGAGCAGTCTTACCGCGGCCGCACCGCTTATTGCGGCGGACGATTCCGCAACGAAGGAGGCCGAGCACGCGCACGCGGGTCAAGCGCAAGCCGCGCCAGCCAAGCTGGTTCAACTTGTCCGCGACGCCACGAAGCAGTTCGTGGACGTCAACGCGGCCACAACTGCCGGTTACCAGCCGTTCCTGGGCTGCGTCAGCGGCCCGGATCACGGAGCCATGGGCAATCACTACGTTAACGGCGCCTTGGTCGGCGACGGACTGCTGGATGCGTCCCGCCCCGAAGTGCTGATCTACGAAGCCTCAGCAAGCGCTCTGCGGCTGGTCGGCGTGGAGTTCGTTGTATTCGCCGATACGTGGCTGGCGCATCACAGCAGTCCGCCCGTGCTCGAGGGGCAATCGTTCCAGTTTGTTAGCAGCCCTAACCGATACGGCTTGCCGGCACATTTCGAACTGCACGTGTGGGCCTGGCGGGACAACCCCAACGGTGCGTTCGTGGACTGGAATAACAAAGTGAGCTGCGAAGGTAAATAGATCGGGGCGTGAACGTGCGTTTGCTCGAACCGGGGTGCACGTCCACTTTACTGCACGACGGCAGGGTAGTCCGTCTCCGGTCATCACTACCCCGTAGCCTAGGTAGCTTCGAGACCTGAACAGCAAAGTGCTGCTAATGATAGCCGGCGTGAACAGCCGATCGCACCAGATAGAGCGCTGGACAGCGGATGCTGATTCACTCGCACGGCGGCGGCTGAATCCTGCGACCGTCGGATGAGTTGGTGAGCCGACATTGAGGTCAAGTCACGTTGCGATTATCGATTAGCGCGGCCAGAACTTCAGAGGAACCTTGTGTCTACTGAACTCGTATTTGACAGCATGGCGCATGCGAACACTCTTCGAACTCTCTTGGACCGGTCGGTCCCGTTGCTCTTGCTGCTCCTGCTTTTCGTCGCGTCAGCAACTCACTCACCGGCGCAGCCCGCCGGAACGGCGCCCCCGTCTGGCTCACTGTTTCAAACCGTCTCGTTGCTGGACACCGAACTCTTCGAGGCGGTGAACCGGTGTGATTTGAAAAAGCTCGACACCTTCTGGGCCGATGATGCTGAGTTCTACCACGATAAGGGAGGGCTCATGGTTGGCCGCAAGAACATCACGGATAGCATCAAGAACAACCTCTGCGGCAAAGTTACCCGGGAACTTGTGGCCGGAACGCTCCAGGTCTATCCGATGAATGGATACGGGGCAGTGGAAATGGGCGTGCATCGCTTTCATCATCCAGGAGCTCAGGATCACGACGTCGTCGGTGAGGCAAAGTTCATCCACCTTTGGCAGAACAAGGACGGAGTATGGAGGATCACGCGGGTGATCAGCTACGACCACGAAGTGGCAAAGTGACGCGATGAGTTCCCGCCGAAGGCGTATGCTCGAGTTGAGTTGGATTGTCAAACCCTAGTCGGCCGAGAGAGCATCGCGATCACCGATCAGCTGATCTCTCCGCACATTCGTCGCACTCCGATCATTGAGATTCAAGAAGGCGATTCAGGTCGCAACGCGAAAAGTCTGGTTTGAAATTCGAGCTCCTGCAAGATGCCGGGTCCTTCAAGACGCGTGGAGCGTTCGCGAATCTTCGACACGGGGGGTGCCTTGCGCGGTGTGGTTGGCGGCATGGGGTGGCAATCACGGAGTTGCGGTCGCGTTTGCCGCGATGAAGTTGCGGAAGCGGGCTACCATTTTCGTGCCGAGCGTAGCTTCACCAGTGAAGGTGGAGGCGATTCGCCGGTTCGGGGCTCATCTGGTCGTGGCGGGCGCTACGCCGAGGCCTGGCGGCGAGTGGGAGATATTCCGCAGAGTCCGGCCCGCCGGCGGTACACACCTACCATCACGTGGAAACGCTTCGCGGACAGGGAACCGTCGGTCTGGAACTGCGAACAGCAGGACTCCACGCTGGACACATTGCTAGTGGCGGGTGGCGGAGGCGGCCTGATCGGCGGCATCGCCTCCTGGTATGCCGGCAACATCCGCCTGGTGGGCGTAGAACCCGAAGCTGCGCCAGCCTTGACGAAGGCATTGCGCGCGGGCCATCCGGTGGATTCGGAAGCCGGTGGGATCGCGGCCGATTCTCTGGCTCCGAAACGCGTTGGCGAGCTGATGTTCCCCATCGCGCAGGCGTAGGTGGATCGCGTGGTGCTGGCGACCGACGACGCTATCCGCGAGGCGCCGAAGGCCTTGGAGGAGCGTATTGCGTGTGGTTTTGGAACCGGGCGGTGTGGCCGCTATGGCGGCGTTGTTAACGAGGGCGTACCAACCGCGATCACGAGAGCGTGTGAGTGTGCTCGTGTGCGGCAGCAACACTACTAGAGGCTGAGCCCAGATCCACTTCCTCTCGCCGAATTGAAATTAAAGCAACCCTTGCCCTGCAAACGCTTCTTCAGTGCTGGCGAGACTGTTGCGTTGTGCTGAGGGAAAGGCGACGGGCACCGCGACACCAGGGTGTACTCCGTAGGAGTGTTCGGCTTTACCGACATGCGCTCGCCGTAGGTCTCGAGCACCGGTTTCAGTTCGGCAAAGATAGCTGCAAAAACCGGCGGCCATAGGTGGCAGTTTACTAGATCAAGGACTCCGGCACCCGTATACTTGTACTAGTTGAAATGTTCCGTCCTTCCCTCGTCCATCTCCTGTTGGTTCTGACGATTTCAGGTGCGGCGATTCAGACGGGCCCCGCCGTGGGCGAGCGGATTCCCAATTTTTCCGCTCCAGATCAAAACGGCAAAACGCAATCTCTTCAAACCATAGCGGGCCAGAAAGGTGCGATGCTGGTGTTCTACCGGTCCGCCGACTGGTGACCCTTCTGCAAAGGCCAGCTCGTGGAGCTGCAACAGAACCTGGATAAGATCCGCGGGAAGGGACTCGGAGTGGCGGCCATCAGCTACGATCCTGTAGCGACTCTGAAGAATTTGCTGACCGGCGAGGCATCACGTATCCGCTGCTGTCGGACAAGGACTCGGCGATCATTCGCGCTTTTGGAATCCTCAACAAGGAGGTCACTCCCGGTACTCCATTTTCCGGCATTCCGTATCCTGGGACCTACATCGTGGATCCCGACCGGACGCGTGCTATCGAAGTATTTCGAGGACGACTTCACCCAACGCCATATGACATCGGAGATTTTGGTGCATCAGTTCGGAGCAGCGGCGGGTGCGGCCCACTCGACCGCCGAGACGAAGCATCTAGCTTTGTCCTCCGCGGCGAGCGCGGACAAGGCTCGGCCCGGCCAGCGTATTGCGCTGACCCTCGATATCGATATGAAAGCGAACATGCATGTTTATGCGCCGGGAGTGCAGGGCTACATCCCGATCGAGTGGTCCCTGAGGGCAAACCCTATGGTGACGGCACATGCGGTCGAGTTTCCTAAATCGAAGATGCTGCGATTGGAGGCGATCGACGAGACAGTGCCGGTGTACGACGGCCATTTCCGTCTGGTGCGCGATGTCACCATCGGTAAGACGGCTACTGGGCCGCTGATCATCGAAGGCACGTTGAAGTACCAGGCGTGCGACGACCGGCTATGCTATGTTCCGCAAACCGTGCCGCTGAAGTGGACAGTACAGGTGGAGGCGCATGACCGTGAGCGGCCGCCCGCACCACTGCAGCGCAAAATGCAATAGAACCAGATGTAGGTGGAGCCTAGGCGCTCACGGCTGCGCGTTCGATAGCTGCGATCAGGCCCTCAACATCGTTGGGACCTTCGTGCCGGACGCCGTTAATAAAGAATGTAGGCGTGCCGTTCACTCCGCTGCGAACGCCACTTATGAAATCTTCCCGCACCCGCTTGTGATGAGTATGCTCCCGCATCTCGACTTCATAGCGTTTAATATCGACGCCAGCGGCGCTCGCATACTGCTTTAGATGGTCGTCATCCAGCGCGTTCTGATGTTCGAACAGAGCATCGTGCATTTCCCAAAACCGGTTCTCTGCACCCGCGGTCTCGGCCGCTTCCGCCGCATGCTGAGCATGCCGGTGCATCTCGGTCAGAGGGAAATGCCGGTACACGAATCTGAGTCGATCACCTAGTTGATTCTGCACTTCTTGCACAACGGGATGAGCGGCTGCGCAATGCGGGCATTCATAATCGCCGTACTCGACGAGTGTAACGGGAGCACCCACCGGACCTTGCATGTGATCCCGATCGGAAACAGGAAGACTCAGGTTGCTCATTGGGGCGCACTCACTGGATTGAGTTTCTCCAGCGCGTCCAGAATACCGTCCGCTCCCGGATTCACCCCGACTGGTGAGCAGTAGCTCCACCGGATGACGCCTTCACCGTCGATGACGAACAGGGCTCGCTCGCAGTAGCCGTCCTGCTCACGGTACGCGCCGTACTTACGGGCCACAGCGCCCTTCGGCTCAAAATCCGCTAAGAGCGGAAAATGTATATGGCGGTTTTCGGCGAATGCGCGGTGACACCATGTGGTGTCCACCGAAATGCCCAGAATCTCTGCGTTGTGGTGGTGGAACTCGCTGAGGAGTTCATTGTAGAGGGCCACCTGGTCTCCACAGACGGGACTCCAATCTGCTGGATAAAATACCAAGATCACGTTACGGCCGCGAAGTTCGGATAACGACAGGGACTGATCCGGAGTGCTGGGCAATTTGAAATCTGGCGCGGCGTTTCCGGCGGCCAGGATCTTCGTTTCGTGTGGCTGATTCATTTGGTTAGTTAGCCTCAATGTGTAAAGACGTAGGATCAAATCCGGCGGGTAACTGTTTCAGCCGTGGGTGGGCGAGGAGGCTACACGGCACCCAGAGTGCGTGCGCCACGTTACCCGACTTCTAATTGCACCCAGCCGGGCAGCGTTCCGGGTTGGTTCTCAAGAAACAAAATGCGACGCGTCTTGGGAAACGGCAGTCCACTCTGAATCGCACGTGAGTAGAACGGAAGGGCGCGCAGGATCTGGCGGTAGGCATCATCCTGAGTGTCGACGTAAGGAGCCTTGCTCAAAAACCCGCCGCCCCACCCGATCGAGAGCAGGCAGGCCGAGCCGTGCGAACGCACCTCATCCAGGCGGGCTTCCAGTTGGGACACGGAGCCCGCTATGTTTGTGAGCCCGATAGCCGCCGCATAATCCCGATGCATTCTTAATTGCGCTTGCGCGTAATCGTTTGCCGCGGCAAACACATTTCCGCGATCGGGCTGTTTCCAATGCAGCGCGCGGGCGATCTCAGGGCGTTTGAGGAATTCACTCTCGTCCCAACGGCCTACAAAGGCTGTGCCGGGCGCCGTCATCTCGACGAACATCGGAGTGCTGTCCTCGGCGCGCGACACGGTCCCGCGGGGGCTCAGTTTCCAGCCGAGTTCAAGTTTGCCGCCGCCTCGCGCCTGCATGGTGGAGACCCGGAGCAGATAGACCTTGAACGAAGCCGGCGTGACCGGATTCGAATCAGCGGCGGCCAGGAACTTCATCCGGTCGGAGCCCGACGCGCCCAACGCGGCATTCTCGGCGCCGTTGGACACGCGCCGCATGAAACGCTCGGTTTCCAGACGGCGGCCGGCCTCCTCCATGGTCTCGTGACTCCAGCGCTTGAAGATGGCGGCTGTCCGGAGCGCGCCCTTGATGGCACTGGCCGGCAAATAGGGACCCCGCGGTCCGGACGCGAAAGTGGGGATGAATAGATTTTCCGTGTGAGCTTTCTCCCAGTAGCCGGAGAGACTGGCATGCTCGAATGGGATCCGCCGCCCCGCGAAGTTCTGGGCGAATCCTCCCCAGCTCGCGAAGTCCAGCTTGTCGGATCTTTTCAGTTGATTCAGGTATGAATCCAGGCGTGGTCCTTTGGCCAGCAGCTTGAAGATACGCCGCTGGTCGAGAACATTCACCTGGTCCTTCCAGACCATGTAGTCGATGGGCGACAGCTTCTGGCCATCACCAACCAGGGTAGGAGTGAGGCATGTCACGCGGTAGTTCATGACGCGGCGCCCTTCATCGGAATCGGAATAGACAGGGCGTAGCCGAAGCGGTACACCGGATGCGGGAAGCCTTCCGGGGCAACATTTACCGCCGTGCCGCGCGGGGAAGATCGGGTAACCAGGACCGACCCTTCGGTAACCACTCTGCTGATGCGCTTACGTATGCCCCACCCGGATGCGCTTTCAATGCGCCCTCCGCGCGAGCGAACTCCGTAGTTGCCGCGGTTCCAGTCCACGTGATCGTGACTTTCAGACGGCGAAAAGACCGATAATAACCACCAGGCTTGCTCCTCGCCCTCATCGCTTTCCGGGCGATCGAAGATTAACGCCGGCAGAGTGCCTTCCTTAATATCTGGAGCTGCAGAGCGGCCCCAGCCTCGGGATCGTTCCCCTCCGAATCCGGAATCTGCCAGAAGATGCAAGGCACCCTTCACGGCCGCCGACCAACGTTGTTGCGCCGCGTCGTCGGCGAACGCCACCGCGCACCACAGTCCTGCATCGGCGGAGAACTCGAGACATGCGGTGGAGTGTACGGCTGTATCGCCGGTAAGCCGGTCCACGGCGGCCGACGTCCGGACCGAAGTACGAAACGGACCCACTTGCGAACGTTCGGAGCTGAGCAGGCATCCCGTGCTTCCGTCTACTACCCAGCGGTCCTCGTCCAGAGGCTCGTCCAGAAGCAGCCTCGATACTACGGTGACTGGAACGAAACGCGCGCCCTGCGAGCGCAATTTGCCGGAGCCGGCGGGGGGCCATACACTGCGCGGAGGAGGCACAAACATGACCTCACGCTGGTACGGAAAACAGGAACTCAAACGAATGGCGGGATCGCCTTCGGCTGTCGCGGCAAGCCACTCCTGCAGGGAGTCAATCTGAGCAATGGCGCTGGTGAGTGCCGAGTACAGCGAATCGCTGTGAAACGTGTGGTCGACCAGGTTCCGGGCTCCGGAAGACGGACCGATCCGCCACGGGCCGATAGGTCGCAGCCGCGCGATAAAGCCGGGATTCATGGCCGCACGCCCCCCTCAGGCAAGACGGGCCGTGAATCCGGCGTCGTTCACAGCGGCCTGCAGGCCGGCGACATCCGGAGCGTCCGCGAGCGTTTCTTCGCCTGCGCCCGAGGCATAGAAGCTTCGGCTGCGCCAGGTCAGCTTGAGACCGGAAAAGCGTACGCGCCCGCTGCCGCGGGATCCCCCGCCGCCCAGCGAATCGTCTTCCAGCATGCGCATAGCTTCGAGCACACGAGGAGCCAGGACGGTGTCCTCCGGCGTCATGATGTCAAGCACCATGCGAACCCGGAACCGGGCTCCCGCCGGCACGCGTTCGAGAGTCCGCGGATTGGCTTGGGAGGTGATGCGGTCGATAGCATTCTCGCTCTTCACTTCCGTCAATTCGTCATCCAGGTTCTCGCGCATTTGCGCCGTGATGCTGTCGGCGATCAACGGCGCGTCAAACACGGAAAGCCGCGCGGGCGTGGCGTTGGCATTGTCCAAAGCATCCCCGCCGAACTTCTCCATGCGGCCGGGATTGCGTCCGAAAAGGAGGCAGATCTCGTCATCCGGCCGGTCGCTCTGATGGATGCGCACTTCCTGTCCTTTGCGCTTGGACAGGTAGACGAGTTCGTTGGGAACGGCCACGCCGGATGCCTGCTCGAGCAAAGACCGCAGCTTGCCGCGCAGCGAGCTGCCAGGAACGTAAGGCAGGCCGAAGGCGTCTTTCACGACAGGGTTGTCGGCCCCGCCAATCTCGAGAGATCCTTTCCCAGCGCCGATGTGCAACCCGGTCTCGCACTGCAGCTCGCCTTCGAGAATCAGTTTTCCAATCAGTTTCAGTTGGGTATCCGCGGTGTGCGAACTCATGTCGTCCTCGGGCCTACTCGTTGTAGGCGATGATGGCTTCGAACAGGTCCTTGAACCGTTCGTAACCCTTGGCGTCGTTCTTGCGCGTCACCTGCAGCAGCAGCTTCTCCAGCGTGTCAAGACTGCGCAGAGAGTGCCGCGCGATGGTATATGCCAGCCGTGCGCGGAGCATGACGAATTCGTGCTGGCGCTCGCCCTCGGCGGCCCGGACGGCACGCCGTACTGCGTTGTACAGTCGGCGTAGTTGGCTCTTTGTCCCTGAATCCATGTCGCGCATACGGCTGACCACCACGTGCGCTTGATTGTCCAGGTAAAGGGCGTCGGACATCAGCTTTTCCAGATCGATTTCGGGCGGACCTTCAAAGCGGCCGCCGCGCCCGGCATCCCTTCCGCCGCGATCCCCTCGGTCACGGTCTCGATCCCCGCCCGGGGGGCGTCCTTCGCCGCGGTCGCGGGGCGGCCGGTTCTCACGATTTCTGGGTTCGTTTGGAGCTTCTGCCATGATGCATGCGCCTCAATGATTCTGGTCTTTGATAGATAATCTGGCCCATTCGAGCGCAACCCGCCCGGAGGGTCGCAGTTTGACGTGCGCCGGATTTTTTCCAGCGAGGTCGGTGATGATAGCGGCGCGCGCCTTCTGAAACTCACGGTCGCGCGACGCGGGTAAGATGCGATTGATCCGGCGGTGGAAGCGCCACGGACGTTCCGTGGACCTAGACCTGCGGCGAGTGGTCACCGCAGTCTCGCGATAGATGCCGCACAGTTCTTCGATGTACTCGGGCGAGGTTCCAAACTGCCGCACGAGCCGCATGAGGTCGTCCTTCAATTCCGCGGCGTCGGACAATTGCTTCCATTCCAGAATGCGGCCCAACGCGTAGATACAATCCTTGTCGGTGCTCTTGGCGATCTCCAGGGCTTGCCCGGCGTTTTCAAACACTGATGCCAGCGTTGCATCGTTCTCGGCCGCGAGCGCCAGCGCCATCGTGATGGTTTTGCCCTCGGGTCCCGGCAAGTCCTTCAGATTCTCGGCGGCAAACCGCTGGAACAGCCGTTGTATCTCGCGGCCCAGCGGTAGTAATGCATCCCAAGCGCCGTACACCGCGAAGTCGTCGCCGCCGCTGTACACGATGCTGACCTTGCGCCAGTAGTCCGGCATCGAGCACAGGATCTTCAACTCGCCCGCAAAGAACTGTGTGTAGGTCATCGATACGCGGAGATGCTCTTCGATGGTTTGCAGGCGGCGCAGCCGGATCGCGAAGTTGTCGACGTCGCCCCGCAGCACGCCCCAGATAGGACGTCCATCGGCGCGCTCAGCCAGTTGAGCGCATGTCGCTGGAACATGCTCGTCGGTCAAAGCATCGTGCCGCAGAAACGGGATGGCGTCCGCGCTACCTTCCAGTGACCAGCTGTGCTTCCCTTCGTCGGTCAGTACTTGTCCGGGCCGGTCCGGCGACCAACCGGCGGTCTTGGCCTCTTCCAGCCGAGCCCGCAGGGTGGCGAAGTATGCGTCGTTCACCGTAACGGCATCGGAATCGGACGGGGCGAAGAAGGCGGCGTCGCGCTGTGCGGCGGGAGCGCCACGGCGACGCTGCATTTCGTCACTTAGACGTTTGCGTACATCGCTCCAATCACCGAGGTTTTCAGTGCTGACACACGCCAGTTGGACCATGCCGCCGGTCAACTGTTCGATATCCGAAGCGGCCGCCGCTAAGAATTCGTCGGCCTTCTCCCGGGCCTCGGCGGGCAGCACCACCATGAATTGCTCGCCACCGCTGGCTCCCAGCAGGATCTTCGACAAGCCCAATTCGGCGAGTAAGGCGCGTGGCAATACTTCGGCCAGCAGAGCGATCCAATGGGAGCGTCCGAGAAATGCGGAGGCGTCGGATGTGCTGGCCGCAGAGGCGAGGAAATCGTCTATGCCTAGCAGCTTGCCGTGTACGAAAATCTGAACCGACATGGATCAGCGAGAAAGTCTTTTTTGACGCGAAGTCTCACTGTAACACAGGAGGTGGAGTTCAAAAGCTTCGCTAATCGCCGGATACGCGCCCAGGGCTCAGCGCGCCGCCGGTCGGGATCCAGGAACCGATTTTCAGGTCGGGCCACTTCGTCCGAACGACGGACAGACACAACATGAAAGCGATCAGACAGACCGAGAAGGCCACTACCTGGTAATTGTCCAAGCGATCCTTCCAACCGCCGAACCACCGGCCGTACACTATTTCGATGTGAACCCAATACACTAAAAGGGAAGTAGTACCCAACTGCTTGACCCAGCTCCATCGGTCTCTGATCACGTACTCGCTCCACAGATAGGCGAAGGCCATAATGACCAGCAGCACGCCCAGTTTGATTGCGGTGAGAGCTGGACTGTCCAGCCAAAAATCTGTCTTCTGGTAGACAGAGTATGGGAAGTTGCTGAAATATTCCGCCGTGAGGATCAGCCCAAACCCGATCAGCGCCGACCATTGCATGACGCGGTTGATCTGCTCGGCGGTGATGATCTTCAGGAGGGAGCCTACGCTCACTCCGAAGGCGATAAAGGCGCCCCAAGGGAAGAAACTGAAGTAAGTGAGGCTGGGGACGAAATACATGCGGACGCCTTCGGGTAACCACGTCCAATCGGTGATGGTCACCATAGGAGCCAGCGTCGCCGTGACTACGCCTGCAATTGCTCCCCACCGAATTCGCTGTTCGGCCGAGAGTAGGGCGAGGGGCGAAAGAACGAAGAGTGCAAATGCAATGCAGTTCAGGGCATCCACTTTGAACAGATCCGTCCAGGGACTGTAAGGCCACCCGAAAGCCCAAAGCTGAATCCTGAATAGGACAGCAAGGATAAGGATATAGCGGGCGCGCTTGAGGGCCGCCAGTAGACGATGCCACAGCGGATGCGCCTGTCGTTCCCCGCGATCCATGATAAACGCGAAGGTGATTCCCGTCAGGAACAGGAACACCGCCGGACCCAATCCGCCAAAAAATTGGGAAAGTACATAAGGCCCGGCGCCCCGCAGGTCGGGACGTGTAAACGAATGAAAAGTATGGCCCTGAAGCATGATGACTGCCGCCAAGCCGCGCATCCAATCCAAAAACGGCAGTCTAGGTCGCTTCGGAGCTCGCATCCGTTCTTTGAGTTGCAACTCGCGTTCCACCCTCTACTTTTGTGGAGTGATCTTCTTCACGCCCGGAGGAAGATTCAGTTCAAGATCCTTATCGCTCAACGGCGGGTTCAGCTTCACGTTCGTATAAGTGATCAGTGTGTAATCCTGATCGTTCTTATGTATTTTTTCTCGAACAGGGTGGTTTGCATCCGGTGCCAACCATAAATCCGCCTTTTTGAAGATATCCTGGGCCTGCTTGGATTTGGGGGTTAGTTCGAGATGAGTCGCAGGTTGGCCGGCGATCGTCTCCGTGCCTACTAGCCGAACCTTGTAGTTGCGTTGCAGTTCCTTACCGGAGGTGCTGAATCCCAAAAGTAGAAATTGATCGAGCTGGTCTCCATACTTACCGACGTCATAAAGCTCGACCACATTGCTTTTGGGATAGAACATCTGCAGCTGCCGTTCCCGAATGCTCAGAATTTTCTGGTTCGGCCCGCTGAAATCGACCCTCCCGACGATCCCGTCCTTCGTCCGCTTCATCCGGACCGCGGCGTTTTGGGTCTCGTTCTCGTTGATAATCTCGGTATGATTTACCTGGGTCAGGTCCCCCGTCATGCTTTGGAACGATTCGGCGTTCTTGTCCATTTGCGCGAGAATGTTCGGCAGCGACGCCGCATATAGGCCGCCACTCAGGAGAGCGAGGAATATCAGCTTAATCATGGTTGGGCGGTTGCAGCGAGGGATCAAGGGTTTGTGAACGCCATGTAGCCGCGAATCTCTTTCTCTGAATCAAAGATCGGCTCGACGCGGCTGATTGTGTGTTGCTTACCGGTACGAGCCTGGATCATGTGACTGGCACGGTTCAAGCGTTCTGTTTCCGAAACCCCATCCAACAGCTCCGGGTCCATCCAAAACGCACTGCCGTGTTCGGAGGGAACCATCACGACATTATTGGCGCGAGGCTGGTCGCGAAACCACTCTCGCGGTGTCAGGAAAATGAAAGCGAGGATGATGGCGACCATCAGGTCGTATTGCCAAACCGCACGTGGGTAATCCCACAGAATGAAGCGCCGGAAGCCGCTCATCATGTCACAGTTTAACAGATGGTATTTGCCGGCCCGGGGTTACGCAACAGCGTGCGCTAGCGGTACTTGCGCAGGACGGCTAACACTCGCCCCTGGATCTGAACAGCCTTCTTTGGCACGCGAATCGGATCCATTGCGGAGTTTGCGGGCTGCAGCCGAACTTTGTCGCCTTCGTCATAGAACCGTTTCAGCGTTGTATCCGAGCCGTTCACCATCGCCACTACGATTTCCCCATCCCGAATGCGATCTGTCTTTTGAACCAGGACATAGTCGCCGCTGCAGATGTGATCTTCGATCATCGAATCGCCACGAACCTCGAGTGCGTAGGTATCCGGGTTGCCGGAGAAATCGGCGAAGTTCAGCGCGTCCTGATTCCCAAACGACTCGACCGGCGAACCTGCTGCGATCCGTCCTAGCAGGGGAATGGTGGCCCGGCTATTCTCCCGAGACTCGTAGCGCTGCCGCTCCTCGAAATACTTCGGCATAAGTTCGATGGAGCGGCTCTGGTTGTATCCTCGTTTGAGGTAGTTTTTGGATTCGAGCGCGAGGATATGCTTGTGAACGGTCGCAAGCGAGGCAAGCTCAAGTTTCTGCGCGAGTTCTTCGAAACTTGGACTGTAGCCATTCGTTTCGATGAATCCCGAGATCACATCCAGTACTTGTTTCTGCCGCTTGGTAAGAGCCATCCCAATATCCTCACTCGATTCTCGGCGAAGAAAAAGGGAAAGTCAAGTACCATATGGTCTTAAAAGCATCTCAATGCATACAATCCCCATCAACAATAGGGTGTTGGCATGTTATCCTGTCCCCATGATGTCGCTCAGCCATCTCCAACGGCTCGAGGCGGAGAGCATACATATCTTGCGTGAGGTCGCCAGCGAGTTCCAGCGCCCCGTGATGCTGTATTCGATCGGGAAGGACTCGTCGGTAATGCTCCGGCTGGCCCAGAAGGCTTTCCATCCGGCACCCATTCCGTTCCCTCTTCTGCACATCGATACGACCTACAAATTCAGAGAGATGATCGAATTCCGAGACGAGCAGGCCGCTCGCCTGGGTCTGAATCTGGTCGTGCATCGGAGTCGCCCCGCTGTCGAGGACGGGGTGAATCCGTTCATTGTGGGCACGCAGCGGTGTTGCCAACTGTTGAAAACGGGGTCGCTACTGGAAGCCCTGGGCGCCGGTGGATACGATGCCGCCATGGGTGGCGCGCGCCGCGACGAGGAGAAATCCCGCGCCAAAGAACGAATCTTCTCCGTACGCGATGCAGCCGGCCAGTGGGATCCGAAGAATCAGCGTCCCGAACTCTGGAATCTGTTCAATAGCCGCCTGCGGCCTGGAGAGAGCATTCGCGTGTTCCCACTCTCGAACTGGACTGAGCTCGATATCTGGCAGTACATACACATCGAAAGGATTCCGATCGTTCCGCTCTACTTTGCTAAGCCCCGGCCGATGCTGGTGCGCGGCGAGTCGCTGATATCGCTCGAGCAGCCCTTCATCCCACGGCTGCCTGGGGAGGAACCGCGCATGGTCATGTGCCGCATGCGATCGCTGGGCTGCAGCCCGTGTACCGGCGCCATTCACTCAGAGGCCGACACGCTACCGAAGATCATCGAAGAGATCATCTCGTTCCGCCGGTCCGAACGTGAGAACCGCGTGATCGACCACGACCAGGAAGGTTCAATGGAAATCAAGAAGCGCGAGGGTTATTTTTGATGGCCGCAGCGGAACAACCACTCCCGGTATTTGACATCGAGGACTTTCTCGAAGCCGAGCAGACCAAGGATCTGCTCCGGTTCACCACCGCGGGCAGCGTCGACGACGGGAAATCCACCTTGATCGGACGGCTTCTGTACGACTCGAAGAACGTCTATGAAGATCACCTGCGCTCCATTGCGAAGTCCAGCAGCAAGGGGCTGAGCATCATCTCGGGGTCCAACCAAACCCTGGATCTATCGCTGTTGACCGATGGCCTCCGGGCCGAACGCGAGCAGGGCATCACCATCGATGTTGCCTATCGTTACTTCGCGACTCACCGCCGCAAGTTCATCATCGCTGACACGCCGGGCCATGAGCAGTACACGCGCAACATGGCCACCGGCGCATCCACGGCGGATCTCGCGATCGTGCTCATCGACGCGCGCAACGGTGTGCAGCCGCAGTCCCGACGCCACGCCTACATAGCAGCACTGTTGGGAATTCCGCGCATTGCGGTCGCAGTAAACAAGATGGACCTCGTCGGGTTCCGAGAAGAAGTGTTCGAATCCATTCGCGCCGAGTTCACCAGCGTGCTCTCGCGGGTCGGTGCGAAAGCTGCCTGGTTCGTCCCCATTAGCGCGCTGACCGGCGACAACGTCGTGAACCGTTCCGCAGCCATGCCGTGGTTCGAAGGGCCCAGCCTGCTGGAGCATCTCGAGACAGTTGATATCGCACCGGGTCTCGACTCCGCGCCGTTCCGATTTCCAGTCCAGCGCGTCATCCGCCCCCACCAGGATTTCCGCGGCTATGCAGGCCAGATCGCCTCCGGCAGCATTCGTCCGGGCGATGCTATCTCCGTATGGCCTTCCGGGCGCAAAGCCAGAATCAAGTCTATTGAGTCCTTCGACGGGCGCCTGAGCCACGCCTTCGCGCCGATGTCTGTAGTGCTTACCCTGGATGACGAAATCGATATCAGCCGCGGCGATTTGATCGGCGCCGGCCAATCTCCCTCGTTATCGCGAACCTTCGACGCCAACTCGGTGTGGATGCACCAGCAGCCGCTGGATCCGGCCAAGGCTTACATCCTCAAGCACGCCACAGAAACCATTCCCGCGCGTATCACTTCGGTGCTGCATCGCGTGGACATCAATTCGCTCAATGACGAGCCGGCTTCCACGCTATCGCTCAACGGGATCGGCCTGCTCCGTGTCGAAGCCGCACGCCCCATCGCCTTCGACAGCTATCGCGACAACCGCGTGACCGGCTCGGCCATTCTGATCGATCCAGCCACCAATGCAACCGCGGCCGCCTTGATGATCGTCGGACCAGCGGGCCACGTGGTGGGTCCTGTGACAAGTTCGGATCGCTCCGCGCGTTACGGCCACACTGCCGGCTCCGTGTTTCTCGGTGATCGCCCCCGCTTGGCCACCCTGCTGGAACGGCGTCTCTTCGATCGCGGCGCCAATACCGCCGTCGTCGAGCATCCTAATAGCGCCCTGGACGCCGCGGGCGTGTTAGCCATCATCACCGGACCGTATCAGGCGAGTCTTCTACTTCGGGAGGACGACGAGTCCGCGATCGACCAACTGGTGCAATGGCTTGAACAGAGCGGGACATTACTCGGCCACAACCTAGCCGATGGAGAGGGTATCTGACATGACCTTAGTCGAAGCCGCACGCGATCTCATCCGCACTGAGCTAGCCTCAGGCGGCCGGGCCTGCGTCACCAGCAGCTTTCAAGCCGAATGCGTGGCGCTGGTTCATCTGGTCACTCGGGAGCTCCCGGGCATTCCGGTGCTGTTCCTCGACACCGGCTATCACTTCTCCGAGACTTACGCGTATCGCGACAGCATTGCCAACCGTCTATCACTCAATCTGGTGAACCTGCAGGCTGCTCAATCCGTCGCCGATCAGGAAGCTCAGCACGGCATTCTGTATCAGACGGCTCCCGACCGTTGCTGCGGATTTCGCAAGGTGCAGCCTTTATTCTCCGGCCTCGCTGATTACGATCTTTGGTTTACGGGCCTGCGGCGTGACCAATCGCCCACCCGCGCAAACCTTCAACCGGTGGAGCCTTTCAAATTGCCTGGTGGCAAGGTCCTGCGCAAAATCAGCCCGCTGGCGCTGTGGTCCACGAAGGATGTTTGGGATTACCTGAAACAGCAAGGTATCCCGGTGCTGCCGCTCTACGACCAAGGCTACACGAGCATCGGATGCCAGCCGTGCACCGCGCTGCCTGTCGCGGACGATAACCCGCGCTCGGGGCGGTGGGGCGGCAAGAAGCTGGAGTGCGGAATTCATATCCAGGCGGAATGACATGACCGAAATCGTGCTCGGATTCATGATCGCCTTAGCCATCGGCCTCACCGGAGTGGGCGCGGGCAGCTTCACGGCGCCGGCGTTGATGCTGATGTTGAACATTCCCGCGCCCTCGGCGGTCGGAACGGCCCTGATTTTTGGCGGCATTATCAAGCTATTTGCGGCGCCCAGCTACTTGTGGCGTAAGCAAGTAAACTTCCGGATCCTCGGTTGGATGGTGGCCGGCGGGCTGCCAGGAGTGATCCTCGGTTCTCTGCTCTTTTCGCGCTACGCCCGGATGCGGTCCAGCGTAGTTTTGGGCGTGCTCGGGGTTATGATCGCCACCAGCGCGGGTCTTAACCTCTGGCGCCTGATCCGCAACGACCGTTCCAAGGCAGCCGTCGATCGCCGCCGCTGGCTTCCCTTCGTGGCGGTGCCGATCGGCGCCGAGTTCGGTTTCTCCTCGGCCGGGGCCGGAGCGCTGGGCTCGATAGCACTGATGGGCCTGACGACGGTTCCCACCGGCCAAATCGTAGGCACGGATGTCTTCTTTGGCCTGGCGCTCTCGCTGATCGGGGGCGGGTTCCAGTTCACGACGGGAAACTATGATCCCGCTCTGCTTGGCAAACTCCTTGCCGGCGGAGTAGTAGGCGTTCTGGTGGGAGCCAACCTGTCTGCGCTCATGCCGTCGCGACCGCTCCGCTTTGCTCTCTCCATCTGGCTGATGTCGCTGGGCGGCCAGCTTTGCTGGCGATCCCTGTCCTAACCGCCCGGCGGCCACTGGTTCGTTTGTCGCGTGGCTCGGCGGCAGATTACCTGAAGTTTCCCACCAGCATCAAGTTCGTGTCGGAGCGTTCAACTCGCGGATACAGAGCCCAGCGTTCGTCGCTGGAAACGCCGGCGTGGGCGAATTCGCCGATAGGAGCGATGCTGCGGATCGCGCCGCTTGCGAACTGAAAATAACAAAGTTCCGGTGCAGCGCCTCGAGCGAAGTAAATGCCCTTTTGCGTCACTGTAAAGATCCGGCCTCTGATGGAACATTCGCCAAGCCGCCTTTGCGCACAATCGACCGTATCCGATCGTGCTCGCTTACGCGATCGCCCACGAAATCGGGCACGTCTTGGTCAGAAGCAATGCTCACGGCCAGTGGGGCCTGATGTCGAGCGTCTGGACGAAGCGCGAATACTTGCAAATGACTGATGCGGGAGCTCTCTTCTTTACTGGTGACCAGTCAAAGACGATGTTGACGGATGTTCGTGGGATGGGGTGTCGCAACCTTTGAAGAGTGAACGGTGGAGCTGCCATTCGGGTGTCCCACCGCGAGCTCTGAACGGCGTTTTTACAAAACTTTTACGCTCTGTTAGCAACCCGAAACCCCTATCCCCCTAGGCTTGGGGGGAGGTAATTCAGTGAACAATAGCTTCTGCTTTCGATTCGCGATCGGCCTGCTCACTCTCGCCACAAGCACCGGCCTGACCGCCTACGGTCAAACGCACACTCCCCTGCTAGACCCCATTCCCGCGACGATTCCGGACAGCCGTATCACCGTGCAGTTGAAAACGATTGCATCTGGAATGGTCCAGCCGCTTTGGGGGACCTTCGCGCCGGATGATGACGACCACCTCTATGTAGTCGACCAGGTGGGCCAGGCGTGGCGGGTGAACATCTCTGACGATCACGCACCCGGCCAAAAGACGCTTTTCCTCGACGTAAGCAGCCGCTTGGTGAAGCTCGGAGTCTTTGGGGGTAACTACGATGAGCGCGGATTCCTCGGTCTCGCATTTCACCCTCGCTTCAAGAAGAACGGGTTCATTTACACCTTTACTTCGGAAGTGGTGAACGGTAAAGCCGATTTCAGCACAATGCCGCCCGGCGTTGCCCCCAACTGCCAGACCGTGATCACCGAATGGCATGTGATGAATTCCGACGATGACAACCCCATCGTCAACATGGCCAGCGCCCGCGAGTTGATGCGAATCGACAAGCCTCAGTTCAATCACAACGGCGGCACGCTGGCGTTCGGACCGGACGGGATGCTCTACATTTCGCTCGGTGACGGCGGAGGGGCGAACGACGTCGGTCCGGGCCACGTCCCTGGCGGAAACGCCCAGAGTCTCGCACCGGGAAATGTGCTCGGCAAGATTCTTCGCATCGATCCTTTGGGGCGCAATTCAGCGAATGGCAAGTATGGAATCCCCGCCGATAATCCTTTCGTGGGCATGGGGCATGGAGCTCCAGAGATCTATGCGTATGGCTTGCGTAATCCCTTTCGCATGTCCTTTGATTCACGGACGGGAACACTGTACGCGGGCGACGTCGGGCAGAACCAGATTGAAGAGGTCGATATTATCGAGAAGGGTCACAACTATGGATGGCCCGTGAAAGAAGGGACGTTTCTCTTCGACGTTAATGCAGCGGGTTTCGGTTTCGTCTACGCGAACAGCCCGGGCAGTCCCGTTGGCTTAACAGATCCCATCGCCGAATACGATCATGCGGACGGCGAGCCGGCGACCCCGAACCGTGTAGCCGTTGTCGGCGGGTTCCTCTATCGCGGGCATGCGGCCAGCGACTTGAGGAGTCACTACGTGTTCGGCGACTACAACGGTGCCGGCGGAAATGCCGTGAATGGTCACCTTTTCATCCTGAATGGCAAGGACAATCACGTTGAAAACCTGAAGATCGCTGGCCGCAGCTCTCTAGGACTCGCGGTCCTTGGATTCGGTCAGGATGCGGAAGGTGAGGTCTATCTGATGGCCAGCCAGACTGGAGTCGTAAAGGGCACCACCGGGCAGGTTCTTAAGATCATAACCAGTAAGCGCGACGACTAGTCAGGCCGAGCGGTTCGATCCACGAAACGAATGGCCGTCCAGGACGGTTCGGTTCGTGACACAGTACTCAGAAGCATGGGAGCGATGCGGTAATCCGGTGCACACCAGGATTACCGCCGCGTTCACGCGATTCTATCCAGGGCGCGCTCGAACGCAGCCACTAGACCTTCATCAGTCAAAGCGTGTCAAGCCGGCATGGAGGCCAAGCCCATTTTCTTCCACCAAGGCTTCGCCGGCTTCACCGCCTCGTTAACAGCATCGATATTCTTCACGCCGTCTCTCAAGAGCCAATCCTCAAGAGCCTTCACACCCTGTTTGGCGTACACCGGAATAGCATCCTTCCACGTGGCCCGCCCGCATAACACTCCGGAGTAATCTGTCCCGGCTTCGGCCGCCATCGTCAACTCCTCGACGAACTGCGCGTTCCCCACACCAGCGCTCAAATAGATAAACGGCTTCTGAGCTACGTCGTCTGCCTTGCGGAACCAGTCCAAAGCCTCTTGCCGCGACTGTGCCTTCTGGCCCTTGAAAACGGAACTGCCTTCGACGAAATTCGCGTTGATCGGCACTTCCACTTTCAACACGTCCACTTTGTACTGCGGTTTCGAGAACTCCTGCATGCTTCCGATCACTACTTGCGGCTTCGTTTTCGCGAATTCGAGGCCCTTCTCATCACCACCCTTCGGGTCGTAGCCGACGAACTCCAGAAAGAACGGAATCTCGTAGCTCTCGCATTCGGCGCCGATGCGCTCGATGAAGGCGTGCTTGATGTCGTTCACGCTCTGCTCGTCGAATGGCGAGTAGTAGATAAGAATCTTCACTGCATCGGCGCCCCACTCCACGATGCGCTTCACCGAGACGTGCGGCAGGAGATCGGGAAGGCGCCCAGGCTGGGTGTTATCGTAACCGCTCGCTTCGTATGCCAGGAGCAGACCTGCGTTCTTCGCTCGCGCCTTCGCTGCGTCCAGTCCGAATTCGGGATCCAGCAGAATCGCACTCGCGTGCGGAGTAAGGATCTTTACGACGGCGGTCTTAAACTCGGACATCATCTCCGGCGTCACCTGCTTCTGATCGATACCTTTGGCCGCCGAGATGGATTTCTGCAGACTGCCGCGCTGGTCCATTGCCGCCGCGGCGATGATGCCCGCCTCCGTCGACAGATTCTTCATATGCCTGGCTTTACCAGGAGACAGATTCATTCCTTTATTCTACAGACAGGAAAGCCCGATCCGGTGCTCGGATCGGGCTTTTTATGGATATATAAAGCGCACCAGACAGCGTCAGACCACGTGTTCTGTACGATGACGAGCCATGATTTCGGTCATCTGATCCTTGAGATGCAGCTTCAGCTTTTTGAGACGATGTTCTTCGATCTCGTCCTCAGCGGTCAGCCGCGCCTTGGCCTCAATCGCCTCGATTTTCTTCTTGTACTCGGCATGCTCTTGAGCCAAGTGGCGGAAGGTTTCATCGGTGGCCATCAGGTGCGCCTTCAGTTCATCCTGATTCTTGTCCATCCAGCAGTTTCTCCTTTCGGATCCGATCCAATACCGACACTATCATGAATGCAATTTCATGACAATCGCCGATTCCTCGGGATCCGAATAGTACTTACTCCGTATGCCGGCATACGCAAATCCCAGCTTCCGATAGAGCTGTTGGGCTGCATGGTTGGATTCTCGAACTTCCAGGAAATGTGCGCCGGGCGCCTCGCGAATGGCGTGGCGCATGAGTTCCTGAGCGACTCCCCGCCGCCTGAACTCAGGGGCGACGGCTACGTTCAGAATCTCGTGCTCACCGCTTGCGACCTCTCGCGTCACCAGAAAGCCGGCGATCCGTGCATCGCATTCCGCTACGAGGAACTCCCTCGGCACCCACTGTGCGGCTTGCCCGCACTCGCGCTGGATCTCAATAATCGCGGGCAGATCCGAGACTGTACCGCGCCGGATCACTTGCCGATTGTCAACCGCAGGACCCCTACCGCGGCCAGCGGCAAAACGCTGAAGGCGCTACATATTGGTCCGAAGCCGTAAAGATGGATCAGCGACCCGATCAGAGGCGAGACAAAGGCCTGCATGATCCCGTATGCGAAGGTCAGCGCCGAAACCCCGAACGCTGCTCGCGATGCACCAAAAAAATCAATGGGCATCACATACACATTCGTGCTCATCGCCGTCACCCAGAAGAAGCTGAAGGAGATGGCCGCCGCCGCCCAACCCGCCGTCGGCATCCGGGGCACCGCCGCCGTGGACAGCAGCAATATGGCGCTCAGCAGGCAGACTCGCATTCGCGCCGAGGTCACATTCATTCCGCTACGGATCAGCCGGTAAGCCAGTATCCCTCCGAGCAAGCCGCCCGCGGTGGCAAAAATGGGAGGAATCCAGGCGAACTCGCGATTGGCCTGCTGCTGCGTCATCCCCCGCGCTTCGACGAAGTACAACGTGGTCCAATTCGTCCATAACGTATACATCGTCATATAAAGGATGTTAGCGACCACCAATCCCCAGAAGCGCCGGTCCCGCAGCATTTCGCCCCCGGTCACCCGCCAGCCGGCCATTTCACGCTGCTTCGGCGCTCGCGCGGCCGTGTACAGCCAAGCCGGAATCCACACGAAACCAAGCCCGCCGCACAATATGAACACGCTGCGCCATCCAATCGGCCCAGCGAGGTAGCCGACCAGCAGCGGAGCCGCCATCCCGCCGAGACTCAGGCCGATCTGACTTACCGCGGTGCCCAGCGCCAACTCGCGCGGCAGCAAATACGTGCCGTTCGCTTTGCCGAAGCCGGGAATTGCGGCGGCTTCCGAGACTCCCAGCAGAGCGCGGCACAACAGCAGGGATTCGAATCCTCCCGCAAATCCGGTCGCGATTCCCACCAGTGACCATGCGCCGACGGCGATGCTGATTCCGCGGTTCAGTCCCACTCGATCGATGAAAAGTCCCGCGAGCGGCGCCGCCGCGGCATAGGTGATCGAGAACGCAAACACCAGCACGCCGTAATCGCGGTCTGTAAGATGGAACTCGATCTTTAGAATTGGAGCAACGGCAGCGAGCAGCTGTCGATCTAAATAGTTCAGAGTCGACGAGAACAGAAAGACGATGATCGCGATCCATCGTAGGGGAATACGCGGCATTTATTTGAACTCGACGATCTGGACATCGCCGGCGGTTCCGAGTCTCGCGTCGCGTACGGGCGAGTACTCGATTGAGACGCTACGCGCAGGCGCCTGCGCTCCACACCCGAGCGCATGCTCACCGCCTCCGGTCAACACTATTTTCGTTGGATCGCGAACCAGCAATCGAATCGATGTCTTGGGGCCCGTCTGTACGGTCAGCTTCGCCCGGCCGCCGGCCAGACAATCGACGCGTTGCAACGTTCCGGTGATCTTCTGTGGTGGGCCGCCGGGGCCTTCCCACCACTCTTGCGGCTTGGCGGGCACTGGTCCACCCGCGCCCATCTGCTGGTTTGCCTTGGTTTCGGCGGCCTTGATCTCGGCCATTGATGCCCGGCGTATTCGTTCGATGTCGCGGGCTTGTTCATCGGCGAGACGCTTGCGTTCCGCCGCGGCGAAGTCGGCCCGCTGACGTTCATTGTCGAGGTGGGCCAGGCGGAGTTGCTCGCGCTCGGCGTCCGTGGCGGCGGCCCGTTCAGCACCCGACCAGGCTTTGCCGGCTTCGGCGAACTGATTCGCTTGCTCGTACGCCAGCGCCGCCGCCTTCCACAAGCCCGCATTGCGCGGCGCGAGCGCCGCCGCCTTGCCGAGCTCCGCCGCCTTGACGTTCGGAGCCGTGGCGAGTTCAGCCAGCCGCACGTGCGGATCGGGCCACTTCGGATTCAATTCGACTGCCTTGATCGCTCCCTCTTTGGTTCCTGTTCCCAGCCAGGCGCGCGGGTTCTTCGATCCCGCAACGGTTGCCGCCTGGAACAGCTGCGGCGCCGCCGCATCCTTGCGCGCTGCTGCGACGAACGCCAAGCCTTCCTGCGCTTCCGGACCAGTGAGCGCCCGGTAGGCGGCTTCAGCCTCCGCGGTTCCGGCAGGATTGGCCAACAGCACATCGGCCAAGGCGATCCGGCCATCGTAGGATTCGGCATTGCGAACGGTGAAGTCACGCTCCGACAGCGCGCGGCCGGAGAATGGGACGGATTGGAACTGGCCCGCTGCGATGTAGGCGTCCACACGTTTCTCCATCTCCGAGGCGGGCTTCTCAAAAGCGTTGCGACAAGCGGCGTCGTAGTCTCCGCCATGCGTCATATTCGACAACAACACGCGCATGCGGCCTGCATACTCCGGCTGTGTCGCAAACAGGTGCATGCGAGCCCAATCGCGCGTACGTTCAGCAGGCGGAGGCGGTACGCCCAGCGTCAGCTTCGGACCGTTCACTTCCAGAGTGGATAGCAGAGTGATCAATCCGGACTCCATGCCGGGCGGCATGCGCCCGGTATTGTCGTCGAGGAACAGGCGCGCACAGGCCTTGTGCCAGTCGTTGGACAGCGGTTCTCCAGCCGCAGTAACCGATAGCCACGCATCGCGGCCCATGGCGAGGGAGCCGGGTAGTGACGGGCGTCGGTCCTTTAGAACTAAGATCCGAATGGGCCACACCGTTGTACTGTCTTTGAGGCCTAGTAGTTCTGTGACCGCGTGGCGAAATTGTTCGGCTTGCGCCATCCCTTGACGGGCGGCGCGCTCCGTGGTTGGCGTCAAGACTTCGAAAGGCCCGGAGCGGATCCGAAGCCAGTGTTCATCCCCTAACCCGGGCAGCAATGCGATGAAGAACAGCGCTGTAAGTCGAAATGCTAGGAGCACTCACCTCGATTGTAACGGGCGCTCACGGCTGCGGAGCAGTAACCACGATGGCTTTCGCCGGTTGCTTCGAAGTTCCGCAATAACTGTGGGGCTCGACGGCGTCGAAATACGCCGAGTCGCCGGCCTTGAGCGTGTGGACCTCGTCCTGGTATCGAATTTCGAGCACCCCTTCCAGCACGTGGATGAACTCGGATCCTTCGTGGAAGTGTTCGGTTGCCTCGTCGGGGCTGCGCTTGGGGAATTCGGCCAGGTACGCTTGCATTTTCTTCTCCTGAGCCGAAAAGGCAAGGCACTCGAAGAAGTAGCCGGGGCGGGGAACATCGGGACGCTCCGGGAAGCGAATCCGTTCATCATGGCGTGTTATCGCAAAGGTCCGCTTACGCCGCCGTTCGACGAAGAAGTGGTCCACTCCCACATCAAACACCATAGCGATCCGGGCCAGCGTGGGAAGCGTTGGTACCAGCTTTCCATTTTCAAGCTGGGACAGCATAGATGCCGACAGGCCGGTGTGTTTACCCAAGTCTACGAGTGCAACCTTTTTGCGTAAGCGCAGCTGTTTCAGCTTCCGCCCGATCTCATAGGCGGACAATACGCGCCGGATAGTTTCCTCACTGTTTTCAGCAGCCAACAAATTGACTTTATCAATACTTAATTCTGAACTGCAAATTTCATCCCCACTGGAACGACCTTTCAGCATCACTGGAAGCATTTCAGTTTCGCTGTTACTCTCGGTCATAGAACACGATACTTCGATTCAGAAAGAGAACGGCAGATGCAAAACAGCATGACGGAGATGAAAGAGTACGAAGATGAGCGCCTGGTGGAACTCTCCCAAGCGGGGGACAAACTAGCTTTTTCAGAGCTGGTAGCGCGTTATAAACCAGCCTGCATGAAGCTCGCGTTGTCTATGCTTCGCGTCCGCGAGGATGCCGAAGATGAGGTGCAAACGGCGATCTGGAAAGCTTATCAGCATATTGATCAATTTCAACGCGAGTCACGCTTTTTTACGTGGCTCACTCGCATCGTAGCCAACCAGTGCTTGATGCGCATCCGGAGCCAAAATAGGGCTCGGTTTCTGTACATTGATGATGACTTGGGACGTGAAGATGCCGCGACGTTCGAATTGCGTTGTAGCGGTTCGTCGCCGGAGACAGATCTGGCCCGCACGGAAATTTCGGCAGTCTTGGAAAACGAGATCCGGCGTATTCCCCCCCTGCTGCGCAGCGTCTTTTTGCTTCGTGACGTACAGGAGCTGCCGATGCAGACGGTAGCCGAACAGTTAGGAATTTCGGTGGCCGCAGCCAAGTCCCGGTTGCTTCGCGCGCGGATCGAATTGCGTGAGCGGCTGCAAAAGCACTGCGGCCGGCTGGGTGCCGCGACGCTCTTGGCCGAGGCCTAGGCAACACCAAAATACGGTCGCTTTTCCTACAGTCGCGGCTCGAGTCCCTCAACGAGCCGCGCTTTTTTTGTGCTCCAGACAGCGTTCACTTCCAAGCGAACGGGACAATCAGCCTCCCGGCCGGTCCTTTGTAAATCAGTTCAATATCCTTCAGCTTCTGCTTGCCCTCGAGCGGGAAATACAACAGGCCGCTCAGCGGCTCCTTCGTTTCCTTATCAACCAGCATCTTCCCGTCCAGAATAGCCAGAAGGGGATCGTCCTTCTTATTTGGATCCGTGGCCGCTTTGGCCTGGGCCTCGGTCTCCGCGGTCGTTGTACTGCCGGCCGAAGCACCGTTGCCTGGAAGCTGACTGGGGCGGCCCATCGTGCCGGGCATTCCGCCCCAGACTGGGCCGTTGTTGCGGCTGCCGACGCCGCCGCCCTGAGTCGTAACGGTGGAGACCACTAATGTCGCCTTGCCTGCGATTTGGCTTGGCACAAAGGGACCCGACCGCTGGCCATCTTTGTGGGAGATTATCTGGAAATCGTCGCGACTAACCGAAAGGGAGTTGTCCCCCTTGGGGACTACGCGAACCTGCACGACGACAATACCGGGTGGAAGCTCCGCGCCGACGGCCGCCTTCATCTGGTCCTTGTCCAGCAGCGGTGTCGCGTAGATATCGACGTTGTCGTTGCCGGCTTCCCCTGTAGGCCTGGTCTTCTTGTCCGCAGCGGCGGAGGTGAAAGCCGCAAGAACCAGCAAAGAGAGAAGATACCGCATGAAATACTCCCTAGCAACGATTATAAGCTCGCTGCCGGACCCCGACCGCGCGGTCCGCCCTATCCCGCCCCCCCAATTCTGCCGATGAGAAGTCAGGACGTTACATGCTCACGCCGAATCCCATCCGTCTGCTCTTAGGCTATCTCGTTCTATGCGGTTGTTTGGGTGCTCAGACTTCGACGATTAGCTCCGTTCGCGTTTCAACTGCCCCGGAAGGCGCTCGATTCTATGTGGACGGGCTGCCCTATGTCGCCGCTCAAATTTTTTTGTGGCCGCAGGGCAGCAAACACATCGTCCAGTTTCCTACGGATGCTAATCTGAACGGCTCCTCGAGCGGTTGCCAGGTCAGCCAGTCTCTCGCATACCAATATTGCTTTTCCAGTTGGTCGGATTCGAGCGGATCTCTAACGGCGTCCGGTACAACGGATCAGACGGTGACGGCGAGTCCCTCCGTCACCTGGCTGCAGGCCACTTTGAATGTCTCGTACAAAGTTCACGTGCGATTCTTCGACGGGCCGGCAAACGCCGGGCCCACCTGCGGGAGTGCGCCGGGCAACACACCGCAGGACGCCATCCGCCCCGGGCTATTGTATGTTGCCGGTAATTGCGTTGCCACGAATGCCGACATCTGGGCCGCGGCGGGGCCGATCTCGCTGAATGCCTTTCCCTATCCTGGATTTGTCTTCACCGGGTGGAATATCAACGGCCAGCAGATTGACGCTTATCTGAAAAGCTATTCGATCACTGGGCCCGCGACGATTTTCGCCGGGTTTCAATCTGCTAAAAGGGTTCAGTTTGTGAGTAATCCGCAGGGCATGAAACTCCTGATTGATCGAACTCCGACGCCGACGGCGTCGACAGAATCCCGGGATTCTCTCAGCGGAAATTTCCCGCCCTGCCAACTTTCTCTGAATCTTCCGCCGATGCCCCCGCTCACCATTCCGGCTCTGTGCTTTGGGCAATTTGATTTTCTTCCCGGGTCGAAGCATGTTATCGGGGCCGTTACCCCGCAACTCGACAATACAGGGAAGTACTGGGTCTTCGATAAGTTCAGCAACGGAGCGGAGGCGAACTCGCTGTACACTCCGGATTCGAACACTTCGATGCCGGACGTGATCACCGCGAACTTCGCGCCGGCGGTGCAAGCGGCTTTTTTGACGAGCCCAGCGGGATTGAAACTGAGCATTGACGGCCGGAGCAACTGGCAAACTTACTCTTTCCTGTGGGCAGCGAACTCTACCCATGCCGTAAACGCTCCCGCCACTCAGGTGGACGCGAACGGCCGGCAGTGGACTTTTCAGGGCTGGTCGAACGGCGGCGCGGCGGCGCAAACGCTCGCGATGGACGCTAACAACCTGACTCTGCGCTTGGTGGCCACGTACACTTCGCTGGGCCAATTGCAAGTGCTGACAAACCCGCCCGGTATCAAATTGCAAATCGACGCCGCTGATTGCACCAGCCCGTGTTCTGTGGACCGCGCAGCAGGTACTCAGGTGACAATCGCGGCGCCTCAATCCGTTCCCGTGGACGGGTCTTCGCGGCTGGATTTCCTGGGCTGGTCCGACGGTGGTTCTGCAAGTCACTCCGTGGCGGTGAATGGGGACGCCCGAACGATCTACGCCAACTATGGTCCGTCCTACAAACTATCGGTCAGTGCGGATCCGGACGGAGGCGTCGATGTGCGCATGGATCCGCCCTCTCCGGATCTGTTCTACCGGGCAGATACCGCAGTGACCTTGACGGCGACAGCTCGATCGGGATTTCGTTTCCGGCGTTGGGGAGGAGATCTGGCGGGCGTCTACAACGTCGGACAGTTGACGTTAGCGGGACCTCGCAGCGTGATGGCGCTGCTGGATCGGATTCCTTACCTCGCGCCGGCGGGAATCAAGAATGCTGCCGGCGATACCCCGGACGGAACTGTGGCGCCGGGCAGTATCATCTCGATCTATGGCGAAAGCCTCGCGCCGAGGCTCGAGATTGGGCCCTCGAATCCGCTGGCCCAATCCATCGCCGATGTCGTCGTGACGGTGAATGACCGGATCCTGCCACTCCTGTTCGTCTCGCCGCAGCAGATTAACGCGCAAATCAATTCCGATCTGCCCGATGGAGATTACACGTTGACCGTGCGGTGGACCGGCAAACCCGATGTGACCGGCAAGTTCCGCATTTCACGCGATGCGCCCGGGCTGTTCTCCCGCGCCGCGGGTCCGCAGCAGGCCTACGCCTTGGCTTTGCATCCTGACGGATCCCTCGTCACACCCGATGCACCCGCCCAACGGGGAGAGATGGTGAGCGTATACGGCACGGGATTCGGGCCGTACGATCGTAAGATCATCGACGGCTTCGCGCTACCTGGCACCCTGAGCCCGATGCTCATGGACCCCGTTGAGGTGAACGCCGCGGGTCAAAGCATTCAACCCGACTGGTCGGGCGGAGCGACAGGCTACGTAGGGATGGTCGTCACGCGCTTCCAGGTTCCCGATTCAACGCCGTCGGCCAATGTCGAGCTACGGGTCAAGGTAAACGGAAAAGCGAGCAATATCGTCCTCCTTCCTGTACAGTAGAGATGCCGGATAACAATTAGGGAACCCTACTGGCTTGACACGCGTCGCAGTCAGGGGGACTATACCCTTAAGAGGAGTTAACCATGCTTCGGCGTTTCCTTCTGGTCGCAGGGTCCGCGTCGCTTCTCGTGCTGGGCACAGGCGTGGCTTTTGGACAGTCCGTAATCTCAGCGCGTTCGGGTCTGGTGCACTACGTCGAAGGGCGGGTGACGCTCGACGATAAAGCGCTGGAGGTCAAGTACAGCCAATTCCCGGAGGTTCGGGACAATCAGGTCCTGAAAACCGAGGAAGGCAGAGCCGAGGTGCTCCTCACCCCGGGGGTTTTCCTCCGCCTGGCAGAAAATAGCAGCATCCGGATGCTCTCGAATAAGCTGACCGACACGCGCGTCGAGGCGCTGGGCGGATCCTTGATTGTTGAGCATGGCGAGGTCACCAAGGACAATCAGGTCACGCTCATATATAAGGACCGGAACATCTCCTTTGTGAAGAGCGGTCTGTACCGGTTAGATGCGGAGAACGGCAACTTACGCGTGTATCAAGGCGAAGCCCGGGTCGTGACCCCGGAGCAGTCCATCGTGGCCAAGCAGGCTCGCGAGATTCAGCTGGAAGCGGCAGTGATGACGGCTCTTAAGTTCGACGCCAAGGATGACGACGAATTCTACCGTTGGGCTTCACGGCGTGCCGGCTATCTATCGATGGCGAATGTCTCGGCGGCGAAATCGCTTCACGACTCTGGATATTCCATGACGTCCGGCATGTGGAGCTGGAATCCCTGGTACGGCATGTTCACCTACGTGCCCATGAACTCCATGTACTACAGCCCGTTCGGATACTCGTTCTACAACCCGTACATGGTTTCGCAGTTCTACTATCCGCGTTATGGCTATTACTCAGGCTACTCGGGCGGGGGTGGTGGTGGAATTGCGGCGCGCGCCGCGCGCACTGATGCGACAACGAATTACAACATTCCTGCACGCCCGGCAAGCAGCATGGCCAACATCGGTAATGGGTCTGCCCGCTCGATGAGCGGCGGCGCAATTCATGGAGCCAGCGGCGGGTTTTCTGGCGGCGGCATGGCAGGGCCGAGTTCGCGTGGCAGCGGAGCGAGCGTCGGTGTTTCCTCCGGGGCAGCATCCGGCGGGGGTGTTTCCGCTGGTGGCGGAGGCGGGGGCCGAAGCGTTGGCGGCGGCGGCAACTCGGGCGGACGCGGCCGATAATCTCTCCTTAATGAATAGGGCAGGCCGAGCCGGTCTGCCCTACATCCTTAGAGTCCGGTCGAAGTAGTCCACCATAGATTCCATCATCTGACGCCGCACCGGCCCGGAGACTCCGTGCGCTTTTTGCGGATAAATCATCAGTTCGAATCGCTTTCCCGCTCTCTCCAGGGCGTCTACAATTTGCAGCGTATTCTGGAACAGCACGTTATCGTCCTGGAAGTTATGGATGATCATCAGATTCCCATTCAGGTTCCCTGCACTCAGTGAAAGGTTCGTTTTCTTGTAACCATCTGCATTGTTTAGCGGCAATCCCATGTACCGCTCTGTATAAATGCTGTCGTAGTTGGCGAAGTTCGTCACCGGGGCGCCGGCGATTCCGGTCTTGAATGTTCCCGCGGCATTCAGCATACAGTTCAATGTCATGAACCCGCCATAGCTCCACCCGTAGATGCCGATTCGTTCTCGATCGACAAATCCGAGGGACGTCAGATAATCGACGCCTGCTTTTTGATCCGCTAGTTCGGTTGTGCCCAGCGAGCGATTGACCCCGGATTCGAACACATGCCCCCGTCCCCCGGAGCCGCGGTTGTCCAACTGCCAGATCACATAACCGCGATGCGCCAGCATCTGTTCCATCCCCAGACCATGAAAGGCATTCACAACCGTTTGGGCGTGAGGCCCCCCGTAGACCATCACAATGGCCGGATACTTCTGCCCGGACTTGAAGCCCGCGGGCCGGACGATCGACCCATATAAATCGGTTTTCCCATCTGCCGCCTTGACCTTCACCACCTCGGCCGGCAGGAGTTCGTACTCATCCATCACCGACCTGTCAGACTCGCGCAAGACCGCATATTCAGCTCCTTCGCTGGTTCGCAGCACGCGTCGTGCCGGGGTTGTCCGGTTGGAGTAGTTGTCCACGAAGTACGCGCCGCCGGGAGAGAACGAGATGGAATGCGTACCCGCTTCCGCAGTCAAGCGCTTCTTATCCTTGCCATTCAAGCGGATGCTGTACAACTGGGTCTCCATGGGACTGGCTTCGCTCGAAATGTAATACACCCGATCCGTCTTGTTATCGATACTCACGACACCCCGGACTTCCCAAGCGCCCTCCGTCAGTTGGCGCAGTTGCCGTCCATCGGCGCCGTAGAGATACAGGTGCCGGAAGCCGTCGCGCTCGCTGGCCCATAAGAATCGCTTTCCGTCGTCCAAGAATTTCAGATCGTCGTCGATGTTGATCCAGTACGGATCGGACTCGTGAAGGATCGCCCGCGTTTCGCCCGTGGCCGCATCGGCGGTGAGCAGGTCGAGCTTGTCCTGAACCCGGGTCAAACGCTGAACCGCAAGGTGGCGGGAGTCGGCCAGCCACTGCACGCGCGCGATCAGATATTGATATCGCGTCGCGCCGACATCCATCCATCGAGTGGGTCCTCCCGCTATCGGCACGACGCCTAGAAGGACATCGGCGTTCGGGTCTCCGGCTTGTGGATAGCGCTCGGGTTCAAAGATCGCGCGGTACGATCGCAAGTCCGCATGCGGATACAACGGCTCACGGCTGACATCAAACTGCAGGTAGGCGATGGAATGCGAGTCCGGCGACCACCAGTAAGCAGTGCCGAGGGCGAGTTCCTCGGGGTATACCCAGTCCAGTTCTCCGTTGCGCAAAGTCTCGGAGCCGTTCGTCGTAAGCCGTGTTTCCTGGCGCGAAGCCACTTCTATCGCGTACAAATCGTGATCGCGGCGAAACGCGATGAAGCGCCCGTCTGGAGAGGGTTTGGCGTCTCGCTCCTCGGTGGCGGTCGCAGTCAACTGATCAAACTTGCCGGTACTGTTGTGCCATATAAAGAGATCTTGCCCGGTGGCGATTAATAGATCCTGACCCGAGGGCATCCACTGGATCCCCTCCTCGCGAACGCCTCGATTTTCCCAGGCAAACTGAACCGCCGCGGGAACCTTGACCGCCGCTTTGGTGAGCGACTCCATCGAAAGCAGCTCGCGAGCCGTTTTCACGGCGACGTCGTACACCATGATCTTTTCGCCTTCGCGGTATACGAACGTCTTGCCGTCGGGGGACCATATCGGCGCGCCGGGGCCGCTGGTCCCCATTGGACGCGTGCCCATCAAAGCGTCGATGGTAACGGGTTTCTTCTGTGCAAAGAGAGGAAATACAAGTAAGATGACCAGCCAGATTTGGGGTGCCATTCGCCTAGTGATTGTACCGAGTACGACGTGGCGTGTGTGACACAATAGCAGCGTCCTATGCAGCTTACATTTTGGGGAGCAGCCGGTACAGTCACCGGATCGATGCACGAGGTGAGCGCGGCCGGCCACCGTTATTTGCTCGATTGCGGCCAATTCCAGGGCCGTCGCGCCGAAGCTCGGGAACGAAACAGCACGTTTCCGTTTCCGCCTTCTTCCATCGAGGCCGTTCTGCTTTCTCACGCCCACATCGATCACAGCGGCAACCTGCCCGTACTGGTAAAGCAGGGATTCCGGGGACCCATTTTCACCAGCGCCGCGACCGTCGATTTGTGTGTGCCCATGCTCGCCGATTCCGCCCACCTGCAGGAGATGGACGCCGTGTTTCTCAATAAGCGGCTAATGCGGCGGCGACTGATCGATAACTCCGCCGACCGCGGCGAGATACAGCCGATTTACACTACCGCGGACGCGCAGCGGGCGACTTCGCTGATGCGAGCCGTCGCTCTGAATACTCCTTTCGTGGTTTCGCCCGCGCTGACCTACACCAGCCATGCAGCGGGGCACATGCTCGGATCGACGTTCCTGGTGCTGGACCTGGTCGAGAACGGGAACAGCGTCCGGCTCGGCTTCTCGGGCGACCTCGGGCGTGTCGGGTTACCGATTATCCGTGATCCTGAACCACCGCCTCCTCTCGACTATCTGATTCTGGAAAGCACCTACGGCAACCGCTTGCATCGCGAGCCCGGCGCAGTGACGGATAAGCTCCGAGACATTGTTAATCGGACATGCGCCCGGGGAGGCAAGGTGATCGTGCCAGCCTTTGCCGTGGGCCGCACGCAGCAGCTCGTGGTTGTCCTGCACCAATTGATGAACGCGAAGCAGATTCCATCCATCCCCATCTTTATCGACAGTCCTCTGGCAGTGAACGTCACAGAAGTGTTCCGCAAACACCAGGAACTGTATGACGATGAGAGCCGGGCATTCCTCGAGCACGGCGAGGATCCCTTCGGATTCGCGCGCCTGCGGTACATTCGCGATGTCGAAGAGTCCAAAGCCTTGAACGACTTGCACGGACCCTTCATCGTAATTTCCGCGTCCGGCATGTGCGAGGCCGGCCGCATCCTCCATCATCTGAAGAACAATATCAACGACTCCCGCAACACCGTGTTGATCACGGGCTTCCAGGCGGAACACACTCTTGGGCGTAAGATATTGGACCAATATCGTGAAGTTCCCATATTCGGCGAGTTGACAAGGCTGCGCGCGGAGGTGGCAAAGATCAACGAGCTAAGCGGTCATGCGGATCAACGTGAGTTGTTGGAATGGATGAAGCCTGCCATTCCGAAGCTGAAGCGCGTGTTTCTGGTGCATGGCGAGGCATCGCAAGCAGGTGGGCTTGCGCGGGCGATCCGCGACCGCTACGCGGTGGATTTGGTCATTGCGGCTCGCGGAAACAGCTTCAATCTGACGTAGTCGCAGGCTGGGAAGAGTTCCTGGATTTCGAAGTCAGATGCGTATATTGTTTGCCTTCGCTCGCGTCTCATCTCGGGCCACTTGATTTGTCATGGCAGTGAAGTTCAAAGATTACTACGAGGTACTCGGCGTTCCCAGAACGGCCACCGACGACGAGATCCGGAAAGAGTACCGCAAGCGGGCGCGCAAACTTCATCCCGACGTGAATCCGGGCGACAAGTCCGCCGAGGATAGATTCAAGGAACTGGGTGAAGCCTACGAGGTTCTCTCTGATCCTGAGAAGCGCAAGCGCTACGATCAACTCGGGGAGAATTGGAAAGCAGGGGCCGATTTCAGTCCGCCGGGCGGCGGGGATGGACAGGGCGGATATCGTGACTTTAACGAATCGTTTGGGAGCGATCGCGAGTCAGAAGAGTTCAGCGACTTCTTTCAGAGCATTTTCGGAGATCGCGGCCGAGGCGGGCGAGCGGGCGCGACGTTCCGCATGCGAGGCCAGGATGTCGAAGCGGAGATCCCTATGTCGCTCGAAGACGCCCATCGCGGCTCTACTCGCACCATCACCTTGCAATCCCGTGAAACGTGCCCGGACTGCGGCGGCACCGGTTCGAAGGATGGAAAAACGTGCCCTACCTGCCGTGGGGCGGGCGCTATCCGGCGACCGAAGGTTCTTGACGTGAACCTGCCGGCGGGGGTTCGCGATGGTTCCGTTGTGCGATTGGCGGGACAGGGTGAGCCGGGCATGGGCGGAGCGCCGCCGGGCGATCTGTTCCTCCACATCGCAATTCAGCCTCATCGCTGGTTCGAAGTGATCGGCGAGGACGACGTGCAGGTTGAACTGCCCGTAACACCCTGGGAGGCGGCACTGGGGGCAAAGGTCAAGGTCCCTACGCTCGATGGCTCCGTGGAGATGAGAGTTCCGGCGAACTCGCAAGGGGGTCAGAGACTCAGGTTGAGGGCGCAGGGACTTACAAAGCGAGGCGGCGGGCGCGGCGACGAGTACGCCAAGCTGAAAATCGTGAATCCGCCGAACCTCAGCGCGTCCGAAAAAGAACTATTCGAAAAACTCGCTGCCGAATCGCACTTCAACGCGAGGGACTTGATGGTAGGAGATGGAACGTGACACCGCGTCTCTACGAACTCGTGGTTTGCCGCGATGAGCGAAGCCAGTTAACGCTGGACGAAGTGGCCCGGCACGCGGGCATGCACCCTGGCTTTGTCGAAGGTCTGGTGGAATTCGGACTGATGCGGCCGGATGAGAGTGGGTTCTTCAGCCCATCCGATGTCACCCGGCTGCGCAGCATCGCCCGCCTGCGGGAATCCCTCGGGATCAATCTGGCCGGCATCGCAGTCATCTTGGATCTTCTCGAAAAATTACACGCCGTCCAGCGCGAAAATGAAAGACTTCGCAACGGGAGTTGAATATGGCTGATCCGCAATTGATACAGTGTCCTTCGTGTGGCGCCACAAACCGCGTGCCTCAGGAGAAAGTCGAACAAGGTCTCGAACCTGTCTGCGGCCGGTGCAAAGCTCCTCTGAATAGGCCGAGCAAGCCGGTGATCGTGACGGATGATAGTTTCTCTGCTGAGGTCGAGCATTCGCGGCTACCGGTCTTGCTCGATATGTGGGCGGAGTGGTGCGGCCCGTGCCGCATGATTGCACCCGTGATCGACCAACTTGCGGCGGAGATGGCCGGCCGAGTGCGAGTGGCAAAGCTGAATGTGGATCAGAACCCTATAACAGCGGAGCGCTTCAATGTCCGGAGCATCCCGGCGATGTTGGTCCTGAGGCAAGGCCGCGAGGTGGATCGCATCGTGGGCGCGTTGCCGAAGACGGAGATCCTGCGCCGGCTGGAACGAGCGATAGGCTGAGCTTCTAATTTCGGCCCGAACGCTACCGCGAGGGCGGCAAAAACAAATCGTACGCTGACAATGTACGACGGCCATTGACATGGGGGCAATTGCGCGATAAAGTTCAACCCAGCATCAACCGTGAGCCTTTTTGGGGAGGGACTCGCATATGAAGACGCGCCATGTCGCACGAACTCTGATCCTGACTTTGCTTTGCGCCGGGGCCATCGTCGCGCAGCAGATATCCGGGTCCATCAACGGGGTGGTTAAAGACAGCCAGCAGGCTACCATCGCCGACGCCAAAATCGTTGTCACCAATGTGGAGCAGGGAACCAACCGCGAAGTGGTTACGAGTTCAGACGGCTCCTTCGTCATCACACAATTGCAGCCGGGAACATACACCTTGTCGGTGGAAGCTGCGGGATTCAAAAAGTTCGAACAGAAGGCGATTAAGGTGTTCGCGAATGATCGAATTGGCCTAGGCGACGTTGTGCTCACCGTCGGCGCAGTGAATGAGACGGTGACCGTGGAAGCTCAGGCCGCAGCGGTTCAGACCACCAGTGCGGAGCGGTCCGGCGTTCTCACAACCCGCCAAGTGCTCGATCTCGCCTCGAATTCCCGAAGCTTGTTCGACCTTACGCGAGTCATTCCAGGAGTGGTCTATACGGGTGGTCTAGGCGGAATCCAGGCAAACGGCAATCGCGGAAATCAGAACAACTTTACGCTCGACGGCGTGACGAACGTCGACACCGGCTCCAACGGCGGTACGCTCGCCACCACGAATCTGGATATGATCGCCGAGATGAAGGTGATCACCAATGCACAGCCTGCGGAGTTCGGACGGTCCTCGGGAGCCCAGATCGAGGTGGTCACCAAATCCGGTACGAAGGACTTTCACGGGACGGGCTACTTCTTCCACCGCCACGAAGACCTGAATGCGAACACATGGCGCAATAACGTCGACGGCCGGCCAAGAGACTATTACCGGTACAACACCGAAGGCTTCAATATCGGCGGCCCGGCTTACATCCCGAAGCTGTTTAACAAGAACAAAGACAAGTTCTTCTTCTTCGTAGGTATCGAGTGGCAGGGACAATTGGTGCCGCAAGGGTTGCACAATGTCACCGTTCCTACTGCGCTCGAGCGTCAGGGCGACTTCTCACAAACCCGGGATGGAGGCGGCGCGCCAGTGATCATCCTGGATCCGGCGAATGGGAAAACGCCCTTCCCGGGCAACGTGATTCCAAAGAATCGCCTGAACCCGGATGGCGTCAAGATCCTGAACTTCTATCCACTGCCAAACGCTCCCGGCATTGATCCCTCGTACAACTATCAGACCTCCGCCTCGAATACATATCCGCGTCGCGAGTACATCTACCGCGGCGACTACAATATCAATGACAAATGGAAGGCCTACGCCCGCTACATCAGCACCTACGACCAGACGAGTATGGCCTACGGTCAGTGGAACGCCAGCTACAACATCCCCTTCGGACCCATGAGTTTTGGCGCGCCTGGGTGGTCGTTTGTCTCGAACTTAACCACGATAATAAATCCGACGCTCACGAATGAGTTCGTGTATGGTTCTTCGCGCAACGATCTACACATCACGCCGATCAATGACGCGTTCAGCGCGGCGAAAGTGGGCGTATCGTACACCATGCCGTTCCCGGATGCCGACAAACTGAAACTCGTCCAGAACTGGCACTTCGGCGGCGTCCCAAATGCTCCCTTCACTGCACTTCGCCGGCACGCCATTCTTGAACTACAATCACACCTACGACATCACCGACAGCATGGCTAAGGTGTACGGCGCCCACACGATCAAGGGCGGAATTTATCTGCACAAAAGCCTGAAAGATCAGACGGCATTCACGAGCGTGAACGGGATCATCAATTTCGATCGGGATACCAACAATCCCAACGATACCGGCTGGGCCTTCTCGAACGCGCTGCTCGGCAACTACGACACGCTTCAACAGTCCAACGTGGTCCTGAACGGCCAATATCGTTCCTGGAACGTGGAATGGTACATCCAGGACAACTGGCGCGCGACGAAGAAATTGACCCTCGACTACGGTCTTCGCTTCTATTGGGTACAACCGCAGTATGATGCAGCGCTGCAAACCTCGGCATGGAACAGGTCTTTGTATGATCCCGCGGCCACGGCGGTGCTCCGGACCGCTGCCCTGGACGCCAAAGGTAATCGGGTTTCTGTTAACCCACTCACCGGAGAGCAGGGATCAGCCGCGCTGATCGGGTCGATTGTCAATAACGGGAAGGGCTTCGTCAACGGCGTGTATGCGAACGGCATGGGCCTTGCCGGTAAGAATGGATATCCCAAGGGGCTGATGGACGACCGCGGCATTCTTTACGCGCCACGCGTCGGCATCGCCTATCAGGTCGATTCGAAGACGGTGGTGCGCACAGGCGGTGGTATCTTCTACGACCGATTACAGGGCAACCCGGTCTTTGATATGCTACCCAATCCGCCGTCCACCATCATCCCCAAGTTCTACTACGGAAACCTCGCCTCCATCCCACCGGCGTCGGCGGGCACCTTCTTTCCGGCAGGCGTGGTGGGATTCGACAAAGGCGGTAACATCCCGACAACCTACAACTGGAACTTCACCATCCAGCGTGAGATGCCGTTCTCGCTCCTCCTCGATGTCGGATATGTCGGCTCATCCTCTACCCACAACCTCTACCGCCTCAACCAGAATTCGATCCCCCTGGGCGCGGCCTGGCTGCCGCAAAACCAGGATCCTCTGAACGCGAATCCTAAGTTTGATGGAACCACGTCGAACCAGCCTAACTTCTACCGTCCCTACTCGGGCTACTCAAACACCACGAACTATGGCTTCGGCGCCAACTCGAACTATCACTCCTTGCAAGTCGCAGCACATCGCCGCTTCGGCCGGGCTTTGACCTTCGACGTGGCTTACACCTGGTCGAAAGTGTTAGGCACGGCAACGGATGACGGTACTACGGTTCATCCGTTTAACTCTCGCGTAGCCGACTACGGGCCGCTGTTCTATGATCGGACTCACATCCTGGTGTTCAACTACGTGTACAACCTGCCGACCTTTATAAAATCCAACAGCGCGGCGGGTAAAGTCGGCGGCGCCATCACCAATAACTGGCAGGTATCCGGGATTACAACCATGATGACCGGACAGCCGGACAACCTCTCGTTTACAATCAGCGGCATCAGCAATTTGAACGAAAGGTACACGGGGTCGCCCGACGTCGGTCCTCGCGTCGTGATGACCGGCAGCCCGACCTATCCGAAGGGCATCTATCAATGGATGGATCCCTCGATTCTTGCACTGCCGCCGGTGAAGGGAAGCCAGGGATTCGACTCCGCACCGCGCTCGATCCGTCGTCCTGGCGACCATGATTGGGATATCTCGGTTTTCAAGAATTTCGCGATGCCTCGTGAGTCCATGAAGCTGCAACTTCGCGTCGAGATGTTCAACGCCTTCAACCATCCGAGGTTCAATGATTTCAACCGGGCCGCGCAGTTCAACGCGGCGGGTCAACTAATTAATACGCCCACAGTGTTGGGCGGCACGGGAGGCCGGTTCGGATTCGGCGCTCTCACCGGCACACTCGATCCGCGCAGGATTCAGCTAGCGGCGAAGTTCTACTTCTAGCCGATATACTGAGCCTTGGATGCTCAGTGAGTTGTTGATTGCCGTCATGCTGGCCGCTGTCCAGAACGCGTTGGACAGCGGCCAGCAGGCGTTTCAAGCCGGCGATTTCGCGCGCGCCGAGCAGCTTTTCCGGCAGTATCTATCTGAACATCCGAACTCTGCCGAAGCTCTCTCAAACCTGGCCGCAGTCAGCGCCCGCCGGGAGCAGTTCTCACAGGCTGTGACGCTCTATGAAAAGGCGCTGAAGTCCAACCCCGCGCTGACCGGTGTTCACTTCAACATCGCTGTGGCCCTGGGCCATCTGAACGCTTATGACAAGGCTGCGGAGCACCTGCGGATCTTCCTCAAGTCATACCCGAACGAGGCTCGCGCACGGCAACTGCTTGGACTGTGCCTCACGGAGACCGGCGATGCACAGGGCGCCCTGAAGGAACTGGAAACCTCCTACAAACTAAACGCGCGTGACCCCAGCATTCTGTATGCGCTCGCTTACGCGAACGCGCGAGCGGGCGACACGAACCGTGCGGCCGAGTTGTTGCGCCAATCGGAATCGAATCCCGCACAAGCGAAGCTCATTGAAGGACTCATCGAATATCGCCGCGGCCGCTTCACAGAAGCCAAGGCACTATTCAAGGAAGTTCTGCAGTTCAATCCGAATGCCGGGCCGGCAATTACCGCACTAGGACGCCTCGAACTTCTCGACCACAACGACGCGGAGGCAATCCGATTGTTGGAGCGCGGCCTCACCATGAACCCATCTGACGCCGAGTCGGCTTATCAACTCGGGGTGCTTTACGATCGGAATGGACGACGCGCGGAGGGCATCAAGATGCTAAGGCGGGCGGTAACGCTTCGCGCCAATTATCCCGATCCGCATTATCAACTCGGACGGATCGCGCTGGAACATCAGGATTACAAGAGCGCGCTCGCCGAACTGGAACAAGCCCGCCGCATGCTGCCGGATCAGGAGGCGATCCGGCTGGCGCTGGCACGGACGTATCAGGCGCTCGGCCGCGATTCCGATGCGAAGGCGGAGTTCGCCGAAGTCCGGCGTTTGAAGGCTGCGGTCATCGAACGCGACCGGCAGCGCGTGGAGTCGGACCAGTTGATGAAGCCCTGATGCGAGGTGCCGTTGTTCTTGCTGCCGCGTGCGGAATCCTATCTGGGCAGGGCATGGCCAGCCGGGGTGCTAAGCCCGTCACGCCTGAGAAGCCATCGGGCCGGCCCTGGCCTTCGCGGCTCACGAATATCGCCAAACAGGCCGGCCTCACGCACCCGGCCATCTATGGCGCCGAATCCAGCGTTCAGTATCTTTCGGAGACCTCCTCCGGAGGCGTAGCGCTGTTCGACTACGACGGCGACGGATGGCTCGACATTTTTATCGTCAGCGGTACACGGTTCGACGGAGCGCCTGCCTCGGCTACGAACCGGCTCTACCGCAACAATCGTGACGGCACGTTCACCGACATTACGGACAAAGCTGGATTGCGGCGCACTGGATGGGGACAGGGAGTCGCGGTCGGCGACTTCGATAACGACGGCCATCTTGATCTGTTCGTCACCTACTGGGGCGAGAACGCGCTGTATCGTAACAACGGCGACGGTACCTTCACCGACATCGCGGCCACAGCCGGTCTGATTCCCAAGGTGAAGCCGGCCTACCCATCTTGGTACTCCGGGGCCACGTTCGTCGATTTCGATCGGGATGGCCACCTCGATCTGTTCGTCGCCACTTACACCGATTACGACATGCGCAGGACGCCCAAGCCGGGCGCGAACCCTAACTGCAATTGGAAAGGCGTGCCGACGCCGTGTGGTCCTCGCGGTCTGCGCCCGGGGCGTCAATTCCTGTACCGCAATCGCGGGGATGGCACCTTTGAGGACGTGTCGGCGAAGTCCGGTATTTCAGCCGCGCGGTCATCCTTCGGCTTTACGGCGGTGGCTGCCGACTTCGACGACGACGGCTGGCAGGATATCCTGCTGGCGTGCGACTCCACCCCCAGCCTCTTGTTCCACAACAACCACGATGGGACTTTTACCGAGCAAGGGCTGGAGCGCGGGCTGGCCCTGAACCCGGACGGCATGGAGCAGGCAGGCATGGGTCTGGCGGTCGCGGATTGGAACAACGATGGCATTCTGGACGTCTTCAAGACCCACTTCGCCGATGACACGCAGGGACTGTACCAGGGGCTTGGGAAAGGTCAATATGCCGATGTGACGGCGAAGGCCGGCCTGGCGGTCGAGACGCGCTATGTGGCTTGGGGAGTGGGAATGCCGGACCTGGATAACGATGGATGGCCGGACATCTTTTACGTCACCGGGAACGTGTATCCTGACACCGAACGGGATTTGCCGGCCTACCCCTACCGGACGCCCGCGCTGTTGTTCCGCAATTTGGGTAATGGGCGGTTCGAACAATTGGCGGGAATGGCCGGCCCGGCACTGGAGGAGCGACACTCATCGCGGGGCGCCGCATTCGGCGATTTCGACAACGATGGCGATATCGACATCGTGATCTGGAATAGGAACGAACCTCCCAGCCTGCTCCGTAACGACCTGGCTTCTAAGAATCACTGGTTAGAACTGAAATTAACGGGAAAGAGGTCGAATCGTGCGGCGATCGGGGCGAGTGTGACTGTCCTGTTCGGAGGACGCAAACAATCGCAGGCCGTGTTGAGCCAGTCGAGCTTCACTTCGGCCTCAGACCTTCGATTGCACTTCGGTTTAGGCGCCGCTGTCACTGCGGACTTGGTCGTCCGGTGGCCGACCGGAGTGCGGGAAAGCTTCACGGTGCCCGGTGTCGATCGCGTGTTGTCGTTGGAGGAGGGTGCCGGAAGGCTCGCTCCGTGACACAGTGCTTACCGTCCGATTGTCGGCATCCCCCTTGACCCCGCGGTCACCGTTTGGTACACCAGTAACGACCTGAATGGAGGTTCCATGAGTCCATCGGATCGTATGAAGGCCGTTCTCGACCACAAGCGGGGCCAGCTATGGTCGGTGCCACCAGACATTACAGTGTACGAGGCCATTGCGGTCATGTCGGAAAGGGAGATCGGAGCGCTGCCTGTCGTGGAAGGCGGCGAACTCGTCGGCATGCTCTCGGAGCGCGACTATGCGCGCAAAGTGATCCTGCAAGGACGTTCGTCCAGAGACACGCGCGTATCCGAGATCATGACCACGCATGTGATCACCGTGACCCCCGACGATACAGTCGAGAACGGAATGCGGCTGATGACTGAACACCGCGTGCGGCACTTGCCTGTGCTCTCTCGCGGCAGCCTGATGGGCATCGTTTCCATCGGCGACCTGGTCAATTGGGTGATCTCCGCGCACCAGGAAGAAATCCAGCATCTCAGGACGTATATTACGGCATCTTACCCGGCTTAATCGGGAATCGGCGCCATGTGGTCGGCAAGGCGCAGCAGGCTAGCTCCGATTGATTGTTAGCCAAGATCATTCGCGATCTTCGCGATCCTAGGACCGCTCGGCCGATGGTGTGGACGTCTGCTCCTGCCCGTACGCTCTCCAGCGTTTATTCCAGCCGCCGGCTGGCATGTCCCGGTTTGGCATGTCTGTCCGAACTTAAATCGCCGGCCGTCCGTACTCTCACAGTAGCGGTCGAGTTGCGACCCTTGTACTGTTAGGGAAGACTATGTCACGATCCTGGTCACTTCTGTTTTTGATCCTCACGATCCCAGCTTTTGCACAGACGCCGGAGATTACCGGCGGCGGCTCCGGAGGGTTCTTCTCCGGGCTCACTAAGAATTATCGATCCCACCGGCCCCCGGAAACCAGCTTCCAGGATTCCCCGCGGTTGGATAAATTGGTGCGTGCCGGCCGGATCTACCTTTCGCTCCGGGATGCCATCGCTTTGGCGCTCGAAAATAATTTGGATATCGAATACGCGCGTGTGAACCCGCGGCTGTCTGAAGCCAACCTCCTGCGAGCCAGCGCCGGGCAACTCCTTCGCAATGTCAATAACAGCATCACCACCGGACCCTCGTCGGCATCTCTCGGCGTTCTGGCCGGGGCCAATTCGCTGGGTTCGGGCGCGGCGGGCACTGGTACGGGCAGCCAGGGCGGAGTGCTGAGCGGTCTCAACGTTCAGTTGGCTGGATCGGCGATTCCCAATCTGGATCCTGTGGCGTTCGGATTCTGGCAAGCCTCGCATACCACCTCGCCGCAGAGCTCCACCTTCATCACAGGAACGAACTTTCTGGTCACGCAATTCAAGAGCGCACAATTTGGAGTTCAAAAGGGTTTTCTCACCGGAACAAATGTGACGCTCGGCATGAACAACACACTTGGCTTGCATCAGAACTCGCCCCAGAACGACTTTAACCCGACCACCTCCGCCGCGCTGACTCTGCAAATCACCCAGAACTTGCTGCAAGGCTTTGGCCTGTCGGTGAACAATCGTGCCATTCGCGTGGCCAGGAACCAGAGGAAAATCTCGGATCTGACCTTCGAGCAGCAGGTGATCGCCACCGTCACGAATGTCGTTAATCTGTATTGGGATCTAGTCACCTTCAACGACGATCTCAGGGTTAAGCAGAAGGCCCTCGAGCTCAATACGACTCTATATCGCGACAACAAGCGCCGGGCGGAATTGGGAGCCATCGCCGAGATCGATATCGTGCAGGCGGAGGCGGAGATGAAATCGGCCCAGCAGGACGTCACCACCGAAGAGACGCAGGTCCTGCAGCAGGAGATGATCCTCAAGAACGCCCTGACGCGGAGCGGCTTAGAAAATCTCGGAACGGCGATGGCACGAATCGTGCCTACCGACACGATTCAGGTACCCGCGAGCGAGCCTGTTATCCCCATACAGGACCTCGTGGGCGAAGCCCTGGTGAACCGCCCCGAAATCGAGCAGAACCGGATCAACCTGGAGAACGCGCGGATCAGTATGCTGGGTACGAAGAACGCCCTCCTGCCAACGCTGCAGGCGTTTGCTAATCTGGCAAACAACGCACAGGCCGGGGCCGTCAACGAGATTCCCGTGCCATTAACATCCAACGGAATCCCGGTTACGGTGAACGGGGTGCCTCAGTTCATCACGCGCTCGGCCACCACCGTCAACCCGTTCTTCCTCGGCGGGTATGGAACGGTTCTGTCGCAACTGTTCGGCCGGAACTTCCCGAACTACACCGCGGGTATTCAACTGAGCATTCCCATCCGCAATCGCGCGGCCCAGGCGGACCTGCTGACGGATCAACTGAATTACCGCCAGTCGGAGATCCAGGACCGGCAGCTGCGCAACAGCATCAAGCTGAACGTCGTGAACAACTGGGTAGCTCTGTCACAAGCGCGTTCGGCCTACGACACCAGTGTGCAGGCACGAGTGCTACAAGACCAGACGCTGAATGGGACGCGCCGCAAGTACGAGCTCGGCTCATCGACGTTCTTGGATGTACTTATCGTCCAGCGCGATGCGGTCGCCCGTGAGTTGGCCGAGGCGCAGGCCCTGAACCAATACGTCCACGCGCGAACAAACCTGGAGCAGGTGACCGGCCGGATTCTGAAGAATTATAACGTCGATATTGACGATGCCGTGTCGGGCGTTGTGAAGCGCGACCCGGATTTGATTCCGGTCTTAGACAAGCAAAAGTGAACGGGCAATTTGGCACCGAAGGCCCGCCATACACGACTGAGACTGACGCAAATCCTGAGGCTTCACGGAAAATTCAGATCCACCGGTTAGGCTGTAACCAGGAGTCCTCCATGACCAAGACCATCTTCGCGATTGCCATCACCGCCGCTGCGGTGGTCGCTGCCGAAAAGCCAATCAAATTGGAAAACACGCCGGCTTCGGTCCAGAAGGCCGTTCAGGGGGAGAAGGCCAAAGGCGCCGAGATAAAAGGGTTGTCAACCGAAACAGAAGACGGCAAGAGAGTGTATGAAATCGAAACCCTCCTCAACGGCCGCACGCGCGACCTGCTCATCGATGGGTCCGGCACGATTGTGGAGGTCGAGGAACAGGCGGAGCTCGACAACATTCCAGCTCCCGCGAGAGCCGCGCTGCAAAAGAGGGCCGTTGGAGGCAAGATCACGAAATTGGAGACGGTCACGAAAGGTAATATGGTCAAATACGAAGCGGCCATTACGACCAAGACCGGAAAGAAAATCGAGGCAGCCGTGAACGCTGACGGATCGCCTTCCAAGTGATAGGCCGTGTAACCGTTTGTGATAGCGGGCCGCAAAAGAACATAGTTACCATTTAGGCGAGTTCTGCGCCTAAACTTCAAATGGGGCGTCGGTCATTTGTAGCCTATCTCGCATTAATTCTCTATTCGCAGGCCGCCGTCCCGGACTCCGACATCCGAAATAGCGAAATACCCGATCACAAGACGCACTTCCGCATGCCGGAGTATCGAACCCGGCAGCAATGGCTCGAAAGAAAGGAGCAGCTTCGGAAGCAGATCCTCTCCTCCGCCGGGTTGTTGCCCATGCCGGTCAAGCAACCGCTCCACCCCAAGCTTTCCAAATTCGCGGACTACGGCGACTATTCGATTGAGGCCGTTTTGCTGGAGACGCTGCCGGGCTACTTCCTCGGCGGAAATCTATATCGTCCGCTGCATCTGAAAGGTTCCGCGCCAGCAGTGCTATTGCCACATGGCCATTGGAGGGGTGGCCGTTTGGAAAATCAACCGGCTTACTCTGTACCCGTGCTCGGCATCAACCTGGCTCGTCAGGGCTATGTGGTATTCGCCTACGATATGGTGGGCTACAACGATACTCGGCAGATTCCGCATTCTTTCGGGGGACCTGCGGAAGATTTGTGGGGGTTCCACACCCTGGGGCTCCAACTCTGGAATTCAATTCGCGCCCTGGACTTCGTTGAGTCCCTTCATGACGTCGATGCGAAACGGATCGCCGCCACCGGAGCATCCGGCGGCGCCACGCAAACGTTTTTGCTAGCCGCCGTCGATGATCGGATCAAATTCGCCGCGCCAGTGAATATGGTTTCCGCGTACATGCAAGGTGGCGACCCTTGTGAAGAGGCGCCAGGGCTGCGCCCGGATGCTTTCAACGTCGAATTTGCAGCCATGACGGCCCCGCGTCCGATGCTGGTGGTATCGTCGACGCGGGACTGGACGCGGCACACGCCCGCGGAGGAGTTCCCCGCGATCCGCCACATCTATTCTCTGCAGGGAGTTCCCGCCAACGTCGAGAACGTTCATATCGAAGCCCCCCACAATTACAACCGGCAGAGCCGCGAAGCTGTCTACCGGTTTTTGGCGAAGCACATGCGGCCCGAACGCGCGAGCTTCACGGATGTAGAAGTCGCCGTCCCTGCGGACTCGAATCTCCTCGCTTTTAGCAAGTCCGACTCTCTATCCAACCTGGCCGGCCTCGCCCAAATTTTCGACGCCTGGAAGAGCGCGGCGATTCTGCAAATGCAGAACCTAACCGATGTGCAGTTGCTCAGGGAGGCATTGCGGTATGCGATCGGGGCGCAATGGCCGTTTCAGGTGGAAAGCCGGACGGAGGGCAACCGCATCGTGCTGACGCGGGCGGGCATGGGCGACCGCATCACCGGAAGCTGGATGCCCGGAAGGGGCAAGCCGGTCCTCATCGTTCATCCGGCTGGTTCGACAGCCGCTCTCCAGATGAACGTCGCAGAAGAAGCGCGTCGCGAGGGCCGCCCGCTACTGGTGATTGATCCGTTCCAGAGTAAATCGGAACGTGCGCAGAAAGAGCAATTCGACAAATACTTTCTCTCTTACAACCGGACTGAGGCATCGGTGCGCGTCCAGGACATTCTAACGGCCCTGTGCTTTCTGAAAGAGCAGAACCGCGCGACGCCGGAGTTGATCGGCCTGGGAGAGGCGGGGCCGTGGTCTGTGTTCGCCGCGGCGGTGTCCCCGATCGCTGTGGACGTGCTTGCGGACCTGAATGGGTTCGGCGGATCGGACCAGGATTTCGAAAAGCGCTTCTTCATACCCGGCCTCCAGCGCGTAGGTGGGCTGACAACCGCGCTGAGGCTCACCAATAGTTTGCGGGCTGCGATACCCGCGCCGCGCAGACCGGTCCACGTAGACGAGGAGGCGGGGGAGCAGTAGGCCTTTGCATTGGGATAACAACGGTTATTGGTTCACGCGAACCGTGTTTCAGCGCGGTCTCGGCATTATCTACCTGATCGCTTTCATCAACGTGGTGAACCAGTTTAAGCCGCTGCTTGGCGAGCACGGACTCACACCCGTACCCGCGTGGATCAAGCAAGTGACGTTCCGCGAATCGCCCAGCCTGTTCTTCTTCGCTCCGAAAGATTCTGCGTTTCTCATTGCGGGCGTGGACCGGAATTCTGCTGTCGTGCATCGTCGTCACCGGGGTTTCGGAACGTTACTCGACTGGGGTATCAGCACTCGTCTGGGCTGCCCTATGGGTCCTGTATATCTCGTTCGTAAATGTGGGCCAGACGTTTTACGCATTCGGATGGGAATCGATCCTTCTCGAAGCCGGCTTCTACGCGACGTTCCTCGGCAGCATAAAAAGTGCGCCCCAATTCGTCACCATCCTGCTGCTGCGCTGGCTATGCTTTCGCGTGATGTTCGGCGCGGGCCTGATAAAATTGCGCGGCGACCCGTGCTGGCGCGACATGACGTGTCTCGATTACCACTATGAGACCCAACCCATGCCCAATCCGCTGAGCTGGTATTTGCATTGGGGTCCGGCGTGGACCCACAGGGCGGGAGTGTGGTTCAACCATTTCGCCGAGTTGATCGTGCCCTTCGGTTATTTCCTGCCGCAGCCCGCCGCCTCCATCGCGGGGATCGTTACCATCCTGTTTCAGGGCTCGATCATGGCCAGCGGAAATCTCTCCTGGCTAAACCTGCTCACCATCGTTCTCGCTATTCCGACGCTCGATTCGCGAGCACTCGGGCTGCTGACACCGATTCGCCTACCTTCGCTGCAGTCATCGGCCATCCCGCACAGAGTCGCAGTCGCGGCGTTGGCGATACTGGTCGTGTGGCTGAGTATCAAGCCAATTCGAAACATGCTCTCGCCTCGGCAGATCATGAACACGTCATTCAATCCGTTTCATCTGGTGGGAACCTACGGCGCCTTTGGCGGTATCACTCGCACGCGGTACGAAGTCGTGGTGGAGGGAACCGACGAAGTCGAAGTAACTGCCGCTACGAAATGGCGGGAGTACGAATTTAGGGGCAAGCCTGGCGAACCTGCCCGGATGCCGCCCCAGATCGCCCCGTATCATCTGCGGCTCGACTGGCTCATGTGGTTTGCCGCGATGTCCAGCTATTCCGAGCACCCCTGGTTCGTGCACTTCATGGCGAGGCTGCTACAAGGTGATCCCGGGACGCTCAGTTTATTGCGTTCCTATCCGTTCTCAAAACCGCATTACGTTCGGGCGCTGCTCTATGAGTATCACTTCACCACCCCCGAAGAGCACAAACGGACCGGACAATGGTGGAAGCGCGAGCAGGCGGGCTCGTATTTCCCTCCGGTTTCGCTCGATACGCCTGCTTTCCGTAATGTTCTTGAACGGCAGGGATGGCTGCCGGGCAAAACGTGAAAACGGCATATGTCATCGGTTCCGGGCCGAACGGACTCACCGCTGCTATTACGCTTGCCCGCGCTGGAGTCCACGCAACTGTGCTCGAAGCCCAGCCCACGATTGGAGGCGGTACTTGTTCGGCGGAATTGACGCTGCCCGGTTTTGTTCATGACGTGTGCTCGGCGGTGCATCCTATGGCCGTCAGCTCTCCGGCATTCCGTTCCTTTCCGTTGGCCGAACATGGCCTGGAGTGGATCTATCCATCGGCGGCCGTCGCTCATCCTCTCGATGATGGCTCCGCAGCGGTGCTCTACCCGTCAGTTGAGGAAACTGCGCAACGTCTCGGTCGAGACAACGCGGCGTGGCGCCGCGCCGTTGGCCCGCTAGCAACACACTGGGACGATCTCATCAGCGACATCCTCGGCCCGTTGCGATTCCCCAGCCACCCCTTGGTACTTGCACGCTTCGGTTTGCTGGCACCATGGCCCGCGACAGTGTCGGCTCGTTTGCTGTTCCACACGACACACGCCCGAGCTCTGTTTGCAGGTGTGGCGGCGCACTCCGTGCTGCCCTTGGAAGACCCGTTATCCAGCGCGATCGGTTGGGTCCTGACGCTGGCTGGGCATGCGGTTGGTTGGCCAATCCCGCGTGGCGGCTCGCAGTCAATCGCCAATGCGCTCGCCTCGTATCTCAAATCCCTAGGCGGCGAGATCATTCCAAATGCAAACGTCTCATCTTTGGATGAGTTACGCGATGCCGATGTCATACTCGGCGATATCACTCCTTATCAATTACTGCGAATCGGTGGAGAGGGCTTGCCCGAGAACTACCGGCGTACGTTAGAGAAGTTCCGGTATGGTCCGGGCGTGTTCAAGATGGACTGGGCTCTCGATGGGCCGATCCCTTGGAAGGCCGGAGAATGCGCGCAGGCAGCGACGGTTCACGTTGGCGGGACACTGGAAGAAGTCGCCGCGTCGGAACGCGCGCCGTGGGCCGGCAAAATCGACCAGCGTCCCTTCATCCTGCTGGCTCAACCGAGCCTGTTCGACCTCTCGCGCGCTCCGGCTGGTAAACACACGGCATGGGCCTACTGCCATGTGCCGAATGGCTCGACCGTGGACGTGTCCGACCGCATCGAGTCGCAGATTGAACGATTCGCTCCGGGTTTCCGCTCTCTGATTCTCGGGCGCAGCCTGATGAACACCGCTGATCTTGAAGCTCGCAATGCCAACCTGCATGGCGGAGACATCAACGGCGGGGCGCAAAGTTTCAGTCAATTCTTCATCCGTCCGGCGCGCGGACTGTATCGTACTCCCGTGCGAGGTTTGTATTTTTGTTCTTCGTCGACTCCTCCCGGCGGAGGAGTGCACGGCATGTGCGGATACTATGCCGCGCGTTGCGCGCTTGCGGACTTATCATAGGTAGCGGAGCGTTCATGCAAGTTCTCAGTCTCGCCTGGGGTATCATCGCCCTTCTCGGATTCCTGCTCGGTGTCATTCCCTGTTTAGGATGGTTCAACATCCTGAACATTCCGTTCGCCGTGGTCGGGTTAATAATTGGCATCATCGCCTTCGCCACGGGACTGCCCGGACGCCGCACCTTCTCGGTGATAGGAATCGTGCTGTGCCTTATCGCAATTCTGATTGGGTCGAAGCGATGGATCTTGGGCGGCTTTGTTTTCTAATCCATGCCGAAATCTTACGCCTTGGCCCTTCTATGTGTCACCCTTCTCGCATCGTGCAGCGGCGCAAAGCCTAAGGAATACCACCTTCGGGGAGAAGTGATCCGGCTGGATCCGTCCGTTCAAACGGCGGCTATCAAGCACGACAAAATCGAGGGCTGGATGGAAGCGATGACAATGGAATTCCCGATTCACGACCCGAAAGAATACCAGAAGCTGGCAGTGGGAAAGCAGATTACAGCAAGCTGTGTATGTCACCGCACGATTCGTATTGGATCGGGAACATCCAGCCAGTTAAGTAGTAACGGGTGTGCGCATCTACGCTTGAGCCTGGATGTGCACTTCCACTTGAGCGACCAGCCACGGGCCGAGCGCGCGATCTGCATGAACCGGATGTGATCCTGATTATCCGCTTCCGGGCGCCCGTCGATGAGATGTCGGACGAGCGGACCCCGCCCAAGTTTGGACTACCGCGAAGCTGTAACCCGCTACGCTCACAATAGCGTCAACCGATGTAAATCGAGCCGTAATCGAGGATTCACCTACCTCACTGATATAATCGTATCAACGCTGAAGGGGTATACATGTTACTTGGAAAAGATTTTACGCGCTTAGTCATTTGCTGCCTGTACATTGCAGTGCAGACGGTTTCTCTATACGGGCAATTCGAATCCGGATCCATTCTTGGTACGGTTCGCGATCCTAGCGGTAGTTCCGTGCCGAACGCCGTAGTCACTTTGGAGAATGTATCCAAGGGAATCAGTCTCAAAGCGACGACCGATAGCACCGGCAGCTACGAGTTCGTCAGTCAACGTGTAGGTGCTTACCGAGTGCGAGTGGAAGCGCCCGGCTTTCAAACTTCGATAACCGACCCGTTCGACCTGGCCGTCAATGCCCGGCAGCGAGTCGACCTTACAATCCGGGTGGGAGAAGCGACGCAGAGCGTGACCGTCAGCGGCGCGGCAGTGCTGCTCGAGACCGACACCAGCTCGCGCGGTCAGGTGATCAATCCGAAGCAGATTGTCGATCTCCCGTTGAACGGCCGCTCGTATGCCGACCTGACGCTGCTCGTGCCCGGCGTAGCTAAATCGTTCCTGGAGAACCAGAGCGACAGTAGCCGCGACGCTTCCTTCAACGTGAACGGACAACGCAGCGAGTTAAACAACTTCATGCTGGATGGCGTCGATAACAATGCATATGGCACCAGTAACCAGGGCTTCTCGAACCAGGTGATTCAGCCCAATCCGGACGCGCTGGCCGAATTCAAGGTAGAAACGAACAACTACAGCGCCGAATACGGCCGATCGAGCGGGGCGGTGATCAATGCCACCATCAAGAGCGGTACGAACCAATTACACGGAGAGCTGTGGGAATTCGTGCGCAACACCGAGTTCAATGCCACGGGATTCTTCAAGCCCGTGGGTGGGGTGAAACCGGCTTTCAACCAGAACCAATTCGGAGCTGCCGCCGGAGGTCCGATCAAGAAAGACCGCATGTTCGTGTTTGGCGATTACGAGGGCTTCCGCCGTGTCTTCCACCCCATACAGTTTGCCACGCTTGCCCACGCCTGCATTCAAACAAGGCAACTTCGGGATCCCGATCAAGAACCCATATACCGGCGAGATCTATGCCAACGGCATCGTCCCGCCATCGTTAATCTCGCCCTTCGCTCAGGCCGTCCTCGCGGCTCTGCCCGATCCAAATCTGCCTGGGAATTCGAACAACTATCAGTCGGCTCCTTCCGACACGATCTATAGCGACAAAGGTGATATCCGATTCGACTATTACATCAGTTCGAAGGTAACGGCCTTCGCTCGGTATAGCCAGGACGATCTGCGCATTTTCAGTCCCGCTGCCATTCCGGGCGCGGCGGGCGGCAATGCAAATGGCAATGTCTATGCCCGGAACAAGCAACTGGTTCCCGGGGTCACCTGGACCATGAGCCCCAGTTCCATTCTCGAGGCCCGTGTGAACGGCGATTATACGGAGGCCGGCAAAAACCCCGTCGCTCTCGGAACTCCTCTGGGGCCATTCGGCGTCCCCAATCTACCTAACGAGACTTCCGTTGCCGGTGGACTCTACTCCTTGAACTTCGGCGGTGGCCTGTCACAACTTGGGCGGCAGAACAGCAATCCGCAGTATCAATATCCGAAGGTCTTGGACCCGAAGGTAAACTACACGAAGATTCTTGGCCGCCATAGCTTGAAGATGGGCTTTGAGTACCAACGGATCGACACCGCCGTCAGCGATTTTCACCCACAGTACGGCGTCGACAACTACACGGGCTACTTTACCGCGCCCTCCGGCGGTATCTCTGGCCTGCAGCAGCAAATCTATAGCCTCGCGGACTTCATGTTTGGCGCGCGAAACCACTACGAGCTGAATAACAACCCGGTTGCGCATCTGCGGCAGCGCATGTATTTCGGTTATCTGCAGGACGATTTCAAATTCAGTCCTAAGCTCACATTGAATCTCGGCGTGCGGTATGAGTTCGCTACGCCGCAGTGGGAGCGTGACAACAAACTTGCCAATTACGATCCCACTACGAACAGCATGATCTACGCCAAGAGCGGGAGTCTCTACGATCGTTCGCTGGTCCATCCGGATCCGCACAACTGGGCGCCGCGAGTCGGCTTTGCTTACAGCCTAACTGGCAAAACCGTTATTCGAAGCGGTTACGGAATCAGCTACGTGCAGTTCAATCGTTTAGGCGGGGAGAATCTGCTGCCCTACAACGGGCCCTTCAGCGTCGACGCCGTGATCGACGGGCAAACTCCGGCGCAGGGCGTGTGTACGTCCGTCGACAGTCCTGCCGGCACGTGTTTCCGACCCACCAATCTCGGATTCCCGGCTAACTTCGCATCTCCCGCCGCTTTCAACACCGCGACGACGCAGGTACGCTACATACCTGCCGACAACCGGACGGGTTACGTCCAGAGTTGGCATTTCTCGGTGCAACGGGAGCTAGCCCGCAACCTGACGCTGGACGTCGGCTATGTCGGGACGCATGCGGTCGGCCTGATGATTCTCGGCGACTACAATCAAGCAGCGCCGAACCTGCTCGGCCAGAATCTCTCCGTCAACGCGCGCCGGCCGGTCCCGAACTTCACCACCATAGAGATGGCCTACGACGGCGGCTTCGGAAGCTACAACGCACTTCAGGTGAAATTGGAGAAACGCTACTCGGCGGGTCTCTATTTTCTGAACTCCTTTACCTGGTCCAAGTCGATCGATAATGCGCCGGGCCATCTGGAGAACTACAATGGCGATAATTCGCGAATCAACATCCGCAATAGCGCCTCCGAACGTGGGCTGTCGAGTTACGATCAACCGTTCAACGACACCACGTCTATTCTCTACGAACTGCCGGTTGGCAAGGGGCGCCTGCTCAACACGCAAAACAAAGTGCTCGGTGTTATCGCAGGCGGTTGGAGCGTGAACCTTACCAGTTACCTCACCTCTGGTCTACCGTTGAACATTGCGTATAGCGCGAGTTCGCAATACCAGGTCAGTCCTCTAGTCTCTACCCGTCCCAATCTTGTCGGCAACCCTGTCACTCCAGAAGGCCAGCGCACTACTTCGAACTATTTGAACGCTGCGGGATTCAGCTTACCGAGCTATACGCAGCCCTTCGGAAATGCAGGCAGAAATATTGCGCGTGGGTACCCGTTCCGGGAACTCGATTTCGGGTTGCACAAGAACTTCCGCTTTGGTCAGGAATCCAGATATCTCCAATTCCGGGCTGAAGCCTTCAACCTGACGAATCAGACCAACTTCTCGACGCCGAACACCACGTTTAATACCACTTCATTCGGATCGATCACGTCGACGTTCCCGGCGCGGCAGATCCAGCTATCGATGAAGTTGTACTTCTAAAGTAGCGCGCCCAACGTGAGGAGAGTGAGCAACAGCCAAGACTGCCGCTCGCTCTTCCCACTTAAGCGTCATCCCCCGAGAGCCTTCAGCAGCTTCGCGCCATTCGGCGATCCCAGCCCCGTGCACGCGTCCCATCCCGGACCCGCCTTATACAATCCTTTCAGCGTTCCGTAGATGTCGTTATTCCCTGACGTGATGTCATTCGTCACGCCGGCTTGCGTCAATTGCTTGTAAAGCAGGGGATTTAGGAAACCCGCAGGATTGCTCTTCTTCGCGGCGAGCCGCTGATTGATGAGCGCGATCAGCCCGGCCCACAGCGGCGCCACCGCGCTGGTTCCGCCGTACACCGCCGCTTTCCCTCCTACGAAGACCTGGTAACCCGTCTGAGGATCCGCATCGCCGGAGACGTCCGGCACACCGCGTCCGTTCTTCTTCAGGGGCGACGGGGGCACCTTCGCGCTGGCCTGATAACTGGGTTTCGCGAACGCATTACTTACACCGCCTCCGCTTCCGCCGCCGTTTGCGCCCTCATTCCACACCACCTCACTGCTGATCTTGGCTCCGGTCCCCAGCAGCTTCGTGCCGCCGCATCCCAGTGCGTACGGTATGGATGCCGGAAAATCGACGTGCGGCTTCTTGTCCCAGCTCTGCGGGTCCATGTCAGCCGACCCGTTATCTCCCGATGCGCAGCAAACCGTCACTCCGAGCGTGGCCGCATCCGAAAACGCCTGCGCCATGCCGTTCAGAAATTGTGGCGGCGATCCATCTTCGGGTCCGCCCCAACTGATGGAGATTACGGATGGTCTGCGCACTGTATCGTGAAGCGCGGCGTTCACGGCGTCGATGAATCCCGCCGTCGTATTGGGAGCGAAGTACACAGCGATCTGCGCGCCGGGCGCAATTGCCCCAGCCACTTCGATATCCAGGGCCACTTCTCCGTCGGTGTTCGGATCCGCGATTGGTACGTTGGCTCCGCCATCAACGCCGATCGAGACCACCGCGGGAGTGGCCAGACCGACGCTCTTGAAATACGTGTTGAGATCGGACATCGTGTAGCCTGTGCCGGTGGGCTTCCCAGTGTTATCGGTGTCGTTCAACTCGATCAGAGCGATGCACTGGCCGCGCCCATCGAGGCCCGCGGGAAAGCCATACAGCTTCGCCAGATCGGGCACCCGGAAGCTACCGTCCGGAGCGTTTTTTGGGTTATTGTCAGGCTCCGGTCCCGACTGAGTGCCAGGCGGCGGAGCGGCGGCCGCGGCGTCGCGGACGCGATAGTGCGGCTTCGCGACGCGGCGATTATCCAATCCGAATACTGCCTCCACGATCGTTGCGACGGACTGGGGAACCGACACCTTGCCGGTGCGTCCGCGATACTTGGTGTCCTCGACTTGAAACTCCTGCAACTTCACTCCGAAAGCATTGTTCAAATCCGCCACTGTTCCGTTCAGCCGAACGGTACGAGCCGCGACGTTGGTATCGACGATCGTAAGATTGTTATCGCGGGCGAAATCATCGATCACCTTGAGATCCGCAGGATCGGCTCCCGCTTTCTCTGCAAATTCTTCCCGCGTCAAGTACTTCCGGTCCCGCGGAAGTTGCTCCGCCATTTTTAAAGCATCGCGCAAAACACGCGCGGCACTCTTTCGCGGCCGCATTCGAAGGGTTACATCGGCACGCACTGTAGGGTCTGCCGGACCCACCGCTTGCGCGCCGGCTGCCGGTTTGCGTTCACTGCCATCAATAGGGACACGTTTCTTAGAAATTGGCATTCTTTAGTGTTGCTCCAGGCCGCGAAGCTTGCAACAGTTTTGTTGATAATGTTGTGGAGTTTATGGAGCGGACCGCGGAAGAGGTCCTATCGGGTTTCAGATTCGGAGTGGATATCGAAACTGAGTCGCGCTTGTCCGATTACGATCTCATCACCGGGCAGCAGCTGCACCCCTTTGCTGACGCCCTTCGGCACAGGGATGATGTTGCCGTCCCGCAGCACGGTCGTCCCTTGCGCACTGCGATCGTCGAACACGCGAAATTGCTGCGCCGCGGAATCAAACTCGATGTGGGCGTGTGTCCGGGAGATGCTCGAGTTTGGCGCTTCGGTGATCTCCAGAAACGCAACGTCGTTGCGGCGGATCAAACGCTGCTGCGCGTCGACCACGTCCGTTAATCGCCCGATATTGATTCGCGCTTTGCGGAACGAATACTCGTCGCGGTCGGCCCTCCCGGAAAGCACCTTCATCCAGACCCCTGGCGTTCCGGCCGCCGCCGGCCGCCTCGCGCCCTCACTCTGGTACTCGATATCGAACCCTCGTCCTGCGATATCCGCCGGCAACTCCTCCACAAGTTCGACGTCTACATGAAATCGAGCCGGTAGCTCGACATGCTCATCGGCGATGCGGCCGGCGATATCGCGCGCCAGTGCATCGGCTTCAATGAACGCGACCTCATAGGAGCGGCGCCGGCCGGCGTCGGGCAGCAGCACTCGCACGGTCAGTTGTGGGTAGGAGAACGTCCGGCGTCCACGCGGCAGCGACTCGATATGCCTAGCCACCTCGTCAAGAATCGCGCGGTGAACCTCAATGATCTCGAGCTTGTCCCCATGCGGCGTCGAGCCCCGAAATAACTTTCGCAACCTCTCGTCCACCAGGCGTTCGAAGTCGTGCAGCCGGCTCATTCCACCCTCTCGAACAATCCAAGATCCTTAGCGGCGCTCATGAGGTCGGCTGCGAGGGGCGCCGCGGCAGTGCCGCCGTACTGACCATTCTCTATCAACACAGCGAAGGCGAGTGGCCTTTTACCGCCGTACGGCGCGTAACCGATGAACCAGGCGTGGGATGGAGCATCCTGTAATTCCGCCGTCCCCGTCTTCCCGGCTATCTCCACCTTGGAAGTTGCGGCTGCTCGACCCGTTCCCGATGTCACCACGCCACGCATGAATCCCCCGATCGCTCCGGCCAGTTGTGGAGTGATTACCGGTTGTGGCGGCTGCTGCCGCGGATTGTTGCCGTCGATCACCCACCGGCCGTAGGGCATGGAACCTCCTGCGGCGATGGTAGCTGCCACCCGCGCCATCTGAAACGGACTCGCCACCACCTGGCCTTGCCCGTACGAAGCTTGTGGAATCGAATTGCGCAGTGTTTTCGCAGAGCTTGGGGTCGCTACCGAGATGCCCAGCAGGTTGGCAGTCTCGAGCAATGCCTCGGGACCCACCTTGTAAGTCCCGAGCTGGGCAAAGTAGGCGTTGCAGGAGACGACGATTCCGCTCCGCATCGCGATCACGCCATGTGGCCGGGCGTCCTTGACGTCGTCGCGGATGGGACGCGCCCATCCTTTCACGTAGTTCCCCGTACGGCCGTCGGGCAGACTCTTGCACTCGTATTGCTGATCCACGTTCTTCGGATCGCGGCGAAGTGCGGCGATAGCTGTCACCACCTTGAACGATGACCCCGGAGGATACAGACCGTAGCGTGCGCGATCCAGCATCGCATCATCGGCGCCCGGCAGCGACAGGTGAGGCGGCATTTGCCCCGGAACCGGGGAACTGACTGTGGCGATCAAATCGCCGGTAGCCGGATCCATGATCACCACGGAGCCTTTGGTGCGGCCCAGCTTACCCAATTGTTTATCCAGCAGATCGGCCGCACGGACCTGCAATCGAGCATCGATCGACATCCGCAGGCTCCGGTCGCGATTGCGGATCCGCCGTACTTCAGGATCATTCGGCTCATATCTATGCCGTAGCAGCGGAACCAGCTCACGGAAGTCGTAACGGACCGTGTAGGCGGCTTTACCGGTGCGTGGATCGTGGAGTGGGATTACCGTAGCGCGATCGTCATAGCCCTGCAGCGCGATCGCAAAATCGCGTTCGGCGTAGGAACTGTTCCGCGCTCCCCAATTCGCCCGCGTGCGCAGATCGCCCAACAAGTGGACCGTGCGCGTCCCCAGCGGATAGATTCGCGTGTCGTTATCTGACGGAGCATCGGCGGGCAGCGTGACGCCGGCTCGCGCGTATGCATCACGCTGTTGGGCGATCTCGTTCCAGTTGCTCGACGCGAGCGGCAGTCCGTTGCGATCGAAAATGCTGCCCCGCGGGATCGTGCGGGCGATGGCGATAAGGCGCGGGTTGTACTCGAATCGGCGAAATCCGTCAGCTTGGATGGTCAGTGCGCCGCGACCCAAGGTCGCGTCGGCGCGCGCAACCTGCACGTATGACGCTTTTGCGACCAGCACGGAGCCGAACACTCCGAGGGCGATCGCGACCGCACGCGTGCTCGATCGAAACGGCTGCGCGTTATCCGTCGAGCCACCCTCACGAGCGATCGCGACCAGTATGCCAAAGATGAAGAAGTTCGTGATCAACGCCGTGCGGCCGTAGCTCAGAAATGGCAGGACAACGCCCGATAGAGGAAGGATGTCCAGCACACCGCCGGCGATCAGCCCTACCTGGAGCGCAACCGTGAGCGTGAGTCCAAGCGCCAGGAAGAACGAGTAATCGGAGCGCGCGCGCAAAGCGGTACGGAAGCCGAACCAGACCAAAGCGGCGTACAACAAGAACACTGCCAGCACGCCCGCAAATCCCCATTCCTCGCCTAATACCGCCAGGATGAGATCGGTGTGCGCCGCCGGCATGCTCTCCGGGTCGCCCAGGCCCAGCCCCGTGCCTAACCTGCCGCCCGTCGCAAATCCCCACAGAGCATGCACCACCTGATCGCCGCCGCGGACCGCGTTGTCCCAAGGCGAGAGCCACATCGATACCCGCTGCGAGACTGTTCGCGGAAACCCGAGAAGGTAGCCCCCAATGAAGCCTCCCAGAATCATCACGAAGCCGGCTGTCGCGAACAGATACCGGTCCCTTGCGACCGCGTACATCCCGAGGAACAGGCACGCGATCAGCAGTGCGGGGCCGAGATCCTTTTGCAGAAAGAAGAATGCGAGCGAAACCACTACCCCGGCCAGCACGGGCAGCAAGTATTCCAGGCGCGGCACTTCCACCCACTTTGAAACTGACGCAAAACGGGCGCGCTCTTCCCGGAGCGTGCGCAGAAACTCCCATCGATCAGCCAAATAACCGGCCAGGAAGAAAACAATCAAGTATGCGGATGAGTTCGGCGGGCTGAAAGCCCAGCAGGTTCACCTTAGCGTCGCTGCCGCCCGGTCCTGTCCCCAGGACGATGAGTGCAGCGGAAAGCAGGAATCCAGCCAGCAGCGGGATATAGCTAAGCCGTCCAGTGAGTCGCTGGTAATCGAGTGTGCTGGCGATGGCCAGCACGATGCAGCCGAGTCCGACGCCCTGAACGAATTCGACGAACATCATCGTGTCTCTTAGCGGATCGCGCAGGGTAATCATCAGCACCAGCCCGATGCCGCTGAGTAGTTCCAGCGCTGGCAACACCAGGGAAGCGCCGCGATAAGCCCTGTACGTCCAGAACACGTGAACGCCAAAGAATACCGCGAAAAACACAAAGCCCCACAGCCAAAGTCGGTTGCGAAATTGGCCGAGGTTGCGGACTACGAACGACGGCTTCAGGCGGCTGAGTTCAGCGCTGGTAAGCAGGGCCAAGGTCTCGGCGTTGGGATCGCTGCTCAAGTGTTCGCGCGCACGCGTCTGCAAACCTGGGAGCCCGCGCGTGGACGTGATTTCGCGAATTGGCACACGGATGCGGCCGATAGCGCCGACGTTCGGGACGTTGCCGGACATGTCTCGGACGTGTTCGAAAATTTTGCGGGCAATGTACTGGCGCTCAGCGGGTGCCGGAATGGAGGTGAGATAAGGATAGAGCTGCTCGGCGCGGTCCAGTTGCGAGAGATTGATGGGCGTCGGAGTGGACGTCTCAAGTCTCGCCATACGGCCGCTGTATGCCAACAACAAAGCCGCCGCGACGAGCATGGCCGCGCCTATCAAGGCGAACAATTCGCGAGTGCGCAGCCCAGCGGGACGCCCGGCGAACACAGGTGCGTGGCGTTGGCGGTCGGCGGCGGTGCTGCGAGTTACGGCCATGATCTATTTCAAGCCCGGGAACTTGCGAAGCCAGCGCTTGATCCTGCTTTCTGGGCGCTCCTGCTCCTCGTCGCCCGGGCCTTTTAACTCGTCCAGCTTCTCCAGGCTGTCGTAAGTCTTACGGAGGTTCGCCGCCGCATTGCCCCATGGGATGATGCTTTCATACAATTCCCGCGCACGCTGGAAATCCCGTCGAGCCAACTCGATATAGCGGTCTTCCTCGGGCCGGCTGGATGCGTTCTGCGCCTCGCGCAACGTTCGTTCAGCACGATCGCGATATCCGTCGGCAAGCTGCGCGGTCTCGCGCTTCCCAATTTCGTGGTGACGGTGCTCGGCTTCCTTCAAGGCGTTTTGCGCGCTGTCCACGTCATGCAACGAGTACACGTAGAGACGCGCCAGTCCAAGCCACGGATCCGGCGACTTTGGATCCAGCTGCGCAGCCTCCAGAAAATTCTCGCGGGATTGCTGCAGACATCTTGGAATCGTGGCGGGCAGTTCCGCGAATGCGATTCAATTGTCCGTCGATGTCTCGGATTTTGCTCCGTATCGTCCTATCGTGAGGCGCGAGTTCCAGGGCTCGGGCTGCGCTCGCGCGGGCACGCGTCCAATCCGCCTCGGTCAGCGCAGGCGCGTCGGCAATCCTGTATTCCGTGAGGACGTGATCGGTATCGGCCAAGAGACGATTGCGTAAAGCCTCTTGCGCGCTCCACACGGAAAGGTTCAGGTTAGCACGTTTTGCGAGACTCTGATACCGGTCCCAGGCTGCGTCCAGATTCTTCTCGTGCTCGGTCTCCAGATCGTGCGCGAGGGCGCTCGCATCCTTCCACGTCACCCATTCCTTAGCGAGCAGATAGCCAGTGCCCGCCCCGCACAACAGGAGAATGAGAAACGCAATGCGCCCCCATCGCGGACCGGCGTGTTTTGCGGCGGCTTTCGACGGCGCCTCGGTCTTCAGCGGGGCTTTCGACAACCACCGCCGGCCGGCCGTTCGATTCCCGTGACCGTGCGCCGCGTCGCGTCGTCCAGGGTGTCCACCGCGTCGCAACGCTCCGCCGCGTTTCGCCATCGGCGTCCGCGCCGCGAGCCGTTCGCCGCGTAGCTTCGATCTCCATCGCTGCGGCGGCCGGAACTCTGTTGCTGCGGAATGCGTGCAGATCGGCCGCGAACTCGTCGGCGGTCGAATAACGTTGCTCCGGGTTTGGCGCGAGGGCGCGGCGGAGAATCTGCTTCAGAGCCTCCGGGCAGTCTTCCGGCAGCGGCTGCAGCGACTCATAATTGCGGATCGACACGTTCCAGCCTCGCGCCGCTGTCCCCTTCGAAGTAAGGATGCCGCGCAATCATCTCGTACAGCACCACAGCCACGCCCCACAGATCGGAGCTGACCGTCACCTCGCCGGTGTTCAGCCGCTCCGGCGACGAATACTGGACGCTCCCAAAGACGTTATGCGTGAAGCTGCGAGTCATGGAGATCGCTTTTGCGATTCCGAAATCGAGCACTTTCACCTGACCGACCGTTGTCAGGCGGATGTTGCGAGGCTTGATGTCGCCATGTACGATGCCGCGGTATTCCCGGCCATCGATGTTGGTTCCGAAGTTGTGCGCGATGGCCAGAACCTCCAGGACGTCCTGCGCAATTCGCGCTGCGAACGGAAAACCGATCCGCTCGCGGCCGCTAAGCTCCGACAGGTCTTGCCCGTCGATGTACTCCATCACGATGTAAAGGTAATCGGCGGTTTCGCCGGTATCGTACACCGAAGTGATGCGCGGATCCAGCGCGCACAGGCGCTTATGCAGTTCCACGCCCAGCCGCTCGGCGGCGACAATCTGCATGCTGTCGGAATCCGTGCCTCGATCAATCAGCTTGAGCGCGACGCGCTGTTTGGAAATCTCATCAGTGGCCTCGTAAACCCGGCCCATGCCACCGGCCGGAAGTTTCCGGTGGATGATGAAGCGCCCGAAGGTTTGCGGCGTCACCGCGTCACCACCTTGATCAAAGTCTTCCGGTCCTTCACTCAAGGGGCCGACAACGTTGCTCGTAAGCAGTGGATCGCTGGTGAACAGCGGAGAGGCCCAGATCTGTTCCGCACCGTTGTCCGCAATCACGTTTCCCTGAATTACCGGGCTGGCCGCTCCGGCAATGTGAATGCCCGGGCGGAGAGCGCCGGGAGTCTTGCCGTTGCCCGTGATGCTGTTATTGGTGACGCTGGGCCGCGCCGCCTCACTGATGACAATCCCGGTCCCTGGATTCGCCATGATTGTATTTGCGCGGATCGATGCCGGCGAATCGCCCTCTACATCGATAGCGGCCTCCTGCATCCCGGTAATTTCGACGTCCGTCACTTCCAGGTCGGAGTTTACGATGCGAATGCCGACTACGGATGGGCCCTCGATCTTGAAGCCGGAGATACGGCTGCCGCGCACGCCATCCGCCAGCACCACCGTCTCCGGATCGCGCAGAATCGCCGCGTGCCTTCGCGCGCTGACCAGCGCAATTCCCGGAGTCAAGCGGATCGTCTCCTGGTACGTGCCGGGCTCGACGACGATGGTATCGCCGGGCCGCGCTTTCGCCAGCGTATCGGAGATGCGTGTGTGGGGCGCCACCTTCCATCTGAGGGGAGTGCGCACTGTTCCGAACTCCACCCTCCAACCGTCCTGCGTATCCACCAGGTACGGGCGGACCAATGCAAATGCCGCGGCCGCAACGATAAGGCCCATAAGGAAAGCCAGGACCGCCCGTGATTTTCGACGCGCGGGAAGTCTTTGCGGTTCAGGTGCGGTTGCGGCGGATCGGGCGGGGCCATACTCACGCCCCTCCACCAATATCACGGACACATTGTCTTTTCCGCCGGCCTCGTTCGCGGCTTGCACCAGCATGCGTGCTGCCTTCGCCGGGTCGTGCGCATTCATCTCGACGGTGCGGCGGATCCGTTCGGACGGCACCTGATCGGTTAGTCCATCAGAGCAGATCAGCAGGGCTGTGTCGGGGCGAAAGGGAAAACGCAGGACTTCGATGAACTCGTCATCGTCCGGGCTGTGCGGCTCAGAACCGAGATCTCGAAACACCTCGTTCCGGCGCGGATGCGCCATGGCGGCGGCCTCGCTCAGCTGGCCGGAATCCTCCAGTTCGCCCACCGGCGAATGGTCCCGGGTGACCTTCCTAATGCCACCCCCCTCCAGCACATACATGCGCGAGTCGCCGACATGCCCCACCGTCACTTGGCCCTCTTCGATGAGGGCTGCTGTGACCACGCATGCCATTCCCTTCCACTCGTCGTGCTGCTCCGCTAGCGTATGGATTTCGTTATTCGCGACAGCAATCGCCTCCCGCATGCGGTCTTCGGGCGTCCCGGTCTTGCGCTCCAGCCGGGCGACGATCATATCCACGGCGGTCTCGGCGGCACGTTCGCCCGCGGCATGACCGCCCAAGCCGTCCGCGACCAGAAACAGACCGCTCTCCGCATCCATGTGAATGCGGTCCTCGTTCTCGCGTCGTGCCCGGCCGGTGTCGGACAGGCCTGCGTACAGCAGATCGGTCTTCACGTTCATTGAGGTCAATCGCTCCGGCGGGCCGTCAACCACGCGACCAGCAGCGCGAAAGCCAGCAGCAACAATTGGAACGGCACGCGAAGCCGGAACAAGGTCTCCGTTGTCATTCGGATTGTACGGCCTCGAAATCTAAGAAGAAGACGTCGGCGAGTCCGATCTTGGCTCGCAGGGGTAGCGGAACTTCGATGTTGCGATCCATCTTCTCGCCATTGGCGCCGCGCTCCAGGCTCGACGGAATTTTTTCGCCATCTACAGTGGTCCCATATTGGCTTAGGTCCTTGATCGAGAACTTCCCGGTAGCGGGGTCGCGGCGGATGCGGCAGTGCTCCCGCGACACGTCAGCGGGACCTTCTATCTTCAGGTCCACCCAGAACGCTTTTCCTCCCCGGCCAATGACGGTCTGATCGCGAGTAATGGGGAACGTGGTTGGTCCCGCTTCTCCCGTGTATCGCAGATAAGCCTGCGCCTGGCGATCCGTGCGAGGGTGCTGCACGGAGGATTGCGTGGCTTCAGTGGGCGATTCGGGCGGTGTGGATTCGACAGGCCGCCGAGTGATAAAGGTGGTCTTCGCTCCCGCACCCAGGTCTTCCTGCTCCGATGAGCCGAGCTCGGAATAGATTTCAATATCTCCCCGCCGCAGGCGCTCCTCTACGTCGCGGTGGAACTCTATGGACCAATCCGGGTGGAGAGCCTTGAATTCAGGCTGGCGGCCGGCGGTTAAGCCCAGCCACTTGGTCACCGAGGGCAGGGAAGAGCCCTTGTTCAATGTCGCAAGATGTTCATTCAGCGCCAGCTTGGCCTCTGAGCGCACGAAGCCCGAGATGGGTCGGATCTGTTCGAAATCGTCGGCGTGCAGATAAACATTGAATATGCACGGCACGAGGGTGGTGTAGCGGACCTTGAACGACTCCCGCTTCTACGTTGCGGATCAGTTCAGAGATGATATCGTCGCCGGTGATGGGACGAGTGCTGGAAGGTTGTGCCATGTCTCAACGCCGCCACTTCCATGGTAACGCTCGATCGTGAGTTTACCTCCGGCGCGCGGCATTCTTCTTCCGATTGCGGGGCACAAACTCGCGCACCACGTTAGCTCCCGCGTCGGCCGCCAGACCGATCCCCGCCGTCGAGGCGCCGCTCGCCGCTGGAACAATGGCGCCCGAGACCGCGCCCGCGGCTGCATGACCCGAGATTCGGCCTGCGGCAGGTCTACGCTTGCCGTTTCTGGTATTTCTGGTGACGACGGTGCTCACCAATGCATGCTGCAGCCGTGGCCGGAAGCCTTGGCGGGTTGAACGGTGATAATGAAGATCCTCATGGAGAGGCGCCGCCACGGCGTGCTCCACGGTCGTTTTTACCGCGTGAGTGGCAAAACCACTTCCCATCCGCTTGCCAAACCCCGCTGCGCCGCCGCCGAACTGGCGGGGGTGATGGGTGATTTGGCCCATACCGGCGCGTGCAGTAACGCCCGCGACGGCTGGTTTGCCGTAAGTGGCCTTTTTCCAATGCTGGCGGTACGGGTGTTTCTGCCGAGGAGTTGCGGCCGACGCTCCGGTTATCGTCAGCAGTACAGCCAGGATGGAAGCGACGACCCGCATCGCCGTTCACAGTGCACACCAACTGCCGAACTGCCGATGCTCTTTGGCAACTGGAGTGCTTTCATATGTGGCATGACAGCGAACTTGGAGAGAGAAGCAAAATTGATTGCCACCCATCTTCTCAAAGAAGCCGGGGAATCCGCCTACGAGGGATCAAACATGTTCGCCGACCTCGTCGAGATGGCCAAGATGGCTATTCAGGAACGCAACGCCGCCCAGCGCGATGCGTTGGCGCAATCGCGCCTAGCGGCGCTCAGTTTAAACAACTGAAACATCGTTCGGCTGCGCTCGACAACTCATCCATCATTCGATCCAGCCACCGCCCAACACCAGATCATCTACGTAAAACACCGCGCCCTGGCCCGGTGTCACTGCGCGCTGCGGCTCATCGAAACGGATATCCGTCCTTGATGGTTCTGTCGTTGGAGACAGTGTTGCTGCCGCTCCCGCGTGCTTATTTCGAATCTTCACGAATGCTCGCACGGGCTTCGTGATCGGCGCTATCGAAATCCAGTTCACATCCTTGGCGATCAGCCCCGTCCGCAAAAGCTGTTCATTCCCACCTACAACGACCCGCCGGGTCGCTGGCTCTGTCGCGATCACGTAAAGCGGCTCGCGCGCTGCAATGCGTAGTCCGCGGCGCTGTCCTACAGTGAAGTGGTGGACTCCGCCATGCTCGCCAACGACACGGCCGCTCGTGTCTACGATTTCGCCCTCGGCCGCCGTGCCCGGAATCCCTTGCTCGCGGAAATACGCGTCTATAAATGAGGCGTAGTCGCCGTTGGGAACGAAGCAGATCTCCTGACTATCCGGTTTCTCAGCCACAGGCAGCGCCAACTCGCGAGCCAGTTTTCGCACCTCGGATTTCCTCAGAGCACCCAGCGGGAATCGCGTGCGGGCCAGTTGCTCCTGCGTAAGGCCGAACAGGAAATACGTCTGGTCCTTACTCTCGTCGACTCCCTTTCGCATCTCATATCGGCCCGTTCCGGCGTTAAAATCCACTCGGGCATAGTGCCCCGTAGCCACCTGTTCCGCTCCCACGCCCGCCGCCATATCCAGGAACTCATCGAACTTGACGAAGTTATTACACAGCGTGCACGGTATCGGCGTACGTCCTGCCAGGTACTCGGAGACGAACGGTTTCACCACTTGTTCTTCGAAGCGATTTTCGAAGTTCACGACGTAGTACGGGATGCCCAAATGCTGCGCAACATACCGCGCATCGTACACGTCCTCCAAGGAGCAGCATCGCCCGCTCGATTGGCCGCCGGACAGCTCGGGCAGCCGCCGCTGATTCCACAACTGCATGGTCATCCCGACAATGCTCTCGCCGCGGCGATGCAGCAATCCCGCTACTGCGGAGCTGTCCACGCCGCCAGACATCGCGACGGCGACAATCGAATCACGCATGGGAGGGAGCCAACCTTTGTAAATGCGCGGCCGATACAGCCACCGCATCCACTAGAGCATCTATTTGTGCGGCATCATTCGAGCGGCCCAATGAGAATCGCAGGCAGGACCGTGCTTCGTCCTTGCGCAGCCCGATCGCGGTGAGAACGTGCGAAGGCTCGACGGCTCCGCTGGAGCAAGCCGCACCACTGGAAACGGCGAACCCTTTCAGATCCAATGCAATCAACAACGGCTCCCCTTCGATTCCATCAAAACAGATATTCGATGTGTTTGGAACCCGCGGCGACGACTCGCAATTCAGCCGCGCCCCATGCACCCGCTCCAGAATGCCGCGCTCGAACCGCTCCCGCAAATCCCCAAGTTCGCGCGCTTCTGCCACAAGATGCTGGCCGGCAATCACGGCGGCCCGTCCCATCGCGACAGCGCCAGGCACATTCTCCGTACCAGGACGGCGATCTCGTTCATGGTGCCCGCCAAACAGCACCGGTTGGAGATTCACGCCCTTGCGAACGTACAGCACTCCGATTCCTTTCGGCGCATAGAGTTTGTGACCGCTCAGCGAGTAAAGATCAACTCCTAAGTCCTTCACGTTGATGGGTAACTTGCCCGCTGCCTGGACGCCGTCCGAGTGGAATACCACGCCGGCCTCGCGCGCAGTCCTGGCGATTGCCTCGACCGGCTGGATGGTGCCGAGTTCGTTATTCACATGCATCATCGTAATCAGTACCGTTTCAGTCCGTATCGCGCGGCGAATGTCGTCCGCATCGACCACACCTGACGAGCCCACCCGGACATAGGTTACGATGGCGCCTTCCCGTTCCAGCTGCGCACACGCGCTGAGAACCGCCGGATGCTCGATGGTCGTTGTGATCACATGCCGGCCTGCTGCTCCACCCCGGCGCACCGTGCCGAAGATCGCCAAGTTGTCAGCCTCTGTTCCGCCACTCACGAACACCACGTCTCCGGGATGACAGCCCAGGAACGCCGCGACCTCCCGGCGGGCGGCGTCCAACTTCTGCTTGGCCGCCTGACCATAGCGGTGGATGCTCGAGGCGTTTCCGTACACTTCAAGCATCACTGGAACCACCACTTCCAGTACTTCTTTACAGACCGGTGTCGTCGCGTTGTGATCGAAATAGAAACTCGCCACCTGTACTTACGAGTTTAGCAATGCCTCCGCCGGGCCGATCACTCTCTTCGTTAAGAGACCGAGTAAGGTCTCTGCATCAGGGTACAAGGCTGTTCTCAAGACCCAGGGATAACGCTTGAAATGCTCGAATAATCCGTACTCGTCTTGGGATTCGAGCAGAATGGGTTGGACAGGTACGGACGGCAGATTGGGTATGATCGCCATCAACTCCTGGGGGATACTGCGGGCATCGGTTATGTCCGCGATAATGAACCGTGCGAGATGCGCGAGGGGTCGCAACCGTTTCTGTCAGATCCCGTGCGGCGGGAGCGGAGAAATCAAACAATACCGGCAGGTAATCGCGGTTGCGTAGCGCTTCGCGTATGCCCTGCAGGATCGTCATCCGCTCTTGCGTGAAGCGTCCCAAAATCAGCACAACCTTGGACGTGATGGTCATGATTGTCTGGCGAAGTTTCTCGCTGTTCAGCAGCAAATAGATGAATTGGGCCAACTCCAGGCTATCCACCGTAATGGCTGCTTCATCGGCTTGCGTGATGATCCGATCGGATTGAATTGCTCCCGTCGATTGAAGATTCCAGACTGCGATGCCGTACACCCGGCACCCGGTGAGGTCGGCGCCCTCCATGGTGGAATCGATGAGGCGGGCGTACCTGAGGTTCGCTTCTTCGAGATTTGCGCCGGAAAGATTCGTCTCAATAATACTCACGCCGGTCAGATCGCAGCGTTTCAGATTCGCGCCGCTGAGATCCGCTCGCGTGAGGTTCGACCAATGCAGCCTCGACGCTCTCAGATTCGCCTTTCGCAATGTCGCGTCGAACCGACTCGCTCTATCGAGCTTCGCGCTGGTAAGGTCGGAGCCGTCTAGAACCGTCCCGGCGAGGTGGGCGCCGGTGAAATCAGCATACGACGCATTGACTTCTGTGAAATCCGCCCCGGCGGCGTTCGCTCCTGTCAGATCAGCTTCGATGAGTGTGGCTTGTACTAAACGCGCGCCCTGCAGGGACGCTCCGCTTAAGTTCGCCCTGCTCAGATTCGCGCCGTCTAGATCCGTCTTGTTGAGATGAGACCCGGCCAGACTGCAGCGGCTGAAATCGGCGGTCCGCAAATCTTTGCGGCTCAACGACTCTCCGCTCAAATCGGGCCGGACGTCAACCTTAACCTCTCGCCAGCGGTTCCAGGCGGCAACTCCGCCGTCCAGAATTGCCACGTGCCCGGCGTTGCCCATCGTCTACTCTACAGTAAGTGAATCACCGCGTTATTACGCTGACCACCGACTTCGGACTTTCCGATCACTACGTCGGAACGATGAAAGGGGTCATCCTCGCTATCGCGCCCGAGGCGGCGATCGTGGACATCACCCACGAGATTCCGCCGTTCGAGATCATGGAGGCGGCCTACACCATCGCGCAGGCTTACCCCTACTTCCCGAAAGGCTCCATCCACGTCGTGGTCGTGGACCCCGGCGTAGGCACGTCCCGCCGCGCTATCCTGACCGAGGCCGCGGGCCAGTACTTCATTGCTCCTGACAATGGAGTATTGTCAATGGTTTACGAGGTTAAACCTCATCGGGTACGTTCGATTACGAACGAGAAGCTTTTTAGACCAGCCGTCAGCCGCACGTTTCACGGTAGAGACATCTTCGCTCCGTGTGCCGCCCATCTCGCATCTGGTGCTAAATCAACCTCTTATGGAAAGAAGATCAACGACTACATTCAGCTGGGACTCATGCAGCCACAGCAGACCGGCCGGCGCATCTGGATGGGAGCTGTTCTGAAGGTAGATCGCTTTGGTAACCTGATCACCAACTTCCATATCGATCGCTTTCCGGACCTGCGAACCCGATCATTCGAAGTCTCCGTTGGCCTTCGCCAAGCTCTACGGTTTAGACGTCGACATTCGGCGAGTGCGGCCCAGGAGAACCGTGCATTATCGTAGGGAGTTCCGGCTATCTCGAGGTAGTAGTGAACCAAGCCTCTGCCGCGCAGACACTAGGATGCGGAGCCGGCACCCCGGTTGAATTGACATTCCACGCGTAAGACGCCGAGTCGACTCCTACACAGCGTCGGAAACGGAAGTGAACGAGAAATCCGTAGCGACCAAAGCGGGCGCCACCATGCTGGCTCCTTCCAGTCCACGCATTCTTACTGCTCGCCCCAGCTTCACCGTATTTTGAAGCAGCCGCACCGGGCTGTCGTTGAATCGCAGATTCGTGACGGCATCCGAGATCTTTCCGTTCTCGATCAAGAACAGCCCGTCACGCGTTAAGCCGGTGTGCTGCAGGGTCTGCGGATTCACGAACCGAATGTACCAGAAGTGAGTGACCAGCAACCCGCGATCTACTGACTTGATAAGGTCTTCAACGCTTGACCCGGCGCCGTCAAGGATTAGCGCTGTAGGGTAGGGAACCGGCTCATGCCCCGTCTTCCCGGCCCAATACCGGTCGTAGGAGAGATTCTTTACGACCCCCTTCTCGATCCAGTTCACGCGTTGAACTGGAAGCGGATCAGCCTCGCCGCCTCCCCCGAATCGGCCGCCTCCACCACCGCCCTCTCCTCCAGACCAGGGCGAGGAGGGCATGCGGCCGTCGAACGGATCGGACCGAAGGGTGATGAACTCCGGGAACATCTTCTCGCCCAGCATCGAACCGCCGCCCTTCTTGCTGAGGAACGTGCGGCCTTCTTCCGTCGCGCGAGCGTTGAACGCCTGCGTCATCAGATGTACCAGATCACCGGTCGCGGTCGGCTCGAACACGACAGTGTACTTGCCGGGATCAATTCGTTTCGGATTTTTCCATTGCAGGCATTTCCTCGCCGCCACTTCGGCCAGGGCGCCTCCATCGATTTCGGCAATGCGCGTGGACGGCAGTCCCGCCCATCCGGAACTGCTGCCCTCGGCGTTGCGGATCGTCGTCGTCAGCTTACTGTCCGCGGAGCGATGAAACCCGAAAAGACCGGCTTTGTTCGCGACGGCTGAAACCGCGTGAATACGCTCGAACAATCCTGCCGCAATCAGCTTCTTCGCCCGCGCAAGCTCCACCACCGCACGGATGTGCGGAAGCATCTCGGGGGCTCGCGCGCGTGCAGTCTTCTCGTCGTAATCGTTGGTCTCGCGATACTCCTGCGGCCCCAGTGGCGGGCGGTGTTCCGGGTTCGGCGGTGCAATCGACGCAAGCTCCTCAGATTGCTTCACCGCTGCTCGTAGTGCGCCGTCGTCCAAATCGTTCACCACCGCGCGACCGGACCGTCCTTCACGAGTCGCCGCGATCGAGACGGAGTGGCGGTTGGCCAATGCCGCCGTCGTAATCCCGTTATTAGCGAATCGAGTGAATGCTTGCTCCGAGGATGTAATCGAGACCGAGCACTCCGGGAATGTCGAGTAGGAGAAAACCTTTTCGGCCAGCTTTTTCGCTTCGTCTCGTGTCAGCATGTTCAGTCCGTGACAATCACATTGACCTGCCTGAAGCGCGAGGGTGAACAGCCGTGGGTCATCGCGTTGATCTGGGTCGGTTCCCCTTTGGCGTCCCCGGTGGTCCCATAAGGTTGCCAGTAGCTGGGTCCGGCGATGCCGTCGCAAGCCTGCCAGAAGTCGGGTGTGCGCGCCTGGTAGGATACCCGCGAGATCATGCCCCGCTTCTTGCCGCCCTTGATTTCCCAAAAGGCGTCGCCGCCGAACTGGAAATTGTAGCGCTGCTGGTCAATCGAATAACTGCCGCGGCCTTCGATCAGCACGCCGTCTTCCACGCCCGAAATCAGATCGTCCAGAGTCACCTCGGGCTTGCCCGCGAGGAGTGAAATATTTGGCATGCGCTGAAACGGAACCGTCGCCCAGGAATCCGCAAAACAGCATCCGCGCGACTCGGATTCACCCACCAGATGCGCCTGGTCGCGGATGGTCTGATAGTGGCGGAATATTCCGTTCTCGATAATATTGAACTTCGTCGTCTTCACGCCGTCATCGTCGTACGCTGTAGTCGCAAGCCCCTTCGGGTAAGTGCGATCGCCGGTGAACGTAACCAGGTCGGACGCGATGCGCTTTCCTATCTTGTCGGGCGTAATGTAACTCGTTCCCGCGTAGTTAGCCTCGTATCCGAGTGCGCGGTCGAGTTCGGTCGGGTGACCGACGCTTTCATGAATCGTGAGAAATAAGTGGCTCGGCAGCAAAACCAGATCCTTCATGCCGGGTGTTACCGGTGGCGCCGCCACGTGCTCCAGCACCTCTTCTCTAACTCGCCGGGCATTCTCGGCGAGGTTCATCTCCGGAACGTATTCCCAACCCACCGATAGCGGCGCCGGGGTATAGGTCCGTGTTCGTGAGATGCCCGCCTGCCGGTCCACTGCATTCGCACCGGCATAGCCGTAGGTCTGAATGATCGACTGCTGAATAGAGGACCCTTCAGACGATGCGAAATACTTATCTTCGGAACGGAAGTTCAGCGCTGTGTTGGATCCGAACACGCGCTGATTTTTCTTCATCTCCGCCGCCACGCTGCGCAGCAACTCCAACTTTTCGCCTGCTGGCACGGTAAACGGATCCTTCTCGCAAGGGGACACCCAGCGGTCTCGATAGGCTTTGACCGGAGCAAGCTGGATCGGCTTGGACTGCATTGCTGAATTGGCCTTGGCGATCGTTACCGCCTCAGCCGTAATCCGCGCTATCTCTTCGGAGGTGACGACCGGCGACGAGGCGAAGCCCCATGCTCCATTCACGATGACGCGAACGCCGAAACCGAAGCTCGAGTCTTCGAAGACGCCGGGAATCTCAAGCGTCTTTCCGGTGCCGCGTTCGGGTGTCATCCGCATGCTGACCAGTTGGTCCCGGTAGCGGGCGATGCGGATATCGCAGTAACTTGCTTTCAGCTTCTTGGCCTCCCGGAGTGCGGCGCCGGCCAGCTTTTCAAGGTTGTCACCGGGTTTTTTTGATCCGTCGGGCGCCGCGAAAAGTTGCGCCGCCACCGCTGCGGAGGAGCCTAAGAAGGCACGCCGGGTAAGCATGCTGATCAGAATAGCGGATTCGGCCGCTTCGCTGTGAGTTCGTTGATCTCGCCCGTCGTGATCGGTGGCCCGGCCTCGGAGCTAATTGCGGAAGGCTGGCGTTGTTTGCTCTTCGAAGTGGTCCAGGGCATTGAGTCAGCGGCGTTCCGCGACGGCAGTTTGCGGACTTCTCGCTCTGGCCGTGCAGCCCATAGTCTCGCCGCGGCGTGAGCTGCAGCAGGGCAGGATCCGAGTACAACCTACTCCCGTGCTCTGGATGGCATCCTGGGCTAATGCATCTCCCGTGGCGCTGTTACGTCGACGCCACCCGCGGGGTGCAATATGATAACGATTCGGAGACATGATGAACCCTATTCCCATCGACCAACAACAATCCTTGATTGAGCGCCTGATGAACGCCTGCGGTGGCAGCTACTCGCCCGAGGTGCGGCGCCGCTACTACATCTCCGGTCCCCAGTGGGCCGCGGCGTACGAAGGCCACGCTCTTTTCCATGCCCCCACTCGCCGGCCCGTGGGCTTCGAGGAGGTAATCCGTGAATACGCTGCGATTGGGATAGTACATTGGTGTACTCACGATACTGATGTGATCCCCGCCGGACAATTATTCTCCACCGGCCAATGGGACATCGTGGGTCGTATCAAAGAGGCGCTGAAGCAGCACGGGATGAAGTGCTCGATGGTCACTACGGAAACCTTCCACCACGCCGTTTGGGCCGCGAGTCCGGCGGCTGAGTCGGTGGGGGTCCGGACTTATGCAGCGGAGCGTCTGAAGAATACGGTTCACATCGGCCACGAACTCGGCGCGGACTTCGCGGTGTACTGGCCCGGATCGCTAGGCTACTACGTGCAGGGCGCCATTGAGGAGACGCAAACCTTGCGGTGGTATGCCGAGGGGCTCAACGCAGCGTGCGAGGCGGACATCCAAATGGCCAAGAAATACGGCCGGCCCACACTGAAGCACTGCCTGGAAGCGAAGCCCTTTGAGCCGCAGGCCGAAATTCTCCTGCCTACCAGCGACGCGATGCTCGCCTTCATCTCCTCCGGGCTGCTGACGCATCCGGATATGGTCGGCTTGAACCCTGAGTATCTGCACGAACTCATGTGGGGGGCCGCGCCACGGGCGGCGCTGGCTCGGGCACTCTTGTGCGGAAAACTATTTCACTTCGACATCAACGATGGCTACCGGCTGAAACACGACGTCGATATCGCCGTGGGTCTGGTGAATCCGCTCGATTGGTTAAACGTGCTCGTACTCTTGCGCAGCCACGGGTATAACGGGCCGTTCAATCTGGATTATAAGCCGCCCCGCACAACCAGCAACTATGGCGTATTCAAAGTGAGCTTCCCGACTGCGGTGGACCGCTTCATTACCTTATGGGAGATGGCCGGTGATGCGATTTCCGATCCTGTGATCAAGGAGGCAACGGATGCCTTGAAAGCGGGGGTAGGCGTCCCGGCGGATCCGCGGGATATCAATGCCCTGGTGGAATCCAACAAGGAGTTGCTGACGCTGCACGAGTTGATCGCACACCGCTTGTTCCAGATACTGGTCGGCGCGCATCGCGGCCGGCACTACGCGGTTTAAGCTGTCGAGTTCACAGCCGGGGAAACAATGTGTACGCGCTGCGTCGCGACCGCGTCGGTCAGTTCGATGCTGGGCAGGGCTTTCCGCTGTGCTCCAAGCCCCATGCCATCGAGTTCTCCAGAAGTCGGATCATTAGTGGTTCCGCATAGTATTCGGCGGCATGGCCGAGCGCTGAGTAGAGCGCATGTCCCTTGCCCACGCAGTGCCACCAGATCAGCGGGTGGTCCACTCCCATCGAGGCCTTCCCTGGCTCATAGCTCTTCTCGTCCACTGTCGCCAGGATATGGAAGCCGGACTTGCTCCGCGGGTTCTCCCGGAAGGCGTACCACTCATCGGACCGCTGCCAGACCTCCGGGAGTCCTTTCGTAATCGGACTCTGCTTGTCTTCGATATGGACGGCGCCGGGCACAATCGGGGAATGGACGACGAACTGCGCGCCCAGAAGCGTATCCACGTACCAGCCCCAGGCCGCTGCCGAACGCGGCGGGGCAAACATTGGATTAGTAGGCAGAGGGTCTCCGCCGGCACCATGAACGCCGACGAAGGATCCGCCGTTCTCCACCCAGGCGCGGAACGCGGCGCGTTGTTCCTCGGTGAGCGTGTCTCCGCTCGTGTTGTTCCAGATCACGAGTTTGAACTGGCTAAGCTGCTGGGGGTTCATCACCGCGCCATTCTCAGTTTGGAAGAACGGCCAGCCACGGCGCTGCGCAATCGCGGACAAAGCTGCGTTCGAGGCCTGAATAGCGGGAGTGTCGCGGAATCCATTGGTCTTGGAGTAGATCAGAATGCCGCCCGGTTTGAGTCCAGCCGGAAGATCCGGCGCAGTCTTATCAAACACCGGATCCGGGAAGTGTTCGCGCATGAAGGCAGCCCGCTTAGCTGGATCCCGCATCAGCTCCCGGATCCGCGCCTCATCGGACGAGGCCGCGGGCGGTCGAGGGGCGGGCTGCTGTGCGGGAAGCATCCCTGGATTGGCGAGGAGAATGGAGAAGACGAGGCTGGCTCGCATCATGGTGCCGTTAGTATATTGCATCCAGGCGTCCCTGAATGGCTGAAATGCCGGCTTGCAAGGTCGAGTCTCAACCCTTACTTCTTCACCTTGCCCGTCAACATGAAGCCGCAGACCCTCAATCCCGCCTTGATCAGCGTCGATCGCGAAGCCGCGTTCCGCAAATCGCAGCGCGCAGCCGGAACCCTGCCTGCTAGGTAGCATTCCTTCTTCAATTCCTGCAAGAGAAAGGACCCTACACCGCGGCGCTGACAGTCCTCCCGAACTTCCATATACAAGTCCGCGAACGGCCGGTTGTAATGGAGCAGGAATCCGCCGGTCGCAATCACCTCTCCGCTCAGCTCGACCACACGGTCACCTGCGGGCTCGTACCTGTGCTCAAAAATCTGATCGTCACTGCCTCTGGGGCGAACTACGGCGCCCGGAACAGCGTGCTGAGTAATCGCGTGGTCCTCGAACAAGACGGTGTCGGCGCTTACTGAGGTTGCGAACTCATATAGCATCGAAGCAAGCAGCAGGTCGTTGCTCTGGCATTCGATATATCGTGCGCCAGAAACGGACAGTAACTGTCGAAAGAGCTCGGAGGCCATCTTTCTGAAGGGCCGCACGACAAAGTACTCGAATACAGTGTCCCTGCTCTTGATCTTCCGCCCCTTGATTGAGCCGTAGCCGACTGTGAAATCGTCGACTTTCAACAGGTACGGGTCCGTCCAGCCGCGCTCGTGGCACGCGTCATACCTGATTTGAAAATTCGTCTCTTGAAGAAACAACTCACGAAGAGGCTGAATATCCTTCAGTTCAGCCTGCAGAGCTGTTGTCGCCATCAATGCTCAAAATCGCCGGAACAGCTACTTCACCTCGAGCGTCCTCTTCAACCACGCGATCATCTCCGGCTTCCAATGCTGCATCTCAGGAGCGCGCCAGCCCGACATGCCGTGCCCGCCGCCTTCGATGGTGATGATGTCGCACCTCGCTCCCACTTTGTGGATCGCATCGCAAAATTCTGGAGTTTGCTCGTAGGCCACCTGATCATCCTTCGTCCCGTGTATGCACAGGAAGGGCGGCATTCCTTTATGAACTCCAGTAATGGGAGCTAGGGAGCGGAGCTTCGCCAGGCCCGCTTCATCCAGTTGTTCGACCCCGAAGAAGTGTATCCCGCCGCCGTTCGCCGCGTGCTTATTGATCGATGCCATGTTGAAGCGTTCCGGATGCTCACGACGCAGTTGAGCCAGCTTTCCATAATCCGCCGGCCCATAGAAGTCGACCACGGCCGCTACTTTCGTAGCCGGTGTCTCATGTGTTCCTGCGTAATTGACCAGTAAGCCGCCGGCTGATTCGCCGATGATCGCGATCTTCGAAACATCCACGTGGTAAGTTGCCGCATGGGACTTCACCCATTGGATCGCGCTATTCAGGTCTTCCATGGCTTGCGGCAGTTGGGCCTCGGGCGCCAGGCGGTAATCGATGCTGAACCAGGCAAATCCGGCATCGGCCAGCGGTTCGAATAACGGGCGGACATTCGTGCTCTTGCTTCCCTGATCGAACCCTCCGCCATGCACCAGAATCGCTGCCGGAAAGAGCCCTGGACCATCCGGAACGTGAAGATCGAGCAATACCGGCTTCCCTCCCGGGCGGGCGTACTCGACGTCTCTCTTGTCTAACGCTTCGCCATGCAGAATCGGGACCCAGAAAACCATCGGAATGAGCGCATATCTCCACATGGAACGAAATTGTATCAGTAACGCGAAGGTCGGGCTGCGCGCAGCGTCGGATAATAAATACATGGGTGGAATGGGCCGTTCTCTCATCGTGCTCGGGTTTGTGCTGGTTGCCCTGGGACTGGTTTTGAGCTTCGGGGATCGTTTGCCGATCCGCCTGGGGCGGCTGCCTGGCGATATCGTGTGGCGTGGAAAGAACTCGACGTTCTATTTCCCGCTGGTGACCAGCATTCTGCTCAGTGTGATCTTGTCCGTCGTGATGTGGCTGTTCAGCCGGATGCGTTAGCGCAGCACGCCCATCTTGTCGGGCGGCCAATAGACGAAAACGGCTTTACCATAGATGAAACGGCGAGCCACCATCCCCCACACACGGCTGTCGTTCGACGAACTGCGATGATCGCCCAGCACGAAGTACTCGTCCTCGCGCACCTGCGTCGGAGGCATCGATACGCGATCGCGATACTCGCTTGGAACGTAGGTCTCCTGAAGCGGACGTCCATTGATGATCACTGTTCCGTTTTCAACGGCTACTGTGTCGCCCGGCATTCCGATCACGCGCTTGATGTAGGATTTGGTCTGATCCTGGGGGAACCAAAACACGACCATGTCGCCGCGCTCGATGCCATTGGCCCCAAACCGGTACACGAACTTATTGATGAAAATCCGTTCCTGATCGATGAGGGCCGGCATCATGCTGGTGCCTTCGACTTTCACCGGCTGATAGATGAACAGGATGACAACAATCGCGATGACAACCGATACCAGCAAATCCCGCGCCCAGTGAATGGTAGACCACACTAGCGATCGCGGATTTGTGTTTTCGTTGAGAACGGCGTCTTCAGGCATGCTCTCTATGCAACATCCGAATGAACGTGAAAACCATTAGAGCATGCGCCAGAACGGGCAGGCAAGCTCGACTCTGTATGGCAAACCGTAAGTATTCTTACGTCTGCTCCTGGCTTTCACTAATATGGACGAATCAGTTGATTTTTTGGTTCCGCAAGCGGGCAGCAAAACGTGGAAGGCGCGGAATGGGAAGGAAGGAACGCCTGCGGGTGAGTGGGAAGAGTTACCGCAGGCGCATCGGAGAGTGCTCAGGCTCGCTCGGCCAGCAGTTGACGCTCAGCGTTCAACCAGTCGTCTTCGGTGGAGCCACCCTGGAATCCTCGCGACTCGGCGATAAGATACGCCCGGATGGCGATCTCTTCTCTACTGGGTAGTTGCTCGGTTTTTGTGGGCAGCGGCTCGGCTGTTCGAGGCGATTCCCTTACTGGCTCCGATACGGAAACGGCCAGGGACGCGAGACCCGATGACGAAACCGCTTGCTCTGCGAGTGTAGGGGCTTGCTCATCCCAGCCGCTCGCCTCTTTCTTGTGTCGATGGTTTGCCGAGTTCGCGCTCGAACGGGGAGCCCGAACCGTTTCAGAAGGCGCCTTATTGATCGGCGCTTTCGCTGGCGCCGCAGCGGCGCCTTCGTTCGAAATGGCGGGTTCTTTGTCGGCGATTCTCTTTCTTGCCATTGATTGTGGTACCTGTAACTCCTTTAAGTTGGTGATTGATAACAAAACATTTCGTACTTGAAATGTCTCCCCATGATAGCAGAGAGCGAGGCCTATGCCGCTGGACCGGCGAGATCTTGCAGTAGCGAGCGGGCGATCTTCTGCGCGTCGCCGAATGCCTCTAAATAACTTTGAAATCGACGGTTCAATTCCAAAGCCCGATCTGGCGAAAGATGCGCACGAAGCATCATGTCGCGAACATGGACCGGGTGGGGAAGAATCGCTTCTTCCTTCACTTCCTCGAGCGCGATTTGAGGATCGTAATGGTACATTGCCGTGCCCTATCCGTATATCGTAACCCGGAACCACGTCACCTCGCCGGACCTGCGCGCGCCGTATAATGACGACACGTATGCAAGTGATCCGCAGCGCCCCCGTTTATGATGTGGTCATCGTCGGTTCGGGAGCCGGCGGCGGCACCATGGTGCAAGTGCTCACCCAGTTGGGCATCAACGTCGCTTTGATTGAAGCGGGCCCTATGTTGAATCCTGCCCGCGATTTCAAGGAACACATGTGGCCGTACCAGGTTCCCCACCGCGGCGCCGGCGAAAACGGCGAATTCTACATCGGCAAAAACCCGTACTTCTTCGGCTATTTTTCCGCCTCCTTTGGCGGCTGGGAACTGGAGGGTGAGCCTTATACCGTCGCTCCCGGCAACGAGTTCCGCTGGTTCCGATCGAGGGTTCTGGGCGGACGCACGAACCATTACGGACGATTCTCGTTCCGGTTCTCGGATTACGACTTCAAACCCTATTCGCGCGACGGCCTCGGCACGGATTGGCCGATTACCTACGATGAGGTCGCGCCCTACTACGACAAGGCTGAGGCATTCATCGGAGTCACCGGCACCAAAGAAGGCATCCGAAGCGCCCCCGACGGCGTCTTCCAAACCCCTCCGCCGCCACGCGTCCATGAAGTCCTGGTGCAGCGCGCTTGCAAGCAGCTCAACATTCCATGCATCCCAAACCGCATGGCAGTGATCACGAAGAACACGAACGGGCGGCCCGCCTGCCACTACTGCGGACAATGCGGACGCGGCTGTGTCACGGCCTCCAACTATTCTTCAAGCCAGGTTCAGATCATCCCCGCTATGAAGTCCGGGCGCGTAAAGATCTTCTCGAATGCGATGGCGCGCGAGCTGATCACCGACGGTTCGGGCAAAGTGACCGCGGTCTCCTACATCGACAAGACCACGCGCACGGAGAGCCAGATCCGGTGCCGGGCGGTGGTGGTTGCCGGAGGCGCCTGCGAAACAGCCAGGCTGCTGCTGAACTCTAAATCGTCGCGGCATCCGGATGGTCTCGGGAATTCGTCGGGAATGGTGGGGCGCTACCTCACCGATACCGTCGGCTACGCGATGTCGGCCCAGATTCCGGCGCTGCGCGGAATGCCGCGGCACGACGATGACGGCATGGGCGGCATGCACGTATATATGCCGTGGTGGATGTGGGACCGCCAGAAGGAAGCGGGGATGCCGCGCGGTTATCACATCGAGATCGGCGGCGGCTTCGGCATGCCGAACGTCGGCTCGTTTCATGGCGCCTGCCAGCGGCTGGAAGGCTATGGCGCAGGACTGAAGAATGGCATCCGCGAAGAGTACGGCAGCGTGGTTCACCTCTCCGGCCGGGGCGAAATGATCCCCAATGCGAACAGCTTCTGCGAGATCGATCCCGCCGTCGTCGACCGCTGGGGCATTCCCGTCCTGCGCTTCAGTTTTAAGTGGTCGGATCACGAATTGAAGATGGTGCAGCACATGGAGCAGACCTTCGCGGAGATTCTGGAGAAACTTGGTGGGTCGCCTCAACGCAGCCCGCGTCCACCGGAAGCCAAAATCTCAGTCCCCGGCATGATCATTCATGAGTTGGGCACCGTCCGCATGGGCTCCGATCCCGCCGCTTCAGCGCTGAATAAGTACTGCCAGTCTCACGAGGTCAAGAATCTGTTCGTCGCCGATGCAGCGCCGTTCGTGGGGAATCCCGACAAGAATCCAACACTGACCATCGTCGCGCTGGCCTGGCGCACGGCGGAATACATGGCCGAAGAAATGAGGAAAGGGAATGTCTGAACTGTCACGTCGCGATCTTCTGCGCAACGTAGCGTTATCGGCGGCGCTCGGCGGCCTCACTCTGGAGGCCGCGCAACACGTGCATCAAATGGCCGCCGAGGACAAGCAAACCGCCGGCGGCGTATACAAACCCAAAGTGTTCACCGCTCACGAGTGGGCGTCCTTGCGGCGGCTCTGCGACCTGATCTTCCCTGCCGATGAGCATTCCAAGGGCGCTCTGGAAGCCGGCGCTCCGGAGTTTATCGATTTGCTGGCGAGCCACAACGACGACATCTCCGCGCTCTATACGGGCGGCCTCGCCTGGATGGATCATGCCATGCAGACTCAGCATGGAACCACATTCGTGGACGCCAAACCCGAGCAGCAGACGGCGCTGCTGGACACCATCGCCTACCGCAAGAATTCAACCAAGGAGACCGCTGCCGGGGTGAAGTTCTTCGATTGGGCTCGCAAGATGACCGCCGATGCTTTTTACACGAGCAAAGTGGGCATCGCCGACCTGGGCTATATGGGAAATAAAGGGATGTCGAAGTTCGAGGTGCCGGTTGAAGCCGTGCAGTACGCGCTTAAGCGGAGCGGGTTGTAGGGCTGCTGCTCTGCCCCGGCAAGGGCGCTACCTTACCGCCAGCCAGGCGATGAACAAGCCGTCTGGCTCAACATCCTCCCAATAGCTGATCAGCTGGCTGGAGACCTGTGAGCAATGCCGCCGGAGCAAACGTTCCACCTCGCGGCGGTCGAACCACTTCTCCCACTCCGGAGTCTTCAGGCGCCCCCGGTGCTCCGCGTTTTTGTCGATAATGAGGATGCGCCCGCCCGGCTTCACAATGCGGCACAATTCCGACACCGCGCTGTCGATATCGATGGCGTGCTCCAGGCTCTCGGTCGCGTACGCGCCGTCGCATGACGAAGTCGCCAGCGGAAGCGCGGTCATGGAGGCGGCGCAACGCTCGAGGCCGGCATCCGCGGATCGCAGCATCGCTTCGGCGAGATCCAGCGCGATCACCCGCGCCCCCGGATTGCGTTCTGCGACAATGCGCGCGAATCGGCCTTTGCCGCAGCCGATATCGGCGACGCGCTTCTCCGTGATGTCGCCCAGGTGACTCAGGACCAGTTTGACGTGGTAGATGCGTGGATCGATTGAGGAAGGGAAGTGCTCTTCATCGCGCGCCGCTTCATTGAAGAACCGCGCGATTTCAAGCGTCGATAGGTGGGGAGTCGCGAATACCCTGCGCCACCACCTGACCACGCGATTAGACACGCGCCAGGAAGATGGGAAGGCCGGTCTTGTTGGCGTAGTTCGGGCGGTACCGATCCGTGTTGTACAGCGATTCCAGGTCCACGTGTCGCGGCCCCAGCTTTGGATCCGGAATCGGAACCATGGTGTAGCAGCCATTCACCAGGGCCGACATCAACCCGCTTTTGTTCTGCAGCACCGCATCCAGTGCCATGGTGCCGTAGGTGGACGCCACCAGCTTATCGACGAAATCAGGGTCCCCGGAACGCAGATCGTAAGTCAGGTCGCTCGCTATCGTCTCTTCGTTGACCTGGCGCTTGATCTCGTCGGCGAGGGCCTCGGCCACGCTGGCCTTCTTGCGATGTCCGTAGGCATCCGGCTCACCATATTCCTGGACCTTGTAGCCTTCCCATTCGGCGCCTTCGGAAACCACCACCAGGGCGTAATTGCTTGGATTATTTCGCTTATCGGTGACCAGCAGATCGATCAGCTTTTCAAGCTTAAACTTATACTCGGGGATGCAGCAGCGGATAGAGGACACAAACGCCGTGTACAGAGCGGTGAATCCGGCATCGCGCCCGAAAACGCGGAACACGCCGATGCGCTCGTGCGATCCCACAGTCGTTCGCTGCCGCTGCACGGCGTCGGTGGCGCGTGTGATGGCCGTGGAAAAGCCGATGCAATACTCCGTGCCCTGCACATCGTTGTCCATCGTCTTGGGAATACCCATGACTTTGAAACCGAGTTGATCCAGCTTGGCGGCATAGCTCAGCGTATCGTCGCCGCCGATAGCAATCAGGTAATCCAAGCGCAGCGTTTCGAGATTCTTCAACACCTGCTTGCTCATGTCGTAGACGGTGAAGGTATCCCCCCCTTTCGTGCTCTGACTGGATGGGAATTCCTGACCGGCGACCACCGGCGGCAGCTTCTTCATCTTTGCGGGATTTGTCCGCGAGGTGTGCAGAAACGTGCCGCCGGTGCGATCGATCGCAAATGTGTTCTCGCGCGAAAGGGGCAGGATGTAGCGACTCTTGCTCTCCGGATCGTCGAAGTTGACGTGCGTGAGTCCTTCCCACCCGCGTCGGATACCAATCACTTCGCAATCATTCTCCTGACTTCGATAAACAACACTCTTGATCACGGAATTCAGACCGGGGACGTCGCCGCCGCCGGTGAGGATACCTATTCGTTTGTGGGCCATGAAATTACGATTCTACCGCGACAACTGGCTCCGACCCGCGGGTCGCCTTTCCGTTGGCGGCGGCAGTTTGGTTCCTGCACGAAGTGGGAACGGCATCGCGGCGCGGGCTGATCCCGGAGAATTCATCGAGCATGATGAAGTGCTAAGCCTCATCAACACCCGTCACTCCAGTTGACGCGTGTCCGCGGAACTACTGCTGCCAGCCTTTCCCGATTACCGCTGATCGGGTCGGACGGAGAAGTAAAGACTAATACGCGGGAACTGGTCAGCTTGTCGCGCCGGTTCTGGTTATCAACTCAGGAACGCAGCATCCCCGTGCGGAGCTACGCTACTGCGGCGTGAATGGAGGAGGCCTGCGCAGCTTCCTGGACGAACACATAGAATCCGAATAGCGGATTTGAATCTCCCCGACCCCATCGGTTCAGCCTGAAGGTAACGCGCAAGAATCTCGTTTCGGGCCGCTTAGACACATCGAGGACCATCGAATAAGTACCGCAATAGAATTTTTGCGGAAACCGGAGCAACGGCTTGTCGCCCCAATCCGACTTGTCGGATGAACCCCAGACTTCCACATCCAGGCTTTCTTGTTCGATGATCCGCGTGATACCCAGTGTAAGCAACAATGGCTTGCCGCTTACACGGTCGAGTTCCATTTCAGGACCGGATCCGTTCTGTCGAGCGACAGTCTCCGGGAGTAGAAAATTCGCTATCACTGAGACCCTCCACCCAAACATCGAGCTGTTGATATTACCGCGTTGCGAGGGACCCGCGGCGGGAAGGATTCATGTACGTGCCATCTACACGCAGTATGCCACATGGAGGCCGTTCGTGAAAGAGATTTAATTATCTTTCTTGAACGCATACAAGCGCCGATATAAATCCGCATTTCGTAGCACAATTTGCACATAATTCCGGGTTTCTCTGAACGGGATGGATTCCACAAATTCCGCACGATCCCGGAACTCAGAACGCTTCAGCCACGCGACCGCTCGGCTCCTTCCCGCGTTGTAAGCGGCGAGCGTCGGCTCCCATTCGCCATGGAATGAGTTCAAAATTGTCCTCAGGTACTGTGCCCCCAGTCTAAGGTTTATCTCTGGATCAAACAGCATTGTAGGGGTGAAACGTCGCAAATTCAGGCGACGGCCCAGCTCGCGTCCTGTGGAGGGCAGGATTTGTGTGAGCCCGTAGGCCTTGGCTCGCGAGATGGCAGTGGCATCAAACTCCGATTCTTGGCGGATCAGCGCCGCGAGGATGAAAGGATCCAGACCCGCCTCTTTCGATGAGTTTTCCAGGGGCCCGCGCCATGGAAGGGGAAATGACAGCGTCCAGAACTCCCGCGGTGCGCTCTTCATTGGCGACACCAGATAGCCCGGCGCATAGTGTTTCAGGTAACGGATCGCCCTTTCCGGAGCCGATCGTGCAGATGCGACACGTGCCAGTTCGAGGCCGAAGGCTTCTGGCTGTTCGCTGGATTTCGCTCCAAAGCGCAGTTCCTTTTCCGCGAATTCGTCGAGAGCGGCCGACCGTAGCAGGCGCGCCCGCTCGAACCGCGCTTCCGAAGACGGCAGCGGCTGAAAACTAGCCGGTAGCGCACGCGCAGGGAACGTAATGCCTTTGAGAAACTCGGCCGCCGTCCCCGTCGCTGCGGCATTCCTCAACTCGGACCGGGAACTCCGCTCTCGCGCGAGCACGGCATAGTAGTAGTTCGGGAACAATTTCTCTATTTGCTGGTACCAGGCCCGCGCGTCGCCCCAATCTGATTCGCCCTCGGCTAAGTGTCCGAGAAAATACATCGCTGCGCTGGCTTTCTCCGAAGTTGGGTATTGCTGGAGGTGAGCTCTCAACAGGTCCGAGGAATTCCTAGTCCTCAGCAGATACTGGTTGAACACTACCTGCCAGTGGCAGTACGAGGCTTGCGGTGACTTCGGGAACTGCTCATAGCACGCCTTGTAGAAGGGCTCGAACTGAGCGGGCTGATTCAGGACGAGGTATTCGTCGCCTGCCGCCACCAGCGCTTGCAGCCTCCACTCCGATACCGGATGACTCCGCGCCAGCCGTTCGAGAGTCGGCTCAATCACGTCCAGGCGGTTCAGGCGGCGCGCCGCAGCCAGGGTGTAATACAGTCGCTCGGCGTCTGCTTCCGGGTGGGTCACGGCCAGTGTGTGGAGGTAACTCAGCGCGGCGGCGTTCTTGCGCGCACGCTGATCCGCCACGCCGATCCGCACGAGTGCGAAGTCGTGTTCTACTCCCGAACTCGACGCGGCAAGCGCAGTCAGATCCCGCCGGGCTTGCTCGAATTCGCGGGCTTCGATGAGCTTCGTTGCTCGCACCAGCAGCGCGGAAGCGGATGGCCGCTTGGCCCCGGCCATGCCCGCTTCCGCGATTTGCGCCTGTGCCGAAGCTGGGTATTCCAGCCACACGCGCTGATAGAACGCGGCTGCATTCGCCGGATCGTGAGCGGCTTCGAAGGCGCCGGCCAGGGCCAGATCGCCGTCCGGTTGGGGAAGATCGCCATGCGCACGGCGCAAGACATCCACTGCGCGCGCGGGCGTGTTCGCGGCCAGGTAGGCCTTAGCCGCAAGCAGAGCGGATTCAGGCTGGAGCGGCGACTTTGGACTCTGCTGAACCACTGCTTCAGCGTCCTTGGCCGCCGCCGCGAAATCGCCGCCTTCAAAGGCCGCCGATGCCGACAACCAAAGCACGTAGTCGGCGAGTTCAGGGAGGCGCTCTCTGGCTGCTTGCAGCGTATATCTGTCCGGGGATGTATCGTGCCCGGCTATCGCCAGCAGAGCGATTCCACCGGAGCGGTCCTTGTGCGTGGATGCGTACTGCAGCAGTGCGGACCGATTCGCCGGGTTGGAATTGCCGGCGTACGCGCGGGCGAGTAATACGGGATCCTGAGCAACGGCGCTCGAAGCCAGCACAAGCACGCAACCTACGGCCCCGCTTAGCGCCAACTCTGATACTCGCCGTCTCGGTAAAGGCTTCGAAACCGGGCGTCCCTGAGCGGATAGGGCTCCGGCTTCAGCCCGTGGGATAATCCCTCCCTAAGAGCGAAGCATCATTGAGTGCCAGTGTTTTTACGATTTCCGCGGTGAGATAATCCTCGCCGCCTTGAAAACGTTCTTTGTACAGTTCTCGTGCAGCATCGATTTCGCCGCGTAAGGCCGCATACAGGTTTCTATCCCGGCGGCCGTGGGTAACCGCCGTCGTATGGTTGAGCAGCAGACGGGCCACGTGCACGCGCGCAAACCGTCCCGCCTCGGACTGCTTCGGATCTACGGCCCGCGGGGGTGCCAGCGCAGGAACCGCGTCGGGGGTTTCCGGAGGAGGCGCGCCGCTCGTGTTGACCGCGACCGCTCGGATCGGTCCGCCCAGGGTCCGGACCGGTTCGAATAGCCGTAGATGGTTTTCCAGGACGGCGCCGGCCATCACCGCAACCACCTCGATCGCGCTCGCGTCAACAGCGTCCTCGGCGTAGAGGATACCCGGTACGCGGTCGCCGGTGGTGATCGGGACCAGCCAGGCCCGAGCCTCGGTGTCGCTGCCGAACATGGCCGCGATAGCCGGCGAGAGTTCCGCCGCGCTGCGGGTGATGCTGAGCGCGCGTGCGAAGGTGATGACCCGGTGAAAAGCTGGCGCTGTGGCGAACGGCACCTCGGCGGGAGGGAAGCTAACATTGGGTTCCAACCCTCGCGCACCCTGAAAGCACAAGTCCTCACCGCGGACGGAGAAAAACGCACACCGCCTGGACATCGAGCACGCTGCGTCCAGCATCGCTTCGCACCAATGCCGGTCGCTTTCGAAGCGGCGCATCCGGAGAAAGCATTCGTGGAGGACCTGGGTCAGACCACGCGCCACCTCCAGCCGCGCCCGGGCCATCCGCGGACGTAAGGCCAGTTCGAGTTGAGAGAAACGCTCTTCCACAACATGCAAGATCTGCTGGTGGAGGTCGCGCGTGAGTACGTCGCGAATGTGATCCACGTGGACCTGACACAAAGCCGTGACCAGATCCTGCGTTTCACGTTGAGTGCTGGCGAGCAGGTCGATGACCGGGTCGCGTGCCGGTTGATCGGACATTTACTTTCCCAGTGTCGCAGACGCGGTGGATTCAACGGCGCGCATGACGAAGTAGGTTCCCGCTGTAAATCTTGCCGACATCGGACTGCGAGTAACCCGCCTTTTCGAGAGCGCGGGTGAGCGCGGAAATTTCGAGACGTCGTCCAGCCCCGCGGGCGTACACGGCACGCCGTCGAAATCGCTGCCCAGCCCCACCGCATCGATACCGCCCGCCTCTACCGCGCGATCGATGTGAGCCACCGATTATTTGTGAGACGGGACGTCGATCGGTTCTTTCGTACCGAACAGATCGAGAGCAATGCTGGCGTTCGGATAAACTCCCGTAATCTTGAACGGGACGACCGTGGTGTGTTCCTTATGTTTGAGAAACGGCGTAATGGCTCGGAGCAGTAGTGAGCTGAAGCCCTTCTGAGTCACATAGATCTTGCCCACTGTGCTCAGTACCCCGTGTAGGTTCACATCCTGAGTGAGCAGATTGTAAGTGCCATTCACCTTCGCGCTCGCGCCAGGGATGCTGAACGAGACGTTCGTCAGGGTCGCTAATCCATTGTTCGCGGTAACGTGGCCTTTCAAATTTGAGAGCGCGGTCTCGGGATCTTCTTTTTCCTCGTGAGTCGCATCTTTGCGGGCGCTCGTACTGAGCTTGTTCAACGTCTGCTGCGTATCGCGGCTGGTAAACTCGCCGGCCGCCAATCCGAAGTCACCATCCACCTTCAGCTTTTGCAAAAACGCCTCGTGCGCGGGCGGCAGGGCTATCTTCGCCTTCATGGTGAAATCACCGGTTAGAGGGGAGCGCTTCGCCGCCACCAAAAGGTTGAGAAGGTCCTCCACCCTTGCGCCCGCTGACGTGACGTCCAGCAACACGGTCTTACCCTTCTCGCCCGGCCGACCCGCCACGGAACCGTTCGATACCAGGGTGGTTCTACTGAAATGGGATTTGACATCCTCCAGAAACGTGTCGCCATCGGTCGCGTTCACCACGGCCTTGAAGTCGGACGTCACGTGCTCGGCGTGTCCGCTATGAGCAACGTGGAAGTTTGGGACATCGCTATGGCCCGCGACCTCGATGTGATCCAGCGTCCCCGAGAACTGGCCATTAGAAGTCAGAATGCCGGCGAGATCCTTGAAGACCCCCAGATCCGCATTATCAAAAGTGTACGCTCCGCTAATGGATGTCCGTCCCGGGTCGTCCGCGTTCCATGGTCCGAACCGGCCTGTAGCGTGAATTTCGCCTGGCGGCTCCGTATTGGCGATCGTCGCGCGATAGGAAATCGACTGATCGTTCCCAACGCCGCCCAGCACAAGTTTATCAACGAGCAATTTGTACGCTTCCTTGCCTCGCTGTGAGGACATGAAATCGAGTACAACACCATCGGATGTGACCGTCTCGACAACGAATGGCCTCCGGGATTTCACGTCTGTAAGCGGCATGATCGGATTCGTTCCATCCGGGTTTCTGGGCGGCACGGTGACGTGCATGCCGACGACGCGAACTTCCGTCAGGCGATTTGGAGAAGCGAGCAAGCCGCTATAGCTGCCTCGGACAACCAGCTTCTGCACGGTGATCAGTGGCGGCTTCTCCTTATGTTTTCGATGCAGGAAACTGATACCTTCAGCGATGCAACCCGGCGGGAAGTAGGTCATCTGAAAACGATCGATCTTGACCGTTCTCGACGAGCCTTCCTGGAGCGCATCGAGGACAGATTCCCGCGTGAACGGCCAATGCTTTACAGCCAGCGTGATACCGACAGGAATAATGAGCAGCACGGGCACGCCCATGATGGCAAGCTTGGATCGCATCCAGTTCGATCCTACCTCCATTCAGGGACAATTTCCGAAGTGCCGGCTTCGCTCAAGAGGACGAAGCCGGCCATCGCTCACACTCGAAGAACGGCATGACGGCCGATTCGGGCCGGCGCAGGTCTTCGAGCAGCACCGCCACTCCTAGCTCACCTTTATACAAGCTGAGTGGCATGGCGGGTTCACACCGGTCACCGGCTCGCAGCACCAATTCGAGCGCTGCATCACCCAACTGCCGCGCCGCATCCAGCCACCGGCGATCGCCCGTGTGGCGGTACAAATTCAAGAGCGCATAGGCCTGTCCCGTGGAGCCGCAGCACAGGCTAGGCCCGCCTTGCTCGGCGCGCGCCACTGCAAGAGCGGTCTGCTGAGCAAGCGCCAGAAATCGCGGGAAGCCGTATGATTCGTGAGCCAGCGTCCACAGATATAAGAATCCGGCGTTGCCGTTGCACCATCCCGGCATAGAGTCGCTCTTGTGACGACTGCTCCACGGCCACACGATTCCTTCATCGCCGGTAACGGCAAACTGCGCCAGTTCATCCAGTCGTCTACCGATATTGTGGTAAGGTTCGACTCCAACCAGGCGTGCCCAGCGCAGGGAGAAGTACAGGAATCCCGTCCAGCCGTGGGCCATGCCGAGGTACTCGATGTCGTCGCATTCGGCGATGGGCGGGAGATTGTCAATCTCGTTCCACACCGAAGCCAGCAGTCCGTTGCCGAAGTCGACCAGTTGTTCTTGTAGGCCGGCAGCACTTACGATGAGTGACAACGCCGTCAGCGTACTGCCGCGCCCGAGCGTCAGATCCAGGCGGTGGTTCGGTTCTCGCGAGCACTCCAGGAAGCGGCCCACCGATTGGTTCAGCGCCGGTGAATCCCCCCGGGCATGTGCGATCAACGCACTGACGGCGTGGATGCCGGACTGCGTGTGATAAGGCGAAACCGATCCGATGACCTCGGGCTTGATGCCGATGGAGGCTTCGTAAAACGCCTGCGGATCCCCGGTGAGGAACGCGGCGAATTCGGCCCACTCGTCGGATCGCGCAAGCAATTCGCCATCGTCGCGAGCCACTGCGATGCGATGTAGCGCGCAGGCTATGCCCGCGGCGCCATAAGTGACCGATGCGAGCGGCGACCTGATCCCCCGCAATTGCAGCTCGCGCGATGGTACTGCAACGCGCTCCAGCACCCGATTCACAAATTCAGTCGCACCCATTCGGGCTTGTCCCGAAGGGCGCTGCAAAGCCCGGCGGTCCTGCGCCGCGGCCTCGCGGAACGCGTTTGCGAAATCCCGCATCGAAGTCCACCGTTCGGCAGGCTCTTTGCGAAGGGCGCGGCGAAGCATTTCCTCTACCGCGGAGTGTCCTAAACAGTTCCGGGACGCGAGCGCGGCGGGTGCAACCTCAGCAATCTGAAGCATCATTGCCTGCCGCTCCACCGCCAAGTCTGCGTAAGGCGCGCCCGAAAGCAACATATAGATCAGTGCAGCCACGCTGTACTGCTCGCCGGCAGCGGATACCGCGGGCGGTTGGCTGGCGGCGATGATGGCCCGTGCATACTCCGGTTCGAAGAATGGCCCGACTCCGCCGCGGGTTGCCGCCGGCAACCAAGCAGTACACGCCAGACCAAAGTCCAAGATCGTTGGCTGGCCATCCGCCGCTACAAGCAGATTCTTCGGATGTATGTCTCCATGCAGGATTCCTGCCTCGTGCAGTTCGGCATAGCACTCGAGGATATCGGCGCAAAGGTGGACCGCGCCATCCGGATCGGATCCCGAGCGTAACCTCTGGGCAGCGGCCGTCACGTCCTCGCCCTCTCGCCACTCGAGAATTATGAAGTGCCGCTTGTCCTCCAACCCGGAGGCGATCAACTTCGGGACGGCATGTTGACCCGCTGCTAATCCAAGAATTCGCGCTTCCTGGTCGAAGAACAATGCAGTGTGAGGGGGCGCGCCGGCTCGCTCGATCTTCAGCGCGGCGATTCCCCCTGCGGCCTGGCGCACCTGGTACACCTCTGAATCGGGAAGCGTCTGGACATTGCGGACGATCTCGCAGCCTGTCACCCTGTCTCCTTCAGTAAACGACGGCGTGATGGCGGAGGCGTCCTCCGATTCCGCCTCCACCAGCAGCCGGGTTTGATACAGACTTTCCAGCAGCGGAAAGGCGTCATCAAATACTTCAGCGGCTTTGGCATGAACGGCGCGGCTATATTGGAGAACAGCTTGCACCAGAGTTTTCGGTTCCTTGAACAGTTCAAGCAGGGCCCACGCCTGCGCATCTACCACTTTCGATGGAACGCGAGCGTTGGGACGCGTAATCGCGAAGCCGCTATCACCTGAGCCGATCTCTTCTCGCAAGTGCTCCGGCAGTCCGGAAACGGGAACTACTCGTATATCTTTGGGCAGAATCAACAGGCCTTCCATCGCTTTTCTCCTATGAAGAATCTGATCAGGCTGATTACTGGTCCGCTCCCGCGCCAGTTCAGCTCGCTAGCTCGCAGCCGGAGGGGCGGCCGGAGTCCACGTCAGCGGGTCCACGCCATCCAGCCGTATGCGATCCAGCGCGAATTGCCACGGTTCAGAGTCGAGTTCCGGCGACCGTGCGGCATCGGCCAGGGCGACGGCCAGCCGGTTCGTTAACCATAGACGCCAGCTCTCGCCCCGATGCCAGTTTCCTTCTTCCCCGAGCGGCGATGGATCGATGCCCCACGACAGCAGGCCGCCGCCCGCGAGTTCGGCCGTAAACGGCACGCCATGCACGGCGCAACCACTGAGCGTGCGAGCGACTGCCGAGGCCGTTGCATCCAGCGACTTCCGGTCTGAAAAGTAAGCCACGATCTTGTCTGGGCGGAGCAGTCCACATGCGTCCTGGCCAACCTTGAATTGATGTGCGTTATGCTCGGCGCCGGCGGCTGCCAGGGCTCGAACGGCATCCACCACGTGTTCCGGACGGGGGCTCAGATACAGCTTGTAGCCCACCAGCCTCAGTTTCATTCGGACCGGCGCAATTCTCGATCGCCACATAAGCCAGCCCTCGTGAGCGCCGTGCTGCCATTCCGCCCCAACTTCCAGTTCGTCGCGCAATACATCCGTCGACGGGAATCGGCGAAGCCACTTGGGCGACAGCGGCAATCGTCCGTATTGATACAGACGCGCCGAGAGTAACGGAGCAGAAGTTGAGCCGAGACGCTGCGCATACTGGAGTGCACGGCGCGACAATGAGGCCAGTGCTCCCTCAGGTTCTCGGGAACTTGTCCGTGAGTCTCCATAAACCGCCGGGTTTGCGGCCGGGCCAGTGACGAACGATCCTCCGACTTCAACAGCCAGCACGCCATCCAGCACCAATTGCGCAATAGAGGCGTTCGCGTTCTCCCGCTCCGCTTCGAGAACCCAGGAGGGTAGTGGACCGGAGCGATCGAGTGCCTTCCACAGCATTGCGGTTTCACGGCAAATGGCCTTCGGTGATCCTTGCTCGCCTGGCCGCGGGCGCAACACTCCGAAACACGACTCCTCGTGACGCAAGTCGCCTACTAACGCCTGCTCCTCGAGAGTTATCTCATCCAAGCTGAACAACTCATAGCTCGGATTGGCTCGAAAGTTCCGGTCCAGTATATCTGTGAGCGACATTTGTGTTTCTCGTAAAAGAAGGCGGGCCCGCTTCACCGGTGAGCTCGGCGGTGCCCGCAAGGGAGGGAACTACTTCTTGCCCGGTTGCTGTTTCTGCAACTCGGCTTTGCGGGCCCTCAGTTCTTCAAGGGCGCCGGTGAGCTTCGACTCCAACATGTCGGCATCGGCAACCGTCTGCACCTCGAAGCTCTGTGCCTGGGCCGTCTCCGCGGCTTCCGCTGCGGCTAGGGCTACTTTGAGGCGCTCTTTCACCAGACCAGGGTTTTCGACGATCGTGCCGGTCCCGAGCGTATCCGTGACCAGTGAGCCGGGACACGTGAATGTGGTGGGTAGCGTGTTCTGACAAGTGTAGTAGCTCGCGGGATGCGTGCAGCCCCAAACACACGGGAAGGTGTGAATGAACTGGCATCCCACGATGCTGTAATGGAACCCGCAAGGCCGGTAGACGCCGGCATTCTGAATCGCCGAACCGGCGGCAGTGACATCGATCATCAGATCTTTCAATCGGAAAGGCATTTCATTTCTCCAAGAGGTTTGATTTTCCTAGCAAACCGGCCGGTCGCACGATCTCTAGTGTGGTGTGGCGCGTAATCGTTACGACGCGTCTATTTTTTTCCGATGGAAAACAGATTCGAGTCGGAGCGGACGAAAATCCGTCCGTTGGATATGGCCGGACTGGCCCAGCAGCGCTCGGCGAGGCGGTTTACAGACAGTACTCCGAAGCGGGGTCGCGCCCCGATCACAACAGTGGTTCCTTCATCGTTCAAAACATAGATGTGATCGTCCGCGGCAACAGGACTGGCAAAGTAAGTACCGCGTTCGGGTAGGCGTTCCTGCCACGTAACTTCGCCGGTGGTGGCGCGGACGCAACTCATCACTCCGTTGTCTTTGACCGTGAACAGCCATTCGCCAACTACGACCGGTGAAGCGACGTACGACGCGGCCCGGTCCGCGCGCCACGCGATGCTGCCATCCCGGCGCAATGCGAGCAGAGCGCTTCCTCCCGGCCCACTTGAAGTTGCGTACATCAGGTCTTTAGCGACAACCGGCGTCGGTACAACGTACGTTGTCATACCGTTTATTGCCCACAACTCGCGGCCGCTTGCGAGATCATAGGCTTTGATCGTCTCGTGCCCTGAAACAAAGATCCGCCCGTCCGACACAACGGGACTTGAGTATCCCGCCTGGCGCTGTTTTCTGGGCGTTTTCCAACGCGTCTTACCGGTTTGTTTGTCCAAGGCGAGTAAGAAATCCGGGCCGTCCGTTTCACAATTAAGGAGCAGCATGTCGCCGGAGATGATCGGTGAGCTTGCACTTCCCATGTGGTTCAGAAAAGGTCCGAGCCTGACGTCCCAGAGCCGCTGGCCATTCCAGTCGAATGCGACTACGCCGTAGGAACCGAAGTAAACAAAAACCCGCGATCCGTCGGTGGCCGGAGTCGGGGTCGCGGGCATGTTGCCATTGCTGACCGATTCTATCGAGGGCGCCTCTACCTCCCTCTGCCACAAGCGTTTTTCCGCTATCGCGATCCAGACACAGGACCAGCAGCCGCCCGCGCCGGCCCACCAGGAATCCCAGTGTGCTGCGGTCCGGCTCGAAGGCCGTTAGAAATATCCGATCGCCCCAGATCACAGGTGAGGAGTGGCCCGGCCCGGGCAGAGCGGCTTTCCATTGGACGTTTGCCGCGAATCCCATTCGATCGGGAGATCCGCTTCGAGTGACGTGCCATCGCCTCGCGGTCCGCGGAATTGCGGCCAATTTTCAGCACTGGCGGACACCACCGCAAGTGCGGCGGCGAACAGACAGCCGCTAGAAATCACTGGGACAGTATAGTCCGATCAAGGTACCTGCTACACTAAGATTGTCGCTGGCCTGCGACCGGGTTTGCCGACGGTCGCCCCGATCACCATGACGCCGCTCCTTAGGGGCCGGTTCTGGCGTGTCCGGCATCGACCAAATCCCTGCGGCAAAGGAGTTTCTACATGATGAAAATTTTCGTTGGGAACCTGAGTTACTCGACCACGGAAGACGATCTCAAAGCTACATTTTCCGCTTATGGGGCAGTGGACCGGGTTAGCGTAGTCACGGATCGTGATACAGGGCAACCCCGTGGCTTCGCTTTTGTCGAGATGCCGAATCGCGCTGAGGCGGAGACGGCTATTTCCGTTCTGAACGGTCGTGAATTGAATGGACGGGCGTTGAACGTCAATGAAGCGCGGCCGAAGCCGCAGGGCGGTAGTGGCGGTGGCGGCGGACGGGAGTCACGCGGCGGTGGCGGTGGACGCGGGTCGCGCTGGTAGATGCGGCTGGCAGCTTCGGCTGCCATCCAACTTTGAACTTGCAGCAGCGCAGGCTCTGGCATTGTGATGGAGCGCGATAACTCCTAAAGCAGCGGAACGAACTTTTGGCACACGGGTCCGCTGCTGCGCGTGTTGGGGCCCGCGATAAGTAAATCGAAAATTCCTTTCGTGAGGTGCTTATGGCCGGTCGTGGAGCAACAACCTTTCAAAAGCGTCAAAAAGAGCAGCAGCGCAAAGAGAAGCGCGCAGAAAAGCTTGCGCGCCGGGAGCAGCGGAAAGCGAATCCCATTGGCGGCAATGTCATCGACGATTCCCCCGCTGAGCTCGACGATGATACCGACCTCGATATAGAAAGTATTCCAGAGATCAGTCGAGCTGAGCAGTAACAGAGTTTTTGTCTTAAATTTCGATGACAGCACGTAACGCGAAATAGAGCCATGGCCCGCAGGCGGTAGATACCGTTTCCAAGTTAGGGATCTACCGTCTGTGGCGCCTTCGGCTTGCCAATAAACTGATCGTGATTCCGCGGGCTGGATCAGCCCTTTTCTTACATTGTCGGGGCTAATGGCAGCGAAGTAACCGGAAGCCCATTTAATCTAGTTCCGGCTTTTGTATCCTTCAAAACCCGCCATTCGCGGCATCCGTCTTTGGCGGTAGTGTCACTATAGTTCCCCAGAACTCATAACAAGCCCGGATGAAGTACAGAAACTGATTTAGATCACTGGGTTTCCGGACGTAGCAACTCGCGTGCAGTTCGTAGGCCTCACGGACCTCCTGGGGGTTCTCGGATCCCGACACAATCACTACTGGCGTCACGGCCAGCTTCGGATCGGCTTTGATCGCCTCCAGCACCTCCAGCCCCGACTTCTTCGGCAGGTGAAGATCCAGGAAGATGATATCGGGATGCGGATGGTCAGCGTGCGTCTCTTCGCGCCGCAGGTACGCTAGCGCCTCGTCCCCGTTTGGGACCGTGCGCACGCCCTCCCTCAGGCCAGCTTCTTTGAAGGCTTCCTTCGTCAAACGGGCCATCGCGGGGTCGTTCTCGACGATCAGAATATCCAAACGCTTGGCGGCCTCGGGCGCGCGGCCGAATTCTGGTGTCATGGCATAACTCAACATTGGCTGACCGATTCTTGATTTTACCAATTGTAGGCGCGAGATAATGTAGTTCTCCATGTTCACCCGACGCGGATTCGTGGCTGCGTGGCCTTTCGCCGGTTCGCTCGCACGCGGCGCTAAACGTGGGCTACCGCCGCCGGCCCCGTATGGCGCACTGCCCTCCCAGCGTCAGCTCGCCTGGCATGAACTGGAGTTCTATGGGTTCCTGCACTTCACCGTGAATACCTTCACCGATAAGGAGTGGGGTTACGGCGATGAGGATCCCTCGCTATTCAACCCGACAGAGTTCGACCCCGATCGTATCGTCGAAGCTCTTGGCTCAGCCGGGATGAAAGGCTTCATTCTTACCTGCAAGCACCACGACGGATTCTGTTTGTGGCCGACAAACACCACTGAGCACTGCATCCGAAATTCTAAGTGGCGCAATGGAAAGGGTGATGTCGTTAGCGACCTCTCCACCGCTGCCCGGCGGCGAGGTCTGAAATTCGGTGTCTATCTTTCGCCATGGGATCGGAACAATGCCCAATATGGGAAGCCCCAGTACATCGATATCTATCGCCGCCAGCTTACTGAATTATTGACCCAGTATGGCCCAATGTTCGAGGTCTGGCACGATGGCGCAAACGGCGGCGACGGCTTCTACGGCGGCGCGCGAGAGCAACGCCACATCGATCGCAGGGCCTATTACGATTGGCCGAAGACCTGGGCAATGGTTCGCTCCCTGCAACCCGACGCAGCCATTTTCAGCGATGTCGGGCCGGATATCCGTTGGGTTGGGAATGAGAAAGGCATTGCGAATGAAACCTGTTGGGCCACGTTCGACCCCGTTGGCGAAGATGGGGGGCTCGCCGCGCCGGGATACGTCCGAACCAATGAATCCCCGACCGGCACCCGTAACGGAAATCGTTGGCTGCCCGCTGAGTGCGATGTCTCCATCCGGCCGGGATGGTTCTGGCACGAGCGAGAGAACGCCGAGGTGAAAACGCCCGAGTCGTTGATGGAACTGTACTTCAAATCCGTTGGGCGAGGTGCCGGTTTCCTGCTCAACGTTCCTCCGGATCGGCGTGGGCTGATCCACGAAAGTGATGCTGCGTCATTGAGAGCATTTGGAGCGATGCTGCAATCGACGTTCGGGAGTAATCTTGCTGCCGGCGCCAGCATCACGGCATCAAATATCCGCGGAGGCTCACCGGTTTACGCGGCGGAGAATCTGCTGGACGGAGATCGCTACACGTACTGGTCCACGGATGATGGATTCACGCAACCCGAGGTGGTTCTACAGTTCGCCCGGCCGGTGGTGTGTAACGTGGTGCGGGTCCGCGAGAACATTCGACTCGGCCAGCGGATCGAGGCTGTGGCGGTCGACGCTTGGCAGGCGGGGGCGTGGCGGGAGGTGGCGCAGGCGACCAGTGTCGGATCGTGCCGTTTGCTGCGGATAGGCCCAGCCATTTCGACCCCACGCTTGCGATTGCGAGTGACCCGATCGCCGGTTGCGCCTGCCCTGTCGGAGTTGGCAGTGTTTGCGACGCCCCGCTAACAGACGCGCACAGTCTATGGGCCGTGACATTCTTGCACTTCCGCCACCTCCGGCGGATCACCGTATCCACTATGGCGCCGGAGAATTCCAATTCGGCGATTTGCGGCTCCCGGCTACGCCCGGAACACATCCCGTTGTCATCGTCATACACGGCGGATTCTGGCGCGCCTCTTTCGATCTGCTGTATACGGGCCATGTCGCAGCGGAGCTGACCCGCGCGGGTGCGGCGACGTGGAATATCGAGTTCCGTCGGATCGAAAACACCGGTGGTGGATTTCCCGGCACTCTCGATGACGTGGCAGCCGCGTCCGCGCACCTGGCGGAGGTGGCCAAGGCGCATCGGCTCGATATCGCGCGCACGGTTGCAATCGGGCACTCCGCGGGCGGTCACCTGGCGCTGTGGCTCGCCACTTCGAAGCGGGGCATCCCGCTAAAGGGCGTTGTGTCGCTGGCCGGTGTCGCCGATCTTAAGCGCGCGTGGGAATTGAAACTTAGCGATACCGTGGTCGCGACCTTTCTCGGCGGCTCACCAGCAAGATGCTCCCGAGCATTACCAGGCAGCATCCCCTATCCAGAACCTCCCGTGTAACGTGCCGGCCCGCCTGATTCATGGCGAAGCAGATGACGTGGTGCCCATCGAAATCGCAGAGCGGTTCGAAGCCGCCGCCCTTCACGCCGGCGATAACTGCCGCCTGATACGCCTGCCTGCCGCCGGCCATTTCGAACCCGTGGATCCGCGTGCCCACGAGTGGTCGCAAATCGAGCGAACCATCCGGGAACTGCTGTAAGCTGTCTTCAGATATGCTCCACGTTCCAGTGTTAAGGAGAGGTGTCCCTTATCGGAGCCTGGAAAGGGTCCGCACGCCGCATTATCAAACCCGCGAGAACTTTGTCGAGATCAGCCAGGCCAACGCCGGACTGGTTCGCAAGGATCTGCAGGGCCAGCCGGCCGCGAAACGTGTTCTCGATGGCTACACTGTGTCGGAACTGATCGGCATCTGCGGCCGCGGCGCAGAACATTTCCTGCACGATACGCTGCCGATCGGGGACGATGCGCAATCGCCCGAGGATTATGTCCGGCAGGTATCGGCAACCACTGGAATGCCGTACACTCTGGTTCGCCGCAACATGAGCAAGATCCACGGAGTGATGGCGGAGATGGAGAAGGTTCTGAACGGCCTGACCCGGCGGCTGGATCTGCGTGTTCTCGATGTCGGATATGGCAAGGACCAGGGTGCGCCGGTAAGTTACTTTCCGCGGGCCAGCTCATTGGGAGTGGTGCTGCCCAACAACTCGCCGGGCGTGCACTCGCTGTGGATTCCGGCCTTCGCCATGAAGGTGCCCTTGGTGATCAAACCCGGCAGCGCCGAACCATGGACGCCGTTCCGCGTCATCCAGGCCCTGATGAAGGCCGGCGCTCCGCCCGAAGCTTTCGGATATTACCCCTGTGACCACTCCGGTGCGGGTGAAATACTGCGGCTGTGCGGACGCGGAATGGTATTCGGCGACGTTGCCAGCACCCGCGTTTGGCAGAACGATCCGCGCGTGGAAGTGCACGGGCCCGGATACAGCAAGATTCTCATCGGCGACGACGAAGCCGACCACTGGGAGCAATATCTCGACGTCATGGCCGCCTCCGTGGCCGAGAACAGCGGGCGCTCCTGCGTGAACGCATCCGGCATTTGGACTCCGCGCCACGGCCGGGAGATCGCCGAAGCCTTAGCCGAGCGCCTGGCCCGCATCGTTCCCTTGCCGGCTGACCACCCGCAAGCGCAACTCTCGCCCTTCGCTGATGGCAATGTTGCCGCAAGGATCTCGGCGATAATCGACGCTGATCTGCGACAATCCGGGGCGACCGACTTTAGCGCTGCCCTGCGTGGGCCGGACCGCCTCGCGAACTTCGATAACGCCTCATACCTTTTGCCCACTGTAATCCACGCGCAAGTGGATCATCCGCTCGCCACCCGCGAATTTCTCTTCCCCTTTGCGAGCGTCGTCGAGATCGATACCGCTCGGGCGCCCGAGGCGCTAGGCTCGACGCTGGTCTTGACCGCGATCACCAGCGATTCTGCGCTACAACATCGGCTGCTATCGTCGCCGCTGGTCGGCCGTCTGAACCTGGGTGCAATACCCACCAACCACATCAGTTGGGATCAGCCCCATGAGGGCAACCTCTTCGATCACCTGTATGCGCGGCGAGCTTTCCAGGCCGCATGATATGTAGCGGTATGCGCATCCTGCAGATCACAGCCGGCGCCGCGGGGATGTATTGCGGTAGTTGCTTACGCGATAATGCGCTGGCTGCTGAGCTGTTGCGGCAAGGTCACGATGTCACGCTGGTCCCGCTATACACGCCCACCTTGACCGACGAAACCAACGTCAGTTTCGACAAGGTGTTTTTCGGCGGTATTAGTGTCTACCTGGAGCAGCATTCCGCTCTATTCCGGCATACTCCATGGCTGATCGATAAACTGTGGGATTCTAAGCCGGCGCTTAGAGCGGCTGCGCGCAGCTCCATTCCCACCAACCCGAAGCTGCTGGGCGAACTGACGGTTTCGACCTTGCGGGGCGAAGACGGCAACCAACGCAAGGAGGTAGACAAGTTCTTGGGCTGGGTGCGGACGCAGCCGCGGCCGGACGTGGTCGTGCTGCCGAATTCCATGCTCATCAGCTTGGCCGCACCCATCCGGCGCGCGCTCGGCGTGCCCGTATTCTGCAATCTGCAAGGCGAGGATCTGTTTGTGGAGGGCCTCGAGGAACCCTATCGTTCGGAATCACTGCGCTTGATCCGCAGCCAGGTCAAATCCGTCGACCTGTTTCTTCCTACCAGCGATTACTACGCCGAGTTCATGGCCGGATATTTGCAAATCCCGCGAGACCACCTCAGGGTGGTGCGACTGGGTATTAACATGGACGGGTATGAGCGCCGGCATCCGCCGGCAACGAAATCGCGACCGTTCACCGTTGGATACTTTGCGCGTATCGCGCCGGAGAAGGGTCTCCATGTTCTGGCCCAGGCTTATCGCGAGTTCCGCGAGGGCACGCCAGGTTTGGAATGTCGTTTGGAGGCGGCGGGCTATATCGGCGCAGAGCATAAGATCTACCTTCACGGGATTGAGCGGCAGCTTGCCCAGTGGGGTCTGGCGAAAGAGTTTCAGTATCATGGCGCCGTGGATCGGGCGGGGAAGATCGCCTTCCTGCAAAGCATAGATCTCCTCAGTGCGCCGGGCCATTACGCCGATCCTAAGGGCATTTACGTACTCGAAGGCATGGCCTGCGGCGTTCCCTTTGTGCAGCCTGATCATGGCGCTTTTCCGGAGTTGAAACGGCGGACGAATGGAGGTCTGCTGGCGGCTCCCGACGATCCATCAAGTCTCGCTTCGGCTTTCGCGAGCTTAGCGGCGGACCGGGAATTGCTGCATGCGCTCGGCGAGAATGCGTACGATGGCGTGCGCCAGCATCACACGGCTCGCCACATGGCGGAGTCGGCGCTTGCCGCCTACAGCCGAGCGCTGACGGTTCCGGCCTGATGCTCAAAGTGCGCGAGGTCCGGAAGAGCTATCAGAGTGCCCGTGGCTCCGTCCCGGTGCTCAGCGCCATCAACCTGGAGTTCAACCGTGGTGACGCGGTGTCCATCATGGGTCCCTCGGGTAGTGGGAAAAGCACCTTGCTTTACATACTCGGTGCACTCGAAGCCCCAACCGATGGCACGGTCACGCTGGATGGCCACAATCCATATCAGCTTCCCGAGAAGCAGCAGTCGGCGTTTCGGAACAAGAATATCGGATTCATTTTCCAGGATCACTGCTTAATGCCGCAGTGCACTGTGCTTGAAAACGTGCTGGTTCCAACGCTTGTATCCGAAGCCAGGAACAACTACCGGGGCAGGGCACTGACCCTGCTGGAACAGGTGGGCCTCAGTGACCGGCTGCATCATTTGCCAGGTGAATTGTCGGGCGGCGAGAAGCAGCGCGTGGCCATCGCTCGAGCGCTCATCGTGGCCCCGCTGGTTGTACTTTGCGACGAACCGACCGGGAATCTGGACCGCAAATCTGCAGAGAGTGTTGCCTCGCTCCTGCTGCATCTACACCGTCAACAGAACACGATACTAGTCGTCGTAACCCACAGTCTTGATCTCGCCGACCGATTCCCGATCCGTTACGAGATGGTGGATCAGACGCTGCAACTTCGGTAGTAGCGCCACAGGTTCTGGGTCGCCGTGAATCAAATCCCGCGCATTCTCGAGATGCTGCGGGTCAAAGAGTTCGTCAATCAAGAGCACCGCTCCTGCCAGATGCCGGACTCGTTCGGAAAACTCTATCCACTTCAGACCGGGTAGTGTCTTCGAGCACAATACGGTATCGAAGCGGAAGCGCTGCGCCAGATCAACGCCTTGATCGGCACTTGTGACAGGCACGACACGGTATCCAAGCGTGCTTAGGTCTCTTACCAACCGGCGTTGCGCGCACACGTCCCGCTCGATGACCAGCATTGTGGTCAGGCGCGTCGTTGGTCTGAAATCCATCGATCTAACTTACTCCCCCGAAAATCCGGCACGTTCAGATCGACGCCCTCCAGCGGACTGTGCGTCTCCACGCCTACCACTCTGGTGCCAGCCGCCCGGGCGGCCTGGACGCCGGTGGGTGAATCCTCAAAGACAATACAGTTCTCGGGCGCTACTCCTAACTCATCGGCGGCTTTCAGGTAAACGTCAGGAAAAGGCTTCGGGTTCTTGACCTGCATTCCGTTCACAATCACCTTAAAGTACTCGCGCAGGTGAGCTCCATCGAGAGTGAAATCGATATTAGCGGGCTCCGCATTCGAGGCCACCGCGAGTGGAGCGGATCTATACCGCTGTATAAACTCCGCTATGCCGGGGACTAGTAAGGATTGCAACTCGGCAGTGATCATCTCTCGAAACAACTGCTCCTTGGCCGCACCATGCGCGAACACCTCCGCAGGAGTAAGATGCGCGCCCATGAAGTCCAACACGATGTCGTCGTTCCGGCGGCCATGCATCCGCTCGATATCTTCGCAAGACACTCCACAGCGCCGGAGATAGACGCGCCAAGCCTTGGTGTGCATCGGCATGGAATCTACGATCACTCCGTCTAAGTCGAACACCAGCGCCAGACCCTCCGCTAATGACATTTTGACGGGATCATAGCATAGTGGTTCAGGCGAGCGGATGAATCGAGAAACCTTTTCCAGGAATGACTTGCGGCTAACCGCCGCTGTGCTCGCAGTGATTGTGCTGTGCTGGGTTTACATTCGCTTGGAGTACGACAAAGCTTTTCCGCAAGCTTCCATCAAGCTGCGGCTCTCGCGGGCGGCGATCACGGATCTGGCTGCCAGATTCCTGAATGCGCGGTCCTTGACGACCACCGGATACCGGCAAATTACGATATTCGATCCGGACGACGATGCCCGCCTGTATCTGGAGCGCGAACTGGGCCTGGAACGTGCGAATCAGTTGATGCAGCGGGACGTGTCCGTGTGGCGCTGGCGCGCGCGCTGGTTCCGTCCGCCGGAACAGGAAGAAATGCTGGTTTGGGCTAGCCCCGACGAGGGCCGTATCACTGGCTTTGAGCACCTTATTCCCGAAGCCGCCTCGGGCGCGCGCCTGACTCACGATCAGGCCTTTCAACTCGCGCGTGATTTCGCCGCCGGAATGAGCACCGCGCCGGCTCACATCGTAGAAGACCGCCTGGAACAGAAGCCAAATCGCTTAGACTACCTCTTCACCTGGGAACAGGACGGCTTTCGCGCAAAGGACGCGACCTATCGCAGGACGGTGGTGGTACAGGGTGACAGGATAGGCCGCTATCGTGAGTTTCTGTATGTTCCGGAAGGCTGGCAGCGCGACTTCGCGGCCATGCGGTCGAAGAACGAACTCTTCGCCTCCATCGCCGAGGCGTTTTGGCTGCCGTTAATACTGGGCGCGTTATTTCTGCTGGTTCGCGGGCTACGGCGCCATCAGATCCCGTGGCGGCCGGTGGCGCTGATCTCGGGAGTGATTGGTGTGCTGATGATCGCCAACCAGCTCAACTCCATCCCCTTGCTCGTGGATCGTTTTCCAACCAGTTCGCCATACCTGCAAACACTGGTCCTGATCGTCCTGATGGCGCTCGGTTCCGGCGTGGGTGTGTTCTTCTATGTGATCGTGGCCGGAGCCGCGGGAGAACATACGTATCGCGCGCGTACCGGCGACCCCTTATCGCTGCGCGCAGTTTTCACACGAGAAGGGCTCGCCAGCCGGCAGTTCTATCGAGCAGTATTGGTGGGTTACGGATTCGCCGCCGTGCACATCGCCTTCCTGGTCGCTTTCTATTTGGTCGGCCGGAAGTTCGGCGTGTGGAGCCCGCAGGATGTACAATACTCCGACCTGTTATCCACTGCTCTTCCGTGGATCTATCCGGTGGCAATCGCCAGTATGGCTGCGAGCGCGGAGGAGTTCTGGTTCCGGCTGCTCGCGATCCCGCTGCTCTGGCGCCTGATCCGCATCCGCTGGATTGCCGTCATCGTTCCCGCTTTCATCTGGGGCTTTCTACATGCGAATTACCCGCAACAACCGGCTTGGATTCGCGGTGTCGAAGTAGGGTTGATCGGCGTTGCGGCCGGGTTCCTGATGCTACGGTTCGGCATCCTCGCTACCCTGGTGTGGCATTACACGGTAGACGCTATGCTCATCGGCGCTAACCTGTTCGACGCGTCTTCCTGGTTCTACCGCTTGAATGGCGCAGTTCTCGCTCTGGCCGTGCTCGCGCCGCTGATCGCATCGGTGGTTCTGTATCGCCGTAACCGTGGGTTTGTCATCCCTGGCGAAGTTGCTCCAGCGACTGTGGATGCACAGCGTGTTATGGCAACCGGAGCATACGTCGCGCCTCCACGTCCCCTCTTGAATCCGCGCTGGCTGTACGGAACTGCGGTGCTCGCCGGAGTGCTCGGCTTGTTCGCATCTCCGGCCATCTTCGGTGATTGGATCCGAGTTCGCCTGGACCGAACCGCAGCGGAGGCCATCGCGCGCGCCGCCGTGCCAGATTCAAGCCGGTGGCGGACATCCACGGATTTCATTTCCAACCTGGATATTGCCGAATTCGAATACTTGAGGCGCGCTGCGGGAGCTTATGCGGCGGAGCGCATTGTACGCGAGCGGAAGCCTTCGGCGGTATGGCGCACTCGCTTCTTCCGGCCGCTCGAGAAGGAGGAGTGGAGGATCTACGTCGATCAGACCGGCAGTATAATCCGCAAGGACCACCTACTGGACGAGCGCGCGCCAGGAGACCGCCTGAACGGCGACGACGCCCGGCGACGGGCCGAGACCCAGTTGCTTGCGAAAGGATTAGTGCTGGTCGATTCGAGTGAGGAGCGCCGTGAGAGGCGCACCGATTGGTCGTTCGTTTTCGAGGATCCGCAGTTTCACCATGGCGATGCGCGCGCCCGGGTCTCCCTGGAACTGCACGGCGACGAGCCGTCGAATCTCCGGCGTTTCATCAAGCTGCCTGAGGAATGGCTGCGCGAGTTTCAGAAGCCGGCGCTGCGAACCTTTGTGCTTCCGGCCGCGATCGGATCGCTGCTGCTGCCCATCCTCATAATATTCTTGCGCCGGCTCGGGTCGCATGAAACTACATTTCATTGGTATGCCTACTCGATTGCTGCGGGGCTTTCGATCTTGCTGTCGTCAGCTGGAGTGATGAATCAGTGGGCCACGGTCATGTCGGGGTACGAAACCGCAACCCCGGAGCAGAACTATCTCACTCAGTACGTGATCGGAAGGATGGTGACTATCGTACTCGCAGGCGCTGGCATCTTCGCTTTGATGTTGGCCGTCGATGTGTTTCGCCAAGCCTACTTCGGGCGTGCCGCCCTCGACCCTCCATCCTTCTCTCGCGCCGTTGCTGTCCTGTTGCTGCTCGCGGGAATGGGCCGCGCCATGGGTTGGGTCCTCGACAGAATCCCGGGCCCCCGGCCCGCACTAACGCTCTGGCATATTCGCGGATTAGACGCGTATGTCCCGGGCTTGCAGACGCTCACCTTCAGCTTTCTGATCACCACCGTAATTGTAGGCTCCGCCGCCATTGTGGCCTTCTGGCTACTCGCCTGCATGAAACTGCGGCAGCGTCTCGTGACGATCGCAATGCTTGTGATTGCAATCGCGCTATCGCAATCTCTGACCGCGCTGCAGTTCGCCGCACATGCCCTAACCGCAATTATCTGGTTCGGAGTGGTGATGTTGATTGTGGGTACCTGCTCGGCCGACTTGATCGGACTGGGTGTAGCGCTGTTCTGGCTGGTGGCGCTCGAAGACGCGTTCGACTTGATTCAGCAGCCGGCACCCATCCTGCGCTGGAATGGCGTGGCTGCGGCGATTGTAGCCGTTGCATTTGGGGCTGGGCTGATCGTAATGGTCCGGCGCCGGGCTATGGCCACTCTCGACGAAACGAACCCAAGTGGTATAGAAGCATTTGAATCAGAGACTTAAGTGCATGGATGAATGTAATACATGATGGCTGATCTAGGACTGCCTGCGTCGGTCACTGCCTGTTCCGGGCGTTTAGCGCGTTCCATCTTCGCATCAACTTCGCGAACGCCGTTCGCTGGTCGGCAACAGCCACGACCTCGGCTGCGGTGGGCGCAACGTCAGCCTCTTGTAGCCGAGTCAGCAGCTGGCGGAGAGAGCCATTGACACTGGTCAGCGTGTCTGGGCCTATCGGACCTCCACGGCTGCCACGTCCGGCCCTCTCACCTTCGATCGTCGCCGCTTCTCTGTCCAAAGCGGCGGACACTCCCGTTTTCCGAAAGGCGCGGATCTGCTCCATTGCCGCCGATGATGCCAGCACGTCGTCGTAGACCTGTTTCGATAAAGTAAACTGCAACAGCAGAGCCGGGGTAGGGGTGTGAACTCGCGGGTCCATCCTCACCGTCAGCGGCTGCGAATAGCTCTGGCCGGCCGCAGTCAACTTCACCGTATACCTTCCCGGCATGACCCAGGGCGACGAGTCCGCGGGTGGCGTGTCCTGATAGACCGCCTGCATCGGGTATTCCTCTCGTGAACCCGGCGCCGGAGGATAGTGCAGATCCCACAACCAGCGATGCATGCCTGGCGCACCCGACAGCGCGCGACCCGGCCGCACCCAATACTTTGGAATCGCGAGCATAGGGTCCACCGGTTCCGCGGCGTCGTCGCTCGAATAACGGCGGATCAGCTTGCCCGCGCGATCACGTACCTCCAGCGTTACCGGCCCGGGCGAGTCCAGGTAGTAGTCAATGATCGCGCCATCCGGCGGATTCTTGCCGGCCGGTTCGTCCGGAGGAATGGGTGTGTCCGTATTCATGTCCCAGCGCACGCGAGTCGCGGTCTGCGGCTGGAAGAGGAAGGCGGCGCTGGTCGCCACGGTGGCACTGATCTGGCGCAAAGGCGTGATGTCGTCGAGAATCCAGAATCCCCGTCCGTGTGTTCCCACGGCGAGATCGTCGTCCTTGATGATCAGGTCGCGAATGGAAGTAGCGGGCATATTCAACCGGAGCGATTGCCAGTGATCGCCGTCATCGAAGGAGACGTACACCTCGCGCTCAGTTCCCGCGAAAAGCAATCCTTTGCGTTTCGGATCCTCACGCACCACATCGACAGGCGAGCCATCCGGTAGGCCGTTGACGATCTCGGTCCAGGTTTTACCGCCGTCATGCGTCCGGAGAATGTGTGGCCGCATATCATCCAGACGCAGCGTGTTGATGCCCGCATATGCGGTGCCGCTGTCGAAATGACCTGCATCCATGATCGAGACTTTGGCCCACGGCACCAGTTGAGGAGGCGTGACGTCTTTCCAATGAGCACCACCGTCCGACGTCACATGAATGAGCCCGTCATCCGTGCCGGCCCAAATTCGATGGATGTCCAGGGGTGACGGCGCTACCGCGTAGATCACCCCGCGCTGCGTCGGCTTCGCCGAATCGCTGTTGCGATACTTGCCGACGTTCGCCGGAATTTCCCATGTTTTCCGTGTGAGATCCGGGCTGATCTGTTTCCAGTTGCTCCCGCCATCCCGGGTCTTCCACAGCGTGTTCGCGGCGAAGTAGAGGGTATGCGGATCCACGCGGTGAGAACAGCAGTGGAGCCGTACGCACGAGTCCGGAAATCGGCGGACCGAAGCGGCTTGGGCCCGACGTTCTTCACCTGCCCGGTGCGACGGTCGTAGCGCGTGACTTTGCCGCCATAAACGATGTCGGGATCGAGCGGATCGGGCGCCGCATACCCGTATTCTTCGACGCCCGCGGGATGCCACTCGCGCATCGTGATCTCGCCGTCATTGCCCCGGCTGGCAACGCACGCAGAACCGCTCTCCTGTTGGCCGCTGCACAGACGATAGGGAAACGCGTTGTCCGCCGCGACGTGATACATCTGCGCGGTGGGCTGGTTGTACCAGGAACTCCATGTCTCGCCGCCATTCACCGTGATGATGGCGCCCTGATCGCTGACATTCAGAAGGATCTCGGGATGGTTCGGATTGATCCACATGCGCTGATAATCGTCGCCGCCGGGAGCGCCACGGATACCGGTCCAGGTCTTGCCGCCATCGATGGATTTCCAGGTCACGACGGTGGTACTGTACACGATATCCGGATTCTTCGGGATCCACGGTCAACACCGGCAGATCGCCGCCGCCGATGCGCAAGGCCGGGCGTGTGTCGGTGGTGGCCTGGGTCCAGCTTTCGCCGGCATCGTCCGAACGAAAGATGCCCGAGCGTGGGCCAGTAGCAGCGGCGATGTAGACCCGCCGTGGATCCCCTGGCGCAAGCGCGATATTCACCTGAGTCAAACCTTGCGGCAAACCCTTGGTCAGTGCACGCCAGGTAGTTCCGCCATCCGTCGATTTGAACAGGCCGCCGCTGGTGCCGGTCCACGCGGCGTTCTCCCACGGACCTTGCCGGGCTTCCCAAAGTCCCGCGTATACGATCTGTGCATTGGATGGATCCAGCGCCACATCGGAGCCGCCCGTGTTCTCGTCCTTGTAGAGAACCTTCTCGAAGGATCGGCCGCCGTCGATCGAGCGGAAAATGCCGCGTTCCGGGTTTGCGCCGTACGGATGGCCGAGCACGGCGACGAACAGCCGGTTCGGATCGTACGGATCGATGGCGATTTGCGGAATCTGCTGTCCATCGCGAAGACCGAGGTGGATCCAGGTCCGGCCTGCATCGGTGGATTTGTAGATGCCGTCCCCAGTGGACAGGTCGGGACGCTGCAGGCCCTCACCGCTGCCGACATAGATGATGTTCGGATTCGATGGCGCTACCGCGATCGCACCGATGGAGCCCGTGGGCTGATCGTCGAAGATGGGATTCCAAGTGCGGCCGTAGTCGGTGGTCCTCCACACACCTCCGTTCACTGCGCCAATGTAGAAAACATTAGGCTGGCTGGGAACACCGGCTGCCGCCTTGGTCCTGCCGCCTCGGAAGGGACCAATCGATCGCCAGCGCATCTCCGCAAACAGCTTCGTGTCGAAGGACTCGGCAGTTGCCAGGCACGCCGCGGCCAGCAGCAAAGGAATCAGCACCCGTATCATAAGTATTCTTTCGATCTTACTTCGGTATCGTGGTCAAAGACGTCCTGCCCAATAATGAAGCTATCGAACGAGAACTTGCGTGGATTTCTGAATGCTCTGCCCTACTACGAACGTCTTCCGGATGCGGCGCGGCGGGCTCTGGTCGAAATCGAGCGCCCCACCCGCTCCGCCTCCGCGCTGGGCGGGTCACTGGGAGTGCTGATCGAGGAAGGATTTGTTCTGCCGCCTAACGCGGGCGGACGTGCGGCTGTCGCGCCGGACCGGCTGGACTTCCTGCGGGTGCTACGAACATTGCATGCGAATCCAGTCTTCCTGGCGCCCACCTTGCCGGCTTTTGTCAAATACATGGAAACGCATCTCAGCGGCGCTGAACGGCTCGCATTACTACAGGGGGACGTGGGCTTCGGGGAAAGGAACTGGACTCTACACCGACGGCTGACATCGCCCGATTGGGTCGAAGATTTCCTCGAGGCGAAAACTCCCAGATGGGAAGCACCCTATGTAAAGACGGATTCGCCGGCTATGTTATCTGGAGTTGGAGTATTCGAGCTTGCGCAGAGTCTGATCCGGCTTCTGATGGATAGAAAGCGCCCGGTAGCCATACACGAACTCCCCCCATTCTGGCCCGATTCTCACCTGTTGAGCGCGGCAATGGGCGCATGTATTCGCTACGGTTTGCTGTTTCCCGCGCTGGATCTGGACACCATGGATCCGATCATCGGATTGTGGCCTTCCGTCGCGAGTCACACCGCCCAAGCGGCGCCTGTGCAACCCCAGACCGTGTCTCCTACCGAGACATTCGCACCCGGTTTCCTGGTTGAGGATATGACCGCCTTGATGGTCGCGTGCGCAACCGAACCGTTACGCCTTCGCGCCAATGACGACCGGCTTTTTGCCAAAACCGTGCGAGATCTGGCGGAGACTCTTCACCAGCTGCCGAAATGGGTGAACAGCGGTTTTGAATACAATGCCGAGATGCGCGTTCTGACTGCCGATTATTTTGTGAGGTGGTTTGAACTGGTTGAGCAGCAGGACCTTCGAAACCCGAAACTCGCACTCACGGCTCGGGGGCGGCAGTGGCTGGGCCTGAGCGTCAGCCAGCGGCTGCGGTTTCTGGTGGATGGCCTTCAGAACCGGCAACAAGTAATTCCCGGATTCGAAGAATTCGAGGGCACGGGTGTCAGTGCCATAGTGCCGCAGATATCGGTAAAGACTTTTTCCGACACGTTACAGGATCTCGACGAAGCCGTCCTGAAAGCCTTCAGGTCACTGCCTCGCAATGGCTTTGTTCCGCTCTCGCAGTTTCTGGCGTATCGCCGGTCTGCCGCGAATCCACTATTGGCTACCTTCAAGAAGGACAAGAACCTGGTCGTATTTCTCGGCTCCGATTACCTCCACCGCCCCGATATAGACACTCTCCAAAAAACATGGAGCACCGTTCTTTACGAGTTCTTGCGAATCCGATTGGTGCCGCTGGGCTGCGCTGTCTTGGGTACCGGGCAGCATGGCATATCTATATCCATCACGCCGGTCGGCCATTATTTTCTGGGCCAGACGGAGAAGTGGGAGTGGGTGGAACACGGGGATGCGCAGATCCTTGTGCAGCCGAATTTCGACGTTACCTTCCTGGGTGAGGCGCCCGGAGCGGAGGCGGAGATTGGCCGCTTTGCCGAGCGCCGTGGCCGCAAGATCGGAGCGCTCTTTCAGATTACGAAGAAATCGATCTACGCAGCCGCTGCGGCCGGGATGAGCGCTGACAACGTGCTCGAGATTCTGGATCGAACCTGCACGAGGGAAATACCTGCGAACGTGCGGCGAGAGGTTTCGGGGTGGTTCGCGCAGTGCCGTAAGGTGAGTTTCGAATCTGCCATGCTGATCCGCTGCCCCGATCGGGACACCGCGGCGCGTGTCATCGGCTTGGCGAAAGGTAGTGCCACGGCGCTGACTGAGACGGTGCTGGAGTACAAGGATCCCGGAAAGCAACGGGCTTCGCTGCTCAAGAAGCTAAAGGATTCGGGTGTGCTGGTGGACATAAACGAGACCAAGGAACCCAAACAGAAATATGCTCCAATGAGGCGCTATCGCCGCCGATGGTAGCTTACTTGACGGAGCCGGATAGTGACGCTTCAGGATCACTGAGCGCCAGTTCCTCGCCATCCAGAATGTCATATCCGTATCCTTGCTCGCACAGAAACAACTGCCGCTTGAGAGCGAAATCCTGCTCCACCGTGTCGCGTGTAACCAGGCTGTAGAAATGCGCCTGGTTGCCTCCACCCTTGGGGCGTAGAATTCGTCCGAGCCGCTGCGCCTCTTCCTGCCTCGACCCGAAGGTCCCCGACACTTGGATGGCTAGCGAAGCGTCCGGCAGATCGACCGCGAAATTGGCCACCTTTGAAACCGCGAGGACGCGAATGCGGCCCGCCTTGAAATCGGCGTAGAGTTGATCCCGCTTACGCTGCGGCGTCGTCCCCGTCAGGATGGGCAAGCCCAAGGGTTCGGCGAGCGCCTTCAACTGATCGAGATACATGCCGATGACCAGCGCGGGCTCGTCCGGATGGCGCTCCAGAATCTGGCGGACCAAATCGATCTTGCACGGGTTCTCCGATGCCATTCGAAATTTGCTTCGAGCGTCGGCGACAGCATAGGGCATTCGCAGATCTTCAGGCAGCGGCAGCCGGACTTCGGTACATTTCGCGGTGGCGATCCAACCCTGATTCTCGAGGATCTTCCACGGTACGTCGGCCTTCTTCGGACCGATCAGGGCGAAGACGTCATCCTCTCGCCCATCCTCTCGTACCAGGGTGGCCGTGAGCCCCAGTCGTCGGCGGGCCTGCAAGCCAGCCGTGACGCGAAAGATTGGAGCGGGCAGCAGATGGACTTCATCGTAGATGATGAGTCCCCAGTTCCGACTGTCAAACAACGAGAGATGGACGAAATCGGACTCCTGCCCGTTCCGCCAAGTCATGATTTGGTAGGTGGAAACGGTGACGGGGCGTACCTGCTTCGCCAGTCCGCTATATTCGCCCACCTGGTCCTCCAGCAGCGTGGTCTTATCGAGTAGCTCATTGATCCACTGCCGCACGGCGGTGACACTGGTGGTGAGAATCAGAGTGGAGCATTGTAGCGCCGCCATGCAGCGCATGCCGACGATCGTTTTACCGGCTCCGCAGGGAAGCGTGATCACTCCCGAGCCGCCGTGCAGGCCGCCGGAAGCGTGAAAGGCGTCAGCGGCGCTCTGCTGATACGGGCGAACGCCGAAGGGCTCCCCGCCAATCGTTGTTGAGCGCAAGGAGAAGGTGAGACTCTCGCCGGTGGTGTAGCCTGCAAGGTCCTCAGCGGGGAAGCCGATCTTCACCAGGGCTTGCTTGATTTCGCCTCGCGCGCCGGGATCAATGCGAAACTCAAGAGGCGATAACCGCTCTCGCAACAGGGGAGCCACGTGCTTGCCGCGCGCGATCTCCTCCGCCAGAACCTGATCGTTCGCGGCCAGAATCATGCCGCGGTCGTCGCGCACCAGTTTCAGCCGCCCGTAGCGCGACGCGAAATCGCGAATCTCCACTGCCACGTGCTGCGGTACGGGATACTTCGAGAACTCCTGGAGCGCTCCGATGATCTCCGCCGCGCTGACTCCGGCGGCGCACGCGTTCCAGACCGAGAGCGGCGTGACTCGATATGTGTGCACGTGTTCCGGGGCCTTTACCAGTTCGGCGAAGCGCACCAGTTGGTCGCGCGCCTCCTCGTAGCGCGGGCTGGCCACCTCCACAAGAATGGTGTGATCGCCCTGTACTATCAGTGGATTATCAGTGTGGTAGGACGCCATCGGCATGGGAACATCATACCCTGACGCCTGCGCTAACCCGTGCTGTTCCCAGGTCGCTGGAATGATCGCGAAGATCAGCCGGCCCGTTGGAACCTATATTGCCGTTCGGTACGGGATACGACGGATCTCCACTGCAGGTTGCTGGGCAGCGGGGAGTCGGGTGCATGTTCGAGGAGAAATAACGAAACCAGCGCGGCCGCATGTTCCTTAGCTTCTGCGAAGGTCAGGCCCACGAACTCGATTTGCATGTTGAGCGGACCCCAGAGTTGCACTTGCCAGCGTTGTCTGTCCAGGTTGGTCAGAATGATCCATAACCCACCGTCCAACTTCGCCGAGAGCTTCTCGTGGAGAGTCACCATCATGTTAAACCGCCAGACGTCATGGTTTCAGGCTGCCTAGGGTATGCACTAGTATAAAGTGGATTCCATCAAGCGTAAATGGTTTCATTAACGGAGCGATAAAAATCGTATGTTCGTTCGAGCAAAATCGGGCGCGCGTTAAAAGGTTTGTTCCGTCTGGTTTATACTTTTCCTTCGTATGCTTCGATCCCTGGCTTGTTATACCTGGGCGTTGGTCGTCAGTCTGTCCGCCGCGGGGTGCGCTGAACTCATCTTGCCTTCAACGCCCCTGAGTCGCCGCGGCGAACTCCGGGTAGGTTACCGGACGAATCAACTCGCAACCGGTAAAGGCACGCTCGCTCTTCGATGGACGGACACTTATGGCCGCTTAGTCGACGACCGCAAAATGGCTGTCGTGCTGACGGACGAAAATGAGTTCACATTTCCCTTAAGGCTGCGCCGGGCCGTCGCCCTGAAGAACGAACTGAAGGCGCACTTTTCTTTCGTCGGCACGAATAAGAAAGGTGAGCCCGACCGTCGCGAGGAGGACGCCCAAGCCGAGTTCATCGCGAGACCTACCGATCCGCAGTGGCGGGATTACACCATCATCATGTGGCAGCATCGGACTGCCGAACAGGTAGCGGCCCTGAAGAAGATTGGCATCCATGGCGGACAATGGGTGGGCCGGAACAAAGCACTGCCAGACTTCCTTCTGAATAACGATGTCCGCTGGTATGCCGAAAATATTGCGACGGATTTTTACTCTGAGTATCACCGCTATTTCCCGGACCGCCGGGTTAACTGGAAATTTATTGAAACACGAGAGCTATATAAGAAAGATCGGTCGAGCATGGAACCGTTGAAGCGGAGTCCAAGCCTGAGTGACCCAATCTGGCTTTCGAAGATCCACGACCGTCTAGTGGAATCAGCCCGATTCTATTCGCCGTACCGCCCCATCTTCTACAGCTTGGGCGACGAATCGGGTATCGCGGATCTTGCTGCTTTTTGGGACTTCGACTTTTCCGATGAGTCCCTGAAGGCAATGCGGATTTGGCTGCGGCAGCGATATGGGAGTTTGCAAGCTGTCAATACTCAGTGGGCTACGGCATTCACGAATTGGGACTCGGTGATTCCAGAGACTACGGATCAGGCGATGAAGCGGCAGGACGAGAATTACTCGTCGTGGAGCGACTTCAAGGAATGGATGGACATTGCCTACTCGCGCGCTCTGAAGATGGGCAACGATGCCATCCATGAGGTGGACCCAAGCGCGTACGTGGGTATCGGTGGCGGCCAGATGCCGGGTTGGGGAGGTTACGATTATTCCCGGATCGTGAATTCGTTGACGGCGGTGGAGCCGTATGACATTGGTAATAACATCGAGATCATCCGCTCGCTGAACCCCGCCATGCCTGTAGTCACTACGTCCTTCGCGAGCGGACCGTGGGAGCAGAATCGCGTGTGGTATGAGCTGCTGCACGGGAACCGAGGACTTATCATATGGGACGATAAGTCCGAATTCATCGATCCCGACGGAACCCTGGGAAAGCGAGGGCTCGAAGTCGCGCCGTACTATAAAGAGCTCACCAGCGGGATTGGCGCGCAGCTCATCAATAGTGAGCGTCTGAGCGGTCCAATCGCAATTCACTATTCGCAGCCGAGCATGCGCGTGGAGTGGATGCTGGCGCAGCGTACCAAGGGAGAGAACTGGGTCACTCGCAACTCGAGCACCGAGTACCGGGATAGCGAGTTCCTCCGGCTCCGGGAATCCTACTGCAAGGCGATCGAAGATCAGGGACTGCAGTACAACTTCGTCGCTTACGGGCAAGTGGAGGAAGGCGAACTGGTGAAGCGCGGCTACAAGGTCCTGATTCTTCCTCATTCAACGGCTCTCTCCAAAGCGGAAGCGGTAGCGATGCGCGATTTCGTCGGGCGCGGCGGTACCCTGATCGCGGACACGATGCCCGGAGTCTTCGACGAACATGCCCGACGATTGCCGGCGTCGCCGTTGGCGGATCTGTTCGATACGCAGAAAGGCGCCCCGTTCACCTCGCGAGCGTTCGGGCGCGGGCGCGCGATCTACCTGAATGCCCAGTTGTTGAACTATCATCAGCATCGCCTGGTGAACAAGGAAGGGCCAGTACACCAAATCGTGGGACGACTTCTGGCGGCGTCCAACGTGAAACCCGAGTTCGCTGTCACGGATTCAGCCGGTAAGGCCGTTGTGGGGGTGGAGACGCATTCGTTCCGCAATGGTGGCTTGACGATCGTTGCGCTGATGTCGAATCCGCAGCTCCGTGTTGACGAATTGGGACCTCCAGAGTTCCGGTCCAACGACCGGTTCGCCAAGCCAGCGACGGTGAAACTCTCGCTTCCGGGTGAGCGCTTTGTTTATGACTTGCGTACCGGAAAGCAGCTAGGGAAACGAAACGAAATCAGCGTGACTGTTCAGCCCTATGAGCCGAGTATTTTCGCCGTATCACCGTCGGCGATGCCGGAGCTGCGGCTCTCGGCGCCGGACCGTGCATCCCGAGGCGAGACCCTCGAGCTCGGTATTCGATTCGCGAGTTCGTCTCTCGCGGCCAGTCACGTCCTTCACATCGAGGTCCGAAATCCCGCGGGCGACACCGTTCAGGCGTACTCAGGAAACCTGATCGCGCCGCGGGGCGTGGCCAGTAAAGCTATTCCGCTAGCCATCAATGACGCGACTGGCCGATGGCAGATTCAAGCTCATGATCTTCTTACGGGACAGAAAAAGATTATCAGCTTCGAGGTCGACTGACATGCGTGCCACAATCGCAATCGGCGTTTTCATCTGTAGTCACGCTTTAGCGGCCGGACCAAATCCACGATTCGAAAACGTGCTGAAGCAGGTTCGCGCGAATCTCAACGCGGATCACGCAATGGGAGTGATGCGCCAGGTCTACGCGAGCGATCGCTTCTTTACATTCCCGCGATTCCAGCAAACGGCGGCCTACCTCAAACACGAGATGGAGGCCACCGGACTGCAAAATGTGGAGGTCGTGGAAGCGCCGGCGGACGGCTCAACGCAGGTCGGTTTCTGGACGATGCCGCTGGCGTGGGATGTTAAGAGCGCGAAGCTGGAGATCCTCGATACCAGCGTCCCGAAGGACGATCGGATACTCGCCGATTATGAGAAGATCCCGGCTTCTCTGGGAATGTGGAGCGGTCCCACAGCGAAAGACGGCGTCACCGCCGAAGTAGTGGAAGTGAAAAAAGCAGAAGTAGGCGAACTCGGCAACCGGGACCTTCGCGGAAAGCTGGTCCTCACGGACGAGAATCCTGCGAACATCAAATATCTTCTGGTGAAGGCCGGCGCGCTGGGTGCAATCAATGCATTCACCGAGAACCCAAATTTAGAGAATGGCCGGCAATGGATCAACGCTTGGGGTGACAATGGGTGGGCGTTCACCAAGCGCAGCAATCCCCTGCTTTCGTTCTCCATCACGCCGCATCAGGCCGCGCTGCTGCGAACCCTGCTTGGCCGGGGGCCAGTGCGGGTGAAGGCTACAGTGGATAGTCGATATTACAACGGCGCCTATCCCTACATCACCGCCACCATCCCAGGCACCGGCTCCGAAGAAGTTCTGACGCTTGGCCACACATCCGAGCAAGGGGCTCAGGATAATGCGACGGGAGTTGCAGCTACGGTGGAGGCTCTCGCCACGCTGAACCGGCTGATAGCGGAAAACAAACTGCCGCGGCCGAGGCGCAGCATTCGCATTCTGTCCATGGGGGAGATGTACGGGTCCATGCATTACGTTGAGCACAACCGTGAGCGAATCCGCCGCACCGTCGCCGCGATGTGCGTGGACACTCCGGCGGCCTCTTATGATCTGGCCGGGACCGAGTATACCTTCTACATGAATCCACACGTGGCCAAAGACTTCACCGACGCTTTCATTCTGAAATTGGCGGATAGTTATCTCACGACAGTGCACCGGCCGTGGCACGAGAAGGAGTTCACGACCGGCACCGACACCTATATGGCGGAGCCGATGGTCGGAGTCCCCACCGTGTGGGGCTACAGCGGCAGCGGTGTTGAAACTCACCATAACAGCGAAGATACGCCGGACCGCGTAGACCCGCGCTCCCTGCGCGATATCGCTACCATCGATGCCGCGTTCCTGTACTTCATTGCGGACGCCGGAGCCGAGGATGCGCTCTGGCTGGCGGAGCTCAGTGAGAGCCGAGGTTTCGAACAGATACTCAAGGCAGCCGATACGCGCCAATCGCGGCAACAGATTGACTACGCGGTAGGCCGCGAAACACAAGCGGTGCTGAGCGTAATGCGGTTGGTTGCGGAGGGCGAGCGCGATGCGCTCCGGGGCAAACTGAAACCAGCGGTCGAAAGGCTACAACAATTTGGGAAGCTGCAAGCATCGCGAGTTCCGGCATCCCAGCCGATAGATGCGACGAACACCGAGGCAGCAAAGATCGTCGTAAAGAGAAAGCGTTTCGGAACGCTGCCGCTCGACGACCTGCCTCACAAAGAATGGGAGGGCCAACCGTCAGGGGCATGGGCCGCGATTCCAACCATCGCGTTGTATTGGTGCGACGGGCACCGAACGCTGGCGGAAGTGGAAAAGCTCACGAACTTCGAACTGGGTGATACCAAATTCGACTTCGTGAGCTATTTCCGTTTCCTAAAAAAGCATGGCTACGTAGACTTTGTTCAAAATGACAAGCGTAGCGAGAACTGAATAATGCGCGGTTCGTTCGCTTGCTGGCTAAGGTCCTGGAGACCAGTCGAGCTGTTCGGATTAACGTCGTTGGGATGATTCAGTGCGTTGAAGAAATCCGCCGTGAACCGAAGCTTGACACGCTCAGTCAGGTTGAAGTTCTTAAAAATCGAGGCGTCCACGTTCCAGTTCCGCGGGCCGAGAATAAAAGCGCGCGAGTTCCAGCTCACGGTGTCAGTGATCGGGGTCAGCCGGACTGTTCCGTTCGCCAGCGTCACCGGCAAACGATTATCAAAAGCGGAACCCAGCGGACGCAGCAGCCGCGCACCACGATCCACTGGAACCAGCGCTTCCAACTTCGCTAGGTCGACATTGGTCGCACGAGTGGGATCAAAATCGCCGGCGAAGTACAGGCGCTGGCTCCGGCCATTGTAGGTCAGAGTCAGTTGCTTGTCCGCACTGAGAGTAGGGTTGCCGAACAGATACTCGCTGGAGCTGACGCTCAGCCAGGTACCCGAGCGTAAGCTTCCGATGGTCGCCAGCTGCCATCCCCCGATGACAGCATCAGTCAGCTTGGAAACGCCTCCGCCAAAGTGCTTGCCTCGACCGAATGGTAAATCGTAGATGCCGTTCCAACTCAAACGATGCGGCGGGATGGCAGTTGAGTTGTAGTAGATCAGCCGCAGCCGCTGATCGAACGTCAGATTTGGTTCGCCGAGAATTTGGTTGTTCTCTGGAACCTGGGCTCCGCCCGAAGTATCGTTGATACTCCCGCCGCCCGAGGTGGAAGCCCCCGCGTCCGTAGTAGTCAGGGATCGCGTAAATGTGTAGAAAACCTGAAACGCCAATCCTGCCGAGTAGCGCCGTTCGACCTGGATCTGAGCGGAGTTCGTATTCGAGTACCCCAGCTTGGATAAGACGCCATTAAAGTTCCAGTTTGGATTCACGCGCAGGAAGTCTCGATTCGCGGGCGGCGCATTACCGGTACGGATTTGATAATTGATCTGTGCCTCTTGGCTATTCAGGTTATATCGCTGCTCGAGATTGGAGCCTCGATCGCCGATGTAGCTGAGGCGCAGCGCCGTATCTTTCATCAACTGACGCTCGAAAGTGAACTGCCATTCCCTGGCCCGCGTGTCGTTCCAGCCGCGATAATCATAGGGAAAGAATGACTGCGCCGAGTTGGGATTGATCTGAATCACGCCGTTGATATCCACGGCTGCTTTGCCGACGTAGTAATCCGGCTGAGGCGCCGTGCGAACGGCATATGTGGCGGTCCCATCCACATTCCCGAGTGGATTCGTATAGCGCAGGTTTAGCGGAGGATTGATGCGTGAAGTCTGCAGGATTTGAGACAGCGGGAGTGTCCAGAAATATTCGCCGTAGCCCGCGCGCACGGAGGTCTTGTCGTTCAATCGATAGGCGACGCCGAGGCGGGGTCCGAAATCATTGTTGGGACTTGGAATCAAGCTGCTGGGAAGCCCGGCCTTATTAGCCGTGGTCCAGGTTAGGCCGCGTTTGGCCCAGGATGCCAGCACGGTGGGTGGAATGCCCTGAATGGAATCAAGAGTGGTATCGTTCGGCGAAACCACCTGAAACTGGGTAGCGAAGTTGCGGACATCGACGTTGACCAGCCGATCGAACTTCTCCTTGTAGGGCGTCCACTTGTCCCAGCGGAGCCCAAGTTCCAACGTGAGTCGGGGGGAAATCTTCCAGCTATCATGCGCGTACAAGCCGAGTTCCGTTTGCCTGAAGTAGTAGAAGCCGCGGTTGTACTGATTGGATAAAAATGTCGGGAGCCCGAGGGCCATGGAGGCCAGACCGACGCCCGTGAACGGCACTGCCTGGTCGCCGCTGGCATCGTAGAGAGCGGTCCAACTCTCTCCGAAATCGTGCGAGCCCTGGGACTGCTGCAGTTCGCGGACGTTGTTCAACTCTCTCCGAACCCGGCCGCCGAGGGCAAACGAGTGTTTGCCCTTGACCCAGGTGACATTGTTTTCGGCGTGAAAAGCGGTCAGATTCTGGTCCTTGACGTTGTCGGCATCCCAACACGAATTGAAGTTGCCGGCACAGATGGTTGGCCAGCCATTGGTCCCAAATGGATTCGGCAGGCCTAGCCTTTGCGACCAGTTCGTGAAGTCAGCGAGCGTTCCCTGGTGGTTCGGGTTTCGGTTTACTCCAGCCAGGAATTCGTTGAGCAGCGTTGGGGTAAACACGTGGGTGTGTGTCACGGTTCCCGAGTAGACTACGGTGTCGCTGAGCCCGGTCCCGTATCCATTGGTGAGGCCATCGGCGGGCGATCCGAACCTGCCACCGGTCTGCGCACGATTGAAATGACTCTTGGTGAAACGCGCGGAGAGATTGTCGTTCGAGGAGAAGCGATGATCGCCCTTCGCCGTGAAGGTATTGCTGTCGGTCTTGAGCGGGTAGAACGTATCCAGATTCGGACTTTGAAACGGATTGGCATTGCTCGTCGGAGTATGGGTGATGGACTGCATCACCTTCCAGAACGGGCTCAGACGATTCTGCGGAATGATGTCACCCGGGAATTGTGTCCGGAGGCCGTTCGCATCCGTCGTGAGGGGATCGTAAATGTGCGTTTGCACGCCGTTGTTATCGAAGACCTGGCTGAAGTCTCCATTGAACATGGCAGGCGTGGGCACGTAATCCTCGTCGAAAATAGACTGCCGCTGACGAAGGCCTTCATAAGCGAAGAACCAGAATGTCTTGTCGCGGCCGTTGTACAGCTTCGGAAACCATACGGGTCCCCCGGCGGAAACGCCGAACTCGTTGCGGATCAGCTTGGCAGATGTGTTCGCATCCTGCCGCTGCCGGGCGCGAAGTCCGTCGGCGTTGTTGCGAAATGTCTCGAACAGGGTGCCGTGCAATTGGTTGGTGCCGCTCTTGGTCACCAGCGTGAGCGTCGCAGGCCGCGCGTAACGGGCGTTGGAGCCGCTGGTTTCAATGCGGAACTCCTGCACGGTATCCAGTCCCGGCTGTACGCGTTGAATTCCGCCGGAAAAGCGGTCTACGAGCGTCATGCCGTCCTGCGTGATCTCGGCAGCACCTACCTTCAGCCCGTTAATGCGAACGCCGCCTCCGTTGTCCTCCACGCCCGGAGTTAGCGTGAACAACTGGCTGATCTGGCGTCCATTGAGAGGAAGCTGGTGAATGCGTAGTGCATCCTTTACATCGGACACCTGCATACCCTCCGCGGTGATCACCGGGGCGGCATCGTTAACGACAACTGTATCCGACAGACTGCCGACGGCCAGCTTCGGATCGATCACTGCTGTCTGCCCAACTTGAACGACAAAGGACCCCGACCACTTCTCGAAGCCGCTCTGCTCGACATCGAGCTTATAGGATCCTGGGGGCACCTCTGAGAAGTTGAACAACCCGTCGCCCAGAGACGTTGCCTCACGGGATATATTGGTCTCCTGATTGGTCAGGCGTAGCTTTGCGCCCTGGACCATGCCTCCCGAGGCATCCGATACGGTTCCCTTCACGACTGCTCGTGTCGCTTGGGCAGAAACCGTTTGACGATCAAACGATACGATCACGAGCGTAGCTATCAAAATGTGATTCAGACGGGTGAGCACGACTACCTTCCTCCCCAATTGGATTTGACTCAAACTACTTGTTTCCAGCGTAATTGTCAAGGTGATGCGGTCCGTCATAATGGAATACTTGTGATTAGATCGAAGCCTTGCATCGGCCGAATTGTCCCATCGCTCGCGGCAGTCTGCCTCACCGTCGGAAATCTTAGCGCCTCGTCACCGCTCTTTTTTCGCGGGTACGCCGTAGTTCCCGAGCCCCGTCAAGTCACTTTGGGCACGTCCGATTTCTCGTTCGGCCCACAGTGGCGCCTGGAATTAGGGCCTAGCACGGCCGAAAGCGATGTCGCGGTCTCCGCATTGCGGGAGGGGCTCGCCGAACGATGTCGCTGCGCCCTGCAACAGGGAGGCTCGAAGGGGCCGGTCGTGCGGCTCGCGATTGTCCCGAACTCAGTTCCAATTGGCGCCGCCATCGATCGCGAGAAGGACGCGCTCGCAGCCCAAGCGTATCGCATCGAGCTTCGCCAGAACCGGATCTCGATCGGTGCGAATACGGGCATGGGCCTGTTCTATGGCGTTGAGACTCTCATCCAGTTGCTGAGTGCGAGGCGCGGCGAGCTTTGGCTGCCGGAGGGTGAAATCGTCGATTGGCCCGATCTGAGTATGCGCCAGATTTATTGGGATGATGCGCATCACCTCGACCGGATGGAGGAACTCAAACGCGCCGTTCGGACCGCGGCTTTCTACAAGATTAACGGATTCGTGATCAAACTCGAAGGACACTTTCAATTTCGTAGCGCGCCCGCTCTGGTCGAGCCACAAGCTCTGTCCCCGGCCGAATACCAGGAGTTGACCAACTATGGCCTGCGTCATTATGTGCAGGTGATTCCATATCTCGACGCACCGGCGCACATCGCTTTCATTCTAAAGCATCCGGAATATGCGAAGCTGCGCGAGTATCCGGAAAGCAATTACGAGTTATGCGTCACAAATCCGGATTCATACAAACTCTTGTTTGGGATGTTCGACGATCTGATCGCCGCCAATCGAGGCGTGAGATACTTCTACCTCTCCACCGACGAGGCGTACTACATAGGGCTTGCAAACAACTCGCAATGCCAGGAACAGCTTTCTGCGCAGAAGCTGGGCAGTGTCGGAAAGCTGCTTGCAGAGTTCGTCACCAAGGCGGCGGCACACTTGCGGGAACAAGGGCGTGAAGTAGTTTTCTGGGGTGAGTATCCGCTCAAGCCGGATGACTTGCCTTCCTTGCCACGCTACGTTATCAATGGCGAAGTGGATCGTCAGGTGGATCGCAACTACAAAGACTTAGGAATCCGGCAGATGATCTACACGGCCATCGAGGGCGAGGAGAAATTGTTTCCCGATTACTTCGCGCTTCCGGAGAACCAGCTTTTGCATCGTACGCGCGGCGGTCATAGCCACGTTGTCGAGGCATTCCGTAAAATCGCGGATGACTCGTCGCGGCGAGATTCGGACCTTATTGGCGCAGTGGTGGCGGGTTGGGGAGACATGGGCCTCCATCCCGAAACGTTCTGGCTGGGTTACGCGACGGCGACTTCCGCGGGTTGGAATCCTGCCGCGGATCCGCGCGAGCTGATGAGTTCGTTTTACAGCCTGTACTTCGGACCTGAAAGTACCCGGATGGACCGCGTCTACCAGTTGCTGAGCTTCCAGGCGCAGTTCTGGGCGGATAGCTGGGAAACACAGGAATCAACTGCTCGAAAGCCCATCTTTGGAAATTCGTATCGGGTCTACACTCCTCCGCGTCCGGCGAGGGATCAGATTCTGCCGCTGCCTCCGATTCCTTTTACCGGCGATCCGTCGAATTGGGAAGGGAACAATGCGAAGCGAGCTGAACTGGCGTCCGAGTTTCGCGCCACAAATGACGAGTTAGAAGGCCTGCTGCTGGAGAACATGCGCCGAGCGACGCACAATCGCTACGCTCTGGAAGTCTTTTCAACCATCAACGCATTGTGCCGGCACAATCTCGATATGATCAGCGATCTTGTGCAGATCAACACGCATCTCGGGGCGGCGTCGAAGACGAAGGAACCGAAGGTGGTGGTTAGAGAACTGGACCAGGCGCTTGAGCTGGCCGAGCAGATCCGGCTGGAGCGGAACCAGGTTTTACGGGACGCCGTCGCCACCTGGAGCAAGACATGGCTCCCGCGAGTACCAGAAGCTAACGGACGCCGCTTTGTTCATGAAGTCGACGACGTAAAGGATCACCTTCCGGATCGCACGGTAGACATGAGCTATCTGGTTTACCGCGAACTGCTGTTGCCAATGCAGCAGTGGGCGGACAAGCTGGCGAAAGCGCGGAATGAATACGCGGAAGCTCACCAGCTACCTCGGCGCGAATACCAGTTACCCTGGGCAGATCTGAACTAGTTCTACGGCCGTTGCCACTTCCAGGAGAATATGTGGTGCTTGTGGATCTGGAAGGCTTGGTATAAGGGCTCCTTCCCATACCGAACGTCCGGGGTGAAGTGGAAGCTCCAGGACTCACAGTCCAGCAGCATCGGTATTTCCGTCCCAGGCGGAATCTTCGGCGAGAGTTCAAGCAGGCTGGTGCGGCTCTGGGCGCTGGTCCACTCGCGTTGCTTGGTCTGTTGCACATCGCCGATCTCGGCCAGCCAGGGCGAGTCGCTGAACACCTTGGCGCGGCACCAATTATTCTTGTCGAAGGCGTCGACACCTTGCTTGAGCTTTACCCAGATCGTCGCCTGTTCGCCGGGTTCGAACTTTCCGTTGCCGTTACCCTTGCCCTCCGTAACGGTGCGTTCGATCGAAGCTCCGCCGCCTTGATTGCCTCTCTGCCGGAATACCGGAAAGGTGCTAGTGCGGCCATCGAGGATTGCGACCTCCAGGGGAGCGGGTGGATCGGAGGGCGCAATCAAAACGTCGATGTACTGGATTGCGTCCTTGTCCTCGGCGGTCAGCTTAAGTTCCAGACGGGCCCGAGTGAAATCGCCCTCGCCCGCGTGAAGGCGAACCTGGAACTCTGGACTGAGGTCGGCGATTTGTCCCGAGGTCAGTAGGGGAATCGCAGCGCGTCCCTTGAGTATTTCGACAGTGGGATACAGAGACGTCAACTCTGCGCGAACGTTCTCCATCGCCGTCGCGCGAGGATTGAAGACACGGATCGGCAACGCCAATGTCTTGCCGGGCGCAAGCCGGAGGTAATCCTTTTTCGTCACCGGCAGCAGCACCGGGCTTTCCGCACCTGTGCCTGGACCGGCGATTCCGAGTTCATGACCGGCACAGTCAACGCGAACGGAGAGGCGTCCTTCCCCGGTCGCAACGGCCGAGCGCGTTGCACTGGCCGCTCGCGCTAGATCGTGATCAATCAACTGATACGTCGCGCCGGGCCGGTATAGCGGAGCCGTGGTGATTCGGATTGAGCCGCACGTAGCCGGAGGACCGTCCGGCGCCCAGCGGCGCGTGCTGATTCGCAAGCCACCCTGACTGACGTGCTCCAGATAAACCAGCCCGGGCCCGCTGCTATCGGATTCGACATGATATCCACGCACATCAAACGCGCGATACGCGGAGGTGTAGTTCCACACCACCGGGAGCACGTCCAGCGCGGGGTTCTCGAACGCCCGCATATGAAAGTCGAATGTTTCTCCGATGGACGTGGCCCAGTGGCGATGGTAGTCATCTTGACGGTACTCGAAATCAACACGCGGAGAGCTGGCGTAGGCAGCGCGGGTCTCTTCGTGATACTGGCTGATGTAGTCGCCGCTTGCCCGGATCAGCCGGATCATTGTCTCTTCGTGATCGGCGACGTGATCCTTGGGCCGCCACAGTGACCGGCGACCCTTCTCACCCACGTAGAACTCCGGCCCTGGGTTGAATGATGATGCGCTGCCGATCAGTTCCGGGTACCGCGCGCCGAGATAGAGGCTCATGAACCCGCCCATGCTAAGTCCCGATGTCGCACGATGGCGCCGATCCGTCAGCGTCCGATTCGTCGCGTCGATGTGGTGTACGAGTTCCAGAAAATACTCGCCGAAATCATAATCGCCGCCTTCCGCGCGGACGTCATATGGAGTGCCCCCGTAGAAGCCGGTATAATCGCGTGCGACGTAGCCATCCACCGCCACTACGATTGCGTCGTGAAGCGCGACGAAAGCCTCGATCTTCGGAACCGTGTCGAGCCCGTTGTCATATTTCTCCAGCGTGTATCGATCGCTATGCCCGTGGAAGTAATAGATCACCGGATACCGCCGCTGGGAAGCCTCGTAGCCCGGCGGCAGAAAGATGCGATAGTTCCGCGGTTCACCGAATACCTTGGAGGGATGTGAGCGATCGAAGTAGGGCTGTGCGGCGCTCAGCATAGTCGCGCACACGATCAGCCCGGAGACCGCACTTAAACTACTTGACGTTTTCACGGGCATCCGGCTGCACACGGCTGACCACCTCCACCAGTCCGGCGATACCGCCCAGGCTATTGCGTACCGGCGCAAGAACGGAAATGAACCCCGGCTTCTCTTTCACCGTAATCCGGCGGCCGGTTTCGAGCACCGTTCGCATCACTGGAAACGTCTCCTGATACAGTTTTCCCCACTCCCAGAACTGGCTCATCTCATAGCGGTTTCGAATCACGATGTGGATGCGGGGAGGATCGGCCGGCAGCGGCATCCACAAGTTCACGTCTACGGGAGAGTCACTCAGCATGGCGAGCCGGATCAGGGTCTTTTTCGTTCTTGTGAAGGCCTCGTCGTCGACGTCATAGTTGTCGCCGTCCGCGTACTGGTCGCGTGGATCCTTCTTCAACATGTGTTCTAGCGCCCGCTTCGTGACAATGCGCTCGCATACGTCACCGTCGACCATGACGGTGGCGATGCGCCCGATGTCGTCGAGTTCGCGCTCGAGTTTCGCCGCATCGATTGCGCAGAGCGGCGGAGCCAGCAACAGCATGATTGGAACCAGGAGACGGATCATCGTGCGATCTCCAGCGCGTAATCGTGAACCCGCTGCCAAGCGGCCGGCGACAGGTGCTCGAAGCGTGCTTCGAACGGCTTCATCGCTTCTTCGATGTCAGTATTATTCCAGTCGAGCGGCGGCCTGTCGGCCAGAGCCGGCCGGACTTGATGCCAATCCGAGAGACGCGTTCCGTTGAATCGTCGAACCACTTCTTCCTGCACCTGATTGCGTGAGGCGGCCGGGATCGCGCTCTCCAAGAGTGCCAGATCCTGCAAACAATTCCGCTGTAATTTCAGTCGAATCGCCGCGAGAGGGCCCGGAATGCCAAAGCGTTCGCCGGGATAAATCAACGTCTCACGTCCACCTTCGAAGTGAAACCAGGGATCGGGCCCTGGCGACACGGTGAGCCAGCGGACGAACCCGTCTACTCCGCTGATCCAGGATCTGAGGGGATTCAACGTGATCCGGGTGCTGACCTCGTCCACGGATGGTGTTCCGCCATAAGTCCAAACTCGATCACCTCGCTGTTTCACCTCACGTGCAGCATCGGGATACCAACCATAAGTGCCTTCCCCCGCGACCCAGAATCTGACGATGCCCCTGAGCAGAGCAAATTGCCGCTCCATCGTCCAACTCGTGTCCGCACGCATGACAAAATGAACGGGCGAATCCGCGGGCACGGCGTTGCGCAGCAGTCGGCCATATTCGAGCAGATACTGATTATCGCGATCGAAGCGGGCTTCGTCTCCATCCCAGGCGAACCCCTTGTAGCGCTTCTTGTGGTTGAAAAAGACTTCCAGTTGAGTGCTGATCCAATTGTTCTGGCGGAAATGTTGCTCCACTTCGGAGATCACATTGACGAACTCGGCTTCGTACCCGGGTTCGCCCCACCACAAGAAAGAGGCTGGCCATTCGGGGTTGATCGGCAGATACATGAACGGAATTGGATGAGCGCCGCGGCGCGACTTCCCAAATGCCGACCCGTCCAGCAAGGGCCCGTAGTGTTGATCGAAACGAGTCCAGCTCGCAACGTGCTTGTTGCGGCCGGAGCCTGCCAGTTCCGGAGCAAACTCCGGTCCCACCTTCCCGGCGTGTCCATAACCGAGTTGATGAAACGTGCCGCGGTGATCGTAAAAAATGCGGTGGTGCTGGTGAATCAACCGGATAAGATCATCCTCGCCGCCTTGGCCGGCGGCGAGCCGTGCCAGCGTCTTCGGGTATTGCGCGAGTAGCCACGACGTTCCGTAGGAATTGTTGTCTAAGGTAACGGCGTCGCGGTCGGGGATGACCGTGGGAACAACAGTGACCTCGAGTGGCAAGATCCGGGGTGTACCGGTTCCCGAAAGGCGGGCGCTACCACGGTACGTCTTGGGAACAGCGTGGGCGGGAATCCAGACGTCAAGCCAGTACGCTTGCGCGGTCTGGCCGTTGATTCGGTTTGGGGCGTCGGGTGCTACAGAGATCGGCGACTGAGCGGGAATCAGAGCGTCTGGATTGTAGTGGCGATCTTGTGCATCCTGGTGGAACCATTCGCGGTAAGTATCAATTGGAAGGGGGAACTCAACGGCGAGTTGATCTCCTGGTCCTCCGCTTGTCACGACAAGCTGAAAGGAAACATAGCCGCCCCGCGCAGCTTTCGTCTTGAAACGGTCCAGCCATTCGGCGCCTTGCCGGTCTGCGGCGACGATTCCACCGAACGGGTCGGGGCGAAGCCATTCGGATAAGGCCTTAAGCTCCGCGCCAGGAGAGATGGCCGTCCCGAACACGACCGATATCAGCAGAACCGAACGAAACGTCACTAAGTCAGATTGAAGCGCCTCACCTGAATCTTGGAGTCATCGAAAACTCCCAATCCGAGCATGCCGGCAATTTCAATATGTTCCACCTGGCAGTTCAGGAACGTGCTGTCTTTATCAGGCTTCGAGAGTGCCACTGAGGACATCCCGCGCTTGGCGCGCTCAGCATCGATGGCCGCAAGCCCAGTCTTGTCCATTGCCACTGGATCCGTCGCGAAATACATCGTCTTGTGTTCCCAAATGTATTTGGGCTTGCCGCCAGGGCCGCCATGGAACGATGCTTTGACGCCGTCGCAGATGTGCAGCGATGCCCTCTCACGCATGATCGGCAAATTGACAACCGACGGAATGAATACTCCGCATGCGTTATTGGTGGGGGTCAGATGGCTGCGATTCACGTTGTTCACCATGCCGTGCGACATATTCTTCAAAGCTATAGTCACACCAGCCGATTGATGATGCTTCAACACCGGCAGATTGATGAACTTATTGATCTGCTTGGTTACCACCTTGGCCACGTAAGAGCGGCGGAAGTGCGCATCATTGACGTTCTCGCCCGGCTTGATCAGTGCCATTTCCATGAAGTGGTCCGGATCATATCCATCCATGTCGAGCTGCACGTTGTCGTAGCGCTCCGATGCGGCAACCCAGCGGACCTCTTTCGGCAGCCACTTGTCGAACCCTGCGGCCAGGAACTCCTCGCGATAGCGATTGAATACGATGATGTCGCTGAGCTTCAGGCCCGCTTGCTGCAACCCATCGAGAATCTGGTGCAGCACTATAGCATCGGAGCATAGCTTCGGGCCGCCCACCGGACTCACTTTGATGCCGACCACGTCGCCGGGTTCAAACAACGCCTTCCAGGCATCCGGCCAACCCGGCGCGCCGGTAAGCTCCATCATGCCTTTGTGCATCATCTGCTCGACGGCCGGCTGCTGGTATTGGTCGGAAATGATGCAGCTCGGATGTTGCACGGCGACAACGCGGCCGGGATACGGTCCCGGCATACCCGGCTTGCTGCTTGCTGCGCGAAGAGGAGCCTGAGCGCCGAGAGCGCCGGCTAAGAGTGCGGATTTCATGAAGTCCCGTCGTCCTGCGGTCATGTGTCTATCCTACTTCACCGCGATGATCGAAATCTGTTCCAACGTGGGGTATATTCCCTTGGCATTGGGCGTGCGATCTCCGGGTGCGGCCTGCTGAATCGTGGTGCGCGCGGGCGGCACGTTCCCGAAGTATTCGGCATATACCGCATTCATCTTGGCGAAGTCGTCGACATTGTCGAGGTACACGTTACTAACCACTACATTCGAGAAATTCATGCCCGCTTCTTCCAGCCCGTCGAGCAGGTTGCGCATGGTTTGCCGGAGTTGCGTCTCGACCGTTGATGCATAGATCCCTCCGTGTACGCCGGCGATGAAACCTGATTTGGCGGAACAAAAGAGCGTGTCTCCCGCAAACACGCAAGGACTCGCCGTGGGGCTGGGTTCCATGTTCTTGGGGCGAACCGCTTTACGCTTGGAGACGTCCATCATCGCTATACCCGTGAACTCGATGTTGGCTCCGCTCGGCAAACCCGCCACTTGAATTGTTGCGCGGGCCGGGGTGTTGCCGAACTCGAAATGGTCCGCGTAGATCTTGTTCATTATTCCCATCGGAACCTTATTCGTCAGGTAGGGGTTAATGAACACCATGTTCTTGAAGTCGGCTCCGGCAGCCTTCAGCGTCCCGGCCATTCGATCCAGAGAGAGCTGCACTTGAGCGGCAGGGTCAGAAGGGATCTGACCCGTGTTGATATCGCGTCCAAGAAAGCCCGCCAGATACATGCGGTCGCCCGCGATGACTCCCGGGCTGATCGGCACACTCGCTGGATATCCGGGCGGCACGACGACTTTCTTCTTCGAAAGATCCCGAATGGCAACCGCGCTGATCTCGAGCGGCGTGCCGGGTAACTTGGCTACTCCAATGGTCGAGCGCGCAGGCGGGGCCTTGGGGAAATATTGCTTCCAAACTCTGTTGAGAGGGCCCTCATCGGAATAGTCCGTCAAATACACCTGCGTGTAGACGACGTGCTCCATGGTGAGCCCGGCCGCCTCAACGATGGTCTTGACGTTCTCGAGTACATTGCGCACCTGCCCTTCCGTATCGGCTGGAATCTGCCCGGCTGTATCCTTGGCGCCCTGTCCCGAAACGTAGAGGAAGTCGTCGGTCAAAATACCCGGGCTGTAAGGTCCCACCGGCTTCACGCCCGGCGGCGATATCTGCTTCACTGCGCCGAAGGCACAAGAGACGATGAGGCCTGCGGCCAGTGCGGTTATAGGGATTCGCATACAATCAACCTTTCGGAAATTTCCAGATGTGGAGGGCATTTTTGCCCAGAATCAGTTCCCTGTCTGCCGGAGTATAGAAATCTAACGACCGCTCCACGAACTCCAATTCTTTATCCATCGGAAGTTCCCAACGCGGTTTCGGGTAGCCGGTACCCCAAATCAGTTGTTTACCGCCGAATTCTTCGTAGGTCGCTTTGAAGAACGGGAAGGTGTCGCGGTAGGGGAACTGCTTCGTTAACGAAAGCTCGTACGGCTCGGACGCACTCACCCACACCTGGGGGAATCTTTTCATGCGAAACATCTTGCGAAACTCGGGCCACGGGTCGGCGGCTTTCAAATCAGGTTTTCCTAAGTGGTCAATGACGATCTTCACTCCGGGGAACCTTCCGGCCATGTCCTCGAGCATCGGCATCTGATGCGGCAGGATGTAATAGTTGAAGACTGCGCCCAGGCGCTCAGCTTCCTTCCACAGCGGGTACTGTTCTTTTGAGTTGAGCCAGGTCGCCTGGGGGTGATACAGCGGGCTGAAACGCATGCCTTGGAAGTTGCGCTCCCGGATCCAGTAGCGGAGGCGGCCCGCGGGGTCGGACTGAAGGGGATCCAGCAGGCCATGGGCGACGAACCTGGCCGGGTATTTGTGCAGCGAGTGGTCGATATACGAGTTATCCCAACCGAAGTAACGAGGGTTGATGAGGACCGCGTACTTGAGCCCGAACTCGTCCATCTCCGCGACTTCGTTCTCGATCGGAGCCTGGACCGGAACGCGTTTCAAATCCGGGCGCTCCGGATGAGCAAACGGGAATTTCGGGTCGTCGGTCCACACCTCCAGGTGCGTGTCGATGATCAGCCGCTCCGGTCTGGCGGATGCAACACCCCCTGCGGCGAGCGCTAGAAATTCCCTGCGGCTACTACTTTGCATGGTTCCAGTCCTGGCTGCTCATGCCGTTTAGATCCCATACTACCTGCCCGTTCCTAAGCGTCATCTCGCCGATTAGTTTCTGGCTGCCGTTCATGCGCAGGCGGGCTGAATCGACAAAGCCGAAGTCGCCGTGCACAAGCCTCAACACCGCTACATCGGCGGGGGCGCCCACGCTGAGATGACCGAGTTCTTCGCGATGAATCTCGCGAGCAGGATGCCACGTTGAGCAGGCAATCACGTCATCCAGAGGCATGCCCATGTTGATGAATTTCGACATCACGTTCAACATGTCCTTCATTCCCGCGTTCATACTTTCGACGTGCAGATCCGTCGAGATGGAATCCGGAAGAAAGCCCTGCTTCACCGCTGGGATCGCCTGTTTCCAGGAGAAGCTGCCGCCGCCGTGACCCACGTCAAAAATAACTCCACGCTTCTTCGCTTCGAATAGATAAGGGAGCACATGGCCTTCTGCATCCAGCATAGGGACTGCAGCTAAGTATGTGTGCGTGTAAATATCGCCGGGCCGGAGATGCTTCAGGACGAGCTCCTGAAACGGACGCTCCGGGCGGAACGTGGCGAAATCCACCATCACCGGAATATTGGCAAGCTTGCCGGCCTCGACTCCGCGATCTACAGCGATCCACTCAGGACCGGCATAGTGTGCCACCTTGATGCCCACGACGACATCGCTGTGGCGCTTGGCAACTTCGGCCGTGCGCTCCGGCTCCATGTCCTTCGTGTTCTGTTCGACATCGGGACGCCCGCCCATACCGCTGCCCACGATATTGAGCATCGCCAGCACGCGCGTCTTGGAACGATTGATGATCTGATCGCGAAACTCACCGAAACTGCGCCAACCTGAGCTGCCGGCATCCACCACGGTGGTGACGCCGCTGCGGAAGGTGAATCCATCCGGGCGAACACAGTTCTCGCCCAAGTATTCGCGATTCATGCTGCCGGCGAACACGTGCGTGTGCATATCCACGAGACCCGGCGTCACGTACAGATCCTTTACGTCAATCGTGCGCCGGCTATCGGAAGCCGGAATATTCTCGGCGATGGCGGCGATGCGCCCCTGAGAGATGGCCACATCGCGAACGGCGGAAATGCCGTTTTTGGGGTCGATGACATGGCCGCTCTTGAGCAGAAAATCGTAACGAGGTTGAGCCGACGCCACGCCGGCCATGAGGAAGAAGATAATGTTGCGCATTACGCTTGGAATGGCCAGACCTGTTCAGCAGTCAAACCACAAATCCAACGCCTATCTTCAGCGTTGAGAAAAGGGATGCGCTTGCGCGCAATGTCGATGGCTTCGGTGTAGGTACAGTACTTCTCGACCAAGGGCCAGTCGCTGCCCGCGATCAGGCGTCTAGGACCGAAGCCATCATACAGGCGCTTGATCTGTTCTTGAGAATCGGGATAAGGATAGGGCTGGGATGACAGCGACCACGAATGCGAGATCTTGACGTACAGCTTCGGGAAGCGGCGCAGCGCCAAAAGCTTCTCCAGTTCGTCGGGCTGCTTGAGTGGGCTATCCGCCATGTGGTCAACCACAATGGTGAGCTCCGGAAACTGGTCTGCCAATCGAGCGACATCGGGCATTCGGGTTACGGGCGCGAGCACCGTCATCGGGACTCTCAGACCGTGGCATCGCCTCCATAGCGGTCGCATGAGCGGTCCGCGGATCCAATCGCCCGAGGCGTCCGCCGCGGGGCTTATGCGAACTCCGTGGAAGCCGGTTTCCTCAGTTAGCTTCGAAAGGTGATCGGGAGCACCGGGATCTTCCGGGTTCACGCGAGCAACTCCCCGGAATTTACCCGGATATTTCTTGAGGACATCGGCGAGGTAGCGATTGTCCCACTTGTAGTGGATCACTTGAATGATGACGGTTTTTTGAACGCCCGCTTCGGCCATGAGCTTGAGCAGCATCTCCGCGGTGGCGTCTTTATCCGGAGCCTTCGCGTTCGGCGCCCATGGATAGCGTGGATCGTTCTTCCAGACATGGACATGCGCGTCGATGATCGGGGCTGGAGAGGGTGCGGCGCCCCGGCACGCTGCGCTCAGACAGCTTGCCGCAAATTGCCTGCGGGCCATTGTCCCCATCGGCTTTACGCCTTCGTGCTCTTCCTGGCAGTGCTCAGAATCTCTCGCAAGCGGCGTCCGACAATCAATTCCTCACCAGGTTGCATGGTCATGGAAATAATGTTCAGGACATTCTGCCGCGGCGACTTCGGGCTGCGCTCTTCCACTGCCGGCACCAGACTTGGATTCGACATTGTGAGTACTTCGATGCGCGGGTTACCTTCGCGCAACTGACGGTCGCAGTCCGCGACGGTAAAGTTCCAGGCTTGCTCATCCCAATTGACAGTCAGGGTAGGGTAGCGGTTGCCATCTTCCGGAATCGTGATCTTTGTGGTCACTCCAGGCACTGTTTCCACTAGCGCCGCAATCCGTTTTACCCTTTGGTTCCATTGCTTGTTCAGTTCGCCGAGATCCATTTTGGTCCAGGCCTCAACAGCGGCAAGGCAGCCCATCACCTCTTCTTTCCCGACCTTCATGGCTCTGCACACCGCGCCTTCCCACGGGCTTGTGTTGGCCATCGCCGCCTCGATCAGATCTTTGCGGCCCAGCAGGATTCCGGAACATTGTGGTCCGGCCATTCCCTTACCGCCGCTGAAGCAGAATAAGTCGATATTCATCTTGGCGTACTTCCGTAGGTTTTCGATCGGAGGTATGCCGGCGGCGTCGTCGAGCATTAACGGTACGTTCGCCGTTTTCGCGATCGCGATGGCTTTCTCTAACCGCTCTCCTAACGCGGTGGTGTAAATCATCGCCGTGTTCGGACCGATAGCGGATTGCAGATCATCGTGGCTGCGAGCCAGAACCAGCTTCGCCCCGGTGAGCCGGATCGCGCTGTCAAACGCGCTGCGGCCGCCAAACATGATCACTTCGCTTTTCAGACCGGCCGTGTCGGGTAGCTGCCAAATTTTGGCCGGATCCGTTCCCGCCATACAGGCCGCTGTAGCCGAAGCCATCGCGCCCGCGGCCCCCGAGGTTACCATACCCGCTTCGGCGCCGGAAAGCTCCGCCAAGCGCCGGCTCGCGGCGTGCTGCAACTCGAAGATGTCGACGAAATGCCGGGCGGCCTCCTGTTTGGCGGCGCGAACCTCAGGCAACTCCAGCGAACCGCTCAGATACGTCCAGGTGCCTCGCCCGTTGATGAATGGACGGACTCCGATTTTCGTGTAGATATTGCTCTCGGCTGTGCGGCTGACGGCCGCTTTCGCTCTTTGCACCACTGCGTCAGCCGCAATGGTACCGAGGATGGGCAGCGCCCCCGCCCATTTCAGGATCGTGCGCCGGTTGAAGCTTTCAGTCATGAGTAGATAGGTTCCAGTTTATTTACAATGTACTGGTCGCAATGCTCGTAGCTGGCGCGGGGCCCCTTGCGGGTGCGGTCCAAATCCACGCAGTTCCAGCCCTTGTAGGCGATCTCTTTCAGTACACGATGGCAGGCGGGAAAATCGATTTCTCCGTCGCCCAAATCATAGATGCTGTCGAAGAATTTCGCGCTCGGCGAATCCTTCTGGTGAACTTTTCCATTGGGCAGCACGACGTCACTTTTCGGCGTCGTCCACCGCGCGTCCTTGTAGTCCATGAAGATCAGGCGGTTCTTGTACTTTTGAAACATCTTCACTACGTCGGATCCGCCGAGGTGCAGATGTCCGGTATCCGGAGAGAAGTTGAACAGCTTGGGATCCGTCAGCTCCATACACTTGTCGACCTCATCGGGTTTCTCCACCATCTCGTCCAGATGATTATGGACTCCCGCCCGGAAGCCCATTTCGCCGGCTGCCTCGCCGATCCGGTTGAAGCCTTGGCACATGGCCCGGAAACCAGCCTCGACGTCCTCGCCCGTCTTCATGCGGCCGGGAGGAAACACGACCAGATGTTTGGCGCCGAAGTTTTGCAGAAACTGCATGGCTTCGCGTGCTTTCGCGACCACTGTCTTGTGCTGTGACGGATCGTTCACAGGACCGCCAAAAGAAATGGTAGCCACATGCAGGTTCCGCTTTGAGACCTCGCTTTCCATTTGCGAAGCGGTCATGCTGTAGGTCTTCAGAATTCCGGGGAACCCGGTAAGGCGAATACCGATAAACCCAGTATCCTTCATGACGTCGAGAATGTCGGTAAACGGTCCGGGAGGATAGTGGGACCACAGGCCGGCGCTCAATGCCCATTTCACATTTCGATTCGCCGGCAGGCGGTCCTTCGCAGAGCTGAGCCCGGCGGCCAGTGAAGCAAGAAACACTCGTCGATTGATCATGTTTATTCTGGGAAACTGCGCGATGCTATCTGATACTTCCAAATCTTCGCCTCGTCAATCTCGTAGCCTAGCCCCGGCGACGCCGGCAATTGGATGTTGCCGTCGCACACTTCGATGAAAGGGGAGATGATATCATCCTGGAACCACCGGCTGCTGGCTTCGACGTCGGTCGGAAAAACGAAACCGTCGAGCGATGCTAAGGCGGCGCCCTGAGCCTGTCCGATGCCAAGTTCCGGCATCGTGCCCACCCAGGCCGGGATGAAATGATCTCGACAAATCTGCAGCATCTCCAGAGCGTGGTGGAATCCGCCCACGCGCTGGATCTTGAAGTTCGCGATCCGGACGCTGCCCAATGCGATGGCGTGCCGGAGTAGCGCGGGGCTCTCGAGGCTCTCATCGAGGCAGACGGGGGTTCGAACGTGCCGCTGCAATTCCGCCAGGTCCTCCAGCGCAGGACCTGGAAAGGGCTGTTCGAACATCATCAGGTTGAATTCATCCAACGCCCGAAAAACGTCGAGATGGTCCAACGAGTAGGCCCCATTCGCATCCACGAATAATGGGATGTTCCCGAAGGCGCGCCTCGCCGCTTCAACCACCTGGAGATCGCGACCCGGTTCGATCTTCAGCTTCACTCGCCGGTAGCCGTAGGCGAGGTAGCGCTCGACGGTTCTGAGCATATCCGCAAGATCGTCATATAGTCCCACCGCAAGCCCTGACTCGACGGTTGACTTCGTTCCACCGAGGACTTCGTGCAATGGCTTTGTTTGGTATTGGGCGGCCAGATCCCAAAATGCGGTCTCGGGGCCCGTTTTGGTGAAGTTGCCCGCGGGCAGAGCGTCGAGCAGCGGCATTCCAATCCTGGGGACATTCAAACTCACGATCCAGGATCGCGGGTGCCACTACGTTGCACAACTCGTTCCAGGATTTCTCGGGCGTATCTCCGGAATAGAAAGCTCCGGCCATGGGCGACGACTCGCCGTGGCCGGTGAGTCCATCCGCGTGCAGCGCGACGATGATTCCGTCCTTCTCCGAAACCGCTCCGGAACTGATCCGGAATGGTTCGACAAGCGGCACGCGGACGTGAGTGAGGACTACGCGATCAACCTTCAAAAGCTGGCCTTCACCACGAGCGTACTGACGAATTGTCCGCCGAGACAGCACCAGCCGCCTTGGGTTCCGGTAGGCTTCCCGAACAGGCCGGGACTCTTCAAATTGACCGTCGATGACGGATTCACGAAGTTCGGTTGTTTGAAGATGTTGTTGATGTCGTAACGCACTTCAAAGTTAAAGCGCTCTTTCACTTTGATGTTCTTCGCCAGCGAACCCTGCGTCCAATTCAGCCCTGGACCGTTGATGGTGTTGCGGCCCAGCGATCCCGCCGTGAACGGCGCCGGGTTCGCGAAGGCGTTGATATTCCACATCGGATTCTCGATGTTGCGGTTGAAGCGGTCGCCAATTGTCCAGTTCGGAACAATGAGCTGGTCGTTGGAGAGAATTTGGTTGGGCCGCAGGACGCCGTTGCCCGGCAGATACTGGTACGGGCTTCCGGCCGACGCCAAATTGAAGGTGACGGGCACTCCCGATTGTAGGGTTTGAACGACGGAGGCGTTCCATCCGCCCAGGAAGTAGTCCTTGATTCCGCCGCCATTCATGAACTTGCGGCCTTTGCCCACCGGCAGTTCATACGTCATGTAAGTGACGAAGCGATGCGTGATGTCGAATCCCGCTCGCCCCTTCTCCAAGCTTCGGTTGTAGTATGTCTCTCCGGTGCACAACTGGTCGTTATCGCAGTCGTCAATCGCTTTCGAGAAGGTGTAGAACGAAGTTGCCGTGAGGCCGTAGGAGGCGCGCTTCTCCACCTTCACCGTCCCGGAGTGATATGTGGAATGGCCAAAATTGCTCCACATGTAAACGGATCCGAAATTCGGATAAGGCTTGAAGGCTTGAGGAGTCTTGAAGGCATTGCCGAGTACCGTAGGATCCGACGACAAATTAAGAGGGACTGTGTTGGTGTCCCAGTTCTCCAACAGGCCCACGCCCGCCGATCCCTGGTAGCTCAGTTCCGCCATCCAGGTCGGATGGAATTGGTACTGTAGCGTTCCGTTCCAATTCATCATGTACGGATTATGCAGACTCGGATCGTATCGAGTGGCATTGCGCGCACTGTAGTTCTGGCCTACGAATGGGGAAGTGCCATTCGGCAGGATCGTGTAATTGACGGCGCCGGGACCCTGGCTGAGGAAGAAAGCGGGCCGGGGATCGCCGCTGGGTCGCTGGATCGATACTGAACTCGAATACTCTTCAAAATTCTGGTTGAAGTCAGTGGTAAACAGGTCGATAGTGGTTAGTCCAAATCCGCCACGGAAGACCATCTTGTCCGAGATCTTGTAAGCCACTCCGATGCGCGGTTGGAAGTGCTTATAGCTCTGATTGCCGAGCAAGCCCGCGGGATGAGTGATGGCGCCCCTCATTCCGGTGAGCGGATCGGTCGCGTTGGGATCGAACTGGCTCTGCTGGTTATATTTTGTGCTGAATGGACTCTCGTACGACCAGCGTAGGCCGAGGTTGAGAGTCAGTTTCGGGCTCACTGTGAAATCGTCTTGCACGTACAACGCGTGACTCCACCACCGCGGCAGCCAGTTGGCCAAGTAGGTAGTGTAATCGGCACGAACCACGGAACCGAGTAAGAAGCCGGCGAAGTCATTGCCCGTTCCGGGTTGAAAGGGGAATCCGGTGCCGCCGAAGCGATAGACGCCACCGGGCAGCGACTGGTTGAAGATGTTGGCGCGCGTTCGCAGGATCTCATAGCCCATTTTCACGGTGTGCCGGCCTACAACCTTGGTCAGATTCTCCTGGAAGGTGTAGTTCTCGTCCACATAATAGTAAGGAGCGCCGGGCATGGTTGCGCTATAAAACGGGTTCCCGACTCGAATCGAACAAAGACGGAAACGTGACGCCGCTGATTCCTGGAATACCCAGTTGCTGCCCCCAATTCTCGTTGAGGCCGGGAGGCGTGCGGGACTCCTTCCGGTGGTTCACACCCAGGCGGATCTCGTTGACCAGCGATGGGCCGAATACGTGCGTGTCGGACACTACGCCGTTAATCTGATCGATGGGAGCCAGCACGTAGGCGCCGTCCAGCAGCGGCCAGTTGAGGGCGATTGCGCTGGCGGTGCCGCGAGAGCGGTTCATCACGTGGGAGTATCGAGCGAAGAAGCGGTTCTTGTCGCTGATGTTATGGTCTATCTTGACGTCGAAGCGGGTGCGCACGGACGTATATGACCCGTTGGCTCCGATGTTCAAGTGCGGGCCACTGGAATCGACGAACTGTCCGCCGCCCAGATCGTTCGGAGGATTCCACGGATTGTGGCTCAGGAAATTGACGACCGCGGGATCAAACCGGCTCTTCGGAATGATATTGCCGGCAAAGGGTGTGCTGACCCAGTTGCCGCCCGCATCCTGCCGAACGCTTGCGGGATCGTAGATCGGGTATCCTTTCCCTCCGAACGAAAAGTCGCCGCCCAATTGGGCGGGAGTCGGGACGTCGGCGAACAACTGCTGATCGTAGTGTTCATTGTGCTGCGACCAGCCGAAGAGGAAGAACGTCCGATTTCTTCCGTTGTAGAGCTTCGGAAAAATCACGGGACCGCTGACCAAGTCAGATAGTTCGTGATACGAGAACGGCGCATTCCCCAGATTGAAGTAGGCGCGGTGCAACATCGCATTATTCACGTAGCGATCCTCGGATTCGACGTGAAACGCGTTGGTACCGGCCTTGTAAGTCGCGCTCAACATGCCGCCGGCCGAGTGTCCGTTTTCGGCGGGTAGAACAGTAGTGACGATCTTGACCTCTTGAATCGCATTCTGCGTCGTGGACATGATGCGGTTTGTCGCTACGCCGCCGCGAATCGGCTCAGTTCCTGAAATGCCGTCCATCGAATAACCGATACCGCGATCGCGTGCACCGGCAATATGAAAACCGTTCATGCTGGTCACGCCGGGCATCAGGTACATGGTCATCCACGTGTATCTCTGCATGATGGGCAAAGCGTTCATCTGTGTTCCCGAGAGCACCGTGCCGGTGGTAGCAGTGGCGGTTTCGAGCATGGGCGGTACGCCCTGAACCTCAACTCTCTCCATCACATTGCCGACATTCAGTTGAAGGTCGATGGTTAAAGTGTCATTCGAACGCAGTTCTACTCCTTCGCGATCGAGTTTCGCAAAGCCCGCCTTCTCGAAAATCAGATTGTAGGTGGCGGGGGCGAGATAGAACAGGTGGTAAATACCCTGTTCGTCGCTGACCGTTTTCGAGGTGAGACCCTTTTCCGGATTTACCGCCGTGACCTGGACACCAGGCAGAACCGCGCCGGAGCTATCCGTAAGGTGACCGATGATCGTCCCAGTGGCGGTTTGCGCGAGGAGTGGGCCGGAAGAAACGAGGCAAAACGCAATGAGCATTGTTAATGCAAGATTCTTTGCAGTGGGCATTCCATCATCCTTCCTTTCTAGAGTTAGAAGCAGGCGTAGTTCGGGGCCGCTCGCTATCGCCGCGGGCCAAGTGTCTACATAGACTGATGCGGGTTAGTATATCACCGCAGTACGCTCCAAGCCGCAAGGAATTTGCAGTGTACGCGACTGAACCAAACGTTCTTCACGTACCCGCATACGATGCGAGCAGGGAAACGAATTTGAGAAATGGTACGGGTTGTGATGCGAAGCGGCGGCGCACGAATCGCGTGTACGATTGGGTCTGAATTGTGTTCGGGAATGGTGGGCCCGCCCAGACTCGAACTGGAGACCTCTACCGTGTCAAGGTAGCGCTCTAACCAACTGAGCTACGGGCCCTGAGGGGCGACGAAACCCATGTTAACACGGTCAAGAATTCACAGGTCGATTGCCATGACCCCGTGCACTTCCAATCGTGTCCACCGTCGTTCGCAAGATACCGGCTGTCCCATTTCGAACTTAACAGTTGTCCACCGGGTTCCCATGAAACTCGTGATGGCCGTGCCTTCATTTGTAAAGTGACCCCTATGGACCGGCCGGCGGGAAGTTCGTTCACTCACCGGGAGTCCGGACCCAACTGCATCGGCGGTATGTTCGTCAAGTGGAGCAATTGCCGCTCACCCTTCGACCTGAGCGACATCTCGATGATGCCGGGTCCCGTGATCTCAACCGCCGGCTGGAACACACGCGCGATTACCGACCGGAGGAACTCGTGCAGGGCCGGTGCATGAGAGTTCGCATACGCGGCTCCGATCGGCCCGGGGACGACCACCACTTTTCCTTTGCCGGCGCTTGCCAGGAATGCCGCGGAGACTGCGTTCTTCCGTGAATCGAAAGTCGCGAAGCGCTGCTCGACGAGTTGAGCAGTGCTTCCCGATTCCACGTCCGCCCAGAGGCCCCGAATGGGAGTGAACCCCGTCTCTCCCAGCATCACCCACTCTTGTTCCCGCATGCCAGTGACTCGAAGGCCTGTTAGTTCGGCGAACGTCCCGGCGTTATGGGCTCCGAATATAACCAGCGAGCCCCCATTCTGTGCATAAGTCGTCAGCGCGTTGCGAGCTGCCGAGCCAATATCGGGCCACTCGGGCACCACCATCAACGGATAGCGGCCGGCGTCGTCCAGTTTCCAGTCGGGCACGATCTCCACCGAATATTGGGCAGCCAGCAAGGAGTCGATTGCGCCCTGCACCGGGCGTACGGCAGCGCCCCAACCTCCGAACATCCGATTCGCTGTAGTGTAAAGGGAGTAGCGCGAAAACAGAACACCCACCTGCGGAACCGCCACGCTGTGGAACGATAATTCCTGGCGCTCCCGGCAAAACCGGGCGACTTCCTCCATCACGTCTACCAGACCACCGTCGATGCGACCCGCGCGCGTGGGGTTGTAGTAGATCTGATAACCGCCGCCCTGCGTAATTACTGCTGCAGCTTCGTGTTTCAACTGCTTGGGAGGCTTCGGAATGTGCTTCCCACCCTGTGCGACAAAACCCCACGACATCAAATCCCATGGCTTTCCAGTGCTGGCGAGATATCTTGCCTCCAGCCGCGCGGTGGAAACAGGAGTAGCTCCCGCGAAGTCCCCGGACAAGTAATCCACCGGGATGTCGGGCTGCTCCGGGACGTAACTCGAATACAGCCAGTTACTGGCCAGTTGTACACCGGGGTGCAAGCGATGTAGTTCGTCGACATAATGCCGCACGTAGCGGCGGAACTGCTCCCGATTCAGGTCGAGGAATTCGAGCCAGCCTGCATCCTCTGGTTGGACAGGCAAGTCGCTCAGTCCAGTTCGATCGTGAAACGCCAGGCGGACGCGCTCGCCGTAATCCGGAGCCACGGCCCAACACTCGCCGTCGATCCATGCGCCGTCGAGCGAATAGCGTGAGATGGCTTCCTCTAATTCCGGAATCATCAGCTTATCTTCATACGGGCCGAATGTGCTGGTAATACGGTCGTCGGGTTTTCCGTCCGGACGCACGCGGGCCCACTCCGGATGGCGTTCGACCGCCAAGGAGTCCCAAATTCCTGAGAAGTGAATGTAAAGCTCGACTCCACGCCGCTTAGTTACACGGCGCCAGATCTCCAGCGAGTCTTTCACGATGCCGGGTGATGACGTTCCAATCGTGGACTGGAAACCGAGATAGCCTGGATGCCCCTTGCAGTCATACTGTACGAAGTCAGGCCGGACTCGCGCCAATAAACCGTCCACCATCTCATCGGTGACGTCGCGGCCGAGCGCAGTGTCCGTTTTGGCCGGGTGTAAATCGAAATGCAAGCCGAAGAAGCAGTCTTTTCGCAGCAATGGCAGGGATGCGGTCTGTGCCTGTGACGAGGCCAGAGGGAGTGCAGTTAAGGCTAAAAATCCCCGGCGGGTGAACGTCACTGCCCTAGCATATAAGACGCTCCGTAACGACCGCGACCTGGGGAGACGACAGGTCAGGCGTCTGCTGCGCGCGCGAGTTCGTGAGGACGATGCGTTCCTGCACAAGTCAGACGATCACACTAAAGGCTCGTGTTCGAGGCGATCACATGCCGCCTCGATGCGAGCGCGTTGTGGCTGTTTCCTCAGATTCGCGGCCGGCGGCCGGAACCGTGAAGTAGAATGTGGCCCCGCCTGGTGCCGATTCCGCCCACATCTGGCCGCCGTAGTGCTCGATGATCTTCTTGCAGAGGGCCAGCCGCATGCCTGTCCCTTCGTAATCTTCGGTGCTGTAGCCTCTGGAACACACCGGTCTGCGTGCGTCATATCGAAGCCGATGCCGTTGTCGCGAACTGCAAACACCCACTGATCTCCAGCCCGCTCCTCGAAGACCCGGATCTCCGGGACCTTCTCAGCCCGATACTTCAGCGCGTTCCCAATCAGGTTCTGAAACACGCGAGCAAGCTGATCGTTGGCGATCACGTAAGGCAGCGGGTGATCAATGGCCATAGCTGCGTTGCTCACCTGGATTTGAGCCTGTAAATTCGCGACAGCCCAGTTTGCGAGCGCGGAGGTATCCACGGGTCCGCGGCCACCCTGTTCGCTGGGCGAGGTCTTTCTTGATCTGATGAGCAACGCGGATACTCACGCGTTTCAGAAGGGCCGCGGCATCAACTTGCACCCATGCGGCAGGGGCGCCGGAATGTCAATGCGTGTCCGCAACACTTCGAGTGCATCCGCTACAACTTTGTTCAAATCCACTTCGGCATCCGCGAAGTCTTCCCGGCCAAGCCGGCTATATTCGAGCATCGAATCGAGCAGATGGTCCATGCGCTGAGTCAGACGGCTTAGCGCGTCGAGCCGGCTGCGGCCCTCTTCATCCAGTTTGGTCGCGGTGCGCCTCGCGAAGCATCTCCGCGTAGTCGTGAATGCTGCCTAGGCGTTCTTTCAGGTCGTGTGAGGCCACATAGGCGAACGCATCGAGTTCGGCGGGCTGCGCTCCAGGGTTTCGTAGCGTCTTCCCACTCCTCTGCGCTACGGAGTATCAACTCAAGTATCGCGGTTCGCAGGTCGGACGCCGCCGCTTTTTCTCGTTCTTGCCAGGGCTCCGATTTGAGGCTCACCGTCTCTTTCCAGAGCGCGAACGAGGTTCTCGGCATCCGCCGCTGGCCATCATCTGAGACCTCGGCCGGCTGTTGAGAATTGCCTGCCCAATGCACCGTTTGAATCCGCTCCGGTCGGAACCAGAGGACATAGTCGTTTTGTGCACCGAACTCTTTCTCTCGGGAGAGATTCTCGATCGACATGTTCTCGGTCGCCTTAAGCCTGATCTGGTACTCGTAATTTTCCAAAACCTCTTTGGCCCACATGAGCATTGAGACCATGTGCGCCATGAACTCGCAGGCCATTCGCACTTAGTAGGCGACATGCTTTGGCGCGCGATGATGATGGCAGGCAATCAGATCCCAAAGTTTGCCGTCTTTCAGCAGGTCATTACCATGCTCGCCTGCGTACCCATGTTCTTCAGGTACGCGGTGTACATCACCGATACGCTGCGCAGCAGCGCATAGCTCATATCGAGCGGGCCCCGGTGGCGGGGTTACCGTGGGGGTATTTGGAACGGGAGTGTAGCCGATATCGGATTGATGGGCAGCCAGGTCAGGGTGAACAGCCTGCGCGCCGGTGTGGGATATCCGAAGGAGGATAATGCAGACCGACATAGGGGAATGAAACCCCCACCCTCAGCCAAAATTTGGCAATTGCGGACCGGAGTTCTGAGCGAAGCTCGACGTGGACCTCGGCCCGTCCTTAGGCCTGGCTCGAATCGAAGAGCAGGACCCCGTCGTTGCGGTGGGCGAATCTTTCCGAATCGCGTCCGTGCATGGAGGCGCGAAGGAGATGGGATGGCGCACCATCCAGTTTGTAGCGGCGAAGCCGTTCGCGCACAATCTTCAGCTGGGCTCGTCGAACAGCTTCTCGAGGGAGTTTCCGATCAACTGGTCCGCTGGAGTCCCGAGTATCTCGTCGCAGTTGACGGTGGCCTGCTGGATAGGCGACCCGGCCTCGTTAACCGTCAGCAACGCACCATGTGGCAGAATCGCGCCGGCATACTGGATGTGTTCACGGTCACAGTTGGAAAGATCAACGTTGTGCGGCGTAATCATCGGCTGTGGTGAGCCGACGTTTCCTCCGGGATACTCACCCCACGAATTTCACAAAGGGGATGATGGCGTCCTGTGCCTCCGGGTGGCTGCACCGTATCTGTCCAAGTGCTCACCGAAAGCTTTCCACATTGGGCCAACGTTATCCGCATAGCTGGAGAAATACGAGCACCCTCGGCCGGGCGCGTAGCCCCGCTCTTCTCGCGAGATGATCTGGCGCCCAGAGTCGCCCCCTCGACAACGTACAGGCTGCGGAATCTATACGCGACCCAGTTGAGCCGCGGCAACTGCGGACAGATCGGAACGCGGCGGGTATCTCCGCCCATCATCTCGATGTCTCGGGACAGAAAGACGGATTTCAGCCGGAGATGGGAGTCGGGCAGCCACTCACCACAACCAGGGGATGAAAAGAGCGCTGCCTCCAGTGGGCAGCAATAACCGTAAAACGTTTCAAGCAGCCACACCCAGGCGTTAGGCGAGGCACGACAGGCAAGGATCTCGATTTGCACTCAGGCGTCGTGATAAGGCCGCGTCTCCTGCTTGATGAGACGTAACAGCATGCAGGATTACTCCCGTGCGTACTTAAGTTTTGAGGCTATTTGATACTAATGCCCAAGATACATCCGCACAACTGGTATCCGTACCAAGCGTCAAATAGGCATGCTGACGCGGTACAAGCGCGACGCGGCCGCCCAAAGCTTTCGCAGATCCGAGCTAGGGAAAGCGAACCGCGGTTCCGCTGCGGGATTCAAATTGTCATCTGCTGAACAGAGGTTCGACAACCTCCGCTTCCAAACGGTTGGTGACAGGGCTCTTGCAGCACACGACGGGATCGACGAACGGGCCTCGAGGTGCGCTAACGCCGCGGGCCGCGCTTCGGAAGCACTAAGCGAGGCGTAGCGAGCGCTGCCCGCGGGATACACTGAATCGAAATGCAAGTTAAAAAGGCGGTGATCACAGCGGCCGCTAAAGGGCAGCGAGCCTTGCCCATGCAGACCCTGATCGACGAGCACGGCTCCGAACGCTCTGTGCTCAGCCTCATCATCCAACAGGCACTGCGGGCGGGCATCGAAGAGATCTGCGTCGTCGTATTTCCCGGCGATGGGGACGCGTATTCGAAGCTCGTCGGGGATGCCGGCGGGCGGATGCGATTTGTGGAGCAACACGATCCACGCGGCTATGGCCACGCCGTCTGGTGCGCCCGCGAGTTTGTGAAGGACGATGCCTTTCTGCATTTGGTAGGCGATCACATTTATATCGGCGACTCCTGTGCGCAACATTTGGTAGAGGTGGCGGACGCCGAAGAGTGCTCCGTTTCGGCGGTGCAGGTTACGCGGGAGAATCTGCTGCCATTTTATGGAACCGTCGGCGGGCAGAGCGTCGCAGGCCGGCAGGGGCTGTATCGGATAGAGACGGTTTTGGAGAAGCCAACTCCGACCGAGGCGGAACAGACCCTGGTCGTGCCCGGCCTTCGCAGCGGCCAGTATCTCTGTTTCCATGGCATGCATGTTCTGACGCCGGCAGTAATGGACATCCTGACACCGCGCGTCGCACATCCGGCAGCCACGCGGATAACACTGTCCGATGCGTTGGGCGAGTTGGCGAAACGCGAGCAGTACCTGGCGCTAGTGCAGTCCGGAAGACGATTCGATGCGGGCGTGAAGTACGGCCTGTTCTACGCTCAACTAGGATTGGCCCTCGCCGGTGGTGACCGGGACCGCGTACTGACCCAGTTGCTCGAGGTTGTCGCCACGCGAGATTCCGTCGCAGACGGGAGCGGGAAGGCGTGAGCGAGCTTTGGTCCATCATCACCGCGGATGATCCAGCGGTCCGCAATCGCTCGCTAGACGCCTTCTGCCGTGCGGCAACGGCCGATTCGCTTCGGGTTGAATGTGCCGCACTCGAACGCCAGCGCCGCACCAGCCATAATCTTTACGAACGTGTTCGTGCGCTGTTCTTCTTGTCTGCCATCCACCGGTTTCATCTTCCGTACAAGGAGGGCATACAGAGCCGCGCGCTGATCCCGTTTCACGGCTTCGAACATCTCCTGAAGCGGCGTTACGAAGAAGCCATCGGTGTGTTCATCGCACACCAGGCGTCCGAGGGTCCTAGTGAAGCGATGTCCAGCGCGCTGGCCACCGCCTACCGCGGGCTCGCCTTCCAGACGCTTGCCGATCAGGTGCGACGCAGTGTTCGTTCTGTCCGCGGCAACCAGTGGATGTTCCGCACTGGGCATGCGTCGGACTACGCGCTGCGCATCCGGCCGGAATTGCTGCGGCGCGCGGCCGACGGTGCGCTTCCTATCCTGCACGAAGAGACTCCCGTTCGTATGGACCTCACGCACAGTGCGTGGAGCGATATCTTTTTCCTCGGCATGGATTATCCCGAGGGTGCGCGCGTGCTCAACGTATCCATCGACCTGGCGGTGCGCGGCTCGAAGGCGAATGGGCCCAAGCCGCCCGTCGAAGCTTACCTCCGCGTAATCGACCGCCCAGTTCTCCGCCTGGTGAGCGTTGATCTGGAGAGCAGTGCGGAGGTTGAGGATTTGAATGTCCTCTTCGATTTCGGACGTGATTATCTGGGCCTCTTGAAGGCGGCCGTGATTGCGTCGGGGCTTGTGCCTCCTGGTATGGAAGGCTCCGGCCAAGCTCTGGCCAGTGTCCTGGAACAACTGATTGGCGCGAGCGGTCACGGTATCGAAATCGTCAGCCATGTGAACGACATTCCTAAAGGATCGCGGCTAGCGGTGTCCACTAATCTGCTGGCGTGCCTGATTGCAGTATGTATGCGCGCTACCGGGCAGGCGAAGTCGATGACCGGCCCGCTCGAGGAAAGCGAACGCAGACTGGTGGCGGCTCGGGCGATTTTGGGTGAGTGGTTGGGAGGCTCAGGCGGAGGCTGGCAGGATTCAGGCGGAATCTGGCCAGGCATCAAGCTGATTGAGGGGACGCAGGCCGCCGAAGGCGACACTGAGTTCGGTATTAGCCGAGGCAGGCTGCTGCCGAATCACCGGATTCTTGGACACCGCGAAGTCTCCGACGAAACGCGACAGAAACTGCGCGACAGCCTGGTGCTGGTACATGGCGGTATGGCGCAGGACGTAGGTCCCATTCTCGAGATGGTGACTGAGAAGTATCTGCTCCGCTCTGAAACTGAGTGGGCCGGGCGTCAGGAGGCGTGCGGTATTCTCGGCGAAATTCTTGAGCGCTTGCAATCCGGTGACGTCGCAGGTGTAGGCCGGGCGACAGAGCGCAATTTTGAAGGTCCCATCCAGAAAATCATCCCGTGGGCCAGCAACCTGTACACGGAAACCCTGATCCAGCGTGTACGTCAGGAATTCGGCCCCGCATTTTGGGGATTCTGGATGCTGGGCGGCATGTCCGGCGGCGGAATGGGATTCATATTCGCGCCGGAGCGCAAAGCTGAAGCGCAGGAACGGTTGCAAGCGATCATGCTCGACACCAAAAGCAAGTTAGACGGCGGCGTGCCATTCGCCATGCAGCCTGTCGTGTACGATTTTGCGATCAACGAGCGCGGAACCCATGCGGAATGGACCACTCGCCTTCCGGTGAAATATTACAACCTGGTGCTGCCGGCGCTGCTGCGCAAGGAGACGCGCGCGCTTTCGGGCTCGGAGCGGTCAGACCTGTTGCACTTTAGTTCTTTATGCCGCGATCCGGCCGGCGTACAAGGTTTTTTCGAGCGTCTGCTGCCCCGGTACGACGACGGTTCCACCCGCGGCGAAACGCTGGAAGCGCTGCTGGAGCGCTTCGGCTTCGATACGGCTACCCACGAGCGCATTCAATCCGACCTGCGCGCGGGGAGGATCGGTCTGGCACAGAACCGTTTACCCGTGTCGACCAAGATCGAAGATGCCGGGCCACAAACCTCATCCTTCGATGAGTTTCGCAGCATCGGCGCCGCTGCCTTGGCTCGGGGTGAGGTAGCCGTGGTGTCGCTCGCAGGCGGCGCCGGCAGCCGCTGGACCAAGGGCGCGGGCGTGGTAAAAGCGTTGAATCCGTTCTGCCGGTTAGCGGGAGAGCATCGGAGCTTCATCGAGGTGCACCTGGCGAAGAGCCGCCGGACCAGCCGTGCTCACGGCGCGCATGTGCCGCACGTGCTGACCACCAGCTACATGACTCACGAGCCGGTGGAGCGTTATCTCGCCGAAGTACGGAATTATGGCTACGAAGGGCCGCTGCACCTCTCGCCGGGCCGTACAGTGGGCCTGCGCCTGGTACCCATGGCGCGCGATCTCCGTTTTGCATGGGAGGAAATGCCGCAGCAGATGTTAGATGCACAGGCGCAGAAGGTCCGCGACAGTTCGCGGTCGGCGCTGATTGAATGGGCCGTTCAGATGGGGGAGGGAAGTAACTACACGGATAATTTGCCGCTGCAGTGTCTGCACCCGGTAGGGCACTGGTACGAAGTGCCCAATATGTTCCGCAATGGCGTGCTCCGTAAGCTGATTGAAGAGCGTCCGCAACTTCGTTATCTCATGGTGCACAACATCGATACGATGGGCGCCGACCTGGATGCGGGGCTCCTGGGGTATCACATACACCACCGGGGCGCGATGACCGCGGAGGTAATCACCCGCAAGATCGACGATCGGGGGGGCGGCCTTGCACAAGTGGACGGGCATCTGCGGTTGATTGAGGGCATGGCGCTGCCGCGAGAGGAGAAGGAGTTTGAGTTGTCCTACTACAACTCGAATACCTTCTGGATCGATATCGATGCCTTGTTGCGAGTGTTTGCCCTGGAACGATCCGATCTAAGCGACGCAGGCAAGGTGGCGAATGCCGTGCGTAATATGGCGGCGAGAATGCCGACTTACATAACGCTCAAAGATGTAAAGAAGAGATGGGGCAAAGGTCAGGAGGACATCTACCCAGTGACGCAGTTCGAGAAACTCTGGGTGGATATGACCGCGCTGTCCGAAGTGAACACACGCTATGCGGTCGTGCCCCGGATGCGGGGTCAACAGTTGAAGGAGCCCGCGCAACTGGACGGGTGGCTTCGCGACGGGTCGGCGGCGTATGTCGAAAGTCTATGTGATTTTGGGTCTGCGGTTGGGGGAGAGTTCGGCCGAAGTGCGGCTGGGCGCTCAGGCAGCACGGACGTGATACGATGAGCGACCGGACGTTTTAGAACGGCCGCGAGGTGCACAATGGCAGGTTTCCAAGCAGCCCCACAGGGCGCGAATATCATGGTCAACGTCTTCGGCGGAGACCGTCTGCCGATGCCGGAGGGGACCAGGATTCTGATCACAATTCGCGACGGCAACCAGAAAGTCGTCCACCGGGATTTTCACGATAAACCGAGCACGTTTGTCACCGGCCTTCCGATCTTCAACAACTTCGGCGATAACTACACGGTGCTGGCGTCGGCTGACGGCTTCTTGGACGCCGGATTCTTTCCGGTGAAAGTTGCCGCGAACGTCCTGCAGAGCGTGGATCTGATGTTATTGCCCAAGTCCAGCACCTACAACTTCCGGCGCTCGACGTGGAAAGCGCTGCAGAAAGAACGCCCTGCGCTCCGTGCGCTGCTGACCAAAGGAGCGGCCAACGCAGCTGACGCGGAGCAGCGCTACACCGATCTGATCGAAAGCTCCAATCAGCCCAAGGCCGCCTGCCTACTCAACATCACTACGGCTTTGGGTGTAATCAACATGCCGCACGACACGGCCCTGAGCTACGTCAAACAAGTGATCTGGGACAAGACCCAGCAAGACCGGCTATTGGTATGGGCTGATGCTGCACTGCTGGATCAGATCAGGATTGCTGTGCAGCACGGTGAATTTATGCCGGTTCCGTTCCTTCTGCATCCGGGCGCCACCGGCAGCGTTAAGCAGGTCCAGTTCGGCGAAGCGAACATTCAACTCACCTTTCACGAGAACGACAAGACGACCATCGGTGGCGTGAGTTGCATCATGTTGGAGCCCGATATCGATTACTTCAAAGATCTCGGGGCGCACGCGCTGCTGGAAGTAATTCCGAATTCAATCAGTGGCTCTCTCACCGATCCGAGAACCGTGTATTTCCTGCGCTGGATGGCGGGACGCCATGCCGGAGTACCGGATTTCGACCCTCTGTATACGATCGAGAAGGCATGACCGGCCGCCTCCCGAAGCGCGCTAACATTAGGGTTTGCCCGCGGAGGAATGCGTGGAGCCCATCTCTCACTTCTTCTATTCGCACCGCTTAAAGCTCCAGTTCTGGGATTGGGGAAGCGAGGGGAAACCCGCCCTGGTACTGGTTCACGGCGGCCTGGACCACGCACGCAATTGGGACTGGGTGGCCCGCGCATTTCGAGACGACTTCCACGTCTACGCCCTCGATCTGCGAGGTCACGGCAACAGCGGATGGTCGCCGGGCGCCATGTATACCATCGCGGAGCATGTCCTGGATCTGTCGGCGCTCATCGATATCATCGGCGAGTCACCGGTGTACCTCATCGGCCATTCCCTGGGCGGCATGATCGTGCTGCACTACTCCGGCGTATACCCGGACCGCGTGAAGAAGGTTATCGCGATTGAGGGCGTGGGGTTTCCACCGGAGCATCGCGTGCACGCTCCGGCATCGGCCCGCATGCGCCGGTGGATCGAAGACGTACGCAAAACCGAAGGCCGCGAACCTCGCAGCTATGCCGATCTGGATTCCGCGGTGGCGCGCATGAAGGAGGCGAATCCTCATCTAACGGACGAGGTGGCGCGGCATTTGACGCTACATGGGACCAACTGGAACTCGGACGGATCGATGGTCTGGAAATTCGACAACTTCGTGCGCCCGCTGGCTCCGTATGGACACAACATATTGGACGCGAGCGAAATCTTCGGACAGATCGCCTGCCCGGTCTTGCTGCTGTGGGGGCAGGAGAGTTTCGCGCGGGACCCCAGCGGCGATCCTCGTGTGGCGCCAATTCGAGATCGCCACATTGTGGGCGTGCCAAATGCCGGCCACTGGGTGCACCACGACCAGTTACCAGTGTTCCTTGAGGAAGCGAAGCGGTTCCTTGCCGAACCTGATTCGACAGCTTGCATCGCGGGAGTGCATAGATGAAAATCAACCTGGAGAACCAGTGACACCGGCGCCTGACGAAGTAACAAACCTGTTGGTGAGATGGAGTGGAGGGGACCGCGAGGCGCTTGACGAACTGGCCCCGCTCGTTTATGACGAACTGCGGCGTCTGGCGGGACGCTATCTGCGGCGGGAGCGATCGGATCACACGCTGCAGAGCACGGCCCTGGTTCACGAGGCGTATCTCCGCCTGATCGATCAGCGGAACGTTCGATGGCAGAATCGCGCACAATTTTTCGGCATCGCAGCCGAGCTGATTCGCCGCATTCTGGTGGACCACGCGCGAGCAAAGCAGGCAGCCAAGCGGGGCGGCAGTGCCTTTAAACTGAGCCTCGATGAAGCGCTGGATGCGTCGGCCCCGCGAGACCTGGATCTGGTTCGTCTGGACGACGTGCTTCAAGCCTTGGCCACAATCGATCCACAGCAGGGCCGCGTCGTCGAACTCCGCTTCTTCGCGGGGCTGACCATAGAAGAGACAGCCGAGGTGCTGGGAATTTCGCCCGCCACCGTGAAGCGCGACTGGCTAGTGGCGAAGGCTTGGTTGAAACGTGAGATGACCGAGCGAAAGGGCGGGCAAGCCTCTGACGGAGGGGCGTGATCCAGAAGGTAGGGCACTTCGAGGGCAATCCAACAGGGATGGATGGGCGAATGTTCGCGGAATGATGTCCGCGATCATCCGCCCACCCCTCTTATTCAGCGAGCCGCAATCGTAGCCGGCGCTTCGACCTGAGCCCCATCCAGTGCATAGCTGAGCGCCATGGATGCCCATGCGGTGCCAGCGGCTGAGATCCATTGATCGCGTCCGTGGGGAAAGCCGGATTCCTTTAGAGGTTGGAACGGGAACGCTCGCGTCTTCACGATCCAGGTTCCGTCGTCCTGCTGAGTGCCGATCAGGTAGGAAACTCCCTTGAGGAAAACGCGATCGGTGCTGTTCAGGGCGCCGGTTTCGCGTAGCGTAACCAGGACCTTACCTGTCGCGTAGGCGTCCGAGGTCAGAGTCTCGAGTTGCGCCCATCCGCCATCCGTCCGTTGCCGGGAGACGATGGCCCGTCCCAAGGTCTCCACTTCGGAGTGACCGGCCCCGGCCCACTTCAGTCCCGAGAGTTGCATGACATAGTCTTCCGTGGTCTTAGGCTCGGCGCGGCGCAGCCATTCGCGGGCCTTCGCGATTTTCCGAGCGAATTCCTGGCTGCGGCCCGGAGGTCCGTATAGTTGGAGGGAACGGATGGCATAGGCAGTCGCCTGAATATCGCCGTTCTCGATCGGCGCTCGTGGAGCAAAGGCCGGCCAGCTTCCATCGATTAGTTGCTTGCCGCTGATGTTGTGCGCCAACGAGGTCGTCATGGCATCCGGCGCATAATTCTGCGCTGCCAAGCCCATCAGAACATACCCGCCGGAGACGTAAACATCCGGGAACGCATCCGTCGCTTCCCGCAGTACCTCGGCCGCCGGAGAGATTACCCCTTTGATCATCTTGACCTGCTGGTCCTCGGTGGCGGGGTGGACAGCGATCCCGCGGTCTCGAGCCATTTTGGCCGCCATCATCGGCAGCGTATTGTGGTGGCAGGACGCGCACCCCGACACTTTCACGAAGTTCGGTCCGGATTCGAGCATCGGCGTGAGACTTTTCTCTATGGCGGCGCGCAAAGCGGGCGCCTCCAATGCCTGGCTCGAGCCCTTGATCGGGGTGACGACGGCGGGAGTGCTGGTTTTGTCCGTGCCCAGCATTCTCGCGATCTCGGTATTTCCGCGGCGGGCGGCCCAGCTCAGCGCAGTCTCATCGAAGGCGCCCTTGACGCTTGGATCCGCACCGGCATCGAGTAGTGCGCGAACCATCCGGGTGCGCCCGCGCTCTGACATCGCAGCCCAAGTAAGCGGCGTATAACCAAGGGCGTCCTTGGCATCTACCTTTGCTCCTGCCCCGATCAGAGCCTCGACAATCGCAGTGCGTTCGAGTGCGGCGGCGATTGCCAGGGCGGTGAAACCCTTGAACGGAAAATCCTGAATCGCCGAGTTCGGATCGGCGCCATGAGCGAGCAACAGCTTCAAATTATCCAGACTGCCCTGGCGCGCGGCGAGCATTAGCGCGCTTCCACCGGAGCTATCTTTGGCGCTTATATTCGCGCCGCGTTCAATGAGAAATTTCAGAGAGCGCGAGTCGCGTCCTTGGGCCGCGGCCATTGCGGGCGTCATCCCCACTCCGCCGGTGGTAAAGTTCGGCACGTGATCGGCCGCGTTGACGTCGGCGCCTCGTTCCACCAGCAGCTTCACCGAAGCGAAGTTGCCGTCCTGCGACGCTGCCGTATGCAGCGGTGTCCGGCCGAGAGCGGACTGCGCCTTCACGTCTGCCCCTTTTCCGACCAGGACCTTGACTTTGGCGTAATCCCCCGCGGCCCAGATCAGGGCGGTAGCGCCTTCAGCGTTCTTCGAGTTCGGGTCGGCTCCCCGGTCCAGTAATGTCTGGACCAAGCTTGCGTTGCCGTACAATGCGGCGATCATCAGCGCCGGTATGCCCTGCTCGTCTTTCGTGTTCGGATCCACACCCTGGTCGAGGAGTTTCTTCACCTGAGTCGTGTTGCCCTCGCGCAGCGCTCCCAGGAATGCCCCAGGGAGCGCCGACTCCCGGCCAGTCATGTTGGCTCCAAAAGCACCGGCGGCGAGTGTCAGCGCGACAACACCCAACAGTGCGCGTTGCTTTTGATGTTTCTTCATTGTTGTCTCCCAACAGAAAACGCGAAACGTTCCGGCGAATCGGATCAACGCACGAAAGTTTCCGGAGTGTTACTCTACGACGGGGAAGACCTGTGGAATGCCTGTGAACGGGCTGTGGATAACCCGGCGAGTCGATTCGAATACGCCCTTCGCTCAGAGTCCTTGAACGTAAGTCGACTACAACATATAGGGTTCCAGACGACGAGAGTGGCAAGATTAAGTGTCATACCCGCTTTACAATCGGGCACCGTCCGATTACTATGGACTCAACTCCCCCGAGTAAAAAAATGGAAGGGGCTCGACTACATTGCTGAAACTCAGGCGCGTCGAGATACAAGGCTTTAAATCGTTTTTCGATCGGACAGAGATGCGCTTCAACGGCAACGGTATCGCTGCCGTTGTAGGACCGAATGGTTGCGGGAAGAGTAATCTCAGTGACGCTATCAGTTGGGTTCTGGGCGAGCAATCCGCCAAGACCCTGCGCGGCGCCCGGATGGAAGATGTCATCTTCGCCGGCACTCGAGAGCGCAAACCCCTGGGCATGGCATCTGTCACCATGACGCTGGTGGATCCTGCGCAACACGGCGAGGCTCCGGTCGAGATGGTTGCCGCCGAAGGGCTGAACGGACATGCTGGTACCCCCGGCAACGGTTCTTCGCAAAACGGACACACGAAGGCAAACGGCACAGCCCTCACCCACAACCACGCGAAGAACGGGGAGGTGACAATCACCCGCCGTCTCTACCGTTCCGGGGAGAGCGAGTATCTGATCAACGGCCGGTCGGCGCGGCTGCGTGATATTCAGGACATCTTCATGGGCACGGGTCTGGGGCCCGAAAGCTACGCCATCATCGAGCAGGGGCGCATCGGCCAGATCCTCAGCAACAAGCCGCAGGATCGCCGCGCGGTGATTGAAGAAGCCGCCGGCATCACCAAATTCAAAACGAAGAAGCGGCTGGCCGAAGCGAAGCTGGAAGGCGCGAAGCAGAATCTCGCCCGCGTGTTCGACATCCTTGAAGAAGTCGGGCGGCAGTGTAATTCGCTGAAGCGGCAGGCCGCCAAAGCCAAACGATTCGAGGAACTGCGCACCGACATGGTCGGCCACCTCAAGATCGCGCTCAGCGGCAGGTATCGCATGTTGGAGCGCGAGGCCGCGAAGTTGGCCCTGGATCTGAATCAGGCTACGCACGAATATCAGGCTCTGTCCGCGAAGGTCGCCGAGCGAGACTCGGAACAGACCCGGGTGCTCGAGCTGTCGTATAAGACGGAAGGCGAACTCACGGGGCACCGGGGCAAACTTGCCGAATTGAAAGTGGAAGCGGAGCGCACGCGGGGGCGGCTGGAATCACAATCCAAGCAGGTTGCGGGAATCGAGCAGCGGTTGACTGCGGGCGACGCCGAGGTTCAGGACATCGGGAAGGTTCTGGAGCAGAGCCGGAGCGAACTGGAATTGCACGCCAGGAATCTCGCGAAGCTGGATGAGGAGACCGACTCGGTTCGCAAGCGTCTTGCGATCAAGGCAGAAGAGCGCGACCAGATTCAGCAAGCCTTGCGCGAAGGCGAGCGCGCAATGGAGGGCGCCCGCCAGCAGGTCCTGCGTCTGTTGGGCGAAGCATCTTCGCTGAAGAACCAGCTCGCGCAGGTAGATGAATATCTGGCCGCGATTGAGCGCGATAAGGCGCGGTCGGAAAAAGAAGCGGCGACATCGGACGCGGATCGGACGCGGCTGGAGCAGTTGAAGGCGGAATTGTCGTCCCGCATGGCTGCCCGCCAGATGGAACTGGAATCGATTGGCGATCAGAAGCGCGGTGCCGAAGAGCAGCTCTCGGTGGAGAAGAATCGCTTGCTGGAGGCGCGCCGCAAGTTGGAGAACCTTCGCGCGGAACTGGCGAAACAGAAGGCTCGCCGCGATTCTCTGAACGATATCATTTCGCATCGGTCCTACACCACGGAGTCCGTTAAGCGGTTGTTCAAGGCTATCGAGCGCGGGCAGGCGCAGGACTTCAAGCCCGCGGGCGTGCTCGCCGATTTCGTTGAAATGCTGGATACCCGCTTCGAGAAGGCGGCCGAAGATTTCCTGCACGAAGAACTCGAATACGTCGTCGTGAAGGACCGGGCACATGCGGAGCAGGGGATTGACCTCATGCGCAGCGATGTCGATGGACGCGCGACGTTTCTGGTGGAGCCGGCGGTCGCCGATGCTCCAGCCGCACCGCGAGCGCAGGTGACCGGGGATGGAATCATCTCGCCATTGCGCGATGTCCTGCGGTTTACGAATGGCTTAACGGATGCCGCGGCTCTGCTTCCGCGTCTGAACCAGTGCTACCTTACCGAAAACCGCGCGGCGGCGCAATCGCTCGCGTTACAGCATCCCGATTATATTTTCCTGGTTCCAGACGGCGTTAGCTATCACGGGCATGCGGTCAGCGGCGGCAAGAAGTTGGCGAGCGGTCCCCTGGCACTGAAGCGCGAGTTGCGGGAAGTGACCACGCAGGTGCAGGCGCGGCAGCGGGACGTGGATCACACTACTTCATTGCTGGAGGGCATTGAAGAGCAGATCGGGCTTCTCACGGAAGAACTTGAACGGCTGCGAGGTCTGCAGCAGGCCCAAGAGAAGGATGCCCTCGCGCTGGATCATGAGTCGCGTAAGCTGAACGAGGAATATAGCCGGGCGACATCGCGGCTTTCTGTGGCACGGCTGGAACTGGAACGTTTGCGCAAGGAAGGCGAGCGCTCGACTGAGCAAAAGCAGCGCAACGCCGGGCTTGTTGCGGAGAAAGAAGAGACGGCGCCTGATCGAGGAGCGCAAGCTCGAAGACGCTCGCGGCCAGTTGACGGAACTGCAGGGCAAGGCCAGCCATGTAGCCGAAGAGCATGGAGCGCTGCGCGCGGATCTGGCCGGCTTCGAGGAGCGGCGGCGTGCGGAGCAGGCGTCGCATTCACGGCTGGAGAATCAAATCCGCGACTTGTCGCAACGCCAGCAGCAATTGACGCTGACTCTGCAACGGCTGGCAGCGGACCGGACGCGCCTGCAGCAGGAAAACATTGAACTCGAAACGAGGGCGGGACAGCTTGCGGGTGAGATTGCCGCTGCTGAAGAAGTTGTCAAGCGGATGGCCGAACATGAGGCCAAACTGCGGTCCGAACTTGCCGCGTCGGATGAATTGTTGAAGAGCCTTCGGCAGGAAACGCAGGCTTGGCAGGAGCGGCGTTCGCAGTACGAACTCGAATTGGTGAAGAAACAGGCCGAGCTGAAGTATCTGGACGAGACCAGCCGCAAGGAACTCAACTCATCGCTCGAGGATCTCGCGCAAGGCGATGAAACGGTGCTCGACGACGACGCGCTGGCCGAAGCAGAGGCCAAGTACCGGGATGTGAAGAGTCGCATCGAGGCACTCGGCCCGGTGAACGTGGACGCTCTCCAGGAGCATCAGGAAGCCCAGCAACGCTTCGACTTCTTGAACGCCCAGCGGCAGGACCTGATTGATTCGATTCGCGATACAGAGAAGGCTATTCAGGATCTCGATGGCGAGTCGCGTAGACGCTTCGGCGAGGCCTTCGAGGCGATCAACGCCAACTTCAAGGAAATGTTCACGACCCTGTTCGGCGGCGGCAGCGCGGAGATGCGGCTCACCGATGAAGCTAACCTAGCTGAATCCGGAATCGACATTGTGGCTTCGCCTCCGGGCAAAAAGCTGCAGAGCGTGCTGCTGCTATCGGGCGGTGAAAAGTCGCTGACCGCGATGGCCCTGCTGATGGCTATCTTCCGCTATCAGCCGAGCCCCTTTTGCATCCTCGACGAAGTGGACGCGCCGCTCGATGAGCCCAATATCATGCGGCTGACGCGTCTGATTACGGAGATGGCGAAGTATACGCAGTTCGTGGTTATCACGCACGCCAAGCGCACCATGGAAGCTGCGCAGGCGCTCTACGGCGTCACTATGCAAGAGCCGGGAGTGTCGAAATTGGTGTCCGTGAGATTTCAGGCGATGCCTGGTGAGGAGCAGGAGCCGCGAGAGGCGGAGTTCCAAGCAGCGGCGAGTTAGTCCGGTCTTCCGGGTCCGCCGGCGATTGCGAGGTCATTCGGCGGACCCAGGTCGAGATAAGCGACTACTCGTTTCTTTTGAAGAAGAAGACGTCGCCCTTCGATGCTTCGTCAACCAGCCGATAATCCGCAGGAACTTCGAACAGCGACGCCGCTGGCTCGCTGCGCTGGATATTCGTCAGCTTGTACGTCACTTCACCGTTCCGAGGATCGGTGCGCTTACTCAAAACCACTGCCTTGAGATCCTGGGCAACCCAAACCTCGTTGACTATCTGCAGCTCCTTCTCGTTCCCGATCTCATTAGCGGGTATAGTCTCCGTGGTTCGAGTGCCGTCCGCAATTACCCCTTCGATCACCTGAGTACCAAGAGATTCGCTTTTCGCGCTGCCTGGCGATCGCTGAATCGTTCGAACGTTGACGCCGTCCAGAATCAGCTGCCTCGCCTCACCCTTTTGTTTCTCCACCGCACCAGAGCTCGCATCCGCCGGCACCCGGATTCGCCGTTCCGCCGTCACCGTCACCTGCCCGGCTTCTGCCCTGTACTTAGCCTCGGCAAGCCCTGCGGTGGAGACCTTCCGCGCGGTTTTCGAACCCGTTTCCAGCGTATAGGTGACCTGAGCGACGGGATCGTGCACCATAACGATCTTCAGCGGCTGCCCCTCCACCGGAGAGGAGCCGATCGCCCGTAATTGAGCCTCGTTGCGAGTGCGCCCCTGAGAGTCACGGGCGACGGAGCTGATTTGGCGATTCACAATTCTATTTCCGTCCGCGAGCACCTGCACGGATTCGGTGATTGCGTCCGCCGAATAAGGTGCTCCCTTAACGGACGAGACGCCCATTGGCTCCATGCGAACGAAACCCGGCGCCACGGTCTTATTGAAAACCGGTTCTGTTGGTTGCGCCGAGAGACTGGCGGCCATGAGGGCCAAAACGGACACGCAGTATTTCGTCATTGTTTCTCCTTTTTCAAAAAGCGTCTATTCCAATCGGAGTCTGCCGGGCAGGCCACCGGCGTCCAGCGTGAGTCTCCCAACCAACAAAGCGCCCGGAGGGGCCGCGCCTACCGGGAGTAGTTCATCCATCGGAATCACGAGTAGCACGCCGGGCTCGCCAGCAGAGGCCTTCACGGGGTTGGTTCTCCTAGGCGCATGACGCCTTGAACGTACCGGGCGCGTGATACGGATCGGGTCGACCGCCCGTTCCGGCGAGGGAGATGCGAGGACCGGCGCTCTCGCGATGATTACTGGCACGGGCACCCGTTTCGAGGTCGAGATGAGGCCTGCCGCGAGTAAGACCAGGGCGGCGGCCGCAACGGGGATCCACCACCTGGCGGGGCTGTGTGAGGCCGGTGCCATTGCTGCGCAGTATTGCTCGATGTCGCGGGATAGCGCCTGAACGCGTCGTACTTCGTTACGGCACTCAGCGCACTCGCCAATATGTTCTTTCACCGCGGATGCTTCCCCCACCGGCAACTCACCATCCACCCAGGCGATCAAGCGCCACCGATTGATGTCACACATTGCACTTCTCCCTTAGCTTTCGAAGCGCCCGTTCCAAATGGTCCGCCACCGTAGACGTGCCAATTTCGATTACAGCCGCGATTTCGCGATATCGAAGACCTTCCGAGCGCAAGAAAACGCAGTCGCGCTCAACAGTCGTCAGATCTTTCATCGCCGCATGCAACAATCTCAGGCGCTCTTTCTTGAGGAACAGGCGTTCCGGATCGTCCTTGGGACACGCGGCACGCTCCGCGGCGTCTAACTCCGAATCGAGTGAAGCCGATAGCCGTTGTGCGCCGCTCTTGTGCCGGTTCAGCGCGCCATTGCGAGCCACTTGGAAGAGCCAGGCGCGAAGATTATCGCGCGGGCCCCCGACGATGAGATGTTGATGCAACCGTAGAAATGTATCCTGGACGATGTCGCGGCTGTCCTCGGTACTCAGGCCGGAACAGACCAGGAAACGAAGCAACGGATTGCGCCACTCTTGAAAGAGTCGTTCGGCGTCCGCGTTCGCGGTCTGTGCGAAAACGAGAGGTTGTGAGTTGCTCGCCATTTGCGCCGTCTACAATTACAACAACCGCGACGCACGGTTTTCCGGAGAGGTGGGGAAAACTTAATGGGCGAGCGCTGCGGTGCCAGGCACTCGCGAATTCTGCCACAGCGCGATGTAAGGTTCCAGATCGCGCATCATCGCACGGAATTGGCGCGTGTCCAAGGACTGCGCCCCATCACTGATGGCCTTCTCCGGGTGCGGGTGCACTTCAACGATCAGCCCATCAGCTCCGATGGCCACGGCCGCACGCGATAACGCGGGTACCAGGCTGCGCCTGCCTGTTGCATGGCTCGGATCCAGGACGACCGGAAGATGCGTCAGTTCGTTCAGTGCCGCTACGGCCGCGATATCGCAGGTGTTGCGGGTGTGTGTTTCGAATGTTCGGATTCCGCGCTCGCACAAAATCACGTTCGGATTCCCGTGCGCCACGATGTACTCGGCCGACATCAACAGTTCCTTGATGGTGGAACTCATCCCGCGTTTCAAGAGGACGGGGCGAGCGCATTTGCCGAGTGTCTTGAGCAGCGCGAAATTCTGCATGTTGCGCGCTCCGATCTGCAGGACGTCGGCGTATTCAGCGACCAAGTTCACGTCGCGATCGCTCATCACTTCAGTGATGATGCCCAGACCCGTCGCCTGCTTGGCTTTGCGCAGCAGCTTGAGCCCTTCCTCTTCCATGCCCTGGAAATCGTAGGGCGACGTGCGCGGCTTGAACGCCCCGCCACGGAGCATGTGCGCGCCCGCGGCCGCCACCTGTTCGGCCGTTTCCATGATCTGCCGCTCGGATTCGACCGAGCACGGCCCCGCCATCACGATGAATTCATCGCCACCGATGTCGTGGCCGTTGATTCTGATCTGCGTTCGTTCCGGCCGGAACTCCCGGCTGACGAATTTGTAAGGCGCGGAGATCGGAACCGCCTTCTCAACCTGTGGCATGGCCTCCACACTTTCAAGGCAGGCCGTGACGTCGCCGATGCCAACCACGCCGATGACGACGCGCTCTTCACCTTCAATCGAGTGAATCTTGTATCCGAACTCGAGAACCCGGTTGCGGACCTCGTCAATCTCTTCGCGTGTCGCGTGCAGTTTCATGGAAATGATCATTTTGAATCCACCAAAGTAAAAGCCCACTCTTTCGAGTGGGCTGCGTTTTGAATTGCCGTTCCGGTTACGCGAACACCACTCGTTGGATTCAGGTTTTAAACCAGTACCAAAATCGAAACGAGTTGGGGTAAGCAAGCCGCATTGGAAACGATTAGTATATCACTCCGGAGATAGTAGGGGCGCTCCCCTAAGCACGTACTCCCTTTTGCTTACCGCGCTTGGCCGGCTTCCGCTCCGTCGCGGAGTGCTCGCGAGGTTCGTTTGCATACAGAAAGAATACAAGCACCGCCATCGGCCACAACTGCAGGAGCACGCGGGATAGTGAGTTCTCGATCTGCCAATTCAGATCCTTGGTGGTGAAAACGTACACGCCTGCGTACGCTAGTGTCATTAGCGACAGTGCAATCACTGCTGCGGTCCTGCCGCTTCCGCCATCCTTGGATGTCTTCAACAGCCAGAGATATCCGGCGGCAATCAGCACCGGCGGCACTATCCATCCACCGAAGGCGAAGAGTTGTTTTCCAAATTCGACGGCCACGGTTATGTAGCGCGATATGTCTCCGAGCCTCGTCGCCAGAGGCTGTTGTTCGCTGAAGAGATAGTTCGCCGGGGCGTACGCGGTCTTGAACCACAGCACTACGGCCAACAACGGAAGGGTACCGGCTATCATCATCGGAAGCCGCTTCCATTCTTTGCTCAATGAGCGGGATACCAGCACCACCGCCAGGAAAACCAGGCCTTCGTTCTTCGTCCATGCGGCACAGCCTGCGCTTGTGCCGGCCAGCCACAGGGAATGCCGGTCGGCCGGGAAAGCGTCGGGGATATTGATCAACGCCACCGTCGCGACAAAGAAGAACGCCAGGGGCACGTCCGCATACTGCGAAGCTGCTTTGTGAATGACCGCGGATGCCCCGAACAGAGTTGTTACCGCGATGAGCGCTTGCGTGCGGCCGCGCAGCAGGTCGAGAGCGCCAAACACGGTTCCCGCCGCGCCGAACAGGAACAGCGCCGCGACGAGGGCCGGGACACTGGTTGACTCCGATCCTGAAACCATCCAGGCATTTGCAATCGCGCCCGGGGTTAGAAGAGGGTAATCCTGAACAGCCCACACGAGTGGCGGCAGGAACATCTGCTTCCAGTGCGGTCCGCTGGCGAGGAATCGCGCGTGATGATTCCAGATGGCCCAGGCGTCCCACTCGCCGTATGGATTCGCTTTCGTAAACAAACTAAACGAGAGACCCGCAGATAGCAGGGCCACCCCGGCGGCGGCCCACACAACCAAGCCTGCTGAGGACGGCTCGCGCACGCAGAAGACACAAGGGGTTTCTCGCCGGAGCGCCACGTATGCCGCGAGCGTGGTCAGAAACAAGGCGACATCAGCGGCGGCGACCAGCCTCCGGTTGCCGGCGAGCAAAGCGTCGACCGTGAAAGTGACGATAGAAGCGAGCGCCAGCCCTATGCCTACTCCTAGTGACAGCCGCAGGATATCGTGACGGCAAATTCGCAGCGCATTTGGCCAGGCAAGCCGCAGAACCAGAAATCCCGTCGCTACCGACAACAGAAGTATCACGGCGCGGCCCTCCGCAGCAGCATGACTCCGTTCCCGTAATCACGAATTATCTCGAGCCCGCGACTCTGGTAGAAGACGGGCGGCTGCGGCGTATGAACGTTCGCAATTACTAAATTCTGCTGCCCTAAGCTGTTAGCGACCACAGCCGGTGCGAGGGCGTACTGAGCGAGGGTGTATTCTGCGAGTGTGCTGGTGAGGGTCGGGTCCGCATCCGTTAAATATCCGAGGACCTCACCATTCGGAAGGTCCTGTCGAAGTTCGGAGAAGCGCGATTCGTACTGGATGACATCGAACGACGGTTTGCTGGACGACGATGAAGCGGCGTCCAGCAGTAAAGCAATGTTCGAGGTGACCGCAACGGCCAACAGGGCGTAGACGCCGACTTGGGTGCGAACCGTATAGATAGATTCAGTTCTCTGCGGTGGCGCTACAGCAGTTGCTGGTGGACACGAGCGATACCGGAGTGACCGGCCGATCATCCTGGAAGTAATTCACCTTCGACAGGTTGCGATAGACCTGCCCGGCGACTCCAGAAGCTACCGGACCGCTGATCCCGCGGCCGCCGGTTAACAGCACGACCACCACCAGCTTGTTCTTGCCGACATCATTGAAGGATCCGAACCAGCCAAGATGGATGGGGGATCGCCCGTCCGTGCAGGTGCCCGTCTTGCCCAGAATGGGCACATTTGAATCGTAGTTGGCGCGCCGCGCAGTGCCGTACTCAACCGCGCCTACCATCCCCGGCTTGATCTCCGGGATAAACGGAGCGATCTCTAAACGACGCTTCACGCGGGGAACCATGCCGACCGCCTCGTCGTGGGATCGGGGATATTGGAGGTAGTACATCGTCCCGCCATTTGCGATCGCCGACATGAGGCTCGCCAACTCCAGGGGGGTGAGAGCGATGCCTTCGCCGAAGCTGGTCATCATTCCCATGCCGCCTCCCGGCGTGGTGGAGGGCAGCGAACCCGCCTGTTCCCCAGGGATATTCAGGCCGGCTTTCTCGCCGAGACCGAAAAGGCGCGCGTAGTGGGTCACCTTCTCAAATCCAAGCCCCTGTCCGACTTTGGCGAAATAGGCATTGTTGGAGCGGGCTAGCGCTTCCGTCAAACCCATGCGAACGCCATAAGCGTGGACAATCGTGTCCCTTTCGACCAACTTTTCACTCAGGCCGGCCAGGGCCGCCACGATTTTGATGGTGGAGCACGGCTGGAAACCGCTTTTCAGGGCGACTTTCTGATTCACCATCGTTAGGATTCTTCCGGTATTCGGATCCGTGACCACCACCGTTCCGTTGAACGGTCCGAGCGCATCCACCGCCGCCCGGCGAACCGTAAGATCATCGCCGTCGATGAAATCCGCAGACGTTGAATCGGCGAAGGTCGGTTCGGTCCAGGGATTCCAGATCAGGCGTCGTGAACGCAGCCGGGAAACATGGGTAATGGGAGCATGCTTCGAAGCCGCCAGCCGGGATCGATGGCCGACTCCTCTCTTCTTATGATTACGGACCGCGGCAGCTCTTTGAGCTGTCGAGGTTCTCTTGCCTTTCTTATGGGTAGCGCCACATACGAGACTGGGCGCGAGGGCCAGGATGAACATCAAGATCAGGACACGGTTTTTCGCGAGCAGCATTCTTACCTATAGGATTCAGGGTCTAGAGAGTCACTTCCGGCCACGGGGCGCCTGTCCAGTTCGCTTTACCGTTCGCTTATATTTTGTGCGGAAGTCGTTGGATCAAGTTTACTTGCAGTTTTATTCTCCGTCAAGCGTAAGTTGCTGCACCAGTGTACCCCTTAGTACTGAAGTGCGCCGCAACTGATTAGCTGACGATGCCAGGTAGTCCCTGACAGAACCCTTTTCTCTCAAGATTTTCGGCTGAGCTACAGCGTTTCAGGAGTCCAAGACGGTGGATCGCTTGCCGGAAACGACTCCTCAGAGGCCGTGGATACCACGTCGCGGTTCCAACCCTTCTTTACTGGCTCCTTCTTTTGCTGAGTCGCTTTTTCCATCACTTTTACAGGAACGGAACGGCGCCCGGAAGGTTGGCCCTGGGTGGTGGCAATCTCGCCTGTCTCCAGCAACTGCTTCATCCTGCGTAAGTCCTCGTCGATTTGCCGTTCTGGGTTGCGGCCAAATAGTTTCGCTATGGTCGCGCCCACGGTACCCCCGGGTGGCTCATATTGGAGCTCAATGCGCAGGACGGTGCCGCGCCCGCCAGGAGCAGACTGGAACTGGACCGATCCGGCATTGGAGACCTGGGAGCCACTGAGAGATCGCCATCCGATCAGCTCATTTTCTTTTTCGTTGATGATTTCCGCTTTCCATTCGACCGTCGAACCGGCAGGGCCCTTCGCCACCCAATGCGAATGCTTATTGTCGATTTCCTTCACGCTCTCCAGGTTGAGCATGAACTTCGGAAGGTTTTCCAGGTTGCGCCAGAACCGGTACACCTCTTCACACGGCTTACTGAGGGTGACCGTCTTATCCACCCGGATCCCGAGTTCATAGGGAACGCTGACGTTACGTCCCCTGCGTTTGGCGGTGTTGACGCCAATGGCCTGGTAAAGATCGCAGTGGCCGGTGACTCCGCGATACAGGAACCCCGCCCCGAGCGCCGCGAATGCGAGCCCGTCCCATTTCCGCCGGCCCAAACCCCAGGCGATCAACGTACCGCCGCCAACGATGGACGCAAGGCGCTCCGTCTCATTGACATTATTTCCGTGACTCAGTCGTTTTGAAAATGCTCCGGCCATGTTTTCCCTTTCGCGTGGTGCACCGCCGCACGTGGCAGTGCCCTCCTCTGAGAGACGCCGAGGGTCGGCGAGTGTTTCCTTATGTTTGCGGGCGAACGCTCATGTCTCGCTGTTTGGAGATACCGCGGTGACTGGCGAGAAATAGCCGACTTTCTGAAACTTGGGCTCAGTTGGCCTTCCGGCGTAAGTACCATGCCAGGTACTATCGCTTTCCGGCGCCCAGCCTAGTATGATACAGCAGGGTACTTAGAGATGGCGTTGGACTCGGTTTGTCCCTCCTGCGGCACGCGCGATGTCCGGTTGGCCCGCAGTCACGGGTTCAGAGAGCATGCTCTGGAATTTGTGGGCGTGTACCCATTGCGTTGTAAGCGATGCGAAACTCGTTTCCGAGGCAAAATATGGCAGCTGTCGCACGTTGTGTACGCCCGCTGTCCCCGGTGTTATCGGACGGAACTGAGCACTTGGTCTGAGCAATACTACAATCCCAGCTTCAGTACGCGTTTCAAACTTCGCATTGGTGCGACACCCTACCGATGTGAATTCTGCCGATGTAACTTTGCCAGCTTCAGAGCGTGTAAGGAAAGGTTCTCCTGGCGCAAATACCGGCGTCCGAAGGACCCGGTTGGCCCCGATCTGCGGCCGGAGGAAAGCACGGCCGCTCCGGCCGATACCTCGGGAGGCGCCCCCGCCGTTCAGGTCTGATCCGGCGTCTTGCGTCCAGCTTCCACAGCACTGTAAACCTCGCGTTTCGACAATCCTCGTTCGCGGGCGATCTGTTTCAGCGCGTCCATCCGGGGAACTCCGGCGCGCTCCAGCCGGGCCACCGCATCGGGCAAAGGCTCCGTAACCTCGACGGGTGTCTCAGACCTGCCTATCAAAACTGTGAATTCGCCTCGTATGCCCGAGTCGCGGGAGCCGATGACGGCTGCGACTTCGTCCAAATTGCCGCGAAGAAACTCCTCGTGTAGCTTCGTCAGTTCCCGCGCCAGAACAGCCGGACGGTTCCCGAGAATGGATCTTAAGTCGGCGAGGGTCTCTAGAATCCGATGAGGCGCTTCATAAAAGATCAGCGTCACTGTTTCGGTGGCAAGCGCCTCGATCACACTCCTTCGCTGCCCTGCCTTCGCCGGCAGGAAGCCACAGAATCGGAAAGCGTCCGTGGGCAAACCCGAGGCGCTGAGTGCGGTAATGACGGCCGAGGGCCCCGGAACCGGGATGATTGAGAAGCCCTCGGCGGCCGCGGCCGAGACGAGACGGTAACCAGGATCGGAAATCAGCGGAGTACCAGCGTCGCTCACCAGCGCAATCGACCGTCCTTCCCGAAGCCGGCTCATCAGGGCTTCGGTGCGCGACGCCTCATTGTGGTCGTGATAGCTAATGGCCGGGGTCGGGATGTTATAGTGAGCCAGCAGTTTCCGGGTGTGTCGCGTGTCTTCGCAGGCGATCAGCTCCACCTCTCTGAGGATGCGGACCGCTCGGAACGTCATGTCCTCGAGGTTGCCGATCGGGGTGGCGACAATATAGAGAACCGCCGGCATCAACTTGTTAGGATAGAACGGTCGGGCCCATTCGTCGGTACATCCGTACTGCAGTGATTTCTTGCAATTGCCGAAGAGAGGTATGTGTCCCGTTGCACTTGTTGACATGAAACCGCCTCCGTCCACGCAAGAGCCCGTCAAGTCCACTCCGGGTTATTACACCTATCAATCGCCAGATTCAGGTCCATTGATAAAACTCTCGCTCGATGCTCTCGACGAGATGTTGTCCGAAGTAATGACTGGATTCGGGGCCATTCCCCGGCGCGGCGCTGAAGTGGGGGGAATTCTTCTCGGGAAGGCTGACGCGGGGGAAATCTGGATCGATTCATTGTCGGTGGTCCCCTGCGAACACCGGCGCGGTCCTTCGTTCCTGCTCTCCGAACAGGATCGGAACGCGTTTGACGATAGCATCGCGCATCAGCGGACAGAAGCCAAGTATCCCGTCGGCCTGTTTCGAAGCAACACCCGGGATCAAATCGGCATCACGGATGAAGACCGCGAGTTGTTTGACCGATACTTTCCGACCGGAACCGGCACTTTCCTGTTAGTGCGGCCCTACGCGTCCAAGAGCAGCGTTGGAATGTTCCTGGTTCAGAAGGACGGCGTCCTGCCGGCTTCCAATTCCGATGTATTTCCATTCCAGAGATGGGAGTTGGCGGGTGAATCCGCTCCCCGCCGCCGGCCTCTGAGCGAAGCACGGCCTACGCGGACGGGCGGGCCAGTGGATGAGGAAGCGGCGCCTTTGATCGACCCCGATGCCCAAACCGGTGCGGTTCCAAAAAGCGGTGTTCCGGCTCCTGAATCGATTCCTGGTACCAACGCGGCCAACGAATATCTCTCGAGTTCTTCGAGCTTTTCGTCATCCCAGCACGCTCCAAGGCTTGATCTTCTCGAAACGCCCGGAGGTTGGCGGCGAGCCTGGCATTGGATCCCTTTATCGTTTGTATTTTTGCTGCTCGGGGTGTTGTTAGGGTTTCAATCCGCATTAACTTTCTATCCGCGTCCAGTCGCCCTCGACCAGTCCACGTTCGCCTTAGGACTCAACGCAACCTGGAACGATGGCAATCTCCACATCAAATGGAATCGCGACGCTCCGGCCATCCGCCTGGCCCAGCACGGACGGTTGGAAATTCAGGACGGAAAATACGATCGAGTGGTAGATCTGGATGTGAGTTCGCTGCAAACTGGCAGTGTGGTATATCCACCAGCATCCGCGAAAGTCACTCTGCGCCTTGAGGTCGTTGTAAAGGGTAATTCCTCTGCGCTGGAGACGCTCATCTGGTCGAGGGAATGAGTGGTGATGTGCCTTGTGCTTGCTGACATTACGCGGTCGGCCGAAGCACCTGCATATTGGGCCTGCTGACTCGAAAACGCAAGGATTTTTGATCCCGCGCTACATCGATGCGAACTATGGATTGAGGGCCGATCTCTTCGCGCGCCACCATCGCCGCGAGCGGCTGAAAAAGTTGTCGATGCAGGGTGCGCTTCAGTTCGCGAGCGCCGAATTCCTCGCTGGCTCCCCGCTTGATCAGCAATTCGCGCGCGCCTCGCGACATTTCCAGAGTGAACGCCTTGGCGCCCAGGCGTTTGTGAAGGTGCCGCTGCAGATCGGCGAGCAGGAGTTCGAGGATGTCGTCGAGAACACTCCGTGGCAGCGGCTGATAGGTGATGATGGTATCGATCCGGTTCACAAACTCCGGGGAGAATCGCTTGCGGACGGCAGCCATCCCGATGTTCTCCAGGTTCATATTGACTTCAGAATCCGAGCGCGGAATTCGGCCCTGAAACCCGAACGGGGGCTTCAAGTAGGTGAGCATCTCCCTGGCTCCGAGATTACTGGTCAGGAAAATCAGCGATTTTTCGAAGTTCACGTGAGTGTTGTCGCCTAGCCGGAGCGAAGCCTTATCCAGCACTCCCAACAGCAAACGCGCGAGACTGCTGGCCGCCTTTTCGATCTCGTCAAACAACACAATCGAAAGATTAGATCGCTCGCTGGTCACTGCATTGAGCTTCTGCTGCGACAGCATCGGCTGGGTCTCGCGGTGCCCCAGGTAGCCGGGCGGAGCGCCGATCAGTTTCGCCACCTCGTGCTCCATCTGGAACTCCCCGCAGTCCACCCGCAAGACGTTTCTCTCGCTGCCGTGAAGAATATCGCCCAGCGCCTCGACCGTTTTTGTCTTTCCCGTGCCGCTGGGGCCCAGCAACAGAAACACACCCACGGGCCGGCCGTCGGGCGAGAGTCCGGCTTGGTGCATTTGTATGTACGGAACGATTCCGGGCATGGCAGCCGGCTGTCCGATTACGCGCCTGGCCAGCATCGCCGCTACATTGAAAGACCCAGGCGAGTCATGGGTTTGATGATTCCGATTCTTGGCGCCCACTTCGGACCCCCCTTATTCCGCCTTCAGTATAGTTCGAGGAGGGGCCTCTGCCGGGCACCTCGCGCAGTGGAAAACTACCCTTTTTTACGTCCTATCGGAAAATTTATCTAGTGAAATATGAATGAATTACACGGGAAATGCGAGCGCTGGCGCGACCATCTCCATAAGGGTTGTGAACGCGCGCCATAGCGGCGTATTCGCCAGAGTCGTCGAGCAGCCGGTTTGCCTCGCTGGCAATCCGCCCTTCGTCCGACCCCACCAGCCTTACGGTACCCGCTTCAACGGCTTCCGGACGTTCCGTCTTGTCCCGGAGAACCAGGATTGGTTTGCCTAACGATGGGCCTTCTTCCTGGATCCCGCCGGAATCGGTCACGATCAGGTATGCACGGCGAAGCAGGTCGATAAAAGGAATATAACTGACTGGTTGAATCAACGCCACGTTCGCAAGACCGCGCAGGTGACGGTTCACAGGTTCTTGCACGTTAGGATTGGGGTGGACCGGGAAAACGATCTGAACGTCCGGACGCGACGCTAAATTAGCGAGGGCGCGGCAGATCCGTTCGAATCCCTCACCGAAACTCTCACGACGGTGCGCCGTGACGACGATGAGCTTGCGTTCAGGGTGGATCCATGCCCAACTGCCACCTTCCAGCCGCCCAGCCTCTAATTCGTCGCGCACGTACAAAACGGCATCGATCCCGGTATTTCCCGTAACGCTGATCGACTCCGGCGCAATACCCTCACGCACCAGGTTCTCCCGAGCCCATGAAGTCGCGGCGAAGTGCAGCGTGGTCAGGCGCGTGGTCAGCAGTCGATTCGCCTCTTCGGGGAAGGGCTCGTAGATGTCGCCCGTGCGGAGGCCGGCTTCGACATGACCCACAGGGACGCGCTGGTAGAAGGCCGCTAACGCCGCTGTCATTGTTGTTGTTGTATCGCCCTGGACCAGAACCATATCCGGACGCTCCTGGAGAAGTACGGATTCGAGACCGGTGAGGATCCTCGACGTAGATTGGAACAGGGTCTGGCCCGGCAGCATGAGATCCAAGTCATGATCCGGCCTGATTTTGAAAGCAGCCAGCACCTGATCGAGAAGTCCCCGATGCTGAGCCGTCACGCATACACGAACATCGAATTCCCGATGCTCACCCAGGGATGAGATTGTTGGGCAGAGCTTGATGGCTTCAGGCCGTGTCCCAAAAACAAAAAGGATTTTCGGCACCAACGACTTACTTGTGCCGGTATGTAATACGACCCTTTGTCAGATCATACGGGGAGAGCTCGAGCGTAACCCGGTCTCCCGCTAATACGCGGATTCGATTACGGCGGAGTTTGCCGGCCAGGTGGGCCAGCACGATGCGGTCCTGGTCCAGTTGAACACTAAATTGGCCAGCCGGGAACTTTTCAACTACGGTTCCAGTGACTTCAATACTGTCTTCTTTGCTCATTTGCCTCGCAAAATGGTGGAGTCGTGTCGGGCAGGATGTAGTAAGTAGGGCGCACCTCGACTTACATCCTGGGAGACGTATATCATTGTAGACCACGTTACCTGCTGTTGGCATCTCTGACAGAGCGCCTCTGGCGCCGCATTCAGCGTAGCCATTTTGCACACCCTCGGAAAAGGAGTATTCATGTTGAAAGAATTTAAAGAGTTTGCGATGCGCGGAAACATGCTGGACCTAGCCGTTGCGCTAATTCTGGGCGTGGCATTCGGCGCGATCGTCACTTCCTTGGTTAATGACGTTGTAATGCCTCCCATCGGGCTTCTGCTGGGCAATGCAGATTTCAAAGATCTTTTTGTATCTTTAAACGGGCAGCCTTATGCCAGCCTGGCCGAGGCCAAAGCCAAGGCTGCTCCAGTGCTTGCCTACGGTCAGTTTCTAAATACCGTGATCAACTTCCTGATCGTTGCGTTCGTGGTGTTTCTGCTGGTGAAGCAAGTGAACCGGTTTAAGAAGCCGGCTGCAAAAGCAGATGCTCCTGTAACCAAAGAATGTCCGTACTGCGTAAGCAGTATCGCTTTGAGAGCCAGACGGTGCCCGAATTGCACTTCTGAACTACCAGCGGCGACTGCAACTGCGTGAAACGCTCCGGCCAGTGAGCGCGCCGAATATTGGTGTAGGAGTGTGGATGCGATTGTTGATGACCGTCGCCCTGAGCGGCTTAATCTGGTCTGGGGCTCAGGCGCAGACTCCCCCACCAGGCGCGCCCGGGGCCGTATCACTGCGTGAATTGAGCCTTTCACTCGAAAAGCTCACGCAACGCGTACGGCCCGCTGTCGTGCAAGTTTTCACGACCGGCTACGCGCCTCTCGAAACCGAGTCTGAGGGGAGCACTACCACAATGTTCACCAAGCAGCGTGGAACGGGCTCCGGCGTGATCGTCTCCTCCGACGGGCTGATCATCACCAATTCTCATGTGGTTCAAGGTGGGCGGCGCATTCAAGTTAGACTGGCGGCTACGTCTGCCGAATTGGAAGGCCGCGTCTCAGTTCTTCAACCCTCGGGAAGGACTGTGATCGCTCGCGTCCTTGGGGTGGATCGGGAAACGGATCTGGCACTAATCAAAATCGACCGCCAGAACCTTCCACACCTCGACCTGGGTGATTCCGACACGCTGCGCCAGGGCCAACTAGTGCTCGCATTCGGCAATCCGCTGGGTCTGGAAAGCTCCGTCAGCATGGGGGTGGTTAGTTCCGTTGCGCGACAGCTTCGGGTGGAGGACACCGTCGTTTATGTGCAGACCGATGCGCCCATCAACCCCGGCAACAGCGGTGGCCCGCTGGTGGACGACCGCGGACGAGTGGTGGGCATCAACACATTCATACTGTCTCAGTCGGGAGGCAGCGAGGGGATCGGCTTCGCGATTCCGAGCAACATCGTGACCGCGGTCTATGGGCAACTGCGCAAGGACGGTCACGTTCATCGCGGTCAGATTGGGGTCCGCGGCCAAGATATTACCCCCAGTCTTGCGGCCGGGCTCGGGTTGCCGCGGGATAGCGGGGTTATTCTGGCGGACGTAGCCCCCGAAGGCCCCGCAGGTGCTGTGGGTGTACGCGTCGGCGACATCGTCGTCAGACTGGAAGGACGGCCTATTGAAAACGCGCGCCAGCTCGAGGTGCGGGTTTATCGCGGCCTCATGAAGGAGAAGGTCACTCTCGACGTGTTGCGGGATGGCGAGACACTGTCCTTCACAGTTCCCGTAATCGAGCGTGAGGACGATCCGCAACGATTTGCCGATCTCGTCGATCCGGTGAATAATCTGATCTCCAAGCTGGGCATTCTCGCCGTCACCATCACCGACGATCTGGCGAAAATGGTTCCGGCGCTCCGTTATCCTCATGGGTTGATCGTCGCGGCGCGTTCCTCCGAAGCGGCAGCGAATGGGCTAACGCCTGGGGACGTCATCTTTACCGTGAATCGCACGCCGGTGGTCAGTGTCGCGGCTCTGCAGGCAGCCCTGGAACAGCTCAAACCGGGTGAGCCAGCCGTTTTGCAGATTCAACGGCGGGACCGGCTGATGTATTTGACAATAGATCTGGACTGACGCTGCGGCAGGGCCGGTAACTTCTACAAGCCGGCGCGCATCGCAAATATATACCCATGCGCTTGCTTCTTGCAGTCTTTCTGACGTGCTTGCCGTGCCTTGCCCAGACTCCGTCCAAGCGCAGGGCTGCTCCCAAACCCGCCGCCTCCGCTTCGCAAGCATGGCCGCTGCGGAATCTGAAAGTGACCGGCAATCGCTTGTACAACGCCCAGCAGATCGTCGCCGCCTCCGGCTTGAAGACCGGCGCCCCCGTCGGCAAATCGGATTTTGAGGCCGCCCGCCAGCGCTTGATCGACACGGGAGCGTTCGATACCGTCGGCTTCCAGTTCGGTCCGACTTCCGATGGGAAAGGTGTCGAAGGCACCTTCGAGGTCGCCGAGGTGGAGCAGGTCTACCCCTATCGATTTGAGGAGCTGCCGGCGGCCGACCAACAGCTGCGAGCTTTCCTGCGCGAGCGCGAGCCCCTGTTCGGCGAAAAAATCCCTGGAACCAAAACCGTGATCGAGCGCTTTGCTACGGATTTGCAGTCCTTCCTCGCCAATACGGCGTTTAAGGACCATGTGACGGCTAGGATAGTTGCGGATAAGCCTGGTGAGCTGTCTATACTGTTTCGTCCCGCGACTGCCCCGCCCGCCGTCGCCGAAGTTCAGTTCATCGGTGCCCAGGCTCTTCCCGCGTCGACGTTGCAGAACGCACTCGCGGCTGTGGCGACCGGCGTTCCCTATCGTGAAGCCACGATCCGGCAGTTGCTGGACGCCACGATTCGTCCCTTATACGACGGACGTGGCCGGCTGAGAGTGAACTTCACCAAGATTGAAACGGAGAGGGCTAAGGACGTGGATGGAGTCCGCGTGAAAGTGCAGGTGGAGGAGGGTCCGGTCTATAATCTGGGCACCGTGCGATCGTCCGTTCCGGAGTTGACGGAGAAGCAGGTGCTGAAGATGGCTGCTCTGAAATCCGGCGAGGTCGCGAACTTCGATGCCGTCTCTGCCGCCATCGACAAGATCCAGAAAGAACTGCGCAAAGACGGGTACATGCGATCGCACACCGAAACTGAGCGCGTGATTCACGATAAGGAGAAGACGGTGGACATCACCTTCGCGTCCACGCTGGGCCCCCTGTTTCGGATGGGCAAGCTGACGATCCAGGGATTGGATGTGATTAGTGAACCGGCTATTCGCAAACTGTGGAGCATGACCCCGGGCAAGCCGTTTGACGCCGATTATCCGCAGATGTTCCTGGATCGCGTGAAGGAAGATGGATACTTCGACTACTTGCTGGCGACGCGCTTCGATCAGTCGATCAATGAGAAGACGAATACCGTGGATGTGACCTTGTATTTCAAGGGTGGGATCGATCCGGAAAAGGAGCGGGAGAAGGAGCGCCGCCGCAAGCGGGAGCAGCAGGAAGGACCTCCGCCTTTCTGGAGATATAGCTCTGAACGAATATGAACCGGCGCGGTTTCCTCCAATTGTCTACTTCCGCGGCGGCTGCCGCAGTCGCTCGCGCGGAGATCATCAGCGAGGACGATCCGAAGAACGTGAAGCTCTGCCAGCGGATCAACGCGCGCCAGGTCGGCGACGATGACCTGCTGTTCCTGAAGCAGATTGGGCTGCGATGGGTGCGGCTGGAGTTCGGCGACCAGGACACATCTCTCGATTACCTTCGCGCCGTGCAGGAGCGCTTTGCCAAGTTCGGCATGCGCATCTTTTCTGGCGTACACTATGCGTACCGCACGGTCAACGTGCAGCTGGGGCGTGCCGGACGCGACCACGACATCGAGACTTATCAGAGATTTCTTCGCAATCTCGGCACCCTGGGGATCCCTGTTGCGTCGTACGATTTCCATCCCGGCAATACCTACACGACATCCGAGATTCAGCGCCGCGGCTACAAGACTCGCGTTTTCGACCTCGCCGATTTCCGCAATCGCGTTGAAAAAACAATGTTCGATCGGGAGTACTCAGCCGAGGAGATGTGGGCCAACTATACATACTTCGTTAAGGCTGTCCTGCCAGTCGCGGAGCAGGCTGGTGTGAAACTGGCACTCCATCCGGACGACCCGCCGATCGCGAGAATGAACGGGGTCGCAAAACTGTTTACGAATTTCGGAGGCTATGCGCGGGCCGAAAGGATTGCGGGCGGAAGCCACAACTGGGGCCTCACGTTTTGCGTCGGTACCTGGTCGGAGGGCGGCAGCAGCATGGGAAAGGACGTGTTCGAGATGATTCGCGACTTCGGCGGACGTGGAAAGATTTTCGAGGTCCACTTCCGGAACGTCAGTTCACCACTGCCCCGGTTCGAAGAGACCTTTCCGGATGACGGATACATGGACATGTACCAAGTGATGAAGGCGTTGCGAAAAGTCAAATTCGACGGAGGCGCGGAACCGGATCATGTACCCCAGCTGGCGGGGGACTCCGGCCTGCGCCGGGCGGGAACGGCCTACATCATCGCCAACATGCGCGCCATGCTGCAGCGCGCCAACCAAGAAGTGGGCTAACGGCAAGCATTACGGCCGGAGTTTCCAGTCTTCATCGAAGAATCCCGCGGAAACGATCTTGCCAGGGTAACGTTCGTTGGGTGGCGTTGTCGTATCCACCACCGCATAGTCCGGCAGCTTCGGCGTTTGCCGGGCGTTGTTCAGATAGTCATACTCGCGGAAGGTGAATCCGCTATTCAGCACCACGTACTTCTTCGGGTTCAGGGGATTGGGATAGATCAGGATCGGTGCGTGTGTCTCTGACGGATATCGAGTGGCGCCCAGCACTAAGCCGGCGGCAGTCCACTTGACGGGGAGTTGATCCGCGATTCGAGCCAGGACGCGATTACTGCTGGGGTCGCCCCACAGGATGAGATTGCTGGATGCGATATCGGCGTCTGAAATGTCCTGGTCAGAGCGCACCTGGGCGTCGCCGCGGAATTGGCGCCGCCACTCAGTAATCGCGCGCTTCTCTTGGTCTGCTACCCATTTCGAAACACCGGGCGCGAGCGCTTGCCCGGTCGGAGATACGAACACAAAGCTGCTCATGAAAGCGTCGTCGACAGGTCCTTGCAGTCCGTGACGCTTGTGCAAGCCGGCCGCGGAATCTGAATCCGCCTCGGTCCACTGCGTTCCCCGTTTGCGGAAATGTACGGTCCAGGAGCGATCGGACATGGGGGCGCCGGCGGACACTTTTTGGCCGTCGATCGTCACTAGGGGTTTGCGCGCCACGTCGAGAGGGCAGCTCCCCGGTGCCATATCCAGCGTGAAGGCTGTGACATTTGCCGTTTCGACTGCGACGGTGTTGTCCCCCTGCACTTCCGCGTTCAGTCGCGCCCGCGCCCAGTGTTCCGCAAGCGCATCGATGACCACCCACTTCATCCGGTTATACGCCAGCGTCCAGGTAGTGAAGCGAACCTTCCGCGCATTCGGATCGCGCCCGCGCTCGGCGATCGCATCCAGTTTGCGACTAATCTCGAGCTTCGAATCCGGATGGTAGCGGTGCGCCGTATTCGGACCCACCACGCGCGTCAGACGCAAACCCTCTTCGGCCATGGCCCGCTCCATGGCATCCGCGGCTTGCTTCTGTGCGTCGATTTCGCCGTTATACGCGACTGTAGGAGTATTTGCCAGGTTCACGGCGTAATCCGTGGCGTCGTACAAATGGAAGAGCTTCTGCTCCCAGGCGAAAGGTGCCTCCGGGGCGGAAAGATTCAGTTTGAGGAATTGAACCGTTTCGCTGAATCCCGCTCCCGGCGCAATCGCGGCCCAGAGTCCTGCATGATGCGTACCGATATCCCACGCCGCTGCGCCGCCCAAACTGAAGCCGCGCACTAGAATACGATTCTCATCAATTGCGTACTGACGCTTCACGTCTTCCAGCGCTTCGAAGAAGTCTGTTTCACCCGCGAACCTGCTGGGATTACAGAAACGGCCATAGAGGTGGAGAACAATGGTGTCGCGAGGCGTGAACTCCCCTGGGTTGCGCTCGCGGTCGGCAAGGAAATTGACCTCACTCAACGTTTCGTTTCGGCCGTGAAACCAGGCATCCAGACGCCATCGGTGGGGCGCGTTCGGAGAGTAGGAGGGCGGCACCACGAGTCCATACGGTTGGAGGCTTTTGTCGATCTTCGAAACATAACCGCGCACCACCAGGCCGGGAGAAACGGTCCACGGAGCGACGCCTCGGGCGAGTTGCGCGACGCGTTCCTCTCCATGCTCCAGGAGGGTCTTCGCCTTGTCGATCTCGTCCGGCTTGAAGAATTCATTGTACTGAAGCGCGTAGCGTACGGCTTCGTGATAGATGAGTACGTCCGCGATTAAAGGGTTGTTTGAAAGGCGATCGATCGAGCCCTTCAGATGCCGGAGACCGCGCTCCAGGCCGGCGCGGTCCTCCGAATCCAACTCGATTCCGGGCGGCGGGACCGGCTTGATCACCACCGCGCGCGGGGACTGGGCCAATGCCGCCGCCGCGATCAACAACAGGAGGCGCTTTCTCACCATGGGTCCCGCTTAGTTCTGAGGCTGCTGCTCATGGCAGAAGGCGCAGTCTATGCTCACCTTTTTCGTTTGGTGGCAATTCATGCAGCCGCCCATGGATATGTCGGCCTCGCGAAACAGTTGATCACGCTCCTGGACTTTGCCATGGCAGTCCGCGCAAGTACTTCCCGCGGTGACATGCGCGCGATGGCTGAAAGAAACATAGGCCGGGATCTCGTACACACGAGCCCAGTGTATGTCACGCTCGTTCTTTGCCGCCGCCGCGAGTTTCTGGACGGACGGAGTATCGGGCTTGATCGTCGAGTGGCACTGCATGCATTTTGAAGCCGCCGCGATGGTCATCATCTCGCCGGGATCGGGGTTCGAGTGACACATCTTGCACTGCAGCTTCAGCGTTCCGGTGTGGACTTTGTGGCTGAACGGAATAGGCTGTTCGGGCGCAACCGCGGCAGAGGACGTTGCAGCTACCATCAACAGGAGTGCGCCAAAGACTTCCATGGTGTTTCACAAAGCTTTGGTCCGCATCTGGTCGGCAATGTACTCCGAAGCACGCATGGATAACGACAGAATCGTCATCGTCGGATTCTGATAACCACCAGTGACGAAGCTGCTGCCGTCGACCACGAACAGATTCCTGATGTCGTGGCTCTGGTTCCACTTATTCAAGACACTGGTTTTCGGATTCTCTCCCATGCGGCAGGTACCCAGTTCGTGAATGCTGTAGCCTGGCGGGAACATTTGGTCGTGCTTGGCCAGGATCTCGAAGCCGGCTCCGCGGCATACCTCCTCAAAGGTATTCATCGCGTGCTTCGCCATCTTGAATTCGTTATCCGAGTACTTGGCCTGAATGTGCAGGGCCGGGATGCCCCATTCGTCGACCACGTTCTTGTCGATGGCCACGAAGTTCTCGTGCCGAGGCAGCACTTCGCCCATGATGGTGACCGAAACGCCCGCGCCTCGGTAACTGTTCAAAGTCTTTTCGAGTTCCGCGCCGTAGGCCGGAATATACTTCGGGTCCGGCGTCCCGCCGGTGCTGAAGTCGTACGCATAGCCGCGAATGAAGTCCTGCTCCTTCCCGGACTTCAGATTCACGAACCGGGGCACGTATCCACCACCGCCCATAAGACCGCGCGCAGCCTTGCCGTCTTTGGCTTCCGGTACGATCGCCTGCACACCCGCGGAGATATACGTCTGATCGTGAAGATAGTGCCCGAGCGCGCCGCTCGAGTTGGCGATGTTGGAGTTCAACAGAATGCGCGTGCTCTCGAGGCACGACGCGCCTACCACCACCACCCGCGCCTTCGCATGCATCTCGCGCCGTGAATGCCGGTCCAGGAAATTCACTCCGTTCACCAGGCCCGTGTTTTTGTCGAGCGTGATGTCGCGAACCACGGCATTCGGAACGATCGTGAGGTTTCCGGTCTCCAGGGCATCGGGCAGCAGCAGGTTGAACGAACTGGCGAATTGTCCTCGGCCGGTGGCTCGCCGCATTTTGGTGACTGGAATGTTACGCTTCTTGGCGGAATCGATGAAGCGCTGCATCGCTCCGCTCCATGGCGACGAGTCTTCCAGGAACACGCCATCCGGGAGTTGCGTGTATCCCTCATTCCGTCCCGCGACGCGGAAAATCGGCTCCACACGATCGTAAAACGGCTTCAGGTCGGCGTAGCTGAGAGGCCAGTTTTCACCGAAGCCGTCGTGATCCTTGGCTTTGAATTCGTAGTCGCTGAGGCGGAACGACATGCGCGCCCAGAATAGTGATTTGCCGCCAATCATCCGCACGCGCACCCAGTTATATGGGCTGTCGGGATCGTGCGTGTAGGGAACCTGAGTTTCGTCCACCCACTGATTTGCGTTGAACTCGTTGGCTTGCACGACATGCGGCAGCCGTCCGGGCTTTCCAAACCCGCGGTAGGGAAGTTCGTGGACGGCCTTGGGCCCACGCACACGATTGAAATCGACCAGCGGACCCGCATCCAGCATGAGACAGTTGGCTCCCCTCTTCGTGAGGGTGTGCGCCGCCATGCCCCCCGAAGCGCCGGATCCGATAATTAGAACGTCGTAGTCTTTCGCGGCCATGAAGTCACCTCGGGGATGCTGTTAATCGAGCGGATACCAGTACAAGCCACCGCCGCCAAACGTCCTGCGGCTGGTGGCTGCTCCAGCGACGCTGTACTCACGCGAGTTGACCGTCGCCGTTCGGACGTCCTGCTTGGCGGCGCGCAAGAATCGTGCGAGCGGGTCAGCGGGAGGTTCGTAGGTCCAGGGCTCGCGCAGTGTCGCGAGTAACTTGTCTGCTTGAGAATCGTCGAGATCGGCGAAGGCCTTCTGGAATTCCCGGTTAGCTTGCGAATTCAAGGCGTCCAAACCGTCCCGGTATGTCTTCTGGCGATCGACGGGCGACTCTGACATCAGAAAGTCAAGAAACTCGGGCGCTTTGACCTCTGAGGCGCCGGGGGCGGTTTTGGTCGGAGGCATCAAGATGGCACAGAGTTTCCGCAATGCCCCGAACTGCTGCGGCGTGAAGAAGTGCGGCATGGGCTCGGCGGCCGTGTCCGGAACGGCGACTTCGATCTTCGGTAGTTCCGTGGATACTCGTCCGGGCGGCTCAACCGGCTGGGCGGGGTTCTGCGGGATACCCGGCGCGGGATTGGCCGGCACTCCCGGCGCTGGCGCCTGTTGTGCGATGAGTGCGGTTGCGGAGGGCGCCGCCACTAATGCCTTTACGAAACCTCGACGCTTCATCACTTGGATCATAACAGCCGTAATCTATCAGAACTCCAATCTTAGAGCTACCGCGTCACGGCGTGGGCGAGCGGCGTTGTGGTTTGGTATGCTCAACCCGAAGCAAGGACATGGATTTGAGAATGAAGACCATCACTGTGCGAGCGCTACTCGGCCTCACGCTGGCTATTTCCGTCGGCGGATCGGCGGCTGCGCAGCACCTGCTTTATGTTGCCAGCCCGGGAACCCGTAACTACGTCGAATATGGCGGTATCGGAGTGCTGGTTTTCGATATCGACAACGGATACAAATTCGTTCGGCGCATCCCGACGTGGAGTGTGCCCGACGGCGCCAAACCCGAGAACGTCAAGGGCATCGTCGCAAGCGCGAAGACGGGAAGAGTATACGTCACGTCCCTGAATCGGACCATTGCGCTGGATGCGGTTAGCGGGAAGAGGATCTGGGACAAGACCTACGAGGGTGGGTGTGACCGCCTGGCGATTTCGCCGGACGGCAAGCTTCTGTACATTCCACAACTCGAAGGGCCGTCGTGGCACGTGGTTAATGCGGCAACGGGGGACGTGACAACGACGGTACAGCCGAACTCCGGGTCACACAATACCATCTACTCCAATGACGGAATGCACGTGTATCTGGCGGGCCTGAAATCCCCGCTTCTGTCGATCGCGGACGCCCGAACTCACGCAGTGGCCAGCAAGGTGGGTCCTTTCGGGAACGTTATCCGTCCATTCACTGTGAATGGGAGTAACACGCTCGTTTTCGTCAACGTGAATGGGCTGCTTGGCTTTGAGGTAGGCGATGTACGCACCGGGCAAAAACTCTATCGTGTCGAAGTCGAAGGATATAAGCAGGGTCCCGTGAAGCGTCACGGCTGTCCGAGTCACGGCATTGCCCTGACGCCGGACGAGAAGGAACTGTGGCTGGCGGATTGTGCGAACAGCGCGATTCACGTATTCGATTCCACGGTGATGCCGCCCAAGCAGCTTAGCACCATCAAGGCGCGGGACTGCGTCGGCTGGCTCAGCTTCAGCATGGACGGCCGCTTCGCTTACTCCTCGACCGGCGAGATCTTTGACGTCGCAACCAAAAAGCTGGTCGCTGCGCTGGAGGACGAAGCGAGCCGCCAGGTACAAAGCGAGAAAATGCTGGATGTGGTCATCGAGAACGGGAAGGTGATCCGGGCGGGGAACCAGTTCGGCGTCGGCATGAAACTGAAGTGAATCGTTTGCGTACGTTCTGTGTTTTGGCGGCGGTGATCGCGATTCCCGTGTCTGCGGGCAGCCGCGACGGCCGTTTCTTCAATGAACGCGTATGGCCGATTTTGACCAGACGTTGTCTGCCGTGTCATAACGACCAACTCAAGAATGGCGAGTTATCGTTTCTGAGCGGTGAGGGCTTACTAAAAGGCGGTAGCCGCGGCCCCGCCCTGGTACCTGGAAAACCGGACCAGAGTCTCCTGATTCAATCGCTGCGCCATGACGGCGATCTCCAGATGCCGCCGGGACCGAAGCTGCCGCCAAGAGAAATTCAAATTCTGACGGAGTGGGTCCGACGGGGCGCTCCCTGGGCGAGGAACTCCACGCATCCCTAATCAATCACCGCATCGGCCTCGATCTCCACCATCAAATCAGGATCGATGAGGCGGCTGACTTCCACCATCGTTGCCGCGGGCCGGATTTCATGAAAGAACTCGTTGTGCGCCCGGCCGATTTGTTCCCATCGCGATATATCCGTCACGAACATGCGGGTGCGGACCACATGGCGCATCTCGGCCCCGGCGCGCTTGAGGACCGATTCGATATTCCGGAGTATCTGCATGGCTTGCGCGTAGGCATCGCCGGCCGCCACGATCTTGCCGTGCTCGTCGGTGGACGTGGTTCCGGTGACGAAAATCTGATTCCCGACGCGGACCGCTCGCGAGTATCCGACGATCGGTTCCCAAACCGTTCCCGTTGCAAAGTTTTGCCGCACAACACGTATCTTAGCTTGTTGGGATATGATGCGGGCATGACACGCAGAACTCTCCTGACCACCACGGCGGCGCTTGCGGCAGCTGGCCAAACCCGGATGGCACAGGGAGCCACCGCGGGCCGATTGAAGCAGTCAGTCGCGCGCTGGTGTTACTCGAAGATGAGCCTCGACGATCTCTGCCGCAACTGCGCGTCAATGGGAATCAGCGGGGTCGATCTGGTGAATCACGAGGAGTGGCCTGTCGTGCAGAAGCACGGGCTGGTACCCGCAATGACGCCCGGCGCCGGAACCATCCCCGTAGCGTGGAACCGTAAAGAGAATCACGACAAGCTAGAGAAGGAGATGCGCACGAATATCGAACTAGCCGCAGCGGCGAAGCTTCCGAACGTTATTACATTTTCAGGCAACCGCCGCGGCATGGCCGATGAAGAAGCGAAGGACAACTGCGTGGCCGGACTCAACCGGGTGAAGAAGATGGCTGAGGACAATAACGTCACCATCAACCTGGAACTGCTCAACAGCAAAGTCGATCACAAGGATTACCAGTGCGACCACACAGCCTGGGGGGTGGATGTGGTGAAGCGCGTGAGTTCGCCGCGGGTGAAGCTGCTGTACGACATCTACCACATGCAGATCATGGAAGGCGATATTATCCGCACCATCACCGCGAATCTGCAGTATATCGGCCACTTCCATACGGGCGGCGTGCCCGGCCGTCATGAATTGGATGGCACTCAGGAATTGAACTGGGCAACGGTGGCAAAGGCCATCGCGGACTTAGGTTATCAGGGATACTTCGCGCACGAATTCGTTCCCACGAGAGATCCGATGACATCTCTGGCCGAAGCCGTGAAGACCTGCACAGTTTAAGCGCCGGTTACGGCCTTCTCCATGCGACGCAGAATGCCATCCGGTTCTGCAACTCCCAGTTGAGCGATCTGCTCGGCTCGGTCCTGCGTATTCGCCACTGCGTAAATTCGCAACTCGTCGGCATTGCCGGAAGGACGGATGTGGGCGATGTCGCCATTGCTGAAACTGATCCGCATTCCATCGGTGCGGTCCAAACCTAAAATCGTTCCAAAGCCCAGCTCCGGCGGGAAGAAGCGATCCAATTGGGTTTGTTTAGTAATTGCCAGGCCGGTGGATCGAGGGAACCTCTTTAGCAAGGCCGCCCGGCTGAAGCGGCGCGGGAGTTCGTCGAATAACTCTGATAACGAAACACCCTTTTCCGCTGCTGCGAAGAGCACACAGAGAATCGGTAAGAAGGCGTCGCGAGTGGCGAGCCGGCCCAGCACCCGGCCTTCCCGCTCGATGTCGGATCCCAGGAGAAACCCGCCATTAGCCTCCCAACCGCAGATCGCCTTTTTCCCTTTATTGCGCGCCTGTTCCATCCCGGCGATCACGTAGGGCGACCCGATCCGGGTCTTAGGCTCCAGAACCGGGCCAGGTTGCTGCGATCGATGGCATCGTTGCAACTGATCGGCACGACCACGGCGTCGGCGCCCAGGTACTCGCGCAACGACCATGCCCACGAGATCGCCTGGGAAGAAGCGGACCTTCCCCGCATCCACGCCCAGAATCAACGGACGGTCGCTATCTCCATCCGTGGAAACCACCGCGTCGATGGAGCCGTGCTCTGCAGCGGCTTCACCCACGAGCGCTTGGATGGCGGCTAACTGATCCGCATCGATGTTCTCAGTGTCGATAGGAACGAAGTTTCGCTACGCCCCGCAGGAATAACCTCTGCTCCGAGATGCAGCGAGGACATCGGCCAGGAGGTCGCGCCCTACGGCTGAGTGCTGATACACGACCACTCGTTTCCCGTTAAGAGACGAAGTCCGGAAGAAGTCCAGGTATCGCCTGGCATAGGCGGCGCGGGCTTGCCCGTCTTCAGGGGACAGCTCGGCATGGCCGGCTTTGAACAGGCCGCGCTCGTCGAACCAGGACTCGTCAGACGGCTGTTCATAAATTTGCTGACGGACTTCCAGCACCGCCCGATTGATCGGCGTCCTCGTGATTTTTGAGCAGTTCGCCGCGGGACGTGTTCAGTTTGTAGCCATTGCGATCGAAAGGGATGTGGCTGCCGGTGACCATGATGCTTCCGTTACCGCGGGCCAGTGCGTAGTGCGCCAGGGCAGGCGTGGGAACGCGTCCGAGGTTGACGGGCCGCATGCCCGCATCGTGAATTGCGCGTTCTACCGCCTGGCACATCTCGCCGCGGCCTTGCTCCTGCTCGACGTAGCGGGTTGAGCTCGGCCGGAGGTCGTAGCCAAAATAGAACTCATCGCCCGGGGCAATGCCACCTTCCGACGGCGGCACCGATTGCAGATAGCGCAACTCGGCGAGGGCGTTAATGTAGATTTCCAACTGAGTCAGGTGGACCACCTCGCCGCGCCGCCCGCTAGTACCGAATTTCAGTTCCTGCGGTTCGTATGCCAGGCGCGAGCGTAGTGTGTGCGCTGAGTTTCCCATATGTGGCTTTGCGTCCGGCCTACCTGAATTCAGGATACCGGCGGGCGTTCACGGAAGCTCATCTACCCCAGGCGGCTTCTTGTATTTCGGTTTCCTACGTTTGTCTTTCGGCTCGATCGGGCGCGAGGCCGGCACAGTCCCAAGGCGTTCGCGGGCGAGCTTGCGTACGCCCTTTTTCTGATCGAACCCCGGTCGCTTCGATCTGGTGGCCACATTTCTATTCTGCCATCGTCCGTTAGAATGAACTCGATGGTTTTATCGGACGTCGATATCAAGCGGTACATCGGAAGCGGGAAGATTCGCATTTCGCCTGAACTGCCTCCCGAACAGTTCGGCAGTTGTTCCGTCGATTTCCGGCTCGGCGCGGAGTTCAGCATTTTTGAACACTCCCGGCACGCTTTCATCGATCTCCGGGAGAAGCTTGCCATTCAGGAGATCATGCGAACGGTGGACGTCCGACCCGGCGAGCCCTTCGTGCTGCAGCCTCACGAGTTCGTTCTGGCGATCACCGAAGAGACTCTGGAACTCGACGACGATGTCCTCGGGCGTCTGGAAGGCCGGTCCAGCCTGGGACGGATCGGAATCATCGTACATGGAACCGCCGGTCTGTTCGATCCCGGTTGGCGCGGGAAGGCCACTCTCGAGCTGAGTAATCTCGGACGCATGCCCGTTGCTCTGTATCCCGGCATGCGCATCTGCTCGTTTACGTTCGAGCAGGTGTCAACCCCGGTTTCGGTGCCCTATTACAAGAAACCGGGAAACAAGTATTCGGGGCAGACGAAGCCGCTGGCGAGTAAATTAGTGGGAGAAAGCTGAACGGTTTACCGGCCCGAGGATCCGAATCCTCCTTCGCCGCGTAAGCTGCCGGATAGATCGCTCTCCGTCCACTCGATGGCTTCATACCGGGCTATGATCATCTGTGCGATACGGTCGCCGGCTTCGATGACGTACTCGGTTGAGCCCAGGTTGAGCAGGATGACGCGGATTTCACCGCGGTAGCCGGGATCGATTGTCGCCGGACTGTTGGGGATCGTGATGGCGTGCTTCAGCGCGAGCCCGCTCCGGGGGCGGATCTGCGCTTCGTACCCTGCCGGGAGTTCGATGGCGAGACCGGTGGGTACTCCGCCCGGGATGCCGGGACGCAGCACCACGCGCTCGACGGCGCGCAGATCCATACCTGCATCCTCCATGGGACCGTGGGCATATTCGGGCAGGTTCGCGTCGGGACGCAGGCGTTTGATTCGGAGTTGCATGGCGAATCCGTTATGATAACCGTTTGCACAACCCGCCCAAGCCCAGAGTTTTTACCATCGCTCCGCTGCCACCGGAGAAATGCGCGTATGCACTGGCTCGTTACAGCCGCTCGCCCGACTCGATCGTGGACTCGCTCGAGTGGGTCCGCACGCACGATTCGCAAAAGTTCCTGGAGAGTTTCTACTTTCAGTATGGCCATGCGTCCATCGCCGACTTGGGCCATGTGGTGCTGTGTTTCGAAGGCGTTTCCGAGTTGGCGGCTACGGAGATTGAGGATGAGCCGTTGTGGGATGGCCAGGCGCGATCGTCGCGGTATCAGGATTTCGGTATTTCCGGATTCGTCACTCCGCCAGGACTGACTGAGGCGGACCAGCAGGGCTATGCGGAGGTCGCGGGAAAGCTGCTCGCCGAATATAAATACATACACGCGGAAATGATCGGTTACCTGTCGGGCCAACTTCCGCGTCCGGAGGGGATGAGCGAGGGAACGTACCGGAGGAACATCGCTGCGCGGGCCTTCGACGTGGCGCGTTACCTGCTATTTCTCGGTATCCCGACCGGGGTAGGGCAAGTCACCAGCATCCGCACCTTGGAACGGCAGATCCGCCGTCTCAAGGCGTCTCCGTATCAGGAGTTACGGGATCTCGCGAGTGAGATCGCCATGGCATGCACGATGCCACCCTCCTGCGCCCTGCCCGGTTCTCCGGCTGAGCCGGTAGCGCCGACTCTGGCGCGCTATGTTGAAGCTGAGCTTCACCCCGGCGCCGCAGCCGCGGATCTTAGAAAGTGGGCGGATCAGAATCTTCCGCCCCGCGCCATGCCGGAGCCGGGCACTGTGGATCTCGTGAAGCCCGCCATGGTATCTGCGGATATCGTCGCCACTCTGTTGTATCCGGTGACCGACCGGCCCTTCCGGGAGTTGTATGAGATGGCGGCGGGCTGGAGCGAATCCCGCCGATCCGAAGTCATCGGTGTCGCCCTGCGGACACGAAGTTCGCGCGACGACTTGCTTCGAAATTTCCGGGGCAGCCCTTACGCTTTCGACGTCGTCATGGATATCGGCGCCTATCGCGACTTGCATCGCCATCGGCGATGTCATCAATTCCGGCAGGAATATACAACGAATCTCGGCTATCAAACACCTCCAGCCCTGGCCGATGCCGGCCTCGCAGCGAGTTATCGTGGTGCTGTCGAGCATGCGCTGGGTGCTTTGACGCAGGCTCGCCCGGAACGGGACTACCTGCTGCCTTTTGCGACGAATTCCCGGTTTCTGTTCAAGATGGATTTCGCCGAAGCCGAGTATATATCCCGTTTGCGCAGTGGCGTTAAGGGGCATTTCAGTTACCGGCGAATTGCGTGGGAGATGAAACTCGCCATGGAGCGTCTAGAACCTGAACTGGGTCGTTTAATGTATGCTACCCCGCCGTGGGTAGAGGACCCGCTACAGAGATAACGGAGGGTTACGGTAATTTCTTCCCGTATCCGTTACATTACCGGTAGCAGCGACTCGCCTAAGGGGTATATGAATCAATACTCTATCGGTGCGTACCCATTTGGAACTCAAGCTGCCTAACAAACAGCGGGACCGCAACTTGTTTGAAGCGGTCCGAGTAACTGGTCCCCGACGCACTACACCGAGATTTCCAGGCGCGGGCCAACCACAAACCTGATGGAGGAGAATTAAGTTTATGAGCCATTTGAAGGTGTTTGCTCTTGCATCTTGCGTTGGGCTGTTCAGCGCCGCGTTCGCGCCAGCTCTCAAGGCAGATGAATGGAATAAGCGGACCATATTAACCGTTAACGAAGCGATCCAGGTACCGAACAAGACCCTGCAGCCCGGCAAGTATGTAATGCGGCTGTTGGATTCGCCCTCGAATCGCCACATCGTACAGATTTTCGATGAGAACGAGCAGCATTTGATCACGACGGTGCTGGCGATCCCGAACTACCGCCTGCAGCCTACGGGCAAAACGCAGTTCGGGTTCTGGGAGACCCCCGTCGGCCAGCCCAAAGCGCTGCGAAGCTGGTTCTACCCTGGTGACAACTTCGGCCAGGAGTTCGCTTATCCGAAGAATCAGGCGATGGTGATCGCCTCGAATGTACACCAGCCGGTCCCGACCACCTATGCACAGTCTGAAGCTGATCTGACCACGGCCAAAGTCGGCACCGTGGATCAAGCCGGCACTGAGAAGGAATTGGACAAGGGCACTTATAAGGACATGCCGACTGGCACAGCCGCCCAAGCCACTCCGACTGAGCAGCCGCAACAGATGGCGCGTACCACCCCGCGAGCCACTCCTGCCGCCACTCCGGCCATGGATCGAGGCAACCCCGGCTGCCACTCCGGCCGCCACGCCACAGAGCCTGCCGCACACCGCCAGCCCTTACCCGCTGGTAGGATTGATCGGCTTGCTCTCTCTCGCTGGTTTCGCTGTAACGACCGCTTTTGCAAAGCGCAAGGCCTAACCGCCGCGCCAGCAACGAGCGAACATTTCAGAGGGCGGGTCTTAACCCGCCCTCTGATCTATTTGGGGATGACTTTATGTGCCGCAGACTTTTCCCGATTGCTGCCTCAGGAATTTGGATTGCCGCCCTCGTTTTGTGTTGCCCCGTGGGTAGCCAAACATCCCGCGACACTAAATCTCAAGCTGCTGAGTCCAAGCCCACCGCTCCGATCTCGAAAGCGCCCGCCGACGACGAGATGCGCGAGTTCACAATCTCGGCCGAAGTAGACCTGGTCCTCTTGGATGTGAGCGTCCGCGACTCTGGTGGAGGGTTCGTTTCTGGACTGTCTAAAGACGCGTTCACTGTGATGGAGGACGGCAAACCGCAAGTCATTACGCAGTTCGCGAACCAGGATGTGCCTGTTTCAATCGGACTGGTCATCGACAATAGCGGAAGCATGCGGCCGAAGAAGCCGGAAGTGGTCACCGCGGCTCTCGTACTTATTCAGGCCAGCAATCCCAAGGATGAAGTCTTCGTCGTGAATTTCAACGACAAGGTGTGGCGTGGCCTCCCCGATATGGTCCCATTTACCGATGATGTCGCGATGTTGCGCAAGGCTCTCAACAAGACGGACCCGGCGGGCCGGACGGCACTGTACGATGCAGTCCTGGCTGCTATGCACCACCTGGAAATGGGCAGGCGCGACAAAAGGACCCTTATCGTGGTGAGCGACGGCGGCGATAATGTGAGTACCCATACGATGAAGCAGGTGCAAGAAGCCGTACTCGAATCGCGAGCCACCATCTACACTGTGGGCGTATTTGACGAGGACGATCGCGATCGGAACCCCGATGTCTTACGCAAATTGGCCCGAGTATCTGGCGGCGTTTGCTACTTGCCGAAGAAGTTGTCCGATGTGGAAGACATCTGCCGTCAGATCGCAAAGGATATCCGCACCCGGTACACTGTTGGTTACGTGCCGCAGAACCTGAACAAGCCCGGTCAGCGTCACATAAAGGTGGCAGTAAGCGCGCCTGATCACGGCAAGTTGGTCGCCCACACCAGGACGACGTATTTGGTCGGTGGCGGGAGCCACACGACGGACCGGAAAAAATAAATAAAAATGCAGGTACGTGTCCTACTGGAGCCGCCGGCTCGCACCAGTTCGCCAGGAGCGTGGGGTGTCAGCCTCCTGCGCTGGTTCTTTCTTGCGACAGGCCTGGTTGCGCTGGGGTGGTCAGGTTACGCGTATGTCGACTCGCATTTGTACCAAAAGTACGAGGATTGGGCTTTCGATCAGGAGTCTCATGGTAAAAGCCCGTCTGTGATCGCGTTCGTGCGAAACGCTCTCTTCGAAGCTACCCAGCCGCAGTCAGCAGGCTCGCAGCCAGCGGCTGACGATTCTTTGAAGATCAAACGTGTTACTCGACAGGTTCCGCAGGCGCGACAGCCGACAGATCCAGGAATGTTGGGACGGATCGAAATCCCCCGGCTGGAAGTACACGCGATGGTGAGGGAAGGCGTCGATGATCGGACCTTGCGCCGCTCGGTCGGGCATGTGCCCGGCACCGCGAAACCGGGCGCTGAGGGGAATGTCGGGTTAGCCGGTCACCGGGACAGCTTCTTCCGAAAACTGAAGGACATCCGCAAGGGGGACACGATCGTCGTCGAGACTCTGGATTCGAAATACGAGTACACCGTGGACGTTACCAAGGTGGTGGGGCCCGACGACGTAAAGGTGTTGGCTCCGACTCCTCAGCGGGCACTGACCTTAGTGACCTGCTATCCGTTTTATTACGTCGGAAACGCTCCCCGCCGGTTTATCGTGCGTGCCCGCCAGGTGAGCGTCGAAGCCCGGGATAACGGTGTTGCGGGGCCGCCGAAGTCCGGGTCCTGAGCGGCTCTATACCGCAAGTGATTCCAGCGTTTTCAGTTTGGCCGAGAGTGTGGTGCGCTTGAGGCGCAGCATGTCGGCCGCCTGCTTCTTGTTGCCGTGCGTTTTTCGCAGCGCCTGCTCGAGAATGCTAAGTTCGATCTGGCCGACTATCCGTTCAAAATCCAGCCCTTGATCCGGTACGGGTATGAGTGGAGTTCCGCACCTCGCTTCGATTCTCTTCGGCGCGGCGTCCGGCAGGCGAAAATCCGAAGGGCCTAGGATATCTCGTTCGCCACTCAGAATCATCGCCATCTCAATCATATTTTCGAGCTGCCGCACATTGCCCGGCCAGTTATATGAAGTGAGGCGTTCCAGAGTTTCCCGGGTGATGCATTTTGGACGTAGGCCCTCCTGTTCGGCGACGCGCCGGATGAAGTGCCGGACCAACGCCGGAATATCGTCTGGGCGGTCTCGTAATGGCGCGACACTGAGCGGTACGACGCTCAGCCGGTAGTAGAGATCCTCGCGGAAGCGGCCGTCCCGCACTCGCTCCAGCAGGTCCACATTGCAGGCGGCGATAACGCGCACGTCGACAGCGATGGTCTCCGAACTCCCCAGCCGTTGCAGTTCCCGCTCTTGCAGAACCCGCAGCAACTTCGCCTGCAGTTCGAAGGGCATGTCTGCGATCTCATCCAAAAATAGAGTTCCGCGATGGGCCTGCTCAAACCGTCCAGCGCGATTCGTCATCGCTCCCGTGAAAGCGCCGCGGACGTGTCCGAACAGTTCGGCCTCCAGCAGGTGCTCGGGAAGTGCTGCGCAATTGAGGGACACTCGAGGCATTCCGGCACGAGGGCTGGCTGCATGCAGCGCGCGTGCGATGACTTCTTTTCCCGTTCCCGTTTCGCCTGCGATCAACACCGTACAACGGCGTGGGCCGACGAGGCGAATGAACTCCACCAGCTCACGCATGGGCGGACTGGTACCGATCAGACCCTGACGCCAGGGCTCCACGTCGTCTTCCCTGGCCGCGCACTCTACGGCCGCGCGGAGGGTTGCGTTCAGTTCATTGACGGGAGCATCGGAGTTGATGACGTGGAACGCCCCAGCTTTGGTCAATTCCACAGCTTCTGCGAGATCGCACCCGCTGTGACGCACGATGATGGGTACTGCCGCGTCGATGGCCCGCAGGTCCAGGATGAGTTCGGGGGTCCGCCAGCCCTCGGCGGGAGCATCCAGGATGATCCCATCGACCTGTTGGGTTCGAAGGCAAATGAATGCCTCAGGCGCACTCGCCCGACGGTACTCCTGATCCCGATCCAACTTCAACGGGCCCTGGTCAACGCTGGTGATCCACAGAATTTTCATTGTTGTGCTGGACGGCATCGCCGCATAGCCTTCCATCGGCACGCGTGAGGCAAACTTTAGATGCTTTCTTTGCCTACGACTCGCGTATACCCGGTGAGCTAAGAGCACTAGTGATTAAGATTTAGTGAAGCCGGCAACCGCGCCGGGATGGGACGGGTCACAATGGCAGGGACATTCTGATGAAGAAAATGGTTCTTGCGATTCCGGTGCTACTCCTGGGTCTGACCGCGACGGGATGCGCTTCGCACTACTATGGCGGAGGCTACGGCTACGGCGGCGGGTATGGATATGCGCGCATTGCGCCTCCTCCTCCGCGAGTGGAAGTGTATGGCTATGCTCCCGGACCCGGCTACGTTTGGATGAATGGCTATTGGCGGTGGGACGGCAATCGCTACAATTGGAACCGTGGTTCCTGGGCTCGGCCTCCGAAACGTCACTCGCGCTGGGAGGACGGCCGGTGGGAGCGGGAGTCGCGCGGATACCGCTACCGTGAAGGCGGCTGGCGGTAAGCTACAAGCTGGGGCCTCGTGTAAGGCCATGTCTTAGGAATGACGCCGCCGAAGCGCCCAGCCGCGGGACAACGCCCGATCAAGACTTTGGAGCGCGTCCTTTCGAAAGCCGGTCTCGGCTCGCGAACCGACGCCCGCAAGTGGATCGGCGCGGGGCGGGTGCGAGTCAATGGCAAGCCGATCCAAACTCCGGATCACTGGGTGGATCTGGAGCGCGATCGCGTCACTCTGGATGGCAAGCCAGTCCAAGCCCAACAGCGGCGCTACATTCTTCTGTATAAACCAACCGGCTACATCACATCGTACGGCGACCCGGACGGCCGGCCCACGGTTTATGACCTGCTCACGGACCTGGGAGTCTGGGTTTCTACCGTGGGCCGTCTGGATCAAGATACGAGCGGCCTGTTGATATTGACCAATGATACTCAGTTCGCCGAGCGGATCATGAATCCGGACTTCAAGGTGCCCAAGACTTACCTGGTCAAATCCTCCACTCTTCTGACGGAGGAGCATCTGAACGCGCTCCGCCAGGGCGTTGCGCTGAGCGACGGCCCGACGCGCCCCGCTGTCGTCGAGCGAGTTCGCGATTCGGCGCGACACACGCATCTCCAGATCACCATTACGGAAGGGCGCAACCGGCAGGTTCGCCGCATGATCGAATCCGTAGGTTCTAAGGTGCTCAAGCTGGTTCGCACGGGGATCGGACCCATTCAGATAGGCACTCTCGAGATCGGCAAGTATCGCGATCTCACCGACGCTGAGCTGCGGAGCCTGGTCTAGCGTGTCAGATACTAGAGGCGATGCCCAACTTTCCAAACGTATTCTCTCTGGCTGGTGAAACCGCACTCATAACAGGAGGCGGCACCGGACTCGGTTTCGGAATCGCCAAAGCGTTCGTCGCTTCAGGAGCCAAGGTGGTGCTGGTAGGCCGGCGCGAAAGCGTGTTGACGGAAGCCGCAAACCAACTGGGTCCAGCGGCAGCGGTTGAAGTGCACGACGTTACCCAGACCAAGTCAGCGCCAGAGCTTGTCGAGCGGGTGACGAAGCGAGTAGGCCCGGTGACGATACTTGTCAACAACGCCGGCACGCACCTCAAGAAAGCGGCAATCGACACAACGGAAGCCGAGTTTACGGCGTTGATGGATACTCACGTGATGGCGGCCTTTGCGCTGTCGCGAGCAGTGGCGCCGGCGATGATGGAGAAGCGACACGGTAACCTGTTGTTCATGGCGTCGATGACTTCATATATGGCGATGCCCAACGTGATTGCTTACTCGACGGCAAAGTCGGCGTACCTCGGGCTGGTTCGGAGTTTCGCCATTGAGCTGGCCACCAGCGGCGTGCGCGTGAATGCGATCGCACCGGGCTGGATCGAGACCCCAATGCTGCATAAGGCGCTGGATAACGATCCCCCGCGCAAGGCACGCATCCTGCAGCGGACGCCGATGGGGAGGTTCGGCAGCCCGGAAGATATCGGATGGGCGGCGGTATACCTATGCTCCCCCGCAGCGATGTTTGTGAACGGGGTGGTGCTGCCGATCGACGGTGGCGCGGTGATCGGATTTTAGACTTAGGAGCGCGCTGTGCGTCTATTATCGCGGTCTTAGGAAGTCGGCCATAACTCGGTGACTGGGCCGTATCGATTGTCTTTGGAGAACGGCACGTATTCGAACCCGCGTCCGAATGGATCGTCGTACCGGATGTTGGTCCAATTAATCCCCATCGCCGAGTAGATTGTCGCCTCGATGTCCTCGGGCGTCACGTCGCGCTGACGGGACCAACCCGGGTCGTCGGTCATGGAACCGTCGGCGATCGTTGAGCCGATGGCCCGCCCGCCCTGGACACCCGCGCCGGCGAATACGCAGAACTGCTGGAGCCAATGATCGCGCCCGGCGGCGGCCGACAACTTACCCACTGTGCGGCCGAACTCGCCCGCGGCAACAATCAACGTTTCGTCCAATAGCCCCGCGTCTTTCAGATCCGCGATCAATGCCGATAAGCCATCGTCGAGTTGCCTCCCGAGCGTGAAGATGTTGGTCCCCTTCGTGGGATCGCCGTTTGCGCCGTAGATGTTCTGGTGCATATCCCACCCGCCTACGGTGATTTGAATGAAGCGGGTCCCTTGATTGGCAGCCAGCACCTGCTTGGCCACCAGGCAGGCATTGCCGAATCCGTTCCCTCCATAGCGCGCGCTGTCCTGGGCGGCGAATGCGAATGCCTTGTTAACTGTCGCGTTATACATCAGGCCTTTGGCTGCCTCGTAGAACTGGTTCATGTCGGACAATGGCTTGCCATACGGCGAATCAACGCGCAGGGTGTCGTCGAGGGCGTGCATCTCGGTCCATTTCTGATTCAGGCGCGTCTCGCCATCCGCATTCATCGTGTTGGCCAGACCAGTGGTGGCCGGCGCGGTCTTGAACGGCGCGTACTTAGAATCCAGGTAACCCGGTCCAGCCGCGCTGCTCGAATTCAATGCGAGAAAGGTGGGGAAGACATGGCTGGGGAGACGTTCCGGGGTCTTCTCGATAGCCACAACGCTGCCAATATTCGGTGCGATATCGCCAAGGGCGGCGGCTGGGTTACGACCGATCTGGGTCCACGTTTGCGCCAGGCCATGTACCAGCGCATGCGATCGCATCGAGCGCACGATGGCGAGATCGCCGATGGATTGCCCGAGTTTCGGCAGAATGCCGGTGGGCCAAAGCAGGCCTCCGATGGTGTCCGGCTTAACCGCAGCAGGCGTGACGCCAGGCACCACTTTGAGATCGAACAGATCCGTGTGACTCGGCGCGCCGGCCATCAGCACGAAGATGACGTTCTTGGCCTTGTTCACGGTCTGCACGGAGGACTGGGTGATCACTACCTCTCCGGCCCGGGACGGCCCCACCAGGAAAGAGCCTGTGACCCCGGCGCCCAACACCTCGAAGAACTGGCGGCGCGTCCAATGTGGCCGATCGAAGAACGTTCGCTGCGTATTGGGGTACTTCTCGATAGATTTCTTGTATTCGTTCTGGTTCATGACGCGCTCCGGTCAGTAGTTGAAGATGAAGTCGACTTTGTTGTAGAGGGACCACAGCAGATCTTCAGCTTTTTGCGTCCGGTTACCGGAGCTCAAGGCAGCGATCGCTGAGGATTTTTCCACGTCCGATGGGGGCCGGGAGAGCACGGTGAGGTACAACATGTTCACCAACTGTTCGTTGTTACCCTGCAAAGCCCGCGCACTGAGACTTGCAGCCGTGCCTGTACCGGTTGCCCGCGTCCGGCCCATCACGAACGGGTCGTTCATCAGATTCAGCGCTTGCTGAACGGCACCGTCACCGCGGCGCTCCTCGTCGTCCCGATTGCCGGGCAGGAAGCTGGTGAGAAAATTACCGCCGATAGCCAGCGGTTCGGGGGCCTGCATCGCCCAATTCACCTTGCCGAGGTCGGCGATGTTATAGGTGGTCAGCATGCCACTGGTCTGAGCGATCGCATCCATAACCTCTTCGCCCCACAGGCGTCGAACCATTTTGCGAGCGAATAACGGTTCCCAGGCCGGGCTCCACTGTCCGTCATACCGGGAGGAGAGCTGATAGGTGTCGGACATAGCAATGAGGCGTATCAGCGCCTTCACGTTATACTCGCTGTCCACGAACGCCTGGGCCAAGTCATTCAGCAACTGCGGATTCGAAGGCTGAAGCGTCCAGGGTGCCGGCGGCGGATTGTTGGGATCTAGGCGAGCCAGATCGAACTGGTTGACGGGGTCGACAATACCCCGGCCGAACATCTCCTTCCAGATGTAGTTGACGCCGGCGCGCGCAAACTGAAAATCACCGGTAACTTCGCGGGCCAGCGCGTCCCTGTAATTCTCGCCGGATCCCGGCTGGTGGCCGTTGAAGATGTACACCGGCGGCACCACCTTTCCTTCGCTGTTAGGCTGCCTGGCGGGACGATTCCCCGTGGTCGTATTCAGGGCGTAGTCGGTCTTGTACTGCATGTTTTCCTGAGCGGACCAGTAGTACAGATTGGCTACCATGGGGTCGACTCGAGTCTGCACGGTGTTGCTATGCGACAGGAATGACGCCAGTTGCCAGGCCTGATAGCGGGTGGTCTGAGAACCCCAAAGGCTCAACGTGTCAAGGTGTCCGTGGCCGTTGTGGCACAAAACGCAGTTCACGTGCGAGATGCCGAGAAAGGCTTCCGCGATGTTGGCAGTCTGCTGATCCCAGATATCCTGCTGCGGACCGCCGGTGACGCGACCGCCCACGAGCCAATTCAAAGCGCCATCCTGCGCGTCGAAGGTGTTCACGCCCTTGTTGGAGATAATTTCACGCACCATGCGATCGTAGGGCTTGTTGGTGGCGAGCGAGTTCTTAATCCAGTTATAGAAAGCGTCTCGTCCCTGGGCAAACATCGCCACCTGCGCCTTGCGTTGCGTGTTCTTCAGCCGGTCGCCGAAGTACATAGTCCATTTGTCGAGCCACTGCGGGCTCTGAAACAGCTCATCGATGAGCTTCGTTCGCTTGTCCGGGGCTGAATCGCTGACGAAGGATTGCACCCGCTCCGGCGTGGGGACGCGCCCAGTCAGGTCCAGCGTTACTCGACGAATAAATTCATAGTCGGTGGTCGGCGGCGCAGGAGTGACCCCGGCCGCCTTCAGAGCCGTGAAGATATCGCGATCTATGAGATTGGTGTACGAGGCAGGGTCGGCCACAGCCGGGCGCGCGGCCTCGAGCGTACCCCTGCCTCGTCCCGCACCGATCATCCTGGTCACCTGTTCGGTCGCGGAACTGAGCGCATAGCGTTCGCGAGCTTCCTTGATGAATCGATTCCGCTGGGGACCGAAAAGGGTGCAGTCGGCGTGCTCGACCGTCAATTGATTGTCCTGCGCCTGGACTGAGCGTGCGCCTGGAACCAATAGTGCTGCCGAGGCTAAGGCATAGCTCCACAATTTAACTGTCTTGAATAGAAAGCCCATGTTCTCCGCTCGTTACGACTTATCGGCTGTGAGCCGGTTCTGGAGGAGAAAACCCTCGCAGGGTTAAATAGTTTCGATTAACGGCCCGTCATGCCGGATGCTTGCGGTGTTCGCATGACCGGAATTTGACGCTTCAGTTTAGCGGCGTCTACAGGCTGTTATCATACTCGCCAGTGGTACGAATATGCCTGCTCGGCTCTACGGGATCGATCGGCACCAGCACTTTGGACGTGGTGCGGAGACGAAGGGACGAGTTCGAGTTGTATGCCTTGGTGGCGGGCCGAAACGTGGACCTGCTGATGGATCAGATTCAAGAATTCCGGCCGCGGGTCGCTGTCGTCGCCGATGGAGAGGTCCTGACCAAGCTAAAGACGCGGTTAGAAGAATCGGGGACTCCGCGGTTCGATTGGCCCGAACTCGCTGCGGGTCCGGACGCTCGCGTTGCGGCTGCGATTGCGCCTGAAGTGGATTTCGTGATGTCGGCGATTGTAGGCGTGGAAGGGCTGCAGGCCACCTATGAAGCTGTGCGCCGCCGAAAGCGGATCGGGCTGGCCAACAAAGAGGTTCTGGTCGCCAGCGGACGCATGGTGATGGACGCCGCCCGGCAGAGTTCCACGGAGTTGATCCCCGTGGATAGCGAACATAACGGCGCCCATCAGTGTTTTCGTGCGGGAAACAAGTCGGAAGTCACCCGCCTCATCCTGACGGCGTCGGGCGGACCGTTCCGCAGGACCGCGCTTCAGGATCTACAACAAGTGACGCCCATGCAGGCGCTGCAGCATCCAACCTGGAGGATGGGCCCACGCATCACTATCGATTCGGCCACCCTGATGAACAAAGGATTCGAGGTGATTGAGGCGTGCTGGCTGTTCGATCTCGAACCGAGTGATGTGGAGGTCGTTGTGCATCCCCAGTCGACGGTACACGCGATGGTGGAGTATAACGACGGCAGCGTGATCGCCCAGGTGTCGGCCACGGACATGCGGATGCCAATCCAATATGCGCTCACCTACCCGGCACGGGCTGCGGCTCCAGTTCCCCGGATGGATTGGAGCGAAGCGCGTACATGGGATTTCTACCCCCCGGATGTCGCTAAATTCCCGTTGTTGCGGCTGGCTTATGAGGCGCAACGAATCGGGGGATCCGCAACCTGTACGTTAAATGCGGCCGATGAGATTGCAGTAGAAGCATTTCTGGACGAGCAGATTTCGTTCCCGGGCATCGCCGAAGTAGTTTCTGAGACACTGGAGGCAGTGCCGAACAGCACAGCGGGGTCGGTAGAGGAAGTGCTCGAAATCGATCGTCGATCGCGCGGCGTAGCGCGCGATAAGGTTCGCCACGGCGTGGGGCGGCGATCCAATTCTTCTGTGAAGGCGTAATCAGGTATGGTTTTCTTTCAAAACGTGTGGTGGCTTCTCGTCCTTATCGGGATTATGATCCTGATCCACGAATTGGGCCACTACTGGGCGGCGCGATTCTTCGATGTGAAGGTAGATACCTTCAGTTTTGGTTTCGGGCCGCGTCTATTCGGCTTCAAGCGAGGCGAAACCGACTTCCGTGTTTCGGCGGTGCTCTTCCTGGGCGGATATGTGAAGATGGCGGGCGAGCAAACCGGCGACGAGGGAGCGGTAGATCCGCGCGGTTTGTTGGCCAAGCCACGATGGCAGCGGCTGATCATTGCTTTCGCCGGGCCCTTCATGAATATCATTCTGGCTATCGGCCTGGTTACCGGACTGTACATGTACCAGTATCCGAAGGTGCCGAGCGCTCATTCGCCGGTGGTCGGGTACATATCTCCGGACTCCGCGGCGGCCAAGGCAGGAATCCAGGAGGGAGATCGGATCTTGCAGGCCGAAGATAAGGTAAATCCGACTTGGGAAGACATTCAGATCCGGGAAGTACAGAGTGCCGGCAGGCCCATGCACATCGCTGTGGAGCGCAACGGCGCGAGAGTGCTGCTTAAAGTAACCCCTACCCTCGATGAGCGCATGGGGCTCGGAGTGGCGGGTTGGGCGGAGAAGTCGGAGATTGAAGTCGCTAAGGTTTTCCCTGATATGGAGGCCGCCAGGGCTGGTATCCACCGCGGCGACATCCTAGTTTCGGTGAACGGACATCCCATCCTCAGTACACCGAAGCTCCACGATGTCATTCACGCGTCAAACGGTCAGCCGGTCGACGTCGTGTATAAACGGGATGGACAGACTCACGACGTACGTATCACGCCCGTGAAGACCACCATGGATGGCCAAGAGCGCTGGATGATCGGCGTACAACTGGAGCCCAGGATGGAGTTCACGCAACTAGCCTTTCCAGACGCGATTCGTGAATCGGTGAACGTCAACATCAAGAGCGCGAGTCTGATTTACAAGATGCTGGAAGGCATCGTTGCGCGCCGGATCTCGTCCAAGTCTTTAGACGGTCCCATCCGGATCGCCAAGTTGTCTGGCGACGCGGCTCGCGAAGGCGCGGCATCTTTCATTGGCCTGATGGCCATGGTGAGCCTGAATCTGGCCATTTTTAATCTACTCCCGATCCCAATTCTCGACGGCGGCGTGATTCTCATGCTGATCATCGAGATGGTGATGCGGCGCGACTTGAGCCTGAACGTAAAAGAGGCTGTAGTAAAAGTCGGGTTCGTGTTCCTGATGGCCGTCGTGATGTTTGTCTTATACAACGACATCACGAAGATCCTGACTTCCGGGTGATCACCCTGATTGGTCGGATTCTGCTGAGCGGCGTACTGCTCGTACCCGCCGTTTGGGGCTGGGGCGGCAAGGGTCATCGCATCGTGGCACAGATAGCGGAATCCCGGCTCACTCCGGTCGCCGCGGCCAAGGTTAAGCTGATTCTGGGCGGATACTCAATGGCCGACGTCGCGAGTTGGGCGGATGAAGTCCGCAGCACTCCGGAATACGCTAATACTTACAACTGGCACTTCGTGGACATTCCCCGTGACGCCAAGGCTTATGACAAGGGTCGAGATTGTCCTGCCACCGAAAAAGGTGACTGCATCATCGAAGCGTTGATTCGCGAACTGGACGCGCTTCGCGCGGTGGATGCGGCAAACCCTACGCCGGCGCAGGTGGACGCGCTACGATTCCTTGTGCACTTTGCCGGCGATCTGCACCAACCTTTTCACGGCGTCAGCGATTATCGCAACGGGTTGCCGGATGGCGACCGCGGCGGAAATCGCGTCATCGTCACTTTGTTCGGGCAGGCCAATAACAGCCAGCAGCGGCCGTGGAATCTGCACGCGGTCTGGGATGACGGACTGATGTCAGCTCTCCGCCCGCCGGAGTCTGAATACCTGAAGCAGATGCTGAAAGCTGCGCCCGCATCTGCGTCATCGGATGGGCCGATCACATTGGATCGGTCGATGTTCATCGCGTGGGCCATGGAGTCGCACGACCTTGCAGTGCAGGCTTATGTTCCCAACGGGACCGATCTGGATGCCGGCTATTGCGAGCCGCAGGCCAAGATCATGGACCAACGGATTCAAGTGGCTGGTGTTCGTCTTGGTGCCGTCCTGAACCAACTTCTGGGGTCTCAGCCGTAGAGCACGGGCCGATAGCGGCTTCGAGGGCCCGGACGGCTTCGGCCTCTGCATCGCGCAACTTCAGGATACGGACGCGCAGATCATTGAGGAGAGTGCGGGAATCCTGAAAGCTGAGCGGAAACTTTTCCGAAGCCTCCTGGGCAATCTCCTGCAGCCGTTTACGGATACTCTGAATTTCATCGTCGGCCTGAACGCCTTCGGACTCAAACAGGACTCTCTGCCTCAAGGTGAGCTCTTTGGCTTCCTTGAACAGCGGCGCCGAGTCCGGAAGGTGTTCGTTCGCAACTGCTTCCCACATCTGGTCGCACTGGCGATAAAGATCAGCTGCGCCGCGCAAACCGGGTACTGACAGGATCTCGGACGCCTGGTCCAGGAAATCGGCATAAAAGGCGCGGTTGCCGTGACCCGTGCCACTGCGGCCTGAAACCTGAACGAAGATTGAGTACAGCGCGTCGAATAGGGTGGGCCCGGGCGAGAATATTTTCGGCCAGCTCTTTTTCTCTTTAGCACTTGTCAGTACTGTGGCCCACTTCTCCATCCCACGGATCCCGAAGTTGGTGATTCCCAATCCGTGATTCATCTGCTGGCAGCAGTTGCGGATACCGTCCCGGATCGCAGTTTCCAGGTCCGGCTCGGTCTCTTGTCCCTCCACCAGCATGGCTCGATATTTCGGTGACCAACTGGTCTCGCGCGCTGCGCCCAATTCCGTGCGCGTCAACGAAAGGGGGCACTTGCACCGCCCCGACAACAGCATCCGGTCGCTCCCCTCATCCATCCCGTAGACTACGACGCAATAGTACGTATACACCGGCGCAGGCAGGCCCAGATGGGGCAGGCGAGCCGGATCAACGGAAATTATGGGAGTCTGCCCTTGTTCAAGATGCCGCCTCAGGTTGGCGTCCGCGGCCGTCGCGCTAGACGAATTTTGGACACGGAGGCGAACTCCGATGCGGCCGGTGATGTTTTGAAAAAATTCCGGGCGTTCGGTTTCTTTGGTGTGAACGCGCGTACCCAGGTGGATGGGATGAGCGCCATTCTTCTCGAACAGGAAATAGGCGAAGCCGATGCCTCCCCCAATTCCAAACAGTAGCTCTTCGGTATACGGCTGCCGCGTGTGGGGCGACACGATTCCCTGATATTCCAGAACATTCCTGAGGGCTCCGGTTTCAGTATGCCTGCCGCCAAATCGGTTGAAATCTGAAATGACCATTCGATCACCCTACGGGCCTTCGCCCGCAACCCAGGCGCGGACTTGCCGCGGCTGGGCCCCTTTTATATGTACTTGGACGGTGAGGGCGACGATTTATTTCACGTCGATGTGAAACGGACTTACTGCGCGCCGCCCGCGATCCAGTATCCGGGACGCGTGCGTACCTTCAATGACGGACGACCCTTCACCACAACGTTGATGGTGTGGAAGCCGGCCTCCTCAATGTTCGTAGGAGCGTAGCTGAGCAGGTACTGACTGTGCAGTTCTTCGCCGATGTCGGTTATAACCTGGTCCAGTCCCTTTTGCGTGGCGAAAGAGTATTCGCGTCCGCCCGTGTACTTTGTGTACAGCTCCGACGGGTTATCGACGAATATTCCCTTCACGCCTTTGAAGATCTCGGCGAAGGCCGGCAAGGCGTTGCCTAGCTGAGGCCCCGAGTTTTGCGCCAGCTCGGTAGGAGTCATGACACCGCCTGTGGGATTATGATGAGCTTCAGGCGGGATGGCGGGCGGCCGCGTGTACGGCGCTTTGCGGCTGATTGAGGTGAGTAGATGCGAGATGTCCACCGAATAGATCAGAACGTTAGCAAATTGAGCAGCGGTTAACACTTCGCGGGGCCGGATGGAGCCTGCGATATCGCGAGTCTCACTGATCAGAAGGACGATCCGCCGCCGGTTCTGCGGGCGGCCCCGGAGCATGTTGATGGCCTCCATGGTGGCATCGTTCAGAACACTGGAGTTACTTCCCGGCTTGATCTTCTTCATTGCGACGTCGATCTTGTCTGCATCCGACGTGAATTCCTGTAATAGCTGCTTCCGGTGATCGAACTCCAGCACTGCGATCTCACCAGTCTCCCCGGTGACCAGCGAACTCAAAGTCGGACCAATCTTCTGAATCTTCGGGAGGATAGCTTCCACCCCAGCGCTCGCCTGCACCGCCACGACCACCGAAAGCGGCTCGAATACGACGTCTTGCGTAATGCGCTGCGACTTATCATTGTCGGTGAGGACGAAATCCTCTACGTGGAGACCATTGATAAAGTTTCCGTCCCGGTCGGTTACCGTGGTGGGCGCGATCACGACTTTCGTCGTGATCGTCATATCGCTCCGCCTCGGCAGATCTTCCTGCGCGGCGAGCGTGAGAACAGTCAGCAGGACTACTGCAGGAGATCGCATACTTGTCATGGGACGTTGTCCGAAAGGATGGAGTTTCGCGGCGCCGCTTCGTGCTCCGTGCGGCCTTGTAACAAATCAACGATATGCGGGAGCACATTCGCGATCGACTCCAGCGATTGAACTGCGCCCTTGGGAGAACCGGGCAGGTTCACGATCAGAGTTCGCTTGCGGGTGCCTGCCACGCCACGCGATAGCGCAGCGAGTGGAGTGTGCCGGCGGCCTTCATGCCGCATTACTTCCGGCACGCCGGGAAGATCGCGTTCGACGGCCGCGCGGGTCGCCTCCGGTGTGACATCCCGCTCGGCAATCCCCGTGCCTCCGGTGGTGAGAATGAGGTCGGCGCGGTCTTGATCGGCGGCGTTCTCGAGTAATTGACGTATTCGTGCGACGTCGTCGGGAACCAGTTCGCGTCCGGCCAGAGTCCATCCGAGTTGCGCAATTCGGTCCGCGACAGCGGGGCCCGAGCGGTCCTCGCGCACGCCGGCTGAGGCAGAGTCGCTGATGGTGATCACCAATACTCGAATCATCGATTCCAGTCGCCGCTCTTGCCGCCGGTCTTTTGGAGCAGGTAAAGGTCTTGAATCTCGATCCCCTTGTCCAACGCTTTCGTCATATCGTAGACAGTCAGGGCCGCGATGCTGGCAGCGGTCAGCGCTTCCATCTCAACACCGGTTGGACCGGTCGTGGTCGCTGTTGCTATAATTCGGATCCCATCGCTTTCTATGGTCGCCTGAACGTCCGAATGCGTCAACGCGATGGGATGACACATCGGGATCAAATCCGACGTCCTTCTTGGCAGCCATCAGGCCGGCGACCCGGGCCACTTCCAGCGGATCTCCCTTAGGATTCTCGCCCAGCTTTGCAATGACTTCGGGGCGCATTCTTACAAACGCATGAGCCGTCGCGGTGCGGCGAGTTTCGATTTTGCCCGACACGTCCACCATCGAAGCGCGGCCGGCGTGATCGTAATGCGAGAGTTCTTCATGGCTTCAGCAGCACCGGAATCCAATCGCCCTTGTCCCAGGATTCCTGGTCCGGCGTGGCTACGAAGAAAGCGTTCGCACGTGCAATGGACCGGACATCGCTCGATCCCGGACCAGTGAATTGGCGTCACGATTCCACCGCCGTCGAGAGTGGCTGGAAGGAACCGTGTCAGCAACGGCTTGTGACGGAATGGCTCCGAGAGGCGGGCATAAGTAATCGGGAGAGCGGGTTCGGATTGCCCGCTGAGCAGTTCGATGGCGGCCCGCGCGAACAGTTCGAAGGTCACCATGGTGGATGCCGGGTTGCCTGGGAGCCCGAAGAAGAATGTGCCTTGCGCGCGCCCGAACACGAGAGGCTGTCCCGGTTGTATGCGGACGCGGTCGAAATAGAACTCCGCTCCGCAATCAGCCAGGACGCGCTCCACGATGTCGTACTTGCCCGCCGAGACCCCACCCGAAAGCAGAAGCAGGTCGGATGCCAAGCCCCGCTCGATGAATTCGCGGGTGGAATCGTAGTTGTCACGAGCCACGGGCAGTATCTCCGGCAGGCCGCCCGCCCGCATAACCTGCACCGCCAGGGAGTAGGCGTTTGAATTCCGCACCTGAAACTCGCGAGGCGTTTCGCCCACTGCCACGATCTCATCGCCGGTAGCCAGAACGGCCACACTGGGCCGCCGGTACACGGATATCCGTGGACGCCCGATAGTGGCCAGCATGGCGATACTGGCAAAATCGAGTGAGCGTCCCATGGGCACGACGATGTCGCCGCGATGCGCTTCGGAAGCACGGACGTTGATCGCCTCACCGGCCGCCACTTTCCGTTCGGTGCTGATGCGGTCGCCTTCCCGCGTGACGTGTTCGATCATCACTACTGCGTCAGCGCCGCGCGGAACGGGTGCGCCGGTCATGATCTCGACGGCCTCTCCCGACGCCACCTCTCGCTCGAAGGATTCACCCGCGCGAACTTCGCCGATCACTCGCAGATTCCGCGCGTCATCCGACGACCGGAGCGCGAATCCGTCGCGAACCGAACGCGCCACCGGTGGATAGTCGCGATCGGCCGTAGCATTCTCGGCCAGCACCCGGCCTGCGCCCTCGACGAGGGGAACCGTTTCAGTCTGCAGCACGATAGCGGCGGCTCGGATTTGGTGCAAGACGCACTCGCGAGCTTCGGCGAAGCTGACCGGTGTCACTGTACACATTCTAGAATGGAGACTCCATGATGGTTGCGGCCAAGCCTTTGCGCACACCCCTGACCCGCAATCAAGTCCGTAGTTTCCTCGCATCGTGGGGTGGCTGGGCGCTGGATGGGATGGACTCCTTCATCTACGCGCTGGTGTTGGTTCCCGCTCTCAAGGATCTGCTGCCGCGTTCCGGGCTAGCCGCCAACGCGGCGAACCTCGGCTATTACGGCGGACTTCTGTTCGCACTGTTCCTGGCCGGGTGGGGCTTTGCATTTGTTTGGGGTCCCATAGGCGATCGCTTTGGGCGGGTACGCACGCTGATGCTGACCATCCTCTGCTACTCGCTGTTCACGTTCCTCGGAGCGTTCGCCGTCAACGTGCCGCAATTGGCTTTGTTTCGTTTTCTGGCCGGCCTGGGTATTGGGGGCGAGTGGGCGCTGGGGGGTATTCTGGTCGCGGAGACGCTGCCGGAGGATCGCCGGAAGAGCGGCGCGAGCCTGATGCACACCGGCTACTATTTCGGGATCTTTCTAGCGGCGGTCTTGAATTACTGGATTGGAGCCCGATACGGCTGGCGAGCGATGTTCGCGGTGGGCGGAACGCCTGCACTGTTGGTGAGCTTCATCCGCTATGGTGTGCACGAACCAGAGCGGTGGAAACAGAAAGTTCAGCAAGTGCACGGGCTGACGGGTCCCCTGCTCGCATTGTTCTCGCCGTCTCTGCGGCGCAGGACGGTGCTGAATTCGTTGTACCTGCTGATTTCGATGACCGGCCTTTGGGCGGGCTCCGTGTACGTGCCGGCTTCCGTGACTCACCTAGCCTCGAAGGCTGGGTACAGCGCGGAGCGGGCTAGTCAACTGGCATCCTGGGGGACAATGCTTCTATCCGCGGCGACCATCGCCGGATGTCTGATCGCGACGCCTCTCGCCGAACGCTTTGGCCGCCGCGCCGCGCTGGGGATCTATTTCGCGACCATGTTTCTCTCGATCTCAATCGGCTTTGGCTATGCATTCTACTTACCTACAAATGCTCTGCCGTGGTTCTTTGTGACGCTCGCGTTTCTGGGCGTCGGAGGAGCGAATTTCGCAATGTACACGTTGTGGCTTCCGGAGCAGTACCCCACGGAATGCCGTGCCTCGGCGTTCGCGTTCGCAACCTCGATCGGCCGGTTCGTCGCCGCGGGAGTGACATTCCTGGTGGGCTCCGCCGTTTCTCATTACCAGACCATCGGCACGCCCGTCGCCTGGACCGCTGTGGCGTTCCTGCTAGGTATTGCACTGCTTCCAGCCGGAGTAGAGACCAAAGGTAAACCGCTTCCTGCATGACGCTCATACACTTATTCGATCTCTCGTTTATCGGCCGGCGGGATGCGACTGCTCTGGAATTTCAGGGCAGCGAATACACGTTCGGGGATCTGAATGCGCGGGCGAACCGCATGGCGAACGTTCTGCTGGCGCGCGGATTCACGCGCGGCGACCGCCTGGCGGTTCAACTTACGAACAGCATCGAATTCATCGACTTGTTTCTCGCGTGCACGTGTCTCGGTATTCTCTTCGTTCCAGTGAACGTGCTCTACAAGGAACGCGAGGTTTCGCACATCCTGACCGACTCGGAACCCAGGCTATTCGTGACCGCCGAGAATGTCCAGGAACTTGCGCGAGCGGCGGCCATGCAATCGACAGCACGGCCCGTTTCCGTTCCGGCTTTGGATGGCGACGCGCCCGCGGGCATCATCTATACCTCGGGCACCACCGGCGTATCAAAGGGCGCCATTCTGACCCACAATAACTTCGCGGCGAACGCCCTGAACCTGCTGGCGTGCTGGCAGGTCACGGCGGCGGATCGCTTTCTGCTTGCGCTACCGCTCTTCCACGTACATGCGCTCGGCAACGGTCTACACTGCTGGCTGATGTCGGGGTGCCGCATGCGGCTGTTGGAGCGGTTCGAGCACCAGAAGGCGGCAGGAGAATTCCTCGGCTTCCAGCCCACTCTGTTTTTCGGCGTACCGGCGATCTACGTACGCCTGCTCGACACGGAAGCAGCAGTGGCGCGAGAGATCGGATCCCGAATGCGCCTGTTTGTGTCGGGTTCGGCCCCGTTGCCCGCCCAGATACTGGAACAATTCCGTTCACTGTTCGGACACACCATTCTCGAACGCTACGGCATGACCGAAACACTGATGAACACCTCAAATCCCTACATTGGCGAACGGCGTCCGGGCAGTGTCGGCCTGCCGCTGCCTGGTGTTTCAGTGGAGATTGCCGATAACGGCGAAGTGTTGGTGCGGGGGCCGAACGTCTTTGCCGGTTACTGGAGAAGGGAAGAGGCGACGCGCGCGGCCTTTCGCGATGGATGGTTCCTGACCGGCGATCTCGCGGAGAGATCTATTGATGGTTATTACACTTTGTGCGGCCGCCGCAGCGATCTGATCATTTCCGGAGGATTCAATATCTATCCGCGCGAGATTGAGGAGTTCCTGATGGAGCAGCCCGAGGTGTCCGAAGCCGCTGTCATCGGTGCTCCGGACCGGGTACGCGGCGAGGTTCCGGTCGCCTATGTCGTACCCGCCGGTGACGCTTTCGATCCCGCGGATCTGGAACTGCGGTGTCGCGAGAAGCTGGCCTCTTTCAAGATTCCCCGCGCGTTCGAACGGGTGCCCGCGCTGCCCCGGAACGCGTTAGGCAAAGTTCAGAAGCATCTGCTCCCGAAGCTACAATAAGACTTCCATGAAAGCTCGCGTTTACGTCAGCCTCAAACCTACTGTCCTCGACCCGCAGGGCGTCACGATTCGATCCGCCCTGGTGGGCTTGGGTCATGCAGGTATCGCGGAAGTCCGTCAAGGCAAGTACTTCGACATCACGCTCACGGAGAGCGGCGCCGACCGCAGCCGTGTGGCCAAAGAAATCGAAGAGATCTCGCGCGAGGTTCTATCCAATCCAGTGATTGAGGACTTCCGCGTCGAACTGCTCGACTAAAAGAGGGACTATGTGCGGCATCGTAGGATATATCGGGCAGCGCAAGGCGGTCCCAATCATATTGGATGGCTTGCGCCGGCTGGAGTACCGCGGCTACGATTCCGCGGGTCTGGCGGTGATGGAAGATGGCGGCGATCTCGCGGTTCGGCGAGCGTCCGGCAAACTTCGCAATCTAGAAGATTGCGTGCGGCTGAGTCCCGTCGACGGCGATTACGGCATCGGTCATACCCGCTGGGCGACTCACGGCCGTCCAACGGAAGAGAACGCGCACCCCCATCGCGATTGCACCGGCGATATTGTCGTCGTCCATAACGGCATCGTTGAGAACTATCTGACGCTCAAGCGCCAGCTGCAGGCGGAAGGGCATCGCTTCGTGACGGAAACCGACACGGAAGTGATCGCTCACCTGGTGGAGAAGTATTTCACGGACAAGCTGGAGAATGCGGTACGCCGGGCGATCGCGGATCTCACAGGCGTGTTCGCGCTGGGCATCATTTCCCGCAAGGATCCGCACAAGATTGTCGCCGCCAGGTCTGGCCCTCCCGTGGTGATCGGCCTTGGAGACGGCGAGTACTTCGTTGCGTCGGATGTTCCCGCGATCCTCAGCCATACGCGCGACATGTTCTTCCTGGGCGACGGTGATGTGGCCATCCTGACGGCCGAGGGTGTCCATCTGACAGACCTGAATGGTCGCGCCGTCAAACGCCAGGTTCAGCACATTTTGTGGGACCCGATTATGGCGGAGAAGGGCGGTTACAAGCACTTCATGCTCAAAGAAATATTCGAGCAGCCGCGCTGCGTTCGGGATACGATGCTGGGGCGCGTGGGGCAGGAGTCAGGACGTATCTTCCTGGAGGAGATGGATATCAGCGCGAAAGATTTCGCCGCTTTCAGGAGGTCAAGATCATCGCGTGCGGGACCAGCTGGCACGCTGCTCTGGTGGGTAAGCTGATGATCGAGAAGCTGGCGAGAATTCCTGTCGAGGTGGATTACGGCAGCGAGTTCCGCTATCGTGATCCGATCGTGAGCAAAGGCACGCTGACGGTGGTCATCTCGCAATCGGGTGAGACGGCGGACACCCTGGCGGCGCAGCGCGAGGCCAAGCAGAAGGGCTCAAAGACCCTGGCGATCTGCAACGTAATCGGCTCCATGATCACGCGCGAGGCCGCGGGCACTTTGATGACCCATGCCGGCCCCGAGATCGGCGTGGCATCCACCAAGGCGTTCACTTGTCAGCTGACCGCCCTGTTCATCCTGGCAATGTACCTGGCGCAGGTTCGCGAAAAGATCACGCCGGAGCAGTCGCGATCGCTGGTCCAGGAGTTGCTCCGTATCCCCGGCAAACTGGAAGCGGTTCTGAGTCAGGATTCCATTTACGACGAGATGGTGAAGAAGCTGTTCCGGTCGTCGGACTTCCTCTATCTGGGGCGCGGTATTCATTTTCCGATTGCGCTTGAAGGGGCTTTGAAGCTGAAGGAGATCTCGTATATCCACGCGGAAGGCTATCCGGCCGGCGAGATGAAGCACGGCCCCAACGCGCTTATCGATGGCAATCTCCCCGTAGTGGTGTTGGCGACGCGCGATCCGCTGAGCGAAGAGAGCCGGATCCGTTATGAGAAGACGCTGTCCAATATCCAGGAAGTGAAGGCGCGCGAGGGCATCGTGATCGCGGTGGTGTCGGAAGGCGATGACGAGGTTTCGAAGGTGGCCGATCACGTGATCACGATTCCTACCTCCGATGAGCTGTTGCTGCCGATTCTGGAGATCGTGCCGATGCAGTTGCTGGCGTATCACATCGCGGTGCGCCGCGGCTGTGACGTCGATCAGCCACGGAATTTGGCGAAGAGTGTGACGGTGGAATAAACGCGTCGCTAACTGATGCGCTCTTACGCGTGAACCACGAAGGGCAAACCGGCTCGTGATCAACGTGGTTTCTTATTTCTACGTGCAGGCCTAGATAGTTCGGCGACCCGGTTGGACGGGTCATTGCAGTCAAGGCCGGCCGAGCAATGGAGCAGCCAACCCCGGTAGGTAGCCTGGTTCCAGATCCCGTGGTCAATGCAGTGGCGGCGTCGATGACGTGTTGTTTCGGTCCGCGGCGATCCAGATTGAGAGCCCGCGCAAATAACACGGTCCTGCCGCTCACATCGCCGGATGCAGCCCGCGTTGACATCGGCGCAACGGAGATCTTCGTCGCCCTGCCGGCGGACCGGGCCACAGAGAACCTGTGATCTTTTCCTACGTTCACTCAGGATCTCTCTGCTTTGGCGGACTGGTTTGAATGCGTGTGGCGTCAAAACCGTGGCGATGGAGTCCACTGGCGTTTACTGGATACCCCTGTTCCAGATCCTCGAGGATCGTGGGTTGAGGTTGTCTGCTAAACGCCCGGCACCTGAAAAACGTGCGCACCGATGTATCGGATTGTCAGTGGCTACAGTTCCTGCATCCGGTGAGATTGCTGCGCGCCTCCTATCGACCGGATCAGGAGGTCTGTGCCGTTCGTTCTCTGCTACGGCATCGCGAAAGCTTAGTACAGATCGCGGCGACGCACGTGAGTCATATGCAGAAGGCACTGGACCAGATGGATCTGCAACTGCATTATGTCATCAGCGATATTAAGGGACTGACTGGGCTTGCCATAGTGGACGCGAATCTGGCAGGCGAGCGTGATCCGTTGGTGCTGGCCAAGCTACGTCACGAGCACATGAAGGCCAGCGAAGAGGTCATCGCCAAGTCTCACGTCGGCGAGCACCGTGCGGAGCATCTGTTCACACTACGGCAATCCGTGGTGGCGTATCTCAGCTATGAGAAGCTGATTGAGGACTGCGACCGCGAGATCCGCCGCTGCTTGGATCAGTTCACGCCGCCAACCGCCGGCACTGCCGGATGCCGATCCAAGCGGCGACAAGAAGAGCACGCCCTTATCGCCGACGGCGTAGTTCGTAGCGTGTGTTCGGCGTGGACCTGACGAAAATCCCCGGAATCCGGACCGGCATCGCGCAGAGGCTGTTCGGAGAGATCGGTCCAGATCTCACCGAATTCCGAAGTGCATCCGCGTTCGCGTCGCGGATGGGACTTTGTCCGGACAACGGCATCAGCGGCGGCAAGGTTTTACGGGTCGGAACCAGAAGGGTGAAGTGCCGGGCTGCGACCGCGTTGCGAATGGCCGCCCGATCCTTACATCACAGCAAGAGCGCACCTGGTGATTTCTATCAGCAGATGCGAGCCAAACTGGGACCTCCAAAGACCATTACGTCGGCGGCGCACAACTCGCTCGCATCATCTTCCATTTGGTTTCGACCAGGCAGGAGTTCGATGATTCACGATTCGCAGCCGACCAACTCCGGTACATCAAACGCCCGAAGCCAAGCTCCGGGCCAAGGCCCCCGCTCTGGGGTTCCAACTCGTCCCCGCAGATCCGGGGATGGTTCCTTCAGAGCTAGTTTTCCCCATTCACGATGATGCTGGTGCTTTCTGAGCCGGTCTGAGTGGTTGTTCCCCAAACTGCACTCGTTCCCCATACAGCGCTGAAGCCCACCGTGGTGTTCGTTCCCCACACTGCGCTCGTACCCCAAACTGCGCTGGTGCCCCAAACCGCACTCGCTCCATTGACAAAAACGGAGGTACCCCAGACCGCGCTGGTTCCCCACACTGCGCTGGTTCCCCAAACGGCACTCACACCTGCGACAGTCGTGCTGGAAACCAAAACGTTTCCGTTCTTCTGGGTGAATGTAGCAGTGGGCGAGAGGGCGGCGCCGTTCGCCACATCGGTGTTATTGAGTGCTGCCCAGACCTCGAGATATCCGGCGCCGACGGTGAAAATGTCGTACTGGCTGTTATAAGCGATCCCGGTCACTGTGTCCACAGCGACGCTCATGGTCGGAAACGACTTGGTCGCGGTCTTCATGAGCCGGGCCTTCACTTGATCGGGCGTCAGCCTAGGATTCTGCTGAAGTAGAAGGGCTGCAGCTCCGCTGACCATGGGTGCGGCCATGCTTGTGCCGCTCAGCTTGAAGTAATCATTTGAAATCGCGCCGCTCCCCGTGTTCTGGTAGTAATGCAGCAGTGGAGCGTTGCCGGGGGCGATGTTTTCCAGTTGAGCCGTGCTGGCTTTCAGCGACATGATCCGGTTGCCGGGGGCAACCAGATCCGGCTTCACGATGTGATCAATGAGCGTGGGTCCTTTGGAGCTATAGCTCGCAATCAGATCGTCGGCCCGGCCAACCGTCCCCATATCCTTCATTGCACCGACCGTGATCGCGAAGGGATCGTTACCGGGCGCGGTGATCGTCCCGTACCCGCTGGTGCCCTGGCTGTTGTCGCGGCCTGAATTTCCGGCCGCGACGACAACCACGATGCCGGCCTTCCACGCCTGCTCCACGGCCTGGCACAGCGGATCTAGTTTGTAGCTTTCGTATACCGGACGGCCGAGGGATAAGTTGATAACGCGGATGTTGTACTTACTTTTCAGCGATATGGCCATTTGAATACTGGCGATCACGCTGCTATCGGTTCCGTGGCCGTTTTGGTCCAGTACGCGCAGGTTGATCAGGTTCGCGTTTGGCGCAATGCCGCGAAACGTGTGGATAGCATTCGGGCCCGACGAGCGCGTACCATTGCCAGCTATGATTCCGGCTACATGTTGTCCGTGGCCATAACTGTCGTCCGTTCCGCCGCCAACGAAGTCCTGCTGATAGACAACGCGTGATGTGCCATCCGAGTTCTTCAGGTCGTCAGCATTTGAAATCCCGCTGTCAATGACCGCAATGCCAATCTGGCTGCCATCAAATCCATACTTTAGAGCGATGTTGGCGTTGACGGTAGGTTCGGCGAACTCCAGCGTCCCGCTGACGGGCCGGTCCGGCGCGATAAATAGGACATCCGGATCCTCCGCCAATGCCTCTGCTGAACGTGCGGCGACGCGGTACACGGTGCTGTTGATAAGTTCGAGGTTGCCGCGATGAGCAGCGCCTTTCTCATGCATCCTCCCGTGATGTGCCTGGGTTGGAGGCGTCTTGTACTGGACGATGACGTCCACGGCCGCGTCCGAATCCAGCCCCCTGAGTGACTCGGATACCTTATGGTTTTCAGCGGATGCGATGCCGGAAACCATGAGAACTGCGCACAATTTGAAGTTAAGCGTCATGCTATTTTCTTGTGTTGAGCTAACTGCTCGCCTTATATAAGCACTCCAACTTCCTTTGTTAAGTGCCTTCGTTGCAATACCAAACGATGGGCGGAAGACAAATTGTCAGTGTCATGCGACAGGTTGTCGTTCTGCCTGGCACGAGGCGCGATCGAATCTGATGCCGATGCGGCAGCGGGCCAGTCGTAACCTGTCTGCTAAAATTGAGGTGAAACCATCCTCAAGGAGTCCGCATGGCAATCAAAGTTGGAATCAACGGCTTTGGCCGGATTGGCCGCAATGTAGTTCGAGCCGGATTGAAAAATTCCAACATCGAATTTGTTGCAGCTAACGATCTGACCGACACCAAGACGTTGGCGCATTTGTTGAAGTATGACTCGATTCTCGGCCCTATACATGGAGAAGTCACGCACGATGCCGAGTCGGTCACAGTAGACGGAAAACGCATCAGGATTTTTTCAGTGAAAGATCCGGCCGAGATCGATTGGCCCAGTGTGGGCGCGCAGATTGTGGTCGAATCGACGGGCAAATTTACAGATGCGACGCAGGCAGCCAAACACTTGCGCGGATCGGTGAAGAAAGTGATTATTTCCGCTCCGGCGACGAACGAAGATGTGACCATCGTGCTGGGCGTAAATGATAAAGCCTATGACGCCGCCAAGCATAAAGTAATTTCCAATGCATCTTGCACTACGAACTGTCTTGCGCCGGTGGTGAAGGTGTTGCAGGACAGCTTCGGCATCGAGAAAGGCTCGATGACGACGATTCACAGTTATACGAACGATCAGCCGGTGCTTGACTTTCCTCACAAGGATCTTCGCCGGGCTCGCGCAGCGGCGCTGAACATGATCCCCACGACGACCGGCGCGGCGAAAGCTATCGGCCTCGTCCTTCCGGAACTGAAGGGCAAGTTGGACGGCTACTCTATGCGCGTTCCGACCCCCGATGTCTCGGTGGTCGATTTCGTTGCGGTACTCAAAACCAAGACCACCACCGAAGCGGTCAATGCAGCGCTAAAGGAAGCGGCCAATAACGGGTTGAAAGGCATTCTGGGCTATACCGACGATCCGGTAGTCTCCTCCGACATGATGCACAATCCGAACAGCTCGATTGTGGATTCCCTACTCACCAAGGTGTTGGATGGCAATCTCGTGAAGGTTGTGGCTTGGTACGACAACGAGTGGGGCTATTCCATGCGCGTCGTCGATCTCGTGGAGTTCATCGCCAACAAGGGTCTGTAGCCCGTGCCGTGAGTTTGCGGGGGAGGCCTCTGTTCGGGCCCTCCCTACTCCGGCAATTCGGGTTGTAGCTTGAACGATCGCGCCCACAAGGTCGGGGCGGTATCCTGAATCTATGCCGAAGAACACTTCCGACCTGTTTACAGTCAGTTGCCCCTGTTGCCAGGCCGAATTGCAGATCGACCCGGTACGCGCGCCGTGATCAGCCACAAGGAGCACGAGAAGCCGCGCAGCATGGCCGATCTGGAAGCCGCCGTGAACCGCTTCAAGGGCGAAGCCGAACGCCGCGAAGGCGCCTTTCAGAAATCCGTGCAGGATCATAAGCAGCACAAGGCCGTGCTCGACCGCAAATTCGATGAACTGCTGAAGCACGCCCGCGAAAACCCGGATGAGCCGCCGCCTAAACGCGACATCGACTGGGATTGAATCATGAACTCCGAGCAGATATTTCTGAAATATTCGGCCGAGAAGCTCGCGCAACTTTCGAACCGGGTGATCGTATCTCTGGACAAGTTGACTCCGGAACAGGTGTGGACGCGTAATTCCGAAAACGAAAATGCGATCGGCAACTTAGTGCTGCACTTGTGCGGCAACCTGGGGCAGTGGATCGGCTTCGGCGTCGCCGGAAAGCCCGACACACGCGTGCGCGATCTGGAGTTCTCGGCTCGCGGCGAGATCGGCATCGGCGAATTGAAGCAGCGCCTGCTAACGACAGTGCAGGAGACTATCGGTATTATCGCGGACCTTCCTGCCCAACGCCTGGCCGAGACGACGAAGGTTCAGGCGTATGAGCTCACCGTGCTGGAGGCCATTTATCACGTGGTGGAGCACTTCAGCGGGCATGCCGGCCAGATCCTGTTCGCGACAAAGCTGTGGACGGGAGCCGATCTCGGCTTCTATCAGCACCTGAAGAAAGCCGCTCATTCGGAGCAGGTTCCATAAGCGTGCCGCCGGCGGGACGTGTTCTCGCAATGGATCTCGGCAAACGCCGGATCGGATTGGCGGTCAGCGATCCGCTCGGCGTCACCGCGCAGGGATTAGCCACGTTACAAAGGACGAGAATCCGCGAAGACCTGGACGCACTCGCCGATACGATCCTGAAGTATGAAGTGGAGCTGGTTCTGATGGGCAACCCAATACACATGAGCGGCGACGAAAGCCGTCAATCCGTGTATACGCACGAATTCGCCGAACGTCTGATTCGGCGGACCGGCGTGCCCGTGAAGTTCTGGGACGAGCGCTGGACCAGCGTGCAAGCGGGACGAGTGCTTAGGGACAGCGGTATCAGCATAGAGAAGCGCGCCCGCGCAGTGGACCAAATGTCGGCAGTTATTTTACTGGAAAGTTATCTGGACTCGCTCGATTTCGAACCATCAGGGGTGCAGCCGTAGTGAAGTTTGTTCGCGTATTGTTGCTACTGGCCCTGCTTGCCGCCGGCTTGGCCGGAGCCGCGGTTTTTCTCCCCTACAAAGGTTTCACGGGAGCTGTGTTCTTGGATATCCCGAAAGGCACCGGCACCACGGAAATGGCGAATCAACTGGCGCAAAAAGGCGTGATCCGGTATCCGTGGCAGTTACTGATCGCGCGCGTCTTGCGGCCAACTACCAGGCTGCAGGCCGGCGAATATCAGTTCCGGGATGCGGCCTCCGTACGCGACGTGTTCGATCGCATCGCTCGCGGCGATGTCTTCTATTACGAGATCACCGTACCGGAGGGCAGGAACATCTTCGATATCGCCTCGATCATTGAGCAGTCCGGCATCATGAAAGGAGACGCGTTCCTGCGCGCAGCCGCCGAAGTAAAACTGATCCAGGATCTGGACAAGAACGCGAGCACGCTGGAAGGGTATCTGTTCCCCTCTACGTACCGGATTACGCGGGGCACAACGGCGGAACAACTGGCGCGCCACATGGTGGATGAATTCCGCAAGGAGTGGAAGTCACTGGCGGCTGGAAAGACGCCGGTACCCAATGTGCATGACACGGTTACCCTTGCATCGTTAGTGGAAAAGGAGACAGCGGCTCCAGCGGAGCGCCCCGCGGTAGCATCGGTCTATGCGAATCGACTAAGGATCGGCATGAAGCTGGATTGCGATCCCACCACGATCTACGCGGCAATGCTGGAAGACCGGTACCACGGAAAGATTCATCGGTCTGACCTGGCCAGCCGGAACGCTTACAACACCTACATCCACGCCGGCCTTCCACCCGGGCCCATCACGAATCCCGGGCTCGCATCGCTGAAGGCGGTCCTGGCCCCGGCTGAAACAAATTACCTATATTTTGTCGCCAAGCCGGATGGCTCCGGCGGGCACCAGTTCTCCTCCGATTACGCGGCTCACGAGAGGGCCGTCCAGGCATACCGGCATGGCCAGTCGAAAGCAGATCCGGCTCGATGAAATCCGCGGCTATGTCGAGCACCGCGGCTTAGGCGAGATTGGCGCGAAGCACTTCGACGAGCTCCAAGCGCGGTTGGCTCCGATTTCGAGAGTCACGCTGCAAAGATTGCTGAAGGAGAGCCGGCTTCCTTTGTCTCCCGAGTTGGAGGGCGTTCGTCAGGAGAACTTAGATGAGCTCGAACGAACTTTGGTGCGTCTCGCCGACGAGTATCGGGCCTGCTCCGGCGACCACGACCGCTCGCGCCAACTACGCCGCATCGTCATCCTGTCGAAGGACCATGCGCGCTTTGCTGCCCGACGCGCAAGTGATGAAGAACGCCGCCGGATCAAGGAAGAGATGGCGGCGTGGCTACTAATCTGGCTGGAGAATCCGCCGCTGTTTCCGCAGTGGGTTAAGCTCCGGCGCAGCTCAACTATTTCTTCAGCTCGATCGACTCCACCTTGATGACCCCGTCGTCCATGGCGCCGGTAACGCTGGCCTGAAGGTCCTTGTCCTTTTCGCTAGCCTTGAGCGCCGCGAGTGCTTTGGCGTTGCCGCCTTCGTCAAATTTTACGAACTTTCCATCGCTTGTCACCAAGCCATATCCGCCCTTAGAACAGGAAAGCGCGCATTGCCGCGTGTGGCTGGCGACGTCCTTTCCTTTGCACATCGAATCGACGACGGTTCCCGACCAGGTCTCGGCCGAGGCCTCCACGGTCAGCAACAACACAGTGGCGGTGATTCCCAGGAAACGTTTCATAGATTCAAGATACACGGGTGCAGGTACGTCCCACGCATGCGTAAGTTGTCATACAATTGAGTTTCAAAAGTTCAGGTCGACCATGCGCTTCTTACCTGTCGTGGGTATTTCGGTACTATGGGCGTCGATCGCACCGGCCACTACCCTGGTGGCGGTTTGGTCGCCACACGAGCTGCTGTTGGGCGCCGACAGTACAGTCACCACGAATCTGACGAGCGGCCTGCGGTTCGGCAGCGCGTGCAAAATCGAGAGCCAGAACTCATCCTTCTTCGCGTTCAGCGGACTGGTGGACGATCGCGTCACGGGCTATCGCGCAGACCGGTTCGCGCAAGAAGCCATACGACTTCGCGGGACTGTGGAGCAGCGTCTGCAGCGATTCGTCGACTTGACGAGCGGACCGCTAGCGCAATCGGTCGCGCTGGTCAAACGAGATTCACCTGCGCAATATGCATACTTGCAGCACGGTCATCCCGTATTGCAGGCGATCTTCGCGCTCGCGGACGACGGGCCTCCAGCGCTGGCCGTTGCCGGGTTCGAACTTGCGTCCGACGGAAGCTTGAAGTCCTTCTCGAAAGTGGTCGCACGCGGCAACGACGGTCACGGTCCACGTGTCATCTATGCCGGCCAGCAAAGCAGAATTCGCGAGTACCTGCATGAGCATCACGACTGGTACAGCGGTCTACCCTCCGACATCGTGAAGAACCTTATCGAGCTCGAGATTGCAAATGGTACCGGGGAAGTAGGCGGACCGGTGGACATCGTGAAGCTCACTCCCGATGGCGCGGAGTGGGTGCAACGAAAGTCGCAGTGCGCAGGCTTTGAATAACGCGTCCGCGCCGTTGTGATAGCTTCGATACCATGCGCCGTGCGGGGCTGGCTTTCCCCCTGTTGATCCTGGTGGCGATCAACATAATGAACTTTTACGACCGGAATGTCGCCGGAGCATTGGCGGAGCCGGTACGCAAAGAGTTTCATCTTTCCGATTCACAAATTGGGCTCCTGAACAGCCTGTTCATCTGGCTCTACGCGATTGTGGGCGTTCCACTGGGAAAGGTGGCGGACGTCTGGAGCCGAAAAAAGCTGTTGGCTATAGGCATTCTCATTTGGAGCGCGCTGACGGCTTACGCGGGTCTGGCGACCAGCTACTCAGGGCTGGTGGTATCGCGTTTAGGGGTCGCGGTGGGAGAAGCCGTTGCTGCCCCGACGGCTACGAGCTGGATTGGAGACCTCTTCCCGCCATCAAAACGGTCGCGAGCGCTGGCACTGTTCATGCTCGGCGTACCTGTGGGCGGCGCATTCAGCTATTTCTTCAGTGGACCTATCGCGCAGGCCTATGGCTGGAGGACGGCGATGATGATTGCGGCCGCTCCGGCTCTGCTGCTGGCGCCGCTATTGTTTCTCTTGCATGAGCCCAAGCGGGGGGCTTCGGAAGTGATTCCTGCATCCGCCGTCTCTCAACCGCGCGGATCCATGTGGGTGGTCCTCCGGATTCCCACCCTATGGTGGATTGTCGCCTCCGGCGTGTTCGTGAATTTCAACATGTACGCCATGGGTACGTTTCTGCCCGCGTTCCTGAGCCGGATCCACGGTTTCACGCTGGCGCAGTCCGGTGTATCCACAGGCATCATCTATCTAACCGGCGGATTAGCGGGCGGGTTGTTTGCCGGCTTCTGGGGCGACCGGATCGTGCTGCGGCGGCGGGATGGCCGTTTATTTTCGGCATCGGCGATCATCGCAGTTTCAGCGCCCTTCGCGTTCGCGGGCATCCTGATGCCAAGAGGGTCGACGCTGGCCGTCATTGCGTTGCTCACCGTGGCCTATGGCGCACTGAATTGCTATTACGGTTTGGTCTACGCGTCCATTCAGGACATCGTACCTCCATCTATGCGCGGCACCACGATGGCGCTTTATTTCATGTTGATGTATCTATGCGGCGCGTCGTTCGGGCCGTATCTGACCGGGCACCTCAGCGATACGATGGCGCGGCGGGCTGCGGATGCCGCCGGATCACCCGTGGTCACCGAAGCATTCAAAGGCATCGGACTGCAACAGGCAATGCTTGTCATTCCGATCCTGTCAGGGTGCCTGGCGATTGTGCTGTGGGCTGGATCGCGGACTATCGTCAAGGATATGAAGCGGCAGGAGCAGCGCTTGGCAGCTGCAGCGGTGATCTAGTTTAAGAGTCACGAACGAACGACAGGTGCGTGCGTGCCCCCATGCGGCAAGATCGGAACCGGAGGGCAAGCGCGTGCTGTGCGGGAAAAAGGATAAGGACGAACACCCGGGATCACCAGCGCTCGATGTCCTATTCGCGGTCCAGGTCCTCGAATGTGCTGCGGCGGCATCCAACTCGTGCTGACTTTGTACGCCGAACCACCTCAAAGGAGGGAGTCGAGGCTACAATTTCTCCACAGCATTAACTAGCACCTTCGGCACTTACTACGCCTGGAGTGAGCAGGAATCGGTTGTCCACATTAAGCTGAGCAATCACTGAGGGCTTGGTGTCCATGACACGTTCGAAATCCCATTCCCGTCGGCCAAGCGCTTAGCCAGCCTCTCGTCGGGATCTAGCGCGTTCTCCCGGAGGCGTCCCTTCGTTAGTTGGTCTAGACGTTCATGAATTTCTCGTGAGCGTTTGCGCGTACACGTCCGGCTTCACTGGCGTGATGCATTGTCCGAAGTATGGCGTTGCCCTTAGTTCACTTTCCGGATTGCTGTATAGCCGACACTCCGGAAATAGGTTGTGTTTGTCGGGGAAATTTTCCTTTCAGATCATCAACTCCGGATTGCGGGTGGGCGAGCGAAACAAGGTCGTGCCGGCTGTTGCGAACGTCCGAGGTACTGATAGACATCCGCTGATCTCGCGTTTCCACCATCCCGGGCTGCGCTTCCCCGTCCCGATTGAAAGACCAGGCGAGGTGAGGATCACCGAATGGAAGCTTGTCACCCGCTTTCCCGTTCGAGTCTGTCATCCAGACGTGCCACGTCTTGCCGTAGCTGTTCATCTTCTTTTTCATTAGCTGCTTCTCGCCCGGCTCAGGTAGGCCCGGAGCGATAAGCTCGCCGGAAAGAATCTCGTAGTTATGGGGATGCCAATACTTTTTCTCGTCAGCGGGAAAGGTGTTGAGGAGCTTTTCAGAAACGATGTACTCGACGCCATTCATGTTGGCCGCTTTCGTGTTGCCGTCGAAGAGGACGCACTGCGCGAAATCCTCATTGACTTGGTTACAGTAGTGGTGCGCTTCCATCTGAGCTGAGGGCTTGTCCTTCATTGGATGAAACCCTACAAGGTAGATGTCGAATTGCCTGACAGGTGTCGTGTCCTGAAGGATCTTTGCCCCCGCCTCCAGAGTTTTTGTACTTCCGCTCTCAGGCGCGCCTTCGACCCGTGTCTTTGGGCCCGAAGTGTTGGCCCCGCATCCGGCGAGAGCCAACAGAACCACCACAGAGAAAAGAGTTCTCGGTCTTAAATACATTCAGGTCCTCCACTTGTTCAGGCTGAACTGCGGCGTCATTCGGCCGGGCGATTGGCGAGCAGCAGTTCTAAAGGGCTGGACGCACCCGAGAGTCCAAATGAGTCGGTCATTCCGCGCCGGTGTGGTTTCCGGCTGTTCTGACGGGCAGCGAAGAATCGATCTGTTAACGGCTGGTGCCGATGAGGAGGCATCCCCGGCTAGAGGCTCTTCAGAAACTCGATCAGCAAGCGGTTCACTTCGTCCGGGCGCTCCTGCTGTATCCAGTGTCCGGCGCCCTCCACGACCACCTTCTTTTTGACATTCGGAACGTTCGTTTCCAGTGCCACGAACTCCTCATCAGGAACTCAAGACCGCGTAGTTACTGCCTCCGATGAACAAGTGATCGCCCAGTTGCGATCCATGTTCCGGCAGTAGTTCAGGCCGCCCGAAAAGCTGCTGCGCCGAAATGCACCGGTCAGAAAATGCAGGTCCTGTTCCGCTAGCCACGCCGGACGTTTGGGTTGAGCCGGGGATGCCGGGCGCGGCGCTTCGGGATCGATGACCGGACGCCATCGCTCGTCCGGAGCAGCATCTCCCGACAGCGAGTACATGGCCGACGATACTCGCTGACGTCTCGCCGAGTGCGTTCATTAACCCCACCATATGGCCCGTCAGTTGAAGAATATCGTACGCCTCCACGGGCAGAGGACAGTCCGTCTGTCCGTAGCCGCGCATTTCGGGAGCCACAACGTGGAATCGGGCGCGGACGATCGGACCCAATTGGTGACGCCACGAGTACCAGCACTCAGGAAATCCGTGACATAGAATTACCAGCGGCCGGAGCCCTCCTCGACAAAGTGCGTTCGAATGTGATCAGTCGGGATCAAGCCTTGAATCATTGGTCAAGATTGCTCCGGGATACCTCATAAACGTCGATCATGGCGGCTGGTGCGGCCGCAGTACAGGCACTCATCAGAAGTAACCGTCAGAACTCTTATCCGAGTCTGAATGCCGTAGCCCTTGTGAGACAATTTAAGGAATGGAGTTGGTGGTTTCTTGACTACGGCCAGCGTGTCTCCCGTCGCTCAAAGAGGCCTGACCGCTCGCCAACGTTCTATCCTGCTCGTATTGACGTGTACGATCTTCGGCGCGGCTGCTCAAATGTTCATCAAAGCCGGCGCGAATAACCTTCCGCACGTCCATGGATTCGTTGCGAACGCCATAGCGATGGCCTCTAATGCGAAGTTGATGTTCGGTTACAGTCTTTACGGCATCAGTACCGTGCTGCTGGTAATTGCCCTCCGGCACGGCGAACTATCGCTGCTTTACCCGGTGATCGCCCTCACTTACGTGTGGGTAGCCATACTTTCTGTTCTGATTTTCCATGAGATCCTCAATCCGGTGCGGGTGAGCGGGGTAGTGGTCATTGTGGCTGGCGTGGCCCTTCTCGGACGGGAGAAAGCTTGACACAGACACCGGTGTCCTCCATGGCCCTGGTCACGTTTGGCTCCTTTATCGGATCGTTTGGGGCCGTGTTTCTGAAGGCCGGCGCTACCCGGCTGCAAACGAATCTTCGCAGCCTCATACGCAACTGGCAACTGGCGGCGGGGATCTTCTTCTTTTGCCTTTCTTCTGTCTTCTTCGTTCTCGGCTTGCGCGAAGGCGAGCTGAGCGTGCTGTATCCGATGGTGTCGCTGGGCTACATCTGGACTTTGTTCTGGTCGAGGTTGTTCTTCGGCGAGCGACTGACCCGCACCAAGTTCGCCGCCTTGGGGCTGATTCTGGTGGGCGTGATCATGGTGGGGTTCGGTACTGCTCCGAGCTCGGCTTCCCTGCAACGGTAATTGCGATTCACAGTGCCGCGAGGACGAAAGCGGCGCAGGTGTTAACCTGGAAAAGTAGATCTGCATGAGAACCTTCTACCTCGAAACGTTCGGCTGTCAAATGAACGTTCACGACTCCGAAAAAGTGATCGGAACGTTGATGACGGAGGGCTATTCGCAGGTGGAAACGCCCGAGGCCGCTGATCTCGTGCTGTACAACACCTGCAGTATTCGCGACAAGGCCGAGCAGAAGGTTTTTCACCGTCTGCAGCAGTTTAAAAGAGACCACGGTCACGGCAAGGTGTTCGGCGTGTTGGGGTGTGTCGCACAGCAAGAAGGCGAGCGTGTTTTCGAAAAAGCGCCGCACGTGGGCCTGGTGTGCGGATCGGCCAGTTACAACCAGCTTCCGGCCATGCTGGTGCAACTGGAGAGCGGCCAGCGGCGCGTAACCGGTCTCAACCTGGATACCGAAGATACGTTCGAAACGCCGTTTGCCCGCCGCGACAATCCGCACCGGGCCTACCTTACGATCATCGAGGGCTGCGACAAGTCCTGCGCGTATTGCGTAGTACCGTTCACCCGAGGCCCGGAACGCAGCCGAACGAGTGACAGCATCTTACGCGAGGTCCGCTCACTTGCCGACGCCGGCTACAGTGAGGTCCAGCTGCTGGGTCAAAACGTGAACAGTTATCGGGACCCATCGCCGGCCAAATGGGATTTCGCAACGCTGATCAGGAATGTCGCCCAGGTGCCAGGAATGCGGCGCGTCCGGTTCACGACCTCCCATCCGCGCGATTTCGGCAAAGACATCATCGACGCTATGGACGAGAATCCGGTGCTGTGCAATCACGTCCATCTTCCGGTGCAGTCCGGTTCCACGCGCCTGCTGGAACGCATGCAACGGCTCTACACGCGGGATGAGTACATGCGGCGGATCGAGTGGATGAAAGCTTCGAACCGCAGCATCGCAATCACAACGGATATCATCGTCGGCTTTCCGGGCGAGACCGAAGCGGATTTTGAACAAACCCTAGATCTTCTCGACGAGGTCGAGTACGATTCCCTGTTCAGCTTCAAGTATTCGCGACGGCCGAACACGTCAGCACTGCAGTATGCGGATCATCTGAGCGAAGAAGAGAAGAGTCAACGGTTGGCGATCGTGCAGGAAAAGCAGCGCTCCATTCAGGCCCGCAACAACACCCGCGCGGTCGGAACGGTGCAAGAGGTGTTGGTGGAAGGGTTCAACAAAGCGACAGGGCAGTGGATCGGGCGGACATCTCAGAATAAAACGCTCAATTTCCTGCGGCCGCGGGAGGATGGAGAGGCGCTGATTGGAAGGTATCTTGATGTTCAGGTGACGCGTTCCGGTCCGAACTCACTGGCCGGGGAAAGCGTACACTAAGGCCGGTTGGATACTGTGGAAGGTAGCGCCAGGGGGATGACATGGAAGTCGAGATGAAGATCCGCGGTCTGATGATGGACCCCGTGACCAACATGCCGATTGTGGTTCTCAAAGACATCAACGGAAACGCAATTCTACCAATCTGGGTCGGAATTTACGAGGCGAATGCGATCGCACTGGAAATCGAGAAGGTCTCGACGCCCCGCCCGATGACGCACGACCTTATCAAGATTCTTCTGTTGGGAATGAACACCGGGATTCGCAAGGTGGTGGTGAGCGAACTGAGAGATGACACTTTCTATGCGGTCATTTGGTTGGACAAAGAAGGTGAGTTGATCAGCGTGGATTCCAGACCCAGTGATGCTCTGGCCCTGGCTCTACGGCTGGATTGCCCCATCTACGTGGACGACTCCGTGTTGAAGTCTTCGAAGCTGGCATCCACGGTCACCGATAAAGTGAACAACGAAGAACTTCGACGCTGGCTGGAGAACTTGAACGACGAGGATCTCGGCCGTTACAAGATGTAAGTGTACGATCTCATTATCGTGCCAGGCGGCGGAGTCCGCGTTGACGGAACTCTTCCGCCATGGTCTCAGAGCCGCTTCGATCGGGCCCTGGAGATCCGAGGAAACGCCCCAATTCTATGTCTAAGCGCCGGGACGGTGCATAAAAGCGCCCCGCTGCCGGAGGCGGTTGCCGGCGCGCACTACTTGATCGATAAGGGGCTGGAACCGGAGTCGATCATTATCGAGAAGGCCTCCTGGGACACCATCGGGAACGCGTTTTTCGCGCGCACAATCCACACCGACCTGGGGCCGTGGCGGCGGCTGGTGGTGGTGAACTCTGCGTTTCACATGGAGCGCACGGAGGCCATCTTCCGGTGGGTCTTTGGGCTCGCGCCCGATCTGGGCTATGAACTGTTCTTCGAGACGGTGCCCGATGTCGGCATGCCAAGCGCAGACCTTGAGTTCCGCTGCGCCCGCGAGCGCACCAGCCTGTCGCGCGTCGAAGCGCTGCGTGCACGAATCCTTACCATGTCCGGGTTGCACGAATTCCTTTTCACCGGCCATGATGCCTATTCCGCCGCGGGCCTGCTGAAGCCGCGCGAGCGCGATGAACGGCTGGAACGTGTGTACTGAATTGGCGTTCTGCCTGAACAGCGCTTCAATCGTAGGCGGGAGCATCTTTCGCGACAGGCGTAAGCGCCAGATCGTGGAAGTCGTAGCTAAAGTCGGTCAGCGGAGAAACGGCCTTCATCCTCACTCGCTCAATCGAGCCATTTGGGTTTAGAGAGAAGGTAACGTAGGCGTCGGCATCCAGCGATCTCTCTTTCCATCTCGCCACGAACGTATCGTACTGGAAGTGCTCCAGAATGCCGGCCAGGGCCGCGGAATGGGTGAAGCGTATCCAGAGCTTTCCGTCTTTCTCCTCCACCATCACATCGCCGTACCAGGGATCGCGATATCGACCGGCGTACTTCGCGAGCGGCAGCGAGGGTTTCGAATCGGTATTCCGCAGAGAAGCGGCTTTGGCTACGGCTCCGCGCGCCGAGCCGACCTGCCGCTTCCGTACGGCGCTGTATGCGGCCACCCAGTCCGTGGGCGAAGCCCCTAAGTAGTGATCCAAAATCGTCATGGTGACTGCCTGAAAGGCGGAGCCCACCTCCTGATTCGTGAACACGATGACGCCGAGCTTCCTGTCCGGCACCAGCGTCACGCGGGTGACCATCCCGCTAAGACCGCCGGTGTGAGAGACGAGCCGGTGTCCGCGAAAATCAGAGACGAACCAGCCGAGCGCATACGCTTGAAAATTCGGTCGAACCGCTGCCAATTCGGCCGGCGGCGCTCCGATCGGAACGAAGATCTGCGGCGTCCACATCTCTTTCGACTGTGCCGCAGAGAACAGCCGCCCTCCCGGGTACTGTCCTTCGTTCAATTGCAGGTTGACCCACTTCAACATGTCTTCCACAGGGGATTGGATCGCGCCCGCGGGCGCTGCCGGGTCGAGCCTGGTATGCTCGACAACCTGAAGTCTACCCTCCGCGGGCGCATGCGGGCTGGCGATGTCCTCAGCGGCAGTAACCTCGTTCACCGACGTTCGGCTGTGTGTCATCCCTAACGGCTGAAAGATCCGTTCCCGGATGAACTCGTCCCAACGTTTCCCGGACGCCTGCTCGATTACCGCGCCTGCCACGATGTACAGCACGTTGTCGTAAGCGTAGGTGCTCCGAAAGCTGGTGGTGAGCGGCACATAGCGCAAGCGCTGCATGATATCCCGTGCGGAAAGCGTGCTGTCGGGGAATAGCATGAGGTCGCCCGCACCGAGAGCTAAACCGCTGCGATGCACCAGGAGATCGCGGATTTGCATCTCCCGCGAGACGTACGGGTCCGACATCTGGAAGGACGGCAGAATATCGACCACACGTTGATCCCAGTTGATCTTCTTTTCGTCAACCAGCATGGCCAGTGCAGCCGCGGTAAATGCCTTCGTGTTCGAAGCGATCCCGAATAGCGTCTTCTCGGAAACGGGCGCAGAATCGGCTAGTTTGCGCACTCCATATCCCTTCGCGACGAGGATCTTCCCATCCTGGATGACGCCGACGGCAATTCCGGGTACGTCGAACTCTTTCATTGAGCGCTGTACTACGTCGTCGAGGTTGGGTTGGGCCCATGCTCCACTGGCAAATAGGAGAACACCGGCCAGGCAGCTTCGTCGTTTCATTGATGTCAGTTTGACATCGAAAGAGAGCTCCTGGAAGACACGGTTTAACTCAGCTTGAGCAGCCTGCTGCTGCGTTTCGATTTGATCGGTTTCGCGGCTGGTCCCTAATCTGGACCTGCCATCTTGCGGTTGTAGGAAAACAATCGTATGATTAAAACATACGTATGAACGAGACGAAGCGACGAATTCTAAATAGCGCGGAACGGCTCATTGCGGAACGCGGTCTGGATGTCTCACTACGAACGATCACTGCCGAAGCCGGTGTGAACTTGGCCGCGATCAATTACCATTTCCAATCCAAGGACACTCTCATCGATGAGGTGATCGCGCGCCGGATTGAGCCGATCAATCAGAGCCGCCTGCAAATGCTGGATGAACTCGAACGGGACTACCCCTCGGGACGTTTGCCGCTGGAAGGGATTTTGCAAGCGTTCATTGCGCCGGTCATCGAGATGAAGGCCGGCCAGGACGTACGCATCTTGTTTGGGCGGCTGTACAGCCTTCCGGATGAGTTCCTGAATCGACTATTCACCCGCCATCTTCACCCGATCTTCGTTCGCTTTAGCGCGGCTTTCGCGCGCGCCGTTCCCGAGATGCCGCTGGCTGACCGGCTGTGGTGTTTAAACTTTACCGTGGGCTCAATGGTCCACGTCATGACGTGGTCACGCCGTATCAGCGCGATTACAGACGGGGCATTGGACATTGAGGACACCAAAGCGCTGACCGCGCGAATGGTGGAGTTCGCCGCCGCAGGCTTTCGCGCCGCTTCGGAACGCACCGGATCATCCCAAGGAAATCAACATGCGTAGAATATGGATCGCTCTTTTCGCTTCGAGCCTTCTGGCGCAAATACCCACACTCCAGGAGCGCCCCTCCGTACTTCCGCTCAGCCTGAAACGCGCGGTCGAAATCGCTCTTGCCGCCGAAGGCAATACTCGCGTGCAGCTTGCGGAGGAGTCTATACGACAGGCTCAATCACGAGCCGCAGAGGCTCGATCGGCTCTGCTGCCTAACTTCGACGCAACAGTGAGCGAGCAGAATCAAGTCCGCAACCTGAAAGCGCTCGGCCTGGACTTCTCGTCGTTGCCATCCATTCCGGGTTTTCGTTTTCCCACTGTGGTCGGTCCGTTCAACGTTTTCGATGTCCGGGTCAGCGGGGCTCAGAACGTGTTCGACTTTAGCGCGATTCGCCGCTTTCAGGCAGCCAAAACGGGGATTAACGCCACCAAAGCCGATGCACAAGGCACTCGCAACCAGGTCGCCGACCAGGTCGCCCGCTCTTATCTCGCGGCTTTGCGGGCCGAAGCGTCGCTGGATACTGCGAAGGCCAACATCGACCTTTCGGAAGCACTGTTGAAGCTCGCGACTTCTCAGAAGGCGGCGGGCACGGGCACGGGTATAGAGGTAACGCGCGCGCAGGTGCAGTTGGCAAACGACCGTCAGCGTTTGATTGTGGCCCAGAACGATAGGGAACGGGCGCATCTGCAGTTGCTGCGGGCGATCGGCCTGCGCCTGGATGGAGATCTACAGTTGACGGACAAGCTGGAGTACAAGCCCGTGGAGCCGCTTTCGACGGAGGCAGCCTTGAAAGCGGCCACGGTCAACCGGACTGAACTCAATGCGCAGCAGGAGCGCGAACAGAACGCCAGTCTTTCCTACAGCGCCACGAAGTGGGAGCGATTGCCGTCGCTTGGCTTCTTCGGCGACTACGGCTCCATCGGCACGGGACCTGACGCCGCGCTGCCGACGCGAACGTACGGTGTATCTTTGCGAGTTCCGCTGTTTGATGGCGGACGCCGGGACGCCCGGCGCGCCGAGTCCCTCTCACAGCTGCGGCAGGAGCGCATCCGGACACACGACCTGCGGGAGCAGATCGAGCTGGACATCCGGCTGGCGCTCCAGTCGCTGAAGTCCGCCGATGCGCAGGTGGCCACCGCGCGCGAAGGGCTGGAGCTCGCAGAGCATGAACTTACTCAGGCCCGCCGCCGGTATGAAGCCGGAGTGGCCAGCACCATTGAGGTGACGGATGCGCAGACCCGGCTTCAGCGCGCCCGCGACAATCAGATTCTCGCCCTATTCAGCCACAATCTAGCGCGCATCGACATGAACACCGCCATGGGCACTATCCAGGAATTTGTCAGCCAGTTCTGACGCTGAGGACCTATGAAGAAACGACTGATACCCATCATCCTGATCATCTTGATTCTGGCGGCAGGCGGCATACTCTGGTCGCGCCACCGAAACGACGAAGATGCGAACCGTATCCGGCTCTCCGGAAACCTCGAACTCACGCGTGTGGATATTTCGTTCAAGGCTCCCGGAAAGCTGGTGCAGCGGACTGTCGGATGAGGGTGATTCCGTGAAGAAAGGTCAACTCATAGCGCGGATCGACGATGTGCAGACGCTGCGGCAAAAAGCGTCGCAGCAGGCCGGGGTCAAACGGCCCAGATGCAATTGAGCCAAGCGCAACACCAGCGTCGACTGGCAGCGCGCCACGCTCGAAGGGGATATGGCCTCTGCAGAGGCGGAGGTCCAGCAGGCCGCAGGCGGTGCTGGACCAGTTACTGGCGGGTTCACGGCCGCAGGAAGTGCAACAGGCGGAAGCGGCCGTGGCCGATGCCCGACACACAGTTTGAGCAGGCTCGCCTGGATCTGGAGCGCGCCCAGACATTGTATAAGAACGACGACATCTCAACGGCGCAGCGCGATCAGGCTCAGTCCCGATTCAACAGTACGGCCGCGCTATTGAAGCAAACGCAAGAGCGTCTGGCGCTGGTGCGTGAGGGTCCAAGGAAGGAGGAGATCGCCGTGGCGCGCGCTCAACTTGCCAGGGCGCAGGCGGCGCTGAAGATCAGTGAAGCCAATCGACTCGAAGTGAAGCGCCGCACGCGAGGAACTGGGCGTACGCCGGTCGGAAGTGGAGCGGGCGAGCCAACAACTAGGAGTCACTGAATCGCAATTGCAGGACACCTCGGTGTACTCGCCGGTGGATGGCGTGGTCTTGATCAAGTCGGCCGAGATCGGCGAGGTGCTGGCCGCGGGAACCACAGTGGTCACCATCGGCGACCTGGATCATCCCTGGGTGCGCGGATATGTTCGTGAGACGGAACTCGGACGCGTCAAACTGGGCCAGAAGGTGCGCGTCACGACGGACTCGTATCCCGGCAAGGCATATTGGGGCCGCATTTCGTTACATCGCCGCGGAAGCGGAGTTCACGCCAAAGCAGATCCAGACCAAAGACGAGCGGGTGAAGCTGGTGTATCGCATCAAGATCGACGTCGATAATCCGAACCGCGAACTGAAATCGAATATGCCGGTGGATGCCGAGATCGAGCTTACCAATGCCGGGTAACGATCCCATCATCCGCATCCGCGACCTGACCCGGCGCTTTGGAGCGCTTACCGCGGTGGATCACCTGAATCTGGAGATCGCGGAAGGTGAGATTTTCGGCCTGGTCGGACCCGACGGCGCAGGGAAGACCACGACGCTGCGGGTACTCTGCGGCCTGATGGATCCGAGCGAAGGGCAGGTTTTCGTCGCGGGTCACGACGTTGCGCGCGAGGTGGATGCTGTCAGGGATCAGATCGGCTACATGGCCCAGCGCTTTGGGCTGTACGCGGATCTTACCGTGGAAGAGAACATGAACTTCTACGCCGACCTGTTCGGCGTGACTGGGCCGCGAGCGTGAAGACTTGAAGCTCCGGTTGCTAAAGATGACCCGCATGGAGCCGTTCCGGACGCGTCCAGCGGGCAAGCTCTCGGGCGGCATGAAACAGAAGCTCGCGCTGATGTGCACGCTGCTGCATCATCCCCGCGTGCTCTTCCTGGATGAACCTACGAACGGCGTCGATCCCGTCTCGCGCCGCGACTTCTGGGCCATCTTGTACGAACTGGTGAAGAACGGCTTGACGGTATTTGTCACTACTGCTTATCTCGACGAAGCCGAGCGCTGCAACCGCGTCGGACTGATGCATCATGGCCGTCTCATTCAATGCGACACGCCGCGCTGCCCTCAAGAGCAAGCTGGAGGAAGTCTGCTACGAAGTGACGGCGGCGGATCGGCGCGCCGCGCGCGAGTTCCTGGAAAAGCAAACGGGCGTGCGTCAGCGTCGAAGCGTCCGGCCCGGTGCTGCATCTGTTCCTATCGCCCTCCGAGACGTCCCCCGAACGGTTGCGCGAGGCGCTCAAGGCGGCCGGTTTGGGCGACGCGGAGTTCCGGCAGATCGTGCCCTCGCTCGAAGACGTGTTCATCGCGCTGATCCGGAAACAGGAGTTGGTGGATGCCTGAGACCAATGGGATCACGGTGCAAACCCGCGAGCTGGTCAAGCGCTTCGGGGACTTCGTGGCCGTCGATCACGTCACACTGGATGTGCATCGCGGCGAGATCTTCGGATTCCTGGGACCGAACGGGGCAGGGAAGTCCACGACCATCCGGATCCTCTGCGGACTTCTGGAGCCGACGGAAGGCGCAGGCACGGTGGCCGGCTTCGACGTTAAAACCCAGTCCGAAGACATCAAGCGCCACATCGGCTACATGTCGCAGAAGTTTTCGCTGTACGACGATCTCACGGTGGAGGAGAACATCGACTTCTTCACCGGAATCTATGGTGTCCCGCGTGAACGCCGGGCCGAGCGGAAGGACTACGTGCTGCGGATGGCGGGCCTGGAGAGCGAAACGCAAAGCCATGACGGCTCTCCTGGCGGGCGGATGGAAGCAACGGCTGGCACTGGGTTGCGCGATACTGCACGAGCCGCCTGTTCTGTTTCTCGACGAGCCCACATCGGGCGTCGATCCCATCGCGCGGCGGAGTTTCTGGGAATTGATCTATCAGCTCTCGGCCGCCGGGCACACGATTTTTGTGAGCACGCATTATATGGACGAAGCCGAGTACTGTCACCGGATCGCACTGATGTACCGGGGAAAGGTGATCGCGTTGGGAACGCCTTCGGAACTGAAGGCGAAATTGTCATCGCACCATATTCTCGATCTCCAAACGTCCGACGTGCTCGGAACCATGACCGCGCTCGAAGGCGTTCCGGGGCTTCTGGATTCCGCCGTCTTCGGCGCCGGCCTGCACCTCAGCGTGGAGGCGGCAGACAGCGCCATTCCGGCGATCCGGGACCGACTGGCGTCGCGCGGCATCAGCGTGGACCATCTGGAACAGATCCAGCCTTCGATGGAGGACGTCTTTGTCGCCATGATCGAAGCGGAAGATCAGAGGACCGCGGCATGAACCTGCGGCGCACTCGAGCCATCGCGCGCAAGGAATTCCTGCACATCATACGTGACGTGCGCAGCCTTATCCTGGCGCTGGCGCTTCCATTCATCATGCTGATGCTGTTCGGGTACGCTCTCAGCCTTGACGTGGACAAGATCCCGACGCTGGTCTACGATCGCGATCAAACTCCCGAAAGCCGCGAACTGATCCGGCAGTTCAGCGGGACGCCGTATTTCTCGATCGCCGGCTATGCGTCGCGGCCCTCCGACATTGATCGGGCGGTGGATCGTAGCCGCGTTCTGCTGTCGTTGGTTATTCCTGAGAATTACGGCAAGAGATCTGCGAGCCGGACAGGAGGCGCAGGTACAACTGCTGTTCGATGGCAGCGACAGCAACACGGCAAGCATCGCGCTCGGTTACGCGGACGCGCTGATTCAGACCTACGCTGGCACGCTGCGGTCTGCGGCGCAGATCCGCAACGGCGCAGGCGAGTTGAAGAACCTCGTGGAGCCCCGAGTTCGCGTGTGGTACAACAGCGATCTGAAATCGCGCAACTACATCGTTCCGGGCCTGATCGCCGTGATTCTGATGATCATCGCGTCCCTGCTGACCTCGCTGACCATCGCGCGCGAGTGGGAGAACGGGCACCATGGAGCAGTTGCTATCGACGCCGGTGCGCCCTGGCGAACTCGTGCTCGGCAAGTTGTCGGCTTTTTTCGCACTGGGCATGATCGATCTGGTGGTTTGCCTGGTGGTCGGCGTCTTCGTTTTCGGGGTCCCATTCAAGGGATCGGTGGTCCTGCTGTTTGTCTCCAGTTGCCTGTTTCTGTTCGGCGCACTGTGCTGGGGAGTCTTCATCTCGGCATCCACGCGCTCGCAGCTGGTGGCCTACCAGATGGGCACGCTCACCTCGTTCCTGCCCGCGTTCCTGTTGTCGGGCTTTATCTACGGCATTCAGAACATGCCGGTTGCTCATCCAGGCATTTACTTACCTGGTGCCGGCGCGGTACTTCGTGACGCTGCTCAAGGCTATTTTCCTGAAAGGCGTCGGCTGGCGGGTGTTGTGGGTGGAACTCGGTTTCTTACTGGCCTACGCCGTCATCGTGTTTCTCCTGGCCAGCCGCAAAATGCGAGAGAAGGTAGCATGATTGAACGTCTTCTCGTCCTGATTCGAAAAGAATTGCTGCAAACGCTGCGCAACCCGCGCATGCGGGCCATGTTGATCCTTCCGCCGATTATCCAGCTTCTGATCTTCGGATACGCCGCGAACATGGACATCGACAACGCGCGGATCGCCTGGATGGATCTGGATCGAAGTCCGGACAGCCGCGACCTGCTATCCGAATTCCAAGGATCCGGGACGATTCGAGTTCGTAGCCACGCCGGAGCGCGATTCCGACATGCAATCCCTGCTGGACCGGAGCAAAGTGGACGCGGTCATTCGCGTTCTGCCGGGTTTTGGGCGGGACATTGCTCGAGGCCGGACGTCCAGCGTGCAGGTGCTGGTGGATGGCACTAACTCGAACACAGCGTCGATCGTATCGGGCTACGCACAGCAGGTGATCAGCCGCTTCGCGCGCGAAAAACTCGAGACGCTGCAGCGCGGCAAACTGGTTGGACGCACGATGATCGACAGGTCAACCAGTGGCCTTGAAAGCGCCGGGCGTGCGGGCGGAGACGCGCGTCTGGTTCAACCCGGATCTGCGGAGCCGCAACTACTTTGTGCCGGGTGTTGTGGTCAACATCATCACGCTGATCACGTTGATGCTGACCGCCATGGCCATCGTGCGCGAGAAGGAAATCGGGACGATGGAGCAGTTGATGGTGACGCCGATCCGCCCGATCGAGTTGATGCTCGGCAAGACCATCCCGTTCGCTTTTGTCGGACTGTTCGATGTGGCGCTTGCGGTCACCGTGGCGCTGCTCGTTTTTCATGTCCCGTTCCGGGGCAGCGCCTGGTTCCTGGTTCTGAGCGCTGTTGTGTTTCTGTTAACCACGTTGGGCGCGGGTTTGTTCATCTCCACCGTTTCGCGCACACAGCAGCAGGCCATGATGACCACATTTCTCTTCTTTCAGCCCTTCTTTCTGTTGAGCGGATTCTCGTTCCCGATTCGCAACATGCCGGTGGCGGTGCAGTACCTGACGTACTTGAATCCGGTTCGGTATTTCCTTGAGGTTGTGCGCGGGATTTTCCTGAAGGGTACCGGGCCTGGAAGCGCTGTGGCCGCAATTGCTGGCCATGACAGTCTTCGGAGTGGCTATCCTGGGACTGAGCGCGGCGCGGTTTCACAAGAAGCTCGATTGAAAGCTATCTCGGCGCTGGACGAGTTGGGTTAGCTCAGTTTACCCATTTGGCCGTGATCACGGCAGCCGCCGAGCGGCGCTACTCGAACGGATCTCCCGAAGCGCTCACGGGGCTTGACATTCCTCACTCATTTTGATTGACAAGTTGAGCTTGCGGCGGTATCCTGCCCCTAATCAAACGACGAACGCGGCGGGCCCTCCAGCTTGTTTTGCCGCTAGAAGCCATCGAAGGGGTGAGAAATGTCCTCCAGTAGGATTCTGCTCTCGGCGCTCTTCTTTATCTTCGCGATCCTGTCTTTCGCGCAGACGACATCTACTGAAGTTTTGGGAAACGTCACCGATGCCACGGGGGCGGTGGTGCCGGGCGCCACGGTGACTTTGCTCCGCGTGGGCACCGGTGAGAGGCGCCAGGCCGTTACCGACAATTCTGGAAACTACTCTTTCCCGCTCATTGAAATTGGGGAATATGCCGTGACGACGGGCAAAGAGGGTTTTAAAACAGACACGAAGACTGGCGTCACGGTCGAGCTCCAGCAGAAGGCGCGTGTGGATTTTCAACTTGAGGTCGGCAGCGGAGCCGAAAAGGTGGAAGTGGTCTCAACCACGGTGGAGTTGAAGACCGACGATGCGGCGCTCGGAGAAACCATCGAGCAAAAGCGGGTAGTAGAGTTGCCAACGCTGAACCGCAACTTCGCTAGTCTCCTGGTGCTCACGCCCGGGGTCCAGTTTGGAACGCGAATGGGACTGAACGCCGCATCCACCGCATCTTCATTCTGGCCGGGGGCGACACAGGTGAGCGCCAATGGCCAGCGCGACGCCAACCAGCGCGTGACTCTCGACGGCGTCATCGCCAGTGAACCGCTGGTGAACACGGTGTATCTCAACCCGTCGATCGATGCCATCGAGGAGGTGAAAGTGCAAACCGGCTCTTACTCCGCCGAGTATGGCATGAACAACGGAGCCAACGTGCAGGTTGCCCTCAAATCCGGAACCAATACATTCCACGGAACGTTCTACGAGTTTTTGCGGAATGACGCGCTCGACGCCAAGGATTACTTCCTCAATTTTCAGGTACCCGCGGGATCTCCCCTCCAGCCGAAAAACCGGCTTCGACGGAATCAGTACGGCACGTGGCTCTCGGGGCCCGTAATTCTGCCTCGCTATAAGGGACAAAACAAGACATTTTGGAGTTTCAACTTCGAAGGCACCCGGCAGACCCAGGAGAGCGTGCAGCAAGCGTTCTTCTTTCCAGCTGCGTTTCGCGAGGGCGATTTTTCCTCCCTGCTGCGTCCGGCTATCGTAACCGGCAAGGCAGCCTTCACGCCGGTCATCATCTACGATCCGACAACGGGACTGCCCTTCACGGACGCGGCAGGGAATATCACGAACATCATTCCGAAGAGCCGCATCAACCAGAACGCTTACAATTTCATCAACAGGTACGTTCCACTTCCGCAGTTTCAGCCGGTGAACGCGCTGGACAATAACTACAATGTCAATGTCTCTAACGTCCTCGACCAAAATCAGTACTTCGCCCGAATTGATCACATCTTCAATTCGAAGGACAGGATTTTCGGCCGCTATGCGACGCAGACAGGAACGTACAATGTGGGGAATATCAACCCTAACTTCCCCTACACCCAGCACATTCACGATTACAACGTAGCCTTTCAGTACCTACACATTTTCAGCCCGACCGTGCTTAACGAATTCCGGGTGGGTTTCAACAAGGTGAATACGGATCAGTTGAATCCCCGGACCAACACGGACTTCAACGTGGATTCCCTAGGCATCGGCCAGTTTCGGGTTTCGGTCGACAACAACCGGCCCTTTAATAAACTGGAAACCGGTATTCCGAGCATCAGCGGTATTGTCGGAGGCGACTCCGGAGCGCGTGTGGACCTCAACGGCATGTACCAGTTTTCCGACAATTATTCCTTCATCAAGGGAAACCATAGTTTCAAAGCGGGCTTTGAGTACATCCGCTACGGATTGGACCGCGCTGCTGCAAACGTTCCGCTGGGAAGCATGAGTTGCTGCGAAGGCGGCTATGCGTTGGCCGGGTGGCTGATGGGTTACCCCAACGCCACATCGAGCGCGGAGGGACTCAACTGGACGGCTCCGCGTCAGAACCGCTGGGGAGCCTACTTCCAGGATGAGTGGAAATTCAGCCGCAAACTAACCGTCAATATGGGACTCCGTTGGGATTTCTTCCAGGTTCCGCACGATGAGGACCGGAAGTGGCGATCGCTGCGCCTGGATATCCTGACACAAGCCTCGAACGGGCAAATGCTACCAACTCTGATCCCATCTCCGCGCACGAACTATGACTTCTATGGCGTCGATAATCGTTATTTCATGCCGCGGGTGGGAATCGCGTATCGTCCTACGGACAAATGGGTGATTCGGACGGGGGGCGGTTGGTTCGTTAACGCCCAGCAGCTAAACAATATGACTATTCTCGCGTTGCAGCCCCCCTTCGGCGGCACGAACGGCTGGAACGCGGTGGATCAGGCGGCACAGCTCGTCCCATACACTTACAACGGCCAGACTTATAACTTACAGACCCGCGTGCTGACCCCCGGCTCACAAGTGTTGACTCTGGACAATCCATTCCCGGGACAGGGCACGGCTGCGGCGCGGACCAATGTACTGATCTTCCCGCCAGATAACAAGTCGAGCACTTCAGTGCAGTGGAGCTTCGATGTCCAGAGAGCGCTTCCCCAGAAGATTTTTCTTACGGTAGCATACGTCGGAAGCAAGACCAGCCACTTGGATAACACGGTACCGAACTTCAACTCACCCGACCCATCTACTAATACTGACATTAACAGCCGGCGGCCCTATCAGGTTTTCGTAAGCCAGGGTCAGGGGAACGATCCGCGGTTGCTCGGAACCATCCGCTACCTGGATAGCTATGCCAACGCGAATTACAACGCCCTGCAAGTACAAGCCGAGCGTCGTTATGGCTCCGGTCTCACCATGGGTTTGGCTTACACCTACGGGAAAGCGCTCGGCGAGGGCTATGGCCGCAACGATCCGAGCGGCGACGTAAACTCGACGTATCAGAACCCGCGGGACCGGCGCGATCAACGCGCGCGGTATGGCTTCGACGTAACCCACAACGCAGTCATCAATTACGTTTATGAACTGCCGTTCCTGCGCACCTCGACAGGATTTATGCAAGCTGTTCTAGGAGGATGGCAGACGAGCGGGATTGTGACACTTCGCACCGGTTTTCCATTCTCGGTTCTCGGAGGCAACCTGAACACCGGCGCGAACACGTACCCCGATCGCATAGCGGATGGAAGGCTGGGCGGGGACGCCAGCCGGCAACTATGGTACGACGTGACCGCCTTCCGCCGGACGGACTGTACAATCTCGACACATCCCGAGCTTTGTCACTACGGCAACGCTGCGCCGGACGCGCTGACTTCTCCCGGAGGGCACGAGTTCGACCTTTCTTTTGGCAAGAATTGGGCTATCAAACCCCTGGGCGAGCGGGGTAAGCTCCAGTTCCGCGCCGAGGCGTTCAACGCTTTCAACACCCCGCAATTCGGAACACCGAATGGCCTGAGTTACACGAGCATCAACTCGCTAATTCCAGATGCGCCACGTGTCGGCGAGATCCGCGCGTTGCGGACCCCCATGCGCATTTTTCAATTCGGCGTAAAGATATACTTCTAAGGAACTCTACTGCGGGGCTGAGTTGTCAGTGAGTTACGCAGCAGGCTCCAGGGGCACAAGTTTGTAGCCGCGCTGGGCCGCCTGTTTTTGCAGTCTGGCCTCAATCCGTTTCTCGCGCATCTGATCTCGTTTGGCCCACAATGAGGCGTCGTACTCGACTTGTTGCTTCACCATCGTGTAGAAGATGATGGCGATCTTATGCGCGGTTGCGGTCGTGGCTGCGGCCGGGCCCAGTTTGGCTTTCATGCGGCGCAGATAGTCGCCCATCGGCGTCTGATCGCGATGCAAGGAGTGCGCCGCCAATCGGAACAGAGTCCCGGCGCGGTTCTTGGTCCGGCGGGCACCGCGCCACAACACCTTTCCTCCGCTGATGTCGTTGTCGGGGCACAGTCCAAGCCAGGAGACGAAATGTGCGGCGCTAGGCCATCGAGACATGTCTCGTCCCACTTCGCTGAACAGCATGAAGACTAACGTCATCAGCCCGGGAATCTGGGTGAGATCCACGCCGAACAGCTTGTACGCCTCGGCGCGTATGTTGAAATCCGGATGCCCGCTCTTCTTCTTGCGTTTTCGCTGCTTCTGCTTGCGATCTTCGGGTATCGGCTTTTTATCGGGATCCACTCTTGGCTCGAAGGCCGCAACCAGCTTTTCGATTTCCTGGTCGCACTCGTTGATCAAGTCACGATGGCTTCGATAGAGCCACAACCTTTGTTTAAGGGCCAGGATATGTTCGGCCCGCCAGTTTCCCTCCAGCGATTTCCGAATCGTATCTTCATCGGCCTGAATGCGTGGATCCCGCAACTTGGCCAACACCGCCGCATCCCGCTCACCTGCCAGGATGGCATCCAAGATCGCCAACCCTGTCAAGCCTGTGATGTCGTTGATGACGTGTTGGAACTGCACGTTCATCTGGGTCAGCGCTTTTTGCATATGCTGGATGTGCTCGCTCGCCATCATGACCAGGTCGTTGCGATGCCGCATCAGCGACCGTACTGCGCAGACCGCGCCATCCGGCCGGAACGCCGAATGTAACAGGCCCAAGGAATGCAGATGCTGGATCCACTGGCACTCATGAAAATCAGTGCGTTTTCCCGGCACGTTCTTCATGTTTCGCGGATTCACCAGACATGGCTGGATACCGTGTTGCTCCAGCACGTCGTACACCGGAATCCAGTACACGCCGGTGGATTCCATGGCCGCCGTGGTAATGCCGCAACGCACCAGCCACTCGGCCATTTGGTGCAGATCTTCAGTGAATGTTTCGCACTTCCGGACGGGATGCTCATCCCGCTCCGGCGGCACGGCCACGTAGATCTCCCTGGCCCCGATGTCGATGCCAGCCGCATTCGGCTCAAACACCGTACGATCCGGTTGGCCCGACCGGTTAGGTTGTTTGTTCCGCTTACTTTTGGCTGGTGCTGGGCCTCCGATGCCGCGAATCTCTTGCTGGCGTGTTTTCTTGGACACTGCTATTCCTTTCGCTCAGACAACCGGCCAAGCCGCGCAAGAAAAGGTACTCTTCTAATCGGAATCCGTCCGGATGGTGCTCCGGACCGTAACCACTGTTTGGTGCACGGGACTTGGGACCACGCTTTTGATCGGGTTTGAAAGCACCACTGTAATTCCGGCCTACTTCCGTTGACTGAGTCTTTCTAGTGTCCTCCACTCGCCAAACTCACGCCAAGGTTCCTTTCCCGTTGGTCCCGCCCACGCGGGCGCCCCGCTTTTGAGGAACTCGGAACAACGCTTGTTGGCTGGCCGGTGACTAACAACTGTGCTGGCATGGGCTTCGGTCTCATGCCTAAGCGGAGTGGCTTTCCACTGTTTTCCGCGTCTGTCCTCATGCGCCGCGCCGATGCGCATACCTGGTTAGCTCACAGGCCACGTGGTCCACTACTTCGCCCCACGATCCTGGCGAGCGCTGGCGGAATAACCGCATGGTCGGATACCAGGGGCTGTCCTCTCGATTACGCATCCAACGCCAATCGGCTTCGTGCGGCAGCAGCGTCCACACCGGCCGTGCGAGCGCTCCCGCTAAGTGCGCCGCCATCGTGTCGACGCTGATGATCAGATCTAACTCACGCATTGCGGCAGCTGCGGCGGCGATCTCGCGAGTTCGATGGGAGAGCGGGACCACTGGAAAACACACCGGGCCCATTTGTTCGAGGGCCGGACCTTGCTGCAGGCTATAGAGCCGAACGGCTGGAATTTCAGCCAGCGCCGCCAACTGGCACAACTTGATCGATCGGTTCGGGTTCCAGTTTCCCGATGCCCAGATCAGTCCGACGTTCAGAGCGTCTTTTCGGTCGACGATTTTGCAAGCGGAGCTAGCGTGAAGGTAGGGCACAGCCGATGGGATCGTGCTCTCCTGGGTTCGGAACAGGTACGCCAGCTCCATGCAATCGACCTCGACCCATGGAGGCGGCGGGAAGCGGGTTGAGTCCACGGAGTTTCGGCCAGGAGTCCGCGCAGCTCGGGCTGCGGATCCAAAAACACGGCGCCGGCCTCCCGTTCCAGTCGAGGCAGATAGCGGAGAAACTGAATCGTGTCTCCCAAGCCGTGACCGCATCGAACGACGACCGTTCTCCCGCGGATCGAAGTGCCATCCCAGAGAAGGTGGTGCGACTCCCGCCGGAAATGGTGCGAGCGCATCGCCTCGCGGCGCTCGATCTCGATCGCATCCGTAACTTGCCATGCGCGCTCGAAATCCCCATCGCGCATCGCTTGCAACCAGGTGTAAGCCGGATCGAGTCCAATACCCACCAGATAATGGTACAAAAGGAGCCCATACGCGGAGCAGTGCTATCGTTTAGGGGTTGCATGTCGGATTACAGTCCCCTGCTTCTGCGTTATCGGAAGCTCCCAGATCACCATCCACTTAAAATAGGCATCGTCCTTGATCGTCACGCGGGACCACTGTGGGTGCGGGACCTGATTGACTATCTGAAGGGCGTCCCGCAGTTTGAATTGAGCATCCTTCTGGCCGGAGAAGCGCAGAGGACGCCGTCTGCTCTTCCATGGCTGGCCGACCGGCTTCATGCAACCAGTAAGCGGAAATATGACTCATTCCGCGAAGTAGATTTTGGCCTGGGTACCGCCTCTCGCGTATTGCGAAAACCTGGACGTACAGTCAACGCTCTTCATGAGGCCGCCAGGACCGCGATCGAGGAACGCAAGCTGGATATGGTGCTTTGGCTCGCGGATGCCATGCCCGCGGGTCCGTGCGTGACGCTGGCAAGGTTCGGTGTTTTCTCTGTTCAATTGAGTGATGGAAGAAGCGATCCCCCATACTGGCGCGAAGTGATCGAAGGGCAGCCGGTTTCCTGCACCGCGCTCTTATGGCACGCGACGTCGTTCGAGCGGGCGCGGCAGGTCTACACCGCTGAAACCAGTACCCAGCAGGACTGGGCCTTTACGAAAAACGCGGAGGAACCCCTGATCGCCGTCCGCCGCATGTTGGCCACAGTGGGATTGGAACTGCTTACCGATGCGCGTTCCTGGCTGGCGGGTGCGCTGGAGCTTCCGGAGGTGGAGCCACCTACCATAAACGACAGGACGCCCGTTTCGACTACCGACTCCGTGCGTTTTATCGCGAAGCAGGCCAAGCGCAGCGCACGTATCAGAATGCAGCGTGGGAAATTGCAACGGTGGTTCCTGGCGGTGCGCCGCCATCACTCGGAATTTTACACGAATCTGGGCAGATTTTCCCCTTCTAACTTCGAAGAACTTCCGTTACGCGGTACCCACATGGCGGATCCGTTCGTCATTACGGACAAGCGCCGGACATGGCTCTTTTATGAATACGTTCCGCTGGGGGCGCAAAAAGGCCGGTTAGGCTGCATGGCCATCAGTCACAACGCGAGGCCTTCGAAGCCGGAGATTGTGTTGCAGAAGGACTATCATCTTTCGTATCCCTGCGTATTTTCCCACCGGGGCGAATACTTTATGATTCCGGAATCCTCGGCCGACAGAACAGTGCAGCTGTATCGAGCTACTAAATTTCCGTTCGAGTTTAAGTTCGAAGCCAACCTGGTGGAAGGCTTGTCCGCCGTAGATACCACCCCCTTCTTCCACAACGGCCACTGGTTTTTTTTCACGACCACCACGGAACCGTTCCTGGAAACATTTCTGTTTTGGTCCGACTCTCTCAGTGGCAAGTGGCAACTGCATCCCATTAGCCCTATATCCTCTTCAGTGAGGAACACGCGAGGGGCGGGGCACCTGTTCTATCAAAGGGGCCGGCTGCTTCGCCCGGCGCAGGATTGCTCGGTTCGCTACGGCTATGGAATTACGATCAACCAGATCAACCGGCTGTCGCCTACGGAGTTCGAAGAGGAGCGCGTGGATCACATTGCGCCAAATTGGCGGCCCGGCTTGCTTGGAACCCACACGCTGAATGCCAACGCTGAATTCGAAGTAATTGACGGAATCCGCTATCAGGAATGAGTTCCCGTTTTCGACCGACCCGGCCCGAAGATGCCGGGGAGATTTCCAAGTTCATGCAACAGGTGTTCGGAATGCCTGCCGACTCCCCAGGGTTGAATGTACTCCAAATGGACTGGAAGTACTGGCGCGAGCATCCGGAGTGGGAAGGCTCGCGCGGATATGTGATGGAGCGCGACGGACACATCATCGCGCACGGATCAGTCGTGCCGTTGACGTGCATCTGGGGCGATCGCCGGCTGAAGATGGTGGACCTGATCGACTGGGCGGGCAGCCCGGCCCATCCGGGCGCCGGGATAACCCTGCTGAAGCGCGTATCTCAGTTGGTGGAGGGCGTGTTCATCGCCGGGGGGACCGAGGCAGCTCAAAGAGTCTTTGTATCTCTAGGCTTTCGGGAGAGCGCGGCGGCGGCGAAGTACGCGTTACCGGTGAGGCCTCTACGCCGGTTCGTCCGCGATTCCGAGCCACTATTCAAGCGTGCGGCGCGGCTCGCGCGAAACACGCACTGGACGATCGCAGGCCTTCCCGCGACACCTGCGGGTTGGTCTGCCAGGCAGTTGTCTCCAGAAGAAGTGGGGGGCACATCCTTTCCGAAACCGCATCCTCGCGCGGAACCGGCGATCTTCGAGCGGAGGGCGGCTGGAATCGCCCTTCTGCTCGAGTGTCCGATTACTCCGAGTGAGTTCTATCTTGTCGAGAAAGATGGCCAAGCCCGCGGATACTTTGTCTTGAACCTCGTCCAGAATCAGTGCAGGGTAGGAGAGGCCTGGGTGGAGCCTGGCGGCCCCGAAGACTGGCGAGCGCTGTACGTCCTGGCTGCCCGCCAAGGCCGGAAGCACAGTCAGATTACGGAAGTTGTCACCGCCGTCACGAACGACCCGGCTGCGAATCAAGGATTGCAACAAAGCGGTTTCCGCTCGCGTGGATGGATTCCGTTGCGGTTATTGATTCCCGGCGGAGCATATCCGGCGGCCGTCCGTTATCAGTTGGTTGATAACGATTCTGCTTATATGAATCACGGATCGGAAGTGCACTGGACTTAGGCGTGACCCTCGCGTTTGTTCAGGTAATCCACTATGGCCGAGTACGAAGTAAGCTCTTCGTAGTCCTCCACCTCTAAGTCCACGCCAAACTCTTCCGATATCGCGGAGAGAAGGGTGATATGCGCCACAGAATCCCAAGCCGGTATGGACGCGGTACTAGCGCTAAGAAGCTGACTTGGCTGGATATCGGGAAATACATTGACGAAGCAGTGGCCAACGCGCTGTTCTATGTTATTCATCGTGTAATTCAGAAACCTGATGCGGAAGTGGTCCGGAGTTAGAGAGAAACTGTTCTCGAGTTAGTTTATAGGCTCCGAAGGGTTCGAAGAACTCCTGCAGTGGCTGATTGCGATCCGTAGGTTTGAACGAAAATTCGATTTCGCCGGCGTTCATTTTCCGGAATAGGCTCTCGAGGGTATGATGTTCGATGTTGCGAGAGAATGCCCGGCAGCTCATCACCCAGTGTAGGATCTTAGCGGCGCTACCCTGCCGTTGAGCCAAGACGACGCCGATTTTGCCAAGAGGACCAAACTTATCCTGATAGGAAACAACAACCGCCAGAGTATCGCCTGCTTCCAAACAGCGCTGCCACTCGCCTTCAGTCAAGCGAATGCCGTTCAGATTGAACTGGTTCGTTTTGTTGATCAATTCCAGCGGGCGTTTGTCCGCAGGGTTCTTGCGATAGTCCAGTGTTACGGTACCCTGCAGACCACGAAGAAAGTCGGCCGAATTTCCTTGCGCGCCGGCATTTCGTATCTCGCTGGAGGCTCGAATACTGGCCCCCCGCAAGCGATCCTCCTCCAGCAGCACCGGTTTTCCAAATAGATCGCGGAGCTCGCCAAGGAAGCTCCACGACTTCGCCGTATCGTTTTTTGGAAACTGAAGACATGTCATCGCGGGGAATGCCTCCCGCACTTCACTCAACTCCATCGGATTGTCGTCGATGAACACGACGCTCTCTGCCCCAATATTCCAAGCGCGCAGGATCTCGCTGACGGCCCTTGATTTCGGCCCCCAACTCGCGAGGACGGGAAACAAAGTATCGGCACTCACCAGCAGATCCTTTCTTCCCAGCGTGGTCTGAACCAACGCCAGTTCGTTCTTGGATGACACTCCGAGCAATACGCCGCAATCGGCCAAGTGTCCCAGCATCTGCTGGTAGAGGCCGTGGATTTGGGTATGACTGTCCTGATGCCACGACACCGATTCTGACCCGATCTCGCCGACGATGCCGGCCCACAGCGTATCGTCCAGATCGGTGATGAGACCCTTCTTCGGCAACGGCGGATAGAGCACATTCGCCAGACATCTTCCCAACGCGCCGGCGTGCGCGATGGTGTACGGGAACCCGGCCATCAGCTCCATTTTGGCGTCCAAGCGGGTAGCTGCTGGGCTCAACTGATCGAGATGAGCGCGGTCGACTACCCGGACGCCCGGCAAGCGGGCCAGGTTCAAAAGGAATCCATCAAGTTCATTTCCGAGTTCAAGCTCCAGAACGCTTGACTGGGCACGGATCGTGTTCCCGATAGGCGGCAGCGGCAATCCGGGAGCCGCCACCGCCACCGGCATGCGCGCCCCTATTTTCTGTACAGCGTCTGAGAACTGCGACAGCCGTGCCCGGACGCTGGTCAGGACGTCATTCTTGGAGTGGTGCGACCACCCGCCGGAGCTCCGGAGGCCCAGGCGCGGATCGACGTCGCTCCACTCCATGGCCACTGCCGCCCCGATAGCCTGCGATACCGCGGCTTTGTAGAGGTTTCCCGCGAAATCGCCGTATAGACCCGTTTGAATCTCGACATGATCCTCGGGAAATGATTCTTGCAAGCTGGCGTGGAGGAAGGTTGCCAAATGCAATGGCTGGAATCCGCATACCAGGAAGTGTGATCTCTTCTGTCCGCGGCCTTTCCCTTGTCTTACCTTCGCAAGAGCTTCGTTGAGCGTCACTGATCTTAGGGTGCCATGACCCGGGTTTGTTTCGTAGACTGACGATCTGGTTCACGCCGTGAGAGAGCTTAACGTTGAGCGAAACGCCACTGATTTGGTTCGAAAAGTTGGCGCACACTCACTGGGGTACGCCATGGGAGAAGACCTTTGCAACCAATTCCTGGAATCTCGGATCGTCCCGAAGCGCGTTGAATCTTGGATCCAACCTGATCCATACCATCCAATGCGATCGCTCTTCAGCGGCTTTGCGCAGCCACATCAATGCGGCATCCTTATGTCGAAGGCCTGCCTCAATCAGCGCCATACCGTAGGACGTCACGAACCTCGACTTGGCCATCTCTTCAAACAATCTCCGCTCTGAGCCAGCGTGTTCGCTGTCTCCGCAAACGCCCGCGACATAACCTCTCGCCGCAATCAAAGGCTGCCACTGCTCCAGAGACGTCGGCACGGATGCCAATTCGAGTAGCGCGCCTTTGCAGTCGCCTTCTGCATTCAGGACCCGGCCCATCCAGAAATGGGCGGGGGCGAAGTTGGGATCGCGCGACAGCACATGATGCAGTGTCTCTGCAGCTTGTTTGTTCCGCCCACTGTAATGGAGATGAAAGCCCAGGTCCGTGGCAATCGGCAATGAGCCTGGGTCCAGGCTACGGGCACGTTCAAGTGCTGCACGGGCTGAGACGGGCTTCTCTATGGCCGTGAAGAGAACGCCCATCCAGTCGTATGCCGGAGCGTAGTTGGGGTTTGCTGCGATGGCTTCCTCGAATTTGCGCTGCGCTGCGTCGAAGTCCCAATCGAAGTACATATGGAGATAGCCTTCGGAGGCAAGCATTTCCGGTGAAGCCGGGTCGAGCAATCGGGCGCGTCCCAGCGCTGCACGTGCCTGCGCGAAGCCCTCCGTCGGAGCCATGTAGCAGCCGTAGACAAGCTGAGCATAACAATCGGCCATTGCAGCGTAAGCGGGTGCGTAATCGGGGGCTTCCGCTATCGTTTGGCGAAAATAATCGATCGCCTGTTTGAGACTGCTTTCACTTCTCTGGTTCCAATAGAAGCGGCCCCGCAGATACAGATCGTAAGCCTCCGCTTTGATCAGCCGGGCACGACTCGGCGTCCCCCGCACTCCACGCCGGAACTGGGCCGCGACGGCGCTTGCAACTGAGACTGCTACGTTCTGTTCAAGCGCCAACACGTCGGCTGAATCTCCGTCGAACGACTCGCTCCAGATCTGCAATTCGTCACGCGTTCGAACCAGTCGAGTCGTGATGCGTAACGTCGAGGCCTCCCGCCGGACACTTCCGGTGAGCACGTACCCCACCCCGAGATCCGTTGCTAATTGATGGAGGGTCGGGTTTTTTCCTCGATAACGCCAGACTGAGGGGCCGGCGATTATGCCGATTCCAGAGGAGGACGCACGCCCAAGTTGCGTGATGATATCCTCCGTCATGCCCTGACTGAAGTACCGCTGCGGAAGATCTTCACCGAAATCTTCGAAGGGAAGCACGGCGACCATAGCTGTATCCGGCATCCGTTGAAGCCACGGGCGCAGTACAAACCAGCACACGACGGCCAGGATGGCCGCAAGCACAAGCGCTAACTGTACGCCGCCAATGTGCGCAGTTTCGATGAAGATACGGCTGCCGCCGGGACCGGATCTGCCGTTACGGGCGAGACTTTTAGCTCCTTCTCGTGGATTTCAACCGGCATCAAGAACCGATAACCCTGCCCGACTATGGTTTGAACGAACCGTGGCCGGTCGGACTGATCCCGCAGAGCCACCCGGAGCTTTCGGACTGCGGTATTGAGGCTCGCATCAATATCCTGAAAGGCACTCGACTGCCATAACCTCGTCGCGATCTCGTCCCGTGGGATCAAGTCCCCTGCTCGTTCGACCAGGAGTACCAGCAGGTCGAATGGGATTTTCTCCAGGTGGATTGATCGGCCGTCGCGTAACAGCTCGCGCTGCTGCGGGCGAAGACGAAATTCGCCAAAGATGAATTCCTTGTCAGCCATTCCCTGATCTGAAGAGAGAATACTAAATGCTTATTCTACATGGCCATGCGGGTTCAGAAGAGCTTCAGACCGTCTCTATTGCGAGGTAACGAACACAGGCGTAAATCTGGATGTGCCAGTTACCCCTGGGATTTCACTGGCTACCAAACCCCCTACGAGGAAAAGCAAATGAATAGAAGGTTTAGATTCGATGACAGCAGGAGGTATCTAACCTGCATCGTTATGATGCTCTCCGCCCCTGCGATGCTCAGCGCTGAAGAAGGAGTGCTGCGATCCGGCAACTTCGGGATCTCTCCACTGGACCGGCACCCTGGGATGCTCAGCGCTGATGAAGCAGTGCTGGGATATGGATTGGTCGGTCAAGTGTTAAATGTCTCGGCATCTCAATCACTCCAGTACGGGTATCTGAGTTGGGTGTCAGGGCTGGACACCGTCGCTACCAGCACTTCGATCTCCGAGACTACAGCATTGCTCAGCTTCTACAACGACACAACCACCCAGCAGGTGATCAACAATGGACCCATTCGGGTCATCGACCGGACCGGAACGAGCGTCATTTTCGTTAATGACTCAGGAGGCGGTGACTTCACCAAGCCGGACTCGTTCCGCGCGGGTAAGCCGATTCAAACGTGCAACCTGCGGCACCAAGTGGTCATCGATACCTCGTCCGGGTATTTCACCGCAACCTTCGAAATGACCATTCAGTCCGCACGACTGTTTCAAATCAAAGGGAACACTTACCGCCTGGGTGTCCCGGGCAAAGTCTACCGCTGGAGTGTCTATGGCAAGCTGACGCAGCAGGGACCACCGTCAGCACAGATCGCGGGTTTCGCGTCCGGGATTCGAGCAGAATTGATCCAGACGGAATAACTTGCACCCGCAGTCCTGCGCCTGGTGCCGTTCGCGCCATCGGACTCGACCATGGAATGGCGGCACCATTCATCAGAGCGGTTTCAAGAGTTGGCACTCGAGGGCGCCAGGTATTCTCTTCAACCCCTCAACCGCTTCCGCGAAGGCGAGCGTCAAGCATTGCGCGTGGCGTTTCTGATCCGCACATTACGACCCTTCAGAGGCTGCGGGGCACTCAGCCGAGGAACGCCTAGCGTACAGAACGGGCTGGAATCTAAGGTCGGGCGGTCCTTAGCGTACAAGACTCCCGGAATGGCCCTCCTGGCCGTGTATGAATGCCAGCCACTCATCCATGCCCGTGCCGCGCTTGGATGAGACTCGGATAACCGGCATGCCCGGCCGCACCGCGTGAATGTTCGCCCGGGCCGCATCCCAATCGAACTCGACAGCCTCAGCCAGATCCATCTTGGTTACAACTGCTACATCTCCGGTGTTAAAAATCGTGGGGTACTTGAGGGGCTTGTCCTCTCCTTCAGTCACCGAGAGCAGCACGGCCCGCATATTTTCTCCGAGATCGTAGGAGGAAGGGCAAACCAAATTGCCCACGTTCTCGATGAACAGAAAGTCTAGCTGATCCAGCTCCCAGTCCTCGATGGCTCTGTCGATCATCGCTGCTTCCAGGTGACAAAGAGTTCCCGTCGTGATCTGTTTGACAGGCGCGTTGCTCCGGGCCAGGCGGGCCGCGTCGTTGTCGGTTGCCAGGTCGCCCACAATAGCCGCTGGATTTTTCCCCCGTTCCCGCAATAGCGTCAGTGTCTTCTCGAGAAATGCGGTCTTTCCTGCGCCAGGGCTCGACACCAGACTGATCACCGAGACCCCTGCGTCCTGGAATCGCTTTCTGAGGACGCGAGCAACCTCATCGTTATGTTTCAGGATGTTCTGACGAACTTCGACGATGCGAGTGTTCGCAGTCATTCGGCTAGCTCCAGTGCTGCCAGCTGCAGTTCTCGCCCGCGCAAGACCTGAGACGCGGGCGTGTCGCATTCGGCGCAGGAAAACTGCTGCATGGAGTGCACAGAGCGCTCCGCCTGGCAGTGGGAACAGTAGACCACAATGGGAACCTCTTCGATGATGACCCGCGACCTCTCGAACGGAGTCCGCTCGGACGCGAGCTCAAACGCCGACAACAACGCCTCTTTCACCACTCCGGAGAGCAATCCGATTTTGAGGTGGATCGCTTCGACCTGAACACCTCCCCGGCGTTCGGCCTCTTCCTCCGCTACCTCCAGAATACTCATGGCAATGGAAAGCTCATGCATGCGACCCTCCGGGGAAAGCGGCGAGGGCGGCTTGACCGAGACTGATTCCGCCGTCGTTGGGGGGGACCGCGGAGTTCGTCCATACGTGGATTGACTGCAGATCCTCCAGCAGCAAGTCGTTCTGGAAGACGCCGCCGGAAAGCACTACCGTTTCGATGTCGTACTTAGCGCGCAGAAGTTCGACGGCGGCGCGGACTCCGTTCGCAACCCCACGCTGGAATGCGCGAGCGATCTCGGCAGGATTTCGCCGTTTAGCGCGATCGTGGACCACGGATGCGAGTAGCGGACGGAAATCGAGTTCGTCGGCGGTCGCCGGGAACGAATAAGCGTCCGTGTTCTGGGCCGAGCGTGCGATGTGCTCCAGCCACATGGCCGCCTGTCCCTCGAAGCTGACTTCGCGAGTGAACCCCAACACCGCTGCAGCTGCGTCGAAGAGCCGGCCCATCGAGGTTGTCTCGAACGTACGCACCTGCTTGTCGATAAGCCGGAGTGAGCGTTGGTAACGATCGGGCATCTCCAGCCCAGGCAGGCCGTCAATCTGCGACAGGAATCCCGCTGCGCATTGAACCGGGTGGCGGGCTGCGGCATCCCCTCCGGGGAGTGTCGCTGTGCGCAGATGCATCACACGGCGGAGGCCTTCCACCAGGCTCCCCACAAAGAATTCGCCGCCCCAAATGCTTCCGTCGTCACCGTACCCTGTGCCGTCAAAGCTGATTCCGATCACTCGCTGATCCCATGCCTGACGTTCGGCAATCACGGATGCGATATGCGCCCGGTGATGCTGAACGGGGAGTCTGTGTGCGGATTGCAACTCCTGGGCATACAGCGTGGATGCATATTGAGGATGCAGGTCGTGGGCGACCAGCAGATCTTGGAAGTCAATCTCATACATGGAGACGAGATCCGAGACGGTTTGGCGGAACGATTCCAGCGCTTCATAATGCTCCAGATCTCCGATGTGCTGGCTCACGAACGCCTGTCCTGCAACCACCAAGGTGATTGTATTCTTCAGGTCGGCGCCTACCGCGAGAATTGGACGATCCACTGGTAGAGTTGTCGCCGCTCCGGGGGCGTAACCACGCGAGCGGCGAAGAACCACGGGGCCGCACGCACCTGCGCGCGCAACGGAATCGTCGACCCGGCGGGCAATGGGACGCTCTCCCACGAGGAACGCATCCGCAATTCCGGACAGACGCTGGCGGGCGTCATCGTCCTGATATGCGATCGGCTCGCTGGATCGATTAGCGCTGGTCATCACCAGCACGGCGGGACAACCGGCGGCAAACAGCAAGTAATGCAACGGAGCATAGGGCAGCATCAAGCCCAGCTCGTGATTGTCCGGCGCAACTCCCGGTAAATCGGCTTTTGCCGGCGCAAGGACGATGGGACGAGCGATGGAGGTCAGCAGCGTTTCCGCTTCGGAAGACAGGCCGGCGAGGCTCCGGGCGTCTTCCAGGGTGTGAACCATGACTGCAAACGGTTTCTCTTTGCGGAACTTTCGCTCACGCAGCGCCTGAACGGCTAGAGCATTCCTCGCGTCACAGGCGAGATGATAGCCGCCGATGCCCTTTATGGCGACAATCTCACCCGCATGCAGCCGGCGGGCTGTGCTCGCTATATCCGGCGTGTACTGAGGTCCGCATTGCGGGCAAGCTACCGGTTCCGCGTGGAATCGACGGTTCGCTGGATCCTGGTATTCGGCGGCGCAAAACGCGTCGAGGGTCCAGCGCTTCATCGTGGTGTGCGGCCGATCGTAGGGCAGGCGCTCAATCACGGTGTACCGCGGACCGCAATTCGTACAGTTGATATAGGGGTACAGGTAGCGCGGATTCGCGGGATCGAAGAGTTCCGCCAGGCAGTCCGCGCACACCGGGAGGTCTGGCGAAATCCGGGCCGAAGGTTGCGCGCCCCGCTGACTTCTCCGAATCGAGAAGTCCCTCAACCCCACCTTTTCGGCAGTCTCGATATGCATCCCCGTGATCCGCGATGCGGGCGGTGCTTGTGTTTGGAGATCGTGGATGAACGCGTCCAAGGCAGGCTCGGCGCCTTCGAGATGAATATTCACTCCGTCCTGCTCATTCAGAACAAAGCCAGTCAGGTTGTTCGCCCGGGCCAGTCTAAATACGAACGGACGAAATCCGACTCCCTGAACGACGCCGCGCACATGGATGGATCGCGCCGTCGTCATTCCTTCGCGCTTCGAGAGACGACACATCCGCGGCCCTGCCAACCCACTTGGGCTACTTTACCGTCTTCCACCAGGACCGGCACCGTGAATTGTCCGCCCGTGATCTCGCGCATGCGGGCAAGCGCTTCACCATCGGCTTCGACATCGTACTCTTCGTACTCGCGGTTGTTCCACTCCAGCCATTCCCGCATGTCCTGCGTGTATGGGCAGCTTGATGTTCCGTAAAGCTCAGTTGCCATGTACTCTCTCCAGGAGTTCGCGAATTGTGTGATACATGGAAGCTTGCACTTCCTGAATGCGGGGGATGTAGTCGGAACGGACTACAAGAGGGAAGTCCGCCAAGCCGCGTCTAACGATCTCGCCGCCATCATAACCGAGCAGCGCCACCGTCAGCATCTTGCGCTTGCGTGCCTCCTCCAGGGCAACAATGATGTTTTTCGATCCGCCGCTGGTTGAGATAGCGACCGCGATGTCGTTGGGGCGAACCTGCGCGAGCAGTTGCCGCAGAAAAATGACGTCAGTCCCGACGTCGTTTGCCAAGGCCGTGATGTTGGCTGGTTCGAGAGATAGCGAAACGGCAGGAACGGGCCGGTATCCTGGTGGCGGTTGAATACAATCGAGCATCCAGTCATTTGCGTCAGTCGCGGACCCTCCGTTGCCGAACAGGATCAGCTTGCCGCCCTTGCGCAAGCTCTCGTGCATAGCGCGGGTGGCATTCGCCATATTTTCAGCCTGCTCCGAGGCGACCTGAATGCGGAGCTTCGCGTCTTCTTCCACCTTCATGTTGATGGAAGCGGCAACCTGCTCTTCAACGCCTGTCGCCTCTTGCTTTTGCTGCCCCAGGAATGGATATAGGAAGCTGGCATCACCCACATCGTGACCTAATTCCCGGCGCTCAAAGTAGACGTGAACAGTTTCCCAAAGCGTGTGATACAGAATTTCGACCAGTTCCTGATGCAGGAACGGATCCGCTGTCACGGGTTTGAACGTGTATGAGCCGGGCGATCCCTGCAGGGCAAAGGTCATCGCCTGCCGGGCATGAGCTACGGACAGCGCTTCCTCGATTTCGAGATCTCCTTCCGGAGGACCGAACGCCATCACCATATCCTCGGGCTGGACAATTGCTTCCAACCAGGGGCGAAACAGAATGGATAAATCCAGGGCCGGGAGTGCGCGCTTGCCGACGATCACCGGGTGCACGAATTCCACAGAGACATGCTGCGCGTCGGTGGCGTAAGCTCCCTTTCCAAAGGCGAGCAGGCGGCCACCGTTCAGGAACCGCTCCGACATTTTGTGGCAGGCTGCGGCGAGCGGTCGCGCCTCCCGGGCAAAAAAATCCGCGAAGAGCTGATTACGGCCCAGGAGCGATTCCTGTGCACGCCCAGCGAGTGTGGACTGGCTGGTCAACATATGCGGGGCAGTGGATCGCCCACCAGCATGTCGATCACGCGCGTGCCGCCGTACGCCGTGGTCCCCAGAACGGTACCGGCGGGCTGCTCCCGGATCTCGCCGATTACAGCCGCGTCGAGGCCCATAGCTTCAAGAGCCCGATCCTCATATCCGGCAGCGACGATCGCGAGAAACTGACCCTCGTTGGCGATGTGCAATGGGTCGAGGCCGAGCAACTCGCAGGCTCCGCGGACTGTGTCTCGGATCGGAATCTTTTCTTCAAAGACGTGAACGCCAAGGCCGCAATCGCGGGCCAGTTCGTTGAGTGACGTCGCCACGCCGCCGCGAGTCGGATCGCGCATCCAGCGAACGCCCGGACCCGCCGCCTGAGCCAGCGCCTCCACCATCGGCAGCACAGAGCGCGTATCGGAACATAGATCCGCTTCGATATCGAGCTCCCCGCGCGCGAGCAGAATTGTGATGCCGTGATCTCCGATGGGACCGCTCAACAGCACTTTGTCGCCGGGGCGGACCGATCGCGCCGAGATCTGGATGCCGGGAATCGGCCGGCCAATGCCCGCCGTCGTGATGTACATGTGATCGGCCTTACCGTGCTCGACCACTTTCGTGTCGCCACCCAGAATGGCCACGCGAGCGCAGGCGGCAGCTTTCGCCATGGCGCGAACTTCGGCTTCGAGAATCTCCGTCGCCAGACCCGCCTCGAGAATGTAGGTGACCACGAGAGCTTCAGCCCGCGCGCCCGATACGGCGAGATCGTTGACCGTGCCGTTCACCGCGAGTTCGCCGATGGAGCCGCCGGGAAATCGCAGAGGTTTCACGACGAAGCTGTCGGCTGTAATGGCGAGGCCGGTACCGTTCATCTGGAAGTGAGCGGCGTCGCCAAGAGGGTCTGTGGAGGCTCCACATAGAAGCGGAGCAAAAAGCCCTTCGACCAACCGGCGGCTCGCCTTGCCACCCGCTCCGTGGGCCATCTCGATTTGAGAGTCGCGGAACCGAATCTTAGGGAGCGCGGTGCCCATTACGCGCCAATGCTGGTTAGCGCCGCCGTCTTGCGATGCGCGTAGTTAAAGTATGCCGCGCACGAACCTTCCGAGGAGACCATTAGCGCGCCCACCGGACGTTCCGGCGTACATTCTTTCCCGAACAGCTTACACTGCGCCGGTTTGAGCACGCCCTTCAACACCTCGCCGCATTGCGCCGCTTTCGGATCAGTGACGCGCACCCCAGGCACGTGGAAGCGCTGTTCGGCATCCCACTCTGCGTAGGAACTGCGGATACTGAGCGCCGACTGCGAGATAAAACCCATGCCCCGCCATTCAAAGTAGGGGCGAAGCTCAAACACTTCAGCCATGGCCTTCAGCGCGGCACGATTTCCTTCCCACGGAACCACGCGCTTATATTGATTTTCAACCTTCGCTTCGCCCGCTCGCAGTTGTTCCAGCAGCATCACAATCGATTGCAGTACGTCCAGGGGCTCGAAACCGGAGACGACGATCGGCTTGCCCTCATTTCTCGCGATCCACTCGTAGGGACGGCAGCCAATCACCGTTGAGACATGGCCGGGTCCGATGAAGGCGTCGATCCGCATGTCGGGCGAATCGAGAATGGCCCGGATGCCGGGAATGATGGTGACGTGATTACAGAACACGGAAAAGTTCCGAATTCCCCGCGCCTTCGCTCGCATCATGGTTAATGCTGTGGATGGCGCGGTGGTCTCGAAACCAATAGCGAAAAACATCACATGCTTTTCGGGATTCTTCTCCGCGAGCTTCAGCGCGTCGGAAGGGGAATATACGATGCGTACATCCATCCCGCGCGACTTGTGCTCCAGCGGGCTGCCGTGAGTGCCGGGCACGCGCATCATGTCGCCAAAAGCCGTGAAGATTACATTCTGATCTTGAGAAATAGACAGGCCATCGTCAATCCGGCCCATCGGCAGCACGCATACGGGACAACCTGGCCCATGAACCAGCTCGATGTTCGGCGGCAGCAGATCCTTCAGACCGAAACGATAGATGGCGTGAGTATGGCCGCCGCACACCTCCATAAACCGGTAGTGCCGCTTCGGGTCGTTGAGGCGCCGGATCTCCTCCGTGGCCTTGCCGATCAGTTCGGGGTCGCGGAATTCATCTACGAACTTCATGTTTCATTCAGTCCGTATCCCTGGACCTCTTCCAGAGCTGCGAGCTGCTCCCCTAATACTGTGAGTGTGTGTAGCTGGTCGATCGCCTGTTCTTCGCTGATCTTACTCATCGCGAACCCCACGTGAACGAGGACCCAATCACCGGTTTCCGGAGGATCATCGGCCAGAAGGCCCATATCGATGTGGCGCCGCACGCCAACTACATCCACCAGCGCCCGGCTATGATCGTCAGCATAAAGCTCGACGATCCTGGCCGGAATTGCTAAACACATGGTGACCTCTCAACCATTTTCCGCCTTTTTGTGGGCAACAATATCGAACTTGCATTTCAGCTCGTCTTTCAGCTTCAAGGAGCCGCCGGCGATCGATACCGGCTTGATTCCGTAGGTGGTCTGCAACAATGAGAACTCCCCGTGGGCGCGCAAGGTATCGCCGATCAGGGCAACCTGGGCTGAAACCGGTTGACTACTGATGACTCCATGCAGAGAAAGATTTCCCACCAGATTCACCCAGTACTGGCCGTTGCCGGCCTTGCTGGCGGACACCTTAGAACTGTCAAACACAATTTCCGGATACTTGAATGTCTCCAGGACCTCCTGGTTCATCGTCCGCTCGATTTCGCGCCGGTCTTTATCGCTGATATCGTCACTGACGGCGAGCGAGGCAGCCTTGATTTTTATGACGAGAATTGCTTCCTCCAGCGTCCCAGCCGCAAACGTCGCCTCGCCGGCAAAATCACGAACGGTTAATGTCGGGCTGTGGCCAAAGGCCGAAAGCATTCCGCTGGCAAAGGCTCGCACCGTTAATCTGCTGGTCCCCGCATCGATCGCGTAACGCTCCGCTTCCATCGCCGGCTCCGGTCTACATCGCCCTCAGCTTCAGATATCGCTCTATGTCGGGCGCGACGGCCCGCACCAGGCTCATGACGTTGAAGCCACCCAAGTGCTTCCGCACGGATGAATTAGAGAGGATCAGGCCGGCTCCGAGCAGCAATAAAGCGCCTCCCCCGAATAGCAGCAAATTGTCCCGGCCGTCGTCAGCTCGTCCTTTCACGTTGCGCATCACTTCCATTGGTTTCCTCCTCACCTTTCAGGATTTTATCCACCAGCTTTTCTATCAGCTCAACGGCACCGTCGACGGCCGCCGAAACAGGCTCGCTCAGCCCCATGTGGCCTTCCTCACCGCCCAGCGTTGCAGGCTCGCACGCCACCAGCAGGATGCGGCCTGAGACTGTGCCCATACCTTTCGCCAGGCGCAGGACGCCGGCCGGAGTCATGGAATGAGCATCGGGGGCGGCTTCCGGAGTGCCGTTCACATCGGGTTCAATCACGTAGAGAGTGCCTGGCGCATCTCCGCGGGATGATGCGTCGACGAGAATGCTGACGTCGTAGCCGTCCAGCAAGGCGTAAGCGAGGTCATAACTTCTGATTCCGAAATCTGCAACCCGCACGCTTTCGGGAAAGTTCTGTGAAGACAGACGCCGGACGACCTCTACGCCGAATCCATCGTCGCCAAGAAAGATGTTGCCGACGCCGGCTACCAGGATCTTGCGGTTCTTAGCGGCTGGTTCCACCTCTTCCGGTGTGAAGAAAAATCGGTGGCCGGGTTGGCGAAGCGCGCCCATGTCCTTGCCGGGATCGTCTTCCAGGATGACGGCTAAGTGGAATCTGCCCTCGTAATCCTGTTCGATGGACTCGACGATTGCGGTTTTCCCGGCGAGGGCGAGATCGAAGATGTCACCCCCCTTCTTCGGCCGGAGACGAACCAAGTCTCCTTTCTTGATCTCTCCGCCTGGGACGCTGACCGTATCCGCTTGCGTCTTGTCTTCCAAAAGCTGCCATTCCCACTCGTTCATGGCGCCTCCTGCGACGTTGGCGGAACACTGCGCAATATGCCGTGCATCTTCATGAACTGTTCCGGCGGCATGGATTCCGTTCTCTCCAGGATCTCTCGCGCGCGCTCGTCCAGCAGACCCATTTCACGCTTCTCTTCGTCCGTCAGAGTCATGATGCGCAACGTCAGGATTTCGTCGATCTCGGTTCCGTCGAACAATGCCCCGGGACTTTCGGGCGCGATTTTGGGGTAATCGTACAGAATGATCGGAGATGAGAGCATCGCATCGCGCTGTCCGTCCTCTCCCACCAGCACCGGATAGGTTCCGACGTTCTGGCAACTTGCTACCGCATCGCGCAGTTCCTCCGGCGGATCGAGAAGGGAGATGAACTCACCGCCATCGACGCTCAGGATCGTATGCGTGGAGACAAACGATTGCAATAGAGCCTCCTCGCGGCTAGGGACGCCTTGACCCGAGCTTGTGTTGAAAATCGTGATGCAGATCTTGAACAGCCCCTCGCCAAGTTGCCCAGTCTGCGTTTCGATGGCGCCTTCGATCCTCTGCTGTCCGTCCTCTACTGGAGAAAATTCAAAGGTGTGGCGCGCTTCTGGGTTAATCTGAACCTCGCGCTCCATTGCTTCGTGCCAGGTCTGCCCTTCCAGAGTGCGAGGTATGAGATGCAGGAACCGTACGCGAATTGTCACTGCCGAGGGCGAAGGCGCCTTCACCAGACACTCCGTTCGCATACTCCAAGCATCAGCACCGGACTGAGCCTCGGCGTAGTCTCGCGGGTAGAGGACGCCGAAGTTCCAGCGCTGGCGGTTCTTCACAGCCGAGGCGCGATAGGGGTAAAGAATATATCCCTCGTACAGAACGGCGTTCGCGATTTCTTGATATCATTGCGCTATTCATCGCCGCGCGGTCTCCTGCGCTGCTGCCGCAAGCAGGCTCTCGAACGCTTCTTCCCAGGTCGGAATGCCCATCCTCACTTTGTACTCGTACACACGGTCAAACACATCCTTGCGCAGCGAAAGCCAGGCGCTATTGGGGTAATAAGCCTCCATCATGTCCCGCCAGACTTTCACCGGCAGCCTGTAACGAGCTTCGTTGTCCCACGAAATCGGAGACACCTGCAGGATTCCTCCGGGCCCTTTGTAAAAGACCGTTCCGCTGAATAGCAGAACTAACGGGACGTCGCCGTCCGAGACACCGTGAAAGTACTTCGTCGCGGCGACGTTGAAGTCGAAGGTGCACGGCACTTGCAGGTCAACCAGAACGCCGCCGTGAAATGCGTTGATGACCATGCCGGCGTGGGTCCACAACATGGCTCGGAGGGTGCGGCTCCAGCGGTCCGCCTCGCCGAACAGGTCCATCAACCGGGCTTTGTCGTCCGCGGTGTACTGCCGGCGATGTGCTTCAATCTGAATCTGCGCGCGAAGCGCAACCGTGTGAATTTCTTCGTCGGGATTGGCGTTATCCACTCGCAGCTTCAGAGCGATCGTCGGCGCAGCCGCAAAAGGCACAGCTTCGGCTCCGTCAACGCGGAAGCGCAAGTCAGGCATTTGAAGCGTCCTTGAGCTTTTCAAAAAATACGCGGATCTCCTCCCACACTTCCGTACCCCCGGACAGTCCGCGCCAATTTGAGCGGATGACACCGACCAGTTCGTAGCACTTGTCGATCGGAGCGATGTAGTATTCTGCCGACTGATTCAGACGGTTCACCAGAAGTGCCTCGACGTCAGACTCCATCCGTTCCAGGACCGGATTATCGTTGACGATATCCTTCCACGCATCCAACGAAAGCAACGATTCCGTCGAGCCCGCCGGGCTTGGGTATAACGCGAGAACCCTCTTTTCGAGACTGCTCGCCACAAAGAATGCCAAGCCGATGGGAATCATCAGGCTATCCCACTGGCCATCGGTCAAGTGGAACTCCGGCAGCCTTCGAATACGTCGGGGAACTCGCTTGAACTTCGTTTCGCCGCTGCCATAAAACAACACCGCGCACGGATCGCAGGCGCACGCCAGGGTACGTGTCACCGGATCGATCAGATGCTGATGTGTGGATGCCACCGCGGCACCACAAAGATTGCAGCGCTCGCCCGGGGGTGGCCGCCGGGCCAGACGCTGCAGGGTAGCGAAAGCGCTCACGAGGGCCGACCGACGGCCGGCACGCCAGAGGTGTGATTCGTTAGCAAGCTAGCCAGCGGAACGAAACCGGACGCAACCCTGGTTGACGGAGTTCCTTCAATCACCACCTCGATCGCATCGGGAACGGTTTCCATCAGAGCCTGCTGAACGGCTGTCTTCACTTGTTCAGAGAACGCACCGCCGATGCGCGCCCGCACGGTATTTTCCCCGATCTGGATGGCGTCCAGCCGTGCATCCTGGGACCGGAGCATCGGCCGAACTTTGTCCAGAGCACGGTGCGCCCGCGTCTCGAAATCTTCTGGATGCAGGTCATACAACACCAAGAGGCTGCTCACGAGTTCGTCGTGCCCCAGCGACTCGACCAAACCCGCGCCTGCCTCCCCCGGTGCTTCAGACACGATCTCGATGATTCGTTCGAGACCGGCTCCATGCAAATCCATTAAGGATTGCACCAACTCCTTTGCCGTGGCGCGCATGGCGGGATCGCTGGAGGAGTCCAGTCTTTGGACCAGTTCTTCGATCCGCGCCACGCGCTCTTGAAATTCCTGGGTTGCGCGCATGGGCTTCCGTCAGCGATTCCCGAACATTGGAGAATGGACGGTCTCGATCGTCTTACCCTCCCCGACGTACATGTGCACGCCACAAGGCAGGCATGGATCGAAGCTGCGGACCGTGCGCATGATGTCGATGCCCTTGAAGTTTTCGCGCCCGTTCTCTTCGAACAGCGGCGTATTCTGAACGGCATCTTCGTAGGGTCCGGGTGTACCGTACATATCGCGCGGATTCGCGTTCCACGGCGTGGGGGGATACGGATGATAGTTGGCGATCTTTCCGTCGCGGATCACGACGTGATGTGACAACACGCCTCGCACCGCCTCGTGGAAGCCGCAACCGATGGCTTCATCCGGAACTTTGAACTCCCGCCACGTTTTCGTATTGCCGGCATGCAGTTCCTTCATCGCCTTCTCGCAGAAGTGAAGAGCGCAGGCTGCCGCATATGCCTGGAAATAAGTTCTGGCGCGATCGCGCTCGAGCGTGTTGCTCCATTTCGGGATCTTCCACTCGAACTCGGTCTCGGGGAGCATTGCCGTCTTCGGGAGATAGATCTTCACGCTGTGCCCGGTCGATTTCACGTAGCCGATGTCCACCAGACCGGCCAGCGCCGTAGCCCAGAAGCGGGCCAGAGGACCACCACCCGTGTCGAGCGCAAGATAGTCGCCGGTCCGCTTGTCGTACCAGCGCGGCGACATCACCCATGTATAGTTGCCCTTGAAATCACGCTTTTGGGGACGCGGGACTGTCGTCTGATTCCACGGATGCCGTTGATCCACCGGGTTGCCCAACGGGTCCTGCTTCACGAACGTCTCGCGATTCTGCCAGTCATCGTAGTAGGAACTGCCTAGCAGGATGCGAATGTTGAGATTGATATCCACCAGGCTTGTGGTAACCAGCTCGCCATCCACGACAACGCCTGGAGTCACGTACATCGCCTTGCCCCACTCGGCCATGTTCTTGTACGTGTAATCGCAGACATCAGGATTCTGGAATGAGCCCCAGCACCCTAGCTGGATACGGCGGCGGCCCACTTGTTCGTAGCCGGGAAGCGCCTCGTAGAAGAAGTCGAAAAGATCGTCATGCAGCGGCACCACTTTCTTCATGAATTCGATGTATTTCATCAATCGAACCATGTAATCGGTGAAGAGCTGGACAGTAGGAACGGTGCCGACGCCGCCAGGATAAAGCGTTGAAGGATGGACATGCCGCCCCTCCATCAGGCAGAACATTTCCCGGGTCATGCGGCTCATCTGTAATGTCTCACGGTAGAACGAGCCGCTGAACGGGTTCAGCGCCGTCATGATATCCGAGATCATCTTGAAGCCGTGAAGATGTGCGCCGTTAGCCGGGGTTCGTTGAGCCTTGTCCCAAACGCTGGGGTTGGTCTCTTTGACCATCTGCTCGCAGAAGTCGACTCCGACCAGGTTGTCCTGAAAGATGTTGTGGTCGAACATGTACTCCGCGGCTTCGCCCAGGTTGACGATCCACTCAGCCATGTTCGGTGGGCGTACATTGAACGCCATGTTCTGCGCGTAGTTGGCGCACGTGGCGTGATTGTCGCCGCAGATGCCGCATATGCGGCTGGTAATGAAATGAGCGTCGCGAGGGTCCTTGCCCTGCATGAAGATGCTGTAACCGCGGAAAATCGATGATGTGCTGTAACACTCGGCCACCTGCCGGTTTTCAAAATCGATTTTGGTGAAGATGCCGAGGCTACCGACAATGCGGGTTATCGGGTCCCAATTCATCTCCACTAGGTTGCGAGGCTTGGAGGGCGTTGAAGAAACGGGCTCAGTTATAGTACCCATGAAAATCGCTCCTTATCAGGTTAATAATTCCGCGGAGTGTACCCGGTGGTGAGTTCTCTGCCGGGATGCCGCCACTTCGGTTCTTTATTCACGGTGTGCTGCGTCACGTGGCGCAGCGCTCTTATCGCGCGCCCGTAAACGCTGGAGGCGACGCTGGAGATTCTGGCGCCGGGCGGCTCGTCCATGAATGGCATAAATTTATCCGGGAACCCCGGCATGGTGCAACCAATGCAAATACCGCCTACGTTAGGGCAACCACCGATTCCCGCCATCCAGCCGCGCTTGGGAACATTGCAGTTTACGACAGGACCCCAGCATCCGAGTTTCACGATGCACTTGGGCGATCCGTATTCGTACGCGAAGTCGCCCTGCTCGTAGTATCCCGCGCGATCGCAGCCGTCATGGACGGTCTTGGCGAATAGCCACGTGGGGCGCAGTTGATCGTCGAGTGGAATCATGGGAGCCAAGCCAGCTACCTGATACAGCAGATAAAGCAGGGTCTCCATGAAGTTGTCGGGTTGCACGGGGCAGCCTGGGACATTCACGATCGGCAGTCCCGCCTTAGACTTCCAGTCCCATCCGAGGTAATCGGCCAACCCCATGGCTCCGGTCGGATTTCCGGCCATCGCGTGGATACCACCGTAGGTTGCGCATGTACCGGCGCCGACGACGGCGAGCGCTTTGGGAGCCAAGCGATCAATCCAAGTGTTAGTGGTGATTGGCTGGCCGGTGGTATTGTCGGTGCCGAGAGCGGCCCAATAGCCCTCTTTTTTGATGCTCTCATTCGGGATGGAGCCCTCGACAACGAGCACGAAAGGATCCAGCTTGCCCTCCCAGGCCATGTACCAGTGCTTCAGGAAATCGCCACCCGTTTCGTAGGCGAGCACGGGGTTGTGGACGTGTACTTTGGGCAGACCGGGTATTGCGCCAAGTACGACGTCTTCTATGCTCGGCTGCATGGCGGCGGTGATAGAAACAGAGTCTCCGTCACAGCTGAGACCGGATGTCATCCAGATGATATGGATCTCCGGCACGGGCGATGGGGTTTGGGTTTTTCGGCCGTATGGAACGGTCTCCGGCATGTGTGTCTCCTCTCCAGGTTATGAATACGGCACCTGCCACAGAGTTGTCCGCGTAGGCACCGGAATGTAACGTCCGTTAGTCCTTCTCCATAAGACCCGAAAACAAGGACCAATCCTAGCGGGTGAGGCCGGGTTTTACACTCATGGTTTTCAGCACTGTTCGCATCGGGGATAGCCTGACCGGCACAACCATCTTATTGACGAGGGCAGGGAGGAGCTGTTGGGTATTGGCCGGGTGGAAACGCCCGCTTTTCGTTTAGTTCGCTGATTGTTCGTTGATCGTTCGTTGGATCGCGTACTGGACTAATTCGCGAGAGTTCTTAAGGCCCAGCTTCTCTTTGAGGTGCCCCTGGTAGGTCTCGACGGTTTTGATGCTGATGTGGAGTTCTTCTGCGATCTGACGTGTCCCGTGGCCTTCCCCGATGAGTCGGAGCACCTCGAGTTCGCGGTCGGACAAATCGTCCAGCGGCGATCGCTCCGGAGTGGCCGGGCTGCCGCCCACGAACTGGCGCAGCATCTTATTCGCTATCCGGTCGCTCACATAAATCTCACGATTCAGGATGCGCCGAAGCGCGATCAGGACCCGATCGGTCGCTTCCTGCTTCATGATGTACCCGTTTGCGCCGGCACGAAGGGCCCGCTCGGCGTAGATGGATTCATCGTGCATCGACAAAATCAGGATGGGGAGGCCGGGGTCTTTGGTGCGGACGTGCTTGAGCAGGTCCAGGCCATCGGGCCCATTTAGGGAAATGTCGACTATTAAGATGTCGGGTTTGATGTGATCGATATCTTGGAGGGCAGACTGCATCTCCTCGGCATCCCCGCAGACAGAGAGGTCGGGCTCACGGTTGATCAGTTGCGCAAGGCCGGCGCGCACGATGGGATGATCGTCAACGACGAAAACCTTCCGCTTCGACACGTCGACCTGGACGGGAGAATCCACCGCCCTGAAGTTTAACACACCTCTAGCGGAAAGACGCACGTCACCAGGGTTCCGTCGCCGCCGTTCCGGACCAGCTCAAACGAACCCCCGATCATACCCGCCCGATAGCGCATGATGTGCAATCCCATTCCCATCTTTTGTGAGTCCTTCTCGGTCACGCCTGAGCCATTATCTTTAATGGTCAAGACTCCTCGACGATCTTCCGTGTCGAGCCCGATCAGAACGTGAGTTGCCTTTCCGTGCTTGATTGCGTTGTGCACGGCCTCTTGCGTGATGCGGTAGAGATGGTTCGCAACATCCTCGTCATGGACCAGGACGGCATCGTCGCACTGAAAGCGGCAGGAGATGTGAAAAAGATCCTCCACCTCGCTTGCCCACTGTTCCAGCGCCGACATCAGTCCCTCGGGTTCGGACAAAACCGGGAGTAATCCCCGTGCCAGTTCCCTAGTTTTGTGGACTGCCTCATTCACCAGATTGACGATCTTTGCTGCGTCGCCCGCCTCCGCCATGGCGGCTTCCGCCAGCTTTTGCTCCAGTACCTTGCTCATGAACGCGATTCCCGTCAACAGCTGTCCCAGGCCGTCATGCAGGTCTTGAGCGATGCGGCGCTGCTCGCGGTTGCTGATTTCGAGGATGGCGCCTTCCAGGCGCTTCCGTTCCGTGATGTCGATTCCGGTAGCGATGACGTACCGCAGCGAGCTGTCACTTCCCTGCAGGACGGTAGTCGACCACCCAATGAGACGCTGTTCCCCATTCCTCGTTGCCCAATAGCTCTCGTAATCGTTGATTGCCACACCCCGGGTCAATTCGGCGAAGTTATCCCTAAGCCGGTCCCGCTCTTCAGGCGCCGTGAATAGATCCCAGAGACGCTTTCCCTGCACTTCGGCTGAAAGGTAGCCGGTGGTCTGCTCGCAGGCACGGTTGAAGCGAACAATCCGGCCCTGTGGATCGAGCACCGCCACCAGCGCCCCTACCGTGTCCAGAATTGCGGACAAAACGTTCCGCTCCTCCTGCAGGGCGGCCTCGGTCCGCTTCAACTCTGTAATATCGAAGGCTACTCCATGAATGAACCACGGGCGGCCGTCCTTCTGACGAATCATCTTGGCTTCGCAGTGAAACCAGACGACGTGACCATCCCGCGCAATCACCCGGTAAGCCGAACGCAGGGGCTGTCCCGAGAGGAACATCTGCGCGGCTTCGACACTCCAACGCTGCTTGTCGGCGGGATGAATGCGTTCGTACCACCGAACCGGATCTTCCAGCCACTCGCTTTGGGAAAAACCGAGCGTCTTCTCTATCTGCGGGCTTACGTAGGCTTCGCCGATGCCTTTGTCCAGATAGGCCATGAAGACGACGGCCGGGATCTGCTCCACCAGCGCCCGATATCGGGCTTCGACGTTCGGGGACTCCACCTCCGCTTCGGTCGCTGATTGCCCGGCGTTCTGGACGAACACGCTCGCGAGTTCCGTGAGTATCGCTTCCGCATCGGATGGATTAATCGGGCTAGTCATGGGCGGGGCTCACGCGAGCCCTTCGTCCTCGATCGCCAGCTCGGCTCGCGGTTCAGTGAAGCTTGCGTGAAGCGGCGCAGAGCGTGAATCGCTCGGCCGTACGTCATCACGGCGCTCGAAGAGAGCAAGGAACCGGGAGGCTGATCCATGAACGGCATGAACTTATCGGGAAATCCGGGCATCGTGCATCCGATGCAGATGCCGCCTACGTTGGGACAGCCGCCGATACCCCCCATCCAACCACGCTGTCCCACATTACATTGGACCACCGGACCCCAACACCCGAGCTTGACGATGCACAGCCGCGATCCGTATTCTTCTCCGAACTGGGCCTGCTCATAGTAGCCGCCGCGATCACACCCTTCATGGACCGTTTGACTGAATAACGCTTTGGGCCGGAGGACTTCATCCAGGGTGATCATCGGAGCACGGCCGGCTGCGGCATACAGCAGTTCCAGTAGAGTCTGCGTCATGTTATCCGGTTGTACCGGGCAGCCTGGAATGCAGACGATCGGGATGCCGGCTTTCGACTTCCAGCTCCAACCCAGGTAGTCGGGCAGCCCCATGCAGCCGGTCGGATTGCCTTGCATGCCATGAATCCCCCCGTAGGCCGCGCACGTTCCCGCCGCTACGACTGCCCAGGCATTCGGGGCCAAACGGTCTATCCAATCGCAGGTTGGAATCGGCTGGCCAGACTCCGGATCGGTTCCGAAGGAAGCCCAATAACCTTCGTCTTTATTCGTTTCGTCGGGGATGGAACCCTCCACCACGAGGATGAATGGCTCGAGATCTCCCTTGGCGGCGCGGTGAAAGGGCTGGACGAAGTCGTCGCCGTTCTCCATCGCCAGAAACGGATTATGCAGCTTGATCTTCGGAATCCAGGGTATCGCTCCCAGCACGAGGTCCTCGATGCTGGGCTGCGTGGCCGCAGTCATGGCGATAGTGTCACCGTCGCAACTCAGGCCAGCAGTGAGCCACAGAACGTGCCACTCGGCGATCGGTTCCTTTCGGTCTGGATGAATCACAGCGGAACCAACTCTTTCGATGCATATTTTACCCGATTCTGGTGTTGGTACGAAGCCGCGAGATTCTTTGTTTTAGTGAAACCGTTCTTGCGCGATTGGGTCTACACTAAACGCTGGGGGTACAGGAGACCGTATGGAATTATCCAAAGTTATTGGCTACTTGGCATTAGCGACGTTGGTGGCCGGCGTCATTGTTAGCCTCCCGGATATTAAGCGGTACATCAAAATCAGCACGATGTAGCTCGTCGTTGGCCGGTGTCAACCCGGATGACTCGTTGCGATACCTCCGCACAAGTCACCACAACCGCTTGAGATCTGGAACCACCCCTGGGCTCGGTGCCTTCCAAGAACGCTGTGCGTCCTCCGATTGGAGATGGCACCGGCCCGAGGTGCTGGATGCGTACAGGCGGGCTTCTATGCCCGGGGGCGGAATCTGGATCGAACCGCCAACATACAGCCTGCCGCGGCAAAGAACAGCAGGGTTCCGGGTTCCGGAACAGGTTGAATCGCACCGAACAGACCATCCGCCTCATTATTAATCCCTGCCACGAAAAACAATGTGTTCGGGTCGAACCCAGATCCGGAGGCCCTGAAATTGATCGCCCACAAACCGTCGTTCGTGATGGGATTTCCTTTCACGTCGGAGAGCGCGCCGAGAAATGCTCCGGTGAGCGGATTGAATGCGCTGATAGTACCGTCGCCAAAATTTCCTACTAGAAGGTCGCCGCCGAACCCACCGAATCCGGCGGGCGCCATCGTAACGCCCCACGGCGAACTGAGGTGCGCATCCGTAGCCACGCGCTGCAGGAAGTTGCCGTTTGTGTCGAACACGTTCACGATACCCTGATTCAAATCCTCAGATGCGCGGTGTGTCACCGCATCAACCTTGGCGTACTCTACGTACAGCTTCCCGTTAACGTTCTGGATGTTATACGGCGCGTAGCTCGAGGGAATGCCAGCCGGATCTGTAAAAGTTCCGGAGACAGAGGTTTTTTGGAAGGCGGCATTGAATACATCGATCTTCCGATTCGCGAAATCCGCCGCGTAGAGCAGGTTATTGCCGCCGGCTGTCGCGTTGGCGAGGCCTGTGTAGGCGGCCCGGTCCGTCGCGGTGAACTCTATGACGGCAGTGTTCGGGTTAACGGCCGGGTTCCAGCCCGAGATGGTTCCCGCCAGAGTCGCGAAGATGAACCGTGCGGGATTTCCGGCAGTCAACAGGAAATCTGAAGTTCCATTGAATATCTGGCCTGTTGGCCCTTGCGGCGGCGTTGCGCCGGTTGGAGGTATCCCTACAACGAGCGCTTGGGGCTGCCCTGTGGCCGAGTACAGGGTGGACTTACCAGTCCCCTGATCGGAAAACCAGAACGGGCTCGTCGCGGAGAAGGACATACCCCAAGGGTTCTTCAGATTGGGATCGGTAAAGGCCGCTAGGCCAGGGATGTCGGATGTCAGGTTAGTTTGGGCATAGATCGGACCCGCGAGAGCATTGTTTGCCCCGCATAGGCTTGTGATCGCGGCCAAGACAAAGATCGGAGTGCGCGCACTGCTGACCATGGTGAATCCTCGTGACCCAGCCTGGTTGATTTAATGAGGTGTTTCGGCTAGGTCAGTGTCATTAGACAATGCCGCAGGTAGAGCAATTGTGAAATCCCTGTCAAAGAATTGTAAAATCGTCGGCCACGTTCGCAGGGTCGTTCACGCCAACACAAACTGTGCACGCCTGTACTAGTACTAGGCCGCTCACCAGGTCTGGAACTTAGTGTTTACGCGGAGGCATCGCACGTAGTTCGTTGCACTGCTTACACAACGCAAAATCGATCGAAGGCGGCTTTTAGCAACTCGGCAATCTGAAATGCATCGCGCTGCTCGATGTCGCGACGTTGGAGCATGTAGACCGGCTTGCCTTTCTGAAATAGCGCTATGGAAGGGGAAGACGGCGGGTAGTCGGACAATAGATCGCGAACGCGTGCGACTGCCGTTTCATCGGCTCCGGCGAACACGGTTGCAGCTCTCGCGGGCCGAGCAGGATGCTGCAGAGCCATCCCGACGGCCGGGCGTGCTTTGCCCGCGGCGCATCCACACACGGAGTTGATCACCATCATCACCGTGCCGTCCTGATCGGAGAGAATCCGATCCACATCCGCAGGTGTCCTTGCTTCTTCGACGCCGAATCGCGTCAGGTCCTCGCGCATTGGCGCTATCAAGTGCTCGGGATAAACCATTTCAACTCCTACTGTAGCGCGCCTGCGCTTTTTCCAAGTCCGGCAATAACCCAGCCAATAGACCGATGGCTGGCAAATAGGCGCAGACATGGTAGACAAAGTCGATAGTGGTGTGATCCGCCAACTGACCTAATACCGCCGCACCAATACCACCCATTCCGAACGCAAATCCGAAGAATAGCCCTGAAATCATGCCGACCCTTCCCGGTACCAGTTCCTGTGCGTACACCAATATCGCCGAGAATGCAGAGGATAGAATGAGACCGATCACCACGCTGAGCACTGCCGTCCAGAAGAGGTTTGCATACGGCAGCACCAAGGTGAAGGGAAGTACGCCGACAATCGACCACCAGATAACGTGCTTGCGTCCGATGCGGTCGCCTACCGGTCCGCCGATCACCGTTCCCGCCGCTGCGGCCCCCAAAAACAGGAATAGATGCACCTGAGCGCTCTGCACAGATACATGGAATTTGCTTATGAGATAGAAGGTGTAATAACTGCTGATGCTCGCGATGTAGAAGTACTTCGAGAAGATCAGAGCGATCAAGATGGCGATCGAAAAGGCGATTTTGCCTGCGGGCAGCACCGCGTCCGAATGATGTTGCTTGGCCCGTGTCTTACTTCGCGGCGCACTGCTCGCCTTGTACCAGGAACCGACCCGAACCAGCACTAGGATTCCGACAATGGCCGCTGACGAGAACCAGGCGATGCTTCCTTGCCCTCGCGGGAGCACGATGAACGCGGCGAGGAGTGGTCCTAACGCAGTACCCGCGTTGCCGCCTACCTGGAACAATGATTGAGCCAGGCCATGCTGCCCGCCCGAAGCCATGCGTGCCACTCGCGAACTTTCCGGATGAAATACCGCGGATCCCAGTCCCACCAGAGCGGCCGAGGCCAAGACCAGTCCAAAGGTGGATGCCATGGACAGCATCAGCAAACCGACGAGGGTAAAGCTCATTCCCACGCTCAGCGAATACGGTTTGGGACGCGAATCCGTGTAGAGCCCGATGAGTGGCTGCAGTAGCGACGCCGTTAGCTGGTAGGTGAGCGTAATCAGGCCGATGTGTCCGAAGTCCAGCCGGAGCGAGGTCTTCAACAACGGGTAGATCGCCGGGATCAGCGACTGCACCATGTCGTTGACTAGGTGCGAAAAGCTGATTGCGGCTAAGATCGGGAAGATCGCGCGAGTCAGCAGTGGGCTGGAGGTTCCCGCGAAAGCCTCGCCATGCCGGGTTGCCATCTAATCAAGAACTCTCAGTGCGCTCGTCTTAGGAGACCAACGCTCCCACTTGGACCAACTCTCCCCGGAATCCGACCTTCCGAAGACACCGGTCAATCCACTGCTTCGTGAGCTTCTCCTGAACGCCGTTCTGCGACAATCGCGTTCGCAGATTGCTCCAGTCGACGTGATCGAGCGACTGGTCTTGATTGAAGCATGAGAAGACGGTGGTTTCCTCACCCGTAATCGGGTCTTTGTGGAGTTGGAGGCATTGCGCGCAGATCTCTTTCATCATGCACTGCATAGGCGAATTGATGCTGCCAATCGCTTTGTGTTCGCTTTTGAGATAAGGTGCGAGCACCGTATGGCGTGCTCTCGCCACCGCGGCCATCATTCCGTCCGAGCCGATGGCAATGATGCGGTCGACCCCATTCAGCGGAATCTCGGGTTCATCCAAATCGCCTCGCCCGTAGGCTGCGATCGCATCGACGATATTGCCGACAAAGGATTTGTCCTGCACGCGCCCGGGAGTAAAGCCAGGCGCCTCGTCGCAGCACCAGATTACGACGTCGGCGGCCTTCTCGATCTCTTCCATTTTGTAGCGGTCCACCAGCTTCTTGTAGCCAGCGAAGTACACGGTCGATGAGCCGGCCGCCCGGAGTTCCTGGCCGATGGAGAACAGCACCGCGTTGCCCAGTCCTCCACCTACCAGCAACACTGTTTCTTTCTCGGCGGTTTCCGTCGGGGTTCCTGTGGGTCCCATCAGGATCACGGGCTCGCCCGGCTTCAGCAGCGCGCACAAATCGGAAGAACCTCCCATCTCGAGAACGATGGTGGAGAGCAGTCCCTCGTCGCGATCCACCGAAGCGCCGGTCAACGCCAACCCTTCCATGGCTAACGTGGTTCCGTCGACGTGCATCGCCAGGGTCTCGTAATTCTGTAAGCGATAAAACTGGCCCGGCCTGAAGGCTCGAGCCGCCATCGGCGCGCGCACGATGACTTCGACGATGTTTGGGGTCAAACGGACTACGTCGTGGACGACAGCCCGAAGCTCATTTTCCAGCTGGTCCACCTGCGTCGCCGGTTCCGGCGCGCGCCGAGCCAAAGCGCGGGAGACGACTGGATAGCCCTGTTTGGCGCTCGCCATCGCTTTTACTACGTTGCCTGAAAAGGACGGGTGCAGATCTCCGAAGAAGCTGATGGCGCGGCGGTCGGCACGGAGCGACATTAGGACGCGTACTGCGCGCGGCTTAGAGATCGGTTCCGGCTTCACCACATTTCCGTCTTCATCGACCGCTTGAAACCATTTGCCATCCAGGAAAACATTCGCTGGGTCTTCACGGCCAAGGACGGTATTGGGCTGGGTTCCGGCAGCGACAAGGATCGACTTCGCGGGCATCCGCACACGCTCGCCGGAACGCGACATCTTGCCCGTCGCCGGATCGAAGGTGTGGCGGATCAGCTGAAGGGCGGCTGCGTGACCATGCCGGTCGAGCTCGACTTCTTCAGGGGAGAGACACTCGGCGAACCGGATACCCTCATGCATGGCGAGCGCCACTTCTTCATGGTTGAGGGTATAACTGGGGGCATCGATCAGACGGCGCCGGTACGCGATGGTCACCCCTCCCCATGAGTTCAGCAAATCGATCAAATTTACCGGCCGGCCCTCACGTGCGGCCGCCGCCCGCTCCGCACGGATTGCGCGCGCGTGTGCGATGAACTCATCCCCGGACTCATTTTCTTCGGCGGACCATCGTGCTCGCACCTGCGCTTCGCCGTTCTCGGCGGCCAACGCTTCAAAGCGCTTCAGAAACTTTTCTACTTGTACCGGGTAGTAGGCCAGCGATTCCGTCGCGGTGTCGATCGCCGTTAAACCGCCTCCAATCACCACCACGGGCATGCGAACCTGCAGATTGGCGACCGAGCTTTCCTTGGCAGCGCCGGTTAACTGCAGCGCCATCAGGAAATCGGACGCCTGCCGTACGCCGCGCGCGAGGCCGTTCTTCATCGGAATCACCGTGGGCCTACCCGCCCCGGCGCACAAGGCCACGTGGTCGAAGCCGAGGGCGAAAGCGCTGTCGATAGTCAGCGTGCCGCCGAAGCGAACACCGCCGAACATGCTGAATTCCCTGCGCCGCTCGAGGAGCAGCCGGATGATCTTGAGGAAGTTCTTGTTCCAGCGAACGGTGATACCGTACTCGGCCACTCCACCGAATCCCGCCATGACGCGGTCATCGAGAGACTCGTACAACTCATTGACGTCGCGAATGGGGCGGAATGGGGTGCGGTTGCCGAGTGGGTCCACGCCCGAAATGTCAGCCGGAAGCGGCTCGATCTTCAGCCCATCCACGGCCACCACGCGGTGCCCGTCGTTTATCAGATGATGGGCCAGGGTAAAGCCTGCCGGTCCCAGCCCCACTACCAACACCTTGTAGCCCGATTCGGGTAGCGCTACCGGCCGCGCCAGATTCAATGGGTTCCAGCGCGTGAGCAGGCTGTAAATCTCGAAGCCCCATGGCAGATCCAGGACGTCTTTTAGCGTGCGGGTCTCTATTTGCGGAATGTCGACCGGATCCTGCTTCTGGAATACGCAGGCCTTCATGCAGTCGTTGCAGATGCGATGACCGGTAGCTGCCGCCATCGGGTTATCGATGGCCACGATAGCCAGCGCTCCGATGGAATTGCCGCGCTGCTTCACGACGTTCATCTCAGAGATCTTCTCGTCCAGCGGACACCCGGCGAGCGTTACCCCGAACACGCTGCGCTTGAATGAGCCGTCCTTCTCTTTCAACCCCGTGGAGCAGCTGTCTTTGCTCTGGTGATGGCACTTGATGCAGTAGTGGGCCTGATCGAGCGCTCCGGCCAGATCCGTGCCGGCATCCGTAAGTTTGAAGCCCTCGCGATGCCGGAGCTCGTGCTCAGGGATGAAAAACTTGGGCATGCCGTCGACCTCGGTGGTCGCAACATGGACCAGATGATTGGGATCGAGCTTGTGAGGGACCCGGAACAGCACTCCCCGGCGATGCTTGATCATTCCGGCCGGCGACAGGGAGGCCCATGCGGCGTAGCTGGCTGCGAGCTTCAAACGATCGGCGTGATCCTGCTCGGCTTCGAGCCAGCGTGAAACGTGCTCCACGAAACTGCGTTCAGTGAGCGGCTCATCAAACAGCATCTCGAGCTCGGCTGCGAGGGCAATGCCGTCCATTGCGCTCGCGGCTTCTCTGGTGACGCCGCTGAGCGCCTTTTTTTGTATAAACTTGCGCTTGAAGGCGTAAACCGGCGCCAGCGCATCGTGCCTGGCCTGCAATTCCCGCACATCGCGCTGAATGCCGAACAACTCGCCGATAAAGTCCTCCACATGCGGGGCGACCTCGATGATGAGCTCCGATTGCTCTTTATGGTTCAGAGTATGCGGATTATTTCGGGTCTGTATCAGGCGGCCGAGCAAAGCCGGATCGGATGCTTGTAGATACTCCTGGAACGCTTGATCGATCCGTGCTACGCCCCTTGCGGGGCTGTACAGATCTGCAAAATCGAAACCGAAATTCAGGGCGAGGTGATCGGGCACAATTAGCTTCTCTCCATTGGATGAGCGGGACGAGCCTCGGGTCGCGGTCAAATTCTAAGCACCCGTCGAACGCGGATCAGACGAGCAGGCCCTTACTGGGGCGACATGAGACAAGAGTCTCCCTTATTATCGCAAGGTATTCACCGTGCGTCGATGCTGGGACGCAGGCTTTCCATCGGACGCCATCGATCGCACGGTTGGCTTGAAGGCTCGTTGAATCGGCCAGACGCGCAATGGTCCGTGCACCTGCAAGTGATTCGGGCAGCTCACGCTCGCGGGATCGAGCACTCAATCGGGTCGGGGATCCACAATTCGCCACAATTTCGACCATGCGCGCACGATCCTGGGTGACACGACCTGTATGACCGGACTGGCCGGATATTCTGAATCTCCGGAGCAGCCCGCTGGCCGAGTTGCTGGACGGAGCAGGTGGAATCTTCGCGTACATGTCCAATGATGGCGAGGAGCGCTTTCGCGATTCTGAGGAGATGACTTTCGCGGTGCTTAGGTTCCCAAGCGAGCGGCTGGCCTCCTTTTCCGTCATTCCGGCGAAGAAGGAATGATTGACGTCCGCATCGTGAACGCTACTTACAAGTCCGCCCGCATCCCCGCTTCAGTCCCGATGCCGTCGTCCGCGTGCGCGGCGATCGCCATGAGCTGGTCAACGCCGAAGTGACGGACGGAAAAATAGCGCTCTACGCTTATTTCACGCTGAGATACTTTTTTGGAATCTTCAAAGCCATCGTCCCGGCCACTGTGACCACGTCATACTTCCCAACTGCGCCGATCAACTGGTGAGCGGCCCAGGGCTCGAGGTGGTAGTCGGTGGTCAACCATCGAACCATGTCGCTGGTGGCCAGTTGCAGTGCGCGGTCGAGCGAACTCGAAAACTCCGGTTGAGCTCCAATACTGATTAGAAATTCGGAGTTTTCAACCCGGGGGATGGTTGTTCGAGCATTCTTCTTCAGCTCGACAGTGAACTCGACGTCCATGGAGGTTTCGACGCCCGTGCCAATCGGCTCACCGTCGGCCATCAGCGCGTGTCCGTCACCCAGGAACAGTAAGCCGCCAGGATGATACACCGGCAGAATCACGGTAGCGCCTTCGCCGATCTCGTTGTAGTCCAGGTTCCCGCCATAATTGCCGGCCGGTCCGGAGGTAGGCGCGGAATCGCCCGGTGCGGCCACTCCGATGCAGCCTAGCATCGGGCGCGCAGGGAACTCGAGCTTCACCCTGCTGCTGAGCGGCTCCCTCAGGCGCACAGTACCGCGATCGAGGTCGATGTTCCAGGGAAGGATGTTGTCGCGGCCCTTTTCGCACCAGGTCAGGCTTATAGTGGTCCGCATAAGTGCTTTCGATGGACTCCGGCGTAACGGAGATCAGGCCCAGGCGGTAGGCTGAGTAGCCCCAGTTGCGGTTCATGCGAACTCTGCGGAGTTCCACGACCAGGGCGTCCCCTGGTTCCGCGCCAATGACGTAAAACGGGCCGGTCAAGGGGTTGCCGGGTTCGGAGGCGTGTTCCCCACGGTAGTCCTGTCCGCCGGAGTCCAACGTCTTTGTAGCGACGACGTCTCCCGGTCTGATTTGGCGCACAACAGGGTTGGTATGCGCAAACGTGCGGTAGTACCGGTCCGGGATCACCCGGTGGGTCTCGGCAAGCAGAGGAGCTGCGAGGAGGATCGTGACAAGAATGTGCGGACGCATCCTTCCGTTATCACATGTAGCGGTGTCTTGAAAATACCCCGGGCTGAAGACTATTCCGCGCGGTAGATAAGTTCTATCCATGGCGCCGTCAGGCGGCCTTGCTTTTCGAGCACATCGAGTTCGCCCCAGGCTCCAAGTAACGCGAATGCCGAACGGTTCTCGTCGAGAACCCACTCAGGCAGCTGGGGGAACGGTAGCGTGATCAGCTCCGAGTTTAATGCGGCTTCGCAGCGGAACCCATGTTCCCGTCCCAACTGAGTGAGGGTTTCACCTTCGTATCCGTGGAGGTAGGGAAAGGCGAGCAGATTGTTGTAGCCAAGCGACCGTACGATCCACAGCGCAAGCTCTCCATCGGGCGCTTCCTTGAGCCGCCGCTGGCAGACTCGGTAGAACAGTGCGTTCGGCGTGCGCAGAACCAACACACCGCCGGGCTTCGTGATACGTCGGGCCTCAGCAAGCAGCGAATGAGGGTGTGGGATCTGCTCGAAACAATTCCAGACAAACACGCCATCAAAGGACGCTGGCGCAAAATCGCACTCCTCCAGGGGCCGGTTGTGGACCGTGTATCCGCGGGATGTGACGAACCTTGTTGTATCCTTGCCGACATCCACGCCGACAGGTTTCCAATCCCATTCGCGCGCCACGTCCATGAATGCGCCCAGGTGAGGCCCGATCTCCAGTACTTGCGCCGGCGCTTGCAGCAGGCTGCGGTACGGCTGTTCCTTGGCGCGAAAGGCAGAAATGTAGCGCGGCAGCAGAGCCTTCATCACGTCTTCGTTGTAGTCGTCTTCCTCGTACACCCCGGTCGGCTCCGTATCGCACTCACGACGGATGAGGATACTGCAACGCGGGCACTCGGCAACGTCCGCTCGAGCGCCGTGGGCAAAGCTGGTGAGGTCTTTCTTCTCTTCAGGGCGCGGCGTTTTCTCGACGCGGTCGAAAACGAACTGCGCCCGGAGCAGGGTTTCCATGCGCACGACGTCTTCGGACAGGAACTCGACGAGATCTTCGTTGCCAGCATTTCGGGCACCGGGCAGGCATCACCTCTTAGACGAGCTGTGCCACCATAGTCGATTAAAATGTTGCACGTTTCTATGGTTCATGCCGAGCCGGAGACGGCGCTTGCGCTCCAGCTCGGCCAGTATCTCGAACGGAACTGCCTCGTCGATATCGACTACAACTCACGTGTCGGGGCAGGGCAGCCTCTGCTGGAGACGGTGGGACGCGCGCTCTCTTCTGATGTCTTGATCTTACTGGTCTCTCCGAGTACCGTACCTCGCCGGATAGCGCGAGAAGAGTGGGAACCGCTATTTGTCGAAAGCGCTCAAGCGAACGGCACCTATCTCGCCTATGTAACCGTAGCCGATTGTCCGTTTCCGAAGGTGCTGCTCAGGGCGAATGCTTTCGACCTCGCCTCGGGCGTGACGGAGTGCGCGCGCAGCCTGAAGCGCTGGATGTTCGAAGTAGTGAATCCGCCGGCGGAGTACCCGTACTTCGTGCCGCATCGTCCAGCTTCGACCTATCGGCGTGACGACATGGAGGGGCTCTGGCGGACGCTGGGTGATCAGCCCGGAACGGCGTCCGGCGTGAACGCGGGCGCAGCACGAGCTTTCGCTTCGCTGGCACGCGCTGATTTCGAAGGCGTGTTCTGGATCGATGCTTACGGGGCAACCCTTGCGGGCGTGGCCGGTGAACTCGGCTCCCAACTGGGGCTCCATTTGCCGGGAGAGCTCTCATCGAATCTGGAGAGAATCCGCCATCTCTGTTCCCGGTATCGGTGCCTGGTGGTGTTGGAGGGAGCGAGGCCGGATATCGCCGGCGAACTTGCTCCGCTCGGTCGGACCTCCCTGCTGCTGGCCAATGCATCTAACACTGAGGCGATTTCCGTTGACGTCGCGAATGCGTTCCTTCGGGGGCTTTCAACATGGATGAGTCAGCGCAACCCGGCACCCGCCTCAGGGCAAGTCCGGCGGACGATTGAATGGGTGATTCGGCGCCCGGAGCAGTGGGTGCTGGCTTCTCAGATCGCTCGTGCAGCAATTGCCTACTACAAATTCCACGAGCGCTTCGCCGAGGCATTCGAGTTGCTAGAGTTGATGTTCGATAGAGCCGTACACCGGCACGATAAGGAAGCCGCCGCCGAATTCGCGCGAGAACGCCAGTGGATCCTCGAAAGCTGGGGCCGGCCGACGTCGAAGGCTCACGGTGCAGCGCCACGCTGTCCTGCTGAAGGTACTCAGCTTGCTCTCTGGTGAGAGAATGCGTGTGACGCGCCGGGCCAGCGGGTTACAATAGCGGTCACAGCGTGCAACAGATCGGGCGATATCAGATTCTGGGCGAGCTCGGGCGCGGCGCAATGGGCGTTGTCTATCGCGCGCAGGATCCCGCGATTGGCCGGACCATCGCTATCAAGTCCATTCGGCTCTCTGATCTTACCGAGGCCGGCGAGCGCGAGCGCCTGCGCGAACGGCTTTTCCGCGAAGCTCAATCGGCGGGAATTCTCTCGCATCCGAATATCGTCACTATTTACGACATCCAGGAAGAAAACGGTCTGGCGTATATCTTCATGGAGTTCGTGGACGGGCCTGCTCTTGAAAAGCTGTTGAACGGCGACAAGCTGCCGGACAAAGATACCTTGCTAGGGGTACTTCGCCAGACTGCCAGCGCCCTCGATTACGCCCACAAGAAGGGAATCGTTCACCGCGACATCAAGCCGGCGAACATCATGATCGATGACGCCGGTTCGGCGAAGATCACCGACTTCGGAGTGGCCAAGATCCTATCGCAGCAGATGACCCAGAGCGGCACCATGATGGGCACTCCCAGCTATATGTCGCCTGAGCAGGTGCAGGGTGGCGATGTGGGCGGCCGCAGCGATCAATTCGCCCTGGGTGTTATCGCCTACGAGATGCTGACCGGTGAGCGGCCATTCGTTGCCGACTACCTCCCCAGCCTGCTGTATAAGATCTGCCGCGACGATCCGGTTCCTCCCCAGCGTCTCAACCCGACGCTGGCGCCCGACGTCGATGCGGTGTTCCGGCGCGCGCTGAGCAAGGAAGCCGACCATCGTTATGCGACGTGCAGTGAGTTTGTGGATGAACTGGAGCGGGCTTGTAACTTACGTTCTGATTGGATACCCGTCACGCGCGGATCCAGCCTGAGCATGCCCACCGTCGCGAACCTGCAGGCAGGACCTCTGCTTGCGGGTGCGACCCGGCCCGTCGCAACTCACGAAGCTCCTTTACTGTCGGCCCACACCAGTTCGAGTGAGTCCGTTCGACCGGTTCCGCCGGCCGCGGCTCCCGTTGCGCTTGCGCCCGCGGCGCCTGCCAGCCAAGCAACCGGACCTGCCGTCATACCGCGTGAGCCGGTGCGCCTTGAGGAGATAGAGAATCATACGGTTCGGAACATTGTTCTAGCCGTGGCCTCGATCATCGTCATCGGCGTCATTTTCCTGCTCACTCAGAAGGCATTTGAGGCCAAACCGGCGGCAGTTACTGCCGAAAACAGCACGCCGACGCCCGTGCCGCTTCCCGAGGTGAATAAACCGAGCCCCGCGCCACCTCCTCCGGCGGAACCGCAGGAGAAGCCTTCGTCCGGCGCCTCAGAAGAACACGGCGCCGAAACACAAAAGGAGCCGGCAGCTCAGAAAGAGGCGTCAACGCGGCCCGCGATTCCCGGGCGAACTCCTAAGGGTATCGATGTTGTTACTCAGATGATGGCCTCACCACCCGGCGCGCAACTCATCGTGGACGGTAGCAATCAACTCGCCTGTAACGCTCCTTGTTCGGTCACGCTGACTCCTGGCCGGCACACGCTGCTCGCCAAAGCAGATGGGTACCGTGATACGCATCGCATATTCGAGATCCCGCGCGATGCCAGTTTGAGCGTAGATATGGAGCGGATGGCGGGTACTCTGAACATCACCACCACGCCGCCGGGATCGACGATCATTCTGAACGGTAAGCCGCGTCCCGAGAAGACGCCCGCTGCGCTCAGTTTGCCTGTAGGTTCTTATCGATTGCAAGTGGTGAATGGCAATCTCCGTTCCGATGAAGAGACTGTGGAAATTCGCGACGGCGGAATGTCGTCACGGAAATATACTCTCGAATGAAACTTTCCCGGCGAGCCCTGTTTCGATTCGCGGCTGGATCAGCCGCTTTACCTCTTCTGAATGCCCAAGACGACACCCCGGTGGTGAAAAAGGCGGGCATGATCGTTCGCTCCGCACGGCCCGAGGATCTCGAGATGCCGCTCGAGTTCTGTAAGGATTACCTGACGCCGGCGGAACACTTCTTCGTTCGCACGCACACCTATGCTCCGGAAGTGAGACTGTCTGAGTGGCGGCTGAACGTCGGTGGCGAAGTTCAAAAGCCCCTGACCCTGAGCATGGCCGACGTCATGCGGCTGCCTCACGCGGAAGTGATCAGCGTTTTGGAGTGTGCGGGCAACAGCAGAGGTTTCTACGAGCCCGCTGTTACGGGGCTGCAATGGGGGCATGGCGCGGTAGGCAATGCTCGTTGGAGCGGGATTCGCCTTGCCGATGTGCTTCGGCAGGCGGGGTTGAAAGCTTCCGCGCGGGAGATTCTGTTCGATGGAGCCGACATGCCGCCGGGCACCATGCCGGACTTTCAGCGGACCCTCGCTTTGCAGAAGGCGCTGGATCCCAACACGTTGCTGGCTTTCCAGATGAACGGGCGTACGCTGCCTGTGCAGCATGGCTACCCACTTCGTTTGGTAGTACCCGGCTGGGCGGGTGATTCGTGGGTCAAATGGGTAACGCGTATCACGGTCCTGGATCGCGAGTTCGATGGCTTCTTCATGAAGACGGCATACCGCCATCCCGGCAAACCAGTACGGCCCGGAGAGGCAGTCCCGCCGGAGAAAATGCAACCTGTTACCAGCCTGCGCGTGAAGTCGGTGATCGGTTCGCCTGCGGATGGCGGTACCCTGGCGCCGAATCAAGCGACGCGAATCACTGGCGCTGCGTGGGCGGGCGAGGCGGGTCCCGTGACTGGGGTCGAAGTATCAACCGATGGCGGGCGCCCTGGCGGGCCGCTCAGCTTTCCGGCGAACGCACTCACTACGGATGGCTCCTATGGTCGCTCGAATGGACGCCGAAGGCCGAAGAGTACTACACGATCATGGCCCGGGCCCGGACAGCGGCGGGCGAAACGCAGCCGTTTTCCGAGGAATGGAATCCGAGCGGGTATCAATGGAATGTGGTGTCGCGCGTGGGTGTCAATGTGAGCTCGAACGCTGCGGCGGCTTCCAACAGCGCGGGCGAGCACGCTCCGGATGAACCTGCGGGCTACCGCGGCGCGTGCCTGGTGTGTCATGGCAACGAGGTGGTCACCCAGCAGCGGCTCACTTCCAGTCAATGGGAGCGGGAAGTAGACAAGATGGTCCGCTGGGGCGCGAAGATAAAACCCGAGGATCGCGCCGGGATCACTCGAGTATTTGACCAGGCACTTCGCCCCTCGTCGCGCGTTGAGCGGCTCTCTTAATCAGCGGTGGCGGTTTGGAGCTCCGCTCCGGCCTTGACTTGACTTTCCACCCAGGGTAGGTCAGCCGGATTCCCTCTTCTAAAGAGATCTTGGGCTTCCATCCGATCGAGTAAATTCGTTGGTTGCTGAAACTCCGCGAATGAACCCCGACGGGTCCGTCAACGTGCTGCACTCGAATCCGTTTTCCCGCGACCTTGGCGACGGCTGCCACCAGTTCGGCCACCGTTACGTATTCCGGGCAGCCGATGTTGACGGCGCCGTGCAGATCGGAACGCATCAGAAGGAGAATCCCCTCGATCATGTCATCCACGTGGGTGTAGGAACGCACCGCGGTACCGTCACCCCAGACCTCGATGGTACCGCCATCATCGGCCTCGGCCACTTTCCGGCATATCGCCGCCGGCGCTTTTTCGCGGCCCCCGCGCCAGGTCCCTTCAGCTCCGTAACAATTCTGAAATCGCGCGATTCGCACCTGCATCCCGTATCGCCGTTCGTAAGCCAGCGCCACGCGCTCTGAGTACAACTTCTCCCAACCATACTCGTTATCCGGATGCGCCGGAATGGCCTCTTCCTCCGACATCTCCGGCTCACCCGGTTGCATGTCGCGATACACGCAAACGGAAGAAGAAAAGAAATATCGGGGAACGCCCATCTGCGCGGCCGTGTGGGTCATGTGGGCATTGATCAGCATGCTGTTGTGCATGATCTCGCACTCGGCGGAGTGGATAAATCCCATCCCGCCCATATCCGCGGCGAGTTGATACACTTCGTCGAACTTACCGCCCTCCATTGTCAAGGCCCGTCTGCAATCCTCTGGTTCCCGCAGATCGGCGATCAAGAAGTCGTCCGCCGCGCTCACACAAAATTCGTGATGCTTGATGTCGACGCCGCGTACCCAATAACCTTCACGCTTCAGCTTCTTTACCAGATGGCCCGCGATAAACCCGCCTGCCCCACACACTAATGCTCGTTTCAAATATGCGTCCACAGAAGATGCCGGCTTAGCGTAGCAAGCTAAGAACAACCATTATAATCCGGACCTGCTAAGTGTACGCCTGCGGAACGATAACAATTTGCGAGTGAAAATACGTAGTGACAGGTACCATAGATTATGACCAGCCCAGATCGCTTGCGACAGCCTCTGGCCGATCTGCTCACCGACATTGAGAGCCAGAATCAGCCGCAAGCCATTTCACACGCAAAGTCGCTAATTGAGGAGCTGGAGACACCGGCTTCAGAGATGCAGCCAAAGATCTCGCCCGGAGATGCTCCCGTACGCTTCTCTGGTTTGTATCATGCCATGCTTCGGGAAATTCGCAGGGGCGAGCGTCATATCGTTGCGGGCAATTGGAGTGCGGCCGCCAAGTCGGTTCGTGATGCGATCAGTGTGCTGCCGGACCGCCGTTGAGCGGTCGCGATGTTACAATCGGAACTCCCAAGAATGGATCAGCTCAAGAAACTCATCCGCGAGATCCCCGATTTCCCGAAACCCGGCATCCTTTTCTATGACATCACCACGCTGCTCAAGGATAAAGATGGTCTCCGGACCACGATTGACGCTTTGTGCGCATCACTATGACGGCCGTGCCATCGACCTCGTGCTGGGTATCGAGGCTCGCGGCTTCATCTTCGCTCCGGCGATCGCTTACGCGTTGAAGGCGGGCTTCGTTCCAGTGCGCAAGCCCAAGAAACTCCCCGCACCCTGTGAGCAGGTGGAGTTCGCGCTGGAATATGGGACTGACATCCTCGAGATTCACAAGGATGCGATCCGGGCCGGCGAGAATGTTCTGGTTGTCGATGACGTGCTAGCCACCGGCGGAACTGCCGCCGCTGCCACTCGCCTGGTCGAGAGGTTAGGCGGCAAGGTGGCCGGCCTGGCGTTTGTTATCGAGCTAGACTTTCTTCGGGGCCGAGAGAAGGTGCCAGGTTATGACATCTTCTCGCTAGTCAAGTATGGAGCATAGAACGGGTCCCCACGTCGGCCGGTTATCGCACTATCCATGCTTGGTAACGCCGGAGTGAAGTCTGCGACCAAGACGGGGTCCACCCGGCGGTCGGCTCCGGACCGCGCTTGGGACTCTACGCTGACCATCCGGTCTTTCGCAAAGATCAACCTGGATTTGCGCATCCTCCACAAGCGTCCGGATAACTTTCACGAGCTGAGGACGATCTTTCAGACTATTTCACTCGCGGACACGATATCCATCCGGTTTACACCGGCACGGCGGACCCGCCTTGTTATCGAAGGCAATGTCGATATTCCGAACAATCTGATCCTTCAGGCGGCGGAGCGCGTCCTGGATGCTGGGCGCCGTAAGGCGGACCTGCACATTACCCTGACCAAAAGAATTCCCATGGGCGCGGGGCTCGGCGGTGGATCCAGCAACGCCGCCGCGATACTCCTGGCGCTCCCGGTCCTCGCCGGGATACACCTTCCCTTCAACACTCTTCTAACCCTTGGCAACGCCCTGGGTAGCGACGTCCCGTTCTTTCTATACGGCGGCACAGCCCTCGGCATCGGGCGCGGCACCGAGATTTACCCGTTTCCCGAGGTCCGCCCCCACCACGGACTCCTCATCGCGCCGGACCTGCATGTCTCGACTGCGGAAGCTTATATCGATTTAAAACGTCAAACGTTGACAACCACGCCCTCAAATTCCGATACTGATTCTTTCCGGACCGTCGTCTGGGCAATGTCAGAAGCTCACCAGGCGGAAGTTTGGAAGAATCTCTGCATTAACGACTTCGAAGGAACGGTTTTCCGGCGGCACCCAGCCCTCCAGTCGATCAAAAGGAAGCTCGGCAGGTGTGGCGCTCGCCCGGCACTCATGACTGGCAGTGGTTCGGCCCTTTTCGGGCTGTTCGACTCCCATGAACAACGCGAGAATGCCTTCGAAGCGTTCTCGACACAATACGCAGGAGACTCCGTGATTTTTCGCATGGCCCTGCTCACGCAACGCCGCTACCGCAATCTGTGGCGTCGTCAATTGGCCGCACACACGACAACGACAGAGACGATATGGCCGCCCCAGAGCCGATATTGAAAACCATGAGGTTCGAGCGACTCAAGATCTTCACCGGGAATGCCAACCCACCCCTGGCAAAGGAGATCTGTGAGTGCCTGAACTCGCCCCTTGGAGCGGCCACCGTACGCTCGTTCTCCGACGGGGAGATCCATCTTCAGATTGAGGAAAACGTGCGCGGCGCTGACGTTTTCGTGATTCAGCCCACCTCTAGTCCCGTCGACCGTAACTTGATGGAATTGCTGTTGATGATGGATGCTCTGAAGCGGGCTTCTGCACAGCGCATCACAGCAGTGCTACCCTATTATGGGTACGCGAGGCAGGATCGTAAGGATCGGCCGAGGATGCCGATCTCGGCCAAACTCGTTGCCAGCTTGCTGGAACGTGCCGGTGCGAATCGGATCCTGGCGCTCGATCTTCACGCCGCTCAGATCCAGGGCTTCTTCGAAATCCCGGTCGATCATCTATTCGCAACCCCGGTGATGATCGATCATTTCACGCCCCTAAGAGGGAAGAAGCTGACAGTGGTTTCACCGGACGCGGGTGGCGTGGAGCGGGCTCGCGCTTTTGCCAAGAGGCTGGACGCTCCTCTGGCGATCATCGATAAGCGCCGGACGGAAGTAAATATCGCCGAAGTGATGCACATCATCGGCGACGTGGAAGACAATCATTGCCTGATTGTCGATGATTTGATTGATACGGCGGGAACGCTGGTGAAGGCAGCCGAAGCGTTACTGGGCCAGGGGGCCGCGAGCGTACGGGCCTGCGCTACACATGCTGTCCTCTCGGGGCAGGCAGTGGAGCGGATTGAGAGTTCCGGAATCGAAGAAGTGGTGGTCACTAACTCGATTCCATTAATTGACGGAGCCCGCCACAGCAGCCGGATCAAGGTGCTGTCGGTGGCTCCCTTGCTTGCGCAAGCTATCCAATCGATTCACGAGGATGGCAGCGTGAGCACGTTGTTTGTTTAGCACCGTTGAGAAGAATATGAAAAGAGATATCACCATAACTGCGGAACCGCGCGAGACGCGTGGTAAGAACGAAGCCCGGCGTTTGCGCGCCCGCGGCTTGGCTCCAGCCGTCGTGTACGGCGCCGGTAAAGATTCTGTCGCCATCGCGATCAGCCCCAAGGACGTCAACAAGATTCTCCACGGCGCCACCGGTCACAACACGATCTTCGAAATCGCGGTCAACGGTCTGGAGAGTTCACCCGTAATGATCGTCGACTGGCTGTTGGATCCGGTGAAGGATAACCTGCTCCACTGCGACTTGAAGCGCATCGACATGACCAAGCGCATGGCCGTGAAGGTACCGGTAAAAACCACCAGCGAGCCCCGCGGCGTTAAGGAACAGGGCGGGGTATACGACGTCGTTACGCGCGAAATTGAAATTGAGTGCCTGCCGGACGAGATTCCCGACATTTTCACGGTGGACGTCCGGGAACTCATGTTGGGTCAGAGCTTGCGTGCTTCGGAAATACCGCTGACGGGATCCATGAAACTGCTCACGCCGCCAGAGGCGGTGGTGTCTCACGTTGTTGCCGCCCGTGCCGTGGTTGAGGAGACAGCCGCTACGCCCGAAGCCGCTGCTGCAACTCCTGTCGCAGCCGCTGGGGGCGAGCCGGAAGTTATCAAGAAGGGTAAGAAGGAAGAAGAAGCCGCGACTGGAGACAAGAAGAAGAAGTAACCGGCGCGAGGGAGCCGGTAGATGCCGGAATATTCGTATCTGGTCGCCGGACTCGGAAATCCGGGGCCTGAATACGAAAACACACCGCATAACGTTGGCTTTCGGGTGGTGGATGCGCTAGCAGCGGCGCACTCCATACGCGTGACGCGGAAGGAAAATTCCGCTCTGGTCGGTTTGGGTTCCATTGCCGGGCAGCCGGTGATTTTGGCAAAGCCGCAGACGTACATGAACCTGAGTGGGTCGTCGGTGAGGGGTTTGCTGCAGCGCTACGAGCTGACCCCCGAGCGTCTGGTCGTGGTATACGACGAACTCGACCTTCCGTGGACCACGCTGAAGATCAAGCCGAAAGGGTCGGCGGCGGGCCACAATGGGATGAAGAGCGTAATCGCCAGTGTCGGAACAAACGAGTTTCCCCGGGTTCGCCTGGGGATTCACCCCGGACATCCGATTCGGGATGGCGCGGAGTTTCTGCTGAGTCCCTTCAAGCGGGGTCAGCAGACGGAGTTGGAGGAAATGGTGGACCGCGCTCGGGCCGCCGTGGAATCCATAATTGCTGAGGGCGCCGAAAAGGCCATGACGACATTCAATCGTCGCGCCCAAGGTTTAAATCAAGAGGAAGAATGAGAGTTTACGAAGAGTTATTCATCGTCAGGCCAGATGCGACCGACGAAGAAATCGACCCCTTAATCGAACAGATGAAAACCGTCATCACATCCGGCGGTGGGACCGTCGAGAAGGCGGACAAGTGGGGTGTGCGCAAGTTAGCCTATCGCGTCCAGAAACGGACCGAGGGCAACTATATACTGCTGCAGTTTTCCGCTGGTCCCGAACTGGTGAAGGAATTGGAGCGGCGTCTCCGAGTTTCGGACATGGTGATGAAGTTCATTACCGTTCGCATCGACGAAAAAATGAAGCGGATTGAGAAACGGAAGAAGGCCCGTGACAAGCGTGCAGCCCGCAGACCAGCGCCACAGGTCGCCGCGCCTGCAACGCCCGCCGGACCCCCCGCTCCTGCGATGCCAGCTGCAGAGGAGCCGTCCGGGCCCACTCCGGGAGCGCCAGCGCCAGGCGCGCCAGTCACGGCGGCGGCGGAGTAAGGGAGGAACATCGACATGGCTGAAGGTAAAGGTGGACGGCCCGTCTCCGCGAATCAGCGGCCCACGGGCGGCGATAAGGCCCTGGCTGCTAAGAAGCAGTATTTCCGGCGCAAAAAGGTGTGCCGCTTCTGCGTCGAGAAGATCGACGATATCAACTACAAGGACGTAAGACTCCTGAACTCGTTCATTTCGGAGCGGGGCAAGATCACGCCGCGCCGCATCACTGGCGTTTGCGCGCCGCATCAGCGGCGTTTGAGCGAGGCCATCAAACAGGCGCGCAACATCGCCCTGGTGGCGTTCGCGTCGCCAATTTAAGAGAGTAGCTATGGAAGTCATTTTAAGAGAAGACGTTGAGAAGCTAGGGCATCGGGGACAGGTGATTACCGTTGCGCCCGGCTACGCGCGCAATTATCTGCTCCCGAAGCGCCTGGCTGTTGCGGCCACCGAGGGGAACAAGAAGATCGTCGAGCAGGAGCGCCAGGCCCATCTCAGGCGCGATGCGAAGGAAGTGGCCGACGCTCATGAACTGGGCAAGCTGATGGCCAGCGTCAGCGTCACAATTTCGCAGAAGGCTGGGGAGAACGACCAACTGTTCGGCTCCGTGACCGCGCAGGATATTGCCGGCGCCCTCGAACGCCAGGGTTATACGATCGATCGCCGCAAAATCCAGCTCGCCGAACCCATCAAGCAACTGGGTGAACACAAGGTTCCGGTTCGCCTCCATCGCGACGTAACCGTCGAAATCCCAGTCCACGTCACCCGGGAAGCATAAACCTGTGCCGCTGTTCTCCTTGGCCGGACACAACGCGATCGTCACGGGCGCGGCAACCGGGATCGGAGAGGCGATAGCCCGGCGGCTTGCATCGGCCGGCGCCCAAGTAGCAGTAGCTGACATAGACGGTGGGAGCGCGAACCAGACCGCGCTCTCCATCGGTTCTGGGGCGATCGGGGTGTCTATGGACGTAACGGACGCCGAGTCGGTGGGCCGTGCCGTACAGGGCCTCGTGCAGCGGTGGGGAACTCTTCACGTCCTGGTGAATAACGCCGGTATCGCCGGTAAAGCTGCCCCCTTGTGGGAGCAGACCGAGGCCGATTGGACTCGTACCATCACTGTAAACATGACCGGTCCTTTCAACTGCTGCAAAGCCGTTATCGAGCACATGCGCGAGCGCAAGTACGGCCGCGTCGTGAACATTGCGTCGATTGCGGGAAAGGAAGGTAATCCGAATATGACGGGCTACTCGGCGAGCAAGGCCGGTCTCATCGGGTTCACCAAGTCGTTAGCCAAAGAAGTGGCCCTCGACGGAATTTGCGTAAACGCCGTTTCTCCGGCTGTCGTACACACGAAAATACTGGACCAACTCACCCCCGAACAGATTGATTACATGACTGCTCGGATTCCCATGCGACGGACGGGTAAGCCGGAGGAGATCGCCGCGGTGGTGCATTTTCTGGCCAGTCCGGATTGCTCGTTTGTCACCGGTCAGTGCTACGACGCGAGCGGCGGCCGGGCGACTTACTGATGTTCCGTGCCACCGTCCAAGAGTACTTCCGTCAGCGCATCCAAGAGTTCCGATAACGCCTGAGCGCCCTCTGCATTGCAGAACAGTGCAATCCCAGAACCGCTATCAGGGAAATATCGTAACGCTGTTTCGGTCATGGGCTGCAGCCCGTTAAAGCCGACCATTTTTCGTCCTTTCTTTTCGGACACACCCCAGCCTAAACCGAACGGACTGCTTGCTCCTGGTGCAGTGTTCTGAGCCGTCCAGGTCTGCTTCAGAAACATCGGTTTCAACACCTGTCCGGTTCCCACGGCGATCGCGAACCGCAGGCAATTCTCGGCGGATGCGGTGAACCCGCCGGCTGGGTATTTGTTACTCGCGTCGTAGTAGCGAGCGTTGTGGATCTTGCCGTCTTTTTCCACGAGGTAACCACGTACACGCGCGGGCACGAGAGTCAGCGGATCGTCGATATCGAAACCGTCGATGTGATGACGGGCAAACCAATCGCGGGATAGACTCTGGAAAGGTCTGCCCATCACGGACTCGGCGACGGCTCCCAGCAATGTGAAGCCAAACGTAGAGTACGCCACCTTCGTACCCGGTTCGAAAAGCAGTGGGTCTTCGACAAACGACTGGAGGGCAGCGCGCGAGGTAGGGTAGTGAGTGGTACTGAAAACCTCGTTGATATCGCGATATCCACGGACTCCCGCTTCATGGCTGAGAAGGTGCCGAACGGTCACCTTGCCATAGCTCGGGGGTAGTTCCGGAAGGTAGGTTCGGACACCAGCGTCGAGGCTGAGACGGCCGGCCTGCACCAGATCCATGATGATCGTGCCCGTCACGAGCTTCGAGACGGACGCGAGGCGGTGAACGCTATCCACCCTTAGCGGCACCTTTTGCTCCAAATCAGCCCATCCAAGGGCCTTCGAGTAGATGATTACATTGTTCCGGGCAACCGCCACCGAGAGGCCCGGGCAGCGCGTGCTGGGATACCGACTGTCCACTATCGTGCTCAGGCGGCCTTCCAGGTTTGTCGTGGCATCCTGTCCGCCCAGGGAGCGTGCGGACCCAAGCAGAAGCCAGAACGCTAGTCTCAGCAGCATCCGTGCTGATAGCGACGCCGGAAATGCCATTGCGGTTCCCGCGCGCCAGATCTACGATGAATGCGCCTCGCTTATCGGCCCTCCGAGTGCGGCGGGTAATTACAGCGCCGGCCATGGGTGGGCTGGTTCCCGTGTGTTGGCCAGCGCAAGCGATCTAACGCACATTGCCGGTCACAACGGCGTTTCCAGAAATGCTGAAGGTGCAGGTCTTGGCCTTGTTGCCTCCGCTCGAACAGGCTCCCGACCAGATGGCATCGCGTCCATTGCTCACGCTCAAAGTAATCGAGGTATTGACCGCAAAGCTCGCCGATGCCGTGCTACCCACGGCAACGTTGATTCCGGCGGGGCTGGATGTCACTTGCTCCCCGTTCCGTCCCGTCGCCGTCACTGTCAATGAGACGTTGGCCGATGGCGGGTTTAAAGTCAACGTGGCCGTCCGCGTAATCCCGCCATAGACTGCGGAGATCGTCGCCGAGGCGGAAGCGGTCACCCTACTGGTGGTGATCGGGAAGGTTGCGGTGGTCGCCCCGGCCCCCACCGTGACACTAGCCGGGACGCTGGCGCCAGTCGAGTTGCTCGAGAGACTGACGACCGCTCCTCCGCTCGGCGCAGCACTGGTTAGTGCGACCGTCCCCGTGGAAGAGCTACCACCGGTGACACTGGTGGGATTGAGTGTCAGGGTGGACAGGGAGGCCGGTGGTGGCGGCGCGGTGACGGTCAGCGCCGCCGTGCGGCTGATGCTGTTATAAGTGCCGGTCAGCGTGACGCTGGCATTGGCGCTGACTGCCGTGGTGGCGATGTTGAAGGTGGCGCTGGTGGCGCCTGCTGGCACAGTAACAGTAGCCGGAACGCTAGCAGCAGCCGTGTTGCTGCTGGAGAGCGTCACCACCGCGCCGCCGGCTGGTGCCGCCGCGGTCAGTTTCGCGGTCCCGGTGGAGGCCGCGGGACCTACCACGCTGGCCGGGCTCACCGCGATTGAAGAAAGGCTAGCTGGCGCGGGAGCCGGTGGCGGGTTCACCGTCAGCGGGGTCAAACGCGTCGTTCCACCGCTTGAGCCGGAGATATTAACCGTCGTGGGGGTCGTCACGGAAGTGGTAGTCACCGTGAAGGTCGCGCTTGTCGCGCCCGCTGGCACAGTGACACTGGCTGGAACCTTCGCAGCGCTCGAGTCATCGGAGAGCGATACCGCTATTCCGCCGGCCGGCGCTGCGGCACTCAAGGTCACGGTGCCAGTAGACGAGGCCCCGCCGACCACGCTGGTCGGGTTAAGCGCTATCGCGGAGAGCACGGGCCCTGCTGGCGCCGGCGGGTTCACGCTGATCGCCGCGGTCTGGAATACGTTGTCGAGGGCGGCCGTGAACTGAACCGTGGTCGTGTCGTGGGGGTACGTTGTCACAGTGAAGCTGGCGCTCGTGGCCCCGGCGGGCACCGTGACGCTCGGCGGCACGTTGGCCGCCAGCGGCAGACTGGCTCCCAGATTGATGGCGAGCCCACCTGCGGGTGCCGGGCTGTTCAACGTCACGGTTCCGGTCGAGGAGGCGCCTCCCACCACGCTGGTGGGATTTACCGTGAATGCGGTTAGTGCGGGCAGGCTCGGATATAGGGTCAAGGGGAACGAGAGAGTCACGCCGCCACCGGAGACCGAGATGTTGACCAGCGTCGGCGCGGTAACGGCGGCCGTTACGATGTTGAAGAACCCGATACCGCTGCCCGCAGAGACAGTGACAACACTGGGCACTGTGGCGAGTGCCGGGTTGCTGCTTGTCACCTGCATGATCTGATCCGAACCCGCGCCCTCCGCCGTGTTAACCACTCCCTGAGAACCGTTGGTCGTCGACATTGGCCTGACAAAGAACGATGTGGGCGCGGGGGACGGCGTCAGCGTAATCTGCCACTGGGTGGTCACGCCACCGGCGCTGGCCGTAATCGTCGCGACTGTAGTCGCTGTCACCGGGCTGGTCTGAATCTGAAAGCTGGTGCCACTGACGCCTGCGGGAATGGTGACAGTCGCTGGCACGCTCGCGGCCGATGAGTTGCTCGACAGGTTGACCGCGAACCCGGCCGGCCCGCTCAGGCCCGAGCCCTCCAGGTCGAGAAATCCGGATATTGCGGCTCCGCCGGTCGCGCGCAAGGTCGGTTGCAAGGGATCGTCGTTCAGAGTGGGTGGGAGCAAGGTAAATTGAGTCGAAGCGGAGACGCCATTGAGGGTCGCCGTGAGAGTCACCGGCGTCGGTGCGGTCACCTGGCCGACGGCTAGCGGAAACTGTGCCCATGCGGAGTTGCCAGGCATTGTGATTGACGATGGAATGGGCGCCAGGGTGGGGTTCGAACTGGACAGGGCAACCGTCGCGCCCCCCGCCGGGACGGCTGCAGTGAGCTGCACGGCCACCATGCCGGACGCGCCACTATACATAACCAGCCCCGGGTTGCCGAGCGGCCCAATCGACACCGGTGTGGCTGGAGCCGAACTGATCACGAACGTGCCGACTGCCGACCAGGCGGTATTGGCATTCGTGCCGGGGCTGTTGAATGTTGCGGGCGAAGAAAATCCGTGTTGCGAGAGCACGCGCCAGAACTTAGGCCCCGGCGTGAGCGAAAGCATCGTGGCGGTCGGGTCCGTGTACTGGTTATAGGAGAATTCGATATTCGTAAACGTTGAATCCGTCGCGACCTGTAAAAGGTATCCAGCGGCTTGCGGATTGGGGACATGGGCCCAGTTGAGTGTCACTGGCAGCGTCAGCGTCTCCCCGTTGACGGGCGACAGCAACGTGGGCGGCGGTCCGATTGGGTTGTTATAGAACACGGTGTACTGGATGACATTCGACGCCAGGCTGCGAACGCCACCAGCGAAGTCCGAGTCCGTTGCGAACACCCGCGCGTAAAAAGTGCCTTCGCCTAGACTGGCGTGCGAGACGAACCCATCGCTGGTCGTTCGGATGTTATCGAACCAGAACGTCACCACGCCGGAAGGTGTAGGTCCCAGCGGGAAGTTCGGATCGTTCGAGACCTCGAGACGATAGGTTACGGCGCTAGGAACGTTACTCCAACTGAAGAAGATGAATTCCCAAGGATGGAACGTTGAGTATCCCCTGGTGGGATTGAGTACTGGCGTTCCCGGCGTGCCGGGGCCAGCCCCTGTCACGGTGACGCTCTGGGCCTGCGAAAATGGCCCCTGTTGGCCGGCGCTGTTCACCGCCTGAACCTGCCAGAAGTACGTCCCAGCCACCAAGCCGCTAACTGTATCCTGCGTTACTATACCGCTCGTCGAGTTCATGCGGACGATGGGTGTCATGCTTGAGGACGGGCTGAGTCTCCAGTTGTATCCAATGATCGTCGCGCCTCCCGGGTCAGTGACGGAAGACCATGAAATCGCGAACGGTACCGTCACGCTGGCGCCGTTCGATGGGCCTTGAGGCGTCGGCGCGGGCAGTGCAGCGGCAGCCGGGTTGCCCGCGGCGAGGATTATGAGAACAAGGACGGCGAATGCAGTCTTATTCACCGGAACTATCTTCCTGACGCACGGTATACATTGGAGATCGACTGGGATCATATTTCTATCTCCTGGGTTACGATTAATCTGGCGCACTGTATCGAATGAAAGCTGGAGGTCCACTGAGTTCGCGCCACTGAGTGAGACAGCCCCGGCTGATGCACCGGAACATCATCCCCGATACGTTCTCGGGCTTACTCCGGTCCACATGCGGATTCGCCTGTCCGGTAGCCGATCCAAATATTGTTATCTCCTCAGCCCCGCGCGCCCTCTAACAACAGAGGAGAAATAACAACCATGCAACGAAAAGCTTCGGCCACCTGGAATGGCGATTTGAAAAGGGGTCGCGGACATATCTCGACGGCAAGCGGAGTGCTTTCGAAGACTCAATACTCGTTCAGTACCCGTTTTGAGAATGGAGCCGGAACCAATCCTGAGGAACTGATAGCGGCCGCCCACGCAGGCTGTTTCTCGATGGCGCTATCTGCCCAACTTGGCGAGGCCGGCCTGACAGCGGACGAGATCACGACGGAGGCGACGGTCACCCTGGACAAGGTGGAGGGCGGGTTCGCTGTCACCAAGAGTCACCTGGAAGTGTCGGCGAGCATCCCTAACGCGGACGACGCGACGTTCCAAAAGCTGGCCGGCGCGGCGAAGGCGGGTTGTCCGATTTCCAAGCTGCTGAAGGCCGAGATCACGATGAACGCAAGTCTCAAAGCAATGTCCGCTCATTAGCTGGGGAACAGAGCGGTCTGATTTTGCGTCTGTTGGGGGGAGGGGACCAATGACACCTGAAGAACGACGAATGCTAACCGACCTCGCAAATAGGATCGCCCAGACGCCCTCGCCGGCTCGTGATCCTGAGGCGGAGGACTTCATCCGAACGCACATCGGTTCCCGGCCCGATGCGCTCTATTTGATGACCCAAACAGTTCTCGTCCAGAATATGGCGCTCGAACACGCTCGCCAGGAGATCGAGCAGCTCAGACAGGAATTGCAGAACCCGGCGCAGCAACAGCGGCAGTCGAGCAGCTTCCTGGGTCAGCCCCAGGCGCCATCCGCTTGGTCGTCACCACCTCCTCCCCCTCCACAGGGTTATGCACCAGCCCCGCCCGCCGGCGGAGGTGGCATGTCCAGCTTCCTGCGAAGTGCCGGGACTACGGCGGCCGGGATCGCGGCCGGAGCACTGGCTTTTGAGGGCATACGCTCGCTCTTCGGCGGAGCGGAGCATATGTTTGGTCATCCCAGTATGGGAAGCAGTTTTCTGGGCGGCGCCGCTCCAGGAGAGACGACGATCAACAACTTCTATGACGGCTCCGAAGGGCGCTCCGGGAACTCTGCACTCGGGGATGAGTTGGGGCCGGACGATTCGGCGCAATACGACGACGATGACACCAGCACGGACGATGATGTTATGGACGATGATGTTACCGATAACGATTCGTCGTCGGACGATTTGGTCTAGAGTGGCAACCTGAGCGTATTGCTCGCGTTGTTCCCCGCCGAGACCACGACCGTACCGGCGATTCCGGACGGCACCTGGATATTGATCTGATCGCCGCCTGCGAAACCTGGCGCTGGCCCCGCGTATGTTACGGGAACCGGAGTTCCGTTCACAGTCACGACCGGAGCGACGTCCCCAGTCCCCAGACCGGTCAGAAACAGCGAAACGAAATCTCCCGTTCGAATTGCCGCCGCAACACCGGTGCCGGAACCATCCATGCTGAACACGGCCGGAGCCGCACGCCCGACGAAAATATTTGCATTAGCTTGCCCCCGGCTGTTGCTGACGCTGAATTTTGCCAAGCCCGACACGTTCGAAGGAAGCAAAGCATTGATCTGATGCTCGCTGGTGTAGCCGGCGGTCAGCGATTGGCCGTTTACCGTGACCGTCGATCCACCCAGATTGTTCCCGTAGATAGAAATCAGCATACGTGGAGCGAGGCTCAGGTTGGACAAGCGCGCGGCCGAAGGCGCGACGAGCAGAATCTGAGGGCCGGCTTTATCGATAACCGCTGTGTAGCCGCCCGGAAGCGGTGGATCGGTTACGAAGGGCTGATCCTGCAGGGAGCCATTTGGCTGATCCATGCTGTTCCGCTGCTGCGTCAGCAAGCCTCCGTATTTCGCGAGATATTTGTCCTGGCTCGGCGAATGACCGACGGTCTTCCAAATGTCGCTATTCGCCAGGAACGAATCGATGATCTGCCACGAGAGTAGATTGTCGGACTGTATCTTTGCGATGGGAGGGGCGTCGCACCCCAATCCGAAAATTGAGGTGAGAATACCTGAGCCGTGGCAATAGGGCAATACACGCGTACGCTCATCCGGCTCGGCAAACGACATAGATGCTGAAGTTACTGCCACGGTCCCGTCGCTTCCTCCCTCTAGAGGTCCGAAGCCTCCCGCATTTCCGACCAGTCCGACGGTGTCCACACCCCGCAGATCGTCATGATTCTGGTTCCACGTGGCCAAGTCGAACAGGAACTGGCTTCCGGGCGCCAACTCTCGAGCTTGCGTGTCGGGCAGAAAAGCCCCGAGTGGATTCGGGATGAGAGCGCCGAAATTTGGAGTTGCGATCGAAACCCATTTGCGCACTTTGGTATCCGCCGGCGGAGTGAACACACCCGCTGTCGTCTGTTTGCCCGCCAGGTACGAACGGAAGATCAGGCCGCCCATGCTATGCGTAACGACGTCTACTTGGGCTGCATTCAAATTGCGGATAGCGACACCGAGCGCATTCCCAAGTTCCTCAATGGACGGCTTGCCTGCGAACTGGCATGTACCGAAAAAAGCAACCCTTACGCCCTCCGCCTGAAGCCGTGCCTCTAACTCCCCGAAGTCGTGAGCGGAGGTCAGGTTGTCGCTCTGGCAAAGCAGGTGGTAACCGTCCACCAGAATCACAGGCAGCCTCTGGCACACAGCGGTGGAGGCGGCAATTAGAAATAAGACACCGAGACGGGGCACGCGTAGGTGTGACGCCGGCGATCGCCGTCTTGATACGAACTTGTTCAATCCCGGTCGACACTCTTCCGGCGGTGATATACGGGTGTTACCATTCGATGTGGTGAGTGAACTAAGTACAACGTTCCCCGATCCAACGTCTTTATCGGCGATTCCGGTCTACGATCTTCTCCAGGCTGCCTCGCGAGGGTACGTTGGCATCGATCAGCGATTCATTCGCGCTATCCTCGACCGCGGCGAAGAGGCGGTGCCGGACCTGCTTCGCTTCGGACTGGAGGATCATGAGGACGATCGCGTCGACCTGGAAGAGGATCTCATCGCCATCTTCCGCTTCCTACGCTCTCCCAAGGCGCTGCCGTTCTACATAGCATGTATTCGCCGCGCCCCCGAAGACGTTCCCGACGACTTGGTGGAGGGCGTCTTGCCGTTCGGCGAGAAGGCGGTCGACCCGCTGCTCGAGTTGCACGCCAGCCTGGAAGAAGAGCAAACGGCTGACGTCGCCTTTCTGCTGGCCAATTTGAAGGTCCGCGATGCGCGCATCTTGAAAGTCTTACTGGACCGCTTGGAGTATGATGCCGCCGATGGCGCGTTTTGCCTGGGCTTATACGGCGATCCGGCCGCAAAACCCGCGCTGCAGAAACTTCTGGTCGAGATTTCCCAAGATGATATGGAACTGCGGCGCGAATTTGAGTTTGCCCTGGAGCAGATCGATGCGCCGCAAGCCAAGCCGGATGCGCTCATTCCCCCGGAGCCGTTCGAGATCTGGTCGCTGTATCCGGATGAGGCGCCGCCGCCGTTCGAGGTTCTTACCTCGGCGGAGGTGCTGGATATGCTGGAGAGCGAGTCGGCTACTAATCGTGCCAGCGCCGCAGAAAGCTTTCGGAATCGAGATGTCGACGCCAACGCGCGCAAGAAACTATTTGAACGCGCCAAGAAAGACTCCGACGCCACGGTCCGCGCCAGCTGTTGGGAAGCTCTGGCCGATGCGGATGATGAGCAGATTAGGGTCGCCATGAAACGTGTGGTTGCCGATTTGGCGGGCAGCATCGTTGAACGTTGCGGAGCTCTCGTCGGCTTATGCAACTCCTCGGACGATCCCGAAGTTTCTGCACGGATGCGGACTTTTTATGGCGATCCAAAGACTCGCGCCAAGGCCATGGAAGCCATGTGGCGGTCCTTCGACCGGCAGTTCGCCGAATACTTCCCCAAGCACCTGGATGATGCCGATCTCGAGGTGAAACGGCAGGCTGTGTGGGGTACCGGTTACATGGGTCTCGCAGCGGAGGCCGGAAAGCTTCGCAAGCTGTTTGACGACGACGAATTACGGCAGGATTCGTTATTCGCGTATGCATTGTGCGTGCCGGGCGATATCTCTCGTGGGCGTGTTCGAGGCATGCTCCGCAAGATCGATGAAGCGGCTGGGGGCCTCTCCCAGGGTGAGACGGAACTGGTTAAAATCGCTCTGGATCAGCGGCTCGTAATGCACCGGTTGGAGCCGGTCTTCTCCGAAGAGCACGAGCACGAGGACTGGAACGAAGACGTGGAGCCTGTAACCGCCCCGCCCGCGCCCTCCGCGCCGGTGGGCCGCAACGACCCTTGTCCCTGCGGGAGCGGGAAGAAGTACAAAAAGTGCCACGGGGCCTGAAATGTCCATCTTCCAGCCGGACGTGCTGGCCGGCAAAGTTGCTTTCGTAACAGGCGGCGGCAGCGGCATTGGCCAGCGTATCGCGGAACGCTATGCGGAACATGGCGCGCGCGTCATGCTCAACGGCCGCAACCAGGACAAACTGGGCGCGGCGGCCGGACAGATCCGGTCGCGAGGCGGCACGGCAGAGACGTTTGCGGCGGACGTCCGTGAGTACGACTCCATCGAATCAGCGCTACGAAAGACGCACCAGATGTGGGGCGCGATCGACATTGTGCTGTGCGCCGCGGCCGGCAATTTCCCCGCGCCCGTGCTGGGAATGTCTGCGAAGGGATTCAAGACGGTCATCGACATCGACTTAAATGGCACCTTCAACACTTGCCGTGCGGCGCATCAGTTCTTGCGTAAGCCCGGCGCATCCATTCTGAGTATTTCGGCTTCGCACGCATTTCAGCCAGTCGCATTTCAAGCTCACGTTTGCGCGGGCAAGGCGGGCGTCGACATTCTCATGAAAGTGCTGGCCCTGGAATGGGGGGCTGAGGGCATTCGAGCCAACTGCCTGACGCCCGGACCAACGGACGAAACAGAGGGTATGCGGCGGCTGGCTCCCACCGAAGACGCCAGACTGAAGGTTCTCACGCAAGTTCCGCTGGGTCGGTACGGGACGAAAGACGAACTTGCGGATTTAGCGGTCTTCATGGCCTCGGACGCGGCAGGGTATGTGACCGGCGGGATCTTCGTCTGCGATGGGGGCAGTTCGCTGGCGCGTTCGAGCTTCGGAATTGCCGAAGCGGCCCGCGCCCAGGGGTGAGATGTCCGCCTCCAGCCAGAATCGATCCACGCCCAGAAGCCATCCTGCGGATAAGCCGGCTCTGCTCCGTCAACTCGGCGTGGTCAGTGCGACGGCGTTGGTGGTGTCGAATATGGTGGGCATGGGCATCTTCACGTCCACCGGCTACCTTGCGGGCGACCTTGGCTCGCCGAGTCTGGTTCTGTTGATCTGGGGCGTGGGAGCCGTGGCCGCACTGTTGGGCGCTTTCTGTTACTCCGAGCTAGGCGTCAACTTCCCCAGCTCCGGCGGCGAATACGTCTATCTAACACAGGCCTACGGCCCCACCTGGGGGTTCATGACGGGCTGGGTATCCTTCTTCGCCGGATTTTCCGCCCCCATCGCCGCGGCTGCGCTTGCTTTCTCCGATTACGTCGGCTATTTCTTCCCCGGGGTGAAGCAGGCGAACGCCCAATTCGTATTGGGCTCCGGCCAGTTCGCCTGGAAGATCGGTGGCGCGCAACTGCTGGCGTGTTCGCTGGTAGCTGTGTTCACGGTGCTGAACTTCTTCGGAGTCCAGCGGGTGGCCCGCGTTCAAAATCTGCTGACAGGAATCAAGATCCTGGTGATTGTAGGTTTCATCGTGTTTGGATTTGCGATCGGCACCGGGAATTGGCATAATTTCTCGGCGCCGGCGACGCGTTGGACCACCACCCCGATTCCGCAACAGTTCGCGGTAAGTCTGTTTTGGATTTACGTCGCCTACAGCGGGTGGAATGCCGCCACTTATGTCGCGGAAGAGTTGAAGCAGCCTGCCAGGACGCTGCCGCTTGCGCTGGCGGTGGGGACAACATTTGTGGCCGTCCTGTTTCTCGTGCTGAACGTCGTCTTCATCTACGGCGTGCCGCTTGAGCAGATGAAAGGCGTGACGGCGGTGGGCTCGCTGGCCGCATCCGGCCTATTCGGACCGGGAGGCGCGGGCCTGTTCAGCGCGCTGATGGCTGTATCCCTGCTTGCCACCGTCAATGCGATGGTTACCATTGGACCCCGCGTGTACTATGCGATGGCCAAGAACAAAGCCTTCCCGCAAGCGGCGGGGCGCGTCAATGCGCGTTGGCATACGCCGGTAGTCGCCATCATCGCTCAGGGTGTGTGTACGATGTTGATGGCGCTGACGCCGTTTTATGATTTGGTGACGTACATCGGCATCTTGCTGAACTTCTTCGCGGTCATGTCAGTGGGATCTCTGTTCATCTTTCGGCGCCGTCCAGGGTGGCAGAAACTTGGTGTTGTGAGCTTTCTCTATCCCGTGTTCCCCGCCGCGTTCGTCGCCATCGGCCTCTGGATGACCTATCAAGGCATCAGCAAACGCCCTCTGGTGTCACTGGCAGCCGCGATCACGGTCGTTACTGGAGCGTTGTTCTATCGCTTACGCTTACGCGGGGCGGCGACTCCCGTTCGCAACTGAGAAAGGCGAGCGTGCGCTGAGATCCGGCCCGATGATTACAGCCGGTTGATGAGGCTGGCGACGTACCCGCCGCCGAATCCATTATCGATATTCACCACTGTCACATTGCTCGCACAGCTGTTCAGCATGCCGAGCAAGGCCGCGAGCCCGTGGAAGCTTGCTCCATAGCCAACACTGGTGGGCACCGCGATCACGGGACACGATACCAACCCGCCGACGGCGCTCGGCAGGGCGCCTTCCATGCCCGCGCACACCACGATCACGCGAGCCTGCGTCAGGCGCTCGCGATTGTGCATCAGTCGGTGAATACCTGCCACGCCGATGTCGTGAATTACGTCGACGGTATTGCCCATCACCTCGGCAGTGATTTGGGCTTCTTCCGCCACCGGGATGTCGCTGGTGCCGGCGCACACGACGGCCAGAGTGCCCTTGCCATGTATCGTACGCTCGCGCCATACGCGGATAGCGCCGGACAGAGGGAAGAACTCCGCTTCGGGATGAACCGCCTGGATCATCTCCGCGGCTTCTGGGCCTGCGCGTGTTACCAGCACATTACTTGCCCGCTGCAGTAGATGCAGAGCAATCTGTTCGATTTGTCCCGCCGTCTTGCCTTTGCCGAATACCACCTCCGGCATGCCATGGCGGATCGCTCGATGATGATCCAGCTTGGCGAAGCCGAGGTCTTCGAACGGCATATGCCGGAGCCGCTCGAGCGCCGCATCGATGTCCACCGCGCCCTCGCGAACCTGCTCCAGCAATGATCGTAATTGAATTTGATCCATTCGGTTACTTAGAATTCGATGACCGAGCCCACCTGCACACCATACTTAGCCGCCAGCCCGCCCCCGATTTCAAGCACATACAGCGAGTTCTCCCGGCCCCCGTAATTCGGACAAGTGCGGGCCGATGTCGATCCGCACGGGGGCGTATTCGCTGAGATCTCCACCACCCGGCGCTTCTGATCCAGCCAGATGATGTCGAGCGGTATCTTTACCTGATAAGTCCAGGATTGATATCGTCCGGGCGAGCCGTAGATGAACAGCATGCCGTGATCCGGCTCGAGCGAATCGCGAAACATCATCCCGCGGCTGATATCGGTCGGGTTCGTCATCACCTCGGCGATGACGGTCTTCCCATTCGGCATCTTGACCTCGCGCGACGAGAAGTCGCGAACCGGATCCGCAGGGGGAGAACACGCGGCGAGGCTCAACGCGAATGCCGCGATCAGGAGAAGAGGCATCACTTCCAGCGTATGCGATTCCTCAACAGGATATGAGCCGGTCTCGACATTTCACTAAAATCCGGCTCAGGCCGCAATGGCGGGCCCAGGAACGGCAGGCGGGGAGCGCCGAATACAACGAGAATCAAGCGCATAGCGTAAAATGAAAGCTGATTGTCCCCACGCTCATTTTTGCAGCGTTTCAGGCTTACGCTCGACATGATTAAATTCGAGCATAGTGTGTTTGCGCTTCCCTTTGCGCTCACCGGCGCGATGCTGGCCTGGCGGGACGCGGGATTTCCCACCGAACACCTGGCATGGCGCATCTCCTGGATTGTGTCGGCAATGGTCGGCGCACGCTCAGCAGCAATGTCCTTTAACCGCATCCTGGACGCGGGCATCGATGGCCGTAACCCACGCACGAAGATGCGGCATCTGCCTGCCGGAGTGCTAACGCCCACATTCGCGTGGGGATTCGTCGCGTTTTCTGTGCTGCTGTTCCTTATCGCCGCACGAATGTTGAATCCGCTCTGTTTCCTGTTGGCGCCTGTCGCGCTTGCCATCGTCTTCTTCTATTCGTTTACGAAGCGTTTTACGGCCTTTTCGCACGTGGTACTGGGTTTCGCGCTCGGCATCGCGCCTGCCGCCGCTTGGATTGCAATGCGCGGATTCCTCGACGTTCGTATCCTTTGGCTAACAGCTGCCGTAACATTCTGGACCGCGGGCTTCGATATCATCTACTCCTGCCAGGATTACGACTTCGATCTTCGCGAAGGGCTTTTCAGCTTACCCCGCCGGTTTGGTATCAGCGGGGCTCTGTGGATCGCACGGGTATTGCACATCGCCATGATCCTTTGCCTGCTTTTCCTGGTTGCCGCATTCCATCTTGGAGTGCTGGCCTTAGCAGGGGTCGGCGCGATCGTGTTGCTGTTGGCGTATGAGCATAAATTGGTACGCGCAGACGATCTCTCGCGGGTGGACGCCGCCTTCTTCACCGTGAACGGTTACGTCAGCGTCTTATTCTTTCTGTTTTGGGCGGGCGATATCTTCCTCACTCATCGGGGCTTTTGAATCTATGCAGCCAATCATCGACGACCAGCGTCTCAAGCCGATTCTCGAGAAGGTCCAAGCCGGCCACCGCCTCTCCTTCGACGATGCACTGACGCTGTACCGCACTCCTGACCTTCTAGCGGTCGGGTACATGGCCAACCTCGTTCGAGAACGAATGCACGGCGATGTCACGTATTTCAACGTCAATCGTCACATCAATCCAACGGACGTTTGCGTGGCAAGCTGCCGTCTGTGTGCCTTCGGAAAACGCGCCAAAGATCCGAAGGCGTACACGATGTCGCTGGACCAGATCTGGACCCGCGCGGCGGAGGGCTGGTCGGAATCCATTACCGAGTTCCACATCGTGGGCGGGCTGCACCCGGAACTTACGCTGGACTGGTATTGCGAGATGCTTCGCGGCCTCAAGGATCGCTTTCCCGAAGTCCATCTCAAGGCATTCACCATGGTGGAAGTTGCGTACTTTTCACAGCGCGGGAAGATCTCGATTCGCGAAGTGCTGCGCAAGCTAATCGACGCGGGCGTGGACTCGCTGCCGGGCGGCGGGGCGGAAGTCTTCTCCGATCGCGTGCGGCGCATCATTTGCGATCACAAGATCGACGGCGGGCAGTGGCTGGAGGTGGCTCGAACGGCGCATCTGATGGGGCTGAAGTCGAACTGCACGATGCTCTACGGCCACATCGAAACCGAAGAGGATCGGGCCGATCACCTGGTGAAGCTTCGCGAATTGCAGGATGAAACGCACGGCTTCGTCACTTTCATTCCCCTCGCCTTTCATCCCGACAACACAGCCTTGCAGCACGTACCGCGGACGACCGGGTTCATGGATATCCGTGAGATTGCGGTCTCCCGGCTGGTGCTGGACAACATCCCGCACATCAAGGCTTACTGGATCATGATGACGCCCGCTATAGCGCAGATCGCCCAGCGTTTCGGCGCCAACGATATCGACGGCACGGTCGTGGAAGAGCGGATCTACCACGATGCGGGCGCGACCACCAAGCAGGGTATGAGGCGCGGCGAGTTGCTGCGGCTAATCCGCGAGGCGGGTCGGGAGCCAGTGGAACGCGATACCGCCTATCATCCGGTCCAGCGCACCGAATCGGCGTTTACGGTCTTGGTTTAGGCCCGACACTGTTTCCTAAGACGGCTGGATATCGTCCCAGCCGGGGTTGAAGGTCAGTATGTTCTTGTCGAACATGCCTTGAAACAGCCCGATCACTTGAGCGCCGTTCTTCAGGATGAGCCAGTTCTGTGCCGCATCCACACCGAAGACCGTGAAGCCCAAGTTCTCGTAAAACCGCCTCGAGCTTCAAGGTCTTTGACGGCCAAGCTGACTGAAAAGGCGCCGAGATCCATGCTTGCTCCGTTTTTGCATTGTACATCCCCGACGACCGGCTGGCGAGGAGCTCCTTCGCCCGCAGCCTTTCCGTCAACAGCAATGACCAGCCTGCCGGCGGGCGGCTCGACCCGCCACTTAGGCATCACAGGATGTCCGTCACCAGACCTGAACCTGAAAGCAATGCGCGTTACAAGGCCAGATGCGCATCATCTGTCGTTAGAGGACAGGCGCCACTTTATACGGGTGTAGGCGATCTGGAAGCCTTTCCGCTCGGCATTGCGCTGGGAGTCGCTCCCGGCCGCAGCAACCATCATTGCTAAATCACAGCCGTGGTCGAAGGCATACCGCAGGCGCTCCCGGAGAAGTGCACCCCTGCAACCCACGACGCCGCATCTCTGGAATTGTAGACGCACCGGCGAATAGGGCCACTCCCTGATGAATACAAAGGGAGCCCGCGGCTCCGGGTTGGCCATCGAGCTCGGCGAGGAAGCACGGACTCTGATCGCGAGCTGAGGAAATTCCGGTGGTTTGCAGGAAGAAGCCGAGGAGTTCCGGGTTCGTGTGTCCAACCCTTTGCGCTTGTGTCGGTCCATAGCTGTGCTTCGTCCGGACCTGCCACACGCACTCTTATGTTGTTGTGGTCCTCATCCGCCGGTTTCTCAGTAGCCCGATACATGACGTTGCTGATCTCTATAGGCTGGTACCGGCGAGAGCAGAGCAAGCTCAGTGCAGCCACGCCCGCATGTGGGCTCACCTCGTGATCCACCTGGGCCCCGCGGTCGAGGAAGAAGCGCTCGATCACATCCAGCGAGGCGGCGGTTAGTTCCTCGAAAATGCCGAGTCCGAAGGTCTGAGTGACGGGAGAGCCGATGCCGTCGAAAACGGCGTAGGCTCCTGAACACTGCATCCACTCGGAGCCGCTGTCGGGGAATAGACGGCGCCGGGCATCCGCGAACTGCGCGCAGGCGTGCCCCTCCGCTCCTTCCAAACGCCGTGAGAGTGCAAGGTCTGAGAAGTGCACCGCGTTCGGCTATTGTATACGTCGCTGAATTTAGGAGCAAGGCCGCGTCGGTCTGAGCTGTCGCTAGTATGTGATATGTCCGGTCCTATTCACACGTGATGTGTCCGCTTTGAAGAAAACGGCGTGACGCTGGGGAGGTGAAAGATGCCCAGCAGTATGCAGCCGTAGAAATGGAGCGGATGATGAAAATACAAGACGTACTTTTGAAAGCGATGGCGAAGAAGATCACCTGGTGGGAAGCCGCCGAGATCATCGGGGTGACGGACCGGACGATGCGGCGCTGGCGGGAGAAGTTGGAGGAACATGGCTATTCGGGACTGGCGGATGGGAGGAGAGGGAAACCGAGCTTGAAGCGGGTGCCGCTGGCGGTGGCGGAGCAGGTCTTGCGTTTGTACCAGGAGACGTACTACGACCTGAACATCAAGCACTTCCACGAGAAGTTGCAGGCCGAACACGAAATTGAATTGAGTTACACCTGGGTGCAACTGGCGCTGCAAGGAGCGGGGTTGGTGGCCAAGGCGCGCAAGCGCGGCAAGCATCGTCGGAGGAGAGAGCGGCGGCCGATGGCGGGGATGCTGCTGCATATCGACGGGAGCAAACATCAGTGGTTTGGGGATGAGCGCTGGCACGATTTGATCGTGATTCTGGACGACGCCACCAGCGAGATCTATTACGCGCAGCTGGTGGAGGAGGAATCGACGCGAACGGTGATGGCGGGGCTGCGCGAGGTGATCGCCAGGAAAGGTCTGTTCTGTGCGTTGTACAGTGACCGGGGGAGTCATTTTTTCGTAACGGTGAAGGCCGGCGATAAGGTGGACAAGCATCGGCTGACGCAAGTGGGGCGGGCTTTGAAGGAGTTGGGAGTACAGATGATCCCGGCCTATTCGCCGCAGGCCCGAGGGCGGTCGGAGCGCAGCTTCGGCACCTGGCAAGGGCGATTGCCACAGGAATTGCGCTTAGCCGGGATCCAGAGCGTGGAGGCCGCCAATCAGTTCCTGCGTGAGCGTTACATAGCGGAGTTCAACCGGCAGTTCACGGTACTGGCCAAGGAGAAGGGGACGGCCTTCCGCAAGACGGCCCGCTCTGATCTGGATTGGATCTTTACGATTCAGACCGAGCGGGTGGTGGCCAAGGACAATACGGTGGCGATTGGGGATCGAAGTTGGCAGATCGGGAAGTCGCGCTTCCGGAACACGCTGGCGGGATGCACGGTGACGATTCACGAACATCTGGATGAGACCGTGTCGATCCGCTTTGGCCCGCATGCGATAGGACGGTTCAATGCGTCGGGCCAAGCGTTGCGCGGTGCCGCAAAGGGAGAGCGGGCGGCGTGAAGCGAATGGCCTGCGGCGCAAGGAATTGGAACTCCCCTTTCCCGTTTCCCCTCCGGGGCAAGCCGGGGCGGGCGGGTTCCCCCCACGCCGGGAGCACGCTGCGCGCCAGCCAAAGCGCCGGCACGCATCGATGCATCCGGCTCCCCCCACAAGAGGGCTGCCGCCCCCTTATAGTTATTCCGTGATGGGTTGTTTGAGGGAGGCATACAGCAGCCGTCGTCGGTCGGCGGGCTGTGGAAATCTGCTCGCGACCACCCTGATTGCATTGAACAATTAGGCGTGAAATTGTATTGGCGAGCGGGCATCCCGCGGGTACGAATATCGCCCCCTGGCTGGAAAGCCTAACACAAGAGTTTCGAACCGCGGGATGCACTTTGTTTCCAAAACGAACACTCAGATGTCGTCTGGCAACAGACTCTACTATAAGGCTTTCGCGGCGACAAAGTCCTGCCTGCTCAGCTCGTCACAATCAGGAGCAGTCATGAACGAACCCTCTCCGTCGTCACCAGCAGCGGACCCCCAGTATGCTGCCTTCATCGGCCTGGATTGGGCCGATCAGAAACACGCGTGGGCACTGCAAGAAACCGGATCCCAGCGCGTCGAACAAGGACTAGTCGAAAATACCCCAGAAGCCATGGAAACCTGGGTCACCGAATTGACCAGCCGCTTCCATGGCCAGCTCATTGCCGTAGCTCTGGAACAAGTGCGCGGCGCGGTGATTGCCAAGCTGAGCAAGTACGCCAATCTAGTGCTGTATCCAATCAATCCCAAGGCGTCTTCCGATTACCGGAGTGCCTTTCGATCTTCTGGCGCTAAAAGCGATCCCAGTGATGCCATCCTATTGCTGGAAATGGTAACCCGCCATCGGGACCGGCTGCGGCAACTCGACCCCGATACCCAGGAGACGCGTATGTTACGAATCCTGGTGGAACGACGGCGGGACTTGGTGGATCAGCAGACCGCCTACACTAACCAACTCACCGCTGTGCTGAAGCAGATCTTTCCGCAAGCTCTGGATTGGTTGGACAAACTCAACACTCCGCTGGCCTGTGATTTCCTGGAGCGTTGGCCAACGCTGGAATCGCTGCGCAAGGTCCGTCCACAAACCGTGCGTGATTTCTTTCAAAAGCACAACAGCCGCAACACTGAGCGCATCGAACAACGCATCCAGCAGATCCCTCAGGCAGTGCCGGCCACTGAGGATCGGGCCTTGATCGAGCCTGGGATTCTATGGATCCGATCCGTGTCCAGGCAATTGGTCCAGGTGGTCCATGCCATTGCGGAATTCGATGCCAAGATTGACGAAGTCGCCAAAGCGCATCCGGATTTCAACCTGGTGCGTTCGTTTCCGGGGGCCGGTCCGGTGATGGCTCCGCGGCTGTTGGCCACACTGGGAACTAATCGCGACCGGTTCGGCTCCGCCGATGAATTGCAGTGCTTCACCGGGATCGCTCCGGTCACGGTGACCAGCGGAAAGCAGAAATGGATCCATTGGCGCTGGGCCTGCTCGAAATTCGACCGCCAGACCATCCATGAGTGGGCTGGGTACTCGCGGAAGAAGTGCGAGTGGGCCCGTGAACATTATCGGCAGCAACGCGCCAAAGGCAAGGGTCACCATGCGGCCATTCGCTCGGTCGGCTACAAATGGCTGCGCATCTTGTACCGATGCTGGAAAGATGGCGTGCCCTACGACGAAGCGCGCTACGTGAAGTCCCGGCTACAGCCCGAGAGTGACCCTCCCCAGATATCCACAGGGGATGTGAATATACGTTGGAAATCCTGTGCAGGTTTTTCCAAACCTTCAAGATTCCACTTGACGGAATAACTCAGATGTCTTGTGTATCCCCCGCGCGCGCACCCCAGGCGCTGGACTCAACGATTCTCTTTGTGCTTTAAAGCGGACAGATCACTAATTACTAAAAGCGGACATCTTGACAAACTACCGACACGCCGCGTCGGTCTGAGCTCGCGGCGCACGCGGGCAGTCGCCCAGCGTTTACAATCCAACTTGCAAATGGCTTACGCGCTCGACTGGTCCGAATCGGCGCAGGACGTCTACATCAGACGGCCGTCCCTGTGTTGGACATCCGGTTGTCAACTCCTTAGTGAATGTCACTCACCCGCATCTGGACCCGTACCCGGAAGCCCCGCCGGATTCTCGTGAACCCGCTCTTTAAACCTCGCGTTCAGTCCGGAGCCCATCGACACACTCGCGTCGCCAAACTTGTCCCGCATCCGATCCGCGGCCGTCAAAGCCTTACGCCAGCGCTCCGCCCGTCCTTCATCCAGCAGATTCATCTGACCCTCGTCGGCCTTGAGCGATCCGGCATGCACGCCGAGCAATCGCACTGCGCGGCCATCCCATGCTTTGCGGAACAGGTCTCGAACCTCTTCCAGCAGTTCGATATCCAGTTGTGTGCCGTGATCCAGTGTATGGGCCCGGGTGTACGTCGAGAAATCGGAATACCGCAGCTTCAACTGCACTGTCCTGGCGAACAGCGAATGCTCGCGCAACCGGCGGCCCACCATCTCGGAGAGACGCGCCAGCATCGATTCGAGGGCGACGCCGTCGCGTGTATCGTCGTTGAACGTGTGCTCGTGGCTGATCGATTTCGGATCCTCGCGTTCGCCGATCTCACCGTCAAACCAGCCGCCCGCATCCAGGCCCAGCGACTTGCCGGCCAGCGCCAATCCCCACTTGCCGAATTTCTTTTCGAGCAGCGCTTCCTCCAATCGCGCCAGGTCGCCGACTCTTGCGAATGCCGCATTCCAACAATCGCTGCTCGCCCACTTTGCCCACGCCTGGAATCTTGCGGATCTCGAGCGGCGCCAGAAAGGCTGCCTCTTGGCCCGGACACACCCAGAGCACGCCGTTCGGCTTGGCCTGATCGGAGGCAACTTTGGCGACCATGCGCGACGTCGCGATGCCAACGGAGCAGTTGAGCTGGGTGGCGGCCGTCATCTCCACGTGCAATTTGTGAGCGGCTCGCAGCGGTGGCCCGTGTAGGCGTTCGGTTCCCGTGAGGTCCAGGTACGCCTCGTCGATGGACGCCATCTGCACCTGCGGGGAGAACCGCTGCAGCACTTTGAAGACGGTGCCTGAATATTCGCGGTAGCGCTCCGGGTGGCCTTCTACGAAGATCGCCTGAGGACAGCGCTGATAGGCTGTCCGGAGCGGCATAGCCGAATGTACCCCGAACTTCCGCGCCGCATAGGAAGCCGCGGATACAACGCCGCGCTCGTTCGGCTTGCCCCCTACCACTACCGGCTTGCCTTTCAACGACGGATCGAACAACTCCTCCACGGAGACGAAGAACGCGTCCATGTCGACGTGGAAGATGGTCTTCACGGGGCAAGCCTCCCCGCCACGACCCGCGGAAAGCCGGCCAGGTCGGTTCTCATCTCGACGTCGACAAACCTTTGGGAGAGCATCGTGCGAACCGGTGCGTCCGCATTGTACGCTACTTCCATCACGATCCAACCTCCTGGCAGCAGGACTCGAGCAGCGTCCTCTACCAGTCGCCGGTAAATATCGAGACCGTCGAGCCCGCCAAAAAGCGCTAGGTGCGGTTCATATTCGCGAACCTCTCGTTGCAAAACGGATTCGTCGGCCGCTGGAACATAGGGCGGATTCGATACGACCAGCGCGGCAGCGCGGTTTTCGATGGCCGACAGGAGATCGCAGGCGAACAGGTCAACAGCGGCGTCCAGCTTCCGGCGGTTCTTGGCAGCGACGTCCAATGCGCCAAGAGATACGTCGGTAGCGACGGTTGGCCGTCCGGTCTCCAGGGCCAGCGTGATCGCGATGGCGCCGGATCCACAACCCACATCTACTATACGGCCGCTAATTGCAGTCAGCTTTTCGAGAGCGGTCTCGACGACGTGCTCCGTCTCCGGCCGGGGGATCAGCACTTCGCCATTTACCAGGAAGTCTCGCCCATAGAACTCCTGATGTTTAGTGATGTACTGAGTGGGCTTCCCCTTCAGCCGCTCGTGCAGATAACGGCCGTAGTGGATCCACCAGACTTCCTGCAGTTCTTCATTGGAGTGCGCATAGAGCCACGCGCGGTCGCAGCGGATGGCGTGGGAGAGGAGTACCTCGGCATTCAGCCGCGGAGCAGTGATCTTAGCGTCGTCGAGGAGCCTAGTGCCTTGCTCCAGCGCCGAGCGAACTGTCATCACATCCTCGACAAGGATACTAGATGAAATACGTCAGGCCGCAGCCGTCGCGCCGCCCTCTTCCTTCAGCTTCTGGCTCTGATAATACGAAGTCAGCGCGTCGAAAAGAACGTCGAGCTTGCCTTCCACCACCTGATCGAGTTGATGCAAGGTCAGACCGATGCGATGGTCTGTCACCCGGTTCTGCGGGAAGTTATAAGTGCGAATCTTCTCGCTGCGATCGCCGGTTCCCACCATGCTGCGCCGCTCCGCGCCGATCTGCTCCTGCTGCTTCTCGAGCTCGATTTCGTACAGTCGGCTGCGAAGAACCCGAAGGGCCTTTGCGCGGTTCTTGATCTGCGATTTTTCGTCCTGGCAGGATACCACTGTGTTCGTCGGAAGATGGGTGATGCGCACGGCTGAATAGGTTGTATTTACGGACTGTCCGCCGGGTCCTGAAGAGCAGAACGTATCTACGCGAATGTCCTTCGCATCAATCTGAACATCTACTTCTTCGGCTTCCGGCAACACCGCCACAGTGATTGCCGACGTGTGCACCCGGCCTTGCTGCTCAGTCGCCGGCACCCGCTGCACGCGGTGTACTCCGCTCTCGTACTTCAGGCGGCTATACACTCTGTTACCGCTAACCAGGGCAATCACTTCCTTCAGGCCGCCCACGCTCGATTCACTCGCCGAAGTGATTTCCACACGCCACCGCTGTTCTTCGGCGTAGCGCGTATACATGCGGAAAATCTCGGCCGCGAAAAGCGTCGCCTCGTCGCCGCCCGTGCCCGCCCGGATTTCCAGTACAACGTTTTTCTCGTCGTTCGGATCCTTAGGCAGCAACATCACTTTCAACTCTTCTTCGATGTGCGCCAGCCGTGGCTCCAGCACCTGAACCTCGTCCAGCGCCATCTGCCGCAGTTCGGGGTCGGTCTCAGCAACCATGGGCCGAGCTTCGTCCAGGTTTTGCTTGGTTTGCTTCCACTCGCGATACTTGCCTACCACCTCGGCGAGATCGCTCTGTTCTTTGGTGATCTTGCGGTATTGATCAGAGTCGTTGATGATGGCCGGATCGGTCATCTTGCGGGTCAGTTCCTCGAACCGCCTCTCGGTGTCGGCCAGCCTCTGTTCAAATTGCATCTGATTGGATTAGGCGATTACCAGTTCGCCGCCTTGCGATTTCTCCAATTGCATGGCGCCGTCCAGCGCTCGAATGGCGATATCGGTCTGATCGTCGGCTGGTGGCTTCGTGGTGATCCGCTGCAGCCACAGGCCGGGTTTCGTGAGTATCGCGAGAAAACTGCCCTGGCGCTTCGCCGCAAACCGGATGAGCTCGTAGCTGAGACCCGCGATCACCGGCAGCAAAGCAATACGGATGGCGAACTTCGCCACGAAACCGTCCACCGGGACCAGCGCATACACGATCATCGAGATCACCATCACCACCATCAGAAAGCTGGTGCCGCACCGGGGATGATATGTCGTGAACGCTTGCGCATTCTTCATCGTTACCGGCGTGCCCGATTCGTAGTTGAAAACAACCCTGTGCTCCGCGCCATGATATTCGAAGACGCGGCGAATGTCCTTCATACGCGAAATCAGGAACAGGAAAGCCAGGAACAGAACGATACGGATGCCGCCATCCACCAGGTTAATCGCGGTACGGCTGCCCACCGGGTGGTACACGCTACCCAGCCGGGTAGCCAGCCACAGGGGCACAAATTTGTACATGAAAATGAAGAATCCCAGCGAGAAAACCAGATTCAAGCCCAAGGCCCAACCCGAAACCTCCGCCGGCTTCTTGCCCGGATCGCCCTCATCCAATGCTGCATTTGCCGAGAAGCGCAAGGCCTTGATTCCCAGAGACATGGCCTGACCCAGGGTGCCCAAGCCGCGCAGCATCGGATACCTGAATATCGGATATTTCTCAGAAATACGAGCTAGTGGCCGCTCTTCCGTCACTACCTCGCCGTTCGGCTTCCGGACCGCCACACAGTAGCTGTGCGGAGCGCGCATCATCACGCCTTCCATCACCGCCTGACCCCCCACCAGGGTCTCTTCACCGGCTTCGAGGATGGGCAGCATCTGGACGTGCGCCGCCAAGCGGAAAAAGGAACGAATCGACAAAATTGGGATCTCCTGTTCTATTATACCTGGGTAGTGAATTAGACGACAGCGCCCATTCTCCCCGCGTCAAACAGGCGCCGCCCCATGCGCGTCAGATTTCGCGACATCCCGGGCCGCAGGATCCTGGTATGGGAGATTTCGCACAGGTACTCGGGAATTGCCCAGAGATCCCCTGTAGCGGTCATCCAGCCGAGGTGATCGAAGCGTTTCAGGTCCACCGGGCGTGAAAACCCACGTAATGTCTTCTCGCCCGCGTCGTTGTAGTAATGCTCGAAGTACGACATGGCGAGTTCCCGCAACGAGCGATAGACCGGTTCGCGAAACCCCAGACCAGAGTAATTCGACTTGGCGATGGCTCCCCAGTGGTCCCTATAACGGAACAGAGCGAGAACATGATCATCGTCCCGAACCGTCTCGAGGTCCCAAAGTAGCGCCGGCTGGTCCAGCAGCCGCAAGGCCGCGGCCGCGAAGACTGACCCTTCCATGCAGTGAGCCCGGCGCTGTTGGACGACCCAACGCGGACCGCGGCACGACGGACCATCGGGTTCCGTGTTGTAAATGCAATCTTCATCCAGAAATCGCTGGATGCGCTCGGGTGTTTTGAGGCAGGAATATACTTTCCGTTCCGGCGGGGTGAGTTGGATGCGCATACCAATGTTCGCCTAGCGTACCAGACCCGCTGTTACACTAAGACAAGTCACTCATGGATTCCCGCCGAAAGTTCTTGGGCAAGGTCACCGGGTTCGCTGGGACCTTGGCCGTGCCATCCGCCGTGCTGGGCGCAAACGATCGCATTCGCGTCGGCATCATTGGGATAGGGGCGCGAGGTTCGGAAATCGCTCAACAGGCAATCGCCTGCCCCGGCGTCGAATTCGTCGCGTTTTCGGATATTTACACGCGGCGCCTGGAAGAAGCTAAGCATCTGGCGCCCAATGCGGCTACATACCTCGATCACCGGCGACTGCTGGACGACAAATCCATCGATGCCGTGCTGATCGCCACGCCGCAGCACCTGCATTGCGAGCATTTCACCAATGCGCTGGCCGCGGGTAAACACGTCTATCAGGAAAAGACTATGGCGTTTACCGTGGATCACGCAAAACGCATGCGTTTGGCGTTCCAGCAGGATGCCGGCAAGCACGTTGTCCAGATAGGGCACCAGTACTGCTCTTCGGGCCAGATGACTGACGCCATCGAGTTTCTGAAAGGTGGCAAGGGCGATGATGGAGGCGAACTGCTGGGTAAGATCACCGCCATCCACGCTCACATGTATCGAAACACCCCGCATGGAAAACCGCAGTGGTCGCGGCCGGTGTACCCGGACATGAACTCGGAGAATATCCTGTGGAAGTCGTTTCTCGGCGAAGCGCCGCCGCGCGAATTTGACGCCAATCGTTACATCAATTGGCGCTTCTTCTGGGACTATTCCGGCGGCAATGTCTACGAGAATATGTGTCACCAGATATCGTTCTGGTACAAAGCACTGAGTCTCCAGATTCCCGCCAAGGTGACCATGACCGGCGGTCTGTATCTCTGGAAGGATGGCCGGGAAGTGCCCGACACGATGAACGTTTCAATGGAGCATCCGGAAGAGGTTCTGTTCAGCTGGGATTCCGGATTCGGCAACAGCGCCCTGGGCGTCACCGAAGATGTCTTAGGCACCGACGGCACCATCTCCAAGGGCGCGCAAATTCGGTATACGCCACAGAAGGTGAATCGCCCGCAGGGCGCCGAGATGCAGGGCCGCACGACCGCCTCGCCGCTCGCGCACATGCAGAATTTCTTCGATTGTGTACGCAGTGGAAAACAGCCGAACTGTCCCTTCGAGATCGGCTTCCGGACCGCGATCGCATGCCGTATGGCCGTGGACAGCTATCGCCAGGGCCGGGCTCTTCACTGGGACGCGGCGAAAGAAGAGATGGTCTAGACCGGGGGTCTACGCCGGGTCTTCGGGGGCTGCGCCCAGGCGAACCTTGATCGGGATCTTTCGGCCGCCGCGAAACACAGTAAGGTCGAGCGTATCGCCTGCTCGCTTGCGCGACAGCGCGCGGCTGATAGCATCCTGACGGTCCACCGGTTTCCCATCCACCGCTATAATCAGATCTCCGCCGACGCCCACCTGCTGGTTCCCGATGATGACCATCTGCCGCGCTCCACGGATGCCGGCCTGTTCCGCGGGGGAACCCTGCGCCACGTCCTCCACCAGCAGCCCCCCGTCGCGTGGCAACTCCAGCGCTTCGGCCAAATCGCCGCTGATGAATAGAACCGTTACGCCTAGGCGCGCGCGCCGGAAACTCCGGCCCGCCTGGTAATCGTCCAGCATCGCCTTTGCTCGATTGATGGGCATCGCGAAACCGATACCGATGTTCCCGCCATTAGGACCGTAAATCGCGGTGTTAATGCCGATCACATTTCCCTGCGAATCCAGCAACGGGCCGCCGCTGTTTCCGGAGTTGATCGCGGCATCCGTTTGGATCATACCCTCGAGAGCGGCGCTATTCTCGCCACCCTGGATGGTGCGGCCCAGCGAGCTGACCACGCCGGTGGTCAGCGTCAGCTCCAGGCCGAACGGATTGCCGATGGCCAGTACCTTCTGCCCCACCTGCAGCTTGTCCGAATCGCCGAGCTTGAGAAAAGGTAAACTCTTTTTCGGCTTGATCTGAATCAGTGCAAGATCGTCCTGCCGGTCTCGTACCAGCACCTCAGCCTTGTACTTGGTCTGGTCGGGTAGCGTGACCTCTACCTGATTGCTCCCCGAAATCACGTGGTGGTTCGTAAGAATTCGTCCACTGGCATCGATGATAAATCCGGACCCCAAGTCGCGGACCGGATATACATCGAAGAACGTGCGTTGATATACCGTGCTGGTGATATACGCCGTGGCTTCACGCGACATTCGGTAGATCTCGATGTTGTTCACCTCATCCGCCGTCAGTCCGGCGGTACGGGCAACCGCGGGTCCCGACCACAAGCGTCCACCGGCCCGCGCGACGGGCTCCATGACGCGGCCGAAGTCCCACCGTGACCGGGTAGTCAGAAGGACAAAGCCGGCGATGATAGCGGCGGTAATAAATAGGATTCGAGTTTTCACTTCATCGTCCTCCGCAACGACTCGTATACCGCTCGGGTTTGCGCAGCGGTGTCTTCTTTCGACCCGGACGTGTCGATAACGTAGTCGGCATACTTGATCTTTTCTTCGAGGGGAAGCTGCGTCCGCAATCGGGCCATGGCCTGCTCGCGCGTGAACCCGTCGCGATCCATGGCGCGGGCAATCTGCTGCTCCTCCGAGCACGTCACTACAATCAACCGATCGTAGTTCCGGTACGTGCCCGTTTCTATCAGTATCGCAGCCTCTACCACCGCGATTCCGGCAGGATGCCGCGCCGCGAATTCGTCGATTCGGGCCTGGGTCCGGGCGCGAACCTGGGGATGTACAATGCTGTTGAGTTTCTGGAGCCGCTCCGGGTCTCTCGAATACCTTGGCCGCTAAGGCTCGGCGATTAATTGTGCCATCGGCGTTGAGGATCCCGGCGCCGAACTCCTGGATCACCGGCTGATAAGCTTCGCCGTCCGGCATCAGGACCTCGTGCCCAATCTCGTCGGCTTTCACCAGCAGGCATCCCATTTCTGCGAGTTGCTGGCCTACATGGCTCTTGCCGCTGGCCAGGCCGCCAGTCAGGCCGACCAGGAGCATGTCACTGTCCAGCCAGGTGCCGCTCGGCGAGAGCTACTGTGTTGGCCATCAGCATCGAAATCGTCAGCAGGCCGACGCCTCCCGGCACCGGTGTCACAGCGCCGGCGCATTCGGCGGCATCCACAGGATCGACATCGCCCACCAGAATGCTTCCTTTCCGATCGAAGCTGGCCAGCTTCTCATCCGAGCTTATGGAACGCTCTTGCCGCCTCAGCACGATCCGTCAGCCGATTCATACCGACGTCGATCACCACCGCTCCCGGCTTGATGAAATCGCGCGTGATCAAGCGCGGGCCGGCCAATGGCGGCGACCAGAATGTCGGCTCGCCGGCACTCACCCGCCAGGTCGTCGGTTTTCGAATGACACACGGTAACTGTCGCGTTGGCATGCAGCAGCATTATTGCCATTGGCTTGCCTACGATATCGCTGCGCCCAACCACCACGGCGTTCTGGCCCGCAACAGGAATCCCATAGCGCTTCAGCATTTCCATGATGCCGGCCGGCGTGCAAGCTCGCGGCGCGGGACGGTTCGCCACCAGATTGCCGACGTTCACGGGATGAAAACCATCCGCATCCTTGCCAGGATCAACGGCTTCCAGCACGCGGCGGGTGTCCACGTGTTCCGGCAGCGGCATCTGCACGAGGATTCCGTCGATGTCGGGGCGGTCGTTCAACCCGGCAATGATGCCCAATAACTCGTCAGTAGTGACAGATCGGCGGTGGAGTCAGTGTCTCACTGTAGATCCCGAGCCCGGCGCAGGTCTTTACCTTGTTCCGAACGTAGATCTCCGATCCAGGATCATTGCCGACGAGTACAACGGCGAGCCCGGGCGGGCGTCTATCGGCAGCTAGCTGAGCGATTCGGGGCTTCAGTTCGGTCAGAATCTGGTCGCGGACCCACGCGCCATCGAGAAGTTTGGCCATCCAAGGGCGAGTGTACCAGTAGCTCCGTGGCGCTCGCTCTCAGGGTGCGCGGTTGGCACTCGTGCCGACGCGTATCGTTTAACGGGACGTGTAATTTAGGAACGGGGCGCTGTCTTGTGGGAGCGGCCCCACTTGGCTTTCTTCACTTTGTACTTCTTGGCCTTCCGCACGCCGTGTCTTTTGGTCGCCGCAACAGCTTCGGTGGGCGAGAACACGCAGACGGCGAAGCACACAAGGACCAGGAAACCCAGCCAGCGTCGCATGCCGGTAGCATATCACACCAGCGATCGTCGACTTAAGGCTTTAACGCCTGCTTCAGTTTGTCGGCGAAAAACGAAGTGCGAGATGACTGCGGAGCAGACGGAGCCGCCGGAGCCGCGGCTGCGCTAGCCATCGGCGACTCGGGGGCAGGCACGGGTGGTGGAGAAACAGCGGTTACAACGGGAGGAGGGACCGTTGTCGCGCGTGCTGCAACGTCCTGCGCATCTAAATACTTCACCTTCTTTAATACCGCGCGGTCGAGCGCCGAACTATAACTGGTCCAGTGACCGTCAAAATGCCGATCCTTATCCACCATCGCCCGCATGGACTCCATCTTCGAATCCAGATTGTCCAGATGATGCAGCAGCATCGCTTCAGCGAATAGAGGCACCTTGGGCGATCCGTACTCCAGTTCGCCGTGATGACTCAGAATCATGTGCTCCAGCAGGCTGCGCAGTTTCGGAGGGAAATCCGGCAGCTGCCGGAGCTTCTCTTCGACCATTCGCACGCCCATGATGATGTGCCCGATTAACTGGCCATCGGTGGTGTAGCCGAACCCGCGATCGAAAGTCAATTCGTCGACTTTCCCAATGTCATGCAGTATGGCTCCGGCGAGCACCAGATCCACATCCACGTTCTGATAATGGGCGCTGGTCATCCTCGCCAGCTTGCAGACGGAGAGCACGTGCTCAATGAGACCGCTCAGGTAGGCGTGGTGTACCACCTTAGCCGCTGGCGCTATCTTGTAGGCCCGCGCGATCCGCTCGTCATCGAACATCAGCTCCAGCAATGCGCGGAGGTGAGGATTGCTGATCTCGGCGATGAGTCCGCGCAGTTCGGTGAACATCTCTTCGGGATGCCGCGATGAGGCAGGGAAAAAATCCGCGAAGTCGATTTCTCGATCGTCCAAACGCAGAATCTTATGGACCGTCAGTTGAGGCCGGTTCTGGAATATTTGGAACAGCGCCTTCACGCGAACGAAGTCGTCGCGTTCGAAGGTGTGCATTACCTCGGCGGCGTTATCCCACATTTTCGCTTCGACGTCGCCGGTGCGATCCCCCAGCATCATCGATAAGTACGGCTCGCCGCTCTTCTTCTGCCGGATGTCCTTGGATTGCACCAGGAACAGCGACGTGATCACTTGGTTCGGTTGTAGCTCGCTAACGTAGGGCGATTTCATTCGTGGCTGGATGCCCTAATTACGCGATGACGACTGGGTCGCCTTAACCGATTTGGTGCCGGGCATAGGTACCAGCCAGAGCAGTTTCTTGCGATGGGTCTGGTTGGCGACCTCCTCTTTCGTCACGGTTTCTGGACGCAACTGAGCCGGATCGGTCCAGGTAGTGTTCTTGCCGGGTGCAGCGCCGGAGTCGACATATCCCGGCTTGATCTCGAGAAACGCATCCTGGCGCAGCTTGGTGAGGTACTCGCGAATGGCCGGCTGCATCCGGGGACTAAACATCTTGTCCATGATTTCGTTTTCGACCTCTTCGAAGCTGGCCTGCCCGGCCTTCTGATGGTCCTCCACCCGAAGGATGAGGAAGCCATTGCCCGTCTTGATGGGCTGGGTCACAAAGCCCCGAGGCTGCGTCCAGATCTGGCTTTCGATGTCGCTCCGCAGTTTGCCTTTTTCGAATCCGCCGATGTCCCCGCCTTGGCGGGCCGTTTGCGCATCCGAATTGTCGCGCGCCAAATCAGCAAATTTCTCCCCTTTGGCGGCCCGCGCTGAGATGTCCTTCGCCTTCTTCTCGGCCACCGCCGTTGCGGCTGCGTCTTTGCCTTCCGTGGAGATCAAAATCTCGCGCAGGAAAACCCTCTCCTCGCGCATAAACTCGGCTTTGTGCTCCTCGTAATACTTCTGCTGTTCTTCCCGCTTCACGTTTACCCGGCGTCCCACTTCGTCGCGGATCACTCGCTCAGTCAGCATGTTGTTCTTCAGATCGTTCTTGTAGTCCTCGAACGACATCCCAGTCTGCTCGCGCACATATTGCTGGAACTTCTCGGGATCGGCGATCTTCGATTCGGCTTGCAGGCGGGCGATGTACTTGCTGATTTCCGGGTCGACGTTGATGTTCATCTCCTTGCCTTTTTGCGCCAGTAGAAGCTGATCAAGGCGGTCTCGCAAGACATCTTTCGACCGCTGATCCAGCGCTTCCTGAAGGCGGGATCCCGTCAGCCCCTGCTGCCGCAGTTCGGCCTCGAGTAGCTTCTTGCCGCGCTCCACCTCGCTGCGGGTAACGATGTCGCCGTTCACCTTAGCGATGATCTCTTCCACCGTCGCAATATCGGCGGCTGCCGCCAGGGAGGCGCACACTACACCTAGGGCAAGAACGCGGGAGTGCTGCATATGTTCTGATTATAAACCGGTAAGTCCTGGTCAGTAACGAAAGCGTTCCAGCGAGGTACACCTGACACAAGTGAGTAGGCCCTCGAGGCCGGAGCGCTTTCTTTACTGACTAGGACTTGAAGGAAGCCTTTACGCCACGTTCAAATCGCGGTGTACGAAGCGGTGCGCGTCGCGCTTCCTCGACCATCGGCAATTTCTCCCACGATACGCATGGCTTCGGAGTACGGCAATCGGCTGGCAGCGAGGCGAGCTAGGGCGTTTCGCCACGGACGTACTCCATCACGCACAGCAGGAGGCCGTTATGCTCCGCAAATCCTTAGATTTGCAGATAAACGGGTAATCCAGAGCGGCGCGGCAACCGCCTCGCGATGCAGGCGCTCGCGAGAGCACGTTTGCCGCGAACTGCTCCGGCAAGAGCTTGATACCCACATGTCGATCCAGGCGCGCATCGTGCGCGAGGTAAACTTCACCCATTTCACCAGAGCCGAGGTGCTGGTTTGCCGCCGATACCGGGTTCATCCGGATCACTGCCTTCGGTCCTCCGTCCAGTTGAGGACGACGGAAATCGGCGATGAGAGCGCTCCGGGCAGCAGCGTGTTGACGAGGAAACGTTGGCCATCTTGACTCACATCGTAAGCGTTGGGAAAGGACGAACCGGCGTTAGGAACGTGCACTTCCAAAAAGCTGCTTCGGTACGCTTTCCTCCAACTGCGGGCGGAACCGGATCTTTACGGACATGAGCTTAAGGTTGAGTGAGATGTAGAACAGCTCTGTGCCGTCCGGTCGCCATCTTGGGTCGGACCCTCCGTGAACAGAAATCTGACGCTTGTTTCCGCCGGCCGGAACTGACTGGAGATAGATTTCAAAGCTCCCGGTCTCATCGGAAGCGTAAGCCATCCACTCTCCATTCGGCGAAATTGCACCTTGCACCTCGTTGAAAGGCGTGCGAAGGAACGATTTGGGTCTGGAAGGTTCGACCAAGGGCACCAGCCCGATATCCCAACCAGTCGCCGGCCGGGCGGTATGGTAGACGATGGAAGCCGTGCTGGGACTCCACTGCGATGGAAATTGATCTTCTCCAGGGTATGCCAGCGGCTCTTCCGGCTTGGAGCCGTTCACCGCCTTTCGATACAGATTCCAAACTGCCGCACGATCAGACGCGAAAACGATCGCACTTTCATCGGGAGACCAGAGCGGCGCGCGGTCCGTTGCAGGATCGAAGGTGAAGCGCGATTCTGTGCCCCGGATCAAATCGATCAACCAGATATCCGGAGTCCTGGTCTGCGGATCTATGCGAGCAACGGCCACGGTTCGTCCGTCCGGAGCGAGCGCGGGAGACGCGTATTCGCCCGGACGACCGAGCGATTGAAGCCGCTGCCCACTTCTGGTGAACCAGACCAGCTCTCTGTTCGGGGAAGAGCCGCTGGCGTAGATCAGGACGCCTGTCGGCGAGGCGGAAAACGACGCAAAACCAGACGGCGATGCGGACGCGACCTGATCGGCGATGGTAAAGCCGGCACCCGCGAGTTGCATTCGGTGGACGTCAAATAGATGGGCAATGAGGTTTCCCTGCCGGACCGTCAGCAGATAGGGACCAGCGTGATAGGCCGTGCTCCAGTTCCCGGCCAGTACCATCTTCGTCTCTTTGGAATCCAAGGCTCCGGCCCAGAGCCCGAAATACTTCGGTGCTGCACGATTGACGTACACGAAGTGACGCCCGTCCGCCAGGAATTCCGGAAAACGGTGCGAACTCTCCCCTCGCGAAGCATCCAGCACTGTCGCATTAATTGGTGCGCCACCCGCCTCCGGCACCTGTTTGAGCGACTCTTCGATTCCCTCGGAGAAGAGGATGACTCCATGGCGGCTCCAAGTTCCGCCGCGGCCGCTTCGGGCATCGGCGACCACCTGGGACACTCCTCCGGAGGCGTTGCACTTCCTGAGTTTGCCCGACGCAAAGAATGCGATAAAACGGCCGTCCGGCGACCAGAACGGAAACGACGCGCCCTCTGTTCCGGGCAGCACTCTAGGCGTAAATGAGTCCAGCGCACGTACTCACAGAACCGGCGGGCCATTCTGGTGAGATGCGACAAACACAACCGCCCGGCCATCTGGAGAAACGGCAAGCTGGGGTGTAGGTCCGGCGGTGTCCGTGGAGGTGAAGGCTGTACCGTCTGGCAGTTGAAGCGCAAAACGGACCGTCGCGTGCCGCCCCGAATTGGGGAGCAGGTGCTTGAGTCCAATCGCCAGGAATGCGAGGAGTGTTGCCGCAAGGGCCAATGCGGGAAGCCAGTAGCGCCGCCGACCCTCGAAAGATACATGTGCGGGAACACCCACCCCGGGCTCGGTTGCGATCCATTTGAGCTCGTCGTGGAGGTCCTGGGCAGTTTGCCATCGCTGGTCCGGATCCTTCGCCAAGGCTTTGTGAATAACGCGGTGGAGGGGGGCCGGTACCATGCCCGCAGGCATGGAACCGAGCGGCGGTTCGTGCTCGAGAATGGCAGCGATCAGAGATGCCGGGCTGGTGCCCTGGAAGGCTCTCTGCCCAGTGACCATCTCGTAGAGCACTGCTCCGAAAGCAAAGATGTCAGATCTCGCATCGACCGCTTTGCGTCGAGTTGCTCCGGCGCCATGTACTGGAGCGTGCCGAGAATGGTCCCGACCTGAGTCAGGGCCGGCGTCATATCCTTCGTGAGATCCACCGCCGCAAGATTCTCACTCACCTTCGCCAAGCCAAAATCAATTAACTTGAGCCCGGCCGCAGTCAGAATGATATTGCGGGGCTTCAAGTCGCGATGAACGATTCCATGGCGGTGCGCATCATTCAGCGCTGCCGCAATGTCAATGGCGTGCGCGAGCGCTTGGCGAACCGGGATTGCACCTCTTTTCAACCGCTCAGCAAGGCTTTCACCTTGCAGGTACTCCATCACGAGAAAGTGAGCGCCGTTGTCCACGCCAACGTCGAATACGGGGCAGATGTTTGGATGGCTGAGTCTGGCGATGGCGAGTGCTTCGCGTTCGAAACGCTCGCGCTGATGGATATCTTTGGAAAGGCCGTCCCGAACGACCTTGATCGCGACGGTCCGATTCAGCCGCGTATCTTTGGCGCGATACACATCGCCCATGCCACCGGCTGCTACAAACGAAAGGATCTCGTAAGACCCCAGCCTTGTCCCAGGTGTCAGCGGCATGGCTCGCCTATCTTGGTACAGTAGTTTACCTGAAATAGCTAGGACGCGTCGACTGGAGTTACGTCGAGAATAGGGTCCGTCGCGTAAACGAAACCACCCACGTACGTCACCGCTGGTCCGGATCCTTGTCCGGCAGCTTCAACTCCTTCCGCAGCCGAATCAGCTCCCAATGTGTGGCAAGGCAGTCTCTCAGCGTAACGCGGACGAATGTTTTCTTCAGGCCTGCCGGAATCGGCAGAGTCTTTAACCGCCAGGCCCTCACGTGGACGACCAGACGCTGGCTGTTGATGTCGTTGATCTTCAGACGCGTCAGTTCGGCCCGGCGCACGCCTCCTGGTAGACGCCAAGCTTACCTTGAGCCCCGACAATCCCGCTACCGGAAAGCGCTGTATAGACCGCTGGCAACAAGTCCATCGATCCCGCAACATGCAAGCGTGGCGTCTACACGTTAGCGCAGCGATGCAGTCAACGTACCCGTCTGCCGCAGCAGTTCCAGCTTCACCCGCTCCATCATGTGTTGCGCATCGTAGTATGCGATCCACTTCTCGTTCTCCTGGAATCGCGCCTGTTCGACATCTGCGATCGCAACCCGCCCCTCGTCATATTGCGCCAGCACAATGGACAGCTGCTCGCGCGCAACGTCCAGATCGAGCTTTGCGACCGTTCTGGCCGTTTCGGCCTTACGCAGCTGCAGAAAGCTCTTCCTCGTGTCCAGGGCGATCCGGTTCCGTAGTTGATCCATCTGTGTCCGAAGACGCGCCAGCTCGGCTTCGTTCTGGCCGATGTAGGCCTTCGGCGCCGACCCGACTAGTAGGGGGATGGTGATCGAGGCCCCCAGTTGGCCATTGTTGGGCTGGAAACGCCCGAAGAAGTCCTGGAAGTTATAACGCGCGAGAAGATTGTACTGAGCGACTACCGCCACCTGGGGGAGACGCGCGGCTTGATATCCCTTGACCTCCAAGGTCTTTGCTTGCATACGCGATTGGAGCAGGCGGATATCTTTACTGTTCTCGATCGCTTCAAGAGTCGCGGCGTCTTCCGTTTCGGGCATCTCCGTCAAAGCGCGGGGCTCGCCGGGAGTTGTCTTGATCAGGTCGTCCGCGCCATATCCGAGGACTACTGCGAGGTTCCGCTCAGCCGTTTCGAGGTCGGTCTCGAGAGACTCTACTCGCTGCCGCGCCCTGGCCGTATTCAGTGCCGCGCGCTTGAACTGAATGTCGAGTTCGCGGCCCTCAGCAACGCGCGCCTGCACGTTCTGCTCTACCTTTTCCAGGCTCGAAATCTGTTTACGGGCCACTTCGAGACCTTGCGCGGTCTGCTCCGCATCCAGGTACAGCGACGCGGTGCGGTACGCAGCCTCGTCCTGCTGCCGGCTGACGTCGATTTCGGCGCCGCGGGCGTTCTCGCGAGCCTGTGCGACTCCGTAAGACTGCTGGCGGTTGAAGATCGACATCTCGGTTCGCGCTTCGAAGATCGACGGCGGACTGCCATTGATGCTTGTGGGATATCCAGTGGTCCAGGCGGCGCCGCTTCCGCCATACAGTTTCGGCACGAACGGATCCTTTGCCACGGTCACTCCGAACTGCGTCTTCAGTAGATCCAGACGCGCGAGCACCAGGTCGGGATTCTGTTGCAGCGCGCGCGCGACCGCCTCCCGTAGGGTCAAAGTGTGCACCTCGGCGTTCGCGAGCATCAGTGGGGTTAGCAAAACCAGGATGGATTTTCGCATTTCGTATTATTCGTAACGGAGAGCTTCTGTCGGGTTCAGACGGGCAGCGCGGCGCGCCGGCAAGATCCCAAAGATCAGGCCTACAGCTACCGAGACGGCAAAGGCAATGATTACCGACCACACCGAAAGCGGGATGTTGATTTCTGGCACCAGCAGACCAATCGTGAGAGGGATGGCCACGCCGATCAGAATGCCGATCGCGCCGCCGGACACGCTGATCAGCAACGCTTCGGCAAGGAATTGTGTCAATACGTCGCGCCGCGCCGCGCCCACGGCCATTCGCAAGCCGATCTCGCGCGTGCGTTCAGTGACGGTGACCAGCATGATATTCATGATGCCGATGCCGGAGATAATGAGCGCGATCGCCGAGACCAGCAGCAGCACCACCCCCAGGATCGTCGAGATCTTCTCTGCGGCATCGAGAATAGCCGACAGATTCTCCACCTTGTAGCGGGCGCCCAAGCGGTGACGGCTTTCGATGATCCTCTTCACCTCCGACGTTATCTCCGGAACGTCTCGTGCCTCACGCGCCTGCACGTACATCGGATCTACCTTCAGCGCCGGAACGAAATAGCGCATCACGGTGATGGGGATAAATACCGTCTCGCTGGCCAGTTCCGAAAGTCCGAAGCTCTCCGTCTTCTCTTTGAAACTCCCAATGACATCGAATTGCAGGCCGTGCAATTTGATCTGCTGACCGATGGCCGCGTTTTGGCTCCCATATATCCGCCGCGCGAGCTTCTCGGTCAACAACGCGACCTTGCTCCGGAGCGCGACGTCATTGGCGTCAACGAAACGGCCGGCCAGCAGCACCAGGTTGCGCACCTTAGCGTACTGCTCGTCGGATCCGACCACAGCAATGTCTTCGTCGCGGCCCGCAACGCGGATCCGGTCGTAGTTGACCATCACGCCGGTGGCAGCGACGACGCGTGAGCCGAGCTGTTTTCGGACCGCCTCCAGGTCCGCCAGGTTGACGTAGTCCGCCTCTACCCTCGTCGTCGTGTTATTGCCCGCCTCGTACTGCGCGTAAATCATGTTGGAGCCGATCGCGCGAATCTGATCGAGGATGTAGTCCCGGCTGGTGATCGATATGGTGACCACCAGGATCACCGAGGCGTTCCCGATCACGAGGCCAAGAGCCGTCAGGAAAGTTCGAACCTTATTGGCGTTCAGGGCTTGGATACTGAAGCGGAGCGCTTCACCGTGGAACATGAGAACTGCTTTCAGTGTCTCATCCACTCTCGTTCAGGCGGCGGGCGCCATAGTGCATCATTGCGCCAGCTTCCAGTTTGCGATTTCGGAACCGGCAGCCTTACAGGGCGGACAAGGTCTCGAGATCCCACGTCCCCTCCTGACGGATTTCCACGTTCGGTGCCCCTTTGTATGCGTGGCGCACCGCCGCCGCGTCAAGGCGAGATCCGGCACCGTCCACTATACCGGCGAGGATCATGCGTCGCGGCGCACTGATGGCAGCTATCTCTGGAAGGTCCGTCGATTCCAGGATGCGGGGCAGGAAGTTTGCCGTGGTGTGGCGGTAGTCGTCGAAATCGAGAATGCTCCGATACGATACCAGGCCGCCGTGGAGATATACCCGGTCGATCCTAGGCTCCAGCGCAGCCGCAAACAGCCCCGGGACAGCGAGTGGTCCTGCCGCCGCCATTACGATGCGGCGATTCATTGGTTCCAGTGCGCGGACCAACGCGAGCAGATCCGCCACGCGCTGGCCGAGTAGAGGTTTACCGAGCATCAGCGACGCCCATGCGTAATCTTCCTCCGACGCGTGGGGGATGGTGTAATGCGGGTTGCCGCGTCCGGCTTCCGGCGCCAGGTCCCCGATGCCGCGCACGTCGGCGGCACACACTGGAATGCCTGAAGCGGCGAGTTGATGGTAGAGTCCGCCCTCAGCCCAATGCGCGTTGCGTCCCCTTTGATCGACGATCAGTAAAACTGGCCTGGACGCGTCCGGCCTTTTCGGCAGGAACAGCCACGCCGGGGCTGCCACGCTCGGTGCTGTCGCAACTTCGACGGCGGCGATTTCCGCGCCTTCCGAAGGCACGCGAGCCAATTCCACCAGCGCCGCTCTAGAGGGCGCCTCCAGTCCCAACAGCCGCTCGAGTTCGCGCGCATTGATCCGTTGAGGCCGCAGCCCGGCGGCGCGCTCGCGGACCAAAGCTAGGGGCGTCTTGCTCGCAAAATCGCGAACCGTATTGCCGGTAGACCCCACCCACAGCGTCTCATCGCGCTCGGGTGAGACCGGCGGCTCGGCGACTTCGCCAGCGGCTTTGCCATGCAGCCAGCGCTCGAACCAGCCATAGATCCGGGTCCGCAGGAAATAGCTCAGGGCGTGCGGCGTGGGCGTTTCCACCCATTGGAGCTTCTCCCTGGCCCCGAGGATTGCGTATACCCGCGCCAGCTTCCCGAATTCCTCGCGACCGCTGGATAAGTAGCGTGGTGAATACGTTCCGAAGAAGTCGCGCGCGCTCGCCATAATCAGCAAGGGCTTCGGGGCCAGCGGATACAACAAATCCCAACGGTCGAATCCGAGGCTCGCGCCGCCGACAAGATTCTGCTCCGCATCGTCGACGGAACCAGGCGGGTCGAAATCGGCGCACGCGAAATTTTCCGTATTGCCGGAAGAGACCGCCACCGCAGCCAGCCGGTCATCCACCGCAGCCAGCAGCATGGTCACGGTTGCGCCGCCGGACTGGCCCGTGGACGCGAGCCGTTTCGGATCTACTGACGGATGCGCAGCCAGTACATCCAGACTGCGTATAGCGTCCCACACCTGGAGCCGCGTAGCCGTATCCCCCACCAGTAGCATCTGCCGGCCCGGGACCGTGTGCTCCTCGTCGGCTGAACCGAGCCGGGTCACAACACTTCCCCCTTTCGGATAGTAGGTGCGCTCACCCTGTCCCATGGGATCGAAGGCCAGCACCACATAACCCAGCCGCGCGAGCCCCTGGCAGCACTTCTGATAGGTCTCGGCTGCTTTGCCGTTTAAGCTGTGGCCCATGTGAAATAGCACGCCTGCGTACGGCGGTTGCCCCACAGCCGGTATGTAAAGGTTGGCCGTAATGTGAAAACCCGGCCGGGATTGATACAGGATCTTCTCGACTCGATATCCGTTGCGCTCGAAGGCGGCAGTGGTCCGCAGCTCCAGTGGGGTGCGTTCCGGAATACCGCCCGTCAGCTGCCAGAAGGTTTGTCGTATCCAGTCCTGGCGTCCAGTGATGGCGGCGGGAGTCGTAAGTTGTGCCAGTGCGGCATTGCGGCGTTTGTAAGCCTCGCGCGCAAGGCCGGTGAGGTATTCCGGAAGGCATCGCGCGTACTGGCGATATTGAATCGGCCCGCCGCGAGCAGCGATGGCCCCGGCGCCCAGCGTGAGCAGTTGACGACGAGTGAGCACAGACAAGCTGGAGGTTATCGAAGCCCGGCACATGAGTCAAGGCGAACCTCGTGGTCCGCACAGTTTATTCGCTATACTTCGATTTCCGTGTATCGAGCCATCTCAGTTTTTGTGCTCTATGTGTCTGCTACAGCCTGCGTGACTCAGCCGGAGATCTACGCGCCGCCGGCCCAGCGCAAACCGCTCGATCAGGAAGTCCTGGTCCGCACTTCGCCAATGCTGGAGATGAGTGACCCCGCGGCGGAGCGTGCCTTCGTCAGCGATATTGACAGAGGTCCGCAATCATCACCCTGGCGTTGGACGAGTCAGCGACCCACTGTCAAACTGACCCTGAAAAGCACGTTGAACTTGCGATATCGCATGGAGTTCACCCTGCCTGAAGTGACGTTCAAGGACACGGGCCCGGTCACCATAACGTTCTTTGTCAACGATCAGCTTCTGGACACCGTGAAATACGATAAGCCCGGGGACAAGATCTTCGACAAGCCGGTTCCGGACGCGATGCTGAAGCCGATGACCGAGAACACACTGGCGGCGGAAATCGATAAGGTTTGGATGTCGAAAGACGATGGTCGGAAACTAGGCTTCATTCTTTCGCGAGTCGGCCTTCAGCGGTAGATGTTGATTCCGGTCTCCATACTCTTCGGTGCTCTCCTCACCGTTCTGACGGCGCTCGCGATCGGCCGCACGATCCTGCGTCGCGTGGCCGTCGAGCTGTACAGAGGCGAGGAGGACGCGCTCGGCTTCGTGATTGGTTCGGCGATCCTGAGCTCGATCATCTTCGCGCTGAGCGCCATGGGGTTGGCGCGCCGAGGTGTATTTCTGGCTGTGGCCGCGCTCGCCGTCCTCATCGCAATCCGCTACGGAGCGCATCGAAACGTGCGGCCTCAGCTCGCGCCCTTACCGAGATTCTGGGCGGCTCTGTTCATGCTTGGCTTTACAGTGTTCACGGTGCTCTATTTCTTCAGCGCCATGGCGCCGGAGTTTAGCCCGGATGGTACTGCCTATCACCTCGGCTTCGTGGCCAAGTACGCCCGAGCTCGTGGCTTTGTGAGGATTCCCACCAATATTTATGCGCAGCTCTCGCAGGGGATCGAATTGCTCTTCCTGATGGCGTTCTCCTTTGGACATCATTCTGCAGCGGCGATGGTCCACTATGTGTTCCTGCTCGCCTTAAGTCTGGCGATGGTGAGCTATGGGAGGCGGATCGGTTACCCTGTCGCGGGCTTGGCCGCCGCGCTGCTGGTATATGTGAGCCCGGTCGTTGGAATCGACGCCACCTCGGGCTATATCGACGTAGCCGTGGCCTGTATCCTCTTCGCGACTTTTTATCTGCTGCAGCTATGGGACGACCAGCGGGGCGCGGGACTGTTGGTGCTGGTAGGAATCCTCGCCGGATTCGGCTACGCAGCCAAGTACACCGCCGGCTTCGCGATTCCGTACGCCGCCGCGTACGTAGCATGGCGCACGCGCAGGATCAGGCCCGCGCTCCTCGTGACGGCTTGCGCTATTGCGATGGCCGCCCCGTGGATGGTTAAGAACCTCCTGTGGGTGTCGAACCCAGTCGCGCCTATGTTCAACGGCCTGTTCCCAAATCCATACGTGCATCTCGCCTTTGAGCGCAGTTGGACGCAGTATCTCAGGAACTACCGTCTGCCGACTCGCTGGAGCATTCCGCTCGAGGTCACAATTCGCGGAGATAAGCTTTGCGGACTCCTGGGACCCGTTTTCCTCCTGGTTCCGCTCAGCCTGTTTGCACTTCGCCTTCGGGAAGGCCGCCGGATGCTGGCTGCGGCTGCTCTGTTCACTCTGCCGTATGCCGCCAATATCGGGACGCGCTTTCTAATCCCGGCGCTGCCGTTTTACGCCTTTACTCTCTCTCTGGCGCTGTTGGATATGCGCCTCATTCTCGGGGCGGTGGTCACGCTGCATTGTTTTCTGTCGTGGCCCAGCATCGCTTACCTCTACACCGATCCTCATCCCTGGATGCTCAGCCGCATCCCGCTCAAGGCCGCGCTGCGCATCGAATCGCAGGATGGGTGGCTATCGCGGAAGCAGCCCGACTACAATCTGGCGAAGTTGATCGAAACCCATGTTCCCTCCAGGTCTCGAGTGTTTTCAATGACCGGCCTTCCCGAGTCGTATATACCGCGCGATACGCTAGTGCGTTTCCAGTCGGCCTTCGGCGAAATGCTGGGCGACATGTTCTTCGCCGCCTACACCATTGACTACCAACCCAAGTGCTCGGAGCGAATCCAGTTCGCTCCGCGGTTATTGCGGAAGGTCCGCATCGTCCAGACGCGTCCACGCGTAGCGGACCTGGAGTGGACTATGTCTGAGCTTCGTCTGTATTCCGCGGGTCGGGAGGTGGCGCGAAGTCCGGAGTGGCGCATCACAGCGCGCCCCAATCCGTGGGAGATTCAACTTGCGTTCGATAACAGCCCTGTGACACGCTGGCGCAGTTGGCAGCCTTTCGAGCCGGGGATGTTCGTGGAAGTCGATCTGGGCAGTTCGCAGACTCTGGATGCTGTCCAATTGGAAGATCCTCTGGACTGTAACGAGCACTGGTTGCGGATTGATGGCCTGACCGCTGACGGGAAATGGGCAACGATTCCAGCCGAGAGAAAGGGCGGCCTCGCAAATCCTCCACAGTTTATGGGAAAGGCGGCGATGCGGGAGATCAAGTTGCGAGGCGTGGATTATTTTTTCATCCGCGAAGGAGAATATGGCTTTCCGGAGATCTCCGAGAATCCGGAAGCCTGGGGTTTGACCGAGATCGGTAACCACAGCGGCGGTCACCTGTACCGGATCGACGCCGGATATCCTCAGATGGAAAGTGACCCAGATGGCACATCTGTTTCTCGGCGTTGACGGCGGTCAGTCCAGCACGACGGCTCTGATCGGCGACGAATCAGGGCGGGTTGTTGGATTCGGCCGGGGCGGACCCTGCAATCACGTCGGACCCGCTGAGAGTCGCGCGAGATTCCTGGACGCGGTAGGCGGATGCATTCGCGAGGCATGTGAACAGGCCGGAGTTCCGCGCCCCGAGTTCGAGTCGGCGTGTCTGGGTTTCAGCGGTGGACCAGCGGATAAAGAGGCCCTGGTTCGCGAGACGCTCGCGGCCCGGCGTTTGCTCGTGACGGACGATGGTCTGGTCGCCCTGGTTGGTGCCTGCGCAGGCGAGCCAGGGTTGATCACGATTGCCGGAACCGGTTCAATCGCTTACGGCCGCAACGGCGAGGACCGGATTGCTCGCGCGGGCGGCTGGGGGTACATCTTCGGAGATGCGGGCGGGGCATTCGACATTGTCCGTCAGGCGCTACGTGCTTCGCTCCGCTTCGAGGAAGGGTGGGGTCATGCCACCACTCTGCACGCTATCTTGCTCGCCGCGACAGGCGCTAAAAACGCAAACGAGGTCTTGCATCTCTTTTACACGGCCGAATGGCCGCGATCGCGCGTCGCGGCGCTATCCAAGCTGGTGGATCAGGCTGCCCAGGATGGCGACGAGTGTGCTTGCCGCATTATCGACCACGCGGCAAAATCGCTGTCGTCGCTCGCCTGCGCCGTGCGGCGCCAGTTGTTCGCCGAAGAGGAAACGGCACGCCTTTCCTACATCGGCGGCGTGTTTTGCAGTGAGCGCCTGCTCAATCAATTTCGCATCAGCGTCGAAACGGCGTATCCTGCTACAAGATTCGCCCCGCCCGAGTTCGGTCCAGCGGCTGGGGCGCTCATCGAAGCGTATCGTCTCGCCGGCTTGACGCCACCACTTAGCAACCTACCGGAGTTCGAGAAATGAAGATTTTGGCGCTCTGCCTGGTCGCCGTTATTGCCGCCGGCGCTGAGCCAAACTGGAAAGCCATCGAGGATCATGCCCTCGAGTTCCTGCAGCAGTATGTCCGGATTCAGAGCGTCGATCCGCCGGCCGACACGCGGGCCGCCGCCGCCCTCTTCAAGGCTGAACTCGAGCGGAACGGGTTGTCACCCCGGCTGTACGGCAGCGGACCGGATGGTAAGACGAATCTGGTGGTTCGGCTCCCGGGCCGGGATCGTACGAAGAAGCCGCTGCTTCTGCTGAATCACTTTGACGTGGTTCCCGTGGATGCCAAGGCGTGGTCCATGGACCCTTTCGGCGCCATTTTGAAAGATGGCAACATATGGGGACGCGGCACGCTCGATATGAAAGGCATCGGTGTGCAGCAGCTCACCGCTCTGATCCAACTGCATAATGCGGGCATCGTGCCAGCGCGCGACATCGTCATGCTCTCCACGGCCGACGAGGAAATGAATGGCACATTCGGGATCAAGTGGATGCTGGAAAATCATCTCAGCGACATCGATTGCGAGTACGTGCTGGACGAAGGCGGCATGGGAACCCGCGATGTGCTGTCGCCGAACAAGCTGGTTTTCGGTATATCCGTAGGCGAGAAACAAGTCGTGTGGGTGAGGCTGCGGGCCCGGGGCACCGCCGGGCACGCCTCGCAGCCCATTCCGGACAACGCCAATAATATTCTGCTGGAGGCTGTGCGAAAAGCGCTCGAACTTCCGCCCAACGCCAAGCCGAACCCGGTGATTGACGAAATGCGGCGCAACATCGGTCAGTTCGCCGATAACAAATTCACCTCAGCAATCCAGCGAAATACGATGTCGCTGACCACTCTGACGTCCGGTGTCGGCTCGCCGGTGAAGATCAACGTGATCCCCTCCAGCGCCGAGGCGACCATCGATTGCCGGTTGCTTCCGGGCATGAATCCTGAAGAGTTCCTATCTGAGATCAAGGCGCGGGTCAACGATCCGCGCGTGACCGCGGAAATCGTGAGCAAGCCAATCGACGCCGGCGCGAGCCGCAGCGATACACCATTGTTTGCTGCCGTTCGCAAGGCGATTCTCACGCAGCATCCCGATGCTGTGGTTACGCCCATGTTCGTGCCGTTTGGCACCGATTCGGTGAACCTTCGGAAGCGCGGCGTGGTCGCTTACGGATTGACTCCGATGGTTCTTGACGCGGCCACAGCTGCCACTATGCACAGTGATGAGGAGCGAATCCCGGTAGCCGAGTTCAAACGCGGCATTCGGATCTTCTACGACATCTTACGTTCCGACTTCTGACAGGATGCACACTTTTGCTGGAATGATCCGACACACTTGCATGGTGGGCCTCAACCTCTTGCCTTCAGGCTCTTCGGAGCGACAAATCCCCAGGCTTCGCGGATGTGGTACGCCAGATCTTCATCGCTGATCCGATTCAGCTCGATACCCACCCAGCCCCTCACTCCAACGTACGGCGGCTTAAAAAATGTCTCCGGCGAGGTCTTGATCAGCATTGCTTGCTGGCCCGCCGGAGCCGGTATCCACAGTGCGATGTGACCGTCCTCATGGTGATTGTTCGCGAACATTGCAAACACCTTCTTGCGCACGAAAAACGTCGGTTCGCCGTGCGACAGTTTCTCCGTCATGCCGGGCATACCGGAACAGATTCGCCGCACTCGACGCAGATGTTCCTCTCCAACCTCCGACATCACGGGCTCCAGGAACGGATTTCTAAAGTCACGACGGGCGTATTCCGGGCAATTGCCGACTGTCCCATGATACTCGCAGGTAATTGTGACGCTAGCCGTTCGCCGGCGCACCGGAGCAAGCCCGTGTTGTATAGTGAGACCACTAGGTTGGCCATGAAATCTCGCAGCTTGGGTTTGGCCGCGGGACTGTGGTTGGGCGCTGTCCTGAGTGCACAAGTCCGGATCGCCGGCCGCGTCACGAACGATACCAATTCCCCCATCTCGAACGCCGTCGTGAGCGTGCGGAGAGTCGGCGACGCCGTCCCGCGTGCTCGCGCTTTTACAGATCCGGCGGGCGCCTTTGCGATCCAGCTTCCGTCGGCTGGCGACTATCTGCTAAATGCTGAAGCGCTTGGCTATTACAACTTGAAAGATCGTCCCTTCGCCGTCACATCCGGCGAGCACGACGCCAATATCACTTTGGTCCCCGTGCGTGAGTTTGCAGACTCGGTGAACGTGACTGCGGCGTCTGGCTCCGTCGCCCTGGACCAGACCGCGACTGAGCAAACGCTCACCGGCGCACAGATGCTGGACATCCCGTTTCCGGTCACTCATGACTTGAAGAATGCCATGCGCGCGCTGCCCGGTGTCGTGCAGGATGGCACCAACGGCATCCATCTGAACGGTGGCGCCGAGAACCAGACTCTGTACCTGTTGGACGGCTTCAACATCGGCGATCCGCTTACCGGCAATTTCGACACTCGCATCAGTATTGAAGGCATCCAGGCGATGAACGTCGAGACCGGTGCTGTGTCGTCCGAATATGGAAAGGGTTCGGCGGGCGTGGTCGCCATCAACATGAAAAACGGCGACGACCGCGTGCGGTATTCGGCGACGAACTTTGTTCCCGGGGTGGATTTCAATAAAGGCTTCAGGATCGGAAGTTGGAATCCGAGGTTAAACATCTCCGGACCCCTGCGGCGCGGACGCGTCTGGTTCTCCGACAGCTTCACCGGCCAGTACAGCCAGACTCTGGTACGCGAGTTGCCGCCGGGTCAGGATACAGCGCATAGCCTGCGATACACAAACTTCCTGCACCTGCAGGCAAATCTGACGCCCTCGAACATTGCCACCTTCGGGTTTCTTGCCAGCATGTGGAACGCATCGCGGACGGGCCTGGGCGCGCTGGATCCGCCGGAGACCACGGTAGACCAGCGTTCAAGGCAATGGTTCGCATACGCCAAGGATCAGATTTACCTCGGTCATGGCGCGGTCGTAGAACTCGGCTTCGCTTCGAACCGCACGTTTGCGCGTCAAATCCCGCAGGGAACTGGTCTTTACGTTTACACGCCTTTCGGCCGGCGCGGCAATTATTACGTAAACGGGACCCGTGACGCCTCACGAGACCAGGCCATAGCCGACGCCTACCTGCCCTCTTTCAGTTGGATGGGAGCTCATCAATTTAAGGTGGGCACTGACGTGGACTGGCGTTCGTACGGGCAGGACCTGCGGCGCACCGGTTACGAATGGCTCGATGCCAACATGGCTCCCGTGCGTCGCGTGGCCTTCTTCGGCAATGGGCACATCGGACGTACCGATGTCGAGAGCGCGGCCTATGTCCAGGATAGCTGGCGCATCCGGCCGAACGTCCTCTTTGAGCTGGGCATACGCTCGGACTGGGATCGGTTGCTGCGCAATTGGACGCCGTCGCCCCGCGCAGGAATCGCATGGTCGCCTGCGCGATTTGAGAACACGAGAGTGTCCGCGGGTTATGCAGTCACCTACGACGCAACAAATCTGGAGTTGTTTACACGTCCCCTGGATCAGACTGCGACTACCTTCTACTATCCGCCCTACGGGATTCCCGATCAGCCGGTGCAATCACAATTCGTGCTCAACGGCGGCAGGCTGAGCAGCCCCCGGTTCACCACGCTGAATGCCGCGATCGATCATCGATGGGGTTCGAACGTGTATGTCCGAATAGGGGCCATCCGCCGCCGGGGCGCCGACGGGCTGACCTATGTCGGGTCCAGCCGGCTCTCTACGCCCAGCAACGCCGTGTATGGTCTTTCGAATGCGCGCAACGATTTCTACGACGCTGTTGAATTTACGGTGCGCCAGAACTTCCACAAGGAGTACGGTTGGATGGCGAGCTATACGCGATCGCGGGCGCGCTCGAGCGAGGTGCTGGATATTTCGCCCGATAACTCGTTGCTGATCAACGCGAATGCCGGCCGCCTGCCGTGGGATGCGCCGAATCGTCTTCTAGGCTGGGGATACCTGCCTGCACACTGGCGCGACTGGGCCATCGCCTACCTTGTGGATTATCGGAGCGGATTCCCGTATTCCGTGGAGAACACCGCCGGGCAGGTGTTAGGCGGAGTGAACGCGTCCAGCTATCCGGATTTTTTCGAGCTCAACTTGCACATTGAAAAACGCTTCCAGTGGCATGGACAGCGTTGGGCCGGCCGCGGCGGTTACAACAACATCACGGGGCATAAAAATCCGAACGTTGTTAACAACATTGCCGGCTCGCCACATTTCTTAAGTTTCTACGGCGGCCAGACGCGTGCGCTTCAATTTCGCATTCGCTGGCTTGGAAAGCTATAACCCCGGTAAGCTAGAACCAATGTTCAGAGTGGCATTGGTGTTTGTCGTCTGCCTGGTTGGCGTCATCGTCGTGTCTACGCGTCATTCGGTCCGTGCCCAGACGGCCCCTTCCACCGACGTGCCTTTTCGTTTCGTCGAACATACGATCGCCACGGGACTGCGTGGCGGCTATCAGGTGGTCATCGTCGATTTAAATCACGATGGCAAGCCGGACATCCTGGCAGTTGCCAGTGGGATGAACGAACTGCTGTGGTTCGAAAATCCCGGATGGGAGCGGCACGTCATCGCAGGGGGTTTCCATGGAATGATTAATGCCGCCGCGTACGACATCGATGGCGACGGGATCCCCGAAATCGCTTTGGCGCACGAGTTCGCTACGCAGGCGGAGAAAAGCGTAGGTACGGTCTCGGTTCTCGAACATAAGGGAGATTCACGAGAGCTTTGGTCGGTCCGCGAAATCGACCGCCTGACAACATCGCACCGGCTGCGCTGGGCGGATATCGACGGTTCCCATAAGAAGGTTCTGGTGAACGCGCCGTTAGTTGGAGCGCATTCGGTAGCCCCGGCGTACGGAGGTCCAGTGCCGCTGGTCTACTACCAACCGGGTGAGTGGCGCCGGCAGTTAGCCGGTGACGAGAACCAAGCAGTGATGCACGGAATCTACGTTACCGATTGGGACCGGCGCGGGCGTGAAGCGATCCTGACAGCCAGTTTCTCCGGAGTTGATCTCTACCGCTTCGGCGTGGGGAACAAGTGGTCGCGTGAAGCAATCTCCCCGGGCGATCCCGATCCGTGCCCCAAATGCGGGACCAGCGACATAGCGGTGGGGCAGTTAGGCGCGGAACGTTTTCTCGCAGGCGTGGAGCCATGGCATGGGAACGAAGTTGTGGTGTACCGGAAGGCTGGCACGGTCTGGCAACGCCGGGTGGTGGATGACACATTAGGAGACACCCACTCGATTGTGACGGCTGATCTGGATGGTGATGGGCGCGATGAACTCGTTGTAGCTCAACGCGGTAAGCCGTATCGCGTGTTGGTATACCATGAGCAGAAAGACGGCTGGCAACGCACCGTCGTCGATGAGGGACGGGTTAGCGCAGCGGCATGCGCAGCCGGGGATCTGAATGGGGATGGCCGTCCGGATTTAGTCTGCATCGGCTCGGCTACCGCGAATCTGGAATGGTATGAGAACCGGAGGGCGAAGCCGATAGAAAGGTGAGTCGTGCGCCCGTAAATGTCGGACCAGGACCCGGCTGCGCCCTGCGCTCAAGAAAACCGGGATCTCTGCCGATATGAGATCCAGGAGATAACGCGCGATGGGCTCTAGTATTACACCGCTGGTTTTCACCGGGGTGAGCACGATGTCGAACGATCTGCAAACAATCCTCACTCGCGCCGTCAACATCGCCTCTATTCCGCTGAAGCAGTTGCAAAACGATGACGGGAACGCCATCCAGAAAAAGACGTTGCTGACCGGCCTGAGCAGCGCAGCCGGCGCACTGGGAACCGCGGTAGCGCACTTGGGGACGGTAGCCGGCGCGGGTGCGCTCACGGCCACCAGTTCCGATACTACAAAGGTGACGGTCCAGAATACCGGGGCGGCGAGCGCGGCCGTCTACACCCTGTCCGACATCACGTCGATCGCGTCGGCTGCGTCGGAAACGTCGTCCTCCGGATATTTGAGTGCCACCGGTACCCCGGTATCCGCCACCGGCTCCATGCAGTTGACCGTGGGATCGACGAACTATCCGATCACCCTGACGACCAACAGCCTCGCGGGGCTACGCGACAAGATCAACGGGCTGGGCGCAGGAGTGACGGCGACCATCTTCACGACGCGGCGCGTCCAACTATCTCTCAGTTTCCGCTAATGACACCGGCGCCACGACTCTATCGCTAGTGGATGATCCAGGCGGAGCAAATACCTCGATCCTGACTAACAACAACCAGGGGTCGAACGCGGTTTTCCAATTGAATGGGGTACCCATCAGCCGCGCCACGAACACCGTAAACGATGTTGTGTCCGGCGTGACGTTCAACTTGCTTCAGCCCACCGGCGTTGGTGGTAAGGTAAGCCTGACTCTGGCTAGCGATCCAACCCAGCTCTCCAATTCAATCAGCAGTTTTGTGACGGCCTATAACGCCATGGCGGCAAGTGTACAGCAGCAGGTGGGTCCGAACGCGGGTTTACTGACCGGCGATTTCGCCGTCCGCGAGGTACAGAATGATATGCGCGCGTTATCGAATTACGGAGCGGCGGGGACGGTCAAGAGTCTGTCCGACATGGGCATCACGTTCGATCAAAGCGGCAAGATGACATTCGATTCCTCGCTCTTCAATAGCTTGTCGCCTTCTCAAGTCCAGGGCGCGCTCGCCTTCTTCGGATCCTCAACAACGGGCTTCGGGGCGCTCGCCCAGAAGTTTACCGCGCTCACTGACCCGGTAACCGGCGGGATAAAGCTGGAACAGGACGGGCTCGATCAGACGGACAAACAGCTGCAGTCGCGGCTCTCAGTAATGACGGAGCGGATCAATAGGATGCAAACCTCATTATCGGCGCGGCTCCAGGCGGCCGATGCGTTGATCGCGGGCCTGCAATCGCAGCAACAATTGGTCACCGCCAGTGTCCAGAGCGTCAACCTGGTCACGTTCGGTAAGCCGGCTGGTAATTAATGAATCCTTCTATTGAGACTGCCCTCAAAGACCTGGAGCAGAGCACCCAGGCTCTTCTTGAGACGAACATGGACGACGTGGCCGCAATCGGGCTGGCTTTGGAGCGCCGGGCAGACGCGCTTACTCGTGTAGCGGCCCTGGTGGAAGACTCGACGGACGTGGACGGCGCGGCCCAGCGGTTGGCGCTCGCCGTGTCGCGCGGCGAAGAAGCCAAGCTTCGCGCATTAAACATCAAACGGGACGCGACAGAGGAGTGGATCTCACTGAACCGGATTCTCAAAGGTCTGGACAACACGTGTGCGCATGAGAAACCGAGTGTTGACTGTTCCGCCTAGGGTCCATCGCAGATAGCGCGGCGTTCAGTTTCGCGGTGGAAATGCACGATCACGGCCCGGGTAGGCGTCCTGGTACAGTCGCCTGACCATCGCTCGATGCCGCCTTCCGCTGTTACAATCCAGCTATATGTTTCTTGGGCTCGAACATACGGCGATCGCCTCTCCGGATCCGCCGCGGCTTGCGCAGTGGTACGTCGACGTTCTCGGCTTTCATATCAATTTCAAGTACGATCGATTCTTCTTCGTGAAGGCTCCTAATGGCACGATGCTGGAGATCATCCCTTCGGATGGGGAGCGCGGGCCGAACTCTCCGAAAGACCCCGGCATCCGCCACGTTGCGATTGCGGTGCAAAACTTCGATGATGCCATCCAACATTTAAAGGGCTTAGGCGTGAATTTCCTTGGAGAACCGTACGAGAATCAAGGCAACCGGCTGGTGTTCTTCACCGACGGTGATGGCAACATCCTGCATCTGATCGCGCGAGAGAAGCCGCTCCCCTAACCAGGCCATGCTTTGTTAAGCCGCGTCTTCAGAGCGTTTCAATATCGCGACTTCCGGGTGATGTGGTTCGGCGCTTGTACGTCGAGCATCGGCACATGGATGCAGAAGCTCGCGCAAAGCTGGCTGGTGTACGACATCTCGGGATCGGCGTTCTATCTCGGGCTTGACGCATTCCTGGGCGAAATCCCCATCATCCTGTTTTCCCTGGTCGGCGGTGTTTTTGCGGACCGCACCAGCCGGCGCAAGCTGCTCATTGTTTCGCAGGTGATCCAGATGACCTGCGCCTTCCTGCTCGCCGCGCTGGTTTACTTCGGCTTGCGCAAGATCTGGCCGATCATGTGCCTTTCCTTCACAGTCGGCATTGCGCAGTCGTTTGGCGGGCCGGCTTACTCGGCGCTGGTCCCATCGCTGGTCGAACCGGAAGATCTTCCCAACGCCATCGCACTCAATTCCATTCAATTCAATCTGGCCCGAGTGATCGGGCCGGTTCTGGGTGGGCTTGCGCTGAAGAACCTGGGCGCCCCGTGGTGTTTCGGTTTGAACGGCGTTTCCTTTGTCGCTGTTATTATTTCGCTCACGCTGATACGGGTCACCTTCAAGCCCGTGGCGCACGGAGCTCAGTCGGTCTTAGAGAGCATGCAGCAAGGCTTTGGGTTTATCCGCCAGAGGGAGTCTATGGTCACGTTGATTTTCCTGGCGTTTTCGATGACCGTTGTCGGTTTTCCGATGATCGCGTTCCTCCCTGTGTTCGCCCGCGAGGTGTTTCATTCGGGGCCGGAAGCCTACACCGCGCTGCTGTCGAGTTCGGGTCTGGGCTCAGTGGCCGGGGCGCTGATTGTTGCAGCATTGGGCCGAAAGAGCAATCTGGGGAGGGCGGCGCTGCTGATGTTGCTGGTGTTTGGGGTCACGATGACCAGCTTCGCTCTCTCCAAGCAGATTACGTTGAGCTGTGTATTTCTTTTTGTTTCAGGCGCCGCAATGATCGCGGTGTTTGCGATGGTCAGTTCGCTGGTTCAGCTGATCACATCGAACGACATGCGGGGACGCGTGATGAGCGTCTATAACGTGGCGTTCCGTGGTGGCATGCCAATCGGCAGCATCATCCTTGGCGGCATCATCCAGCAGATTGGGGCGCCACCAGTGATTGCGTTCAATGGCGGTTTGCTATTTGCGTTGGCCGTCTATTTCTTGTTGATCCAGCGGCGTGTAGCCGCATTGTGATTTAGGTTGCCGCCCGGCGAAGAAGCAGCTGCGCCAGGCATCTGAAGCTAGAATAGGAAGTGGATGCGTCTTTCGATACTGATCGCCTTAATCGCCGCAGTTGCCGCCATCGCGGGCGATCTGGAAAAGGCGCGCGACGCTCAGGATCGCGCTGCCCTGGAACAGAGCACCAAGGCACTTGCGGACGCAGCCACGAAGCAGCAGAAGGACGCGAGTGCGCACTACCGTGTCGCGCTCGCGCAATCGTACCTGGCCGAAGTTGCCATCGAACAGGGTGATAAGCGGGCCGCCAAAGCCGCCGCCGAAACTGGAATGAAAGCTGCCGAAAAGGCGGTAGTCCTGAAGCCGGACAGTTCCGAGTACCATCGTATCCTCGGGACCTTATGCGGCCAGGTGATACCAGCCAATGTCTTGGCCGGTATGAGTTATGGCAAATGCGCCATGGACGAGGTGAATAAGGCCATTCAACTCGATCCGAAAAGTGCCCTCGGATATCTTAGCCGCGGGGTTGGAAACTACTACCTGCCTTCGCAGTTCGGCGGCGGCTTCGATAAAGCGGCCGCGGATTTTCAAAAGGCTATCGACATGGACCCCAAGCTGGCGGAAGCGGAGTTGTGGCTTGGCTTAGCGCTGCGCAAACAGCATAAGAATGCCGATGCCAGAAAGGCCTTCGAAAAATCTCTCCAACTCAACCCGAATCGCGTCTGGGCGAAACAACAGCTCGACAAGACACCGGCTCAGTAGTGCGCGACAGCCTCGCTGTTGCGGCATTCGTGGCCTTGCTCACGGCTCTCACGTACTTCGTGTTCCCGGGCCACACGTATCTCCAGCAGGACACGCAGATCTACTTGCCCATGCTGCAGCAACTCGTAGATCGTTCTCTGTTTGCGCACGAGTTGATCACTTCTCGGCCGCATCTCGCCTGGACGTTGTACGACGAATCCGCGGTCGCTTTGCAACGGATCACCCGGCTTGATTTTCAAGCGGTCCTCACGGGACAACAGTTGGTCTTTCGGGCGTTCGGCATTTGGGGAGTGTTTCTCATCGGAACGTCGATGGGCTTTTCACGCCGGCTGGCCATATTCATCGCTGCGCTGTTTTCGCTGGGTGCAATGATCGTCGGCCCCCAGGTCCTCACAATTGAATACGAGCCCGTTCCTAGAGGGTTCGCGATTCCCATGATCTTGTGTGCCATCGGCCTGGCTCTTCACCAGCGGTGGACGGGCGCTGCTGTTGCCGCATCCGCCGGGCTTCTGTATCACGCACCGACCACAGCCCCCTTCTGGCCAATCTTCGCCGTTCTGTTGCGGAGAGCGCGATCCTGGAAGCCGGTTCTGATCCCAGCAGGAGCGCTGATCCTGTTGGTCATGTTGTCGCGTCTACAGCCCGGTTTGGTGGAGCGTCAGCCGATGATGTCGACCATCCATCCCATGTTGGCGGAGGTGCAGAAAATCCGAGCAGCTTACAACTGGATCTCGTTGTGGCCGAAGGAGGTTCTGCTGCACTACGGCATTCTTTGCGCAGCTTGCGTTCTGGCCATGCACCGTTTACGGGGCCGTCTTCAACCGCAGCACCACATCATGTTCTGGGGATTGCTGGCGATCGCCGTCCTCAGCGTTCCGTTTTCGTTGATGACTCTCGAAGGCTTGCGCTGGTCTCTTATCCCTCAGTTTCAGCCCGCGCGGGCACTGCTCTTTATCACTGCGCTCGCCGTCATCTTGTGTTCGGCTGCGGCGCTGGAAGCCGCCTTTGGGCGTCGTTATCGGGCCACCTTTGCCTGGTTGCTCATTCCGTTTATCATCCCCACGCACACGTTGGTTACCCCGCCGTATGTGTTGAAACATGCGGTATTGATCGTGATTCTCGCAGCGGCCGCTACGGGCGCCATCGCCATTTACGTCCTGACCCCCCGGCGTGGCGCCGGCGCGCTCGCAATGGCCGCCCTGGGAGCGTACTTCGCTGTGCCGCTTATCGGCGGCGTGCGGAACTATCCGGCTCTTTGGAATCCTAATATCGTCGATCTGGCGCGGTGGGCGCGAACCTCGTCCGACCGCAACGCAGTATTTCTATTCCCCTACGCCGGTAAGGATCTACATCCCGGCATGTTCCGCGCGCAGGCACAGCGCGCCGTCTATGTCGACTGGAAGGGGGGGGGACAGGTCAATTACTTCGAGGATCTGGCGTTAGAGTGGTGGAAGCGTTGGCAAGACACGATGGTGCACAGCGCCGGCGATGCGGAACTGGCCGCGCGAGGGGTGAGTTACGTGATCGTCGACTTGGCCCATCGACGGGCGGGTTCCAATCCCGAGTATCAGAACCCGGAGTACATCGTGTATCGGTTGAGGTAGAACTATGACTGACACGGATCAGCAACTGTTGATCGGCCAGCTTCGTGAACGGATTCAGACTCTCGAATCGGTGATCCGCCGGCTGGAGGGGCGGGACGCCATCACACGCATACTCAGTGAATCAACGTCCGTTAGGGCAGCTGCACGCCCGGTCCTCCAAGCCCTTTGCGCTCTTTTCGATTGGAACGCTGGATGCTTTTGGATCCCGGACAATAATGCCGCAAAGCTGCGGTGCATAGCCCTGTCGACGAACGGAGACTTCCCAAACTTTTCAGCGGCTTCCGAGCGGAGCGCCCTTCCGGTCGGCGTGGGCCTGGCGGGGCGGGTGTGGTTGTCGGCCGAGCCCGCATGTATTGTCAATCTGGAACGAGATGACAATTTCCCTCGCTCCGAAGCCGCGGCTAAAGACGGACTTTGCTCCGCGCTGGCCTTCCCGGTTATGTCGGGAGACGAACTCGCCGGCGTTGTAGAGCTGTTCAGCATAGGTAAGAGAGAGCTTGACCGGCAACTACTCGAGATGTTTACGGCCATCGGGCGACAGATCGGCCTATTCATGCAGAAAAGACGCGCCGAGAAGCAGTTATCCCAACAGGCGAGAATAGCCGCCTTGCGCGCCGATGTCGCGTCGTCGTTAACTCGCACCGGCGATTTCAAATCGATACTCGCCGGATGCACGGATGCGCTGGTGAAGCACTTGAATGTCGCATTCGCGCGCATCTGGACTTTAAACGCGGCTGGCCGGACCCTCGAGCTTCAGGCCAGCTCCGGACTTTATACGCACATCGATGGGGGACACAGCCGCATTCCGGTGGGCGCGTTCAAAATCGGATGGATCGCGGAGAAGCGTCGGGCGCATCTGACGAACTCCGTCCCCAACGATCCTCGCGTCACTGACCAGGCCTGGGCCGCGCGCGAAGGTATGCAGGCCTTTGCCGGATATCCGCTGATGACCGAGGAACGTCTGATGGGCGTGGTCGCCATGTTTTCGCGGCATACTTTGGAAGACTTCGAGCTTGGGGAATTGGCGCCCATCGCGGACGCCATCGCTCAATTTTTAGATCGACGCCGTGTCGACGAGGATCTTCGCACCACGCAAGCGCTGAACAGCGCCATTCTCCAGACGGCGTTTGATGCGATCGTGGCGATGGACGAGACTGGGCGCATCGTAGAATTCAACCCTGCGGCTGAAGCCATGTTCGGCTACCAGCGACAGCACGTCGTAGGCCGGGCTCTTGCAGATGTGATTGTGCCCGCCCAACTTCGGGATGCACATCGCATCGGACTGGCACGCTATCTGAGTACGGGCGAGACGCGCATCCTGGGCAGGCGTATCGAGGTGGTCGCGATGCGAGCGGGCGGGGGTGAGTTTCCCGTCGAGCTTGCGGTAGCGCGTATTCCGGGCGATGGTCCGCCAATGTTTACTGCCTATATTCGATCCCTGCGGGTCGCCCGGGATGGGGCCGTTACAAATCGGACTGAGTAGTCGTCTCTGCGTTTGCTACGATGGCAGGCGGAGCGAGTTCCCGCCATGAGGTTCGCGTGCTGCTGTTTCTTTCTCGGGTTCTCCATTTTCGGCCAGCAGGTTGTAGGATCGTCGGGAGCGGGACGTCCTGCCGGCATTTCCCAGCCTGTTGAGAGTGAGCCCGTCAAACCGGAGGACCGATGCACGGTGGAAGGTACCGTAACCAGCTCAGCGAGCGGTGAGCCGCTCAGAAAAGCAAATCTAATGCTGATCCGGGCCGATTTGTCCCCCGGTTCGCCGGCGATGAGCTATGCTGGCGTGTCCGATGCAGCGGGCCACTTTGTTATCCACGATATAAACCCCGGAAAGTATCGCCTTAATGTCGAGCGCTCAGGGTTTGTGCGCCAGCAATACGGGTCGAAAGCAACCTTGTCCGCAGGTACCATTCTAAGTCTCGATAAGTCGCAGAAGCTGAAAGACATCAATTTCAAGCTCACGCCGCACGGTATCGTCGCCGGGCGGGTTCTGGACGAAGATGGCGATCCGGTTCCGAACGTCAACATTCAGATGCTGCGGTCAGCATACATGCGCGGCAAAAAGCAATGGGTGCCGGCCGGTGGGTCGAACACCAACGATCTGGGCGAATATCGGGTGTTCGGCCTGGCACCGGGCCGCTACGTCGCTAGCGCCACATATCGGCCGAATGGCTTCATGCTGGAGTCCGTGCAGGGCGGCGGAGATAGCGAGGGTTATGCGCCAACGTACTATCCGGGCGCCTCCACGCCGGAAAGCGCGACCTCCATCGAAGTGACCGCGGGAGCTCAATTGCGGGGCATGGATATTCGGCTGGCAAAGACGAAAACTGTTCATATCCGCGGACGCCTGACGGGCAGCAACAGGCCGGTGCGCAATGCAATGATCATGTTGCTTCCAAGGAGCGATATGACATCGAATATCATGGGCCGCAGTATGTCCCGGCCCTATAACGAAAAAGGCGAGTTCGTCCTCAGCAATGTCACTCCGGGATCTTATACTTTGTCGGCAACGGTGAATGACGACGGAAAGACCACATCAGCGCGCATGCCGCTAGAGGTGGGGAATTCGCCTATCGAGGGCATCACGTTGCAACTCTTGCCCCCTAGCGAGGTCAACGGCCGGGTCAAGATCGAGGGTGGGCAGGTGGACACTGGTATTTCCAACATCCACATTACCCTGCAGCCGAAGAGCGCAATGATGCTTGGACCGGGTGCGCAGGGCGGGCAACTCAAAGACGACAATTCGTTCTCCTTCACAAACGTTCAGCCGGACCTTTACGATCTCCGCATATTCGGCACGCCTGACGGCGGATATCTGAAGTCCGTTCGCGTCGGCGACGCGGATGTTACCGAATCCTCCATTGACTTCACCAACGGCGTGGCGGGAGGCGACATAACGGTGGTCATCGCCATCTCGGCAGGCCAGATTACAGGAACCGTTCAGAACGAAAAACTGGAGCCGGCGCCGGGAGCCGTCGTGGTTTTGATTCCCGAAGGAAAACGACGGGAGCTAGATCGCTTCTTCCAAACTTCCAGCACAGATCAAAATGGCAACTACACTCTAAAGAGCATCGCGCCGGGGGAGTACCGGCTGTTCGCCTTCGACACGGTCGAGTATGGAGCCTACCAGGACCCAGAGTGGCTGAAACCCTACGAGAGCAAGGGCGAGAGGCTCTCCGTCAAAGAGGGCGAAAAGCAATCGATGCAGTTGAAGCTGGTGACGACGCAGGCTCAACAGTGAAGACGTTCAACTAACTTGTTACAACTTCGGCTTGGGTCACATGTTTGTCACAGCGTGCGTCTACCCTCTTCCAGCTATGCGCAATTCCCCAGACAGCCCGCAGCATTCGCGACGGCAATTCTTGGTCATCATGGCCGGGGGCATAGCCGCGGTCCTTCCGGCTGACCCGCAAACCGGTGGCGAACCGGCCGGAACCGTCCGGGTGAAATTTACCATCAACAGGCAGCCGCAGGAACTCCTGCTCGATCCGCGGGTAACCCTCCTCGACCTACTTCGCGAGCACCTCCAGCTAACCGGCAGTAAAAAAGGCTGTGACCACGGTCAATGCGGCGCGTGTACTGTACTGGTGAAGGGACGCCGTCTGAATTCCTGCCTGAGTCTCGCCGTAACTCACGAAGGCGATGAGATCACGACCATCGAAGGCCTCGAGGAAGGAGACCAGCTACACCCCATGCAAGCCGCTTTCATTGAGCACGACGGGTTCCAATGCGGATACTGCACACCGGGTCAGATTTGCTCGGCCGTGGCGGCGCTCGCCGAACTGAAGAGCGGAATGCCGAGCGCTGCGACTCCCGACATCCGAACGGTGAATCCGATCGTATTGACCGACGATGAAATTCGCGAGCGTATGAGCGGCAACCTGTGCCGCTGCGGGGCCTATCCGAATATTGTGGATGCGGTTCGAGCAGCCAGCCGGGTGACGTCGTGAGGCCGTTCACTTACACCCGCGCGGCCGCCGTCAGCGACGCGGTTTCCGCCATCCGTGAGCCCGAATCTAAATTCCTCGGCGGCGGCACGAACCTCATTGATTTGATGAAAATGGGCGTCGAGCGGCCGGCACATCTGGTGGACATCACGCGCGTTCCTCTTACCGACGTCGCGGAGCATCAAGGCGGCGTGCGTATCGGAGCGATGGCGCGAAACAGCGATGTGGCCGCTCATCCGCTGATTCGCCGCAGGTACCCGGTGCTCAGCGAAGCGCTTCTGGCGGGAGCATCACCCCAACTTCGGAACATGGCGACGATGGGCGGCAATCTGATGCAGCGCACGCGATGCTATTACTTTTACGACCCGAGCTATAACGAGTGCAACAAGCGCAAACCGGGCAGCGGGTGCGCAGCACTGCACGGTTACAACCGCATACACGCGATACTCGGAGCCAGCCCGTACTGTATCGCGACTCATCCCAGCGACATGTGCGTGGCGCTCGCTGCTCTCGAAGCCGTGATTCAGGTGAGCAGTCCCCGCGGGGAACGCGCGATTCCGATCGCTGCCTTTCATCGCTTGCCGGGTACCACGCCGCACCTGGACACCAATCTTCGCGCCGATGAACTGATCACAGCCATCGATCTTCCAGCCATGCCCTTCGCGGTGCGCTCTCATTACCTGAAGACCAGAGATCGCAACTCGTATGCCTTTGCTCTCGTTTCTGTAGCCTCAGCTCTCGATATCGACAGTTCTGGTGTGATCCGTCACGCCCGTCTCGCGCTGGGGGGCGTGGCACATAAGCCGTGGCGCGTTCGCAAAGCGGAACACGTCCTGACTGGCCACAAGCCCGGCGATTTGATTTACCGGGCCGCCGCCGATGCCCTACTTCGAGGCGCACAGCCCCATCGCTATAACGGGTTCAAAGTGGAACTGGCTCGGCGTGCCATCGTTCGCGCGCTAACCACCACCGCCGCGCTGGCATAAAGGAGAGTTTCATGCAACAGCCCTCCATCGGAAAGCCGCTCAATCGCGTAGACGGCCGAGCGAAGGTAACCGGAAAAGCCACTTACACGGCCGAGCACAAGCTCCCCAACATGGCGCATGCCGTGATGGTCACCAGCAGCATTCCAAAAGGGTCAATCACGGCCATCGATACAGACGAAGCTGAAAGTCAGCCTGGCGTGCTGGCGATCATGACTCACTTGAACACTCCGAAGCTCCCTGAGAAGCCGAAGAGTAAAGATCCCGGCCGTCCGAGCGACCGCAAGCTTCAGCTGTTGCAGAACGATATCGTTCTCTACGCCAACCAGCCGATCGCTGTCGTGATCGCGGACACCCTCGAAGGGGCACAGGAAGCGGCGGCATTGGTTCACGTCACCTATTCGCCCCAACCGCACTCGGTAGATCTTGAGCAGCATCTTGCAAGAGCCTATAAACCGGAAAAGGGAGATGCGCACGGCGAGCCGACGGACAGCAGTAGAGGCGACGTGCGGAGCGGCCTCGCACAATCAGATATCAAAATCGAACACACATACACCACGCCGTTCGAGACTCACAACCCGATGGAAACCCACGCGACCATCGCGGCCTGGACGGGAGCCGGCAAGCTGACACTCTACGATGCTACGCAGGGGATCTTCGGTGATCGCGAGCGCGTGGCATCGTTGCTCGGTTTGCAGCCGGACAACGTTCGCGTGATCTCGTTGTATCTGGGCGGAGGCTTCGGCAGCAAGGGGCCGACATGGTCGCATGTCGTGCTCGCGGCAATTGCGGCGCGCCGAGTGAATCGGCCGGTGAAGTTAGTGGTCCGGCGTCCCCAAATGTTCGGACCCGTCGGCTTCCGTTCGTACACTCGCCAGACGGTCGCCGCCGGTGCCAGCAACGACGGCACGTTGGTGTCGCTGCGTCATGACACCGTCGCCCACACGTCGTCGTTCGATCAGTTTGTCGAGCCCGCCAGCATGCCCGCCCGCATGCTCTATAACGCCGCGAATAATTCAACAACCCACCGGCTGGTGAAATCGGACATCGGTACGCCGTCGTTCATGCGGGCTCCGGGCTGGGCGCCTGGAACCAACGTGCTTGAGATCGCGATGGACGAATTGGCTTATGCGCTGCGAATGGATCCGCTCGCGTTCCGGATAAAGAACTACGCCGAGCAGGACCCGGAAAAGCACCGCCCCTGGTCCAGCAAATCGCTGCGTGAGTGCTACAAGGTGGGAGCCGAGCGCTTTGGCTGGAGCCGGCGTCCACTGGCGCCGCGGTCCATGCGGGAGGGCAATACGCTGATCGGCTGGGGGATGGCGTCTTCCGTGTATCCCACGCATCGGAGCCAATCGGCCGCTCGGGCGCGCATCAATGCCGACGGCAGCGTATTGGTTGAAAGCGGCACTCAGGATCTCGGCACCGGCACCTATACAGTGATGACGCAGGTAGCCGCCGATGGGCTGGGCGTCTCGCCATCTCAGGTGACGTTTCGCCTGGGCGACACGGAGTTCCCGGAGACGCCGGTTTCAGGCGGCTCGCAGACCGCGGCGAGTACCGGTTCCGCGGTTCACGCCGCCGCGCAGGCGTTGCGCGAGAAATTGTTCCAGATGGCGATCGCCGATTCGCGTTCGCCCCTCAACGGAGCCTCTGCCCGGGACCTCGCTCTCGCAGGCGACCGGCTGATCGTTCGCGGTACAAATCGCGGTGAACGGCTCCAGACGCTGTTGGCGCGGCGCGGCCAGAAGTACCTCGAAGTTGAAGCCGGCTCCAAGCCCGGAGGCGAAAAGGACCAGTATTCGATGTACTGTTTCGGCGCGCAGTTTGCCGAAGTGCGCGTTGACGCATCGCTCGGGCAGATCCGGGTATCGCGCATGGTCGGCGTTTTCGGCGCGGGCCGCATCCTGAATGCGAAGACAGCGAGGAGCCAGTTCATCGGCGGGATGGTATGGGGAATCGGCCTGGCACTGTACGAGGATAGCGTCATGGATCGGCGGCTTGGCCGCTTTGTGAACAATAACCTGGCAGAGTATCACGTTCCGGTCAATGCGGACGTCCCCGCGATTGAGGCGCTCTGGGTGAATGAGGTGGATACCCATGTGAACCCCCTCGGAGTCAAGGGCATTGGCGAGATCGGCATCACCGGCGCCGCCGCCGCGGTGGCGAACGCGGTTTTCCACGCGACCGGCAAGCGCATCCGCGACTACCCGATCACGCTCGACAAGCTGCTGTAACCAGGGTCGCTATGGCTCGAATTCCAGGAAATATTGGTACGGCAGCATATCGTGCTTTCGCGCCAGGCGGAGCCCCGCCGCCTTGAACTCGGCGATCACCTGCTGCTCGCTCAGCTTCATCGACTCGGGAGGTCCCACGGGCAGCGGCTTCTCGAAGAAATCGATGTTGATGATGCGGCCACCCGGCTTCAGCGCTTCCTTTAGCTTCCCGTAATATGCAGGACGATTGTCGATGTGATGCAGAACGTCGCAGATGAAGATCACGTCCACGGATGCCGCACGCAATTTCGGATCGTTCGGAACGGCAAGAATCGTTTGCAGGTTGGGTGGCGCGTCGTTCGCAGTAATGTCAAGCAGCGCCTGATCGATATCCACGGCGTACACTCTTCGCACGCGCCCGGCAAGGCGCCGCGCAAAGTAGCCGCTCCCCGCCCCGATATCGGCAACCGTATCAGTCGGCTTGAGGTGCAGGGCCTCCATCACCTCGTGCGGTTTCTGCCACGCTTCACGGCCCGGGTCGTCTAGAATCCGGGCGTATTCCGCTGCATCCGCCGGTGGATGGTGCTGTTGATGAGACACTTGAAGAAAGATTGCGAGAGTAAAAAGCAGCATCATACACAAGATAGACTAACGCGGAGTTCATGGATTTGTTGACACAACTGGAATCAGATAGAAGCGAGACGAGAACGGAGAGCGATTCATTATTCAAATCGTTCTGGATGGGCGGGTTTGAATGCTCCACCCATATCAATCGCCATGGCGACCGTCTGGACCTAATTGCGGCCGTGCAGCATGATTTGAAGGCAGAAGAGGACTACCGGCTCCTGAGGGCGGCCGGTATTGCCACCGCGCGGGACGGAGTTCGCTGGAACTTGATCGACCGGGGCGGGGAATACGATTTCTCATCTTTCATTCCCATGCTCGAAGCCTCTCAGCGGGCAGGCTTACAGGTGATCTGGGACTTATGCCACTACGGCTTCCCGGACGACGTAGACCTGCTGAAGCCCGCTTTCGTCGATCGTTTTGCGAAATACACGCGACAGGTGGCCCGGGTATTTGCCGAGCACTCGGATGAGATACCTTTCTGGGCGCCGGTGAACGAGATTTCATTCTTTACCTGGGCCGCCAGCCGCGAATTCATCTTCCCGTTCGCGCGGCGTAGGGATTCCAGCATCAAACGGCAACTTGTGCGGGCTGCCATCGCCGGCGCAGAGGCTGTCCGCGATGTGGACCCTCGGGCCAGGCTGGTCTACCCCGAACCTATCCTGCATGCCGTCGCCGCACCGGATCGTCCCGACCTGCTGAAAGTCGCCGCTCGCGACAACATCTACCAGTACGAAGCCTGGGACTTGCTGGCCGGCTATCGGGAGCCGGGCCTCGGCGGCCATCCCAAGTATCTGGACATCCTCGGCGTAAACTACTACTACCGCAACCAGTGGGAGGAGATCGGCGGGGATCGCTCGTACCTTCGCTGGCAGCCGCATGATCGGGATCCTCGATGGGTCCCGCTGAGTGAGTTGCTGGCCCGCGCATACAAGAGATATAAAAGACCATTTTTTATCGCGGAGACCGGGCACTTCGGAGTCGGTCGTGCATTATGGCTGCGAGAAATCGCGCGTGAGGCCGAAGCGGCCCTGCAGCGCGGGCTCCCGCTGGAAGGCATCTGTCTATATCCCATTCTTGACCGGCACGATTGGGACGACCCCACCCACTGGCATCAGGCCGGCCTCTGGGATGTGGAGATCTGCGCCGACGGATCTTGTCGGCGAGTACTGAACGCCGAATACGCCGAAGAGCTCCGGCGTGCTCAGGGCCACCAGCGTATGCAAGGCGCTCCTTACGAGCCGCTGCTCACTACCTTACCTGTCCCGGAGCGCAACCAGCGGATCCAACCGGCTCGCTGAACGGGCAGGTAAGTAACACGCCAACAGCGCCACCCCTAGCAGCACCGATGCCGCTGCCCCTAAGCTGACAGGGTCGCTGGAACCGACGCCATACAGCATTCTCGCCAGCAAACGCGATACGAGCAGCGCTGCTGCAAGTCCGAGGGCCAAGCCTGCCAGCACCAGCGACATGCCCTCGGTGAGAATCAAGCGCAGCACACCGCTCTGCGCGTGAGCGCGAGTAGCCGGAACACGCTCAGTAAAGTCACGCCAACCTTGGCGCCGAACAGAGCCTGGCCGACGATCTTCCGTCCGGTTAGGCGTTGTGAAGCGCCGTTGGCGTGGAAGGTGATGACCCCCGGGGCGGTGTAACCAGCCAGCATCTTAAATGCCTAGGTTTTGGCCGCATAATCTTTCACGTTGGCGTAGGAGGTCGGCAGCACCGTACCCGACTTGGATGAGCTCTTCTCCTGGGTGGTAGAGACAGGGGCCAAGCCGGGACTATCGTGGACAGGAAGTGGATTCAAGATGAGCGTATTGATGACCGCGAAAACCGTCGTGTTGCCACAGATGCCCACCGCAAGCGTTAATACGACAAATACGACGAACAATAGATTCTGTCGCAATGTTCGATACGCGTCGCGGAGATCCCTCCAGAAATCGGCGAAAAGTCGACGCCCAGCACCACATGCTCTGCCGGCAGACGCAGTCGGCTTTGTACTCCCGTTTTCAGACGATGCAGATTGTCGAGTTCGGATGTCACCTCGCGATACGCCCGATCTTCCGTTGCACCGCCGGCCAGCAACTCCCGGTACCGCTGATCCAGGTGTTGTGCGAGCTCTTCCATTTGATTCCGCGGTACCTTCCAGCCGCAATGCGGCAATTCGCCCGCGGATCTGCGGTTAACGAGTAGTAGCGCCGCCTTCGCTGGCCGGCCTTTTCCACCCACATACCCTCCACCCAACGTCTCGCCTCCAGCCGATACAACAGCGGATAGAGCGAGGTGACGTGAAAGCTTAGGGTGCCGCCAGAGCGGGCCTCGATCAGCTTGGAGATGTCATACCCGTGGCGCGGCTGATTCTCCAATAGCGATAAGACCAGAAGCTCTGCGCTACCTTTTTTTCCATTCTTGATCGGGGGTTGCAGGAGGCATATGCAGGAGACTCGTATTTGGGTCTACCTGCTACTAACGCCGCTGAGGGCATTTTGTTCCGACACCCAGCGGCTACTTCTTGGATATGTCGAGGGTCAACCAAGTCATCGCCATCCCTTCCGGTAAGTGAAACGAGGTCCCCTCCATTGTGAATGAACCGACGCCCGGCACCAACGGCGCTCCGTACCCTATCCCGCTGGGATCGACGATCGGCTGTAATCCTGGTACCGAGGATGGGATCTGTATCAATCTCCCGAGAAATCTCGCGTGGTATCCCGGGTATTCGAGATCTGTTAATTCAAGCGCCACGACGAAGTGTTCCGGAGGACCCGGATGGGCGTCCATGCGTCGAACACGTCCGTGCACGACGGCTCCCCTTGGAATGACAATCCGGCGCTTCTGCGTCGCATCCGCGGCAACGGAGCCCTCGATGGGGTCGCCCACCGAGGCGCGTTGAGAATCGAGCGAAGTCGATAGCGCGATGAACACGCGAAGGCCCGCGGGAATGACAAACTCACTGGTTCCGGAGCTTGAAGAAGCCGGCGTACCTGCGGCGGGCTCGGCACCGAACCGGATTTCGGATTGCGTGATGTATTGGCGGCAATGACTGAACTCGGTGAAGTTCTGGTTCCGAAGGCCCGAAAGTTCCGTCAACTCGGTCACCGCCGTTTGCGCCAGAAGTACCTCCCGCTGGCCTACTCGCACTCGGGCGTAGTCGACGGTCGTGGCCACTTCCGTGACGGGGAATCCCGGCGGCAGGCCATCGGTCCGCACCTGCATGCGAACGATGTCCAGGCTTTCCGCATCCGCCCAAAGCGATCCCTTGGCGCCCGCTACGGCCGTTCTGGATGCGAAGGAGATCCGCCAATCGCTGACGAACGGGGCAATGCTGTAATCCCAGCGGAGAAGTTTGCGTCCCAGCGTGTTCTCCTCTCCCACGTACGTCATGACCCCGTATCCGTCGAGGACGGTCTTCAGGTGCGTGGCGAACTCACCGCTCCCGAACATTCCCGAACCGATCATCTCGCCCGCGCGCGTGTTCTCGAAACGATCGGCTCCTGGCCAGGCGTACAGGTCCTGATTCCCGGAATGGGCGACCTCCATGCGTACTGTGTCGATTCGCTGCGGAGCCCGGTCTTTGAGTTTCTGTTGAGACCGCTCCGTCACTGCAAGACACGTATAATCGGGTAGAGTTTTCAGAGCCTGAAGCGCCCTTCTCTTCACGCGAGAGAGCTTCAAGACGTGGTCCGGAAGGTCGGCGGCCGCGGCACTCAGGATTGCGATAGCGGCGAGGGCCACCACGCGAAGCACGGCCGTTCAATTCGCTCCGCGGAACAGCAGCATCGTTTTCATGGTGTGAAAGATGATGTAGAGATCCAGCGACAAGGACATGTTCTTGATGTAATACAAGTCGTACTCGAGTTTCGTGATGGTGTCCTCGATGGTGTTGCCGTACTTGTAATTGATCTGGGCCCACCCCGTGATACCCGGCTTCACACAGTGCCGCTGGCGGTAATAGGGGATCTGCTCCTCCAGAGTTCTGACGAATTCGGGGCGTTCCGGCCGGGGCCCTACGATAGACATCTCTCCTTTAACGACATTAAACAATTGCGGAAGCTCGTCCAACCGCAGCAGCCGCAGCCAGCGGCCGACAGTCGTCACACGCGGGTCGTCCTTGCTGGCCCACACGGCGCCGGTGCGCGCCTCCGCGTCCACTCGCATGGACCTGAACTTGTATACAGTGAACGGCTTGTCTTGCATGCCGATACGCGTCTGACGGAACAGCACCGGACCGGAGGAACTCAGCCGCACAATGAGTGCAACCACAGCCATCAGAGGCAAAGTCACCATCATGAGAATGGCCCCGATAGCGGTGGAGTATAGGTTTTGCACGTGCACCTGATGGGGCCGGGGGCCGAGGGCAGCGGAGAAAATCAGCTGGGATGGACGAATTTCGCGAGCGCAGACGCGACCGAAGGTCGATTCGTACAGCACGGCTACCTCTTCGGTCGGGATACCGGCAAATCGAAGGTCCAACAGCTCGTTCACAGGGAGGCACTGCCGGCGTTCACGCATGCCCACCACGATCCGGTCAGGGCGCGTGTGCGCCACTACACGCGTCAGATCCGGGATGCAGCCCAGCCGGTCCGCTGGGGCCTCCTCGGCCGGAAGTGTTGGGATGCAATTTTCGTCCAGATAGCCCACCACGGACATGCCCAGTTCCGGCCGGGATTGAATGTGCTTGGCGGTCTCGAAAACAATGGACGATGAGCCGATGAAGAGGATCTTCTCCGTACTGACGGCTCTCAGCACGACGCTGCTATACACGATACGCCACGTAAACAGAACCAGCAGGGCAATACCACTGCCGTAAATCATGAGCCATTTCGGCAATATCCAGTTTCGATTCCCGTAACTCAGCACCGCCTGCGCTAGAAATGCAACACCCATGGCCAGGCACAGTTGCTGCATGAGCAGGATCCTCGCCCGCACCCGCAGATTCTCGTACAGGTCATTGAAATACAGAGCGAGCATGACCAGCGCGACGACGATTCCGATACGCTTCATGCCCCCGTCATAGAGCAGAAATACTTCAGGATCGACTTGATCGAAAACGATGTAAGCCGCGATGACGTAGGAAGAAAGGATGATGATGCATTCAGAGATTATCAGGACCAACACGCTGGTTGGCACGAATACTCTGAAAAGTCTAATCATATAGGCACACGATACCCACGGATCATATCGGCCATAAGTCCGAAGTTTACCATTGCAGACCAACGGCCGCCCACTTCGTCGTCGCGGCCAGTTCGGCTCCGGGACTCAGCCGGACCCGCCCGCCCAGTTACGGTTTTGGACTGTTCAACGCTTGGGAACCACCGTTCATTGGACGGCGGATACGCCCAAGCTATGGAAAGGGGTACAGTAGAACCAGGACAGAAGTAGTCCTAATTTAAGCCGTTGACTTCAAAGGCGGAATTTAGGATACTTGAAATACGACCTGAAAGGTCCTCGTTCCGAACGCGATGTTGAAGCTCACAAAGAAAGCGGATTACGGTTTGATCGCTCTGAAGCACTTGGCGCTTCGTAGCGCGACCGAAAGCGTGAGCACCAAGGACATTGCCGAGGCTTACGGAATTCCGCTTCCCCTTCTTTCCAAGATCTTGCAACGCTTGGCCCGAAACGGGTTCCTCAAATCCGAGCAGGGCACGAATGGCGGCTATCGTCTGGCGCGCGAGGCTCGCTTTATTACCGCGCTCGATGTCATTCGCTCGATCGACGGACCAATCATATTGACCGCTTGCTTCACCGACCACAACGAGTGTACCCATTCGGATCGCTGCTCGGTGAGGGAGCCGCTGCGGAAGGTTCACGAAGGCATCCTTCGCCTGCTGCAGAACATCACAATTGCAGATATCTGCCGGGATGATATGGAGGTGCCAACCAATGACGGCTGCTCTCACCCGGCTCCCCGGCTGCTGGAGCTGAAGCCGGCAACGGTTTAAAGGACAACTATGAAATTGCCCATTTACATGGATAATCATGCGACCACGCCTATGGACCCCCGCGTGTTCCAAGCCATGACTCCCTACTTCACGGAAGTGTTCGGAAACGCCGCAAGCCGTAATCACAGCTTTGGGTGGCAGGCCGAAGAGGCTGTTGAAACCGCCCGTAAGCAAATCGCGGACCTGGTTGGCGCGAATCCGAAGGAGATTATCTTCACCGGCGGGGCAACCGAGTCGAACAACCTCGCTCTCAAGGGCGTGGCCGAGATGTACGCGGAGAAGGGTAATCACATCATCACGGCCGCGACAGAGCACAAGGCCGTTCTCGACACGTGCAAGCGGCTCGAGAAGAACGGGTTTCGCGTGACCTATCTGCCGGTCCAGGCGAACGGACTTGTCGATCTGGATATGCTCCGGGATGCGATCACCGACAAGACCATCCTGATTAGCATCATGTACGCCAACAACGAAATCGGAGTGCTGCAACCGCTCGCGGAGATCGGCAAAATCGCGAAAGCGCGGGGCGTCCTGGTGCATAGCGATGCCGTTCAGGCGGTGGGCAAAGTACCCGTGAACGTAATCAAGGACAACATCGACCTGATGTCCATGACGGGCCATAAGCTGTATGGGCCGAAAGGTTGCGGAGCCCTGTATGTCCGCCGGCGCAATCCACGCGTCCAAATTACGGCCCAGATGGAAGGCGGCGGTCACGAACGCGGTATGCGTTCCGGAACTCTGAATGTTCCCGGTATCGTCGGTTTTGGAAAGGCTTGCGAACTCGCCCGGCAGGAGATGCCGGAAGAGTCGAAGCGCCTCGGGTTTTTGCGTGACAAGCTGATGAACAAGTTGATGAGCGAACTTGACGAAGTCTACGTGAACGGCACGATGGAGCACCATCTTCCGAACAACCTGAACATCAGCTTCGCCTATGTCGAGGGCGAGAGCTTATTGATGGGGATTAACGATATCGCCGTATCCAGCGGGTCCGCATGCACATCTGCAACGCTGGAGCCGAGTTACGTTCTAAAAGCTCTCGGCGCAGGGGACGATCTGGCGCACTCCTCGATTCGTTTTGGTCTCGGCCGATTCAATACCGAGGAGGAAGTGGATTACGTCGCCGCCAAGGTGATCGATGTGGTCCGGAAACTCCGCGAACTCTCGCCGCTGTACGAAATGGCGAAAGAAGGCGTCGATCTATCGAAGGTGCAGTGGAGCGCCCATTAAAATTCTAAGATTCGGAGATTACAAATGGCTTATTCCAATAAGGTTCTCGATCATTACAACAATCCGCGCAACGTTGGCTCGCTGGATAAGAACGATCCTGCGGTGGGCACCGGCATGGTAGGCGCGCCCGAATGCGGCGACGTGATGAAGCTGCAGGTGAAGGTGGATCCGGCAACCGGGATCATTGAGGATGCCAAATTCAAGACCTTTGGCTGTGGCAGCGCCATTGCCAGCAGTTCTCTCGCCACCGAGTGGCTGCGGGGCAAAACCGTGGACGAGGCTCTGGCCATCAAGAACACCGACATCGTCAATGAGTTGAGCCTGCCGCCGGTGAAGATTCACTGCTCCGTGCTCGCCGAGGACGCCATCAAAGCGGCGATCACCGACTACAAGACCAAGCAGGGGACGCGCGTCCCGGAAACGGTCAGCGCCCAACGCACGTAGGACGATGATTGACGTAACGCCCAAGGCAGTCGCCAGAATACGGGAGGCGTTCGCTCGTGAAGGCGTCACTGGCGGACTCCGGCTCGGTGTGCAGGGCGGCGGCTGCTCCGGGCTCAGCTACCTGTTTCGGTTTGACCCTAAACCACGGGCGACTGACAAGATCTTCGAGTTCGAGGACGTCAAAGTCTTCGTAGACCCGAAGAGCATGTTGTATCTCGATGGCATGACTCTGGACTGGAAGGACTCTCTCATGTACTCCGGCTTCGAATTCCAGAATCCACATGCCAAGAAGAATTGTGGTTGCGGTACCTCGTTCACGACCTGATGTTCAATTGTTGGCAGTGTGGCCAACCGGCTGACGGGTTGTTCTGCGCCGCCTGCGGAGCCTTGCAAGAACCTCCGGCTGGATTCTACGCTTTCTTTGGGATCGATGAGCAGTTGTCGTTGGATCCCGCCGATCTTCAGAAACGCTTTTACGACCTGAGCCGCAAACTTCATCCTGACCGCTACGGACGAAAATCCCCGACCGAGCGGCAATTCTCCGAGGAAGCGACAGCGGTCCTGAACGATGCCTACCGCACCTTGCGCGATCCGATCAAACGCTCTGAGTATCTGCTGAAGCAGCGCGGCTTGGACATCGGTGAGCAGCGGTCAAAGGCCGTCCCGCCGGAGCTTCTGGAAGAAGTGTTCGAGCTCAACATGGCGTTGGAGGAGTTGCGCGGCGGAGACGACTCCGCACGTCCCCAGCTCGAGGAGGCCCGCGAACGATTCAAAGCCATGCTGGAACAGTTGGACCGTCAGTTGGACCGCGAATTCGAACGCTATGACGCGAGTCGTGATGACGCCGTGCTAGGCGCGGTCCGCGGGCTTCTCAATCGCCGGCGGTATCTTCAAAATCTGGTGAACGAAGTGGAAAAGGAGTTGTCCGGCAGTGCCCTTTCAAATTGATTTTGGCGGTAAGCAGCCGCGCGTGGTCGGCATCGACCTGGGCACCACCAATAGCCTGGTGGCCTACATGGACCTGACCGCGCCGAAAATCATTCCCGGGGAAGATGGCGACAGACTCGTCCCGAGCGTGGTTTCTTTCAGCGAATCGGGCGAAATCGTGGTCGGCAACGAAGCGCGGCGGCTACTTATGACTCAGCCCGAGCGGACCGTCTACTCGGTAAAACGATTGATGGGACGCGGCGTCGCCGATGTTGAACAAGAGCTGAAATTATTTCCGTTCCACATCGCCGCGGATTCCGAGAGTGTAATCAAGCTCCAGCTCGGCGACCGGCAGCTCACGCCTCCGGAAATCTCGGCGTTCGTGTTGCGCCAGCTCAAGAAGAACGCAGAAAGCATTTCTCGCCGAGCCCATCACGCAAGCCGTCATCACGGTCCCAGCTTACTTCAACGATGCGCAGCGGCAGGCGACCAAGGACGCTGGACGCATTGCGGGGTTGGACGTGTTGCGTCTCGTGAATGAGCCCACTGCCGCCTCGCTGGCCTACGGACTGGATAAACGGAAGGACGGCATTATTGCGGTCTATGACCTCGGCGGGGGCACGTTCGACATCTCTATCCTCAAGCTGCACGAGGGCATTTTCGAAGTGCTCGCGACGAACGGCGATACCCACTTGGGCGGCGATGACATTGATAATCTGCTGATCCGGATCGGGCTTGAGGACGTCGCTGCGGAGTGGGGAACCGACGTTTCGCGTCATCAAGAAGCCGTGCAGTTGCTGCGCCGCGCAGTGATTAAGGCGAAGGAAGAACTCTCGTTTGTGCCGGCGGCGGCTATCGAATTCGAATATCGCGGCCATGCATATAGAAGGGAGATCACCCGCGAGCTTCTGGAGCGGCTGATTACGCCTATCGTGGACCGCACGCTGGGTCCGTGCCGCGCCTGTCTCGCAGATGCCAAGGTAACGGTTGAGCAGATCGACGAAGTGGTGCTGGTCGGCGGGTCTACTCGAATTCCGCTGGTCCGTCAGGCCGTCGAGGCTCTCTTCCGCGCGAAGCCGCACACCGAGTTGAATCCGGATGAAGTGGTGGCTCTGGGGGCCGCCGTGCAAGCCGCCATCCTTTCGGGAGAAGTGGAAGACAAGCTGCTGCTGGACGTCACGCCGCTTTCGCTTGGAATTGAGACGATGGGCGGCCTCACTTCGAAGTTGATCCACCGTAACTCGACGATCCCCGCCAGCGCGACAGAAACTTTCACTACAGCCGTCGACGGTCAGCGCAACGTATTGATTCACGTCGTGCAGGGCGAGCGCGAGTTGGTCAAGGATTGCCGGAGCCTGGCCCGCTTCGACCTCAAAGAGATCGATCCAATGGCGGCTGGAATGGCACGAGTCGAGGTTCGCTTCATGATCGACGCTAACGGTATCCTCAACGTCACGGCTCGCGACCAGCGAACAGGTAAAGAAACCAGCGTTGACGTCAAGCCGTCCTACGGGCTCACCGACGACCAGGTGGAAGCCATGATTCTCGAGTCTTACGACAAAGCCGAAGAGGACTTTAAGGAGCGTCAGGTACGTGAGGCTCGAGTAGAAGCGGACACGATCCTTACGGCGGTGGAAAAGGCTCGCCAGAACGATGCGTGGTTCGACCTGAGCGATGAGGAGCGCGCGTCCGTCGAGAAATCCTTGAACGAGCTTCTCGTCGTCTATCACTCGGACGACCACGCTCTGATTCGAGCAAAGATCGAAGAAGTCAACACCGCCACTATGAGCCTCGCCGAGAACATGATGAACTCGGCCGTTCGCGGAGCACTGAAAGGAACGAAGATCTGATGCCGAAACTCACTTGGGACCAGCCGGACGACATCGCTTTGGAGCTTGCAGAGAAATTCCCCGACGTTGACCCTACTCATATCCGCTACACCGATCTGCACAAGTGGATCACAGAGCTCGACGAATTTTCCGATGACCCCGCCAGATCCACCGAAGGCAAGCTTGAAGCGATTCAGATGGCCTGGTTAGACGAATACAAAGAGACTCACTAAATGTTCGATTCGTTTGTATTCGATTAGCGCCGGTTGTACGTCGCCGCGTAAATTGCCGTTAATTACGATTTATCCAGCCTAAAACATGCTAATCTCCCGTTACTAGGGGATTTCGTCGTAGCTATGTCCAGTCTGGATAGATTTGCCCTCATTTTATTGTTGAGCGCCTCGGCGATGTTCGCTCAGGTAGCCGGCCGACTCACTGGTACGGTGGTTGACATGATGGGCGCCGCTGTTCCTGGTGCAAAGGTCAGCCTTTTTCTGACGGGCGGAAAGGCGGCAGTCTTGACGACGCAAACCACAGGCGCGGGAGCCTACGACTTTGAGGCGGTTCGCCCCGACTTCTACACCGTCACCGTCCAAAATGACGGGTTCAACAAGTATACGCAACAGAATGTGAAGATCGACCCTTCACGCGCCACCACGCTACCCCCGATCACCCTCGCCGTATCGTCGTCGAGTCAGACGGTAGAGGTGAGCGCCGGGGTCCAAGTGGTGGACACGTCGACAGCGGAAGTTAGCAGCACCGTAACGCAGGCGCAGGTGGAGAAGCTACCGATCCTTGATCGTCAGGTGTCGAACCTGTTCATTACGCAGGCTGGCGTGAGCAACAGCCGAACCGTGTCGAGTCTGAACGGCCTGCGCCCGAGTTATACCAATATCCTGCTGGACGGGGTGAATATCCAGGATGTGGTGCGCACTAATGCTCTCGATTTGCTGCCGAACCGGCTCACGATCGGCCAGATCGCGGAACTGACGATCGCGTCGTCGAACTTCAATCCGACGATCGGCGGCAATGCCAGCGCGGTGTCGCTATCCAGCCCATCGGGAACGAACGAATTTCATGGCAACGCCTACTGGTACAACCGCAACAGCTACTTCAGTGCGAACGATTGGTTTAACAATCAGGCGGGCGTCCGGCGTCCGTTCTTGAACCTGAATCAACTGGGCGGCACCGTGGGTGGGCCGATCATCAAAGATAAATTGCTGTTCTACACGAACTACGAGGCTTATCGCCTAAAGCAGCAATCGCTCAAGACCAACACCATTCTCACGCCAAATGCGCGTCAGGGTCTGCTGACGTATCTTGTGAATGGTCAGACGCAGACCTTTAATGTACTGAGCAAGTTCGGCCTTCAGATCGACCCATACATTCAGGCGCTCCTGAACCGCATCCCGGCTGCCGGTAATGCGACGACGGTCGGCGATCAGTTGAACACGACCGGTTATGCATTCAACGCGCAGAGCAACGGTACTCGTGATAGCGTCACAGGGAAGCTGGATTACTATCTCACCAAAAAGCAGATTTTCTCGGGTAATTACTCGTGGCTTCGCGATCGGCCTGACCGTCCGGAGTACACCGGGTTCTACACAACCACGCCTACGTATTACAACCAAAACGGGGGCAACTTCCTCTCAGCCTCCTGGCGCTGGAGTCCCACGCCGACGCTGACCAGCGAGTTGCGTGGCGGATTCAATAAAGTTCCGGCTAACTGGATTTCGCGAGAGCAAACGCCCGACTTCATCCTCGCCAGCACGCCGACCAGCGCGTCGGGTCTCAACTTCACTTCTCCGGTTAATCCCAAACTGCCGGAATCCCGCACGGTAGATACCTACGTTTTCCAGGAAAACGCCAGTTGGGTGAAAGCCAAACATACCGTGTCGTTCGGGTTCCAAACTAACCTGTTCCGCAACGGCTCTATTGATTTCTCCGGGGTAGTGCCAACCTATACCGTCGGTTTTGCAACTAACAGCCCGTATGGCTTCAAGGCGGGCGACATCCCCGGTGCCAGTTCAACCGACATTACCCGCTCGAACAGACTGCTCGCCTCTCTGGGTGGCATCGTCAGCGGCGCGAGCCAGGTGTTCAATATCACCAGTACAAACTCGGGTTTCGTTCCCGGCGCTCCGCGTACTCTCCATTTGAGGATGAACAATTACGCTCCATACATCTCCGACAATTGGAAAGTGCTTCGTCGCCTTACGTTAACTGTCGGGGTACGCTACGAATACTTCAGCCCAGTTGACGAAGCGGGATCGCTTCTGGCGCAACCTCGCCTGATCAATAACAGTCCATCGGAAACGCTCCTGGGGAACGCCACTATCGATTTCGCCGGCTCTTCATCGGGCCGCCCTCTTTATAAGAAGGACTTGAATAACTTCGGCCCGAATGTCGGGTTAGCGTGGGACGTGTTCGGGACCGGCCGCACCGCACTTCGCGCCGGATACGGCATCGCCTACGCCAACGACAACAATATCAATAGCGTGTACAACGCGATTGTTCAGAACAATGGCCTGTCGTCAACACTGTCTCAGGGCAACCTCAACGCGCGTGTAACAGGAAACCCGCCACAGATCCCGACTCCCAAATTCACGTTTCCTACCACTACGTTGGACCAGTTCAACCTTCAACCGAGTTCGCCTCCTGTGGAAGGTCTCATTGATCCGAATCTTGTATCGCCCTACGTCCAGCAATGGAATGCCGGAATTCAGCACGAGGTGAAGGGGTTTGTGATCGAGGGCCGGTACGTCGGCAATCACGTCGTGAAGCAGTTCCGCCAAATCGACCTGAATCAAATCAATATCAAACAGGGTACGTACCTGCAGGACTTCAAAGCGGCGCGTAACAATGGTTTGCTCGCGTATCAGGCGGGGAAGGGCTTTGACCCCCGATACAACCCTGCTATTCCGGGAAGCCAGCCCCTGCCTTTTTTCGATGCTTTACCGAGCGGTGGTTCGCTAACTGCATCGTCGGTAAACGCTGCCATTCTATCGGGGGAGGCTGGTTCTCTAGCGCAGACCTACCAGGGTGTCGGCTATTTCCCGAACGACAATTTCAGCTACTTCCCCAATCCTTATCTCCTGTACTCTAGCTTGTTCACCAACCGCAGCAACTCGAGCTACAACGGTCTACAAGTCGAGGTTCGTAAGCGCATCCGCAATGGCATTCAGTTCCAGGCGAACTACACATTCAGCAAAGCCCTCAGCGACGCCGAACTGACTCGCGGTCTGGAGCCGCAATTGGACAATTCAAACCCCGGCATCGAGAAATCACGGTCGCCATTCGATCTGACGCATGCGTTTAAGCTAAACCATTATGTTCCGCTTCCGTTCGGCGCAGGTCAGAAGTGGAACCCCGGAAACCCGGTGCTTCGCCGCGTGGCGGAGGGTTGGGGATTGAGCGGTTTCCTCCTGATCCAGTCCGGCCCGCCGGTTTCGATTCTATCCAATCGCGGCACGCTCAACCGCGGCTCCCGGTCGACCGGTCTCAACACGGTCGATACAATGCTCACACTCGATCAGTTGAAGGGCATCACCGGCCTCTACATCACCGGCAACGGTCCTTATTTCGTTGATCCTGCCCACATTGCAAGTAGTGGTTTGGGCGTGGCTGCGGATACAGATGCCCCGTTCAAGGGACAGGTATTCTTCAACCCACAACCCGGCTCTGTGGGCTCCCTTCAGCGGCGAATATTGGATGGCCCCGGATTCTGGGATTACGATTTCAGCGTGTCGAAAGATACGAAGATTACGGAACGGCAGAGCCTGGAGTTTCGAGCCGACATGTTCAACGTCTTCAACCACCCGAATTTCTTCGCGGGCGATCAACTCGTGAACAGCTCGACGTTTGGGAAGATTACAGGGCTGGAATCGTCAGGCAACCGCGTGACCAATCGTGTGTTTCAGTTCGGGCTGTTCTACCGCTTCTAAAGTGTTCAATAGGCCTTTGGAAGAATCGGGACTCAATACGTAGCCGCGGGCGCAGAGGATTTAGGGCTATTCTCGGCGAGAAGAAAGTGTGCCAAGGTCGCGTCTGCTACACTGTCAGGAGGAAAGGTCAGGTTCTCCTACTTAAACGATGCTTCTCGCTCGGGAATTCATCGACTATATATCCCGCCAACTGGTCGTAAGACTGACTCCTCGCATTATTGAAACGTCTGACGAACAGGCGGCAGCGCAGTCCATTGCAGCCATCATCGAGGACGATCTTTCCCTGGAGGATCGCCTCAACGATGAGGTTCGCGATCTGCTCAGCGAGTATAGCGATTATATGCGCGAGAACAACGTGAGCTATCAGGAGATGTTCCGCCGCATCAAGAACACCCTGATCACGCAGCGTAAAGTGATCCGCGCCTCGGGTCGCGACAGCGGCGATCACATGAAGCTCTCGCGTGACAAGATTAACGATCTGTCGCATAAGATAGTTGCCTCGCTGCGAAAATCTCGTGAGTTTCGCATCAAGAAAGACCCGAACGAAGTGCGTCTGGAAATAGTAAAATCCATTACGGAACTCCTCAGTCTGGAAGAGAAGGTCGACAAGGCCGCGCGTACGAAAATCCGGACTCAAAAGCGCGAGATCGCCGAGGGAACCGAGGAATGGGACCTTCTGCTGCGGCGCTATTACGCTGAAGAATTGAAGAAATTCGGCATTGACCTCTCCCGCTGATCGCGGAATGCCGGCGAAAATCGTCGTTCTCGGGAGTCTGAACATGGATTTCGTGGTTCGGGCGCAGATCCTGATGCCTGCCGTTATCCAAGGTGTAGTGAGGTCTCCCGGAACATAGGCGATCGCTGCCTCTCACACCAGCACTGCGCTAAATTGAGTTAGGAGCATCCCCATGTCCACCACCAGACGCCACTTTCTGGGCGCTTCAGCAGCCGCAGGATGGGCCGCCCCGTATTTGCAAGCTCAACGCAAGCTCTCGCCCAACGACACGATTCAGTTCGCCCTCATCGGAGCGGGCGGAATGGGTTCCGGCGATGCGAACTCGGCTCTCGGCGTGGGCGGGACCAAGTTGGTCGCTGTCGCCGACATCTACGACGGAAGGCTGGTGCGAGCGAAGGAGGTCTGGGGTAAGGACGTCGCCACTACGCGGGACTATCGTGAGATCTTGGCGCGTCCCGACGTGGATGCCGTAATTATAGGGACTCCCGACCACTGGCATCAAAGGATTTCCGTCGATGCCATGAACGCGGGTAAAGACGTGTATTGCGAAAAGCCGATGATCCAACGCGTGGATGATGGCAAGCCCGTCGTGGAAGCCCAGAAAAGTACGGGCCGCATCATCCAGATCGGGAGCCAGCGCGTCAGCTCTGTCGTTTATGAGAAGGCTCGCCAACTTTTGGCTCAAGGCGCAATCGGCAAGCTGAATTTGATCGAAGCGTGGTGGGATCGCAATTCCGCCATCGGCGCCTGGGAGTACTCGATTCCGCCGGATGCCTCCCCGGCTAATATCGATTGGGACCGATTCCTTGGACGCACTCCGAAGGTGCCGTTTGATCCGCCGCGCCTGTTCCGCTGGCGCAATTACCGGGATTACGGGACGGGCGTTGCGGGAGACCTCTTTGTGCACCTGTTCTCCGGAATGCACTATGTCACCGGCGCGATCGGGCCCACGCGCGTGTATGCGACGGGCGGCCAGCGATTCTGGAAGGATCGAGATGTGCCGGATGTAATGCTGGGCCTCTACGACTATCCCGCGACCGAAAAGTTGCCGGCCTTCAATCTGTCGCTTCGCGTCAACTTTGTGAATGGCGCCGGAGAGACTTCGGGCTTCCGCTTCGTAGGCAGCGAAGGCATCATGACGATTGGCAACGGCGTCAGCATTGCGCGGCAGCCCGCGCGAAGCCGAGCCGGGTTACACCATCGACACGTTTCCGAAAGCGGTGCAGGAAGAGTTTCTGAAGGCAATACCGGCAGAAGTATCCGCCGCAACATCCGAACGCCGACGCGATGCGTCCGCAGCAGGAAGAGCACTACCTTCCTCCGCCGGGTTACAGCGATCACCTGGATCATCACCGCAACTTCTTCAGTTCCGTGCGAACGCGCAAGCCCGTGGTGGAGGATGCCACGTTCGGATTCCGCGCCGCTGGACCAGCGGTGCTCTCCAACGTCAGTTATTTCGAACACCGGATCTGCGAATGGGACCCGGGCACGATGACTCTGAAAGGATGAACCAATGGCTGCCAACGACAATATTCAGATTGCTTTGATCGGCGCGGGCGGAATGGGGCAGGGCGATGCCCGAATGGCCACCTCGCTGCCTGGTGTAAAGCTGGTCGCCGCGTGTGACCTCTACAAGGGCCGTATCGAAAGATGTCGGGAACTCTGGGGCGCGGACATCTTCACCAGTCGCGACCATCGTGAAGTGCTCGCCCGTAAGGACGTCGACGCTATCATCATCGGAACGCCGGATCATTGGCATTCTCGCATCACCATCGATGCGCTGCAGGCAGGCAAGGACGTGTATTGCGAAAAGCCGATGGTGCAGAAGATGGAGCAGGGCAAGCAGGTGATTGCGGCGCAGAAAGCTTCGGGCCGCATCGTTCAGATTGGCAGCCAGTATGCGAGTTCAATGGTCTATCAAAAAGCTCAGCAACTACTGGCGGAAGGTGCAATCGGCAAGGTGAACCTGGTGGAGGCTTGGCTCGATCGCAACACTGCGATCGGCGCGTGGCAGTACTCCATTCCGCCGGACGCCTCGCCTGAGACCGTCGATTGGGACCGCTATGTGGAACCCACCGTCAAGCGGCCATTCGATGCCAAGCGGTTCTTCCGCTGGCGCAACTATCGCGACTACGGAACCGGCGTGGCGGGCGATCTGTTTGTACACCTGCTCACCGGCCTGCACGTTGCTACAGGTGCGCTCGGGCCTAAGCGTGTGTATGCCACCGGCGGCCTCCGGTACTGGGAAGATGGCCGCGACGTTCCCGACGTGATGCTGGCGGCTATGGATTATCCGGATTTCAATTTAGTACTTCGCGTGAACTTCAAGAGCGGTGGGACTGTGGAGGACTTCGGTGTCAAGTTCGTCGGTACGGAAGGCGTGATGACTACCGGCTTCACGGCTCTGACACTATCCAAACGGCCCCGCGAGACCGAGCCTGGCTACACCATCGAGACTTTTCCGAAGGACGTACAGGCCAAGTTCCTGGAGGAGTACAGGAAGCAATATCCGCCGCAAAAGCCGAATGCCGACTCCATGCGCCCCGCCCAAGTTGAAACGTTCAACCCGCCGCGGACCCATAACGCCCATCTGGAGCATCATCGCAATTTCTACAATGCGGTGCGCTCGCGCAAGCCGTTCTTTGAAGACGCCGTGTTCGGATTCCGGGCGGCCGGCCCGGCGCTGCTCACCAATACGAGCTTGTGGGAGCAGAGGATCTGCGGGTGGGATCCGGAAAGCATGACAGCGAGTTGACAATTCTTAACAACGAATCCGCTTCAATGGCGCGTAGTATAAAGTATGAGCCGACTTGATGCTCCAGCTTTCCGTTTAACTCGTCGAGGTTTTGTCGTAAGCGGCGCAATGGCCATGGTCTGTTCGCGCGCGATGCCGTCCACTCCGTCCTGCACTTTGGCGGCGGAGCAGGAACTTGGGCCGTACTACATCGACGATGAAAAACTCCGCCAGGATATAACGGAAGGCAGACCGGGCCTACCGCTGCGGTTGCGCGTTGCACTGGTGGACGCGCAGCGCTGCATGCCTCTCCAGAACGCAGCCTTGGATATCTGGCATTGTGACGCTCTGGGCGTTTACTCCGGGTTCACCACGAACAGCCCGGATGGTTCCGCCGGCGTGAGCCGGAATCCAGGTGGGCCAGACCGCATGCGGCGCCCCCCTGCGCGCCAAATCGACGAAACCCGCTTTCTTCGCGGCGTGCAGGCGACCGATAAAGCAGGCATGGTCGAATTTCTCACTCTATATCCAGGTTGGTATAGCGGCCGCGCAATCCACATTCACCTGAAAGTTCACACCGGCGGCCACGTATCCCACACTGGGCAATTATTCTTCCCGGAAGAAGTCACCCAAGACGTCTTGAAGATGGAGCCGTACGCGAAGCGTCTCGCGGTTCACCGCACGCTGCAAAGTGAAGATGGCATCTTCAAGTCGCAGCACGGCGGCGATTCAATGTTAAGCCTGTCGAGGCTCACGCCCGGGTCGAATGCCGAGGGATTCCTCGCGACCGCTACGCTGGCCGTTGATCCGGCGGCCACGCCGGCGCCGGTTCGTGGATTTGGACCCGGACTCGGAGGACCGGGCCCGTCTCAACGTTAGCTAACTACCTCCCGAAAGATATTCCAACGAGGGCCTGGACTCCATCCTGGCTGGTCGGCAAGATGAAATTGCTCTGCTCCCGGCGGGTGTAACGAATTTCTGGCGTGAACTGAAGATGCGCGTAGCTAAAGGAGACACCGCCGGTTGCGGTCAATCCGGTCCCGAAATTTCGGGCGTTGTTAGTCACCGAAGTGCGGGAAATACCCGTGCCGCTGGCGGCGGTCGTAGACGAATCCTGGAGCCTGTAGCTTTCTTGCGCCAGCAAACTGAATGACGGCCCTACTCCCACAAAGGGATGCACATGATGCCCGGCGGGTATTCTGTACTTCGCCAGAAGCGGAAACTCCCACCGGTTTCCAGTCGCCGCGTAGAGCGGCATCACCGTCGAGCTGGCCGGGTCATTGATCTCTCCATTAAGACGACTGTAGAGGGCATCCAGCTCGACCGATAGTCGAAACGGCAGGCGCACCTCGACACTCGGCCCAACCAGATACCTCTTTTCCCGAGCGTCGCCATAGGAGAACCGCGATAGCTGAAATATATTCCGATCAGAGCCGAAGGAAGAGAACTGCCTGGAATCAAACAGATCCTTCAAGTACGCCCCACCTTTGACCCCGATGGAAATGCGTGGCTCGTCTTGCGAAAACACCAGCGCACTCGCGAATAGAAATAGGAAACCACATCTAACTCTCATGTCATAGCCGACGGACAGCGTGTATAACTGGTTTCTGCTTTATGACTCAATCATGCTTTCTAGAGCCAGCCAGGACAACGATTGTAAAATGTGTGTTAAGCAATAAAAAAGTATAGACGAGTTAGTGAGCTCTGCGCGTCAACTCTGAAGCCTTCCGAAATGAAAACATGGAACTGATAAAAAAGCGGGAAAAATAAGATACACTGATGCACTGCGTTCACGCGACACATAAAGCCAGTGGAGCGCCTAACGGATCGACTCATTCTGGCGGCGCAGTAGCATAGCCGTGCTTCAAATTGGGCAACGGCAAAGCAGTGACCGGCGGCAAGCGGAGCACGACAAGCCGGTGAATCGCCCGAAAGCTACTTGAGGCTAGTGTCTTCGACCAAGCCTCTTGAACCTGCCTATATCGGCAACCCTGAATGAGAGAGTGCGAAAGGGGCCTTGCCGAAGCTGAGCTTGAACAGCCTTGGCACGACCGCGACCTGCCCAGCGATGTCGTCCTTGGGCCACAACCTTACTTGTCCCTTGCAGATCATGTTCACCGTCTCGATACCCGAATCGTCCGCGCGGACGAGGCGAACGACCGAAAGCCTTGGCGAGCTCCCACTGCCGGTTTATTGAACGGTGGTCCTGCTCCACGATGTATTCAAGTAGCCTACCGGCCGGCAGCGGAGCATCGCCCGAGTTCTCCGGCTCGCTTCAGCTCCGAGATCACCTTCGGATAAGATGGCTTCCCATCCACGTTAATCAGAAAATCAATTGTGGCACCGGCGGAATCCACCGCTCGATATAAATAGGTCCACTTTAACGGCCACGCTAAGATGAGTGTTTATCTACGCGCCACGGGCGGTTTGTTCATCCGCAGTTCCCGTCCGCATCGGCGGTGCAGTTCCGGTGCGTATCTCTGAGGAAGAGCCATCGTGACGTGATCGACAGTGACGTTCCGCTCCACCATAAGCTCTTCAAAATTCGAAAGCTGCCCCCGGATGGGAGCTATCACCCGAATGCAATGACAGCTCCGTGCTCGACCCCGTCCCTCAAGCGACGGTGAGATTCAACCCGTAAATGAGGCGACGAAGATGGACAATTTGTCCAGTTGGGATAGAAGGGCAAGGCATCTTGTCATCGACCTTCCGGCGCCCTAATTTCCGTAGTCTTCTAACCCGCCCTGGAATAGTAAGTGAAAGTGTTTTTGGTACCTTCGACCTATTGTCTAATTCACGGATTGCAACATAACTCGTCTATTCTGCCCGTCACGACACAAATCAACGCCCTGTGCGGTGTTCTTCTAGTATTTTGCGAACCTAGGTCCACGGACAAGTTGTCCGCCGGTGAAGTACAGTGGGTTCTTCCTTTCAACAACTTACATCGGCTGTCCTCTTGCAAGGTAAGCAGCACGAAGCTTAGTGTACGAAACAACTGTTTCGGTTCGAGTCGCAGTGCAGGGTGATCAGATCGGCGTCGGCCTATGCGCTGATCCTGTCCCTCAGCGCGGGGATGGTATTTGCGCGCCATCCGAATGTAGCAAAGGAGTTGGACGGGTACGATCCTAACCAAACAGTCGATGTCATCGTTCAGTATCGCGAATCGGCACGAGCGGACGGGCATGAGCGAGTCCAGCGCTTTGCCGTACGAGCCAAGACGAGGCTGCAGCACGTGCCTGCCGCGGCGCTCACGGTACGTGCTCGCGACCTGGACGCGCTGGCCAATGAGCCGGAGGTGGCGTACGTAGCGCCCGACCGGCCGCTGCATGCCACCAGCAACGTCCTTGCCCAGACTGTGAATGCGGACGTGGTTTGGAACTTCGGCAAGAGTGGCAACGGAGTTGGGGTTGCGGTGATCGATAGCGGCATCAACAACCAGGCGCCGGACTTTGGCGACGCTTCTGGAAAACTGCAAGGGAGCCATTCCCGGATCGTGTACGCGGAGAACTTCCTCGTCCCGCCAGATTCCAAGGGGAAGTACGACTCCAGCCGCTATCAGACCCACGACGGCTACGGTCACGGCACTCACGTCGCAGGAATCATTGCCGGTAATGGCTTCGTGTCCAACCAGGCTGGCTCCGTCCGCTCCATTACCGGAATTGCTCCTCAAGCGAACCTCATTGATCTGCAGGTCCTCGACCAGAATGGGCAGGGTAGCGATAGCAATGTGATTGCGGCCATTGATCGAGCCATCAGCCTGCGGAAGACCCATAACATCCGCGTAATCAACCTTTCTGTCGGACGGCGCGTCTTCTCGTCCTTCACTCAGGATCCGCTGTGCCAGGCCGTGGAACGAGCGTGGATGGCCGGAATCGTAGTGGTGGCGGCAGCCGGAAATGAAGGCAGAAATGACGAGTACGGAACCAAAGGCTACGGCATGATCAGTGCTCCGGGCAACGATCCGCTGGTGATTACGGTCGGAGCCATGCGCACTGCGGGCACGCCGCAGCGGAATGACGACGAGATCACGACGTACAGTTCGCGAGGTCCCAGCGCTATCGATCACATTGTGAAGCCCGACCTGGTGGCCCCAGGGAATCTGATCGATGCGGTTCTTTCAACGGACGAGCACAGTGCGTTGTCCTATTTGCCGACGACTTATCCGCAGAATATAGTGGATAACCTGAGTGTTTTCACGCTGAGCGCCGTACCCAAGTACAATGGTGACCCGTCCAAGTTACCGAGCTATTATGTGCAGCCCTCCTATCTGACACTGAGTGGTACCAGCATGGCATCCGCCGTAACATCCGGCGCCGTCGCTTTATTGCTCTCCTCCGAGTCCAATCTAAATCCGGATCAGGTGAAGGCGCGCTTGATGCTAACGGCGAGCAAGAACTTCACCAGCTATGGAAATGGCTACTTCAGCTACATGACCAAGGCCCAACAGACACAGCAGTCGCTCCAGGATCAGAACGCGCTGGTGCTTCCTGTGCTCCAGAACGCCGCCGACAAGGCACAGTCGGGCCTGCAGAAGGCTACCCAGACTCTAACGTCCGCGCAAGCCGCACAGGTTGCAGCCGCGGCAGCGCTTCCGGCAGCCCAGACGGCCCTCGCTCAGGCCCAGGCAACCGCTAACACGGCCAACCAGAACATGATCTCGGCACAGTCTTTGGACCAGCAGCTTTGGACGGCTGCCAACGCCGCGCAAGCGACTTTGGTCATTGACTCAGACGCAGCCAGCACGGCCAAGCAGAACGCAAGCGACTCACGCAATACAGCCGCGCAACAGGCAGCCTTCCAGGCCGCGTATGCCTCGCTGACAGCCCAAGTTGCGGCCGACACAACGGCTTATCAAAATTCCCAGGCGGCGGCAAAAAATCAGGATAATGCCGTGAAATCAGCCGGCAATGCGGCCAACACTGCCACCAAGGCGCTCAGTGACGCTCAGAAGGCCTTCCAGAAAGTGCAATCCAACCTGGACAGCGCCAACACCGCATTAGCCACTGCTCAGAGTGACTACAACACGGCGGCCGCTCCTTCCAATGATTTGGCAAACGAGAAAACGCTCAGCGCAACACTGCAGCAACAGCTAAACATCTACACCGCGCTCGCGGGAACCAATACCGCCTCGGCGCTATACCAGTCGCAGCAACTCCAGCAACAGGCGCAAAACGAGACTCAGTATATCCTGCCTCCGCTTCAAGCGGCCGCCCAGCAGGCGCAGAGCAGTCTGAATACGGCAGCTTCGCAGTTGCAGCAGGCTCAAACCGCGCAGACGGCGGCAGCAACCGCGGTAACCGTTGCGCAAGCAACTTTGGAGTCAGCCCAATCCGCTTACACCGCCGCAACGCTTACTCTTACCACCGCGCAGAGTCTTGATACGCAGTTGTGGACGAGCGTCAACACGGCTCAGACCACCTTGTTCAACGCTACTAATGGGGCTAACACCGCCAAACAGAATTCCGGAGATCCCCGCTACACTGCCGCGCAGCAGGCCAGGTATCTCGACCAATATAACCAGCTCATGATCCGGGTTGCGTCGGACACGACGGCTTACCAGAACGCCTTGGCTGCGGCACAGAATCAGGACAGCGCGGTGAAATCAGCGAGCACCGCCGTGAATGACGCCGCCAAGGCACTCAGTGATGCACAGAGGAACTTGCAAAACGCGCAATCTAATCTCGCCAGCGCGAACACCGATGTGACGAAGGCTCAGGGCAGCTACAGCTCCGCCACGGGGCCGGCGAATGCTCTGGCCGCCGAACAGGCAAAGATCGCCAACCTGCTCCAGCAAGCGGCACAATACAAGAATCAGGCTAATTCAGCGCTGCAAGCGGTGCAGTATGACATCTTCACCGTCGGCGCGGGGTACTTAGACATCGCCGCGGCGGTACAGAACCCGAGCGCCCTGGTTCCGAGCAGCAACACAGCCCTATCGCCGGTGGCTTATTACGATACGACCACGCAAAGCGTGCAGGTCACCAGCAACTACACTTCGCTGTGCGGGAACTCGGCCGTGTGGGGCACGAGTGCCGTCTGGGGCACCACGATCTGTGGGACATCAGCGGTGTGGGGAACCAGCGCCGTGTGGGGGACCAGCGCAGTGTGGGGAACCAGTGCGGTCTGGGGCACCAGTGCGGTTTGGGGCACCAGCGTGCTGAACGGAACGTCGGCGGTGTGGGGTACCAGCGCTGTGTGGGGCACTTCCACTTCGACGGCATTCAGCGCCGTGTGGGGCACCAGCGCAGTGTGGGGAACCAGTGCAGTCTGGGGTACCGGTAGCGTTTCAGCGAGTTCGGCGACGGCCGTCCTGATCGATGGCGACCAGGTACCCTAACCTGATCGCGCCATAACCGGCAAAGTGCTTCCGCATATCAGTCGGACTCTCATGTGGGGGCAGGTCTACCGACCTGTCCTCGCATCCGCATTACCTCCCGCTTCAATTTAACTGACTCGAGTGCGCGCGAATACATAGTGGATTATTCAAACACCAGGACCCGGCCGTGCTGCAACTCTTGATATCGGACACCCTTGGCCCTCAACTGAAGCGATGCGCGAAACTGCTTTGGGTCCACCGCATTGTCGGGGAACATGTCGTAATGACAAGGAATCGCGGCGCGCGGCTTGATTTGTCCCACCAGATTCGCGGCCTCATAATGCGAGAGGTTATTGAAGCCTCCGTTGATGCAGGTAATAACCAGGCTGGGCTCATGTCGCCCTGCACTCGCGAGTAACTCCGAATAGTCGGTGTCGCCCGTGATATACACCTTCGGACCCGTGCCGAATTGCACGACGTATCCCATGTGGTTGAGATCCGTGGCATCCGTGGGTAGAGCAAATGTTCCGCGCAGGCGGAGATCCCCGAATTCCAGTTCGCAGTCCGGCCACGCAGCCTGGATGCGTCCGGATTCGATGCCCTCCTTCGCAAACACGGAGCAGGTAGGATGCGGGCCGACGAATTGCGCCGTGTCCTTATTTCGGAGCCTGCGGACGGTCTCCGGATCGGTGTGGTCCTGATGATTGTGCGTGCACGCGAAGATATCGACGTCTAACTCTTCGGGTTGGATGAGAACCGGGATGCGCCGGCTCAGGTCTAACCCCGGCGTCAACCCCTCACAACTGTTCGTCAAGTAGAGATCGACGCTCGCCAGGGTGCCTTCCGGAGACTTGAAGATGTACCCGCTCTGGCCGAGCCACCACAGAGCGATGCTGCCCTTGGGAACGGGAAACTCACCGATTTCACTCATTAGTGACATGAACAAGCCTCAGCGAGAATTCGAGTTACTCGTGTTATCCAGCGCGCGCAGCAGAGCCGCCGAGTACGGGATCAAGTCGAAAGCTTCCCCGACTGGATGCGAGTAGATATGAGCGGCTCTGGCGTGCGCGTATCGATGATTACCTCCCATTTCTCGATGTCATCCGTCTTGGGCATGTAGAACTGAATCACTTCGTGATGCGGATTCAAAATCAGGAGGTATGTGTCATCCGTCAGTGGCTGGCCGAATTGATTCACTTGTTCGAGAGTCTTTCCGGATAACAGTAAGCCGAGACAACGAACCCAACCCGCGGTCCATTCTTCGGGCGCCATCTCCTCGCCATCGGGCCGGTACCAGGCAATGTCCTTCACGCGCTTGCCGCCGCCGATATCGCGGTCGTGCTTGTGCGCGGGGTCGATCGGACGATCCTGAAAGAACTTCCGGCGCCGCAGGTTTGGATGCTTCTTCCTCAGCTCGATGAGCCGGCAGGTAAAGTCCACCAGAGCCGTCCGGGACTCGTCCAGCGTCCAGTCGTACCAGCTGACCTCGTTGTCCTGGCAATAGGCGTTGTTATTGCCCTGCTGCGTGCGGCCGATTTCGTCGCCCGCCGCATATCATCGGGACGCCTTGAGAGAGCAGAAGGGTCGCCATCAAATTCCGCTTCTGGCGCTCGCGAACGTCTTCGATTTCAGGATTATCTGTGGGGCCTTCCACACCATAATTCTCGGAATGATTGTCGTTAGTGCCGTCCTGGTTGTTCTCGCCATTCGCCTCATTGTGCTTTTGCGTATAGCTGACGAGATCCTGAAGGGTGAATCCGTCGTGGGCGGTCACGAAGTTTACACTTGCCGAAGGCCTGCGTCCATCACGCTGATACAGATCGCTGCTGCCCGTCAGCCGGTAACCCAGATCGGATAGCTGCCCCTCATCGCTCTTCCAATATCGGCGCACGGTGTCGCGATAACGTCCGTTCCATTCGGCCCACAGGGCGGGGAAGTTGCCTACCTGATACCCGCCCTCGCCGACATCCCATGGCTCAGCGATCAATTTCACCCGAGAGATTACGGGGTCCTGATGGATAACATCGAAAAACGCCGATAGCCGATCGACATCGTGGAGTTCGCGGGCCAGTGCAGCGGCGAGGTCGAATCGGAAACCATCCACATGCATGTCCAACACCCAGTAGCGGAGGCTATCCATAACCAGCTTCAATACCTGAGGATGTCTCACGTTGAGCGTATTTCCCGTCCCGGTGTAGTCCATATAATATCGGGGCTGGCCGGTTACCGTGCGGTAGTAGCTCAAATTGTCAACGCCGCGGAAGCTGAGGGTAGGCCCCATATGATTGCCCTCCGCCGTATGGTTGTAGACCACATCGAGGATGACTTCGATGCCGGCGGCGTGCAATGCTTTCACCATCGCTTTGAATTCGGCTACCTGCTCGCCGATGTCGCCGGAACTCGAATAACGCGCATCCGGCGAGAAGAAGTTGATGGTGTTGTAACCCCAATAGTTCCGTAATCCTCGATCGACGAGGTTCTTGTCGTCCAGAAACGCGTGCACCGGCATTAGTTCAACCGCCGTGATGCCCAGGCGTTTGAGATAACTCACGCATACGTCCGTTCCCAGTGCGGCATAGGTTCCGCGCAGCGACTCCGGAATCTCCGGATGCGTCGCGGTAAATCCCTTCACGTGGACTTCATAGATGATCGACTCGTCCATGGGCACCAGTGGCGAACGGTCGTTGTCCCAGGCGAAATGTTCACTGGTGACGACGCTCTTCGGCACGCCCCAGGATGAGTCCCGATCGTCGCACGACAGATCGGCTGCCGGATCGTCGAAGTTATAGGAAAATACGGGAGCTCCCCAGTTGACCTGTCCGGAGATCGCGCGTGCATACGGGTCGATCAGCAGCTTTGCCGGGTTAAAACGAAGTCCTTTTTCGGGTTCAAAAGGCCCACGGACCCGATACCCGTAGAGTTGGCCCGGCTTGACTGTCGCGACATAGCCATGCCAGACACTCGCCGTCATTTCAGGCAGGTAGATGGTTTCGGATGGCGGTGAGTCCGGGTCGTCGAATAAACACAATTCGACCGCCGTCGCCGTTTCTGAGTACAGGGCGAAGTTCACACCCATTCCATCCCAGGTTGCTCCCTGCGGGTAAGGGCGTCCTGGTAGCACAGTCCGCATTCATCCTCCGATACGGCCGATCTGCGGGCCGTTTGTTATAGGATGCCAGAAGCAGAGAAGAACATACATTCCTACCGCTCGGTTTTGGTCGAGTCTATGCGTAGAAACTTCAGTGAACGGATCCCGCCGTCTTAGCCGTAGATCGCTGAGCCTTGTACGTCAGACAGCACGTTGGAACGCGGCTTGCGAGAATCGTTCTCTGAGTCCTTGATCGAACCGCGCCGCAGTTTCCTGAAGGCTATAGGAGGAGGAATGGCCGCACCGTTACTTCATGGCGACCCACGCAGACCTACGCTGCCGAATCCGGATGCATCGGGCATCCAACACATCGTAGTACTCACGATGGAAAACCGCTCTTTTGACCATTTTCTGGGTTGGATGAAAGGCGCGGACGGCAGGCAATCCGGCCTCACCTACCATGACAAATCCAACGTGCCATACTCTACATACCACTTAACCGAGTACCAGGGCTGCGGGCATCCACTTCCTGACAACACGTCGTCAGGAGCGATCGTCGAATACAACAACGGCGCTTGCGATGGCTGGCTGCGCGCGGGGTCCAACGACCGTTTCGTCATCGGGTACTACGAGCAGAAGGACCTTCCTTTTCTGGGAGAGGCCGCGACAGAGTGGACCACTTGCGACCGCTACTTCGCGGCCACCCTGTCCGAGACATTTCCCAACCGCATGTATCTGCACGCCGGGCAGGACGGACCGGCAGGACAACTCGCTGACTTTGTCGACGCTGCCGACCATCTGGGACATTCTACTGGCTGCGCGGCTCAATTGCCGTTATTACTTCAGCGACGTCCCATTCCTGGCGCTGTGGGGCGGCAAGTATCAACCGATTAGCCGGCCGGCTCGTCAGCTTTCTTTGCGGATTGCGCCCTGGGCACTTTGCCGCACGTATCGTTCGTCGATCCGCGCTTTCTGGGCGAGTCCGAAGGGGCTTCTAACGACGATCATCCGCACTCCGATATCCGGAACGGCGAGGCTTTCATGAACGCTGTTTACTATGCCGTGACGAACAGTCCGCTATGGCAGAGCACCGTTCTTGTGATCAATTTCGATGAGTGGGGTGGCTTCTTCGATCACGTGCCTCCGGATGTTGCTCCAGACGTCGCGCCCAACTCGCGCCGTGGTTTCCGTGTTCCATGCCTGGTGGTATCACCTTGGTCTGCCGGTAAGAACGTGTCCAGTACCGTCTACGATCACGCGTCGGTGCTGAAGATGATTGAGTGGCGCTGGGGTCTTCCGGCGTTGGCGCCCAGAGATTCGGCCGCTAACAATCTGGCTGAAGCGCTGGATTTTGAAAAGCCAAGAGCGAAGAAGCCGCCGCAGTTCCGCGTGCCTGCCGGACCGTTCGGCGGAGTGTGCGGTTTGGGAGCGCTCTCTTCGAGTGTGACCTCGGAATGGGCCGGGCTGGCCGCGTTGGCTCGGTCGTTCCACTGGTTTTGACGCCTTCTATTCCAGAGCGAAGGCGACCAGATAGTCTCCCATGGTGATACCCGGGACGTCATGGCCACCCGCGGCAATCACAACGTATTGCCTGCCGTGGGCGCGGTAAGTCATGGGGGTCGCCCGGGCGCTAGTGGGCAGTTTGCCTTTCCACAGTTCTGCGCCCGTCTCGACATCAAAAGCCCTGAGATAAGCATCGAGCGTGGCGCCGATGAATATCAAGCCTCCGCCCGTGACGATGGGACCGCCCAGATTGATGGATCCCCACTGCGCGGCTTCGGGTTTATCAGCGAGCCACGGTAAAACTCCCAGCGGTGTTTCCCACTTCTTCGCGCCGCTGGATGCATCGATGGCGGTCAGAGCGCCCCACGGCGGGCGGTTACAGGGCATCAGCGTTTCGGTGAGCAGCATCTGGCGCGCCATGCCGTACGGAGTGCCCGACTGCGGCGCACGTTCCTCACGCATGTTGCCCATCTTGGTCCCTTGGTCGTACTCCGAGCGCGGGATCAAACGCACCAGCGCCGCCAAGCGGTTGGTGGGAACGATCAGTAAACCACGTTCAGGATCGAATGCCGAGCCGCCCCAAGCCATGCCGCCGATATTTCCCGGAAAGAGGATCGAGCCGCGCAGGCTGGGTGGGGTGAAAGATGCCTTCCGATCGATGCTGCGCGATCTGATCGGCGCACCACTTACGGTCCGCTTCCGTCGCACCCCAGGCGTCGGCCGCGGTGAAACTTTGAGGCGCCAGCGGGCTGGGCAAAATCGGAAAGGGCTGAGTGGGGGAAGCCGCGTTCGCCCGCCACCTCGCTTTTGGGAGCAGGCCGCTCCTCGACGCCGAACACAGGCACACCGGTCTCGCGGTTCAATATAAAGAGATTGCCCGTCTTCGATCCGACTGCAATGGCGGGAATCTCTTTACCGTCTTTCCGCAAGCGTGATTAGCGTGGGCTGCGATGCAACGTCGTAGTCCCACAGGTCGTGGTGAACCGTTTGAAAATGCCACACCACTTCTCCGGTATCACCGCGCAACGCAACCACGCAGTTGGCGTACCGGTTATCCCCTTTCCGCTCGCCGCCGTAGTAGTCCGGACTCGCGCTTCCGGTGGGCACAAACACAAGATTGCGGCCCGGATCGACGGACATGATGGACCAAGCGTTCGCCGCGCCCGTTTTCTGGCCCTTCATCGGATCGAAGGTCCAGCGAAGCTTCCCGGTTCGCGCGTCGAATCCGCGCACCTCACCGCTCGGCGCGTCGGCGCGGCCATTGTCGGCGATGCCCGACCCCACCACCACGATGTCTCCTATGATGGCGGGCGGGGAGGTCTCTTCATACTCGGACCGGCCCTTCACCGGATTCCTGAGACCGGCCTTCAAATCGACCTGTCCCCCGGTACCGAACGCATCGATGGACTTGCCTGTCGCAGCGTCCAGTGCAAACAGCCGGGCGTCGATCGTCGCGATGTAGATTCGCCGCTGCTGCGTCTTCGAATCGACCCACGCCGCAACGCCGCGATTTGCAAAGTCGCCATAGCCGGGCGTGGGGTCCAGCTTCGGATCGAAAGACCATCGCTGGGTACCTTTATCCGGATCGAGAGCGATCACCCGGCCCAGGGGCGTACTGACGTATAGCGTGCCATCTATGAAAAGTGGCGTGGACTCGAAGGCAGTCTGGCGGCCGCCTTTCCCCTTCGGGTCGTACATGTCGCCGGTGCGGAATGTCCACGCGATCCTACAGCTTGCCGACATTCCTGCGATTGATGACTGCGAGCGGCGAATACTTCGTGCCGCCGGGGTCGCCTCCGTACACCGGCCACTCGTCAGGCGATTGTGCGGCGGCAGCGGCGGCCAGAATCGCTGTCGCAACGCTGAGTCTTCCCAATCCATGCATCGAATTAGAATTTAAACCCAAAGATGGCGTAATCCATCCCGTTGAACAGCGAATTGCGAACCGCTTCGGGCAGTTCGCCGACCGCCGGAACGGTATCCACCGCCGGTGAAAGGCGCACGATCTCGACACGTCCGAGTCCAGCTTCCTCCAGATAAAATGCCATCAGCATCGGCGGTACCGGGCGAGTGTGCGTAGGGTCCAGGTAGAAATGCGTAGCGAAGATCGCCAGGCACTCCGGGTTGGGCGTTTCGAATGCCATCCAGGCACCACGCTTCAGTTTGGCCGCGGCAAGCCGCACAAGTTCGGGGACGCGCGCGGGCGGCAGGTGTTCGATCACTTGCGAGCAATAGACCCCACCCAGCGAGTCGTCGACCTGAGTGTTCAAGTACTCGAATAAGTCCGCCGTCTGCGCATCCAGGCCCTTGGATTTGCAGAGCGCTACCGTCTCGGGGTTAAGATCGATGCCTCGCGCGAGGATGCCCGCCGCCTTCGCCGCTTCCAGAAACTCACCGCGGCCGCACCCGAGATCCACTACGCCCGAAGCTCCCGCGAACCTGGCGAGATACGTTGCCTGGGCCTTGCGGACGTGTTCCTCGGGCCCCCGGAAGCGATCTGCGAAACGAAGCCAGTCGATGCGCGGGGCGCCATCGAAATCACTCGGGTGTAAAACCGGCGGCGTACTCGCGGCAGCCGCCTGCGCGGCGCCGCGCTGGCGCACGATGCGTAACTCCGCATGGATGATCTGTTCGTATTCGGCGCGGATCCGGTCCAGGTCCGCCCACAACAATTCCTGAATGCTCCGGCCCGCTTTCTCCAGCGCGACCCCGTAATTCGAGTGCTGGTCTTTCATCGCCTCACGGAAGTGATTCTCGGTCAGCGTGGCGCGGTGCTGGAAGGAAGCGTTTAGTTCAGAGATGGTACGCAGCATATAGACTTCGCTGCGATTCAACTTTTCTTCCCAACCGGCGCGCCACTGCGCCCAGTGCTCGCGTATATCCTTCCATTCCTGGGCCTCGGCTGCGGATTTTCGGGCCTGTTCCGCGATCTCGGTTTGGCAGTAACTGGCCAGTTGAGAGATGGCCCGGTTCTGCTGTTCCAGGGCGTCGAGCGTGGCTTGCATGCAGGCGATGGCAGCGCGGTTGAACTCCACCTGCTCGCGCACATGCCAGTCGAGCGCGCGGGATACGAGCCGTTTTACCTTTTGGATAAGGTCGTTGACGAACCCTCCGGCGCGCGGATTCACGGTTCCGATAGCGGCCACCTTCGCCTCGGCGGCATCCCGCGCGTGGACCAGAGGCATAAGGTCGGGGAGCGCCATATTTCCGGTGCTCAGCACTCCTGCGGGATGTCGGCTACGCACGCGATCCCGGATCTCGCGGATAACGGCGGTCAGTTCTTCGGTCTTGATCTCTTCAGCTTTCACGAGTCTTCGTTCCCGTGCGGCGCCACTTGCGGTCGGTCGCGCGTTCGTAGGCTGCCGTGATCCGCGTCGAGAGGCCTCCGCGCGGCGTGAAATCCCCGGTGACCGTCGCGCGAATGGGCTGGCAGGCCCGCACCACGTCATCCAACATGCGATTCACCACGTTTTCCTGGAATATCCCCAGATTCCGGTAGGCCAAAGTGTACATCTTTAGGGATTTCAACTCCAGGCAATACTGGTCCGGCACATAGCGCAGCACAACATTGCCCGAATCGGGCAGGCCCGTCTTCGGGCATACGGACGTAAATTCGGGCATGCCAATCTCGATTTCGTACTCGCGTTCGCGGAACTGATTGGGCCAAGTTTCTATCCCGGGCAAGTCCGAATGTACGCCGGATTCGGCATGTTCGTCAGTGTATGCGCTCTTCAAGCTCGCGCCTCCTGCGCAGCATGGATGCTGCGCGACAACAAATCCAGAAAGAGACCGACGTCGGTGACAACACCCACGGCCTGACCGGTTCCGCGGTCGCTCACTTTCGTTGCCACCGCGGGATTGATATCGACGCATACGATCTTGACCCAGCTGGGCAGCATGTTTCCGACTGCGATGGAGTGCAGCATGGAGCCGAGGCACAGCACCAGGCCCGCGCCCCGCAGATGATGCGCGTAAGCGTCCTGAGCCAGGTTCATGTCGGTGATGGTATCCGGAAGAGGTCCGTCATCGCGCAGGCTGCCGGCCAGAACGAAAGGTACCTTCGCCTTGACGCATTCATACATGATGCCGCTTTTCAGACGCCCGCTCTCGACAGCTCGGGCGATGCTGCCCGCGTGATAAATCGCATTGATCGCGCGCATATGATTGCGATGGCCATGCTCTTCCTGACGGCCGTCGCTCTGCCGGATGCCCAACGATGTCCCTAACAGCGCCGACTCTATATCGTGGACACCCAGGGCATTGCCGCAGAGGATGGCATCTACCCAGCCGTCTCGAATCAGTGTCGCGAGCGGCGCGGCGCCGCCGGTATGCACCACCACGGGACCAGCCACCAGGATGATTTTGTGGCCCGCGTGCCGCGTTTGGTGCATCAACGCGGCAGTCTGGCGTACAGCGGTTTCCACCTGCCGCTCCGATGAAATTCCATTGCTCATGAACGCGAACGACAGCCGGTCGCGCTCCTTAGACTCGGGGATGACACGAATGCCGCGCATGCCAACCACCACCTGGTCTCCGGCCCGTATGTCGCGCAGTTTCCGGCAAATGGCCCTGTGCTCACTGAGGACAATCAGCGCGTCCATCCGCTGATTCTGAACCTCGATCCACTGGCCGTCGTGACGGATCATCGTGCGATGGTTCGTCGTCGAATAGAAATCCTCCGGGGCGCAATAGTTGCGCTCCACTTCACGCAACATCGCATCACCTGCATCCGCCGGCGAGCAGCCCAGCTCCAGCAACTGCGCCAGCAGCTTGTCCATCTGCTCGCGAGTCGCCGTTTCTAAACGCATGCGGAGTCGTGAGGGCTCTGCGTTCGTTCGGCCAATGCTGAAGTGTTCCACCTCGAACCGGCCGCCATACTCGACGACACTGTCAAAGATGCGCTCCATGATGTGGGAGTCGATCAGGTGGCCCTGGGCTTCTATCACTTCACGAAAAGGAGTCTGATTTTGAGTTGAGCCGGACGATTGCCCGGTTCCGCTGGGATTCATGCTTCCCTTCAGGATAACGTGTGGCGCGGGAACTCAGTCATTACTGGATTTCGCCCAGTGAGCGACCGATCGCGCTTTGAAGACTATGGAGAGATCCGCGAGAACAAGGACAGAAATCCGCCGAACGGCGCGGTGCGGGCTGGGCTCGGTTTTTCACGGTCCGCCAGCCGGTCCCCCAGCACCGTTAATTCTCTCCCCATAGCGGAGTTGGGTGGTATGGGTTTCCCGTGCAGGAGCGCCTTCTGAACAATGTCGAAATCACTGGGAATGGTGTGCACGACATCGACGTGCAGTGCCGAGGCAATGACAGCCTTGTCCAGGCCCACCTTCTTGTCGTAACGATTGATAATGACGCGGATCTTCCATTTCGGGATCTGGTTGGCCTCGAGATAGGAGAGTGATCGTTGAGCGCCATGTAGAGCCGGCAGCTCGTTGGTCGTAACCAGCAGAACCTCGTCACTGGCCCGAGCCTGTGAAAGATTCCATTCTCCGTAGGCGCTGCCCGCATCCAGGATCACCGTCTCATAGTTCCTGCGGGCAAAGTCCAGGATCGGCGAAGCGTCCTGCATTTCGTTGATCCCCTGGGCCAGCAACTCAGGCGCCAGCAATACTTCCACGCCTCCGCAGGGAATGACCATGGCCTTCCAGAGATCGGTGTCCAGAGTGCCAGCCCTATGAAGTACGTCTATGAAACTGTAGGCGGACTTCAATTTCAGCAAGAACGAGAGCGTCCCAGTCAGCGGATCCATGTCAGCCAGCAGCACCCTCTTGGAGCCCAGCCGCTTCCACTGGAAGGCGATGTTGCAGGCTATGGTGCTAGCGCCGCAAGCTCCTTTGGCGGGCATCACGCAATACACCTTGGCTGCGTCCTTCCGCTCCAAGGCGGCTTTGGTCAGCTTGGGCAGAACGGCACGCACCTGGTTGCTTCCAAACGGCTGCATCGAGAAATTCACGGGCGCCCAAGCGGAAGCACTTAAGAATGAGATCCGGCTGATCGCCGGCGAGCAGAACGAGGACGTTAATGCGGTTATTAATCTTCAAGATCTCCGCAATCAGGGGGAGTGCCTGCTCACGATTGGAGATAACATCCACCATGCAGACGTCCGGCACTAGCTTTTCGAACTCCCGTTGGAGTTCGTGCCGCGACGGATAGTGCCGCAGGTCAGACAAGGATGCGCCAGGGAAACAGTCGACTAAAGCTGGCGTAAGTTCCTCTAAAATCGACCGGCTCGGACTGATGCTGCAGACACGCCAAGCGCCTGAGTCCCTCATATCATCCGTAGTTTGCCGTGGAGTTGAAAGAATGGACATCGCAATCCGGGTGGCGAACTCTCCATTTAACCGCATCGGCCAAGGTTCACGAAACTGTGAGAAGGATTCTCACACAAAAGGACTAAACATCCGACGTATTTACCGATAAGACCACTATGCCCTCCGAAATAATCCAGACCGAACCGTCGGACGATGCCTCGCGAGGGCTAGTCCCCACCGCCATCATCGAAGGAACCAACACGATCAGACTGGCGGCTCCGGCTCTCCGCCCCGAGCGGCGGCGAGTCGCCGTGTGCGACACGCAACCAATGACGTGCGAAGGCCTCAAGACTATTCTGGGCTCCTGCGCCGACCTGCAGTATGCCGATTACGCGGAATCGCTGCCTGCGGCCGCCGACCTGGTACGCCGGAGCGCGCCCGACATCGTCTTGATTGATAAGGCTTTCGGCATTCAGTCCGTACTCGAATGGGTGGGAGAGATGCGCACCCAATCTCCCGCTGTTGCGCTTGTGATTTGGGGCGTATCGATGACCGAATCCGAGGCGCTCCGGTTCCTGCAGTGTGGAGCGCGAGGCATCGTTCGCAAGACCTCTGCGGTGAGTTTGGTGCTCTCGTGTTTGCGAGCGGTCGCGCTCGGCCGCAACTGGATGGAAGATTCGGTCTTCAAGGACGCTCTGCGCGCCGACCGCTATCCCCGCTCGGAGCTGACCGCCCGCGAACAACAGGTACTCGACTTGGTGGAGCAAGGCTTCAAGAATAAGGACATTGCAACCGAGCTCGGAATCCGGCCGGGAACCGTCAAGATTCACCTTAAGCACATCTTCGAAAAGACGGGTGTTCGCGGCCGCTACGGTCTGGCGCTGAACGGCTTGCGGGATCGTGGGGCCCTGTCGCTGACTGCTTGATGCAAGCGGGTGACACGATCTTGCCTCCTCGCATTATGAGCCGATGACCAGATCGGCTCACTCCTGCGGATAACGCGATCCTGTGCCTCTGTTATCCTGAGCTTTCGTGACCATTCCTGTTCGCGCCGCGGTATTCGCGTTGGCTGGGTGTGCCCTGTGCGGCCAGCAGCCGACCGGGCTGCTGAAGATTCTCGACGAAGAATTGGGTCGAAACTTCGTAGTTCTCAAGCAAAAAGCCGATCCGCCTCCCTACTTTCTGGCCTACACGGCCGTCGATCAGGAAAACGACATCGTTTCAGCGAGCATGGGGACGCTAACCGAGTCAGAACCACACCCAGGGCCGATTCCTCGATGTCACCGTTCGAGTCGGCAGCCCTGAACTCGATAACTATCACAAAACGAGCGGAGTTCGGCAGCAATCGGGGTCCGCTGTTCAGAATTCCCATCAACGATGGAGCGAACGCGATTAAGCGAATCGCTTGGCTCGAGACGGATCGGGTCTACCGCCAAGCTGCCCAAGGCCTCATTCAGATTAAGACCAACCAGCAGGTCCGGGTGGCGCGCGAAGACGACTCGGCCGATTTCTCGAAAGAGGAGCCCGCCCAGTATGCAGGTGCTGTCGCGAAAATGCGAGTGACAGCCGCGGAATGGGCCGCTCGAGTCCGCAAGTTCTCCGCCCGCTTCAATAATTTTCCCGGTGTGCTGAGTTCCAGCGTCACGTTCGTTGCGCAGCGTGAGACTAAGTACCTGGTGAACACGGAAGGGACGCGTATCCAGGAAGGCCGGGATTCCGCCCAGATTCTTCTTACGGCCCAGGGCAAGGCGGCCGACGGGATGGACTTGGCCGTCAATGAGACCTTCGAGGCGGAAGATCCCACCCGCTTACCCAAAGACGAGATCATCCTGGCCGCCATCGACAAAGCCGGCTCCGACCTGTCCGGGCTGCTCCGTGCTCCGATTATCGATCCTTTCGTTGGTCCCGCGATTCTCTCGGGGCGGGCATCCGGTGTTTTTTTCCACGAGATCTTCGGACACCGCATTGAAGGGCAACGGCAGAAAGACGAGTCCGAAGGGCAGACCTTCACCAAGAGCGTTGGCAGTCCCGTGCTCCCTGAATTTCTGTCAGTGGTTTTCGATCCTACTCGAAAGTCGCTCGGAGGCACGTTCTTGAACGGCTCCTACTCCTACGACGATGAAGGAGTGAAAGCACGGCCGGTAAACGCGGTGGATCATGGCATTCTGAAAACCTTCCTCATGTCGCGATCACCCATCAAAGGAGTTCCACATTCGAATGGGCATGGTCGCCGCCAGCTTGGGGCGGAAGTGGTAGCGCGTCAGTCTAACCTCATTGTCGAATCATCCAAGAGCGTCTCCGAGGGCAGGTTGCGCGAGATGCTGCGGTGAAGAGCTGAAGCGCCAGAGCAAACCTTACGGCTTGTACTTTAGCCGGGTCACTGGCGGATACACCACCACCGGTCGGCGGGGTCTTCAGGCCTTCACCGTCATCCCGCTGGTGGTCTACAAGGTTTTTGCCGACGGCCGTCCCGATGAATTGGTTCGAGGCGTGGACATCGTGGGAACGCCGCTGGCCAGTTTCGCGAAGATCGTCGCCACCTCAGATAAGCCGGAGGTCTTTAATGGGATTTGCGGCGCTGAGTCCGGCAGCGTTCCCGTCTCGGCTGCTTCGCCCGCAATCCTGATCTCCGAAATCGAAGTGCAAGGCAAAGAGAAGCCCCAGGATCGGCCGCCACTGTTACCGCGTCCGCTCGTGGAGGGCCAGTGATGCGCCTGTATCTCCACCTCTTGGTTCCGCTCGTCCTTGCCTCCAGCATGTTCGCTCAAGCTCCCGGCAAAGATCTCGATCCGGTGCTGAAGGCGATGGTGGATGAACTGGAGCGATCCCGAGCATTAAGAGTAGTTGATCTCGATAAGCCCTATTACATCGAGTACTCATTAGAGGACGCCGACAACTTCCATGCGAGCGCTTCGCTCGGAAGCCTGGTCTCGGCGGTACGGAATCGCGCGCGTATTCCGCAGGTTCAGGTGCGCATCGGCGATTATAACTTCGACAATACAAACCACGTTTACTCGGGTTACTACTCGGGTGTGCGCTACGATCCGCAACAATGGCCCTTGGATAACAACTATGCCGTGCTGCGGCAATGTTTCTGGCTGGCTACGGATCGTGCTTATAAGGCGGCGTTGGAGGGAATAGCGCGAAAGCGCGCGTCTCTCAAGAACGCTGCCAATGCGGAAACGGTTCCGGATTTTTCCAAGGCGGAGCCGGTGCGCAGTGTTCAGGATGCGCACCTTTCCGACTTCAACCAGTCGCGTTGGGCGGACCGCGCGGTGAAGCTGTCGGAGGGGTTCGCCGCCTACCCGGAACTGTTTGCCTCCTCGGTAAATGTACAGATCTTCCGCGGGATATCCTATTTCGCCGATTCCGAAGGCTCGCTCGAGCGAACTTCCGATGCGGTGGCCGAAATTCAGGCGAGGGCCTCGGCCCAAGCTACCGACGGGATGCCGCTCCACGACTCCGCCACCTTCGCGGGGCTCGACACGGAGGCGTTACCGTCTGACTCTGAGATTCGAGGCGCGTTCACGCAGGTAGCCGAAAACCTCCGTGCTTTGCTGAAAGCGCCCATCGGCGAGAGCTATTCCGGTCCGGTTCTGTTTGAGGGCCAGGCCGGCGGCCAATTGCTTGCCCAGCTGATTGGCAACAACCTGCGAGTGTCCCGCCGGCCCGTATCCGACCAGGGCGGCCGCCCGGTTCAGCACATCGCAAGCGACTTCGAAACGAAATTGAATTCGCGTATCCTGCCGGATTGGGTCGACGTAGTGGATGACGCAACACAGAAGGAGTGGCACGGTAGGCGCCTGCTGGGCTATTACCCATTCGATCTCGAAGGAGTGGCGCCGCGTCCCGTCATCGCAATACAGAAAGGTGTTCTGAAAAGCTTCATCACCACACGGCAGCCGGTGCGTAATGTGACTGGCTCGAATGGTCATGCACGGCTCCCGGGTGGATATGGAGCACATGCCGCAGCCATCGGCAACCTATTCGTGAAGGCCTCGCAGGCAAAGCCGGCCGCAGAGTTGAAGGCCCGGTTGATCGACATCGTTAAGCAGCGGAACAAGCCGTACGGGCTCCTGGTCCGGAAGCTGGATTACCCGAGTTCCGCATCGGTGCGCGAGTTGCAGAGCATGCTGGCCGGCGTGTCCCAGTCCGGGGGCGCCCTGCCGGTGAGCCCGCCGATTCTCGTGTACCGCGTTTATCCGGATGGCCGTGAGGAGCTGGTGAGGGGACTGCGGTTTCGGGCTCTCTCATCCCGGGCATTACGCGACTTGGTGGCTGCTTCCGAAGAAAGCTACGTGTTTGATTTCATCAACAATGCCGCGCCGTTTGCGATGATAGGAGCAGGCGGTTTCCTCGCACCCACAACTGTGGTTTCGCCGGCGCTGCTATTCGAAGAAATCGAGTTGGAACCCGCGCAGGATGAATTGTCAAAACCTCCGCTTGTCCCACCCCCGCCCATCGAAGCCGGGGGACAAGGCTTCTAATCAGGTCGGGCTGTTTTCCCGAACCTCCGCATGCGGCGTACGGGCGGTGGACCAGACTCCGAGAATCCTCGCTAACTCGTGATCAATGCGAATCCTCAGCCGAGCCATATTCCGGGAAATCATCGTGGGCGCCATTCTGGGTGGGGTGCTGTTCACGTTCGTTCTGTTCCTGCGCGAGGCAGGACAGCTCTTTGCGATACTCGTTCGTAACTCAGCCCCGCCCAGGACCGTCGCCTACCTCTTCTCCCTCGCATTCCCCGAAGCACTCACGCTCACCATTCCGCTCGGCGTCCTGGTAGGCGTGCTATTGGGATTGAGCCGGATGTCCGGTGATGGCGAGATCACGGCCATGCGAGCGGCGGGAATTCCCGGGAGGCGCTTGTCTTTTCCGGTCATGACTTTCGCTATTCTGGCGACTGTCCTCGCCGCGGCGTGCTCAGCCTGGCTGACGCCCTGGGCCATTCGCGAACGCTACCGCGTGCTCAACCAGGTGGCGGCCGCTCAGGTCACTGCGGAAATCCAACCGCGCGTATTCGACGAGCAATTTCCGAAGAGAATCCTCTACGTCGGCGACGTGATCCCCGGCCAAATCGTGCGTTGGAGGAACATGCTGCTGGCCGACGTAACGCCCCCCGACGAACGGCCGGAAGCGACTCGCGATCTGGCGGATGCCCCGCGGATCACCATTGCCAGTGAAGTGATAGCGACTCCCGACATCGCGCAGAACCGGATCCAGTTGTCCTTGATCAATGGGAAGAATTACGATGTCGAAAAGGACGCGAACAAGTATGCGATCGTCGGTTTTCCGAAGGGCCAGCAGGTAATCGAGGCGCAGCGGCCGAATGAATTTCGCGCCTCGAAGCCGTCCAGTGAGCTGGACACCGTCCCTCTGTACAAGGTGGCCTACAAGGATCCGGGTGTCGATCCGCCTCGACGTCTGGAGGCCCAAATCGAACTTCACAAGCGGCTTGCGCTTCCTATCGCCTGTATTGTGCTGGCTCTGGTGGGTATCCCGCTCGGTGTATCCTCGCGAAAAGGCGGCAAGTCCGGCGCCTTTGTCGTAACGCTCGGTCTGGCGTTTCTGTACTACATGAGCCTGATCAGCCTGATCGGCATTGCGCGCCAAGGCAAGGTTCCGGTTCCGCTGGCGGTTTGGACCCCCAATGCCATTCTTGCGGTTCTAGGGATCATACTGTTATGCCGGCTGGAGCGGCCGGGCGACCGGGATTGGATCGGCACCATGCGAGCGTGGTTAATCGGCCGTTACAATCGGCTGCGCGGCGGTCTTGCATCGGCACCCGCCTTGCGAACCCGGTTTCGCAGGTTCCCTCTGGTGCCGCAGATCATCGATGCTTACGTACTGAACAGCTTTCTGTTTTATGTGGGGATTTGGCTCGCCGGCTTCGTGTTGATGATCCATGTGTTCACATTTTTCGAACTGCTCAGCGACATCATCCGGAATCATATCGCGATGCCGACGGTGTTCGAGTATCTGTTTTTTCTAACCCCGAAACTCATCTACGACACCGCGCCGATGAGCGTGCTGATCGCGGTTCTGTTCACCTTCGGCGTGTTTACTAAGAACAACGAGATCACCGCCTTCAAGGCTTGTGGCATCAGCTTGTATCGCTTGGCAGTCCCCGTCCTTCTGGCGGGAGTCACGCTCAGCGCAGCTCTGTTTGCGTTTGATCATTACTACATCCCGGATGCGAATCGCAGGCAGGACGCGTTACGCAACATCATCAAAGGCCGGCCGCAACAAACCTATCTGCGTCCTGACCGCAAATGGATCTATGGCCGCGGCGATCGCATCTTTTACTACAAGTATTTCGACACTGCTGCCTCCGTGATGGCCGGTGTTAGCGTCTTCGAGCTGGACCCGAAGAACTTCGAATTGACCCGCCATATTCAAGCTGAAAGGGCGCACTGGGAAAGGTCCTTGAATAAATGGGTCTTCGAGAATGGCTGGAGCCGCGACATCGAGGGGAATCAGGAAACCTGGTTCAACGACTTTCGTGGGAAGACAGCGACTTTCGCGGAACTCACCGAGTCGCCCAACTGGTTCATGAAGGATGTGAAGCCGTATTTCGAGATGAACTTCCAGGCGCTCGCGGCGCACATTCACGAGTTGCAGCAGAGCGGCTTCAACACGATCACCCTACAGGTGCAGTATTACAAGAAGTTCTCCGTGCCCCTCTTTGCTTTGATCATGGCACTGATCTCGATCCCATTCTCGTTCGTGGCGGGGAAGCGCGGAACGATGGCGGGTGTCGGCGTGAGCTTCGCCATCGCGATTGCCTACTTCAGCATCAGCATGCTGTTTGAGCAAGTGGGCGACCTAAACCAGTTGCCGCCGGAGTTGGCCGCCTGGTCCCCGGATGCGATCTTTACCTTAACCGGGCTGTATTTTCTCGTGCGCATGCGCACCTGATTCGCTCAAGGTTGTGCGACCGCTGCCGATAAGCTTTTCATGCTGAACCTGAGCATTCCGCTGCAAGGCATGTCCCAAGCCGCTTCTCGCGTGGATACCGCCGCATCTCGTATCGCCCGCGCCGGTTCGCTCTCCCAATCGCAGCAGCCGGACACCATCGACCTCAGCGCGGAGATGATCGCGCTGATGCAATCCAGAAATGATTTTGCCGCAAACGCAAAGGTCGCGGGAAGCTTTGACGAAATGACTAAGTCGGTCTTGAATATCCTGGCCTGACAGCATCGTCTTTGAGCGCGCTCGCGTTCCACATCGCGTTGTGACACAATGCAGCCATGAGACGCTGGCTCGCGACGTTCGCTTTGGTATCCGCAGCGGCACCGGCTCAGCAAGCCCAGCTGGATTCGCCGTCTCCGCTTGATCCTACGCGCGCGAAAGCATTGGATAACGCGTTGCGCGGTTTCAAATTTAGAGATCGATTCCGTTCAGCCCGGGAACCCGTCGTACCGGGCGGCGGCGACTGCAGCATTCCTTTGCTCGAAGCGGCCATGGATCCGAAGATCGACCGTGGTATGCTACGCGTCGCCCCGAAGAATCTACCTATGCCGGTAGCGCGCGGATTGCCCCCCTGTAAAGGCGTGAAGTGAGCGGCTACTTCACGAGCCCGGCAGACCGCCCGGCGAAGTCCAGCACGACGGAGGGGGCGACTCCCAGGACCACCGTGCCCACAGCCGACAGCAGCATTGCCGCACGCAGACCGGCCGAAACGGGTCCGACGTTCTCGCTGGCCTCCACCGGATCGCGCATGTACATGACGACGATGATCCGCAGGTAGTAATAGGCCGCGACCGCGCTGTTCAAGAGTCCGATAACGGTCAACCAGACCAGGTTCGAATCCAGCGCCGCCTTGAAGATGTAGAACTTCCCGAAGAAACCGCCGGTGAGCGGCACGCCGATCAACGACAGGAGGAACAAAGTCATCATCGCGGCCACCATCGGCTGCCGCGCCCCGAGTCCAGCCAGGTCCTCCACATTGACGTATTTCTCGCCTTGCCGCGCGAAATAAGTCACCACTGCGAACGAACCTACTTGCATGAATACGTACGCAGCCAGGTAGAACATCGCCGCTGCCGTTCCGATGTCAGAGTGCGCGGTTATCGCGACCAGCACATAACCGGCGTGCGCGATGGAGCTGTACGCCAGTAAGCGCTTGATGTTGGTCTGCGTCAAAGCCGCGAAATTCCCGACCACCATAGTCGCGATTGCGGAGCCCCACACGAACGGCTCCCAACGGTTCGCGATGGGTCCGAATGCGGTAACGTAGACCCGCATGAATACGGCGAAGGCAGCCGCTTTCGGTCCCACCGACATGAACGACGCGACGGGCGCAGGAGCGCCCTGATAAACGTCCGGCGCCCAGACCTGAAACGGCGCCGCTGAGACCTTGAATGCGAATCCGACGAACATCAGCGCGGCGGCTGTGCCGATGATCATCATGCTCGGAGCAATCTCTGGAGTCATCAACGTACGACGGATCTCGGCCAGGTTGGTGGTTGCCGTAGTGCCGTAAATCCAAGCGATGCCGTACAGCAGGAATGCGGTGGCGAAGGATCCCAGCAGGAAGTATTTCAGCGCCGATTCGTTGTTCCGGCGATCGTCGCGGAGGTAGCCGGCCAGGATGTAGCTCGCAATCGACGAGATCTCCAGGCCGATGAAGATCATGATCAGCTCGTTCGCGCTGACCATCACGCATTGACCCGTAATCGAGAATAAGATCAGCGCATAGTACTCGCCCGCGTTAGCTCTTTCTCGATCGAGATATTGCACGGACGACAACACCGTGAGCAGACCCACTACCAAAACCAGAATTCGGAAGAACGTGGCGAAACCATCTACGATCACCATGTTCTGGAAGCCCAGGCCGCCGACGGCGAACGACACTACCGAGCCCCAGATCGCGGCCAGCATGGCGACCACGGCAATCCAGGCAAGCACGGGCTTCCGCCGCTCACCCATCCAGGCTTCGAGAAACATGATCAGCGTCCCGGCGACGCTAAGGATGATCTCGGGTAAATAACGAAGGTAGTCGGCCGAGGTGGGAATGAAGTTATCGAGCTGCACGAATGGTCTCCTTGGCCGGCGTCAACCCCACCCGGAAATCCACTCCCACTCGGCTGTACTCCAAGATCTTTGCGCTTTGCGTGCTGATGGAAGGCAAGAACGTCTGGGGGAAGCAACCCATCCATAGCATCAGCGCCAGCAGCGGCAGCATGGCCACCCACTCGCGCCCATTCAGGTCCGGCATATGATGCGACAGATCCTCGCTCGCCTTTCCGAAGATCACCCGCTGATACATCCACAGCATGTACACCGCAGAGAGGATCACGCCGAACGCGGCGTAAATAGCCCACGTAAAATTGGCACTTGCCGCGCCTTGCAGCACCAGAAACTCGCCGACGAAATTGTTGAGCATCGGAAGGCCGATACTGGCAAGTGTCGTCATCAGGAATATCGCTGCCAGTTGCGGCGCCGGGGTCGCAACGCCTCCGTAGGCCGAAATCTCCAACGAGTGGCGGCGGTAATAGAGATATCCCACCAGGATGAACAGAGCGCCGGTCGAGATACCGTGGTTCAGCATCTGGTATACCGCGCCGTCCATGCCTTGCTGTGTAAAGGAAAAGATGCCCAGGACGACGAAGCCGAGATGGCTCACGGAGGAATAAGCGACCAGTTTCTTCAAGTTCGGCTGAACCATCGCCACCAGCGCGCCGTAGATGATCCCGATGATCGCAAGGACCGTGATCCAACTCGCGCACGAGCGCGCGGCGCTGGGGAATAGCGGCAGGCAGAACCGGATCAATCCGTAGCATGCCCATCTTCAGCATTACGCTCGCCAGCATTACGGAACCGGCGGTGGGCGCCTCCACGTGCGCGTCAGGCAGCCACGTGTGCAGCGGGAAGATCGGAACCTTCATGGCGAAAGCTACGAAGAAGGCCAGGAACAAGAGGAGCTGTTCCTCCCAGGTCAGGCTGAGACGTCCGCTGGACATCATCGACAGCAGCGTGCCGTAGTCGAACGTGCCGGATCGATTGTACAGATAGATCATCGCAGCCAGCATCAGCACTGAGGCCGACCATCGTGTACAGGAAGAATTTGACGGCGGCGTAAATGCGCCGATCGTGTCCCCAGATGCCGATCAGGAAGTACATCGGCACCAGCGATACTTCCCAGAACACGTAGAACAGGAAGAGGTCCAGCGCGACGAAAACGCCGATCAGCCCGAACTCGAGCAGGATCAGAAAGGCGAAGTACTCTTTGACGCGCTTATCGATGGAGTTCCACGATATCAGCACGCAGATGGGAGTCAGAAGCGTGGTGAGCAGCACCAGCCACAGGCTCAGCCCGTCCAACCCGACGTGATAGCGGATGGGCGGAGTCGAAATCCATTGGGTGTCCGTCACAAACGCGAAGCCCGACGGCTGTGCAAACCAGAACGGGCCGACCAATCCTAGCGATGCCAGGAAAATGATGACCGAGATCGCCAGCGCCACCGTCCGGCTCAGGCCGGGGTTACTGCGCGGCACGAACAGGAGAACCAGAAATCCAATAAATGGGAGGAAGATTACGGCGTCTAGCAAGGTCACCGTCCGCCTCCGATGCCGATGTAGATAATCACCAGCAGACTGCCGAGTACGACCCATCCCGCATAGCCGCGGATATTACCCCCTTGCAGCAAGCGCAACAGATTGCCGATACCGCGAGAACGCCGTCCAGCGCCATTGACGATACCGTCAATCAATCCGGCATCCACGCCGCGCCACAGCACGGTTCGCGATCCGGCCTCGATGGGGTGAACGAGCGTCGCATCGTAAATCTCATCCACGAAATATTTGTTGTAAATCAGCTTGTAGGCTCCGCCCATCCCGGCCGCGAGCGACTCCGGCAGGCGTGGGTTCACAACGTAAAAAACGTAAGCGATGCCAATGCCCAGCAGCCCAGCCGCCACCGAGATGTAAACCAGCATCGGCTCTTCAGCGCCTTCCGCAGCCGGGAAGAGAGGTTCCAACCACTTCGGCACGTTCAAGAACCCGCCCGCGAGGGAACCGACGGCCAGGACCATAAGCGGCCCGGTCATAACGAATGGCGATTCGTGCGGATGATGGTGTCCGCGAGGTTCGCCGAAAAAGGCGAGGAACAATGCGCGGAATACGTAAAAGGCGGTCATGCCGGCCGTAATGACGCCCGACCCAATACATCCAGGGCGCGTGCTGATAGGCGGCGACCAGAATCTCGTCCTTGCTGAAGTAGCCCGAGGTGAAGGGGAATCCCGAGATGGCGAGGCTCGCGCAGAGCAGCGTTACAAATGTGACCGGCGCATGCTTCCGCAAACCGCCCATGTTCCGCAGATCCTGCTCGCCGCTGAGCGCATGGATCACGCTGCCTGCTCCAAGGAATAACAGCGCCTTGAAGAAAGCGTGAGTCATGACATGGAAGATGCCCGCCGAATATGCTCCCGAGCCTTCCGCCAAGAACATGTACCCGAGCTGCGAGACGGTGGAATATGCGTAAACTTTCTTGATGTCGTTTTGCAGCAAGCCCGATCGTCGCGGCGAAGAAGGCTGTTGCCAGACCGATGATTGCTACAACGTTCAGTGCAATGGGCGCCAGATGGAACAGATCGGCGGAACGCGCCACCATGTAAACGCCCAGCCGTTACCATCGTCGCCGCGTGGATCAGTGCAGAGACCGGTGTGGGGCCCGCCATCGCATCCGGCAGCCACACATACAGCGGAATCTGCGCCGACTTTCCCGCGGCGCCCAACATCAGCAGCAGACAGATCACCGTCATCGTTCCCAGGCCGGCATCCGGCGTCATCGATTTCGCGGCTCCGAAGACCTGCCCGAAATCGAAGCTGCCGAAGTGAACGAAGATCAGGAACATGGCAAGCGAGAATCCGAAATCACCAATACGATTGACGATGAATGCTTTCTTGCCCGCATCGGTCGCGAATCGCTCCAGGAAGTAGAACCCGATCAGCAGATAGCTGCACAATCCGACGCCTTCCCAACCCACGAACAGCAGTACGAAGTTGGCGCCGAGCACCAGCACCAGCATGAAAAACATGAACAGGTTCAGGTAGGCGAAGAAGCGGTAGTAGCCGCCCTCATGCTCCATGTAGCCGATCGCGTAAGTGTGAATCAGCGCGCCGACGCCGGTGACGATCAGCAGCATGATCGCTGTCAGGCGATCAACCATCAGGTCGCAGCCGACATTGAGATTACCGCTCTGGATCCAGGTGAAATAGCTCTCCTTCAGGGCATGCTCGAGCGGCCAGAGCCCAGCCAGCGTCTTGAGCACCCACAAAAACGAGAGCAGAACCGATCCGATTGCGACCGCGTTCACCAACTGCTTCGGCATGCGCCGGCCGAAAAGCCCGTTAATCGCGCTGCCAATCAGTGGAAAGATGGGAATGAGCCAAAGATTCATCGTTTAGTACTTCATCGAATCGACTTCATCGATTTCCAGCGTCTGACGATTCTTGAAGACAGTAAGGATAATGGCCAGTCCCACGGCAGCTTCCGCCGCGGCGACCACCATGACAAAGAAGGAAAAGATATGGCCGTCCACCTGTTTCAGCTTGTATGAGAACGCGACGAAACGTAAGGTTCACGGCGTTCAGCATCAGTTCGATCGACATGAATACGGTGATGATGTTGCGCCGGTACAGGAACCCGGCGATACCCAGCGCAAAAAGGATAGCGCTTAATATCAAGTACCAGGAAAGAGGCACACTTGCCGGAAGACCAGGCATTTACTCGATCTCCTTCCGCGCCAGAACAATCGCGCCGAGGATAGCAATCAGGATCAGAATCGAAGTGAGTTCAAAGGGAAGCAGATACTCGGTGAAGATCTTCAGGCCGACGCTCTCGGCGACTGCCTCCGCGGAATTTGCCGAATTGAACGGCTTCGCCGGCGTTCTTGGGCAAAATGCTTTGGATCACGAACGCGATCAGCCCTAGAAAGACGGCCAGCAGCGGAACACCGAACCATCGCGCCTGCGAGTTCTTCCCGCCTTTACGTTCGGCCCCCGCGTTCAGCAGCATGATGGTGAAAACGAACAGCACCATGATGGCGCCGGCGTACACAATCAATTGCGCGGCGGCGATGAATTCACCGCCGAGGAGCAGGTACAGAGCCGCAAGCGACCCCATGACGCCGATCAGCGACAGAGCGCTCGATATCGGGTGGGTTTGCACCACCAGGTTGATTCCGCATACCACCGCGATCGCGGCAAAGATGAAGAACAGAATCGCGTCCATCGCTACTTGCCCGTCACCGCTACCAGAAACGCAGTAATCAGAAGGTTCACTATGGCGACGGGAAACATTAACGTCCAGGCAAAGTGCATCAACTGATCGTAGCGGAAGCGCGGCAGCGTCCCGCGAATCCAGATGAACAGGAAGAGAATGATGCCGACCTTCGCAGCGAACCAGAACAGCGGCAGCAGGATGTTCTGCAGAATCGGAATCAGGAACAGCGCGGCAATGCCAAAGAACACGATGGCGAATGCCGGCAGAGTGAACTTGTCCATTCTACGGGCAGGATTCAGGCCGTGATACAGCGCGATGGCACCCGCGCCCGCAAAGAGCAGCGAAGGAATAAAGCCCGACCCGTAGGCCTCGGGAAACAGCGGCTGCCATCCGCCCAGGAACAGCAACGTGCCCATGCAGGACACCGTGACCATGTTCGCGTACTCGGCCATGAAAAAAGCCGCGAACTTCATGCTGCTGTATTCGGTGTGGAATCCGGCGACCAATTCGTTTTCGGCTTCCGGAAAATCGAACGGAACGCGGTTGGTTTCGGCGAAGGCGGCGATCAGAAAGACGATGAACCCGAAGATCTGCGGCCAAGGGCCTTGGAAGATCGACCATCGCGGGATGATGCCCAGTACGAATCCGCCTTGCCGGTCCACGATCTCGCGCAGGCTGAGCGTATTCACCAGCAGCAGCGGAGCCGCGATCGCGAGCGCCATCGGCAACTCGTAGCTGATCATCTGCGCGGAACTGCGAAGTCCGCCGAGCAGCGAGTACTTGTTGTTCGACGACCACCCGGCCAGGGCCACGCCGTAAACGCCGACGCTCGAGATAGCGAGGATGAACAGCACGCCGATATTCAGATCGGTAAGCTGCATAAACGTCCGCGTGCCGAAGACGTTGATCTCCGTGCCAAACGGGATCACGGAGATGGAAATGAGCGCGAACGTGACGGCCAGAAACGGAGCCAGAAGGTAGAAGAAAATGTTAACGTGGGAAGGAATCATGTCCTCCTTCGTGATCAGCTTGATGACGTCGGCCAGCGGCTGCAGCAAGCCATGCGGACCCACGCGCCGGGGACCGACCCGCAACTGAATATGAGCGATCACCTTGCGCTCGATCCACTGCAGGTACGCCAGCGTGGTCATGAGCACGAACGCGACGATGGCCGCCTTGATCAGAGAGATGATGAAAAAGTTCATGCTCAAGCCCTTGTACACAGCCCGCCGGGAGATTCCAGCACCGCTCCGAGCGTCTTCGAGTACCGCCCCAGCGTTCCCGAAGTGAACAGGGTGTCGCTGCGACGATCTGGATCTGCTCCGGCCGGAACACTCCGGGAACGCGGCCGTTCACCGGCATGGTCTGCGCGGCTCCGCCTGTAGTGAGCATCGGAAGCGGCACGTTGTATCCGCGCACTGTCTTGCGGATCTCTTCGAGCACTTTCTCCGGTTTCCAGATCCCCAGATTCAGGCCCATCTCTTTCCCCATCAGGCCCATGATTTCGAGATCCGGCTTCGTGCCCATCACCTTCGCTCCGGCCTTCAGGCGCTGCACTTCGCCCGCAGACGTTGGTCACGGTCCCGTTCTTTTCATAAGCCGATGCGCCGGGCAGAACGATGTCTGCGCGCCTGGCGGTCTCGGTCATGAACAAGTCCTGCACCACGACGAAGGCGCCGGCGGCTGCCAGCGCGTGATCCTTTAACGGATTCGCTCCCACCACCCACAAGACTTCCAGATCCGGCGACGCGAGTATTTCACTGTAGGCGAGCCCGGGCTGCGGTGCCGGCTGATATCCGGGCAGCAGGTCCGGCAGCAGTCCCATATCCACCGCGCCGCGCGAATTCGAGTAATCCACCAGGCACACGTACTTCACCGGAATGCCCAGCGAATCGCCGAAGGCGACCAGTTGGCGGACGGCGTCGCCCTTCACTGCATCACCGAAAAGGATCACCAAATCGCCCTCGGCCTTGCAATGCATCGCGCAGACCTTCGAGCGCCTGAATCTCCGCGCCTTCGGCAGCGCGCACGCTCTTCACAGCGTACTTGTCCTCGCGGACCGGACCTGGCGTCACCACATAGATGTGTGCGCTGTGATGCCGCTTGTCGGCGCGAATCTGAAAAGCGAGCAGCGGATGCTGCTGCGATAAATCGTTGGCCACCACCAGCACAGCCTTGGCCGTGTACAGATCGCCGACGGTGGCCAGCGCCTGCGATCTTCCGCTCAGGGCATCCAGCAGCGTCGCGACATCGCCGGTGCGGTGGTGGTCGATGTTCGAGGTACCCAAGCCCTGCGCGCGCGAACTTCTGCAAGATAGTAGTTCTCTTCGTTGGTGGTGTGATTGGAACCGATCACGCCGAATTTCCCGCCGCGCGCCTTGCACCTCGTTGAACTTCTTCGCAACAGTCTCCAGCGCCTCGGCCCAGGAGATCGGCTCGAACTGATCGCCGACCCGCTTCATCGGCGACTGCAGCCGCTCTTCGCTATCGACGAAGTCGAACGCATACCGGCCCTTTAATGCACAGGAACTCGCCGTTGATGCCCGATCGGTCGCGATTGTTTCCGCGGATGATCTGGCCGTTGCGGACGCCCAGTGTGGTCTTGCAGCCGTTCGAGCAATGCGTGCAGATCGTGCCGACGTGCTCCATCTCCCAGGGCCGCGTCTTATAACGATAAGGGCCGCTGGTCAGCGCGCCAACCGGGCAGATGTCGATGCACGCGCCGCACTCGTCGCATTCCAGGTGATCGTCGCTTGTTCGGCGCGATTTCGGAAATCGACGCCGCGATTGATGACGCCCAGCGCGCCCACGCCCATGCCTTCATCGCAGATGCGAACGCAGCGGTAACAAAGGATGCAGCGCGGGCGTCGAAAAACACCACCGGCGACCACTGCTTCTCATCGACGTGCAGCTTACTTTCGGTGAAGCGGCTCTCGCCCGCGCCGTAGCGGAACACCATGTCCTGCAATTCGCACTCGCCGCCCTTATCGCAGACCGGGCAATCCAGCGGATGATTGGTGAGCAGAAATTCGAGCGTCGACTTTGCGCGCCTGCTGCACCGATTGGCGAATCGGTGTGGACCACCATGCCTTCGGCCACCGGCGTGGTGCAGCCCGACCTCAGCTTCGGCGCCTTCTCGATCTCCACCAGACACATGCGGCAGGCGGCCTGCAGTGTCAAGCCTTCGTAATAGCAGAACGCCGGAATCTCGATGCCGGCTTGTTTGGCCGCCTCGATCAGCAGCGTACCGGCCGGCGCTTGGACCGTCTTGTCCGTCGATCGTGAGTGTTACTGGATCCGGCATGATTGTGATCTGAGACTCGTCGCTAAACCAGCGCGAGCGAGTGCGTCTGTGCGAACGGGCAACTGCCGCCCAGATGCGCTTCGAATTCTTCACGGAACTTCTCGACGATGGAAATGGTCGGCATCGCCGCCGCATCGCCCAGCGCGCAGAACGTCCGCCCCAGCATGCTCTTGCTGAAGATCGCCGATCAGATCGATGTCGCTCGCCTCGCCCGCGCCCGTCGTGGAACCGATCAGGATCTTCTTCAGCCACGTCGTGCCTTCGCGGCACGGAATGCACCAGCCGCAGCTCTCGTGCGCGTAGAACTTCATGATGCGCAGCGCGCATCGCACCATGCACGTGTCTTCGTCCATCACCACCATGCCGCCCGAACCCAGCATGCTCTTGGCCTTGGCGACTGTGTCGTAATCCATCGCCATATCGCACTCGTCGGCCTTCAGGACCGGACACGACGATCCGCCGGGAATCACCGCCTTCAGCTTCTTGCCGTTGCGCATGCCGCCGCCCACTTCGTTGATCATGCGAAGCAGGTTGAATCCCATCGGCAGCTCATAGACGCCCGGCTTATTCACATGGCCCGAGAGGCAGAACAGCCGCGTGCCGCCGTTCTTCGGAGTGCCCAGCGCCGCGAACGCTGCGCCGCCATCGCGAATGATCGCGGGAACCGCAGCATAACGTCTCGACGTTATTCAAAATTGTGGGCTCTGCCACGCGCCCGACCACCGCCGGGAAACGGAGGCTTCAACCGCGGGATGCCGCGCTTGCCTTCAATCGAATCGAGCAGCGCCGTCTCTTCGCCGCACTCGTAGGCGCCCGCTCCGCTGTGCGTGTAGCATATCGAAATCGAACCCGGTGCCTTGGATGTTCTTGCCCAGCCATCCGCGCGAGTAAGCTTCGCCGATGGCCTTATCCATCAGCTCGATCAGGTAGCGATACTCGCCGCGGATGTAGATGTAGCCCTTGTGCGAATCGACCGCCAGACCCGCGATCATCATGCCTTCAATCAGCTGGTGCGGATCGTACTCCATCAGCAGCCGGTCTTTGCAGGTGCCCGGCTCGCTTTCGTCCGCGTTGCAGATGATGTACTTCGGCTTGGGCGAAGTGCGCGGCACGAAGCTCCACTTCATGCCGGTCGGGAAGCCCGCGCCGCCGCGGCCCGCGCAGGCCCGAGGCCTTCACTTCGTCGATGATCTGCTCCGGCGTCATCTCGCGCGCTTTCAGGAAAGCCTTGTAGCCGTCCGTCGCCAGATAGGTGTCGATCGAAGCCGAATTCGGCAGCTGAAAACGCTTGGTGAGCACTCTTACTTCCAGCGGACTCGGTTCGTTGTAGAGGGGCATTACTGCGCTTTCCTGTTCTGCTGCAAATCATCGATGAAGCCGGTCAAGCTTCTCAGGTGTCACGTAGTGATGAAAATCGTAATTGATCTGGATCGCTGGGGCCCAGGAGCAGGCTCCCATACATTCCACTTCCTCCACTGAGATCAAGCCGTCCGCCGTCACTTCTTTGTTACGCATACCCAGCTTTTCGCACGCATGTTCGAATAACTCCTCACCGCCCACCAATAGGCAGCTGATATTTGTGCACACCTGGACGTGATATTTTCCGAGCGGCCGCTTGTGCAGCATCGAGTAATATCCCACCACCTCGTCGACCTGGAGCGGTGTTACGCCGCAACGTTTCGCGACCTCTTCAATCAAGGCCTGGCTGACATGACCAACCTCATCTTGCGCGTACAGTAGCATGGGAACCACCGCCGAGCGTTGCCGCCCTTCCGGATAGCTCTGCAGCATCTTGGCAAACCTTGATTCCAGTTCCGGAGAGAATGTCATCTCTATCGATTGGCAGGAGCAATTGCGTCCGTAGCGCAAGCTGCAAATAACAATCTTACGGACCGAAAGAACGATGTGTCAAACAACGTAGTCGGGATTCAGGCGCTTGCGAGTCCGGCTCGGTTCCCCAACAGCAATCGCGTAGGTTGTTCGTCGCGACTCACGCTCCGCTCTAATTCTGATCGATCCGCGGGTCTGGTTTTTGAGTAGGTTCAGACTGAAGTGCTCAGCAACGTGAAAGGGACGCTACTCAGTGCCCTTTGACCGAATCCGCATTCTGAGCCGCTGGTTGCACGCCCCGCGACGTTATGGTGCTACAAGCAGACGGTGATACTCGCCCGCCAGATTTCGGATGCAACGTTGTGCGCATGTTCGACCGCGGCTGGGACCCGCCGCGTCAGTCCATCAGAACTCCTCGCGTCTCTGCTCACAGCGCCGGTCATGCTGTTGGCGCGAGCGCTACAGCTTCCACTGCCAGCTGTATAACGCCGCGTTTAAACAAAAGACCTTTTATCATCGGCTAACACCGCCAGCAATCCGGTGTAAACTCTAGTTAAGTCTCTTGATGGAACCACAGATTACAGCTTCAGTGGCCGGTGCTTCTCTGCCTGAGGTCCATTCGAGTGTTGGAATCAGCACACCCTCGTTGCTGAAGCGACTCTTCGCGTTCTCGGGGCCCGCCTACCTCATCAGCGTCGGGTACATGGATCCGGGAAACTGGGCGACGGATCTTGAAGGTGGGGCGCGCTTCGGATATCAGCTGCTGTGGGTGCTGGTAATGTCTAACCTGATGGCGGTGCTGCTCCAAACTTTGAGCGCCCGCCTTGGAATCGTAACGCAGCGGGATCTCGCCCAAGCTTGCCGGGAATCTTACCCGAGCTTCATTTCGTACTCGCTGTGGGGTCTCTGTGAGATTGCGATCGCTGCCTGCGATTTAGCCGAAGTATTAGGTGCCGCGATCGCCCTCAATCTATTGTTCCACATACCTTTGTTCGCTGGAGTTCTGATCACGTCCGCGGACACATTATTGGTGCTGTGGTTCACCCGCCTCGGCATTCGAGTCATCGAGGCTTTTGTCCTGGCTCTGGTGACCATAATCACTGCTTGCTTTCTGGTAGAACTGGCTATCGCCAAGCCGGCGATCGATGGTATGCTCACCGGACTGATTCCGCACATCAACGATCGCACTTTGTTCGCGGCGGTGGGAATTCTCGGCGCGACGGTGATGCCTCACAATCTCTACCTCCATTCGGCTCTCGTCCAAACCCGCCGTATCGGGTTAAGCAGCTCCGAGAAGCGAACCGCCTGCCGGTTCAATCTGATCGACTCCGTGGTAGCGTTGAACGGCGCAATGGTCGTAAATGCCGCGATACTGATTCTCGCCGCGACGGTCTTCTTTCAACGGCACATCATCGTTACCGAGATACAGCAGGCCCACCTGCTGCTATCACCACTCTTGGGGACCACCGTCGCAAGCCTGCTGTTCGCGGTTGCCCTACTGTGCTCCGGACAATCCTCCACGCTGACCGGAACTCTTGCTGGTCAAATCATTATGGAAGGTTTCCTGAACCTTCGCATGAGGCCTTGGCTGCGCCGCATCATCACGCGGACAGTGGCCATCGTCCCGGCGGCGATAGTAGTTTACATCGCTGGCGACAAAGGCAGTTATCAACTGATCCTGCTCAGCCAGGTGATCCTTTCAATGCAGCTTCCTTTCGCGGTTATTCCGCTGGTTCGATTCACGGGAGACCGCGAGCGCATGGGGGAATTCGTAAGCCCGGTGTGGGTCCGGATACTCGCCTGGGCAGCATCCATCATCGTGATCGCGCTGAATGTCTGGCTGGTAAGCCGCCAGATGGGCGAGTGGTTTGAGGCTGCGGGAAGCTATCGGGGCTGGCTGATGCTCATCGTCGTTCCGCTGGTTGCTTTTCTTGGAGCGCTGCTGTTCTGGATTACGTTCGAGCCTGTACTGCCCCGCCGCGCGCGGGAACTCTGGCATCGGAGGGTAAAATTGCCGGAAGCGCTCCCGGCGGAGTGGACACCGCCGGTCTACCGCAACATCCTGCTGCCTCTCGACCACTCCGATCGGGACACCGAAACCATCGCACATGCAGCGGCATTGGCCAAGGCTCATGGATCAAAATTACACCTGCTGCATATCGAAGAAGACGTTACCAGCCAAGTATATGGCGATATTTCTTCAACTGCTGAAGTAGAGTTAGGAAGAGCTTACTTTGACACGATCATCGGGGGTTTACACGTCAAAGGCATTGATGCCGAGTTGGTAATCACCGCCGGGCACAGCCCGCGTGATGTGATCATAGATTGGGCCAAGCGTTATAGGCCGGACCTGATCGTGATGGGCGCTCACGGCCATCGGGGACTGAAGGATCTCGCACTGGGTAGAACCATCGACGCCGTCCGGCACGCACTGGACATCCCTATCCTGGTTGTCCGCCGGGAACGGAACAAGTGAAAGACCCTAATGTCACGCCTCGTCGGAGAAATCTGTGGGTCACCGATACGCTCCAATGGGCGCCGGAAGCTCGGCTCGCGCAGCCCGCGAACCCGATGTGGGATAGCGCGGCTTCAGCTTTTTCCGCCGTTAGGGCGGAGGACAACGATGTGATCCACTCTGCACGGCGCAATTGTGATGAGTGGCTCTGTCCACTGATAGGTGAGCGTTTCAGGTTGAGCCAGGGGGCGACGGTCGAACCAGATAGTTCGGCACCGTTGTTCGCATGCGGAGTTTATCCGCGAAGCTGCTGATGCATTTCTATTCCGCTCGCAAGCTCGTCATTGGAGCGGTTTGAGCGACGCGGCGCGCCGGCAGCCAAGTGGCAAACAGCCCTGCAGTGATCAAAACAATACAGGTTACCCCAAGCGTCCAAGCGTCGAAACGATCGACTCCATATAGTTGGCTCTGAATGATGCGCGACACGACACTTGCGCCGAGGACGCCACCGGCGACACCAGGCAGCAGCACCGAGCCCGAGCTTCGCAGAAACATTCGAATAACGGCCCCCGAAGGGGCTCCGATCGCCATTCGGATTGCGATCTCGCGCTCGCGCTGCTGAATGGCGTAGGCGGTTACGCCGTAGATGCCCAGTAAAGCGACCAATGCGGCAAATAGCGCGAACCCCATCAATATGTAGTAATAAAACGCGGTCCGGCCAGGATTTCGTCGGACTGAACGGAAAGTGGCGGAGCGGGACCGACAAAGACATCCGCGTCAATGGAGGCCACGACTGTTCTGAGGGTTCTTAGCCATTACTGCGACGATCCGCTGCCGCGGATATAAACACTTGCGAAGCGAGTCGTCGTCTGCGCAAACGGGATATACACGTCCTTGAGGTCAATGTCGGCGTGAGTTTGGTGGACATCTTGTACGACTCCCACAATGGTCCGCCGACCTGAAGTTGCTGTCCAGGCACCGACGATTCCGTCATGTCAATGGTCATTCCCAAAGAGCTGCTATGCGGCGCCAATATACTCTCCAGCGACTCGCTGACCACCGCAACCGGTTCGCCGCCGCTTCGATCGCCTGGCGTGTACGCGCGCCCTTTGCGCAATCCGATGCCTAGGATGCGAAAGTAATCAGGGCCGCCAGCAGTGATGCTGGCGCGAACCTCGGAATTACCTCCGGATTCGGTTCCCAACTGCTGTTTGGGCGGCTCCCAAAACGGCACGAATGTCGAAAGCGCAAACGAGAGACCTGGGATAGCGGCGAGGTGCTGCTCGAGGCGATCGTAGAATCGGTCGAAGGAGGCCGCGTCGCTTTCCGGGTATTTCGAATGGGGAGCTGAAGGCGGGGACGAAAAACCTGATTCGTCTCGTAACCTAATTTCGTGCCCATCAGGTGCACGACGCTGCGGAGCATGAGGCCGCCTCCGATCAGCAGCGCCGTCGAGGCAGCCACTTCCACAGCGATAGGGGCCGCCCTCGCGTGGCGCACGCTAGGACGGTCTGTGCCACTACGGCCCTCTCCTCGCAAGCTCTCTGCAAGTCGCGCGGGGCGCGCGCCGATCATTGGAAGCCATGCGACAACCATGGCGATCAAGAGGCCAATTCCGCCAATCCAGAGAAGAACTGTCCCATCCATCGTCAGGGCGGATATCCCGCCTGGCACGGGCCGGCCAAGTCTGGCCTCGATCTGGGGGCCGAGAGCGCGCAGCGTAATGGCAGTCAAGGCGGCTCCGGCGGCCAGTGCGGTCCCGCAGATCAATACCGACTCCCCAAGCAGCAGCCGCGCGATTTGATGCGGCTCGGCCCCCAGCACCACGCGAAGCGCCGTTTCCTTTTGGCGGCGCAGCGCGCGCAAGAGCATGAGGACGACTATATTGGTGGCGACGATCAGCAGAACCAGGCCAGAGGCAACGGTGAGGCCAATAATCACGGGGCGCACGTCTCGAACGTAGTCGGCGTGGACGGACTCCAGCCTGACGCCCCGCCAGGCATGGGGAATGGACAGCGCGACGCTTTGCACAGCTTGGGTGATACGCTGCTCCGCAAGAGCCGGCGGCACGCCTTGGCGCAAAGCGCACCATGTAGGCTTGGCGCGGGGCCCTCAACGGCATTGCCGTATCGGCGGGATCGCGGATGTAGTTACGAACATAACGGAAGCCGGGCGGTAGGATCCCGATAATCCGGTATTCCGGAGGTGTGTCGCCCGAGTTCGCCGCGCTGACGCGAAGGGTGTTTCCGAGGGCGCTGGGCTGGAGCCGAAGCGCTCCTGCCAGAGAGCGTGGCTGATCATGATGACGGGCTCGCCGCTCGGGCGGAAATCCTCGGCGGTAAAACCGCGGCCCATCACCGCGCGAACACCGATGGCCTGAAGCGAGCCAGGAGCACAAAGCAGTGACATGATTTCCTGCGGATAATTTTCGGTATAAAGGATGAATCGGCCCAAAGCTGAGTAGTCTGCGACCTCCACGACGTCGGCGAGCGACTTCCAGTCAATACGTTTCAGACCGCGCGGCTCAGGTTGGCCGGGAGAGTCGTAGAGTGTACGGTAGAGCCGCTCGGACTTAGGGAAGGGCATCGCACGAACCACGTAGCTGTTCATGATGGAGAGTGTCGACGCCGTGAGGGCCACCCCCAGTGCAAGCGAAATAATCGCGGTTGCTGCGAATCCCCGATGACGCCGCAGGGAACGTGCGGCAAACCGGAGATCGCCGAGAAGACCTTGCAAATGATTCCCGAGGCTCACGGTTTGATCGTCTTCTCCCTTCCGTCCTTGGTAACGATCTTGATGAAAGGATCCGTGCCCCGGGTCAATAGTTGGGTATATCCTTTTTCGCCGCCGAGCACGAGGCCGGCCCCATCCTCCATCGTTCCTAATTTGACGTGAGGACTGTTTTGGGAACTGATTAGGCGCAATTGCACGGTCTCCGGGTATCCCGTCGTGCCATCAGGCATCTTGACCGTAGGCTGTGCCGGGAGCACTTTGATCTCCGCCCGGACACGCCCGTGGTCGTCGACGATTTCCAATGCGCGGCCGCGGATCACGGGCGCGACGTCCTGCGCCGACGTGCGATGCGGCTGAATTAATGAGAACACCAGCATCGCTGCATTCGCAACGGTGAGGGCAGCCAGAAGTTGTTGGGCTTTCATCGTCAATCTCCAAATGATAGAATAGGGCTCCTGCGAGGGGTTCCTGCCTATTAAGACGCCCCTCGTGAGAACAGCGTTAACTCGATGTCTCCGTTTTGGATTCGTTGACGCGGTTCGGGCGTTTTATTCGGATCGGTCGGGTCGCGCGAGGCCGCGGACCACGTCAATGACACTGACTTGGTCGAGGACCAGCAGTGCCCAGGGCGAACATCTATCCAGGTAGTTGACAGGGTGATTTGGTATATTTCGATGCCGAGGATCTCCGTCCCCAAGCCACTGACCGAACATGGAATCCGGGTTGTGCGTCATAGATCCTCCCTTGTCGCGCAGCGTTTATCGATCCCGCGGCTCACGGGTCTGGAGCGGTTTATGGTAGAGATTCGCCGCCGCCCGCTTCCGCGCCATGGAACTGATCACGATTCTAAACCGCTGCCATCGTTTCCGAGGTTTTGTCTACCAGCACGCCCACTTCAGTGCCGACAAGAAGAGTATCGAAGTGGCCGTGCGACCGCGCAAGGGTTCGGCCGCAGTCTGCTCGCGCTGCCATTTGCCGGCGCCCGGTTACGACCAGCTCGCCGAACGGCGCTTTGAGTTCATTCCCCTGTGGGGGTTTCTCGTCTTCCTTCTGTACACCATGCGGCGCGTCAACTGTCGCCGCTGCGGCATTGTGGCTGTCGAAGAAGTTCCCTGGGGCGACGGCAAACGCACACTGACCAAAGCCTACATGCTCTTCTTAGCCCGTTGGGCGCGGCGACTGTCATGGAAAGAGACGGCGGAGGCCTTTCGCACCTCCTGGGACAAGGTCTTCGACGCGGTGGAACACGTCGTCACCTTCGGGCTGGAGCACCGGGTGCTAGGCCAAATCGATGCGATCGGCGTCGATGAGATCCAATATGCCAAAGGCCACAAGTACTTGACTCTGGTTTATCAGATCGATCTCGACGTCACGCGCCTGCTTTGGGTGGGCCGCGAAAGAACCATCGAATCCTTTCGGGGATTTTTCACCGTCATCGGCGACGAACTGGCTTCGAAGATTGTGTTCGTCTGCTCCGATATGTGGGAACCCTACCTAAAAGTCATTCGCGAGAAATGCTCCGAGGCGCTTCACATCCTCGATCGTTTTCACATCGTGGCGAAAATGAACAAGGCACTGGACGAAATCCGAGCGGGAGAATCGCGCCGCATAGCGAGCGAGGGCGGCGTGCCCGTGCTGAAGAAGTCGCGCTGGCTGCTGCTCAAACGCGAAGAGAATCTGAAGACGGAACAGCGCTTCCGGTTGCGCGATCTGCTCCGTTACAACCTGAAGACCGTACGTGCTTACCTTCTTAAGGAAGCCTTTCAGCAGCTCTGGGATTACAACTCGCCCGCATGGGCCGGAAAGTTCCTCGATGACTGGTGTCGGCAAGTGATGCGCTCGCGCATCGAGCCCATGAAGAAGATCGCCCGGTCACTCCGCCAGCACCGCGAACTGATCCTCAACTATTTCCGCGCTCAGAAGCTGCTTTCCAGCGGAGTTGTCGAGGGTCTGAACAACAAGGCTAAAGTCACCATGAGAAAATCCTACGGTTTCCGCACCTTCCGCTGCCTCGAACTTGCGCTCTATCACTCACTTGGCAAGTTGCCCGAGCCGGAATCGACCCACGAATTCTTCTGACGAACCAATGTCACTGAGGTTTGTGGACCCTTGTCGCACTTCCGAGTCCAGGCTACACAACCGTTACAATGTTGGAATCGGGAAACAACTTTGATGTCAATCCAGCAGCTGTGGCAGCTGTCGTGCTAGTAAAATGATAAATGCATCGAGCTGTACGACTCACGCCGATACTCTTGGCGTGTTGGCTGCCTGCGGCAACACTGCTGCGGCTCTCGATGTACGAGATGGTGCAGAAGAGCACGTCGGTAGTTCGTGGACGCGTGCTTGCGGCCTCGGCAAGCGTGCGGGGTACACCGGGACGCGGCACCATTTACACCCACTACACCGTTCAGGTGCTTGAGCGTTGGAAGGGGCCCGCTGTATCCAAAATCGATGTCGCTGTTCCGGGAGGCGTGGTCCAAAACCGCCGGCAATCCTATCCGGGAGCGCCCGCGCTGGAGATCAATACCGACTACATTCTGTTCCTCTGGACCGGCCCGTCGGGGTTGAGCCAGATTATCGGTTTGTCGCAAGGGTTGATCAATGTGAAGGCAGATGCCAGCGGCAACCCCGTGTTATCTCGATGCGCCTCTCACGAACAGATGTTGGACGCTTCCGGAGCGACGGTCACCGACACTGCTTTTTCCATGACCCTCGCTGAGTTCCGGACCACTATGAAGAAGTACGGAATGGCGGCTGTGAATTAATATGCGCCGCACGCCCCGGATCATCCTCCCGGCCGCGGCAGCCTTTCTGTTGCTCACGTCGGCCGCGTCCGGCTACTACCACTACATTCACTTCGCCAGCCGGTCCGCCCCGTTCGTGCCGGTGCCGGAGAAGTATGACCTCTCCGCTCTCCGCAATAAGACCTTGTATTACTCGGTCACCGACCAGGTGCCGACGGCGCTCGCTGCTGGTGATTCCGTTCTAGGTTTGTTGAGCCAGATCCGACTGGCCGCCAAGACCTGGAACGACGTGGGCACCTCTGACCTGCGGCTTGCGTTCGGTGGAATCACACCCGCTGGAACACCGCAGAATGCGCCGGGTATCGACATCGTCTTCGATGACGACGTACCGCCCGGACTCAATGCGCTGGGCGGAGTGGAGAGCGTGAGTTCGATGGTGCAGCCCGCCGGTGGGAATGCGTTCGTCCCGATTACCCGGGGACTGGTGAAAATCCGGCACGACATTCACGACACCCCCAGCTACGGCGAAGCACTGTTTCTTACGCTGGTTCACGAGATCGGCCATTCGCTCGGGCTGCAGCACACGCTGACGTCGGCCGTAATGTCTACTCAGATCACGCGCGCAACTACGCGATCCAAGCCCCTAGCCGACGATGATATCGCGGCGATCTCAATTCTGTATCCGGCGGGCTTGTTTCTAAGTAAGACAGCCACACTAACCGGGCATGTCAACATGGGTGGCGCAGGCGTAAACCTCGCATCCGTGGTCGCCATTTCCGCGAACAATTCGGCCATCAGTACGCTGACAAATCCGGACGGGTCGTATACCCTGCAGGGTATCCCGCCGGGCAACTACTACGTGTACGTGCATCCGTTGCCTCCGGCCTACAGCGGGGAAACCACGCCTGGGAATATCAGGCCGCCACAGGATCCAAGCGGCACCGTGCTGCCCGCGACGGGTTACTTCACGACCCAATTCTATCCGGGCACCCGCGATCCGAACGCTGCCACGACGATGTTCCTGAATGCCGGCGATAACAAAGGCCCCATCGATTTTAATGTGCAACGCCGGACAACCCCCGCGCTGTCCTCCGTCAGTCTTTACGGATATTACGGGCAGAGCGCGCTGATCCCGGCTCCTCTGCTCGGAACGGGAGCAGGGGCAGCACTGGTGGCAACCGGCACTGGAGTGATGCCATCAGCAAACGTTTTGACGCCGGGTCTGAAGGTCGACGTACTTGCGCAGTCGGGAGCCATTGTGGCCTCCGATTCCGTCAAACCCTGGTCGTTTCCGTACATCACGTTCAATGTGTATCCGGCATTTGCCTGGTCACCCGGTCCGCGTCATCTCCTGTTCTCGACCCAGGATGATCTGTATGTGCTCCCCGCGGGGCTTTTGATGGTCGCCAATCAAGGCCCGCAGATCTCATCCGTGAAGGCCGCGACGGACGACAAGGGCGGCCGCGCGGCTCTTGTAGCCGGAAGCAATTTCGACACGACCACGCGGATTTTATTCGACGGCGCTCCGGCCGCGATTCTGCGCCAGAACGCTGACGGGACGTTGCTGGTTACGCCGCCACCCGCCTCGCCCGCTTATCGGGCCAACGTGGTCGCATTGAATGGCGACGGCCAAAGTTCTTTGTTCACGCAGCCGGGCGGAGGCCCCGCTTACAGCTATGATCCGGCCGACCCTGTGCCGGGGCTCTCCTTCATCTATCCCGCGGCCCTGGCGGCGGGCTCGGAGGCTATGGTGGAGATTGACGGGGCAAATACCGGGTTCATCGATGGACAGACGGTCGTCGGGTTCGGCTCCAGCGACATCGCGGTTCGTCAGGTCTGGGTAGTGAGCCCTAATAAATTGCTGGCGAATGTCAGCGTTTCGGCGGGAGCAGCGGTTACCCAAACCACGGTGACGGTGGCCACCGGTCTTCAACTCTTGACTGCTCCGGCCGGATTCCAGATCACGCCTGCTCCTCCCCGGATGCTCAGCGTCGTTCCTCCAATTCTGAATAACGTCACCGGCCTTCCCGGCGCTCCCGCTGGTGGGACTGCGGTTCTCACCGTGCCAAATCTGACTGCGCCGGTGGCAACGCTGGCAGTCACTGTTGCCGACCAGCGCGCAACCATCATCTCCGCAGTGAACGGGCAGGTGACGTTTCAAGTACCCGCCGGTTTGCCGCTGGGGGCCGCCGTAGTACGGCTGCAGACGCAGACCGGCGACACCATCGCGCCCATAGTAATGAATATTTCTCCCCAGCCGCCCGCCATCGCAGCGTTCTTAAGTGGCAATGCAGCCGTGGACGCTAACCATCCGGCGCACCCCGGAACGATTTTGGGCGTGATCGTCGCAGGGCTGCCGGATTCAGTTCTGACCGGCGATCCCTCTACAGTGAAGATCAATGTAGGCGGGTTGGATCATGCGGCCTTCTCCGTTGCGTCACAGCCCGGGGGGACTTTGCTGCAAGTGATATTATCATCGAGCGAAACGACGGGCGCCCAAGTGCCGGTGACCGTTACGTATGCGGGAGTGACCTCGCCTCCCGCACCGATTCCCATCCAGTAAACTACACGTGCCCCAGAGGGGCCGGATGGCGGCGGGCGCTTGGCTGTTCTAGCGTGGGTTGACGCCTTGATATATTAGAGGTTGATACCTGAATCTCAACACTTGGCGCGAGTGTGCGCAGTCAGCTATCTGAATACCGTGCCTCTGGTATGGGGCATGTTGCACGGTCCGCAGCGCGGTGCTTTCAACCTCACATTCGAAGTTCCTTCGATTTGCGCCGAACAGGTGCGTCATGGGCAAGCCGATATCGGGATCGTGCCGGTCGCGACGTTGCTCGAGCAAGAGCTTTCCATCTTCCGGGGAACCGGCATCGCTTCTCATGGTCCCGTGCGCACGATTCTGTTGATCTCAAAAAAGCCACCGGCACATATCGAGGTGCTGGCCGTCGATTCCGGATCGCGAACTTCCGTGATGCTGTCGAGAGTGGTGCTGCGGGAAACCTATGGCGCGGAGCCAGGCCTAATCTCGATGCCTCCCCAGTTGAGGCCCATGCTGGAAGCTGCCGATGCAGCCTTGATCATTGGCGACGCAGCACTGTTGCTGAACCCCGCCGAACTCCGCGCTCGGGGGCTTTACGTAACGGATCTGGGTGCGGATTGGACTCGGCTCAGCGGTTTACCGATGGTTTTTGCGGTCTGGGCCGGCCGCAAACAGGTGCACACGCCAGCGAACGAAGTCGCCTTCATCGGATCCTACAGATTCGGCTCGGAGCATATCGAAGAAATAGTTGCGAATGAGCACGGGCCGCGAGGAGTTACTCCGCAACTCGCCCGCGAATACCTCACGAGAAATATTGTTTTTGAACTTGGTGATTTGGAGTACAAGGGAATGGAAACATTCTTGAAAGCCGCAGCCGCTCTTCCGCCCGCAGAATACGTTCACCCTGCCACCATCGCATCGGAGCGAATAAATCTATGATGACCCGTGAAGAAGCCGCCGATCTCTTTCGCTCTGGCGACCTGATTGGGCTGGGAATGGCCGCAGACGCGGTTCGCCGCAAACTGCACCCGGAGAACGTCGTCACCTACATCATCGACCGCAATATCAATTACACGAATTTTTGCACGGAGTACTGTAGCTTCTGTGCCTTCTACCGGCCGATGGGGCACGCCGAAGGCTATGTGCTCCCGAAAGAAGTTATATTTTCGAAGATCCAGGAGACGATTGACCTCGGCGGCACGGGAATTCTGATGCAGGGCGGTCTTCATCCGGATCTGAAGATCGAGTGGTACGAGGATCTGTTGCGCTCGATAAAACAGCGCTTCGACATCTGGTGCCATTGCTTTTCCGCCCCTGAGATCACGAACATCGCTCAAGTGAGCGGGCTGACCCTGTACGACACCATCGCCCGGCTACGCGATGCGGGCCTGGATTCGATTCCCGGCGGAGGAGCGGAGGTCCTTGACGATGCCGTGCGGCACCGGATCAGCCGTTTGAAATGCTCAACCCAGGAATGGGTTGACACGCATTTAACGGCGCACAGACTGGGTCTGCGTACTACGGCGACGATGATGTTCGGAGTTGGCGAAACGATCGAGCAACGGCTGAATCATTTCGACCTGGTCCGAAATATTCAGGAGGAAACGGGCGGATTCACGGCGTTTATCCCCTGGGCCTTCCAGCGCGAGAACACCTCATTGGGGCGTTTCGTCAAAGAGGAGGCCACCGCCGTCGAATATCTCAAGATGCTGGCGCTTTCGCGCGTCTACTTCGAGAACATCCTTAACATTCAATCATCGTGGGTGACGCCTGGATTAAAGACCTGCCAGCTCGGGTTGCGCTTCGGCGGCAACGATGTCGGCAGCATAATGATTGAAGAAAACGTGGTCTCGGCGGCGGGTGCGCACCATCAGGCCAGCGAGGAGGAACTGCGGCGTCTCATCCGTGATGCCGGCTTTGTTCCGAAGCAGCGCGACACCTTGTATCGGACCTACTTCTTGAACTAGGGCCAACCCCAGTACCCGTCAGATGATTATGGCAGCGTGCCGCGACTGTCAGCGAGGCCGCTATTCCGTGGAACTTTGGAGGGTAGGCACGAATCTAAAGCCTTAGAGTCGGAAGCGCGAGAATCGGTCCGATTTCAAACCACTTGATCCGATGAGCGAGGCTGTTTATACTGGCCTTTTCCGGTCTGCGATGCAACCTAGGGAAGCAGAAAATTCGATTCAGAGTAATCGCATGATTACCAGGGATGACTTCGACCCCTTAGCGCCACAGCGCGAAGCGGCGATGTTTTATGGCCTGTTTTTGCGAGGCCATTCGGCGGACACGCTGCGCCGGGACATCGATGTGCCGAAGAATCTGCTTGACAAGTGGTTGCATTCAAAGCGTTTCGAGCCGAATTTCCACGACAATCTGAAGCGTCTTTATCACTACCGGAAGCAGGTTCTTGCCATCTTCGACGAGTTGGTGACTACCGAGAAGAACCGCGACCGGCTTCACTAGACCTGCTGTTCCTGACGGGCGGTTCCTCCGGACCGCCGGGGCAACCGGAACCATCCAGCATAAACCGCTAGCGGTAACATCCGGCCCAGAATCGCCTCTGTGATTGCGCCCGGCCCGACGCCTCTGCCACGATAGAAACAATGCTGAAAAGGGTCTTACTCGCCATCGTTCTAACTACCTTGATGCTGATGGCGCAATCGCCCCTTGGCACTGTAACCGGCGTAGCGATCGATCCAAGTGGCGCCCCCGTGCCGAGTGCCAAAGCGACGCTCACCAGCCAGGATACCGGTATGAAGCGTGTAATCACCTCCAATCAGGCCGGCGTATATTCTTTCCCGAATCTGCCGCCGGGGATGTACAAGCTGAACGCGGAGGCCGCCGGTTTCCGTCCTTTTGAAACCGTACCGTTCCAAGTAGCGGCGTTCCAAACCATCCGCCAGGATTTACGTTTTGAAGTCGCGGCCGCCTCTACAGAGATCACGGTCAGCGATGCTGCCGCGACTGTGCTGCAAATCGACACTCCGGCTGTCACCCAGAACCTTTCGCGCAAACAGATTCTCGAACTTCCTACTAATTTGCGGAGCGTTTACAATAATTCCGGCGACTCAGGTCTGACTGCCCAGATCATGCCGCTAACGGTTCCGGGCGTAGTACAGGTCGGCTCTGGTGCGGCGTGGCTGGTTCCCGGGGGCCGCGCGAACGGTGTAAAGTTGCGGGTGGATGGTATAGAGACCACATTCGGCAACTTCGGACTGCCTGACCCTGTGTCACAGCCGTCGATGGAATCCGTCCAGGAGTTCAGTGCGAATGTCGCCACTACCCGGGCGGAGTTTGGGGGGCAAGGCACCATCACCACCGTCACCCGCGCGGGTACCAACGCCTATCACGCGGACGTTTTCTATTACGTTCGCAACAGCTTCATCGATGCACGCAACCCGTTTTTGAACGCGAAGCAGGGAACCAATCTGCATGACTACGGCGTCAGCGGAGGCGGACCAATCCTCAAGAACCGCACATTCGCGTTCTTCACCTTCGAAGGCATCCGCGGCATCCGTTCCTATCCGTTCCCGCCGGTGACGGCGAGCGTTCCCTCCAACGCTTATCGACAGGGCGATTTCACCGGCTCCACGCTGATCAACCCATTCCCGAATGCCAGCCCTTTCGCCGGGAGCACTATCCTCCCGCAGTTCCTGAGTCCCCAGGCGTTGAAGGCTCAGCAACTATTTTTCCCGATTGCGAATTTCAACGGCCCCACGGCGAACGCCGCCAATTACCGCGCCTCCTATAACGGACCCGAGATTCATAGCATCGTAGAAGGCCGCATTGATCACAATTTCGAAGACCGCCATTCCGCCTTTCTCCGCTATCAATGGAAGAAGTCGGACTATCACATACCGGGGGCCCGCACGCAGTTGCCACCCAGCTCAGTAGGGACCTCCACCAATATCCGCCGGGTGAACTTCTTTACGCTCGGCGATGTTTTCACCCTGCGTCCGAACGTCGTCAACGAATTTCGCGCCGGAGTGGTTATCCTCGTTTCCCAATCCGATGCCGACCTGAAGGGGCAGCCGCTCCTGGACCAGCTAGGGATTCAAGGATTACCATCACGCACCGGAATCAAAGGCATCCCGAACTTCAACATCACGGGATTTAGTCCAGTGACCCAGACATTGCTGAACCCGGTCAACGACGGGCACTGGCAGCTCGCCGACAACATCACTTGGGCGCTGGGCAAGCATTCCTTCAAGATCGGCGGCGAGTATGTCAATTGGTTCGTGAACCGGTACCTCACCACCAACGCGGCTTTGTTTGGCAATTATTCCTTCACCGGGCAGTACACCGGAGTCCCCTATGCGGATTTTCTGCTTGGACTTCCGACGTCGGTGACCCGGGTGGATCCATACCCCACGCAGTACAACCGCTTCTGGGATGCGGCGCTGTTTGTGCAGGACGATTGGAAGATCGCACCGCGCCTGACACTCAACTACGGATTGCGCTACGAGTACAACGGACCGGTCCACGCGTTGGATAACAACCTCTACTCCTTCGATCTGGCAAGCGGCGCTGTCGTCGTACCCAACGACCAGTCGAGGAGTCTCTTCAGTCCTTATTTTCCGACCAATATTCCAATTAAGACGGCCAGCGAGCTGGGCTTGCCCGATAGTTTGCGGCGCGCGGACAAGAACGATTTCGCACCCCGGTTAGGATTCTCCTATCAGGCGGACAAGAACGCAAAGACCATCGTGCGCGGCGGTTGGGGCATGTATTACGGCCACTATTCGGCCGCGGTCGCCGGCTTCGTGTCGAGCGGTCCCTATTCGTTCTCGACGACGATCAACAATCCGGCGCGCCCTTCGGCCCCCGCGTTTACACTGGCGAATCCGTTCGTTACCGCCGGCGCGTCCGGTTCTGTCACCTTGAACGCGATCAGCCCGAATCTGCGAAACAACTACTCGATGGAGTACACGTTATCGGTGGAGCGGGAACTGTTTAAGGACCTCGGTATGCGCGTGAGTTATATCGGGACGAAGGGCACTCAGCTGGTATATCAGCGTAATGTCAACCAGCCGCTGCCATCCACGACGGCCTTCGTTCAGTCTCGAAGGCCCTACCCGCTATACAACAACATTCAATACGCCGACAATGGCGCGAACAGCCTATACAACGCATTGCAGACCACTGTCTTCAAGCGCTTCTCCAGAGGGTTGCTCTTCAACTCCTCCTGGACGTGGGCCAAGGAGTTGAGCGAAATCGACGACACCGGCGACGCCGAATTGAACACGACGATCGAGAATGCGTATGACCGCCGGCGCGATCGTGGCAACCTTTACGCGGTGCCGCGCCATCAGTGGATGAGCAACCTGATCTACGAGCTCCCCTTCGGCCGCAACAAAATCATAGGCGGATGGCAGTTGAACAGTCTGATCAACCTTGCCAGCGGCAACTGGCTCAACCCGCAGTTTTCGGGCGTAGATCCGTCCAACACGCGCACTGTGGGCGGGCGGCCCGACGTGGTGGGCCCATTGACGTACCCGGGAACACTCGCTCAATGGTTCAGCTCCAGCGCATTTGCCGCGCCGCCCGCAAATTCCGGGCGGTTCGGGAGTGCCGGCCGCAATATTATTGAAGGGCCAGGATACGTCATCGTGAATGCGGGGTTGGTGAAGAATATCCGTTTCGAGCGAATCGGCACCATGCAAGTGGGCGTCTCTTTCCAGAATGTCATCAACCACGTGAACTACGGCCAGCCGACAGCCGCTACCGCGCCGACGCCGAATGGGCAGTCGGTGTTGGCTGTCGGTCCGAACGCCGCCGTGATTGCGGGCTCGCACATTTTCCCGCCGGCCGGCTCGCCGCGCACGGGGCAGTTGAATTTCCGCTGGTCATTCTAGGGGCCAGGAACAATGGCGCCTAGGTGAGGCCGGTCGGGGTTATGCCTTCATCGCGTTGACCGGATCGGCCCGGCTCGCGCGGAGTGCTGGAATTGATACAGCGACCAGAGTCACACTCAGCAGCAGCAGCGGTATCAGAGCGAAGGTGATCGGGTCGGCCGCCTTGACGCCATACAGCAGATTCGATAGGGTCCGCGTTAATGCGAAGGCCAGTGCCAGCCCGATCAGTACCCCCGCGATCGACAGCCGAGCGCCTTCACCCACTACGAGACGGACCAGGTCGCTCTTGCCGGCTCCTAAGGCCGCCCGAATGCCCATCTCGCTCGTCCGCTGACTCACTGAATAGGAGATCACGCCGTACAGCCCGATTGCGGCGAGGAGCAGCGCCACGCCCGCGAACGTCCCGAGCAGTATGGCTCGAAATCGCGGCTGCGCGACGGAACGATGGACTACGTCGTCCATGGTTCTCACGTGGAAGACCGGTTGATCCGGATCGAGGGATTGCACTTCCTTCCGAACCGCGGCCGCCAGTTGCAGGGGTTCGTGCCCGGTCTTCAGAACTACCGTCATGGATCCCTCAACGAAATTCATGAACGCCACGGGAACCTGCAGGTACGGGAAATACATTTCCGCATTCGCCTCGGCGTCCAGGCCGGCGTACCGCACGTCCCCCACTACGCCGACGATCGTACACCAGGGGCTGTCGTCGAAGCCGGCCCGCATCCTTTGGCCCACCGGGTTTTCGTTCGGCCAGAATCGGCGGGCCAGCGTGTCGTTTATGATCACCACGCTCAGAGTGGATTCCGCATCCGATCGAGTGAAATAGCGGCCCTTCCTGAGCGGGATTCCCATGGCAGTGAAATAATCGGCGCTGATCGCGCGGTACTTGGCGCGTGGCTGTTCCGCGCTGGGCAATGCCGGCCGGTTTTCCACGATGAAATTGAGACTTGGGTCGCCGCCGCTCATCGGCACGTTTCGAGCGACGGCTCCAGAGCTCACTCCCGGCAATCTCTGAACCCGCTCAATCAGCCGCTCGTGGAACTGAGCCACGCGCCGGCCTTCATATCGGGACTCGGGGAGTGCGACCTCCATGGTGAGGACATGATCCGGCCGAAAGCCCGGATTCACGCTCTGGAGTTGGACGAAGCTCCGTATCATGAGACCGGCTCCGATCAGAAGGGCTACCGACAAGGCTATCTCGGAGATGACCAGAAAACCGCGAGTACGCCGGGCCTGAATGCTGGCCATCGAAGTCCGGCCGGCGACGCGGAGAAGGTCATTCAGCCGAAACTTCGTAGCGGTGATGGCCGGCAACATCCCGAATAGCAGTCCGGTCAACACGCACACCGCCAAGGTAAAAGACGCCACCCGCCAATCCAGTCGGATGTCGGCTATTCGCGGGATGTTCGCCGGTTTCAGGGCAACCAACGCCGACACCCCCAAATAGGCGAGCAATAATCCCAAAATACCGCTCACGATCGCCAGCAAAACGCTTTCAGTTAACATCTGACGCACAATGCGCCACCGGCTCGCCCCCAAAGCGGCTCGAATCGCAATCTCTTTTTGCCGGCCGCTGGCGCGCGTAAGCAGCAGAATCGCGACATTAGAGCAGGCAATTAACAACACGAAGCAGACCGCGCCAACCAGCGTCAGCAGAGTAGGTCGAATGTTGCCGACCATTTGATCCCGAACAAGAACTGGATCTACCGTCCATCCCAGATTCGTATCCGGATATTGCCGTTCCAAACCGCGAGCAATACCCTGCATTTCCTGGCGGCCTTGGTTCAGCGTTACACCGGGCCTTAGGCGGGCAACCACTTTTAGCGTGTGGAACCCGCGCTCCTTCAACTCCTTGGAATCGAGGGTGTAGGGAAGCCAAAGCTCAGATCCCTCCTCGAGAAAATGGAAATCCGGAGCCGTTACACCGACCACGACATGCGGTGCGCCGTCCAGCAGAAGGGTTTTTCCGACAATGGATGGCTCACGCCCGAAACGCCGCTGCCATAATCCGTGGCTGAGTATCACAACGCGACTTTGCCCGGGCTGATCCTCGCTGGTGAGAAATGTCCGGCCCAGCTGGGCCTGTGCGCCTAGAAGTCCGAATATGCTGGGCGAAACGGAGGCCGCGTCCAGGCGCTCGGGAAGGGTGCCCCCCGTGAGGATGGAGGGATGCGGACGAAAAGCGGCAATCGCTTCGAAGGAGTGACTCTGCTCCAGCCAGTCTCTGTAATCTGGGGGAGATACGTAGAATTCGCGGATATTTTTTGCCGGATTCGCCTCCCAAAGGATGGCCAACCGGTCAGGCGCTGGATAGGACAAAGGCCTTAGCAGAACTGTATTCACGACGCTGAAGATCGCACTGTTCGCGCCGATGCCGAGGGTCAGCGCGAATATGGCGATTAAGGTCGATCCGGGGTTCTTGAGAAATGTCCGGGATGCATACCGGAGATCCTCACCGATGGGCAGCATAATCAAGAATAGCTTTAAATACGAAAAACCGCGCCCGCCTTTTAAGCGGGCGCGGTCTCAATTTTTACTCGTGCTTTGAACGCGGTTGCCTAGGTGCCCCAAACGGCGCTACCGGACTTTACTCTTGTTTTGATCTTCATGGGTTCCCTCCTTGATGATGTCGGTTAGATTAACCACCTCTCTTAAGGCAATTACCTTACCGTTTAGATCTAAGCCGAAAACACTAAGCTCGATTTCGGATCGAACTCAGTGTTTTCATGGTGTCCAGAAACCGACATAATTCTCAAAACGCGTAATGTGGATTTTTCCGAGGTCAACATGGGCGCTAAAACCCTATCCGAAAGGGTGCTGACGCTATCCGATCGGATAGGAATAGCGGTTATACTCGATTGAGCGGATGGAATCTAAGGACAGGCGCTCGGCGGCAATACTGCTAAACGCCGTTGCGGGCGCGCTGAAAGGCACGAGCTTTCGGCTATCCATTGGTGATATTTCGTTGGGAGCGGATGCGGAGAACGACATTCCAATTGTCGATCTGTCGGTGTCGCCTCGCCACTGTGCGATTCGGGGAGATGGGCGCCAATTCATCATCACTAATCTGAATGTCGGCAACAGCACATTTGTAAATGGCATATCGGTCAACGAACGTGTCCTCAAGCCTGGAGATGAGGTACGGGTTGGGAATTCGGTTTTCATGATTGTCTCAGATCGTAATGGCGAACTCGCGGACCGGCGGCGGCAGGGACCCACGCCGCCGATGGATTCGCGTGTTTTAGCCGATTTCAACGCCCTGTTGCAGATCAGCACCATACTGAATTCGCTGAGCGGGGTAGCGGCCATCCAGCGTCAAGTGCTGAATGCCGCACTCGATGTGGCTCCCGCAGAGCGTGCCGCGATCGTTATGCTGGAGGACTCCTCCGAGCGGTGCGCGTCGGTGATCGCACTGAATCGGGAAACCCGGCGGGATTGCGAAATCGAGGTGAAGCAATCTGTCATTGAGCGCGTGATCGCGGAGCGCGTCGCCATACTCAGCAACGACGCCCCGGAAGGCGGGAGTGCGCACGGGGCCGACCCACCTGGACGCCGGCTGGTACGATCTTTACTGGCCATCCCCATCGAAACTTTCGAGCGAATTCTAGGAGTGCTGTATCTGGACGGCGTAAATTTCGCGACGCGATTCGACGAGAATTTGCTTCAATTTCTCGCAGCCGTCGGCAGCATCGCCGCGATTGCGATCGAGAATTCGCGGAGGCTAGAGATGCTGGAGGGCGAAAATCGCACGCTTCACGCCGAGATCAATATTGAACACAGCATGGTGGGGGATAGCCCTCGCATGCGCCAACTGTACAAGTTCATTACGAAAGTCGCTCCGAGCGATTCGACGGTCCTGGTGGGCGGGGAAAGTGGAACTGGCAAGGAACTTGTAGCCCGGGCAATCCATAACAACAGCACCAGGACCAATCGCCTGTTTGTCGCCATTAATTGCGCCGCGATTACAGAAACGCTGCTCGAAAGCGAACTCTTCGGCCATGAGAAAGGCGCCTTTACCGGCGCTGTAGCGCAGAAAAAAGGGAAACTGGAGGTCGCCGAAGGCGGGACGGTTTTTCTGGATGAGATTGGCGAACTTGCCGCCGCCCTGCAGGCCAAACTTTTGCGAGTTCTCCAGGAAAGGGAGTTCGAACGCGTCGGCGGCACGCGTCCCATAAAACTGAACGTCCGCGTCATTGCCGCTACTAATCGGGATCTGGCGGAGGCCGTCAAGAGCGGATCGTTTCGCCAGGACTTGTATCATCGCCTCAACGTGGTGTCTGTGCGGATGCCGGCCTTACGCGAGCGGAAGGAAGATATCCCGCTCCTGGCCACGTACTTCGCACGCAAGTACGGAGCAAAGGCCAACCGTACCATCACGGGGCTCTCTGCCCGCGCCCGCGCGGGGCTGCTCAATTACGATTGGCCGGGAAACGTTCGCGAACTGGAGAACGCAATCGAGCGCGCCGTGGTGATGGGCTCTACAAATTCAATCCTCCCCGAGGACCTTCCTGAGGCGGTGTTCGACAAGCCGGTCGCACGCGGTGTGGAGATCACCCGCTATCACGAGGGAGTACAGCGGGCGAAGAAGCAGATCATCCTCAAGGCCATGGAACAGTCTGGCGGAAGTTACACCGATGCGGCGCGCTTGCTGGGGGTTCACGTCAACTACCTGCACCGGCTGATGAAGAATTTGAGTCTCAGAGATGCTCAGGCTGACGCTGGTTAGAATAGGTTCACTTGCGTCCGGCTAGCGACTGAATCACTTCGTATTGGAATCTGACGAACCTGTGCAGTTCACTTTCGAGCAGCCGCTCCTGATCGGAATGAGCCCCAAAACCTTGGGGACCGTCCTCCTCGTCGATCGCCGGACCGATGCCGTAACATTGAACACCTTTGGCGCGCAGATACGCCATGTCCGTGGCACCGGTGCTCATGGTGGGGAGAGTTATGGTGCCGTAGATATTCCGGGCCGCAGTCTCCAGTGCATGGAACGCCTCATTATCCAGCCGTGACGGCGGGGCTTTCGGACGCGTATTCCGCTCGTTGCGTTTGACCTCCACAGCGGGATCGTTCACCACGTTCTTGATCTGCGTTACAAACGCTTCCATATCCTCATCGGGCAGCGCGCGCACGTCCAGCGTGGCTTCCGCTTCGGAAGGAATCACGTTCACCTGATACCCGGCTTTGATGATCGTTGGCGAAATCGAGGTGCGCAGCATCGAGTAGTGACCAGGCTCTTTCTCGGCGAAATAATCTTCAATGGCCGCACGCTTGGCGGCATCGCCGAGCCCGTTGTATCGCGCGGCATCCTCCGGGCCACTAACGGTCGCCAGCCGTTCGAAGTAATAGCGTGTCGTGTCATTCATTCGGGACGGCGGATTCCAACTCGCCACGCGATCCACGGCGCGAGCCAGGTGGACGACGGCGTTCGAGCGCAGCGGCCGCGACCCGTGCCCGGCAGGACCATGCGAGACCAGCGTCACGCCGTAGGGGATCTTCTCCGCAGTCTGCACGCCCGCATAGCGCACCTTTCCATCGCGCCGATCCACACCGCCACCTTCAGCCAGGCAGATCTCCGCGTCGATTTTGTCCCAGTGCTGCTTCACCAGAAAGTCGATGCCTACCCGCGTAGCTGCCTCTTCGCCAGCCTCGGCTACGAATATCACGTCGCGATCGAGCTGCACGTTGAGGCGCTTCAAAATCAGCATGGCTATCAGGCATGCGGTCAAATTGTCCTTGTCATCCACGGTGCCGCGACCATAAACGTAGCCGCTGTCGCGAGTAGCGGAGAAAGGCGGGAACTTCCACTTGACGGGGTCAATTTGGACCGTGTCCGTATGGCCCATGATGAGAATTGGTTTTTTCAGGCCGGACCCCTTGAGGCGTGCAACCAAGTTCGCGCGATCCGGTTCGAGCGCCAGCACCTGGTTAGAAATTCCTTCCGCGTCGAGCACCCGTCTGACGTATTCGACGGCACGAGTTTCGTGACCCGGCGGATCGGTGGTGTCCAGACGTACCAGAGCCTGATAATGCCGAAGTGTCTCCTCCTGGATCTTTGTCCAATCCGGCGTCCTCTGAGCGGGGCACGCGAGTGCGAGGAAGAACAGAACCAAGAGTGCGCGCATAAAAGCTATCCTACTGCATGCGCGCTGAACAACTTCTATCGGAAACTGGATTCATGCTGCAACGCGCGCAGATGAAGCATCACGTACCGGGCAGGATGCGTGTTCGCCTGAGCGGTGCAAAGGGCAATCCGGAACGCCTCCAGCAGGTCAGCGAAGCATTGGCTGCGATGCCCGGCATCCAAGGCATAACGGTGTCGGCAGTCACCGGAACGGTGGTTTTGAAGTACGCTCCAGATCTCCATGATGTTTTTGCCGGACGCCTGGCCGGGCACGCGGCGGAACTCGGGCTGTTCCATCTCGCACAGGACGACGACGAGCAACCCCGGAGTCTCGCCGGCGAGTCCATTGAACATGCGCTGGGAGCGGCCAATCGCGCGATTCAGGCCGGCACGGGTAACGGGGTCAGCTTGAAAGAGCTTTTCCCGTTCTCGGTCGCGGCTTATGCCGTCCTGTTTGTTGATAAGGCGATAGCGGCATCGCAATGGCTGAGTTGGATTCAATTCGCCTTCAGTTCCTACGTCGACTTACACCAAAACGGGGGCTTGCACACTCTCGGCCGCAAGGTGGATGCGCTTCGAGAAGCGATCGCGGATTTGCATCATAAGGTCCAGGAGATCGCGCTGAGAGAGAAGTCGTAACAGCCCGGGCCCGCTTCGCCCCCGCAAGCCGTGTGCCAGTCCGGCTGTGATAGCATCGCGATCAATGAGACTCGCTTTCTTTGTTCTCGTCGCAGCCCTGTGTCCGCTTTGGGCCGCCAAGAATCTGGAGATCTACTTCGTCGATGTGGAGGGTGGACAGGCTACCGCTCATCGTCGCCCCCTCGGGGGAATCGATGCTGGTCGATACCGGCTGGCTCGGCTACGGGGGCCGGGACGCTGAACGGATCGCAACGATTGCGAAGCACGCCAAGTTGAAAAAAATTGACTATGTCCTGATCACCCATCACCACCTCGACCACGTAGGGGGCGCGTTGGGGTTATCCCAGCGCCTTCCGGTGGGAACCTTCCTCGATCATGGACCGAATGTCGAGACCGGGAAGGGGGCCGCCGAACTGGATGCCAACTACGCCAAGGCTCTTGCCAGCTCGCAGCACAAGGTGGTGAAGCCCGGCGATACGGTTCCCCTGAAAGGGGTCGATATCCGCATTGTGACGGCGAATGGCGAGCATATCTCCGACCCGCTGCCTGGGGGCGGGCAGCCCAACGCCGCCTGCTCGGCAACAGATAAGAAAGAGACTGATCCGTCCGAGAACGCCCGCTCCACAGGGTTCGTGCTCACCTTCGGATCGTTCCGCTTCATCGATCTTGGAGATCTGACGTGGAACAAGGAACTGGAACTCGCCTGTCCGAAGAACCTGATCGGCAATGTGGATGTGTACCTCACTACGCACCATGGTCTCGACCAGTCAAACGCACCCGCTCTCGTTCATGCGTTGCACCCCAAGGTGGCCATCATGAACAATGGTGCGAAAAAAGGCGGCTCGCCGTCCGCCTGGCAAGTGATCCATTCTTCGCCGGGGCTGGAGGACATCTGGCAGATACACTTCGCAGTGGCGGGGGCCAAGGAGAACAACGCCCCGGACACCTTCATCGCCAATGTCGACGATCCATGCGAGGGCAAATATCTGCGTCTTACCGTTCAGCCCGACGGCACTTACACGGTCTACAATAGCCGGAACAAATATACGAAGTCGTACAAGTCAGGGTCGGGGAGCTAAGTGGTTCGGGCCGCCTTGAGCTGGATCGCCGCCCTGGCCCTTCCAGCTCTCGGGCAACAGAATTCGATCAATCCAACGGTGAGCGGAATGGTTGCAGAGATCTCCCAAGAGCGCATCGCCGCGACGCTCCAGAGACTCGAACGGTTCGGAACCCGGCATATCCTTTCCTCGCAAACCGATCCGGAGCATGGTGTCGGAGCTGCGAGGAATTGGATTGCCGCCGAACTTCGCGCATACAGCCCGCGCCTGGAAGTGACCTTTGATACGCACCGGATCAAGAAACAAGGACGCGTTACACGCGATGTCCAGATTTCGAACGTCGTGGCGATCCTGCCCGGCACGATCAACAAGGATCGGCAGGTGCTGGTGACTGCTCACTACGATACGATCGCGTTCCGCGGGCCGCTCACCGACGAGCAGCGCCGAGCGGGTGAGCAACTCCAACCACTTCGACCCCGATTCACCGGCACCAGGGGTGAACGACGACGGCAGCGGAACCGCGGCCGTGATGGAACTCGCGCGCATCATGAGCCGCCACGAGTTCGAGAAAACGATCGTGTTCGTTCTTTTTGCGGGAGAAGAGGAAGGCCTGCTCGGCAGTACCTTGTTTGCCCGGCAAGCCCACGCCGGTAAACGCCAGATCGAGGCGGTGCTGAACAACGACATCATCGGAAGCGATATTTCCGGTGATGGCAGGTCCGACAGCAACTCCGTCCGCGTATTCTCGGAAGATCCCATTGACTCGCCCTCCCGGCAACTGGCGAGGTACATCAAGGAAGTCGGCGAGCGCTATGTGCCCTCGATGCGAATTGAGCTGATCTTCCGTGGCGATCGTTTCGGCCGGGGCGGCGATCACACGCCATTCAATCAGGAGGGTTATGCGGCAGTCCGTGTCAGCTCGGCGGAGGAGAACTACGCGAACCAGCACACGGCCACCGACACCTTCGCGAATATGTCTGTCCCGTACACGACTCGCGTGGCGCAGATCAACGCTGCTGTAGCGACCACGTTGGCTCTAGCGCCGAAGCCGCCTATCATTCAGGAAACCATCCAGGCCGGTCCGCGTAAGGGACAGCTGTCCTCCATGATCGGACGCGGAAAATCGCGCTATGACGCTCAACTTCGCTGGAAAAATCCAACACCCGAGCCGGACCTTGCCGGCTATGTCATTCTCGTGCGATCGACCACCGATGCTTTTTGGCAGAAGTACATCTTCGTGAGAAAGGACGCTGCGGAATTTCTGATGCAAAACGTATCCATCGACGAATACGTGTTCGGCATCCAGGGGATAGACAACGACGGCAACCCGAGTCTGGCATCAGTGTATGCTATGAGTCCACGGGAAAAGGCTAAGATCGAAACATACTGATGCCAAGATTCATACCTGCTCCAACGCGCATCCCGGTTCCAGCCAACAAGTTGATCGATGAGTACATCGGTCATGTGAACTCCGGTACGGCCCCGGTCAGTATCGCGCACATGCGCAGCCCGTCCGGCTGGTCGGAGCCGGGGCAGCGTCCGGACTTCGATGAGTATACCCTGGTGCTCCGCGGCTTGATGCGTGTTGAACATGAATCGGGAACAATTGATGTGCTGGCTGGTCAGGCGATCATCGCTGGGAAGGGCGAGTGGGTGCGCTACAGTACTCCGACGGAAGACGGGGCGGAGTACATCGCGGTCTGCGTGCCGGCCTTTTCGCCGGATTCGGTCCACCGCGATGAATAGCTTCGCGCGTCTAGCCGAGACTGGCCACGGTGTCTTCCAGCTCCTGCAAGGCGCCATCGAAGAAGTGATCTCTGGCCTCAATCACAATAATCTGTTTTGGCTCGGGCAGACTCTCGATGAGGGGCCTCCACTCGGCCACCGGGCCGAACTCGTCGTTGCTGCTCTGTAAGAAGATTCTCCGCACGGTACAGCCGTCCAGTGATGACGTGTCACGAAGGCGGGTGGGAAATCCGGCCGCGATCACTCTCCGCGCGCCAAGTCCCTCGCAGCCGAGCTTCAGCGCGATGCGGGAGCCGAAGGAGAATCCGGCAAGCGTGAACGGCAAGCGGGGATAGCGCGACAGCAGCAAGCTGAGTGCCGCGCGAGCATCCTCGATCTCGCCGGCGCCGTTATCGTATTGGCCTTCGCTGAGGTTCACGCCGCGGTAATTGAAGCGGAGCACCACGGCTCCGCTGCGGCGCATGCCGCGCGCCATCCGATACACCACCTTGTTATGCATTGTGCCGCCGAACTGCGGGTGCGGATGGCAGACAAGGGCAGCTTCGACGGGCTCACGATCTTCGGGCTCTTCGAGCAGCGCTTCCAAGCGTCCGGCCGGGCCGTTGATGAACAGCGACTCGATACGGCGCGGCATCCGGCTTAGTTGGATCGATAGTTCGTGAACTGCATGTCGATGCCGAAATCGTGTTGACGCAGCGCGGACATCACTTCCTGTAGCGTGTCACGATCCTTGCCGCTGATGCGAACCAGATCGCCCTGGATCGCAGCTTGGACCTTCTTCTTGCGTGTCCTTCACCATCTTGACGATCTCGCGCGCCTTCTCGATCGGGATGCCGTTTTGCATCGTGACTTCCTGGCGCACGCTGGAACCCGCGGCGGGTATGATCGGCCCGTAGGTGAAGGCCTTCAGCGGCACTTTCCGCTTGGCCAGCTTCTGCTCGAGTACTTCGGTGACGGCCTTCAGCTTGAATTCGTCGGAACTGGCGAGCGTGAGTTTGTTGTCCTTCTCGTTCAGTTCGATGGAGGACTTGGAATCCTTTAGATCGTAGCGGGTCTGTACTTCCTTAAGCGTCTGCTGGATGGCGTTGACCACCTCTGGCATTTCCACTTTAGAAACGATGTCGAAAGTGTTGTCTGGCATCAGTTATCGATTATGCGTCATCTGTGGTCAACGGAGCGATAGGGATCGGGAATATCCGTCGCGGGTTCGTGATTTTGGGCTGTCGGGCCGTTCCCAACCGACCGCAGGTTCCGCAATACGTTCGCGGTAATCTCTTCGACGAGCGCCGGGAAAGCGCTATCGAGTGCCACGGTGACAGCCGCGCGGAGCAACTCTTCTTCACTGACCCCGGTCCCCGCGGCCGCAGGCCGGGCTTCGGGCGGCGCTTTTGAAATCGAGACTACCTTCTCGCGTGGGGCTGGCTCTGGAGTTTCTGTCGCGACCTCATGGATGACCGGCATTCCGCGCGTCTTGAGCGGCGATAATCAGCGGCTTGATAGTTTCCAGCACCGCGGAGGCTTCGAAGGGCTTGCGAATGATCGCATCCGCGCCGGCCTTCATGGCTTCTTCTTCGTCGAAGGTTTCAAGCAGGCCGGCGGTCAGGACAATCCGCACGTGCCGATGCCGGGGCTCGTTCTTTACACGACGGCAGATATCGAGGCCCGAATATCCCGGCAGGAATACATCGGCCAGAATCAGATCAGGATCCACGTCGGCGAGTCGAACGAGTGCGGTGTCGCCATCGGTTACGCTGACGATCTCGTAACCCTCCTCGCGGAGGATGCGCTCGCCCATTCGCTGCGCGTGCGGGCTGTCGTCCGCCAGCAGGATACGGTTCATCTCTACCGTTGTATCAGGCGCGCACTCCCGGTGGGGAGATTACTTTTGCTCCGGGGCTGTCGCGGGCTTCGCAGAGTCGGCTGCGGGCGCTGGCGCCGCTTCCGGTTGCTGCTGTTTCTTGTTCTTCTTCGGCTTCTTTTGCTTTACCGGCACCGCCTGCCGGTTCGTCGGTAGCGTCTGCTGCTCAGCTGTGTTGGGACGTTGCCGCCGCGGGCGGGGTGGGCGCCGTGGGTGTCTTGGCATCCGGTGTACCGCCTGCCGCTGGCGCCGCCTGCCGAGCATCCGGTTTGGTGTCCAGCGCCGTCGAGTCGGTCACCGTCGAGATGGCGACGTCGCCGGTGAAGGCGCTGCTCGCCGCCGGAACGGGTACGCTATCGGGAACGGTCGGTCTCGGGGGATTCATAGCCGGAGTGCCCGATTTTGCCGCCGCGTACGTCTCCGGACCTCGCCTGAGAATGCCCATCGCGCCATGAACCATACCGGGCTTGGTGCGATTTTCCTGTTCGTATTTCATACGATTCAGCGCCACGGGATCCGCCTGGGGAACGGGGATCTCCATATCGTTTAAGCGCTTTTTCGCACTGTCGGCGTAGCCGCTGAGCGGATAATCACGAACGATGCGAGCGTACGATTCGCCCGCCTTCTGCCTGAACCGAGGACCCATCTTGGAATACGAATCGGCCTGCAGCCAAAGCGCCTCATCCGCGCCGCTGTATAACGGATACTGGTCCACCACCTTGAAGCGGTTGACGGCCGCCGGGTTGCTTCCTTTGTGGTGATAAAACGTGGCTACCCGCATTTCCGATTCCGCAATCACTTCCTGAACGTTGCGCACGCGCTGCTCAGCCATAGGGGCGAACTTGCTGTTGGGATATTGGGTCAACAACTGGCGGCATTCGGCGTCGGCGCGGAGGGCTTGGTTCAGGATCCCGGTCGGCCTTTTCCATCTGCTTGTAGTGGATGTCGCAGATCCTGAACTGCGATTCGGCGGCTTCCTCCATCGCCGGATAGAACAGGATGAAATCCTTGTACTCGGCCTCCGCCTGCCCCAGACCATGAGCGCCACCCTCGCGATACCAACTGTCGGCGATGGCCAGCTTCGCCTTCGCCAAGTACTCGCTGGCATCGTAGGTGTTGATCAGCGTGTTCAGGGTAAGACGAGCCACCTCGTAGCGGCCGTGCTCGATGTCCTTCACCGCTTTGTCAAACAGTACTTTGTCCGGCTGCTGAGTGTCTTTGGTGATTGGATTCTCGTACTTCTTGCGGCGTAAAATGCCGCCGGAGCTCAGCTGCGCAGCTATCACTGCCGCCATCAGGATTCGTGTAAACCAAGTTCGATTCCAGAGCATATGGTTCATTCGATAACTGAAACTTACGCGCGGACCGAGAGCGCCTCGCGAGCGGTTTGCTGCATCTGGCGCACTGTGGCTTCCGGGTCGTCACTGTGAAACACAGTTGATCCCGCCACCACCCAATTCACCCCGGCGCGGACCGCTTCGCCCAGGTTTTCCAGCGTGATACCGCCGTCTATCTCGATCGGTAGATGCAATCCCCGTTCCTTCCGCCACGCATCCAGCGTTCTCACTTTGCGTAACGCGTTCGGGATGAAGCGTTGTCCCCCAAAACCGGGGTTGACGCTCATAATCAGTACGTAATCGGCGACATCCAGGACATCCGCCAACATCGTTACCGGGGTGGCCGGGTTCAATACCACTCCAGCCTTGGCGCCTTCCGACTGAATCATTCGTAGCGTCCGGTCCAAATGAGGGCAAACCTCCTGGTGTACCAGCACTTGATCCGCTCCGGCCTCGATGAAGATCGGAGCATACTTGTCAGGGTCAGAGACCATCAAGTGCACATCCAGCGTCAAACTCGTGATCTTCCGGATGGATTTCACGACCGGCGGACCGATTGTGAGATTCGGAACAAAGTGCCCGTCCATGATATCCACATGCAGGATGGAGATGCCCGCACGCTCGACCTTGGCAATTTCTTCGCCCAAGCGCGCAAAGTCAGCCGACAGAATGGACGGGAGAATTTCGACCATCAACGGGTTAACTTCATGCTAACACGGCAGCAAAAAAGCCGTCGCCCGGCATATGTGCGGGTATGCGGCGGTAGGTTTTCACCAGGTTTACCCCGGTCGCCTCTCGTAAGACTGCTTCCACCACCTCCTGGTTCTCCTCTTTCTCGAGCGAGCACGTCGAGTAGACCAGCCGGCCTCCCGGTTTCAGGTGGCCTAAAGCGGTGGACAGAATCCGGCGCTGCAGGGCGGCCAAGCCGGCGATCGCTGATGGCTTGAGACGCCATTTGATCTCCGGGTTGCGACCCAGGGTACCGGTACCCGAGCAGGGCGCGTCGACCAGAATCCGATCGAACATCGTCGCAAGGGGAAGCGGTTGGGTGGCGTCGAGAACGATCCGCCGGCAGCCCTCGACCTTCGTCAAGCGCTTCCAGTGCAGATCGCACGCGACCGCCTCGACGCCAGACTCCATCGCGTGATAGGTCTTATTGCCGGGAGCCGCGCAGAGGTCCAGAAACGTATGACCAGGCGCTAGATCAAGCAGTGGGACGATACTTTGGGAACCGATGTCCTGGATTCGCGCGCCGGCTGGTGCCGGACCACTGACCACGCGGTAGCCGCCAGGAATCTCAGTAGGCTCGAGTTCCGCGCCTGCCGCATTTGTTCCGGTAAGCCGGACCCAGGTTTCGGGCGGGCTGAGCGCGGCGTTCGCGATTCCCCGGGCAACGGCCGTCCCGTACTCCTGTTCCCATTTCGCTAACAGCCACTCTGGACAGGAGAGCTCAATCGCGGGCGTCGGCCAGGCAACAGTTTCGCGGCCAGTCTTGCGAAGCACGGCATTTACGAATCCGCTGGCTGACCGTTTGCGTGCGCGCTTTACCAACTCGACGCTGTCCGCGACGGCGGCGTGTGCGGGTATCCGCTCCAGGTAGCGCAGTTGGTAGATGCCGAGATGCAGGGCGATCCGAACCTGCGGATCGAGGCGCTGCGGCCGCCCGGAGTAGTGTTGGATCAGAAAGTCGAGCTGGAGCGCATAACGCAAACATCCGAACACAAGCTCGTGAGCCAATCCCGCATCTCTCGAATCCAGGTGCTCGGTGCGCGCTACCAGGAGATCGGAAGCATAGCCGCCGCGATCCGTGTCGAGCAAAACCTCGAAGGCCAGGGTGCGGGCAGGGGAGATCATGATTTAGACGCTTTCTGTCACCGGGCCGGGTAAGCGTCCGTCGGAGGTCAAAAAGCGTCTTACCAATCCCCATCGAGTGACAGCGCTCACGTGTTTGTGTCCAGGAAGTACGCCACGGCCCAGGTGCATTTTCTTCGCCTGCGAACAGCCGCGTGATAGACTCATCTACCCGATCCATTCGGGCGTGACGACAGGCAAGCCCTGATCACGAGCTGAGACAAGCTCGCTTGATCGATCTCTCCATCTTCACGTTTCCAGTTTAGCTGACCTGGGAAGGAACACCCCCATCGGTGGGTGCAGAGTTACACCTGATAAGCGGGTTCTTGCGTGCTTTGCGTGGTTCGCCGGCTGCCCGGTTGATGTTGATGCGGAAGAATGGTGACTCCCTGGATCCCTGCCAAATACAGATTACTCCGGTCGCACCTGGACCTTCGCGGCCAGTTCCTGTATGTCCGCGGCCAGCGCCTGGACACGAGCCCGCAACTCCAGTATTTCCTGATCTATCGGCCCCATGTTGGTTTCGGCGATGAAGCGCTGCGTCGCACTTCGCGCGAGTTCCGAGATGCTCCGCACCCCGAGCTTGGCACAGGCCTCATGCACCTGGCGGTACTCGTTCGCGGAGAGACGAAAGCTCACAGTTTTGGTCTTCGGAGTCAGCATACAGGACACCGGACTCGGACCGCTTTCACGGATATCTGCAAAAGCGCGATCTTAATTAACCTAGCGCGATCTCAATTAACCTAGATAGTGCCGCTTCGACCGGGGGAATCTCCACTGTACGTTAATGCGGCCCGCTGGGATGCCGGTAACCAGGTAAACGGATGGTGTTTATACTAGTTCACATCGGCTAGATCGCTGAATTATGCGTCTACAACAGTGACTACGATAATGATGAGACTTTGGATCTCCGTCATCCTGTGCACCTGTTCCGCCCTTTGCCAGGACAGGACTTCGGCTGCTCCGCAGCCTCCGCCCGAAGTGGACGCTGCCCTTCGTTCCCGTATCAGGCAGTTCTACCAGGCCCATGTGGACGGCAAGTATCGCCTCGCCGATGCCGTGGTCGCCGAGGAATCCAAGGACGTGTTCTTTGCGGCTGCGAAACCCCGGTATCTGGGTTTTGAGATCATCCGCATCAACTACTCCGCCGACTTCACGCAGGCCGACGCAGTCATCTCTTGTGATTCCGACTGGTATATCCAAGGCAAGAAGATGAAAGTGAAACTGCCAAGCACCAGCCGCTGGAAGGTCATCGATGGACAGTGGTATTGGTATGTGTCGCAGCAATCGTCGGAAGCCAAGACCCCATTCGGCACCATGCACTACAACAGTGGAGACGGCGGGGAATCGAAGGCTCCCGTACCAGTGCCGGCGCTTCCCGGAGATCCGCGCGTGTTGGCCCAGAAGATCCTGGAGCAGGTGCAAGCCGACAAGAAAGAACTAATGCTGAGCAGTTATGAACCGTCGAAAGGTGAAGTGAAGATTACTAACCGCATGCAGGGAGCCATCTCCATCCGTGCGGACATCGACGGGAAATTCGCCGGGCTCACGTTCAGTCTCGACAAGTCCGAAGTGAAGGCTGGCGATTCCGCAACGCTGACCATTGTGTGCGAACCGAAAGACCGGATAGCGAAGCCGGCGCTCACCGCTCGCATCTACGTGGAGCCGACGGGCCAGATACTTCCCGTTGCCCTTACCTTCGATATACCTCCCGAACTCAAGAAGCTGATTCCGAAAGACGCCCAGCAAAAACCTCCGGTGCAGTAGACCGCAGTTCGTGTTTCAAGTTGGGATTGGCGCCGAAATGGCATTATCCTGGCGCGCTCAATGATGCAAAACTCTTGTCTCTGCCAGCATCCCTGTGCTTTGACGGCCGATTCACACTGGCCTTCCAGGTGCATGTGCTCTGCCGGAGAGGATCTCATTGCCCATCCCTGGAAACACTCCTTCTGTTCCCGCCAAATCCCGGCGGCTCGATTTCGGCTTGGTGGCAGGCATTGCCGTCGCATTCTTCGCGATTATCGCCGGTCTCGTTTCGACCGGGATTGATCTGCGCTACTTTCTTCATCCGACCGGAGCTCTTATTGTGCTGGGCGGAACACTCGGCGTCACTCTCATCACCACCCCTCCATCTGCGCTGCACAGCTCTGCCCGGCGATCGTGGGCACTCCTGTTCGCGGAGAGGGTCGACCGTGAGGCTCTCATTGATGAGCTGGCGCAATACGCCCGCATCACTCGCCGGGATGGACTACTGGCCATCGAGCGACTCGCCCCCCAGTGCTCCAATGGGTTTCTCCGCCACTCGCTCCTGCTCGCGTTAGATGTAAAGGACCGCCCGGAACTCCAAGCTGCTCTGGAGATGGACTTGCGATCCAGAGAGCGGCAGGGTGAGGCCGACGCTAAGGTCTTCGAGGTAGCCGGCGGGTTCGCCCCCACTATCGGCATTCTGGGTACCACTCTGGGACTCATCGAGATACTCCGGCAGTTCTCAAATCTACAGGCGGTCGGGTACGGCATCGGCACGGCATTTGTCTCCACGATCTACGGTCTCGCTTTGGCCAATCTGATACTGCTGCCAATCGCGCACCGGGTGCGCGCGCGGGTCGCCGAAACCTTTGAGGTACAGGAACTCATGATGGAAGGCGTGTTGTATCTCGTGGATCGAGTGCATCCCGCGTTGATCCGGCTGAAACTGCAAACCTTCCTGGGCGAAAGCGCGATTCGAAGCCGGGACGGCGCGGCTGAGCGTGTCCCGTTGACTTCTGGAGCAAACGGATAGTGGTACGCCAACCCAGGTACTTTCAGACCGACCCGGGCAAACACGACCGATGGCTGATCAGTTATGTGGATATCGTTACGATCCTGCTGATCCTGTTCGTGGCAGTGGCTGCGCACAGCGTACAGAGTGCCCGGGCACAGCCGGTACCCGTGCCGGAGCACAAACCTGCACCGGAATCTTCCAACCTTGCGCCACTCTCCATCTCATCAAGATTGCTCGCCGCTAAGCGGAGGCTCGAAAGCGGAGGCTTGCATGTCGAGGTGCGCCAGCGCGGGCTGATCGTGAGCCTTCCACAAGCTGTGCTGTTCGCCTCGGGCGACGATGGGCTGAGTTCCACGGCTCTGCCGGTGATCTCAGGGATCGCAGACGTCCTGCGCGATCTCCCGTCCAATAAAGTGATTCTCATCGGCCACGCGGACGCCAAGCCGATTCACGGTACCAGGTTCCACAACAACTGGGAGTTGTCGGCGGCGCGAAGCCTCAAAATTCTGGATGTCTTGACCGGTCGCTATCGCATCGCGGAAGAGCGCCTCTCCGTGTCGAGCGAGGGTTCGCATAATCCGAAAGGTTCGAATGACACGGAAAACGGGCGAGCAGCGAATCGCCGAGTTGAGATAGTTATCCAGGGCGATGAAGAAGCTTCGATCGCCGCATTGACCAGGTAATCACCGCCTTTTCGCTCGGCGCAGCTAGAAGTCTCGCCAAACATTACCCAAACTCTACGCCCACCCTTGAACTCCAGCGTTCTCTGTAGCATAATAAGCCAACCTGGAATAGCGGCTATGACCAACATCAATGGCAAATCTTACGCGATGAACGCAATTACGCCGATGAAGCCGTGGAAAACGCCAATCTTGAAGTTGCTTTTTTTTCTTCTAAGTCACATTAAACTCATGCAGGCTGACTTGAAAAATCTTTCGTTTATTCACTTCGCGCGGTGGGTCGTGGTGAAGCGAAGCGCTTGGCCGCGGCTCGCTGATTCCCAACCACAGGAGCAGCTTCGCTATGATTACCTGCTTTTCTTCAGTAATTTCAATGGCACATGGAACCAATACATAGACGCGTTCTCCGATGTCTTGGCCTACGGTTTGAATCTGGTGTGGCGTTGGAGCGAGAAGTTTCCGGGCGCACTGCCCGTCTCGCCTTTCAAGCGATATATAGCGCAAGTTCAGTTCGACACCGACTATTACTACACCGCTTATCCCCATGCGACCACTAACGACGTAAAGGCGGCACACCGCGTGAACGCGGCGCTGACAAACTTCGCGGGCCACAGCAAAGAGATGACTGCCGAGCAATTCGCCGACGCTTACCGGAAGTTTGTTGTCCAGGTGCAGTGTGATCTGGGCGCAACAGGTGCAGCGCCGGTTGGCACGTAAAAGTCGGAGTTAGCATGTCCAACCAGAGCGGCAACACTTACGGGCTGACTATCCTTTCGCCGATCATCACGGATGAGAAGCGCGACGTCTGTCATGCGAACGCTATCCGTGCTTACCTCGCTGCGCTTCCGCGCGATCACAGGAGCCCCTTCGCGCGTGTCACGAGTACGCATCTGTGCCGCCTTGTGGTGATGGACGATGTGGTGTATGTCGGGGCTCCGGCATGTGAAGAGCATCTACAATCCAGTTACCTGATTTTCACTTCCAATCTGGACGGCGATCTCGACAGTTATCTACTTCGGATGGCGAAGGAAATTCCGGACACCGTCGATGCTGTCTGGTCGCATTGCGTGGGCTATCCCGGTATTCGTGACCCGCAGGCTTTCGTCGAATACATGAAGAAGTGCCAGCTTACGACCACATTCTTCTTTGCCGACGTGAACGACAAGACGGTTATTCAGACGTTGCGCGCTTTGAAAGTTCAGGCCGCAGTCGCGAAGTTCATCGAAGTCAATCAGGGTAAGCCGGCTGCTCAGATTCAGACGGCCTTCCGGACCTTGATGGAGAACATCGATCGGGCTCCCGATCCCGTCGCGGGCGGCCACGAACCTGTCATGAAACACCACACAGCGGCAGCGACCGCTGCGCCCTCGGAGTCTGGTCATGCCTAGGCTGGAAGTCAGCGATATTCAAGGTTTTGTCACCCGCGGCTACAACTTTCCGATAGCCCGTTATCTGCTGCTCGAGATCACGAATGCGGATGCCGGGAGGAATTTTATCGGCCGTGTCGTCCAACGCATCACCACCGCGGAACGCTGGGACGATGGCAAACCCGATTCGACGGTCAATATCGCTTTCACGCACAAGGGCCTTTCTCAACTCGAACTTCCGGATGCCACGCTGCTCAGCTTCCCGGTCGAGTTTGTGCAGGGCATGAAGGCGCGGGGCAACATTCTGGGCGATGTCGGACGCAACTCCCCAGAGAGATGGGATCCGGTGTGGCGCGACCGGATGGTGCATGTTTGGTTAGGGGTGAACGCGCGGTGTGCGGAGGCGCTGGATGCACGTTGCGCCGAGATGCAGAAGCTAATGGACGAGACAGGCGGAGCGCGGTTGCTACAAGGCCAGGATGCCAAGGCGATCGATCTGGAGGGAAAGCCGTCCAGTACAGAGCATTTTGGCTTTAGAGACGGCTTCGGCAACCCGGATTTCGAAGGTGCGCAGCGGGAGTGCAGCCCCGGCCAAGGTAAGTTGACGAAGAGCGGTGAGTGGAAAGCGCTGGCCACCGGCGAATTTTTGTTGGGTTATGCCGACGAGGCCGGCGAGTTACCAGTAGCCCCGGTTCCGCATCTCCTGGCTCGAAACGGAACTTTCATGGTGTATCGCAAGCTCCACCAGAATGTCGCGGCATTCCGCCGGTATCTGGAGGAGAACGGCAAGGAGTATCCGGGCGGGAAAGAGAAACTCGCGGCCAAATTCGTCGGCCGCTGGCGCGATGGGACGCCGGTAGAGCTCTCGCCTGACGCTCCAGATCCCTCCATCGTGGTTGATCCGCGGCAAAATACGAACTTCACCTACGCTGACGACCCCGACGGACTGCGATGCCCGGTGGGGGCTCACATTCGCCGTGTGAACCCGCGCGACTCGGCCGGCTTCAATGGACGTCTGGTCAACCGCCGGCGCATAATGCGGCGCGGTCTTCCGTATGGCGAATATGTCCCGGAAGGTCAGCCGATTCACGACCACGACGATCGCGGAGTCATCTTCATGGCTCTGAACGCCAGCCTCTTCCGGCAGTTCGAGTTCGTCCAGCAACAGTGGATCGAGTACGGCAATGACGCGCACTTGGGGAACGATAAGGATCCGTTGCTCGGCGATCATGAAGGGAACGGCAGGTTTGTCGTGCAAGGTACGACGGATCGGGCCACTCCGCCGTGGATTTGCGCCCGGCTCCCCACTTTTGTGGAGGTTCGGGGTGGCGATTACTTTTTTGTTCCCAGTTTGACGGCCTTGCGATTGATCGCTAACAATTCAGTCGACCCGCGATGACGAGGATGCGATGGAACTTTTCCAAAATCTTAGAACGACTCTAGAAAAGGTGAAGGCGCAAGGCCCCGGAGCGGTGGAGCAGGTACTTGCCAAGGCACAACCCGATCTGTTGGCCTTCGTTGAGCATCTCAAGGCCGCTGCAGCTCAAAACCCGGAGCCGATCTTCGCCGTCCTACGCGAAACAAAGCCAATCCTTCAGGTTAAGAACGTCGTCGTGGTGACGCGTTTTGACGACGTGCAGGAAGTGCTCTCCCGCGACGATATCTTCCACGTGACGTATGGCGAGAAGATGCGCGTGATTACCGGCGGGAACGATTTCTTCCTCGGCATGCAGAACTCGCCGGAGTATGAACGCGACGTGGCGCACATGCGAAGCGTAATCCGCCGGCACGATATTGTGGCGATCTCTCAGTTTGTGGAGAGGACGGCGAAGGAGGTCGTGGCGCGTTCGGGCGGCAATCTTGAAGTGGTGAACCAGCTGACCCGTTTGGTCCCGGCGCGTTGGATCGCCCATTATTTCGGCTGTGTGCCGCCGTCGGATCGGGACTTGGCGGATTGGGGATCCGCCATATTTCAGTATCTTTTCACTGATCTGAAGAACGATCCGGAGGTGGGACGCGTGGCTCGCGAGGCTGCGGCGAAGGCACGCGCGTGGCTGGACGCTGCTGTCGCCACGCGGAAAGCCAGCGGCGAAAAGAAGGACGACGTGCTTGGTCGCTGTCTCGCGTTGCAAGGTGCCGGCTTACCGGGAATGGATGATCTGGGCATTCGCAATAACCTCATCGGATTGATTGTCGGCGCGATCCCCACTACGTCCAAGTGCTGTGTCCACGCGCTGGACCAACTGCTGAACCGGCCAGAACAACTCGCCGGCGCACAAGCGGCCGCAAGAACGGGAGACGATGCGCTGCTGTCGCGTTACGTATTTGAAGCCCTCCGGTTCAACCCGAATAATCCCGGCGTGTTTAGAATCGCGGTAGAGGATTATGTCGTCGCCAAGGGCGCCCTGCACGCCACTATGGTGCAGAAGGGCTCGCTGGTGCTTGCCGCGACTCAATCGGCAATGTTCGATTTCCGCAAGGTCGATGCACCCAACGACTTCCGGATCGACCGGCCAGATTGGAATTACATGCACTGGGGATACAGTCTGCATACCTGTTTCGGGCAATACATCAATCAGGTGCAGATACCTTCTATACTCAAGCCTCTGCTGGCTGCCAAGTCTCTCCGCCGCGCCGATGGCGACGCTGGCAAGATGCATTACAGCGGTCCGTTCCCCAGCGCGCTGAACGTGACTCTGGAATTGGCAGCGGCGGCCGGATAGCGTCTAAGCTTCCCGAATTACTGCGCTCACCGGCTTCGACCCTACAGGGATCATCGTAAACAAGGCGACCGGCTTTTCGCCTCTCGCGATGCTTGTACGAATTCGGAGCACGCCCATATCTCCGGACTTGCGGTTCAACACCAGCGCATACTGCTGGTCCGGCGTTACGGCAACAAAGCCGGGTTCCGCTCCTACGGCGGCGACTCCCAAAATGCGCTGATTCGCGATGTTCATGACGGCGATTTCGCCCGACGGGGGATTCGCGATGAACAGATACGGCGGACTGGTGTCAGATGCCGCCATTGCGCCCGGTCCCCGTCCGGCCAAAACCGTTTGCGCAACTTGGGGCGTGTGGTACGGATACACGATCACCACCGCGTCCAAACCCTCGCCCGTGACAAATAGTTGACCGCCGTCGGGATTGAAACACATATTGTCGGGGCGCACAGATAGCGGCAGCCGGGTTATGAGGCGGGCGGATAGGACATCGTAGATCAGCAACATTCGCCGGCCCAGATCGGCTGCAATCAAGGCGCGTCCATCGGATTGAAAGCGCACCATGCCCATCCGCGTAGAGGTATCGATTCGGCGCACCTTCCGCGTAGGGATATCCAATAACGCGATGCTGCCTTGATCCCCGAAGCTGAAGGCGGCGCTGTGGTCATCGCTAGTCACATCAAAGTCGACTGCTTCGCCGGGCAGCGCCACCTCCCAAGACGGGTGCAGGCTGTCCAGCGCGAGCGAGCTGAATTTACTGGGCGATCGATATAGAACCTGAAGCGATCGGTTGCTCAAGCGCATGGACACCGCCGAAGTGCCGAGCTGCGCTTTTCTACGTACCTCAAGATGACCCATCGGGATTTCGTGTACCGTACCCGAATCCGGGGTCAGCGCAAAAACCGAAGGGACCTCCGCGGTGGAAACAACGTCACTGGGCTTGGCATCCAGGCGAATGTGGCGGATCACCGCGAATGCCGTGAGATCGACGGCCGCGATAGCCTGGCCCTCTTGATTGGCCACGAAGGCGTATCCGGGAAAACCGGTGCTGCGCTTATTCCTGCAACCGGCGAGCGCAACTCCGGATGCGAGAAGTGCCCGTCGGGAGATCACGTATCCAGTGTAGCGTCGACATGAGTCCCGACTCCGGCGTAAGTTACAATCCCTCCGGTTTATAAAACCGCGCGTGAACTCCGGGTCGAGAACGTGTACTTGATAATCCGTGACCGTACGGAAAGGCCCGCTCTTTGCGGGGAAGCGGCCTTATCGGCCATATACGTATTCGGCGCAGGCGATAATTGCCTCAATCGCCTACGTCGGCGTACTTCGGGGTGCCCGCTTGCACGCGGGCGGGATTGCTCCAACCGGTCGCGGAGCCGCCGTCGCGCATGGTGCGAAAGTACGGTGGGCAGAACGGCCGCAACAGCGGGCCCGTCTCGCCTAGTCCGATTGCCGATGGTACGAGCGCCTGCATCCAGGAAAGGGATGCGCCGCGAAATGTGGGAAGCCCCACAGCGCCCCGCGATTTTGCAAACCGCCCGAGGCCGGGCGGCTCAAAATCAACGCGATCGTCAAGCACGTCGTAGCCGAACTCCGGGCTGAACGCGGTCAGCAGTATGTTGATGTAGAGCGCCGAGAGTTCGTCGACCGGCACGAAGTAGGTCGTCCCTGGTCTGTTCGCCATCCAGTAATTGAACGTGGGTACGAAGGGCAGTTGGCGGGGCACTTCGGCTCGCCGGTCTGAAATTCGGATACGGCAATGCTTATACAAGTCGACGAGTTCTCCTGCGCGAGCTTTGGCCAGCAATCCCGGTATCTCAGTCTTAGCGAAATCATGCGGCCGCTTCAATATCCATGTCCCCGAATCATTGGCTACAAAGAGGGTCACCGTGTGGAGCGCGCCGCCGGCTGGCCACGGTGCGGCCGACAAACAGCGCCATGAATGTTTCCACCGGGTTGTACGGCAGTTCAGCCAGCGCGTAGCCGTGGTGCCACAAGCCGCAAACGAGCGCGGCTTCCTGTTCGATGGTCAGCGGAGCAGGAGATCTCTCGCTCGAGTAGGAGAGTGGTCCACCGTCCAGATGGAGACCTCTTGCGAACCGGCGGGAGCGACGGCCTGTAAGCGCATCCGTTAACGAGCACTGGAGCACCGCAATATTCTATAGGATCAGCATGCAATCTCCATAGGAGAAGAATCGGTAGCGTTCAGTCACAGCGTGGTTATAGGCTTCGAGCATTAATTCCTTTCCGCCGAAAGCACTCACCAAAAGCAATAGACTCGATTTCGGCAAGTGAAAATTGGTAAGCAAAGCATCTACGGCGCCAAATTCGAAGCCTGGATAGATGAAGATCTCCGTGTCGCCCGCCGCCGCAGCAATGGCTCCTGACCGGGCCACGGTTTCCAGGGTGCGCGCGCTGGTTGTGCCCACCGCGATACGCCGCTCCGCACCGCGAATACGCGTCGCATTTGTAGCGTCGATTTCGAAGTGCTCCGAATGAAGGTGCGCGTTTTCGACGATCTCGGAATGTATGGGCTGAAACGTGCCGAGCCCGACATGCAGCGTCACATACGCGATCAACGCCCCAGCGTTGCGGCAGCTCTCAATGACCGCGGGGGTAAAGTGCAGACCCGCAGTGGGCGCCGCCACGGATCCGGTCGAGGCTGCGAATACGGTTTGATAGCGGTCGCGATCGTTCGGAGTATCGTCGCGGCGGATGTAAGGCGGCAGGGGAACGTGCCCGATCTGATCGAGGACTTCGTAAATATCGCCGGCGCATTCAAAGTGAATCGTGCGCTCGCCGAAATCGCCGCGCCCAAGGATTTTTGCAGTTACGTCCTTCTCAAACCGGATGCGTTCGCCCGTTCGCATTTTGCGGCCCGGACGGACCAGCGCTTTCCAGGTCTTGCGGTCGGGCGTGACCGGGCGTGTGAGGAATACCTGCACCCGGCCTGTCATGTTCTCGCGCGTGCCGAATAGTCGCGAGGGGAAAACTCGCGAGTTATTCAGAATCAGGCAGTCGCCCTGACGCAAGTATCGGGGAAGCTCGACGAACTGCCGGTCTTCCCACCGGCCTTCCGATCGATGCACCACGAGCATACGCGAGCCGGAACGATCCGCGAGCGGCTGCTGGGCAATCAGTTCCTCGGGAAGGTAGTAATCGAAGTCAGACAGGTTCACCTAGACTAAGTGTAGGATCTCTCTTGAAAATCCTCGGTATCGAATCCTCTTGCGACGAAACTGCCGCAGCCGTCGTCGAAGACGAGAGTCGCATCCTCTCCTCGGTCGTCGCATCTCAACTCGACACCCATGGAAAGTACGGAGGCGTAGTGCCCGAACTCGCATCGCGCGAACACTTGCGGGCCATTGTGCCGGTGGTGCGTTCGGCGTTGGAGCAGGCTGAAGTTGCGCTGAACAATGTCGATGCCGTAGCCGTAACCGCCGGCCCTGGGTTGGTGGGCTCCTTGCTTGTAGGCATCACTTACGCCAAGGCGCTGGTCTTCGTTACGGGTAAACCGTTGATTGGGGTCAACCACATCGAAGGCCACATTCATGCGGTCGTTCTCGAATCGGCCGCGAGTGGGCTCACGATTGAATTTCCAGCGCTCGCTCTGGTAGTAAGTGGCGGCCACACCCACCTGTTCGAAGTGCGTGAAGGCTTCGCATACCGACTGCTGGGCAAGACTCGCGACGATGCCGCCGGAGAGGCCTTCGACAAGGTCGCGAAACTGCTCGGATTCGGCTATCCTGGCGGACCCATCATCGACCAACTCGCGCCCTACGGCGATGCACGTGCAATCCGCTTCACGCTGGCCAGGATGAAAGGAAACTCGCTGGACTTCAGCTTCAGCGGATTGAAGACCGCGGTGCTGCGCTGGACCGAGGCCCATCCGATGGAAGAGGAAGTCGCTAACCGCCGCGCCCTTCTGAAGGCGAATCGGCGTCCGACTCTCGCCGAATGGCTTTCCGTTACACCGAAGGCTACCCTCGACTTGGTGGCCGCATTTCAACACACCGTGATTGACGAATTGATGCGGCGAATCGCGAAATCGGCCGAGGAAATCGGCGCGCGCACTGCGATCGTTTCGGGCGGCGTGGCCTGCAACTCCGGTTTGCGAGCCGCGGCGCAGGCCTCGCGATTTCCCTATCCCGTGCTTTTCCCAACGCCTGGCCTTTCTACCGACAATGCCGCAATGATCGCTGCAGCCGGGTTCAGGAGGCTCAAACGCGGCCAGCTAGATGACTTCACGCTGCGCGCGCGGGCCAACCTGTCGCTCGCGTAATCAGGAACGCCGCATCGCTCACAGGGAACGTAGAAAAATCACCAGGTCCTGCGCCTGCGATGTGCTGAGCTGAGCAAATAGCTCGATCGACTTGTTTGCTTCTGACCCCGGACTGGAGTGCTCCGCAATGGCGCGCACGAGATCCGACGTTCGCCCGTCATGGAGGAAGAAGAGCCGCTGGCCGACGCCCCACAACGGTGCAGTTCGAAATTCGTCGCCCCCGGCATTGCCCTGGATGATATTGTCGGCATGCCCAGAGCCCATCGAGTGTAGCGCAAGATCCGAGTACAGATTCAACGCCTTATTGCTCAATGCCGCGCAATGCGAGGAGCCGGTTGTCAACGTGGGCGTGTGACACAGTGCGCATCCAACCGAGGCGAACAGGGCAGCGCCGTTCGTGGCCGATGAATTCGGCTTCGCGGGCGTGGGCGCCGCTAGAAAGCGGCTGAAAATTGCAAACTGCATGACGTCACCGACTTGTCCGGTTCCAAAATTGATCTGGTCGTTTGGAGACGCGACGAACTGACAGGCAGCCGTCTCATCGCGTTTGTTCGGAAACAACTCGTTCGAAATTCCCTGCTCAACGTTGTAGGCCTCTCCAGAGAAGATGGCGAGCGACTTATTCTGTGCTTTCCACCCGAACCGCGTCACTGTTCCGTCGTTGCCGCTCGTGTTCAAACTTTCCTGAAATCCCGAAAGATTCTTTGAGATCGGCCATGGCACTCAAGTTGGATCGCAAAGTGCTATCGGGGATCGCCTCGATCAGGCCTGCTCCAAAAAGCGGCGTCGGGATGCGAAACGCCAAGTTCGAGGTATTTGAAAAATCCGGCTGTGCAATGTTGCACCCAGGCGCGTCTACGCGCCCGCTGATTGTGAAAAGCGCTTTGACGCCGCCGTCCCGTGATCCGTCAGGCTTGAGCTTAAACCGCACCTCGCGAACCGGGCCATCCACGCTGAGAAACGGCGGGATGGTGTTGCGCGCGCCGGAGGCGCTCGCTGCGGCCATTTGTGGATTCAGGGCCGGGCTACTTCCGCCAACGGCGGGGTGCGCGTGGCAGCGCTGCATGAATCGAGATTGAAGCGGGGTCCCAGACCCTCCGCCGTTCCATCCACTTCTTGAAACGTAATTCGGGATGAGTTGAACATTGCAAGCTCACCCGTGTTGAGCCCGGAAACCGGATCCCCCGCGTCCGCTCTTCCGGCACGTACGCCGGGATCGCGAGGCTGGTTGGGATGTTCAGGTCCAGGAGGGTTGTCGGCAAATGCCGAAAGTCCTAGCACGCCGATAAAGGTGACAAGCTTCAATGAACGCTTCTGCGTTGACGTCGTGGGAACACACCTCTGTCCAGTAAAGTTATGCACTGTTAGCTCTCCTCTATTTCACCCGTGCGCCAAGGATGCGCACACTTGATCGCGAGAAAACTCGCGCCAACAAGGATCAGCAGAGGGCGGAGTGAAGGTCAGCTGGCTAGGCGGGCCCTGAACACACGCCTACCGTTCGGCACTTCCGCACTCGCAGCGTATTTGAACTACCTGAGGCTACCATTGACTCTGTAAGTGGTCAATCAAAAAAGCGGCGCGTAAAATGGATTTTACATTCGCGCAAATCCTATGACCATACCCACGCTGAACTATTTTGCCCTGCTGCTTGCCGCGGCTTTACCCAGCTTTGCCGCTGTCAAAGACATCCGTGTCCTGGAGCGAACCGATGTGTCCGAGGGCGTTTCATTCGGAAACGCCGGATCGTACGAACGCATGGTGATGAAAGCCGAATTCGCCGTAGATCCAAAGAGCGCAGCCAATCGCATCATCACCGATATCGACTATGCACCGAAGGCCGAAAGCGGCATGGTGGAATTCAGCGCGGATGCGATTGTGCTGAAGCCGCGGGATCCGGCGAAGGGAAATGGCACGATCTTGTTCGAAGTCTCGAACCGCGGCGGCATGGGACTGTTGCGCATGTTCAATGCCGGCGGTGCGAACGAAGTCGGCGACCGGTACCTCATGGACCAGGGATACACGCTGGCTTGGGTAGGATGGCAGTTCGACGTCCCCAAGGATCGCCTCTTGAAACTCTACACTCCGATCGCGCGGCTCGCCGGTGGCAAGTCGATCACCGGCCTCGTGCGGAGCGAATTCGTGCCCAGTGCAGCAACGAAGACGATGAATCTGGCCGACCGGGATCACATAGCCTACGCCCCTGTTGATCTCAGCGATGAGCAAGCGCGGCTCACCGTACGAGACACTCCGGAATCATCGGCTCGGCCGATCGCGCGCGGCGCCTGGAGTTTCGCTGATGCTTCCAAAGTCAGCATGCCGGGAGGCTTTGAACCGGGCAAGATTTACGAACTTGTCTACCGCGCACAGGATCCGCCGATCGCTGGACTTGGGCCGGCTGCGGTTCGCGACTTCGTGACGTACCTGAAGCATGGCGGTGCTTCGGCGACGTCTGCTCTGGGCGATCAACCGCGATTTCTGAAGCGCGCCATCGGATTCGGCACGTCTCAAAGCGGACGATTCCTGCGCACGTTCCTGTACTACGGCTTCAACACCGACGAAAAGGGCCGCAAAGTTTTTGACGGCGTTTGGGCGCACGTCGGTGGCGCCGGGCGAGGGAGCTTCAACATCCGTTTCGCACAGCCCTCCAGGGATGGCCATCCGCTGATGAATCTCTTCTATCCCACGGATCTTTTCCCGTTCACGGATCTGCCGGAGACCGATCCCGTTACGGGAGCCAAGGCCGGACTGCTGGATCGCACGCTGAATACTCCGGGAGCGCCGAAGATCTTCTACACGAACGGATCCTACGAATACTGGGGCCGCGCGGCTTCCCTGATCCACACGACGGCGGATGGTAAACAAGACGCTCCACCCGCCCCGGATACGCGCATCTACTACCTTGCTGGAACGCAGCACGGACCGGGTGCGCGTCCCGAGAGGAACCACACTCAGAATCGCGTGAATCCCGCGAACTACACGTGGACCATGCGGGCTTTGCTTGCCTCGATGAACGCTTGGCTCAAGGAAGGAGTCGCGCCGCCCGAGTCGCAGTACCCTCGTATCGATCGCGATCAGCTCGCATCCCCGCAAGCAACTCCGTTTCCGCGCATGCCGGGTGCCGCGCTTCCATCCACGATGTACCACGCGTTTCATCTCGATTTCGGACCCGAGTTCGCTGCCACCGGCGTGATCACCCAGGAGCCGCCAAACGTCGGCCAGCCGTTCCCGCAACTTGTTCCGCGGGTCAGCCAGGAAGACGGGAACGAAATCGCCGGGATCCGGTCAGTGGATCTGAGAGTTCCGGTCGCGACCTATACCGGTTGGAATCTCCGCGCTCCCGAGATCGGTTCGCCGGAGATGCTCTACGACATGGCGGGTTCATTTATTCCATTCCCACGCACCAAAGCGGAGCGTAAGAAAACCGGCGATACGCGGCCCTCCATCGAAGAGCGCTACGCCAGCCGTGACGAATATCTCAGCAAGGTGAAAGCTGCCGCAGCCGACCTCGTTAGCCAGCGGTTTCTGCTGGAGAGCGACGTTCCGCGTGTGCTTGCAGAAGCTGCGGCCCGTTGGGATCTCGTCATGAAATAGCTTTAGGCGGCGGCGGGCAGCTACCCTGGAGTAAATGAATCCGAATGCACCGCGCGGTGACGCGCCAAAGCAGCCGATCGCCGGCGTTGAAAATCTTATCTCCATCGGTTCCGGAAAGGGCGGCGTCGGCAAAACGACGATCTCCGTGAATCTGTCCGTTGCCATGGCGAAGCTCGGCTACCGGGTGGGTTTGATGGACGCCGATGTGTACGGCCCCAACGTCCCTTTGATGATGGGCTTGCGGGCGGCGCCGCGCTCCATTGACGAGCGAATCCAACCGCTTGAGAAGTTCGGTCTGAAGCTGATGTCGATGGGGTTCTTGAATCCCGGTGATAAACCGCTGATATGGCGCGGACCGATGCTGCACAGTGTGATTCAGCAATTCTTGCGTGGGGTCGATTGGGGTGAACTCGATTACCTGATCATTGACTTGCCGCCGGGCACGGGCGATGTGCAGCTTTCGCTCATTCAAACGGCGCCGCTCACCGGCGCTGTGGTCGTCACCACGCCGTCCGATGTCTCGCTGGAAGATGCGCGCAAAGCAGTCAACATGTTTGAGCAGGTTCGCGTACCGCTTCTCGGCATCGTGGAGAACATGAGTTATCTCATGTGTCCGCACTGCAACGAGCGCATCGACGTGTTCAGCCATGGCGGCGGACGCCGCACGGCGGACCTGATGAACGTGCATTTCCTCGGTGAAGTGCCGCTGGCGCCGGATGTTCGCATTGGCGGCGATTCAGGCAAACCGGTGGCGACCCGGGATGAGACGGATCCGCACGCGGCCGTGTTCATCGAATTGGCCAGGAATCTGATTGCCCGCACGAGTCAGGAGAAAAAAGGGTCCAAGGGACCGGCCATCACGATTGAGGAGTGATGCGGCGGAACCACAGAATGACGAGATGTCTATCGCTCTCACGATTGCTGGATCAGACCCTAGCGGCGGCGCGGGCATACAGGCTGACCTGAAAACATTTCACCAGTTCGGCGTCTATGGCGAAGCGGTGATCACCCTCGTCACTGTGCAGAATTCGGTCGGGGTGAGCCGCATCGAATTCATGGCCCCCGATTTGGTGGCCGAGCAGATCGCGGCGGTGCTTGCTGACATCCCGCCCGGCGCCGCAAAGACAGGCGCGCTGGGCACCATCGAGGTGGTTCGGGCTGTCGCCGATGCGGCGGCTCGATTCGCTTTCCCGTTAGTGGTAGACCCGGTGATGATCAGCAAGCATGGCGCTCCGCTGATGACGGAGGCGGCACAAAGGGCGGTGCTCAGCGACTTGGTACCCTGCGCTGACCTGATTACTCCCAACCTTCCGGAGGCGGAAGTGCTGACCGGAATTAAGACCCACGATGTGGATTCGATGAAACGCGCCGCGGAGCAACTCCTAAAGCTGGGGGCACGAAACGTCTTGATCAAGGGAGGTCATCTGAGCGGGCGTGCCATCGACATTCTACTGACGCCCGATGGCTTTGAGGAATTTTCCGCCGAGCGTTCCATCACGCCACATACCCACGGGACCGGCTGCACTTACTCTGCAGCGATTACAGCAGAACTGGCAATAGGCTCAGGGCTGATCGAGTCAGTCAGGCGCGCGAAGCTCTTTATCACCGAAGCGATTCGTACGAACCCGGGACTCGGCCACGGCTCTGGTCCTGTCAATCACCACGCTCGGATCGAACGTTAGTACTTGGCGACCGACGGATCCACCTTATCGCTCCAGGCCAGGATTCCACCCTTCATGTTCAAAACCTTCTTGAAGCCGGCCTGCTTCAGAAACTCAGCAGCTTTGGCGCTTCGCATTCCACTCTTGCAATGGACCACGATCTCATCCGCAGAGTTCAGCTCGTTCACGCGCTTCGGAATCTCGCCGAGTGGGATCAGCTTCGCCTGCGGGATGTTGCAGATCTGATATTCGTGTGGTTCACGGACATCGATCAGCACGAAATGGTCGCCCCGGTCGATCTTGGCTTTCACGTCCACGGGATCGATCTCGCCGGTACTGGGTGCGGCCGGCCGTGGCCGTGCGGCACACCGCAGAATTCCTGATAATCGATGAGCTTCGTGACGGTGGGGTGATCGCCGCAGACCGGGCATTCCGTATTCCGGCGCAGTTTCAATTCGCGGAAGCGCATCCCGAGAGCATCGTAGAGAAGCAGACGGCCTACCAGCGGCTCGCCAATCCCGAGGATCAGTTTCACCGCTTCGGTCGCCTGAATCAGTCCGATGGTGCCGGGCAGAATGCCGAGGACGCCGCCCTCCGCGCAACTGGGAACCAGGCCCGGAGGTGGCGGCTCAGGATAAAGACACCGGTAGCACGGGCCGCCCTGATAGGCGAAGACCGTCGCCTGCCCTTCGAACCGGAAAATCGACCCGTACACGTTCGGCTTTCCAAGCAGCACGCAAGCATCGTTCACCAGGTAGCGCGTCGGGAAGTTATCCGTCCCATCGATCACGATGTCGTAGTCCTTCAAGATATCCAGAGCGTTCTCGCTGGTGAGCGCGACCTCGTACTTGTCGATCTGTACGAAGGGATTGATGTCCTGCATGCTTTCTGCGGCCGAGTCCAGTTTCTTGCGGCCGACATCTTTGGTGCCGTGAATGACCTGGCGTTGCAGATTCGTGAAATCGACGACATCGAAGTCAACGATCCCGATGCGTCCGATCCCCGCAGCGGCAAGATACAGCCCGAGCGGCGCACCCAGCCCGCCGGCGCCCACCAGAAGCACTTTAGCCTGCTTCAGTTTGAGCTGACCCTCCATGCCGACTTCCGGCACGATCAGGTGCCGGCTGTAGCGGAGCACCTCGTCTTTATCGAGTGAGACCGGCGGCTCGGCGACGCCGGACGCCCCGCCCGCAATGCTGGGAACAATGGAAATCGTGTCGGTGTCCTTCACCGGCGTGGCATCTTTATTGAGATAGCGGATGTCTTCGTCGGCAACGTACACATTGACGAAGCTGCGCAGCTTGCCTTCATCGTTGAAGAGGTGGCGGCGCAAGTCGGGATACTGCATGGTGAGCGCGTCCATCACCTCGCCAACGGTGCCGCCGGAGACGGCGATGGAGTCGTTCTTGTCGACGTACTGACGGAGGGGAGTCGGAATCAGAACCTTTGGCATATTATTCAGGATGAATCAATTCTTCTGCTGTGGACTGAGTTTGATCGTCGTTGGCGACAGAAGGCCGCCGCGCGGTGCACCTTGCCGTCCCGCACGGAGACGACCACATTAGAATACCAAGGCCATGAGTTCTTCAGGTCCGTGGCCGAAAAGTATGCATCGCAATCCGGATGCGAATGAAAGAACCCGACGACGTCCAATCCCAGTTCCCGAGCGCGTTTGTCAGCCGCGAGTATGTCCTTGGGATGGAGCTCAAAACGGTCGGCCTGCTCGCCGTCATACACATTGCGGCAAGCAGCGGCGGAGGTGGCACGGCGGTGATCGCCATCTGCCTTGCCCAGCAGAATGCCACATCCCTCTTTGGGATATGCGGCCTCGAGGTGGGCGGCTATGGTCTGCCAAGCCTCGGGTTCAATGGTGATCATTCGTCCCAGAACGGTTCGCTGAGGTACTTCGCGGCGCTGTCGCACAGAAACGTGACAATCACACCTGACTTACCTTCGCGAACTAGTGTTTTAGCCATCGTTCGCGCCGCAACCAGATTCGCGCCTGACGAGATTCCAATCAGAATGCCTTCCTCGCCAGCCACGCGTCTGGTCATCGCGTAGGCATCTTCGGTCTCGATCCAGAGATTGTCATCCGCGAGCGCCGGGTCGTAAATGCCAGGAACAATTGCTGTAGGCATGTGCTTCAACCCTTCCAGTCCATGGAAGCCAGAGGAAGGTTGCGCAGAAATGCATTGGACGCCCGGGACATCCCGCTTCAGCCGTCGCGTGGTGCCGACGAAGCTGCCGCTAGTGCCCATGCAGGCGATGAAGTGAGTAATCCGGCCGTCTGTTTGTTCGATAATCTCCGGCGCTGTGGTTTCGAAATGCGACTTCCAATTCGCCGCGTTGTTGTATTGGTCTGGATAGAAGTAACGGTCCGGATCGGCTTCGTAAATCTCGCGGCACTTGCGGATAGCGCCGTCGGAACCTTCGGCGGCATCAGAGAGAACCATCTCCGCGCCGTACGCTTTCAGCATGGCTTTCCGCTCACGCGAGGCGTTGGCCGGGAGAACCAGTTTCACGCGATAGTCCTTGGCTGCCCCAATCATCGCGTACGCGATGCCGGTATTGCCGCTGGTTGCGTCGAGGATGATTCGATCTTTGGTAAGACGGCCGGTGCGCTCGCCGTCCAGGATCATGTTCAGCGCGGGGCGATCCTTTACCGACCCACCGGGGTTGAAAAACTCCGCTTTGCCGTAGATTTCGACGCCCGGAAACTCGCCGTCTATCTTAGGCAGCCGGATAAGCGGAGTGTTTCCGATCTGCTCCAATACCGAGGTCGCCCGAAGGCGCGCGGTCGGTCGCGGAAACGCAAGTACTTGAGCCATTTGGGAGGGTAAACTCGTTCCAGTAGCTTGATTCTACGAATCCCCCGAATCACTGTCAAGTTGGGGGTGATTGAGGAACTCTCACCTTATTAGAGTGTCCTGGCGGGACGGAGTTGCAGAAATCTGCGGACCGGAGCCCTCGTAGGCGAATTCGCTATCCTCCTTCGCCTGCGCAGGGCTTCGCCCAGTCGCTGAAGTGTTTATTACCCTAAGGACCGCAGCCCGTCAGTTTCGGGGCAGAAATGTGGATTGCGCCTTGTCTCGTACAACTACGTCGCGCACGCGGATGCGCATAGCGAACGCTTCGGCTTTCTGGGCCTCGGCGAATTCCTCCGCTTTCCGCATGAGCCGTGCGTAGTTCTCAAAGCTGGCCGCCGTTGCCTGCGTCTCACTTCCGGGATGCCTCTCGTAAATTTCGAACGCACGCTTGTACAACGACGCCGCTTCAGCCCAGCGCTTCTGGTTCGACCTCTGATTCGCGAGATTTACCACTACTCCGGCGACGCGTACGTCGTCCGGACCATATCTGCGCTCGTAGATCTCTATGGCACGCTGAAATTGCAGAGCGGCCTCTTCCAGCCGTTTCGTGCTTCCGTACAGCGTGGCTAGATTGTTCAGGTCGAAAGCCACTTTCTCATGGTCTTTTCCGAAGATGTTCTCGTCCGTCGCGAGCGCCTTGCGGTACAGCGTCTCGGCCTTCGCCCATTGATGCTTATGCAAATAGATGGCGGCCAGGTTCGAAGATGCAGATGCCACGTCCGGGTGTTCCGGTCCGAACAGACTCGACCATATCGCGATAGACCGCAACAGATATTCTTCCGCATGCTTGTCGTCCCCCCGCCGGCCGGCGAGAGTGCCAAGGTTGTTCAACACGGCCGCGACCAGGAAATGTGACGGTCCGCGTGACTGTTCAAACACGGCCAGCGCGCGAGTTAGCAAACTCTCCGCTTCAGTGTGCAGGCCCAGGTGCATCAGCACCACCCCCAACCCGTTTAGCGGAGGTGCGCAATGACGGTCCGTGGGACTGAACGCGCGCTCGCAGGCTGTCAGACTCTTGCGGAACATAATCTCCGCACGCGCGTAGTCGCCTTGCGCCGAATACAGGTCTCCAAGAGAAGCCCATATTCCGATCACTGCCGGATCGCTGGGCGGAAGCTTGCGTTCGCGGATTATCCGGGAGCTTTCCATCGCTTTCTCAGCGCCTTCCCAATCGCCTTTGGCTTTCAGAAACATCCCATAGTCGTTCAGGACGCTAGCCGCGGCCAGTTCGCTAATTGCGTCCGGGCCCGAAAGATGGGGCATGATCTGCGCGTACATGGCCGCGGCTTCGCCCATACGCTTCTGCTCGCGATAAATCGAAGCGAGATTCGCCATCGCTGCCACGCTATCGGCGCGTTCCTCGGGCCGGCGCGTCAGAATGGGAATCGCGCGTTTGTACAAGGTTTCCGCTTCCTCGAATCGGGATTGATAATGCAGCGTCGCTCCGAGATCGTTCAACGTAGTGCCAACCAGGAAGCTGTCGCCAGGAAGGAACCTCTCACGGATGGCGAGGGCTTCACGCAACAGCCGCTCGGCTTCCGCATACTTGCCTGCACTGCATCTTGCGACCCCCTGTTTGGCCACCATCTCCGCGCGACTCAACTCGTCCTCGATTTGTGATTGTGCCTGCGCAACCGCGATGCCGGCCCAGATTACGCACAGCGCCGCGGCTGTAACCGTTGGAGAAAATCCGTAGTTGCTCATAGAGCCTCCGCTCTCGTTGCACTCCAGTGGACGATACTTCGCCTGTGCTGTTAGGTAACTGCGTCATAGATATTTATTGAATATTCACAAGGTGTTAGTATCTAGCGCGAATCGGAAAATCCTAACCCCGGATCGGACTTGATGTGTTTCAAACACTGCGCCGTCCCAAGACTGAACGTATCGTCCCGCGAGCGGACGCCGCGAGGGATCACGGCTGCAACAGATTCAACCAATATTGGTGGAACAGAGCGTGCCCCAAGTTCGTAGTAATTCGAAGAAACGGCAAACTAACCTTTTCACAATTGGGACGTCAAACATGCAATCTGGTGGGACTGTGCTGGCTGAAAGAACTCCGGTATTCAACGTTTGTAATTGTTCCGACACCGCGGGTGAGGTTACAGACCGCCGTGACTTCCTGAACCTCAAGTTGCGGGAAGCGGTCTACCCACGAGGCTTGGCGCTGGGGCGGCATATGCATGCCAGCGCTTATCTCAGCTACGTCATAGAAGGACGCTATACCGAGATATATCAAGGGACCTCGGCCTCGTGTGAGACCGGGACCCTCCGCTTTCTTCCAGCGGAGGAAATTCACTCCAATGTTTATGAAGAGGGCGCCCGCTGTTTGCTGGTAGAGCTTCAGCCCGAGACCCTGGATCGGGTTCGCGAACAGACCCATGCGCTCGACCGCCCGTGCGAGATCGCTAGCCCTCAAGCCGCAATGCTGGCTCGACGCCTTTATTCAGAATTCCGGCAACGCGACAGCGCCGCCTCCATAGCCATCGAAGGGCTGGTTCTGGAAATCCTGGCCGAGGGCGTCCGGGCTGCTGGACCGGCTTCACGCAACGCACCGAAGTGGCTGCTGCGCGCCAGGGATATGATTGATGTCGCGGTTTCTGGAAGTGCCGAGTCTGGCCGAGATCGCACATGCGGCGGGAGTTCATCCTGTCCATCTCTCGCGCGAGTTTCGAAGATATTTCGATGTGACGGTTGGGGAATATATGCGCAAGCTGCGCACTGACCACGCTGCTCATCTGCTTGCAGCCTCGGCCATGCCGCTCGCGGAAATCGCCGATGTATGCGGGTTCGCCGATCAGAGTCATTTCTCCTCCACTTTCAAGCGAACGGTGGGGATGACTCCGGCACGCTTCCGCGAAATGCACGGGTAGCAATCAGATTCAAAAACAACAGGCTGAAGTCGTGTTCTACTGAGTAGCACGGACTTCAGCCTGTTGCGTTCACGGTCAGGGCTGGCCTGGTTCCAGGCGGACTAGAGTCAGTTGCTGAAGACTACTTTCAGATTCGTACCGCCCAAGTGCATCTCCTGGACTTTCATCTTCCCGTCGACGTTGCTGTAGCGCACGCTGGTAGTGTTAAATCTTTGCTGAGTGCTCTCAATCTTTACGTCGGCTTCCACCACGTTCTTGCCGCTCCGGACCACGGCCTTGTTATTGTCTTTTAACTCCAGTTTGTAGTCACCGGCTTTTAGCTCTGTGCCGTTAATGACGGAGGGCTGGAACAGGGTAACTCGGTAATTCGCCGCGGCGCTCGCAACGGCCAGTGCCACAGTGGAAAAGCTGAAAAGAATCTTGTTCATTGATCTTGTTTACTCCTATCTAAATAGGTCCTGAGTAAACATACGTGGACATCGCTGATTTGTTCCGGCACCTGACTCAGTTTATTTTCGAGAAGATGAGAATCATTGTTGGGCTTGCGTGTAATTAACCAATCTGGTGATAACAGAGCGGCGAGTCTCCAAGTCTGTTCCGAACCCAGTTACCCAAAGTGCATCGATCTCGCGCCGAAACCAGGTCAATTGCCGCTTGGCATAGCGACGTGTGTCGCGTTGCATCAGGTCCAGGGCATCTGGTAATGACAAGTCGCCCAGCAGAAAGCGCAGCACTTCTTTGTAGCCGATTGCTTCGAAAGGTTTCCACTGAGGTGACACACCTGAGAGGAGTAACAGTGCAATCTCGTGAACTAAGCCATGCTCTAACATTCGCCGGCATCTTGTGTCCAGATGTTGGTGCAGTTGCGGTCGCGGAGGGTCCAAGATGATCTTGATGGCATGGAAGCCCGTTAGCGCGTCGCGTCCTTGCTGAAATAACTCCGACATCGGACGTCGTGCCGCGACGCACACCTCGATCGCGCGGATCAGCTTGTTAGAGTCATTGCGATGAATTCGCAAGGCGGCGGTGCGATCGAACCGTGCCAGCGCCCGATGGAGGAAGCCGGATCGCCGGCGCTCGATCCTGAGTAGCCGTTGCCGTAAGCGATCGTCGCGAGGAGGACCGGAGAATAGTCCTTCCAGCAGGGCGCGTGCATAGAAGCCGGTGCCGCCCGTCACTACCGGCAAATGCCCGCGCGCCGATACCTGATAGAGCACCTGTCGCGCCGCACGGGCATAGTCGCCGGCGGTGAATATCTCGTTCGGCTCAAGAATGTTAAACAGGTGGTGGGGAACGCGCCGCTGTTCTTGTGGCGTGGGCTTTGCGGTGCCGATGTTAAAGCCGCGATACAACTGCAGAGAATCACAGTTGACGATCTCGCCGCTGAAATGTTCTGCGATATCCAAAGCCAGGGCGCTCTTTCCGGAGCCGGTAGGTCCGAGAACCAGGACCAGCGGGATCAATGCTCTGGCGCCTGCTCGATAGGGGTCACCGGATCGATGAACGGCCAAGCGAAGAAGCCGATCACGTACATGGCGGCCATCACATACAGGAATATATTGTAGTTTCCATGAGTGTGCTGGAGAATGTAGCCGCCGACGGCGGGAGCGGCAAAGCCAGCCAGGTTGCCCATCATGTTCATTGAGCCCGAAATCGTTCCGGCGTATTTGCCGCCTATATCCATGCAGGAGCCCCAGGCGCCCGGCATGTTGAGATCGTTCGAGAAACTAGACATCCCCATCGCCAGCACCGCGTACAAAGGATTATCGAGTACCGTCACTAACAGCAGGAACACGGCTCCCCCGGCGAATCCCGTACAACTGAGCAGCTTACGGCTGCGCGTGACGCTCCCCGTCCAGTCCGCCATCTTCGAGGCGATGAAGCCGGCGAAGAGGCAACCGAAACCGCCGAACAGCAGCGGCATGATCGCGTAATAGGCGGCGCTCTGCTCGGTGAGATGACGGGATTCCTGAAGGTACTTCGAGAGATACGTGATGTAGAAGTACCAGGGAAATGAGCAGCAGAAATACTGGAGCCAGAGCAGCCACACGGTTCGCGAGCGGATGATCTTTCCCCAGGGCACATCACTGTGCCCGCCGCCCATGTCTTCGAGGCCTTTCAACAATTCGTACTCGGCGGCGTTAACGCTGGGATGATCCTTCGGCTTGTCCTTGAACCACCACCAGAAGATTCCACACCACACCAATCCCATACAGCCGAACCCGGTGAAGGCCCAGCGCCAACTGATGCTCTTCGGCACCCCGAAGCCCTCAATCACATTGAAGACGTAGAGGACAATCAACGGTGTGAAAGCGCCGCCGAAGCGCGCCGCAGCCCACATCAAGCCCTGGATGCGAACCCGTTCGTCGCGGCGCAGCCAGGAAGCGAAGGCTTTGGTGAGATTCGGGAAGCACCCCGCTTCGCCGGCGGCAAACAGGAACTGGCTGACGGCCAGTGAGGTGCCGCTCCACATCCAGCCCATGGCCGCGGTGAAGGTAGACCACCACAGGACGATGCGAATCAGAACCTTTTTCGGACCCAGCCAGTCACCCAGGAAGCCGCCTGGGATCTCGAACAGCGCGTATCCTAACCCAAATGCGGAGATCACCATGCCCCAGGTTTGCTCGTCAATGCCGAGCGCCGGCTGGATGCGAGGTGCGGCCTTAGAAAGAGCGACGCGGTCGATGTAGGACAAGATGGCCAGGGTCAGCGCGAAGACCACCACCCAATAACGGGCGTGAGTCGGCTTCTGGCCAGCGTACGGGCCAGTGGCCATCCGGACCGGTCTTGAGGAGGACATAGGCGACCCTCATCTTATCGCGATACGCCTACCTCTTTCAGTCCGGCTGCGAGCCAGTCCAAGTACGTGGCCGAACCGTCCACAATCGGAACCGCGATGATCTCGGGGACCTCATAGGAATGGATACGCTCGATGGTCGCGCGGACCTCATCCAGTAGTGCCCGGCCGGTCTTGACCACCAACAGGAATTCCTTGGCCTCCTCCACCTCGTCCTTCCACCTATAGATGCTGCGGACGTTGGGGACAATGTTGACGCATGCCGCCAGCCGAGCCTCCACCAGTGAGCGGGCGAGCTTCCCGGCCTTTTCCTCCGACTCACAGGTACTCAGTACAACGATCTTATCTGTCACTACCCACGAATATCACGGAGAAGGCTCCAGCTCTTCGACGACTATCCTTGTCAGGAAAGATAGATCGCTTTTCGGTAGCTATTTAGAGCGATCCAGTTTATAAACAAAGTAAGGGTACAAGTAGCGGATGATGGTAGCTATCCGGCGGTTTGGGATGATTGTGGCGTTTGCCCTGGTTGGTGTTTACGCGGCTGTCATGCTGCGAGGTCCGCAGGGCATTCTGGCCCTAAAGCAGAAACGGCAGGACATCCGGGAACTTCAGGAGCAGAACGCCACTCTCGCCCGTGAGAACCGGCGGAAACGGGAGCGCATTGAGAGCTTGAAGAAAAATCCAGAGATGGAGATTCGGAAAGAGCTGAAGTTGTTGCGTCCCGGTGAAACCGCGTTCATACTACCCGAACAGCCGGCGGCCGCGAAGGTTCCCGCACCAGCGGCATCTGAGCCGCCGTCACCCCTCCCCGCCCAGTAGGGCAGTCACATCTCGATATAAACTCTCGACGCGCTCTTCCGTCCGTCCTTCCGCCGCAATCCTGAGGATTGGTTCGGTGTTGGAAGCGCGTACATGTATCCACGCATCGTCCAGCATCACTTTAAGCCCGTCTGAGCGGTCCAGCCGCGAACCGGGGAACCGATCCTCCAGAGCCTGCATTAGCGGACCCAGGCGCCCATGTTCGAATCCGGTCTTGCCCAGCTTCCTCCAATACCGGGGCAGCTGGGCCGCTAGTTGCGACATTGTGCATCCCGTTTCGGCCATGTGGTCTAGTAGGAATGCCATACCGGTATAGCTATCCCGGCACAGATGGACCGCAGGGAAGATGATTCCGCCATTGGCGCCTTCGCCGCCGATGACTGCATTCACGGCCTGCATCATCTCCACTACGTTCGCCTCCCCGACCGGTGTCCGGTACACTTTCCCACCCCGAGCGGCCACCACGTCGTCCACTGCGGAGGAGGTCATCAGATTCACCACGACGTTGCCCGGATGGCGCTCGATCGCAACCTGAATGGCGAGCGCCAGCACGTCGTCGTTGTCCAGAACCGTGCCGTCTTCGTCCACGACGGCCAGACGATCCCCATCCGGGTCCTGAGCGAAACCGACCTCACAAGCGCGGGTCCGGACAAGTTCCGAGAGGTCGCCCAGGGTGTCTGGACGGGGTTCTGCAATGCGCGGAAACGGTTTGGTGGGATCGATGGAGATCGCGTGCAGTTCACAACCGAGCGTGTCCGTGAGAAAGCCCGGTGTCATCACCGAGCCGGCTCCGTTTACCGCATCCAGGGCGACCCGGAACTTGCGCGCCCGTATGCGGTCAATGTTCACGTGCTTCACCACGCGTTCCAGGTGCATTCGCGCCGGACATCCATAATCCGTGGAAAGGCGCAGCATCTCGTCGTTCTGCGCCTGGCGAAAGTCACTCTGGTGATAGATGTCGAGCAACTCGCTGCGTTCGTAATGATTGAAGAACAAACCTTGCGCGTTGAACAGCTTGAGGGCGTTGTATTCGGGCGGATTGTGGGACGCCGTGATGGCGAGCCCGCCGCGCGCTCTCGTCGCCTCGGTATAGATCTGAATGGTGGGCGTGGGCAGCACGCCGACATCGATGACTTCGCAGCCTGCCGCGAGCAGACCGCAATGAACCGCGTGCTGCAGCATCGGACCGCTGGATCGCGTGTCCCTCCCGACCACCACGCGACCGCTGCCGACGTAGGTGCCGAAAGCCTGAGCGAAGGCGCGAGCCAGCAGTGGAGTCAGAAATTCGCCGACTACTCCGCGGATGCCGGATACTCCAATCTTCAGGAGGTGTTCACGCGGCATAGGTTCGCACCTGGTCCATCAGCGTTTCGAACATCGCGGTAGGAGGCTCCCCTTTCTGCTCGCAGATGACGCGCACGATCGGTTCGGTCTGGCTGACGCGAACATGGAACCAGCGATCCGGCCAGTCCACCCGCAGCCCGTCGGAGACGTTGATACGGCCGCCCTGGAATTGGCTTTGGAGTTGGGTGAGCAGCGCCGGAATCTGCTGGGTTACCAAGGGCACCTGACCCTTCATGATGCAGTACTGCGGATAGGAGGACAGGATGGCGGTGAGCGTGCGCCCCTCTTCATGCATCATCGACAGGACCGCCAGCATGGACGCGATGCCGTCATAGACGAAACGGAACCGGGGCATCATCACCGCCCCTGTACCTTCGCCGGCAATCGCGATCTGCTCCGGCCGGTAGGCTGACAGAGCATCGATCGCCGCCTGACGGCCAACCGGGACACGAAGCACGCGTCCGCCATGCTTGCGAGCGATTTCTTCGATCAGCGCCGTGGTGGAGAGATTGGTGATCACCAGCTTGCCGGGGCTACGGGGCAGAAGGTAATCCGAGAGGAGCGGCAGCACCATTTCCTCCGACGCGGCTTCGCCCCGCTCTGTCGCGAAAGCAACCCGATCAGAATCGGCGTCAAACAGGAACCCGGCATCGGCGCCCAACGGCTTCACCAGCGGCGCCAGTTGGAGGCCAACGGTGCGGCGGGAGGTGTTCGGTTCGTGTGCGAACAAGACGCCATCCGTTCTCGCGTTGATCAGAATCAAACGGAATCCGAAGCGCTCGTTTAAGCGCTGGAGGATGACCGATGATGTGCCATTGCAGCAGTCCACCACTACCTTGTAGGAGCGGAGCGCATCGAAGTCGAAGGCGCTGGCGAGATCGTCAAGGTAGAGATCGATGGCGTCTTGCTCCGCGCGATATGTCCCAATGCCTTCCCATTCCGAAAAAGTGAAATTCCGGAGATGGTAGATGTCGAGCAGCTCACCCGCCTCCGCGGTGGACAGATAGCTCCCCCGCCGTCCCAGAAACTTCAGGGCGCTCCACTCGGCCGAGTTATGGCTGGCTCCGATCGACATCCCACCCGCGGCGTCCAGGCGGTTGATCGCGTGCTGGATAACGGGGGTGGAAACGACGCCCAGATCGACCACTTCGTGACCGGTAGCCATCAGTGCGGAGGCGACTCCTTCGCGAATCATAATGCCGCTGGCGCGCGGGTCGCGTCCGATAACAACGGCGCCTGGCGACATGAACGTGCCGAACGCCGAGGCGAAATCCAGTACGTGCGCCGCCGTCATGCCGCGGCCGACCACGCCGCGCAGGCCCACGTGAGAAATACGTAGAGGTTTTAGCGCTCGCACAATACATACGATACAGCGGGCGCCTACCGCAGCGCTCTTCCGCGCAGCCGTGAGCGGAACGACCAGTTCCCCGCGCTGGCGATATATCATAAGCAGCAATGGACGACAAGCGACTTCCCCGTCGAGATTTTTTTGCTCGCACTCTCGGCCTCCTGACCGCGGCCGCCGCGCTATCCCCGGCGAAGGTCGCCAGGGAGCCCGGCGTCAAGCTCCGGCTCGCACTCAACGCCTACTCTTTTGACAAGCCTCTCAAAGCGGGATCGATGACCCTGGAGGACGTCGTCCACTTCTGCGCCCAGCATCGCGTCGACGCTCTGGATGCGACCGGCTACTATTTCCCTGGTTACCCGGAAGTGCCTCCCGACGATTACGTCTACAAACTGAAGCAGACAGCGTTCCTCAACGGCGTTCAACTCAGCGGCACCGGCGTGCGCAACGATTTCGCGGTCGCGGACGCCGGCGCGCGGAACCGCGACCTCCAGATGGTGAAGAATTGGATTGAAGTCGCCAGCAAGCTCGGGGCGCCGGTGATCCGCGTCTTTTCAGGCCGGACTCAGCCCGAAGGGCATAACTTCGATCAGGCCCTGGAATGGATGATCCCCGCGTTCAAGGAATGCGCCGAACACGGGAAGCGGCATGGCGTCATCGTCGGACTTCAGCAGCACAACGACTTCCTAAAGACGGCCGCCGAAACCATCGGCGTGATCGAGTCAGTGAACTCGCCGTGGTTCGGAGACATCCTGGACGTCGGGAGCCTCCGGCAGAACGATCCTTACGCCGAGATCGAGAAACTCGTACCCTATGCGGTCTCCTGGCAACTGAAGGAGAACGTTGGCTTTGGGTCCAGGGAGGTTCCCACCGACCTGCGACGAATCAAAGCCATTATCGACAAGGTCGGCTATCGCGGCGTCTTGCCTTTTGAGGCTTTGGGTGCGGGCGACCCTCGCGAAAAGGTAGCAAGCTTCCTGGAGCAAATCCGAACTGTCTTCGCGCTTTAGATGTCGGGTTGCAAGAACTCGCTCAATCGGCGCCCTTCGATCAAATCCGCGACCCGTCGGATGTCCGCGGCCAGCGCGCGATCTTCGGTCCATGCGGGGGAAACTTCGCGTATCCGCTCGCGAGCTCGTTGGATGATGGCGCTCGATCGCAGGGGGAGCAGACAATCCAACCCGCGTGCCGCGGCCAGCGCCTCGATGGCCAGGACGGATCGCGTGTTCTCCACCACCTGTCGAAGCTTCAGAGCCGCAGTCATCCCCATGCTGACGAAGTCTTCCTTGTTCCCGCTGGTGGTGATAGAACCCGGCGAAGCGGGATGCGAGAGCACGCGATTCTCGGCCACCAGTGCCGCCGCGGTCACCTGCACCATCATGAATCCGGATTCCAGGCCCGCGTGGTTGGTGAGAAACGGCGGCAATCCTTCGTTGAGCGAAGGGTTCACCAGCCGGTCGCTCCTCCGTTCTGAAAAACCTGAGAGCACGGCGAGAGCGATGGCCAGATAGTCCAGTTGAAGCGCGAGCGGCTCGCCGTGGAAGTTACCCCCGGAGAGGATGTCCTCGCCGAAAACCAAAGGGTTGTCGGTCACCGAATTCAGCTCGATCTCGAAGGCGCGGCGAGCCGCGGCCAGAGTGTCGCGCACCGCCCCATGCACCTGCGGCGCGCAGCGTAAGGTGTACGCGTCCTGCACGTGGCGGCACGCGATGTGACTCATGCGGATCTCACTGCCCTCCAGGATGCGGGCCAGGTTGGCGGCGCTGGTTACCTGCCCCGGATGAGGACGCGCCTCGTGAATGCGAACGTCGAAAGCACGAGGCGTTCCCCGTAGTGCGTCTACGGACATCGCGCAGATCAAGTCCGCGGCATCCGCCAACACTTCCGCCTCCACAAGCGCGAGACATCCGGCTGCCAGCATGGCCTGAGTTCCGTTCACCAGGGAAATGCCTTCTTTCGCCTGCAGGGTTAATGCATGTATTCCCGCGAGCGCTAACGCTTGCCCGCCGGACACTCGGACGCCTTCGACTTCGGCTTCCCCCTCACCAATCAGCACCAGGGACATGTGGGCCAGCGGGGCCAGATCGCCGCTCGCGCCCGCGCTCCCACGGGAGGGCACCAGCGGCGTGACCCGGTGGTTTAGCAGGTCGCAGAGGCGCTCCGCCACTACGGGCCGGATGCCTGAGTAGCCCTTCGCCAGCACGTTCGCACGGATCAGCATCATGGCTCGAACGACGCTGCGCTCGAGCATTGGTCCGACGCCGACCGCGTGTGACCGCACGATATTGCGCTGAAGTTGTTCGAGTTGGTCCGGTGATATCCTAACGTCAGAGAGGAGGCCCACGCCCGTGTTGACGCCGTATACAGCGTCGGGGCCGGTCGCCAGCCGCTCGACCACCTCTCGTGAACGCAGCATCGCGCGATGTGCGGCTTCATCAATCTTCACGGGCTCGTCGTAAACGGCCACCACCCGCACCTCCTCCAGGGAGAGCCGGTTACCGTCCAGCGTGACCATCTTCAGGCCAAGCCGGTCTGCCTGGCAAGCCTCAGCGCTTCGATGGCGGCGCCGCGGGAACCGGCCGTGTCGCCGTTGGGCATGACATAAATCGGGATGTCGGCCTGTTCCTCGCGTTGCTGCGGCATGCCCGACCGAACCTCGTTGAGAAACCATCGCTGGAAATCCGCTTTGGTCTCCAGAGCGCCGCCGCCGACGATGAGGACATCGGGATCGAAGGTGTTGATCATCTCATCGAAAAAGAGACCGAGCGCGTGAGCCTGAACCCGGAAAATCTCCTTGCATAGCGGATCTCCTGCCTCAGCCATGCCCCTGACCAACTTGGCGGCGCTGCGAGGGTCGGTGATCTTCCCGAGCTCATGGCCGCTGTCCCGCGCCAGGAAGTACGGAAGCAAGGTGTTGCCAATCGCCGTGAGAGAGCACAGGGACTCAAGGTCGCCCGTCCGGCCGCAATTGCAGTGGGGGTTCAATCCCTCCACGCCGCGGATCCTCTGGTACGGGATGAGCACATGGCCCAATTCGCCGCCGAAGCCCTTTCTGCCCTTCAGGATGTCGCCTTCGATGATGACGCCACCCCCGAGACCCGTTCCAATGATGGCCGATATCGATGTTTCGCGGCTCTGGGCGCCGAACATCGAGAAATGTCCCCACAGCGCAGCCGCGTTCCCGTCATTGAGATACACGACGGGCTTACCCAGCCTGCGGGCCAAGTTCTCCCGGATATCGAAGGACGCCCATTTCGGATGCACGAAGTTGGTCGAACCCTTAGCGCTAAGAACACCCGCCGCACTGGCCGGGCCCGGGGTGTCCAGGCCGACGTACACAACATCCGCGACTGTGACATCCGCCAGTTTAGCCGCGATCTCCAGCCCGGCGGCGATTTGCGATAAACAGACGTCCGGCCCTTCTTTTGACAGGGCCGGGTACTCACAGAGCTCCTCAATCAAGAACCGGTCCTCTGCGTTGACCAGGGTATAGTTGATGGCGGTTCCGCCAAGGTCGATGCCAGCCACTACGTGCACTCGTTTTTTGCCTCGCACCTAGAGTAGCAAGGTACGCTGGGGCTACCTCGGAGACGTCGCGCAACCCTGCCACAAGTAGGTCAGTCAGCGAAGCACACGTGCTTCTGGATCCCAGCGCAGGTGCAGCGCAAGGCCGGTCGTGTACGGCTCGTTCACACGCACCTTACCCATTGGGATTCCGAAATCCAGATCCAGGCTGTCCTCCAGGCCGTTGCGCCAGTATATGCCGTCGAGTGTAGAAGGCAAGCCGTCGACTGCGATCACTCCAGCGGTATCGCGTGCCGCGGCCGCCACGGTTCGGGATAGCTGATATCGCGCAGATGCGATCGATTTCCAGATACGCTGATTGTGTTCCAAAGCCGTCAGGTTAAATGCGGTGATCATCACGAGTGCGGACCCTCCGATTCGCCGAGGCAGCCCTGTGCAAGCGGTTACCAGCAGAGTGATGAAAGCGGGGGTTGCGTAGGTGAGATACCGCGATTGTTCGAGCGAGGGCCCAATCAACAGCATGTGATGCGTCGGAATGCAAGCCACTGCGACGCCTGCGATGCACAGCCACAACTGCACGCGATTTGGCCGCGCCTTGCCGAGCAGGAGCGAACCAGCGATACCGCCGGCTAAGCCGAGCAGCATCCACACCTCCAGCGGCCTCGACCAGTTGATTGGAAACCACAGCACCCCCCACACCCGCGCCAGAAAAGTCTTAGCCAGCGTGATGGCATTAAGCTGCAAGACCATCGGTGAGCCAGTGGGACCCAGGTAACCCGCAATGCCTCTCAACATGACCCACCGCCAGGCAAAAATTCCGCCGGCGACGGCCAGGTTGGATAGGACTAGAGTCTGTCCCGCCCGCGTGCGGATGCGTTGGCCGATCAGCAATGCGAGCAGCAGGGGCAGCACATACGCAGATTCTTTGCTGAGGCACGCCGCCGCTGTCGCCCCCAGTGAGATCAGGAGGCCATCGCGCGATCGTCGCAGAGCGGCTATTCCCGCTAGCAGCGAAAAGCACAATGCCAGCGCATCGAATCGAGCGGCGGGCCAGACGACGGATTCCACCAACACGCCGCTTAGCGCGAACAGCAATGCTCCCAGCCAATCGAATGGCGGCGGAACACCTAAGCGTCGTAGCAACAGCAGGAACAGTGCGGTCGACAGCATGTGAAGAACGAGGTCGAAGAGATGGCGCGGCATCGCCGCCTTACCCCAGAGCTGCCACTCCGCCCAATAAGTAGAGATCCCTAGAGGCCGGAAGAACTGGCAACCCCCGCAGGAGTGCGTCAGAGACTGCAGCGGTGTCGGCGCACCTTCCCTGCTGACTTGCTGAATGTGAATGTAGTCGTCGGTGACCAGCGGCATCGTTAAGACCGGCACATACGCGATGCCTGCCGCGAGTGTCACCAGGATAGTGGCCCAGGCGGCAGGAATTCGAGGAACACCTAATGTTTCTGAGAACCCGCCGCTCGTGGCCAGCAGCAATAGAACAGACAACGCAAACGTGCATTCCAGTCCGACCGGGTTGTGGACCGGAGCAACGAAGTAGTACGGGCCGCAGCCTCCTCGAAGTAATATGAGTGCCCCGCTAAAGAATGCTACAAGGTAGAGCAGCCTCCGCGTCCGGGCGAGTTGAATCACCAAGCCTGTTAAAGTCCGGCCCAAATCTCGTCGAGTTCCAGAACGAACCCGTCCAGGGGGGCTTCAGCGGCGATCCTGCCGATGCCGGACAGCTTCTTTAATGGCGTCCCTGGCCTGTACACGTAAACGGTTCGCTTATCCGCGTCGATGAGCCATCCTAGCCGCACGCCGTTGGCGATCCATTCGTCCATCTTGGCCTTGGCGGTCCGTAAGCGATCACTGGGGGACATTACCTCGACAATGAACTCGGGACAAACCGGGGGAAAGTTGCGCCGTTGTTGCTTGGTCAGACGCCTAAGCTGATCATTTGAAACCCAGGCTGCATCCGGAGATAAAGCGGCTCCGTTCGGCAATATAAATTCGGCACTCGAATCGCTCACTATGCCTCGGGCGTCCTTACTCGCCCACCGTTCCAGTTGGGCATAGACTTTACCGCTTCGAAACGAGGACTCCAGGCCCGCCGGTGGCACGATGACGATCTCTCCGTGGGCCGTCCGCTCCAGCCGCAGATTGGGATTCGCGGCACAGAATGCAAAGTATTCGTCATCGGTCAGGGGACGTTCAGGATTCAGCAGCAGCTTGGCCGGCAATCTGTTTTCGGGTAAAGCGACCTGCATACGGCTCCTCATCCAGCATAGGTCTTGGCGAAACTCGTGTCATCCTTGCAGTGGAGGCTTTACGATGCAGTCTTCAGCCCAGGGCGAGCTTTCCCCTGACGAACTGAGAAAAATTGATGCGTATTGGCGTGCGGCGAATTATCTATCAGTCGGCCAGATTTATCTTTACGACAATCCGCTACTCAAACAACCGCTGCGGCTGGAGCACATCAAGCCCAGATTGCTTGGCCACTTCGGAACGACGCCCGGTCTCAACTTCATTTACGTTCATTGCAATCGTCTCATCAAGAAGTACGACCTGGACATGATCTATGTCGCCGGGCCTGGTCATGGCGGTCCAGGCCTTGTGGCGAACACATACCTTGAAGGCACCTATAGCGAAGTCTATCCAAACATCTCCCAAGATGCGGACGGCATGAAGCGGCTGTTCACGCAGTTTTCTTTCCCAGGCGGCATTCCGAGCCATGCTGCGCCTGAGACTCCAGGGTCTATTCACGAAGGCGGGGAACTCGGCTACGCGCTGGTTCATGCCTACGGCGCGGCATTCGACAATCCGGATCTGATCGTGTGCTGCGTAATCGGTGACGGCGAGGCCGAGACGGGCCCCCTCGCTGCGAGCTGGCACTCAAACAAATTCCTGAATCCGGTTCGCGACGGCGCTGTCATCCCCATCCTGCATCTCAACGGGTACAAAATCGCGGGACCCACGGTGCTGGCGCGGATTCCTCACGACGAATTGAGCCAACTGCTGAGCGGCTACGGTTACAAACCGTATTTCGTCGAAGGCGATGATCCCGCTGCCGTGCATCAGATCATGGCCCGTACGATGGAGACCATCGTGAACGAGATCCGTTCCATTCAGAAGAATGCCCGCGAGGACGGATTCAAAGAGCGGCCGCGCTGGCCGATGATCGTGATGCGGACTCCGAAAGGCTGGACCGGTCCCAAAGAGGTAGATGGGCTCCCCATCGAGGGCACATTCCGATCGCATCAGGTTCCGGTCGACAACTTCGTGAAAAAGCCCGCCCATGTCGCTGTCCTCGAGAACTGGTTGCGCAGTTACAAGCCTGAAGAACTGTTCGATGCAAATGGAAGACTGAATCCAGAGTTGGCCGAACTCGCGCCGCAAGGCGAGCGGAGAATGGGCGCGAACCCGCATGCGAATGGCGGGATCCTACTGCGCGGCCTGCGGCTGCCCGACTTCTGCGATTACGCCGTGGACGTGAAGAAACCAGGCGCATCGGTCGGTGAAGCTACTCGCGTGCTCGGCGCCTTTCTGCGGGATGTGATGAAGATGAATGCGGACGCCCGGAATTTCCGTGTCGTCGGGCCGGATGAGACGTCATCCAACCGTTTGGATGCTCTCTTCGACGTCACCAACCGCGAGTCCGTCGCTGAGATTGTTCCGGGCGACGATCATGTCTCCTCAGATGGCCGAGTAATGGAAGTCCTCAGTGAGCACATGTGCCAGGGGTGGCTCGAAGGGTACCTCCTCACGGGCCGGCACGGCTTCTTCTCGTGCTATGAAGCGTTCATCCACATCATCGACTCGATGTTCAATCAGCATGCGAAATGGCTGGAGTCCAGCCGCAAAATACCTTGGCGCCGCCCAATCGCCTCGCTGAACTATCTTCTGACTTCCCATGTCTGGCGTCAGGACCACAACGGCTTCAGTCATCAAGATCCGGGATTCATTGACCATGTGGTGAATAAGAAGGCCGAGGTTGTGCGGGTCTATCTCCCGCCCGACACGAACTGTCTACTCTCCGTTGCGGACCACTGCCTACGTAGCCGGAACTACGTCAACGTCATCGTGGCAGGCAAGCAACCGGCCTTGCAGTACCTGAACATGGACGATGCCATCCGGCACTGCACCGCCGGCATCGGAATCTGGGAATGGGCCAGTAATGACGCCGGCACGGAGCCCGACGTTGTCATGGCCTGCTGCGGCGACATTCCAACGCTGGAAACGCTCGCGGCCGTCGATTTCATGCGCAAACATTTGCCGGAAATCAAGATCCGCGTCGTCAATGTCGTGGACTTGATGAAATTGCAGCCCTCCAGCGAGCATCCGCACGGCTTGCCGGATCGTGACTTCGATTCGCTCTTCACGGTCGACAAGCCGGTGGTGTTCGCGTTTCACGGCTATCCCTGGCTGATCCACCGCCTGTCTTACCGGCGCAAGAATCATGACAACATGCACGTCCGAGGTTATAAAGAGGAAGGCACCACCACCACTCCGTTCGATATGACGGTGCTCAACGATCTGGACCGCTATCATCTCGCGATGGACGTCATCGATCGCGTCCCGAGATTGCAGGCCGTGGCGGCGCACCAGAAGCAGGCGCTTCGCAATCTGCTGGTCGATCACAAACGCTACATTTCCAAACATGGAGAGGACATGCCGGAAATTCGCGATTGGAAGTGGCCGGGGTAGCGCGTGCGAATCCTGGTTCTGAACGGAGGTTCCAGCAGTCTGAAGGGCGCGCTGTGGGACCTGGGCGACGAAACGCCGCCGTCTAAGGCGCCCCCTCGCATATGGGAATCCCGGGTTGATTGGGGGCGTCATCCGGGCCGGGCGGACATCGCCGGGGCAGGGGAGCGCAGCGTAGCTATTCGTTCACCGCAGGATGCTTTTGAACCCGTGCTCGACACCTTGCCGGAGGGCCGGGTGGATGCCGTGGGCCATCGCATCGTGCATGGCGGCGCGGAGTTCCGCGGTACGGTTCGAATAACGCCGGCAGTTCGCGACGGTATCGCCCGGCTCGCCGAATTTGCTCCGGAGCATAATCCTATCGAGGTGGCCGCCATCGACGCGGTAAGCCGTCGACTGGGTGCCGAGATTCCCCAGATCGCAGTCTTCGATACGGCCTTTCATACGACCTTGCCTGAGGCAGCCTACGTGTATCCGGGACCTTTCGAGTGGTTGGACCGCGGTATTCGGCGTTATGGATTTCACGGGATCAGCTATCAGTACGTTTCGCGGCGCGTCGCCGAGATTCTCGGACGTGACTTGGAATCGCTCCGTATCATTGCGTGTCACCTCGGGAACGGATGCTCGGTATGCGCCGTCCAGGGTGGGCGAAGCGTGGATACTAGCATGGGGTTCACGCCGCTGGAAGGCTTGATGATGGGGACGCGTTCCGGCTCAGTGGATCCGGGCATCTGCGTGTATCTGATGCGCCAGGGCGGCTACAGCGCTGACGAACTGGATCGCGTGTTGAACAAGGAATCGGGGCTGAAGGGCATCTCGGGGCTATCCGCCGACATGCGTGAAATCGTCAAGGCCCGCGATAGTGGGAACCTCCGCGCCAAGCTGGCCTTCGATGTCTTCGCTCACCGGTTGTGCCGCGAAATCGGGGGCATGCTGGCGAGCCTGGGCGGAATCGATGTCCTGGTGTTCACAGCCGGTATCGGGGAGAACTGCGCGCCGTTGCGGCAACTCGTATGCGAGCGGTTCGGGTTTCTGGGGGTGAAGATCGACCAGGCGAAGAGCGATGGTTCGCCCGTAGATCAGGACATCGCGGCTGAAGATTCAGCCAAGCGGGTAGTAGTGGTTGCGACGGATGAGGACTGGGAGATTGCACGCGAATGCTTCGCGTTCGATGAAGGTTAGGACGTGGGCAGCCGCGCGGGCGGGAGTGGCGGCTCGAGCTGACCGGCAGAATCCAGCCAAACTCGAACTCCCTCGGCCGCGGCCATCGGGCTTAGGCGTCGATCATATCATCGTGTCCCCGGGTACCGCCCGACTCCGGCGAGTCGATCGTGATACCTCGTTTACGAGCGCACGGTGCCACGTGCGCCGATAGTGCCGCTCGCGGCATCGGCGTGCCGCAGTGTGGGCAGGGAGTTTGCAAGACCTCGCCCGGCTTCTGTTGTTTTCGCAGCCCCTGCACCAGGTGCGCTGCGTTGGATGTTTTCTTCATCTGGAGGGAGTGTGGGAATCCCGGGCAAGTTCTCTCTGTAATATTATGCGCCGGTGGCACGGTGCGGTACCGCCAGCATTATGGGGGGTCCCGGGAACCCAAACCGGAGATACCCGGTCGTCATCCCCCTCCACAAGCTCGTTCGCCTCCTGCGGAGTGGGTCGCCCGGGCTTGACGACTCTATGACATAGATCCTATAACCTACATGAAGATGCACATTCCTAGCAGACGTGATTTTTGCGCCGCGATTGCCGGCTCAGCCGCGGCCGGTTTGGCGCAGTCCCGCCAGAGACCAAACATCGTCTTCGTACTGACCGACGATCAGGGTTACGGCGATATCGCTGCTCACGGCAACCCGATCGTCAAGACGCCGAATCTTGATCGGCTTTACGCGGAGAGCGTCCGCTTCACGGACTTTCACGCGAGCCCGACCTGCGCTCCAACCCGCACAGCGCTCCTGACCGGGCGGCACGAGTTCAAGTCGGGAGTCACCCACACCATTCTGGAACGGGAGCGCATGAGCCTGAAATCCACCACGATCGCCCAAGTGCTGCACGGCGCAGGTTATGCGACCGGCATTTTCGGCAAATGGCATCTGGGTGATGCCGAGCCTTATCAGCCGGGGCGGCGCGGGTTCGAAGAAACATTCATTCATGGTTGTGGCGGCATCGGCCAGGAATATCCCGGCACCTGCGCGGACGCGCCCGGAAACACATATTTCGATCCTGTGATTCGGCACAACGGCCGGTTCGAGCGGACGCATGGGTACTGCTCCGACGTGTTCTTTGGGCAGGCCCTCTCCTGGATCGAAAAGAGCAAAGACGCTGGCCAGCCCTTCTTTGCTTACATCACGCCGAACGCTCCCCACGAACCGCTGATCTGTCCCGACGAATATCAGCGCATGTACCGAGGTCTAAACCTGGACGAGAAGACTCAGAAATACTTCGGCATGTGCACGAACATCGACGACAACGTCGGCAAGCTCATGAATCGTCTGACCGACTGGGGCATCGAGAAGAATACACTGTTGATTTTTATGACCGACAACGGGGGTACGGGAGGCGTTCGCATTTTCAATGCGGGAATGCGTGGCGCCAAGGGGACTCAGTATCAGGGCGGAACGAGAGTTCCCGCCTTTTTCCATTGGCCGCAAACGCTGCAACCGGGAGCGCGCAGCATGCTCGCCGCGCACATCGACATCTTCCCGACGCTTGCCGAGCTAGCGGGCGCCACCGTGCCAGCAAACGTCAAAGTGGATGGCCGCAGTCTGGCGCCTCTCTTGAGGGATCCCCGTGCACCCTGGCCGGATCGATTTCTATTTACCCATGTGGGCCGGTGGGATACCGGAGGAGCGAAGGACGCAAAATATGTCCGCTGCCGCGTGCGAAGCGCGCAGTATTCGATGGTCAACAGCCATCAGAAAAAAGACTGGGAGCTCTACGATCTCACGGCCGATCCGGGCGAAAGCAGGAACGTCGCTGCCCAGCATGCCGAAACCGTGGCACGCATGGACGCCGCATACGATCGCTGGTGGGAAGAGGTTCTGCCGCTGCTTGAGAATGAAGACGCCGTGCCTCCGTCCATCCCACCCTACAAGAAGTTGTACTTCGAACAGTTTGGCGGCGGTCCCGGGACCCTTCCGCCTGCTGCCAAGCCTCTCTTCTAGCCGCACTTGATTCGCGCCTTACCCGCCTGGAAACTCTTGCTGGCGATTCAAAGTCCGCAGAGCGGCAAGGGAGATTTTATGAACAGCCTGAATTTATGAAGCCCGCTGTGCGGGCTTCTAACGCGAAACGAAAACCTGCCGGCTAACGAAGCGCAGCGCGGGCGCCGTCCGGAAAACGCCTGGCGTGGCTGTGATGCTCAATATGCCCGCCGAGCTGTACGACAAAGTTGCCGCCATCGCTGGCCAGAATATCTGCTCGGCGAATGTCGAGGAAGCAATCATCACAGGCGTGAGGGCGATGGTGGGCGCGAGCGAAAATACCTTGAGGAGCCAGAGTCTGTTCGACCCCATGTCCAGAATGCGCTGTGCGGTTTTGCGCAATCTCCCGGCGCAGGATCGCGGCTTTGAAAGCTCGCCGTCCCCGGTAATCGCGGCCAAGGCCTCCACAAGGTCGCCGATCAGTTGTTGATGCCTGTCGAAGGCGGCGTTCGACCCTTACCGCTGCCTAGTATCAGTCCGGAGGAACCCACATATAAGCTCGGGCTTCCTGTTCGGGTTGAAGCTGGCCGGGTGATGACTCCGGCACGCTTCCCGGCCTCTTAGGATTCAGGTCATGACGCGGGCTGCGGTGGCCGTGCGTAACGGCAATGATCCACAGCGGGCTCTTCATCCGGCGCATAGGCTATCAGGTAAACTACCCCGTGATCGCGCCGCCCGGAAGCGGAGCCGCCCAGCGGAATGCGATCACGGCCAGCGGCGGCAGCGTGATAGATATGCTCTGCGGCTGATTGTGGAAGAATGTTGCCTCCGTCGGACTCCACTCCGGACCGTTCCCGATGTTGCCGCCGCCGAACATCTCCGCGTCCGTATTGAAGATCTCCTGGTACAACCCGGGCTTAGGCACGCCGACCCGGTATCGCTTGCGCGGCACCGGCGTGAAATTGCAGACGAACACCAGAAAATCCTTGCGCCCTTCCGCCACCGCAGGAACGCGATGATCGAATTCTCCACATCGCGAAAGTCGATCCACTCGAAGCCGTTGAAGTTGAAATCCACTTCCCATAGGGCCGGCTCGTCGCGGTAAAACCGGTTCAACTCCCGCGCACAGGTCTGCAATTTGCGGTGGTAATCGAAGTTCAACAGCTCCCAGCGCACGCTGGAGTCGCTGTTCCACTCCTCGGTCTGACCGATCTCGCTGCCCATGAACAGCAGCTTCTTTCCTGGATGCGCATACATGAAGCCCAGAAACGCGCGCGCGTTCGCGAATCTCTGCCATTCGTCGCCCGGCATCTTCCCGATCAGCGACCGCTTTGCCGTGCACCACTTCGTCGTGCGAAATCGGCAGCACGAAATTCTCGCTGAAGGCGTATAGCAGGCTGAACGTGATGCTGTTGTGGTGAAACTTCCGATGAATCGGATTCTCGGAGAAATAGTGCAGCATGTCGTGCATCCACCCCATGTTCCACTTCATCGTGAACCCCAGTCCGTTCAGATACACGGGACGCGACACGCCGGGAAATGCGGTGGATTCCTCGGCGATGGTGACCGCGCCCGGCACAGTGTGCGCCAGTTCATTAAAGCGCCGCAAGAAATCGATGGCCTCCAAATTCTCGTTGCCGCCGTAAATATTGGGTACCCACTCTCCGGCTTTCCTTGAGTAGTCGAGATACAGCATGGAAGCGACCGCATCCACGCGCAGGCCGTCGATGTGATATTCCTTCAGCCAGAACAGGCCGTTCGAGATCAGGAAGCTGCGAACCTCGCTACGGCCGTAGTTGAAGATCAGCGTGCCCCAATCCTTGTGCTCACCCTTGCGCGGGTCGGCATGCTCGTACAGTGCGGTTCCATCGAAGAAGACCAGACCGTGCGCGTCCTTCGGAAAGTGACCCGGCACCCAGTCGACGATCACCCCGATTCCGTTCTGGTGGCATTGGTCGACGAAGTACATGAAGTCCTCCGCCGTGCCGAAGCGTGAGGTCGGCGTGAAAAATCCGGTCACCTGATAACCCCACGATCCGGAGAACGGATGCTCCATGATGGGCAGCAGTTCGATATGCGTATAGCCCATGTCCTTGACGTAGCTCACCAGCGAGTGGGCCAGATCGCGATAGCACATCCATTCATTGCGAGGGCCGCGAAGCCAGGATTCCCAGTGCACCTCATAGATCGAGACCGGGCAGCGTCAGCAGATCGCTGGACGCTCGCCTGCTCCATCCACTCCTGATCTTTCCACTGATACTTCGAAAGATCGCGCACCACCGATGCCGATTTTGGCGGCACTTCGGAGCCGAATGCGTAGGGATCCGCTTTCTGCTGCCGGTACCCATTCACGCGGGAACGCACCGCGTACTTGTAATGGGTGCCTTCGCCGAGGGCCGGAATGAAGAGCTCCCAAACCCCTGCGGTTCGCAATCGCATGGGGTGGCGGCGTTCATCCCACTCGTTGAAGTCGCCGATGACTCCCACGGATTCCGCGTTCGGAGCCCACAAAGTGAAGCGCACTCCGCGCACGCCCAGGCTTTCGACGATGTGCGCGCCCAGCATGTGATAGGCAGCATAGTTGGTGCCCTCCGCGTGCAGGTGCAGGTCGAAATCAGTCAGCAGGGGAGGGAAGCGATAGGGATCGTCGAATTCCACGGTGCCTCCGCGCCACAACTTCGCGCGAATCCGGTACGCCCCCGGATCTGTATCCAGGGAAACGCAAAAAAACCCCTGCGAATGGAGCCTCTGCATCGGAAGGACCGTTGCACCGCGGACCAACTCCGCCGTTTCTGCTTGCGGCAGAAATGCGCGAACCTGCCATCCGGCTTTCGGGCGGCCGGGACGCACCAGGTGAGGCCCAAGGATGCGGAATGGATCGCCGTGGTAACCGCCCGCAATCGCTTCCACCTCTGCGTTAGTCATCGAGGCTATTATGACAACAAGTGCCTGACCTGTTTCGACACTGGCCCAAAGCGGAGTTGCACCTTCACCTGGAGGGTTCAGTGGAACCCGCGACTTTGCTGGAAATCGACTCCTCCATCGACCCTCGCGAAATCGAGGCCGTTTACAAGTATTCAGACTTTCTCGGATTTTTAAAAGCGTATGCCTGGATCTGCAAGCGGCTGCGCCGCCCGGAACATTACGCGCTGGCTACGCGAAAACTGCTGGATACGCTGGCAGATCAAAATATCACCTACGCCGAGATCACGTTGTCTGCCGGCGTCGTGTTGTGGAAGGGTGATGAATTCGCTCCCATCTATGAAGCCGTCCAGCGGGAAGCAATTCGTTCACGGGTGCAGGTCCGCTGGATCATCGACATCGTCCGGCAGTTTCCGATGGAGGACGCCTGGCGCGTCGCGGAGCTTGCTGTCGAGCGTGTCGACGACGGCGTGGTCGCGATCGGCATCGGTGGCGACGAGGCGAGGGGACCCGCCAATCTTTTTGCGGAAGTCTTCGAGTGGGCTCGCGCAGCGCGGGCTGCACTTGCACGCGCATGCCGGCGAGACGACGGGTCCGGAGAGCATCTGGGAGGCGTTGGAGATCGGGGCCGAGAGAATCGGCCATGGCATCAACGCGGTCAATGATCCCGCCCTGCTTGCAATACCTCCGTTTGCATCGCATACCGCTCGAAATCTGCCTGACCAGCAACGTGCTCACCGGCCTCCGTTCCGTCCATCGACAAACACCCGATCCGCGCCTTGTACGATGCCGGAGTCCCTCTGATTCTGAACACCGACGATCCCGGGTTGTTCCGCTGTTCTCTCGAGAGCGAGTTCGAGCTGGCGCGCAAGCAGTTCGGCTTCACGGAACCGGAGCTTCAGGGCATCGCTCGAAATGGATTCCGCTTCGCATTTGAGCGTTCGGTCGCGGTGTGGGCCAGATCGATGGATCCGTTCGCTTTGGCTTAGGCCGCGCCTCGCGTGAATCCGGATCAGCTATTTTCCGGAGATTCTGGACTAGTTCCGGCTGGCTCTCGACAGGTTGCGTAGATTTGATGGTCTGCTCGCCTCGCCAGAAATCGAAATACGAAACGTAGTGGACGCAGGAGACCGTGCAGTACGGAGCGCACGATTTTTCCGTGACATACTCGCGGCGAATGTCATCGACGGTGTAGTGATCCAGCGGTTTGGCGGGGAAGCCGCGCTGCTGCGAGCAGTAGTGCACTAGCCCGTCTTCACAGACATAAAGATACCGGGACCCAGCCCGGCAACGCCAATTACTGGGGCGGGCATCGGCGATGTTGTCCTGAAAGAAGCTAAGCCGAGCGAAGTGCCGCTTACCGAGCGCGTTCATCTCGCGATAGATTTCGCGCTCGCGATCGCCCAGCGGCCGCAGTTGTCCGTCTCCGTCGTGAATGATCCCGATCGTGGAGCTGAATCCGAGTTCTACCGCCCGCCGGCCAACCGATCAGAGCGTCGTCCGGATTGCGTATGCCGCCGCCCACCACGGAATTGATATTGACGTGGAACAGAGCGTGTTCGGCGAGCACCTGCAGCTTCTTATCCAGAACCTTGAGGCTCTTCTTCGATACATCATCCGGCATGACGTTGTCGATGCTGATCTGCATGTGATCCAGCCCGGCGCGGTTGAGCCGCTTGACGCGATCCGGAGTCAGCAGATATCCGTTCGTGATCAAACAGGCCAGCACCTTGCGGCGGCGCATGCAGGCGATGATTTCGTCCAGGTCCGGATGAAGAAGAGGTTCGCCGCCGCTCAGCGTAATGATGCCGGTGCCCAAATCCGCCAGGCGGTTGATCCGCTCCAGCATCACCTCAGTGGCGACCGGCTTCGAGAAGTCGTCGTACTCGTTGCAGTACGTGCAGGACAGATTGCAGCGGCGGATCGGGATGATGTGCGCCATGATCGGGTGGTCCTTGTGAACCGCCCCGTAGGCAATCATTCGTAACTCACGCAGGCGACGGGAGTAGGCAGAGATACGGCGCTGGACGCGGAACGCCCTGTCTGGCATGCTTTTCTGTTTCATTTAAGCATACCCCCTAGTGACTAGGGCATACTTTGGCTTTGTTCTGTTCGTTTTCCGCTGTGAACGGACGCTACAAACATCGAGCGGTTTCTGATGTTTAGGCCAGCTTGGTGGCTTGCCGATCAATCGCCGGCCGGGGAGCCCGCGAGGCATGGAGGACGCCCAGACCCAGAACGATCAGGCCCAGGGAAATCCACTGGGTGATCGAAAGAGGCAATCCAAACGGCAGCGCCTGTTCATGATAGCGGAAGAATTCGACAACAAAGCGGAGGACCGACGAGATTACCAGGTACAAACCGATTATCGTGCCGGGCCGGTGCGGTTTCCCAAAACGCCAGTAGAGGAACGCGAAGGTGGCGGCCTCACAAACAAATTCGTACAACTGCGTTGGGTGGAGCGGCTGATATAACGGCACCCCGGTGGTGGCTTCCGGGTTCCGGAACGTGATCGCCCAGGGCCGGTCACACAGCACACCCCAGCAACAGCCCGCAGCGAGGCAACCCAGCCGCCCGATGGCGTGTCCGATGGCGATTGCGGGCGCAAAGATGTCGGCGGTAGTCAGCCACGAGAGACGGAAATGCCGCGTATATAGGTAAGCGAAGATCACGGCCAGCACCAGTCCGCCCTGAAAAACACCGGCTGCCTGCAACGTCGAGAGCGAGAAGATCTCCCCCGGATGATCGAGGAAAAATCGAAGATCGAAGAGGATCATCAGAATCTTCGCGCCCAACAGCCCCACCAGCGCACAGTAGATACCCAGATTCATCAGCCGTTCTTTATCCAGGCCGGCACGCGTGCCGAGCCGCATAGCCACCGACAATGCCACCACGAAAGCGACGGCAATCAACAGGCCGTAAGTGGGAAGGGTGAAGTTGCCGATGCTAATCAGTTTGGGAAACATGTTTCTCGTTGTGTCCGTGACGTCCGCGCCACATATCGAGCAGAAGGAGTCCAGCCCCGATGGTAATGGCGCTATCGGCGACATTGAACGTCGGAAACTGGTAAGGGCCGAAGTAGAATTCCAGAAAATCGGTTACGCCACCCCGTATTACACGGTCCCAGACATTGCCCATGGCGCCCCCCAATACCAGGGCCAACCCGGTTCGTAAAATCTGCGTCGGCACCAGGCCGCCGCGCGACGGTTGTACCAGCAGAGCCGTGATGAACAGCATTACGCCCAACGCCAGCGCGACTAAGAGGAGTGTCCGCCACTCGCTACTCGATTCGGCGAACAAGCCGAATGCTGCACCTCGATTTTCCGTGTGCACTATGCTAAAAAATCTCGGGATAACGCTTAAATTCTCCCACGGCGAGACGTAGGTTCGGATTACATTTTTAGTGACTCGATCCAGCGCAAAGACGCCCGCTGATGCGAGGAAAGGGGAGATACGAGAGGCCATCGTCATTCGCTGACGACGCCCTCCCTGACCTTGTTTATGGGTTCCCGGGCGAAGTGGCGGGGACGTTCACTTGGAGCGAACGTACGCCGGCGCGTGTTCCGGCTGGGGCGTTGGGGAGTCGCGCTCGCCGGGAGCTTCTGCTTCAGGCCGAATAGTTCGGGGTGCATGCGCCTTTTTCTTCATGGTAGCATTCGCATCTACTCCCGCCTCCGCTTGGAGGGCCTGGCGCAAGGCTGCAAGATCGCGTGTTCGGCGCAGCGACTGGTCCACCTGAACGCCCAGGCGGAAAGTGCCGGCTTCGGCCGCGCAGTATGCGATCTCGCCGAGCAGCAATCGATCGCGCTGATCGATTCTGACCGCCGCGCCCACTGGCAGAGGTTGCTGAAGGATGAGACTCAAGCCACGACCTGACAGGTTGAGGGCACGACCGGTGAGCGGAATCCCCGGCACATCCGTCAAGACCGTCACCTGTACCTCTTCTTCGGTTGGTATGCGCTCTTCCTGTCGTCGTTCCACAGAAGGCTTATCGGCGGATTGGCCGAAACCATTACATGGAAGGATTCATAGAAATCGAAACCGGCTTCAGTGTCACACGTCGTAAGATCAATTGGAGGTGTGGATGGTGGCCCCACTTCGGCTCGCTTTCCCGCTGGTACTAACTTTCACTGGCTTGCTTTTTGCTGGGGACGGCTATAACGTCGGCGTCGAAGACAAGGACGTCAGCGTAAAAACAACTGACAAGCCCTCCCGTCTCCCTCGCGTACGACTCGGAGGCGTCATGATCGGTGCCGGGTATTCGCATTTCTCGGGATCGCGCCTCGGCTATGGGTATGGACCCGGATATGGCTGGCCCTACGGATACGATCCATTTTTGTACGGCTACGGTTTCCACCCCGGCTTTTTTACGGGATTTGGCTATGGCCCATCGCTGGGAGAAATTAAGCTGAAAAGTGACGATCCGAACGCATGGGTCTACCTGGATGGGGCGCTTGCGGGCAAGGCCGAGAAGCTGAAAAGAATGTGGCTTGAGCCCGGCGTGTATGATCTGGAACTCCGTTCCGGCAACCGGCGTTTCGGTCAGAAAGTGTACGTGCTGAGCGGGAAGACTCTGCGCTTGACTGCGGATCCAGTGCGTTTCGAGGTGCGGCCATGAGGCGCTTAAGCGTGATGGTTTTGTCCCTCTCCTGTGCTGTCGTCGCCGAAGTGACCGTGGTCTGAAGCCGCGACCCGGTCCGGCCGATTATCCAGCACACGATTCCGCAAACGGCGTCGCCGTCGCTGCTTCGGTACTGACGCCGGACCAGGTGAAGGCCGCCTTCTCGACCGAGCCTAAAGAATATCTGGTTCTGGAGATCGGCCTCTATCCTGCGGCCGGGCAGACGGTGAATGTCTCGGCTTCCGATTTTGCGCTCCGCATCGGGGCGCAAGGTGAAATCCTGCGGGCGGCTAATCCGCGTGCGATGGCCGCCTCCAATCAGCGTAAGAACACACCCCCAGCCTTCCCGGCGGTCCGACGTCACTTTGTATCCCATCCGCAACGGTCGGAGTAGCCACCGGTACGGACCCGGTAACTGGCCGGCGCGCGCACGGCGTTTACACCGATACCGGTGTAGGCGTCGGGATTGGCGATCAGGGTCATGCCCCCTCCCCCACGACCCGGTTCCACCGATCGCGACCGGGATGTCATGAACCAGGAACTGACAGACAAGACAATACCCGACGGCAAGACCACAGAGCCGGTGGCGGGCTACGTCTACTTCCGGCTTCCGGCCAAAGCCCGCACGTCCGCTCTCGAACTGCAATACTTCGGGGCGAATGGCAGGCTGCGGGTACCCTTACCAGCCGTCAAACTTAAATGATCGGTAGCGGCTGGTCATGCCCGGCTGTTAGGATGTATCTGGAGGTCAACTAAATGGGTCCGGTGGGTTGGCAGGAAATGGTGATCATTTTCATCGTCGCCCTAGTTCTGTTTGGGCCGAAGAAGTTGCCCGAACTGGGGCGGACGCTGGGCAAGGCGATCACCGAGTTCCGTCGTGCGTCGAATGAGTTGAAAGCAACCTTCGATCGCGAAATGCAATCACTGGAGCGGGAACACGAATCTCTGAAGGAAGTCACATCGAGCTACACGAGCGATATTTACAACCATTACGAATCTGGTTACGACTCTCCCTATGATTACGGGGCATATGGCTCCGAATCGCACGATTCCACCGCAACGAATACATCCACAGTAAGCGCATCCGCAAGTCAGGACGCTGAAAAAACGAGCGAGCCGCTCGCCCTGAATGGCGCGACTGCGGTTCCGGGCACCGTCGCACGAAGCGCCGGGACGGAATCCGCATCCAGATCTGCCGCGCATCATCCGGACCCTGAAGAGCCGGAGAGCGAGTCCGGACTCAACAGCTAAGCTCAAATTCATTCGAAGGATGTCCGTGGAAGACCACAAAGGCGTTCCCACGCCGGGGCGGGACCCGTCTCATGACGGGCCTCCCGGCAATTCTGCGTCCGAGATCCCGGCTCCGGGTTTCACGCCGAGCGCCGATGAGAGCCCCGCATTCGAAGATCCTCATCACTATCACGCAACCGACGTCCGGACGGCCCCTCCGCCATCTGCTCTAGTGACGTCCCCCGGTTCTACGCGTAAACCTCCGCCTCCGCCGCCGCCTGACGATGCCCAGCCCGATGAGGAAGGCATGCTTCGCATGTCTTTCCTGGAGCACTTGGAGGAACTGCGAACACGGCTGATCCGGATGATCATGGGTCTTCTGGTCGCGTTTGTGCTCAGCATCATCTTCGCAAACGACCTGTGGAGAATCGTGCAGGAGCCTGCGGCAACGGCGCTACAACACCTCGGCTTTACCCCGAAACTGGTGCAGATCACTCCCATGGAGACCTTCTCCACCGTCTGGGTGAAGCTGCCCTTGCTGACGTCCGTGTTTCTGGGATCACCCTGGATTCTGTATCAGGTTTGGGCGTTCATCGCGCCCGGATTGTACAAGCGCGAGCGGCGTTGGGCCGCGCCTTTCGTCATTATCTCCGCTGGACTATTCATTCTTGGTGGATTGTTTGCGTACTTCGTCGCATTCCGTTACGGGCTGGAATTCCTGCTGGGAATCGGACGCGATATCAACATCCAGCCGATGGTCTCGGTGACCGAGTACTTCGATCTATTCGTCAACGTAACGTTGGGGATCGGGCTGGTGTTTGAGTTGCCCGTTCTGATTTTCTTTCTGACTCTGCTCCGCATCGCATCGCCGAGCTTTCTGTTAAGCCACTCGCGGTACGCCATTCTGGCCATTGTTGTTATCGCCGCCATAGTGACGCCGACACCTGACGTCTTCAACCTGATGCTGTTCGCAGTGCCCATGTGCCTGCTGTTCTTCATCGGCGTGTTCGCGGGTTATCTGCTCACACTACGCCGCGAAAAGAAGCGCTTTCCCTGGAAAAAGTTCCTGGTTTGGGCAGTGCCGGCGTTGATAATCCTGGCGAGCGTTCTTATCTTCGCTCTCTGGAAGTACCACCTGCGGTATACTCCGCACTGGCCCTTCTTAGTACGATAAGCGCAGTACCTTTACCGATTATCTGTATGCTCGTTTCGGCGCTGTGGTACGCATAATTGTATTCTGTGTCGTCGATCGTGGCTTACTCAACCTGCTGACCGCGCAAAAGCTGCGCCGTTGCGGGAAATCGAATTTAAGGAACTAGGTCAGTGGATCTTTACAAAGCGATTCGCGAACTGGTCGAAGAGCGCAAACGAATCGATAGAATCATTGTTTCGCTCGAAGCGATGCTCAAGAAGGGCGGAGTCCCTGCGCTGGGAGACGTGGCGCGAAAGACCGCGCCTGCCAAGCGCCGCGGACGCAAGAGCATGAGTCATGAAGAACGGCTGCAGGTGTCGGAGCGGATGGCGCGCTATTGGGCTGCGAAGCGCTCGGAGAAAACGAAGGACGACGAATCCGGCGACGGCGAGTCGCCGACCACTACCTCTTGAAATACCACAGCCAGAAGTATTGTTCCCCTGCACCGTGACGGTAACGCGGATCGAATCCGTTGCGCAAAGCCATCTCGACAGCCTGCTGATCCGAAAAAGGGACCCCGAGCCAGGTATCTTCCGGCGTCGTCACCAAGCTGCTGTCGCCCTGCACCTGAAATTTGAATAAGGCGCCGGGCCGCAGACGCTGGTGCACCTGACGAACGTAGTTTTCGATCACCTCGCGGCTGGGAATGTGCTGGAAAACGATCGTGGAAAAAGCAAAGTCGAATGATGTTCCAGCCGGCAGCACCGACAGATCTTTCCCGTCATTTTGATACACGAAAGCATTCGGGCGATCGTGCAGTGCGGCGCGCGCCAGCCGGACCATCTCGCCGCTGACGTCGACGCCGTGAACTTCCCCAAAGATCTTGGAAAGTGCCCTGGTAACCCGGCCGGCGCCGCATCCAATCTCGAGCACCTTCATCTCTTCGGGACGTTTGCCTTGGCAGACGTTGATCATGTCGGTGAGAATCTCCTCTGACACGGTGCGCTCACCCGAGGCGAAGAACTCGTCGTCTGTCCAGTTCTCGTTGCCCGGTGGCGACGTAGTAGCGGGCGTTCTCGCGAGCGCGCGCGTCCCAGTCCTGCTGCATCTTAAGGAGAATCGCCGGTTGGTCCATATGGCGGCAGTTCCCATTGTATCCTGTACGTGAAAACCGCCAATTCGGGACCGGCCACGTGGTATATTCAGGGTATCCAGCGATCGAAGTGGGCGGCTAGCTCAGCTGGGAGAGCACGGCGTTCGCAACGCCGGGGTCGTGGGTTCGAATCCCATGCCGTCCACCAAAAATTCGGCCCCTTCCCACGACTCACTCAAAACTCCAGTCGCGCCTGAAATGCGATCATGCGGGGCGAACTGTCGCCGCCCAACCCTACACCCAACAGTCCACTGGGAGGCGAAGTAGGGTAGCTGAGCGCGCCGAATCCCGTCTGCGTGGAGGGTTTGCCGGGAATTCCCGCGTACCCGAGGACCGGGAAGGCCGAAATTCGGGTGATTCAGCAGGTTAAAGAATTGACCGTCTATGCGCAGCTTTACGCCTTCTGTTAGCGGGAACCACTTCGTCAAATACAGGTCACTCCAGAAGAAATGAGGACCACGTAACGCGTTCCGGCCGAGATTTCCGAACTGGCAACTCTTAGCACTGTCGCCGCCGGAACAAGCCCCGGTGCTGGGATCCACTACAGACACGAAAGCGTCAGGGTTAAGCCATTGGAGCGTTCCGGGTTGAGTTACGCCGGGGATCGCGGTGCGCTCATACACGGATACTCCCTGAATGACGCTGGCATACTGCGCTCCGCTGCCCTGAATGATACCGTTTCCGTTGGCTGAATAAGGCGCGCTCAAAACTGAGAACGGCAGCCCGCTATGCCAAAACACGGTGCCCGAGACCTGCCATCCATTCAGTGCTCGGGCCAGCGCGGGATTCCGCAATTTAGCCGGCAACTGGTATACATATTGAGCTGTAAAATTGTGGCGGACGTCGTAGTCGCAGGGGCCATGTTGGCGGCCAAGTTCACCCGGCAGCGGCGAAAGAATAGCTCCAGCGGAAAATGGCAGGAATCCGCCGTTGGAGACCGTGTCCAGGCAGTGGCTCCAAGTGTAGTTGGCTTGGACCTGAATGCCGCTACCCCTCCGCTTCTCGGCCGTTAACTGGAGACCGTTATAGTGGCTATTCGCGCCCGTGTTCAATTGCGTCACGGGCCCGAAACGCTGGTCTTTCGGCTGCCCGTACGGGAACGGCGAAAAGCATCCATCGCAAACCGTCTGATAGCCGTTGACCTGCGTCTGATAGGGCTGGTTGACAGCGCGTGTACCCACATATTGAGCTCGCATACTGAGTTCACTGCCCACCTGCTGCTCCACGGCGAAGCTCCATTGCATGAAATAGGGCGCATGCAGCTTGCCATCCGGAACGGCCGTAACGGAAATCGGCGACAGGCAGGCGCCTCGATCAGCCACTTGCGACGCACAGGAGAGTTCACCTTGCGCCAATCCTAAATTGAACAGCTGATTCGCGGTCACAGTCGCGTCGATTGCGCTGTTTTTCACTCCTGGACCAATCGCGACTCCGCCGGCGGTCCCGAGCAAACCACCCAGGAATGTCTTCGAATACGGAGGATTCGTGCCTACCAGGTCGACGACGCTTCCGGGCAACATGTCACTGAACAGGCCGAATCCGCTGCGGAGCACCGTGTGTGACGCGATCTGCCACGCGGTGGCGGTCCTCGGCTGCAGGATGGCGGCAGGGGTAGAGGCAAAGATGGTTGCCTGCTGCGTCCGGATCACCTCACTCAAAGGCTGATTTACGTCGTGGGGAATCGCATCGAACGACCCCGCCAGCCGTGCCACGGCCTTGTGCGGATTAACTGGATTCGAATTGTATGTGTCCCGGATACCGAAGGTCCAGGTCAACGTGCGCGAGACCTTCCATGTATCCTGCGCGTAAAAATCAAGATTCAGAAAGTTGAATGGTTGCGAGTTGGCGAGCGGAAACGTTTTCGAAGCCGTCGATGCAATGCCGTGAATGAATTGCGGGAGGGTCGCATAGGTGACCAGAGGAACTACGCCGGCTCCGAAATCATAATCGTTCAAGCGGAAGATCCGGCTGTTCGTTCCGAAACGGAACTCGTGCGAGCCGACCGTCCACGCCAGATTGTCATTGATGAAGAAGCGGGTGGCACGCCGGCCCTGGACCCAGGTATTGTTTAACCCTCCGAGCGTCGTGAATGGTGCATTCGCGCCACTGCCCTGGAGAACGATGGGAAACGCCGCCAGCGTTTTCTGAAAATCGGCTGGCCCAAACAGGCTCTCGTACCACGAGAACGCTGGGTTGAAATAGTTCACCAGACGGCCAGAGAACACATGCGTGTAGCCCGACGCGAAGGAATAAAGCGGCTGCGAAGAGATAGCGTTGAACAGCGGATTGATCGGATCGGTGTAAGCGGCTTGGAGCCCGGTATCGGATTGAAAGCGGAACCAGGCCATGTCTTTGGAGTTGATGTTGTAGTCCACGCGGGCCGTTTGCACCTGCTCGCGATCGTTGCTGGAATGCGAAATGCTCTGCCGGTTCGCACACCCGCTACCGTTCGGCGGACTTCCACTCGCCGGCGTTCCATCGCTGTTGAACGGACACCCGAGAACCGCGAGCGGCGTCCCTGCAGTGTTGCCGTACAGGGAAAATAGCTTGTTGTAGAACGGCACGAGCTGGGGCGCTGCCTCATAGGTCAGTCCCGTTACACCATCCACACCTCCGCGCGGCAATTGCCGCAGCACATACTCTTGAAACACCGACGTTGGGACCGTGGTGGCATTGATGATCGGGAGCGCAATTCGGGCCCCCTCTGAATCCACGAAGAAGAACAGCTTGTCGTGCAGAATAGGCCCACCGAGACTTCCTCCGAAGTGATTGACCGTGGAGCGCGGTTTGTGGTTCCCGGCTGTTGCGTTCGTAAAGAAATTCGCAGCATTGAACCTGGAGCCGTTCCACAACTCGAAAAGGTTTCCGTGTAACCGGTTAGTTCCGGACTTGGTGACGTAGTTGACCTGAGAAGCGCCGTACCTGCCCTGATCCACCGCATAGGAAACGGTGTTGACCGTTACCTCCGCGATCGTGTTGAGGCCCAGTACGAGATTGGTCGACAGGCCGCTGTTCAGATTTGTCAGCGGGTCGTTGGTTTCCAGGCCGTCAACGATGTAGCCGTTGGAGAGAGACGGCAGCCCGTTAAACTGCACATTGCCGTATCCATTCGTCCCGCCCACGAAGTCGTTGCCGCTGCCCGCGGTGTTGATCAAAGCGCCGGCGGCAAATTGCAGGGGATGAGTCATATCGCCGCCCGGATTGGGAAGGTTCTCGATTGCCCGGGCATTCAGAGTCGTGAACGTATTTGGATTATCCGGGTTGATCAGTACTCCTTGATCCTGAACCAACACGCTTTCTGTCGCGGACGCAACATGGAGCCTGAAATCGACCACTTGCTTCTGCCCGAGTCCGGCGAATACGGCGTTGCCCTGTTGTGCCGCAAAGCCCTGTGCTTCGATCTTCACGGAATACGTGCCGGGCTTGAGTTGGGGGAATGTAAATCGTCCGGAGTCGTCCGTCTTCACGGAACGTTTCAGGCCTGTCTCCGCGTTGGTAATGGTCACGGTCGCCTCCGGAATCGCCGCTGCCGTGGAATCACTGACCGACCCGGCGATCGCGCTCGTGGTTTCGCCCTGAGCCAGCGCCGGAACCTCTATTGCCAAAATCAAGAGTACGAATGCCAAGAGCTGTATCAAAACCTTTGGATGGCATAGCCGTGATTTAGGCATGCCTAAACTATAGTTACTGGCCTGCCTCTGCGTCAAGCGGTCACATTGCGGTGACCGCGCGCCGAGAGTAATCTAGCATTTAGTGCCACCTAGAGCGCATGGCCCGTACACCACGGAATCTGTAGACGACTATCTGAAAGCGATACTGGAGCTGAGCGGCTCGGGACAGGAGCGGGTGACCAGTAATGCTCTCGCTCATCACCTCGGTATCCGCGCTGCCTCCGTTACTGAAATGCTGCAGAAGCTTGCTGCACAGAGGCCTTCGTTTGTAAGGTACGAGAAGCACCGTGGCGTGCGTTTGAAGGCGAGTGGGAAGATGAGGGCTCTGGAGGTGCTTCGCCACCACCGGTTATTAGAGCGTTTTCTCCATGATTTCCTGGATTATTCGTGGGACGAAGTCCACGACGAGGCAGAGCGGCTGGAACACTTCATCTCGGAGCGGCTGGAAGATCGGATCGCCGCGAAGTTGGGGGACCCGGAGACGGATCCACACGGGCATCTGATCCCTGAGCGTAGCGGTGCGCTTCCGGCTCGCGAAGAGGTCTCGCTGTCGAACTGGGCGTGCGGCGTTCCCGCCTTAATCAGCAGCGTGTCGGATCGTGACCCTGCGGCTTTGCGCGAGATGACACGGCTCGGCTTGAAGCCCGGCGTAGGCGTCACGGTCGAAACTGGGGCGCGCAGCGCCTCATTGCGGATCCGAATTGGCGGCCGTTCGGATTCAGTGCGCTTGAGTCCAGCGCTCGCCTCCGGCATCTCAGTGGTCGGCGGCCCCAATGATTACGTCCACTCGAACGAGGAACCCCCTGCCGATTAGCCCGCTTCCTCACGCGCGGGCATCTCTTCGCGAAGGATCTTTTCCGGATATGAGAATGGGATCATGTCCCGAGTGAGATTAGACAAGTGGCTCTGGGCCGCCCGGTTTTTCAAGACGCGGTCACTGGCTTCACGGGCATGCGAACTTGGCAGGATTCAGGCCAACGGCCAACCAGCTAAGCCGTCGCGCGAGGTTCACACGGGCGACCTCTTGCAAATCAAGAATGACAGCGGCGAATTTCAGGTGGAGGTCCTGACTCTCAGCGAGACCCGTGGCCCGGCGGCAATCGCGCAGACGCTCTACCGCGAGACCGAGGCGAGCCGCGAGTCGCGGCTCAAGGTGGCAGAGCAACGTAAGGCGGCCCCTCATTTCGAGGCCTCAAGGCAAGGCAAGCCATCCAAACGCGATCGCCGTGAGATCGATCGGCTTCGTGGCAAAGCCTGAGCCTCTGCCGAGTCGACCGACCCGCGATAATAATCAACATGGGTTCTTTCACACCGACGCCGCGCACCACCGTCTGGCGTTTGGCCAAGCGAGGCGTTTACGATCGCGCCGCCGTGCACGCTATCCTCGATGAAGGCTTCATCTGCCACGTCGCGTTCAATGTTGAGGGGGCTCCGGTTGTCATCCCCACTGGCTACGGCCGCAGTGGAGAGCAGTTATACCTGCACGGCGCTGCAGCAAATCGGATGTTAAAGACCATGGCCGGGGGCGTCGAAGTTTCCGTTGCGGTAACGCTCGTGGATGGACTGGTGCTCGCCCGCTCTGCCTTTCATCATTCGATTAACTACCGGTCCGTCGTTTTGTTCGGCACGGCGCAGCCCATCTCGGAGCCGGCGGAAAAGAACGAGGCGCTTCGATGCATCTCCGACCACATCACGCCGGGGCGGTGGAGCGAAGTGCGACCGCCCACAGACAAGGAACTGAAGGCCACTTCCGTTCTCGCTCTTCCTCTGGACGAGGTATCGGCAAAGGTTCGCACGGGCGGACCAATTGACGACGAGGAGGATTACAGTCTCCCTATCTGGGCCGGTGTGTTGCCCCTGACATTGACCCCTCAGACTCCCGTTCCGGATTCACGTCTAGACGATAGCCTGCCGGTGTCAAGATCTGTAGTGAATTGGAAACGTCCATGATCCTTATCCGTGCTGCGCTACTGGTCACTGTCGGCGTTGCGGCTCACGCTCAAGTCGCAGCGCAGCGCCGGCCGTCGGTTCGCGCCATCGGCGCTTCGACGATCACCACGGCGCCGGATCAGGCGATCGTGAACTTCGCGATCGAGACCCGCTCGAATACGGCGCAGGATACCGCCGCGCAGAACGCCACGCAGACCACTGCGGTACTCGCGGCCCTCCAAAGTTTGCTCGGCGCCGGCGCTGACATCCGGACCACGGGGTATTCGGTTTCTCCTGTTTACACGTACCCGGCGGGAGGCCAGGGAGTGCTATCGGGATTTTCCGCCACGAACAGTATCCAAGTGACCACTACCAATCTCAGCCAAGTCGGGAAGTTGCTCGACACGGGCACGCAGGCGGGAGCTACTCGCGTCCAGGGGCTGACGTTTGGACTGAAGGATCCAGAGCCGGTCCGGCTGCAAGCATTGCGCCAAGCCTCACAGAAAGCTAGAACGCATGCGGATGCGATTGCCGCGGGCGCGGGTCTCCATCTTGGAGCCGTCATCGCCTTGGATGAAGGCGGAAGTCCGCCCCGGGTGATCACGCCCGTGCTCTCCGGAGCGCCGGCGGCGGCCCCTACCACTCCGATCGATCCGGGCACGGTCAGTGTCACGGCGACGGTGAACATGGAGATCGAACTCGTTCCCTAGATGCGATATACTCCTTTCCTCCTGATTCTGCTTGGCTGCGTGGTGTCGGCGCAGTCCTCCATTGAGTACTCGCCCGACAAGAAAATTTGGATTCTCCGGACCGATGCCAGCACGTACGCGCTGGGAGTCAACCAGCGCGGCGAGTTACAAACGCTGTATTGGGGCGGGCCGCTGTGGCGGGCTGACGACTTGCCGGCGGCGCATGCGGGTCCCGAGTTATCGTCCTTCGATCCGTCGCAGTCCACCACCAACGAGGAATACGTTGGGTGGGGCGGGTCGCGTTACTTTGAACCATCGCTCAAAATTTCGCGGACCGATGGCGTCCGCGACTTGGTTCTGCATTATGCCTCGCACAGCATCGACGGGGATAGTCTGAACATCGTTCTGAAAGACATCCGCGACGACCTGTTCGTCACACTGAACTATCTCGTCTACCGCTCGAGAGGGAATCATCCGCAAGCAGGCCAACTTTGAAAATCGGACGAAGCAGCCGGTTACCATCGAGAGTTTTCAATCGGGAGTGTGGTACGTGCCGCACGGGGACGGCTATCGCGTCAGTTATTTGACTGGGCGATGGGCGGGAGAGACCCAGCTAACTCGCGAGGACGTTCACACTGGTTCGAAGGTCATCGAAAGCCGGAAGGGGCACACTAGCCATAACGCAAATCCATGGTTTGCACTGGACCAGGCCGCCGGCGAGGAGACCGGTCGTGTTTGGTTCGGCGCGTTGGGTTGGAGCGGGAACTGGCGTTTCACCATCGAGCAGACAGCTTACTCCCAGGTGCGTGTTACAGGCGGTTGGAATCCGTTCGATTTCGCATATCAGGTGAAGCCTGGAGAAGCGTTACAAACGCCGCCATTCTACGGCGGATTTTCGGCGCAGGGATTCGGTGGAGCGTCGCGCATGATGCATCGTTTCGAGCGGCTCCAGATTCTGCCGCATGGAGCAAAAGCGCGCCTCCGCCCCGTCCTTTACAACTCCTGGGAGGCGACGGAGTTCGCCGTGGACGAGCCTGGGCAAAAGGCACTCGCCGAAAAGGCTGCAAAGCTTGGCGTGGAATTGTTCGTCATGGACGACGGATGGTTCGGCAAGCGCAACAACGACCGCGCGGGCCTCGGAGACTGGACAGTAAATCCGGCGAAGTTCCCGCGAGGGCTGACTCCCCTGATTGAGTACGTAAAATCGCTCGGAATGGAATTCGGCCTGTGGGTGGAGCCGGAGATGATTAATCCGGACAGCGATCTGTATCGTGCGCACCCGGACTGGGCGATGCATTTCGAAGACCGGCCGCGTACCGAGTTACGGAACCAGCTAGTCCTCAACATGGCGCGTGATGACGTAAAGGAGCACATCTTCGGAGTACTGGACCGGTTGGCAACGCAGTATCCCATCCGTTACTTCAAGTGGGACATGAACCGTCCGTTCGCCGAGCCCGGTTGGGAGGGCGCGCGCGAGCAGAAAGAGCTATGGATCAAGTACGTCCGCAACGTTTATGACATCCTGGACCGCTTGCGGGCCAAGCATCCTGGCCTCGAGATCGAGTCGTGCTCGGGCGGCGGTGGCCGAGTTGATTTGGGCATTCTGCAGAGGGTGGACGAGGTATGGCCGTCCGATAACACGGAGGCATTCGACCGTCTGCGCATTCAGGAAGGGTTCACCCAGGCCTACACTCCGAAGATAATGTCGGCGTGGGTTACGGATGTCCCGAACATGAACAGCCGCAGCACGCCTTTGAAGTACCGCTTCCTCGTCGCGATGCAGGGCGCGTTAGGTATCGGAGCGAATCTGAACAAGTGGTCAGCGGAGGATCATAGCGTCGCCACTCAGATGGTGGCGTATTACAAGAAGATCCGCCCGACTGTGCAGGAAGGCAAGCTGTACCGCTTGCTTTCGCCGCGCACCGGCGAGATCACGGCGGCTCAGTATGTCTCCGAGGACGGCAGGCAATCCGTCATGTTCGCTTATCTCCACTCGCAGCAGTACCGCGCTCCCGTGCCGCCGATCCGTCTGGCGGGACTCGATCCCGCGGCTATCTACAAGGTGCAAGTGCTGGGAGTTACAACCACTCAGATGCTCAGCGGGGCGTACCTGATGGAGCAAGGTGTGACAGTCCGGCTTACCGGCGACTACGATAGTACCTCCGTGCTCCTGGAACGCTGATGTTGCGCTGGCCGCTGCTGCTGGCGGTGTACGGAATCTTGAACGCTGCGGCGTATAGCTGCCTGATGCCGCTGTGGGAGGGGTGGGATGAGGCCTACCACTACGGATACGTCCAGTTGCTTTCAACGACAAGACAGCTGCCTGTGCTCGGCAAATCGACCCTTACCAGGGAGATCTGGCACTCACTCGAGTTAGCCCCCGTCAGCCATTACCTCCAGCCGTTTTTGAAAGCTCCCCTGAACTTTGCTCAATATTTTGCACTTTCTCCGGCGGAACGAAAAACGCGGCAGAAACAATTGCGGACTCTACCCGTCTCCGAGAAATACGAACTGCAAACGGATAAACCGAACTATGAGGTCATGCAATCTCCGCTGCCCTACTTCTTTATGGCGCCGTTTGACTTCTGGCTGGCCGGTTCATCTCTTACGACGCGCATTCTAGCTCTCCGTCTGGTCTGCTCATTGTTAACTGTACTGCTGATCCTGCATTCGACTCTAGTGTTGGCTAGGCGGCTGCTTCCGGAAAGATATGCGTGTGCGGCATTGTTCTGTATATTCTCGTCGCAGATGCTCTACGCCACCATTTGCCACGTTGGCAACGACTGGCTCGCGATTCCCTTGATGTCGTATGTACTCTGCACGGCGATACTAACGCTTGAGCGCGGATCGCGTCGCGACTGCTTCTGGCTTGGATTGACGACGTCGGCAGCTCTGTTGACCAAGGCGTATTTTTTGTTCCTCGTCCCCTTCGCAATCGGAGTGATGCTGGTGGCCCTGTCTCGCAGGCGAGCTACCTTCACCGCTGCTGCACTATTCCTTATGCCGCTGATCGTACTTGCCGGCCCGTGGTATCTGAGAAACCTGATCCTATACCACAACGTCGGAGGCACCGTCGAACAGACGGCCGGTCTGGAATTTACATCCTTCCTGCAGTCGATGGCTGCGCTTCCCTGGAGGGAAAGCATCGTTTATATGGCTCATTCCGGGTTATGGACTGGGAATAATTCGTTTACAACATTCTCGGCGATAACGATTGATATGGTCCTGGCGGTGCTGGGTGCGGGCTTGGCCCTCAATTTCGCTTCGAAACCCCGTGAAGCCGAGTTGATGATCTGGTCTGCTGTTCTTTTGTTCGCTCTAGGCCTCGCGTTTATTAGCGTAAGCTACTTTATTGCGACGAAGGGACAGGCGATAGCGGCGGCTCCGTGGCATAGCCAGGTTCTGTTGTCTCCCCTTGTGGTGCTCTCGTTTCTCGGACTTTCTCGTGCCCAATTCCTGGCGCCGGCGCTTTTCCGGGTATTTGTGTGTCTCTGGTGTTATGTGCTGGTTGCCACTTATCTTGTCAAACTGGCTCCGCTCTATGGAGGTTACCCGGTTTCGCGAACGCGTTTCGGGGAGCTGTGGACGTGGTATACGTCGCAGGGCGGGGAATGGTCCGCATCGCTCGGCGATCCCGTTGCTACCTGGACGCTGATTGCGTTCGCGATTGTACTCTCGTTGGGGCTGTGCAGCCGTCTCGCGCTCACACCGCCGTAACGGCTGCACACACTATTCCCGTGCGCCTAGTTTCACGGCTTCTGCGCGACGGCCAGGATGGTCTCGAAGTGGGGTGCTTCGTCCTCACGATGTACGACGGATACTTCAATGCGGCGGAATCTTGCCGCGCGTAGCAGGCTGTTCAATTCGACTTGTGAAAAACCGAGCCAGACATCCGCATACATCTCGCGGGCCTCGTCGAATCCGTGTTTGAGTAGGTCGATGACCACGATTCGTCCGCCGGGTTTCAAGATCCGCGCGGCCTCTTCGATCGCTTTTACCGGGTGCAGCGCATGGTGGAGACTCTGGTGCAACAGTGATAAATCGACCTCTCCCGCCTCCAAGGGCAACTCCTCCAAATCGCCCAGCCGGTACTCGAGATTCTTCACACCGTGCTTCTCGGCTAACCCGGCTCCGTAATCCACCATCTTCCGTGAGCTGTCCACGGCGATCACCCGCTCGGCGCGTTGCGCCAACATCAGTGCCAGGGTGCCCTCCCCAGCCCCCAGGTCGGCGATGATCAAGGGCGGGAGCAATCTGAGGAGCATCTCCGAAAGACTCTTCCAATTCCGGCCCGGGACATAGTTGCGGCCGAAGCGGCCGGCGAGCTCGTCGAAATAGCCGCGCAGTTTGTCCTTCCGCTTGCGTAGAATCAGCCGCAGTGCTTCATCGTCCTGCGAGGCCGCGCGGATTTCAGCTGCGCTGCGCCGTAACACCTCAGAGATCATGGCTTCGGAGCGGGTGAGACGATACAGGCTCTTTTGGCCAACCCGCCGAACCTCCACGAGCCCTGCACTCTTGAGTTGCGACAGTTGCATCGATATGCGGCTCTGGCCCATGCCTAGAATCTCCTGCAACTCCGCTACGCTGAGCTCTTCGCGCTCCAGCAGGCGCAGAATCCGGACGCGGCCCTCATCGCCCAGCAGACGTAAAGCCTTCAGAAAACCAGCCATCTACTTACAGTCTATCAATGAATCATGATTACTTGATAGCTCACTTGTGATATCCTGCGTTCATGAGCACAACGACCCAACCCGTCGTCGCCGAATATAAGGTCGCCGACATTTCCCTGGCCGATTGGGGCCGCAAAGAAATTTCCATCGCCGAGGCCGAGATGCCCGGCCTGATGGCGATTCGGAACAAGTACGCGAAGGCTCAGCCGCTCGCCGGTGTGCGGATCACGGGATCGCTGCACATGACCATTCAGACGGCCGTGCTGATTGAGACGCTCGGCGCTCTGGGCGCCAGTGTGCGCTGGGCGAGCTGCAATATCTTCTCGACACAAGACCATGCGGCCGCTGCCATCGCCGCCGCGGGCATCCCGGTGTTTGCCTGGAAGGGTGAGAGCCTGGAAGAGTACTGGTGGTGCACCTACCAGGCCCTGAGTCATCCCGGCGGAAAAGGTCCGCAACTCATCGTGGACGACGGAGGTGACGCCACGCTGCTGATCCACAAAGGCTACGAACTCGAGAACGGCAGCGATTGGGTAAACACCGCATCCGGCAGCCATGAAGAAAAGGTGATCAAAGATCTGTTAAAAGAGGTTCATTCCGAGAACTCACGGCGCTGGCACGACGTAGTGGCTGAATGGCGCGGTGTCTCCGAAGAAACCACAACGGGCGTTCACCGCTTGTACAAGATGCAGCAGGACGGGTTGCTACTCGTACCGGCGATCAACGTCAACGACTCGGTCACCAAGTCCAAATTCGACAACCTGTACGGCTGCCGCGAATCGTTGGCGGACGGCATCAAGCGCGCAACCGACGTCATGCTGGCCGGCAAAGTCGCCGTTATTTGCGGCTACGGCGATGTCGGCAAGGGCTCGGCCCAATCGCTCCGGGGCATGGGCGCTCGCGTGATTGTCACCGAGATTGATCCCATCAACGCGCTACAGGCTGCGATGGAAGGCTACCAGGTAGCGCCGGTGGAAGACACCCTGGGGATTGGCGACATCTACGTCACCTGCACCGGCAATGTGGACATTATCACTCTCGACCACATGAAGCACATGAAGGATCAGGCCATCGTGTGCAACATCGGTCACTTTGACAACGAAATCCAGGTGGATCGTCTGAACACCGAGCCGGGTGTAAAGAAGCTGAATATCAAGCCGCAGGTAGACAAGTACACGTTCCCGGATGGCCATGCGATCTTTTTGCTCGCGGAAGGCCGGCTGGTCAATCTGGGATGCGCGACGGGACATCCGAGCTTCGTGATGTCGAATAGCTTCTCCAATCAGACACTGGCGCAATTAGATTTGTGGAAGAACAAAGATACCTATAAGGTCGGCGTCTATACCTTGCCGAAGTCGCTGGACGAGGAGGTCGCGCGATTGCATCTGGACAAAATCGGCGCAAAGCTGACTACGCTCACTCCCCAACAGGCCGACTATATCGGAGTACCCCTAGAAGGCCCATACAAACCAGACACTTACAGGTACTAACGTCCCCGGCCGGGGCCGTTACGAAACAAAGCCAACGCCGTCCAAAGTCGGGCTGAAGCAGCACTGGAGTTGGGTGCTGCTTCCGCCGGAAGTGGCTATTTCGATGCTGTCGTTGGCGGGGTGAGCCTATAACTCAAGTCAGGCCGGACCCGCACGATCCGGTATTGCACGGAATCGATGAATCCTGCAGTCTTGGCCATGAGTTTACGGGCTCCCTCGGCGCCGAGGACTTTGGTGGCCACTGGACCCGCATCGATCTCAGCGAGGTTTTTCAGCGGCCGTCCGGTGACACGTTCGTTGGGGTCGCCGCCCAAGACCATCCGGCTAAGCCAGAAAGTCTTTACCTCGCCTTTCTTCATTACCGGCAGATAGTCGTTCTTCATCCAGGCATCGAACTCCGACGTTTTTCCGGGCGTGAGATGCATGCTAGTAAGCAAGGTATACGGGAGCGATTCGGGGGTCTCCGACCGGATACTCAGTTCGTCCATGTCTTGCGCCGCCACTCTTCGGGCGGAGAGCAGATATGCGGCTCCTTTTCGCATTAGGCTGTCCGCAGCTTCTTTGCCCAACGCGCGTTCCACCGGGCTGGCTCCGTCCATGTCCGCGAAGTGCGCAAGGGGCGACACGGATATGTACTCAAACAAGTCGCCCATCACTGTCTGAAGTACGAGTCGCGACGGAACCTCGGCCTTCTTGGAGGCGCTGTTGAGCTCTTTCAACCACGCTTCAAAGTCTGCCCGAGAATCGGGCTTGATCGTTGTGATTGTTACCAGGCTCCATTTCGGGGCTGGCTGCTGTTGGGCCGTGAGTGACTGGATACAGCTGAAGGCTAGCATCGCGCACACAGCGCCGGCACAGAATCCAGCTCCACGTGTAGTTCGCATTACGGTCTCCTTTCAGTCGCAGTTCGCCTGAAACAGGGGTATGACTCTATTGGGAACTGCTGGTCCGAAAGTATGCGCCCGTTGCAGCGGAAATTCAAGGGTTTTTACAGGCTTCAGGCCTTTAGATCCCGGCCATCGATCGCCAGTCGATCTCGTTCAAGAACCTCGGATCCTCGCGCCAGTTTTCCCGCACTTTGACGAACAACTCGAGATAGATCTTCCGGGCCAGGAGTTGCTCGGCTTCCAACCGCGCCTCCGTGCCGATCTGTTTCAGCATGGCCCCACGGGTTCCAATGATGATGGCCTTCTGCCCCGGACGCTCCACGTAAATGGTCGCGAAGATACGGGTCAGCTTCGGCGTCTCTTCCCACTTCTCTATCAGCACGGCCACGGAATGCGGTACTTCCTGATGCGCCAATTTGAGGATTTTCTCTCGCACCAGTTCGCCCACCAGGAAGCGCTCGGGCTGATCCGTAAGGTAGTCCGGAGGGAAGAACGGGTCACCCTCTGGAAGGCTTGCGACGATGGTTCGCTTCAGATCGTCGAGCCCATCTTCCCGAATCGCAGAAATCGGGATGTATTCGGTGAAGTCGTGTATAGCTTTGTACTGCTCGATCCGAGCGAACAGATCGCCCTTGTCGTGAAGCCTGTCGATCTTATTTAGAACCAGGAATACCGGTGCTTCGCTCTTCTTCACCAGTGCGATGGCCCGCTCATCTTCGCCTCGCGGCTCCCGGGTGGCATCCGCGACATACAGCAACAGGTCCCGATCCTCCAGCGCGGTCCGCACGGTCTCCATCATGCGGCGATTAAGAGGGCTGTCGGAATTGTGAATGCCCGGCGTATCCAGAAAGACGATCTGCGCGTCCGGCAGGTTCAATACGCCCTGAATGATCGTTCTTGTCGTTTGCGGTTTGGGCGCCACAATGGCCAGCTTGGTGCCAAGCAGCGCGTTCAATAAAGTCGACTTCCCGGCGTTTGCACGGCCTAGTATGGAAACAAAACCCGCTCTGAATGCCGTCATGTTTTCTCTACTTGTTCGACGGCGCTTTCGATAGCCGGAACCTTTGAGACGCGGACTTGCTCCACACGCAGTTCATTGCCGGCCAGTATTTCGATTCGAATACCGTCGCGTTCCGCTAATTCGCCCACCCGCGGCACCCGTCCGAGCCATTCAGTTACCAGTCCGCCTACGGTGGTTGATTCGGTCTGTTCAGCGGGGCGAAACTTAACAAGATCCTGCAACCGGTCCACGTCGAAGCTACCTGATACGACAAACGACCCGTTAGGTTCCTCTGTAACGTCCCTCTCGGGTTCATGCTCATCATGGATCTCGCCGACGATCACCTCCACCATGTCCTCCATGGTTACCAGCCCGGCCGTGTTGCCGTACTCGTCCACCACGATGGCCATGTGCGCGCCGTCGTGCTGCATTTCGCGCAACAGATCATTTACCGGCTTGGTTTCAGGAACGATGCGGAGCGGCCGGATGAGATCTCGCACGGTGCGGGTCTGACGTTCGTTCTCGTTCAGCTCAAACATGTCGCGCACATGAACGAACCCGATCACCTGATCGATACTGCCCTCGTAGACCGGGATCCGAGAGTACTGCTCGTTGATGACCAGGTTTCGCAGATCTTCAAGAGGCCTGTTCACTTCAATCGCCACGATGTTCGGACGCGGAGTCATCACCTCGCGAACTGTCTTATCGCCGAATGCCACTACGGACTGAATCAGCCGGCGATCCTCTTCTTCGATGATGCCCTCTTCTTCCCCCGCCGAAATGAGCGCTTCGATATGTTCCGACATATCCGTCATCTGCTCCTGCCCTCGTTCGGGACCTCCAAGGTCCACCAGGGAGTAAATGAAATTCAAGAACCAGTCAATCGGCTGGACGGCTAAGGCCAGCATCTTGGCGGCGGGCACGAACCCGGTGATCCATCGTATGGAAGTGCGCCGGTACAGAATCTGAGGGAGTACATACGTGGTCAACAGCATCGTTGTCCAACTGAGCAACGACGCGCCTACGGCCGCTTCCCACAGAGGGCTTCCCGGGTTCAGTGCGAGCAGCATGAAGAGGACACCGAACAGCGCGAAGCAGGTATGCTTGATTAAAGAGAATCGAGACGCCCCTTCCTCCACTTTGAGACCGATCAGGTCCTGCAACTTATTCTTGAAAAACTCAAGCGAACGATACTCCCGCGTCCGCAGCCGGAGTGATTCTAGATACAGCAACTGCAGCAGGCTCGAGAAGAAGGAGATAATCGCGAGCACGATTCCAACGGCGATCAGCAGCGGCAGGGTCATGCGTGCGCTCTTTCGATGAGGCCCGTGGGCAGGTCCAGCGCCTTGCGCCAGCGGGTCTCAGTGCGCCGCATTTGCCCGCCGTCGCGCTCATGATCCATGCCTAGCAGGTGCAACACGCCGTGCAGCATCAGCACGCAAATCTCGTCGGTAGTGGTGTGACCGTGCTGGGCGGCCTGGGCGGCTGCGCGATCGGCCGAGATCGCCACCTCCCCAAGCAAACCGTCCCGCGCTCCGGAAGGAAAGGAAAGCACGTCCGTCGGATAGTCTTTACTCAGAAACTCACGATTCAGACGCTGTAATTCCGCATCGCGCGTAACCAGGCATGTGAACCGCCGGCCCTTTGCAACATCATGCTGCAATCGATGCAGGAAAGAGCGCAACACCGGGCGATTCAACCGGACGGACCCGCATGAAAATATAAGACTACTTTCGCCAGAGGACATTGCAGCCCGTCAAGCAACGGGCAGGTTGCCGGCTTCCTGGGGCACTGGTTCTCGATCCATGGCCGGCTCGTCGATCAGTTTGAGGCTCAGTTGACGCCCCACTGTCGCTTCGGTGAACTTCTCATACGCCCGGACAATGCGCGCGACCAGATTGTGCCGGACCACGTCCTTGTCATCGAACGTAATGAAGCTGATTCCCTCGACACCGCGCAGTATATCGACAGCATCGATCAAACCGCTGCGTTTTCCGCTGGGAAGATCCACCTGGGTGGCGTCGCCGGTGACCACCATCTTCGAGTTGAACCCCATGCGCGTCAGAATCATTTTCATTTGTTCCGGCGTGCTGTTCTGAGCCTCATCGAGGATGATAAAGCTATCGTTGAGCGTCCGCCCGCGCATGAACGCGATGGGCGCGATTTCAATGACGTTACGTTCCAGCAGCTTCTCGACGCGATCGTTTTCGAGCATATCGAATAGCGCGTCATAAAGCGGCCGCAGGTACGGGTCGATTTTCTCCTGCAGCGTGCCGGGCAGAAAGCCGAGCCGCTCACCAGCTTCGACCGCGGGCCGGGTTAAGACGATGCGGCTGACCTTTTTGTTGAGCAGGGCCGAAATGGCCATGAATACGGCCAGATAAGTCTTACCCGTGCCGGCCGGCCCGACGCCGAATACCATGTCATTGCGCTCAATGGCTTCGACGTACCTGCGCTGGTTTACGGTCTTTGGGGCGAGCGCTTTCTTGCCGAAATTACGCTGCCTGCCGCTCTCGACTAACCGGCGGAGACTAGTGTCTGAATCTCCGGTAACTACCCGCAGATAGCTGTTCAGGTCGCCATTACTGAACGTATGTCCCTCTTTGATGAGAGAGAAGTAATCCTCTAGTATCTGGGCAGCTCGAGAGACGTTCCCGCCCTCACCCTCGAGTTCCAAAGAATCGTTGAGCAGCCGGGTCCGTACGCCGAGACTCTCCTCCAGAACGCGAATATTCTCGTCTCTGGTCCCGAAAAGAGATTCAATGCCGCGGCTGATCGGTACGCTGACTTTCATTCGATAAGGCTAGCAGTACAGGGGGGAGGATAGAAGTGAAATAACACAAATCCCGCGTGCGCGGAGCCAACGAGCATGTAACCCCAGTATAACACCCGTCCCTGCTGAACGTTCGCGGAAAACCGCCTGCAGTGGAGCGGCGATTTCTTGCAACTTCATCGTTGCCGGAACATCCGAACTGGGCATGAGAATCTTTGTCACCGGTGCAACCGGATTCATCGGTTATGCGGTTGCCACTGAACTTGCCAGGGCAGGGCACACGGTTCACGGCCTGTCCCGAGACCCTAAAAAGGCGGCCCGTCTCGCCGCGTCTGAGGTTCTGCCCGTCATCGGCGACATGGCCGATCCAGATTCATACCGGGATGCGGCGCGCGAGGCTCAGATCCTGATTCACTGCGGCGCCGAGTATTCGGCCCGGTTCATGGAATTGGACCGGCGGACAGCGCTGGCTCTCCTGGACGCCGGGCATGCAGCCGGACTCCCACGGTTGTTCATCTACACTAGCGGATGCTGGCTGTACGGCGACACCGGAAACGATGCGGCGGATGAATCCAGCCATTTGAGACCTCCGGCTATGCTCGTCCCGCGAGCTGAGACCGAGACGACAATTCTTTCGCGCGGCACAGGTCAGCTACGCGCGATCATTCTTCGGCCGGGATGTGTATACGGCGGGGCCGGCAGCCTGACCGCATCATGGTTTCGGAGCGCCGAGAAAGAAGGCGCTGCTCGTATCGTGGGCGACGGACAAGTCCGCTGGGCCATGGTACACCTCAGTGATCTTGCCGCTGCGTACCGGTCAGCGGCCGAGTCGCACTACGGCGGTGAGGTCTTTAACATCACAGATCGCAGCCGCTTCACCGTGCTTGAGTGTGCGCGTGCGGCGAGTACAGCGGCGAACGGGTCCGGCAAAGTGACGACGACACCAGTAGCAGAGGCTGCCAAGAGCATGGGACCGATCGCCGAGTGTCTGGCGCTCGATCAGCACTTGGACTCATCAAAAGCGATGCGCCTGCTGGGCTGGAATCCGCGTCACGGCGGGTTCGTAGACGGCGTAAGGCGCTACTATGAATCCTGGAAAGCGTCCGCTTGAAATATCTACTCCTGTTGTTCCTGGGCTGCGCGCTGGACTCGGAGGCGCGGCAATCGTTGCTGGTCGTTTCGGTGGACGGCCTGGATCAGCGTTATCTGGAGCAGTGCGATCGGATGGGCCTGCGGATCCCGCATATCCGACGTTTAGTGAGGGAAGGGCAGTGGTCGCACGGCGTGATTGGCGTGGTTCCGACAATCACGTGGCCGTCACATACGACGATGATCACCGGCGTGGATCCGGCAGTGCACGCCATTCTGAGTAATCGCAGGCCGGCTTCGGAAGGCGGCGATTACCCCTGGAGCGTGAAGCTTCTCAAGGCGCGGACACTCCTGGACGCTACGCACGACGCAGGTCTACGGGTGGCTACTGTAACGTGGCCGGTGACGGTGGATGCGCCGGTGGCATTCAATCTCCCCGAGTACTTCCAGAGGCGGCGGGGCGGAGCCATGGACATGCGGTCGATCGAGAGTAAAGCAAGCCCCCCGGATCTGCCGAAGCGGATCGCCGCGATGTTCCCATCATTCCCGCAGGAGTGGATGGACGACCGTACGCGGACGCAGGCGATCGTGTATTTGCTCAGGACGGAAAGGCCCGACCTGCTGCTGGTCCACTTGGTCGATCTCGACTCGGAGGAACACGACAACGCGCCGTTTTCACGCGAAGCAAACGCTGTTCTCGAGTATACGGACGAACTGCTTGGCCATATGCTGGAGGCTTTACCCGCGCCGTACGCGATGGCTCTGGTTTCGGATCACGGTTTCGAACGGGTGAATACCATGGTCAATCTCCAGACGCTCGCGGCGGCGCAGGGCATCTCGTCGCTTCACACCACGGGCGGAGTCGCAATCGCCCGGGATTCACTGGCTGCCGGGTTTCTCGCCGCCACTGCGCAAGAGCCTCGCTACGGAATCGGACGCAAGATTCCTAAGGACGAGGTGGCCCGCTTTGCACCGGAGTTGGCGAAGGCCGCCGCGGTGTACGAACCTGCGGACGGCTTCATGTTCGCGAGCGGACCACCCTCGGGCCAGATCCTTTCTAAACCGCGTGGAATTGGGAATCACGGCCACTGGCCGACGCGGTATCGGGCAGTTTACCTCCTTTGGGGACCGGGAATCAGGGCCGAACGCCTTCCCGAGATCTCGCAGAAGGAGATAGCCGGCAGACTGGCGGCCGTACTCGGCTTTAACTTCACGCCCGGCTCACGGTGACCAGAGTGCAGCGTCACCAGGGTTGAGAACCTGCCGGATTGTGTTATCCTCAACTCGCGGAATGCCCAATCGCAAACCCCTGCCCAAGATCTGTATAGCCTTGGGGTTTTCGGATGTGGCTACATTGATAGCCCACGCACGTCACGAATACGAAGGTGGAGAGCGGTTTTTCGAATTCCGCCTGGATTACCTTCCGCAGCCGGAGCAGGGTTTCCAGGCCATCGCCGATTTCCTCGGCGCGCACCCCGATTGTTCCATACTTGCCACGTGCCGGCGCCACCAGAATCACGGCCGTTATAACGGCAGCATCGAAGAGCAAGTCCGCGTGCTGAATGGAGCCATCGACGCCGGCGCACAAGCGGTCGACATCGAGGTCGAGAGCGCCGAAAGCATTGCCGCACACTTGGACGATCTCCGCGCCAAGGCGACACTGGTGCTTTCATATCACAACTTCGGCGGTACGCCGGCCCTGGATTCCCTAGTACGGCGCATGACCCGTATCCCGGCGGACGCTTACAAGATTGTGACCACCGCGCGCAAGCCGTCGGACAACTATCGCGTCCTGAATCTCACCAAAACGTTCGGTAAGCTGAAACTCATTGTGCTCGCGATGGGCGAGATCGGATTTCCCACGCGGGTTTTATCCACGGCCCTTGGAGGCGTGTACACCTACGCGGCTCCAACTACCGCCGAAGGAACGGCGAGCGGGCAAGTCTGCGCGAAGACTCTGCGGCAGCTGTACCGTATCGAGAAATTCACGCGGGCGGCCAAGGTATACGGGGTCATCGCGGATCCTGTACGCCATTCGATTTCGCCCGCCGTCCACAATCGGGCCTTTCAGGCTCGGCGGATGGACGCGGTGTACCTGCCGTTTCTTGTCTCGCCCCAGAATTTGAAGGATTTTTTCACGCTGGCCGATAAGCAGCCGATTTCGGGATTCAGCGTCACTATTCCACACAAGCAGAAAGTATTGCGATATCTGGACATTATCGATCCGCTGGCGCGGCGGATTGGCGCCGTGAACACGGTTTGGCGGAAGGCGGGTAAGTGGCGTGGCGCGAACACCGACTGCGATGGGGTCACGGCGCCGTTGGCTAAGGTGATGCGAGTTCCCAAAGCGAAGGTGCTGCTGGTCGGGAATGGCGGAGCGGCTCGCGGAGCGGCGTATGCGCTGACCTCGGCCGGCGCGCAGCTGTCGATCGTGGGACGTAATCCCGACCGCGTGCGTGCGCTGGCGAAGGCGTGCGGAGGCGAGGCGCTGTCTCGTGAGCAGGCCGAGGGAAACGGCTTTGATGCCCTCGTACATGCCACCCCGCTTGGCATGTACCCTCATGTTGACGAGTGTTTCTTCGAAGGCCGTATACCCGCGGATGTGATTTTTGACATGGTCTACAACCCGCAAGAGACGATGCTCCTCCGGCGCGCCCGCGAACAGGGCAAAGTAGTCATTGAGGGGTTGCAAATGTTCAACGAGCAGGCTTGCCGGCAATTCGAACTCTGGACCGGGGAGGCTGCGCCCCGAGGTGTGATGGAGAAGGCAGCGCTTGAAGCATTGTCGGGGATGGGAGCGCAGGCGGGTCACGCGGAGGGCTCGTAAATGGAGCAACGCATCACTCGACGCAGCCTGGTTACGGTCGTGGCCGCGCTGCCCGTGGCCGCGCAGCCCCCGCCCGCCCCATCAACGCCGGCTGACGAATTGAAGGCCGCTCAAGCACAGAACCGGGCCAACGCCGAACTGCTCGCGAAAGTAACTCTGCCGATGAGTACCGAGCCCGCGACCCGCTTCAAGCCATGAAGAAGATGGCCCCTATCGACGACGACATTTTCTTCACCGGCATCGCAGAGCTCAATTCGAAATTGAAGGCGAAGGCATTCTCCGCGGTTGAACTTACACGCGCGTTTTGTGACCGTCTGGAACGATTTGGGCCACGCTACAACGCCTTGGCCTTGTCCTTACGCGAGCAAGCGATCGCGAAGGCGCGAGAAGTGGATGCCGACCTCAAGCGCGAGAGGTTTCGAGGTGCGCTGCAAGGCGTACCGTTCGCGGTGAAGGATCTGCTGTCGGTGGAGGGCCAGCCAACCACCTGGGGCGCGAGGCCCTTTGCGGGACAGGTATTCGATTACACCGCAACGGTGGTTCAGAAGCTCAATAAGACCGGCGGGATATTGACCGGCAAGCTTTCGATGGTGGAATTGGCGGGCGGTCCATCGTACCGGTATGCGCGCGCTTCGTTGCAAGGCCCGGGGCTGAATCCGTGGGATCGAACCCGTTGGTCCGGCGGATCGTCGAGCGGCTCCGGAATTGCCGTGGCCGCGGGACTCGCGACCTACGCGCTGGGGTCCGAAACTTCCGGATCGATTCTGACCCCGAGCGCCTTTTGCGGGCTCACCGGTCTTCGTCCGACATATGGTTTGGTGAGCCGGTATGGCGCGATGGCGCTGTCCTGGACCATGGACAAGATTGGCCCGATGTGCCGCTCCGCCGACGACTGTGGACTGGTGTTGCAGGCGATCGCAGGTTCCGATTCCAACGACCCGGCTTCAGCGGGAAAGGGTTTCTATTACGCGCCTCAATACGGACGGGCGCTGAAGGACCTGGCTATCGGATTCGCTCCAGTGGACTTCGCCGAGTGGGCTGAGCCTACGGGCCGGCCCGATCTGCAACGTGCGCTGGATGTCCTCAAAGGACTGGGAGTTCAGGTACGCGAAACGAAGCTGCCCGATTTCCCCTACAGCGCGATGACGGGGCTCATTATTGCATCGGAAGGCTCTTCAGTTTTCGAATCGCTCATCCAGAGCGGAAAGGTGGATGAGCTGGCAGATCAGAAGCAGATCGCAGGGCTGAAAGCAGGCCTTGAAATCCCCGCGAAAGATTATCTGAAGGCCATGCGGATTCGCTCGTTGGTGCAGCAGGCATTCCACGAAGTGTTTTCGAACGTGGATGTATTAGTCACGCCGACACGGTTCAGCCCGGCCCCAAAGATTTCGGATCCGCTGGACCGTCCACCTTCGAGCCGCCCCCGGCCGCAGGATCCCGGCATGAGCGCTCTGATTCCGGCCGGCAATCTGGCGGGCTTGCCCGCTTTATCGCTGCCCTGCGGATTTGCCGATGGAATGCCTGTTGGCATTTCGCTGGTCGGCAGTCCGTTTAGCGAGAGCACGCTGTTGACGATCGGGCGAGAGTTTCAGTCGCGCACGGACTGGCATCGCCGGCGGCCGCCGATCCACTAAGCCGCCGCCCTTTCGCCTATCTCCGGACCTTTCATACCGGTTCAAAAGGGTGACCCAGTTATCGCCGCCGATGCAATTCGAACTTGCAGTAAAGTACGACCCGATCACCAGCAGCGCGGCAACTGCTTGAGCTACGAGCGTCTCAACCGTTGGGAACACCGAGAACCAAAGCCCGATCCACGGCGGAATGACGGGCGCAACAAGTGGGATAGAGGTTGTCGGAATCCAGTGCGCTAACTGCCTCTCCTGCGCTTCTTCTCCAACCATCACCAGAAGGACTGCCCCAAGCATGACGCCTGTCAGGAGCAACATTCGTCGATAGGGTAAGCGACGGTGACCAAGAAATGTCAGGACGGCGACGATGCCCGAGAACACGAGACCCAGCAGCTTTCCGTAAAGCACGGTCCGGCCGCCGCGCTTGAGAAGGTAGCTCTGCAGAAACAGGACGACTGCGAAGCCCTCGCGATACAGCGAAGTAAATCCCAGCAATACAAGACCCCACCATAAGTTCCCTCTTGAAGTGTGGTGGTCTTAGCGCGCTCCAGCAGGTGCTGCCTCTTCTTGGCATGCAGGGTGATCCATCCAGCCCAGTACACCTTGTCGCAGAACCAGTTCATGACCACCAAGAGCACTAGAATCGCAAGCAGGCCCTAGCCGCCTGGAGATTCAAGCTGGACGTCTTCCGCGCCAGATCGTCGACCAAACCGATGGCGGCTCACCATGTGAGCAAAGTCGCTACGAAAGCCGCCCCAGCACCGAAGGCCACGGGGCTTCTATAGTCGTCGCTCGAGATGCCCATGGTTGCTGTCCCGTTGTCAGAACCAGAATGCATTCCAAGCTTTCGCGAAGGACGAGCACGCTGATGTCGAGCGCCGCCAGGCTGAACCCCAAATGCGGCGCCAACGGATCGGGGTTTCCAGCCCGGCTGAGTGCCTGCCATATCAGGACAGCGGTGACCGACAGTCCGGCAACCCAGCCGATGACTAGAGGAGCCCGTCCGAGAGGCAGAATTCGCACCCCTCCTGGCGCTCTGTTGGGGGCCGCGGGTGGCGCTGCTCATGCCCATACATTAAACCGCAGATGCAAATGAACCCCGAGTCAAACTGACCCAGAATGGGGACGGGATCACGAAGGCAGCAATAGTTGTTGGAGCGCGGGCCGCAACTTCGGATATCGGAACTCGTAACCGGCCTTCGTTGCTGCTTGAGGAACCACTCGCTGGCTTGCGACCAGCACATTTGCCATCTCGCCTAGAATCAGCTTTAAGGCAATCAGCGGCACCGGCACGATGGCTGGACGCTTCAACACTGCGGCGAGATCGTGGGTGAAATCCGTGTTCTTTAGCGGCGAAGGCGCTGTCGTATTCATCGGTCCTTGCACGTCGCTGTGCTCCAGCGCGAATAACACCAGACCAACGGCGTCGTCCATGTGAATCCACGACATCCACTGCTCACCCGCCCCCAGCCTGCCGCCGGCGCCTGCCTTGAAGGGCGGCAACATTTTCGCGAGAGCGCCTCCATCACGTCCCAGGACGATCCCAAATCGTGGGTTGACTACGCGGATGCCCAACTCAGTGGCCCTCTGACTCTCGCGTTCCCAAGCTGCGGTGAGGTCTTCGAGGAAGCCTGAAGCCGGCGGCGAACTCTCCGTCAAAACTTCGTCGCCCCGCGAACCGTAGATGCCGATAGCCGAAGCCGAGATCAGCACCTGCGGCTTCTCGCGCGATTGCGCGAGGCCGTTCACGAGCAATCGTGTTGCGTCCACGCGACTTGACCGGATTCGCTTCTTGATCTCTGGCGTCCAGCGCTGCGCCACACTCTCTCCGGCCAAATGGATTATCGCACCGGCTTCGAGAGCCTCGGCCGGTGGGAGCTCGCCGCTGTCCCATCCCAGGTAACGCGGATTGTCCCCGTGGCGTGGCGTCCGGCTCAAGATGGTTAGCTGATGGCCCTTTGTGAGCAGCGCCTCTACGATGTGCCTGCCGATAAATCCAGTCGCGCCGGTCAGAGTGATCTTCATTGAACCTGAGTACGGAGTCCCTCGATCTCGCGGATGTAGGCCTCCACGTTGGTTTTGCGTTTCATGCCTTCATACGACATATACCGCAGCATTCCAAAGATGGGCCGTTCCCCCCACGGCCGGTCATGCAGACCCAGGCACCACAAAATGTTCGTATAGGTGTTCGGGTCGCGACCGTCCAGTGAATAACGATCGTGGAAATAGATCATTGCGTCTAGCGCGTCCTGGTAAGTCGGTGACCATTCGACGATCTTCTTGCCCCAATACATTCGATAATACCCATGCATGGTCCCACGAATCAGCAGCTCTCGCTGCGTCGCATTCCACAGTGGATCGTAGGTCTGACAGGCTTCGAGTTGATCACGATCGTATTGCGGAGATCGCGCATCTTCTGCATGCTTCTGCATCGTTCGCAACGCCCAATCCGGCAAGGTGTCCAGCGACTCCGGATCGTCGCTGAACCGAGCATGATTAAACGCCAGCTCTCGGCGCACGATCAGCTCTTCCAGGAACTCATCGGCGATGAGATCGTGCTCCGCGGCATATGCCCGGGTCTGCAGCGAGATATCGAGCGAGGAGATGTGGCCAAAGTGGAGGTACGGACTCATTCCCGAAGTCGCATGCGCGGAAGGCTCGTTTCTCTCCCGCGCGTACCGCCGCAAATTGCTCTTGAGAAAATGTTCCAATCGGCGCTGCGCTTCTCCACTGCCGCCGCGGTGTGTATGTGATGGTTTCACGGAGTGATCGATGTCGCATCCGGCCACCAGCTCAGGAATGTGGTTCGGTTTTACCGCGCTATGGAACGCCGGAATCTCGCCGGTGTAAGCCGTCCCGACCTTGAGCGGCGGCAGTGGGGAGAGATAAGACGGAAGCAGCTTCTTGATCTTCGGACGGATTGTATAGGCCGCGTATTCGCGCTTTTCCATGCGATTCATTGGCACTACGCAGCTAGCGTCTACGACGAAGTAGGGTATATCCAGATGCTCCGGCACGCGCCCATTGTGACGCCGCGCGATGAAGGTCGGGTAGTCGTCGGTAACCACCGCGCCGGCATGCGCCGCAAGTTGATATAGCGCGTCGTCGGGGTCGGAACGCTTCCGGCGCAAAAAGAACACGTAGCCGATACCGAGCTTCGTCAGCGCCGCGGCCGTATCCGGCGCACCTTCGAGTATGAATGTGTGCAGACGATCGCTCGCGTACGGATAGGAGCAGGTCAGCCCTTCGTAGAACAATACCGGCAGACCATGCTCATTCGCCAGTTGTACCGCGTAGGCGAGCGCTTGATTGGACTCAACCCGGCGATTCATCTGTGCCCAGTACAAGATGTACTTGGCCCCATTTCGAAATGGGCGGGTATTCAGCTTGCGCACCCGATCTTCCACAAGTCAACGATGCAGGCCCAGCCTTCCCCGCTACAATTAAAGGAAGTTATCCTGCATGCGTTGGCTGAATCGTGCCAGGCTCCTATGGGGTTATCTGGGCAAGCAATCCGTCCTTTCCGGCCTGCCGGTGGAGTACATCGTCGAGACCACGGCGAAGTGTAACCTCTACTGCCCGATGTGTCCCCGCGAGACGCACGTTCAGCCTAAGGAGGACATGACCGACGACATCTTCACCCGGCTGGTGAGCGAATCCGGCCGCACCGCCGAGCACATGATGCTGATCGGTCTGGGTGAGCCGCTTCTGGATCGCAAGATCTTCGATCGCATCGAATACTGCCGGCTCCACAACATCTCGACGCTGCTGTCCACCAACGGTACGCTGCTTGACGCAAAGGCAGCGGAGCGCCTGCTGCATACGCCGCTGGAACATGTGACCTTGAGTTTCGACGGTGCTACCAAGGAAAGTTTCGAGTTTTATCGCAAGGGGGCGCGCTTCGACAAGGTGCGCGATAACTTCGTCGAGTTTGCGCGTATGAAGCACGAGCGCCGGGCCAAGCTTCAGATTGTCGTGCAGATGGTCCGTATGGAGCGCAATGCGCGCGAAGTCGATGATTTCGTCAGGTTTTGGTCCAAAGTTCCGGGTGTGGATCAGGTCCGAATTAAGGAAGACGAGACGAATCTGATGCAGCCGGAGGCGGGTCATCGCGGCGAAGACTGGAAACATCCATGCCACTATTTATGGCGTGGTCCGATGTACGTGAAACACAATGGCGACGTTTATCCGTGCTGCCAAAGTTATATGCTGGACGGCGCGCCGGTGGGCAATGTGGGGGAACGGCCGCTGCCCGAAATCTGGAATTCGGACGCCATGCAGCGGATGCGCCGACTACATGTGGAGAGGCGTTCGGGCGAGATCGACATCTGCTCGCGCTGTTGCACCACGATCCCGCATCCGATGTTGGTGGCGGGTAGCCTGCTGCTGCATGGAAAATGGGTCCGCAGCGCTTTGCCGCTCATCGAACGCCTGACCTATCGCGCGAAGCTGTCGAAACTTCTAAAGCCCCCAGCCAAGGAAGCACGAAGCGCGGATCTGGTTCAAATTGGACCCAAGCAGTAGTTCCGCGATCAACGCTGGGTCCTCCGTGCGGCGCAGCCACTGATCCAGCATCCGGCCAGCCACCTCCCGCATCCGCGGTGTGTTCGTTAGCGCAGCTGTCTCGCAGCCGGGTTAGCTTTCGATGCCCATTTGCGTGAGCCGGTAACGAAGCGCATTCCGCGTCAAGCCGAGCAGCCGTGCCGCCTGGCTCTTGTTGCCATTCGCCCGCTTTAGCGCCTCCTTAATGATCGATTGCTCGTAGTCCTCCAGCGACATACCGTCGGGAAGGAAGTGGTCGGTGATGGAGGCGGGCTTAGCTCTAGGCGACATATCGAGCCGGATATCTTCCGCCTCGAGAGCCGGGCCGGTCGCCAGGACCAGGCTACGTTCCAGCACGTTCTCCAACTCGCGGACGTTGCCGGGCCAGTGATAGGTCAGGAGCCTCTGGACCGCGCCCGGCGTAAGAGAAGTGGCAGGACTCCCGATTTCGCCCGACAGTTTCTGCACGAAATATTCGGCCAGGGCGGCGACATCCTCCTTGCGTTCCCGCAGCGGGGGGATATTAATCGGCATGACATTCAGCCGGTAGTACAGGTCTTCGCGGAACGTGCCGTTCTCCAGAGCCGCGCGTAAATCCACATTGGTCGCAGCCAGGACCCGCACGTCGATATGACGAGTCTTATTGCTGCCGAGCCGCTCGAACTCGCGCTCCTGAAGCACCCGCAGCAGCTTCACCTGGATGGATGGCGGCACGTCGCCGATTTCGTCCAGAAACACTGTTCCCGTGTCGGCCTGCTCAAACTTGCCTGGCTTCGTTGTATTCGCCCCGGTAAAGGCGCCTTTTTCATAGCCGAACAATTCACTTTCCATCAGGTTCTCCGGGAGCGCCGTGCAGTTGATCTTCACGAATGGACGATCGTGCCGGGGTGAGTGCTGGTGGATGGCGCGCGCAATCAGGTCCTTGCCGACTCCGCTCTCGCCGGCCAACAGGACCGTCGCCCGAGTGGGCGCAACCCGGGCGACGGTCGCGAAAATCTCCTGCATCGCCGGGCTGCGGCCGATGATGTTGTCGAACTCATAGCGATGTCCCAGAGCCTCGCGCAGTTCCTGATTTTCGGCTCGCAAGGACCGCATCTCCAGTGCCTTGTTGACGACCGTCATCAGGTAATCGAGCGAGAACGGCTTCATGAGGAAATCGGCGGCGCCGGATTTCATCGCCTCCACAGCATTCTCGACCGTACCGAACGCCGTCATTACAATGACTGGAGTGGTCGAGTTCTGCCGCCGGAGTCCCGCGAGCAGACCGAGGCCATCCATGCCCGGCAGTTTCAGATCGGTTAAGACCAGGTCCGCCTGCTCGGCCAGCTTGAGGCCCTGCTCGGCATTGTTCGCCTGTAGTACCTGGAAACCGGCAGTTTCGAGTTGCAGTTGCAGCACCCGCCGAAGCTTCTCTTCATCTTCCACCACTAGAATTGTGTTCTTCATTGCGATTCGTGACGCACCGGCAGATAGGCGAGGAACACGCTCCCCTCGCCTGGACGGCTCTCCACCAGAATATGGCCGCCATGCTCATCTACGATTTTCGAGACGATCGCCAGGCCGAGTCCTACTCCGTCCGTTTTGGTGGTGAAGAAAGGGTTGAAAATGTTTTCCATGTGTTTCGCATCGATTCCGACACCGCGATCGATGACCGAGATTTCGACCTCGCCGTTCACGGGCCGGGTCTTAACGGTGACTGCGCCCTTCGGCGGGGAGGCCTGCGCGGCGTTCAACAACAGATTGTAAAAAACCAGCTCCATCAACTCCGCATCGAACAAAAACGGGCGCACATCCGGCGAATAATTCTTGTAAATACAGACGTTGAGCGGAGGCGTGTGTCTCTCGACTTGCGCCACGGCGCGATCGATACACGCCGTGACATCCTGTTCATCCAGGCGAAGACGCAAGGGGCGGGCGAACTCGAGAAAGCGGGTGATCAGCGAGTTTGTCCGATCCACCTCTGAGCCGATGTAGCCGGCCAGTTCCAGTGCGACGTCGTTGCCGGCCGGAATGGTCTTCATCAGCATCTCGGAAGACGTTCGAATCGTGCTGATCGGGTTGCGCAACTCGTGAGCGAGACCGGCGGTCAATTGCCCCAGCGCTGCGAGCCGGTCCGAGCGGCGCATTGCGGCCTCGGCCTCCTGCAAACTCTTATTCGCCACCGCGAGTTGCTCCGCGACGGCTTGATAATTTTGGGCCCGGATCCGGTTCTCGTTAGAGAGCTGCTGGGTGAGGAACCCCACCCAGGGGAGAAGGGCGACGCGCAACAACAATTGCGGAACCTCATCTTGAGGAATGTACTGCCTCTGCCAATCCAGGAACAGAAGGAACGAGAGATATGCGGCGGAGGCGAGAACGACAAAAATGGAAGTGCCCAACAGCCCGAGGCTGGTGGCAGCCGATACAACCGGCAGTAGCAGTATGAAATAGTAGCCGCTCTCGATGGCGTGCGTGTATCCGACCAGGAGATAAGCAAGCAGGAGTTTAATAAGGATAGAGATAATGTTGCCCTGGTCGGTGGCCAGCGCTGGAATTCTGGATTCTACGATCTGAAAAATAGCCAGTGAACATAGTAGAATCATCGCCTCCGGCGTATGTTCCGGCCCGAAGATCGCGAGCGCCGCAAACAGCAGCAGCCACACAATGTCCTGGGCGCGCACGTACTGTGTCCAGACCACCCGTGGAGTTGTCCCAACCTGCGCCATCCCTTAGACGATTGTGACAGAATGGTCTCAGACCCTCCGAATCCAATGAAGTCGAATTCCCCTGCAACCCAGCCGGACATTGCCGACGTTTCGTCGTCAAACGGCGGAACCATGGATAGTGTGAATACAGAAGCCTCGTTTGCCGACATACTTTCCGAGTTTGAACAGCATCATCAGCCCGATCTGCGCGGCGGTGAAACGGTGCAAGCCACGGTGGTGGCCATCAACACGGAGAATGTTTTCGTGGATGTTGGCCGCAAGATGGAAGGGTTGCTGCCGGTCGAGGCTGCGCACAAGGCCGGACTTGAAAAGCTCAAGAAGGGAGACACGCTCCTGGTCACCGTCACCGGTCGCGACCAGGAAGGATACTATCTCCTCTCCACCACTAAGGTGGAACGTCCCAAAGATTGGAGTTCCCTCGAGCAGGCATTCCAGGAGAAATCCATTATCGGCGGCCGTGTGCTGGAAATGATCAAAGGTGGACTTCGCGTCGACGTGGGCGCGCGTGCCTTCATGCCGGCCTCACGCAGCGGCGCAAGGGATCAGGCGGATCTGGAAAAGCTAGTCGGCCAGGAAATCCAAGTCCGGATCACTAAACTCGATACCGCTAAAGAGGATGTCGTCGTCGACCGGCGGGTAGTGCTCGAGGAAGAAGCGGCGAAGGCCAAATGTCAACGCTTCGCGGAATTAAACGAGGGCGACGTGCTTCGCGGCACCGTCCGGACCGTCACCGATTTCGGGGCCTTCGTGGATCTCGGTGGATTCGACGGTCTGCTGCACGTGGCTGACATGTCGTGGGGTCGGGTGACGAAACCTGCGGATGTCGTGAAAGCGGGCGATTCACTCGACGTGAAAGTCCTGAAGATCAATCGCGAGACTCGGAAAATCTCGCTGGGGCTCAAGCAGCTTGAGCCCGATCCATGGACCCTTGCCTCGGAGAAGTTCAAAGTTGGCGATCGCGTGAAAGGAACCGTGTCCCGCCTGACCGACTTCGGCGCCTTCGTCGAGCTTGATCCCGGCGTTGATGGTTTAATCCATCTCTCTGAAATGTCGTGGTCCAAGAGAATCCGTAAACCCGCGGATTTGCTGAAGCTAGGCGACCTCGTTGAAGCGGTGGTTCTGGCGGTCAATCCCGCGGAGCACCGAATCGGGCTGGGGTTGAAGCAAGCCCTGGGGGATCCGTGGGAAGATCTCGTCAACAAGCATCCCGTCGATTCGGTCGTCGAGGGTACCGTGACCAGTCTTCAGAAGTTTGGCGCATTCGTGGAGCTTGGCGAGGGGATCGAAGGAATGATTCACATCGGCGATATCAGCCGCGAGAAGCGCCTCGATCATCCGAGTGAAGCTCTTAAGGTCGGCCAGACGGTGCGAGCTCAGGTTCTCGAACTCGATAAGTCGCGCCGCCGGATCCGGCTCGGCTTGAAACAACTGGAGCCGACCTCGCTCGATGAGTACATCGCTGAGCATCAGAACGGCGAACTGGTGAGTGGACGCCTCATCGAAGTTTCCGGCGCGCGCGCTCGTGTGGAACTCGGCGAAGGAGTAATCGCCACCTGCCGCATCAAGGAAGCGGCGCAGGAGTCTCGTGAGAACCAGGGGCAAGACTCGAAAGCGGATCTCTCCTCGCTGACGGCCATGCTGACAGCGCGCTGGAAAACGGGCGGCGCCGGGACCACCGCCGCTCCCAAAGAGCAGCTTCGTCCGGGGCAGGTTCGGAGCTTCCGAATCACGCTGCTGGACTCGGCCCATAAGAAGATCGAGGTCGAATTGGCGGGTTGACCGGGCAGGTCACGCCGGCCCCGCTAGCTGCTTTGACAGACGATCAAAACACAAACTTCGCGCCAAGCTGGATAATCCGCGTAGTAACACCCTGAACGCCGCCGCCAATAGAGCCGAAGGTGCGCGACTGGACATTGCGATCGACTGAACCCGGCTGGGGATTGAAATGGTTGAACAGATTGAAAAACTCCGATCGAAGTTCAAACCGGGCCCTCTCACCCATTGCAATCTGTTTATTCAATGAAAAATCGCAGTTAATCAATCCGGGCAGACGAATAGCTCCCGTGCGAGGTGAAGTGCCGAAATGGCCCCACTGCGCAGTCGTGAACGCCGCCGTGTTAAACCAACGCTGCCACGTTCGTTCTCCGGGGGATAGGTTCCCATTCTGACCTAGCACGACGTCCGCACGGGATTGCACGCCGGTGCCGGTGGTGTCAACGCCATAATCGATGCCGGCTGGAAACCCACTTTGCGCGACGACAATGGTGGATAATTGCCATCCGTCCAAAATTGCCCTCCTCGGACCCCGCAATGAGTGGAAGAACGGTAGATCGTAAATCACGGTCTGGACGAACCGCTGCGGTACGTCATAGCCGGACAGGGAATGCTCGTTGCGCATGTTGTAAAAGTCCTGTGGACTTCCAATGAATCCGCCGTTCCCTATCAGTCCGCCCTGGTCGTGAGGCCCAGACAAGGCTTTCGACCAGGTGTAAGCGGTGAGGAAGGTCAAACCGCGCGAAAGACGGCGTTCGACGCGCACCTGCAGCGCGTTGTAATTCGAGTTGCCCACCGACTTGGTGCCTTCGACGAAGCGCTGAAATTTCTGATTGGGGCGGCGCGCGTCGATGGGAGCAATTGTGGGGTCCCGGGGATCCACCAACGCAATCGGTCGATTGAATGCCATGTTCCCTTCATCGAATGCGATGGAGAGATCGGTGCCCTTGGTTCCAACGTAGGCCACGTCGAGGAGAATGTTTCCGGGCAACTCACGTTGGATGGTGAAATTCCACTGCTGAACGTAGGCGTCTCGCTCGTTCGGATCGATCGACGTCGTGTTGTCGAGCGTTGTTCCCGTCGTGTTCGTGACTTTCTCGAACGGGTTGCTGAAGAAAATGTTGGGCGTCGTAGTTCCGCTACCAAGGACGGTCGTGCCGACCAGCGCCTGGGCCCCCTCCACCATGGAGAAGTTCGCGTTGGGATGCTCCTGCTGATAGTAAATCCCGTACCCGCCACGAACGACGGTTCGGGAGGTGAAGCCGGGCCGCCACGCGAAGCCGAACCGAGGGCCGAAGTTGTTCCTATCCGGTCTCAGCAGAGAACGTCCGTACGGCGAGTTCTGCGGCGTCACGAAATCGGTCAGCAAGTACCCGTTCTGATAGATGTCGATAATCTTGTCATCGGATTGATACCAGCGCTGAAAGTAGTCGTAGCGTACGCCGAGCGTCAACGTCAGGTTCGGTCTCGCCTTCCACTCGTCATTGACATAGTAGGCCTGCCAGGTGCTGAACATATCGGTGACGGTGGGCGTGGGATTGATGGAAGCCTGCTTCACGTATCCGAGCAGGAAATCCGCCAGTGCGGAACCCGTGTAAGTGCCATCAAATCGGAAGTCGCCACGCGGGGTCCGAGCCTGCTCGAAGTAATAGTTGCGGCGGTCGATTTCCAGGCCGAACTTCAGGGCGTGCGGGCCACGCTGCCAGGAAAGATTCTCGGCTACTTCCCAGAGCCCATACGATCTGTCGCGGGGACCGATCTGGCGCTGAAGATTATAGGTGGAGTACCCGCCGTCTGGGCCGCTAATGGAGATGGATGGCGGCCCATAGTCTTTGGGCCGGTCTGATACGAGGGGAATCTTCATCAGGCCCGCCACATTGTAAGCCGGGTCGTTGGTAGTCCCGAAGATCTCGCCTTCGTGCATTTTGCTCCAGCCCACACGGAGCATGTTCACGATATTGGGAGAAAATATCCGCGTGTAGTTAGTGGAGACGTTCTGAGTCCGGGAAAGATTGTTGCGCTCGTCATGGCCCCAGTAGGGAGTACCCTTTTCGAGAGTGTCATTCAAAATGTAGCGGCCGCTGAGGCTGTCTTTGCTGGAAACAGTCTGGTCCACCCGGCCCGTATAGTTGTCCTGCGTTGAAACAGGACTCTGTGGCGTGTTGATGAAATTGAAAACCCCGTTTTGCGTATTTGGAGCCGGTTCAAACTTGAGAAAAGCTTGCGCCTGCGGGCTGAGGGCCGATGCTGGAATTACGTTGCCACCGATACCGGCGTTAAGGGGGTCCCGCAAAACCAGCGGATTCCCTTTGGAGTCCGTGAGGCCGCGGAGATCGCCGCTTCGCTGAGCGGCGGTAGGAACAGTTGAGTATCCTGGGACGGCCCCGAGCGCCTGCCTTCCGGATTCCCAATTGAAGAAGAAGAAGGTCTTATTTCTACCATCGTACAGTCTTGGAATGAGAATCGGACCACCCAGATTGGCGCCGAACTGGTTACGATTCAAGCGAGCCGATTTCAGGCTTTTGTTGGCTATGGCGTCATAAGTGGACGTTAAACTGTCGTTACGATTGAACTCCCATAAGGTGCCGTGCAGTGCATTGGTTCCGCTCTTGGTAATCAAGCTGATTTGACCGCCCGGGGCCGCTCCGGAGTCTGCCGCATAACTGTTCGTCTCGACCTTGATTTCGGAAAGGGAATCGACCGAAGGGGCGAAGGCGTAGGTGAAGGCGTCGCCGTCCATGGATTCGATGCCGTCGATGTAATACCGGTTGGCAGTGTCGCGAACTCCGTTAGTGGAGAATCCTGTTGATCCGAAAGCGCTGTCACTCTGCCCGATCGAGCCACGTCCTCGCCGAACCGTGATCGAACCTGGCGTGCCGGGCTGTGCTCCGGGAATCAACTGCGCTAACTGGACGAAGTTACGGCCATTCAGGGGAAGCTCCTCGATCTCGGTCGAATTGATCGTGGTACCAACCGTTGCATTTTCGGTTTGGAGTGCAATGGCCGGCGCCTGAACGTTCACACTCTGGGTCACGTCTCCAACTTCCATGGCGAAATCGACACGGCCGGTCTGCCCCACGGCAAGGAGGATACTTTCCACTTTTCCCGCGCGGAAACCCTTCATGCTGACGGTAACGGAGTAGCTGCCCGCTGGCAGAAAGGGTGCGGTGAAGTTGCCCGTCTGGTCTGTCTTCGTTTCATGCCGCACATTGGTTTGAAGATTGACCACCGCAACGGAGGCATCCGACACGGCGGCGCCCGACGGATCGGTTACGGTCCCCACGAGGGTAGCCGTAGTTTGCTGCCCGTATAGGGATGCAGCAATGCTGAAGAGGAAGAACAACGGCCAGAATTTCGGTGACATCTGTTTTCTCCGCGAGTCGTCAGGCACCAGACTTTTAGGGGTTAATTATACTTGTGAGTACAACTTCAAGCAAGGTAAACGATCAAAAACCTTAGAATGGCCCCAGACGGCGTGGGCCCTGCCGAATCTCAATGATTCGGCGTGACGTATTTGTCACGTCGCCGTCTACATTACTGTTGGACGGAAAGATTGGAGCCCTCGCGCTGGCTACGCACTCTGCTGCACGCATGGATGAAGCAGCGCTGATCCGGGCTGCTCAGAGCGGCGATGGCGCCGCTTTCGAGCAACTCGTGCGCGCTTATGATCAAAGTGTGCTCCGGCTCGCGCTGAACCTGCTGCGTTCGGTGGAGGATGCCAACGACATCTATCAGGAAACGTTCCTTCGCGTTTATAAGAATCTCAACTCGTTCCGGTTCGATTGCAGCTTTCATACCTGGGTGTATCGGATCACGACGAATCTATGTCTGGACCATCTACGTAAACGGAAGGTGAGACGGGAAGAACCGACTGTGATTATCACCGCCGAAGGTCCGTTGGATCGCATGGATACCATTCCTGAAGAACGGGCCCACGGCGACCCGCAGCGCAGCCTGCTGAGCAAGGAATTGAAAGGGCGCTTGGAACAGGTATTGCGCGAATTGACGCCCCGCGAGCGCATGGTGTTTGAGATGCGGCATTATCAGGGGATGCGGTTGCGGGCCATCGGGGAAGTATTGGGAACCAGCGAGGAGGCCGCCAAGAATTGCCTGTTTCGCGCCACCCAGAAACTCCGGACTGCTTTGGGAGATCTTCTATGACTTGCGACGATGCTCGCCGCTCAATTCCTTTGATTCTGTACGCCGAGATCAGTTTCGATGATGAAGAGGCGGTGCACTGCGCACCTTGGAGAGTGTGAGGCGTGCCGGGCCGAGTTCGAAGTCGAACAGAAGCTGCATCAGGTGCTCGACGAACGCGAACTGGAAGTATCGCCATTTCTGCTTCGCCGATCCCGGGATCAGTTGACGGAGAGAGTGGCCGCCGAACGCGCTCATCGGCGTGGCGCTCTGGGTTGGTGGACCGAGTTGAAGAACGCTGTCGGGTTTACGATCTGGATGCCCGGCTTTGGGAAGCCTATTAGCGCTTTGGCGCTGGTGGCGCTCGGATTTTTCGGGGCGCGTTTTACTCCTCTGGCACCCGGTGTCGGCATGCAGGCATCCCTCGCCGCTCCGTCGAACTCCCGTGTCCGTTATGTTGAGCCAGGATCCCAGGGTAGCGTGCAGTTGGTGGTGGACGAGACGCGGCAGCGGGTCATCTCCGGACGCCTGGACGATTCGCATATTCGCGCGCTGCTTCTCTCGGCCGCTAAGGATCCTTCCGATCCGGGCTTGCGGGTGGAGTCGGTGGACATTCTGAAGAATCGGACCGAATCGGACGATGTTCGGACGGCACTGGTCTACGCGCTCCAGAATGACGCCAACCCCGGAGTCCGGTTGAAGGCACTGGAAGGCTTGAAAGCCTATGCCAGCCAGCCGGATGTCCGGAAGGCGCTGTCGCAGGTGCTGCTAACCGATGATAATCCGGGGCTGCGGACGCAAGCGATCGATCTGCTGACGCAGAATTCCAACGAACAACACGTCGTCGGAGTGCTGCAGGAACTGATGCGCAAGGAAGACAACGGGTACATCCGTCTGCGGTGCGAAAAAGCGCTGCGGGGCATGAAGGCGTCCGTGGACATGTACTGATGGCCTGCGGTGATGGGACGGCCTGAAATGCGCTGGCTGTTAATGTTTCCGTGTGCCTGCGCCGCCTTACTGGCGCAGATGCACTCGGCTATCACGCGAGAGCGTGGCGAGTTTGTGCAAACCACCAGCGGGAGGATCGACGTCCCGGATGCGGCGAAATTCAGGGTCACCGCCGCCGGCACCGTCGTCGTCCGCGGCGGGCCGGAACTCGGCATCTCCTACACCATCCGGCAGCACGTGAAAGTCGATTCCGACGCCGAGGCCCGTCAGTTACTGCGCAACATCACAGTCCAGAACTCCACCCGGGCCGGTTGGAACACTTTATCGGTACTGGCTGGTGATCCGGCCATTATCAATTCTGAAATGTACCTGACCGTGCCCAAGAATCTCACTGAGGTGGTAGCCGTGTCCCGCGGTGGCAACGTGGAAGCGTACGATCTGGACGGCAGCGTCGAAGCCCAGACGGTGGGTGGCCGGGTTCAGCTGGATCGTATCGGGGCTAACGCGATCGCGAAAACAGGAGGCAGCGATATCCGGATCGGGAAAGTTGGCGGGACACTTCGCTGTTTTTCCGGCGGCGGCTCCATCACGGTTGACAGAGCGGGCGGCGAAACGGTTTGCGAAACCGCGGGTGGTGAAATCGTGGTCGGTGAGTCGTTCGGGATTCTGCGGGCGACAACCGCGGGCGGCAACATACGTATACGTCGCGCCAAGACTTCAGTGATCGCTCGTTCGGATGGCGGCTTGATCGAGATTGGGCGCGCAGGTGGTCTGGTGACTGCGCAGACGCGCGGCGGATCTATCGAGGTGGGAAGTTCGAGAGGCGCGGAATGCGAGTCGGCCGCGGGCGCGATTCGAGTGCGGGGCCTGGGCGGCCCTTTACGGGCTCAAACCGCCATCGGCAGCATTCTCGCGGAACTCTTGCCCGGCATACGTTTTCAGGATTCCACTTTGAACACCGGATCAGGTGACATCACGGTCTTCATTCCGTCCAATGTAGCGGTGTCGATTCAAGCGCTTAGCGATGGGAGAAACCGGACGCCGCGAATCATTTCGGATTTTCCCGAGATTCGTGTGAAAGCGGTTCCTGCGGAGTACTCGGGTCCCGATTACTGCCGAAGGCTCGTTGAATGGCGGTGGTCCGCTGTTGAGGATTACAGCGAACAGCGGTTCCGTTTACCTTCGTCGGCAGCACTGAACACTTGAAGGATCTCTAGATTATGCGCAACGTGCTGTTTTCTCCCGTTCTTGCCGCTGGAGTAGCGGCGACCTTGATCTCAGGCTCATCGCAGGGTCAGCCCTTTAATCCGGAACCCTTCGACCCGCAAACCTCTGTCATTCGAATTGCGCCGGGTTCCGGTTCCAGTTACCTCGGCGTCAATCTACGGGAGATGGATTCGGAACGGGCCAAGGAACTGAAGCTTCGGGAAGAAGCCGGCGTCGAACTCACTCGAATTGAAGAGGACAGCCCGGCTGCGAAAGCCGGATTGAAAGTTGGTGATGTTGTTCTGGCTTACAACGGACAACGAGTCGAGGGAATCGAGCAGTTTTCGCGCTTTGTTCGCGAGACGCCGCCTGGGCGCGAAGTGAAGCTGACGATTACCCGGGACGGCAACACTCAGACCATCACCGCGAAAGTGGCATCCCGAAAGGTCATGAGCCTGCCCGCCCTGGCCGGGGGGTCCGGAATGGGACACGTGGAGTGGCCTGCGATCGCACCGATGCCGGATCTGCCGCGAACGGTCATGATGTGGCGAACCGCCTCGTTGGGGATCGAAGCCGAGGCGCTCAATGGGCAGATGGCAGATTTTTTCGGAGTCAAACAGGGAGTGCTGGTGCGTTCTGTGATGAAGGATGCGCCCGGCGCTAAGGCGGGTCTAAAAGCCGGGGACGTCATCATCAAGATTGGGGAGGCCAAGGTGGCTACTCCCAATGAGGTGACTTCGGCCATCCGGTCCATGCGCGAGAAGAAGACCTTCCCGGTCGTCGTTCTTCGCGATCATAAAGAGACTGCGATGAGCGTCACCGTCGAAGAGGACCGCTCGGACTGGGACATCCCTGTTCGCGCCGCGCCGCATCAGCGAACGCTAGTTCGAAACTGGATCGGCAAGCAGTCGTTGGACCTTGATCAGCAGTTCTATCTGATTGCGGGGCACACTGAGCCGGTGCGGCGATCTCCGGCTGGCAAGTCGCCGTTCTCGATCATCCGTAGAGCTTGGACCCGGAGGCCCGGCCCGAAGGTAGCCGCGCCCGTGTAGATCCGCCTCCCGTTGCAGGGCATTCAAGTCCTGCCGAAGGTCTGCCACCTCCTGCGTACAACTTCAGTATTTCGCTGCGCAGAGCCCCTTCGCGCCTCGCGTAACGCGCCTCGACAGCCCGGAGCTGCATGCCGGCCCAGGAGATACAGCAACCGCAGGCGCGCCAATGCGGAACCAGCAGCGCCGCACGAAATTAGTATAGAGTTCGTAACCGTTCCTCTCTGCTGACCACCTGCTGAATCCGTACACCGAAGTTACCCTCTACGATCACCACCTCGCCGCGAGCGATCACACAGTTATTGACGATTATCTCAACCGGTTCTGAGATGGTCCGGTTCAGCTCAACAATGCATCCAGTGGTCAGCTTGATCACGTCCTTTGAGTGGGAGCTGAGCACGGCCGAAAGAGACGCTGACCGGGAGCTCAACGTCGAGCAGCAACTCGAGGGTCTTCGACTTCTCTCGCAGGAGTTGCCCAGCCGGGGCTTTCGTGACGACGATCCCCGGCGGGCGGTGCTGCGTCCAGATCCATGAGCACGGCTTCGTCGAACGCAACGAATACCGACTCCGATTCGCCGTCCCCAAAGGTGAGATGAATCGATGTCCAGTTGCCGTGCCTGGGGCAGCCCGTCCGCAACCTCGACGCATTCGCCAGGGGTCCACTCGGTCTTGGTTCGTCCGGAGATGGATTGCGCGAGCATCGAGAGAGCCTGCGCCAAAATCTCGATGAAGGTCAACCTTAGATGTTTCGGAATCGCTTTCTTCGATGCCCGCGGCGCGGAGCGTCGCGAGCCCCGATGGATGTCCAGGTGCCCGCACGCCGCGGATAACCACACCGCACCGCTGGTGGCCGTGAAGGTCTGCCGCCATGTGGTACTCGACAGCGCTTAAAGATGGGGCGTCTTTGCCCACCGTAAGTTTCGGCTGCTCACTGGTCATCGCCTCGATCGCCCGGGCAAGATCGGTGGCCAGTTCGGCCGCCAGGGATTGCCGCAGTTGTTCGCTCATCTATACACCCCTGTCGCACGGCCAGCGCTTCTCGACGTAAGACCGGAGCCGCAGAATGGCCTGGGATTTCAATTGCGAGATGCGCGATTCATGCAGGTCCACCACCTTCGAGATCTCCCGGAGCGTCAGCTCCTCGTAATAGTACAGACTAAGCACGGTGCGCTCCATGGGAGGCATGTTTTCGATCCCCTCCACAATCAACTTCTCGAGCTCCGACCGTTCGAGCAGCCGCGATGGCCACTGGCTCTCGTCATCCGAGATGTATTTGAGAAGATCGCGGCCTTCCTCCTGCGACGAAGTACCCTCCAGGCTGCCGAGATTTACGCCCCGGACCTCGACCAGCCAATCGTGATAATCCGCAAGCGACAGCCCGAGCTGGGCGGCGATCTCGTCCTCGGTCGGCGCGCGCTTGAGACGCTGCTCGATATTGGTGATCGCCGCTTCGATTTGCTTCACCCGCTTACGCTGCTGGCGCGGAGCCCAGTCCAAGCCCGCGCAGGCTGTCCAGAATTGCGCCACGGATCTTGTATTCCGCGTAGGTCTTGAGCTTGACTTTGTGGGTCGGGTCAAACCGGTCGATGGCCGAGATCAAGCCGACGACGCCCGTGGATACCAGGTCGTCCAGGCTGACGCTCTCCGGCAATCGCTCGTGAATGCGGCGAGCGATGAGGCGCACTTGTGGCAGGTGCTCCAGAATCATCTGCTCGCGTTCCTCGGGCGAGATGACCGCCGCCTGTTGATAAGGATTCATCATCTGCGTCGCATAGTCTTCCATCATCAGTTCGACTCCTCGAGCGAGGGCGCGCTCGACCCTAGAACTAAGTCTGCGATTCGAGCGGGGGTGGCCGGCTTCCAGATCTTCCGGTATGTCCTGACCGGCCGAGAGAAACGAGATGGGCTTGCCTGTGCGGTGACTTTCGTTCAGCAGTGGTCCGTAGCGGCCGGTTTCATCAATTCTGGTGAACAGCAACTTGGCGGGCCGGAACAGGGCATAGCGGTCGACGAATCTGGGCAGATCGCAGCCGCCGGCTCGATGCGGGCAAGACCAATTGCACGTCGATCTCTGGATTGTTTCCAATACAGGTCGCAAGCTCGTCTGAGCCTGCGGCGTCCAGGCTGGAGTATCGATAAAAATCAGGTCGGTGCGCCGTTGCTCCTCGAGGGCTTGCGCCAAAGACTGAGCGGGTCTCGACAAGCCTGGAAGCCCACACCGAGAATCGCGGCATACAGCCTCAGCTGCTCCGGGCCGCCGATCCTGTAGTCATCGGTGGAAAGCAGATGGATCGAATGACGGCGCGCCTTCAAGCCGTAACTGATCGCGAGTTTCACGAGACTCGGTTGTCTTACCCGCGCCAGACGGTCCCACCAGGGCGACGATCTTGCGTGAGGCATTGGCGACGCCCAGCTGTCGCGTCCACACGCACACGCGCTTCGATGGCTCTGCGAGCACGCGGGAGATCGCCGTCCGCTTCGCGAGCAATCTCTTCGGCGAGCTACGGCATCCAATCCGCCCCTGTCAGAGCGCGTACGACAGCTCCGTGGCGGTCAGTGCTTCGCGCCGCGGCCGGCGTCCTTCAGCGTGCCTGACATGCTCTCAATTCGATGGCGCAGTTGTTCGAGTTCGGACGAGAGCTTCTGAATCGACGGCTCACGTTGCGAGTTGAAGACCTGGGCGAAGCTGGGCGGGGGATCCTCGGCCGGAGCCGGGTCCTGGAGCGCGAAGACCACCTCATATCGTCCAAGCTTCCTGGCGTTCGGTAGCGGTTCGCTTGGATTGGACCAGCATCGCTTCCGGCCCGAGTTCTTCCCGCGCTATGGCCATGGCAGCCTCCACTGTTCCCGCGAAGTACGATTTCAATTTCATCTATTGAATCACCCCCAGTGAGATCACCTTCACGCCGGAGGGTATCTCGCTGTGTGAAAGGATAGTCAGATTCGGGATGGATGCCTCCACCAATTGACGGACGAAATAGCGTGAGGCGGAGCCAGTGAGCGCCACCATCGGATTTTCGGCAGGACCAATCGTCCGGCTGATTCGATCCAAGGCGCTGCGGATGGCCTGCGGCGGCAGTTGATATGACTCGCATTCTCACGCGTGCTCGATCGCCCCTTCCACCATCTGCTCGAGCGCTGGATCGAAGAAAAACGCGGGCAAGTCGCCGTTCGGACTCAGGTACGGCTTCACCACCATTCTGCCGAATTGTCTGCCGCACATACTCCGTGAGCAGGACCGGGTTTCGCGTCATCGCAGCAGCTTCGCCCAAGCCTTCCACAATGGTATTGGCGTCCCGAATTGAAACGCGCTCTCGAAGCAAATTCTGCAAAACCTTCTGCACTACGGCTAAGGAGAGCAATTTCGGAACCAAGTCTTCGACAGCGCGCGGGTTCTCTTCGCCACTCGATCCAGAAGTTTCTTAGTGTCGGCTCGCGAGAATAATTCGTATGCGTGCTTGCGAATTACCTCTGATAGGTGGGTGCCCAGAACACTTACACCATCCACGACCGTATACCCCGAGGTGCGCGCTAGCTCGGATCTTTCCGATGGGACCCAGACGGCCGCAATACCGAAAGCCGGCTCCTTGGTCGGGATGCCCTTCTAACTGCGGAGCGGCACGGGACGTCGTGATGGCCAGTTCGCAGCCTTGCGGCAGTTCGTATCGCGAGACTTCGACGCCCTTGATCGAGATCACGTACTCCCGAACTTTCAGCCCGACGTTGTCCATCACTCGGACCGGTGGTAGAAGATAGCCTAAATCCGATGCAAGCTGCTTGCGTATTCCTGAGATTCTTCTGAGGAGAGGCGAGTTCTGCGCGCCCTCGACCAGCTTGATCAGACCCAAGCCCACTTCGACCGCGAGCGGCTCCACTTTCAGCAGTGTCTCGAGATTCTCTTTGGGTGGCGGCAGCGGCAGCTGACGTAGATTTGTCATCAGTGACCGGTTTTTGGCGCAGGCGCCACCCTACTCCGCCCATGCGCAGCGCCGATCAGCAGGAAGGGAATCTTGGGCAGCCCCGGGAATGCCGCCATGGCGATGAGCACTCCCGCAGCCAGAAACAGCGGCTGAGGATTCGTGAATACCTGCGCTCTGACCTGGGTCCCAAGTCTTGAATCGGAACTCGCGCGAGTCACAATCAGGCCGCCGGATATCGAAATCATCAGGGCAGGAATCACAGTGACCAGCCCGTCGCCGATGGTCAGGACCGTATAGGTCTGCAAGGCCCGCTTCAGCTCCATTCCGTGCTGCAGAACGCCGATCAGAAATCCCGCGATGATATTGATGGCGGTGATCAGGATGCTGGCGACGGCGTCCCGCTGCGTGAACCGCGTGGCGCCGTCCATCGCGCCGTAAAACTCGGCTTCCGCAGCCAGTCCTTTGCGCCGGGTTCGAGCTTCGGCCTCATCGATCAGCCCGGCGTTCAGATCGGAATCGATGGACATCTGCTTGCCGGGCATGGCATCCAGGGTAAAGCGCGCTGTCACTTCGGAGATGCGCACCGCGCCATGGTTGATCACCACATATTGGATCGCGATCAAAACCAGGAAGATGACGACGCCGATGATGTAATTGCCGCCTACCACGAAATTGCCGAACGCTTCAATGACATCTCCGGCGGCGGTGGTGCCGGAATTCCCGTTTAACAGGATCAGTCGGGCTGACGAAACATTCAAGGCGAGGCGGAACAACGTCATCAGCAGTAGCGCCGTCGGGAATACGCTGAACTCTACAGGCCGCGAGATGTAGAGCGATACCGAGCAGGACCACCGTCGATAGCGTGATATTCATCGTGATGAGAACATCCAGCATGAAACGGCGGAAGCGGCGTGATCATCGCCATCACGATTCCCAGCACTACGACGGGGACCGCGATATCGCCGATATTTGAAAAGACAGCCTCTGAGACGGACTGGCCGATCAGGCGCGACCGCAGGTTTTGCGTTGCGCCCAGCCGGCGGCCGTCGTCTCCGGACGCAAGAGCCGGACCCGATGTAATCTTGGAGGGGCTGGTGGCCATGCGTTATCCCGGCAACTTCCCGTTCATCAGGCGGTACAGGTAGGCCAAAATCTCTGCTACGGCGCGATATAAGTGAGCCGGAATCTCCTGCCCGACATCGACGGACTTGTACAGCGCCTGCGCGAGAGGCTGATTTTCCACGATCGGCACGTTGTGTTCGAGCGCGAGTTCGCGGATACGTCGGGCGAGGTAGTTCTTGCCCTTGGCGACTACCATCGGCGCGCCCTGCGATTCGACACTGTACCGGATCGCGACGGAGTAGTGGGTGGGGTTGACGATCACCGCAGTGGCGGTGGGAACCTCCTTCATCATGGTCCGCCGCGCGAAATCTCTTTGAATGCGGCGAATCCGCTGCTTGACCTGAGGATTACCTTCGGCGTCCTTGGACTCGTCGCGGATGTCCTGCTTGGTCATCTTCAGATCCGCTGGCATGCTTCTTTCGTTGGCGGAACAGATCGACCAATCCGAACACCATGAACAGCATCGCGGCTCGCCATAACAGCGCCATGAGTGAGTGTCCGATGCTCTGTGCGCCTGCCAGCGTGCTGGAAAGCGAGAGCGTCGAGAAGGCGAGGAGGTTCTCGTGTACGATCGCGTAGACGGCGAACCCGAACACCGGCAGCAGAACGAGTGCCTGCACGAATTGCGGGAGATTCTGCTGCGGAAGTTGCTGCAGCCGCGCCAAGCGGGTTCAGGCGACTGAAGTCCGGGCTCAGTTTCGCAAGCGAGATGCCGAGGTTGGTCGTGAAGATCTGGGCAACGAGGATTGTGACGGTTAACGCAACGCCCGCGAACAGCAAGGCAAATAGATTGCCACGCGCCAGATTCCACGCGAGTTGCTGTACGGCTATGGGGGTCAAATCGCCCCGGAACCCGGCGGTGAGCGCCAGGCGGAAGTTAACGCTGGAGGTGCGGAACCAGACTGGCCCATAGCTTCCGATCAGCCATACGAAAACGAGGAATTGCGATGCGCTGACAAACTCCCGGCTGATCGGAAATTTGCCCTCCTTTCGAGCTTTCTCGAGCTTTCGCTGTGTCGGTTGCTCTGTCTTATCCGACATCTACCGACTCATTAATCTCGTGGCGGATTCGATCGCCTTGCGGAAGGACGATTCGGCGAGTGATGGCATCACCCAGATCGTGGCGCCGAAAAATCCGATTGCGATCAGCATTTTGGCGGGGAACGCAACCGTAAGTAACTGAAGCTGAGCCTGCATCCGGCCCAGGAGAGCGAGGGAGATGTCCACCAATAGCAGCAGCGCGAGCACCGGGAATGCGACTCGCAGCCCGGTTGAAAACATCGTACCGGCGAACCCGACCACCGCTTGAGCGGTGGCCAGCTTAGGAACGAAGGTTCCCGGCGGGATGGCCTGGAAGCTCTTCGCCAGGACGAGGATCATGTCGCGATGCAAGCCCAGAGCGAAGAACAAGCACGCGGCAAGCAGTTGGGCATACACCTGTAAAACCGTCGAGTCGGCCTGGCTTCCCGGGTCCACCGTGGAGGCGTAGGAAAAGCCGGCCTGCAAGCCGAGGATCTGCGCTCCAAGTTGAAAGGACTCCACCATGACCGATAGAAGGATGCCCAACAACACACCGAAAGCCGCTTCGGACAAGACCCACAGCGTAAGCGTGACCATGCCCGGGGTGGCGGCCGGCGCCTGCGGCCATGAAGACGGATAGGCAAAGGGTGAGGCTGAGTGCGAGGGCGATCCGGGTCATGTCGGGCGCGTTTCGCAATCCGGGCAAGGGAAGGAAGGCGACCACGCCGGAAACGCGGGCCAGGGCCAGCAAGAAAGCTGAATAAGAACCCCGGGCGGGAAGACTGGCGCTATTTGGCATAACGCCCCAGGTCTCCGAATAGACCGACGGTGTAAGTCATCATCCGGCTCAGCATCCACGGCATGAGTAGTAGAAGGCCGAACAGAAAGGCGGCCAGGCGCGGAACGGCGCCAAAGCTTGCGTCCTGCATTGACGTGATGATCTGAACAAGGCTGATAATGATGCCGACGATGAAGCCGATCGTCAGGATGGGAAGACACAGCCAGAACGTCGTCATCAATACTCCACGGAAGAGATCTACTGCGGCTGCGGTGCTCATTATGGCTAGTAGAAACTCTTCACCAGTGAGCCGACCACGAGGTTCCATCCGTCTACCAGCACGAACAGCAGGATCTTGAACGGCGCAGAGACCATTACCGGCGGCAGTTGCATCATCCCTACGGAGAGCGTCACGGACGCAACCACGAGGTCAATGATCAGAAAGGGCAGAAACAGAACCGCGCCGATCTGGAACGCCGCTTTCAATTCAGAGAGTGTATAGGCCGGTACCAGAACCGCCATTCCGACATCTGCAGGCTTGGCGGGTTGGGCGGAGTGCGAGATTTCCAGGAACAGTTTCACGTCCCGTTCCCGGGCGAATCTCAACAGGAATGTCTTAAATGGAACCGAAGCGCGGTCCCATGCTTGTTGCGAGGTGATCTCTCCCTTTTCCATCGGTTCGTAGGCTTTGGTGTAAGCTTCGCCCAGCACTGGCTGCATGATGAGGAGGCTCAGGAACAGCGCCAATCCGACCAGTACCTGATTTGAGGGGGCCGTTTGCGTCCCGAGAGCTTGCCGGAGGAAGTGGAGAACGATGACGATCCGCAGGAACGGAGTGACGGACATGATGGCCGCGGGAAGCAGCGTCAAGGCCGTTAGCAGTAATACGACCTGCATCGGAGCGCCGACCCCTGCCTGCGCCGCCGAAGGGCAGGCCGAACAGGGTCCCGGCCGGGGCTAGCGAAGCGCATCATTGTGCCGGCTCCATGGGATTCGAAGCCGCAATCGGCGCAATCCTTGCAGAATATTCATGCCGTTCGGATGTACACCCACGATCCACTCCCTACCGTCCACCCGGACGACACACAACCAATGCTGAGGGGTCAGCGGCAAACGCTGGATCAAATGAACCCGCTTGGAGCCGCTCGAAAGTCCCCAGGGCGCAAGGTCCTGGCCGGCGCGCCGCGGCGAAACCACCACGCGGCCGCCATTGCCAGCACAAGAACCAGGCACACGGACGCGAGCTGGCGGAACAACTCCACGAACGTTAGTGGGGCGACCGCTCTATTCCTCGCTACTGAAGTCGGTTATCCGGACGCCGACCGTGTCGTCGATAATGACGATCTCTCCGGAACCGACCAGCGTTCCGCCCACGAACACGTCCATGTTGTCTCCGGCGGACCGCGACAACTTGATTGCGCTCCCGACTTCCAGCTCCAGCAGCTCACGCATGGTCATCACGCGGCGGGCCAACTCGACGTCTATCGTCACCGGTACGTCGGCGAAATGAGCAATCTGCTGCAAAACCGTCATGCGCTCGCCTATCACTGCTTCAATGCGATGGTTTCCTGGCTCAACTGATCGACTGTCGTGACCACCTTGGCATTGGCCTGGTAGGCGCGCTGAAGAACGATCAGGTTCGTGAACTCTTTGGCGATGTCGACCGTGGATGCTTCCACTGCGCCTCCGAGCACGCTTCCGCGGCCGCCCGTATCGGGCACTCCTACCGCTGGAAGCGCCGTTCGAGCGCTTAGCCCGTAGTTGTTGTTCCCGATCGCGAGAAGCGAGTCGGGATTACGGACCAGCGCCATCGCAACCTGCCCGACCGTCGTCTGATCGCCATTTGAGTACTGGGCGACGATCTTGCCACCGTCCGCCAGTCCGACCCGGATCAGATTCGCCGCAGGAGAGCCATCTTGAGCGTTTGCGGCCGCGGCGGAGGGTTGAGAGTATTGCGTTAGACGTGGCGTAGTGCCGTTCCAGAAGTTTAGGTTGACGTTCATGTCGGCTGCTCCGTCGGCGAGCCCGGTCAGCGTGAGCTGCGGCGGTGTCGCGGTAGCGGCCGGACTGGTCAACTTGCCGGCCGAGTCGAACGTGAGGGTTCCAGTCAGCGGGGTTCCCGGCGCTGTCAAATCGGCGTTGGGGACCGAGACGGAGTACGACCACTGATTCGCCGTAGTGGTTTTGGTGAAGGTCAGGCCTGCGAAGTGAGAGTTCCCCAGTGAATCGTAAATCTCCAGCGTTCTGGAGAAAGTATCACCGGCGGCGGCCGATGAGTTCAGATTGAGGTCGAGCGACATGTTCTGCGTAGCTGACCGGCGCTTTCAGCGTGCCGACAGGCAGCACGATATCCCCAACCGGCGAGTTGGTGTCCACCACACCCGCCGCGTCCTTCGTCCACCCCTGGAGCTTCTCTCCGGTCGTTGTGACCAGGTTGCCACTTTGATCCACCTGCATATTACCGCCACGGGTATAGACGTGTCGCGCCCGTCTTATCTCTCAGGACAAAGAAGCCATCACCCTGAATAGCAGCATCCAGAGGACCGGCGGTGCTCTGGATCGCCCCCTGGGAGAATTGCCGCGAGCGTGATCGGCTTCCCAACGCCGAATCCGACCTGGGTCTCTCCCAGACCGGCGCCCAGCGACTGGGTCACCAGATCGTGGAACGAAACAACGCTGGTCTTGAACCCGGTTGTGTTGAGGTTCGCCAGGTTGTTGCCCACTACGTCGATGGCGGTAGTGGTGGCGTCTAGAGCGGACAGAGCTGTTGAAAATGATGAAATCATAGAGTTTTAGGGCTTTTGTGGAATTCGTTGCGAAATACTTGTCGAAATCTGTCCGAATGGCTGCGAGGTCATCGCGCATCTGAGTGCTCTGTTCCAGACTGGAGAACTGAGCGAGCTGAGTGACAAATTGCGTCCCGTCGGTAGGGGACAGCGGATTCTGGTTCTTGAGCTGTGCGACGAGCAACTGCAAGAACGTGTCCTTATTGGCCAGGGCGTCCACCCCGGCTGCCTTGGTTGGGTTTGTTTGGTTTCCGGAGACCGGCGGTGGAGTCGAGGCTCCGCTGATTGATTCAATTGCCATTTACTGTTTTCTCCTCTTGGGTCGAAGAAGTCTGAAAATTCCTGACGATTTCCTCGAGCCATTTGGGGCGACTGCCGCGCCCTTGACCATGCTGCTGCTGTTGTCCGGAGTGGCCGTTGCCGCCTTGCCCCGGTGACTGTTGCTGATCGGCCGGCGATTCGCGCCCGCTGTCACGGCCCAGATCGCTCGCCGTGGGCAGGCGCGGCACTGATCGGCAGACCATCGTGCGACGACAACGACTCTGTACGAAAACCGGAGTGATCCAGTTTCTGAACCAGGTCGCCTACGTTTGCGCGCAGGGAAGCCGCGAGGTTCGGTATCCGACGTGCGAACTTCCACATGGACTTTCCCGCCGTTGTCCACGATGTGGAGGTCCACACCCTTGATCGGCGTGTCCCGGTACTCTCAACTCGAGTTCGCGGAGCGGAGTGGTTGTCGTTGATTCAATGCCAGCCGGCAAGTGAGGACGCGCGAGGGCGGCGGCCGGCTCGATCGGGGCTGGATGTTCGGGGCGCGCGATGTTATTAGCGTGGGGCATTCGAGGACTTCAGGTCGACCGATATGACGGCGGTGAACTCCGATTGAACCGTGTTGCTCGCCTGCGGCATGGATTCGGTCGATGCAATGGTCCGCTCCCGTTCGGGAGGCGCATGCTTTCCGTCCGTGATTTGCATCCTGGCGGCCGGTATCACCACCGTCGTTAGCGGCGAGTGCCGGGCCCGTGAGCGGGACGGTGTCGGGCGTTTTCGACGCTGGCGCCGTACTCACCGGAGTTGCTCCTGAGATCGCCCGCGGCGGATCAGGTTTGCCTGAATCGAAGGGATGGACGAGAGCCATTGTGAAAGCGATCTCTTTCCGTGGTGCACGTATTCCCGCCGCTTCCTCCACCAAGGTCGGGCCGTGTGCGGAACTGTTGAGTGAAGGGACGATGCGCCCCTGCGAAGCCGGTGAGACTTGCTGCTTCGCCGTCGAATTCGACGCCGAGTCGGCCATTTGCGCCATACCCGGCTGAGGATCCCCAGAAACGAGCTGTGCGAAACAAGCAGGGGCCATTGTTACGGATTTTTCCGACTCGGGCTGGGCGGGTTCTTTTGGCACTACGGGTTCGTCGGTCTGCTTCGGCGAGAGCTTCGCCTCAGGGAGGACTACTGGCATGCCGAAGCGGAACGGGGGCAGAACAGTCTGTGGAGGAATGTATGTCAAGTCGATGGGCGAGACAAACGGCTGATCTCCGGCTTTTGACTTCTCGGGTGCTCGTGCGTCGGACTCGCGTTCCTCTTTTTCGGTGTTCACACCCGCCCTGAAAAGAACTGCGTGAAAGCCAGCGGACGCCGCTTTCGCGGGGGTTTCACTTCCGTTGACGGGCACACTCGCTGTTCGAGGCGAGAGCAGACTGGCGACTTGCACGTCCCAAGTAGGGCAACTACAGGGCCAACTAAAAGAATTGTGAAATCAACAAATCCCACACAGTTGGCGCGCCAGCATTTTGACAGTTGTTCCGAAATGGCACTTTTTTGTCGACCAGGAGCGCGCGTTTCCGGGCCACCTTGATTAAATGCTGTGCAATGAGAGTTTGCCGGTGAAGGAATTCGAATTGCTCTCAGCACTGCAGAGCAGAGCTATGGACCCATTACTGATCTCGGCTGCCAGCGGAATGAAAGCGCGCATGGAATCGCTGGATATGTTGGCCAATAATGTCGCGAATTCGGGGACGGCCGGCTTTAAATCCGATCGCGAGTTCTACAACCTATATGTTTCGCAAGATGCGATTGACGGCAGTCGCGATGGGTTGCGTCCGGATCCTGCGACGCTGCCGGTTATCGAAAGGCACTGGACGGATTTCGGACAGGGCACATTGCTGCCGACCGGCAATGCGCTCGACCTCGCTATCACGGGGAAAGGGTTCTTCGCGGTGGATGGGGCCAGCGGTCCGCTGTATACCAGAAACGGGAACTTTCGTTTGTCGGCAGCCGGCCAGGTGACCACCCAGGATGGGCATGCGGTACGAATGGTGCGCCCGGACGGAAAGCCATGCTGCTTCTCAATCCAACTTCGGCGATCGATATCGACGCCAAGGGTGAGATCCACCAGAATGGCCAGATGGTGGGCAAGCTGTCTGTTGTTGAATTTGCGGAAACTGCTCAGCCTGAGAAACTAGGCAACGCCTATTTCAAAGTAGCCGATCCGAATCCGAAGCTGGCGTCAGCGGCGGAAGTGCATCAAGGCAGTCTGGAATCCGCCAATGTGCCGGTGGCCGAATCGGCGGTACGGCTGGTCAGTGTTATGCGTCAGTTCGAGATGTTGCAGCGCGCTATATCCCTCGGAGCTGATATGGACAAGCGCAGCATCGAAGAGGTCGCAAGAATCGGTTCGTAAACGGAGAAACTATAAATGATTCGAGCTTTGTACAGTGCAGGCAGCGGAATGTCCGCGCAGCAGATGAATGTGGACAATATCGCGAACAACCTGGCGAACGCGAATACGACGGGGTTCAAAATGCGGAGGGCCCAATTTCAGGATCTTCTGTATCAGAACTTCATACAACCGGGCGCAGCGGCGGGATCGCAAACGGTGGTACCGAGCGGTCTTCAAGTCGGACTTGGTACGCGGCCAGCTTCGAACGAGGTCATCTTTTCGCAAGGAAATTTCCAATCGACCGACAATCCTCTGGATATTGTCATTCAGGGGAAGGGATTCTTCCAGGTACGGCGGCCGAATGGTGAGGTCGCCTATACCCGTTCAGGCGCGTTTCATGTGGACCGCGACGGAAATGTCGTAACGGGCGAGGGTAACCCGCTCGAGCCGCAAATCACCATCCCGCAGCAAGCGCAATCGATCACGATTGCGGCCGACGGTACGGTCAGCTATCTCCAGCCCGGTCAGAATGCTGCTCAGATCGCCGGCCAAATACAACTTGCCAATTTTACTAATCCGGCCGGAATGAACAGCCTGGGTACAAGCCTGTTCGCACCCACAGATGCAAGCGGGGAGCCGACGATTGGAACTCCTGGGGGGCAAGAAGGCATGGGTACTCTGCTGCAAGGTTATCTCGAGCAGTCGAATGTGAGTGTCGTAGAGGAATTCATCAACATGATCGTCAGCCAGCGCGCGTATGAGGCGAACTCCAAGGTGGTCAAGGCTGCGGATGAGATGTATAGCCAGGTCAATAACCTAACGCGGTGACGTATGCGTCCTCTCATCCTGATCTTGCCGCTGACGGTGATATGGGCCCACGCCTGTACTATCGTCGAGGGTGACCGGATCCTGGGCCGTGACTTGGCCCTGGCAAATCCGGCGTACGCCCCGCTCCCGCCCGATCTGCTCGTAGGTTTCTCCCCGATGACGGGCAGCCAGCGCGTGATCAATGTCGAGCGTTTGGCTTCGATCGGCCGCTCACACAGTATTTCTCTCGATGATCTTTCGCCTTTATGCTTCGAGCGTCCGACAGAGCTACTGAATGAATCGATGCTGCGGACGGCGTTGGAGCACGTCCTTGGACCGGGGACAAAACTCGAAATCGCAGATTTCAGCCGGTACCCCATCCCACAGGGGGAACTCGTGTTCTCTGTCAAGGATCTGCCTCGACCAGGGTCGGCATCGGCGGATGACTTCGTGACCTGGCGCGGGCATCTCAACGCGGGTGCGCGGAGTACGGCTGTCGTCTGGGCGAAGGTTCGCGTTTTGAAGTTCGAGCAGTGGGTGGAAGCGGTAGAACCGATCAAGCCCCACCAAACGATTGAAGCAGGGCAGATTGCCGTGAGATCGGCGTGGAGATTCCCGATCGCGCCGGCTCCAGTTCGCGAGGTGGATGCCGTGACCGGTAAGCAGTCGTCCCGATCGTTGTCGCGGGGGCAGATGATCCTGCCCGTGATTCTGCTGGCGCCCAACGAGGTTGAGCGGGGCGATACCGTGTCGGTGGAACTGTCGAGCGGAGCCGTGAGTTTGAAGTTCACGGGATATGCCGAGACTGGCGGGCATCGAAACGACACCGTTGTCGTGTGGGTGAAGGACATGGGGAAAAGATGGCGCGCGCGGGTGCAGGAAAAAGGAAAGGTACAGATTGATGCGGATCAGAATAAATCGGAAATGGCTGCGGCTCGGCGTGGCAATGCTCGGGTTGGCAACTTCGGGGATGGTCCTCGGGAAGCCGAAGAAATCGTCACAGCAGGAGCAGCAATCGCCCTTGGATCGGTATCTGGTCGAAATTGAGCGCCGTTCCGAGAAGGTGGATGCACCCTCGCCGGGGTCCTTATTTTCAGCTTCCGGCCAACTGGCGGATGCTGCCCGCGATCTCCGCGCCAGCCGGGTGGATGACATCGTGAACATACTGGTCTCCGACCGGGCTTCGGCGTCGGCCACCGGAACGACGAATAGTGCCCGAAAATCTTCGGCCAAGGCGGGTATCCAGGCTCTCGCCGGTCCGTTGAAGGCCACTGGCCCATTGCCGAACGCTGCCGCCATGACAGGCGATCAACAACTGCAAGGGCAGGGAACTACTACTCGAGGTAGTACATTCACGACGACGCTTTCTGCCCGCGTCACCCATGTACTGCCGAATGGGAATCTGGTGGTGCAAGGAGACAAGCAAGTGTGGGTCAATTCCGAACGTCAGTCAGTCCTGGTGAGAGGAATCGTGCGTCCAGCGGACCTCACTTCCGGGAACCAGAGTTATTTCGGACCGCCTGGCTGAGCTCGAGGTCCGAATCAATGGCAAGGGAGTGGTTGCGGATTCGGTCCGCCGTCCGTTCATTTTATATCGCATTCTCTTGGGATTCTTGCCGTTCTAACGATGTTACGCTCAAGAGCTCACAAAACCGCGGGGTCTGGACTGGTGCTTCGCTCAATGGCGGCGGCATCCGCCTTGCTTTTTTCGATGCTGCCCGTAACGGGAGCGGTACGGCTGAAAGACATGATGTCGATTGAAGGCGTTCGCGATAACCAACTAATTGGTTACGGAATCGTCGTCGGTTTGAACGGTACGGGGGATAAGCGGCAGACCGTGTTTTCAGCGCAGAGCCTGACGAATACGCTCATGCGGATGGGCGTCTCCGTGCCGCCTTCGGCGATCCTGGTCCGTAACACCGCGTCCGTCCTGGTCACGGCCAATCTCCCACCCTTCGCGCAACCAGGCACGAAGATCGACGCCTCGGCAGCGGCAATCGGGGACGCAGCCAATTTGCAGGGCGGTCTGCTGATCATGACACCTCTTCGTGGGGCCGACGGGCAGATCTATGCGGTAGCCCAGGGCTCGGTGTTAACCGGCGGATTTTCTGCCGGACGGGGCGGGAACTCGCAGACCGTCAACCATCCTACGGTGGGTAGGCTTCCGACGGGAGCTATCGTCGAACGGACGCCGCCTTCGGTGCCCCCCAGCAGCCTGATAAAGCTGCAGCTTCACCGTGCGGACTTCACGACCGCCTCACGGGTAGTAGACGCGATTAACAAGCGCTTCGGCTCCGATCAGCAGCAGGTTGCGCGCGCGGAGAATGCTGCCTTGGTGGTGGTTAGTGTTCCCACCGCGTATGACCACCGCCGAGTTGAATTTATTGCCGACGTGGAGGGTACCACCGTCGATGCGGATATTCCCGCTAGGATCGTAATCAACGAACGGACGGGCACGATCGTCGTCGGGAAAGATGTCCATATCTCGCCTGCGTCAATCCTGCACGGCGCACTCACCGTGGAAATTCGGACAGTTACCAATGTGTCTCAGCCAGCGCCGCTGTCTAATGGAACCACCGCGACTACGCAGCAAACCGCTGTTTCGGCCAAAGAGGAACGCGCTCAGAACGTCAGTCTCAAGCCAGGCGCTACAGTCGAGGATCTGGTGAAAGGACTCACTGCGATCGGCTCGACGGCTCGCGACATCATCGCTATCCTGCAAAATCTGAAAGCTGCGGGGGCGCTCGACGCCGACATCGAGGTCATTTGATGGCTAACATCGGTCTGACCACAATTATGTCGACTCCGTCCAGTGCTGCGCCTGAACAGAGCCCGGAAAAGATCCGCAACGCGGCCCGACAGTTCGAGTCCCTGCTGATCGAGCAGATGTTGAAATCGGCGCGGGACTCCGGCTCCGGCGACTGGACGGGCAGCAGCGACGATCAGACCGGGTCTCCGATGACTGACATGGCGGAGCAGCAATTTGCACAAATGCTAGCCTCTAACGGGGGCTTGGGGTTGGCTAAGATGGTGGTGGACGGTCTCGACCGGAAACGCTAGGCAGGTATCGATGAAGATTCAGAACGACGCTGTGAACGTGCCCTTGCCGGTCTCCTCCGACACCGGCAAGATATCCCGTAAAGATGGTGCCGCCGGCGCCGAAGCCGACAACAACAAGACCAAGGCCGACAGCGCCACCACCTCTGCGATAGCTCATCATTTGCAAGCCGATCCCGCGCGCTTGGATCGTTTACGGGAGGCCGTACGGAGCGGTACCTACTCGGTACCGGCTCACGAAGTCAGCGCGCGCATCATCGACGAGCATCTGGACGACGTCAATCAGGCGTAACTAGCTTCGCGGTATTCCGAAACTTGCGTTGCAGTATATGCGTGCGATGGGTAGCTCGCTGCCGTTTTCTCCTCTTCGTTTTGCCCCGCCTGCTGCCAGGCTGACAACAAGTCACTAAGCAGCCGCTCCACTTCCACCAGCGGTGGCTCAATCTGTTGGGTATTCGCTTCAATCAGCCTGCGGAGCATGTAATCATACAGCTCGACGAGGTTCCGGCAGAGCTCGGGCTGCTTCGAGTGATCGAGAGACAAAGCAAGTTCGTTCAGGATAGCGCTCGCTTTCGTGATGAGGCGCGAGCGTGTCGGGATATCACCCGAAACCAGCGCTCGACGCGCTCCGGAGATGGCGTCCAGCGCGCCACGATAAAGCATTTGGACCAACTTGATCGGCTCCGCTGCAAGAACTTCGCTATCCAGGTACTGTTCGTACATTATCTATTTGTTCCCCATGTCTTCGGCCATCCGGAGTACACGCTCCGGGGGTAATTGCAAAATCACTTCGCGCGTCCTCTTGTCCACGATGCGCGCCAGAGCCTTGTGTGTCTGGCGATCAAAAACAAACGTCAGCTCCCGATCGTCACCAAACAACTGCGAGCCCTGAAGCGCCCTTACGGCTTTGATCAGGTCGCGTTGCGAAGTTTTGGTCTCCGTCGGACCGGGCTGGTTACTCAAGTGATCCACACTAGAGAGTCCTACTCCAATCCCGGCAGGGTGAACCCGTCCTATGTCCATACATCCCACCTTCGAAGGAGAGCCTGTGGAGCCTCTCCAACACTGATACATATCGGAGTTGAGGCACAGGACTTGAGAAAATTCTTTTGACTCGACGCCGACGATCCCGAACACCGGCAAAGTCCTAACTGCGAAGCGAAGAAGGGTGAGCCGAACTCCCGCCCGGCCTTCAAGGGAACAGTTTGACCGGACGTTTGTCATAAGCCCGAAGTCCTTCGGCGTAGCGCACGCCGCAGGTGGTGCCACGATAAGCCGCGATAGCTTCTTTCATGTCCCGCGCCGGATCGCGGAAGGATGCCGTGTACGCCTGATTCCGGACCAGCGCCATCAAGCTCCCCAGCCATTCCATCGCGACCGGCCACTCCGCTGTTACATCGACGAAAGTATCTGCCTCGTAGCTCCTGGTGTGCCGCGGACCGTTATCGAAATAATAGATCTCTGCGGGCGGACGAACATCGGCACGCCCCAGGATCTGGCCCGCGTTCTTGACGGCAATCTCGCACAGCTGCGACGCCACTCTGTGATCGTCGTGCGTATCCTGCGGCCACAGCATCAAAGCCATGTCCGGCTTCACGTCGGCCACCAGCGCTGCAACGCTCTTCTTGGCATCGGTTGTTACGTCGAACAGATGCGACGCAAAATCGAGGAACCGCATCTCAGCGCCGTAATGGTGCGCAAGGTCGCGCGAGCCGTCGACCAGCGCCTTCTCGCGGCCCCCCTTCACCGGCGCCCAATTGCTGTAATCGCCGATGAGCGCCGCAATCACCACTCGCCATTCCCGGCGAATCGCCTGCAGCATTACACCAGGGACGCCGAACACGCAGTCGTCATAATGGGCGCCCATCGCTAGCAGCGTTTTCGGCATGGAGCAGATTCCATGCTATCTCTGTTCATTGGGCATGGCATCTCCCGCAGTCTCTCTTTTGGCCCGCCGGGCTTACGCTGAACGTATCAGTGGAAAAGCGGAGCACCTTCCCTGGTGGGACGCCGTCCTACTCACGGCCAGCTCTGAGCGGCAAGCGGAACGCTACATGGACGAGATCCGGCGCCGGCAGCAACAGGACAAGATTCCAGAGGCCGTCTTCCTTACCGTTGCGGATCCCGGGAACCGCCGCATCGGAAGTGGCGGCGCGACCCTAAACGCCTTGCGCGTTTTAGGACCGAAGCTGGTACGCCCGTGGCAGAACGCGCGAGTTCTGGTGATCCACTCTGGCGGCGACTCGCGGCGCCTGCCGCAATATTCGCTCTCCGGGAAGCTGTTCGGCGCTCTGCCGGTGAAAACTCCGTGGGGCGATGTCAGCACCGTTTTTGACGAATTTCTCGCTTTATCGTGCGCCTGGGCAGAGCGGTTGCCGTGTGGTCTGGTCGTTGCGTCGGGCGACGTGGTGCTCACTTTTGACTCCGCGGGGCTCGACTGGTCCCGGCCTGGCGTTACCGGAGTAGGTTTGCGGGAACCGGTCCACGTGGGATCCCAACACGGAGTGTACGTCGCAGATCCGGCGGGCCGGGTTTACTCATTTCTGCAAAAGCCCTCCGCGGCCGAAGTATCCGCTGCCGGAGGGATGCTCGCCGGAGACCTGGTTGCGGTGGATAGCGGACTGATCCGCTTCGATCCGGAAATCAGTGAGCAGCTGACTCAGCTGGGCACGGCGATGGGCGAGGCCCTTCCGTTCATGGATCTGTACCGTCATTTCACGATGGCGCTCACCGGGCAGTGGAAGTTGAGTGGCGACGAGCACTCGGCGTTGCGCGACCTGTATAGCATCCTCACCGGTCAACCCTTCTGGTGCTCAGTTTTGGACGGTGATTTCACACACGTCGGCACCACTCGATCGTTCCACAAGCTGGTCACCGAGGAAACGAACTTCAGCCGGCTTTATGAGGCACGGCAGCGCATCGAGATCGCGACACCCGCCGGTGTGCGCTCGGCAGGCGTCATCATCGACAGCCTGCTGGCGGCAGGCAGCGAACTGGGGCCGACCTCCATCGCGATCGAATGCGATCTCAACGTTCCCCTTACGCTGGGCCGGGGAGCGATCCTGCATGGCGCGTGCGGCTTGGACCGCCCCGCCGAGGTGCCTGACGAAACCGTGGTTCACCAGATCCCCGTGATCACTCCGGACGGCGCCCTGGGGACTGTGGTTCGCGTCTACGGGGTCGAGGACGATCCGAAGGCCGCGACGTGGTACGGCCGTCCGATGACGGAGCAATTGGAACGGCTCGGAATGGATGCGGAGTCCGTGTGGCGCGGCGCCCACGAGTCCGAACGCATCCTCTGGAATGCCGAGCTGTTTCCACTCCTGGCCGCGCCGCAGGCATGGCAGGCGGCCCGTTGGATGATGGGGTTGAGCAGCGATTACTCAGTGGAAGAGTGGCGGCGGGCGCGGCGGCTTTCACTGGCGACCAGCGCTCAGTGGGCCGATATGCGGAGGCTATCCGAACTGCACGTGCGGCGGATGCACTCAGCTTGGGGGCGAACCGCCACTGCGCTGGCGCGCGGCGGCACTGACATTCAGCCGCTACTGGCGAATGCTCCGGGCGTCCTCGCGCTGGCGGAAGCCGGCCGGGCGATCCAAGCGGAGGCGTCGCGCATGGGTCCCGAATCAGCGACGATGGCGGCGAGCCAATACTACCGGGCCGCGCTGTTCTGCGCAAAGGCAGGGCTGCTGGAGGAAGCCGACCGCGCGCAGTTGGCGGCCTTTGATCACGTTCAGCTCGCCGTGAACGCCGGTTCCGTAGACCGCGGACACTGGACGCAGACGGGACAGTGGGCGCTTGAACAAGTCACGGTCTCTGCGCCGCCGCGCATCGATCTCGGGGGTGGATGGTCCGACACGCCTCCGTTTTGTATCGACTGGGGCGGAACGGTCCTGAACATCGCTGTGGAGTTGAACGGCGGCTGCCCCATTCGCACCAGCATACGCCGCATAGAGGAGCCGCACATCCGATGTTCAGCAGGCGACGGGGCAGAGTTCTCCATATTCTCAACGGCCGAGCAGATTCTCGCGCCGGCTGATCCGGGCTCCCCCTTCACCATCGCCCGGCTTGCGCTCGCTCTGGCTGGAATCATCAAGTCTGGGCAGGAACTTCGCCGGGTTCTCCGCGCCCGAGGTGGGGGACTCGAGATCTCGACGCGTGTGGACCTGCCGATGGGCTCAGGCCTGGGTACCAGCAGCATTCTGGCCGCGACGATGGTTCGAGCGCTGGCGGAGATGTCCGGGGTGGCAATGACAGAGCTGGTGCTCACCGATGAAGTGATGCGGCTGGAGCAGATGATGACCACCGGCGGCGGCTGGCAGGATCAGGCCGGCGGCATCTATCCCGGGGCGAAGCTTGTGACGTCCGGGCCAGGCGTGCGCCAGCGATTGCGCGTGGAGCCGATACGCTGGAGCGAGGAGCGGGAGCGCGAGTTTGCGGACCGGCTGGTGCTGTACAATACCGGACTGCAGCGGATGGCGAAAAATCTTTTGCGCCAGGTAGTGGGCAGTTATCTGGCACGGGAGGTGGCGGCGGTTCAGGTGCTGCATGGGATAAAAACACTGGCCGTGGAGATGGGCTTTGCCATGCGGGACGGCGAGTGGAGTTATCTAGGTGAGTTACTCGACAGGCATTGGGAGTACAACCAGATCCTGGATCCTCACACGACGAATGCTCCGATCAACAACATTCTGACTCGTGTGCGTCCGTATGTCTCCGGAGCCAAACTGGCGGGGGCAGGAGGGGGTGGATACCTCATTCTGCTGGCTCGCGATCCGGATGCGGCTGCGGCTTTGCGCAGGGAACTTGGGACAGTGGAGCCGGTCACCATCGCGTGTCAGGGCCTCCGCGTCCAGTCGCTTTGAAACCCACTGCACGGCTATCCTGGTGAGACATGCCGCACGGGACCCATGCTCCGCACATTGAGACGCACTTCACGGCCTCTGAGGTTGTCCGCGACATCGTCATTGGCATGTCCGACGGCCTGACTGTTCCGTTCGCGCTCGCCGCCGGCTTGTCCGGCGCGATCGCGATGAGTCGAATAATTGTGGTGGCCGGACTCGCCGAGATCGCGGCCGGTTCGATCGCCATGGGTTTGGGCGGCTATCTTGCCGCGAAGAATGATGCCGAGCATTATGCGAGCGAGCGCAAGCGCGAGGAAGATGAGGTGCGGGATAAGCCGGCCGCGGAGCGCAAGGAAGTGGCCGACATCCTGTTGGGGTACGGCCTGACACGGGAGCAGGCAGGACCCATCCTTACCGCCTTCGAGGCTCAGCCGAAGCAGTGGGTGGACTGGATGATGCGCTTCGAACTCGGCTTGGAAGAGCCGGATCCTAAGCGGGCGTTGCAGAGTGCGCTGACGATTGCCGGGTCGTATATCGCGGGTGGCTTAATTCCCCTGACGCCGTACATGCTCCTTGACAATCCACGCGTCGCTCTGTTGTGGTCCGTTGTTTCGACTCTGACCGCGCTGGCGGGATTCGGATATGTCAAGGGGCGATTCACCGGAATGGATGCGCTGCGGAGCGCCGTGCGCACCTGTGTGATTGGAGGTCTGGCGGCCGCCGCCGCATATCTGATCGCTAAAGCCGTTTCCTGATCGATAAGATTACAACCCATTCGATGACATCGGCTGCCGGCGGCCATAGGTCAGCGAGCGCCAAAGCCACTCGAACGGTCCAAATCGATACCGGTTCAACCACCACACGCTGAACGCGAGCTGCCCGGCGTAAACGGCAATGCCGATAGCCGCTGCTGTGGCAGAACCGAGCTTGCCAAAGAGGCCGAGTCCGTATCCGTAGAACAGCAAAGCGAAAAGGATCGATTGCGCGAGGTAATTACTTAGCGCCATCCGGCCGGCGGCGACCACCGGCGTCATCGACAAGCTGGTCCAGGCGAGCAACGCGGCCCCGTAAGCGAACGCGAGAGGCACGTCAGATCTGGTGACGATTGCGGCGGCTCCCGAGGCCAGACACACCATCCACAATAGACGGCGATATCGTTGAGGATCACGCACGACGCCCCAGCGCCACAGGGCTGCGCCGAGCATCATCATCCCGAGCGTCTTCTGCGCCGTGGCCAGCAGCAGCGGTACAATCAGCTCCCGCGTCTCGTGCCACCTGAAAATCAGAATGCCGGAGAAGCTCCCCTGGCTGTAGGTGCGGGTCGCCTCGGCGGCATGTGCGCGCAAAGCCGCCTCCGGCGGAAACAGGGGTCCACCGTGCAAGACCGGCGGGAAGTAAACGGCGGCCAGTCCCAAGACCGCCAGGGCAGTAGCGGGCAGGCGGAGTAGCGGGATGAGAACCAGTCCGCACACTGCATACAAGCACAGGATGTCGACGTTCGATATCAGCACCATGTGAACCACGCCGAACGCAAGCAAGATGAGGAATCGCCGAACCAGGAAGATCGGGCCATTGATGTTCCGGCTGTGAGCCCTTTCCGCTTGCAGAGCTACACCGATGCCGAAGGTTAGCGAGAACAAGTCAAACGCTTTGAATTCGAGCAGCTCCGCGGCTAGCACGTCAACGGTATGATTGATCCAACCCTCGTTGTGGGAGTGGATATGGAGGATATGTGCGAAGAGGGATATTCGGAAGAAGTAGAGCAAATTCACCAAGAGCACACCGAATAACGCAAACCCTCTCAACAGGTCCAGCGCCCTATAGCGCTCGGACGGCTGAACCGGCTCCCATGCAGGCACGCCTCAGTATGGGCGGGGAGTTGCCTGCTGAACCGGATTCAGTGCCAAGATAGCGTACGCAGTCGCCGCATCACTCATAAAACGGCCAATGTCGGAGGACAGGTCTCGCTCCTTGTTGAGTGAATACGCGAGCCAGCGTCCGTCCGTCTTCTCCTGGTTCTGCATTAGCCAGGTTAGGCCTTGGTTCAATTGAGGCTGATCGCGAGACATGCCGGCCTGCTGCAGCACAAAAGTGACCAGGCCGGTGGCGTAGCCATCACTCTTCGACTCCAGCGGCGTCTTATCTCTCCGCTTCCACTCGCCGACAAACGACGACAAGCTAAAGCCACCGTCTGCCTGCTGCTTGCTGAGAGCCTCTTCGATAATCGATTTCTGCTGCACGGGCGTCAATAGTCCGGGGAGCTTCGCGGAGGCCCACAACAGGCATACGCGATCGATCAGGATCTGCGACCCCTGCTGCTTTTGCAGATATTCGCGCAGCAATGCGATCCTATGTTGAAGCTCCGGGGCTTCACGATAATGCGAAGGCACGGTACCCACGGCAAGGGCTGCCAGCGTAGCTCCGTAATATTGAGAGTCGCCCTCCCACGGCGAGTTGTGAAATTGCAGCCAGGACCATGCGCCCTTCGCTTCGCCGGTCTTCAACTGTTCGGCCCACATGTTATCGAGCGCAAGGCGGGTGTCAGCGCTCAACTTGCCTCCGGGCGCGTCATAGCTGGCGAGGATCAACGCGTTGAAGATTGACTCGGTACCGCGCGACTCGGCGGTCTTGGGGACGCCCCTGGTCGCGTCCGGATAGAACGGCTCCACCTCCGCCCATAAACGCACGCGCTTGGTAATGTTATCCAGAAGCTTGCGTTCGGTCGCCGAAGGCGCTGGTTCCGACAGAACCGCTCGCAAGGAGGGCCGGCCAATCGCGTACGGCGCGACCGTGTGACAAGAAACGCAAAACGTCTGATGGTCGCGTGCTGCCGGCTGCCAACCCATCCACCACGCCATCCGACCGTCAAGGTATGTGGCGGCCCGCTTGCCGCTCCACGAGGCTGGCGTTTCCTCAGCAAATACCCCTATGGCAAAAGACGCCGCCAGGATACAGCTGACCACCTTGATCAACATCTTCTTAGCTTACCGAACGCAGCAGCGCGATCATAGCCGGTTTACGGCAGTTGATCGCGCGCCGCAGCGGTGTATCTCCCCGAGAGTCCTTCGCCTCGACATCGGCGCCGGCATTCAGCAATGCTTGCGCCACCTCGACGTGCCCTCTTCGAGCGGCCATATGCAGCGCCGTGCAGTGCTTCACTCCACCGGATGCATCCACGTGTGCGCCGGCTTGAACCAGAGCCCGAACCACGTCGCCGCCGCCAGGCGTACTACACTCGTTCCCGACACAATAAAGCGGAGCGTGTCCAGCGTGGTCCACGGAATTTGGATCCGCACCGAGACAGAGAAGCAGATCGACCACAGGGAGATTTCCGGCGCCCGCCGCCCCGTGGAGCAGCGTTCGGCCACGGGCGTAACTCTGCCGGACCAGTTCAGGGTTCGTGCGCAAGGTCTGGAGCACATAGTCGAGTAGGCCTGCATCACGGCTCATCAACTCGAGCAGCTTCACGAGCGCGGCCGGATCGCGCTTGAAGTATTGCTTTAACTCTTGGCTGCCAGCTATTGAAATAGCCCGAGTTGCATCACCGTTGCGAATAGCGTTCACCACTTCATCCAGCGTCACCTCTACGTCCCATTGCTGCACGGTAGCGGACGGTCCGTCGTTTACGAGGTAAGCGGAGGCCTGTTCGAAGAGGTGTAGCAATACGCCGCGCGCTGGCTCCACTATTCTCACATCGTCCAGAGCTGCCAGCATGTTCGCCATCCATGCATCCCGCTCCGCCTTACCGATCGTGAAGCGCGCGTGCGAGTCTCGCAAACTTAAGGGCCAATGACGGTGTGAGTACTCGCAAGGGCCACCCAGGGTCTGCGACAGATAGTCCGCGAGAGCCTCGATGGCGCACCTGAAACTTCGGGATGGAAAAAGTGGACGGAGCAGAGCATCGTGCGCCACGTGGGAATAAAACGTGGCGGATAACTTGCGGCAGCCCTCCAGGCTGCCTACTGCCCGATACAGGTCTATTGGTTCCGTCATGCGGGCCGGCTCCCCGACGCGCGAGTTACCTTCGCTTCCGCGCGGTACGCGTTACCCCATCACCCAGTTAGCGTACTCCAATCTTCTCGCCCGCGTGCCGACCCGCGCGATACCCGACCTACAATCTAGGGATGCGTGTCACGCTCGCAGTGCTTCTTCTCACCTGCGCCTCCGCAGCCACGGTTCCTCGCTTCACAGACCCTGCAAGATCGGCGAAACTCCGAGCAGTGTTACCCGAAGTGGAGAAGGTTTTCGAGAGATTCCAGCAGCAGCGCCAAATACCCGGCCTGGCGTATGGCGTCGTCATCGACGGCGAGACCGTTCTCATCAAGGGGCTCGGCGTGCGTGAGCGCACATCGAACGACCCCGTGACGCGGGACACCGTGTTCCGTATCGCGTCCATGACCAAGAGCTTCACCGCACTCGCGATCTTGAGTCTGCGCGATGAAGGCAAGCTTTCGCTGGAAGACCCGGTCTCGAAATGGATCCCCGAGTTCGAGAAGTTCGTCTACCCGACCAGCGATACTGCGCCGATCCGTATTCGCCAACTCTTGAGTCATGCCGCCGGCTTTCCGGAGGACAATCCCTGGGGTGATCGCCAACTCGGCGCCACTGACGAGACCCTTACGCGCTGGCTTCGAAAAGGGCTGCCGTTTTCCACGCCGCCCGACACCGCCTACGAGTATTCCAACTACGGCTTCGCGCTGCTCGGTCGCATCGTGGCGACAGCGGCCAAAATGTCTTACCGGGATTATCTTGAAGCGAAAATTCTTGCCCCGCTGGGCATGCGATCGACGACCTTAGAAACCAGTGCTGTTCCTGAGAAGATGCGCGCCATGGGATATCGCAAGACCGACGCCGGTTACGCAGAAGAGCCTGGATTGCCTCATGGGGCGTTCGGCTCCATGGGAGGACTCTGGACCACTGCGGAGGACCTCGGCCGTTATGTGGCGTTTCATCTGTCGGTATACCCCCCGCGGGACGGCGCAGAGACGGGTCCGGTCCGCCGGAGTTCCGTTCGCGAGATGCAGCGGCTGGCAAGGCCCGGGGGCTTCCGGGTTGACTGGCCGGCGCAGGATGGGCCAGTTCGCGCCGTCGCTGACGGATACGGTTACGGTCTTCGCATCTCGCGCGATTGCCGCTTCGATCACATCGTCGGGCATGGCGGCGGATTGCCGGGGTTCGGTTCCTACATGCTGTGGCTGCCCGATTACGGAGTCGGACTGTTTGCGATGGCGAACCTGACCTACGCTGGTCCGGCGGCGCCGATCGACGAGGCGCTCGAGATATTTCGAAAGACCGGCGCATTGCGGCCCCGCGAGTTGCCCGCCTCGCCGGAATTGCAGTCAGCGCGAGATTCCATTTTCGCGCTGTGGGAAGGCTGGAACGAGCAAACTGCACAGACATTGGTGGCAGATAACTTCTTTCTGGATCGCCCGGCTGCCGAGCGCCGCGCGGAGATCGAGAAACTCAAGACAGCTTTTGGCGCATGCCGGCCGGCATCCGATATTCGGGCAGAGAATCTGCTCCGCGGGAAATTTCGGCTCATGTGCGACCAGGGGTCGGTAGAGGTAGTTTTCACGCTCGCGCCTACCATGCCTCCGAAGCTGCAGACTCTGGCGTTCGTGCCGGCCCACAAGCTCAGCGCTGGGCTGAAAGCGGCCGTGGAAACCGTTGCGGCGCAGTTCGGGACGCAATCAGAAGATCGGATCGGCGCTGTTGCGGCTGCGTCATTCGATGCCTCCGCTCTGCGCTATCACATTGTTTTGCTGCAGGCGTCGTATGGGGCATGTCGCGCCGGAGAGACAGCGGCCAGCGACGGTTCGAGCTTCGTGAGAGTCCGCCTCCAGTGCGACCGCGGTCCCCTCGACGCTGAATTGCGCTTAGATGCTCAGGGTAAGATCACAGCGGCTTCATTCTCTCGTCCCGCGGATACCGCCTGCATGCCATAGCTCGTATATAATTCCCTGGAGGTTCAACTTGATCCGAGTGAATGTGTTCTATCCGGCGACGGAAGGCGGGCGCTTCGACTTCGACTATTACACGAAGACCCACACGCCCATGGTGGTGACCCGCATGACGCCGTTCGGACTTAAGGCGTTGACCGCAGAGAGGGGTGTTGCTGGTCTGGCGCCGGGCTCGCCGGCTACCTACATCTGCGTGGCGACACTACACTTCACGTCAGTGGAGGACATGCAACGAGGCTTAAACGCGCACGGCGCCGAAATCATGGGCGACATCCCGAAGTACACGGATGCGCAGCCGGTCATACAAGTTAGTGAAGTCTTGGTTTAGGTGGGCCGCATCTTATCCCAGTCCGCCGGCTCGCCGAATTTGAGGCCTCGGAGGCTTGGATCAATGTTCTTCAATAAGTCCGGTCAGTACGGCGCCGGGCCCGACCTCGTAGAACGTCGTAACGCCCTGTGCGGCCAGAAAGCGTATGGCGTCGGCCCATCGCACGGGATTCGGGACCTGCTCGAACAGTCCCTGGCGCGCATCCGCGCCGCTATGGATTTCGCGGGCCTGGACGTTGTTCACCAAGGGCGTCGTAAGATCAGCGAAGTTTGCGGCGTTCAGATCCGCACCCAAACGCTCCTGCGCCGGCTTCATCAGCGCGCAATGGAAGGGGGCGCTAACCGGGAGCAGAACCGCACGGCGTGCTCCCGCGGCTTTGGCGAGTTCCACCGCACGCTGGACTGCGCCGGTATGTCCGGCGACCACTATCTGGTCGGGCGAATTGAGATTGGCAGCGGACACCACTTCTCCTTGCGATGCTTCTGCAAGGATCCCGTCTAATTTGCCCTCGGGCAATTTCAGCAAGGCCGCCATCGCCCCCACGCCCGTCGGGACCGCCTGCTGCATGTACTGTCCTCGGTTTCGCACCAGCCGGAGGGCATCGACGAATTGTAATGACCCTGCGGCCACCAGCGCGGAATATTCGCCCAGGCTGTGTCCTGCTACGTAATCTGGTTGCATCCCCTTGTCGCGCAGCACCGCCAGCGCTGCGATTGAAACCGCCAACAGCGCCGGCTGCGTATTTTCCGTAAGTTTAAGGGCCTCTTCGGGCCCTTCGAAGCAGAGCTTGGAGATTTCGAAGCCCAGTGCGCGATTGGCTTCTTCGAAAATGCGCGCAGCGGATGGGAACTCATCTGCAAGAGCTTTTCCCATCCCCGTGAATTGAGAGCCTTGTCCGGGGAATAAAAATGCGACCTTGGACATCAAAGCCTTAGTTTAAGTGAGATAAGATCTCGACATGCAGACTCTCCCGCGCCGCCGCTTTCTCCAACTCGCCGGACTGGCCGGTTGCGACAGGCTCATCGCCGCCCAACGGCGAAAGATGAAAATCACCGATGTGAAATGCATGATCGTGCGCGGCACCTGGGATTGGAACCTGGTGAAGATTGAAACCGATAGCGGCCTGTACGGTATCGGAGAAGCGTACTGGGGGCCCGGCGTGAAAGACGTCATGCTCAAGATCATGAAGCCGCTGCTGGTCGGCGAGGACCCCATGAACGTCGACAAGCTGTACACGAAAGTTCTGATGAAGAACGCCGGGGCCGGGGCAATTGGCGGCGTTACGGTCACCGCGGCGAGTGGCGTCGAGATCGCGTTATGGGACCTGGTGGGCCGCATCCTCGAAACGCCCGTGTGCAATCTGCTGGGCGGCCGCTTCCGCGATCGTGTGCGCTTCTACCGGACACTCCAGAACCCGCCACGCGTCGAGGATCCGGCATCGTTTCGCGAACTCGTGCACAGTGCTCGATCAGAGAAGTTTGGTTGGACGGCGTTCAAGTTTCAAGGCGATGGCATTCCCCCGGCCTCCGATCCCGAATTTCGCGAGCCCGGACACGATCCCTACGCCCGCAACCTGACCGCAAAGGACATCCGGCGGATTGTGAAAGGCATGGAGACGGTTCGCGAAGAACTCGGCCCCGACATCGACTTCGCCATCGAATGCCACTGGCGCTATGACTCGCGAGACGTCATCACGCTGGCCAAAGCCCTGGAACACTTGAAGCCGATGTGGCTGGAAGATCCGGTGCCGCCCGAGAACCCCGAAGCGATGGCGCGAGTGGCTCATGCCATTAATGTCCCCATCTGTACCGGCGAGAACCTGTACACGCGGCATCAATTCCGGCGTTTGATAGAACTCCAGGCCTGCGACGCCGTTCACCTGGACATCCCGAAGTCCGGCGGGCTGCTGGAATCCAAACGCATTTCGGATCTCGCCGACACGTATTACATCTGGACGGCGGCGCATAACCCGGCAAGCCCCATTGGCACCATCGCGTCGGCTCATGCATGCAGCTCGATGCGATCGTTCCGCATTCATGAGCTGGCGAAGTACATCGACTGGTGGCAGGATCTGGTGATCCACGACGGGCCTATCATCGAGAACGGCTATTTGACCATTCAAGACAAACCGGGATATGGTATCGAGATCAATCCCGATGTCGCGCGCGCGCATCTGGCTCCCGGCGAGACTTGGTGGGGCTAGGCGCGAGCCGCAGTCCTGAGCGACACTGGAGCGGGCTCCAGGCCCATCTTTGCAAGCAGCGCATAAACCACGAACCCGGTTACGAAGCTGTACACCACGGCAGGTTGGAGAGCGCTCTTCAGCGAATCCGATATGGGTAGGAACGGCAGAATGCCGACAAAGAATCCTAATGCCCACGCCACGTAGCCAGCCAGGTTGATGCCCTGACGGGGACCCGCCCACTTCTTGCCCGAAAGAAGGTAATCGGCAGCCATCGCTCCGCAGATGGGACCGAAAGATGCGCCGACAATGGTGAAGAAACCGATCAGATCCGCGGCATAACCAGTGACGGCCAGAAGGATCGCCACCGTGACAGCGGCCATCATGGACGAGATCCGCTTCACACCGGGGATCATCGTGGAGAAGCTGTTTCCTGCGATGAAAGCGCAGAAGCATGCCGAAGGAATCGACGTGATCGCAAACAGGACAAACATCGCGCTGGCGAGAACGCCGCCGAGCGCACCGATCGCATCTCCATAGCTGAACGACGCCAGGTTCGAATTCATCGCCCGGGCTCCGGCCACCGAAAGCAGTGGAAGTCCGCCGGCGTAGAGAATCGCTAGAGCGATTCCGGTGAGGCCGCCCATGCGCACATCTTTTTCGTTGCGGCTGTTCATGCCGAAGTCCGCGCCGGCCGCCCCGGCAGTGGCAAAGAATCCGATGACCGCCTGAATAAGCAGAGTAAACGCGGCGAAGGGGGCCGCCTTGGCGGGATCCACCGTGTGCGCGCTCAGTCCACCCATGGTCTTGAGGAAAACCACCAGCACCATGACGAACGCTATTCCGTTCAGATACAGCGCCACTTTGGCCACGTAGTGGATACCCTTGGCGCCGATATATGCCATCGTGTAACCCCAGATCACGGCGACCACGGTGAACAGCGCGGTGCGTGGCTCAGCGTTCAAGCCCAGGCCGCGTAGGATGAACTGCGTCGCGAAAAATGTGCCGACGGCGAACCAGCCGATCTGGAGCAAGCCCATCAGCAATCCGGGCATGACGTAGCCCCCCAGGGTGCCGAAGGTAGAACTGCCGACCACGTAAAGGGGCAGTCCGGTTTTCATCCCCAACATCGCAGGCGCATAGTAATACAAGGCGTAGCTGAGAAGTCCAGCGACGGCGAGCGCGAGCATACAGACGCCGAGGCTTGCGCGATCGATGGAACCGGCTGCGAGTGATTGGTAAAACGCAACCCAAAGAAAAACTCCCGCATAAGTAGGTGCGGTGTTCACGTACCAAGGGGCGCGATTCGACGCCGGATTGGGCACAGACTTGGTGATGTAATCAGGCAGCATGGTGCAAGCTATGCTATCACTACTCCCTGGAAGACGTAAGAAGAGCGATAATCTTTAAGAACTGTGACACCGTCTCCACCAGCACTGCCGCCCGTGTCGGCCGAGTTCACGGACACTCTGCATCCGGCGATACCGGCCGCATCGCCCCAGCAGTTTGTTTCTAAGCTGCACCGCTCCGCGAATGGCATGACCCGGGTGGACTTTGGCCAGTCGTCGATCATCAACAACATTGCTAAGCGGCAGACGATCTTCCTGGATCACGTGAAGAAGGAAGCCAAGGTGTTGCCGATGCAGCAGGCCGCCCTGCCTCAAGTGCCGCAGCCGCACCTCAACTTGCCTGGAGCGCCTCCGCTTCCAGCTCCGCCGCCCCCGATGAATGTTCAGGATCTAGGCAAACGTATGATTGAAGGTCATGAGGTGATGGGGAAGAAGTATACGTTTCAGCCGCCCCCTCTGCCCGAAGTCACTCCCCCTCACATCCCTGAAATGCCGCAGGCGCCACAGGTGCAAGCCCCGGCTCTGGCGGGCGCTCCACAATTACCGAAGCTGCCCGGCTTGCCTGCCATACCGCAAGTGCCCAAGCCGCCCGACGTGCCCGCAATACCAACAGCACCTGCAATGCCCGCTGCTCCTCAGGCCCCTCCGCCGCCTCTCCCCCCGTCCGTAATGGAAGTGTGGACCAGCACTTCGTTGTTGATTCCCATGCTGTCCAGGATGAAGGGGGGCTTTGGGCAGCGCATTTCCCAGTGCAAGAACCCGATCAGGGGTGAACCGGATCCTGCTGTCTTTCAGATTCCGCCGGGCTACAAGTTGGCTTGAGACGCCGCGGGTTCCGCCTACGGAACCATGACCGTAAATTCGCCAGGCGTTATGAATTGGATGACGCCACCCCATATGCACATCAGGGTGGAGATGTTGTCGAGGGTCGGCATGTTGCCCAGAAGCACGGTCGGCGCTCCGACTATCCATGGAGTGGGCGTATTCGGGATGCACGGCATGGGCGTTAAAACCCCGAGTGCGGCGGCCGTGGCGGCGGCGACTGTAGGATTTGCCGGCGACATGCACATACCGAACGGCATGATGTTCGTCAGGGGTATGTGATCCATGATGTTGGCGTCCGGCACCATGTTGGTCTGTACCATGTTCGTGGGTAGCACCACCAGCGAACTCGGGGCCATCCCGAAGCTGCACATCATGTTCGCGCCCATGCAGACTTGTATCGGCATAATCGAAAGTTTATCAGAGCTCGCGAGTTATGGAATCCGGCCATCCAATAGCATGGCGATCTCCGGATGACCTCCATGCGTAGCCCAACCCGCAGGCGTTCCGCCCCATCTGGGCTCGACCACTTTGGTGTTCGCATCATTCTCGATGAGAAGCCGCACAATGGCCAGATACCCTCGGTTGGCGGCTTCGTGGAGGGCGGTTCGCGGCGTTTGGCCGCCGGGCGTCATGAGGACGTCGGCCTTCGCGCCGCGGGCAACCAGAATGCGAGCTGCCTCTTGTTGTCCGCGGATACAGGCGAACACTAAAGCCTCATCGCGCAGCGCGGGTTCGATGCCCGATTTGAGAAAAGCATCGAGGTCATCGAGGCGGCCCAAGCCGGCGGCGTGTCGTGCATCCACCTGCGCGCCGCGGCGAATGAGTTCATGGGCGGTGGCAGGAGCCTGGTTCAATAGCGGCATCGAGAGGACATCGGGGTCTTCAAGCCTTAGCTGCGCTCCGGCCCCGCACAACACATCTATCAACGGTCCCGCCAACCCACGGTCAGACACCTGCTTGCTCGTGAGGATAAGCCCCACGGTGCTTGAGCCGTTGTCGGTGGTGGCATTTGGATCGGCGCCGCGCTCCAGCAGCAAGCGTGCGACGTCCACAATATTCGGCGGAAGCGGGCACCGGATCGGGTTCCCTGCGACGTGATGCAGCAGCGCGGCGCCCTGGAAGTACCCCGATTCGTACCACTCGCCGTGACGGCAACGATATTCGACTAGGCTCGGGTCGCGGTCGAGCACTGCTTCCAGTTGCTGAATATCGCCCCGGTCAAGCGCGGATACCGCTTCGCGATACAAGAGTTCCTTGTCAGTCATGTGCTACCTCTTCAGTACGTAGATCGCTGCGGAACGCGCCAGCATCTCCGCTTTCAGCGTTCCCGCCTCGACGTGGGCCGCAACTCCACCCAATGCGTCAGGTAACGTGACGTTCGGATGAGGGTTGCTGAGTGGGAGCGAGATCCTCACGGAATTATTATCGTTGTTCAGGACGACGATCGCGGAGCACGAGGCGCCGCTGCGCTGGAAGGCGTAGGCCTGTTTGGCGACCAGTAGATTCGCCACTGGTCCACGACGCAGGCAGTCGTTCGCTGCCCGCAGCCGGGCCAGGTTGCGGACGTGCTCGAAAGTCGCCTGCTCTTCGGACGTGCGGCCCGTCGAGGCGAAAGCATCGCGTACATCGCCCGGAAACCCGCCGGGGAAATCGCGCCGGTTATCGGGATCGTTGCCGCCTCGCATCGCGATCTCGTCTCCGTAGTAGATCATCGGAATTCCGCGCGCAGTCATCAGTAGAGTAAATGCAAGCTTCAAGCCCGTCGTGTTCGCGCCCTTCTCGTTCATGAACCGCTGAACATCGTGCAGGCCCAGGAACGTTACCAGCAGGTCCGGATTCGGGTACAGAGCGTCGTGGGCCAGCATCGTCGCAATATCGCGGATCGGCTTGCGGTTGGCGAATGCATGCCGGATGGGATAGTACAGCGGGAAATCGAACAGCGAATCTACGCCGCTATCGATGCCGTCGAAGTGCGCGGCCCCGCCCTGGAAGAACGAGACGAGTGATGGATCGCCATCGAACATCTCGCCCACCACGCGCAGGTTGGGATACTCGCGCTTGATTGCCGCCATCCACTGCCGCCAGAAGGAGCGCGGAACGTAGGGCAGCGTGTCTTGCCGGATGCCGTCGATGCCGCTCACGCCGATCCACCACAGCGTGTTCTGGATAAGATGACGCGCCACCTCGGCGTCATCCTGATTGAGATCCGGCAAAATGTCGATGAACCAACCGTCCAGCGTAGGTTGGCGAACCGATGACGGCGAGTGCGGGTCCATCAGTGTCCAGGTCTGCCATGTGTTCGCGAGGTGTTTGGCAAGCGTACCGTGGAACCACGTGGGAGTGGGCGAGTCCTGCACCCATGGATGGAACGGACCCGTGTGGTTGGCGACCTGATCCTGAATGATCTTGATCCCCGATTGATGAGCTTTATCGACTAACTCGCGAAATTTATAGAGTGTGCCAAGATGTTCGTCAACAGCATAGAAATTGACCGCTCCATAGCCGTGGTAATCGGTGATGGCCTGCCCTTCGTACTTCTCGCGTGTGTTCAGGTGGTTGACGTTATCGTAGATGGGAGTTACCCATACCGCTGTCACACCCAGTCCCCGAAGATACGGAAGGTGATCGATGATGCCTTGCAGGTCGCCGCCGTGATAATAGCGCGGCTTGTTACGGTCGTAAAGACCTTTTGAAATTTCAGGGTCGTCATTCGAGCGATCGCCATCGGCGAATCGATCGGGCATGATCAGATAGATCAGATCATCGGGCGAGAAACCCTGAAACCGTCCAGTGCGGGGCAGCGGTAAGGAAATCTCGAAGGGGATCTTCGCTTCGCCATCCGCGGTTGCCACGGAGAGTTGCACTGGGCCGGGCTTTGCTGACGAGGGAATGGTGATGTCGACAAACAGGTATGATCCGCTGTCGTTTACGCGAAGATTGCCGGCGCGAAACCCTGGCATCTTGACCGTCACCCGCGCGTCCCTCAATCCTGTTCCCCGCACGAGTAACCGGACGGGGTTGATGCTGTGGCCTGCCCACCAGTTTGGCGGGTCGACCTGGATGATGGTTGGTGATGCGGAGAACAATAATTGACAGAAGAAAACAACGGATGAGATGGCAAGGCGCATGGCGGCTGGTTGCATGTTAGCAGCAGACGCTTGTGGTTATACTGCCCACATGCGGACTCTTCTGTTCTTGACCGTGTCGGTGGTGTGCGCGGCGGCCGACTCGGATTACAACGGGCGCTGGGACCTCACGGTTCCGAACGAATCGCGTGCTCGCGCGTGGTGGCTGGAGGTGACCGGGGCGGGAACACCCAATATCGCGGGGAAGTTTGTGGGCGCTCCAGGCGGCCAGCTCGATGTGATCCCAAAGATCGGCGTCAAGAACGGTCAACTGGAGTTTGCTTTTGATCGGCGGTACAGCATTCCGGGAAACCCGCGCACTGGCCCCGAAAAGAAGGGATCTTACCGGGCGAAGTTGGTGGACGGCAAGCTGCAAGGCACATTCGAGGTAGAGGGTGAGCCATCCAGCAAGCTGACCTGGACCGGCGTTCGCGCTCCCGAGATCAACGAGAAAGACGATGGTTCATGGAAGCCCGGCAAGCCGATCGAGGTTTTCGATAGAAAGGACCTGTCCGGGTGGCACTCGCGGGTGAGCGGTCACGATATTGGATGGCGCGTCACCGACGGCATCCTGAACAACGGCAATGCAGGAGTGCTGGACCTGGTGTCCGACCGAACGTTTTGGAACTTCGCCTTGCATGCCGAGTATCGAATCGGAAAAGGATCGAATAGCGGAATCGGGTTGCGCGGGCGTTACGAAGTCCAGATCTTTGACGATTACGGCCAACCTCCTTCCGTGCACGGCAACGGCGCGCTGTATAGCCGAATTGTTCCCTCGAAAAACGCGAGCCGTCCGCCCGGCGAGTGGCAAACCATGGACATTCGATTGGTGGGCCGCGATGTCACGGTGGTACTCAATGACCAGAAGGTAATTGACAAGCAGGTGATCGAAGGCTTGACCGCGATCGCGACCGATCCGGACGAAGGCAAACCGGGTCCGATCGTTTTGCAGGGCGATCATGGTCCGGTGGAATTTCGAAACATCACGCTTACGCCCCTGAACAAGTAAGTGACCCTATGAAGATTAAATCAAGAGGGGGCGGGCCCGGGTCCTGTTCATGGGCAAGCAAGTTGAGTATTCTGCTGCTAGCCGCATCTGGCGTCTGCGGCGCGAATCCGCCGTTCACTTTGGAACAGATTATGGCAAAGCCGTTCGCCTCGGATCTCACTGCCGGTCCGGGTGGGCGGGTCGCCTGGATCGTGAACTTCAAGGGCGTCCGCAATGTCTGGGCCGCTGAAGCACCGGACTATCGCGGACATCCGATCACGAAGTTCAGCGAGGATGACGGGCAGGAGATCGGCCTAGTGCGCTGGATGCCGGATGGACGTGGAGTGGTGTTCATTCGCGGTGGAGATATCGAGCATGGCGGCGGTGAGTTACCGAATCCGTTGAGCCGCGCGGAAGGTGTGGATCAGGGCGTCTGGTTCGCTGGACTGGATGGGAACGCCCGCAAGCTCGCGGACGGCAGCACTGCGACTGGGGTGCCCAAGGCGGATCAGGTCATATTCACCAAAGGGCATCAGATCTGGTCGATAGCGTTGACGGGCAGCGACAAACCGTCCTTGGTCGCGCAACCTCGGGGTGGTGCGTCAACCCTCGTGGCCGCTCCGGACGGCAGCGCCCTAGCCTTCGTGAGCTCGCGCCAGGATCACAGCTTCATCGGCGTCTACCGCTTCGCTGACAAGACCCTGCACTATCTTGACCCCAGCGTGGATAACGACTCGATGCCGGCCTGGTCACCCGATTCCAAGTCCGTGGCGTTCGTACGCATCGCAGCTCAGGTGCGCCGGCGTGCATTCGCGCCCGATCGCGGCGCCGCCGACCCCTGGTCGATTCGAATCGCTGATGTGGAGACCGGCAAGGGCCGGCAAGTGTGGATGGCTGCACCTGGCCCCGGTAGCGCTTTCCATCCGATGGCGACGAATTCGTTGCTGTGGGCCGCAGGCCGGCTCATCTTTCCGTGGGAGCGCGATGGCTGGTTGCACCTGTATTCGGTGTCCACCGACGGCGGCGATGCGGCGCTGCTGACTCCCGGCGAGTTCGAAGTGGAACACGCTGCACTATCGGCGGACGCCCGCGACATCGTGTACTCGTCGAATCAGGACGACATCGACCGGCGGCACATTTGGCGCGTTTCCGCCAAGCCGGGTAGTCCTCCGATCGCACTCAGCAGCGGTTCCGGTATCGAGTGGGGACCCGTGGCACTGGAGGGAGCGGTCGCGTATCTTCGCTCGGATGCCAGGATGCCGGCGAGAGCTGCCGTGCAGATCAAGACTGGCCCGGCTCGCGATCTCGCACCGGAAACGGTACCCGCGGATTTCCCCGCCTCATTACTCGTCGAACCGAAGCAGGTCATCTTCGCGGCCGCGGACGGGATGGCAATCCATGGCCAATTGTTCCTGCCTCGCGACGGCGGCAATACGAAACGGCCCGCACTGATCTTCTTTCATGGCGGATCGCGGCGCCAGATGCTGCTCGGCTGGCATTATATGTACTACTACAACAACGCATACGCCATGAATCAGTACCTGGCGGCGTTGGGCTATGTGGTGCTAAGCGTCAATTATCGCAGCGGCATCGGCTATGGTTTGAATTTTCGCGAGGCGATCGATTACGGTCCGGCGGGCGCCAGCGAATACAACGATGTGATCGGCGCCGGGCTGTATATGAGGAATCGAGCAGATGTGGATCCGCGGCGGATCGGTGTGTGGGGCGGGTCTTACGGGGGATATCTCACTGCTCTGGGTCTCGCGCGCGGATCGGACTTGTTTGCCGCCGGCGTGGATTTTCACGGAGTTCACGACTGGTCGAAGTTGCGGTCCTTTGATGCAGCTTCGGGCGAGGCACGAACAGCTTTCGAATCCTCTCCGATGGCGTCGGTGAAAACCTGGCGCTCCCCGGTCCTGTTGATTCACGGGGATGACGACCGCAATGTGCCATTTACCGAAACGATCCGTCTGGTGGAAGCGCTGCGCGAGCGGAAGGTCCACTTCGAGCAGTTGATCTTCCCCGATGAGATCCACGACTTTTTGACGCATGGGCACTGGTTGCAGGCATATCGGGCGAGTGCGGACTTCTTTGCGCGAAAATTGAAGTGAAGTGATCGTTCTGCACGGCGCTTTCTGCGTGGGCGAATTGCTCCTGTGGGGCGAAAGTCCCAAGCCCGAGGGTCGCAAAAGAAAGTATTCATCACCCTACGATGCGGGAGCCAAGGGACTCTTGGCGGCCGTCCGGCAATCTGGTCAAACGCGTGAGGCCATGGCCTGGCTCCCCACCATTGCCGGTCAGCCCCTAGCTTCGAGCGCCCTGATCTCCTCTGATCCCGTGCCCGCCGGCGACTGCGCTGTCGAACCCTGGAGAGTAACGGTCTTGCCCTTAGACGCCGAAGGTTGCGAGTCACTGCTTATGCTCTGCTCGGGGAAGGAACTCGCGGGCGAGAAGGTTCTGCAGCCTGGGGTGGTGATCGGCGAGGACTTAATGTACTGGGCTCAGGCCTTGCGATTCTCAGCTGCGCTGGTCACACGCCAACAGTTCTTGCCCGATTTGGTTTCTACTCCCAAGAGCTTCTACGCGCGCTGGACGCCAGTGGTCACGGGGGAAGATATCAAGCGTTTAGCGGATTTGGGAACGGCTATGCCGCCGGTTGCCCGGGCGCTCTCTGACGATGGCAACTCGCCCCCGGTGGCGGGGGCGCAAACGGTGGTGTCGTCGTTTATCGCCATGGCCGTTGACCGGATGGTTCGTTCGACGGCGGCCGCAGCGCGCACCAAAGGACCGTCCGAAAGCATTCACGATACCTGGCTCGACGCTCTGCGCTCCCGGGATGGCGAGATGACCGGAGATGTGGCGCAGGTCCGCGAGCTCGCGGCCCAAGTGCGCGAATGGCGCCGGCCAATTCAGGTTGCAGCCGCTGCGCCCTACCGGCTGTGCTTTCGGATGGAAGAGCCCGAAGGTGACCGCGACGATTGGCAGGTCCAGTATCTTCTGCAAAGCCGGGAGGACCACAGCTTGTTGGTACCGGCCGGACAGGCCTGGAGCGCGAATGGAAAAGGGCCGCTCGGCAACCGAGGACCTGTCGTTCGCGAGCACCTCTTGGTTTCGCTGGCGCAGGCGGCCGGCATCGACCCGCGTATCGAGGCGAGTCTCCGCGATCGCTCGCCATCGGGATACTCGCTCGACGTCACCGGCGCTCACGAGTTTCTCAGCACACGTGCCGCTGCACTAGAACAGAACGGCTTCGGGGTTATGCTCCCCGCATGGTGGACCCGCACGGGTGGCGGGCTCCGTTTAACCACGCGAGCCAAAGTGAAAAGCCCGGCAATGTCGGGCGGCAGCGGCCTTTCCCTGGATGCAATCCTGGACGTCGATTGGGAAATAGCGCTCGGCGACAACCCGGTTTCACTTTCCGAATTGCGCGCGCTAGCAGCGCTCAAGGCGCCCCTCGTGAAGATCCGCGGGCAATGGGTACAGGTCAGCGCCGACGAAATCCGTGCGGCAATCGACTTCCTGCAGAAGAAAGGCCGTACCAGGGATTCGGTGCGCGAGGTGGTCCGGATGGCTCTGGGCGCGACCGCTGATACGGGACCCCTGGAGGTCAGCGAAGTCACCGCGACGGGTTGGGTTGGCAACGTCCTGGCCCAACTGCAGGGACAGGCGCAGTTCGAAGAGCTTCAACAACCGCGCGAACTGGGAGGAACCTTGCGGCCCTACCAAGCGCGTGGATTCTCCTGGCTTGCATTCCTGCAGCGATGGGGCCTTGGTGCCTGCCTGGCCGACGACATGGGGTTGGGCAAGACGATTCAGACCCTCGCTCTGATTCAGCATTCGGCGAAAAGCGGAGAGACCCGCCCCGTCCTGCTGATCTGTCCCACTTCTGTAGTCGGGAATTGGAAGAAGGAAGCGGGGCGATTTACACCGGACCTGCCGGTGCTGGTGCATCACGGCGCAACCCGCGCGAAAGGCGAGGTATTCCAGGAAGACGCGCGGCGGCATGCGATCGTCTTATCCACCTATGCCCTTCTGCACCGCGACTTCGAGATTTTACGTCAGATTTCTTGGGCCGGTGTCATTCTCGATGAGGCCCAGAACATCAAGAATTCTGAGACCAAGCAGGCCCGTGCCGCGCGCACGCTTCCCGCGGATTATCGCATCGCGCTGACCGGTACGCCGATTGAAAACAACGTCGGGGACTTATGGTCCATCATGGAGTTTTTGAATCCCGGCTTGCTCGGCACTCAGAGCGATTTCCGGAAACGCTTCTTCGTGCCGATCCAGTTGTATCAGAACGAGCACGCGGCGGAACGCCTGAAGAGGATCTCAGGCCCGTTCGTGCTGCGCCGTCTCAAGACAGACAAGACCGTTATCAACGACCTGCCGGAGAAACTGGAGATGAAGGTCTTCTGCACGCTGACCAAAGAGCAGGCCTCGTTGTACGCCGCCGTCGTGAAGGATGTCGAACTAGCGTTGGAATCGGCGGAAGGCATCCAGCGCAAAGGCCTGGTGCTGGCGACATTGTCGAAGCTGAAGCAGGTCTGTAATCATCCGGCGCAGTTCTTGAAAGACAACTCCGCAATTGCGGGCCGATCCGGCAAGCTTGCACGTCTCACTGAGATGCTGGAAGAGGTGATGGCTGCCGGCGACCGCGCGCTGGTGTTCTCGCAGTTTACCGAAATGGGAGAATTGCTGCGCAGCCACTTGGAGTACACTTTCGGACGCGAAGTCTTGTTCCTGCACGGCGGCGTTTCCAAGAAGCGCCGGGATGCAATGGTGGAACGATTCTCGGCCGCAGATGGTCCCGCGATCTTCCTGCTTTCTTTGAAAGCGGGCGGTACCGGATTGAACCTGACCGGCGCGAATCACGTCTTTCACTTCGACCGGTGGTGGAACCCTGCCGTTGAGAATCAAGCCACGGACCGCGCCTTCCGCATCGGGCAGACTCGCAACGTGCAAATTCATAAATTTGTCTGCGCGGGGACCCTCGAGGATCACATCGATGCCATGATCGAGCGCAAGAAGGCCGTTGCCGGAGCGGTTGTGGGCGCAGGCGAAGCGTGGCTGACCGAGCTTTCGAACGTGGAGCTAAAGAAGCTGTTCGCCTTGAGTCGAGACGCGGTGGAGGAGTAACTATGAGTCCGTGGGATTTTCGCGACCGCTTCGATCATTTTCCGCCGTCTGTGCCGCGCCAGGCGAAGGGCGGCATCCGGGCTCAATCCAAGCGAGGAACGTTCGGTGAGAGTTGGTGGGCCAAGCGCTGGATGCAGGTCCTGGACAGCTTTCAACCAGGCGGACGCTTGAGCCGAGGCCGCAGTTACGCGCGCCGCGGCCAGGTGCTGTCGGTCGAGGTCGAGAAGGGACAGGTACTCGCGACAGTGCAGGGGTCCCGGCCCCAGCCCTACGAGGTGAGCATGCAGGTGAAGGTCCTGGCGGCCGCGGAATGGAAGAAAGTAGCCAAGGCGGTCTCGAGCCAGGCACTGTTCGTGGCCAAACTGCTGGCCAGCGAACTGCCTGCCGAGATCGAGCAGGTCTTTCTGGATGAGGGTGTCTCGTTATTTCCGGCGCGAGTCTCCGACCTGCGCACGAACTGCTCTTGCCCAGATTGGTCAAATCCGTGTAAGCACGTCGCGGCCGTCTACTGTTTGCTGGCGGAGGAGTTTGACCGCGACCCATTCCTGATTTTCAAGATGCGCGGAATGTCCAGGGAGGAGTTCAGTGCGGTCCTGGCGGATTTCGGCGGAGTGCCGGCTGAATTGCACGTGGAGGAGACCGTCCTGGCGGAACCGCTTTGCGCCGATCCAGTTCGGTACTGGTCACCGGTCACGGATCGCCATGCCTCGACAGCCGAAGCGCAGGCACCCGAACTCGCTGCCGCGTTGGTCAAAAGGCTTGGACGGCTGCCATTCTGGCGTGGACGCGAGACATTTCTAGAAGCGATGGAATCCACCTACATAAGGGCATCCGCGAAGGGTCTAGAAATCCTGAACGGCCGCTGACGCCGTCAGTAGAGGGCGTTCTGCGATTCTTCTTCGACAGCGCGCAGAAAGTCCTCGAGTGTTCGGATCTTAGATTCTGCCAGCCGGCGCGCACTTTCCAGCCGGAGCTGCCCTGGCAAATCCTCCAGATTTTTGCGAAGCAAAGCCACCGCGGAGGTGAACGTAGGAAAGCGGGTATCACGGCCCACCTTACTGATCTGGCGGAGTATCGCGATTGCTCCTAGTTGTTCGAGGATATCTGCATCGCGAAGGATGACGCTCTCGATCGTCACTGGCTCGGCGTGCGGCTGATGGGTGCGGATCGCTTCCAGAACGGGTGGGATCTTTTCGTGAGGAAATTGCAGCTTTTCGAGAATCGCCGGAGCCTTCTGCATGGCGTAGATCACGTTGTCCCATGGTGCCAACGCTTCCAGGTCGTCAGGGCGGTGCCCGATAAAGACGCCAAGATCATGCAGCCAGGCGGCGGCATACACGACATCATCGTCGAAGTGCTGACCTTCGCCGACCTGCCGCGCCAAGCTATACAAGCGAGGCTGGTGACCGTATTTGTCGATCGGACGCGCTTCGCGGGCAATGTAGTCGACCAGAGCTGCGCGATAGTATGCGGGCATTTCTTACAGGATAAACGGCGCGTTATTTCAGGCACCTATATACGAATGCCGGCGGCGCGTTACGCCAGGCGACACGCGAGACGTCAACCGATTGAAATACACGTAACAGCTTACGTCGAAAGCTCCGAGCACCCGGTAGCATCGCCGCGTGGACGTATGCGAAGGTGGCGAAGGCGCCCCGCGGAGCGAGTACAGAAGCTGCCGCGCCCAGAACCCGGTTCTGTTCGTCGTCGGAGAAGACTGCCCAAGGAAGTCCACTCACGATTGCATCGGTGCGTTCGGAACCGGATAGGTTAAGACATTCTCTGACTGTGACGGCTGAGCGCCGGTATACGGCGATGCCGGGCAGAGTTTCGCGCAAGTGCTCAGCGAAAACGGGATTAGTCTCAAGGCCCAGATATTTTGTTCCCGGGTGGGAGCGGACCAGGATCTCTTGAGTAAACGCACCCGAACCGGGCCCGAGTTCGACAATCGTACGGATGGAATCAAAGTCCAGCCACTCCACCATCAGCCTGCTTAGTTCGGAGGAACTGGGCAGGACAGCACCGGTTTGCTTAGGCTTTCGGAGAAACTCGCCAAAGAATCGAAACTTGACACAATGCACCGCGGCTCCTTTCGGGATGTTTTCAAGAATTGGCTGAAGGGATATCGTGAGCGCCGTCATCCTAAAGACCTGCTACGAGCGTGAATATTACGAGGCCTGTGCTAGTCTGGCCAAATGCGCCTGGCATTCCTGCTGACTACTGAAACGGTTCTGCGCGATGCTGACCCGCGGTTTGGGAGGCCCCCCGCTAGCCGTCGGATCGCGGTGTTATAGGATGCCAATGGTGGGACCTGAAATCAAGCAGAGCTTTCTCCATCGCCATGGCCTGGGGCTCGCCTCCATCGCCTTGCTGATTCTCTGGTTCATTCTGTATCTAGGTGCGAATCCGAGTACCCACTCCGGCGGCTTCTTTGGAAACGCCATCGCTGACTGGACGGGGACCGTGGTCACCATTTTTGGGACGAAGTACCTGTATGAGATCGGGTCCTCAGAAAGCCGCAAGCCTCACGGGCGCCCTCACAACCGTTGGCGCCGACTCCTCAAATTGCACTCGCTGACGGTATTTCTCGTCGTCACCGGCATCTTCTGGCTGTGGCTGTATCTGCGCATCGACTCCAACTCAAAGTGGGGTCAGGTGGTGGGGAACATCGTTTCCGAATGGACGCAGGTCCTCGGCCTCGTTCTGCTGACCAAGCGTCTCATCGAGAAAGGTTCGAAAGAATCGTCGTGAATGGAAGGTGGGATTCTATTGCGCTCTCTTTTGCAGCGCCTTTTTCTCTTTGCGCGGCAGTCGCTTCTTATTCTTCTTGGGGAGTTTGGCTTTTTTCATGTGGGGGAGTTAGAAGTGCTCCAACCATTCTAAGCTTCTTTCCCTAGATGTGTCTGGCCAATTCGACTAGAGCGATGACGGGTAATGCGATGCACAGGATGACCAGCACGATGGTAAGGGTCAGAAACAGCCAATCGCGCGCGGTTTGACGCTCCGGCTGTGTGAGGTGGCTTTTCAGCAGCTGATAATTGCGGCGGTTGGCTTTGAACGCGATATCGAAGATGTCGCCGAACAGCGGAACCGCCCCCGCCAGCGCCTCGATTCCGACATTCACCAGCATGCGCGCAACCGCAACCCGCGCGATGCCAAGCTGCATGGCTCGAATCACGATATACAACGAGATCAAAGCATCGAATACATCGCCGATGCCAGGGATTAATCCGATAATTCCTGCGACACCGAACCGAAAGCCGCCGGGCAGAGCGAAGGCGTAGTCCATCCAGCGTGCCAGAGCCTCGACGTCGGCAAGTCGCGGATCGACGACTTCGGGCGTAAGAACAGCGTCCGGCTTCCTTGGGACCACGTAGGGTGTAATGGCGTTCGGCACGGAAAGGCTCCTGTAGAAGGAGATCCCGGCGCGAGCCGCAAGGTTTCCGGCGTGTTGTGCTATTCGTATCTCAGGGCGATGATGGGATCCACCCTCGTCGCCCGCCGGGCAGGAATATAGCCCGCAAGCGCAGTGACCAGCATCAGCGCAAACGTCGCCAGCGTAATGCTCAAAGGATCCTGCGGCGTCAGTCCGTAAAGGAAGCTCGACACCAGGCGCGTGAGCGCGAATGCCGCCGGCAAACCAATACAGGCTCCAATCCCTATCATCCAGGCCGTATCACGCAGCACTAGCCAAAGGACGCTGCGCGGTATCGCACCTAGAGCCATGCGAATCCCGATCTCCCGGTAGCGCCGCGCGACGGAGTGCGCCATCACGCCGTACAATCCAATCGCCGCCAGCAGCACGGCCAGGCCTCCGAAGAAGCTGCACAACGTGGTCACAACGCGTTCCGGGGCGATGTTGTTATCGAACTGGTCCTGCATAGTCAAGGTCTGCAGAATCGGTATTGCGGGGTCGATGTCAGCTACCTCGCGGCGTATCGCTCGCACTAGCTGATTCGGATTAGCCGTGGAACGGACGCACAAGGTGCTTGCCTGGGCGCCGAGCCTCCAGACCGGGACGTAGATCATGCTCTCGACGGCTTCGCGCACACCGAAGTACATGGAGTCCTTCACCACCCCGACAATCTCGTAGGACTTCTGCAGATCGAATTTTTCGCCTTGGGTGAAGCGCCGTCCGAGGGGGTTTTGCTTGGGAAAGAAACGTTTGGCCATAGTTTCATTAATGATGGCAACGGGTGGCGGTGGGCCGAGCGCTTCATCGGGAGGACCCGGCGTGGGTTTGGGATCGGGCGTCACCGCCGGATTGTCCTCGGCCCGGAAATCGCGGCCCAGGATCAGCGGGATTCCCAGCGTTTCGAAGAAACCGGGCGACACCGAGTTGAAATCCATATAGGGTTTCTCATCGGGTTTCCATTGATAGCCCTGAATCGCGACATCGGCATTCCACCTCCTGCCGGCCAGAGGCGTGAGCCACGCAAGGCTGGCTGAACGGACACCCCGCAAGCCTTGAACGCCGCTTAGAACGCGCTCATAGAAATCCCGGACACGTTGGCCCTTGTAGCCGCCCTCCAGTGGATTCATATTCACCAGCAGGACACTTTCACGGATGAATCCGGGGTCGAGCGCCCGCAGATTCTGGAGGCTTCGAACGAACAGTCCAGCGCCGATCAGAAGCAGCAGCGAAACCGCTACTTGTCCCACGACCAGCGCGCGCCGCAGGTCGAATCGCACGCGGCCCATAACTGGGCTTTCATTCTTGAGCGACGAAGTGAGATTCGGATGTGTTGCCTGGAACGCGGGCACGAGGCCGCATATCAACCCTGCTAAAATCGACACTCCGAAGGAAAAGACTAACAGCCGCATATCAGGTGATACATCGAGGTCGAGAGGCACGCGCGCGTTTGGGCATCATGGTTACTAGTACCCGGACTCCCCCAGAGGCAATCAGCAGTCCGAGCGAGCCGCCAAGCACGGAGATGACCAGAGTCTCGATGATGAGCTGGGAGATGAGCCGGGCGCGACCGGCGCCTATGGCCAGCCGGATCGCGATCTCGCGTTGTCGACTGGTGGCTCGAGCCAGTAGAAGATTGGCGACATTAGCGCAAGCGATCAGCAGCACCAGCGCGACCACGATCATCAGCACTGTCAGGGGCTTCTGGACAGCATTACGGAACCCCGAATATCCGCCGCTGCCCGGCAGCACCGCACCTCGATTGGACTGTGCGAATTGCTTCTTCTCGAATGCCGGTACTGGACGGCGCTCCGGATCGGTGGCGAGGATTTGTTTCCAGAGCACGTCCACCTCAGGTACCGCGGCCTGTATCGTGACTCCGGGCTTCAGCCGGGCGAGCACGTTCAGCCACCAGTAGTGGCGATTGTTCCACTTCTTCGTATCCCGCTGAATCGCACGCAGCATCATGATGGGCGTGTACACGTCGGGACGATCGCCCACCGCGGTTCCGGTGAATCCGGAACGAACCACCCCGACAACTGTGAACGGAGATCCATTCAAAGTGATGCGCCGCCCAACGATGTGCGGGTCACCCCCGAAGCGCCGCTGCCAGAAGTCGTACCCGAGTACTGCCCACGGATGCGCATCCTCTGTCTTGTTGTCGGCTGGAGTAAGCAGGCGGCCGATGGCCGGTGTGACGCCGAGCACATCGAAGTAATTCCCGGACACAAGCACGGTGGATACCAGTTGCCCTTGAGAGTGAGCACCTTCATCCGGTACCGTCATAGCGACCGGCGACCCGCGACCGCTGCACGCAACAACTCCGGTGAAAGATCTATTGTGGTCGCGAATATATTCATAATCGGGGTAATTGAAGCCCGTCTGCGGCTTGTCTGGATTGCGGGCGACTACAACGAGCTGTTCGGGCTCGCGAACCGGCAGGGAGCGCAGCAGAAGGGTGTCAATCAAAGTGAAAATGGCCGTGTTCGCCCCGATGCCCAGCGCCAGGGATAGGACCGCAACCGCGGCAAATCCCCGGTTCTGCCCAAGCATCCGAACGGCATACCGCATGTCTTGACGGATGGCGTCGAATAGTCGCATGTCTGATTTTAGACGCCACGCAACCTGAGGAGTTAGGTGCCCAGCGGACCTGGCTATTTTGATCCGTGGTGCGCGAAACGATCTGATAAACAATGCATCCTTATCATGTTCATAACCTGGAGGCGGTTGATAGTATCGATTTAATTCAGATATAGAAACGATAACTTCGTGGTATTGCAGTAACCGTTTTTGGAATTCTGAATCTCATAAGAATTTAGAATTATGTAAACGGGACTAACATCTGCAGCAGCTAAACCCATGTAAGTTGCTCTCCTAACTCGCGTTCACAGTAGTTGGCGTGACGCTTGCTTTAACTCTCTTGTAAAAACTTAGATCACCTGTTAGGTGAAGAAAATAGCGGGGAGAAAAATGAAAACGTTGTTGAGTATTATCTCAATTGTTTTGTTATTAGCGGGAGTCCAGCTGCTAGCCCAAACCGAGACCGGTCAAGTCACCGGTACAATCACCGATCCGTCGGGAGCTGCGGTGGCTAACGCCAGAATCAACTTGACGTCGACAGGCACGGGCGTAGCGCGCACAGTGACGAGTTCGGGAGATGGCGGCTTCAACATTACCAATCTTCTACCCGGAGAGTACATGATCTCAGTCAGTTCTCCGGGATTCACTGAAGCTCAGAGAAGGTAGTCGTCCAGGTGGGGACTCGTGTTGGTCAGGATTTCAGGCTCGATGTGGCGACGTCTACCGCGACTGTCGAGGTGAGTGAGAGCGCCGCACCCGTTAACACGGAGACTCAAACGCAGAGCACCGTGATCACGCAAAACATGATTCGTGAACTGCCCAATCTGACCAGGAACCCGTATCAATTTGTGGCTCTGGCCGGGAACATCTCCGACGCGGGCATGGGAACCAGGGGCGCCGGATTCGCGATTAATGGTCAGCGGGAATCATCGACGAACATTCTCTTGGATGGCGCCAGCAACAACGACGAGTTCGCCGGCGCGATCGGACAACAGGTTCCGCTCGACTCCGTGCAGGAATTTTCCGTGCTCACCAGCAACTTCACCGCAGAATACGGGCGGGCCTCGGGCGGCATCGTTAACGTGGTTACCAAAGGCGGCACCAACGATTTCCACGGGACTGCTTATGAGTTCAACCGGATATCGCGGTTCTCCTCCAACAACTTCCAGAACAATGCGAATGGAGTGCCGGAATCTGTTTTCACACGCAATCAGTTCGGATACTCCGCGGGTGGTCCTGTTATCAAGAACAAGCTGTTCTTCTTCAGCAGCACGGAATGGATCCGAGTTCGGAGCGCAGCAACGAACTTCGCCTGGGTTCCCACTCCGCAGCTGATCGCGGCCTTGCCCGCGAATGCGCAAGCTTTCTTCCAGGCCTATGGGCAATTGCGGCCGACGGCCAGCATCCTGGGAACTGTGTCCCGCAGCCAATTACCTTCAGATCCCTGCGCAGGCTCGGCCGCTTGTGCCTCGCTGGCGTCGAACCTGCCGCTGTTCAGCCACGTCGCCTACAACGTGCCCTTCGATGCCGGCGGCGGTTCGCCTCAAAACACGTACATGACTGTGAACCGCATTGACTACAATCTCTCTGACCGCACTCAGATTTACGGGCGATACGCTCTGTACAGCGAAGTCGACCAAACCGGTGTCCTCTCGAATAGTCCGTACAACAACTATGATCTCGGTCAGACCTACTTCAACCACAACGGCCTGCTCTCGGTGATCCACACCCTCTCGCCGATCGCTGGTTTCGCAGAGCAAGGTGGTGTTCAACAGGCTGACTAATCTCCAGCAGGGCCTTACCAGCCGTGGACTGGTTCCCACCATGTATCCCAACAGTTCCGGTCCGGTGACGATAGGCGCGGACAACATTGCGTTCCCCGGCTACAACCCGTTCACGCCCGGTAACTGGCGGCGCGTTTGGCGGTCCCCAGAATCTACTGCAACTTTATGAGGATCTGGACTACACCCGTGGTAAACACTCATTCCGTTTCGGCGGCACCTACGATTATCAGCGCGATAATCGCACTTACGCGGCATTATCAGACGGCCGTGGATGGATTGGCAGCTTCCAGCGGACTGGGTCCGGCGCTGAACGGCTTACTCTCTGGCGAATACAACGACATCAACGTGGCCGTGGATCCACAGGGCAAATTCCCTTGCGCTGTCGCACCGACGAACTGCAATGTTACTCTTCCGGTCACGGGTCCAAATTTCAGCCGCAGCAACCGGTATCACGAGTTCGCTCTTTACGCGCAGGATTCCTGGAGGATACGGCCCGGATTTACGGTCAACCTCGGGCTGCGGTGGGAATACTTCGGCGTCCAGCACAACAAGAATGCGAGTCTCGACTCCAACTGGTATGCCCCGGGCGTAGGTTTTGCGGACGACAAGCTGGCCCAATACATCGGCACAGGTGGACTACAAGCCGCGAAGAACAGCCCGGTAGGCAGTCTGTGGAATCCAAACTGGACCAACTTCGGTCCTCGCGTTGGATTCGCCTGGGATGTATTCGGCGATGGCAAGACCAGCATACGCGGCGGCTACGGCATAGGCTATGAGCGCAACTTCGGCAACATAACGTTCAACATTATCCAGAACCCCCCGAACTACGCCGTCCTTTCAGTTCCAGGCCTGATTTCGAACGACAACTACGGTCCACTTGCAGGCAGCAGCGGTACGCTTCCGCTTCCGCGTGTTGGCGCACGAATCGTGGATCCCAATATCAAGACCGCGTACGCCCACATGTGGAATGGATCCGCCGAGCATCAATTTGGGAAGAATCTGGTGTGGGCGGTGGAGTATAGCGGATCGAAAGGCGTGGACCTATACAGCATTTCGTATCCGAATCAGGAGGGCTTTGGGAACTACGCGGGCGGAATCCCATGCACAGGTCTCCAGCCAGATGGGAGCACCGACTGTATAGCGCGGCTCAACCCGGGCTATGGACGATCTGTAGGATACCGCGGAAATCAGGGCTTCTCGATTTACCACGGATTGAACAACCGCCTACGGCTCAGCAACGTTCTGGGATCCGGCGCGGACTTGATGGTGAACTATACCTGGTCGCACGCCATTGACAATCTCAGCTCCACTTTCTTTGAGGCCGCCGGCGCCAGCAACCAATATGGAAACGCGAACGCGACCATCAATAACGGCAATTTTGTCCGCGGCTTGCTCGATCCGTTTCATCCCAGCGTCGACCGTGGTGACGCGGAGTTCGACATCCGGCATCGCGTGACGGTGGCCGGCAATTGGAAGATACCGATGGGAAGCAAACCAGGCCTGTACAGTACGCTGCTGAGGGGATGGAGTCTGAACCCACTATTCGTGGCACGCACGGGCCAGCCATTCAGCATATTCGACAGTGACGCGCAGCTTCTGCCGTACAACGCTCCCAGAGCCACCTTCATAGGCTCGGTTCCGCGGGACGGAAACGGCCTCACCGCCCAATCCACACCCGACAGCTACAACTACCTCACCTTTTCCTCTTCGCAGATCACGCACATCCCGATGCCGCTGACCCCCGGCGCCAAGTGGCCCGCCAGCATGTCGGGACGGGACGCATTCCGAGCGCCCGGGTGGTGGAATCTTGACCTCGGTGTTTACAAGGATACGCGAATTACGGAACGAGTCAGCCTTCAGTTGCGGGCGGAGACCTTCAACCTGTTCAATCACGCCAACCTCTACGTCGTGGGCAGTTCCGCGGATTTGGGCAGCGGAAACAATGCGGTCAGCGCTTGCTATGGTTGCACCGGCTCCACCTACGACCGGCGTCATCTGCAGTTGGGGGCGAAGATCATCTTCTAAAAACCGCGTAACCTAGAAAGGGGAGCTCGTACAGGGTTCCCCTGTTTCACAGGTTAGCGGGGCGCGGGAGCGTCTGTACCTCCTGTCCTGGCGACTCACTCGGAGGACGATCCGTTGCGGTCCTGCAAGCGACTTGTACCTGGTGCCAACGGACTAGAACGGATGTGAACGAGATGGGTTGACACTATTGCGACCGAGGCTCATACTGAAATGAAGAATCATGCAACTCATTTTCAAGTGGCGGTTTAGCCCCAAGGGTTACGACTCCGCTACGGGGAGAGTGGGAAGGCGGACGCTGGCGGACCTGCAGGCCGGCGAATCCGGGGTTCTAGACAGCTTGGACGTGCCCGAGGACGTTGCGCGGCGACTGATGGAATTGGGGTTTCTTCCGGGCCACATCGTAACCCCTGGCCAGAGCGCCCCGGGAGGCGATCCCCGCGTTTTCCGTGTGGATGGTTCGGAAATTGCGCTTCGTAAGGAGACGGCCGCTCACTTGTGGATTCGTACGGCATAAACTAATGCGATGAGCGATTGCAACGGCTGCTCGGCGGGAACGCTCGCCACACTCCCTCGCCCCACAAGTTCCATTCGCCCCACAACCATTGCGCTCGTTGGCCCCCCTAATTCAGGTAAGTCGACTCTATTCAACCGGCTCACCGGAATGCGTCAGAAAGTGGCGAACTTTCCAGGGGTAACGGTAGAGCATCACATCGGGCGCGTGCCAATGACGGATCACTCCGAAGCGCTCCTGGTCGATCTGCCTGGTGTGTATAGCTTGTCGCCGCGCTCCGAAGACGAGCAGGTGACGCATGACGTCCTGGCGGGCGAGATGACCGGTGTGTCGAAACCGGACGCAATCCTCTTAATACTGGATTCCACGAATCTTCACCGTCAGTTGGTTTTGGCTGCGCCCATTCTGAGTCTCGGCATTCCGACGCTGCTGGTCCTCAACATGGCGGATGACCTACACCGCCGCGGCGGAGAAGTGGACACCGCAGCCCTCTCGGCGCAGCTAGGAGCACCAGTCGCGTTGGTCAGCGCCTACACCGGCGAAGGCGTCGACGGTGTCTCGGAGTTCATGAACAAGGCAGCCGCGGGTTCGGCCGCACGGCGTGCTCCGTTGATGCAACTCCCCGTTCTCAACGACATTCCCAAGTGCCGGGCCTGGGCCACCAACCTGGGTCGCAAAGCGGATTACCAGGCACCCGCGCCACCGATATGGACCCGCCGGCTCGATTCCGTCTTCCTCCATCCCATAGCCGGGCCGGCCATTTTCCTGTTGGTGGTCTGCATCGTTTTCCTTACCATCTTCTCGGGGGCTCAGCCGCTGATGAATGGTCTGCAGGCGGCAGTCGGGGCGTTCGGCGACTGGCTGGGTTCTGTGCTGCCCGCCTCGGCTTTGCGATCGCTCCTGGTGGAAGGCGTGTGTCGTGGCGTCGGCTCCGTGATCGTCTTCTTGCCTCAGATCCTGCTGTTGTTTCTGTTCATTGGAGTTCTCGAAGATTCGGGTTATCTCGCCCGCGCCGCTGTCATCGCCGACCGGACGATGTCGAAATTCGGGCTGCAGGGCAAATCGTTTATACCCTTGCTATCGGCTTATGCCTGCGCCGTGCCTGCGATCATGGCCACGCGCACGATCGAGAACAAGCGCGACCGCATCGCCACCATCCTGATTGCGCCGTTCATGACTTGCTCAGCGCGGCTGCCCATCTACATTCTGGTGATTGCCGCGTTCATTCCTGACAAACCGGGTTTGCAGGCAGCGGCGCTGCTCTCTCTTTACGTCGCGGGATTCGCGGCGGCTCTCGCCACTGCGCGTCTACTGAAGTCCACCATCTTGAAGAGCGGACGTACGCCGTTCATGCTCGAAATGCCTGCTTATCGATGGCCTTCGTGGCGCTCCATTGCGTTCCGGCTGTGGGATCGGAGCATGGTGTTTGTGAAGCGGGCGGGGACTGTCATTTTGGTCGGCACCGTCCTGCTGTGGGTTCTTGCGCACGTGCCGTTGCATGATGGGCACGCGCCCGCCATTGCGGATAGCGTAGCCGGCACCGTGGGCCGTGTCATGGAGCCGGTGATCAAGCCGCTCGGATTTAATTGGAAGATCGGCATCGGCCTGCTCACGTCGATGGCGGCTCGCGAAATGATCGTCGGCACGCTGGGGACGATCTACGGTATGGAAGGTGATGCGCGGTCCCTAGGGCTCCAGACGGCGCTGCACCAGGATCTCACCCTGGGCGGAGCGTTAGCGCTGCTGATCTTTTTCGCCTTCGCGATGCAGTGCATGTCCACCATCGCGGTGGTGCGGCGTGAGACGGGCGGCTGGAAATGGCCCGCCGTGCAGTTTTCGTACATGACCGCGATGGCTTATGTCAGCGCGCTGATCGTCAATCAGACTGTCTCACGCTTGTTTTGAGCGGAAGGCACTTACTACCTTAAAGCGACGTGCCGCGCCACTCACCGCTGCCCAGGCACCGCATCGCCCTGATGTCTCGCATCGACCGATAGACCCATGCCAGATGCACTGGCGGGCCGGTCATTTCCTGATGAACTTCGACCAGGACTCTTTCGTATTCGCTCCCCTCGATCGCATCTGTCACTCGAAGTAGTTCGGCGAGTGAATGCGCGATGAGTAGCTGCCCGTGTATCTTGCGCGTGCCCGGAGTAACCAAGGCCGGATAGGCGCCGGCATCGTACAGGTCGCCGAAAACGTAGCAGCGGCGTATAACGTCGCGCAGAAAGGGTTCTATCTGCGGATGATTACATTCGCCTCGCTTGAGCGTGCCGTAAACGAACAACCCATCGCCGGTCATTTGTTTTCGAGTATCGCTTCGATGCTCGCCCGGTCCTCCGCGGTCATCTTCCAATGCACTGCGCCTACATTGGCCCGCACCTGGTCGGGTGATGTCGCGCCGGCAATGATGGATGCCACAACGTTCCTGGAAGCGAGCCACGACATGGCAAGTTCCAACAGCGTATGCCCCCGCTCCGTCGCAAACTGAATCAAGGCCTCCACCAACTCGAGATTACGATCCGTGAAGACCTGAGGTCCCCATCCGGCTTTGCCCCGGCTCCCCTCAGGCACCGGTTGTCCGCGCCGATACTTGCCCGTGAGCAAACCGCTGGCGAGTGGGAAATAAGGGATGAATGCGATCCCGGCACGCTCGCACTCCGCCAATACTTCAGCTTCCGGCTCACGCTGTATCAGACTATATTCGTTTTGCACGCTCACGAAGTTGGCACAGCCTTCGGGCACCGCGGCCTCCGCTTCTCGCAGTTGGGCAGCCGAGAATTTCGAACACCCGATCTCTCTAACCTTGCCGGCTTGTATCAGTTCGTTCAGCGCACCTAGCGTATCCGCGATCGGCACTGCCGGATCAGGCCGGTGCAGTTGATATAGGTCGATATGGTCCGTGCCCAGGCGCCGGAGGCTGTCCTCCGCGGCAGCGCGAACATACTGGGGCCGCGCGCCCATGCGCTGCTCGTCCATCTTCATGCCGAACTTGGTCGCGATCAGAATTTCTTTTCGACGCGGACCCAGCGCTCGTTTGAGGAACTCCTCGCTTTGCCCGGTTCCGTACACATCGGCTGTATCCAGGAAGTTAATTCCAGAATCGATTGCGGCATCAATCACCGCCGCGCTGGCGTCCGCATCAATGCGCCAACCGAAGTTGTTGCAACCCAGTCCAACCAACGATACGTCTAACGATCCAATTTTCCGTTTCTCCACTTGCGCCTCCTTTCACATCGTCCCACTTCGGTTCGAAACTAGCCGCGGTGATCGCACGTCAGCAGAATTTCGTAACTATTCACACGCACCAACGCGACTTAGACTCATGAGGCTCCTGCAAAGTATCTTTACGTTCGCGCCGCTCATTGTGCCCACAATACTATTTGCACATCCTGATGGACCCGATGCCGGCCTGGCGGGCGTTCCCGGCGAATCCACCTGCGCATCCTGTCATGGCGGCGGTTCGGGCACTGGCACAGTGAGTGTTGCTTTTCCGAACGGCGCCACTTACACTCCGGGTGGGACCCTGCACCTCGTCGTAACTGTCGCGGATTCCAAAGCCCGGCGGTGGGGCTTTGAACTCACAGCACGGCAGGCCGCCAGCACGAGCGTGCAGGCGGGCACATTTGCGCCGACGGACGCGAATACACAGTTGGTATGCGCTCAAGCGTCGCTGCGATCCCAGACGCATGGCAATTCGTGTCCCGCGTCGCTGCCGTTCCAATACATCGAACAGACGCTGTCCGGGACTCACACCGGGACGAGTGGATCGATCACATACGAGTTTGATTGGACTCCTCCCGCTTCAAACGTCGGCAGCATTGCGGTCTATGTCGCAGCCAATGGAGCGAACGGCGATGGAACTGAGCGGGGCGATACCATTCACACCGCGACATTCACATTGACTCCGGCTCAATCGAATTTGCCGACGATTACGTCCGTCGTTAATGGAGCCAGCTTTCAGCCGGGGATTGCGCCGGGATCCTGGGTCACCATCAATGGCGCAAATCTAGCGGCGAGCACCCGCACATGGCGGGCAGACGAAATCGTCAACGGCCAGTTACCCACCGCGCTGGACAATGTGAGCGTAAACATCGACGGCAATCCAGCATCGGTCTACTACATCAGCCCGACACAGATCAACGTTCAGGCCCCCAAAGATTCAGCTACTGGGCCGGTCGCGGTGCAAGTGACGAGCAACGGCGTAACCAGCGCGGCATTCACAGCTACCCTCCAGCCAGTCGCGCCCGCTCTGTTTTTGTGGTCCGGCAAGTATCCCGTCGCCACTCACTATCCGGACAACGGATACACCGCTCCATTCGGTCTGTTCGGCGGAAACCCAGCTACGACACCGGCCAAGCCGGGGGATGTTATCGTTCTGTGGGGAACCGGCTTAGGCCCTACCACTCCGGACACTGCAGCCGGATGGCAGGTTACTACGGCGGCGCCTTTGGCGAACGTCCCCGTCGTGACGGTTGGCGGTGCACAGGCACAGGTAATCGGCGCCGCCGTTTCACCGGGTGCGGCGGGGCTGTATCAGATCTCGATTCAGGTTCCCGAGGTTCCGGATGGAGATCAAGTTATAAGTGTCCAAGTCGCCGGTGTAAAATCATCATCCGGCGTGTACCTCGCGATCCAACACTAACGTCTTACCCCTGTTCGCTTCCGCGAGGTTCTATGATTCGGACACAGAAGTTCTTGCTCCTCTTAATGCCAGCAGCGCTGTTGGCGGCAGCGGACCAAACCTGGAAAGACAAGCAGATCGCGCAATGGACGGAGGACGACGCTAAGCAGGTGCTCACTGACTCTCCGTGGGCGAAGCCGGCTGCGCCCGTCGTCAACAATGCATCGGGTTCTCCCGGCCGGTCGCGAGGCGGTGGCATGGGGCGAGGCGGCGGTATGGGACGGGGCGGCATCGGCCTCGGCATCCCGGGCGTCGGAATGGGAGGTCCGGGAATGGGGCGCCGTGGCGGTGGTTATCCGCAGGGCGGAGGCTATCCGCAAGGCGGTGGCGGCGGCTACCCGCAACAAGGTGGCGAGGATCGAAGCGGCCGCGACTCTGAATCCCGGACGCCACCGACGGTCATTGTTCGATGGGAGAGCGCATTGCCGGTGCAGCAAGCGGAACTGAAGGCCAAGGAGACGAACGCGCCGGCGATGGACGAGAAACATTACGCTATCGTTGTCGCAGGACTGCCGACCCGGCTCGCTAATGATCCGCGGATGTCAGAGAAATCCCTGAAGGGCCAGGCCCAACTCAAACGCGACGGGAAGAAGTTCAGCAAGCCTTCGGACGTACGCGTCCTGTCCCGCGACGAGGGACTCGTGGTTGTTTATCTTTTCCCCCGGACTAAGGAGATAAAAAAGAATGATACCCAAATCGAGTTCGCCTCCAAGCTTGGGCGCTATGAATTGAAGGAGAGCTTCAATCCAACTGAAATGATATATCAAGGTAAATTGGAGCTATAGTCTCATAATCGCTTGATCCCGTCCCGAGCCCCATTTATAATCGCATGAGCCGTCCGAAGAGGATGGTAGATCGGCTGTAAGCAAGACTACGTCGGGAGCATGCGATGGGCACTGTATCAGTCCGCGCCATTGAGGAGCGCGAGCGAGCGTTTCAGAGTGGCCGCGTCGTCACAAAAGACGACACGTACGTACTGAATCACACCACGAAATATCTGGCGCGAGAGAATAGCGATGAGCGCCACAATTTCGGCATCTATCAGCCGGGGGATCCCCGGGCCAAGGTGTGTGAAGCGTGGCGATTTCCCATCATTGATGGGCATTACAACGCCGACGATCCGGCCGAGTCTTACGGCTGGAATGAAGTCACATTCGTTTACGCCGAGTTGCGGGATGCCGCGTTGCCCCAAACCTTATCAGTGGTGGGAACCTTTGCGCCCATTTACGAACCCATCCCGCTGCGCCGTATCGCTGACATGCCGTACTTCACTGCGACGGTCCTGGTGCCCAAGGGCGAGGTCCACACCTACCGATTCATCATCGACGGCCAACTTCAGCTGGATCCCGTAAACCCGCAGAAGTCCACGTTGGACAATGGACGCGAGTGGTCCAGGTTCTTCACGCAGGGATGTACCCAGCGGCTGTCGTTCGAGGCGTGGGAATTGGATATTCTCAGCCGTCTTACCAATCACATATTGCCGTTCCACACCAAGGAAGGTCAGCGATTCCTCTCCCAATATTACGAGTCGTTGGACAAGGCATCACGCGAAGCGCAGTACCCCGGGGCATACCGCTTTGATGAGGGCGTAGGCGTGGCGAATTTCATCGACAAGCTGATGGCTCGAGAGGAGAACCACCACCTCCCGGATTACAAAATCTGTGTGGGCCTCATCAATCGTTTACTTCGTCAGCGCAATCCTTACGTCGAACCGCGGCAGATGAATCGCGAGATGTTTGTCGAACTGTATCAGCAGATGGCAACCGGCACGGTTCCAGGTTGGGACTACACGAAATACGAAAATCCCCGCTACTTTCTGCAACTGCTTCGACGGCACAGTATCACTGGCGCGTTCGCGCATCCGAAATATTGCGGCAATTCCGGCGGGTGCGGGTGGGCCTACCTCAGTGAACGGTATCGAGACGAAGGCGGCGCGACGCTGTTCGACTGGCGCAGGAATCTGGAACAGCCCCTCGGCGCGAACGAGTACTATCGGGGCTGATGCGTGTTCACGCAAGGTGAAACCCGCACCCACCAGTGCCTCCGCAACCTACAACGGTAATATCCATGCAAAATGAATTCGACGTCGTCATCATAGGCAGCGGCGCTGGAGGCGCCCCAATCGCCAGCACCTTAGCCAAGGCGGGTAAATCTGTTCTCGTGCTGGAAAAGGGGCCGCTCTTCCGGACACAGGATCAAAACAAAGGTTTGAGCGACTTCAAACGCGACGAGCTGTTAGCCACCGGTGCGGAAAAAAGAATCCGCGTGAATGGTGCGGCGAACTTCGGCGATTCGTATTACTCCAGCCATGTCGAGCCCGACCTCAACGACGAGCCGCACATGTATCGGAACTACGACGGACGCGATCGCGCCACGCTGGAAGGCTACACAGCCCAGGTAGTGGGCGGGGGCACGCAGCTATATGGAGCCGTCTCGCTACGCTTTTCTCCTGACGATTTCCGTCTGCGCAGCTTCAACGAAGGGCGTACGGATCTGCGCAACGATCCGAACGGCGACGTACAGCGCGAAGCACGCGACTGGCCTATTTCTTACAACGACCTGGAGCCGTATTACACCAAGGCCGAGTACCTGTTGGGCATCAACGGCACGCGCGTCAACCAGGTAAAACCGGCGAGCGCCGACCACTACATGAAGCCGTTGAGTCCGAATCCGATCTCAAAATTCGTCGAGACCGGGATGGATGCCCTGAGGATGCCGCGCTATCGTACTCCGGTCGCGCTGATCACCGAGGATCACGAACCAAGCGGTCGCAAGTATCCGGGTGGGGAGGCCCTGAAGACCGGATATGTCAACCGCTATGGATGTCCGCTTGGCCTCAAATCAAACACCTGGGTTGCGCTGCTCTCGCCGATTTCCAATTTGCCGAACTTCGAACTCCGCCCCAATTCGGTGGTGACGCATTTGGAGATGAGCGTTTCCGGCCAGGTGCAGAAGGTCCACTACCGGGATGCGGCGGGCCAGCCCAGGACGGTACAGGGCAAACTCATTGTGGTAGCCTGCTCCGCTATCGAGTCTGTACGTCTACTGAAATTGACAGCCCTGCAGGATCCCGGGTTCGACCGCCGCATTAATCAGAACGATCTGCTCGGCAAATACTTTCTTACGCACTGCTTTGGCGGTGCGGACGCAGTGATGCCGGGGCGCTACGATAAGTCGTTATCAGTGGACAGCGATTGGGCCACCGATGCCTGCGCAACCACGGACTTCTTGAGGAGCAACGGCTTGTGGGCCGGTGGCGCAATTTACAACAATACTTCTTCACAATGTCTGCCAGTCTCGCTGGCGCGAACGCACGGCGCTCAAGATATCGACACCATCTGGAGAGCCTTCGTAGAAGATACGGAACTCACGGGCGACCGGCTGGCAGGCTTCTTCGACGAGAATCTCGGCACGCGGCTGTCGGTCAGTTTCATGGCGAACCAGGTCCCGCTCAAGACCAACCGCATCGAACTCCATCCGTCGGTAACCGACAAATGGAATCGTCCGACGGCCTACATCATCAAGGATTGGCATTCGCACGATCGCTACTTGATGGACACGTTTGCCGAACAGTGTGCGCGCATCCTGCGCTATGGCGGAGATGGGGGCAAGGGTAATTACCCGATTGCCGGAAAGGGCGGCGTGTACCAGGCCGAGAACGGGCTGGCGCGCATCGCCAATCACATCCTGGGCGGCGCCCGGTTCGGGAAGGATCGGAACGATTCGGTACTCGACCCGAATTGCCGCGCGTGGGACTTCGATAACCTCTATGTCACCGACGGCTGCTTCATGCCGACATCGGGCGGCGCCAACCCGACGTTGACGATCGAGGCGAATTCGTTCCGAGTCGCCGACCACCTGCTGACGCGCATGTAGATCTACGGAGAGAACCATGGACTCAAGATTTAGCGATCAATTCAGCGACCGGTTCACCAATCCCGATTTCGAGACCTTCAAGATTGTCTTTTATCCGGACCGCATCTATCACGCCGCATATCTCAACGCCACTCGAAGCCCGCGCTATCGCTATAACGTTCACGAGGTGCGGAATGCCCTCGACATCACCGTCATGAAGGGGCAGGTGTACATGGATGGTATCTTCCTGTGCAACTTTGTTCGCCTCGAGTACCGGGCCAGCAGGCTGGTGGAATTAGCCCGCGTCAAGGACCGCTTTCTCGGCAACGAGATCATCGGCTGGCTCAAGCTGATGCCCGACAATCTCCCGCCCCAGGAAGCCCAGGTGAGGCTGTGTTATGACCGCTGGGTCGGCGCATACCAGGTGGAGATCTGGGAGACGCTGGAAGCGCCTGCCGGCAAGAAACACGACTTCGCCGTACTCGACATGATGGGACGCGACGGCAGCATTGTGAAGGTACGGCAGTTCGCGGACGCGCTTCGCGATGTCAAGAATATTCGGCGCCTGGAGATCGCCTTCCGCGAGAATGATCGCGATCTGCCTTTCGGCTACATGATCACCAGCCCCGAATGGGATAACGACTTCCTTCGAACGCATCAGGAGCCGATCACCGACGATCCCAGCAGCGCTCAGAACACGGTTGCCGATCAGAACTACTTCGTCGATTTCCGGCGCGGCTGGTTCCTGCAGGCGAACGATGTGAAGCCAGTGCGGTATCGAAATGCGATGATGACCGCCGACAACCCCGATGCGCGTCCCGACAATATCATCGAGATGCGCTGGGTGATCCAACGCGAGCTGGGCAGTTCAGTCGTTTTTTTCCACCAGGTCACCATCCCTCCGGGGACCGTGGAAGGCACGCACCGGCACATCGGAACTGAGGAGTTGTACTACATCGTCAGCGGGAAGGGCACGGCCTACATGGCCGATGGCGACGACCCGAACAACAACAGGTACCCGCTGGTTGACCGCGAGATCTACACGATGGGTCCTCAGAAGTGCCGCGAACTCCCCATCGAATCCGGGAATGTGATCTACACCAAGAGCGGCGGCGTGCACGGCATCCGCAATACGGGAGCCGAGCCGCTGAAATTCGTCGCCTTCCTGTATCACACGTCCTAGAGGCTGGAGGAGGAATACATGGCATCGTACCCGCAATTGATGACGCACGTGGACAGCGTGTTCCAGGTCCAGCAAGGAACTACGCCCGATTACAACCGCGGAAACTCGCTTTTGAAGTTGCTTGGGTTGATGGAGCAGACGGAACTCGCCGCGGAGCGCCAGACCTATATCGCCAATTCCCTGCAATATCTGTTCCCATTCCGGAAACTCGACTTGTACGGGCCATCCGGAGGTGATTACCAAAACCTCGATCCGGCCACCCAGGACAACAAGACGGATTTCCAGAAACAGAACGTCAAAGACTTCACTTTGGCCGACATGCATCTGATCCGGGGATGGACTAGTTCCGGCGACGCGGCCGTCCCATTCCTGCGAGTCAGTTACCGTGGCGGCCCGGACACCCCGCTCTCTGAAATGACCGGGCATAAGCTGGGCCAACGGATTAAGCTCTGGATCAAGGTCGGTAACACAGCCGTGGCGTCGCTGCTTCCGGTCCCGTACAATCCGGTCAGTGATCGATATGAAATCGAGTTGTGGAATTCACCAGTACCCGACCTGCGGACTACACTCGACGACAAGGCACGCAATTCGATGGATCGCGGCGAGCTCGTTGTCCGCAACGACCTGATTCAGGGTGCGCTGGCCGACTTCGACCGTGGCAAGTTGGAAGCTCAATACATGGTGAACGTAGCGCCAGCGTGTACCATGCACCCACTGCTGCCGCTTCGCGTCGAACTGGCGTGGGCCGATGATTCGGAAAGGCTCTGGGATTCGCAGGGCGGCGCTAATTACCGTTTCGAATTTAACATGATCGTCCGTGGCTGGGAACATTTTCTTAGCGTCGGCACAAGTCCCAATCCGCACGGAGGCGTCGGCTTCCTGGAATATCGAAATCTGATTTCAAACTATTTTCAGTATGCCGATCGACCCGAACTCGGGCGCACGCCACAGCCCTGGAACGTCGACGCTTTTGGACGCAAAGACCACGGCGGACGCCCCGAGAAGTTCTTCGCGGTGGATTATATGGACCTCCACGTCATGAAGGCGAATTGCGGCATCGGAATGCATCGCCATCGCGATAACCAGGAAGTGTTCCTCATGATGCAAGGACGCGGATACATGGTGGTGGGTGACTGGTGCAAGATGCCCGAGCGCGAGCGATGCTTCGAAATCCGTTCCTTGAAGGAAGGGCACTTCGCCATGCTGAAGGGCGGCAACCTGCATGGTCTGATGAACCCCAGCGACGAGAACGTTTCTCTTTTCATGTTCGGCGGATATGATTGATGGCGACATCATGGACCGCTGTCGAGGGCTCGCCCGCGCCTCTCGGTCTCACTTACATCGCTAGCGAGAACGCATACAATTTTGCCCTCTACTCTAACCACGCGACCGGTGTCACGCTGCTTTTGTACTCCGAAGCAGACGTACTGAAACCTGTTGACACATTTACATTGCAATTCCCACGGAACAAGACCGGACGAGTCTGGCACTGCCGCCTTCCAGCAGCGCGCGTGCAAAAGGCTCAGTACTACGCCTACAGCGTGGATGGTCCGTTTGATCCGAGTCAGGGAAATCGTTTCGATAAGGACAAGATACTTCTGGACCCCTACGCCAAAGCGATACATTTCCCGCCGGCACATAGCCGGGAGGCGGCGTCGCAACCCGGTTCCAACGCCGGCAAAGCGCCCCTTGGCATAATCTCGACGACCAGTCTGCCGTTCGACTGGACGGGCGACAGCCGCCCGCGCCACGGCCATGACACTGTTGTCTACGAGCTGCACGTGAAGGGCTTCACGGCTCGCGAGAACTCCGGCGTCACCGCGGACAAGCGTGGAACCTTCGCTGGGGTCATCGACAAAATTCCGTATCTGCAAGATCTCGGGGTTACCGTTGTCGAAATTCTGCCGGTGTATCAATACGATCCCAAGGAAAATAATTACTGGGGCTATATGCCCTTGCACTTCTTCTCGCCGCACCAGTCTTACGCGGCCGACAAAGCGCCGGTTGCAGAGTTCAATGAATTTCGCAGAATGGTCAAGGCCTTTCATAGCGCTGGAATGGAGGTGGTGCTCGATGTCGTGTACAATCACACCACCGAGAAGGACGAGACCGGTCCTAACTACTGCTTCCGCGGCATCGATAACGCTTCATACTATCTGCTGAAGCCGGACCGCGCCGTGTATCGCGACGACGCCGGAACCGGCAACGTGCTGCGCTGTGCGAACGCTGCTGTGCGCAGAATGATGCTCGACAGCATGAGCTTCTGGGTGGAAGAGATGCACGTAGATGGCTTTCGCTTCGATCTCGCGTCCATCTTCACGCGCAATGACGATGGGTCAGTCAATTTGGAGGACCCGCCCGTGATCTTCGAGATCACCAGCAACAGCATCTGCGAGAAAGTGCGGTTGATTGCGGAGGCATGGGATCTTGTCACCTACCAGCTGGGCCGCAATTTCCCCGGCATTACATGGCACCAGTGGAACGGCAAATTCCGCGACGAGATCCGTCAGTTCGTCAAGAGCGACAACGGTATGGTGGGCGCGCTGATGCGCCGGCTATATGGCAGCGACGATCTGTTTCCAGATGATCTGGCCCTGGGCTATCGACCTTTTCAGAGTGTGAACTACATCTGCTCTCACGACGGACTCAACCTGAAGGATCTGGTCTCTTACTCCGGCGCTAATTACAGCTGGAACTGCGGCTACGAGGGCGATCAGAACGTACCCGCTGACGTGGCGGCCCTGCGCAAACGCCAGATGAAGAATTTTTGCGCACTGCTGATGCTGGCAAATGGGACCCCCATGTTCTGCATGGGCGACGAGTTCATGAATACCCAAGGCGGAAATCCCAATCCGTTTGATCAGGACAACGAGACGACGTGGCTCGACTGGAGTCTGAAGACTCAGAATGCTGATATGTTCCGGTTCTTCCAAAAGATGATCGCGTTCCGGAAGGCGCATCCCGCTATCGCGAACAGCACGTTTTGGCGAGACCAGGTGCATTGGTACGGCGTAGACGGCGGCCCGGACCTATCCTTTGACTCGCACTCGTTAGCCTATAGGCTCGACGACATCTATGTAATGATCAATGCCTGGTGGGAGCCTCTCGACTTCACGATTCAGGAAGGCCAAGCGAAAGACTGGAACCGAGTCGTGGACACTACGCTGACAAGCCCCGACGACATCGGCAACCCGGTCGCGCTCAACAAGCTTACTTACCGCGCGGGACCCCGCTCCGTTGTCGTCCTGGTCCACGCATAATATAGTCCATGCGCATAGCCCTCGTGTTGGCGGCTTCCGCCGCATCGATCTTCGCTGCCGACTACGACGTGATTATCCGCAACGCCCGTGTCATTGATGGCACCGGGAACCCGTGGTTCCGGTCAGATATCGGCATCCGCTCCGGGCGTATCGCATCGATTGGACGCCTGGTTGTAGCGACAGCTTTACGCGAAATCGACGCGCGTGAACGAATCGCCGCGCCTGGGTTCATCGACGTCCATACTCATGTTGAGCGCACCGTCGAGAAGGTGCCTCGAGGCGACAACTTCCTGCTGGATGGCGTCACCACCGTCGTGACCGGCAACTGCGGTGGATCCGAGTTGAAGATTGCGGATTGGTTTGACCGGCTCGACAAGGCAGGGCTTGGCCTGAATGTCGCGACACTCATCGGGCACAATACCGTGCGCGCTGAAGTGATGGGTTCCGCCAATCGCGTCGCGAAGCCCGACGAAATCGAGCGGATGCAGGCGCTGGTGGAAAAGGGTATGCGGGACGGAGCCGTGGGCTTCTCCACCGGGCTGATCTACATCCCCGGCGCGTACTCGAATACCGAGGAAGTGGTCGCGCTCGGACGCGCCGCCGCCAAGTACAACGGTACCTACGCGAGCCACATGCGCGACGAGGGCGAGCACGTGCTCGAAGCCATCACTGAAGCCGTAACGGTCGGCAAGGAGACCGGGATGCCCGTCGAGCTATCGCACTTCAAAATCGATAACCAGAGGCTATGGGGCTCGTCCGACATGTCGCTCGCATGGGTCGAGAAGTTCCGCCGCGAGGGTGTGGACGTCGTCGTCGATCAATACCCGTACGATCGTTCCAGCACCAATCTGGGCATTACGCTGCCGAGTTGGGCCTTGGCCGATGGGGCAGAGAAGATCAAGGCGCGTTTGACGGATCCCACGATCCGCGCCAAAGTGGCCGCCGAGATGGAGAGCAATCTCCGAAAACTGGGCCATCCCGATTACTCGTATGCAACGGTTGCCGGTTTCCGGGCAAACCCTGCCTATGACGGGAAGACAATCTCCGAGATCAATGCGAGCCTGGGGCGGCCCCACACCGTACCGGCCGAGATCGAGACCATCTTCGAAATCATGCTGCAGGGCAATGCAGCGATGGTGTATCACTCCATGTCGAACGGTGATGTGGAACGGATTATGCGCTACCCATTCACGGCGGTCGCAAGCGACGGAGGCATCATCGAGTTCGGGGAGGGCGTTCCCCATCCACGATCCTATGGCAATAACGCTCGTGTGCTTGCAGAATATGTGCGTAACAGGAAGGTGATCACGCTGGAAGACGCCATCCGCCGCATGACGTCGCTTCCCGCGCGCACCTTTCACTTCCGCGATCGCGGTGTTTTGCGGGAGGGATCGTCGGCCGACGTTGTAATATTCGATCCCGACAAAGTTCAAGACAGAGCGGCCTTCGACAAACCGCATCAGTTTTCGGAAGGCTTTGATTTCGTGCTGGTCAATGGGAAGATCGCGGTCGAAAACGGGAAGCTGACCGACGTGCGAGCGGGCCAGACGCTGCGCCGCCGCGACTAAGACTAGCGGCTGACGAGGCTGCCACCGGATTCGTTTAGTATTGGGTATCGATGCGCTATCTCGTATTCCCAATCGCGGCCGCACTGGTTTTCGCCGCCGCTCCCCTGAACGATGCTTACCGGGCCGCCGCTGACCGATTGATTGATGCTGCTCTGGCCGACAATGGAGCCTATTCGAAACTCACCTACCTGTGCGACCGGATTGGCAATCGCCTGTCGGGCTCGAAAGCTCTGGAAGAGGCGATACTATGGGCCGCCGCGGAAATGAAGAAAGACGGACTGGTGAATGTGACTACCCAGCCAGTCAATGTGCCGCACTGGGTACGCGGGCAGGAGAGGCTTACGATGCTGGCGCCGGTGGCGCGGGAACTGGTCATGCTGGGGCTGGGAGGCAGCATTGCCACTCCGAAGGAAGGCATCACCGCGGAAGTGGTTCCGGTAGCAAATTTTGAGGAGTTGCAGCGGTTAGGTACAGAGCGCGTTACGGGCAAAATCGTGCTCTACGACGCTCCCTACGCCGGCTACGGGACCACTGTGCGATATCGGTCCGAAGGGCCGTCGCGGGCTGCAAAACTCGGCGCGGTGGCCGTCCTCGTGCGCTCCGTTACCCCTGTCAGCCTGCAGTCGGCGCACACAGGACAAATGATCTACGCTGCCGACGCGCCTAAGATCCCGGCTGCCGCAGTCACCATCGAAGGCGCGACGTTGATTCAGCGGTTGGTGGATGCCGGAACTACGGTTCGCGTCCGGCTGGAGATGAGAGCTGAGATGCTGCCCGATGCGGTTTCTGCGGACGTCATCGGCGAGATCCGCGGACGCGAGAAGCCGGAGGAGGTGGTGGTCATTGGAGGGCACATCGATTCGTGGGACGTGGGACAAGGCGCGCATGACGACGGCACAGGTATCACCACGTGCATGCAAGCGGCCGCTCTCATTCAAAGGCTAGGGTTGAAACCTCGCCGAACGCTGCGAGTGGTGCTATTCACCAATGAAGAGAATGGCGGCGCCGGAGGTCTGGCGTACCGAGCCTGGGTGGGCGATGCCTTGAAGACCCATTTCGCTGCGATTGAGATGGATGGCGGCGGCGAGAAGCCGTTGGGCTTCAGCGTATCGCCCAAGCTTCTCCCGCAGGCTGCCGAGATCGGCCGTTTACTTGAGCGCATCGGCGCGGGAGCGATTACCTCGGGCGGCGGCGGCGCGGACATCGCTCCTCTCATGCGTGAAGGTGTTCCTGGCCTGGCTCTGCACACAGTAGGCGCACACTACTTCGATTGGCACCATACGCAGTCCGATACAGTCGACAAGGTTGATCCCGGGGAACTCCGCCTGAACACCGCTGCCATGGCCGTAATGGCATACGTGCTGGCGGACATGCCCTAGTCGCTAGCCTTCGATGAGTCGCACGGCCGCAGCGACGGCCCTCTCATTTTCGTCGGCGTCGTCCGGCACCGCATCCCCTTCTCCAGGCGCAAGAAACAGATTCGATTCCACTCCGTGCTGACGAGTGTACAAATCCCAGTACCGTCCATGGGCGGCGTACAGCGTTTGGTGATCGCCGCGCTCAATGACCCGTCCGTCTTCGACCACCAGAATCTGGTCGGAACGTCGAATCGTCGAGAGCCGGTGTGCGATTACAAAGGTCGTCCTATTCTTCATCAAGAACTTCAACCCTTCCTGAATAAGTGCTTCAGATTCCGAGTCTAAACTCGATGTAGCCTCGTCCAGAATCAGAATGCGAGGGTCCGCCAGTATGGCACGCGCAATGGAGACGCGCTGGCGTTGGCCACCGGACAGTTTAACTCCGCGCTCGCCGACTACCGTTTCGTACTTCAAGTCAAAACGCTCTGCGAACTCGTCGACGCGAGCGATCCGGCACGCTTCCAGAATCTCCCGTTCCGTTGCGTTCGGACGCGCGAAGCCGACATTCTCTCGAATGGTGCCGTCAAACAGGAACGTGTCCTGAAGCACCACACCGATCTGCGTGCGGTACGAATCGAGGCGTACCGTAGAGAGATCGACGCCGTCTACTCGCAGGGTCCCAGTCGCAGGTTTATAGAAAGCAGCGACCAAACCGATAATGGTCGACTTGCCCGATCCGGACGGGCCGACCAATGCTGTCGCCGTATCTGGCTTTGATTCGAAACTGACCTCGTGGAGAACTGGCTTGCCCGGTTCATATTCGAAGGTGACGTGATCGAAGATGACCTCGCCCTCGATGGGACCCAGAGTGACAGTTCGCAGGGGGTCGTCTTCTTCTCGCAGTTCGCGCAGGATCTCGCGGGTGCGTTCAAGGCCGGCGAGGGCTTCGGTCAACTGCGTACCGATGGCGACGATCTGTGCGACGGGGGCGATGAGGAACGCCATGAAGGCCGTGAACATGACGAAGTCGCCCAGCTTAATCTGACCCGCCCAGATCTGACGGGTGCCCAGGAACATGACGGTGGCACCCACAATGCCGAGCAGCACATTTGCCGAGAGACCCATCAGCGAAGTGGCGGTGAGTGACTTCAGGATGTTATTGAGGAGACGAGTAACACCGGACTCGAACACTTCCTCTTCGCGAGTTTCGGCGTGGTAGCCCTTTACGACACGGACACCGCCGAGGGTCTCCGTCAGCCGGCCGGTGACATCGGCGGTGATCTTGCCGCGCTCGCGGAAGATGGGTCGGATCGATTTGAAAGCCTTCTGCAGCACCACGGCAAACAAAATGATGAAGAACAGAGTGAGCCCGGTCATTAGAGCGCTGATGCGGAACAAAACGATCAGTGAGAAGAGTGCTGTCAGCAGGCCCCCCACGAATTCCACCAAGCCGGTGCCGATGAGATTGCGGATACCCTCGACATCGGTCATGATGCGAGACACCAGGGTGCCGGTCTTGTTGTTGTCGTAGAAACGCAAAGGCAGGCGGCCAATATGAGCCTGAACCTTGCGGCGCAACTCCGAAATCAGGCGCTGCGCGGCTTTCGAGAGTAGCTGGGTGAGAGCAAAGGACGTGCCGCCTTGTAGCAGCGTCGCGCCGATTACCGCGAACAACAAAGGCGTCAGCAAGTTGTGGCGGCCTTGTCCGATGATGTAGTCGATCAGGACCTTGGTCGACGCCGGAAGAACGAGACCGGCGGCGCGGTTCACCAGCATGAGCGCAAATCCGGCTGCGAGCAGCCCGCGCCGGGGCATCACCAGTTCGCGGATGTCCGGCCAGAGTTGGCGCAGACGCTCGGACGCAGGCTGCTTTGGCTTGGTTGGTTCCACTGCGGCTGTGGATATTATCGACGAGGCCGCTCAGCCGTCGCGCCCAGGGAAGTGTGGCGACGTCATCAGTCCTTGCGGCCGCAACTCCAATTTGCCGCTCTTGACAAACGCAGGGCCACGTTCGGAGAGGTGCTCGACGAGTCGGTTTCGCCACATCTGCATCATGCTTTGATGTTCCGTATGGGATCCCAGATCGTTCAGCTCTTGTGGATCCTTCTCCAAATGGAATAGCTGCTCCTCGCCATCTCGCGCGTGGAAAATGTATTTCCAGCGATTGTCCGTCAAAGCATTCCAATGGTTCGCCGGGCTGTAGCAGATGTTGTGTTCCAGGTCGATCCACTCGCGCCAACCGAGCCCGTCGTCCCGCACGAGTGTCAGCAAGCTGCGACCGTCAATCGGCCGGCTTGGGCTAGTACCCGCGGCTTCGAGGAACGTAGGGAGAATGTCGCGCAACTCCACCGGCTCACGTCGCACAATGCCGCGTTTTGAGGCGAGCATTCCCGTCGGCCAGCGCATCAGCATGGGGATCCGAGCGGAGGGTTCATACGCATACGTCTTGCGCCACAAGTGGTGGTCGCCGAGCATGTCGCCGTGATCCGACAGGAACACAATCAGTGTCTCTTCGAGCAGCCCGCGTTGCTCCAACACTTCGAGAACCCGTCCGATCTGCTCATCCACGTGACTTACCGAACCGTAGTATGCGGTGCGCGATCGCCGGATCTCCTCCGGTCCCACCTCACCATGCCAGATGTCGTTAGTGGGGCCGCTCCGCGGTATATATCGGTTCGCCCACTCGCCCGCAACGGCCACCGGAATGTTCGCAGTCTCGTATTTTTTCATCCAGCGCTCGGGTGGATCATAGGGACTGTGAGGCCGGATGAAGGACACCTTTAGAAAGAATGGCTCTCGCCGATCGTAATTACGCAGGAAGTTCACGGCGGTATCGCCGGTCCAGGTGGTCGGGTGCAGCCTTTCCGGCAGCGCATAGGTTTTACCGCGATAGTCGTTCCAGCCGAGGCCCGTCGCGTGTGGATTTCCGGTTGGAAGTTGTGACCAAAACCACGCTTCATAGTCGCATCGCTCTTCTGGCGAGGCCGCGGACTTAACGTCGTGCTCGGCCTTATCGAACCAGTATGTGCAATGCTCGTCAAGCAGCATCTGGTGGTAGCCGTGCGGGTTGCGAATCGGACTGAAGTGGTTCTTCCCGATGGTCGTGGTGTAGTAGCCCGCCTGCGCGAGAGCCCGCGGCTTCTCCAGCGGATAGCTGGCGGCCATGCGCGTCATTCCGAGCATGCCGTGATGCCAGGGCGATAATCCCGTGAGCAGTGCGGAGCGCGCCGGTGTGCAACTCGGAGTCGAGGTGTACGCTCCTGAGAAAGTCACGCCTTCATGACCGAGGCGATCGATATTCGGAGTTTGGATGACGCGGTTCCCGTAACAGCTCAAGCAATCAGCGCGCAACTGGTCGGCCATGAGAAATAGGATGTTCGGCCTGGAGCGTTGCGGCATCTGCCCTGCAAGGCTGAACGCCAAACCCGCCTGCATGAAATTGCGCCGCTTCATATCAGAACAAAATTTTGAGGGCAAACTGAATCTGCCGCATGTCCGTGGACAACCCTGTGATTGTGCCGCCCTGAAGAATATCTACGCGCGCGTTCGGCTGGGCGAACTGCGGATGGTTGAGAGTATTGAAAGCCTCGGCGCGAAACTGCACCTGCCCAGCTTCGCCCAGGAGCCTCAGCGGGAAACTCTTGAACAGGCTCCCATCCAGGTTGGTCCCGCCCGGGCCGATCACGATATTCCGACCCGCGTTGCCGAAGTTGTAGGGTGTGGGCGCGACGAAAGCCGTCTTATCGAACCAGTTGTAGATAGAGCGCTGATCGGACGCCAAGTTTCCGCCGGCTCTGCGGTTCGGCCGCGCGGCGCCGGTGTTGGCCGTGCTGGTCCCCAGACCGGGCGTGAACGGCTGCCCGCTGCGCACTGTGAGAATTGCGTTCATCTGCCAATTGCCGAAAACGCCATTGGCGAACCTATTCCCAATATTCAGCGTTCGGCCGCTACCCACCGGGAGATCGTACAACACGCTGGTAACGAAACGATGGCGCATATCGCTCGAAGACAGGCTGCGCTCCGCCATGACGTTGCGCGCGTCCCGCAGCGACAGGTCGCCAATCAACGACTCGCCGCCAATGTCCAGGGTCTTGCTGTAAGTATAAGAGGCGAGCAGGGCAAGGCCCTTCGAGTAGCGATGTTCAGCCCGCGCCTCGAGTGCATTGAAGCTGGAATTGTCCATGCCCGACGTGTAGGAAATATCGCTCAGCCCTTGGGCCGGCCGCCGCGAAGCCACGGAACCGGCGCCGGCGAAAGGAGTGTTGATGTTGTAAGTTACGGGCAGGGCCGTGCCCTTGGTGCCCACATAGGCAGTTTCAAACACGTAATCACGCATTTGTTTTTGCACGCTCAGGCTCCAATGCCCAACGTAGGCCTGCTGCATGTCTGGAGCCCAGCCACTCAGTCCCGCCGTTAGGATGTTGACGTTCTGGCCGATCGCATTCGCCGGAAAGCCAGTGCCCAGGAACAGGATGGGATTGATCTGGTCCGTCGAGTAGCTGTTGCTTTGGAAGAATGGCGGATTGGCGGGCAGGCGCGCGGAAGCCCCAATCGCGGGCTCGTCGGCATAGAACAGACCGCCGCCTGCGCGAACCACCAGCGTAGGCTGTATCTGGTATGCGATACCCAGGCGCGGCGCAAAGTTATTGGTGTCGGTTTTCATCAGCGAGCGGCGGCCAATGCCGCTTGGGATGTTCTCCACGAGCGACGCCGGGATGCCTGACGGAATCTTGTTGTTCGGAAAGATCAGCTTATGATCGGCGGCGACGTAGTTGCCCTGCTGATCGTGACGCTCCACGGGCTGTGTCCACAACTCGTATCGAAGTCCAAGATTCAGCGTCAGCCTGGAGGTGAGCTTCCAATCATCCTGCAAATACCCGCCCCAGTAGTTGTAGCGCAGATCGCCGCTGATCAAGTTACTCAGCGAGGCACTCGACGGAATACCCAGAAGGAAATCAGCAATTCCCGAGCCCGTGCCGGCGGTCCGTTGCGGATTCTGCGTAAATGCGCCACTGAACGAATACGAGCCGCGAGCCGATGATGAAATGTCAAACCAGCTCCGGACCCAGCGGTAGTCGGCACCCAGTTTGATGAAGTGCCGGCCGGTAGTCCAGGCTACATGATCTTGCGCCGTGATGGTTTCAGAGATCTTGTAATTGGGCAGAAACGTAGCGTCGCCCAGATTGGCAAATCCGGAAATCGAAATGCTCGGGAGCCCGGTGACTCCGGCCTGGATCGGAATACCGCCCAATCCGAATTGGCTATTCACGTTGTCCTTCACAAAGGGGGAAAGGAAATCCTGAATGCGGTTGTATCCTATGCGCGCATCGTTCACCAGGCTGGGCCGGATGATATGCGTCTCCCCAATCGCGGCGCCATTTCCGAGGTTGTCTTTGGGCGCGGTCTGGAAGTTCGTGCTCCCCACCAGCGGGGCAGGGAACGGACCATAGGTCACCGTCTGCCCTGTGAAAAAGCTGTAGCGCGCGAACATTGAATCGGCCGGCGAAATCTGAAAGTCGCTCTTTACATCCGCGCGCTTGGCCCTATTGGTGTTGGTCGGACTCACGACGTAATTGTTAGACGCCTGATTGGGAATGGTGGGCAGCGGCAACGCCGCCAGCAGCTTGACCGCGGCCGGATCCAGGCTCGCTATGGGGATTTGATTATTGGGAAATGCCGTACGGCTGAAAGTGGTGCCCGCCGCGACCGTGGTCGACGGATCGTAAATAACCGGCTGACCGGCAAAGTTGCCCGCTCGCATTGCAGCGGTGGGCACCGTCGTGACAATCGTGCTTCCCCGATTGATTCGCGTCCCTTCGAAGCTTCCAAACAAGAACGCGCGATTCTTGACAACGGGTCCGCCGAGCACGCCGCCGTACTGATTTTGCTGGAGCACGGGCTTCCTGGCGGTGGGGTTGGCAAAGTAGTTTCGCGCATCCAGAACGTCGTTACGCAGGAATTCGAAAGCCGTCCCGTGGAACGCGTTCGTGCCCGATTTAATCGTGGCGTTCACCACGGCGCCGGCGGAATAGCCATACTCGGCCGAGTAGTTGTTCGTCTCTACCCGGAACTCTTGCAGCGCATCCACCGACGGCTGGATGACCACCGGCGAGCTGTTCTGTTGATCCACGATCTTGGCGTTGTTGTCGACGCCGTCCAGCATAAAATTGTTGAACTGCGCCCTTACGCCGTTTGCGACGAAGGATCCGCCCGCGGCCGCGCGATCGCCGGGCTTGGGCTCGGTGACGCCCATTGACAACTTGGCCAGTTGTAAAAAATTGCGTCCGTTCAGCGGCAGATCGTTGATGGGCTTTGTGGCGATCACCTGTCCCATCGAGGACGTTTCACTCTCCAGCAGCGGTGCAGCCCCGGTCACCTCGACGGTTTCGGAAATGTTTCCCACTTTGAGTTGAAAATCCAACCGCGCCCGCTGTCCAACGGTGAGCTCGAACGCTGTGCGGGTCGTGGTTTCGAACCCCTGTTTCTTGATGCTAATTCGGTAATCTCCGGGAGCCAACCCGGTGAAGACGTAGTTGCCGCTTTCATTGGACGCCGTTTCCCAGTGGAGACCGGTATTGACGTTGCTGATCTGGATCTCGGCCCCGGCGACAGCCGCCCCGGAACTGTCCGAAATCAACCCCGTAACATCCGCCGTCGGCTGCTGCGCCAACGCGGCGCTGAAGCACGCCACAAGGCAAGTGAGTCCAAGCCTGCGTATCAAAATGATCCTCCTAACCCGTTTGGAAAACCTTAACGACCTGCCAAACGCGGGCGCGATCACGCCTTCGGTGCGATAAATCGTACGCGGGCGGGCTTTGTGTCAGTGGCCACTCGCATCACCTTGCAGGTGAGTTCCAGCCGGTCCACCGCGCATACAACGCGAGTCACTGTCTTCTCCATATCGATGCCCGTGAGAACCGCGACTTTCCAGCTCGGCAGGAATATATCGAGAACACGCAAGGTCTCTACTCCGGCACCGCAGATGACAACCAGTTCCTCGTCATCCTTCAAAGCCTTCTGCATGGCTTGGACCTGGGCCAGAATCATGGCGCCGACATTGTCGGATGGCGCTGGCGGGGCATTCGGTTTTGCGCCCGTAATCGCGTCGGCGATGCTGGACAGTTCGGGCGGTCGCAGCGATTCCAGCACGTCCTTGGTTGAACTTCTGATCGCGTCTTTTGCAAACTGCTTGGTGAGGTCGCCGAGGCCCATTACCGACGATGCTATCACGCCTCGATTTGTGTTATCGTCAATCCCGCTAGGCATTTTGCGCCAGAGGTTTCCACGAATGAAGCACGCCATCAGCACCAAAATCAACGGTAAACATTTCTCTCACGAAGTCGAGCCGAGACTTCTCCTGATCCATTACCTGCGCGAGGTGGTGGGCCTCACCGGTCCGCACATCGGATGTGAAACGTCGATCTGCGGAGCCTGCACCGTCATTGTGGACGGTCACGCCACCAAGAGTTGCTCGATGTTCGCCGTCCAGGCCGATGGCTCCGAGGTCACCACCATTGAAGGTCTTGCGGTGAACGGCAAGTTGCACCCGATGCAGGAAGCCTTCTGGAACGAGCACGGAGCGCAGTGCGGCTTCTGCACGCCGGGTATGATCATTGCATCCAAACAACTACTGGAGCGTACTCCGAATCCTACTGAAGACGAGATCCGGCATGGCCTGGAAGGCAATCTCTGCCGGTGTACCGGTTATCAGCACATAGTAAACGCGGTGAAAGCCGCCGCCGCGAAGATGGGAGCGTAAGCCAATGGCGACCACAATTACGAAGACCGAAACCTTGGTTGGAAAGCGGATCCGCCGTAAGGAGGACCCCCGCCTTATCACGGGTACCGCTACGTACGTGGATGACATCCAGATGCCGGGTATGCACCACGCGTGTATCGTGCGGAGCCCGCATGCCGCGGCGCGTATCAAAGGCATCAATGTGAAGCCCGCGGTGGATTTGCCGGGTGTAATGGCGGTCTTCACCGGGGCCGATACAAAGGACGTTGGACCCGTTCCATGCGGCGCATCGCTGCCCGGCCTGCGCGTACCGCATCATCACATTCTCGCGACGGACCGCGTGTACTTCGTCGGCCATCCCGTAGCGGTCGTCGTAGCCATCGATCGCTACATTGCGCGCGACGCGGCGGATCTTATCGAAGTCGATTACGAGCCCCTGCCCGCCGTGGCCGATCCTGAGAAAGCGCTCGCACCGGGCGCCCCCGCCGTGCATCCGGAATGGCCCGACAACATCGCATTCACCTACAACCAGAAAGGCGGTGATGTGGAGGCGGCTTTTCGGGACGCAGAGGTGATCGTCAAGGAGCGCATCGTCAGCCAGCGGTTGATTCCAAGCTCGATGGAGACGCGCGGTGTGGTGGCCGATTGGAAATCCGGCGACAAAGCGCTGACCATCTACACGTCGACACAGATTCCACACCTGGTGCGCACGCTGCTGGCGCTGATGCTGGGCGTACCGGAGCATCGCCTCCGTGTCGTGGCGCCGGAAGTCGGCGGAGGATTCGGCAGCAAGTTGAATGTTTACGCCGAAGAAGCTCTCATGGGCTTCGTCGCCATGCGCCTGGGCAAGCCGGTCAAGTGGATCGAGTCACGGCGCGAGAATTTCACCTGTACCATCCACGGCCGCGGTCACGTGGATTATCTTGAACTGGCGGCCAAGCGCGACGGCACTATCCTAGGCATGAAGATGAAGCTGATCCAGGATCTCGGCTCCTATCATCAGCTGCTGACGCCTGCAATTCCGACGCTCTCCGTGCTGATGATGCCCGGCCTCTATAAATTTCAGAACATCAACGCGGACATCGTCGGCGTGTTCACGAACTGCGTGCCAACGGATGCTTATCGCGGCGCCGGCCGGCCGGAGGCGACGCATGTCATCGAGCGTATGGTGGATATACTCGCCACCGAGCTGAAGATGGATCCTGCCGAGCTTCGGTTGAAGAACTTCATCGCTAATGAGTCGTTTCCCTTTTCTACGGCGACCGGCCTCACGTACGATAGCGGCGATTACGCTGCTCCTTTGAAGAAAGCCCTCGATATCATCGAATACCATAAACTTCGCGATGAGCAGAAGCAGGCTCGCGCGGCCGGACGCCTGATGGGCATTGGCATGTCGACCTACGGCGAGATCTGTGCGTTCGGACCGTCGCCCGCAACTCCGGCCGGTGGATGGGACAGCGCGACCGTCAAAATCGAGCCCAGCGGCACCGTCACTGTGATGACCGGTATCTCCCCGCATGGCCAGGGTGAAGAGACAACGTTCGCGCAGATCACCGCGGATCAGTTAGGCGTGCCCATGGATGACATCGTGGTGCAGCATGGTGATACCGCGGTGGTGCAATACGGCATCGGTACCTTCGGCAGCCGCGCAACCGCCGTTGGAGGGACCGCCCTGTACTTCGCGCTTCAGGATTTGAAGAAGAAGATCAAGCTCTTCGGCGCCATGCTTCTCAAGTCCGAGGACGTCACGTTCGCCGATGGCGTATGCACCTGCAACAAGACCGGAGCCACGGTATCGTTACAGCAGATCGCGGGTGCTTCGTATCGAGCCATGACGCTGCCACCGAATACCGATCCTGGTCTTGTCGCCACCAACTTCTGGGAGCCGCCGAACTTCACTTTCCCGTTTGGGGCGCATATCGCCGTCACCGAAGTGGATCGCGACACCGGTGAAATAGAAGTCAAGCGCTACGTGGCTGTGGACGATTGCGGTAACATCATCAATCCGCTGATCGTCGCCGGTCAGGTGCACGGCGGTGTTGTGCAGGGCCTGGGACAGGCGTTATACGAACGCGCCGTCTACGACGACGAAGGACAGCTTGTGTCTGGCGAGTTCATGGATTATGCAATACCCAGAGCGAGCATGATTCCATGGATCGAGACGGAGCACACCGTCACGCCGAGCCCCGTGAACCCGCTCGGGGTGAAAGGTGTCGGCGAGGCAGGAACCATCGGTGCGTCGCCTGCTCTGGTGAACTCGGTGGTCGATGCGCTCAGTCCGCTGGGCATTCGTCATGTCGACATGCCCATGGTTCCTGAGATGATCTGGAATTTGATTCAGAAGGGAGCGCAAGCATGATCGCGCACAATTTCGAATACAGCCGCCCGAAGACGCTGGACGAGGCGCTTGGATTATTGGCGGACGGCAACTCGAAGATTCTGGCCGGCGGCATGAGCCTAATCCCGCTGATGAAGCTCCGCCTGGCCGCGCCGGAGCGGCTGGTGGATGTCGCTCGCATTGCGGAACTCAACTACATCCGGGAAGAGAACGGCGAACTGCACGTTGGCGCCACGGTGACGCACTACGAAATCGAGAATTCAGCGATCATGCGAGGAAAATGCCCGCTGCTCAGCGAAACCGCCCGCCACATCGGCGATCCTCAGGTGCGCAGCCGGGGAACTTTGGGCGGTAGCGTTGCGCACGCCGATCCTGCCGCGGATTACCCCGCCGCGCTTCTGGCTCTGGAAGCGAAAATCGTGATTGCCGGGCCGCGAGGCAGCCGCACGACGTCATTCGTGGACTTCGTGGTGGAGACATTTACGACCGTGCTCGAGCCGGGCGAGATCGTACGCGAGATCATCCTTCCGATCGAGCATAACGCGGCCGGGTACAGTTACGAAAAAGTGGTGCAGCCGGCTTCCGGATTCGCCATCGTCGGCATCGCCGTCCGTCTCCGGAAAGAGAGCGGTAAGATCGCGGAGGCGCATGTGGGTGTCACCGGGCTGGCTTCCAGAGCTTACCGCGCAACGAATGTTGAGCAGGCCCTGGTGGGTACGACGGGCGGCAGCACCGACGTCCAGCATGCCGCCGCCGTGATCGCCGACGGCGTGGAGGCCAACTCCGACCTGAATGGATCGGCCAGCTATCGCAAACATTTGGGCCGCGTATACGGCATGCGGGCTATTATGGTGGCGCTGTCGAGGGCGCAGTGAAGATCGCCGGATCATATCGCCTTCCCGTTTCCCAACAGCGCGCCTACGAATCCCTACAGGATCCGGCACTTCTCGCTCGCAGCATGCCGGGCTGCGATCATCTCGAAAAAGTGGGCGAGGACTCCTATGAGATGAAAATGAAGATGCTGATCGCTAGCATCTCCGGACTTTTCGATGGCAAGGTCCGCATCACCGAGAAGAACCCGTTTACGAGTTTCAAGCTGCTGGTTGAGGGCACCGGCAAGATCGGGTTCTTGAAGGGCGAGGGTCTGCTCACTCTTACGCCGAACGGCGAAGCAACCGAGGTTGGCTACGATGGTGATGTGCAGGTGGGTGGGACCATTGCCAGTGTCGGCCAGCGGCTCATCGATGCCACATCGAAGATGATGATCAAGCGCTTCTTCGACAAGCTGTCGTCAGAGATTTCAAACCCCGCGGCGTAAGCGGCCGTAGAATTCCGGCCGAAATAGCCGGGATATAATAAATCCAATCCGAGGACTTATGTCCGACGCCATCCCGCATATCGGCAAGTATGAGATCCGAAGGGAAATCGGCCGGGGCGGCTTGGGGTTGGTGTACGAAGCGTACGATCCCAGTGTGGGTCGCCGCGTCGCAATAAAGGTGCTCCACACCGGCGGCAACCTCGATGTCCTGGCGCGCTTCCGCCAGGAAGCAACTGCCGCTGGAAATCTTCACCACAAGAACATCCTCACCATCTACGAGTACGGCGAGCATGAGGGATCTCCCTTTATCGCGATGGAATACATCGAAGGGCAAGATCTTGAAAGGCTCATACAGGATGCTCGGCCCCTTAGTCTGATTGAAAAAGTGCGAATCATGAGGGAGGTGGCCGAAGGTCTCCAATATGCGCATGTGAACCACGTGGTACACCGCGATATCAAACCCGGAAACATCAGAGTGCAACCGGATGGTCTCGTCAAGATCATGGACTTCGGAATCGCCCGGCTTCTGCACGAGGACAACGCCCGTCTTACACAAGCTGGCAATCTCCTCGGGACGCTCGCGTATATGGCGCCGGAGCAATTTGCGGGAGTCGACTCGGGTCATCTGGGCGACATCTTCGCTTACGGAGTGGTGTATTACGAGTTACTGGCGGGCAAGAACCCATTTGCCGCGCCGGATCCGGCAACACTGATCCGCAACATCACGCAGACCGATCCGGACCCGCTCTCCACGCTTATCCCCGACTGTCCGGCGGCCCTGCAGGCGCTTGTCGACCGCACGCTGAAAAAGGATCCAGAGTCGCGTTATCAGAGCATGGAAGACGTGCTTTTCGATTCCGAGCCATTTCTGCTCGAAGCCCGAAGACAGCATGCTACGGAGCTGTTGCAGGAGGCTCAAGAATCTCGTGTTGCCGGTAAACTGGATGGCGCACTAACGCTCGTGCGCCAAGCCCTGGATTTAGATCCGGGTATGACGGAGGCAAGAGAACTTCGGGAGACCCTGCAGGCTGAGGGCGCCAAACGGGCGGCCGCTGTTCCGCAGCATGTAGGACCGGTGGACTCCAGCCCTCGCCCGGTGGCTGCTAGTCCGGTGAGCGCTCGTATCGAGAAGGAAGGAAGCTTCACTCGCTATTTTCAGACCAGCCCGGCCCCTCCCGCACCGGTTCCGGCCGATCCTGCGTCCCGACCTTCCGAATCGCGGCAGGTGGATATGACAAGGCTGTTCACATTGCCGCGCGGGCCGACTACCGGGCAGCCGCCCGTGGAAGATCAGCCGCCAAACGATACAGTCCTGACCATTTCAGACTGCGCCGATGCCGCTTTCGTCGGATCCAAGGCCAGGTTGGAGCGTTTCCCTTTTACCCTCGGCCGTAACGGCGCCGACTGGAATTTGGAATTCGACCCGGCGATTTCCGCCCGCCACGTGGAAATCGATTACCGTCAGGGCGGCTTTTTCATTCGTGATCTCGAGAGCGGCAACGGCACCTTCGTCAATGGGCAACGGCTTCATCCCCTACGCCACGAGGAGTTGCTGTTCGGCTCCCATATCCTGCTCGGCTCGAATACCACGCTGCTGTTTGGCTACAGTGTAGTGCAAGAGATTCCGGATCTGCGTGGTCGCCTGGTCGGCAATCGCTTCACTCTGCTCCAAAGGCTTCACTCGAGCAGCGAGTCCGTCCTCTACCTCGCTCGCGACGAGAACCTCCCACGCCAGGTGGCAGTGAAGTTGCTTTCGCCCAGCCTCATTCGCCACAGTGGACACCGCGAGCAGTTCTCCCGGAGCGCCCAGACTGCCAGCCTTTTGCGCCATTACCGCATTTGTCAGGTGATCGATTACGGCGAGTTACGCCTTGATACACCGTCAGGATTCCGGAGTTTATACGTCTGCATGGAGTACCTGCCCGGCGGGAGTTTTCAGTCCCGTCTGAAGCAGTGCAAAGAGTTTCCACTGGAGCAGATCGCGCACTGGCTGGAAACAATTTGCGATGTGCTGGGGTACATCCATGGACGAGGCGTAATCCATGCGGGCATAAAACCTTCAGCCATCGTGTTCGACGCCGAAGGAAGCCCGCATATCACGGACTTCGCTTTGGCCAGCAAACCGGGCGAGGACTCGCGGCACACCGTTTTGGGAGCGCCTGCATTCCTTGCCCCTGAGCAGTGGGACGGTGCCGATCCAACGCCTGCTACCGATCAATACTCGTTGGCTGTGCTGTTCTAGTGGCTAATCGCCGGCGCTCCGCCGTTCGAAGGTCAGGAACACTTCGCTGTTCGCAAGCGTAATTTCTTGCGCGGACCGATGCCGGCGCACGAGATGGCTTTGCAGAACAAGCGATCGCCCGTCTCCACCCGCGTCTCAGCCGTCCTTCAGCGGGCGCTGGCGTTCAAGCCGCAAGATCGCTTTGCAAAGATCAGCGATTTTGCCGCTGCCTTCCGCTCGGCTCTCGCCGAGCCGGCCGAAAATCGCTCCGGACCCATTTCTGTGTTCATCAGCTATCAGCGGGCCGTCAGCTCTCTGCTGGCGTACACGCTGAAGAAGGAAATGGAGCGTGAGCATGGTTTCCAGGTATTCGTAGACGCGATACAGCAGGACAGTACCGGGCAGTTTCCGCTCAACCTCCAGCGCAGAATCCAACAGTGCAATGTGTTTGTCTGTCTCCTCGCCGAATCCACGCTGAGCTCCGATTGGGTAAGACGGGAGATCCAGCTAGCCTACGAAAATGGAAAACCGATGATTCCGGTGTTCCAGGAGAGCTACCGGAATCCTCATAATCTTCGCGCACTCGAGCCGGCCATCCAGGAGTTACTCACCTTCGAGGGGATCAAGCTGTTGGACCAGCAGAACCTGTACGTAGATGCGGCGATTCAGGCGCTGATCGCGTCAACGCAGCGTGCTACCGCTTTGCCCCGATCGCTCTCGAATCAATCCGAGCACCTGGCGCACGAATCTCAACGAGAAGGCTCAGCCCTGCAGCGCGATGACGGTCTGGTCCGGCGTTTTACCAGACATCTCTGGGCTTTTGCGCGGCTCTTTGTCGGAGGATAGTGGGCCCACCGGCGTTCACGCGCGAGCCCGTTCGTTATTGCATGGAACGCGTGAACGCGTCCAGGAAAAAATCGACTCCGTCCGTCGTGGCCAGCGGACCCATCAGGCCGATACGAAATATCTTTCCTGCCAACGGCCCAAACCCGCCCGCGATCTCAATCCCGAACTCTTTCAATAGACGGCTGCGCACCTGGGCATCGTCGACTCCCTCAAGTACTCGCACCGTGTTCAAATTCGGTATGCGGCGGCCTTCCGCGACATGCATGCTCATACCCAGGTTTTGGATTCTCTGAACGAAATACTCGTGCGCTTTGCAATGCCGTGCCCACCGGTTCTCAGCGCCCTCTTTTCGGATGAGTTGCAACGCTTCGCGTAGCGCATACATCAGTGTGGCCGAAGCCGTGTGATGATACTTGCGCCCGTCATAATACTCGCGCAGCAGCTTCAGGTCCAGATACCAGACATCACACGGTGTCCGGCGCGCTTCAAGACGTTCCATGGCGCGCGGCGAAACCGTCAGAGGCGACAGCCCTGGGGGGCAACTCATTCCTTTCTGCGAGCAACTGTAGGAGATGTCGATGCCATTCTTGTCCACCGCCACGGGGACGGCGCCTAGGGAGGTCACGGCATCCGCGATGACCAGCGCGCCCACTTCGTGAGCCGCTTCGCTGATGCCTTCGGGATTCTGCAGCGCCCCGGTGGAGGTCTCGGCGTGGATGAACGCCACTACGTGAGGCCGCTCGCGGCGGATGAAATCGCGAGCCTCGCCGGCCTCGAAAGTCTCGCCCCAAGGTTTGTCCGCGCGTACAACATCGGCGCCGTGACGGCGCCCCATCTCCGCAATACGATCCGCAAAGTAACCTGCGGCGAGCACCGCGAACTTAGAGCCTGGCTCGACGAAATTCGACACCGCGGCTTCCATCCCGGAACTGCCCGTCCCTGAGATTGGCAGCGTCATCTCGTTCGCTGTGCCGAACACGGTCCGCAGGCCGCTGCGAATATCGTTCATCACTTCGAAAAAGTACGGATCGAGGTGACCGACGACGTTTTGTGTCATCGCCTGATACACGGTCTCTTCCACCTGGGTGGGACCCGGGCCGTACAAGTATCGCTTCGGAGCCATGTCCATCAGCGTAACAGCCGCCAGCGGTCTCCCGAGAACTCCGCCTTCACGTCGCCCCAGGTTGCAAACTTCGAGGACATCTGGCCGCCGTCCACGAACAGGGTCGCCCCCGTGACATAAGAGGCTAGATCCGACGCGAGAAATACCGCCGCGTTCGCGACTTCCCGCGTCTCCCCACCCCGCCCCAGCGGAATCTGCCGGAAGTAGTCCTTCAGAATGCCGGGATTCGAGAAGTGCGATTCGGTAAGCGGCGTGCGAATGAGTCCGGGACACACGGCGTTGACTCGAATACCGTGCGGACCTAGTTCGTTGGCCGCCGTGTGCAGTAGCCCGAGTAAGCCGGCCTTGCTCGCGTTATAGGCCGTCAGTTGTGGCTCGCCGTCGTACGAGTTAGTAGAAGCAGTCAGCACGACGGCGCCGCCGCGTGCCTTCATTCGGTTGGCGGCTGAACGCAGCGTGTAGAAGGCCCCGGTCAGATTAGTCTCGATAATCCGTCTCCACGTATCGTCGGTTGTCGACGTGAGTTCTGCGGTAGCTACTGTTCCCGCGTTCGCGATGACAACATCTGGCGCGGGTATTCGATCGAAAGCCGCCTCAAGCGAGGCTGAATCGGATACATTTATCGGCGGATCCGAGGTCAGATCGAAGACATGGACCGTAGCGCCTGCGTCTTGAAGCGACTCCGCGATCGCGCGCCCAATACCGCTGGCGCCTCCCGTGACTACCGCAACCTTTCCACTGAAATCTATTCGCATAGCTGTTCCTCAAAACTTCGGATTCACGAACCGAGCGCCGCGCCGGGGATGGCACCGGTTCCCACTCAGCGACTTGCCCGGAGGGGGATGGCCACCAGCACCCACGCGACCGCGGCAAAGCCGGCCAGCGACAACCAGCCACCCAGTGCGCCGTACCAACTGAACTCGTTTGCCCCGCTGAGCAGATGCGTTAGTGACGGCACGCTCGATACCGCCGCTACCGCCAACAGGATGCCGAGTATCGCCTCGCCAGCAATCAATCCCGAGGCGAGCAGTGTCCCTCTTTCTTCGATACTTGCCAGACGAGCCGGATCGTCGCGCGAAGCCAGCCTTTCCACTACCCACTTCAGCACACCGCCCACAAAAATCGCAGACGTTGTATCGAAGGGCAAATACATTCCGACGGCGATCAGCATCACCGAACGCGCTCCGCACAAGATCAGCGCTATGCCGAACGCCGCGCCGACAATCAGCAGTCCCCAGGCCATCTGGCCGCCGACGATGCCTTTGGTGAGTTGCGCCATCAATCCCGCTTGGGGCGCAGGCAGGGAGCGCCCGCCAATCCCTCCATCCGCGAGATTGGCCTCGTGCAGAGCGATGATCGGCCCCATCAGAAAAAATGCGAGCATCACCACGGCTATGATCTCGACCACTTGCATCTTCCATGGCGTGCCCCCCAGCAGGTGTCCGGCTTTCAAGTCCTGAATCAGAGAACCCGAGACGGAGCACGATACGCACACGACGGCCGCTACCCCAAGCACTGCCGCGACGCCCGCAATTCCAGTGACGCCGATGGCGACCATGAGCAGCGCCGCGATAAGCAGAGCCGACAGCGTCAATCCCGAGAGTGGCTGATTCGAACTGCCCACCAAGCCCACCAGGTAGCCGCCGACCGCTGCCAGAAGGAAGCCCGTGATGCTCATCACCATCGCCGCCGCGATCGCTGGAAACCATCCGTGTGTGAAGTAGTAGTAGATGAACGTGATGGGCACGATCAGCGCGAAAACCGAGATGATCACCCATCGTGCTGGAATATCTTTTTCGGTGCGTTCGGTGTGCTCGCCTTCCTGCGACGCGCGCGCCGAAGCCGCGAAAGCGCCCCGGAGTGACGCTGCCAGTGAAGACCGCATGGAGAACATCGTATTGCCTGCGCCGACTAGCATCGCTCCCACCGCGATCGGTCGTACGATGTTGAACCAGATCGTGTACGCAGCCGTTGGAGGGTCGTTAGAGCCGATTCGTCGCGGCAGATCCGGATCGAAAAACATCAGAAGCGGAATCAGGACCCACCAGGCAAGCAGTCCGCCTGAAAAGGTAATAGCCGAGAGCGATGGGCCGATGATGTAGCCGATGCCGATGAGCGCTGGCGAGAGGCTTGGCGTCGACCACGGGACGCCGCCGAAATGGGTAACATCGCCTATGGGTTTCCGCTCGAGGTTATAGTGGCGCACCACGGATCGGGGAAACGCCGCGAAGCCATCCGTGTACTCGCGAAAAATCTGGATGCCGAACGGGCTCTTCAGAAACTGAATCAGTCCAGCGAACGCCATCGCGCCAAAAATGTACTTCGGGGCATCTCCTGCTTCCTGGCCGGCTCGTACGATCTCAACGCTCGCCACGCTTTCGGGAAATGGCAGGTTCGCCTCTACGCACAACGGACGGCGCAGCAGGATGATGAAGAAAACGCCGATTAAACCGCCCGCAAGGAGGATCAGCGACGCTTCCCAGTAGTGCGAGCGCAGGTCCGTCCACAGCCGCGTGCCGTTCAGATCCACCATCATGAACGCCGGGATCGTGAAAATGGCTCCGGCTACCAGAGCCTCGCCCACCGACGCCGCCGTGCGCGCGATGTTCTGCTCCAGCAGGCCGCCGCGGAACGCCGGCAAGCGAAACAGCGCCATGGCGATGACTGCCGCCGGTATCGTCGCCGCTACAGTCTGGCCCGCACGCATCCCGAGATACGCGTTCGCGGATCCGAAGACCAGCGCCAGGAAAAGACCCAATGCGACAGCCTTCACGGTCATCTCGGGCGGGTTTGGTTGTGCCGGCATCTTTCTCAGTGTAATGATGATTTCGACGTGGACGACTTCAATCGCCGGCAATTTATCGGAACCGTTGCAGGCTCGCTCGCCTTGCCCAGTTCTGCTGAGGAGCCGGCAACCGATCTGGTGCTGTGGTATGGCCAGCCTGCTGAGAAGTGGACTGACGCGCTCCCGATCGGTAACGGACGCCTGGGTGCGATGGTGTTTGGTGGCATTGATGACGACCGCCTGCAACTGAATGAAGACACGCTGTGGTCCGGTGGTCCGCGTCAGTGGGATAACCCGGACGCGAAAAAGCATCTGGCGGAGGTCCGCCGCCTCGTTCTCGATGAGAAGAACTACGTCGAAGCCGATCGCGTCTGCAGGAAGATGCAAGGTTCCTATAACGAGTCGTATCTGCCGCTCGGGGATTTGCGGCTCGGCTTCGAGAACCCCGGCCCTGTTAGCGAGTATCGGCGGGAGTTGAATCTGGATACTGCGGTGTCGCGGGTAACCTATCGATCCGGCGATGCGGTGTTCACGCGTGAAGCGTTCTCATCCGCGCCGGACCAGGCAATGGTTGTCCGCTTGAAGAGCAGCAGGCCGGCGAGTCTGACGTTTACCATCTCGCTCGACAGTCCTCTGACGCACGCACGCGAAGCGGTGGGCGGTGGCATGCTGCGCCTCTATGGCAAGGCTCCGTCACATGTCGAGCCGAACTATGTGAAGAGCGACGATCCCGTTATTTACGATGAGGGCTGACGGCAAGGGCATGCGCTTCGAAGCGTGGTTAAAGGTTGTGCCGTCAGGCGGAAAGATGGGCGTCGATGTCGATCGTATCTACATAGAACGGGCAGATTCCGTTACGCTAATATTCACTGCCGGTACAGGTTACAGGGCGTTCGATCAGCCGCCCGACACGCTCCGCGGTGGCCATTGCGCGCCGCTGCCGCGCTCGACTGGACGCAATCTCGAAGAACAGCTTCGATGTATTACTGGCCAGGCACACGGCCGATCATCAGAAGTTGTTCCGCCGCGTGTCGCTGAATCTTAGGCGGATCCTGCGCCCGCGAATCTGCCGACTGACGAACGGCTGCAGAAGTTCAAAGCGACGCAGGATCCGCACCTGCTCGCGCTTTATTTCCAATACGCCCGCTATCTGCTGATCGCCTGTTCGCGGCCTGGCAGCCAGCCCGCAAATTTGCAGGGCATGTGGAATCCTCTGGTCCGCCCGCCATGGAGTTCTAACTGGACGGCCAACATCAATGTCCAGATGAATTACTGGCTGGCCGAGACCGGCAATCTCGCGGAGTGTCACGAGCCGCTGTTCGATCTCATAGAGGGTGTCAGTCAGACCGGGAGGCGAACCGCGCAGACCAACTACGGGGCCGGCGGCTGGGTGTCTCATCACAACATCGACCTCTGGCGGCAATCGGCGCCGGTAGGCAACTTCGGCGGCGGATCGCCCACGTGGGCCAACTGGCAAATGAGCGGCCCATGGCTCTGCGCCCACCTCTGGGAGCATTATCTCTTCAGCCGCGATACCGCTTTCCTGAAACGAGCCTATCCGCTGATGAAAGGCTCGGCCGAATTCTGCCGCGACTGGCTGATCGACGATCGGCAGGGCCATCTCACCACGTGTCCCTCATTCTCGACCGAGAATGACTTTATCACGCCGGATGGCCAAAAGGCCGAGACCAGCGCGGGCTGCACGATGGACATGGCCTTGATTTCGGAGGTATTCGAGAACTGCATCCAAGCCGCTGAGATTCTCGATGTGGACGCGGATTTCCGGAAAGAGCTCGCGGCATCCCGCGCGCGGCTGCTGCCGTACCGGATTGGCAAACACGGGCAGATGCAGGAATGGTCGGAGGACTTCGAGGAGCCAACGCCCGGGCAGCGGCACATGTCGCACATGTATCCGCTGTATCCGGGATCGCAGATCACGCCGCGACGTACGCCGGATCTTGCCAGGGCCGCGGCCGTCTCGCTGGAACGTCGATTGAAAGCCGGAGGAGCCTATACGGGTTGGAGCCGGGCTTGGGCAATCAACTTTTGGGCACGGCTGGAAGCTGGCGACCGGGCGCACGAATCGCTGGTCATGCTGCTGCTCCACAGCACTGGACCGAACTTGTTCGACACCCATCCCGCGGGGAATTCATGGATCTTCCAGATTGACGGAAACTTCGGTGGAGCGGCCGCAATCGCCGAGATGCTGCTGCAGAGTCATGACGGAACGATTCATTTCCTGCCGGCGCTTCCCGGAGCTTGGCCGCAAGGTCGAGTTACGGGATTGCGGGCGCGCGGGGGCGTCGAGGCGGATATTGAATGGCGTGGAGGTAGAGCGTCTAGCGCCATCCTGCGGACGTCGTTCAACGATGCCTACCGTCTCCGCCCGCCCAAAGGCCAGGTCATCCAGGAAATTCGATCCGCCGCATTCACACTGGCCGGAGACGGAGTGGTCACCTTCGATGGTAAGGCGCGCGGCAGCTACGAAGTGGTATTCACTTGAGCCAGCACGTACGGACCGTCCGGCATAACCGCTATCTCGCTGGGCCGAGGTAATCCCTCTAACAGCGCAGCCATGGCCGACTCGGGCGAGGCGTAGGCCTTGCCCCATAAGGCGGGATAGAAGTCGGCGTCCAAACCTGGAACGTAATAGAGCACGTCCACCTTGGCCGTCACCAGCGCCAGCTTCTCCAATTGCCATTGATCGACGATCACAGGCGCCTGAGTTATACGTTCCAGAAACTCCGCATCGGAGATACCGGCTCGCAGAAAGTCCGTAAACTCAGAGCCGCCGGAGCCCTCGCCGCATGCAGCGATCAGCAGAATGCGACCGCCAGGTTTGACGATCTGCGCCGCAGCGGTGATCCCTTTGATGGCCTGATAAAATGTCAGGTCCAGCGGATAGCCGGCGGCGGTGGTGATCACTGCATCCACGCACGAATCCAGCTCGTGCAACATGGCGCCCGACACAAACCGCATGCCTGCCGCGTGAGCCTGCTCTGGTTCGCCCGCAAACACGCCGGAGATCTGGCGGTCCCGTGTGATGCTGACGTCGACCATAAAATCGTGGCGAGCCATGCGAGCTACTTCGAGCAGTTCCCGATGCAGCGTGTTCTCTTCGATGGAGCCTTCGACTGCGTGCGGATCGCGCATGAAGTGCGGACTGTGAATGCGCTTGATCGTCTCCTGCGCGGCCAATCCCGGCGCCACCAGCTTGCGGCCGCCTGAAAAACCGAGCATCAGGTGGGGCTCAATCAGGCCGGCGGTGATGTGCAGATCGGCTGACATGAACCGTTCGTCGATGTAGACCGGTGTCCCTGATTGGGTTAAACCGAGATGACGGTGCTCCGCGAGCTCACGGGCGTGATGATTCAGGACGCGGTAGACTCGGGCGATCTCAGTGCCGAGAATCTCATCAATCTCGGCATCGGTCGCGGGCCGGTGGAGCCCCGTCGCGATCAGAATGGTGATGGCGTCGCGCCGAATACCGGCCGCTTCGAGCCGGCTCAGCACGTGCGGGAGCACTACTCGATTTGGAACCGGCCGCGTGATGTCGCATACCGAGATCGCCGCACTGCGCCGGCCATTCGCGAGCACCGAGAGCGGCGCGCCGGCGATTGGGTCGTCCAGTGCGTGTTCGATTGCGGCGACCGTATCCGTAACGGGCGCCGCGTGCCGGGTTTCCAGCACTCGCCACCGGAAGCCATCCGGCAGCGTCAGATTTAGTCCGCAACGATCAAATGCTATTTGAACTTTCATCTTTTCAACAACCACACTTCCGCCAACCTGGATCGCTGGCGCCAGTTGAGCTGGCCCTCGTCTTTGGGGCGGTCCCATGTTAAGACTATTTTTCTAGCTTTGGAGAACATGGGTGCAACCGGAAACTCTTTGATTTCACCCATCTGCTTGCCGTCCAGTGTCGGTTGGACGCGCTCGCCGTTGATTCGCAACAGGGCTTGACCGTATCCGCTGGAGCGCACCACGTAAGTCGCTTCCGGATCCAGGCCCTCATACACAACGCTATGCGGCCACATGGACGCCTGCCACGATAGCCGCGCACGGCTCTTTCCCTGGTCCCACCACGAGAACATCGGCTCGCGCCGCGTGCCTTCTTCCGGCGCGACGAAATCGCTGTCGCCGCGCACTACGTGCGGGCTCTTCGAGACATTCCCGACGTTGTCGTAGAAGCTTCCCGGTCCGGGGTGCTCCCATGTAGCGAGGACGTGCAACCGATTTACTTTATCCGCCTCCGATCCAAGAGCACGGACTTTCTTGACCTCGTCCTCCAGCCACCAACGGTTGTTCAGCGGATAATCGACGAAGTCGAGAACTGCCCCGCGCTCCTCGCCGCTGGCGTAGTACTTGTCAACACTGGTTTGCAGCCCGATGGATCGGAACAACATCTCGCAGAGGTCCTCAATGCGTGCGCGCAATTCGGGGCTGACGGAGTGATCTACAGCACGACTCAGAACTCGAAGCGCCCCGGTCATGGCGTGGTCCGCCCCCTGCGATTTGCCTTCCTCCATGATCGTGTTGGCCTGGTCTTCCAATTGGGTCTCATTGATCAAACGATGGCGGATATACGCATCATAGTTCGCGCGCAACAAGCACATCTGCCAGCGCCAATTGGTTTCCAATTGGGGCGCTTGCTTTTCCAGGCCTTGCCATGCGAGCAGGGTCGCCTCCACCGCGCCGTTGTCCACCAGCGGGCCTCGCCAGTTTCGCTCCAGCGCAAGGATGCCGTCAGCCGCCTGTTCCCCGACAACCGGGTTAAAGTAAACGCGGGCGTAGTCGACTAAGATATCGCGGACCTTGAGGCTTGGGTCCCAACTGAGCGCGCTCCAAATCGTCTTGTTCACATCGTCGTGCACGCCATCCGAGTAGGAAATGAAGCCATCGCTGTACGGTGCGAACCAGTTGTGAATCAGAGCGAACTCGGCCGGCCGGGGATTAATCGCCTCGCGTCCAAGCGTCAGCGCATACGCCTGATCCCAGGACGGGACCTGATACTGGCAGATCTTGTTGTGAGTGATATCCGGATACAAGCGGAGCTTATATTCTTTTGGCAGGCGAACGCGGGTTGGCTGCACGGGAGGGCTCGAGGGTCCCGCCACCAGCCCTCCCAGCCACTTCGGTTTTTCGCGCTCAATATATTTGTAGATGGTTTCCACTTGCGATTCGTTGAACCACTGGAGGGACAGCCAGATCCGGGCTTTCGGATGCGTTGGCAACAGCAACTTCGCGAGATCTTCAAGAAACGGAAGCACCAATTCGGGAGGGTTATTGCCAGGATCACCGCCCGGGAAAAACAGACCGGTGAGCTCCTTCGAGTCTTTGGAAAATTCGTCGAAGCGCGCCAGCATCTTGGAGCGCTTCGAGGCGTCATCGAGTCTGAAATCGGCCGGCACCCAAGCCCAGTAATCCAGGCCGTACCGGAAACAAATTTCGCTCATGGCGCGGTTCATCTCACGCCGCGGAACCTTCATCACCGGCGTGGGGCGGTCGTCATGGAACGGAATCGCCTCGATGCTGTTAACACCGAAAAAGGCGAGTTCACGAATGTACTGCTCGAACTGGGGAATGGTCCAGGCGTCGTAGGAGTTCGCTTGCGTGCGATAGCCGAGTTGGTGGCCTCGAATCGTGTATGCGGGGGACGTCGTTACATCCAGCGGTGTTGAGAGGGCGAGCTTGCCCTGCGACCAGTCGAGCTTGCGAAGCAAATAGCCGACGCCGTACAACGCTCCGCGTGCATCGGCGCCGTCGACATGCACGATTCCGTTCTGAACCGATATCCTGTATCCTTCCGGCTGCAGTGTGCCGGCAGCTGCGGTGATAGCAATCTCAGGCCCGCGAGTAGCTGTCCCGGACCTGGACAGGCGAATGCCGGTACGCTTCTGGACTTCTTCCACCAGCACTGTGGAGGCGATGTGCGTGGCAGTCGAATCGGTTACCACTGCCCGGCTCAGATCGATGTTCACCGCCAGCAGAGGCAGCGCGAACAGGACGGCGATCATACCTTTTCCCAAGCACCGGTTCTCGCGGACTTCAATACGGCGTCGGTGACATGGTCGGTCGCAAGCCCATCGCGGAACGAAGGACCGGGCACGTTATTCGCGGCCAGTCCGGACAGCAGGTCCGCCACCTGATGGATAAACGTATGTTCGTATCCGATCTGCAAACCCGGCACCCACCAGTGCTTCATGTAAGGATGGTCGCCGTCCGTGATATGGATCGATCGCCAGCCGCGCAAGTTGCCGCGATCGCGATGGTCGAAGAACTCAAGCCGGTGAAGGTCGTGAAGATCCCATCGAACCGACGCATGTTCCCCGTTGATCTCGAACGTATACAGAGCTTTGTGCCCGCGAGCATACCGAGTCGCTTCAAAGATGCCCAGAGACCCATTGCTGAACCGCGCCAGAAAGGCACTTGCATCGTCGATGCCCACAGGTTCTACTTTGCCGGTGAGGTTGTGGTGGCGCTCTTTGACGAAAGTCTCAGTCATCGCGGTCACGCGGTCGATGCCGCCGTTCAACCACATCGCCGTATCGATGCAATGCGCCAGCAGATCACCCGTTACTCCGCTGCCGGCCACGTTTACGTCCAGACGCCACAGACCTGCGCCGCCTTGGGGGAGATCCTGGGAGATGGTCCAATCCTGTAGGAACTGAGCGCGGTAATGAAAGATGCGGCCTAACATCCCCTCGTCGATCAACTGCTTCGCCATGGTGACGGCGGGCACGCGGCGGTAGTTGTACCAGACCATGTTCGGTACACCCGCCTTCTCGACGGCCGCCACCATCTGTTTGGCTTCCTCCGCCGTGCGGCCCAGAGGCTTCTCACACATTACTATTTTGCCGTTCTGCGCGGCGGCGATGGCGATCTCCGCATGCGTGTCGTTGGGCGTCGCGATGTCGATCAGGTCGATATCTTTTCGATCGACGAGTTTCCGCCAGTCGGTCTCCACCGACTCGTAGCCCCACTGTTCGGCGAAGGCAGCAGTCTTGTCGGCGCTCCGGCCACAGATGGCTTTCAGAACGGGCTCATATCCGGTCTCGAAAAACCGGGTAACCTGGCGAAACGCGTTCGAATGCGTCCGGCCCATGAAGCCGTAACCGGCCAGGCCAACGTTCAATTTCTTGTTAGCGATCATGCCTGCCACCCATGCGCATCGCGAACGGCAACCATGGTTGCCAGAATGTCATTCCAGGTCTGCTGCTGCATCATGATCGCATTCGGGAACATGCAGCCATCCCAGCAGATGTGCTGAAACGCACGCGTGGGCTGACCATTCTCGCCGCGCATCCAGTATCCGGCGTGGCGCACGATGTCGAGCTTGCCGTTCGGGTCGCGGGGCAGACAGTGGCGGCCGGTCTTGTCGTGTGAGCCGGAACCTTTCACCGTCGCGTCGTTCTGCGCCACATGAAAATCGATGGTCCAGGGACGCAGTGCGTCGGTGAGTTCTTTCAGTGCGGCATCCAGCGCCTTCGAATCCTTCCAATCGAAATCCTGCGGCAGGATGCAATCCTCCGGGCAGTTGTATCCCAAAGCGAACAGCAGGGTGTGCGCCATATCCGCCTGCAGTCCCAGCGTTTCCGGACGCCCGACCTCTTCGAGCAAGTTCACCATGTTGCGCCAGCTGTGCATGCCGCCCCAACAGATCTCACCTTCGGCGGCCAGCCGTTCTCCATGATCGGCGGCGATGTCGCAGGCTTCGCGGAAAGTCTTGGCGATACGGATCGTGTTGTCGGCGGGGTTCTCGTCCCAATCGGTAACGGAGCACGCCGAATCGATGCGCACTACTCCGTATTGACGGATGCCGGAATCGCGTAACTCTCTGCCGATACCGCAAGCTTTCCGTACCTGCGTCAGGAACCGCTCGCGGTCCTCTGGTCCGCCCATGGCCGAGCCGCCACCGGTCCCAGCCCACACAGGCGCGACCAGGGAGCCGACCGCGAGTCCGCGTCTGCCGATGTTGTCCACCAGGTGCTTGAGGTCGTCAGCTGGTGGCGTCGATGCTGGTGTGTGGCTCGGAAAGGAACAGGTCGACGCCATCGAACTTCGACGCCGTTGACCTCTGCAGCAGTGGTGAGATCGAGCATTGTATCCAGGTCGATAGGTGGTTCCGAGTCCGGACCTTTGCCGACAAGGCCCGGCCACATGGCGTTGTGAAGTTTGGGGTAGTGATTGGTCATCCGCCTACCGATATTACATCGAGATAGGATCGAAGGGATGCAAGCAGCATTCTACGAAGGACGCGAAACCATCTCAGTGGGGCCTTGCCCCGTATCCGAGCCCGCGCGGGGGCAGGTGCAGATCTGGGTGTCGCATTGCGGCATTTGCGGCACGGACCTGCATATTTTTCACGGCAAGATGGACCATCGCGTCAGGCTCCCCCAAATTATCGGACACGAGATGTCCGGGACGATCATTGCCTCAGGCGAGGGCGTCGAGGGTTGGCGGCCAGGCGATCGCGTGACCGTCCGGCCCCTTGGATCCCTGTGGGCAGTGTCCTGCATGCCGCCGCGGTCACAGCCACATCTGCATGAACCTGAAGTTCATCGGCATCGACTCGCCGGGGGCCATGCAGGGTGTGTGGAACGTGCCGGCGCACACCCTGCATCGCTTGCCGCTCTCGCTCAGCTTCGAACATGCGGCGATGATCGAGCCCCTCTCAGTAGCGTGTCACGACGTGCGTATGGGCGAGGTGAAGGCCGGCGAGTTTGTAGCGGTGCTGGGCGGCGGGCCCATTGGAATGCTGATCGCGCTGGTGGCGAAGGCGGCGGGCGGAACGGTGCTAATTTCCGAGTTGAACCCGTTCCGGCTGGATCTGGCCAAGAAGCTCGGGCTGGAGGCAGTTGATCCGCGCACGGTGGATCTGGTGGCGATGGTGAACGAACGAACCGGAGGAGCGGGGGCTGATGTGGTCTTCGAAGTTACGGGCGCGGTCGCGGCAGCTGAATTGATGACCAAGCTGCCGAGGGTCCGTGGCCGCATGGTGATGGTGGCCATCCACAGCCAGCCCGCGCCGGTGGACCTGTTCCGGTTCTTCTGGCGGGAGCTGAAATTGACCGGTGCACGTGTTTACGAAGCGCAGGATTTCGAACGCGCCATAGAGCTCGCCGGCTCGGGCACGATGCCGTTGGATCAGTTGATCACGAAGGTAGTGCCGCTGGAAGGATTGGCGGGCGCGTTTCGAGAAATGGAGTCGGGCGGCGAGGTCATGAAAATTCTGGTAAGGTGCTCAGAGTGAAGACCCTGGACCTGTTTCGTTTAGATGGCAAGCTAGCCCTTGTGACTGGCTGCAGACGAGGCATCGGGAAGGCGATGGCGATTGGACTGGCCGAAGCGGGTGCGGACATCATCGGCGTCAGCCGATCGCTGGAGCCGAGTGGTAGCGCGATCGAGAAGGCTGTGGTCGCCGCGGGCCGCAAGTTTGAAGGCCATACATGCGATTTCGCAAATCGTCAGGCGGTGTCCGATTTTGCACGGACCGTTCCGGCGGTTGACATCCTCATCAATAACGCCGGCACGGTTTTGCGCAAACCGGCGGCCGAGCATCCGGATGAGTATTGGGATGAGGTGATCAATACCAACCTGCACGCGCAGTGGACGCTGGCGCGCGAGATCGGCCGGGGCATGATCCAGCGCGGCCGCGGAAAGATTATCTTCACGGCTTCGCTGCTCACCTTTCAGGGCGGAATTACGGTACCCGGATACGCGGCGAGCAAAGGGGCGATTGGCCAACTCACCAAGGCGCTGGCGAACGAATGGGCGGCCAAGGGCGTACAAGTGAACGCCATCGCGCCGGGCTACATCGCGACTGACAACACGGCTGCGCTGCAAGCCGACCCGGTACGCAACCCGGCGATCCTCTCGCGAATTCCGGCAGGGCGGTGGGGTGAGCCCGACGACTTCAAGGGAGCCGTGGTATTCCTGGCTTCAGCGGCATCGGATTATGTGAACGGGACGATTCTGGTTGTCGATGGCGGGTGGATGGGTCGATGATATACGCGCCCTACGTTAGCGAGAGAATCAGTTCCTCGAAGACAATGCGGTCGTCGGGACGGGCATCGCGAAGGTTGCGGTCGGCGGCGAACACCTTCCTGAGTGCTGTCTCGAGCTTGTCTTTCGGGAAGGCTTGCAGCGTCTGGCGGACCTGATTCGCCCGGTCGGGCCAGATGCGAATCCCGATCCGGTTGAAGTGCTGTTGAATTTCGCCTGAGCTGCGCGCGCCGGACTCGCGGGCAACGAGCGCCAACCGGAATTGGGTTGCCAGGAAGCTCAGAGCCAGCGGCAGATATTCGCCCTCTCGAACTAATGCGTCGAGGACGGCCAGAGACCTGGAACGGTTGCCGGCTCCCAACGCCGACACCAGTTCGAAGATCGTGTTCTCCTGGGCGTTCGGAACCAACTTGCCGATATCTGCTGCTGTGACCCGGCGGTCGCTTCCGGCGAAAATGCTCAACTTCTCAATCTCGGACGCAATCCGCGCAGCATCGGCGGCAAGAGCCTCTACCAGCGAGGCGAGTTCAGAGTTGCCAATCTGCAGCCCTAATTTCTGCGCTAAGCGCTGCGCCAGTTCCAGCGCCGCCTGTTTGTCGAAGCAGCGAAACTCGACCACATTCGGCACAGCCGAGTAGAATTTCTGGACGCGGTCGATGCGCGTTTTGTCGTCGCCGTCAAAGTCGAACCGGCTGCAGTCGAAGACGACGACGGTACCGGGTGACGGATCGCGAACATAGGCGGTCACCAATGCCGGACCTTCCTTGCCGGGACCGGCTGAGTCTTCATCGCCATCGGCAGACGCAGCCGCGGCCCGGCCCCGAGGCAGCGCGCCTTCGGCGCTTGAAATCCAAATCACGCGGCGGTTGGCGAAGAGCGAGAGCATACGCGCATCGTCCAACACGGTCGCCAGATCCTCATCATCCAGGTCGTGCTGCGCCAAGCCCTGCTCACGTTCGTCGGCCGGGAGGGCGGCTTCGATCAGAGCACGCCGGCATTCGCCGCGCAGGTAGAAATCGGGACCGATGAACAGATACACGGGCGCCGGGCCCTGTTTCTTCAATTGCCGCAGAAACTGGTCCGGCGTCATCAAAAGTTCTCGAGAATGCCGCTGACCAACATGCGCGCAACATCGCGGCTGAGGCGATCTAGCGCCACGTCACTCTCGTCGACGAAAGCCCGTGGATCGGTGCTGATTTCGTATTGCTGTTTCCAATCGAAGCTCGGGCGCGTGTACAGCACCTTACCGGTGGCGCGCTCTGTCAGGGTGACCGACATGATGACGATGACTTGCACGGTGCTGGCGCGACCGGTGTTTTGATCCAGGATCGTAGGGTACGCAAAGTAATTGACGACGGTGCCGCGCAGGATCGCATCGGCCTGATTCATGTCGTTGACGATTCGATATCGCGTGCGGGAGATGAACTCACGGCTCAGCGCTTCGGGAAGACGATCGGTGAGGCGGTAGCGGACTGTGGCATTGCCGAATGCCGGTACGCAAATCGTCTGGATGGACTTGGGCATCAGATCGGAATGACCTGCGACGTGATAGCCGCAGCCGGAGGTTAACAGGAGCAATGCGACACACGCACGACGCATCACAGATGCTCCCGTACAGCAACCACGGCGGTATCCGCGAACGTCCGAATGTTATCGGCCACCACCCAAAACCAGCAAGCGCGCGGATTATTGCGGTCCTTACGAATATCGCCAACCGTCATCCCACTTTCTCCTGCAGCCCCGACGTTCGTTGGAGGCTCCTCATCATCGGTGCGGACTTCGATGTGCGTACACGCGAGCGCTTCCTGCAACTCTTCGATCTCAGGGCCGGACTCAAACTCGACCCACACCGAGCAGCTGTACCCATGAAATACAGGGGCCTGGACCAGCCGGAGAGACGGCATCGGAGCCCGGCTGGAAATCAGAAGGAGAGTGGCCAGGTGACGGTCAATGGACAATTCGATTTCATCGAGGCGTGTCGCCGCCTCCGTACCGAGGGCGGGCAGCAGGTTGAAGCCGATTTGAGCGTCAAACACGTCTTTCGGCATCGGCTTAAAAGACAGGAGATTGACGGTCTGCGCCTGCAACTCATGCAGGCCCTTCTGGCCGAGTTCGCTGGCCGGCTCGAAAACCTCAACTACCGAACGGCGGATAGGCCAGCGGTTCGCGATCCGGCTATAGAAGAGCGCCAGCAGCACCGCGGCGGGGTGCGCGATGACATGAATGTTCTGTTCTGTGGGCGGGGTTCCTTCGGGCTCGAGAATCGGCGCGCGCAACCGGGCGTTGCCCTGATCCTCCAGAGCGCCTGTGAGATCGATGAGGGGCGTGCCCGTCCCCGCGGTCAATTCCAGCGCCCGGAGACTCGACTCGGTAGTTCCGGCCAGGACCACAGCCCGCACGTCGGCAAGGGCTTCGGCACTCATTGGGTGCAATACAATGGCCTCGCCTTCATCGTCGCGCGCTATCTTCGGTATTTCAGCTTCGCCGGAGATCAAGTCCACGGCGGGTTGCGGTTTCAAGTCCGACAACAACTCGAGAATCTCGCGGCCGACCAGCGATTCTCCACCGACGAGGGCGATCCGGGGTACGTTTGAACTAGCCAAGTTGATGCTCCGGGCGTGGGTTGGGTGTGGATCGGCGGGCTCGGCGGCGAAGGAGACCGCCGATGCGGAGGGCGATCCCGCTGGCGACGTAGGCGCTGCCCATAACGAGAAGCACGGGCGCGGCCGCGATCCAGATGAGGAAAATGATGCACCCGATCACAACGATGCTCATCGGCGACCGCGGCCGCAGGAGGTTGATGTCTTTGAAGCTCGGGTAGCGCCACATGCTCACCATTAAAAGCGCCAGGGCGGTGAGCAGAGCCAGCCACAGTAGCGCGTAAGGCCACCATTGAAGCGGCGCGCTGCCGGAGGCGAACACAACTGCGGCGACCATTCCGGCGGCTGCTGGGATCGGTAATCCGACGAAGTATTTCCTATCCGGGCGCCCCGGATTCTTGGGGATAGGGTTGGTTGTGATGTTGAAGCGGGCCAGCCGCGCGGCGCCGCATACGAGAAACAGGAAGCAAACGAAGGAGCCGATATTGGAGACTTGATGCAGACCCGGCGGGGGCTGCACGAACTGGATACCCCAGGCAAAAGCCAGAACCGCCGGCGCGAGGCCGAAAGCAATCACGTCGGCAAGAGAATCCAGTTCGCGTCCAAAGTCGCTGACGGTGTTAGTGAGGCGGGCGATACGGCCATCGAGTCCATCCAGTACGACAGCAATGCCGATCATCTTTGCCGCCGCTTCAAAGTGAGAACTGCCCCCGAGCTCGCCGGTGAGTGCGGCCATGGCTCCCTGGAACGATTGGACAATGGCCAGGTAACCAAGGAAAATATTGCCCGCGGTAAACAAAGTGGGCAAGGCATAAGCCGCACGGCGCGGGCGGCGGTCCGGAGAGCGCGGATCGATCAGGCGTTCTTTGATGTTCATCAGGAAACTCCCGGACGGCGGCGCGCGATGACCGAGGATCCGGCCCGGACCCGCTCACCTGCTTGCACTGCGATTTCCCATTCGGGTCCGAAGAAGACGTCGACGCGTGAGCCGAACTTGATCAGCCCGATACGTTCGCCGCAGGCGATCTGCTGGCCGGGCTTTTTCCAGCATTCGATGCGCCGAGCTATAAGACCTGCGATTTGTTTGAAGACGACAGTGGTGCCATCGCCTTCCACGGTGACCGTGTTCTGCTCATTTTGCGCGCTGGCCTCTTCGCGGCTCGCCACCAGAAATTGGCCGGGCTGGTAACGGATTTCGAGGATCTGACCGGCGATGGGCGAACGATTGACATGCACGTCGAAGATATTCAAGAAAATACTGACGCGAGTGGCTTCGGGCGACTGCGGCTTGACGGCGACCACTTTGCCGTCAGCAGGCGAGACTGCGACCGGACCGGTTGGTATTTGCCGGTTGGGGTCCCGGAAGAAATACAAACAGAAGGCTGCCAGTATGTAGAACGGCATGGCCCAAGGCCAGCTCAGAAAGTAGGTGATGAGAGCGCCTGCGAGAACCAGCGCGGAACCGTAATAGAACCCGTAAGCTACCATTCGCTGTACTTATTTTCTCACGTGTCAGTTCGCTCGTGATTGAAATTGCAAGGTGTGCGGGGGAGCGGGAACTTACGGCTTGGGTTCGTTTCGCAATTGCCACCGTCGACGCTGCTACAGGCCAGAGACCCGGACAAGGGCGGATTGGGTTTGTTTCGCATTCGGGGCTACGCCTCCGCATCCCATGCTCAGGGCATCGGTTGCCTTTGCGGCATCGCGTCCTTTCCTCCTGACTGAGCGTAGCGCGACTTCAGAGAATCTGGGTAGCCGGAGGCCCAATCGCAGATTGAGAGTTGGCGCGTTTTTGTGGGCTCCGACGAATGCTGCGGGCGTGAAAGTTTGACTGTAACCGGATACCATGGTTAAGCATCGTACACATTAGATTCCCAACTGTGTCGGAGCGTAAGTTGCCTTTGCCTCAAAAACGTTGGCTCTTCGTGTGCGTTCCTGTGTTCAGCGCCGTGTGGTTCCTCACACCGCGTTTTGCTGCCGTCCCTCCGCTGCCGCCGACCCCTCCCGGCGCGTGTCTCGTGCCACCGTTGCCTGAACTAAGCGATCCAGAAGCGCTCGCATTCGAGCAACGCGCCGGTTCCCCTGACGTTGCGGACATCCATGGATTAACCTCAGCCACGGCCCGGGCGCTTGCGCGGTTTGCGCGTGCCGTACACTCCGTCGGCGGAGCAGTGGCGCTTAGTTCGGCGTACCGGCCGGCTGCCTATCAGTCGCATCTTCGGGCCGTTTGGGAAACGTGGATTCTGTACCTCAAAGATAATAAACAAATTCAGTGCGAAGGCGTGCGCGCCCAGGTACAACAGGAATTTCTGCGTCACCGATTACTCGAGAGGCAAAGGCCCGTGCCGGTTTCGGATCACACCCTGGGTATCGGCTTCGACGCGGCTGTTTCGATTCCGTCCGGCGCCCGCCTGTACCGGCGTCGCGTGACTCTCGACCGTCTGGCTCGCCTGGCTGGGATTCACCGGCCAGACATTTTCCGCGATCCGGTACATTTCCGGCTGGTCGGCGCTCGCGCACAGCGTATCAAGGTGCGGGCGCGGCACAACACATAACGTCAGGATCGATCGGCAGCTCAGCCGAACATCCACCGAGCACGGCTGATAGGATCGAGTGGAAAGGAACATTCATGAGAACTTTTCGCTCCGTCCTCGCATTAGCCGCAGGCGTATTCTGCCTTCTTCCATTCCCTGCGCCATCAGCAACCGGAGGCTCGTCCTATGTCTACGTGGGAACGTACACGAACAAGGGCAGCAAAGGGATCTATCTCTATCGCTTCGACTCCGGTTCCGGAAAACTCGACAGTATCGGGCTGGCGGCGGAAACGCCTAACCCTACGTTCTTGGCCGTTGATCCGAGCCGAAAGTACCTCTACGCGGCGAATGAAGTCAGCAGTTACAAGGGCGAGAAGACCGGCTTTGTGTCGGCGTTCCGCATCGATACGGCAAGCGGAAAGCTAGTGCCGTTGAATACGGTCTCCTCTCACGGTAATGGTCCGTGTTTCGTGGCAGTGGACCGATCCGGAAAGGACGTGCTGGTGGCGAACTACGGGGGCGGGACGGTAGCTGTTCTCCCGATTCATGAGGACGGATCTCTGGGCGAGGCGACCGCTTCCATTCAGCATACGGGTTCCAGCGTCAACAAACGGCGGCAAGGCGAACCGCACGCGCACTCGATCAATGTTTCGCCGGACAACCGGTTCGCCATCGCGGCCGATCTGGGCCTCGACAAACTTCTCGTGTATCGGTTCGATGCCGCGAAGGGTACGCTGCAGCCCAACGATCCGCCGTCCGTATCGTTGAAGCCAGGCGCCGGCCCACGCCACTTTGCCTTTCATCCGAATGGGCGGTTCGCGTACTCCATCAACGAGATTCAATCCACGATTTCCGCGTTCGACTGGGACACCAAGCAGGGCGTGCTAACCGAAAAGCAAACCGTGTCGACCCTTCCAGAGGGATTCGCGGGTGAGAATTCGACAGCCGAAGTCGTAGTGCACCCGAACGGCAAATTCTTGTATGGCTCGAATCGCGGAAATGACAGTGTCGCCGTGTTTGCGATCGGCTCCGATGGCAAGCTGAATCTGGTCGAGATTACGCCGGTGCAGGTAAAGACGCCCCGCAATTTCGCGATTGATCCGAGCGGTACCTTTCTGTTTGCGGAGGGTCAGGACTCGGGCGGCATCAAGCTATTTCATCTCGATCCGAAGACTGGTCGCCTGACAATCTCGAATACGTCGGTGGACATCGGCGCCCCGGTATGCGTGCGCTTCGTGCCGATTCCGGCCAGGAATCAATGAGAGTACAGGAGAGTATGCGGAACTAGGGTTGTGCAGCTTTCTGCGGATGTTGCGGAGCGGGTGTCTGAGAGGAAGCACTGGAGCTTCTAATCAGGCAAGCCCGGGATTGAAGCCCGGGGCCCGCTCGGAAGCAGAAAGGAGGGTTGTTTATGACCCTTTTGCTGGTAAAGCTACAACTGCCGCTCATCGCGGGCTTACGGCATTGATCATTCGTCGCAAGCGGCGGTGATCTGACCGTGCAGGTCGGGTCGCCACCCGGCCCTGCTACCAGCATCATACACCCAGCACGGTCACGTACGCGTCAGGATTTCTCCGTATTCGAGGTCCGCTTTTCTTGTCAGCGGAAACCGATGAAGAGCAGTAGCACTCCGAGTTCCCTTCGATCCGGGGCCACCGAGAATGTCTTATCCACATCGAGCGTCACTGTAGCGACGTTACCCGCCGGAGCAGCGGCACTGAGAGTGTACGCTCCAGGTCCTGGGTATGTCGCCTCGGCCAGGAGCTGACCGTCAACACTCAGCCGAGCGGTGCGTGCGGGCGCTTGCGGCGGGATGAAAATCTTCGCGTCAACGCGGGTCGCTTCCGGCGGCCGGTTGAGTAGTACCACCGCACGATCGCTGGTCCAGCGGTCGTTGTTGTAAATACCCGAGACGATCTGACCTGCGGCTTCCGGCGTACCTATGATCAGAGCGCTCAATTCTGCTTTACGCGGCGCGATCAGCACGGCACGAACGCGGTCCAGGGGAGACAGAGAGATTCCGAAGGGCGCGAGGCCGAAGGATACGGAAGAGTAGCCGGAATCGGTATTGAGCCCGACGATGCGGAGCGGAATACGAGAGGTGATCTCCTGCTGGGCAAGGACTGCCGTCGGGCCCGTGGCCGGAATGGCGGCGTACGCCGTCGTCACAAGCAGATCGCCGGGCCACAGCGCACGTCCGCCGGTGACCGGCATCGCGCCTTCCGATTCCAGGTAATGGCGGAATCCCCATTCCGCGTTGGTCCACGTTCGATGCCGTTGAATGTCGGGTGCGAGCGCTTCTGGCGAACTGGCGATAGCCGTCCCAGTGCTGGTAATTCGACGGCGGCCAGTCCAAGCGCGAGCACTGCCTCGAGCGCGATACCGGTGGCGAGCAGGCGGGGGTTCAGCCGATTGGACACGAGGATCGCGACGGGCACCACGATCGGCAGCAAATATCGCGCTGAACCCGCGAAGAAGATGACGAGCGCCGCGGCAAAGAAAACTACAATCCACCAGCACAGGAAATCGCGCACTTGCGACAGACACCAAAAGACGACCAGGGATCCCACGCCGCAAGATAACCAATACAGGGGGTTCTGATCGGCGACGGCAGCGGCCACGGTGACCAGCGCCGAACCGATGCGCACCCACATGGTCCTCGCCAGAACGCGAGCAGTGACAGGGCGGGGAAGACCAGCCATCCGGTGTGCCCGGTCAGCGCTGCTCGCGCTCTTCACCTTCTGTGCAATGGTCTGAAGATTGTAACTGGACATGTACCCGGCAAGAACTGCTGCGGGCAGCGCACCGCTGGTCAATCGTTCATAGAGTTGCCAGGCAAGGATGGTGGCCGGAGCCGCGATGGCCGCAATCCACGGAAGGGCGTCACGCCGGCGTTCGCGGACCAGCCACCACGCGAGAATCGGAGCAAGAACTACGGCCTGATAAGCGGCCAGAGCGGCCAAGCAGCCTGCGAGCGCGGCGAGCCACCAACGCTCATGTACGAAAAGCGCAACCGCCGCCAGCCAGAACGCCAGGAAGGGCAAGTCCGATTCCAATGAGTTGCCGTTGACGACGAACGCCGGAGTGATAAGGAAAAGTATCGTAGCGAGCAACGGGCGCGTACCGAACCGCCGGGCCAGGGTCAAGGCGCTGAGCGCCGCAATCAGCGAAAACAGAATATAGGCCGCGTGCAGGGGCGGCTCCGCTTCACTGCGGAAAATCGCCAAGAGCAGAGCCAGGTACCAGCTATTCAGCGGTGGATGGGGATGCCCCCGCATGTCCACCATCTGACCGGCGAACACGTACCGCGCATGGGTGGGATGCAGGGGATCGATCAGCGCATGTTCGGCGCCTTTCAGGTAATAGAAGTCGTCTCCCTGAATCGCCTGATTCAGAAACGGAAGGCGGAGCAGCAGGACGAGGCACAGGACAACTCCAACCTGTGCCTTCACGCTCAGTCCGCGGCGAGGCTGGCCGTCGCCCTAGGCTTCCAACGGAGAACGGGACGCCGGGCAGCGCTCACCTCATCGACGCGGCTGGTGCGAGTGGAATGCGGCGCCTTGAGAACCAACTCGGGATCCTTCTCCACCTCTTGAGCTACTGAGATGAGGGCGTCGGCCAACAAATCGAGCTCGGCCTTACCTTCGGTTTCGGTAGGCTCGATCATCAGGGCCCCGTGGACGATCAAGGGGAAACTGACGGTGTAGGGATGAAACCCGTAATCGATCAGGCGCTTGGCAATGTCGCCGGTGCGCACGCCGCGCACTGCCTGACGGTCGTCGCTGAAGACGCACTCGTGCATGCTGGGCGCCTCGTAGGCAATCTGGTAGTACGGCTCCAGCAGTTTGCGCACGTAGTTTGCATTCAGAACCGCGTCCATGGTGGCGATGCGGAGTCCCGGGCCGCCATGCGCCATGATGTAGGCAAGCGCCCGAACCAGCACGCCGAAGTTGCCGTAGTAGGCGCGCACCCGGCCGATCGATTGCGGAAGGTCGTAGTTCCAGGCCCATTGATCGCCTTCGCGCTTCAGGCGCGGACCCGGAAGAAATGGCGCAAGGTGCTTCTTCACGGCGACCGCTCCCGATCCCGGACCGCCACCGCCATGCGGCGTTGAGAATGTCTTATGCAGATTCAGGTGCATCACGTCGATGCCGAAATCCCCGGGGCGAGTCACGCCTACCATGGCGTTCATGTTCGCGCCGTCCATGTACACCACGGCGCCCTTGGCGTGCATGATTCCGGTGATCTTCTGGATCTCCTCTTCGAAAACACCCACCGTGTTGGGGTTGGTGACCATCAGGGCCGCGACATCCTCCGTCACGGCCTTACTCAGGGTCTCCAAATCGATGACGCCGCGATCGTTGGATTTGATATTTTCGACGGTGTACCCGCACATGGTGGCGGTGGCGGGATTGGTGCCGTGCGCGGAATCCGGTACGAGAACCTTTTTACGAGGATTCCCACGGGACTGCAGCAAGGCGCGGGTCAGCAGAATGCCCGTCATCTCTCCGTGCGCGCCGGCCGCGGGTTGCAGTGTCACGGCGTCCATGCCGGTGATCTCGGCAAGCATGGATTCGAGCGTCGCCATGATCTGCAACGCGCCCTGCGACAGGGATTCCGGTTGATACGGGTGAATCCAGGCGAGGCCTTCCGTCCGGGCCACCAATTCGTTCACGCGGGGATTGTATTTCATGGTGCACGAGCCGAGCGGGTAGCACCCCAAATCGATCGCGTAATTCCATGTCGACAAGCGCGTGAAGTGACGGATCACGTCCACTTCGCTGACTTCCGGGAAATCCTCGACTTCGGAGCGCGTGTTCTCGCCGCCGAGCACCTCCTCGGCATCCACGGCCGGTACGTCGAGATCGGGCAACTGATACCCTTTCTTCCCTGGCGAACTGCGCTCAAACAGCAGCGGCTCGTTCTGCGTGATGTGCGGTCGAACTTTCTTGATCATTGGAATGCCTCCGCCACTTCGTCCATCTGCTCGCGCCTTACCATCTCCGTGCAACATAACAGGACGGCACCGTTTAACTCTGGATAGAAACGGTCGAGCTCGAGTCCCCCGATAATCTTCTTCTGCAGCAGGGTGTCATTCACCTCTTTCGCTGAACGCCCGTTGGTGTTGACGACAAATTCATTGAAGAACGGGCCGTGAAAATGCAAGGGGAGTTTACCTGCGAGGTAGTGCGCTTTGGAAAGATTCTGCTGCGCCAGCTCGCGAAGCCCCTCCTTCCCATACACGCTCATATACACGGTCGCCATCAGTGCGATCAGAGCCTGATTCGTGCAGATATTGGAGGTCGCCTTCTCGCGACGAATATGCTGCTCTCGAGTGGACAGCGTCAGGCAGAACGCACGATTCCCATGAGTGTCCTTGGATTCGCCCACCAAACGGCCCGGCATCTGGCGCAGGAACTTCTCCTTGGCTGCGATTACTCCCGCGAAAGGACCGCCATAACTGGGCGGGATGGCAAAAGACTGCAACTCTCCCGCAACAATATCGGCATCCCTGGGCGGTTCCAGAAGACCGAGCGAGACGGCTTCCGTGAAGACAAAGATGAGCAACGCGCCTTTGGAATGCGCCAGGGCGGCAGCCTTCTTCGTGTTCTCGACGATGCCGAAGAAGTTGGGAGACTGGATGATGACCGCGGCGGTGTCGGAATCCAGTTTGCGCTCGAGATCCTCGACATCCACCAGCCCGGATCCGGCGACGTAACCAAAATCGTCCACCGGAATGCCCTGATGCTGCGCGTAGGTACGAAGCACTTCCCGATATTCCGGATGGAGCGCACGGGACACCAGCACGCGATCGCGACCCGTCACGCGGACCGCCATCATTGCAGCTTCGGGCACGGCCGTGGATCCGTCGTACATGGACGCGTTCGCGACTTCCATGCCGGTCAACTGGCAAACCATCGTCTGAAATTCGAAGATCGACGTCAGGATGCCCTGTGAAATCTCGGGCTGATACGGCGTGTACGAAGTTAGGAACTCGCCCCGCGACACGATCGTGTCCACCATCACGGGCCGGTAGTGACTGTAAACGCCGGCCCCCAGAAAGCTGGTGTAACCGTTGGCGTTTTCCGCGCCGCGAGCCTTGAAGTAGTCGATGATGTCGTATTCGGATTTGCCCGGCGGGATATCCAGCGGACGCTGGAGGCGCACGTCTTCGGGCAGATGACTGAAGAGGCTCTCGATATCAGGAACGCCGATGGTGTCAAGCATCGAACGGCGTTCAATTTCGGACTTAGGTAAGTAGCGCAAGTCTGTTGTTCCAGGCAGGCACGCACCGCGAACGCGAGCGAGTCTAGAACGCCTCGACCGGTTCTACGCGCCTATATACTTCTGATAGTCGGCGGCGGAGAGAAGTTGTTTTATTTCATCCGGGACCGTCAGCTTGATTTTAACAAGCCACGCCTCGCCATGCGGATCTTCATTCAACTTCTCAGGTGTTGCTGAAAGGGCGTCGTTGACATCGATCACTTCTCCGGAGGCGGGCGCATACACGTCAGACACGGCCTTTACGGACTCAACGGACCCGAACGTCTTGCCTTGCTCCAGCAACGCGCCGATTTTTGGGAGATCCACGTACACGATATCGCCGAGTTCGTGCTGCGCGTGATCGGTGATCCCGATAACTGCGTTATCTCCCTCCGCGCGAACCCATTCGTGTTCCTTGGTGTAACGAAGATTGTCGGGGTATGTAGTCATTTCGCTCGCTTGTGGAAAGGAGTTGGTATGGTAACCGCCTCGACGGGCTGGTTACGGATCATGATTTGAATCGTCCGGCCGGGTTCGGCCAAAGCCGCCGGCAGATAACAGAGGCCGATGTTCTTGTTGAGCGTGGGTGAAGGTCCGCCGCTAGTTACCCAGCCCGCCGGAGCACCGTCCACGAAAACCTCGTACCCGTCACGGCCAATGCCGCGGCCGCGCATTTCAAAGCCGGCCAGCTTACGCGTGATCCCCGCCTGCTGCAGCTTCGCAAGCGCTTCGCGCCCGACGAAATCGCCCTTATCCGCTTTCACTATCCATCCGAGGTCGGCTTCGAGCGGTGTGATGGAGGCCGTAATCTCATGGCCATACAGCGCCATTTTGGCTTCCAGCCGCAGAGTATTGCGAGCGCCCAGCCCGCATGGCTTAATGCCAAATTCCTGGCCGGCCTCCAGCAACTCATTCCACAGTAGAGGCGCTTCTTCCGGATCAATGTATATTTCGAATCCGTCTTCGCCGGTATAGCCGGTGTGAGCGATGCGCGCAGGCACGCCGGCAACCTCGCCATCGGTGAACCAGTAATAACGGACGGCGGAAAGGTCCGTGCTTGTGAGCTTCTGCAAAGTGGCTGGACCTTTAGGGCCCTGGATGGCGATCTGCGCATAACGCTCACTTGCAAACTCGACGGTAGCCTTGAAGCTGCGATTTAACGTCGAGATGTAGTCGTAATCCTTGTCCTGATTCGAGGAGTTGACACAAAGAAAGAAGTGATCGTCGTCCACTTTGTGGACCAGGATGTCGTCCACGAACCCGCCGTGCTCGTACAGCAGACCCGAGTAATGAGCTTGCCCGGTCTTGAGCTTCGCCGCGTTGTTGCAAGATACGTAGTCGATCAGGTTTAGCGCTTCGGGACCCCGAATTTCAATCTCGCCCATGTGCGAGACATCGAACAGCCCCACACGCTGGCGCACCGCGTTATGCTCTTCGATGATGCCCGAGTATTGAACAGGCATGTCCCAGCCGCCAAAATCCACCATCTTTGCCCCACTGCCGCGGTGCACGGCGTTAAGAGGCGTTTGCTTGAGCGATGCGGCCGTGGCCATGAATTTTCTAGACTAACAGATCGTGCCGGATATCGTCACCGATTACGTTCCATCGTGACCGTGAGCCGGAATCCGGGTGGATTCGTCAGAACGGAGAACCATGCGACAGATTGTGATCTTATTGACAGTGCTTTTGCCGGTATCTTTGTTTGGTGCGTTCAAGGACCTGATCCCCGCGGCTGATGGGTCGTCGGTCTTGTTCGAGGCAAGGACCGGCTTCACCAGTACCGGATCGTACCGCCTCCGAATGGATCAAGGCCATGCGTCCGTCAACGCCGTTTCGCGCCCCCTCGCAGACGCGAACGTGGATGGAAGCACAATCGCGACCAGCTTCTATGGGCAACGGCGATGCGGTTTCGCGGGCAGCACTTGCTTTCTGGCCGCGGCCTGCCGGGCCGATTTTAATGTCACGGGTCCGGGGATTCAGGTGTCCGCATCAGGGCGGCGCACGCTAATCCGGTTGAACCGGGCAGGTAAGAGGGCATGGATCGAGCAAAGCGATTCCTGTGCTGACTTTATGGTGCGGAATCCGCCTCAGTTCCAGGGGCTGTACGAATTGCCGGGTCTCACTCCGGTGGTCGCCGCCGGCGGCGCGAAGCTTGCGAACGCACGTTTGGGCCGCCGGCTGATCACCGACTCCGATCAGGCTCTCACCTTCGCTGCTCCCGCCAATATTCAACTGCAACTACTCGGCGCGACGGGTGCTCACCCCATCCGCCATCAATACGGCGCAGCCGAGGCAGTCATCGATTCCGGCGGGAACAATGTGGTGTACTTGGATGCTGCTCCTTTCGGGCGGCTGCACTGGATCGATCTGGTGCGACAGACCGAAGACGATCTCGGAGGTGCGCCGGTGGTCGGGACGGCTCCCGCGATCAGCGATGATGGCCGCGTACTTGTGTTCCTGGATCGCTCTAACCATCTCCAGCTATACCGGCGTGACACGCGAATGTTCAGCCCCTTGGGCCGCGACGCTGTCAATGAATTTGTTCTCGCCGGCAACGGTCAGTTTGTTTTTGCGGCCAACGCCGATGGCCGGCTGCTGCGGTTTGAGGTTGCAAACGGTATGGAGGAGACGTGGCTTGAACCGCTTCCCGAACTCGAGGACGCCTCCGCACTGTCCGATGTTCCCGGCGATTGCCCGCTGATCTGTTACACGCCACAATCGAAGGAACTGCTGACCAGCGCTACGTCCGTTGTCCTTCTGCGAGGCAATCATCTGGACCAGCCCGGCTGGCATCTCCGAATCGGCGACCGCGAGGTATCCTTGCAACCGATCGGCAGCAACTCTGCCTGGTTTCAAGCGCCTGCCGATCTTGCTGCCGCCGATACACAGACCTTGATTTTGAGTAAGCCCGGTTATCCGCTGCAGTTCGCGACGACCATGGAGGTGGCGGACCGATTGGTGACGTGTTTGGGCTCCCTGCACGAGGCTTTTGATGGAACCGTGTCGAGCGATCATCCGGCTCACGCGGGTGAAGCGGTCCATGTGTTCCTGACGGGGCTGCAGGGAACGGAACCCATCGCTGTGGGATTGCCGAATCCCACGGATCACCTCATTCCGATTGCCTCACCTCCGGCGCTGAATCCGAGTGGCGGATTAGTTCCTGTGTTTTTTGGGCTGGCGCCCGGGTTGATTGGTATTCAGCAATTGGATATCCGTGTTCAGCAGAGCGTGCGCCAGACCGTCGATCTATTTGGAGATTCGGTGAGGCAGCTCCAGTGTCAGGCACCGGCAACGGCGCCATAATCACCGGCGACTCAGAAGATGAAACGCAGCGCCAGCTCCACAACTCGCGCAGGCTTTGCAGAACTGATGATGCCGAAATCTGCATTCCCCAGGGTGTGAGCGGGCATATCGAAGTTCGCGATATTGAACACGTTGAAGAATTCTCCGCGGAGCTCAGTCCGAAACCGTTCGCCGACGGGAACGCTCTTCGCTACGCTCACATCGACGTTCTCGCTTTGCGGCCCGCGTAGGACCGAGCGGGGCGAGCTGCCGAACCGAAAATTGGCCGGATGGGCGAAGGCCGCCGTATTGAAGTAGCGCTGCAGCGTCCAGCCAGTCTCGAGTGATGGATTGGCGATAAGATCGGGCCGCAGAGTGCCCGCCGGGAAGCCGTTAGTGGTATTCGACGCGTCATACACCGTGAATACCTGACCTGATTGGAAATTCCCGTAGACCGCAAGCCGCCGGCTATCGAATTGATCATCCGTTTATCTCTGAACTGCGGTACTTCGTATAGCGCAGTGAAGGTGAGGTGCTGCGGTACGTCTGTACCGCTCCGACCTTTGTCCAGACGGCGGTTGTATTGATCCATGTAGCTGCCCGGATCTCCGAACTCATCGCCGGATGCGACATCGTCGAGAAACTTGGAGTACGTATAGTGCGCCAAGAACGAGAAGCCCTTCGAGAAACGCCGCTCAACTTTGAGGTAGCCGGCATGATAGGTCGAGTTGCCGATCGCGGGGTTGAGAAGGGTCACGTTGCTGAACTGAGGGAATGGCCGTTTCAATTGCGTGTTGCCGGGTCCGAACTCGGCCGGGGGCAACTGATCGATGGTCAGATCGTTGGCCGTCAGGTGATGGCTGACGTTGCCGATGTAGCCGGTCTCGACCAGGATATTGCCTGCCAGTTCCTTTTGCAGATTGAAATTGTATTGATAGGAACGCGGGGTTGGCCTATGCCGATCGAAAAACTGCACCGCGGTGGTCGGGCGGCTGCCAAGCGCGACTGCACCAAAGCCGGGATCATCGATCGACGGCCGCTTATACGCCGGGAACCCGTTGGCCAGCGACAGTACGTATGCCGTCTCAGCTTGCGACGTGACGAGGCTGAGATTGTCGGAGAAACCGAGCGTTGCCGACGTCGTGATCGAGTTACTCACATTCGGTCCGTAGAAGATGCCGCCCCCACCGCGAATGACGAAGCCCCCGAAGAAGGGTGAATTGTAAGCGAAGCCGAGACGCGGGCCAAAGTTCTTGAAGTTCGGATCAAACGAAGTCCGCGGGACGCCATTTCGCCCGGCGAAGGTTACAACGCCGGGAGTGCCAGAGACAGGGTTGATGGCAAATGGATCAAAGGAGTTCAACTTATCTCCGTCGACGTAGCGGGGCATTTCGAGTTCCCAGCGAAGGCCCGCATTGATGGTCAACCGGTCCGTTACACGGTAGTCATCCTGGAAATACGCGGCCCAATAGGAGGCGTGCGATGGAATCACATCCGTCCGGCTCAAAGAAGCCGAGTTGGCGGCGCCCAGCAGGAAGCTGGCGAGAGCATCGCCGGTGGTGGAGGATGCTCCCGGCTGATCGGTGATGAGGCGATTGAACGCGAGATTCCCAGAAGACGAAAGATCGTTGGATTCGTTGTTGAAACCCCGGCGATACTCAAGCCCGCCCTTGAACGCATGCTTGCCGGTCACTTTAGAAACAGAATCCTGAATCTGCCAGTCACGGATCGGCGACTGAATGCGCGCTACCGAGCTATTCGTGACGCCTTGGCTGCCGAGGAGTGCATAACCCGCGACGTTGAAGGTTGGAAACGCGGCATCGCTGACGCCTGAAAATCCGAGCTTATCGGCGTAGCCGGCGCCAGCGCCCGGCCGAGTCTGGATGAATTTGCGCTGCATCAAGCTGACTTGGAAGTTATTCAACAGAGTGGGAGTGAAGGTGTGGATGTGGGTACCGAGGATGCTCTGAATGCGAACGTCGGTACTGGTGGCCAGCGGGTCAGAAACCGGGATGCCGTACGAACCGGCGTTAGCCGTAAATGCGTCATTAATGTAATACCGGGCCGAGACACGGTCGTTATCGGTGAAGCTGCGGTCCAATTTCCCAACCGCGATGTTGCGGTTCATATCGAGGTTGGTGTTCCCCGCGTAGTTGTTGGCCCCGTTCAAGCCGCCGAGACGATTCGGAAGCGGCCAATAAGCGAGTGCCGCCTTCGCCACGGGATCGATTCTATCCAGCGGTATGATGTTGCCGGGGAACTGCTGCTTCACACCGCTGCTCAAGGTGAGGGGATCGTAGACCGCAGCCGAGAGCGCCGAGAAATTACCGGCGCGCTGCGCAAGCGTCGGCACCGTCGAGAGTACTGCATCGCTGGAGGTTTGCCGGGTTTGTTCCCAGCTCAAGAAGAAGTGCGTTTTATCTTTTCGAATGGGTCCTCCCACGGCGCCTCCGAATTGGTTAAGACGCAGCGGTGGCTTTGTTTGGGAAAAGAAGTTCCGGGCATCTAGAGCGTCGTTCCGAAGATATTCGAACAAGCGTCCGCGCACCTCGTTCGATCCCGAGCGAGTAGAGAGCGCGACGATGCCTCCCGTGGAATGGCCGTACTCGGCGGCGTAGCTGTTGCTGATGATGCGGAACTCTTCCAGCGCGTCGAGCGGCAGGCTGACGGTTTGTAAGGCGCGCGTTAATCCGACGGCATTGCCGATGCTGCCGCCGTCGAGGGTGAAGCTCTGATTGCGGTTTCGCCCGCCAGCGACGGAGAAGAGGGGATAGTTTTCGGCTCCTTGGCCGGGATCGAGCAGTACAACTCCGGGCGATAGCGACACCAGCGAGTTCGCCGACCGGTTGGGCAACGGCAGGTTGTCGATGTATTTGTGACCGACGATTTGGCCGACGCTGGATGACTGCGTTTCGCTGAGATTGGGGGCCGCTTCAACGTCCACCGTTTGACTTTGTTGACCCACTTGGAGGGTGAGATCTACGGCGATGGTTTGCGCCGTGGTTAAGACGATCTCGCGCCGGATGAACGTATCGAATCCAGGAGCGGAGGCCTCAACAGCGTAGGCTCCAGGCTGCAGCGAGTTCACCCGATACGCGCCCGTGTCGTTGGTTGCCACTCGCGCGGTGATACCGGACTGCGTATTGGTGATTTTGACGGCGGCGTTCGGAACAGCGCTCTGAGTGGCATCCCTAACTACCCCGGTTATACTGCCGGAGCCGACCTGGCGATCAGCATGGCTGGGGTGGCAGCGACTAAAAAGCTCTTTGTTGTCCTCATTTCAGTATCTCTCGATGGCAATCTAGAAGTTATCTATCGACAATCTCATGATGCGTGGTCACAGGATTCCCTTGTTACACTCATTAGTTGCTATGAAAGCCGTATTCATCGAACAGCCCGGCGGCCCAGAGGCGCTCAAGTACGCCGATGTGCCGGATCCGAAGCCGACAGCGGGCCAGGCCCTGGTGAAGGTCACCGCCTCCGGCGTGAACTTCATCGACATCTATTTTCGGACAGGGCTGTACAAGGCTGAACCTCCGATCGTACTCGGCATGGAGGGCGCGGGCATTGTGGAGTCGGTTGCGCCCGGGGTGACCGAAGTGAAGGCAGGCGATCGAGTGGCGTGGGCGATGGCTCGCGGCTCGCATGCGGAGTATGCGGTGGTTCCCGCCTGGCAACTGGTGCGCGTTCCAGAGAAACTCGATCTGAAGAGCGGCGCGGCGGTGATGCTGCAGGGCATGACGGCCCACTACCTGACGCATTCGACCTTCCCGTTGAAAACCGGCGACACGTGTCTGATCAGCGCGGCGGCGGGTGGGGTGGGTCTGCTATTGGTCCAGATGGCGAAGCGGTTGGGCGCAACCACGATAGCGATGGTGGGCAACGATGCAAAGGCCGAGATGGCGAGAAACGCCGGCGCGGACCATGTCATCCTCTACACGCGGCAAGAGTTTCCTCCCGAAGTAAAGAAGATCACGAACGGGCGCGGGGTTGATGTTGTATACGATTCGGTGGGCGCCTCAACTTTCCTGCCTGCTCTCGATTGCCTGCGTCCGCGCGGGATGATGGTGACCTACGGAAATGCGAGCGGACCGGCACCGGAGATTGCGCCCCTGGTTCTCAATCAGAAGGGTTCGTTGTTCCTGACCCGGCCGACGCTGGCCCACTATGCCGCGACCAAAGAAGAACTGGAGTGGCGCGCGGGAGACCTCTTCAAGTGGCTCTTGGATGGATCGCTGAAGTTGCACATCGAACGAACGTATAAGCTGGCCGACGTTGCCCAGGCGCAACGAGATTTGGAGAGCCGGAAGACGACCGGAAAGCTCGTGCTAGAGCCGTGACCGACGGTACCCGGCCCCAACTGGATTTCGGCGAAGAAAAGATCGACGCGTTCCTGGTGACCAGTCCGGCGAACGTGCGGTACGTTTCCGGCTTCACGGGAAGCAACGGGCTCGTGCTGTTTCTGCACGACTCGGCGACGTTCTTCACGGATCCGCGGTATACCCTTCAAGCGTCGCAACAGGTTCCCTTCAAAGTGGTGGTGGTTTCGAAGGGTGGGCTGATCCCGGCAGTGCTTCAGTTCATTAAGAAGAAGCGGCTGAAGCGGCTGGGTTTCGAGAAGAGTCACGTATCCTACGCGCAGTATGCCGCCATGCTTGAGGATGCGCCGTCTCAGGTGCGGATGAAACCGCTGGAGGACGTGATACTCCGGCAACGGATGGTGAAGAGCGAGGTCGAAATTGCTGCCATCCGCCGCTCGGTAATCACGAACTCGGGCGCATTCGCAAGCGCGGTAAAGAATATCCGGCCGGGAATGTCGGAGTCCGACCTGGCCGCGGAACTCGAATATCAGATGCGGAAGCTGGGGGCGGACCGGCCCGCATTTGAAACGATTGTTGCCGGCGGATCCCGAAGTGCCCTGCCGCACGCGCGTCCGACCTCGCGTCCGCTGGGCAATGATGAACTACTATTAATAGATATGGGCGCGAGCCAGGAGGGCTACGCGAGCGACATGACGCGTATGCTCCATCTCGGCCGCCAATCCCGTAAGACGGTCCAGATGTACCGGGCCGTGTTGGAAGCTCAACTCGCCGCCGTGGATGCGGTGCGGCCGGGAGTGACTGCGGGGAAAGTGGACCGGGCCGCTCGCCAAGTCTTGAAAAAGCACGGGCTGGATAAGGCCTTCACGCATTCCACGGGTCACGGACTGGGGCTCGAGATTCACGAGCCGCCGCGTCTTGGCCGGGGCGACAAAACGCGTCTGGAAGCGGGGATGGCGATCACCATCGAACCCGGCGCGTACGTCGAGGACGTAGGCGGGGTCCGGATCGAGGATACGGTGATCGTGACCTCGAAGGGCTGTGAAGTGCTGACACCGACGTCGAAAGAATTGATCGCGCTCTGAAATGACCATCGAAGAGATTAAAGACCTAATCAAGCTCGCCAACGAAAGCGGAGTCGCCGAACTGGAAGTGCAAAGGGGAGACGACCGGGTTCGCATCCGGCGGACCGCACCCATGCCGCAGGAATTCCTGGTAGGGCAGGGATATGCAGGGAGTGCCGCGGGATCCCCATCCGAGACACCGGCGACGGCTGTTGCAGCTCCTAATCAGCCCGATCCGGCGGATTCCGGGAAACAGAAGATGCTGGACGAAGCGCACGAACTGGTGAAGTCGCCCATTGTCGGAACGTACTACGACTCATCCGCGCCGGGCGCCCCGCCCTTTGTGCGGGTGGGCGACCAGGTGGAACCGGGCCAGGTGCTGTGCATCATCGAGTCGATGAAGCTGATGAATGAGATCGAGGCAGAAATAGGCGGTACCATCGTCACCAAGCTGGTTGAGAACGGGCGTCCGGTGGAGTACGGCGAGGCTCTTTTCGGGATTCGGCCGCGCTGACCATGTTTCAAAAGGTTCTGATCGCCAACCGGGGCGAGATCGCACTCCGTATTGTCTGCGCGTGCAAGGATTTGGGGATCCGCACCGTGGCGGTTTACTCGGAAGCGGATCGCCACAGCCTGCATGTGCGGTTTGCCGATGAGGCCATCTGCATTGGTCCGGCCAAGAGCGCCCGCAGCTATCTGGATATCCCGTCCGTAATCAGCGCGGCGGAGATTACGAACGCGGATGCGATTCATCCGGGATATGGCTTCCTGAGCGAGAACCCCGAGTTCGCCGAAGTGTGCGAGGCGAGCGGGCTCAAGTTTATCGGTCCTTCGCCCGCCGTGATCCGGACCATGGGTATGAAGGATCGCGCGCGGCAGGTGATGCAGGCCGCGGGGGTGCCGATTCTTCCGGGCAGCGTGGGGACGCTGAGCTCCGTCGAGGAAGCGCACGAACTGGTGCGCGAAATTGGTTATCCGATCATGTTGAAGGCCGCAGCGGGAGGCGGCGGGCGCGGGATGCGCATCGTGCGCGATGCCGGCGAACTGGCTTCCTCCTACGCGCAGGCCAACGCGGAGGCCGCGGCCGCGTTCAGCAACGGCGATCTCTACATGGAGAAGCTGGTGGAAACTCCTCGCCACATCGAGTTTCAAATTCTTGCGGACGAGCACGGCCAGGTGGAAGTTCTGGGCGAACGGGAGTGTTCCATTCAGCGGCGTCATCAGAAGCTATTGGAAGAAGCCCCGTCGCCGGCGGTGACTCCCGAATTGCGGGCGCGCATCGGCGGGAGTCTCAAGGAGGCAATGCGGGCTGCCGGTTACGCCAATGCCGGCACGGCTGAATTCCTGATGGACAGCGACGGAAGCCTGTATTTCATGGAAGTGAACGCGCGAATTCAGGTGGAGCATCCGGTGACCGAATTCGTGACGGGCATCGACTTGGTGAAGAGTCAGATTCTGATCGCCGCAGGCCGGCATCTGGACGATATCATCACGCGGCCGGTGAAATTCTCAGGGCACGCGATCGAGTGCCGTATCAACGCCGAGCATCCGGACACGTTTGCGCCTTCGCCGGGCCGCATTACCGGTTTGAACCTGCCTGGCGGAATCGGCGTACGGGTGGACACCGCCGCTTACACGGATGGCGTGATCCCGCCGTATTACGATTCGCTAGTGGCGAAGCTGATTACACATGGAGCGGACCGCGGGGAAGCGATCGCGCGAATGAACCGGGCGTTAGATATGTTCGTGATTGAGGGCATTTACACGTCAATCCCGCTGCACCAGCGGATTCTCATGCACGAGGATTTCATTGCCGGAGCTTTGGACACGAATTTTCTCGCGCGGACGAAGCTGATTCCACCGAAGTAGAAGAGGGCGGAGTTGGATACGATGAGCGTCGAACCCTGACCGTGGTACTGAGCCGGAATGTTTGAACCATGACGTAAGCCTAAGTGGTTAGGGGGTCCACCCCGTCGGGCAGCTAGATCTTCTTGCCACAAGGAAAGCGTGATCTCAAGAACTTCGATCACGTATCACGCGCAGGTTCCGTTTCCACGCTGGCAGCGGTAACGGTCTTGACAATTTCGCCCAGTCGCATGAACTCGGTGAAGTCCATTGGCTTGCGGAAATAGTAGCTGATGCCAAGCTCCGACATGCGCTCCCGATCTTTCGGTGCGTCGGAGGAGGTCACCACAATTACCGGCGTGGCGCCCCCGAGGGGGTGCTTACGGAATTCAGTAAGAATTTGGGGCCCGTCTCCTTTTGGAAGGTTCAAATCGAGGAGCATCACATCCGGACACGGCACTTCGCCCGGCTCGCCCATTCGCGCGACAAGCTGGAGTGCCGCTTCCCCATCCTGCACAACGTACAGCTCGTGCTGGATGCGATGCTCGGTCAGAGACTCGCGTACGAGCTGAATATCTCCCTGGCAATCCTCGGCCAACAGAATGCGCAACACTTTCATACGCCCTCCGCGCCCGGGAGCTTGCAATAGAATGTTGCACCTTGGCCCAGCTCACTCTCGGCCCACATGCGGCCTCCGTAGCGCTCGATGATGCGCTGGCAGATGGCAAGCCCCAGGCCGGTGCCCGGATAGGAGTCCTTATGAAGCCGTTTGAAAAGCCCGAATATGCGCTCGGCGTATTGCTGATCGAACCCAATTCCGTTATCTCGAACCGAAACGACCCACGCGTTGTCCTCGGGCCGGGCTGAGACATGAATTCGGGGCGGCTCCGCCGCTTTACGGTACTTCAGGGAATTCGAGAGAAGATTCTGGAACACCTGTGTCAACTGCGTTTGGTCGCCTTGGACCACTGGCAGCGAATCAGCGGTGACTGTGGCTCCGCTTTCCTCAATACGATTCTTCAGTATGCTCGTGGCTTCCTGCAGCGACTTTGATACGTCGGCTATCCCGATCGGGGGTAGACCATCCAAGTGCACGGTTTGAGAGAAGTGCAGAAGTCCGCGAATCAGCTCTTGCATCCGCATAACTCCTTTTCGGATGTACCCGGCGTACTCCTGTGCCTTATCGTCGGCATCGCCGTATCGACGGACAAGCTGCTGCGTGTAGATGTTTACCATCCGAAGCGGCTCCTGAAGATCGTGACTTGCGACAAATGCGAATTCCTCCAGCTCGCGATTGGTGCGCCTCAACTCTTCGTTCGTTCGTCTGAGGTGTGTGATATCGCGAGTGGAGCCGGTAACAGCTTCCACGTGTCCGTCTTCCGAAAGGACGGGCACGAGGATGTACTCGTAGTGACCCTTTTCGCCGGTGAGGCCAGTCAATTCAGCTTGATCCTTCAGCTGCTGCTTGGATTGAATGACGTGATGAATCTGGCGCTGTAGCCTGGCCGCGAGCTCCGACGGATAGCCCACGTCAAAAACGCTCTTCCCCAGCGCTTCTTCTATGGGCTTTCCCCAGAGCGAAAGCAGGGCGCGGTTGACGTAGATGAAGCGGCCCTCCAGATCGAACATGTAAGTAGCGTCGGGCGTGTGAGTGAGAGCCGTATCGAACAAGCGCCATTGCTTCTCGATAGCGGCAGCGGAACGACGGCTTTCTTCTTCACAGGAGAGCTGATATCGAAGCCGAGCCAATTCAACATTAGTCCGCACGCGGGCGAGAAGCTCCCGCGAGCCGAACGGCTTCACGAGGTAATCGTCGGCCCCAGCATGAAGGCCTTCGACGCGCGCATCTTCTCCAGCCCGGGCTGACAGAAGGACAACAGGGATTCCCTGTGTGCGCTCGTCCCGGCGAAGCGCCGTCAGCAGGCCAAAGCCGTCGAGCTCCGGCATCATGACATCTGAAAGTACGAGGTCAGGAGCATCATCCTGGGCGGCGCGAAGCGCCTCTGCTCCGTTGCTTACGGATTGAACTTCGTAGTCCGGCGCCAAGAGCCGCTCCACGTAGTGCCGCATATCGGCGTTGTCGTCGGCCAGCAGTATACGCGCCCGCCGCCCACCTGGTACTCCGTTCGCTTGCGGCTCGGCAACGGCCCGCTCGGATTCCCTTGGAGGCAGCCACCGGAGCGCCTCATCGACGAATCCATTCGCTCTAGAAGCGGCGGTGCGCTGGGGAGCCGGAGAATCTTTGTTCGCAAGCCGGTCGTCCGGCAGGTGAGCGTGGCCGAAGCGTAAGGACACACAGAAGGCGCTTCCCGCGCCCAACTCACTGTCCACTTGCACCGTTCCGCCATGCAGCTTCACGAGCTCCTGGACCAGTGACAATCCTATACCCGTTCCCTCGTGCGTGCGGCCACGGGTACCTTCGACCCGATGAAAACGCTGGAATAAGCGTGGCAACTCGTGCGCCGGAATACCGGTCCCGGTGTCAGAGACCTGAAGCTCCGCATTGCGACCTCTTTCGCGAACAGTGACCCGAATCTCGCCTTTGAAAGTGAACTTGAAGGCATTCGAGAGCAGATTCAGAACGATCTTCTCCCACATTGACAGGTCCACGTAGACGGGCTCGGATAGTGGTTGGCAGTCCACCACAAATTGAAGTCCGGCCTTCTCCACAGCAGAGCGGAACGAGCTGGCAAGATCGGCGGTCAACGCAGCCAAGTCAACGGGTTCGAACGCTGCCTGAGTGCGGCCGGCCTCGATGCGCGAAAAGTCGAGCAGCGCGTTTACCAGCCGCAAGAGCCGGAGAGCATTTCGGTAGATCAAATCCACCTCATCCCGGCTGGCGGCAACGGTGTTTCCAGACCGTGCGAGCAGTTCCTCTAAGGGGCCCAGCATGAGCGTCAGAGGCGTGCGGAACTCGTGGCTGACATTAGAAAAGAACGCTGTCTTAGCACGGTCTAACTCGGCCAAGGCCTGGCCGCGGCGGCGCTCTTCCTCATACGCACGTGCGGTTGCAATCGCCGCTGCGAGCTGGCCGGCGAGTAGATCGTAAAAGCTGCGGTAACTGTCATCCAGTGGCAGCCTTGAACTGACCCCCGCGACGAGGACGCCGGCCGGACGGGTGAGCCCGCCGCGTGAAATCGGAAGGATCAATGCCTTTGTGGGGTGTTCGGGGTAGGGTCCACGGAGGTGCAGTCCGAGCCTTTGGGCAAACGGCTCAACAGTCTGCGGGCGAGCAGAATCCAGGACCTGCTTGAAGGGCCACTCCCAAGGGGCTTGGTTCGAGCCAACCCGCAGGGGATTCGCGGCGCTGCCCGGCTCGACTCCCGTGCTGGCCGCAAGCCGCAGCTCCTCACCGGTTTCGTTCAGGACGTACAGAAGAGCGAAGGGCAGGTCCAGCTCGTACTCGGCCAAGACGTTGAACGCAATCGCACAGGCCTCCTCTACCGAGGTTGCCTTTGCAGTGCGCGCCGCCAGGTCCCGCAGAGCCCTGGTGCGCCGCTCGCTCAGCATTCTGGCGGTTGTCTCCGTCACGGGATGGAACAATCCACCTACGGTGCCGCTCTCATCGCGGATGGGGCTGAAAGAGAATGTAAAAAAGGTTTCCTCTAAGTAGCCGTTCCGGTCGAGGAACATGCGTTGGTTCTCGATGTACCGCGTCTCGCCTCTTTCGGCGCACTCGAAAGCCTCTCCGATAGCGGGCCAAGCCGATGCCCAACACTCGCGAAAGTTCTGGCCCATCGACTGCGGATGCTTGGCCCCGCAGATGGGCCAATAGCCGTCATTATAAATTTGAGTGCGCTTGGCCCCCCACGCCAGCGAGATCGGGAAGTTAGAGGCAAGGCAAAGGCTGACCGTCGTACGCAAGCTTTGGGGCCAGTTCGCGACAGGTCCCAGCGGCGTCTCGGACCAGTCTTTGGCGGCAATGACTTTGCCCATCTCGCCACCCCCAATGAGGAAGTCGTCCACCGTTCTCGTCAGCGGCAACCGGGACTGCTCGTCGGATTCCATTAGACCTCCTGCCCTTTGCCGCGTTATTTCTTCGAACGCGAGCGCATGATAGGAGCTTTTGGTAGGCACCGGCTTCCTGGGCCACGTTTTGGGACGGACTGCGCCACCGTGAACACGATGGCCTGTTTATCCGCTAGTACTGCCTGAAGAGTAAATACAGCTTCTCGAAACTCCTCGGCGAACCTGTATCCAACAGATTCGCACGACAGTTGGTATCTCTGCTGAGGTACGCATAAGTGTGCCGGAATCCGCGGTTTGGCGCCAACCTATTCGCCCGGGCGCGCCGGAACAGGATGGCAACAATCAGGCGATTGTGCGGAAGCGCCCATGCGTTCGAGTGGAATGGCAAGCACGATTGAAGATCCGAAGCATCCCAAAACGCCGGTCGCGCGTCTAAACTGTTAGCAGACCTGCATCATCCTGCTAAACTATTGGTAGCGAGGCTCCCCTTCCGTTATGAACAGCCGGCTCAAGTATGTTGTGGTGACTCTATCGACCTTTGTAGTAATAGTGCTTCTATTGGGGGCGCGGCAATCTGCCGGCACCTCCAGCGACGATCAATACAAACATCTGGCAGTTTACACCGAGGTTCTCTCCCGGATCAAGAGTGAGTACGTCGAGGAACCCGATCTCAAGAGCGTTACGCTGGGCGCCTTGAACGGCTTGCTGGAGTCTGTAGACCCGTATGCCAGCTATCTCAGTGCCGACCAGTACAAACAATATCAGAAGGCTCACGGTGTGAAGAAGGCCGGCGTTGGCCTGGTGCTCTCTAAACGCCTGGGCTACGTCGGGATTGTGGATGCAATTCCCGGATCACCCGCTGAAAAGGCCGGTCTGAACACGGGTGACATTCTCGAGAGCATCAACAACGTATCGACGCGCGATATGCCGCTAGTGTACGCGGAAATGCTGTTGGAGGGCGACCCTGGTACAACGATCGATGTCGGCGTGCTGAAGTTTACGAATCCCGAGCCGACGAAGGTCACCCTGACCCGGGGAGTTATCCACGATCCTCCCGTATCCGCCAAGATGCTGCCGGAACAGATCGCACTGGTGACGGCCCCTTCCTTCGAGACTACAAATCTTCGAGAGCTCCGGAACAAGGTTGAGGAATTCCAGAAACAAGGCGCGAAGAAGATCATTTTGGATCTGCGCAACAACTCGACGGCCTCGCCGGAAGAAGGAACGAAAGTTGCGAACCTGTTCCTGGACAAGGGTCTGATTACCTACACGCAGGGTCAGAAGTCGCCTCGTCAGAATTTCGATGCGGTCTCGTCCAGTGCTGTGACGAAGTTGCCGGTAGTGGTAATCACCAATCGAGGTACCGCGGGAGGCGCCGAGATTGCGGCCGCGGCCCTCCTCGACAACAAGCGCGCCGAAGTGGTGGGCGAGCGCACGTACGGTAAGGCAGGCGTGCTGAAGGCCCTTACGATGGACGACGGCAGCGCGGTGATCATCTCAGTAGCTAAATACTACTCGCCAAACGGAAAAGCGATTCAGGATAACGGTGTGACTCCCACCGTGGCTGTCGTTGAGGCTCAGCCGCAACTAGAGGGCGACGACGAAAATCCACAACAGCAGCCGGAACCGGCTCGGCAGCCCAAGGGCGAGGACCTGCTGCTGAAAAAGGCGATCGAGGTAGCAACTAAGGGAGCGCCCCAGGTCGCTTCGGAGTCCAAGACCAAGCGAGAAAACGGCGGCGACATGACGCCTCTGCACATCCCGACCCAACCAAAGAAGTAATGGAACTTTGAAATGCCGCTCTACGAATACAAGTGCGAATCCTGCGGTACCGTGTTTGAGAAGATGCAGAAGTTTTCGGACGACCCAGTGACGGTCCACGAAGTCTGCGGCGGGCATGTGCGCAAGCTGATGAGCGCTCCCGCGTTTCAGTTCAAGGGGTCCGGATGGTACGTGACGGACTACGGTAAGGGCGGGAAAACGCCGGACGCGAACGGCGGCGATGGCAAGGCCAACGCCGAGAAGAAGAGCGACGCGGCCGATTCGAAATCCGATTCTTCCAAGGCTGGCGCCAAGTCAGAAGCCAAGACTTCGGATTCGTCGAAGGCCGACTCTCCTTCCAAGTCCAATACGCCGGCTCCGGCGAAGCCTGTCTCCCCAACTACCGCGTCAACTACGAGCAGTAGTTCCAGCAACTCCGAGAAGTAAGATCGCGGAGCGCTACCAGGCGTGCGCGGTGCGGTATCCGTAGGGATCGGCGCCGGCTTCGATAACGCCGCTCGGAAGGACGCGAATCATCACCGGCGCCGCTCCGCTTGCCCACTTGGAACGGGTCTGAACGCGATGGCCGCGCTCCACCAGTTCGGTCAACGTCGCGGGAGGCATGCGCTCGTCCAACAAGAGATCGCCCTTGTTCCATGCATGGTTGTCGAAGCTAGACACCAAGTGCCTGGTCTGGAACCGGGGCGCCTCCACCGCAGCTTCGGCATTCATATTGAACTCGATCACATACAGCATCATCTGAAGAAGGCTCTGATCCTGGTTGTCTCCTCCCGGAGTGGAGAGGGCCAAATAGGGCGATCCGTCGGCCCGAAGCACGATGGTGGGGCTCAGCGTAACGCGGGGACGCTTGCCGCCGGCCAATTCGTTCGGATGTCCCTTCACCAAGAGGAAGCTCTGCGCCCGCTGCGTGAGTGGAATGCCCGTGTCCCCGGCGATGACGGACGGCATCCAAGCGCCAGATGGAGTCGATGAAAAAACCATTCCATCTTTGTCGACCGCGTCCACGCACGTCGTGTCCCGGGCCATTAACGCGTCATCGATCTTGATGTGCGCGGTTTCCGTATCGGCGGGATGCTGTCGCGTGATACCGTTGATCGCGCCGGGGCGGAAATCGAGCGATGCAGTGTGTCCGATCAGCTTCCGACGCTCGGCGGCGTACTCCTTGGAGAGCAGGACAGAGGCGGGAATGTCGTTGAACTTGGGGTCTCCATAGTAGGTATCGCGATCGGCGTAGGCTAGCTTCAATGCCTCGACCGTCTTGTGAATATATTCAGCGGAGTTGATTCCGAGACTCTTCAGATCGTAGGCTTCCAGGATGTTAAGCGCCTCAATGAGGGAGGGCCCCTGGCTCCAGAATCCAGGCTTGTAGATCTTGTATCCGCGGTAGGTGGTGGAGACAGGTTCTTCCACCTGGAGTTTGAACGCGGCCATATCTTCGTACCGCAAGAGGCCGTTATTGGCCTTGCTGAAAGCGTCGATTCGGTGAGCAATTTCGCCCCGATAGAAATAATCGCGGGCGGCGTCGATGGCGGCCCCTCGATCCTTACCGGCGGCTCGCGCCTTCTGCTCCGCGTCCACCATGCCGCGCAGGGTTCGCGCAAGATCCGGCTGGCTGAAGATCTCGCCCGGCATCGGCACGCGGCCGTTGGGCATCCAGTGCCGCTTCGAATCGGGCCAGATCTCGAAAAACTGGCGAGAGCGCGCGATACTGCTGGAGCGCTGTTCGTCGATGGCGTAACCATCAGCGAGCTCGATCGCCGGCGCGATGATTTCCGCCAGAGCCTTCGTACCGAATTCACGAATGGACAGCAATCCGGCATCCACCATGCTGGGCACGAGCGCGGGCATGAGACCAGTGACCGGAACGATGCCGCTGAGGCCGCCGGGATCGCGCTGCATCACCTCGAATGGCCGTAGAGTTCGCGTGCGGTAAAAATCGGCAGTGGCGAGCTTGGGCATCGTGCCAACACCCGCGATGGCAGCTACTTTTCCGGCCTTGGTGCGAATGAGAATCGGCGCTTCGCCGCCGAATCCGAAATGCGAGAACTCGGTGACCGCAGCCGCGAACATGGTGGCGACGCCCGCATCCACGGCGTTGCCGCCTTTATGAAAAAGTCGTAGTCCCGCTTCAGTCGCGAACTCGCTTCCAGCCGCGACAGCGCCGCGAGTTCCGCGCGTGGCCTGCCGCACAGGCCTCTCCATTTCTTTCCGTTGCGCAGGCAACGACAGAGAGGCGAGGAGGAGGCTGATGAAAATGCGGGATTTCATAGAGGCAACCAGTTGGACTCATTATCGCAAGGATGCGGTTACCGCTCACAGGCGGCAACGGTGAGGTCCGTATAATGGGGCTTGGGCCTGCATGGCTGGGTCTCGATATGAGTGAAATTACCGAACTGTTGGAGCGCTTTCGCCGCGGAGCCGAACTGGTGGCAATGTCAATGACTGGCGCGGCCGGGTCCGAAGTGGATTTCGTCGCGCAGCCGGGTAAGTGGAGCGCCCGCCAGATTGTATGTCACCTGGCGGATTCGGAACTTGTCGGCGCAATGCGCTTTCGCCAGATTATCGCGGAAGAACGGCCAGTCATTCAGGCCTTCGACCAAGAGGCGTGGTCCACGAATCTCGACTATCGTAACCGCAAGCCGTCGCAAGCCATCGAAACATTCCGCCGTCTTCGCGGAGAAAATTACGAATTGCTCAAAGATCTGCCCGAGGACGCGTACCAGCGAGTGGGAATCCATTCCGAGCGCGGGCCGGTGACCTTGCTTGAGCTTCTCAGGACCTTTACCAATCATCCCGAGAAACACGCTCAACAATTGCGCGCCGTCCGTGCAGCATTCAAAGAATCCAAAACCAAATCCACATCATGAAGCAACGATATGCCCTGGCGTTGGCCTGCGCCGCCGCCGCACTCGCCGCCACTCCCGACTACGTGGCTGAAGGCAGCCGCTGGTGGTCGCACATACAGGTGCTCGCCGACGACAAGATGGAGGGGAGAAACACGGGCAGCGAAGGCCACCGGAAAGCAGCGACGTATGTTGCGGGCGAGTTCGAGCGCGCGGGTCTGAAGCCCGCGGGCGCCAACGGCTACATCCAACCCGTCAGGTTCGACGTGAAGCAGATCGTCGAGGACAAATCCCACCTCGCGCTAGTTCGAAATGGGAAAAGCGAGCCGCTGCAATTAGGTCAGGATGCGGTGATTTCGCTGCGGGCGGATTCGGCTCAGGACGTGACCGCGCCCCTCCTGTTTATCGGTCATGGTCTGGTGGTCCCGGAAATGGAGATCGACGATCTCGCGGGGCTCGACGTGAAAGGCAAGGTCATAGTGATGCTGGCCGGTGGACCGCAGTCCATCCCGAGCGCATTGAAGGCGCATTACTCCTCGGCTGGCGAAAGATGGAAGGCGTTGAAGGCGGCAGGCGTAATCGGCATGGTGAACATCCCCAACCCGAAGAGCATGGATATCCCGTGGGAACGTTCGTCGCTGGCCCGCTTACAACCTTCCATGAGCGTTGCGGATTCGAAGCTGGATGAGACGCAAGGGCTGCAATTATCCGTAACGTTGAATCCGGCGCACGCGGACAAGTTGTTCGCGGCGACCGGCCACACTTTGTCCGAGATCCTCGCGCTGGCGGATGCCAGCAAACCGCTGCCGCATTTTGCAATTCCCGCTGCGATCCAGGCGCATGTGGAATTACGGCGATCGCAAGTGGAGTCCCAGAACGTCGCGGGACTTCTCGAGGGCGCCGATCCGGTGCTGAAGAACGAATTTGTGGTGCTGACGGCTCATCTGGATCATTTGGGCGTGGGGGCGCCGATCAACGGCGACAAGATCTATAACGGCGCAATGGACGACGCGTCCGGTATCGCTTCGCTGATCGAGATAGCGCAGCAACTGAAGATTTCGAATGCGAAGTTGAAACGCTCGGTAGTCTTTGCGGCGGTCACCGGCGAGGAGAAGGGACTACAAGGGTCGAAGTTTTTTGCGAATCACCCGACTGTGCCTGCGCACGCCATCGTTGCCGACATCAACATGGATATGTTTCTGCCGCTGTTCCCGCTGAAGTATCTGGAAGTACAGGGAGTGGACGAATCGACGCTGGGCGATCAAATCCGCGCGGTGTGCAAGCAGTTCGGAGTCGAAGTGCAGACCGACAAAGAGCCGAACCGAAACCTGTTCATACGCAGCGATCAATACAGTTTCATTCGCCAGGGCATCCCCGCGCTCGCATTCAAGTTCGGATACCTCCCGGGGTCGGAGCAGGAGAAGGTCGCTAAGGCATGGCTCAAAGAGCGGTATCACTCGCCGTCGGATGACTTGATGCAGCCAGTGGATAAACCAGCAGCCGCGGAATTTAATCGCATTCTTCTGAATTTAACTGAGCGCGTGGCGAACGATCCGCAACGCCCGCACTGGTACGAGAAGAGTTTCTTCCGGCGATTCGCGAAACCGTAGGTAGAAGGCAAGACATTCCGGCCGGGCTACCGGAAGTATCCTGCTAGCGCCTGATTCAACCAATTAACTTTAAGTTGGGCGCTGCTTAGAATTCTTCGTCTTTGAGCGGAACTCCTCTGTGCATTGCGCGTATTCAGAGGTGAGAGCAGAATCTCTCACGAAGGGAATACGACAATGAACCAATTATTGATTGCTGGATTCATGATCAGCGCATTGGCGAGCGGGAGCGCGGTATATGCGAAGCCTGCACACGCGGCGAGGCATGCAGCGAAGAGCGGAAGAATCGAAAGCCGTGCGGAGAAGACGCGCCGCCAGATTGCCGCGGACCTTCACACACGCGGCTCGAACATCCCGCCCGCATTCTCCGCCACTGGCAAGTGGTCGCGATAATCAGCCTTCGGTGGGCGGGCGAGTTTTCCAACGCCGGTGAATCCATAACCACTGGTCCGGATACTCGCGAATCACCTGCTCGAGGATGCGGTGCAGGCGCTGCGTGTCCGATACTACGTCTCCGGTGATCTCGACCGGCGGATAAAAACGCAACACGTAGCGCCCCTCCGCCTGTAACCACAGAGCGAACCCTGGTATTACGGCGGCTCCACTGCGCGCGGCGAACTTAGCGAATGCCGCGTTGGTGCAGGCAGGGACCCCGAAGAAATCGACGAACAGGCCGTCGTTCAACAGCGAGTTCTGATCCACCAGAACGCCCACTGCCTCGTTCGCTTTCAGCGCTCGGAGAATAGAGCGCGCAGCGTCGCGCTTGCTGATGATCCGATTACCGGACAGCTTGGCGCCGATGCTCCACCAGGTTATCGATGAGCGGATTATCCAGCGGACGTACGACGACGTTCATTGGCTCAGCTCAGCAGGGCATGGGCGAAGGCGCTCAGTTCCCAATTGCCGAGGTGGCCGGTGGCAAACAGCACTCCCCGGCCACGCCGTTTCGCTTCCTGGTAGTGCTCGAAACCTTCGTAGCGGATCCACTCGCTGAATGTTGCCGCGATGAATGCGTCGGGAACTTTGCAAAGACCAGCAAGAGCCGCGCGAGGGACTCGAACACTCCGTCGACAATGTCCGGCCGTGCGCCGAAACCCGCGAGTCTCAAGATTCGTGATGGCCACCGTGCGAAGGCGGGGCGCCGCCCGATCGAAGATGTGTGCGCAGAAGCGGGCGAGGGCGGTCGGCGGCACCGTAGGGCGCGTAGCGGATCACGGCAAGGATGATGCGAAGAAGAAAATATTCTAGCGCTACCATTCCACGCTGCGCGCGCGCAGGTCTCTTTCCAACTGGTCCTGGCTGACGAACTGGACTGCATCGATCCCGTTCTGTCGCGCCGCCTCGACATACGCCGGAATGTCATCCGTGAAAAAACATTCTCCGGCTGTGCAACCGGCTTTGGCAATCGCTGTCTCGTAGATGATCGGCGAAGGCTTCATCGCGCCTACCTGGTTCGAGAGCACGCGATGCTCAAACAACCGCAGTAGCGGATACTGGGCCTCCAGCATCTCGAAGTGCATAGCGTTCGTATTGGAGAGCAGTACCAGCGGATAACGCTTGGCGAGAGCTTCCAGCCACGATTCCGCAACCAGCGTTTCAGGAAAGAACACGCTGCACCAGACGTCGCGAAACTCCTCGTAGCTCATCTGCATGTCCAGGATGCGGCACAACTCCTGAACGAAAGGTCTGGGCTCAATCTGGCCGCTTTCCAAACGCGTGACAAGGTCCGTTGCTCCAATCCGTTCGCGGATCTCGGGCATGCGATAAGGGCAGCGCTGTTCCATTGCAGCGTAGCCCCGCCTGAAATCAAATGGAATGAGCGTATTGCCGAGGTCAAAAATCAGGGCTTTTATCATTGCGCGAACTAATATGGTAGCTGCACGCCGCAGGTGCGGTAAAATGGTGGCTTGTCAGGCTCCGGGCTTCGTGCAACGGGCGGCTGCAAACCCCGCCAGGTCCGGAAGGAAGCAACGGTAGTGGTTTAGCTTGTGTGCCGCGGATCACCCGGGGTCTGACATCTTGATCCAAGCCCTTCGTCCAATCCCTCATGTATCAGGTCATCGCCCGTAAGTACCGGCCTCAGAATTTTGAGGAACTGATCGGGCAGGAGCACGTCAGGACCACGCTCGCCAACGCGATCAATCAGCGCCGCATCGCGCATGGGTATATCTTTTCCGGGCAGCGCGGAACCGGAAAAACGACGATCGCCCGCATCATGGCGCGATGCCTGAACTGCATCCAAGGACCGACGGCCCACCCCTGCGGCGAATGCGCCAGTTGTCTGGAGGTAACCTCCGGAAACGCCCCGGACGTAATCGAGATCGATGCCGCGTCGAATCGCGGCATCAACGAAATGCGCGAACTCCGCGACAACGTGCGTTACCGGCCGGCTCGCGATCGCTATAAGGTGTTCATCGTCGATGAAGCGCACCAGATCACGAGTGAGGCATTCAACGCGCTGCTTGAAGACCCTGGAGGAGCCGCCTGAGTGGGTGGTGTTTATCCTGTGCACGACGGAGTCGCATAAGATCCCGACCACCATCGCCTCCCGGTGCCAGCAGTTCAGTTTCCGCTCTGTGGATTTTGAGGAGCTCATCACTCGCATGCGATGGATTTGCGAGCAGGAAGGCATTCAGACCGATCCCGAGACGTTGGCGGTTCTGGCTCAGGCGGGGGAGGGAAGCGTTCGCGATTCGCTATCGGCCCTGGATCAGGCGATCGCATGCTGCGGCGCGAAGCTCGGTGCGAACGAAATACGCCAGATGCTCGGCATGTTCTCGCTGGATTCGCTGCAGATGGTGGCGGAGGCTTTGCAGCAGTCGGATTCGGGGCGATGCTCGGCGTGGTCCAGGAACTGGAGCGGAACGGGCACAATCTGCAGCACTTTTGCCGCGAGCTCGCGCGTTATATCCGCAATCTGCTGGTGGTGCGAATCGCAGGCAAGAATTCACGGCTGGTGGCGGCTTCGGCGCAGGAACAGGAACGAATGGCCGAAGTGGCTGCGGGATTCTCCGAAGAGGATCTGACCCGATACCTGCAGATCACACTTGACCTGTTCAAAGATTTGCAATTGTCTTTACAGCCGCGACTGCATCTTGAATTGGGTTTGCTTCGCATGGTGCAGGCCGGCAAATTACTCCCGATCGAAGAGGCTTTGTCGATGATCGCTGGTGGAGCCGCGCCCGCTTCCTCGACGCCGAAGGTACCGCCGACGCGCGGGCCGGCAGTGAGTGGACCTCCCCCGGCGCCGGCAGCCCCGGAACGAACGGGTCCGTCGCCGTTTGCCCGCGACGTGGTCCGCAAGTCGACCGCATCGCCGGTCACAGCACCGTCCCCGGTCACGGCACCGTCCAAAGAGCCCGCGATGCCGCCGGCCACGCAACCGGCGTCGCCGATGCCCTCCGCCGTTCCGAACGGCATCGATTGGCGGAGCGCCCTGCATGCGGTTCTTGTTGAGAAACAGCTCACAACCACCGCGGATGCTGTGGAACATTCCACTGTGACCTTCACCGGGACAGAGCTGAGCTTCGTCACCGGCCGCCTGTTTTGCATGGCCATCAAGGGTGACCCGGACCTACCCAAAATCGCGCAGCAAATCGCGGGCCGGCCGGTGAAGATCACTGTGAAGCAGGGCGAAGTAGCCGCGTCCGCATCGCTCGCGTCGCCGAAGCCGCAAAACGACGCGGAACTCACCCAGCGTGCTTTATCGCATCCGGAAGTGCAGCGCTTTCGTGAGTTGTTTCCGGATGCTCATGTTCGGGACGTGCGAAACTTAAAGGACTGATATGAAGCTACCCGGCAACATGCAATCGATGATGAAGCAGGCGCAGCAGATGCAGCAGAAGATGCAGGAGGAGCTCGCGCAAATCCGCGTGGAGGCTTCTGCGGGCGGAGGCATGGTGACGGTGAAGATGGACGGCCACAAGAACTGTCTGGGAGTAAAGATTGATCCGGAAGTTGCCGGGGATGTCGAGATGCTGCAGGACATGGTGATGGCAGCCGTCAATGAAGCCGCAAAGAAAGTGGACGAGCAAGCGCAGGGCAAGATGGGCGGAATGCTGGGCGGCATGGGACTCCCTCCCGGCCTGTTCTGATCAAGCCCTGAATGCCCGACTTTGCTGAGCCTCTCGCGCGCCTAATCCAAGAATTCAAGCGACTCCCCGGCATCGGCCAGAAGTCCGCGCAGCGCATCGCGTTTCACCTGTTACGCGTCGGACGGGATGAGGCTGAGCATCTGGCGCAAGCCGTCCTTGACGTAAAAGACAAACTTGGGCTGTGCGCCACTTGCGGCAATATCAGCGATTCGGAGCTGTGTCCGTTCTGCCGTGATCCTAACCGGGATCAATCCGTGGTGTGCGTGGTGGAAGAACCGCACAACATCTTACCCATTGAGACCACCCGCCAGTTTGCGGGCGTGTATCACGTCCTGCATGGGTCCATCTCTCCGCTGCGCGGCGTAGGGCCGGAGCAACTGCACATCAAGGGGCTGCTTTCGCGGCTGGAGGGCGGAGAGGTTCGAGGAGATCATTTTCGCGACCAACCCTACTGTCGAAGGCGAGGCGACCGCCGTATATCTTTCCCGACTGTTGAAGCCTCTTGGTGTCAGGACCACGCGCATCGCGATGGGTATTCCGGTGGGCAGCGATCTGGAATTCGCCGATGAAGTGACCATGTCGAAATCACTCGAGAACCGGCGGGAGATGTGACGCGTGCGGTTCTACCGTAGGCGCTGGATCCCGCCATTTCTGCGCGTCCTGCTGATCGAAAGCGGATCGCGGTCGTTGATCGAGCAACTGCTTCCCGTCAATTTATGAGAACGAGGGCGCCGATACCCCGATTGATGTGGTGACGTGCTTCGCGGGCGCACCTCGCGGCTTGAATCTCGACAACGGCAAAGTGTTCTGGGTCACCGACTACGGGCCGCAGGAACGTGACAGGCTGCTTCAGGAGCTGCTGGAACGGCAGTACACCATCGTAGGCGTCGTGTGCTCGGCTGAGCCGATCATGACCAAGTGGAAATGGTGGCTGGTTCACAAGCTGCCCGCGAAGGTGTTTGTCCTGAATGAGAACGGAGATTACTTCTGGGTTCACGCCGCGAACTGGCGCATCATTGTTCATTTCGTGCTGTTTCGGGCCGGGCTGACGGGGGCGGGTGCGGTTCACACCTTAGCCAGATTGCTGGTGTTTCCGTTCACGCTGGCGTATCTTGTGGCGTTCGCCGGGTGGGTGCATGTGAAGCGCCGGCTGAGACTGGCATTGCGCGCCGGGTAGACTTAGAGGAAACAAACGGCGTAAGCGATCAGGCTTTAGTCGAATTCCAGGATAGCCGAATCTCCCCGTTGCCGAACGTCGTCTGACGGCCGACTCCCGCGTAGACCGCCGCTTCCAGGTACGGCTGGAATTCTGCGAGTTCGCCTTCGTAGTCCGCAGTTCCGAGGAACCCGCCGATGGGATGCCGCTGTCCGGTCCGGCTGCTACGGCGCTCCACATCAACATGACGGAGATTGCAACGTGTCATCCGGATCTGTTCAGCCCGTTCGCCCAAACCTTTGAAGTCGATGCCCAGCGCTCCCCATCCGTAAAGCGCGTTCAATGTAGCGATACGGTCCCGGATACGCGCGAACAGAACGCCAAATTCCGGACGGGAAGCCAGCCGATCGTCGTGCTTCAGTTCGGTCGGCGACAGGAATTCGATCCGCAGCGCCGCTACGTTGTGGCTGGGTCGAGCTAATGTGATGCTGCACGGTGTCAAATCGGTTTCGTCGACAATTTCTGAGCCGTTGTAAACGGTTAACGCTGGCTCACCGCCCCCGTCAATTTGATCCACCGAGATCAGCGTGGCTCGCCCCCTCCGCGGGCCTAATCCTGTGCGTCCGAGTTCCGCGAAAGCCAGCACGAACTGGCGAATCGAGGGTTGCCTGATGTCGAACAGGTGGACGTCGAAGTGGAACGTTCTTCCCGGGAGTATCGTCTCACCGTTGAGGTGGGAGGCACGGAACACGAAGGGGCGGGGCCGGTCATGGAGACCGCTCGGTCCGGGTTCCAGCGAACCAGGCTCAAAGATACGCGCATAAGAGCAGGTCGATCGCTGGGAACACGCCTTTGCACCCCCACAATCGCTGGAACACGAGATGCTTTGAAGTATGGTTCCGAAAGCTCCCCTTACGATATTGCCGGGTTTCCCGTTCGGGAAATAAATAGAATCAGCGGCAATAAAGTGAAGTCTAAGCCGGATGAAAGCGAAGGAGCGGGCCGATACTGGGTCGCCGGACGGCATTGGAAATCTGATGATATCGTGAACCGGCTGTTACGCTAATGGTTAGCCGTTACGTCTTCTTGGAGAGATAAATAGAATGACATTCGCGATCAGGATGGCGCTGCTCAGCGCCACTTCGATTGTAATCCTCGGGCAGTCCCTCAAAGATTTCGAGAAGCGTGTGACCGAGTTCGACCTGGCGAACGGCATGCATTTCATTGTTATTGAGCGGCATGAAGCGCCGGTGGTCTCGTTTCACTCCTATGTGAATGCGGGAGCGGTGGACGACCCGTCGGGTGAGACCGGGATTGCGCACATGTTCGAGCACATGGCGTTTAAGGGCACAGAGGCGATCGGGTCGAAGAACTATCCGGCGGAGAAGGCTGCGCTAGAGCACGTGGAGCGTGTCTACGACAAGCTCGACCAGGCCTATCGGGAAGCGGTGGAGCGGCATCAACCGGTGGATTCTAAGAAGATCTCAGTTTTAGAGACCGAACTAGCTCAGGCCATTGAGAAGGCCAACAGCCTTGTGATCCCCAACGAGTACGACCGCATTGTGGAAGCGAATGGCGGCGTGGGTATGAACGCCGGCACTTCGGAGGACAGCACGAATTACTACTACAGCTTCCCGTCGAATCGCGTCGAGCTGTGGTTTCTGCTCGAGTCGCAGCGTTTTCTGGCGCCCGTGTTTCGCGAGTTCTACAAGGAGCGTGATGTGGTCCGCGAGGAGCGCCGGATGCGCGTGGAGAGCAGCCCGCAAGGTCTGCTGATTGAGGCGCTGCTATCGACAGCTTTCGCCGCGCATCCATATAAAACGGGGCCTGGCGGATGGGCCAGCGACATCGAGAATTTCCGCCTCAGCGAGGCGGTGAAGTTCTACAAGACCTACTACGTCCCGGGGAACATCACCATCGGCATCGCCGGAGACGTGGATCCTAAAGAAGCGCGGCGTCTGGCGGAAAAGTACTTCGCCATGATCCCGGCCGGTCCTCTGCCGCCGGTGGTGAGAACCGTGGAGCCGCCGCAGCAAGGCGAGAAGCGGGTGCAGGTGATGTCGTCCGCCGAGCCGTACATGGCGATGGCTTACAAGCGGCCTGACCAGAACAGCAAGGACGATCTGGTCTTTGATGTACTGGGCGATATCCTGGCGAGCGGACGGACCGGTCTGCTGTACACCGAGCTGGTTCGGGATAAGCAGATGGCGCTAGGGGCGTTCGCGCAGCCGTCGTTCCCCGGTGGAAAGTATCCCAATCTCTTCCTGTTCTATCTGGTCCCCAACCGTGGACGAACATTGGAGGAAAACGAAAAAGCCTGTTACGAGATCATTGAGCGGATCAAAACAAAGAAGGTGGACGAGGAGGTGCTCCAGCGGGTAAAGACTAAGCTCCGTGCCGACCTGATTCGCAAGCTCGACAGCAATTCTGGCCTGGCTTCAGAACTTACCGCTTATCACGTGGCGTTTGGCGATTGGCGAAGACTGTTCACGGAGCTGGAAGCCTACAACGCAGTGACGGCGGATGACGTGATGCGTGTCGCCCGTCAATATCTGACGCCTGAGACGCGAACCGTGGCATACACGGTGGCATCGCCCAAATCGCCCAAGGTGGAGGCCACCAGTGAATAAATCGTTTCTTCTGGGGGTTGTCCTGATTTCTCTTACGGGCGTCGCGATGTCACAGACCTCCCGCGCCTCTGATTCTGAGGCGACGCTAAGAACCGTTACAAATCTGCCCTCGTATAAGAATCTCCACTTCGCTCCGTTGAAGCAGATACAAATTCCCAATCCGGACTCGTTCACGCTACCGAATGGCATGAAGGTGTTCCTGCTGGAACATCACGAACTACCGCTGGTGAGCGGATTCGCGCTGGTTCGCACGGGAAACCTGTTCGATCCTCCAGACAAGCGGGGACTAGCGGACCTGACGGGCAGTGTCCTCCGTACCGGGGGCACAAAAGCCAAGACCGGTGATGAGCTGGACCATACCCTAGAAAATATGGCGGCGTCCGTGGAGAGCAACATCGGCGAGAATCGTGGCACTCTTTCGTTTTCGTGCCTCCGGGAAAATGCCGGCCAAGTAATGTCGATATTTCGCGACCTGCTGACCAGCGCGGAATTCCGGCGGGACAAGGTTGAGCTTGCGAAGACGCACCTGCGGAGCGTCATCGCTCGCCGGAACGACGATGCCTCCAGCATTGCATCGCGCGAGTTTTCGAGTATCGTGTACGGGCGCGAGTCGCCGTTCGGCTGGAACATCGAATACGAGCACGTGAATCGAATCACCCGTGAGGACTTGGTCGACTTTTATAAGCGCTACTATTTCCCGGCCAACATCATCCTGGCGGTGTATGGGGATTTCTCAGCGGCGGAGATGCGCGCCCGGATCGAAGCCCTGTTCGCCGGCTGGGATTACAAGCAGGCTCCGGTGCCTCCGTTTCCGGCGTTTCAGGCCAAGCCTGAGCCAGGTCTCTATCTGGCTGACCGTAACGATGTCACGCAGACCTTCTTCGAAATCGGCCATGTGGGCGGGCTTCTGAAGGACAAGGATTACCCCGCTTTGCAGGTAGTGGCAAACATTCTGGGCGGCGGATTTACCAGCCGGCTTATGCAGCGGGTGCGAACGGAACTGGGATATGCCTATAGCATCGGAGCCGGTTGGGGAGCCGGTTATCTCTCGCCCGGGCTATTCGAGATTTCGGGTAGTACGAAGTCGAAGACGACGATCGAGACTATACGAACCATCCAGCAGGAACTCGCGAAGCTTCGAAATGGGGAAGTGTCGGACGAGGAGCTTAAGACTGCCAAGGACACCGTGCTCAACAGCTTCGTGTTTTACTTCGACATTCCGTCAAAGACGCTGAACCGCATCATATCCTACGAGTATTTTGGGTATCCTCGAGACTTTATCTTTCAATACCAGAAGGCCACGGCGAGCGTTACGAAAGCGGATGTCCAACGGGTCGCGCGCCAGTATCTGAGGCCCGAAAATCTCACCATCGTAGCTGTGGGGAATCCTAAAGATTTCGGCCAACCCCTCTCGGCGCTCGGAATCCCGGTGCATCCGCTAGACTTGACCATCCCCGAACCGAAGCCCGGTGACGAGAAACCGGCCATCGGAAAGCCGGCTTCTGGAGTTCAGCGGCAATGATGCAACGACTCGCTTGTATGCTGGCGCTGGGCACCATGGTGGCCGCGCATGCCGAGACAGAGCAGCAGCGCGGTAAGCGTATAGTTGACGAGGCCGTGGCCGCGCTGGGAGGCCCAAAGTTTCTATCTATGACCGACCGGGTTGAGAGCGGCCGGGCATACTCTTTCTATCGCGAGCAACTCACGGGCCTGGCGGTGGCGAAAATCTACACTCGTTATCGCGCCGTCCCGGGCAGCAAGCTGCAGGTGGAAGAGCGTGAGGCGTTCGGAAAAAAGGAAGAGAGCATCGTGCTGTTTCTTCCCGATGGAGAAGGCTACGAAATGACCTTTCGCGGCGCCCGTCCACTGCCCTCGGACCGGATCGCCCGCTACATGGATACGACGACTTACAACATCTTCTACATTCTCCACACCCGGTTGAAGGAGCCTGGAATGACCTTTGAGTCCAAGGGCTCTGACGTGATAGACAATATGCCGGTGGAAATTGTGGATATCACCGACTCGCTGAATCGCGTAACCACTGTTTATTTCCACCGCAGCACGAAGCTGCCCGTACGCCAGGTGTTCCACCGCCGCGATCCGACTACGAAAGATAAGGACGAAGAGGTGACGCTCTTCTCGAAGTATCGGGACGCCGGCAATGGCGTGCAATGGCCCTTCGCGATTCAGCGCGAGCGGAATGGAGAGAAGCTTTACGAGTTGTACTCCGACAGCGTGACGATCGACCAGGGATTGCCGGATAGCCTGTTTTCCTTACCAGCGGGCGTTAAAAAGTTGAAGCCGGCGATCTAGGGGTTACCCCTCCCGTGTTACCGCTTGTTCGTCCTTCTTGGTTCGTTCCCCGGCTCCCGGTAAGTCAATCGCGACAGACAGGCCCGGATTCGCATTCGATGCCCGGATCGAACCATGGTGCAGTTGTATCGCCCGGCGCGCGATGGACAACCCGAGCCCAACCCCGCCGCTGGCGCGATCGCGGTCGGAATCGACGCGGTAGAATGGCTCGAACAACAGTCCAAGCGCTTCCTTTGGCACGCCTGGCCCAAAGTCGCGTACTGTGATGCTCGCCGTGTCGCCTGCCGTGCCCTTGAGCGTGATCTCGATCGCGCTACCCGAAGGCGAGTAGTGGATCGCGTTACGCACTACATTCTCGATCGCACGACGGAGCAATTCGGGGTCTGCCTCCACGGTCAAGAGCCGCTGGATATCAAGCTTCAATTGACAATCGTGAGCGTCGGCCTCGATTCGCGAGTCCTCGACGATTTCCGTCAGGAGCTCGTCGAGCGGGACCGCCTCGATTTTCCGATTGGCCGGATCGCCCTCGGCGCGCGTGACCTCGAGCAGCTCGCCGACGAGGGCCGCCAACCGGTCGGACTCTTTTTGAATTCGATCCAGTTGCGGCTGGCTTTCACGCCCGCCCCGCGCGAGTTCGATGGCCACGCTCAGCCGCGCCAACGGGGAGCGAAGCTCGTGCGAGATGTCCATCAGGAGACGCCGTTCGGCCGTAACCAGCGTCTGCAGGCGGTCCGCCATTTGGTTGAACGTCCGTGCAAGCTGGCCGAGTTCATCGCGGCGGGTGGCCGGCGCGCGCGCCGACAGGTCGCCCTTGCCGAAGCGCACCACAGCACGTTGCAGGGCGCGCACGGGGGAGGTCAGGTGAAACGCCAGCGCATAGCACAGCAGCACGACGACGCCGAGGATCCAGAGGTGGTGCGGCTGAATGAACCAGAACATGCCTCGGCGGCCCGGGGCGATGACAAAAAACCAATACTGGTTATCCGTCGACTGCCGCCCCCAGACGACGTTGCTGCGGCGTGTGAACGGCAACGTGAAGCCCCAGTCCCGACGGTTTTGCGCTTCGTGGATCAGGTCGGTGCGATCTTCGCCCGACGACAGATCCCTCCCGGATGCGTCGGCGAGAATCATCTCGCCTTGCATGACGCTGCGCAGCCGCTGCACCGTTTCCGCGAGCTCCGCCTTTCCGCCGTGTTCGTAGGCGTGTCTGGCTTCGCGCATCTGCATACGCATCAACATGCCGAAAGGAGGCTGCCGTTCAGTGTTGTAGGTCAGCGCCGAGGTGACCACGACGGCCGCGATGGAAATCACTGTGGTGGCGAGAAACCAAAGCAGAATCTTGGCAAACAGCGTTCTCATGCCAGAGCCTCATCCGATGCGGTGCAGAACTGATATCCGACTCCGCGAATGGTCTTGATCCGTTCACGGCCGCCGTCTAATTTCTTACGCAGATGGCTGACATGCATATCGATGGATCGGTCGAAAGGGGTGGCCTTGCGGTTGTACATGTTCTCCATCAACGTGTCCCGCGAGACGACGCGGCCGGCCTGGCGCATCAATACTTCCAAAATGTCGAATTCCAGTGTTGTCGTTGTGACCGGCTGGTTATCGCAGAGAACTTCGCGGGTGCCGGGATCCAGCAGCGACGCCGTTCACCTCGATCTTGACGCCGATTGGCCTGCTATCCATGCGCCGCAGGATAGCGCGAACCCGAGCGGCGAGTTCGCGCGGGTTAAAGGGCTTCGAGAGATAATCGTCGGCGCCAAGTTCTAGCCCGACGATTCGATCCACATCCTCGCCGCGAGCGGTTAGCATCAGCACTGGAACTCGACTTTGATGGCGCAGGCGCTTCAGCACCTCGAATCCATCGATGCCGGGCATCATCACGTCTAAGACGATAAGATCGTGCTCGCCCTTGAGTCCGCGCTCCAGGCCGCGTCGGCCGTCATGCTCGAAATCGACGGTAAATCCCTCGCGAGTAAGGAATTCGCCAAGCAGTGAGCACAACTCGGTATCGTCGTCGACCACCAGTAGCCGCACGTAGCCATCTTAAGTTGTTTACAATCGCAGGTGACGGAACACGTTGCCGCCGGATGAACATCTCAGTTAAGGGCGAGTACGCCCTGCACGCTATCTTCGATTTGGCCTCTCGGGACACGAATGAGCCGGTGAAGATAGCGGACATTGCCAAACGTCAAAAGATTCCGCAGAAATTTCTGGAACTGATTCTTGCCGGGCTCAAGCAGGGAGGGTTTGTGGAGTCGCGCCGCGGCGCGGAAGGCGGATATCTCCTGGCCCGCTCGGCCGAGGCAATCACCGTCGGCGAGGTACTGCGCTTCATCGAAGGGGGCCGCAATGTGAGACCATCATCGCGCAAGGAAGAGCCGGACGCGTTCAGCGATGTGTGGCGAAAAGTGGATGAGGCGGTTTCGCGCGTCGTGGACCATACCTCGTTTGCCGAAGTGGTCCGGACGTGGCGCGAAGGTCAGACGCGCTACATCGCTAACTGGGACATTTAAAGTATGGTTTTCAATGATAACTCTCTGAGCATCGGACGTACGCCGCTGGTGAGACTGAACCGCGTACTCGACGGAGCGCCGGTCACAATGCTGGCGAAGATTGAGGGCCGCAACCCGGCGTACTCCGTGAAATGCCGCATCGGAGCGGCCATGATTTGGGATGCGGAGCAGCGGGGTGTGCTCAAACCCGGCAAGGAACTAATCGAACCGACAAGCGGAAATACGGGTATTGCGCTCGCGTTTGTGGCGGCTGCGCGGGGTTATCCGATTACGCTTACTATGCCCGACACGATGTCGACCGAGCGCCGCAAAGTGCTGCGAGTGTTCGGCGCCAACATAATTCTGACGGAGGGACCGCAGGGCATGAAGGGGTCCATAAGTAAGGCCGAAGAAATCGTGGCGTCGGATCCAGACAGATACGTGCTGCTGCAGCAGTTCAAGAACCCGGCCAACCCCGCGATCCATTTCAAGACGACCGGCCCCGAGATTTGGGAGGACACCGAGGGCGCGATTGACGTCCTGGTTTCCGGCGTGGGTACCGGCGGCACCATCACCGGCGTATCCCGCTACATCAAGCACGAGAAGCGCAAGGCGATCATCTCTATCGCGGTCGAGCCGACCAGCAGCCCGGTCATTCTGCAGAAGCTGAAGGGCGAACCGCTGAAGCCGGGGCCACACAAAATCCAAGGTATCGGGGCGGGATTTATTCCGGATACGCTGGACCTTTCGATGGTGGATCGTGTGGAGTTAGTGAATAACGAAGAGTCGATCGAAATGGCCCGCCGGCTTGCGAGCGAAGAGGGCATTCTGTGCGGCATCAGTTGTGGCGCCGCCGTCGCCGCTGCTGTCCGCGTGGCGAAAGAACCCGAAATGAGGGGCAAAACCCTCGTCGTAGTTCTTCCGGATTCAGGCGAACGGTATCTGAGCAGCGCCTTATTTGAGGGGATGTTCGAGTAGCCGATATATGGCGGGCGCTCCCATTTTCGGGTGAAAGGGGTGAGAGCGCCCGCCCTCGTAACGGGGATTTAAATGTATAACGTGGGTGGCCGGTGCGTAGTTACTACGACTGAAAAATAATTTAGCCGTTCCGAGGATCCCGACCACGGATGTTTTCCGGGCGAAGCCGCGTGCCTCGTTTAGGTCGTTCAGCCGCGACCGCCAAGTTCCTGAAACCCCGCTGCTTCGGGACCAGTCTGGTACATTGAGACGTGCGCGTCAAAGTGCTCTTTTTTGGGCAACTTAAGGATATTGTGGGCCGTGCTGAGGACGCACTCGAGTTGAACGAGGGCGATACCGCCGGGAGCGTTTTCCAGTTTTATGCAAGTCGATTTCCGCGCCTCGCGGGACTGTCGGAGAGCACCGTGATCGCGCGCAACCGGACCTTCGCGCCGCGTTCCACGCCGCTTGAGGACGGCGACGAAATCGGCTTGCTGCCCCCGGTGAGCGGTGGCCTGGGCCCATTCGCCCATTCGATTACCGACGAGGGCACAGGAAATCTTTTCGCACTGACGCGGACCACCGTGGATGCGCGTGAGATCGCGTCCTCGCTCCTGCGCGGGGAGGACGGGGCCGTGGTGAACTTCGAAGGCGTCGTCCGCAACAATACAAGAGGCCGGCGGACGAAATACCTGGATTATGAGTGTTACGAAGCGATGGCCATCGAGGTGATGGCGAAACTCGGCCGCGATATAGCTCGGACCCACGCTATCGGGCGGATCGCCATGATACACCGCCTTGGCCGCATGATGATCGGCGAGACCAGTGTGGCTATTGTTGTTACCGCGCCGCACCGGAGACCCGCGTTCGAAGCCGCGCTCGAGGGAATTGACCGGCTGAAGCGAACGGTACCCATCTGGAAGAAAGAATACTTTGAAGATGGTGAAGTCTGGGTTGAGGGCGAGTGGGACGAATCGCTAAAGAGTTGATCCGCAGTATCCCGCTGTGGGCGGCTATTTCGCTCGCGTGTCTGGCGCTGGCCCAAGATGCGGTTTTCAGGACTAACGTCAGCTTGGTGCGCCTGTTGGTGACGGTGAAAGATAAACAGGGCGCCCCCGCGCTGGATCTCAACAAGCAAGATTTCAGGGTCTACGACAACGGAGCGGAACAGCAGATCGCCTTGTTCGAGCGACATACGTCGCAGCCGCTTTCGGTTGCCATCCTGATTGATACGAGCGGGTCCACCGGCAAAGAACTGAAATACGAAACCGAATCGGTGAATCGCTTCAGCCGGGCGCTGTTCAGCGGAGGAAACGCGGACGACCACGCGACGCTCTACAGCTTCAATTGGGAAGTAGTGCAGCGCACGGCATATACGCGGAGCGCTCAGCAGATCGACCGAAATCTAAGAGGTCTAAAAGGCGAGGGAGGTACTTCGCTGTACGATGCGCTGTGGTTTGCTGCGCGCGACATGGAGGATCGTGAAGGCCGCCACGTGATCATCGTGGTCACCGACGGCGGCGACACCACCAGCTCACGGACCTTCCATCAGGCGCTAGAGACAACGCAGCGTGCCGATGCTGTTATTTATCCCGTTCTGGTGATGCCAATCACGAACGATGCAGGGCGAAACATCGGCGGCGAGAATGCACTCACGACCTTCGCGGAAGCCACCGGCGGCCGAGTGTTCGCGCCAGCTATCGGTGCGCAGCTGGATGAGGCGTTCGCCCAGATCCTTCGCGACCTCCGTACGCAATATCTGATCGGCTTTTATCCTAAAAACACGCCGCTCAGCAAGGATCGCTATCACAGACTGAAGATCGTGATCGATCAGCCGGGTTTGCGGGTGCAAACCCGCAGCGGATACTATGGGGAAGTCTGAGCGTTGATAAGGTCAAAGAATTTGAAGCCTCCAGCATCGAAGACGAGTCCAGCGGCGAAGGCCAAGTCCAGGCCGCCGGAGCAGACGTTTCGAAGAGCCGAAGTATCTCCGCCGATTGGTGGAACGGGAAGTACCTGTGCGTATCAAGCTGAGCGATAACGAAGAGGTGGCGGGCAAGGTCGAGTTTTACGACGCGAGTTTCATCCGGATTACCCGGCGCGACGGACTGCCCAACCTGTTCGTTTTCAAACATGACATCAAGTACTTGTACGAAGACAGCGAGTAGGCGCCCCACTTGCCGTCCTTCCTGGAAATCAGCTTAGATATTGCGCGGGAAGCCGGCGCGCTTCTTGGTACGTACTTCGAGCGCCGAGTCGCCTTTGAGCTCAAGGGAGAGTACGACCTGGTCACCGAAGCTGACCGTGCCTCGGAGGACTCGTGGTCAGCCGCTTACGTTCGCACTTTCCGGGGCACGACATCGTGGCCGAGGAAGGGGGCGGGCACCTGACCGGCGCCGAGTATCGCTGGTATGTCGACCCGCTGGACGGCACCACGAACTTCGCCCATTCATTTCCGGTATACAACGTGACTCTTGCGCTGGAGCGCGCAGGGGAAATGATCGCAGGCGTGATCTACGATCCCACGCGGGATGAAATGTTCGCTGCTGAGCGGGGCAGCGGAGCGTCCCTGAACGGAACGCCGATACGGGTTTCCAAGGCGCCGCGCTTGGACGACTCGCTGGTGGCTACCGGCTTCCCCAGCCGCAAGCGGCACACGAACGTCAATATCCATTTCTACTACCAGCTGGCGATGATGACGCACGGCGTTCGGCGGGCCGGCGCCGCGGCGATCGATCTGGCTTATGTGGCGTGTGGGCGGCTGGATGCTTTCTGGGAGTTCAAACTAAACCCGTGGGATATGGCAGCCGGCATTCTGATCGTGGAAGAAGCGGGCGGGCGCTGTTCGGATATGACGGGCGCTCCGGCGGCACTCGATAAACCACACATCTTGGCGGATAATGGTTTTGTCCACGATGAGATCGTGGGCCTGTTTGGCGACGTGTTCGCCGGCAAATTCGTCCATTCTTTGCCGCAGCTTGCAGTCTGAAGTTCGCCTGCACAGCCTCCCGCACCGCTGGCTGACCACCGTCAGCCAGCGCGGTTGCTAGTTTGCCTGCCCGTAAAAACGACGCACTTCGTTTACTTTCAGCGACATAAGATGATACCCTGAACTCTTAATGCGTACTGTCGACCTGATTCATAGAAAGCGGGATGGCGAGGAGTTATCGCCCGAAGAAATAGTGCACTTAATTGAGGGCTATACGCGCGGCGACATCCCTGATTATCAGATGTCGGCTTTCCTGATGGCAGTCTTCTACTCAGGCATGTCCGACCGCGAAGTGTCGGCACTGACCGAATCCATGGTCAAGTCCGGAGAAACACTGGATTTATCGGGCATACCGGGGGTGAAAGTAGACAAGCACTCCACCGGCGGCGTCGGTGATAAGACCAGTCTTATTGCCGCTCCGCTAGCTGCTGCCGCGGGCGTCGTGGTTCCGATGATCTCCGGCAGGGCGCTGGGCCACACCGGCGGCACGTTGGACAAGTTAGAATCCATTCCAGGATTCCGAACAAATCTCACCGTCGACGAATTCCGGGACCAGTTGGTGCGGTTCAAACTGGCATTCGTGGGACAGTCGGACGAGATCACTCCAGCCGACCAGAAATTGTATGCGTTGCGCGATGCGACCGCGACGGTCGAATCGGTCCCGCTGATCGCATCTTCGATCATGTCGAAGAAGCTGGCCATCGGCCTTGACGCACTGATCCTCGACGTGAAAGTCGGCTCCGGCGCGTTCATGAAGAAGCAGGTGGACGCCCGCCGTCTGGCCCAGCTCATGGTGGGGATCGGACGCCGGTTGGACAAACGGGTTCAGGCGTTAATCACCGATATGAACCAGCCCCTGGGTTATGCGGTAGGGAACGCGCTCGAAATCATGGAGGTCGCGCAAACGCTGCAGAATGCCGGCCCCACGGACTTGACCCGGATCTCGCTGGAACTGGCGGCCCGCATGATTTTCCTGGGCAAAGTGACGCCTACCATGGACGAAGCCCGGGAACTGGCTCAAAGCAAGCTGCTGGACTTCTCCGGATACCGCAAGTTCAAAGAAGTCATCCAGGCGCAAGGCGGCAACCCGTTGGTGCTGGATCGCTTTGAATTGCTGCCCAATGCCACCGGCGTTCGTGAGATCGCCTCGCCCCGGGCTGGATTTGTCAGCGCCATCGACGCCGAGTACATTGGCCTCGCGTCGTCGATGATCGGCGCCGGTCGCGACACCAAGGACGACGTGATCGATCCCGCCGTTGGTGTAATTCTCGAGGTAAAGACAGGCAGCAAAGTGGATTCTGGCGGAGTGCTCTGCCGGCTGTACTACACGAGCGAGGACCACGTGGAGGAAGCCTCGCAGTTGGTGGAGGATGCGTTTCGCATCTCCGGACAGGCGCCGGATGAACGCGAGCTGATCCTGGAAGTGGTAGGCTGATTCTTCCGGATCAACTACTTCTTTTGAATGGTGGCTGGATCATTGGGCCACGCGTATAAAGCCAGCGGAACATGGATCGCTTCACCGGTCTTCTCGGTCTTGTCGTTATTGTCGGCGCCGCTTACCTGTTCTCCACGAACCGCCGCGCCATTAACAGGCGCGTTATCCTGTGGGGCCTTGGCCTGCAGTTCGGCTTTGCTTTCCTGGTACTGAAAACTCCGTTCGCGTGGGTGTTTCAGAGCGCAAGCCAGGCTGTGAATCACATGCTCAGCTATGCCGATGAAGGCAGTCAGTTCGTATTCGGCAAACTCGGTCTAAACCAACCGCCGATTGGTCTGGTGTTCGCCTTCCAGGTGCTTCCGATCGTCATCTTCATCGCCTCGTTCTTCGCTATTCTGTATTACTTCGGTGTGATGCAACTGCTGGTGAAAGGCATGGCGATACTGATGCAGCGCGTGATGGGCACCAGCGGCGCTGAATCCACAAATGTCGCCGCGAGTATATTTATGGGGCAGACCGAAGCGCCCCTGACGATCCGTCCCTTCCTGGCGGGACTCACCGAGTCTGAATTGTTTACTGTAATGGCCAGTGGGATGGCGCACGTCTCCGGTGCGGTGATGGCGGCCTATGTACGCATCGCGGGCGTCAGCATTGTGCACCTGCTGACCGCGGTAATTCTGACTGCTCCGGCGACGATCATGCTCGCGAAAATGTTAGTACCGGAGACGGGAGAGCCCGCCACCGCGGGCAACGTTCACATCGAAGTAGAGAAGCCTGGCGTGAACGTAATCGATGCCGCGGCAAGAGGCGCCGGTGACGGCCTGCAACTGGCTTTGAATATCGGCGCGATGCTGATCGCATTTATTGCGCTGATAGCCATGGTCAACGGCGTCTTCTCCTGGGTGCACGGGCTGCCGTTCATGGGCTGGGTGCCTGCCTCTATGCAGGTACTGTTGGGGTTCGTGTTTGCTCCAATTTCCTGGCTGCTGGGCGTCAGTTGGAAGGACGCTTCACAGGTGGGAAATCTGTTAGGTACCCGGCTGATTCTCAATGAATTCGTAGCGTTCATCGATCTGGGCAAGATCAAGGATAGTCTGGATCCACGGTCTTTCACAATCGCCACCTACGCGCTGTGCGGCTTCGCGAATCTGAGTTCCATCGCCATCCAGATCGGCGGCATCGGAGCATTGGCTCCGACGCGCAAGAGCGATCTGGCGCGTCTTGGGCTCAAGGCAGTTGCAGCAGGAACCATGGCGAACTGTATGTCGGCGTGCATCGCCGGAGTGCTGCTATAGCGGTATGCAAGACGCCATCGACTTCATTCGGACAAAGACTTCCGCGAAGCCTCAGGTCGGTGTCGTGCTGGGCAGCGGACTTGGGGGCTTTGCCAGCGCTCTAGCTGAAAGCGCCGGTATCGCCTACGCGAATATACCGAACTGGCCGAAGTCGACCGCGGTGGGGCACGCGGGCAAACTCGTACTAGGGCGCATCGGGTCACTGCCGGTGGCTGTGATGTCCGGACGATCGCATCTGTACGAGGGTTATACTCCGGGACAGGTCGTATTCGGCGTTCGAGTGCTGCAGCGTCTAGGCGTACGCACCATTGTATTCACCAACGCCGCAGGCGGCATCAATTTGGGTTATCAGCAAGGCGGCCTGGTGTTGATTTCCGATCACATCAATCTTCAAGGAGTGAACCCGCTGATTGGTCCGAATGACGATGCGCTGGGTCCGCGGTTTCCCGACATGTCGGAAGCGTACTCGGCGGAGCTGCGCACGATCGCGAAGGCCACAGCGTCCGAACTTGGGATTCCTTTGGGCGAGGGCGTGTACGCGGCAATGCCGGGGCCGAGCTATGAAACGCCGGCTGAGATCCGTTTCCTTCGAACCATCGGCGCAGACCTGGTGGGGATGTCCACCGTTCCGGAAGTAATCGTCGCGAATCACATGGGCGTCCGCTGCCTCGCGCTATCGTGCGTCACTAACATGGCGGCCGGTATCCTACCGCAGAAGATCAACCACGAAGAGGTGCTGGAAACGGGGCGGCGGGTTCGGGACACGCTGATCCGTCTTCTGACCGCCCTTCTCCCGAGGCTGGCGGATGGACAGACTTCTTGAAGCCGCGATTGAGAGCCGCCGGCACGCACACGCACCCTATTCCAAGTTCCTGGTAGGCGCCGCAGTCGAGGACGAGAGCGGCCGGATCCACACCGGGTGCAATGTCGAGAATGCGACGTACGGCCTCACCATCTGCGCCGAGCGCCTGGCCATCTTTAAAGCCGTTTCTGAAGGTGTCCGCAAGTTCAAGCGGGTGGCAGTTGCCGCCGATACGGAAACGCTGACGCCACCCTGCGGCGCATGCCGGCAAATCCTGTGGGAATTCTGTGGCGACGTCGAGATCACGCTGGTGAATCTGGCCGGCAAGACGGAAATCTTCCAGTTGAAAGACCTTTTCCCAAGAGCATTCGATGATTCGTATCTGTAGTCTGCTGCTATGCCTGGCTCCCTGGCTGTTCGGCGAGCCCGCCGATTGGATCTGGACCGGACGCTACATAATCACGATGGATCCGCAAAGGCGCGTTATCGAAAACGGAGCGGTTGCGATCAAAGGCAGAACAATCGTGGCGGTCGGCACACGAACTGAAATAGACCGGCGCTTTCAAGCCAAACAGCGTCTCGACCGGCCGAATGCGATTCTCGCCCCGGGCTTCATCGACACCCACACTCATGCCCCTATGTCGCTGTTCCGAGGAATCGCCGACGATAAGCGACTGCAGGATTGGCTTGAGAACTACATATTTCCCGCCGAGGCCCGCAACGTAGACGCCGAATTCGTGCGGTGGGGAACCCGTTTGGCGTGTCTCGAGATGGCGACGTTCGGGACCACGACCTTCACCGACATGTACTACTTCGAGCAGACCTTGGCGGAAACAGTGCGTGACGCCGGTCTGCGGGGTGTTCTAGGTGAAACCATTATCGGGTTTCCTTCGCCAGACTATAAAACCGCTGCCGCGGCTCTGGCCGGGACTGAGCACTATATTCAAGCTTTCCGTAATGACTCGCTGATCGTGCCCGCCGTCGCCCCACACTCCGTCTATACTGTCCCCGACGATGTTCTCAAAGCGTCCCGCGCTCTCGCGTCGAAATATGACGTTCCCCTCCTTATTCATCTCTCTGAGACGAAGAAGGAGAACGATGACTTACTTGCCAAGCGGAGTTTGACTCCCACTCAACTTTTAGAATCGTTGGGCGTTTTGAACGGCCGGACTCTGGGTGCACACGGTGTCTGGCTGGATGATCGGGATCTCGACATACTGAAATCCCGCGGCACGGGTCTTGCGCACTGTCCAACGAGTAATACGAAGCTCGCCAGCGGCATTGCGCGTGTCATCGATATTTTGGGGCGGGGAATGAGCATGGGCCTCGGGACCGATGGGTTTGCCGGTAGCAATGACAGCGCAGACCTCATGCAGGAAATGGCGCTGGCCGGCAAGCTTCAAAAGGTAACCACTCGGAATCCGGAGGCTCTTCCGGCGCAGCAGTCACTTGAGATGGCCACGATTGTCGGTGCTCGCGCGCTCGGTCTGGATAAGCAGATCGGGTCGCTTGAAGCGGGTAAACTAGCCGACATCATTGCCGTCTCATTGGAGGGACCTAACTCGGTACCAATCTATAATGTTTATTCTCTGATGGTCTATTCCGCCAAGGCTACAGACATCTCCGACGTGATGGTAAATGGCCGTCAAATCGTTCTTGATCGTCGCATGTTAACCCTTGATAAAGCGCAGGTTATGAGCAAAGCAAGGGAGTACGGGCAACGCATTTCCGAGTCACTTGCGAAGACGAGATAAGCTGAGATAACGCTCTCCACGTTCGTACTTACTGGTTTAACAAAATTTCAATTCAGCTACTGCCCGCACCGGCGCGGCGTGGGCAGTATTTCACGTGTTACGTGACTTGTGCGGGAAATTAGGGGAGCATGCTTACAAACCGGATTCGTTCATTCATAGTTACAGCATTAGGCGCGGTTATCTTCCTGGCGCCAGCTTACTCGGCGACCATTACTACCTACGATAACTCGACTGCGGCTGTGTTTAATACTTTAGTGCAGACGACAGCTACGATCGCATTTGACGATCAGTTAGCAGGACCGAATAATTATAAGCTAAAGACTGACTCGAACGGATTCTCGCTTGGTCCGGTGGGAAATGCCGTTCAGTTTCTTGGTATCGATCATACAGGAACTTACTACACAAATATAACTTGGTTCCCTGGAACCCAGAAGGACTGGGGAACCAACGCAGTGCTCGAGACAAACGCCTACAACACTGACTCAAATCGCCGGTTGCACATCGTGCTGCCGAACGGTGGCGCAACGGCCTTCTCGCTGGACTTGATGACATGGGCGCTCGTTGGATCCGTTTATCACTCCGGGGGAAGCTACAGCATCACCTTATCCACCGGCGACGTGTTGAACCCGATCCCGACCGCTGTCTGGAGTAGCTCAACCAGCGCTTCTCCGGCTGGACATGCGCCGCCAATTGCGCCTACCTGGCTCGGAGTGCGTTCAGATACGGCGATCACATCAATCGATCTACGATCCAATGACGGCAATATGATGATCGACAACTTTTCGTTTGGCTCGACGGCCCCGCCCTCGCAAGATAGCCAGACGGCGGAGTGTGCCACGATGGTCCTAATCGGCACGGGCCTGGCAGGTCTACGGATTCTTAGCAAGTTCACGGGCTCACGCCCTGTCTAAGTGAGCGAGATCCCTGCCGTAGTCAGGCGAATGGACTACGGCAGGGATCTAGTTATTAGCCCGATAGATTTCCTTTTCCCGCGTTGCCCGCTCAATCCAGTCCCGCTTAGAGCATTTCTCGTAATAGTCGCGCAATTCACACTCTTAAGGTGATATTCATTGCGTGACATAATGGAAGTTCTCCTCACCGAGCGGCTTGCTTTTGATAGAGGGCTTGCTACTCTCTGCCGGGAACAGAGAGGCCGCCGCTATGGAATAAAGATCCAAAACCCCAAAACGTTCAGAAGACGATCCTTGTGGTCGACGATGGCGAACGAGTCCTGCGTATCGTCGCTGGCGTTCTGACCACGAGTGGGTATGAGGTTCTAACCGCTATTATGGGCGATGAAGCGCTTCAGCGATCGCGAGATTACATGGGCGCGATCCATCTTCTCTTGTCGGATTTCCAAATGCCGGAGATGTCTGGCGTAAGTTTGCAACCAAAATCACTGTTGACAGGCCTCAGATGCAGGTTTTGCTGATGTCCGGGTTGCCCGAAGGAATGCTTATACTCAATGAAGGATGGCATTTCGTGGCTAAGCCGTTCATTCCATCGCAGCTGCGGGCCTTGGTTGTCGGCCTCGTCTCGCCGGACAGTGAGTCCAAGTTCAAATAGAGGGCTGTGCTATGCGTGTGAGCCCTGCAGCTCAGATTTGGCAGTAGGGCGGACGGCCATTTCGTGAGGTTAGTGAATCGTTTCGGGATTTCGATGCTGGCCTTATCTTGGGAAGGCATAGCTTCCGGCTTCGGAATGTTTACGATACCCGGAAGCTGAGGTGAAGAGTATGGACCCAAACCCCGGGGCCCGGGACCGCGCCGGCCTTGATCAGCAGGTCGAAGGTCTTCGTCCGCGGAAACAGGACCTTTCTGACTTTTTCGACAATGCGGCCGTCGGCCTGCACTGGATAGCGAACGATGGAACAATCCTCTGGGCCAATCAGGCGGAATTGGATCTGCTCGGCTACACCCGAGAAGAGTACGTAGGTCGGCATATCTCGGAGTTCCACGCCGATCCAACCATAATCCACGACATCTTACAGCGTCTCTCCGCGAGGGAGACCCTTCACAATCACGAGGCAGTATTGCGGTGTAAGGACGGATCAAAGCGGCATGTGCTGATCAGTTCCAATGTCCTATGGGACGGTGACAGATTCGTTCACACGCGGTGTTTCACTCGCGACATTACTGACCGGAAGCAGGTTCAGGAGGGCCTTCGCGAAGCTCACGAAATGCTCTCCGCTCTGGTTCACTCCTCGCCGATGCCTATCGTCTCGTTCACGGCGGACGGCAACATTACACTTTGGAATCACGCCGCAGAGCGCCTATTTGGATGGCGAGCGGATGAGGTGCTTGGCGGTCCAATCCCGTTTATCCCACCGGACAAGCTTGAAGAGCATCGGGCGATGCGGGCGCGCGATCTGCACGGCGAAGGCTTTAGCGAACAGGAACTTCGCCGCAGACGTAAAGATGGGTCGTGCGTTGACATCCTGGTTTCGACGGTTCCGCTGCGTAATGCGTCGGGCGACATCACCGCAGTCATGAGTGTCTACGTGGACATCACCCAGCGCAAACGCTACGAGAAGCGTTTGTTGGCTCAGTATGCCGTGGCCAAAATCCTGGCCGAGACGACGTCGATGAAAGAGGCCGCACCCCGGCTTCTGCAGACGTTGTGCGAAGACCTGGGATGGCGAGTCGGCGTGTTGTGGAAGGTGCAAAGCGCTCGGCAGGAACTGTGCTGTGCCGCAGTCTGGCAAAGGCCCTCGGAGCAGAGCGACAAATTTGAGACTACGTGTCAAGGTCAAATCCTTCCGCCGATGGTTGGCTTACCCGGACGAATTTGGTCCAGCCAAGCGCCGGCTTGGATTGTGGATATTCAGCAGGATCCCACTTTTGATCGGCTTGACGCCGCGTCGTCGGCTGGGCTACGAACCGCGTTTGGATTTCCCATTCTGCTGACGGACGGTGTATTTGGTGTGATGGAGTTCTTTAGCGAACAGGTTCAGCTCCCTGATCAAGATTTAATCCGGATGGCCGCTGCTGTCGGGCATCAGGTCGGCCACTTCCTAGAGCGGCAGCGAGCGCAAAAAAGCCTTGCTAATCGGGAGGCCAGCCACCGCGCGCTGACCGAGACAGCGGCCGATGGCATTGTGACCATGGACGCGGGGAGCACGATCCTGTTTGCCAATAGTGCCGCAGTGAGAATGTTCGGCTACACACTCACGGAGTTGGTGGGGGCTGATATCACCCTGCTGATGCCTGAGTATCCCAACCGGGTTGACAGGACGGCACCCGCGCCCGATCACACGAATGGCGATCAACAGATGTCGGGGCAAGCCGTCCAGGTTCTTGGTAGACACAAGAACGGACAGGAAATTCCATTAGAGGTCGCGTTTGCAGAATTTGAGCAGGATGAAAAGCGAGTTTCCATTGGAATAATACGGGACATCACCGAGCGGAAGCGGTTCGATGAGAAGCTCAAACAAACGGCTAAGCTGGAAAGCCTGGGCCTGCTTGCTGGGGGCATCGCTCACGATTTCAACAATCTTTTGACGGGCATCTTGGGCAACACCAGCCTGGCCATCGACCTGCTTCCCACTACTCACCCCGCTGTCAGATCCTTGCAAGACGCCGTAGAAGCTAGCGAGCGCGCCGCCCATTTAACTATGCAGTTACTAGCCTACGCAGGTAAGGGGCGCTTCGTCATTCAAGCCATCGACATGTCCGCGATAGTGCGCGAGATCAGCACGTTGGTCAAAGCCTCAATTCCCAGAAACGTGCGCCTGCGGCTCGATCTTGCCGACGGCCTGCCTTGCATCGAGGGTGACGCCATGCAGATTCAGCAGGTCATTATGAACCTGGTCATCAATGCCGCTGAAGCCATTGGCGAGTCGGGGGACGGGACGGTTCTGGTAAGCACTGGTCTCCACGAAGTGGATCACAGTTATATACAACAAACGTTTAGTCACAACGAAATTTCACCGGGACGCTTTGTCAGCCTCGAAGTGCATGATACAGGTATTGGAATGGATCCGGCCACATTAGAAAAGATATTTGATCCCTTCTTTACCACCAAGTTCACGGGCCGGGGTCTGGGCCTGGCTGCCGTGTTGGGTATCGTGAGCAGCCACAAGGGCGCACTCAGGGTTTATAGCACGCCGGGCAGAGGGACCACATTTAAAGTGTTGTTCCCCGCAACGGAGGTTCATGCGACCGAATCCAAGACGCCCGTGTTGGAGCACAAGTTTGAAGGCAAAGGCACGGTTCTGCTGGTCGATGATGAACACATTATTCGAAACGTCGCGAAATCCATACTCGAGCGATTCGGATTCACGGTAATGCCTGCGGAGAACGGTCGAGAGGCGCTAGAGGTCTTTGAACAGATGCACGACCAAATATGCCTGGTGATCCTCGATCTGACAATGCCCATCATGAATGGTGAAGAGGCCCTACGACAGATGAAGCAAACCGATCCACGTATTCCCGTCCTCCTTTCGAGTGGCTACAACGAAATGGAAGCTACCCAGCGCTTCACGGGCAAAGGTCTGGCTGGCTTCTTGCAGAAGCCGTATAGTTCAACCCGGCTGGCGAAGGCACTGACGGCTGTTCTCGGCAAAGCTGATTAGGCGTCAGATTCAACACCGGTCCCGCGATAAAGCCGAACAGCTTTCGCTACGGTTACCGCGTGGCTTGGCGCTTGCATTCACATGGCCATGGGGCGTGCGGTCACGATTTCCGAGCACCGGTCACGCTCCCACCAAGCGCATACGCCATCGCGGATGCTGCACTGGGCGCAGACCATCGATTCACAAACCGCTCGGCTGTTTGAACGCATTCTCGCGGACCAGCCGCACCCGGAGATCGGTTATCGGCCTTGCCTCGGCACCATCCGGCTCGCCGATCAGTACTCGCCAGCACGCATGGAAGCTGTGGCGGAACGGCGGTGCTTACGGGCGCGTGCCTTTATCAGAACGCGTTCAAGTCAATTCTGAAAGTCGCTCTACGCGATTCCTTCGGGCCATCGTGTCCTCCACCACCGCACGACAACATCCGCCGTGCCGAGGGCGAGCAGATCGACGTTCCACGCTGGCTGGCGGCATCGCGACCACGTGAGTCCAGGTCACGAGTCCGTAGAACTCCCGGAGCGCCGAGCCGGTCCGGTTCGGAGGGCCTGAGCCTCCCTTTAAGCCGACGCGAGCACGCCGACTTCGTCGCCACGACGCACGCTTGACCGTCATATCGACAGGTGCCGAGCTTTTACCGTACGGAAGGAGATACGGCAGGGACTTGCGATGAAGCTAGTCGGCCCGCTTGCTGCTCGCTCGCCGGGGCTTCGGCTTGCTCTTGCCCTCGAGATTGAGCGCCACCGCAGCGCGGATGAGATCCTTCAAGGCCGCCTCATCGACCTTGTCGCCTTCGTGGATGTCGATGGCGCGCCGGACATTCCCGTCGAGGCTGGAGTTGAATAGACCTGAAGGGTCCTTCAACGCAGCTCCCTTGGCAAAGGTCATCTTGACGACCTTCTTGTACGTCTCTCCGGTGCAGACGATGCCGCCGTGGGACCAGACGGGAGTCCCCATCCACTTCCACTCTTCGACGATCTCAGGGTCTGCCTCGTGTATGATTTCGCGCACTTTCGCGAGCATCTTCCCGCGCCAGTCGCCAAGTTCCTTGATCCTCTCGTCGATTAATGCAGAGGCAGATTCCACCGGGACGGGCTTTTTCATGTACAGCTCCAATTCTCGAACGTTGATTCTTAGTTGCGACCGGCTCATCGCTGCACGCCTACAGGCGGCGCCAGAAGAAGTACGAGAGCGCCCAGAGCACGCCGGTGGCCGCCGCCCAGCCCCACGCCTCCGGGCCATCGCCCACCGCGAAGTGGGCGATGAGCGCCGAGGCGAGGTCGATGGCGAAGCCGGCGTAGGCCCACTCCTTGAGCCGCGCCGGCACCGGCGCAAGCAGCAGCACCACGCCGAGGAGCTTGGCCCACGAGAGCTCCACCCGGAAGTAGGCGGGGAAGCCGAGGTGGGTGAACGCCTCCGCCACCTGCGGCAGGCGCAGTTGCGCGTAGGCGGTGAAGCCCATCTGCAGGCAGAAGAGCGCAGTGACGATCCAATAGACGATGGTCGTGGCTTTGACGGGTGGTCTTGACGGCGACGAGGGCCGGTTTCTGCAGGGTCGATTCCATGGTGTTCTTCCTCCTACTTCTTCAAGGCTTCGGGGCGCTGGGCGGCCACCCGGGGGTCTCAACGCCGAACTGCTTTGCGTACTCGGCGTTCAATCGCTGCCAGCCGCCGAACTTCATCGCCTCGGCGGCCAACGATGCGGCCGATGGGAGTTCCGCTGAGAAGCCGGTCCAGAACATCGAAACAAATGTGCCAGCCGGCAGCGCCCATCGAGATGAAGCGGCGATCGATGTTGTGCCACAGCGTCAGGCGCGTGCCGCCACCAAAGGCTTCGAGTTCCCACCGGATATCGTCGCCGCCCCAGTTGTACTCAAGCACCTTGGGAGCGTCGGCTCGCGTCACTGTTGTTTCGGTAACGTGCGGCGTGGGCGCTCCCACCGTGGTGAGCTTCACCGTGGTTCCAACCGTACCCAGGCTCCCATCGGCTTCAAAGGGAGCCCACTCGCGCAGATGCGCCGGGTCGGTCAGCGCCTGCCAGACTTTTTCCGGCGAGTGGCGCAGTTCTCTGACGAGAATGAGCGTCCACTTCTCTCCGTCCTTTCGTACCTGCGCCCCGCTGGCCGGACCCGGTGTGTACTGCTCGCGATCGGTCATCTTTTCCTCCTTGTCTTCCTTTTCGTTGGGTGTTGATTGATCCATGCGGTCGAGGTGGCGTTCGAGAGCATCTACGTGAGCGGACCAGAACCGGCGGAACGGAGCCAGCCAGGCATCCACCTCCTGAAGTGGTTCAGGTTTCAGCCGGTAGAGACGGCGCTGTGCGTCCACCGTGGATTCCACGAAACCGGCCTCGCGCAGCACTCGCAGGTGCTTTGACACGGTCGGCTGCGGCATACGAAGTTGACGCTCGATCTCTCCGACCGACTGTTGTGACGAGACCAGGAGGCTCAATATCGCGCGGCGGTTCGGCTCCGCAATGATTTCGAACACAGATTCCACTCTCTTGATATACTGCATGGAGTATATACGTGTCAAGGAATATAATCGGGAGGGCCCACGCACCAGTTTCGGTCGCGTGGGGGGAGGCACCGTCTGATGCGTTTGGGCGGGTGCGATTCAGCGCGCTGCGCTCCGATGTTGGTCGGGATGTTCCTGGAATGCCGTTCGGCTTCCTCTCGGAACGAGCGGTCAGCTCCGCCGCAATCCTCAGCTAAACGGCAAAGCCGTGTTGCTTTCGATGTACTGGACCGTCGAAATCCTTCGAACTCTTGAATAGCTCGTGCCGCCCATCGCCGGCTACGTCCTTGACCTTGGCCAACAGGGTCTCTCTCTCGGCCAGAGTCATCGGAGTGAAACTTCGAGCTAATGCAATGTCTTGATGAAGTTGCTCGATCGTGTTGATGCCGACCACCTGAGTGGTTACCGGGAGGCTCAAACAGTACCGGTAACATTCCTCGACGCCGAGTCCAGCTTTGGAGTTGAGTTGTCCATCCGGATAGCCGCCGGACAGGCCCTTCATGCCGATCACTCCGACGCTTTTAGCGAGGCAAACCGGCAGCACTTCGTTCTGAAAGCTGCGATAAAAGGTATCCATGACATTGATCGGCATCTGAGTCGCGTCCCAATCGTGAGGCTTATCCAGCATCTTGAGATGAATGAGCGGATCCTTATGCCCGGTAAAGCCGATGAACCGCACCTTGCCTTGTTGCCTCGCTTCGATCGCCGCTTGAATCCCACCCTTCTCGAAAATCCAATCGGGATCGTTGTCATAGACACATTCGTGAAACTGCCAAAGGTCCACATGATCTGTTCGGAGACGGCGAAGGCTGTCCTCCAGGCACTTCATCGAGCCGTGGTGATCGCGCTCGCAATTCTTGGTCATCAGGAACACTCGATCGCGCCGGTCATCCATCGCCAGGGCTTTCCCCATAACCTCCTCGGCGTGGCCATCCTGATAGTCCCAGGCATTGTCGAAGAACGTCAATCCCTCGTCGATAGCCGTGTGCATGATCCGAGTAGCTTCCCGTTCATCCTTGATAGCTCCAATATGCCAGCCACCCAGTCCAACGATCGGAACGCGAACGTTGGTTCGACCTAGTACGCGCGTGGGCAGCCCAGTTACGCCCGGACTGCTAGTCTGACCTAGTAGTTGCTCTGCAAGTCCAGCGACGGACCCCAGCCCGCTCAGCTTCATCAGGTTCCTCCATGTTGACTCTTGCGGCAATTCAGGGTTGAGCACCCACGGCCGCTTCGTCCAAAAACCAAGTTATGCTTCGGCCGTCGTGGAGGCCTAACTGTGACGGATATTTTTTGGGATCGTAGGTCTGTTGAAAGATGTTGTGGACGGCCTCGGCTTTGTCGGCGCCAGCGGCCAGGACCACTGTGCAGTGCGCCGCCATCAGCACGCCGGGGAGCAGAGTGATGCGCCACTGAGATAACTTTTCGACCCAGACCGCAGCAGCGATACCTTCGCGGTCGTCGATCAGCGGCTCGCCTGGGAACAGGCTCGCGGTATGAGCGTCCGGACCTACTCCGCGATGAATAACATCGAAATGCGGCAGGGCCGATTCACGAAGACCGAAAAATTCCCGTATTTCTTCGACATAGCGCCTTGCCGCATCATCCGGCCGCAGTTCCGCCTGAATGCGATGTACGTTCCGGCGCGGGAAATGCGCGGGCCCGATAAAGTTCTCGTCGGCTAGTTTGTAATTGCTTTGGGCATCGGTGGGAGGCACGGTGCGCTCGTCGACCCAGAACAGGTGAACGCGTTCCCATACGAAAGGCTGCTTCGCCATTTCACGGAACATGAGCGCGGGCGTGGAGCCTCCGGAGACGGCGAGTGTCGCAGTGCCGTCTCCGCCAACGGCAGTCTCGAGTTGTCCAAGTATATTGCGGGCACAGGCTTCGGCGGCGGCCGCCGGGCTCGGATAGGTGAAACGATGGATGCTCATCATCGCTCCTTCATGGTTGCGGCTGGGAGAGGCTGCGAAGCCGCTCAGCCTCGTCGTAGACGCGGTCGAACATGGGGTCGCGGCCCGTGATGGTCAACTCTTCGCGCATCGCCCGGTAATCGGTGACATGCGGCAGAACCACAACATTGGATTGCGAGCCCGAGATCTGAACGGTGTCTCCCTCCAGCCGGCGAAATGCAAGTTCGATCTCATCGCCGCGCAGAGCGACTCCAGCGACGTGTCCAATTTCACCTGGCACGCGGTCAAAGTGGACGCGAGCCGCGGGCAGGCCGAGCGCCAGCCAGGCTCCGAGATAGTAGCAGGACGTGGAGGGCCTGCCGCCATAATATTCGATCGTGATATCGCGAATGGCCCGTAGCTTCGGACCCGGAGCCACAACTTCCAGAGAGTAGGCAATCATTTCGCGCCACATGGTCAGCCGCGTCCAGGCGAGATCGGCTAATCGGGGGTGCCGGCGGCGGCGCAGGTCCGGCATGATTTGGGATGCGGATTGTGCATCGCCAAATTCGCAGGAGTCCAGCACAATTTTGTCGATTAGGGGGTAGATACGCTCGAAGCCGGCGCGTTCGAACCAGTGGGAACCCCGGCACCATAGAACGGCTGGGAGATCTGGCGCGAGTATGCCAAGAATAACACGGGAAACCTGGTCCAGCTCTCCCGCGGGAGTCGTGATCTCAATCTGCTCGCAGCAGATCTGCTGGCGTCCACCAAAGGGCATCCAGCATTGGGCGTAAACCCGGGCACTCAGATCACCGTCCGTTCCGGCCGGTTTAAGAACGATGGCCCGGCTCGGATGTTCATGCATCAATTCACCGACGGTCTGTGCAATGTCCCGCGCATCTTGTTCGTCCGCCGCTGCCACCAGCAGCGTCATGGAGCAGGCGCGAAGCACACCGGATTCGGTCGAGGCGCCCTGATCAGGATGAGCCAGCGAGCTCCAGAGTTCGGCGAGATCCCGTAGAATGCGTTCTGGTTGAACTGTCGTGGCCATTATGGAATCCTCCAGGCGTGCCCATTGCGGGCGAGCATTTCGTCAGACTCCTTGGGTCCCCAAGTGCCCGCCTCATAGTTCGGAAAATCAAACTTCCGGTGTTTCCAATCCTGTAGTACGGGCTCCACTGCTTTCCAACTCGCCTCCACCATATCCTGGCGCGTGTACAACGTGGCGTCCCCGCTCATGGCGTCTACCAGCAGTGTTTCATACGCGGTCGGCGAGCGCGCTCCGAAACTGGAACCGTAATTGAAATCCATGGAAACGGGGCGGAGATGCATGCCTTTGCCAGGATGCTTGGAGAGGAAGCGAAGGGAGATTCCTTCCTCCGGCTGGATGCGGACGATGAGAAGGTTCGGAGTCTCAGAGGCCCTGCCCGCGCCATCGCTCGGGAACAACGATAGCGGCGCCGCATTGAAACGGATTGCGATGTCAGTGATGCGCTTCGGCATACGTTTGCCGCTGCGGACGTAGAACGGTACTCCAGCCCAGCGCCAGTTATCGATGTGAAACGTGAGCGCCGCGTAGGTATCGGTCTGTGCGCGGGGGTCTACCCCCGGCTCCTCCCTGAACCCGGGTATCTCTTTGCCGCCCACTCTTGCGGGCCCATACTGTCCCGCGACGGCGTTCATGGGAACGTCTTCGGGTTTGAGAATCCGGATCGAACGCAATAGTTTGGCGCGCTCATCGCGAACGGCATTGGATTCGAAAACGGACGGCGGCTCCATCGCGATGGTGGCCATGACTTGCGAGAGATGATTCTGAATCATGTCACGCAGGGTGCCGGCCTCCTGATAATATGCGCCGCGTCCTTCGACGCCGATCGACTCCGCGGCGGTGATCTGAACGTTGCTTATGTAGCGGCGATTCCAGACCGGTTCGAAAATACCGTTGCCGAACCGGAACGCCAGAATGTTTTGGACGGTTTCTTTGCCCAGATAATGGTCGATGCGATAGACGTCGTTCTCGGCGACAACCGCATGGATTCTGCGATCGAGTTCGCGGGAGCTTTCGAGGTCGTGGCCGAAAGGCTTTTCAATCACTACCCGCCGCCAGCCGCTGCCGTGCTGGAGGCCGGCGGAGCCGATTCCTTCCACCACCCGTCGCATAGAAGCTGGGTTGCGTGGACAAGTAGAAGAGAACGTTGCCCTCGATTTTCTGTTGGTTTTCAATTTCGGCGAGCCGGGCTGCGATGCCCTGATACATGGCCGGATCGTTGACGTCGCCGGGGACATAGAACAGCTTCTCCGCGAACGCTTTCCAGAGTTCTTCGTCGAACGGGCTGTTTTCCAGGAACTCTTTGACGTCGGCGCACATCTTCTCGCGAAACTGGTCGTCATTCATTTGGGTACGCGAGTTGCCCAGGATGGCGAAGGCGGGCGGGAGCCGCCGTTCGTAGGCCAGCCGGTACAGAGCCGGAAGCAGCTTGCGTTTGGTCAGGTCTCCGTTTGCGCCGAAAATGACGACCGCACAGGGCGGTACGCGGCGCTCAAAGCGGAGGGGATCCATCAGCGGGTTGGTTTCGGCCATTCAATTCAGATTAGCGCGGGCGGGCAGCCGCGCGGGTGTTCTAATTTATGCGGTAGGCACTTGGGTCATCAGAGTTTTGTCAGATCCGCCTTAGCTCTCCGGCTGGCCCGCTCCTCGCCTACCTCGGCTACGGTGATGCGATCTCCCTCGTCCAGATATTGGCGCAACTGGTGTTTCAGCTCGGACGCAGAGAAGCGGCTACGAAGCGCCCACTGATGTGCCAGAACTTCGATGGCTTCCATGGTTCGCAGCTTCTCGCGAAGCGACGCATAGTCGCCACCGGTCAGGAATTCGCACGAGACCAGATAAAGCTTGAGGGACACAACAGACAGTTTAGCGCGATAGGCGAATAAACGGCGAAGAGCGAAGACCCGCTATCCTGAAAACAGTGACTCGCAATTCTATAGACATTAGTCCCAGCTACACGACTGACGCGTCCGGGTTCCAGGGCTGGGCCGACGAGATCGCCATACCCAATGATGAGCCAGGCGTACTGGCTGCGATCGACCATGCACGAAGAGAGCGCATGCCCATCACGGTCACGGGCGCAGGATCCGGGCTGACCGGCGCGCGCGTGGCTCAAGGTGGACTGGTGTTGTCGCTCGAACGATTCCGGCGTCTGGATATCGCCCACGGCAGCGCATGGGCAGGCGCCGCGGTTTCTCTGACCGAACTGGGCCAGGCAGCAGGGCGTGCCGGCCAGTTCTACGCGCCCGATCCAACGGAGTGGACTGCGTCCGTGGGTGGCACGATTGCGACGAATGCAAGCGGCTCGCGAAGCTTTCGTTACGGCAGCACGCGGCGTCACGTCCTGGCCCTTCGAGTCGCACTGATGCAAGGCTGCGTGATGGAGTACCGCCGTGGAGATAAGGTGGATTTCCAGATACCCTCGATCCCCGCTCCGAACACTACCAAGAACACTGCTGGTTATCGGCTGGCTCCAGGCATGGACTGGATCGACCTGTTCTGCGGCTCCGAAGGAACGCTCGGCATCATCCTCGAGGCCGAACTGGCTCTGCTGCCCAAGCCCGCCGAATTGTTCTCGGGCGTGATCTTTTTCGACTCCGATACGTTGGCGCTCGATGCCGTAGATGCATGGCGGCCGGTGTATGGACTCTGCATGCTCGAGTACGTAGACCGCAACTCACTCGATCTTCTTCGCAGCCGCTACCCGGAAATGCCGAAGTCTGCCGCAGCAGCTTTACTGATCGAGGCTGAAGGGGATGATGTCGACGCCTGGGAACAGCGCCTGTCGGAGGCGAAGGCCGATGTCGAGGCATCCTGGTTCGCCATGTCGGCCAAGGATCGCGAGCGTTTCCGGCAGTTCCGTCACGCCCTGCCGGAAGTGGTGAATGCGACAGTGATCCAGCGCGGCTTCATGAAGATGGGGACTGATTACGCTGTCCCTTTGGACCAGAGCCGCGCCATGCTGCGCTTTTATCGAGAACGTCTGGAGAAGGAGTTGCCGGGTCAGTACGTCATCTATGGGCACATCGGCGACGGCCATCTTCACGCGAATATGCTACCCGCGACGAAAGAGCAGGGCTCGGTGGCGACCTCCCTCTTAACAGAATTCGCCCGCCAGGCTGTGGCACTGGGGGGAACGGTATCGGCGGAGCATGGGCTCGGGAAGCGAAAGGCACATCTCTTAAATATTCAGTATGCGCCGGAGCACATACGCACCATGATGGAGATTAAGCGACGGCTGGATCCTGACTGGCTGCTGGGGCGCGGCACGTTGTTTCCCGTTCCGGCCGATGTATGACTCCCGCGCTGGGGAGGCGAGCTCTCGACGATCACGAGATGGATAGCGACTGACGCTCAACTGAACTGGCGCGAGAGGAATTCCATGAAATGCCAGTGGCGGCCCGGACAGCGTGGCCAGGGAGCGAAACTTAGAACCTTCGTCTTGCGATCTACATAAAGACCGAAAGGCTGCACATTCGGGAACTCGAGGGTGGTGACAACCCCCTCACCACACGAATCCACGACGGTCACATGACCGGCTTTCGAATCCGCGTATTGGCCTTTAGGACCCCAGTCCTCCATGAACTTATCGAAGGTGTAATCGCGGCAGGGGGTGGATGGAGTGCAGCCCCAACTACGATAAGCTTCCTGATACTTGCCGGACCGCAAATCTTGGAGGAAGTCACGGACTATGCGCTTCTCCGGGCGATTGTGAAAGAACAAATATCCAGCCAGCCCGGCGACGAGCGCACAAACAAGGATAATGGCAAGCTGCTTGATCTGCTTCGCGCGCCGCACTTCTGCGACGCCGTAATTATCGAGATAGCCGACCATGAAGGTAACGTCCCGCCAGCGCCGCTTCTACCGACGCCCATAACTCTATTTTAAGGGATACGCCGCGTCAAAGGCTTTGATGGCATCGGTTGTGATGTCGAGCGCGGGCTTGAAGTACACAGTATTAGTGACGTCGACGACAACGTCGAATCCACGCTCCTCAGCGATCTTCTTGACGACCTCGGTCATGCGCTGACCGGCCTTCTGAAGGATCTCGTTGCGCTCGCGATCGACTTCGCCCTGCAGATCCTCGCCCACGCGCTGGTATTCGCGCTGACGCCGCTGTCCACGGGCCTGTAGATCCGCCTCTTGCTGCGGAGTCAGCTTCCCGCTTTGCATCTGCGCCTGAATGTCCTGGAGTTCCTTTTGCAGCTTCTCCAGTTCGGCGGTCCGCGGCTTGTACTTGCCTTCGAGCACCGCCTGAGCCTTCTTGATTTCAGCAGTTTCGACGATGGCGCGCTGCACATTGATGATCGCCACTTTGGTTTGAGCCGCAAGAGCGCCGGCCGAAAAAACACCGGCGCAAACGATCGTCAACACGCGGGCGAGGGGTTTGCTAAACATGAACACTGGACCTTTCCGAGTTATCCGAGCACGGCGAGGATCTCGTCCTCGCGCAGAATCAGATACTCTTCGCCTTCAATTTTGACTTCGGCGCCGGAATACTTGCCAAACAGGATCTTGTCGCCCTTCTTGACATCAATGGCCACGCGCTCGCCGCTTTCCAGCAGCTTGCCACTGCCCACAGCCATCACTTCGCCTTCATGGGGCTTCTCTTTTGCGGTGTCTGGAATGTAAAGGCCGCCGCGCATCTGTTCACTCTCTTCCATGCGGCGGATGAGGATACGGTCGTGAAGCGGACGAAGATTCATTGCTATTTCTCCCTGATAGTTCTGATCGGATGGACACCACTGAGGTGGGAACACGAGTAGCGTCGATATGAGTATAGCGCGTACGGGGCGATGTAGATGCTTGTCGGCCTTCGGTTCTTAGGTTAGATCACCGCCACGCCGCACCGCCAGTCCACTCCGAATGTCAAGATTCCGGTTCCGTCTTTCGGCCATATCTCTTGACCACCGCGATGCCCGCAAAGATCACCATCATCGCGATCGCTTCGCGAGTGCCGAACGGCTCCCGGTAAAAGATCCAACCCAGAATCGCGGCTACGACAGGATTGATGTAGCTGTAGATTGACACCACAGCAACGGGAAGATGGCTTAGCACGAAGATGTAAGCGCTATAGCCAACGATGGATCCGAATACGACCAAATAGACCAATGCCCCGAAGCTGCGCGGCGACGAGTGTATCGCGTGTGTCTTGAACACCAGCGCCGGAAACGTGAAAACCAAACCTGTTGCGAGTTGTTGGATGGCGCCGCTGACGATCGGATGCGCCGTGGTGGAGTGGCGGCGCTGCGAGATGGACCCAAAGGCCCAGGCCGCGCAGCCGATCTGCAGTACCAGAAAGCCGCTCAGCATCGCGGTGCTGAGCCCGCCTACACCGGCTGGCGCCACGAGGATGAGGACGCCTGAGAATCCAATCAGCATGCCCAGGATGGTAGGCGCGTGCAACGATACACCGCCCGGCACCAAGGCTTCGACCCCGACCATCCAGAACGCGGATGTTGTAATGAACAGCGCAGCGAGACCGCTGGGAATCCACTGCTCGGCAATCGCCAGACAGCCGTTTCCGATGCCGAGAATAGCGACTCCGTTGGCAGCAGTCCTCAGCAGTTCCGGGCGCGGAGGCAGTCGGATACCCATGCTGAACGCGCCGGCCAGCATGATCGCGCCTGATGCCAGATATCTCGCGGCGACTAGCAACAGCGGTGGAAACGACTCGAGGGCCATGCGGATTCCCAGGTAAGTGGTCCCCCAGAAGATGCAAACGGCGGACAAGGCCAGGTAGGCCATCAACTGCGGTCGATGTGGCAAGTTAGAAGAGTACCAGCGGGCTGCGGCCCGGCGCGCGAGCCATCATGCACTACGGAGAGGCTTGGGCAACTCTCCGTAGCTTGCGCACTGTGCCGTTAGAAGCTGATGCGGAGTCCGAAGCGGAGATGCCGCTCATCGAAGTCGCGTCCCAGATTCTGCGTTCCCGTGATTGTAGAAAAACCTGCCAGGTTCCGGATACTCCCATCCGAGTTCAAAACCAGATTCGAAACGTTCGTGCCCGGCAGCGCGAAGTGAGGCGTATTCGTCGCATTGAAGGCCTCTGCTCGGAACTGGATTCTTATCCGTTCCTTCACCGCGAACTCACGGAAAATGCCAAGATCCAAATTCCCGACCCCCGGTCCGCGCATGGAGTTAAATCCGGCATTCCCGAAGCGCGCGGTCGTGACCGGCTGGAATGCCAGCGGATCGAAGTAGGACGAACCGCTTCCAATCCCACCCAGGATCTGTGCCGTGGCCTTTACCTGGTCAGCCCGTTGAGTGTTCTGTCCCGGCATATTGAGCGAGGATCCTGAAGCGGTCACCGAGAACGGCAACCCGCTCATGAAGGTGAGCAGGGTGTTCACGCGCCAGCCGCCCAGTACCGCCGAGGCTGCGCGATTCTCCGACACCCACGGTTTGCCCTTGCCAAAAGGCAACTCAAATACGCCCGAGATCGCCAGGTTCTGTGTACGGTCGAAATTGAGTACTGTACGGTTCAAGTAGAAATAGGGCAAAGCGTTCACTCGGGGACTGGCATCATCGTTGGCGGTGATACCGATCGCCTTGGCCCAGGTGTAAGTGGCCGCAAGCTGAACTCCCTGTGCAAAGCGGCGCTCCAACTTGGACTGCAGCGCGTTGTACTGGTTCGTGCCCAGAGGTTGATAATTGGTGGTGACCGCCGTCCGGCCATAGAGCTGTTTCAGTGGCTGACCGGCGCTACCCGCACCGGGGATCTGGCCCGCATTGATATCTAAAGGCCCGAGTTGGTCGGTGGCGCGCGTGGCCACGTAGCCAGCCTGGGCAACGAAACCGTACCGGAGCTCCTTCTGAACCGTGAAATTCCAGGATTGGATGTACCCTCTCTTGAATGAGTTCAGGTCAATCGTTGTGGTCTGAAAAGCGCTGGGTAGCGGTACGATCCCGGTACCCACGTTGGGGACGGGCGTGGCGGGTATACCCGCTTGTAAAGTCGTGGCCCACTGGTACGAGTTGGGAGGATCGTAAGTAGCGATCTGCAACGTCGGGTAATTGTACTTGAAGGGCCGGCCAAGCGAGTAGGGATCATTGGTGATGCCGTAGCCCGCGCGGATAACGAGACCGCCGGAAGCCCGGTAAGCCAAGCCGATCCGTGGAGAGAACTCCTTCTTGCTCAAACGGACGTTGCAGCCCTTCGGAACCAGACCCGGTGCCGCAGATCTCTACATTGTTTGTATCCACGTTGTAGAGCCCGATGCCCTGATCGGCTCGCGTGACCATTGGGAAGTATTCCCAACGGACGCCGTAGGACAGCGTCAGGGCTGGCGTGATGTTCCACCGGTCGCGAATGTACAGGCCGTGCTGCCAAGCGCGAGTCGTGATCTCGCCGCCCGCTCCAGGTGCATTAATCGTGTTGATCCCGTCCTGACTCGCAAAGCCCAGCAGAAACGCCGCATAGCTATTGAACTGGTTGGGGGAGGGTCCGCCGACGGTCGACGTTGGTCCACCCCCGAAGAGGAATCCGCCCATCCCCGCGCCGTAGCCGCCTTCGGCCTGAATGTGATTCATGGCCAGACGCGAGATATCGGCTCCGAAGCGCACATCGTGCGTGCCCCTCGTCCAGTTGAAGTTGACGACGTAATTCGTTGCAGGGTCGTGCCGGTAGTACGGAAGATACGCCCCCGGAGTGCCGATGTCATCATAGCTGGACACCGCAAATCGAGGGAGCCCGCCCTGATACTTTGCGGGACCATTGGTGCCCGGAATACCCAGGTCCAAACCACGCTTTTGGTCCAGTCCCGGTGTGTCTATATTGGTGCCGAGACTTGCCCAACCTACGTAGGCATCCGCGATAAACCTGGGGCTAATCAAATACGTTCCGGCGAAGGTGACGGTATACGTATTGCCATAACCGTGGCCGGGGTTTCCTCCGGCGCTGGAAACATTCGACCCGCCCAGATCCCCAAAAATCGGGTTGTTCTGCATGTTGTAATTCAGAAAGCCGAAGCGAACGAACGTAGTCAGTTTCGGAGCCGGGTTCCAGTTCACCTTCGCATCCAGCCGTTTGCGGTCGAATATATAACTGCCAGTGACGTAGTAGTTGCTGGATAGCAGGCCCGGCAGGTTGGGCAATGGTGTCATGGCCGCCAACTTGACCGCAATTGGATCCATGCGCGACGCGGGAACGATCTGGTTGGGGAAGGCAGTGCGGTTGGCGCCACTGGCATCTCCGGTCAGCGGATCGTAAATTGGATTGTTCTGCCCTTGCATGTTTCCGCTTTTGATAGCTGCCGTCGGCACGGTGGCGAAGAAAGACGCAGCTTCGCGGTCGTTGGTCCCTTCATAGCTGGTGAAATAGAATAGCTTGTTCTTGATGATCGCCCCGCCGAAGGCCCCTCCGAACTCGTTAATGATGTACTTCGGCTTCACCTGTCCCTTGGGCAGGAAGAAGGGAGCAGCGTTTTGATGCTGGTCGTTGTGGTATTCGAATGCCGATCCATGGATGTCATTAGAGCCGCTTTTGGTGGATACGGTGACGGCCGCCCCGCCAGCCATTCCCGTCTCGGCGTCATAGCTGTTCGTAACGACGTTTACGGTATCGATAGCTTCCAGAGTAGGGACGTACGCCGACTCGTGCGGCAGCCACACATTGATGGATTGAGCGCCATCGATTTTCGTATTGTTGATACTGAAACTTGCGCCGTTCACGTTGAACACCAGTGCCTTGGACGGATTGGAGGGAGTGGAGTTGTAGCTCGACTGAATGGCACCGAAACCCGGGACGGTCACGAAAAGGCTTTGATAATTGCGGCCGACCGACATCGGCAGATTAGCGAGTTCGGTGGAGCCCAGTTCGGAACGTACTTCGGAGCGGTCGGTCTGCAGTAACGCGGTGGCACCTGACACGGTTACTGATTCCGCCACGGCGCCAATGTTCAGGGTGAGATCCAAGCGCAAGGTGTTGTTGGCCGTGACCAGGATCCCTGTCCGCGTGGAGTTGCTGAAGCCCTCCTTGGCAATTTTCATCTCGTAGGTTCCGGGCGGAAGAGTGGCGAAATCGTAGCTTCCGCTATCGCTTGTCGTGCTGGTGCGCGACTGCTGGGTCTCCACATTGGTCAGTGTGACGGCGGCGCCCGCTACTGCAGCATCGCTGCTGTCCTTTACGTTACCGACGATCGAACCATAGAGGATCTGGGCCTGACACACTTGCGCCACGCTCAATAAGCACAAGATCGTCACAGACCACAAGCCCGCCTTGAGATTAAGGTTTCTCATATAAATACTCGCCCCTTCGGAAAGTTCCTCAGACTGGATCTAGGATAAGGTATTTATATCTTCGTTGATGTCTGAAAGCAATCGAAAAGTTGATTTGCCGGCAGTCCGGCCAACTAGGGTGACAGATCTGGTGGGACCCGTCCCTCGGCTGTGACAACGGGGCGGACTGGAGGATGCAGGCGCTTCCCCCAACCCGATCCTTGGAGTCACGCTGCCTTAACTATCGTTGGTTGGATGGAGGTTTCCTTCCGGCGTCGCTCCTAAAGACCGTGAGCGCGCGAGTATCCTGAGGGAGCACCTACAGCGTCTTCAAAAACTCGATCAATGAATCCTGCTCGGATACGCTGGCCGCTTCAAACGCTGGTCGGGAGGTCAATGCTTCGCCAGCGTGAGCCAGCACGGATTCGCGAAGGGTCGTGAACTGGCCGTGGTGGAAGAACGGCGGCTCGTTGGCCGTGCCCCACAATTCCGCGTCAAGAATTTCCTGTTTCCGGCGAAAAAGGCTGCAGAACCAGGCTTGCCTGCATGTCGAGCGGCTCGCCGTTGGGGTCGTCCGGACCACTGCAGATATCGTGCAGCTTGAAGTCCGTGAATGCGGGGACCCACACGATCCCATTCTTGTCGGGCCTCAGGCGCGGTTGCGGCAACTCATCGCTGGTGAGATCGACGCTCAGGGAGGGCGCTTGGCCAAGAGCCAGATTGCCTGTTGGGTTATAGGGGTTGGGCTCGCTGTAGATCCAGCCGTTCCTGTCGAGCGGCAGGCTCGGGATGTGACAGCCGGCACAGCCGAACGCCGAAAGCGATCTTCTCCCCAACCGGACGGCTTTCTGCGCGTCCAGGTCGCGGGCATAGAGCGACCCGGCACGGCAGTGTGGCCTGAAAGATCACGGTGGCTGTGATATCGGCGCGCGTCAATTCGTTCATCACACCATCGCCATCCGGATCGGTTCCCACGCCGAATCGCTCCGTCGATTGCATCCCGTGATGATGATTGAAGGCGTTGTTGGTAAATTCGCGAAGCGAAACACGCGGCCAGCTTGATGGAATGGCCGCACAATCAAGCTGGGCGGATCGGCGGCCCACTGCTAACCAGGCTGACGCGGGCATACCGTCCACTTGCGACACATCCCACGATCCGTTCGGCGCGCACCAGGTCCCGAACGAGATACCCTTCGAGATCAGCGCCCTGGAACCACCCGGCGGCACGCTATCGCGGATCTCTGCAGATCCGCGGTAAGCTCGCCTCGGCGCGATTTCGAGAAACCGAACCGAACATGCCCAGTGTGTTTCTGGAGTTGGCTACGTCTTGCAGAGTAACCGGGCGACCCGTTTCATCGGCAGCGCTGCGCGTAGGGACCGGTCTTGGCGCTGAAGCTGACGGCGTCGAATCGCTGTCCCAAACAAACATTGGCCACGAAGTCTCCCCCTCCACCCACCAAGGGACGTTGTGGCATCCGGCGCAGGAGTTTGCCTCCGGGCAGAACACGATTGAAGTTCCGCGGGAAGACGAGAGGAGCGGTAAGATCTGACAGCGGATCTCCGGTCCCCTTCGTCCGCGCGTCCGCCCCGTCCTGACCGTCCAGTTGGCCACAAGAGTTTTCTACCGAACTCGATCAGATCGGCGATTCCTATCTGGAACTCTTCGTCATCCTGGAGGTGCCGCTCGATGGCCACCTCAGCAGGCGGGATGTAGCGCCATCTTGGCCAGATTTCGCCGCGAGCAGGACCCCAACAGCAGCAATAAGAAATGAACGCTGAGGATTCATACGTCCCTTAGACCTAATCGCGCCGCCTGATCGCGCCTGTTCAACGCTGAGAGCCAACTGGAAATTGACCTTGAAACGGATGTTCGGGCATCCGCTGATATTGTACCATATCCTCTGCGACCAAGTCACCGCTCGCGCCGCTGAAGCCACCGAAGCCACCAATCACCGCCGACTGACCTCCGCCCTGAGCAGCCGGATAGCCTTCGGTGAAGAACGTTCCGTTTTTCAGTATGTAGTATTGGGTGTAGAAGGCGAACGGCGTCAGCGCATAGAGATGGAGGGTCGCCGGCTGGAAATGTGCCAGCCACCTGGCCACGGCAGATCCAGTCGCCGATCGAGCCGACCCCATTGACGGGTAGTGTGGGATCGTTGCTGGCCTTTCCGGAGGGAAGGGTCCTAGCAGGAAAGATCTTGCCGTTCACGATGAACACCTCGCCCCGGTTACCAGCCCCCCAATTGGCGGTCCGGCAGTCGCACGCTACATCGAAGTTGAAGGAATTGTGATTGTCGGTCTTCTCTGCTGCTGGCAATCCGAAAGCTGCCACAACGACCAAACCGACCAGACCTAAAGCAAACGCTGTGATTTTGGTAATTCGTTTCATGTTCTGCTCCTTTCTCTTCTCAGGCTTGCGCCTGAGGTTTTCAGTCTGTTGCGAGTAGAAAAATACCATTGAGCGAAGCTGGAAGTCGTGAGGCAACGATGATAAATTGGTGAAACATTGGTGAAATCCAATGAGCAGCCCTGAGTCCATACTCGGGAGAAAAGCGGCACGGTCAATACTGCCTTGGCGATTTCACCTTAGACCTGGAGGGGGGCTTTCTACGGCGCCGCGGCGAGGAGGTTCCATTACGCCCCAAGGCTTTTGAGGTCCTCACGTACCTGGTGGAACACCGCGGGCGGTTGGTGACCAAGACTGCGCTGATCGGCGCTGTTTGGCCCGATGCGGCGATCACGGACAATTCCCTGGCGCAGTGCTTGGTCGAAATCCGGCGAGCCTTAGAGGACGATTCGCAGCGCTTGATCCGAACCGTCGCGCGACGAGGGTACACCTTCACGGCTCACGTAAACTACGCCGGTCGTGCAATTCCCACTCCAGCCCGCCGTCGCTCCGTCGACCTCGGTCTACCGCGCCGTATCCCCCGTCAGCCCGCTCGGAAGCTTCTTATACTCGCCGGCACGTTTCTATTGCTGGCCATGGCACGCAGGCGGAGTGCTCTGGGTGCGCCGCATCCATCCTCCCAAAAACGAAGTCACCTACACCCAGATCACAAACTTTACAGATCGGCAGTCTAGCGACCAGCCTCCTGTCGCCCGACGGCCGGATGGTCGCGTTCTACAGAAGTGACGATGGTTCCTCACTCCCGATCAGATTTACGTGAAGCTGCTTCCCAACGGGAGCCCGTTCAGCTCACCCACGACTCCGCCAGCGAAATACGTCTGGCCTTTTCACCCTGACAGCTCACGGATCGCTTATACCAGCGTAGCGCGGGGCTGGAATACATATCACGTATCTCCGCTGGGTGGCGAACCGAGGCCTGCTTTTGTCCAATGCCGCGGGTCTCACCTGGTTGGACGAACGCCGGCTCCTGTTCTCCGAAATTCGAACCGGCGCTCATATGGGAATTGTCACGGCCACCGAAGCCGCTCGGAATATCGCACGATTATATTTTCCGCAGAATGAACGCATCATGGCTCACTTATCTTTATGCCTCGACCAGATCGCAAGTGGGCTCTGGTGGCGGAAATGGATCCGGTCTGGCAACCCTGCCGCTTGATTCCCCTAGCGGCAGCTCGGTGGCCGGGAGGTCGGCCCACGACGGGCAATGCACTTCGGCGGCGTGGTCGCCGATGGTAAGTGGATGTATTTCGGCGTCGAGTCGAGGGAAATCACCATCTGTGGCGCCAGCGTTTTCCCGCGGAGAGCCGAGCAGATCACATCCGGTCCCACCCAAGAGGACGGCTTGGCCGTGCGCCCGATGGCCGCTCGCTCATCACTTCGATTGGCATGCGCCAGAGTGCGGTCTGGATTCACGATCTCTCGAGGCGAGCACGCGCTCTCTTCCGAAGGAAACGTGCCGACTGTGAGGAGTTCCGGTCTGTTCGGAACCATGCCCACATTTTCGAGCAGATGGCAAGTCGCTCTTCTATCTCAGACGTGAATCGCCCGGAGGTGCGATTGAGCTCTGTCGAACCGATCTCGAATCTGGAAAAAGTGAGCACATGGTGCCTGGGTTTTCCATCATGGAGTACGACGTCTCGAGCGACGCGCAAGAACTGATTTTCTCGACGCAGCCGTCCGGACCAGCCTCGCAACTCTGGTTGGCCACTCTGGATCGGAGTTCGCCTCCCAAATTGATCGCCTCTTCCGGCGAGACTTCGCCACACTTCGGTCCTGAGGGTCAAATCTTATTCCGGTTGACAGAGGGAGAACTCATTATCTTACACAGATCAACAGGGATGGTTCCGGCCGCTCGAAGGTGGTTTCTATCCGATCGGTAATACCCAGAGTATCTCTCCGGACCGGCGCTGGATCGTCGCGATTTTCCCGCTGCTGGTTGGAACCATTTCGGCGACTATGGCGGTGCGGACGGGAGGAGGTGCTCCGCGCCGGATTTGCGCAGGAAGCTGTCCTGCCACATGGGCCCCGGACGGAAAGTTTCTCTACATCGGGCTGGAACGGAAGTCGCGCACGAGCCGCGCTAAGACACTTGCGATTCCAGGGCCGCGGGGAGAGGTGCTTCCGGATCTGCCCGCTTCGGGTATCGGTGGCGATGCCTTTCGTCCCGCCTGGACAGAGCCGGCACAAATCCGCTTGCGCGCATGGCTGAGCGACCCAAGTAGCGCAAATACGGTTGTCCGGATATGATCATTACGATGAAGGCCCCTACTCTGCTTGTAGCTGCCTGCGTGACAGTGCTGGCTGCCGACAACACACTCACCCCAGCAGAAAAGCAGGCGGGATTCCGTCTGCTGTTTGATGGCCACAGCTTCAATGGCTGGCGTGACCCCTCGAGTGAGAAACCACCAGGTGAGTGTTGGGTGATCGAGGACGGGATGCTGAAGACCACCGCCAAGCCCCGGATCACTGAGGACCTCATCACCCTGGAATCTTTCGGGAACTTTGAGTTGAAGTTCGATTGGCGCATTTCGGCGCGCGGCAATACAGGTGTGAAGTATCGTATTCAACGCATAATCTTCCTGGATAACAGCAAAGTCGACCGGAGCGCCGGGTTCGAGGCCGCACTGGAGAAGGAGGCGACAGCGCCGCGATCCGATCGCGCGAAGATGGATCCCGAAGCTACGGGCCAAGAGTACACCGTTTCCTACGAGTTCCAGTTGATCGACGATGCGGGATACCCGGATCTAGGCAAGCGAGACCACCTCCACGACACCGGGGCCCTGTACTCGATGCTTCCGCCAAAAGCAAAGGCTGCCAAGCCCGCGGGTGAGTGGAATGAATCGAGGCTCGTGGTGAAAGGTGACCATTTCGAGCACTGGATCAATGGCGTGCTGGTATGCGACGGCTCGCTGCATTCGGATGAAGCTCGGCAGGGCACGTCCAAACGATGGGCGTCCGCACCCACCCTCCGTGACATCCTGAACAACGCGGGTCCGACCGGTCCGATATCGCTGCAGCATCATGGCGCTGCCGTGTGGTTCAAAAATCTCAAGATCCGCGCGCTATGAGTCAGGGAGTAAGCGAGGTTTCAGGCGATCGTTTCTTGGTGCTGGAGGTGGGGGTCGAAAAATAACCTGCTGATTACGCAAAGATACTCATTTAGAAGGCAGCGAAAAACGCTCGATTGGCTGTTTCGGTACCTTCTTGGCACGTCTACGGCACGCGCGTTCGTGAGCGCTGCTCTCGGCCTCAAGTCGTACCAGAGAAGACCATCAATTAATATGACCAGTATTTATCCGTTCAGTGTATGGCAAGCTTCAAAAATTCGTGCGGCCGGAAACTGCCCGCGCGGCCACATCACTGACCGCGATTTGGATATTGTAGATGCCATCCTGCGGCACCGTTTTTGTCCTGCCTCGCGATGGTGCGCTCGTGTTGTGCCGCCGTGTTCCCGGACCTGGTTCGTGAGCAGCCTCTCGAAGGCTGCAGGATCGGTGTTCAGAAGTTCCGGGATCCGAAATCAGCCCAGATCCTGGAGGATTGTTCAGCTGTGATTGTTTCATGAGCCCCTCTTCCGGTTGACGCAATAGGCTGGCTCCCACCTAGTTCGGCTCCAAGTGAAGATGGATGCCCGTACACCGGCTGGCTTGGCCGGCCTTTTCTGGGAGGGCGACTGAGCCCTCCCAGAAAAAGCGAAGTGTTGCACTATCTTCTCTCAAGTCCGAAACAAGTTATACACACTACGTTACAGCCCAGTCGATGCAGACCGAAGAGGCGCTCGGTAGCAGTGCGGAGCATCGAATCACCTTCTAGACCTGCTGCAATGGCTTGTCGACGACATCTATTGTATGGGTATCCACTGGACGCGGGATCGCATGGAGCAAATCTACAGTCTTCTTAACCCACGCCGCCAAGGTTGTTTTTAACGCACCCTGATTCTGTATCTCAAGGGGAACAGCGACTTCTGCTACATCGACCCAACCATGATACCTGGCAGGAACGCCGCTCATAAAGCCTGTTGACGTCAACGTCGCCTTGTGGATAACGGTCCCGTGTGAAGCACTAATAGATGTTGCATAGTCTTGATAATTCTTCACAAAAGCCGTAAGTTTCGCGGTCAGCTCTATCTTTATTTTACTGGCGATGTTCACGCCGGCGAACAAGTCTTTGGCCGAGTTGAATTCGGTCGAGAATTGCTGATGGGTAAGCAGCTGGAAGCCACCGGGAACAACTGTTAATCCTTTGTCAACGTTTCCGGGCGGATTACTATAGTCCTCGTTTCTTGTTGCCACCGAGATCGCCCAACCAGAAGGTGAGGCATATATTTCTTCGGCGTGTTTTGATTGAGTAGCGGTATGTCTTGGGTACGCTAAAGTAATTTCTGCCTGACGCGTAACCGTTCTCGTTGCATAAGGCTGCGGCCCATCTTGGACAGTAGCTGGAAATTCTTTATCCTGAATCGAGCTTGTTAAGGCGCCCATCGCCTGAGGGATGCTCAACTGAGCCGATAAGTCTTCGACTGCTCGTGCTACGACAGCCATGGTGATTTCTCCTAATCTTAGTCGCCTGTAAAACTTTCAGGGCGAAGTTGGTTGACGCTTTGAGAAACCGTCATGGTTGCCCATAAGTAAGCCGTTGCGATAAACCTTCATTTTCCCGGGGGAAAGAAGATGCCGAGCCGAGTATACACCCTTTCCCGCACAGTAAACATAATTCTTTTGCTATAAACAATTCTGTTTTTAGACAATAATCTGCAAATACTCACGCTGACTCACCCTGATCCGAACGGAAATCGGTGCGCAGCCGGTCCCTTCTCCCCGCCATGTCCGGCGGATTCCCCGACGCCCACCGTGCCTTCAGCGCGTCTGAAGCCGCTTCCTCCCCGCCGCACTCAGCCGCCGCTTCTTGCGGGCGGGCGCTGTCTTTTCCAGAGCCGCTTCCGCAGCCCGCTTCTCCGCGAAGCGGCGCTTCTGACCCTCACTCATCCGCCTCCGGGTTGCAGCGCTCACACGACGTTTAACTCAGTAGCGTCACAATCCGTTGTGCACCCCATCATAGTGAAGCTCGACGATCGAGGTTTTCTTGTTAGATCAGCTTGATCAAACGGTTGTGCCGTATCGCGGCCCGGAATAATTTGTCGACCTTTGCGTCAGGCGTACCACCATTTTGGACCGCCGCCTCATGCCTCGCCCATACGGTGTTCATCGGATGCTTACCTGAAGCAGTCACGTTATTCAATCACGTCCGATGTGGTCCTTACGAAAAGACCGGATCAAGGATGATTACACTTTCTAGCACGCGCTTAAGAACGGGGCCAATCTATGGCTGCCACTCTACCCCGAGGTGAAGGAGGCGCTCGATCGTGTGCCCCTCTCGCAGGGTGCCAGCGCTGACTGTGAATACGTGTTTTGGACTGGCGCTGGCGCTCGCGACGGCGACATCAAGACCGTGGATCGTACACTGAAAGCGGTCTTTCAGCAAAGCGGCGTACGCAATGCCCATGCTCACAGTTTTCGTCACGCGCTCGCCACGGAGACTCTGATCAAAGGCGGTTCGATCGAGGATTACGCCAACATTTTGGGCGATTCACCCGAGATCATTCGCAAGCATTACGTCAAAGGACTACGGAGTATCAGCAGCGCACGGTCGATGTCATGGGCCGGATTCAGGGCAGGTATACGGCACCTGAAACTCTTGCCGCGCACGTCTTCTATCAATTAAAAGTGGTGCTGGAGGTGGGGGTCGAACCCACATGACCAGTGAAGGTCGCGGGATTTTGAGTCCCGTGCGTCTGCCAGTTCCGCCACTCCAGCCGGATGTAGCGACTACGTTTAGATCGTAACAGAATCTATTCTAGAAGCGTGCGCTGGCTCTTCTTCTTTCTCTGCGTGTGCACCTGGGCTGAGACCGTGAAACAAGGTAATGTCATTCGAGTGAGTGCCAAAGCACCCGCCGAAGCGGCGCGACTGCTGGATCGTACTATACGTCTGTTCCCGCAGCCCGGAGGCGAGCGATTCGGACTCATGCCGGTTCCAGCGGATCAGAAGCCAGGCAAATACCGCCTCGAGATTCTGGACGCTGGTGGAGCCGTCATACGGCGCTCGAGCGTTCTCGTCAAGGACGCTCGCTTCTTAAAACAGAACGTGAAACTTGAGCCCAACATCGAGGCGCTGCGGCCTGCGCCCGGGGAGACGGAGAACGTCGCAGCCTTTCGCCACACCGTCTCAGATACCAGATACTGGCATGAACCCCTGGCGCTTCCCGTTACCACCTGTATGACATCCCCATTCGGCGCACGCCGCTTCTATAACGGAAAGCCGAGCGGAAATTTTCATGGCGGAATCGATCAGCGCTCGCCCGACGGCGCACCTGTGCACGTGATCGCGGACGGCGTGGTACGTCTGGTGCGGGAATATAATGTTCACGGCAACATGGTGGCCGTCGATCATGGGCAGGGCCTAGCCTCGATTTATCTTCATCTTTCAAAATTCGCTGTCTCCGAAGGCGCAACGGTGAAGAAGGGCGATGTGGTGGGATACGTTGGATCTACGGGCCGTTCAACCGCTCCTCATCTGCATTGGAGCATCTACGCGAATGGCGTCGCCACGAATCCAACTCAATGGGTCAGGTGGAATCCCTGTCCCGGCGCGCCGGGCCGGGTGGCGCGCCGCAAGGGTCGCCGTTCGAAACATTAAGCGGCAATAGGCTCTGTGCGAAAGTATGCGGTACGCTCCTATGGCCAACTAGCCAGGACTTCCGCGGCCCGTTGAGAGCCGACCTCCCAAAAGAGAATCAACTCTCGATTTTCCTGACACGAGACCCCGCATGGCGACCTCTTAGGAGTAGTTGTTGATGCATCGTCGCGGTTCAATCCTCCTCGCTGTTGTGGTCCTCCAGTGGACGGCGTCAGCTCAGTCGGCTTCGCTGAGCAACAATGCTACTCCGACATACCGGCCCCCATCGCGCGAGGATCGCCTGAAATGGTTCACCTTCAATACGGTAGGTCCACCGAGTTTAATCGGCGGGGCGATCAGCGCGGGATGGGGTACTCTTCTCGACACCCCCGTCGAATACAGCACGCACTGGAGCGGGTTTGGTAGCCGGTATGGGATGCGTCTCACGGGTGTTTCAACGGGCAACGCGATGGAGGCTGGTCTGGGCGCACTGTGGGGCGAGGATCCGAGATATCGGCGGGCGGCCGGTCAACCATTCAAGCAGCGCGTGGTGAACGTTGTGAAAATGAGTTTCCTCGCGGATAACCGGCAAGGTCAGCCTATGCCTGCGTACGCGCGATATATGGCAATTGCCGGTAACAATTTCCTTTCGAATACGTGGCGCCCGGACAGTGAAGCTACGGTAGGCCATGCGGTGTTCCGCACCGGGCTCGGTTTTATTGGCCGCATGGCCGGAAACGCGTTCCAAGAATTCTGGCCGGATATTAAGGGACTTTCGCATAAATAGCTGGCTTGCTTTAACCTCCGGGGTCTCCGCTTGTTTTACGATGAAGAGGCCATTCCCATGCGAAAACCGTTACTAATCGCCGGGGGTGCGGTGACCGCATTGCTTGCGATCGGCGCCGCTCTCTTGCTGCTGGTTGACGTGAACCAGTTTCGCGAACCGATCCGCGCGCAACTCGAGAAACGGCTCAAGCGAACCGTTACTCTCGGGAGGATCGGGTTAAAGCTGGTCCCGCTTTCCATACGGCTGGACGATGTCGCTATCGGCGAGTCGCCGAAGTTCCCGTCATCTTCACCGTTCCTTACCGCCAAGGAGATGTACGTGCGAGTCGGTGTCACGGCTCTCCTCAGGAAACAGGTGGATGTTCAATCGATGCGGATCCTACAGCCCGTCGTCGAACTGATCCGGAATGCGAGCGGCGAGTGGAATGCCGCGACACTGGGCGAACCGTCCAGCGGCGGCGGCAACTCCAGCGCCGGCATTGCCGAGCTCACGGTGGAAGACGGACGCGTGGCGATGACGGACCTCCAGCAGAAACGCCCACGCGCCGTGTACGACCACATCGACATCGCGCTCCATCACTTCTCCCCCGGCAAACGGTTTCAACTCGATGCGCAGGTTCACCTTCCCGGCGAAGGGTGCCGAACTCGTGAAGGCTCACGTCGAGGGGGAGACGCCCGGTCCCGGCAAGAGCTTGGACATGTCAGGTCTCGATGGCGACGTGTCGCTGCAAGCGGTGTCGATGGCTGCCTTGCAAGCGTTCTTTGGGGCCACCTCCGCGCAGACGGCCAAAGCCGTTGTTGACGGTAAGCTTCAGTTTCAAGGGCGGGCCGGCACCCTGGCGGGGAAGGGCGATATCGAAATCGCTGAGCCGCGTTTTAAGGACCCCGCGCGGATCGACTTCGAGCTTCGGGATGATGTGGCGGCGGGGCTTCTCACTGTTTCGAACGTAAAGCTTAAGCTCGGCGGATTGGCCGCAAGTGGAACGATCAAATTGCAGACGAAAGAGACTCCGTCGCGAATCGAAGCGGATTTCCGGACTGATGACGCGGCTCTTGCGGATGTCTTGCACCTGGCCGCCGCGTTGGGTGTATCCAGCGGTGTCGACGGGACCGGCGCCGTCTCACTGGCAGCTCACCTCACCGGTCCTGCCACTGCGGTTGCCTACACTGCCAAGGGCGGGCTACGGGATGCCAGGCTTAAGCTGGATGCACTCACCAAGCCGGTCGAAATACAAACGGCGTCTCTCAGACTCGCGAAGGATGAAGCGGTACTCGAAGGTCTGATCGGCGCGATTGGGTCCAGCCACTTTCGCGGGGGCGCCTCACTCCGGGACTTCGCTCACCCCAATTTACAATTCAATGCTGACGTTGACCGGCTGGACGCCGCGGAGTTGCAGCAGCTCGTCGTGCCCTCTGATGGCAAGAAGCCGAGCGGGTCCGGCGCAAGAGGTCTCAATGGAGCCGGCACGATCTCGGTGGGAACACTGACGTACAATCAGCTCGAGCTCAACGATGTCCACGCGTCTTGCCGGCTGGAAAACGGCATCATCCGCTTGGACCCGCTCACGGCGAAGCTCTACGGTGGAACTCAGGCGGGCAGCATCACACTCGACACGCGGAAGCCGCAGACCGCCTACGACGTGCGCGTTAAACTTCAGCGCGTGGATGCAAGTAAGCTGCTGGCAGCCACTACCTCGGTCAAACAATTGTCGGGGACGCTTTCCGGTGATGTCAATCTGGAGGCCAGCCCCCAAGCGGGCCAGGAGATCGCTCGGGCGTTGAACGGCAACGCGCAGATCCTGCTGACCGATGGCCGGCTGGCCGGGGTTCACCTGCTGAATGAGATGGCGGGGATTGCGAAATTCCTCGGCTACACGCCGCGAACGGAGGCGTTCACCAATATCCTCAAGCTGGCCGGAACCATGAAGATTCAGAACGGCGTCGCGAATACGGACGATTTACAGCTACTGTTCGACGGCGGGTCGATGGCAGCAGCCGGAGCAATCGGTCTCGCGGACCGGCAGCTCAGCCTGCGGGTGACCACCGTCCTCCCTAAGGGCTTCGGCCAGCTCACGGGCGGGAACTCTATTGCGGGATTAATGTCCACCGCGCTTTCGAACAATAAAGGTGAATTGGTGATTCCAGCGATCGTATCGGGTACTTTCGATAAGCCGCGATTTGCACCGGACCCGCAGCGTATCGCGAAGATGAAACTCGAAGGATTGCTGCCGACGCACGACAACCCGACTGGAGCGGCCAGTACAATCCAGGGCATACTTGGTGGGCTGATGGGCGGAAAGAAGTCTCAGGCCGAGCCAAAAGCTCCCGCTGCGCCCGGCGCAAAGGATCCCTCGAAAACGATTCTCGATATTATCGATTCTGTGCGGAAGAAGGGCGAACAAAAATGAGCCGGCAGAGCGGTGCGCGGGGGTTAGTCACAACGGCTGAAGCCTGTAATGCCGGAGAGGGATCGACGTCCATGGTGCGACGCGCCAATGTAACGTTGAGCCTGTGTTTAAGCGCGGGCAGCAACGCCGCGTACCAGGTTTTCAATCTGAACTTCTCCGCGAGCTGGAGATACTGACCTAACAACATGCTGGCTCCTAGAAGGCAGTGTAAGGCAGTTTGGTTAAAATCGACGAAGCATCTTAGCGGCACAAGTTTTAGTACTCACGCAACGTCCTCTGGCGGACTCAGCACGCGTGCTCGTTCCAGGCTTGGCGCTTATTCTTTACGGCTTCTCACTCGAGTGTTGACTCTGGGACACACGGAGCGTCAGCAGGCATTCTGCCATCGCACCATGGCGATCAGTATCATTGCGCGTCGTACGCAATCAGAGCCTCTCGACGTGTGTTATTGTTAGCTCTCAATCCAAGCCGGATCTGTTCTGCGCTCCCCAGGGAATCCGGCTCTGAGAATCGAGATGATAACGATAAACCGCATTGTGATGGCCTCGACGCTCCTTTTCGTGGGCCTACCGCCGGTTCTAGCCCAGGCTAATTGGGAGGTCGTGAAAACACTTCCGATTGGCGGTCAAGGCGGATGGGACTATCTTACGGTCGACCCGCAGACCCATCGGCTATATGTTCCGCGAACGACCCACACGATGGTGATCGACGCCGAGTCAGGAAAAACCATAGCCGATATTCCCGGCCAGACGAACGCTCATGGCGTGGCGCTAGCTCCTGCGGCAGGTCGCGGATTCATAAGCGACGGGGGCGCTGAAGGCTCCATCGTCATCTTCGATCTGAAGACGTACGCCGTTCTTGGCTCACTCGCCGCAATGCCGGATGCCGACGGGATCATCTTCGACCCCAGTAGCGGGCGCGTGCTGGTCGTGTCGGGACGCGGAAAAACCCTGATGTCCTTTAAGCCGGACATCGATCCCAAGCACGGAAAAATGGATGAACCGATCGCGCTGCGTGGAGAACCCGAGTTCCTGGCCACCGATGCGGCCGGCAAGGTCTACATCAACCTCATGGACACGCACGAAGTGGCAGTGATTGATTTCAAGGCTAGGAAGGTCGTCGCGAATTGGCCCGTGGCGCCTGGCGGTCTGCCGGTCGGGATGGCGATAGACGCCGTGAACGGGCGCCTCTTTATCGGATGCCGAGGTCCCCAAAAATTGATCGTTATGAGCACCCAAGACGGAAAAGTGCTGTCCGATCTGCCCATCGGCGAGAGCGTCGACGCGGTCAAACTGGACAACGGCCAGGCGTTCGCCAGCACCGCCGGTGCCCAGTTGTTCGTCGCTGGCGAGACGTCGCCCGGAAAATTTGCGGTCGTGCAAACCGTGAAAACGGGTGATGGTGCGAGGACCATGGGGGTGGATCCCACAACCCACAGGATCTATCTTCCTGCTGCGGAATTTCAGACCGGAGCAAACGGCCGCCGGGTACCGAAGCCCGGTACGTTCATGATTCTCGTGGTTGCGCGTCATTCCGTGAAGTAGCCGTAGTCAGAGCCGCGTGACCCACGAGAGGCAGCCGGCAGTTGCGGTTTACGGTTTGAAAGAGCACGCATCGCGATCGCATTGTAGAATGAGTACGGTTTCAAGCAATGTCACGTCTCCTTCTGCTACCGGCAGTATTCGCCCTGGTCGCGGCTGCGCAGCCTTCGCAAGCGCCACTTCCTGCGGAGCAGCGCACACAGTGGTTCCGCGACGCAAAATTCGGCATGTTCATTCACTGGGGTCCGTACTCCGTCATCGGACGTCACGAGTGGTCCCGTCAGCGGTTCCAGATTCCGCAGGCTGAATACGACAAATACGCGCGTGCATTCAATCCGGTCAACTTCAACGCCGATACCTGGGTGGATATCGCCAAGAACGCGGGCGCCAGGTACATCGTGATCACATCCAAGCATCACGATGGTTTCAGCATCTACCGGTCGAAAGTCAGCGATTACGATTTCGAGATAACGCCGTACCAAGGGGACCCGCTGAAGATGCTCGCGGATGCGGCGCGCAGAAAGGGCATGCGTTTGGGCTTCTATCACTCCATTATGGATTGGCATCATCCCGACTACATTCCAAAGCGCGATTGGGAGATTCCGAATCAGAAGCCCGGCGGTAATATTGACAAGTACATCGAGTACATGAAGAGCCAATTGCGTGAGCTGCTTACGCAATACGGCGATGTGGCCACCATCTGGTTCGACGGGGAGTGGGAACACTCCACCGCGGAGATGCATTCCGACGAAGTTTATGACTTTATTCGCCAACTGCAACCGAACACGCTGATCAACGACCGCCTATACAAGCGTGAACCCGGCAATCGTGCCGATTACGGTACGCCGGAGCAGTTCGTTCCCGCTACCGGTGTGAAAGATCCATCCGGGAAGCCTGTGCTCTGGGAATCCTGCGTCACGATCAACATGGACAGTTGGGGATACAACAAGTACGAAGTCGATTTCAAGACCTCGCGGGATCTGATTCGCATGCTGATTGAAGTGGTGAGCAAAGGCGGTAACCTGCTGCTCAACGTCGGCCCCAAGCCGGATGGGACGATCCAACCGGAGTTCGTCACCAGGCTTGCGGCGATGGGCGAGTGGATGAAGGTGAACAACGAGGCGATCTACGGCACCACTGCGAGCCCCTTCACGCGCCTCCCGTTTTTCGGGCGAGTGACGGTGAAGGGTGATAGTCTTTACCTGCACGTTTTTCAATGGCCCGCCGATCGCCAGTTGCGCGTGCCGGGCGTCACTAACAAGGTTCGGGCGGCGCGCTTGCTCTCGAATCCGAACACGCTGTTGGACACGCGCCAGGAAGGGGACGATCTTGTGGTGACCCTCCCCGAGTCGGCACCGGATGAGGTGGCGTCGGTGGTTCGTCTGGACCTCGATGGAGCGCCTCAAGTGACCGGAGATTACGTCGTGAAGGCCGATTCGAGCGGCGTGCTACGCCTGGGCGCCGAGTCCAGCGAGATCGAGACCCGCTTTGAGCAGCGCGCCAAGAAGGAGAATCTGCTCGGCCATGTTTACGTGACGCAGTGGTCACGCTGGGATGACAAGCCGACATGGATGATCAATGTTCCCAAAGCCGGAGAATATGAGGTCACGATCAGCTACGGCGCAAACGCCGATGCCGAGAAGAACGAGCTTATATTCAACTCAGGCACTTCAGCGCCCTTAACGGGAGTTGTGAAACGGACTCCGAACGAACTGGTCTTCCGCACTGTTTCCATCGGCAAGATGAAGTTGAATGCCGGGCGGCAGGCGTTTCAGATCGGCGGTCCGGGGAAGGGAAGAGGACCAGGAATCAATCTTGAAGGCGTGGTGTTGAGGCCGGCAGCTTGACGGCTGCCCGGGAACTGACGGTTATCCAGCAGCATGTGGTGGCCTGCCGGTTGTGCCCGCGCCTGAGGCTGTATTGCGAACAGGTCGCGCATGAGAAGCGCCGTGCTTATCGGGATCAGGAGTACTGGGGCAAGCCGGTGCCTTCCTTCGGGGATCCACGGGCCCAGTTGCTAATCATCGGTTTGGCGCCCGCGGCCCACGGTGGGAACCGGACGGGGCGTATGTTTACGGGCGATCGTTCCGGCGATTTTCTTTATCGGGCCTTGTATCAGACCGGATTCGCCTCGCAGCCTGAGAGTGTTTCGCGCTCCGACGGACTGGAACTGATCAACGCGTACATTACCGCTCCGGTGCGCTGTGCTCCGCCGGACAACAAGCCGCTCCCCGATGAAATCCGCACGTGCAAGCAGTACCTCGAACACGAGCTCAACATTTTGTCGGAACTGCGCGTCGTCGTCGTTCTAGGCCAGATCGCGATGAATGTGTACCTTTCGATTCTGAAACATCGCGGCGAAATCCGCTCGCGAGCGGCATTTCCGTTTGGTCATAACGTCGAACACATTACCGCACCCGGAGGGCCGATTCTCATTTGCTCCTATCATCCCAGCCAGCAAAATACGTCGACCGGCAAGTTGACCGAGACTATGCTGCGCGACGTATTCGAGAACGCCCGCGCTCATCTTCACTGAACATGGCTGACGATCTGCGCTCCGGAGCTTATCGTAATGTTCTGGCCTCCCCCGATCACCGTCCCATTTACCAATGCCGAAGAAAGAACGACATTCCGCATGGGAACCAGCAAGACGCCACTGACTTGCGAGGTGGGTAAACTATCACTGGCGAGTCCACCTGCGATACTCACGTCATCTCCTGTACCGATCACGTTGTAGAGGACGTGCAATTCATCGAGAGTGCCCTCTAAGACAATCTTGCTGGGTCCGTTCACCTTGAACTTACCGGTGATATTCAGGATGATCGTCGGCGGTGGGTCCGATTGCCGTTTAGAGGTCAGCGTCAGAGTGCCATTCGTGAGCACTAGATCCGTTAGGTTGAGGACGTTGATTCGCTCGTTGACTTCTATCGTCAGATTGCTGGACGGGTTGTCGATCTGAATCGATTTGACATTGTTGACCGTTGCAGCCAGACCAGCTGCGCAGTGAGCACCGGAGAGTGCATCCAACCTCGCATTCCGGACGAACTGATCAGCGCCTTCGTCGCGAACGACGGATTGAATGTAACTCGGGCCTGTCTGATTCACCATGCCTTGGGCGTTCAGGTAAACATCCGCGCGGACGGCGGACGCGCCATCGACGGTCAAGTGACCGGATGCCGCAATGCCGATATTTGGATTCACCGAACCGGCGCTCAACGAAGGGCCCGTGATGCTGACATTCGTCGGACCACCCATTGCGAGCAGGACCCAATTCTTGGGCGACGCATTTTGCAGCATGGCATTCGGGGTGCCAGGCTCGCAAATGTCGGCGTAGGAGGCTATCGGCAGCGCCAAGCTGCCGAGAATGGCGAAGACACTGAGCCTCCGATGAAGCCGTCTTAAAGTGGGCATGACTTAGGTTAATGGGGCATCTCGCCGGGAACTATGAATCAGAGGAGTTATGCCATACCGGATTAGAGTGATGCCTCATGTACTAAGGACGTTCCCGGTACGAAAATACTAAGCGCCGGTGGAGAATGGAGCATTCAGCCATCAACGGCAGGCCGCGATCGCAGTGCTATAATCTAGTGTGCCAACGCGAATCCTGGGCATTATCCCAGCCCGGTTTGCCTCCTCCCGATTTCCTGGAAAACCCCTCGCCATTATCGCCGGCAAGAGCATGCTTCAACATGTTTATGAGCGTGCATCGCAAGCGCGTTATCTAACAAAAGTGATTGTCGCAACGGATGACGAGAGGATCGGCGCCGAGGCGCGCCGCTTCGGGGCCGCGGTGCGTCCTACCCGGCCGGACCACCCGTCTGGCACGGATCGCGTTGCGGAGGTGGCCTCCGCGGAACACTGTGATCTGGTAGTCAACATCCAGGGGGATGAGCCGATGATCGACCCGGCAGCGGTGGATGCCGCCGTAGTCGCCATGCTCGATAATCCTGACATTCCGATGGGTACGTTGAAGAAGCGGATCGAATTGGACGAACAATATACCAATCCCAACGTGGTGAAAGTGGTCACGAATCGGTTTGGTAACGCCATTTATTTCTCGCGATCTCCGATCCCTTATGCAAGAGACGAGACGGAACGAAGCCTGGCGCCGCGCTATAAACACATCGGCCTATATGTCTATCAGCGCGATTTTCTCTTGAGTTACTCCGACTTACCTGTGGGCCCGCTAGAAACAGCCGAGCGCCTGGAGCAGTTGCGGGCTCTTGAGAACGGATTCCCTATTCGTGTCATTGAGACCGAGTATGACAGCATCGGCGTGGACACCCCTGCGGATCTTGAACAAATGACCCACTTATTCAGCTTGAAGCCGGCGGGTGCATGAGAGGAGCAATGGCGAAGGTCATTTTTGTCACTGGTGGCGTTGTGTCGTCCCTTGGTAAGGGTATCGCGGCGGCGAGCATCGGTTGTTTGCTCGAGAGCCGCGGTCTTCGCGTCACGCTTCAGAAGTTCGACCCGTATCTCAATGTCGACCCTGGCACCATGAGTCCGTTCCAGCACGGCGAAGTCTTCGTTACGGACGATGGCGCGGAGACGGATTTGGATCTCGGGCATTATGAACGATTTACTCACGCTCCTCTCACGCAGAACAACAACGTCACTTCGGGCCGAATTTATGAGCAGATCATCTCGCGCGAGCGGCGGGGCGACTATCTGGGCAAAACCGTCCAGGTGATTCCGCACGTTACCAACGAGATCAAGGCCGCGGTGAAGCGCGTTTCCACGGATGTAGATGTGGTGCTGGTGGAGATCGGCGGGACGGTGGGCGACATCGAGTCGCTTCCCTTTCTTGAGGCCATTCGCCAGCTTCGTCACGAACTGGGCCGCGAGAACACGCTTTTCGTCCATGTGACGCTGGTACCCTGGATCGCCGCTGCGCACGAGCTGAAGACCAAGCCCACACAGCACAGCGTGAAGGAACTGCGGGCTATCGGTATCCAGCCCGACATGCTGATGTGCCGGTCGGAGAGGCCGCTACCAGCCGATGTGAAGGAGAAGATCGCGCTATTTTGCGATGTCGATGTCGAAGCGGTGATCACGGCGGGGGATGTGGAGAGCGTCTACGAATGTCCCGTGGTCTTTGCCGAGCAAAGGGTGGACGACATCGTACTCCGCCTGCTGAAGATGGAGGCGCCGTCCCGCAATCTCTCGAACTGGATTGCGATGCTCGACCGCTTAAAAAACCCTGCGAGCGATGTGCGCGTGGGCCTGGTGGGGAAGTATGTAGAGTATGAGGACTCCTATAAGAGCCTGAAAGAGGCGCTGCTGCATGGTGGGTTGGCGCATGACGTCCGGGTGGACATCAACTGGATCGAAGCCGAGCACTTGACCTGGCCGGAATGCGCCGAACAGTTGACCAAGTACGACGGCATTCTGGTTCCCGGCGGTTTCGGGAAGCGCGGAGTGGAAGGAATGATCCACGCGATCCGTTATGCCCGTGAACACCAGGTGCCATACTTCGGGATCTGTCTTGGCATGCAAACTATGGTGATTGAGTTCGCCCGCCACGTCTGCGGTCTGGGGAATGCGAACTCTACGGAGTTCGATCCGGGTACGCCCAATCGGGTCATTTACAAGCTGCGTGAATTGCGGGGCGTGGATGAGCTGGGCGGTACGATGCGGCTGGGCGCATATCCTTGTAATCTCGCCTCAGGCAGCTTTGCGCAGCGCGCCTACGGCCTGGATCGGATCAGCGAGCGCCATCGTCACCGCTACGAATTTAATCGGGAATTCGAGGAGACTTTGACTGCGCATGGCCTGCGTCTGACGGGTGAGACTCCCGATGGCACGTATGTCGAGATTTGCGAGCTTGAAGACCACCCTTGGTATCTCGGATGTCAGTTTCATCCAGAGTTCAAATCCAAGCCGCTGGAGCCACACCCGCTCTTTAAGGCGTTCATTGGAGCGGCTAAACGGCAACATAAAAGGCGCGTGGGCCAGCTGGACGCGGGTCTGGAAGAACCAGTGTTCTCAGAGCAGCGCGGCTGAAAGTGCGGGTTAGTGTCAGCGATCAAGTAGCTTTCGGCCGCGGTGCTCCGCTGGCGCTCATCGCTGGACCGTGCGTGATTGAAAGCGAGGAACACGTCCACTTTCTCGCGCGGGAGATAGGCCGCATCGGCGGACCATTCGTATTCAAGGCGTCATTCGATAAAGCAAACCGCAGCAGCGTCGACTCTTACCGTGGTCCCGGGCTCGAAGAAGGCGTCCGGATTCTCGCGGGTGTGCGGCGGCTGGGCGTTCCCGTTCTGACGGATGTTCATGAAGCGGGGCAAGCCGAGCGTGTGGCGGAAGCGGTCGATATTCTCCAGATCCCGGCATTCCTTTGCCGTCAGACGGATTTGCTGGTAGCGGCGGGACGCACCGGCAGGATCGTGAATATCAAGAAGGGACAGTTTGTGGCGCCTCACGATATACGGCGCGCGGCAGACAAGGTGGCGTCCACCGGAAATACCAGGATTCTCCTGACGGAGCGCGGGACAACGTTCGGTTACAACAACCTCGTCGTGGATATGCGGGGCTTGGCCATCATGCGGCAGTCCGGGTGGCCAGTGGTGTTCGATGCCACCCACAGCGTTCAGTTGCCGGGCGCCGCGGGGACCGTGTCGAGCGGCCAACCAGAGTTCATCGACGTGCTGTCTCGCGCGGCAGTAGCAGCCGGAGTGGATGGGTTGTTTGTAGAAGTGCATGAGGCGCCTGAGCGGGCGCTGTCGGATGGCGGTAACGCCCTGCGTCTCGACCTGCTGGCTCCGCTTCTCGAGAAGCTACGGGCGATTCACTCCCTGATCTGATCCGAAACAGTACAGGGCACTCTTGGTTCGGACATAAATACGCCCATCGGCGATGGCCGGCGTGGAAACAGTCTCGTCCTCCAGTTCATTGATGGCCAAGACCTTCTGGTCGGGACCCGCCTCCAGCACGGTCATGGTCCCGCCCATACTTACCAAGAACACCTTGCCATCGGCGGCGGTCGGAGAGGCGAAGTACTTGTCCGCGACGCCGCGCAGACGCGCCTGCTTGAACACCTCGCCCGTAGCTGGATTGAGTGTAGTTAGCACGCCCGAGTCGTTCAGCATGTAGAGCACCTTTCGAAACAGCAAAGTAGAAGGCAGCTGCGGAATGGCCTTATGATATTTCCACACATAAGCGGTGCCTGACATATCGCCGTGTCCGCCCGCGCGGATCGCGAGTAATCCGTTCTGAGCTGACATAGTCAGCGTGTAGAGCCGCCACTCCTCACGATCCAGCGCGCCGTCGTGATTGGCGTCCATAAAAGAAAAGTACATCTTGGCGTACTTGTCGGACAACTCTTCGGCCGATAGCTGGCCATCCTTGTTCTTGTCGTCCTTTGCGAGTTGGTCATCAAAGGACGAGATTGCGACTTGCTTGCCAGGGTCGTTCTCGGGTGTGTTGTAGCCGTTGATGTAGATGGTGTCGCCGGCCAGAACGGGCACGGACTTCATTTCCGATGCCAGGCCCCGCACGAACCATTGCACGTTGCCGGTCCGAGCCGAAACAGCATCCACCCGGAAAGAACTCGGCGCGATCACCTGCAAGCCGTCCTTCGCTTCGTACACCACCGGTGTCGAGTGACCGCTAAGCGCCTCGGGCCGGGCATGCTTCCACCGGACTTTGCCGTCGTCCTTACCCACGGCAATGATGAAGGAGTCCGCCGCCTGGTCACACGCGAGCACGACGGCATCGCCGGCCAGGATCGGCGAGGCACCCATCCCGTACATGTTGTTGAACGGGCCCAGCGCTAAGCGCCATCGCTCATTCCCATCGAAGCCATACGAGACCAGACCGAAATCCTGAAAGAAGACATACACGTTCTGGCCATCAGACACCGGGCTTGGCGAGGCGGGACTGTTGCGCTTGTCGACGGATTGCTTGCGGGGACGCGGGCATTCGCGCCGCCAGGCTATTTTGCCGGTCCGCCTATCGACTGCGATCGTGAGTAAGGCGTCGCTTTCGAAACCAGTAATGAAAACCCGATCCCCGCCGAGTATCGGCGACGAGTGTCCAGGCGGCAGCGCAGTTCTCCAGATGACGTTCTGCCGCGGACCAAACTCTACCGGAAGACCTTCAGTTTCGGCGACACCGGTTCCGTTCGGACCACGGAAGCGCGGCCAATCCGCGGCAGTCACAAGGGTCATGACAGCCAACATCCCAAATGTCAGGCAACGCATGCAGTACAACCAGGATAGTTCGCCTCAAGACTGCATCGCGAAGAGACTCATTTGGTCATCCTCTCTCAGCAGGTCATGTGGGTCTTCCGCCGGCCGTCGGTTCAGACCGTAACGGTCCCGCGCGGCATGGACTCGTTGGGCGATCAGCTCGGGATATTCGCCGCGCAAATAAGCGTTGTTCTCAAACCGTTCGCGATACCGGCGTACCAGAGCTGGAAAATGGGATTCGAGAAACGGCAGGAAAACTTGCTTGGCGCAAGGCTTCAGAAATAAGACGTTGCCATAGAAGTGCGTCGCTCCCGCTTCAGAGGCCGCGCGGGCTACCGAATCAATATTCCTCTCGGTGTCGTTGATCAGTGGCATTACAGGACTGCATAAGACTCCACATGGGATGCCCGCGCTGGTCAGCAAACGCACCGCATTCAGGCGCAAGACAGGACGTGGCGCCATCGGCTCCAAGAGCCGCGCCAATGGCTCGTCTGTGGTGGTGACCGTCATGTTGACATGCAAGATATTCCGCTCCGCGATGCGGGTCAACAAATCCACATCGCGCGCGACGAGGTCAGATTTAGTGGTGATCCAGATGCGACGATTCCGCTCGGCCGCAAAGATAGCCAGCATGTTTCGAGTTATCTTGTAGCGCCGCTCGGCTGGCTGGTAAGGGTCCGTTGCCGTGCCGATGGCGATCTCCTCGGCCGTGGGTATCTTCGCCAGCTCCGCTCGAAACGCCGCTGCGCTCCATTGCTTGGCGAAGATGCGGATCTCGAATTCCTCCGGGTTGCGCAGTTCCATGAACTCATGGGTGTAGCGTGCGTAGCAGTATTTGCAACCGAACTCGCATCCACGATACGGGTTGATGGTGTAAGTAAAAGGCATGCGTGCGCTCGAGCACCGGCCGATAAAGCTGCGCGTCGGCAATTCGCGGTAATCGACGCGGCGTTTTACATCTAGCACCGGACTTCGGGCGGCGAGCTTCGCAATCCCCACGAGGCCCTTGTGGGGCGCGAAGTCGGGAAAGAGTTCAGCCATCCTGCGGCTATCTTCGCCCTTTATTCGCCTTCATGTCAAATCCTATCGAAAGAGCTATTCGAAATCGAAAGAGCTACTGGAGGATGATCCGGGCGTCGCCTTCGCGACGCGTGACATGCTCGCGATCGAGGAACTCAAGCAGAGGGATCGCGTACTTACGCGACACCCCGGTCCAATCCTTGAATTCGGGCACCCCAAACCTTTGACCCTTACGCGCGTTGAGCAATTCCCTCAACTTTCCGATCGCCGAGGGATGAAATACCAGGTCTTCACTGATCTTTACCAGCTTGCGATCTTTGAGTAGAATGCGCAGCAATGTCTTCGCGCGCGCAGTTTCAACGCCGGACGCGGCAAGAACTTCGTTCGTAGATGGGACGGTCAGGCCGGCCGATTGGAACGCATTCTCGATTCTCACCAGCGCTTGCTCTTCATCCTGGCGAAAGGCGACCCGATGAGAGTTAAGACGTACGATTTCGCCTTCCACCACCAGAGTCTTGGCCGTACGCAACAACGCATCCAGCAGGAAGTCAGGTGATCCGGAAAGGGCGCGCGCCCGTAAGTCCTCCTTGGGGATGCCGGGCGATAGCGGCTTCTCCTTGTGAAAAGCATTCACGGTATCGTGCAGGTTCCGCGTTTTCGCCTCTGCCGCGATTCGATCGAAGAGCCAGAGCTGTGGGTCGGAGACAACGAAAAACTCACCCGTTGTCGCGATCTGCCTGAGTTCGGCAGGCAGTACGCCTGTGCGTGCGATCAACTTCGATTCGCTCATTCCATAGCGGCTCTCGGCCACCAACAGTGCGATCCGCTCCGCCATCTCCGCGCCATCCAGCTTGCACAGACGCGCTCCGGCCGTGGCCCGGCGCGTGCGCATTTCTGCATTGATGTCCAGCACCTCGCCTCCACCGATGGTCACCACCGGTGAGAACATGCGCACGATGAAGCGATCACCCGGGAGCATCAGCAGCGGTTCGCGCAGAACGAAGCGCACATATCCCGAAGCGCCCGGCGCGAGCGTCGACGGCGGATCGAGCAGACGGACTTGGGCTTCCACCTCCGCCGTCCCCCCGTGGAAGTGTACGGGCGCGCCGTGCGCAAGCGGGTGCGCGCCGGCCAGCAGATCAAAGCGCGCGTCGATGTAGCGCGATGCCTCGAAACGGCCAGGTTCGCTCAATACCATTCCGCGCGCCACTTCCGAGACCTCCACGCCCGCCAGGTTCAACGCGGTCCGCTCCCCCGCGGTCGCTTTCTGCACGGCGGCGCCATGGACTTGAACGCCTCGTACCCGCACGCGGCGGCGCGCCGGGTACACTTCTATGTCCTGCTCCACTGCAATGCTACCCGACATGAGCGTGCCTGTCACCACAGTCCCGAAGCCACGCATGGAAAAAGAACGGTCGACGGGCATTCGCAGCCATCGGGAGGTGTCCTTCATCTTCACCTCTAGTGCGCGCTGTCGCAGAGCGTCCTTTAACTGTGTCAGGCCCTGTCCGGTAACCGCACTCACTGGAACTATCGGCGCTCCTTCGAGGAAGGAGCCGCGCACAAAATCCTCAACTTCCAAACGGACCAGTTCCGCAATCTCGGCGTCCACTGTATCGGTTTTAGTTAGAGCAATGACTCCGGACGGAATGCGAAGCAGACGGCAAATATCGAAGTGCTCGCGAGTTTGTGGCTTTATGGACTCGTCAGCGGCGATGATGAAGAGAACCATATCGATGCCACCGACACCGGCCAGCATATTTTTGATAAACCGCTCGTGGCCAGGAACGTCTACAAGGCTGAGGCGTATGCCGGGCGGAAGTTCCAGGTGTGCAAAACCGAGGTCAATTGAAATGCCGCGACGTTTCTCTTCTTGCAAACGGTCCGTATCGATGCCCGTGAGGGCCCGCACCAGGGCAGTTTTTCCATGGTCGATGTGGCCGGCGGTACCTGCGACTATATTTCGCATGCAGACGCTACTCATCGTACTACTTGCTTGCGCACTGGCTGCTTCGCCGCAAACGCCGCCGGCGCAGAACCCGCCGCCCGTGACGGCGCCAGCACAGAATCCACCACCGCAGAGCCCGGCGGCGCCGCAGGACCCACCCGCGGAGTCGGCGGCGGTGTTCCGCACTGGTGTAGCGGACGTGCGGGTTGTCGTTCAAGTCACCGAGAATAACGAGACATTGAAAACTCTGACGAAAGACGACTTCATCGTCACCGACCAGGACAAGCCGCAAACCTTGGTCTCATTCAGCAGAGACAAGGACCCCCTGGATCTGTTGCTGCTACTCGACATCAGCGGCAGCATGCGCGAACACGTTGAGCAGATGTCGGACACCGCGCGGGAGGCGCTGAAGTATCTCCTGCCTGGCGACCGGGTGGCTATCATGACCTTCGGCGTTCGAACGAATCTGCACTTCAACTGGTTCGATAATCACGCCGAAGTTGCGCAGCAACTCCGTAGCGCGCCTGAGGATCAGGAGAAGGTCGGGTATGGCACGGCGATCAATTCCGCCATCATTGACGCTGCCCGCTATATGTCGAGCGACGACGGAACCGGCAGGCGTTCCATTCTGATCGTCACGGATAATCTTGGCATCAACCACAAAGCCAACGATCATTTAACCCTCGGGTATCTGTTGAAGGCCGACGCTTTGTTGAACGCCATCGTCGTTGGGCACGGTATCCGGCCGGGACCACCAAAACCCGGAGACAACCCGGATTTCACGCCTGCTGATGTTTTTAAGCTCGCAGAACAGACAGGGGGCGAGGCCGTGACTGTAGAGCGCGCCGCGGCGTCGTTTCCGGAGATGGTGGCTCGCATTCGTGACCGGTACACGCTCACTTATCACGTGCCGCCCGACGCTCACCCAGGGCAATTCCGTCGTCTGTCCGTGTCGTTGTCACCGGAAGCCCGCAAGCTGCATCCGAAAGCCGAGGTACGGGCGCGAACTGGCTATTACGTGCGGGAGTAGGGTGGTCGCCGGTTAGCGGCGGAAGTGAGTCTCATCTTTGAATGCTTCCAGCGTGTTGAATACGATGGGGCAGTAGCACGCCCGATCGACGAACTGCCACATTCGCGTAGCGATCCGTCCTTCGCCGCGAACCACGTGCGGGAAGTCCGCGCAGTTGGAGGGACGGGCTTCGTAAACGGTGCACTCGTTCCCATCCAGAAACACACATCCCTGGGCTGTACGCTTCAGGATAAGGTCTCCATCCGCGTCGAGTTCGACGTACTGGGCCTTGAACTTGGACACGCTCAGGCGAAAGAATTTTGCCAGCTTCTCGACATCGCGATCCTGTAGCGGCGTCGAAGCAACCCTGCAGCAGTTCGCACACGTGGTGCAATCAATCTGTTCCTCGATTTCTGCCGCCATATGGCGCAGACGGCGCTCGACGTAGCCGTGGGTCTTCAAGTGTTTTCGAAAACGCGAGTTTTCGTCTCGCAGGTTCTCGCCGAGACGCCGAATTTGGACAAGATCGGTGATCAAAGGAACTACTACCTATACCAGCATCGCATGCTGACGGTCTGCGCCAAAATAGAAGTAGATTTCACTGAACCAGTGCGCACTCTATACATGACAATAAGCTTTACATTCGTAAAGAAACCCCCATCTATGTACTCTCGTCTTGGATTCATGTCCTGTTGGAACTGGAAGCTTTTGTTGCGCCATACCTCCGCCTTGGTACTGCTCACCGCGTTTGTAGGGTCAGGCTTGGCCCAGGTCGCGACGAATCGATACGCTTTGATCCTGAACGATCCGGCGCCGGCTTCCAAGTTCGAAACGCGCGAAGCGACTCAATCAGCGGAGGCCAGAAGTTACCAGCGTCAGGTCGAGGCCGCGCAACGGACGCTGCGCAACGAACTTCAGTCCAGGAATATTGAAGTCGCCGGATCGGTCAGCACGATCCTGAATGCGGTCTTCGTCGTGGTCCCGAGCGAGCGGGTTCCGGAACTGAAGAGCTTGCCGGGGGTCAAGGGCGTTGTTCCGCTTCGCCGGCGCCACGTCGATCTGAATCGGGCGACACAAATAGTAAACGCGCCTGTAGCCTGGACCGCGCTCGGCGGAATGCAAAATGCAGGCGCGGGCGTCAAGATTGGAATTCTGGACACCGGGATCGAACTGACGCACCCGGCGTTCAAGGACAGCTCTCTACCCATGCCCGCCGGGTATCCGATTTGTAACGGCAGCGATTGCGCTTTCACCAGCAACAAGATCATCGTTGCCCGCAGCTACGTTCGTCAGCTTGCCGCCGGCAGCGCCGGAAACCCGGCGGCGGACTCCCGGCCTGACGATTACTCGCCGCGCGACCGGAGCGGTCACGGGACGGCTGTGGCGTCCTGCGCCGCAGGCGTCTTGAACACCGGGGCGGTCACGTTCTCCGGTATGGCGCCCAAGGCGTATCTCGGGAGCTACAAGATTTACGGCTCACCCGAAGTGAATGATTTCACCGCGGATGACGTCATCATTCAAGCGCTGGAAGATGCCTTCAACGATGGCATGGACATCGTTTCGTTCTCCACAGGCGGACCAGCGCTCTCGGGGCCGCTCGACTCCGGCGCCACTTGTCAGAACGCGCCCGGTGTTCCCTGCGATCTTGTCGCGCAGACGTTTGAGACTGTGGCGAACAAGGGAGTGGTCATCGTCACCGCCGCCGGTAACGACGGTCAGAGCGGCGTGAATGTACCTACGTACAACACCATTTCATCTCCGGGTGACGTGCCGTCCGTTATCTCCGTGGGAGCGAGCACCAACTCCCACTCCTTCCGATCCGGCATTTCGGTTCAAGGAGCGGGAGTTCCCTCCTCACTCCAATCCGTGGCGGCCGAGTTAGGCGACGGCCCTGTCCCCAGCGGCCCAGTGACTGCGCCTTTGCTCGACGTGGCCCAAGCCGGAAACGATGGATACGCCTGCTCGGCACTTCCCAGCGGCGCGCTCTCCGGCGATATTGCTCTCATCGAGCGAGGTCCAGTCGGAAGTGCTTGCAGCTTCTCGACCAAGCTCGGCAATGCTCAGGATGCCGGAGCCGTGGGCGTCGTCTTTTACAACTACGATGCAACGGCAGCGTTCGGCCCGGGTGGGCTCTCGTCCTACAACATCCCTGCGGTTATGATCTCGAACACCGATGGCGTTGCCCTCAAGAACTTCGCCGACGCCAATCCGGGACACGCCGTCACGCTAGATGCCAGCCAGATCGAACAGAGCGCAACCGGCAATCAACTGGCCTTCTTCTCGTCTCTGGGACCCACCACGGGCGATGGCTCTATCAAGCCCGATCTGGTCGCGCCCGGCACCAACATATACATGGCGGCCGAGACCTTCGATCCTCTGGGCGATCTGTACAGCGCGAACGGTTATGCCGTCGCGGACGGAACCAGTTTCGCAACGCCGATCGTATCGGGCGCCGCAGCGCTGGTGAAGCAAAAGCATCCGACCTTCACCGCCGCGCAAATCAAATCGGCGCTGGTCAACACAGCTTCGCAAAGCGTCGTTACTGACGATTCGGGAAACCCCGTGAGTGTACAGTCGCTAGGCGGGGGCCTCCTGGATGCCGGTGCCGCCGTGAACGATTCGGTTACCTCAATTCCATCCACGCTGCCGCTTGGTGTGCTGACTTCGGGTTCGCTCCCGCGTACGCAGCAGTTGAGGATTACGAACGGCGGTGCAGCGGCGGTCAATCTGACAGCGGCGATTGCCACAGGTAAAGTGAGCTCTGGCGCGACGCTGGCTCTCGATAAGCAAAGCCTTGCCCTGGCTCCCGGTGCGTCGGGCACAATCGCGGTTACGCTGTCGGGCTCGGTACCGACCCCCGGCCCGTACTATGGGGCGGTCACCCTCCAGGGCAGCGGAGTATCACTGCGAGTCCCCTATCTCTACCTGGTAGGCGACGGTGTCGCCGCAAATATTATTCCGCTGGTGGGCGATCAGTTCGACGGCACTGTCGGCGAGCAGATTCCCGACGGGATTATCGCCTTCAAATTGATCGACCGTTACGGTGTTGCCGTCGCCAACTCGGCTGTGACTTTCACCGCGCGGAACGGCGGAAGCATCCAGAACGCGGACACGCAAACGGATGTGAACGGTATCGCAGCGGCGGAGGTGATTTTGGGTGCTCAGCCGGGAAGCTATTCCTTCACTGCCGTTGCGGGAAGGCAGCGCTGGACCTTTACCGGAACCGCGCGGGCGAAGCCGAATATCCCCCCTAGCTCCATCGTGAATGCCGCCAGTTTCGACGTCACCAGCCCGGTGGCTCCTGGGTCCTACATTTCGATCTTCGGCACGGGCCTGGCGGACGGCACCCATGCGAACACCTACGCCAGTCTCCCCTTGGCCCTCGATTTCGTTCTCGTCAGTTTCGACGTACCTTCGACCAACATCAGTGTTCCCGGACGGTTGATCTATGTCAGTCCCACCCAAGTGAACGTGCAGGTGCCTTGGGAACTGCAAGGGCAGACTTCGGCCCAAGTGAAAGTTACGATCGACTTTTCGCACGGCAATGTTGTATCTTTACCGCTGTCGGACTTTGCGCCCGCCTTGTTCGAGGCAAGTGCCGGGGCTGTTGCTGCTTTGGACGCCGGCAACAAGACGATCAACGCGAGCAATCCGGCGCGCCGCGGGCAAACGATCGAGCTGTTCGCGAACGGCCTCGGGCCTGTAAATAATCAGCCGGCAACTGGCGAGCCTGCGAGCGGGTCTGGAGCGACGACGAAATCGACACCCTCGGTCACCATCGGTGGCCAGCAGGCGGCCGTTTCGTTCAGCGGGCTGGCGCCTGGTTTTGCAGGCCTCTATCAAGTCAACGCAACGGTGCCGTCAGGGTTGAGCGCCGGTAATCAGCAGGTGACGATCAGCATTGGCGGCAAGACGTCGAAAGTTTCGCAAGTTCTGGTCCAGTAGAGATCACACTCAGGTCCGTGACGCAGATGTTGCCATGGGCATAGACCGGAGGCGAACTCCCGAGGCGGCAAAAATCGCGTTACTGATCGCCGGCGCCAGCGCGATGATGGGGCATTCGCCAGATCCGGCCGCCGGCAAGTCCTTCCGATCGACCAGAACCGTTTCAAGCGCCGGCAGATCGCTGAACCGGGGAACACGGTAAGCCGATAAACGTGCGTTCGTGACGCGTCCGCCCTCGAATTGCAGAGCCTCGAACAGCGCACCACCGAGCCCCATCACGATGGCGCCTTCGATTTGATTCTTCAAGTGCTCGGGGTTCACCACCGCCCCGCAATCGAACGCCGTCACCACGCGTAGAACCCGGCGATTTGCATCCACCGCCACGGCGGAGGCGACGTAGCCGCTCTTTTCAAACCCGCCGGCAATGCCGAATCCACCTCCTTCGGCGGCCTTGACTTTGCCCCACCCGAACTTGCCCGCCGCGGCCTCCAGCACCGCCCGCATCCGCGGATCCTTCAGGTTCTTCAGACGGAACTCGAGTGGATCGAAGCCGGCCGCGTGCGCCAATTCGTCGATGTGCGACTCCCTCGCGAAGTGATTCGCCGTGGAGGCCAGTGCGCGGTAGGATCCCTGACGCAGAGGCGATTCGGTGGGGTGGAATTGCACTCTCTTGTTCGGGATCGCGTAAAGTGTGTCGATCCCCGCAGTTCCCGAATTGTAATTGTGGAAGTCCCAAGCGGCGATCAAGCCGTCTTTCGTTGCGCCGCTCGCGATCTCAATCACACCGGCGGGGCGCGCGTAGGCCCACGTGAACTCTTCCTCGCGAGACCACACTAGCTTCACCGGTTTACCCGCGGCGCGTGCCAGGCGAGCTGCCTCAATCGCGCACTCGCCCGTATGCTTTCCGCCATACCCGGAGCCGGTGTCGGGCACGACCACGCGCACTCTCTCTTCGGGAATGTGGAACGCTTCGGCCAACTCTGACCGCACGCCAAAGGGTCGCTGAGTTCCCGTCCAGACGGTCAGCCGGTCGTCCTTCCACTCAGCCAACGCTGCGCGGGGTTCGAGCGGAGTATGCGCAATGTAGGCGATCTCATAGCTTTGACGCAGCTTCACGGGCGCGTCCGCCAGTGCCTGCTCCACGGTGCCCTGATTCGTAGAAGGTTGCGATTCCTTCGCGTGCTGTTTCAGGTACTGGAACAACTCACGGCTGGACGGCCCTGGTTCGGCCTTCCAATCGGCGCGAATTGCCTGCAGCGCTCGTGTCGCCGTTTCGGGTTCGGGAGCAGCGACGCCGGCGAAATCGCCATCGCGCGCTACCTTCACTCCTTCGATGGACGCGGCTGCGGTTGCGTCGAAGGCGGCCAGCTTGCCGCCGTATGCGGTGGGCCGCAGCACCTTCCCAAACAGCATGCCCGGCAAAGCCATGTCGGACGAGTACTTGTGCTCCCCGGTGACGAACGATGCGCCATCGACCTTAGGAACCGATTTACCCCCAATTTGCCAGTCCTTCGGAGCGGTAACAGCCGCATCGGCTGTGATCGTCTCTACCAGCTTCTGGCCGCGCGTGAGTTCACCGTACCCAGCTCGCTTGGCTCCGCTTGCATCTGAGACGTAGCCGTCGCGCGCAGTGAGCGAGGAGGGATCGGCATTCCACGATTTCGCCGCAAGGCCGATCAGAGTTTGTCGCGCCGCGGCAGCCGCCTTGTGTAGTTGCGGAGCCATTTGCGGCGTGGTCAGACTCCCGAAAGTGCCCATGTCGTAAGGCGTCAGATCAGTATCGGCCATCACCAGATGAACAGACGCGATCGGTATGTGGAGTTCCTCCGCCACCGCCTGGCTGAGGGAAGTCCGGATGTTCTGCCCCATCTCGGCCTTTCCTGTGTAGACCGTGATGGAGCCATCTTCTCCGATATGAAGCCAGGCACTAATCTCTTTGGGCATCGGACGGCCGCCGCCGCGACGACGGCCTGGAGTCCCGGACTCCTGCGCGTCCAGCCGGGTGATGAACGCGATCACCAGAAGACCGCCACCCAGCCGCTGCAGGAACTCGCGCCGGTCCGGCGGGAAATCGTAAGCGGGATTCTCGCGAAGTTCGTAGCGTTCCGGTTCCAAGGTCATTTCGACACCCCTTTGGCGCTGGCCATACGTACCGCAGCGATGATCCGCGGGTAGGTGCCGCACCGGCAGATGTTCCCTTCCAGGCCGCGCCGGATGCTCTCTTCCGACGGAGACGGATCTTTCGAGAGCAACGCCACAGCCGACATCACCATGCCGGGCGTACAGTAGCCACATTGCAGCGCGTCGGCGGCCAGGAACCCTTCCTGAACGGGGTGCAGCTTGCCGTTGTTCGCGAGACCTTCAATTGTGGTGATACGCTTTCCTGAGATGGAACGTATGGGTGTGATGCAGGAGCGCGTAGCGCGGCCATCGACGAGGACTGTGCAGGCGCCACATTGACCCTCGCCGCAGCCGTACTTGGCCCCGGTCAGATTCAGTTTGTCTCGTAAGACGCTCAGCAGGGAGGTAGTTGGATCGGCATCGATCGTGTGCGCGGTCCCGTTGACCACGAGTTGTAGCGGCATTGGCACGCTCCTTCTATTAGCATAGCCACTCCCGATGAACTCGTCTTCGCGTCATTGATGAGGTTGCTTCGCCGTGATCGATTCCCAGACCCGTCTTCCGGTTCGGTCGACGTACCCATAACCATCTCCAAGGGAAACTCTTGCCAGTCCATGCCAGAAGTCATCCCCGCCATTGAATTGAGGTGCGATGGCCCAGGACCCCTCGACGTCAAGGTAACCCCACCTATTTCCGATGCAAGCGGCTGCCAAGCCTTCGTGAAACTCCCTGGCTTGTTCGTACGCCGGTGGACGGATCATCTTTCCCTGCTTATCGATCATTGCAAACTGCGTTGAGCCTGGAGGGACAACGAAAGCACGTCCCTGCCGAAAATTCGTGGCCGACTCGAATTGAAGACGAATGACTTCGCTGCCATTTGTATCGACAAACCCAAATTTGTAGCGATACACACGCCGCGGTCCCTCCGTAGTCATCGCCTCTTCGGCCGTAGGAATATCCATCCGAATCCGGCCGAGACCGTCGCTGAACTCCCAGTTCGAGTCGTACTTCGGTGGGACGATCTCGTTACCATTCTTATCGATGTAACCCCATTTTCCCGCTGTTCGTATTGGCGCCAAGCCGTCCGAGAATTCCCATGCTGCCTCGTATTTCGGCGGAATGACCCACTCGAATTTCTTGTCAACGAAGCCTGTTCTAAACCTATCGCGCAAGCGCATCAGTCCTTCTGAGAAATAGGCTTGCTCGGCTGCTCCGTCGCTGGAGAAGACGATATTCCCACTCTGATCGATGAATGCAGGCCTATTTGAAGCGCCGTCTTGTCCCAAAAGGAGGACCGCCGCAATCCCCTCGCGGAACGGCCTCGGCTGCGCCCATTCCTTCCGCGGGCCTATGGCGAATCGGCCCGACGCATCAATATAACCAGCACCCTCTGGACCCGCCACAGGAGCCAGACCATCATGGAAATGAGCCATGTCCGCAACGGCAAAGAACTGGGGAGCAATCACTTCATTTCCTCCCGCGTCGATAAAGCCAACCTTCCCGTTTCGGACGATGGGGTATCGATCACCGCTGGTCTGGCCCACAACGCAAACAGAGGAAGCCAGTACAAAGAGCAGAGTGCATAGCGCACGGGCTCTGCTGCCGTACGTGAAGATCACGGTCAAGACTCCGCCTATCGATTTAGCATTGCTTCACTTGCCCAGCATGGGAAATAGTGCTCGGATATCCGCCTCGCTCGGTTGCCTGCCGTACTCGCACACCTCGAACGCCTCAACGTGCTTCACGTTGTTCCCCCGATCCGCGCCATACCACTTCACCAGCGATGCCCGAACCGCGGGATCAATGCGGCCAGCGCGCGTCTCTCCCAACCACCTCTTGCGAGCTTCAACGTCCCGGGGAACCGAATCGAGCTTGCCATCCACCCAGGGCAGCCATTCGTAAACTTGGGAGACATGCGCGTCCAGCGCCGAGACTTTCTTGTCCCACACGTCATCGATGTCGATCGTGATGTCCGGGCGGAACGGATTGGGCCTCTGGAAGTGGTCTTCCTGGTACAGGAAAACGGGATTTTTCTTCAACGGCGGCACTTCCGGCGTCACGTTCGGCACCACTACCATGTATGCTGCATCCTGCAGCAGAACTCCGGTGTAACGATGGTCTGGATGGTAATCGTTGGGACGCGGAGCGATCACCATGTCGGCGTTCCATAGGCGAATCTGCCGGATAATCTGCTTGCGGATTTCCACCGTGGGCAGCAGTTCACCGTCGTGATTATCGAGCACTTCATACTCGATACCGAGCCGTCTTGCCGACTCCATCGCCTCCCCCCGCCGCCGCTTGGCCAACATGCCACCCCCCTCGCTCTGGTGTCCGGCATCGCCGTTGGTGACCGAGACGAACTTCACCTTGTGTCCCATCGCCGCGAACTTGGCGGCGGTCCCAGCGGCACGGATGTCGCAATCGTCAGGATGAGCGCCGAAGACGATCACCCGGATGGGATTGGATTGTGCCATCGCACAACAACTCACCATCAATGTCAACAGAGCGAATTTCATACGTTACCGAACTCGCCTTTCCACGTCGCCTGGCGCTTCTGATAGATGGCCGTGCGGCCGAGAATCCCAAACAGTGTGCTGATGCAGGATCGTTCGCCGATGTTCTCTACTTGCCCGCTCTCGATGTTTTCGAGAAATTTCTCGAAGGCTTCCTGCGTGATATCCCGGTACTTCGGCGTCACCACTTCTTCATCCTTGGGCCCCTTGACGTGGACCATGCGCACGCGCGATGTCTGCAGAACACCTTTGGTGCCCGTGAACTCCTCGCCGACCTTGCTGAAACCGGGCGGTGAAATCTGGTTGGCTTCGAAGTTCACATGGATGTTACCGGGGAACTCGAAAGTCAGGCTCAGGTGGTCCAGGATTTCCATCGAGGTCCGCACTTTCGTCCCGCCCATGCCCACGGCGCTGATCGGCCGGGCGTTCAGGAACCAGTGCAGCACGTCGAGATTATGGCAGTCCTGCTCGACGATGAAGTCACCGGAATAATCCCGATAAGCGAACCAATTGCGGAGCTTCTCGATTTTGGGGTCGGAGTAAGCTACGCGCTTGAATGGATCGCCGGCGATCCAGAACGCGCGCGCGTTCACGAGTTCGCCAATCTGCCCTGACGTAAGCCGCCGGTAAGCTTCGAGATATTCGGAGCCATAGCGCTGCTGGAAACCGACAAAAAGATTCTTCTTCGGATCTGCCGCGCGGGACGCCTTCATGGATCTCTGGACACCGGGCAGGTCCACGCCCATCGGCTTCTCGCAATATACGTGCTTCTTGGCGGCGACGGCGGCCTCGAGCATGCGCGGATGCTCAAATGGCGGCGTAGCGATGATCACAGCATCGATATCCGGAGCGGCCAGGAGCTTCTCGAAATCCTTGTAAATCTTCGGATTTTGCGCGCGAATCTGCGTGGTCGCCTTCTCGATGCGATCGTCGAACAGGTCGCATAGGGCAGTGACGCGCGCGCGCGGATCGGCATTCACGATCGTGGCGTCGTAGCCGCCCCGGTTTCCGGTCCCGATCAGTCCCACGCTGATTTTCGAGTTAGCTTGTGAACCGCGAACCGATTGAGGAGCAACAATGGAAAAGGAAGCAGCCGCGGAGCCTATAAAGTTTCTTCGCGAAACTGGCGAGTCTTGCATGCTGGTAGCTTATCACTGGCCCGGGGTGTTCGGCCGGGCTTTCGGGGCGGACTTGGCTTCAAGATGGAGATCCCTAATATGCGTGCCGGTGAACATCAGCGCAATCAGTCCAACGATAGCCAGAGGCAGCGTGACGACAATCCACAGCATGATAGAGAACCGGCTGGCCACGTCCGCTCCATATCGCGACACCCGGGTGAGTAATTCAGACGTGATGTAGTTGAACGTGCCCACGTTTCCGGGGGCCTGCGGGATCGCGGAAGAAAGACGCAAACAGATCATCAGCATCGCCGCATCGCTCCAGGCCGCATCCGTGAATCCGTAAGCGCGCATCGACGCGTACACCGGAACCACTTGAAGCACAAGGTACGGTATGGTGAGCCCCGCGGCATAGTACAGATAACGCGAGTGCCCGATGAGGTGAAGATCGTGGATCAACACGCGAACATGGCGGCGCCATCCCTCCCCGCTCAGTGCCGTGGTGGCGCGCTCGCGGTGGAATATGGCGATGCCGAGCAGCACCGCCCCGATCACCAGCACTCCCACTAGAGCCCATGCGCCGACTCGAATCTCCATCGGTATATCCGGCGTACGATTGATGATGACCAGGAGGGCCGCCCCGAGCAGAACGCCGTCGAAGAAACGCTCGATGAAAGCGGATGAAAGGGTCACCGAGAACGGAATGGTCCCCCATCGTGACTGCAGGTAACAGCGAATGACCTCGCCCGGCTTAAACGGCAGGACCTCGTTCGCAAAAAGTCCGACATACACAGACTGAACCGAGCGGAGCACCGGTATGCGCTCGATCGGGGTCAACAGCATGGTCCATCGCCAGCCGTGGCAGAAATAGACCAGGATGTCGGCGATCACCGCCAGGATAATCCAGCGCCAGCTAATTTCGCGTACATCGGAGCGGAACTCCTGCCATCGCGCGTGGTGGAGCACCCACCACATACACGCGATGGAAATGACGTACGTGAGTATCGCAACAATGCGTTGGGTTCGGCGGCTCTCTGTTTCCTTAACGATCTCGGGGCCAGGTACCAAGTTCCATGTTTACATAGGCCCGCTGTCGCTCGTCACTGTTCGAGTGAAGGTGCTGGCGCGAGATCTTTCCTTCGAGGTGCCGCAGTACGGTCGAAACCAGTGCGTCCACATTCCGGACTGGGCCTCAGCTGGCATTCCGACACCAGAGTGCTTCAGGGCGAGCAGGATCTGGCCGCGATGATGCGATTCGTGCGACACGAGGTAACCCAGCAGGACGATTCCGGGACGCTCCTCTATGCGCTCGTGGGTCGCCAGCACCCTCGAGAGGCGCGTCTCCACCGCCGCGCCGGATGCTTTGAACGCCATCTGGAGCTGCTCGCGGCTGGGAGTCGCATTACTGTCCAGCCGTGGAACCCCCTCCAGAAGATCCCGCCCCAGATGCTCAAGTCGCATTCCGTGAAGGTGCGCAAACACTTGAGCCACCGTGCGCGTATGTGACGGTTGCCCGCGCTGCGGAGGCATCACCGCATTAAATCCGTCGCCAGGTATTCGGGCAAGGAGAAAAGAGTTGATCTCCTCGTGAACCCGCCACACCTCCAGAACATCTTCAACCATCAGGAAGAGCATACCGCCTTTTTGACGGCGGGGCTAGCCGGTCTTGATGGGGCCTAGGGAAATCGGACCGGGTCTGTTCGCCCCGGCAGCCAGGTCCGGAATGCCGAAAGCTGGAATATGTCCGCGATTCTTGAACGGAGCGTAAGCCAGCTTAGGCCAGGCGTGAGTAGCCATTCGCACAATCCGTGGTTTGTGCAAGCAGTGGCATAAGCAGGGCTAAACCTGGGTAGAACTTCTACCTAATTCCAAGGTAGAATCTCTACTAGCATGACAATGGACTCATCGAGCAGGGTCGAATTGTTGCAAGGTACGCTGGATATGCTGATTTTGCGCACCCTGCTGTTTGGTCCTGCTCACGGCCATCAAATCGCGAAGCACATCCAGCGAACCACCGAAGAGGTACTACAGGTTGAGCACGGCTCCCTTTATCCGGCGCTCCATCGCCTGGAGCGCAAGGGCTGGATTGCGGCAAAATGGGAGGCCGCTGGGAAGGATCTGAAGCGCGAATTCAAATACTACCGGCTCACTCCAGCTGGAAAGAAACAGCTCATCGCAGAAGAGTCAAGATGGAAGCAACTGACGGGTGCGATCGCGCGCATCATGTGGCCAGCTGAGGAAGGCTGAAATGCGTTGGTGGCGGAGAAAAGATCGGGAACAAGAGCTGGAGCGCGAGATCCGTTCGGATCTGGAGCTGGAAACCGCTGAGCAACAGGAAAGTGGCTCATCCGCGGAGGAAGCTCGGTACGCAGCTCAACGAGCCTTCGGGAACGCATCTCTGGTCAAAGAGGAGGTGCGGGAAGTGTGGCAATGGACTTCTTTGGAGCGCTTTTGGCAAGAGTTGCGCTACGCCTTTCGTGTGCTACGGACGAGCCCGGGATTCACTGCCGCGGCCGTGCTGACACTGGCGTTGGGCATCGGCGCAAATACGGCTATTTTTTCGGTGATAGAATGTGTTGTTGCTGAGGACGCTTCCGGTGACCGACCCGCAGCAACTAGTGGTGATGTCGATCCGAAATATCCGCGGCGAGAGCACTAATTTCTCTTATCCTCTTTTTGAGCGGCTTCGGTCTGAGCAAGGCTTACTGTCCGGCCTCGCTGCGTCGACAGGAGTCGATCACATGCCCGTCCGGGTTGGGGGCGACGAAAATAGTGAACAAACAAGGGTTGAACTTGTATCCGGGAACTTTTTTGAAATCTTGGGCGTGAATGCGAAAGTGGGGCGAGTCTTTACTGCCGGCGATGATCGTCCGCCTGCCGGCCAAACTGTAACAGTTTTGAGCTACGGTTATTGGCAACAACGTTTCGATGCTCGACCGAATGTTCTTGGGTCTATTGTTCGAATCAAAAACGTTCCTTACACAGTTGTGGGTGTAACGCCGCCCGCCTTCTTCGGGAATGTCGTCGGGGAATCGCCGGAGGTTTGGATCCCGGCATCGACGCAGCCGCTCGTTCTGCCGGGCAGGGACTGGATTCATGCCACGAGTACTGATTGGCTCGATTTGATGGCGCGGCTGCGTCCTGGTGTCAATGAACGACTGGCGCAGGCGGGATTGCAGCTAGTGATGGAGCGTCTGAAAGCTGAACCAGCGTTTCGGAGGGGGATGCCCGAGGGTGCGCGAATCGTTCTCAAGCCGGGAAGCAAAGGTTTTTCTGAGCTACGGGAACGGTTTGCACATCCGCTTTTGATTCTGATGTTAGCCGTTTCTCTCGTACTGCTTATCGCCTGTGTTAACGTGGCGAATCTGATCCTGGCGCGCACTGCGGCCCGGCAACGCGAACTCGCCATTCGCCTGGCTATCGGTGCGAGTCGCTGGCGTGTAATGCGCCTGATATTGACTGAGAATTTGCTGTTGTCCAGTCTTGGCGCGATCGGAGGCCTGTTACTTGCGTTATGGAGCGTAAATGCGCTTTTACCGTTAGTCTCAGAACGGAGCAGCCCGCCGCTTTCGATTCATCCGGATGCCCGAGTGCTTACCTTCACGCTTGCCCTCTGTCTGCTCACCGGTTTTCTCTTTAGTATCCAGCCAGCATTGAAAGCCGCGTCGCGCAAAGATCTTGCGGCACTTAAGGACTTGGCCTCCAGCACCGGGCGACCGAGGAGAGCCCTTTTCGGGAAGGCGCTTGTGGTCTTCCAGGTCGCGCTCTCGCTGATGCTGGTCTCTGGTGCCGCGCTTCTTTCGCGGAGCCTGCTAAATCTTCGTCGTTCCGATCCTGGGTTCGCACGTGACCATGTCCTGCTCCTCAGGATTGACCCTATGAATGCGGGTTACGAAGAATCCCGGACGGCGGTCTTGAACCGGCGTTTGCTGGAACGTGTCCGTGACATTCCCGGCGTCATATCTGCAAGCCTTTCGGACTTGCGATTAATGCAAGGCAAAAATCGATCGTGCTGTATTCAGGTGCCTGGGTATGTGCCTGCCCGTGATGAGCGCATGGTTATTCGCACGCTTCGTGTCTTGCCGGAATACTTTGCAACCTTAGGTATGCAATTCATCGCGGGTCGCGACTTCACGGTTTTGGATGGAACATCGAATCCCACGCCCGTAATAATAAACGAGGCGTTCGCCAATCACTATTTCACCAGAGACAAAGCATTGGGGCGATCATTCCAGTTCAGTCCGGAACATCGCATGGAGATTGTCGGAGTGGTGAAAGACGCTCGGTATGACGGAATACGCGAGGCGATTCCTCCGCTGGTTTTCCTCCCTGCACCCGGATACAAGGGAACATTATTATCTTTGGCTGTTCGCACGGCCGCCGATCCAAAGACAATGGAACTGTCGGTCCGTAGAGCTGTTGCACAGGTCGACCCGGCGTTACCGATTCCCGAAATAGTAACCATCAAATCTCTGATCGACGATTCTTTAGCGCAGGAAACGCTGCTCGCCCGGCTATCCAGTCTCTTTGGCATCCTAGCGCTCGGAATGGCGGCGGTCGGACTTTATGGAGTGATGGCCTACAACGTCTCAAGACGCACGAATGAGGTCGGTCTTCGGATGGCGCTCGGAGCCAGACAGAACGAGGTCATGGCAATGATTATGGGCGAGACGATTGCGCTGTTGCTACTCGGAAGTGCAATCGGTTTGGCGGGTTCGTTGGCAGCCACACGCGCAATCTCGCGCTTCCTGTTTGGTCTTACTGGCACGGACCCCTCGACTCTCGCACTTTCGTGCGCGGTTTTACTCGTCGTTGGGCTTGTAGCGGGATGGGTTCCGGCGCGCCGTGCCTCACAAGTCAACCCCATGTGTGCACTCCGCCATGAGTGAAGGGAATGCTTGAGACCCGCATTGCGAACACCCTCCTAGCTTTGTAGCGTCGGCCTAAAACGCAAACGGCTAACCGCTTTTCAAATTTAATCTGCTTTGAAGAGAATTAGATTGGGCGATGTAAAGTTCAAAGTATTGTTATTAAATCCTTGCTGTTTTGTCGCGTGGCCGTCAGCCTTTAACGATATATTTACAATCACGTAACAACATCTCGCCCGCAGCAAACCGAAAATGAACATGAACTCACACGTGCAGAACATGCCCATGTAAGTCCACAAAAGGCCCATTGTGCAAGGAGTGTCTGTTCATGCCACACAATACGTTTCAGTTGACTGCCGGCCCGAAGACAAGTGCCGGTACCCGCGTTGTCAGACGACGCTCGTTTCTTCAGAAGTTCGGGGTGGCGACTGCAACGCTACCTGCGGTTGCGCTGCTGGGCGAAACTGATGACAACAAGCTCACCAAAGGAGATGTCGCGATCCTTCGATTGCTGGCGGCCACCGAGATCATCGAAACGGATCTGTGGGTGCAGTACTCCGAGTTGGGAGGAACCCAGGATAACGAGATCTCGGGCGTTCATGGCGGCAACCCACTTTACACGGCGGCTCTCGGAATCCTCGACGGAGATATGCCGCAATACATCCACGACAACACCGACGACGAGAAGAGCCATGCATCATTCTTGAACCGCTATCTCGCCTCGAAGGCAGCGGGTTCCGTCGACCTCACCCCATTCCGCAGACTTCAAGGGACCAGGCTACGGGGGCTGACAGAGATGCAAGACGGATAACCAACCTCATGCAGCTTACCGTGGACACCAGCTTCTGGTCGCGTTATCGAAGCGTAACCACCCGGATTCCAACGGCACGAAATCGCTCAGGCTTTGCCCTCTTTGAACGTGGGCCAGCATACGGCAATTCCGGGAAGCGACGGTGACACAAATCGCAGTTTCTGAGTAGAGACAATACGAAGTCCATCACACCTCATCTTCAGGCCATCGCCTTTACCGCGGGATTTCACTTTGCAGTTCTGGAGCAAGGCGGCACCAGCCTTTACGCAACCCTCGCGCAGCAGGTCACTAGCCGCGAGGTCTTACGCATCCTGCTCAGCATCGGTGGGTCCGAGATTATGCATTTTCAGACGTGGCAAGATAAAGCGGGAAACGCGCTTCCCCTGACCGTCTTCGACCCGATAAACAAGTCAACCGTTACGTTCACGGATCTCAAAGGGGCGAAAGGCGAGACCCGCCCCGAATCTTTGAACGGATACCTTGCAGGCCAATTTAGTCATGTCCGAGCCGACGCACTTTCTCATTGCCGCCCTCGGCCGAGTTTCCATCATCCGGCCAACCTCCACGCGTAACTCGGGCGCGATTGCAGCCATCAACAGCTTCGTAAAGGACGGTCTCTTCATCGGCCAGGGAAAAGACTTCCGCGACTTTGTATTCAGAGTCGCAGAGTTGGCGGACGAAGCCCGACCTGAACGTTAGGTCGGTAACCAAAGCTGAGTGCCATAGCACTCCCCAGGGCGCGGCCAGAAAACATCAGTCGGGCGGGTTAACACCGTCCCACCCCAATCCGTCTTCTTATCAGAGTTCGCCGGCGAAGTCGAATCTGGAAAGAGAGGGAATCTGATGCTTAAGTCACTAAAAACCTTTTTTGCGGCCGCCATTCCGATAGCGCTCGCCACTACTGGGTTCGCCGGAGGGTTCTTCATCGTGCTCGGCAACCCCGACGCGAGTGCGGAGGCACGCGCCGTTAACGCCGTGCTGACCGTCAAAGCCGCTGGTTGTCATCAACCGGAGAAGGCCGTCGTGAGCGCCACGGCGATTGGACTGGTCAACGGCCGCCGTGAAGCGATCGCGCTGAAGCTCGTCCAGCTGCCTGAACCTGGGATGTACGCCGTTACTCGCCAGTGGCCATCCGACGGGAAATGGGTCCTCCAGTTTGTTGGTACCGACCAGGACCGCACTACTACGACCCTGGTAGCTGCTGGACCCGGTGGCGTGGAGCGGCAAACGGCCAAGTCGGCGCCAGGTCAACCGAACCCCGCCGAGATCGCAGCATTGTTAGGGACCTCCCAGGCAGTCGCCCGCAAGTGAGACAATGACGGCCCGGTATCCCGAAACGATGATCTTCGGCTTGACCCGCTGCGCCGGCTCGGCTTCCGAAGAGGAAGTGCTCGTGCGAAGCGCGTCGGCGGGGGACCGGGCCGCGTTCGAAGAAATCTATCGCCGCTACTCGCGCCTGGTTCATGCGATTGTGCTGGCTCGTGTGCCGGTCTCCGACGCCGAAGACCTGGTGCAGGATGTCTTTGTCGCCGTTTTTCGCAAGCTGCATCTATTGCGGACACCAGCCGGATTTCGGGGTTGGCTGTGCGCGATTGCGCGCAATCGAGCCACTGAATTTCACCGCGCGGCACGACGTGAACGGCAGGAGCAGACTTGTTCCCGGGAAGATACGCGGGGAGGTCCTGAAGAGACCTTGATAGTACTAGACGCCATCCGTAGTTTGCCCGCGGCTTACCGCGAGACTCTGATTTTGCGGTTAGTAGAAGGGATGACCGGGCCTGAGATCGCGGACCGTACAGGACTCACGCCGGACTCCGTTCGCGTGAATCTCTGTCGCGGCATGAAGCTGCTTCGCGACGAACTCGGGGGAGATCGAAATATATGAGCGACTATTTGTGGGATCGCAGCGGTCCGCCGGATGAGGTTGTCGCTGAGCTCGAGCGCAAGCTATCACCGCTGAAGCATAGCGCGCCGTTAGATACTGGCCGCCTCGGGGTACATCGGGCTCGGCCTTGGCCGTACGCGGCGATCGCAGCCTCGATTGTGCTTGGAGCGATGACGTGGCCGTTGCAGCCGGGAGCTATGAGACAGTCGAGCGCGTGGTCCGTGACAGGCGTCCAAGGTCATGCCAACGTCGCCGCCAGCCCTGCCAGGCGGCTGTACCGAGGACAGCAATTGCGGACGGGACATTCCTCTAGAGTGACCCTCGAAGCAGATGATTTCGGGCAGGTCGAGGTCGAATCGAATTCCGAACTTCGGATTTCAGACTCTAATAACGGCACCCAGCGAATGTCATTGCAGCGGGGGCGGATCCACGCGTTTATCTGGGCGCCGCCGCAGCAGTTTGTCGTCGATACGCCCTCGGCTCGCACCATCGATCTCGGATGCGAATACAACCTTTCTGTGGACGGCGAGGGTAATGGCTTCGTCACCGTTGAGACCGGATGGGTGGCGTTTCAGTTTAACGGCCGTGAGTCGTTCATTCCTGCCGGCGCGGCCTGTCGCACGACGAAGCGAGCCGGTCCGGGCGTCCCCTTTTTCGAGGACGCGGCCGGGGCGTTCAAGACGTCCCTATCGCGCTTTGAATCCACTGCCGATCCTGCCGCGCTCACTACCGTCCTGGCTGAGGCGCGCGCCCGGGATGGCCTGTCGTTGTGGCACCTCCTGTCGCGCGTCTCTGGAGCGGACCGGCGCCGCGTGTTCGACCGATTCGCTGAGCTGATCCGGTTGCCCGGGGAGGTGGTTGCGGAACGCGCAATCACAGGAGACCGGCAGATGCTCGATCTGTGTTGGAACGCTTTGGAGCTGGATGATGCGGATTGGTGGCGCGAGTGGAAGCGGGAATGGAAACCATAGGTTGGACACCCAAGCTCCCAAACAAACCCATCGGGATTACGGCGCTTAAGCACAACGCAACGTAATTGGCTGCGCAGTTGAGTGAAAACAGCTCTTTTAACACTTTATCGAAGCCGTTCACAACTAATTAATATTTTTTTTTGCCAAGTCATCAGTTATTTGCGAAATTAGCGTGTGGGGTCACCCGCATTTCGACTTCTATCCTGAAATCGGGAGATAGAAGTCATGCCATCCTCTGCATCACGCGTCATTTTAGCCTACAAAAACTTCGCAGCAAACAGGAACATTAGTCATATCGGGCTCGGCGTAGCCGCTATGAATACATCCAAGACTCTGCGCAAAAACAAAATAGCAGCTGAAGTCTGGCCTATTCGGAATGCCAACGACTTGCGTTCCCGTTTGGATGGAACTATCTCTCATGTAGTGGTCTCGGCGCCCTGGATTCCTACTTTGGAATGGCAGGCCATCACGGCTGAATTCCCAAGCATTCAGTTTGCGGTCAACTGTCACTCGAACGTCGCGTTCCTGCAGGCGGACAGGAACGGGGTCAGGCTCGTGCGCGAGGGCATGGAGGTGGAACGAGGGACCTGGAATTTCCACATCGCTGGGAATAGCCGAAAATTCTGCTCCTGGGTCAGCGAAGCCTATCTGGCGCCCTGTGCGTACCTCCCTAATCTTTACTATCTGGAAAGCGATCAGCCCTCGCATCACCCGCTGTATCAGGGCGGCACTCTGCGCATCGGAGTCTTCGGTGCTACCCGCCCGCTGAAAAACTTCATGAGCGCGGCCGGAGCGGCGCTGGAAATTGCGACGCGGCTCCGGACCGATTTGGAAGTCTGGGTTTCCTCTGGACGCAATGAGGGCGGATCAGGGATCATGGAAGCCGTTCGCGCGATGTTGAACGGCATCCCAAACGTGAAATTAAAAGAAAGCGGGTGGCAATCGTGGGCGAATTTCCGGAACACGGTGCGACACATGCACCTCCTGATGCAGCCCAGCTACACCGAATCGTTCAACATGGTGACAGCGGACGGAGTCGCGGAAGGAGTGCCCTCCGTCGTGTCGGACGCCATAGATTGGGCGCCGGAGCATTGGAAGGCGTCAGCGGATAATGTCGGAGATATTGCGCGCGTCGGGCGCATGTTGCTCGCTGACCCGTTTGCGTCGAAGGATGGAATTCAGGCGCTGATTAAGCACAACGAAGATGGCCTGCGATCCTGGCTCAAGTATCTGAACGCGTAAACCAGACGCGGACATGGCGGCCTGTTTTCCACCTCTAAGCCCGCGGTTTCAGACCCAGCCCTGGCCGGTTCGGCAGCACAAGCCTCCCGTCCTGAACGGTGACTCCAATGTACGGATCGTTCGAAATCAGCAGATTGCCATCCAGGTCGGCGTAATCCACCAGTGGCGAAAGATGGGCGGCAGCGGTGACTGACACGGAGCTCGACACCATGCAGCCGAGCATGGTCTTCAACCCGAGGGACTTGGCAATCTCAATCATGCGGTAGGCCTCCAGCACGCCTCCCGACTTATCCAGTTTGATATTCACGCCGTCAAATGCGTCTTTGAGCTTAGGGATATCCGCCGCGTGGAGGCAAGCTTCGTCCGCGATGATCGGCAGGTGGACCTTGCCTCGCACCCAGCGCGTTTCTTCGATCATGGCCGCGGGCATGGGTTGCTCGACGAATTGCACACCCATCGTCTCCAGCCAGTTGATCTTTCGGACGGCTTCTTCCTTGTTCTTCCACCCCTCGTTGGCATCCACGCGAAGCGGCTTCTTCGTAAACCGCCGGACGGTTTCCATCGTTGCTTCATCCGTGTCGAGCCCCACTTTGATCTTCAACACGGGGAACTGGGCCGCTTCCTCGACCTTCTTGCGCGTCATCTCGGGCGTGTCGATCCCGATGGAAAACGTCGTGATCGGAGCATCTTTTGGATCCAAACCAAAGTAACGATATAAGGGCACGCCGAGCTTTTGGCCTATCCAATCCATTACGGCGATATCGAGGGCGGCCTTCCCAGCGTACTGGCCTGGGACACGGCGAAACACTTCAGCAAGCAGCTTCGAAAAGTGCCATGGCTCCGCGTTCTTCACATAGTCGCGAACACCTTCTATGGCTATGCGAGCCGTTACGGCAGTCTCGCCGTAGCGCGGGATCGGAGCCCCTTCCCCATGACCTGTTACTCCGTCGCGGACGTATCTAAGATGGAACGTATCGCGGAAGTCGCTCGACGACATCACGGTTGTCCAGGTGTGCCGCAGTTTCAGGCGAACGATTTCCATGTCGACCACAGTAGTTCTGTTGTTCGCGTAGGCCAGCGCAGCACCCGCGGGTGCTTTGATGAGGTCGCGTCGTGTCATGTCTCGGCAGAGTGAGTTACTCCTCCACTGTAAACCGGACTGCCTGCGAACGTGAGTCAACGATTGCTGGCACTGGATAGAATCTCTGTGCGGTACTGTCTAAGCGTGGTGCTGGTCGGCAAAAGCTTGGCCGCGCGCGTAATCGGGCCATGGACCGGCGACATTTTCCCGAATTACCGCTCGCCTCGGACGGTACGCCGGCCGGCGAACCGAAACGCCTCACTTTCGATAACCGGTTTATCGCCGGACTGGACTGGACCGCGGATGGTCGCGATATCGTCTTTTCGTCGAATCGCGCCGGGGCGCGCCACCTCTGGCGCATATCAGCGGCCGGCGGGTCACCAGAAAGGTTGGCAGCGGGTGGAGAGGACGCTTATGATTTATCCGTCGCTGGCCAGAGTCCAACGGGACGGTCACGTCTGGTTTACGCAAGGAGCGTTGTCGACCCAAACATCTGGCGGGTTTCCACCGAGCGGGAAGCGCGCCGACCCGCCTGATCGCCTCCACCCAGGATGATTATCACCCCAATTTTCTCCGGATGGAAAGAGAATCGCCTTTGCTTCCAGGCGATCTGGATCGGAAGAGATTTGGGTTTGCAATAGTGACGGGTCCAATCCGGCGCAATTGACCTTCTTCGGCGGCCCTGCGACCGGGGCGCCTGGTCGCCCGACGGCCGATGGATTGCGTTCGATTCACGTAAGGAGGGGGGGCATTCTGACATCTACCTCATTGGCGCCGAGGGCGGCTCTCCTCGCCGGATTACCACTGAGCCCTCCGACGAAGTGAGACCGAGCTTCTCCCGAGACGAATCACGTTTACTTCGCCTCGAACCGCAAGCACGGCTGGCAGATCTGGAAAGCGCCAGTCGAAGGCGGCTCGGCGGCAGAAGTGACCAGAAACGGAGGCCGTGAAGCATTTGAGTCCCAGGACGGAGGGTTCGTATATTACGCCAAGGCGGACGTTCCGGGAATCTGGAAGTCCTCCGTTGAGGGCGGCGAAGAGACTCAGGTGCTAGTGCAGGCGTGGTCGGGTTCCGGGGCTCTGCTGGAACACGGCATCTACCGGCTGCAGCTAGAGACGTCGCGATCCTCAGTAGTTTTCTTTAGCTTCGCGACGAGATGGGTATCCCGCATCGTGGACCTACCTCGTGAAGTGAAGGCTTCCATGTACCCCCGAGGATTTGCCGTGTCTCCGGACGAACGATGGATTCTGTTCCAGCACGCGGACTTCATCGAAAGCGGCATCATGCTGGAGAGTTTCCAGTAACCTCCGCTCGCCACAGGCCGACGGCCTTTCTGGTGATAACCGTTCCCACCCGGAGTGGAGCAGACAAAGGGCTGGCTTTGCACCTCTGAATGGTATATGGTTCTATCTACCTCGGATAGGCTGATAATGCAGACTTCCTTGGTGAAAGGAGCGAATAATGACACCCGGCGCGATGCTCTGCGGACTCTAGGTGGAGTTTCGCTGGGCGCCGCAGCCTCCCTGGCTAGCATCGGGAAAACAAGGGCTCCTGGACGGCCATCTCCCGGGCAGCTGGCTGCAGGCTGTGAGGCTTTACGGAAACCGACTGTGCCCCAGTGGTTACTACCGCCGTCTTCTCCGGGACAGTTGGATGCTGTAGGTGAACGTGGGGCCGGGTCACGTAGCCCCATGTACGGGTTCACCAAGCCGCTCCCCCACGGCTGGATTCTGCCCAAGTTCGCCTACGCCGACGTCGGTCACCGGCAAGGAGCCGGTGTGTAGGAGACGAACACGAACTGGGAGACCCTGCGCGGAAAACGATCCTTTCGGTCACGACGTGGGAATGGGCGGATTGTGACCGCGAGGCGCTGGTCTGGGCGGAGAAGGGCGTTCTATATCGCGTTGATGTGGGCCCCTCGGGTCCATCGATTCCCCAAAAGCTCCACGATTTCAATCAAAGTGCTTCGAGTGCCACGAAGCACCTATTAAACAATGTGAACGACTTGAGCCCGAATCCGTCGGCGAGTCGCTTCCAATTGACGGGCTGCGGCTGCCATACCAACGCACGCGCGCCGATGCCTCGGTAGAACCGGGCTGTGTTCAACCATGACAAATTTGATTTTCTACTTACTCCTCCACAGTGAAACGGATGGGCTGCTCCAGTAGCTTGACGTCCGGGCCTTTGGTCCTCAACATCAGGCTGTAGCGCCCGGCTTTGATTTTCGGTACTTTGAACTTGATCGCCGAATCGGTCTGCTCCAGAATCTGGACCTTGACGTCGTTGGTTCCGTCGGTAAGGTAGAGTTCATCGACTCTTGCCTTATCGATGGCTTCCCCGGCGGCGCCGACAGTGTCGCCGGTCTTTCCCGAGCCGGGCTCGACGGAGCTAATTCGACAGTTCTGGGCGTCCACAGCGGCCGCCATCCCAACTGTCACGAACATGGCGGCCAAAAGAATGCCTATTCTCATTGCCACCTCCCGGTAAAGAACATACGTCTAACCGGGGCCCAATGCAAGGGGCTTGTACAAGGAAACGTAATTCGTAGCCTGAAAGGGAGTACACTGTGGAGTACTTAAACCTATGCGGAACACTCGTCTGCTAGTATCGTGCGGCTTCGCCGGATTGCTGATGCTACTCTTCGTCGTCACACGCAGCGACGCGCAGCCCAACTCCATTAAACAGATCGTGCCGGGCGTTTGGTTCCGGGAAGGCGACATCCAGAAGGAAGGTCACTGCAACAACGTGATCATCGAGATGAGCGATCACCTGGTCATTGTTGACGCCAACTTCCCCAGTGGCGCGCGCCGCGTGATTGAAGACGCCAAGAAAGTCTCGTCCAAGCCCATCAAGTTCGTCTTCGATACCCACCATCACGGCGATCACGCTTACGGTAATCCGGTGTGGACCAAGATGGGCGCAGTTACGATCGCCTACAGCGGAGTCGCCGAGGAGATGAAGCGCTATGAACCGAAGCGGTGGCAGGAGACCGGGAAGAGTCGCAAAGACGTGGGAGATTTAAACCTGTCTGCTCCGGAGCCGCCCCAGAAGACGTTCACCAAGACGCCGTACGTCATGGAAGATTCCATGCGCCGCGTGGAGTTCCACTTCTTCGGCTGGGCTCATACCCGGGGGGATGGCTTCGCCTATCTGCCGAAAGACAAGGTGCTCTGCACGGGCGATGCGATCGTGAACGGTCCCTACAACTATACTGCCGATGGCAATATCGGCAACTGGCCGGATGTCATTCGCAAAGCGCAGAAACTCGATGTCCGGCATGTCCTTCCGGGACACGGTCCCGCCGGCGGCAAAGAAGTGATGGAAGGACAGGCTCAGTTCTTTATCGAGCTTCGAAAGGCTGTGGAGAAAAGCGCCAAGGCCGGCCAAAAACCCGAGGAAATCGCCACCTCGATTCAACTGCCGGACAGCGTCAAGACTTGGGTCGACAACAAAGGTCTCCCGGCCCAGGTGAAGGACGCCTATAACGAGATTCAGCAGCACAAGCCCGCCGGCGACCTGCCGCACTAACCGCTGTGCTGGTGTTAGCTTCGAAGTCTCCGCGGCGCCGCGAGATTCTCGCCGCCGCCGGCTTGGAGTTTCAGGTCCGGACCGCCGATGTCGCCGAGATACGGCAGCCGGGCGAGGATGCGGTTGGGTACGTAACGCGCCTCGCCCGGGCTAAGGCCGCAGCCGTTTCCGCGAGTCCCGGTGAGGTCGTCCTGGGCGCCGACACTGTGGTTGTGCTCGACCAGCACATTCTTGAGAAGCCCGTTGATGGAGAAGACGCGAAACGGATGTTGCGCCTCTTATCCGGGCGCGAGCACTATGTGATAACCGGAATTTGCCTGCGAGCAGGCGAGCGCGAAATAGTCTCCTCGGCAACTACGGGAGTCCGGTTTATCCCAATGACGGCGGGCGAGATCGAAGAATACGTGGCCAGCGGTGAACCGATGGATAAGGCCGGAGCCTACGCGATCCAGGGTCTCGCGTCCAAATATGTAGATCGAATTGAAGGCTGCTACTTCAACGTGGTAGGTCTGCCAATCGCGCTGGTCTACCGGCACCTGAAAGGCTTACAAGAACGCTCGTAACAGGCGCGACTGAACATCCTTCAGATTCGAGTGGGCTGCATCCAACTCACTGATCTTCGCGCGCAGCGTTCTTAATAAGGTCGTCCGTTCTATCGCGCTTTGGATCACCAGCAACAATTGCTGGTTGTCCCACGGCTTCTCGACGTACTGAAACAGCCCTACATCGTTTATCGCCTGAATCGCGCTCTGCTTGTCGGCGTGACCGGTGAGCAAAACGCGCGCTGCCTCTGGCTGTAGTTCCTTCGCCTTGGCCAGCAACTGCAGACCGGTCATCTTCGGCATCAAATAATCACTGACTACTACCTCCACTGGATTCGTCTCCAGGAACTTTACCGCCTGCTCTGGCGAGGTAATTCCGGTGACCCTGTACTCGGTCTCGAGCTGCAGGAAAGCGCGGATGCTCGTGATGACCATCTCCTCGTCATCGACGATGAGCACCGCGGATTGTGCGTTGGGCGTCATTACTGGTTCCTTTTGTATGTGATCGGAATCCCGACGTGAAAAGTAGTGCCTAGGCCGGGTTCGCTCGTGAAGTCTATGGATCCGCCATGCGTATCGACGATAATCTCGCGGCTGAGAGTCAGCCCGATGCCGGTGCCTTCACCAATCGGTTTGGTCGTAAAGCCGGCGCGAAAAATCTTGTCGCGATCGGCCGGCTGGATACCGCGTCCGGTGTCGGTCACGTCGATATGTACGTTATCGCCCTCCAGCCGCGTCCGGACCGTGACGGTGCCTTCGCCTTCGATCGCCTGGGCGGCATTCACCACCAGGTTCAACAAAACTTGACTCAGCAGGGCAGGGAAGCACTCCACTTCCGGCACCTCGCCCAGGTCCACGGCAAAGACCACGCGCCGGCGGAAGACCGTCCCGCTCAGCTTTAACGTGTCCTGCACCAGTTCATTGATATCTATCTTGCGGACATCATGATCGCTGACGCGTGCGAAGGTCTTGAGACTTCGGACGATTCCCGAAATGCGCTGGCATGCCAGCTTGTCCACAGCTGCAAGGCCGGCGATAATATCCAGAATCTCCAAGGCCTTCGCCGGGGGAGGCTCGCCCGAAGACTGCGCGCTGGAAAGCAGGTCCTTAATGCGATCCATCGACCGCAGCATCACCTCGTTGTTCGAGACGATTGAACCTATCGGCGTGTTGATTTCGTGCACTATGCCCGCCGATAGCCGACCCAGCGAAGCCATCTTGTGCGCCTCGGCCAGCTTTCGGCTCGATAGATCCAGCTCATTGCGAAGAGCTGCGATCTGCTCGCCTTCGGAGCTCATCGTCCTTCCACCAACTGCCGGAAGCGTTTCACCAGCATGGAGAAGATGGATGCCGTGATTTCCATGTTGTCGGACAGCAGATCGTAAAAATCATCCCGTCCGATCCGCAACAGCTTGGCACTGTCCACTGCTGTGGCGGTCACGTTCAAGGGCTCGGGATCGAACAGGGCCCATGCACCCAGAACATCATTCTGCGCAGCTCGCGTTGCACCCCCGTCGCGTGTCGTCATGTCCACACTCCCGTCCAGGATCACGTATAGTGCGTCCAGGCTTTTCTGGGGATCGAGCACGACGGCCCCCGGCGTAAACGACACTTCTTTGGCGATGCTGGCGATACGTGCGAGTTGGTCCGGCTTCAAGTTCTTGAAGAGGTCCACTCCTTCGAGTGCGATAACTTTTTCAACGATGTTGAGTTCGGGCATGTGTGTCGATCAAACCATTAGCGCTTCAGCGGCTCGAGCCACCTCAGCCACTTCCTGTCCACCCGAGCTTCCCGCTTGCTGGATTTCGCGCGCCAGTTCGTTCAACCCAAGTTCGGCGGCCGCTATGATCGAGCAGGATGCGAGCCATGCATCCCCGGACTGAATCAGCGATCGCAACGCGCGGGTCGAGTCCCGTCGTTCGATTTGAAACAGTTCATGCGCGTGCTGCGCCAGCACTGCATCCTCGTCCAGCATCGGAAGGAGAACACGCTTCAAGTCCCGTTCCAGAACATTGTCCAAAAACTCCAGCGCGGCGGTGTAATCGTCGCCTCCCCGCCGGTCGATCGCGCGGTACGCCGCATAGATCTGGTGCGGCGGATACCTCAGTCCCAGCAGCCGGAAAAGCCGCTCAAGAGTCACACGCAGCCGGTCCTCGAGCGTCTTCGTGAGCAGGCAGGTGGCCGACTTCGGCGACTGACAGGTCCGAAGCGGTGCTAGCGAGGCGTGCAAGTCAAAATAGTACTTAGCCTCGGCAAGAATCTGCTCGGTGGAGGCCTTGGCATGATACTCCAGGTCAGGCTTCGCGTCGCGCAGCTTATTCAGGCCTTTCAGGATCGCCGCGCGCATTGTCAGATCCTTGGTTGGCAATCCGCGGACCAGGACATCCACCGAGCGCTGGTCCACGATTCTTTGCAGGACCCGCGGGACGTAGCGTCGGACCTGCAGCGGGAGCGTCTCGTCTTCCAGCAAATCACCCAGGGCGCCGATAATCTTGGGCCCGAATTCCACCAGGGCGTCGATTGCCGGACCCCTCAAGCGCGCCGATCCGAGCGCCCGCACCACGGGTCCCAGATATTCGCGATTTTTCAATGCGCCGACAGTACGAATCGCTTGCCCGGCCACGAGAGGATCCGAATCATTCAGGAGTTTAAAGAGGGCTTCGGTCCCGGCGTCACCCCGCACCCCGATGGCTTGCGCTGCCAAAGCGCGACGAACTGGTGATGAGTCAGCGGCCGCGGTGCGCAGCCATTCGAGGTCGAGAATTTGTCGCGCCAGATCGGGCTTGTCCGTCAACGCGTCCAACAAGCTCGAGGGAATGTCCGGATTGTTGTGTTCCAGCAAACGCCGTCCGAAATCGGCGGGCTCCGGAGATACCGTGACCGCATAGCGTACCGCCTCGCAGGCAGCCTGGCTCCCGTCGGGCGTACGCGCGTTCCGGATTTCGGCGAGAGCGGCCTCACCCAGAGTCTTGTTGCCGATCTTGCGCGCAGTCTCGAAGGCCTTGGCGCGCACTTCGGCGTGGGCACTCCCGGCCAACTCAGTCAGCATCGGGCTGGGGTCATATCTCGCCGACTCGCCCAAAAGATCCAGCGCATACGCCGCCTGGCGTGGGTTGTCCCCACGAGCGGTCCGCTCCAGCATCTGAATTGTCGCTGGATCGCTTACCGTTAAACGCGCGCTGTCCAGGTCCAGCCGGCGAAGCTCCAGGCGCTTCCGGATCGTAGCGACGTATTCGCGCTGCGCGGCGATCGACAGCAAAATCCAAATCCCCGACAAGATCAGTACAACTATGGAAAAGTGTTGAGCGGTGAGCGGAAGAAGGACCAGAAGCATCCCGCCCAGACCCGCGCGAGAAGCGGTCGACAAAGACGTCCACAAAGGCCTTCGTCCGGTTCCTAAGCTCTAAACGGCAGAGGCAGATACAGCAATTCCATCCCGGTCTTGTTGAAGGAATAGCGGGTACTCGCTTCCGTCAGGCGCGTCGCGGCGGTGGAGAGGAGCGACGGAGCCGCTAAGGAACCAATCGAGGCGGCGGCAATCGCCACCGGCATGATCTGCAGCGTCCCGCCGACCCCAAACCGGCTGACCACGAAGCTGGTTAAGAACAGCTGCAGAACGAAGGTCACCAGGTTGAGCCAGAATCCGTAGAAGTTGCCCAGGAACGCGGTTAAATCGCGTCCATGATAGGACTGTTTGGCGAACGCGCTGAATTGATACTCCACCATTACATCCACCATGAACGTGATCATGATGATTCCGATAATGACCTGCAGGTGACGCAGCCGCTTGATGGACCCGAGTATCTCGGCGAAGGAAAAATCCTCCTCCTCTTCAGCCGCTTTGGCGCGCGCCCAGACTCTTCCCCGAGGATTTAATGGCGAAGCGATAGGCGACGTAGGAAAGGACTACCATTCCGGCACTGGCCAGCACGAGGTTGGTGTTCCCGACGTAATAGACCATGATTGCCGTGAACTGGCCCCCGAAGGCGGCGCCAATTACGGACCCTACGCCCAGGATTCCGTACAAGCGCTTTGCTTCGCGAGTGGTGAACACGTTCGCTGCCACCAACCAGCCCTGGCTCACCAGGATCACACTGAACAGGCTCACCCAGATATTGAAGGCGTAGATGGTCCAGGCATATTTCAGCTGAATCAACCACCAGAACAGCAGCAGAACGGCAGACACAGAATGTGGTGGCGAAGTCGACGGCGCGGGCCAATGAGGTATTCACGGCCATCTTCGTATAGAAGTACGCGAGGACGCCGCCTATGCTGGCAATCAGTATGTATAGCCAGGGCAGTTTATCGATGTCGAAATTGTTGAGAAACAGCGCGCGTGAGACTGGTTTGAGGATGTAGTAAGCGAACAGGACAAGCATGAGATACAGGCTCATCAGTCCCGTGATGGCATATTCGCCAGGCCGTACATCGAACAAGCTTCGCCAGAAGCGTTTTAACGCGTGCATGTATCCACCAATACGATTAGACAACAGAATCGGCGCAGGTATTATGCTATTCTGTGATTTCATGATCGTCGCCGCCAACGCAACGCACCATCATCACCATCCGGGGCATGTTGTGTCGCAACGGGCTGGCGACTAACTCGGATCTAAGTTCACCCCCAGCAGCCCGCCGCGATAGACGGCGGGCTTTTTGCATGCGCCCTATTATGAAACTAGACTTTACAAAGCTCGACGGCCTTATTCCCGCGGTGATTCAAGATCACTCGACAGGGCCGTGTATTGATGGTCGGCTACATGAATGAAGAGGCGTTCCGTAAGACCGTGGAAACCGGCTTTGCCACGTTCTATAGCCGGTCACGGAACCAGTTGTGGGTCAAGGGCGAGACATCGGGCCATCGGCTGGCGGTCAAGAAAGTTTCCACCGACTGCGATCAGGACACTATCCTGGTACAGGTGGAGGCGCACGGGCCGGGTGTGTGCCATGAAGGCTATCAGAGCTGCTTTTTCCGCGATTTGAAGAACGAGCATTGGACCGAGTCCGAACCGCGCGTCTACGATCCGAAGTCGGTCTACGGGAAGCAGGCATGAAACTAAAGTTGGGCATTCCGAAGGGCAGCCTAGAGAACGCCACGGTAGAGTTATTTCGTAAGGCCGGTTTCAACATCGCAACCAGTAGCCGGTCCTACTTCCCGTCCATTGACGACCCGGACATCGAATGCATGCTCATCCGGGCACAAGAGATGGCGCGCTACGTCGAGGACGGCGTCCTGGACGCTGGCCTCACCGGACGCGACTGGATTGAGGAGAGCGAAGCGCAGGTAACCACGATTGCCGACCTCATCTACGCCAAGCAGAGCTTCGGGAAAGTGCGCTGGGTGCTGGCTGCGCCCGAAGCCTCGCCGTTCCACAGTGTGAAGGATCTGGAAGGAAAGATCATCGCGACCGAACTGGTATCCACAACGAAGCGCTATCTTATGGCCAATGGCGTGAAAGCCAAAGTTGAATTTAGTTGGGGAGCGACGGAAGTGAAGCCGCCCGAGTTGGCCGATGCAATTGTCGAAGTAACGGAAACAGGATCGTCGCTGCGCGCCAACAAGCTGCGGATCATCGACATCGTTCTCGAATCCAACACTCAATTCATCGCTAATGTAAATTCGTGGAAAGACGAGTGGAAGCGGCGCAAGCTCGAGGACATGAGAATGCTGCTCGAAGGTGCGATCAATGCTCTGGGGAAGGTCGGGCTGATGCTGAACGTGCGCACCCAGGACCTGGATGCGGTGCTCGGTGTTTTGCCTGCGTTGAAGAACCCTACAATCTCCCAACTCAGCGATCGCGAATGGGTCGCGGTGAACACTATTCTGGATGAGTCCACGGTTCGCAACATCATCCCACGCCTGAAGGAAGCCGGCGCTCAGGGCATCGTCGAGTATCCGCTGAATAAGATCGTGATGTAAGAGTATTCTCATGATCCGCATATTTCAGCACGATAAGGCGCAGGATCTGTTAACCCGAAAAGCCGTGCGCATGGCCGAGGCGGAGCGGGTTGTGGCGCCGATTCTCGAAGCTGTAAGAACCCGCGGAGATGCGGCCGTACTGGAGTATGCGCGCGAGTTCGATGAGTTTGAAGGCGCTACTGTGCGCGTGCCGGAACAGGACTGCGATGCCGCGCGCAACACCCTCACGCGGGAGTTCTTAAGCGCGGTAGAAGTTGCGGGCCGAAACATTCGCGCCTATGCCCGAACGCAGATGCCGACTGAAAAGACTATCGAGTATGTGGATGGGCGGCGGCTAGGTCAGATTGTCCGGCCGCTGGATGCGATGGGCGCTTACATCCCGGCCGGAAGGTACCCGCTGCCTTCGACGCTGCTGATGACCGCCATTCCCGCCGACGTAGCCGGAGTTCGCCGGATCGCGATTGCATGTCCCAAACCGAGTGCGGAAATTCTTGGCATCTGCTCCTTGATCGGGATTAAAGAGGTGTATCAAATGGGGGGCGCACAGGCCATTGCCGCTCTCGCTTATGGGACCGAGACTATTTTGAAAGTGGATCGCATTGTCGGGCCCGGCAACATCTATGTAGCGGCTGCCAAGAAGCTGTTGGCCGGCGAGGTGGGCATCGACTTTGTCGCAGGTCCTACAGAAATCGTCATCATTGCCGCCGACGGCAATCCTGCATTCATGGCGGCCGATATGCTGGCGCAAGCCGAACATGATGCCGACGCCTCGGCCATCCTGCTGACCACGTCACGCGAGTTGGCGACGGCGGTGGCAAAGGAGATAGAAAGACAACTGTTGACTCTATCAACCGCAGAGGTTGCGCGGAAGGCCATCGATGCAAATAGCGCAATTGTGGTGGTGACGGGGATGGATCAGGCCGTTGCGTTTTCGAACGCGCTCGCCCCGGAGCATCTCAGCATCCACGACGAATCGTTGCTGCGCAGCATCCGCCACGCAGGTAGCGTCTTCATTGGGCCGTACAGTCCGGAGGCGGCCGGAGATTATGCCGTCGGGCCGAATCACGTCCTCCCCACCTCAGGGGCAGCGCGCTTGCGTGGCGGCCTCTCGGCGGCGGACTTTGTAAAAGTGATATCCGTACAGGAAGTTACGCCCGAAGGACTGAAGCTTCTGGAGCCCACGGTGACAACGCTCGCTCGCGCGGAAGGACTCGAAGCGCACGCTCGCTCGGTGGAGATCCGGAATGCCTGAGGTACGTCGGGCGGTATTGCAAATGGCTCCATACTCGCCCCCGACGGGCGGGCGCGAAGGAAAGCTGCGGCTGGACTTCAACGAGAATACGGTGGGGTGCTCGCCGCGAGTTATCGAGTTTCTCAAGGAGAAATTAAGTGCTGGCGGCTTGTCTGTGTATCCAGAGTATGTCGAGGCAAAACAGGAGTTAGCTGCCTTTTTCGGCGTTCAAGAAAATGAGTTGCTGTTCACAAATGGTACCGATGAAGCTATTCAGGTTCTCGTGAACACTTACGTGGACGACCACGACGACGTCGTAATCCTGCGCCCCTCGTACGCGATGTACCGCTTCTACGCGGAAGTCGCTGGCGCTAGCATACGGGAACTGGAGTACCGGCCCGACGATTTGGCCTTTCCGCTGGAGGAACTGGTGGCCGCCATCACCCCGCGGACGAAGGCCGTTCTCATCGCCAACCCGAATAACCCGACGGGCACCGGAGTTTGCGTAGACGGGATTCAGCGTATTCTCGAAATGGCTTCGAACGCGGCGGTCCTGATCGACGAAGCTTATTACGAATTCAGCGGCGTCACCGCGCTGCCGCTGGTTGCTAAATGGCCGAATCTGTTCGTGAGCCGCACATTCTCGAAGGTTTACGGCATGGCGGCCATGCGCTTCGGCTGCCTCTTTTCGCAATCCGGCAATATCGAGTATCTCCACAAAGCCCAGTCGCCTTACAGCGTAAACACGCTGGCTGCCCTGGCCGCGCGGGCCGCTATTCGAGATACGGATTACGTCGAAGACTACGTCGACGAGGTGCTGGCTGCTCGCGCGCTGGCCTATGAAGGATTGGCGAAGCTCGGCATTCGTTCGTATGCCAGCCAGGCTAATTTCATTCTGTTCCAAGCGGGCGAGCGCGCCATCCCGGTGCGCGATGAGTTGCGGCGCAAGGGCGTATTGATTCGCGATCGGAGCTATGAGATTCCCGGATGCGTGCGAGTCACAATCGGAACGCGCGAGCAGATCCGGCGCTTCCTAAGTGAACTGGAGGCTATATGGTAGAAGCCGACCTGTTGGTGTTCGATATGGATGGCGTTCTGGTCGAACGTCGCCGAGTCGTACCGTGAATCCATCGTGCAGACGGTGAAGCATTTCAGCGGCCGCGAGATTTCCCGGGAACAGATTCAGGACTACAAGAACCAGGGTGGGTGGAATAATGACTGGTCTCTTACTCAGCGCATACTGCACGATCTGGGCGCCGAAGTCGACTACGAGAGCGTCGTCGACCAGTTCAACAAGTTTTGGGTAGGCGATGAGGGTAGGGAAGGTCTGGTCGCCCGGGAGCGTTGGATAGGCGCTCCAGGGCTGTTCGACCGTTTGGCGGAAAAGTGTCAATTCGCAATCTTTACTGGACGCACGCGCTGGGAAACGAAAATCACGTTGAACCGCTTTGCTCACGGCATCACCTTTTACCCAATCATTTGCGCCGACGATGTCACCTTGGCTAAGCCGGACCCCGAGGGTCTGCTCAAAATCCGTGAATGGAACTCAGACCGACGCCTATTGTATTTGGGCGACGTCATCGACGATGCCCGCTCGGCCCGTGCCGCCGAGGTGCCATTCATCGGCGTCATTGAAAGTGGCCGCAGGGATCGGGATCTGGTGGCCGCGCAGTTCCTCGACGAGGGTGCTCTCGCGATCATTGACGACATAAACCAGATCGAAAAGGTACTTGCGTGAGGAAAGCGGCGATTGAGCGAGATACGAAAGAGACTCAGATCAGTGGCACGCTGAGCATTGAAGGCCGCGGCCGCTACGACATTGCCACTGGCATCCGTTTCTTCGATCACATGCTGGAGCTGTTCACGAAGCACGGCGGCTTCGACCTGAAGTTGCACGCGGCGGGTGATCTTGATGTGGACCAGCATCATACAGTGGAAGATGTCGGCATTGTTCTGGGCCAGTTGTTCGCCAAGGCGCTGGGGGATCGGAAGGGAATCAACCGCGCCGGATATTTCGTTCTGCCGATGGACGAGACACTCGCGCTGGTATCGCTGGACCTTGGCGGCCGGCCCGCGTTGGTCTATAAGGACAAGGTGAAGGTGCGGCTGGTCGGCGATCTCCAGACGGAACTCGTCGAGGATTTCTTCGGCGGATGGGTGAATCATGCGGGCGCGAATCTGCACGCGAAGGTGATGTACGGCCGATCGAATCACCACAAGATCGAGGCGATCTTCAAGTGCTTCGCGCGAGCGTTGAAGTACGCGTGCTCGAAAGACGCTCGCCTGAAAGACGAGCTGCCATCCACCAAGGGATTGCTATGATCGCGATCCTGGATTACGGCGCAGGAAATCTGCGCTCGGTGCAAAATACGCTCGACGAGATCGGCGCCGAGTACGAAGTGCTGCAAGGACCGGAGCGCTTGCATGAGGCGGCCAAGATCATATTACCGGGGGTCGGCCATTTCGGACAGATGATGAGAGCTCTCGACGAGCGTGGATTACGCGAGCCGATCTGCCGCCATATTCGCGCGGGGCTTCCGTTTCTCGGCATCTGCCTGGGCTGCAGGGCCTATTCACGGATAGCGAAGAGGCGCCGGACGTGCCAGGTCTGGGCGTATTTTCGGGAACGGTCCGGCGGTTTCCCGCTGGACGCTCGAGTTCCGCACATGGGCTGGAACGAACTGGAGCGGCGGCGCGAGTCGCGGCTTCTGGCAGGGCTACCGGTGCGGCCTTATGTCTACTTCGCGCACAGTTACTACGTGCCCGAAACGGACGCGACGGCTGCGGCCTGCACCTACACTACGGCCTACACGGCGGTGCTCGAACACGAGAACGTGTTCGGTGTACAGTTCCATCCGGAGAAATCCGGGCCGGTGGGACTCAGCATTGTCAAGAACTTTCTGGAGCTTTAGGTGCTCGCCAAACGCATTATCCCTTGCCTGGATGTTACTGCTGGCCGGGTAGTTAAGGGCGTCAACTTTGTCAATCTCCGGGATGCCGGAGACCCCGTTGAACTTGCCGAGCGCTACAACCTTCAAGGAGCGGATGAACTTGTATTTTTGGACATCACGGCTTCAAGTGATGCACGAGCTATCATGGCGGATGTTGTTGCAAGAACAGCGCGAAAAGTGTTTATCCCGCTCACGGTCGGAGGCGGTATCCGGTCCGTGGCCGATGCCCGGACCATTCTGTTGTCCGGAGCGGACAAAGTGGGCGTGAATACTGCGGCAGTACGGCGGCCGGAGTTGATCCGGGAGCTCAGCCTGGAGTTCGGGTCCCAGGCCGTGGTGCTCGCCATTGACGCTAAGCGCCGGCCCGCACGCCGGATGGAATGTGTACACCCGCGGCGGACGCGACGACGAAGGAATAGATGCAATCGAGTGGGCGCAACGCGGAGAAGCGCTGGGCGCGGGGAGATCCTGCTGACTTCCATGGATACCGACGGTGTGCAGACCGGCTTCGATTGCGATCTGACGTGTGCCGCGTCACGAGCGACACATATCCCGGTGATCGCATCCGGTGGCGCCGGCACGCCAGAGCACTTTGTTCGGGTTCTGACGGAAGGCGAAGCGGATGCCGCGCTGGCCGCTTCGATATTTCACTACGGAACCTACACGGTGGCGGATCTCAAGGACAAACTTCTGAAAGCGCACGTTCCCGTGAGGCCGCCGCAATGATCGTCCCTTGCATCGACTTGATGGAAGGCAAAGTAGTGCAGCTCGTACAAGGCCGCGAGAAGGCCCTGGAGGGCGATTCGCCGCTGGCGATGTTGGAGCGGTTCGCGGCCTTTCCCGAGATCCAGGTCATCGATCTGGATGCGGCGATGGGCCGGGGATCGAACGACGACATCGTGGCGTTGCTGGCGTCGCGGGCAGTGATCCGGGCCGGCGGTGGAATTCGGACACCTGAACGCGCGGCAAAGCTGATCGAGCAGGGAGCGCGAAAGGTGATCGTCGGCACGTCGGCGTTCACCGCCCATGGAGTGAATCATGCATTGCTTGAGGCTATCGCCTCGGCCGTTTCGCCCGTTTCGCGTACTCATCGCGCTGGATTCGCGCAATGGAAAAATCGTCGTCAAGGGTTGGCAGGAGTCGCTGGAATTTTCTGCCGAAGCGGTGATTCGGGAACTGGAGCCCTACTGCTCGGGATTCCTTTGCACCTACGTGGACAAAGAAGGAATGCTCCAAGGCACCGATTTGGAATGGTTCCGTCGACTCCGTGCGGCGACCGCTCACGAGATCACGGCGGCCGGGGGCATCACCACCATCGAGGACATACGTGAACTCGATCGAATGAAAGTGGACGCCGCGCTCGGCATGGCGATCTACACGGGCCGTCTGGATCTAGCTGAACTCGCGCGTGTGAATGCGGCGAGTTAGCGCAAGCGCCCGTACTTGCGTAGAACCTCCCGCAATTTATCATGAGGCAGCGCATTGACCTTGTGGCCTTGGAATCCCTCCATCGTCGTGGCCCCGACAAGGGCGTTGACGATAGCCTCTTCTACCGAGTCGACGACGCCGGCAAAGACCGCGTCCAAACGATGATTTGGCAGCATCTTGATCGCGGTCTCGTCGTTGGAGCCCGCTGCGCCCGTTATTCGCCGTCGAGAAGGCGATGAATATGTCTCCCGAGTAATTCGATGAAACGGAGCCGGTGCGCGCCAGACCCAGGCTGGCGCGCCGCGCCAGGCGCTTCAACTGATGCGGCAGCAACGGCGCGTCGGTCGCCACCACGATAATGATCGACCCGCGCTCCTGCTGGATGCCGGGCTGCGCGGGACCATACGCGACCTGGCGCGCGATCTCTTCGCCGACCTGCGCACCAGCGATGCGAAGCTCTTCGCGCCGGCCCCAGTTGCACTGGACCAGCGCACCCACCGTGTACGGTCCGACACGCCGGGAGGACGTCCGGATCCCCCCTTTGCAGCCGTAGCACACCATTCCCGTTCCACCGCCCACGGCGCCTTCGGAGGGTAGAGCAGCGCCCGCACTCTCCAGCGCGTTCCAGACGTGCTGAGGCTTGACATGGAATCCGTTGACATCGTTCAGGTACCCGTCGAAGGTTTCGGCCACGACGGGCATCGACCAGAAAGAACCCGGTCCCACAACGTTGGTCCCAGGCGCCCGTTCATTCTGGGGGGCACCGCAACAAAGGGAGATTTACGTACGCTGAGGGCTTGCATCTCGGGCAACCGCATAGCCCCGGCCTAATCGGGTGCCTGCGATTGGATAGTTGGATTCGTTCCGAGTTTGGTAGTCAGCACAGCACTGGGAGACTTTCCGCCCAGGTTAAAACCGCCATATACGACTCAATCCTGGCGTAGCGCGATAGACGGCTGAATGTTCGCAGCCCGCCGCGCCGGAATCCAACTCGCGAGGGTACCAGTCGCAAGTATCAGAAGCACGACCGCTATGTAGGGTGCGGCAGCCCAAGGATTGACGCCAGCCGGAATTAAGTCGACCAATGGCCAAACGGCAAGAAGCGCCACTGGCACGCCGAGGATGGCGCCCCAGACAAGAACAGCAATTCCATCCCGCACGGCATCCCAGACGATCCTGGAGCGAGAAGCGCCCAAAGCTGAGCGAATTCCGAACTCGCGCGTCCGGCGACCTACGGCGTAGGAAACAGATCCGTACAGTCCAACCAGGGCGAGGGTCGCGCCAAGAATACTGAACGAGCCAACAAAGCCAGTTGCCGTGCGCAAAGGGAAAAGCGCTCCCGCAGCTGCTTCAGAAAGCGGCCGGACATCGAGCGCGGCAGATCCATCAACGTCACGCAGCGCGTTTCGGAGGGGCTCAATCCAGTTGCCTGGGCTGCCCTGGACGCGAACCAACAACTGCCCGTTGAACACCGGCGTGAAAAACGCGGGAACGTCGGCCTCACCGAGCGTACGCATTTTGGAGTTGGCAGCTACGCCAACGATCTGCAAACGGTCTTCCCGCTCCGTGCCTATGATCAGATACTGTCCGATGGGATCACGATTTGCGAAGAACTCCTGTGCGAGTGTCCGGTTCACGATCACCGGGATGGGATTCCGGCCGCGATCAGCGATTTCAAGATCACGGCCGCGAAGAATCGGGATGCCGAGCGTTGCGCAGTAGTTCTCGCCGGCTCCGATCGCATACGCGCGACGTTGAGTGGACAGCGATTCGTTCTCACGGCGCAGAATTGCGTAAGGCATCTCGCCCATGAGAGGCAGTACGCCCGCTGATGTCACTGCCAGAACGCCGGGGACCCCTTCCACGCGGTGGAGCACCTGCTGACGGAAATCCCAGGATCGGTCTCCGGCATGCCTTCCCGGAAGCGGATGTGCGGTAGCGATGAGGGTGTGCGCGACATCAAAGCCCGGCCCGGTCTCCAATAAATGCAGGAGGCTTCTGGTGAAAAGGCCTCCCAACATGAGGAGCACGATCGAGAGCGCTACCTGCAGGGTCACGAATGCGTTGCGTAGATCCCAGCGCCGCAACGAAAACGACGGTTCCCCTTGCTTCATGGCAAGCGTGAGGTCTGCATCGGCGCCTCGCACTGCGGGCGCCACGGATGACAACAAAAGCGCCGCGAATGCCATTAGTGAGGCATACAGCAAAAGTCCGCCGTCGTTCTGGAAGTGAAATTCGAATGGCAGCCCGTAAGCTGTGGGCCACTGGATATCGCTGAGCTTGTCGCGCAGGAACGCGTCGAGCATCAGAGCTATTCCGGCGCCACAGAAGACGAGCAAGATCCCCTCCGCAAGAAGCGGACGGAGTAGCTGAAGACGATTGGCGCCGAGCGCTTTTCTAATCGCCAATTCCCGCTGGCGATTGAGCGCCCGGGCTATCAAGAGTCCTGCGACGTTTGAGCAAGCTATCAACATCAACATGCCTGCCACGGCAAACAGCATGGTGAGGAACAGGAAGAAGCGCCGCTCGTCCCCACCCTTGGCGGCGTTGGCGCCCAACCCGGCCATCGGCAGCAACTCGATGTTTCGCCACGACGGGTCCTTTCCATTCAGCTTTTCAACCGCGGCAGCAAAACGTTCACGCGTTTGCACACGGGACTCCCCGTCACGCTGGCGGCCGAAGACACTGAAGACGGTCACGCGGATTCGGATTGCCCGGATCGGACAGGTACACCTCGGGTGAAACCCCGTGACCGTAAACGCTGCGATAATCTGGCGGAAGGATGCCAAGAATGGTGTAGAGTCTGCCGTTCAACTGGATCGACTGTCCAGGTACGCCGGGGTCGCCGTGTAGGCGTCTGCGCCAAAAGCCATAGCTCACGACGGCGAATTCTTGGCCTTCGTCTGCTTGTGAATAGAGCCGCCCACGTGAGGCGCCGATGCCGAGCACGTCGAAGAAATTTGCGCTGGTGGTGAAGGTCCAGGCGATTTCATTGCGGCCGCCCGCGTGCCAGATTTGATCTCGGAGTCCGCGATGATAGGCGAGGTCTTCCAATGGACCAGCGATGCGCAAGTCCCGATATGAGGAGTACGAAATGTTCGTGCCCTCGATACGCACCAGATGCTGGGGACTGCGGGCGCTAATGTCATCGAGAATCATCTCGCGAACTACGCTAAAGACCGTTATGTTCGTTCCTATCCCCAACGCTAAAGACAGGATCGCGACGCCCACAAGCGCTGGAGATTTTCGCAGACCGTGAACCGCCTGGCTGAAATCGCTCACAAAGACAGTTTAGACTTTCCGCTGACAGCCGGACTTGCTACTTCGGTAGCGCCCGGAGGGTCACGGGGCTTGGTTGAGGACGGCCCGGTACAGGGTGGACCGGGCAACTCCAAATCGGGCGGCTATTTCGGCAACCGGGATGTCGGCGGTTTTGAGCAGCGCTCCGATGGTTTTGATCTCTTTGGCGGAGAGTTTGGGCGGGCGGCCGCCTTTTCGACCGCGAGCACGCGCCGCTTTCAGGCCAGCAACGGTACGTTCCCGGATCAGATTACGTTCGAATTCGGCGAGCGCTGCGAAGACATGAAGACGAGTTGTGAGACACTTTGGAGCAGCGTAAAGGGCCGTTTTCAGAGCACGTCAAATTCGTCCTGAAAACCCTCGATTTCGCTACACTCTCCAACCATGCCCCGCCGAGAGATATTGACCGCCGCAGAGCGCTTGGAGTTGCTGGCTTTCCCTGAAGGCGAACTCGATGAGGGTCGTATGGCCCACCGTGACGCCGGATACATCGACGACGGCATTCAATGCTCCGGAGTTACCGTGGAATGGAACTCCAAGATCGCGGGCCCGAGGTCGGGGTTCCGCGGCGATGGATTGCAGGATTGAAAGGGACAGTACGATGGTAGCTGGGATGAGTTGCATTGTCCGAGGATTGTAGCACCGGGCCATTACAATCGACGGCACTCCACAACAAAATAGCCGAACGGCTGTTGTCTGCCGGCTAGCACCTGCAGCCCGCTGTGGTTCGCAAGTTGCGACCTGTGTGACGCTGCAGTGCTTTCCGCCCAGCAACGCGCTATCTGTTGAGAGCCGCCTGCACTATCGTGTGGTCACGACGACTGGACGCCTTCACTCACGAGATGGGCGAGCACCGAATGGGGAACGTCCGAGTCGCACTCCGGTGCCGCGGCAAGCCGCCACAGGTCGTCCTGAGAGGCATTCAGAATCCGTCCAGTAAACGTAACTTTCCTGCTTCCACGCATTCATACGAACTCGCTTTCACGTCTTTGAATTCCTGTACGACTCCGCTCGGCCAAGCGATCACCACACGCTCCGCGTTAGAGCGTCGTCCCAGACCAAAAGTGACCTGTAGTTCTGATTGCGACAAGTAACTCGACCCTGTCTTGACCACGCGCGTTTGATTGCCGTCCGGTGTCGTCACACGCACTACGGAGCCAATGGCGTCGCGATTCGATTTCGCTCCGATCAGGCGAAGGCGTAGCGAGTAATTTGCTGAGCGAACATCATTGCGGTACAGGAAGGCCGGGCCGTTGTTGGTCGTAATGAGGAGATCCAAATCTCCGTCTCGATCGAAGTCCCCGCAGGCGGCTCCGCGCGCGACCTTCGGCGTTGCGAACTCCGCGCCAACCTGGCGCGCTACATCGCGGAATGTGCCGTTGCCCTCCTGCAGAAAGAGGTGCGGCGGCTGCGCATAGCCTCGGTTCTGGCCAATGTTGCGGACGGTTTCATCGATATGTCCGTTTACCGCGAGGAGGTCCAGATGACCATCCAGGTTGGCATCGAAAAAGACACATCCGAATCCTAGGCTGCTTCGGGATGCCTGGCCGATCCCGGCCTGCAACGCCGTGTCGGTGTAAGCTCCGCCGGCCCGCCGGTACAAGGCAATCATTTCATTGTCGAAATTTGTTATCGCGATCCCCGCGGCCCCCGAGTTTTCGAAATCGGCCACGTCCACGCCCATCCCCGCGCGGGCCTTACCGTCTTCGCTGAACGCAACCCCAGCGCGCACGGCCACATCTTCGAAGCTCCCATTTCTCAGATTTCGATACAGCTTGTTCGGCTGGGTATCATTGGCCACCATTAGATCGGGCCAGCCGTCGCCATCATAATCGAGCATCGCGACGCCGAGAGATTTTGAGCTGGTATCGAAAATACCGCTCTTGGCGGTCACGTCCTCGAACGTCCCATTGCCGCGATTACGAAACAGCCAGCAAGTCGACCCATGGTACGCCTCGGGCGTGCAATAGGACTTGTTGTTGCCATCCACGCTGCAGAACACGTCGTGCTCCGGCGACCATCTGACGTAGTTACACACGAACAGGTCCAGGAAGCCATCACGGTCGAAATCGAACCACATCGCGGAGGTGCTGAAACCGGTCCGCCCTCCCAATCCAGCTTTGTCGGTGACGTCCACGAAGTGGCCCTTTCCCGTGTTGCGAAACAGGCGATTCTGGCCTACGGCGGTGATGAGAATATCGCAGAACCCATCATTGTCATAATCCGCGACTGCGACTCCCATGCCGTACATTTCGACGGCGAGGCCGGCACGTTCCGTCACGTCGGCGAAGGTTCCGTCACGATTGTTCCGGTACAGCCTTAATGTGCTCCTCTGCCGCTTGTGGCCGGACCAATCCATGCCGTTCACCAGGAGGATATCGAGCCACCCATCGCTGTCGTAGTCCAAGAAGGCGCATCCCGGTCCCATCGTCTCGGGCAGGTATTTGGCGCCAAATGCCCCGCTATTGTGCCGAAAGTGAAGGCCTGCCGCGCCACTCAGTTCCGTTAGACGAAAACCTGGATCGGGCGTAGCAGCGAATACCGGAGCAGAGCCCAGCAGAAGCGAGCGGCGGGTCATGCGATGCTGACCAACCCGGTCCGGATCGCATACACCACCAACTCAGCCGTATTGTGGATTCCGAGAGTCTGCATGAGATTCGCCCGGTGTACGCTTACCGTGTTCACACTGAGTCCTAAAACGGTGGCAATATCCTTGTTCGACTTCCCGTGCACGATCAGTTGAAGGACCTCCAGTTCGCGCGGACTCAATGCCGGGATCCGTGTGGCGGGATCGGACAAGCCGCCCAATCTCGGATCCAGAACCTGCGCCCCGGCCGCCACCTGGCGGACAGCTTCAACGAGCTCCAGGTCCAACGCGTTTTTCAGCAAGTATCCACGGGCTCCCGCCTTCAGGCAATTACGAACACAGGCCGGCTCCGAATGCATGCTGAGGATCAGGATTGCCGTCTCAGGAGCGGCTTTGAGGATCAGGCGAGTGGCAACGGCGCCGTTCATGCTTGGCAGGGCGAAGTCCATGACAACTACGGAGGGGCGGAGTGCAGCCGCGGCCTCGACCGCATCGTGTCCGTCGCACGCCTCTCCGATTACGCGAATATCGTCTTCGTCCTCCAACATGCGCCGGAAGCCGCGCCGTACCAGACCGTGATCGTCGACCAGCAGGACCGAAATTCTAGACTGCTCCTGCATGGGTCTCCTTCGGCGCCAGCGGAACCGTCACCCGAACCAGTGATCCACCACCATCTCCCTCGACGAACTCGATGCGGCCGTTCAACAGTTCAGCCCGTTCCCGCATCGAAACCAGACCCATTCCTTGCTTCTCGTTTCTTCCGAAACCCACGCCTTCATCTTCCACTTCTAAAACCACACTCCTCGTCAAGAAACGTAACCGGACCGTGGCGGTCGGCGATCCCGAATGACGAGCCACGTTATTCAATGCCTCTTGCACCACGCGGTACAGATGAGTGGATACATCACGGCCCAGTTCATTGCCCGCACCCTCTTTTTCGTACCGCACCAGGATTCCAGTTTGCCGTTCAAAACCGGGAAGATATACGTCGACGGCGCTTTCGAATCCGGCTTCGTCAAGAATCATAGGGTGCAGAGCGTGCGACAGCGATCGTACTTTATCCAGTGTGGATTGCACAATCGACTGGATTTCATGCAAGTCCGCGGCGAGGGAAGACAAATCCCGAGAAGGCGGCCGGTAAGCCCTTTGCAGCATCGTGCCGATCGCCGTGAGGATCTGGCCGAAGTCGTCATGCAGGTCACGGGAGATAGACCTGAAAGTGTTTTCCTGAAGCGATATGAGTTGTTGGGCGAGTTCGCTGCGGCGTTCGGAGAGAGCCGCTACCTGTTCGAACATTCGGCGATTGTAGTGAACCAGGTACAGACTCGTAAGAGCAATCAGGATCAGCATGGCCACCAGGAATATGTAGACGTTTCGCTCAACTCGTGTGTAGATCTGGTCCGTGCGAGAGGCGGCCTCCTGCTCACTCTCGTTGTTCTGAACCAAGAGCCGGGCAACCGCGGTAGATAGGGCGGCTTGCCGCGCCTGTAGCGAGAGCTGGATTTGCGTGCGTGCTTCCTGCTCCTGGCCTCCCGAGGCGAGAGCGAAGGTTCGATCCACCGCATCCCAGAGTTGAGCGAAGGCGTTGGCCAGATACCGTCGTTGCGCAGAATCGCGATGGGCCGGTGATAACTTTTCTTCCCTCGCAAGCGCATCTTCCAAATCTACGCGAATACGATTGAACTGAGGACGCCAGGCCGTCAGCGGATACGGCTCAGTGCTATCGAGCATGTCACGCATGGCGAGCGCCACGGAATTGAGACCGTTCTGAATGCGAAGCAGCAACAGCGAGTCTGTGCGATTGCGCTCTATGGTTTCGGTCTGCAGTTCCCTCAGGCTCTGCAGTTGCAGGATGGTGTAGCCGGAGTACACTGCGACGGACGAGAGTGTGACCGCTAATCCCGCAAGCAAACGAAAGGTCGGGGATTGTCCAGGCATGGCGGGATTGGAATCAGCTACGCGGGTAATATGTTCCCATTATTCCCCTTCCGGCAGTAAATTGATACGCTGCCGTACGGGTCATGAGTTTTACACGCCTTGTCATTCTCGCGATAGTACTCGTTCCGTCGTCGTGCGCACTCCTATCGGCACAGAGTAATGTGGCAACGATCAATGGCAGCGTCTCCGATCCTCATGGCAAGCCCGTGGCCGGCGTTCGGATTCGCGTGCGCAGCGCCGAAACCGGGGCGGCACGCTCCACTGTCACTGACTTCGAGGGGCTCTACGACGTACCGGGCATCGCCCCTGGTGAATACAAGATCGAAGCCGAATCCACCGGGTTTGGGGTTGCCGCGCGAAGCGTGCGTCTTGAAGTTGGCCAGCACCTGCGGCTGGATCTTACGCTCAATCTCGGCCAAGCGAAAACGTCGGTTGACGTGATGGGACGCGCCGAGATCCTGAAGACCGAGGATGCGAGCCTCGGGGAAGTGGTCGAAACGAAGTCTGTGCAGGAACTCCCGTTGAACGGCCGCATGCTGCTGGACCTCGCGCTGACGGTGCCCGGGTCGCACATGAGTCATGGCGCACAAGCCGGCGATATGAACCCGCTCTATTGGCGGCCCGGGCAGTCTTCGGCCCTCAGCATTGGTGGAAACCGGCCCAACGCGAATTATTTTCTGGTGGATGGCGCAACCAATACCGACCCGACTTTCAATACGCAAAATATCAGTTTGTCACCCGATGCCGTCCGTGAGTTTCAGGTGCAGACCGGAAGTTATGCGGCCGAACTGGGTGGCGCTGGCGGTGGGCAGATCAACATCGTCACCCGTGGTGGAACATCCCAGTACCACGGAACAGTGTACGAGTTTCTTCGCAACGGGGCTCTTGATGCACGCACATTCAACGAAATGCCGGGCGGGAATTTCCTGGTCATGAATAATTTCGGGGGCGCGCTGGGCGGTCCGTTTCCGGGCAAGAAAACCTTCTTCTTTGCGAATTACGAGGGACTGCGGATGGTGAAGGCCGTAACCATGACCGACACCGTTCCAACGGCTGCTGAGGTTTCCGGCGATTTCGGTCAATCCGGCACGGACATCTTCAATCCGTTCAGTGCGCATTCGAACCCGAACTTCAATCCCGCTGTGGCCGCGGGCCCCGGCAACCCACAAACGCTTCGCGATCAGTTTCCCAACAACCGCATACCGGCCAGCGTCATCAGCCCAGCCGCCGCCATGATGCTCAGCCGGTATGTTCCACAACCCAACATGGACGGAATGGGCATGGGAATGACGATGATGGGCCAGCCGACTGTAGTGGGAGCCGGAACAGATTCTAACAACTATCTGGATCAGCGCAATCAGCGTCATTTCACCGATCAGGGGACTTTGCGGGTAGACCGCGTATTCGCGGGCGGGGACAGCCTTATGGCACGCTACTCCATCAGCGCTGAGCACGGGTTTACGCCTCAGAATCTGCCTGGATTCGGCGCGATGCACGACAATCTTTCTCAAAACGCGACGATCGCCTGGAATCGGATTATCACACCCGCTCTGGTAAACACCGCCTCGATCGCCTATTCGCGGCTCAGCATGCATCGCTCTTCGGAAAACAATGAATCCAACGACATCGTCTCGCAGCTCGGAATACAGGGCGTCGGCTTCGGCGGAAAGGGCGCATATGGAGCTCCGTGGTTCAACGTGCAGGGTTACTCCGGAATCGGCGACACGTTCGCGGCCACGCCCATGCACGCTTGGGACACTGTCCTTGAAGGCCGTGACGTACTCTCCTGGCAGCATGGGCGCCATAACTTAAAGATCGGCGGCAGCTATCGCTGGTACATCTGGCCCATGTGGGGTTTTTTCCAAAACCGGGGATATTACCAATTCACTAACGGCTTCACCACCCAGACTGCTTCGAACGATGGGATCGGCTCCGCGCTGGCCAGCTTTCTCTTGGGACTACCGGCAGTCCGGCAACGGCAGGCAGGCATTCCGAGCATGGATTTGCGCCAATGGTACGGCGATGCGTTTGCCCAAGATACGTGGCGTCCCACTTCCCGTACCACCATTGACATCGGAATACGGTACGAGTTCATGAGCCCCTTGCGTGACGTCCAACGCCAGTGGAGTAATCTGCTGGTCGAAAGCGGGCAGTTAGTGGCGTTCATTGGAGGCCAGCAGGGAATGCCCCGCGGCCTGCTTTACCCGAACAAACTGAACTTCGCTCCGCGTTTGGGCATCGCCCACCAGCTTCCCGGCTCCGGACTGGTGGTCCGCGCTGCCTACGGCATCTTCTATACACCGGTCGACATGAATACCTGGTGCAATCAGCTACACAACGTGCCCCTCGTATTTCCGGAGACGAACCAAAGCGATAACTACATTCCATCGATTACGAGCTTCGATTTCGGCCCTCCGGTGCTGGGAAAGACGGTCGTCAGCTTCGCTTCCTTTGATCCGCATGCAGCGGCTCAATACGTCCAGCAATGGAGCGCATCGGTTCAAAAGAGCCTGGGGAAGGAAACTACGCTTGAAGCCGGGTATCAGGGTGCCCGTGGGTTACACCTGCAGCGCTCGCATCTGATCAACAACGCCGTTCCAGGACCGGGATTGATTCAACCGCGCCGTCCGTATCAGACGGCAAGCTTCCAGCCCGGCACCGTATTTCCGGACAATGTCGCAATCGCAAGCAGCACGTTTCCGGTAAGTAGCGTCAACTACCTTGAGAACACGGCGCGGAGCTGGTACGACGCAGGCTATATCAACTTGCGCCGCCGTTACTCCGCTGGTCTGAGCCTGCTTGCGAATTACACTTATGCAAAGAACCTGAGTAACGCGCCGGACTTCCGTTCGCCAATGTTCGAGTCTTCGATTCCCCAGAACAACAACGACCTGCGATCGGAGAAAGGCCCTTCCTGCGACTTGCGGCACAGACTGGCTATCAGCGCCGTTTACGAACTGCAGCCCCTCAACCGCTGGTCCTGGACGGCGGCGATGACACGCAATTGGCGGACCTCGGTCTTGTATCAGGCACAGAGCGGATTTCCGCTCACCATCTCCGTCTTTGGCGATACCGCGAATGCCGGCACGCTGCTGGGCGAAAATCCCATCCGGGCGAATTCTACTGGCGCGCCAGTATTCGGACCAGGCACGCGGAGTACAGAAATGTGGTTTAACACCGCCGCCTTTGCCGCTCCACCAGCCTACGCGTTCGGCAACATCGGTCGAAACTCGGTGTACGGTCCCGGAATGCAGGCACTTGATGTCGCGCTGGTCCGGGAGTTCGGCATGGCGGAGCGCACGCGCTTCCAAATTCGGGCCGAGTTCTTCAACGCGCTGAATAGTGTGAATCTGGGAACGCCGAACCGATTCGTCAACACGCCCCAGTTCGGATCCATTACGGAGGCATCGACTCCCGGACGCGAGGTACAGTTGAGCGCGCGATTTTCGTTTTAAAGATCGACAGCTAACGCGTGGGCTAACGCCGTACAGTAATCTAGCTCGCATTGCGCACCGATTTGGTGATAACGCATATTATGTCTCCTTGTACTGTGCGGGCCGTAAACCTTGAAACAAGTGATTCACTGATGATCGAGGTGGCAAATCGGGTCAACCCGAGTAGCGCGGCATATCGGGACACTGGCAGTCAGGATCGCCAGCGCAAAGAGTGCGCCCGAGGCCGCCAGGAACATCCACGGATTTTGCTCCGAGATACCGAACACCATGCTCCTGAGAAATTGGGATGTGCCCCAGCAGCCCGCTGCCCCGAGAGTGATACTCAGCGCCGCTATTCGCACCACATGCCGTCCCGTCCATTGCACAATTTGAGATCGGCCCGCACCCAGGGCCATTCGGATAGCAATCTCTTTCTGACGCGTCGTCACCCAGTAGTTGAGAATACCGTAGAGGCCCACAAGGGTAGGGGCCACGGCAAGCGCTGCGAAGATTCCAAGCAGCAACGTGTAGAACCGTCTCCGCGCCAGTGTTGCTTGCATTCGCTGCCGGAACGGCACAAGAGACACGATTGGCACGTTGCGGTCGAGAGAGGCCACTTCACGCCGCACAGCCGGGATTAGACCGGATGGATCGCCCATGGCTCGAATCATAACGACCGTACCCCGTTGAGCGCCTCTGACATAGATTTCAGAGAATGATCTAACATCCAGCCCCGACTGACTGACGTCGCCAACAACACCGACGATCTCCCGCGTCGGTCCGTCCATGTAAGGACCGCCGAACTTGATTCGATGTCCCACAGCGAGTTGGGGCCTCTCGGGCCACCATCGCCGGGCGAGGCTTTCGTTGACCACTACTGCCCTCGCATCCCGGTCGGCTTCGGTGAAGCCACGTCCGGCCAGGAGCTTCATTCGAACCGTCTGCATATAGTCCGGGTCCACCCTGGTCAACAATGTGAGCGGAACGTCTGCCGGCCCGGGCGTTAGCATATCTGCAATCGAATACCATCCCTTCGCGCACCCTCCCGTCGAAGGAGGGCAATCGACCGCGCCCACCGACTCCACGCCTGGTTCGCGCCTAAGGGATTCCATGAGCCGGTCATAGAATCGGCGCGCGTCGTCATCAGCCTTGTACCTCGAAGGGGGCAATTGCAATTCCACGGCGAGCACGCGATCGGCGTTGAAGCCCGGATAAGACGTCTGCGCCAACATGAGGCTGCGGATTAGCAAACCGCAACTAAACGCCAGGACCAGGGTCAGGGCAAGTTCGGCGATAAGTAGACCGCTACGCAGAGACTGCCCGCGTGTGGTGCTGCCCGCAACCGAAGAGCCCTCCTTCAGCGCTAGCCGTATGTCCAGCCCACCAATATCGATCACCGGAGCAAGTCCGGCGAGCAGACCTGTCAACACCGTGGTGACAGCTGTGAACGACAGCACGGGCAAGTTCAGACTGACTTCCGCAAGCTGCAGGATGTGCTGCGGACTCACGACCAGCAGAAATCGCGAGCTCACCCCCGCCAACAGCAGCCCCACTCCGCCTCCGAGCACGATCACGATGAAGTTCTCGGTCAGCAACTGTCGCGCCAATCGGCTTCTTGTCGCCCCCATTGCAGTACGGATTGCAATCTCACGCGTTCTCGTTGTGCTTCTCAGCAAAAGCAGGCCGGCCACATTCACGCAGGCAATCATCAGCACCAACCCCGCTGCTAAGGTCAGAGTAAGCAGCATCGGACGAATGTTGTCAGCACCAGAGCCGGCGAGCCAGGATATGGAGCTGAAGTGATCCTTTTCGGCCCCGGCGTCGGCAGCCGCAAACTGACGCATGATTGCATTCAGATCAGCCTCGGCCACGGTGCGGGTCATGCCTGGTTTGAGCCGGCCCAACACGGCCATCGAGCCATGCTCCGTTCGGTTCACGGTATTCCCATTCCTCGGACCAGCGGGCACGTAGAGATCTACATTCCGGGCGAAGAATCTGAGATCCGGAGGAAGGACGCCGATGATCTCGTACGCCCCGCCGTCCAGCGTCAGAGTGGTCCCGACGACGCGGGGATCGTTGTTCAGCATCCTCGCCACGAACTCGCTGGTTAACAACACTGCAGGCGCGGCGCCTGGCCGATCATCTTCCCCATTGAACAAGCGCCCGCTCAGAGGTCGCCAGCCCGTGAGACGAAAGAAGGTGTCGGTGACGACGCCCGCGTGTGTAAGGACTGGGTCGCCATGTCCAGTCAAGGTCAGGTCTGCCGTTTCGAAACCCGCCATCTCCTCGAATGTATGATTCCCGCGTCGCCAATGCTGGAAATTGACCCAAGAGACCGGTATCCGTTGCCTCGATGTTGTTTCCCAGAGTTCAGTCAGCCTCTCTCCGTCCGGATAGGGAGGGGATTGTAGCAGGACCGCGTGGAGCACACTGAAAACCGCAGTATTAGCGCCGATGCCCAATGCAATCGTCAGAACTATCACCAGCGAGAAAACTGGTGAGTTGCGAGTATTCCGCAGGCCGGAACGCAAATCTTGGAGCATGGTCTGCAACTGCGCGCGCGGTTGGCCGAGTTTCACCCTTCAGTGGACACTGCGATATGTTGTTTTGTTCCCGCTCTCCGAAGAACGCGAGCTGGACAAGCGTTGCTGAGGGCGCCGTCTCGTTACTTCAGAGAAATTGCAAAGACGGAATATACTTAAGAATGTTTGAGGACAAGCATCTCCTACGGCCAACAAATTGTCTGCTAAGCCCTGCACATCGTGGCGCCTCTCCACATCGCTCGCCCTGTCGATGGTCATTTGCTGGCTCGCTGTGGTTCTAGCGATCTACCACAAAGGCCTGTTTAATGTCTTTCTGCACTCATTCCTAGCCTGGAACGTTCGAGGTGCACTTCTCATACTTCTAGCAGCTCAGATCCTGGGGTGGGCACTCGGAGCAGCTCTTCGCTGGAAACCTGAAAGCTGGCCAGAGGGTATCGCATTTCAACAGAGCGCCGGATTGGGCCTGCTCTCCTATACTTTTCTTGGCATGGCGTATCTGCACTCTTATTCGCCGTCCAACCTGGAGTGGCTCGTGAATGCCGTGGTGTTGGTCGGCTCACTTGCTTTTCTGTATGGGCGTTGGCGACGGCACATCAATCCCGTGCAACATCGAATCCACCGCCTTCCGGCGCTGTCGAGTACCACCGATTGTTTTGGGAGCCAGCGCGGTGATGCCATGTGGCGACTGATTTCCGGTCTAGCGCTGGGACTTGCCCTTTGTGGCGCCCTAGCCCCTGAGATAGAACCCGATGCGTTGAACTACCATCTCTTCCTCCCAAGAGTCTGGCTTCAGCATCGGGCGCCGGTAGATCTGGTTGAGGATCTTTACAGTCTTCTTCCGCTCACTTGGGAGCTTCTCTACGGAGCGGGGCTCGAACGTTCTCCGATCACGGCCAAGCTGCTCGATTTTGCCTGCCTTCCCCTCACCGCTCTGGTCACATATGAGATGACGCGGCGATATTTTCGGAGTGCATCACCATGGCTGGCCGTGGCGCTGTTCACGTCAATTCCGATCGTGATATGGGAAGCTACCACGGCCAATGTGGATCTGCCACTCACGTTCCATGCCACGCTTGCCATCTACGGCTGCCTTCGCTATCTGGAAAGGCGTTCGTGGCAGTGGTTGTTCATGGCTACCCTGAACGTTGGGCTCGCCATGGCTACGAAACATTTAGGTCTGTTTCTGCTCGCTGCCATCGGGCCGCCATTCGCCATGTTGACATGGAGGGCGGAAAAGCGGCTCAGCCCAGCCGTGATACGTTGCATGGTTCTGTGCCTCGGGGGTCTTCTGGTACCTCTTCCCTGGTACGTTCGGAGTTGGCAAGCGTCTGGGAATCCGGTTTTCCCAGAGTTGTTCGAGGTTTTTGGCGCACGACCATCAGAGAGATGGGATCCGGAGGCCGAGCGCGGACTGCGCAATGTGATGAACAAGGCTGGTACGCCAAAAACGATGATCGCCACAGTCCAACTCCCGTGGGATCTCACAATGCACCCTTCTTATTACAACTCCTTTGGTCCTGCCTTTCTCGCCACGATTCCAGCTCTATTGCTGGTCAAAAGGAGGAGGCAGATGATCTTTTTCCTGTCTGCCTCTGCGCTGTTATATGGCATGCTCTGGGCGATGCCACATTCCAGTCGCCAGATCCGGTTCCTCCTGCCGGTCACCTCCGCAATAGCCATACTGGCCGCCGTCGCTTTTCGAGAGGCTCACTTCTGCTCGCCCGCTACATGTTCGGGCGTCATAAGCTGCCGGCTGATGGTCTCGGTCAATGAGTCTTGTGCTGTCGCTCAATCTTCCGTTTTTCTCCCGCTTGCTGGATCGCCGGAGATTCCGCTCTCCGTCGTCATGGGGCTGGAAACACCAGGACCTCCTTTCCTCAACGAGAAGAGTGCCGTCTTACCCGGTTTGGCAGTACGTGAATTAGCATCTGCCCAGCAACGCTCGAGTACTCACCTTCAGCGAAGGTGACAAGTTTCTCGAGCGAGAGGGACTTGCTGATGTACTACAGCACAGTAGCTCGGCCGGCATCTACAGCGCTCCTCCGGGCCAGGACGGAGCCGCTCTTTCAGCTTTGCACCGATTGCATATAACGCACATCTTGTTTGATAAGAGGACGCTTCAGCAACTATCGAGAGTGGCAGCAATCGCAACGGACGAGAACATGGATCGGTGGTTTGAGCCAGAGTTCCAGACGCCGACGTTTATGCTCTGCCGGGTGCGACCCGAAGTCTTAATGCCGTCCGGCGACAACGTCCAGAAGATCGACCCCGTCGAAAATGAAAGAATTTCGACGACTCCGTTGAAGCCGGCTGTGCGAAAACGTCGCCTATACCGGAATGATGTCGCGATGGGGGATTGCTCGCAGTGCACGAATCAATAGCGGACTAACCTGCGGATGCACTCCGTTCTTGCTTTCATCGCTTCACGCTCGGCCTTGAAGTGCATTGCGATAGCCCGCATCTGCGCTTGCTGAGAGCGCATTTCGACCTTCACCGGCGTCACTGTCCAGTGCGTATCTCTCCTGATCAGCGTTTTCGGAATGCTGAGCGCCAGCGCGAACAGGCCAATGATGGCTAATGCAATCGCATCGGGATGTCTGCGTAACATTAGGCCGCCTCCACATTCTCCTCGACGATGCGGCCGTCGAACAGATGAATGTTCCGATCGGCGTAACGCGCATAACGAGGGTCGTGCGTCACCATGCAGATGGTCGCGCCGCCGCGATGCAATTCGCGAAGCAGATCCATGACCGCCTCGCCATTGGCGGAATCCAGGTTTCCGGTGGGCTCATCAGCCAGCAGGATGGAGGGATCGCCCGCCAGGGCTCGCGCCACTGCGACGCGCTGCTGCTGACCGCCGGAGAGCTGCGATGGATAGTGCTTTACGCGGTGCGACATACCGACGCGCTCCAGGGCCTCGTGAACCCGCTTCTTTCGCTCCGCCCCCGGCATGCCCCGATACGTCAGCGGGAGTTCCACGTTCTCATACACCGTAAGATCGCCGATCAGGTTGAAGGCCTGGAAGATAAACCCGATTTCGCGATTGCGGATTCGGGCCCGTTCCGAGAGCTTCAGGTTCTGAACGGGCTTGCCGTTCAGAATGTAGGTGCCGTCGCTGGGCGAGTCCAGCAGCCCCAGAATGGCGAGCAGAGTCGACTTGCCGCAACCGGAGGGTCCGGCGATCGAGATGTATTCACCCTTCTGTATGTCCAGGTGAATGCCCGCCAACGCGTGCGTCTCGACCTCGTCGGTCATGAAGACTTTCGTTACGCCTTCCAGGTGAAGCAAAGATCCGTTCGGGTTCATTTACCAGTTCTCCTCGTTAACAGCCGGATTCACTATCCATACGAATCATGGCGCGCCTCAGTTCAATCGAATTCGATTTTGGGCATCCCAGGTAGACATGTCGGACAGGATCACCTGGTCGCCCACCTTTAGACCCTCGACAATCTCGATGGTGTTTACAGAACTGCGTCCTAATTTCACCGGAACGCGGGCCGCCGTCTTGCCCTCCTCCTCCAGGCGGAAGAGCGTGATCTGGCTGTTAGGCTGTCCAAATACCGGGCGGCCGACATACACTACATCCGAGAGACGCTCAATTTCAATCGTGCCATCCACGCTCAGATCCGGACGGGCGCCCTGCGGCAGCTCGCCAACCAGCTTGACGTCTACAGTAACGGTTCCGTTCACTGCCGCAGGATCAATCCGCATCACCTTACCCTTAATCACGCCGTTTCGCGTATCGATTTCGGCATCCTGCCCAACGCCTATATCCTTGACCTGGGTTTCCGGAATCTTCAATTCGGCCTTTAGCCGCCAGGGCTGGACCACCTTGGCCAGCACCGTTCCGGTGGCCACGCGCTGGCCGGCCTCGACGTTCACTTCCTTCAGAACGCCGACAGTGCCGGCGCGGATCGTCATCTGCTGGTACTGCTTCTTCTTCAACTCGTAGGCAGCCTGCAATTTCTCGATCTGAACGTGTTGCGAATCAAGCTGGGCCTTGATGGAGTCGCCAAGAATCAGCAAGCGTTTCTGCTCGTTCGACAAACGATTTTGACTCTCCAGATACTTGGCCTCCGATAGTTTCACTTCCAGATCCGGTTTCAAGTTCAGCTTTTGTAATTCACGGTCGCGATCCAGGCTGAGCTTGGCCTGGGTGTAGTCGGACTGCGTCTTCGACACCAGGCTCTCCTGATCTAGGCGGTTGCTCTCGAGTTTCACCTTGAGATCCTCATAGTTCGCCTTGGCCTGCTTCACCTGCCACTCATAGTCGTTCGCGGACAACTCCATATCAGGATTACTGAGCACCAGCAGGATGGTGTCCGGCTTAACGTTTTCTCCAGGCAGAACCAAACGTTTTTCCACGCGACCGTCGAACTGGGCCGGAATCTGCACGACATCTTCGGCCACCAGAGTGCCCAAACCACGTACTTGCCGCAGCATCGGCCCGCGCTTTACCTGATCGATCCATACCGTGGAGCGCTCCACGGTCGGAGCCGCAGGCTTCAGCCGCGAAAGCCCCCAGGTCACCAGCGGAACTGTGATGACGACGATTGCGACCAGTATTAGACGGCGGATGAGCTTCCTTCGTCCCGCGCCTTGTCGTTGAATATCCATGAAAATTTGCTATATGCATCGGCAAGCGCGGGGCCAAACGCAATTTGCGCACCAACTTGTTGCAATGGGACGGGCTTCAGTCCAGCCAACCCGCGTGGGATGCAGCAAGGGTGTCCGCTTGTGGGACACTCTTGTACGAAGCGGGACAGCTTACAGTACTCGCCTTGGCGGGAGCTTCCATCCACTTCAGAATTTCCTCTGCCAGCGTATTCAAACTGTTCGTCACTCGATCCGTCTCGATATTGACCAGCGTATAGCGCTCCGTCAGTGCATCTCCACTCTGTATCAGCGCGTGGTGGGCTTCACGCAAGTCGGGCAACTCCCCGCGCGTCAGCGGGGAACCTCGCAGAAAAGCGGCAAGATAGTACAACGTGAGTTCCACCGCATTGGCGAAGGGCGTGAAAGCCGGGCGTGCCGGAGCAGGCCCGCTTCGGTACAAGCCCGCTTCGAGCGCCATAATTGCGTGAACAAGGCGGTGGGAATCCGCGAGTATTCCGCTGACCATCCCCAGCCTTTGTCCCGAGGCGCCAGGCTCCGCCATAAGCCGTTCCACTGATGCCTCCAGGTTGGAGCGCGCCAGCCGGGCGGCGTGACGGACCTGATCGTCAAACCACTGTTCAGGATGAAGGTAGCTCTCCCGAACAGCATTGAAGTATGCGCGGTAGGCGTCCAGTAGTTTGGCCAAGGCTTCAGGAACCTGATTCCGCTCCCAGGTGGGCCACACAGCGTATGCGATCAGCGCGATCGCCCCGCCGAGAGCTGTATTCCAGCCGCGGGCAGCAATCACCTTGCCCGGCGGGATCCCGGTGACCGCGAACAACAGCACTACCAAAGCGGTGACAGCGACGACGAAAATGCCATAATTCGCACCTCCGAAACATCGGAGCATGAACATGAACACGAAGATGAACGCAACTTCGAGGGCGGCGTTCGACGGCATCAAGATGAACAGACCGGTGGCCAGCAAGAGCCCGACGAACGTTCCTCCCAAACGCAACACACCGCGGCTGAACGTAGCGCTGAAGTCCGGCTTCAGGACAATTGCAACGGTCATCGGAAGCCAGTACGACCGGCTCAATCCAAGACTGCGCGCGAGAGCGTCACCTGCGCCAACGCAGAGCGCGAGACGGATGGCATGGCGGCACGCCGCCGACTCCAGATTCAGGTTCGCTCGCAGAGTCGCCAAGCGTCCCAATCAGGCGGAGAGTCCACGGCTTCCCTGCTTCACGGCGCTCGAATTCCGACGGCGCCCTCCGCGTGGAATGGGCCGCCAGATCCATAGCCGCCCGGAGCTGTCCGGTCAGACGCGTCCATCTGATGACGGGCGTCGCGAATCATCGCCACTACAGCGCAGGCGAGCGCTCCTGATCCCGCTGGCGCAGCGATTCCGCAAGCGCATGAAGCTCCACCAGACACTCGGGCGCGGTACTCGCGGATTCACCGGCGCCCAGGGCACGACCGATGACTCCCAGAAGATCGCGAGCTGATTTCAAAGTACCTGTCGATATTAGCCGATTCCGGGCTTCCCTCCCCTTCCCTGTCGTATTCTCACCCGGAGGCGACCCAACATCAGCAGGCTTAAACGGATCCGTTCAGCCTGGCTGAGGAGAGCTCTCAGCCGTTCACCTTCGATCGATCGATCCTGGCCGAGTGTCATCAATGACTGCTGCGCTTGCGTTGTTTGGCTGCTTGCCGGAGGTGCTGCAGTGGCCCGGACGGGATCGCTCGCCGAACGCGAGAGTTCGAGATATAGATCACCCAGAGCACGTCGTTCGGGCGCATAGCGGCGCACCGGCCACAGCGCCAGGGCCAGCGAGGTCTGCAACAACCCTCCGGCGAAAGCTAGGAGTCCGGCGAGCACCGCTCTTTCGGGCGGAGCGGGAGCGGCGGTGTACACTACCAACGTCACCAGACTGACGGTTCCAAGATCGGCCGCGGTGTTGCCAAGCGCCACCAGCAATCCAGCCGCAAACGCCCATCCCATGGTGACGGCAACGGCCAGGATATGCGAGTTTCCGCACATTTCGCCGGCCGCAACTGCGCATCCTACCAGCACACTGGCGGCGAGCATCCTCCAGCCGCGCACTAGATAAGGCTCGGAGCTATCCGAAAACGATACGTTCAGCGCTCCAGTGCTGACGGCCAAGCCCATTGCCATCGCGCCTTTCTGCGCTGCCATGGCGAGCGGCAGAGCGACACCGATTGCATTGCGTATCCCCAGGCCGGGCGTAATCCGGTCGCGCTGAATGCGCGTGATCGTCTGCCACAGCGACGCCCATGAGTTAGGTGTGGTCTCGCCCATCAAGTGAGGCAGAACGCCACGATGGTCTTCTGCTCGCCTAACTCCTGCAGGAGATCCTGCTCAAGATCTGAGTCAACATCGATCTCGCAGGCTGCGATCTCCTCATCGGTGGCGCCATGGAAGCACAATTCACAGATACCGACGGCCTGTTCGCCAACCCGCAGCGGCGGTCCAAACAGGCGGCAAGTCATGGGACGCCACTCGTAAAGATCGCACCGGCCCGTCCCCGGATCGAGCGCCGGACAGGGCTCCTCGTTGGCAAAGTCGGAGAACCGCTTCTTGGCTGCCTCGCTTTCATCCAGCCACCCGGTATGTGGATCACCCGGGAAGTCCGCTCGGAGACGCGCTAGGGAGTCACGGGCACGAGTGCGAACGTTTTCGCCTCGCCGCGGGTCGCTTTCGTCGAGCTGCTCCAGACCACGGCGCAACCGCTGCGCATCGAGAGCATTTATCGCAAACGGTCCGATGCAACACTGGGTGCATCCAGGGCGGCAGACCAGCCAAGAACCACTTCTTTGCGCAGCCGAGGCAAGCGCGGCGTCGACGAGCTGAATCAGCGCGCTATCGGTACCACTCGGCACGTCTTGACCTCTGGAACCAGCAGACTCATACCTCTCAGCATACGCGTGTACGCTGGAGAAGATATGGACTGGAGAGAGAATCTAATTGACTCGCGCGAGCAGATTGAAGCGCTGTTGAGCCGCACCAAACGCATTGCCGTTCTCGGAATGGAGAAGGATGAGAATTACGATCGGCCCGCCTATTACGTTCCCAAGTACATGATGAACGCTGGCTTCGAGATTATCCCGGTACCGGTGAAGTATGCGGGTTTGCAGCAGGTCGCGGGTCTGAAGGCTTACCAGAGCGTCTCCGAGATACCCGGCGATATCGATCTCGTCAATGTCTTCCGCCGCGCCGGGGATATCCCTAAACACGTAGACGATATCATCACCAAGAACCCGAAAGCGGTGTGGTTTCAACTCGGCATCCGCAATGACCTCGCCGCCGAACAACTCGCCCGCGCAGGCATTCAAGTCGTGCAGGACCGCTGTTTGATGGTGGACCATCGAATTAATTTGACGAAGGCCTAGACGGTACGGAACTTCTCGCGGCGAGTCCTACGGCGCCGCGAGGAGTCGTAGCTAAGAACATCGGCCTGGACGGTACCGGGGTTGTTCGGTCTCCGGCCTATTCGGTGACGCGGAGAATTCGTGTACGTGGAGAAGTACACGCCGAAGCGCTGAGAGACTGCAGGTGGATAGTGGCTTACGGCTCGGTTTCCTCTTGCATGGCCTGGCCGTGCTGGATCAGGCACCGGACAGCACGGCGAGGCCGCGCTGCGGTGCAAGACAGTCCGGCGAAGATTTCGAGTTCCTGCGCCCGCACCTGCCGACCGACGACATGTTGGGTGCTCTCTAGGCGTGCCCGCACTGTACGGTTCTGCCCTCTATAGATCGTCGATTACTGCGACGGAGAGTTTGCGGCACTCTGCACCAATCCTGCGGCTTGGGGCCGGATGACATCTCCCACGCCGGGCTATCTACACAGTCCATCAGCGACTCTACCAGTTCAACGTGCACATTCCGTCAGGGATCGCGGACGGCGACGCTCCGGTAATCGTTACCATGATGTGTAACCACGCAAGCGGGCCCGACGGTTGCCGTCAAGCGCCCGGATCTATAGAGCTCCTCAACCTGCCCGGGTCCGGGTTCCTGAGTCAAACGTTCAAACCCTCCGCGCGGGGCACACAACATCTTGGAAGCAGCAACCGCAGACTGCTTTGCGACATGGTGATTCGAGATTACTGTCGTCTGCACCGCGTGGCAGCGTTGCTATATTACTCGTTCCCAGGCCTGTGCTCCAGACCGGCAGCCCTCGTCCGGTTGGGCGCCTTTATCGGCGAGTGTATAGGACAACGCTTACATCATTTTTTTCATGCAATATGCGACGTTTAAATGATGGAGTTACTGCCTCGGAGAACCAATCAGGCAAGCTTTTGGGATCTCCGGTGTACAACAAGAAGCCGTTGACATTTCTACCCATGGAATCCAGCACACGACGTATGTACTCCACGGTTCCATCGTGCAGCTCAGAAGGCAAGATGGTTACCTCCGTTGCTACTGGGTATACGAGGAGAGGCGCAAGCAGAAAACTCTTATCGAGTTCGCTCACCGGGAAAGGCATTCGTGCACCCTCGATGAAAGCGCTGAAAGCATACACTGGTATCTCTTTTCCTTCGTGAAACTTTGCAAGGAAAGCCGATGCGGCACGAAAATCTCCGAGAGGCCTCGGTCGCCAATAGTTCGGGGAGCCCACTGGGGCGACTGCCGCGAAGAAGGCCACACATGCGATAGTCAGAGATCGAAAAAAAGCCGGGTCGAACCCCCGAACGAGGCAGCCGAATAGTATGGCTAGTCCGGGAGATGCCTCCATGAAATATCGGGGGGTGAACAGCGTGGTTGCGGTCAGCCGCGAAACGGCGAACGTGCAAAGGATGGGAACCAGGGTCCAAGTAGCTATCAGCACTGCCGTATCTGAAGGAACCATTGTAGGCCTATAAAATGAGCGCTTCGGCAATAATGACCAGAGGAGAAACGCAGCCGCCAGCCCAAAAGCAAACGAATGGGGAATCAGTTCGTATAGTACGTTCTTGATGTTAGGAACAGTCAGATAGGTGTGTGCTCCACGCGCGGACCCGGCCGCCAGAAATCCGGGCAGCAGTGGTCCCAGCAGCACAGCGGTACACAGCGGAGTGGAAACGAGTTGCCACATCGGAACCGAACGCACCCTGATAACTCGCGCCACGACATACGCCGCCTGAGCTATGAGTACGACAACGAACAAGTACGAAAAGTAGGCTGGCAGAGCGCTAAGCGATATATAGCTCATCCAGGTCATAGTGCTCGGCGACTGCATCCAGCGAACAAGAGCCCAGTAGGACGCAATCACAGCAAGCGTTCCGAATGCGTATGGACGAGCGGCTGTCGCGTAGTAAGTGGTTACTGGTAGTAGCGCCCAGATTACTGCGGAGAGTGATGCTGTGGTCGGATCGAATAGGCGCAAGACGAGATTGTAGAGCAAACACGAAGCAAGAATGGTGACCATCAAGGACGGTAACCGCAGGCTTATTTCATTCATTCCGCCAATCAGGCTTACCGACCACATCAAGAAACAGTAGAGTATCGATTGAGGGAAGTGGACGGCGCGGGCCATGATCTCGCGGGGCCCGCTCCAGATCGCCCAAACCATTCCCGTCTCATCCAGAGTCAGGCTGCCGGGTAGTGCAACACACCAGACACAGATCACAAGAAGGCCAATTACAACCACGTAAAACGGCCGTTCCCGTCCAGCGAGATAGGGTCGCAGCGAGGAGACAACTATCGGTGTCCGGGCTGTTACAACGCGATCCGGATGAAGTTTATGCTGAGCCACAATGCCAACACTTGTATCACACGCGAGGATAAAACGATGGTGAGACTCCAAAGCCGGCCAGTGTCCGGGATCAGCGTGCACTAGCGGTCGGGGTCACCACAGAATAAACCCGACACCGGCCCTCTGGCCCACCCACATGGATCCCGAGGAGTTGAAGACCAATATCCGGTGCAGAATCAAAGGCTTAACAGAAGCAGCTCTCGATTCTATTTGACAGTAATAACAGATTGCAATAAGCTTATTACGAAATGCGATAAGGACTCACGGTCTGGGAAACGTCATGAGACTCGGCGAAAAGCTGCGCTATTTGAGAGAGGTGGAAGGCACCCTGCGCGGCCTAAAACGCGAGATGACCCAACAAGAGGTCGTACGCACGATGAAATCCGAGATGCGGAAGTCGATTAGTCAGTCCTACCTGTCACAGCTGGAGAGCGGAGCGCGGCCGCACCTCACCAACGACACGCGCCTATTGCTTTCGCGGTTCTTCAAAGTACATCCAGGGTACCTGGTCGACGATCCAGACGGGTTCCACACGGAACTAATGTCGGATGTCCGCACGCAGGAGGACAACCTCGATCTGTGGCTCATTGAAGGTGCGGAGCGTTTCCGCCGCGACCAAGAGGTGAGTTCCGCACTGCTGCAGTTAGCGCGCCATGCGGATTCGCGGAAGTGCCTGGTGCTGCTGGAGGCGATCCTGGACACGCCGGGGCTGGTGGACCGGCTCCTGAGCGTTTTAAAGCCGCAGAACGGCGACGCCAAGCCAGGTGGTAATGGGAGGAACCTCGCATGACCTTCGAAAGCTTTTATCTCGTCTGTTTCCTGGTCGGGTTTTGTTTGAGCTTTGTCTCATTCCTAGCTCAGTCCGGCCATATACACATGCCCGGCGGACACGCGCACGGCGGGCATCTTCACCTGGGCCACGCGGATGGCGGTCACGCGCACGCGGGCCACGGTCATGGCAGCAATGCCGACGACTCGCTCTCCGGGGTGATGGGTAAGTTAAACTTCAGCACAATCACCGCATTCCTGGCTTGGTTCGGCGGGACCGGCTATTTGTTACAACGCTACACGTCACTGTGGACCTTGTTTGCTCTGGCCCTCGCGGCCTTGACGGGCGTCGGCGGCGCGGCGGTGGTGTTCTGGTTTTTGGCGAAGCTGGTGGCCCGTGACCGTACGTTGGACCCCGCCGATTTCGACATGGTGGGCATGCTGGGACGCGTAAGCAGCACCTTATACCCCGGGGGCACCGGCGAGATGATCTTCACGCAGGACGGAGTACGTAAGTGCGCGCCGATCCGGAGCGAGGATGGCTCGCCGATCGAGAAGAACGAAGAAGTAGTAATCACCAGATATGAAAGAGGAGTAGGATACGTCCGGCGTTGGTCGGACTTGGCCGGGATTACCGCAGGCCAGTAGGGAGCCGTATACGCGAGGGCGCGTGGTTCCGAAAAGGAGAAGCCCATGTTCAATATTTCCAGTGAGATTTTCGTCGTCGTCGGACTGATGGTCCTGACCATCATTTTCCTGATGATGATCATGGCCCGCCTGTACCGGAAGGCCGGCCCGCATGAAGCCCTGGTGGTGTACGGATTTCGTGGCACCAGAATCGTCAAGGGGGGCGGCACTGTCATTTTTCCGCTGGTTGAAAGTTACCGCGAACTGTCTCTGCAACTAATGTCGTTCGACGTGGCTCCGCAGCAGGATCTGTACACGAAGCAGGGCGTCGCCGTTACGGTTGAAGCGGTGGCACAGATCAAGGTGAAATCCGATCCTGAATCGATCCGGACAGCTTCAGAGCAATTCCTGACCAAGACAGATTCGGCTCGTGAGGGGCTGATCCGATTGGTTATGGAAGGTCACCTGCGCGGAATCATCGGCCAGCTCTCGGTGGAGCAGATTGTGAAAGAACCCGAGATGGTGGGCGACCGTATGCGTGGCACCTGCGCCGAAGACATGAACAAGATGGGACTCGAAGTCGTATCCTTCACCATCAAAGAAGTCCGTGACAAGAACGATTACATCAGCAACATGGGGCGGCCCGATGTCGCGCGTATTAAGCGCGATGCTGATGTGGCCACCGCGGATGCCGAGCGCGACACCGCCATCAAGCGTGCTGAATCGATGCGCGCCTCGGCGGTAGCGAAATCGCAGGCCGATCAGGAACGTGTGCTCGCCGAGACACTGTCGCTGACCAAGCAGGCCGAGGCCCAGCGCGATCTGGAAATCAAGAAGGCCGAGTATCAGGAAACAACGAAGCGTCAGCAGGCTCAGGCCGATAAGGCTTACGACATTCAGGCCAACATCATGCAGCAGCAGGTTGTGGCCGAGTTGGTGAAAGTTCGCCAAGTCGAAAAGGAACAGGAGATTAAGGTCCAAGAGGCCGAGATCATCCGCCACGAGAAGGAACTGATTGCGACCACGTTGAAGCAGGCCGAGATCGATCGCAAGCGCATCGAAACCCTGGCTGAAGCGGACAAGTCCCGCGTGGTATTCGAGGCCGAAGGCCGGGCTTCTCAAAAACGGTTGGACGGGGAAGCCGAAGCCGATATTATTCGCAAGAAGGGTATCGCCGAGGCCGAGATCATTCTGGCGAAAGGGGAGGCTGAGGCCAAGGCCATGAACGTGAAGGCGGAGGCGTACCAGGAGTGGAACCAGGCCGCAGTGGTTGATAAGTTGATCACGCAAATGCCCGAAGTGGTTCGCGCGCTGGCTTCGCCTCTGGCGAACGTGGACAAGATCACGATTGTCTCTACGGGCGACGGGAACGGAGCTGGGATGAGCAAAGTGACTGGCGACATGGCTGCGATGGCGGCGCAGATCCCGGCACTTTTCGAAACTCTCTCCGGCATGAAGATGTCAGACCTGCTCGGGAAGGTCAAGCGGATCGGAGATGGACCGGCACCGACCGAAGCGGAGAAGAAGGTGAAAGGCGTCGGCCTTTAATACGTCGATCTTAAGAGGACACGCCCGGCCGCCACTGATTCTGGGCGCCGGGCGTGATAAGGAGTATCGCAATGGCACTGTTGGATCGAGTAGCAACATTGGTTCGCGCGAATCTGAACGATTTGGTCGACCGTGCGGAAGATCCTGAGAAGATGCTCAGGCAGGTGATTCTGGACATGCAGAATCAACTTTTGCAGGTGAAGACCCAGGTCGCCATCGCCATCGCCGATCATCATCTGCTGATGAAGAAAAAGGCTGAACACGAAGAGAACGCGACGGCGTGGATGCGGAAGGCCGAGTTGGCCGTCGGGAAAAATCAGGACGATCTAGCGCGGGCCGCCATTGAGCGCTCGGTGGGCTTTCGGAATATGTCGGCTAGCTTCGATCAGCAGATCGGCGACCAGAACGCGCAGGTGGAGAGTTTGAGATCGGCGCTGGCCAAACTAGAAATGAAACTCGTGGAGGCCCAAACCAAGAGCGAACTCCTGATTTCGCAGAATCGCCGCGCGCGCGCGATAGAGCGGGCCGGGAACGCGCGAATGAAGCTCGATGACGGATCGTCCGACGCAGCTTTCGGCCGCATGAAGCGCAAAGTGCAGCAGACTGAGGCTCTCGGCGCCGCGAGAAATGAACTTCTGGGCGATACCGTGGAGGACCAGTTCGCGAAGCTCGAAAAGGAGGACGAAATCGAGCGGCTCCTGGGCGAAATCAAGTCGAGAAAGCTGATAGCATAACGTGATGGCCCGGATCCTTTTGGGGATCGTTATTGCGACGGGCTCCCTCCTGGCCCAGCACCGACATGCCGCTCAGTCCGAGGCGCGGCCCGCGATGCTGCTGCCGGGATTGGGCCAACACCATCACCCGATCGCGACTTCGAATCCCCAGGCGCAGCGCTTCTTCAATCAAGGCCTCACGCTAGTGTTCGCTTTCAATCACGAGGAGGCGGTGCGTTCATTCCAGCGCGCGGCGCAACTTGACGCGAAAGCGGCCATGCCACTATGGGGCGCAGCTCTCGCACTCGGGCCCAACATAAACATGGACGTGGATCCCGAGCACGAGAAGGTCGCCTACGAAACCGTCCAGAAAGCTCTCGCGTTATCTAAGAACGCTCCTGCTCAGGAGCAGGCTTACATCAGCGCGCTGGCGAAGCGCTATTCGAACGATCCGAAAGCGGACTTGAAAGCGCTCGCCCTCGACTACGCCAATGCGATGCGGGAACTGACCAGGACCTATCCTGATGATCTCGACTCAGCAACGCTATTGGCTGAAGCCTTAATGGATTTGAATCCCTGGAAACTCTGGACCGATAGACGGCAACCCGACCGCTGGAACACTGGAGATCGTCTCCGTACTGGAAAGTGTTCTGCGGCGCAAGCCTGACCACATCGGCGCGAACCATTATTACATCCACGCTGTGGAGGCGTCGCCGAATCCCGAACGCGCTCTCCCCAACGCGGACCGCCTGGCCAAACTGACGCCCGGCGCCGGGCACTTGGTTCATATGCCGGGCCACATATACCTGCAGCTTGGGGACTACGAAACCGTGGCGCGAACCAATGAAGCCGCCGCCGCTGCGGATCGAACGTACATCCAGTTGTCCGGTTCGAAGCAGACGATGTATGCGTCGATGTACTACACGCATAACCTGCATTTCTTGATGGTGGCCCGGGTGGCACAAGGGCGGTATGCGGACGCAACAAAAGTAGCCGGGGAGATCGCCGCGAATGTCGCGCCCGTTGCCGAGCGGATCCCGATGGTGCAGCCTTTTCTGGCGATGCCCGCCTTTGTGGACCTGCGATTCCACCGATGGGATCGGATTCTGGCTGCGCCTGAGTCCGACGCCAAGATGGTTGTCCTTAGTGCGATCTCACATTTCTCCCGCGCAGCGGCGTTTGCCGGCAAAGGTGATTTCAAACGTGCCACCGCGGAACAAGAGAAGTTCGAAACCGGGTTGGCAAAGATACCTCAGGACTGGCCTTGGGGAGTGAATCTGATTGGTGTGGTAATGACCGTCGCGAAAGCGGAGCTGGCCGCAAGGATCGCTGAAGCGTCGGGCGATCGTGAAGCGGCGATCGTACTCTGGAAGTCGGCTGTCACTGCCCAGGATCTTCTGCCTTATGACGAGCCGCCTGACTGGTATTACTCGATTCGCGAGTCTCTGGGAGGCCTGCTGCTGCGCGCGGGCCGCTTCGAGGAAGCCGAAGCCGTCTTTCGTGAAGATCTTCGCCGGCACCCACGCAGTCCGCGGGCTCTCTTCGGCTTGTTAGAGGCGGTCAAGGCACAGAAGAAGCTAGGCCTCGAGTGGCTTCAACCGGAATTCGATGCGGCTTGGCAGTATGCCGAAGCCAGGCTGACCCTCGCCGACCTCTGAGCCTGGCCGCTATGGCAGTACAGATCAGGCCATTGCGGGAGGACGATGCTCCCGCGCTCTGGAATCTCCGACTGACTGCCGTGGAAACCGATCCTCACGCCTTCGCTGAGTCCGTGGAGGAGCATGGCCGCAGGACCGTGGAAGAGTTCCGACGCCAGTTGGCCTACGGCCCGGGCGAGAACTTCGTAGTCGGAGCATTCGACGGCGACGTGTTAATCGGCATGGCCGGCTTCTTACCGCGAGCAGCGAACCAAGCGCCGCCACAAAGGCGGAATCTGGGGCGTTTTCGTCTTGCCCGAAGCGCGCGGAAATGGAGTAGGACGCCAGATGCTGGTTCAGCTTCTCGAGTACGCACGGACGCTGGACGGGCTGACCTGCGTCCTCCTCACGGTCTCTGTCACGCAAGAATCCGCCAGGAAGTTATATCGGAGCCTGGGATTCCGCTGTTTCGGTATCGAGCCTCGCGCCTTGAAGATCGCGGACCGCTATATCGCCGAGGAGCACATGATCCTAGAATTCGACGAGCAACCCGGTGCGAGGTAGCAGCGAAACAAGTGCGCCAACGCTACAATCAAGGTGGCTGAGTAGCCGGTACATCGCATGCCACGTTTGCTTGACGAGACCGCTCTGGAATCTTCCCGCCCGAACTTTCAACTTGCACAGGTAACCGCCGGACTACCAGACGAAATATCCGAACAGATCGAGCGTATCTGCGGCATTGTTCCCGATATCTCGACACGCGGTCAGCTATCTCGGCCGGCTTCGTGAGCGCCAGCCGGAGGCGTTTCAGCGGATCGTTCAATCCCGCACCGCCCTACAGATCGCTGATCACGTTCTTCGGATACAGCCGTTTTCTGGCCGAGGAGCTGCTGCAAAATCCTCACTGGATCGAAGAGCTGGTGAGCCGGGATGACTTACATCGCGTTCTGAGAAGAGACGAATACATCGACCGGCTCCGCTCCGGCCTGCCAAGCGGGGTGCATGCCCGCCGCGCTCTCACTCGCCCTGTTCCGTCGCGAGTCCATTTTGCGAATCCTCCTGCGCGATGTACTCGGATTCGGTACGCTCTCCGAGATCACTGAGGAGCTTTCCAGCCTCGCCGACTCCATCATCGAGATCGCTTACACAGGCATCCATGAAGAACTGGCTCAGCGCTATGGGCGGCCGCAGCCATCCGGGTTCGCGGTGATTGCGCTCGGTAAACTCGGCGGGCGGCGAGCTGAACTACAGCTCCGATATCGATCTGATGTTCGTGTACTCGGGCAGTGGCTGTACCACCGGCCCACAGCAGATTTCGAATAAAGAATTTTACAAGAAACTCGCGAACCAGTTGACGGCGCTGTTGTCCACCTACACCGGCGAGGGCATTTGTTATCGCGTGGATCTGCGGCTCCGCCCGGAAGGCAGTCTGGGTGAGGTGTGTATTTCGCTGGACGGCGCGAAAACCTATTACGAGAAACGCGCGCGCGACTGGGAACTGCAGATGCTGATCAAGGCGCGGGTGGCCGCCGGAGATGCAGCGACGGGGCGTAAACTGCTCGACTTCGTCGAGCCGCTCATCTATTCCAGCTCGCTCGATTTCACAGCCGTGGAATCCATGTCGGCCACCCGCGATCGCATCGATGAGAAGCTCGCGGCGCGGCGCGGCGGCGCAAAGACCTTCCCCGTTCGATGTAAAACTGGCTCGCGGCGGCATTCGCGACATCGAGTTCCTCGTCCAGTGCCTGCAGCGCTTGCACGGCGGGCGCGTGCCCTGGGTCCGGCACGGGGGACCACTGCTGGCGCTGCTTCGGCTGCAAGACAAGAATCTGCTGTCGACAACTGAGTACTGGAGGCTGGCGTCGGCCTATGAGTTCCTGCGTTATCTGGAACACCGCCTGCAGGTCGCCGAAGATCGTCAGACCCACACGCTGCCGAATGAACCGGAGGCGCTCGACCTAATTGCGCGGCGTATGCCTGCGGGTCTGCTCGGCGGCATCGGAACACGGGAGCAGCTATTGACGCAACTCAACGCGCATCTGGAGCAAGTGGTCACCATATACGAGCGCGTCATTCATGCCCAGAAGCCGATTTACTACACGCTCGCGGCGCAGATCTCTGAAACTGAAGACGGAGATACGGCCGCGGCATCCCAGCAATCCCGCAGCCCGTGGCCAGTAATCTGATCCGATCATTGAATGAAACAGCCCCGGCGCTCGCATCGGAAGTCTCCAGCGCGAACCTGCACTCGCGGGTTGCGGGCCTTCGAACATTTCCTCGAACGCGTGGCTTCGAATCCGGCCCTGATGGAGGCTCTCGAACAGGATCCGCAGCTGAGCCGCAACCTGCTCGATATTTTCCAGCACAGCCCCTACTTCGCCGAGGAATTCGTGCGTGAACCGGATTGACTCTATCAGGTTCAGGGGGGCGGGTTCCCGGACTACACTCAGGCTTCGGCGCAGCTTTCGGAACCGGCGGAACTACGAAAATTCTTCCGGCGCGAAATGATCCGCATCCAAGCCGCCAGTATCTGCGGGCCGGCGCCGATTTTCGAGACTCTAGGCCGTACCTCCGATCTGGCTGACGCAACCATTGCCGCAGCCTATCGACTGGCCGTTGCGCAAGTGCTCGCATCCAAGCCGCCGAAACAGCAATCCTATACGGCGGCGGATCAGTTGATGGTGATCGCGCTCGGCCGCCTGGGCATGCGCGAGTTCGATCTGGCATCGGACGCGGACCTCGTTTTCGTTCTCCCGGATGCCGACCACGATGAACTGTTGTTCTGGACCCGGGTGGCGGAACGCAGTATCGAGTTGCTGACCGCTTATACCGGCGAAGGCGTGGTGTTCGCGGTGGATACCCGGCTGCGCCCGAATGGCCGCGAAGGCGCGCTGGTCCAAACAGCGAGCTGCCTACACCGAATATTTCGCGAAGAATGCGGAAGCTTGGGAAGGCATCGCCTACATGAAATCGAGAGCCGTCGCGGGCAACATGGAGGCCGCAGACTCGCTTCCTAAACGCATTGCAGCAAGTGGACTGGCGGCGATACGGCCAGAGCGGCCGTTCAAAAAAGGACTTGCGGCAAATGCGTTTACGCCTCGAAAAGGAGCAAGGCGAGGCGAATCCACTAAAGGCCGGACGGGGTGGCTACTACGACATCGATTTCGCGCTGATGTACCTCCGCTTGAAAGGCGCGGGGGTTTTTTTAAGGTATTGAACACCCCGGAGCGGGTCGACATATTGGAGAAGATGGGCCACCTGGAACGTGATGACGCCGCGTTTCTTCAGGACGCCGCGACGTTTTATCGGGCGCTGGATCACGGGCTGCGCGTCTTCTCCGGGCAGGCCGAAGGAAGCCTGCCGAATTCTGAAGCCAAGCTGGCGGCTTTGGAGGAGTTGGTGGAGAGATGGATTCCGGCCCACCTGCGCGATGAGCCACTGCGGCTGAAGTTATCCCGCATCCGCGATCACACTCGAGCGATTTTTGAGCGCCTGTTCAAGTAATTGCGGTTTCGCTTCAAGCCGAAGCCCTCATGAGACTCTAGTTGTGAAATATCTTTGTTCCCGGATAGTCTACTTCACTGAGTGACTGATGAAGTTCACAGGCGCATGCCTGCCGGAGCCGAAGTTGTACCCGAGGGAGTTCATTTCCGCGTTTGGGCGCCGGAGCACCAGCGTATTGAAGTACTTTTCGAGAAGGAAACGCGACCCTGATTTTGAAGCCGAGAGCCGAGCGGCTATTTCTCCGGCCTTCATAAACAAACCAAGGCCGGGAGCCATATACCGGTATCGCATCGATGGCGGAGATACCTATCCCGATCCAGCATCACGTTTTCAACCTGAGGCCCCGCACAACCTCACAAGTCATCGACCCTGACACGTTTCGCTGGACTGACGATGGCTGGCCCGGCGTCACCCTACTCGCCAGGTACTCTACGAAATGCACGTGGGCACCTTCACCGCGGAAGGTACCTGGGCGGCCGCAACAGCAAAGCTCGGATATCTTCGTGACACTGGCATTACGGTCATTGAGGTGATGCCAGTCAGTGAATTTCCCGGCGAGTTCGGTTGGGGTTACGACGGCGTTCATCCCTTCGCGCCGACGCGCCTGTACGGCACCCCGGATGATTTCCGGAAGTTCGTCGACCGTGCACACGCGCTCGGAGTGGGAGTGATTCTGGATGTCGTGTACAACCACTTCGGACCGGATGGCAACTACTTCGGCCAATTTGCAAGCCACTATTTCACCGACCGTCACAAGACCGACTGGGGCGCCGCTATAAATTTCGACTCTCCGGACAATGGGCCCGTGCGCGACCTGGTGACTGTCCAACGCCGAGTACTGGATCCGCGAATTCCATCTGGATGGTTTACGGCTGGATGCCACCCAGAACATCTACGACGACTCCAAGGATCACATCCTGGCCGCGCTGGCGCGTGCAGCCCGGCAAGCGGCAGGACAGCGCAAGATCATCATCGTCGCTGAGAATGAGCCGCAAGAAGTGAAGTTGGTACGCTCGCCGGAAGAGGGAGGATATGGACTCGACATGTTGTGGAACGACGATTTTCACCATTCGGCCATGGTCGCGCTCACGGGGCACAATGAGGCCTACTACTCCGATTACCAGGGTTCGCCGCAGGAGTTCATCAGCGCGGCGAAGTACGGTTACTTGTACCAGGGCCAGTGGTATAGGTGGCAGGGAAAGCGCCGGGGAACACCGAGCTTCGGCGTGCCCCCAGCCTCGTTCGTTACTTTTCTGCAGAACCATGATCAGATCGCAAACTCGGCGCGAGGCTTGCGGTGCCGCGAACTCTCCGACCCGGGTACCTTCAAAGCGATCACCGCCTTGACACTGCTCGGGCCGGGAACTCCGATGCTTTTTCAAGGTCAGGAATTTGCCGCCCTGACTCCGTTCTACTACTTTGCCGACCACGTACCGGAATTGCGCCGTCTGGTTAGTGAAGGGCGTATCGAATTCATGTCGCAGTTCGTATCGATGGCGACGCCGGAGATGTCGGGCTGCCTTCCGGATCCAGGTGACCGCGCAACCTTCGAGCGCTCCAAAGCTCGATTGGTCCGACCTGGAGAGGCATCGGCCTGTCTATCAGCTGCACCGCGATCTCTTACGGCTCAGGATCGAAGATCCTGTACTGCGGGCGCAAAAACCCGGCGGAGTAGATGGCGCCGTGCTCGGTCCCCGGGTGTTCGTGCTGCGGTACTTCGGCGGCAATGGCGGTGATCGCTTGCTGGTGGTAAATCTGGGCATGGACGCAAATGTCGACCCAGCTCCGGAGCCGCTGCTCGCCCCACCGGAGGAGCACGGGTGGCAGGTGCTGTGGTCGAGTGAGGAACCAACATATGGCGGCTGCGGAACGCCGCCCATCGAGACTGAGCAAAACTGGTGGATTCCAGGCCGGTCAGCGGTCCTGTTGAAGCCCGGACTTCGCCCGCAAAAATTACCGGAACGCCCGATGCAGCAGGAAAAATGATATGAGTGACCTTGTTCGTAAAATGCCATGGCCCGGCGAGGACTCCACCGAAGCCGAACCCTTACTCACGCGCGAGTGGCTGGTTACCAATGGATTGGGAGGTTATGCTTCGGGGACGGTATCCGGCGTAATCACGCGCGGATTCCACGGGTACCTGATCGCCGCTCTGCCCACCCCGTTCGGCCGCATGATGATGTTCAACGACCTGGTGGAGAAACTCGAACTCCCCAACGGCAACGTCGTGCAGTTAGGCGGTGAAGAGCGCGCGGGTATGCAGGTTCAATTGCATGGCGCTGATTTTCTAAGCGAGTTTCGATTGGATATGGGTCTTCCGGTGTGGCGCTACACCGCCGGTGGAATCACTCTCGAAAGACGCCTGATGATGCCGCGCGGGCAGAATACGGTCTACATCAATTACCGCATCCTGGCGGGCGAAGGCACCGTGCGGCTTTCACTCCGCCCATCGGTTCATTTCCGCCCACACAACGCGCCGGTGAGCGAACACTTCGAGACCCGCTACACCCTTTCCGTGCTTGAAGAGGATCAGTACGAGGTCTCTTCTTCTGAAACGAGCCTCTTGCCGCCTTTGCGCTTCCTGCTGTACGGCCAACGCGCGGCGCTTACCGTAGACCGGATTCACATTGAAGAAGTCTTGTACCGCATCGAGGAAAGTCGTGGTTACGCTGCGCGCGGCGATCTGTGGAGCCCCGGCTATCTTCACCTGAACTTATCCAAGGGTCACGATGCCACCCTGGTGGCGTCCACGGAATCATGGGAAGTGATCCGCGCGCTGCCGCCGGATGACGCGTTTGATGTGGAGTACGACCGGCGGCGGCGACTGCTCGCGGAGGCGCATCCCCTAGCCCAGGACGGCACCCAGGCGGAACTCGTGCTCGCCGCGGACCAGTTCATTATTACGCCCACGGGCAGGATACAGGACCGCGCGCGGGCGTTCGCGGCCGGCGATGAAATCCGATCGGTGATTGCGGGTTATCACTGGTTCACGGACTGGGGCCGCGACACGATGATCAGTCTGGAAGGTCTGACCCTGACAACGGGACGCCACGTGGAGGCCGAGTACATTCTGCGAACGTTCGCACATTACGTACGGGACGGCCTGATCCCGAACATGTTCCCCGAAGGAAAGAATGAGGGCCTGTATCACACGGCCGATGCGACGCTGTGGTTCTTCCACGCGATCGACCGCTACCTGGAATACACCGACGACCGCTCGATCCTGCGTCGAATTCTTCCGAGGCTGATGGGCATTGTCGAATGCCACATTCGTGGAACGCGGTTCGGCATCCATGTGGATCCGGCGGACGGCCTGCTGGCGCAAGGTGCGCGACGGGTATCAACTGACGTGGATGGACGCGAAGGTAGACGATTGGGTGGTTACGCCGCGGCGCGGCAAGGCCGTGGAGATTAATGGGCTGTGGTACAACGCTCTGAAACTGCTGGAACGGTGGCTCATCGAAGAAGATCGTGGCGACGCCGCTCCCGCCATCGCGGAGCATGCGGCGCGTGCGCGAGACTCGTTCAACCGCCGGTTCTGGTATTCCGGACGGCGGCTACCTGTACGACGTGGTCGATCAGGAAGGCGGTGGCGACAACACGGCACTGCCGGCCGAATCAGCTGCTCTCATTCTCGCTCGAGCATCCGATTCTGGACGAGTCGCAAGTGGAAGCCGGTCCTTGATACGGTGTCGCAGCGGCTGCTGACCCCGGTAGGCCTGCGCTCGCTCGCCCCGGGTAATCCGGACTATAAGCCCAGATATTATGGCGACCTGCGGTCCCGAGACGCCGCCTATCATCAGGGCACTGTGTGGTCGTGGATGATCGGACCCTATATTGACTGCTGGTTGAAGGTTTATCCGGAGAAAGCAGCGGAAGCGCATCGCTGCCTGGAGGGTTTCATTCCACATCTGGGCGAGGCGTGCGTGGGCTCCGTCAGCGAGATCTTCGATGCGGAAGCGCCGTTCACGCCCCGCGGTTGCGTCGCTCAGGCGTGGGGTGTGGCGGAAGTCTTGCGCTGCTGGGTGAAGGTGCAATCGGCGGCGCAATCCCACCCGCTGGTGAACACGGGCGTGGAGGCTCGTTCGCGAGCGTAGGCCTACGTTACGCGGCCCGCCCCGGCCGACGGCCGGCAGTCATACATGTGCGGGACCACCTTGAATCGCTCCTCGTAGGCTCTTGCGACCCTCGAACGAAAATCATCCGCCGAGCCGGGATCCACCAGGTTAACGGTGCATCCGCCGAATCCGCCGCCGGTCATGCGGCTTCCAAAAACTCCGGGCAGCGCGGTTGCGGTATCCACGAGAAAATCGAGTTCGAGGCAGGTCACTTCGTATTCGTGTTGCAGGCTCCGATGGGAGTCGATGAACAATTTGCCCATGCGCTTTCGGTCGCCAGATCTGCACGCCTCCGCGAACTCCTCGACTCTGCGATTTTCCGAGACCACATGCAGCGCGCGCTTCCGGGGCAGTTCCGGCATGCCTTGGTCGATCATTTCCAAAGTGGCATCCCGAAGCGAATTCACCCGGGGGTGCTTGCGCCGGATGTACTCCACGGCCTGGCCGCACTCGGCAACGCGCTGGCGATAAGCGGACGTGCCGAGCTCATGTTTTACCATCGTATTCACCGCGATGATCAGAACGTCGTCCGGGAGCCGCACTTCTTCGTATTCCAGACTCCGGCAATCGAGTTTGATGGCGACATGCTCCCGGCCGAACACAGAAATGAACTGGTCCATGATGCCGGACGGCATTCCCACAAACTCGTTTTCCGCCGCCTTCCCCAACCGGACCAGATCCATTTTGTCCGCAAGCGCAGCGCCGTCGCTCAGGGCCAGGGCCGATGAGATTTCCAGAGCCGCCGATGAACTGAGGCCGGCTCCCAGCGGGACCGTGGAGTGAATAAGAAGGTCCTTCGGTGCAATAGTGAGGCCCCGCTTCGTCAGTTGCTGCGCAACGCCGAACACATAATCGCTCCACTCGTGGCGAGGCTTGGCCCACCGTATCTCATCCACTGGCCATTCAGCGCCCTTCAGCAGATCTTCGGAGTACATACGAAGATCTCCGGGCGCGGCACTCGGGGCGACAGCCGTATAGCATGCCATCTCTAGCGCGATAGGACATACAAAGCCCTCGTTGTAATCGGTGTGCTCTCCGATCAAATTGACCCGTCCGGGAGCGCGATAGATCACCGGACTTCCGCTGCGCGGGAATCGTGCCGGAAACCTCTCCCTTAAGATGCTCTCCGCGCCAGCCATAGCAGCAATCCTCCAAAAATCAGCATCGAAATACCGGAGAATAGATTCGCATTCACGTTCGTGAGCGGAGCGCTATATCCGGAAAACAGTCCCAGCACGGTGAGTATGATTCCCATGATCAGGAAGAACGCACCCGAAGGGAGTCGCAAATCGAGCATCGTTTCACCTAGTCCATCATTCAACTTTACCGGAAGAGGAAGTTCAACCCGAAGCACACGATTGCGACCGCTATGGCTACCGGCCAGGGGCGCTGATACCACGGCGGAGCAGGATCGTGCGGGACTTCGGTGAGCCCATACACCAACGCTCTCAGTTCGGATTCCGGCTTGGGCCTCGATGTCAGACTTACCAGGATCGTAACGACCAGACAGGTGAGGAACGCGCAGGTGGACAACCAGAAGTTCTGGGCCATGGTGGAGCGATATTCGTGCAACGGTGAGATCCACCCGCCCTTGCCCTCGGCCACCGTGAAGCCATGAGTGAGCGCGGCGGCCATGGTACCCGAAAGCAGCCCGGAGAACGCGCCATTGCCCGTCGCCCGTTTCCAGAACATACCTAGCAGAAAGGTCGCAAGCAGAGGCGCATTCACGAATCCGAACACGAGTTGCAGCAGATCCATGATGTTGTTGTAGAGCGTCGCGAGATAAGCCGCCCCGATAGACAAAATAGTCCCGAAAATCGTCGTTAGCCGTCCGACGGCGAGATAATGCGAGTCCGGCGCTTTCTTGCGGATGTAGCTCTGATAAATGTCGTAGGTGAACACGGTATTGAAAGCCGTGACATTGCCCGCCATACCGGACATGAAGGACGCCATCAACCCTGTTAGACCAAAGCCCAGAAGCCCCGACGGATAGAATTTCGCCATCAAGGTGGTGAGCACTTGATCGTAGTCCGGGCCGCCGCCGGGCTTCAGCGGGAGACTGTACCCTGAGCCTGCGGTCATGCTCAACGCGACTGCGGCGATGCCCGGAATGATCACGATGAACGGCAGGAACATCTTCGGAAATGCGCCAACCAACGGAGTCTTGCGCGCCGCCGCCATGGAATCCGCCGCCATCGCGCGCTGGACCACCAGGAAGTTCGTACACCAGTAACCGAACGACAGCACGAAACCAAGACCGATAATCATTCCAATGACGTCCACGCCCATCGGGTTCTCCGTAGCGTTACCCATGTACTGCCAGGAGTGCACCATCACTGCCGGCACGCGTGAGGAGATCCCGTGCCACCCACCCGCCTTCTGCACCGCCAGAATCGAGAGCGGGGCAAATCCAAACACGATCAAGAAGAACTGAAGCACCTCGTTATAAATCGCGCTAGTCAATCCGCCCAGGTAGGTGTACACCAGCACGATGGCCGCGGAAAGCACGACGGAAGCCGTGAAATTCCATCCCAGGACTAGTTGAAACAGCAGTCCGAGAGCATACATCGAAATTCCCGACGAGAAGATGGTCATGATCGCGAAGGTGATCGCGTTCAGACCACGTGTCTTCTCATCGAAGCGGAGCTTCAGATACTCCGGAACGCTGCGAGCTTTGCTGCCGTAATAGAACGGCATCATGAAGAGACCGACGAACAGCATGGCTGGAATCGCGCCCACCCAGTAGAAGTGGGCCGTCATGATCCCGTACTTAGCCCCTGAGGCGCACATCCCGATCAATTCCTGCGCGCCCAGATTGGTGGCTACGAATGCAAGGCTGGTGATCCACAGAGGGACGGAACGGCCGGAAGTGAGAAAATCCTCACTGGTCGAGACACCTCGCTTCAAGACCCATCCGATACCCAATACGAACGCGAAGTAAATCGCCAGGACAACGTAGTCGATGAAGGCGAGGGGCAAGCGAAGAGTCTATCACGCCATTGCGGATTAGAGTTGTATGATAGACCCCGTACCTACAATCATGTGGCAGCCCCCGCAAACCCCCATCCTGAATAGTCTGCCCTGGTCCGCAGCAGTGGCAGCAATCCCTATCATCACTTTGCTAATTCTGTTAGGCGTGCTGCGCCGACCGGCCTGGATTGCAAGCCTGTGTGGACTTACCGCTGCCGCTCTAGTGGCCTTGGGCGCGTACGGCATGCCTCCGGCCACGATGCTGAGTGCGATCGCCTACGGCGCGGCCTTCGGACTGTTTCCCATTGGCTGGATCGTCTTCTGGGCAATCATGCTGTATCGGATAACGGTCGATACAGGCAAGTTCGAGATCATCAAGGACTCCATCGGAAGTCTTACCAACGACCACCGACTGCAAGCTCTGCTGATCGCCTTCGCTTTCGGCGCATTCATCGAGGGCGCCGCGGGATTTGGAACGCCGGTTGCCGTGGCCGCGGCCATGCTCACCGGCCTGGGATTCGCACCGTTCTACGCAGCCGGCATTTGCCTGCTGGCGAATACTGCCCCTGTAGCTTTCGGTTCCATCGGTATCCCGCTCATCACCCTGCAAGGAATCACCGGATTGCCCATGTCCGGCCTAAGTTCGAATGTCGGCCGCATCTGCGCTCCAGTATCATTTTTCATTCCGGCGTACTTAGTGGTCGTCATGTCGGGGTGGAGCGGATTATCAGGCGTGATCCCCGCGGCTCTGGTTTGCGGGGCGACTTTTGCAGGAGCGCAGTTCCTGGTCTCTAACTATCTGGGTCCATACCTGACCGACATCATCGGATCACTGTCGGCAATCGTCGGAATGGTCGTGCTGCTGAGATTTTGGAAGCCGCGCAATGCATTCCACCTCGACGGACGGGAATCGCACACGCCTCATCCACGGCCGCTCTCTGAATCGGTGATGGCGTGGGTGCCTTATGCGCTGCTGGTGGTCTTTGTGGTGCTGTGGGGCTTCGGCGACATCAAAGCCCTGCTCGATCGCGCGACGATGCGCTTCCCCTGGCCGGGTGTCAAGGCAACGTATACCTTCAACGTGTTGAGCGCGTCCGGCACGTCCTGTATGTTCGCGACGATGGTGACGGCGCTGGTGCTGCGCGTGAGTCTCTCGAGGTTTTTTGCGCTTCTCGGGGCCACTGCGCTACAGCTCAAGTTATCGATGCTTACGATTGCCAGCGTGCTGGGTCTGGCGTTTCTGATGAATTTCTCGGGAGCAACGACGACGCTTGGGTTGGCATTCGCAGCGACGGGAGTCTTGTTTCCGTTCTTCAGTTCGATGCTCGGCTGGTTGGGCGTGTTCCTGACCGGTAGCGACACATCCGCGAACGCGCTGTTCGGGAAATTGCAGGTAGTGACGGCGGGGAGTCTGCATTTGAATCCGACGCTGATGGCCGCGTCCAATTCGAGCGGCGGTGTCATGGGAAAGATGATCAGCCTGCAGAGTATCGCTGTCGCTGCGGCGGCAACCGGCATGGCCTCGAGCGAAGAATCGAAACTCTTCCGCTTCACGCTGCGGCATAGCGTCGCTCTTGCCATTGTTATCGGACTGATCGTGTTGTTTTATTCGTACGTCGCGCCGAACCTGGTTCGATAGCTATTCAACGGCCGCGTTGGCCATAGCCATAAACACCCATTTTGGTGGTTCACCACCACCGCCGGAGTGCTGCACCAGATACACGCCGACCAGGTCCTTCTTCGGATCGATCCAGCCGTGCGTACCGAACGCGCCACCGTGCCCGTAGCTCCCGAGGGAGAGAAGCGTCGCGGTGCCCATCGGTTCCTTGATCACCTCCCATGCCAACCCGTACCACCCGCCCGGAAACCATCCAGCCTTTTTGATTTCCCCCGTATGCACCGCGCTCATCACGCGCACCGACTCGGGCGACAGCAGCCGCTTGCCATTGTAGATTCCGCCATTCAGCATCATCTGGTAGAACGCTGCCAGGTCCCGAGCCGTCGAGTACAAACCGAACTCCGGGGCCGGGTACTTGGCTCCGCGGCGGTACTGCGCCGCATCGCCGCCGAGGATGTCACTCTTCGAACGAGCCAGTTTGCCGTCTAAGCTGGTGTACACCAACGCGATCCGCCCCACTCTATCAGGGGTGGCGAAGAAGAAACTGTCCTTCATCTCGAGTGGCTGGAAAATCTCGCTCTCAATGAACTTCTCGAACGGACGATTGCCTACTACCTCGATGATGCGGCCGAGAGTCGCGATTCCAGAGTTGCTGTACTGCCACTTCGTGCCGGGTTCAAAATCGAGCGGCTGTTGGGAGAAGAGCGATACCGCCTCGGCGAGCGGCCGGTCCATCTTCGTATACAGGTCCGCCGCCCCTGCCGGGAGCCCGGACGCCATGCCGGAGGTGTGAGTCATCAGATCGCGGATTGTAATGGGACGAGCAGGCTTCCGCAGCTTCAGTTCACTGCCGGATTTGCTCTCCACCATCATCTGCCCCTTGAACTCAGGCAAGTAATTCTCCACGGGATCGCTGACCGCGAGTTTCCCCTCCTCCGCGAGCATCATGATGGCGACGGCAGTAATGGGTTTCGTCATCGACATCACTTGAAAGATGGTGTCGGTCTTCATCGGTTTCTTAGCTTCCAGGTCCTGAAAGCCGACGGCGTTAGAGTACTCCACGCGGCCGTGCCGGGCGATCAGCGTCACGATGCCGGCCACGTCGCCCCGATCGATGAAGGACTGCATACGCGCGGGAATACGTGATAGCCGCTGTTGATCGAGTCCAGCGTCGATGCTAGCGGCCGACACCAAAGCGGAGACGGCCGGCACCACAACCAGAAATCGCCGGCTCATTGAATCACCGCCGCGTTTGCCATCTCTCGAAAAGCCGCATGAACAGGCTCCGAGCCGCCCGAAGCGCGCTGGACCATGAAAACACCGACGAGATCCTTGGTTGAATCTACCCAGCCTTGAGTCCCGAATGCGCCCCCATGCCCGTACGTGCCGGAGGACGAGAGGGTAAGCCTCGCATCCGGATTGCGAGCTACCGCCCAGCCCAGGCCGTATCCGTTGGCAGTCGATCCCCACAGGGGAAGGTTGCCGGTATGCACCATGGTCATCGTCTCCACCGCAGCCTTCGATAACAATCGTTGGTTGTTGTGGGTGCCGCCGTTCAGCATCATCTGGTAAAAGGCCGCCATGTCTTTCGCTGTGGAATACATTCCTCCTTCCGGCATCGAATACTTGGCGCTCTTCCGGTAGATACCTTCTCCTGCATTGCTTAATTTGCCATCCTTCCACATGTAGACGGACGCGATCCGGTCTCGCTTGGAATCGGGCGGGAAGAAGAAGCTGTCTGACATAGCCAAGGGCTTAAAGATTCGTTCTTCAAGAAACCCTTGGTAAGACTGATCAGAGGCCACCTCGATGATGCGGCCCAGGGTGGCCATCCCGGTATTGCTGTAACTCCACTTCGTGCCCGGATCGAATTCAAGCGGCTGCTGGGAGTACAGCGTGACGGCTTCAGCCAGGGACCTATTCATTGTCGAGTAAAACCCAACGCCTCCCATGGCTTCAGGCGGCATCTCCGGCATTCCGGATGTATGAGTCAGCAGGTCATACACCGTGATGGGTCGGGTTGGACGCTTGAGAGTGCGCTCACGATCGCTCTTGTTGTCGATCACCCACATGCCCTTGAACTCCGGCAGATACTTCTCGACCGCGTCGTAGAGCGCGACCTTTCCGTCTTCCACCAGCATCATGATGCCGGTGGACGTGACGGACTTGGTCATCGACATGACTTCGAAAATAGTGTCTGTGCGCATCGGCTTCTTGGTTTCGAGATCCTGATAGCCGGCCGCCTCCAGGTGGACAACCTGCCCATGGCGCTGCACCAGCGTCACGGTTCCAGCGACGACGCCTTTGTCGACAAAGCTCTGCATGCGTGCAGCGATTCGCCCGAGACGGGCTGCATCCATGCCAGACTTGGGGGTGTCAATAGTCGCCCCGAATAGAGAGATCGCGATGAAGAGAACCGCGCGTTTCCACATAGCTCACCAGTGTAACGAAACAGAGGAAGGCAGTCCTACGGGGAAACCCGAAGGTTCGCCCATCCCGGCTAGTCGAGCGTAGATGATCACACTCACAACTTCGGAGCATTTGGACTCCATCGCTCCGGAATGGAGCACCCTTATCGAGCGTGTCCCACATTCGACTCCGCTCCAAAGGCCGGAGTGGCTGATCCCTTGGTGGCGTCAATTCGGAAGCGGCGACATCCACGCCCTCGCATTCCGATTCGAATCGCGCCTCGTAGGCTTTGTCGGGATGTTCGTCCACGAATGGCTCGGCCGCCGCCAGGTAACCCTGATCGGCAATGGCATCACGGACTTTCTCGATTTGCTCGCTGAACCTGCCCACGCAGCAGAATGCGCGCGGCTGACGTTTAACTATCTGTCAGCGCACCGCAAGCTGTGGGACGTGTGTGATTGGCAGGATCTCAACAACGATTCGGCGCTAATGACGATGATTCCGTCGGAACTCAACCACCGCGTGGACGAATATCTCCCATGTATGAGCAGCCGTACTCCCTCCCATTACGGAGGAGTACGAGGCAGCATTACCACATGGTCTGCGGCGTACGATCCGGATCGCAGCGCGGCGTCTCGAACGGGAAGGCGAGCTCAGATTCGAAACTATTCGCAACGACCCGGACGGCCTCGTATGTAAAGAACTGTTCAGGCTGCATGAGAGTCGTTGGGCCCCGAAGGGCGGACCGGGGAGCATGCTCGATTCGCCCGCGACTCAGAAATTTCTGATCGAGGCCGCTCGCCAATTTAGCGTTCTCGGCAAACTCCGGCTCTACACGATGTTCTATCGCGGCGACCTCGCGGCGATCATCTGCGGCATTCTGGATCGAGGGCGGGCGTGGGGGTATATAACGGGCATGGATCCGGCTTTATCGCGCTTTAGTCCGGGGAGTCTCGTGCTGCGTTACGCGATTTGCGATGCTATCCAAGAGGGGGCGTCGGCCTGGGAGTTCCTGCGAGGCGAAGAGGCCTACAAACTTCCCTGGGGCGCTAAGACGATCCCCAAATCGCGCCTGTGGCTATGGCATGCTCCGTCCCACGCCCCCGTCCAGCCCGGGACTGACGCTGTCGAACCGGCGATTATAGCGTTTTGACCCTGAATTATGCACTTGACTTCCGAACCAGCCCACTTAAAATAGGAAAATATCGACAACAGGTATGCAGCCCTGCGATCACACTAAGACTGAGATGTTGGCACGCCGTGATGGCATAGATTACGTCCGTTGCCTGGAATGCGATCAGGTCTTCGAAGCTGAAGATCTGGAACCTGTCAGCGTATACGACGAAGACGAACAATCCTAGAACCTCAATTCATTACTCACTGCTGTTCTTATACTTCGCAATGGGTAAACGATCACTCCATCGCCCGTCTGTGAGGAAAGATATCTGACAAATCGAGCGCCGGTAGACCCGCTCCGCATCGTCACGATTGGCGGGGGTACGGGTTTGTCGACATTACTCCGCGGGTTGAAGCGGTACACGGTTCCGGGCGGCGATCTGGAACCGTTCGTCGAAATCACCGCTGTCGTAACCGTGACGGATGATGGCGGAAGTTCGGGGCGGTTGCGCCGCGAGTTCGACATTCTGCCGCCCGGCGACATCCGGAATTGTATGGTGGCTCTTTCCGAGGACGAGGCTCTTCTGTCGAAGTTGTTCCAGTATCGCTTCGCCAGCGGGCGAGGACTGAAGGGCCATAGCTTCGGCAATCTCTTCCTTACCGCGCTCACGGATCTTACGGGTGATTTCGCGGAAGCCGTGAAGGTCTCCGCCGAAATCCTGGCCATCGCGGGCCGCATCTATCCCGCCACTGCGGCGAATGTGATCCTGGAGGCTACTCTGGACAACGGCGCCGTCGTGACAGGAGAGACCAAAATTAGCAAGAGCCGCACGCGAATCCGTTCAATCCAGCTGCTTCCGCATCGGTGCGAGCCGGTCCAGGAAAGCCTCGACGCGATTGCGGCAGCGGATCTCATCACGTTCGGCCCAGGCTCTCTGTTCACCAGCATCATCCCCAATGTGCTGGTAGAAGGAATACCGGAATCGATCGTCCGATCCGACGCCGTTCGAGCCTATTTTTGCAATCTCATGTGGCAACCCGGGGAGACCACGGGACTGCTGGCGTCGGAGCACGCCCGGGCTATCACTGAGCACGCGGGAAAACCGGTACTCGACTACGTCATCGTAAACAACGCCGACATCCGGCCTCCCTTGCTGCGGAAGTACGAGCGGCAGCGGGCGCGTCCGGTGGTAAATGACATCGAGAAGATGAAGGCCGCGGGACTTACCGTGGTGGAAGCGCCCCTCGCCTGCGAGCAGGGTTTGGTTCGGCACGATCCGGATCGGGCGGCAGCCATCGCCGTGCGCTTGGCGATAGAAGGCCGGACTGCCAGGAAAACACTCGGACCACGCGGCACTGCCCGGGCTTCGTAAGCATGAACACGAACGTTGTTATACTCGCGGCCGGCCTCGGCACGCGCATGAGATCCAAGCGCGCCAAGGTGCTGCATCAGGCCGGCGGCCTGACCCTGATTGAGCATGTCGTAAACGCGGCTCTCGCCGTCACCACACCGGATCGAATCGTAGTGGTGGTAGGTCACCAGGCGGATCGCGTGCAACGGGTACTCGAGCACACCGGCATTCGATTTGCGCTGCAGACCGAGCAGAAAGGTACCGGCCACGCATTGATGATGTGCCGCGATTCTGTTCCGGCAGATGGTCTGCTGCTGGTGGGCTATGGCGATGTGCCGCTGCTGTCCTCCGCAACCCTACAGCGCTTGATCGATACGCAACGCCAATCGCCGGCAGCGGCGACCCTCATCAGCACACGCGTCGCGGATCCAACCGGATATGGACGCGTTCTCTTGGACGACGATGGTCACGTTTGCGCGATCGTGGAGCAGAAATCCGCCACCCCCGCACAGCAATCCGTCCAACTGATCAATTCCGGAATCTATTGTTTCCGCTCCGAATTACTGTGGGAGCATATCGGAGAGATCCAGCCCAATCCGGTGGCTCAGGAATTTTATCTGACCGACATGGCCGAGATCCTGAACCGCTCCGGCCACAAAGTTGGCCATGTTGTGGTGGATGACGCGGCGGAGTTGCTGGGCATCAACACCCGCGTGGAGCTCGCCGCGGTAGATCACATCCTGCGCGCACGGAAGGTCCGCCAGTTGATGCTGGACGGGGTGACGATCGAGAAGCCTGAGACGGTGACCGTGGATGCGTGCGTCACCATCGGGCGCGACACGATCATCGAGCCATTCGCGCGAATACTGGGCAATACCGTCATCGGGGAAGATTGCGTGATCGGCTCCTGCACGGTGATTGCAAATTCATCGCTGGGCGACGCTGTCCATATTCAACCATTCACGAGCATCGACGAGTGCCGGATAGACACGGGGGCCCACGCCGGTCCGTTCGCGCGGCTTCGGATGGGAGCGCATGTGGAGCAGGACGTGCGCATCGGCAACTTCGTGGAACTCAAGAAGACTCACATCGGCCAGGGTTCCAAAGCACAGCACTTGGCCTACCTCGGCGACGCCACCCTGGGTGAAAACGTCAACATCGGCGCGGGCACCATTACGTGCAATTACGACGGAATCAGTAAGCACCCGACTCAGATTGGGGCCGGCGCATTTATCGGAAGCAATTCCACGCTGGTCGCTCCGGTTGAAGTGGGAGCTAATAGCTATGTGGCGGCGGGATCGGTCATCACGGAAGCGGTACCGGTGGAGGCTCTCGCGTTCGGTCGCAGCCGTCAGGTGGTCAAAGAAGGTTGGGTAAAGCGGAGAAAATCCAGGCTCAAATCGAGCTGACTCATTTTTTCTTGCTGTCGTTCTTTTCGGTTCGTTCCCGAACCAGGATAGACAGTGCCACATCCCCCTCTTCACCAGGCGCGTAGCGAACTGTTACCCGGCTTCTCTGCTTGATCTTGCCCTCGACCCTGGTGTCTGCCGTAATCCTGAAAATGCGCTTCTCTGACGCTTTCCCGAGAATCGTACGAGATACGGCGACATGATCCGTGGCGATCTCCACAACATTTCCAGAGAAGAAACCCTCTGCATCCGGCCTTCCTTGACTATACTCGTCCTGAGCTCTCGCCATCGTAGGGACAAACGTAGCGAGCAACAAAACCGCTATGTAAAAGGGCACTAATATCACGATAGTAGATGCGCATGAACGCCAGGTAAAGTAACTGTTAAAGTTCCTTCATTCGGCGCCTTGAAATACAAGAATAGGGTGATATATATTCGGCACCCTTACCTCGCCGATTGCCACGAGTTCACCGTCGGCGGTAATGGCCTTCACGTACTTTGTCCCCGCTCTCGACCGGAATGGGGATACGCGAAAATCGCGCCCCTGCCTGATCTGTCCCGCGGTGAATGGATCTACCAGTTCATTAGGAAAGAGAGGCAGCAGTTCCGCTGTGGGGATCATCGCTTCAATGAAGCGGTTGTCCGCCGACAAAACTTCCAATTCCTGCAGAGTTCGTGCCGAGCCGATCGAGAAATCGCCGGAGGCGGTACGTCGCAGCGCGTCCAGGAAAGCACCGCAGCCGAGCACTTGCCCGAGATCGTGGGCGATACTGCGCAGATACGTGCCTGCCGAACACACGATTCGGACTGAAGCTCTCTCGCCGGTGAAGTCCAGCAGTTCGAGACTGTGTACGGTAACTTGCACTGGTTGTAACTCCACCGGCTCGTTTCTCCGTGCCAAACGGTACGCCGGTGTACCCCTGATCTTTTTCGCCGACACGGCTGGCGGCATTTGCTGGAAGGTACCCGTGAATCGTCCCAGCGCCTGCTCCAGCGCGGTCAGGTGCACATCCGGCGTGACGGGTTTAGAGGTGGGTTCACCCTCCTGATCATAGGTATCGGTCGAGTACCCGAACCGTATGGTGCCTTCGTAGATTTTCTGATCGCGCCCGAAGAATTGCGCCAGCCGCGTAGCACGTCCCAGTACTAGCGGGAGTACGCCCGTAGCCATCGGATCCAGGGTGCCGAGGTGGCCGACTCTCTTGTTGTTGGCGAGCTTTCGCACGCGCGCAACAACATCGTGCGATGTCCATCCCCGGGGCTTATCGATCACCAACACTCCATCCACGGTTTCAGCGTAGCGCCTTTCCAGTGAGATCCTGAAACGAGTGCCGCATCTCGGTTCAGTTCGTCTCGAGATCCGCCCGATGTTCGCTCTCGCCGCTCCTCTGGTAGTGGCCGAACTGGGTTGGATGGTCATGGGCATTGTGGATGCAATGATGGTCGGCCGGCTGCCTGACAGCGCGATCGCACTGGGCGGGGTAAGTGTCGGCGGTATTCTCTTTTCAACCAGCACAGCCTTCTGCGGGGCGCTGCTGATGGGTTTGGATACTCTGGTTTCTCAGGCGTTCGGGGCAGACGATCTGGACGACTGCGGCCGATCGTTATGGACCGGCATCTTCCTCGCTATCGCAGTGACACCGGCGTTGATGCTTGGCAATTGGGCGCTGGCCGCTTCCCTTCCCCTCATGGGCATGAATCCTGCAGTGACTCCGGTCGCTGCAAGTTATCTTCGGATTCTCAACTGGGGCTGCCTCCCGCTGATGATGTATTTCGCTTTGCGCCGCTACCTGCAATCGATCTCGGTGGCGAAACCGATCATGTTCACTCTAATAACCGCGAACCTCATCAATTTCGGAGGCAATTGGATCTTCATCTACGGTCACCTGGGGGCTCCGGCCCTGGGTACCGACGGCTCGGCGTGGTCTACGTCGGTCGCCCGCGCTTATATGGCAGCATTGTTCGCCGGCATTTTGCTGTACTACGACCGCAGGCGATCGCTGGGCATCTTTCGGGTGCCGGTAGTCCCTGACGTGGGAGCGCGCGAAAAGGCTACTGCGGCTCGGGTTTCCGATCGCCAGCCAGATCGGCCTGGAGATCGCGGTGTTCGCGGCGGCGACGGCTCTCATCGCGAAGCTGGATCCGGTCTCGCTGGCTGCGCATCAGATCGCCCTCAACGTTGCGAGCGTCACATTCATGGTGCCGTTGGGCATCAGCTCGGCGGCGGCCGTTCGGGTGGGCCAAGCCATCGGGCGTCGCGATCCCGCAGCGGCCGCACGCTCCGGCTGGACTGCCATTGCCATGGGCTCGTTATTCATGGCAGTTTCGGCCATCACGCTCATTGCTCTTCCCGAGCGCGTCGCCGCCCTGTACACGCCAGATCGGATGGTGATTCAGAGCAGCGTCACCATGCTCTCCATCGCCGCTCTGTTCCAGCTTTTTGACGGCTTCCAGGTTGTAGCGGCGGGAGCCTTGCGCGGCGCCGGCGACACGCGTACGCCCATGCTGTGCAACCTTGTCTTTCACTGGCTCGTCGGACTTCCCACGGGTTACCTGCTGTGCTTCCGGGCTCGCTGGGGTGCGGCCGGGTTGTGGGTCGGACTCTGCGTTGCTCTGATGTTGATCGGAACGACGCTTGTACTGGCATGGCGGGCAAGAGTGCGGCGTTTCGTGAGACCCGTGCCCGATCCGGTAGAGGCTGGGTAGCCATATCTACGTCCTCAGCCTGATTACGCCGTCGCGCTCACCCGCACTTGCTTTGCCGACGAGACATGTCCCCGGTAGGAAACATACACCAGCATGATCAGCGGCACCACGGTCAGCGACGGCACCCATCCGGCCGCGCGCATGGTCGCAATCATCAGACCCGCTCCGGCGCCTCCCACCATGTAGTACGCCAGCGACCAGAAGTAGCATTGCTGCCAGATCGTGCTCAGCGCCTTCTGCTCCGCCAGGCAGATCACCATCGACACCAGCAACGAATTCGCCGCGTAGGTCACCAGCACCGCCAGCGGTAACACAATCGCCACCGGTGTCTGTAGCGGGGAGGCCGCCAGCCAGCCGCAAATCACATGCGCCAGGCTCGCACTCACCACCAGCGTGGACATGTTAAACACCACCTGGTGCAGGGCCGCCCGCCGTGCCGTCTTCCACACGGATTGCACCGCGCCCATCGCCGCACACAGCAGCGCCGTTTCCGCCAGACTCAGCTCGATAATCGATACCAGCACAACCACGAAGCCCAGTGAGATGGTGCCTACCATTCCCGGCAAGCGCACCTTCCATGTCGCCGCCACCACCGCCAGGGCTGCAAATCCTGCAAAGCGAACCGGGTCAGCTGACGTCCATTGCGCTACGGCGTAGGCCAGAACCGCAACCCCGAGTCCCACCACCACCCCGATGAAGGCTTTGGCCGCCACCGGCAAACCGGGTTGCGGAGCAGCGTCATCGGATACTGTCGCGGCCCCCGGCCGTCTCCCGATCGACAGGCCGTAGAAGAAATGGACCAGATACAACAACGGCAAAACCACCAGCCAGGCCTCCACTCCGACGGTCCGTGTGCCGGCTGCCGGCAGGAACCCGAGACAGGCCGCGCCGATGAGAAAGTACGGATACGACCAGGAATACCATTCCCCCGACACCTCGGAGCCGCTTGCCTTGCAGCAGCGAGAGAATGCACGAAACCAGTCCCGTGTTGATCACGAAGTACACCGCCGCGCTGAAGGCCAGCAGCGCCGGCCGGAACACAATGTTCGATGCGAGCAGCCCCCGGTAGGCTAGCAAGGAGGCGCCCAGGCTGAGCGCGACATTGGCCGCGTTGAAGCCGATCTGCATCGCGTTGGGCCGCTTCTTGGTGTTCAGAACCGATTGGGCCAATCCCGAAACGGCGCCCGCCAGCAGCACCGCGGCCGCATCGAAGTGCAGCAGACCGAACAATAGCACCAGGAAGTTGCACGAGTACGTGCCGGTCAGCCCGGGTAATCGCAACTTCACCACGCTCGACAGCACAGCCGCGAGCAGAAAGATCGCATAGCCCAGGTTCCAGGGCACACCCGAACCCGCGATCAGTGAACCTGTGATGGCCGCCGCACCGGCCGCCATCACCGCGTAGACATAGATTTTTGCTTTCGTTGGCATTGTGAGATCCGTATCCGTTATTGCATCGCGAGTTCCAACCGTAAGTGAATAAGAAGATTGAATTTCGAGACATTTACGGTGGACACATTGGCCATGGGCCAAGGCGCCTTGAAGTACTGCTTCACCCAGCCGCTGAGTTCTGTTCAGGAGCTAAGGAGTTTCCGGGACGCCAATTGCATGGACAGATTGCGAAGGGTTGGGTCAAGAGTACTATGGCGATACATCTCGAACGAACCAAATATCGTTGAGTTATGCTCCATCGTGGGATAGGAAAGACCAGATCCGCGGTGGGGTGAATCCGATGACAAATTGTCCATTTCAAGTCTAAACAGTTCTGGGATGAATATGTTCTCAAATGTGCCGATCGGCCTTCGGTTTGGAGGCACTAATCGAAGGCCGATCCATTGACTAACGTTTGGTCACCCGCCACTCGGGCGCTTCTGCCGTTGCCACATACTCAGGACTGTGCGAAGCACGCGCACGCCGCCATAGTAGAACCGGCAATGTACGACTGAGTGACGATGGTTTGTCTGTCATCGTCTTACTCTCGTCTGTGAATCTCGATAACGAAGATGAAGAGATTTCACGTCGACTACGGTCGACGTCGACGTACCCCAGACAGCCGAAGGGCCCCACACTGCGCTGAAACCGGCAGTGCCTGACGGCCCAAACTGCGCTGGTACACCACACGATGGGCGATCCGTCCAGCCAAACCGATGTACCCCACACAGCACTGGTTCCCCACACCACGCTCGTACCCCACACTGCTGAGCTGGCCCCCTGACTATTCGCACCACCATCTTTTGTGTTCTGGATCGTCACAGAGCCTGACACGGGGTCTTGGACGGCAGTCGGCGATATTGACGCTCCGGCCGCGACGTTCGCTATTGTTCAAGGCTGCCCAAGGTGTCCAGATATCCTGCGCCTATGGTAAATATGTCGTATTGGCTGGTATAGGATCGCCCGGTGGCGGAAGCGTACACGGTGCTGGAGCTGGGAAAGGACTTGGACGCGGTCTACATCAACCTTGCTTTCACTTGATCCGGAGCAGTTTAGGATTCTGCTGCAACGGAAAAGGCAGCCGCGCCGCTGAGCATTGGCGCGGCCATGCTGGCCCCGCTCAGCTTGTAGTACATAGGCGATACTGCGCTTGACCCGCCCTTGATGTAATAGGATTGCGGAAACTGATTAGGACCTTTCGAGCTGTAACTCGCGATCAGGTCGTCTGCGCCGGTGGCTGTAATGTCCTTCATTGCGCCCAGCGTGATTACATACGGGTCGTCCCCAGGTGCCGTGATGGTGCCGTAATCGTTCGTCCCAAAGGTGTGTTGCTCCCCCGTGCCCGCTGCTACAACGACGACGATTCCGTTTTGCCAGGCCTTCTCAACCGCCGCTGTTGCCATTCGCGTCGAGAACCCGCAACGCGATTACCCGTTGCACTGGGGGCGATGCCGATGAACGAACGCATGGCTGTAGGACCAGATGACTGATACCCATTGCCGGCGACGATGCCCGTTACATGAGTGCCGTGGCCATAACCGTCGCTGGCATCGAGCCCGTGAAAACCTTTCTTATAGACGATCCGCGAAGCAGGATCCTTATTGGTAGCGGTTACTACGTGATTCAAATCGGGACGGCCTTGCAAGCCGCTGTCGATGACCGCCACGCTTATGCCCATCCAGTTTTAAGGAGGTCCAATGACTCCTTTAGCTTGCCACGTTTCTTCCTCACCTTCTCGTGATCAACCTCAGTTGGAGGCTATTTGAACTGAATGATACATCAACCATGCCAGCGTCCCCAGGTAGATCGGTGGCGAGTCTTGGATGCTTTGAAAATGCCAGCCCCAGGCTCAGCGCGAGCACGGGAACGCAGATGAGCGCCGAGGCGACTTTTGGATCCCAGTCTCTAGCCTTGATTCGTGAACTCCGTGCCATTTCAAAGGCAATGCGAGTTCTATTCCTAACTTACTGAAGGTATTCGTACGGTACTTCTCTGAGTGGACACATTGACCGTGGGCAACGGGACTTGAAGTAGTGGGCAAATGCAAGACCTTGAGTCCTATTTAGGAGTTCGGGGAGTTAACGTGAACGTCATACCTGCCAACAATGGAAGTGACTCGGCCAATGCTACCGCGAAGATAATTCGAAAGTACCAGGACCAGCTGAGTCAACTTTTTAGGCCTGCGCTAAGCGTGGCTGAATAAGCAGAGCAGCTAGGATAAGTCCGATGGCAAGCCGTCCATTCCTTATCATTCGGAAGACAGGCACGTCAGTTATTAGCAAGAGCTTTCACCTGTTTGCCCTCCAGAGGACATGGTGGCCAGCCGCGGGATTGGTCTTATTTGAAACTTTAAACCGAGCGTAATAGTCGGGCTTGGTTAATCGTTGACTTGAGCGATGGTTCTTACAATCGCTATGAACACTGGCTCCAAATGCGCGATCGGCCTTCGATTCACTAATCGAAGGCCGGTCCCATTTGCCTGATACTCATTCGCCCGCCGTCGAGGCGGGGGCTGCGTTCTGACACCTACGCCGTCGCGCTCACCCGCACCTGCTTTGCCGAGGAGACATGTCCCCGGTAGGAAACATACACCAGCATGATCAGCGGCACCACGGTCAGCGACGGCACCCATCCGGCCGCGCGCATGGTCGCAATCATCAGACCCGCTCCGGCGCCTCCCACCATGTAGTACGCCAGCGACCAGAAGTAGCATTGCTGCCAGATCGTGCTCAGCGCCTTCTGCTCCGCCAGGCAGATCACCATCGACACCAGCAACGAATTCGCCGCGTAGGTCACCAGCACCGCCAGCGGTAACACAATCGCCACCGGTGTCTGTAGCGGGGAGGCTGCCAGCCAGCCGCAAATCACATGCGCCAGGCTCGCACTCACCACCAGCGTCGACATGTTAAACACCACCTGGTGCAGGGCTGGCCGCCGTGCCGTCTTCCACACGGATTGCACCGCGCCCATCGCCGCACACAGCAGCGCCGTTTCCGCCAGACTCAGCTCGATAATCGATACCAGCACAACCACGAAGCCCAGTGAGATGGTGCCTACCATTCCCGGCAAGCGCACCTTCCATGTCGCCGCCACCACCGCCAGGGCTGCAAATCCTGCAAAGCGCACCGGGTCAGCCGACGTCCATTGCGCGACGGCGTAGGCCAGAACCGCAACCCCGAGTCCCACCACCACCCCGATGAAGGCTTTGGCCGCCACCGGTAAACCGGGTTGCAGAGCAGCGTCATCGGATGCTGTCGCGGCCCCCGGCCGTCTCCCGATCGACAGGCCGTAGAAGAAATGGACCAGATACAACAACGGCAAAACCACCAGCCAGGCCTCGACTCCGACGGTCCGTGTGCCGGCTGCCGGCAGGAACCCGAGACAGGCCGCGCCGATGAGAAAGTACGGATACGACCAGGAATACCATTCCCCCGATACCTCAGAGAGCCGCTTGCCTTGCAGCAGCGAGAGAATGCACGAAACCAGTCCCGTGTTGATCACGAAGTACACCGCCGCGCTGAAGGCCAGCAGCGCCGGCCGGAACACAATGTTCGATGCGAGCAGCCCCCGGTAGGCTAGCAAGGAGGCGCCCAGGCTGAGCGCGACATTGGCCGCGTTGAAGCCGATCTGCATCGCGTTGGGCCGCTTCTTGGTGTTCAGAACCGATTGGGCCAATCCCGAAACGGCGCCCGCCATCAGCACGGAGGCCGCATCGAAATGCAGCAGACCGAACAGTAGCACCAGGAAGTTGCACGAGTAGGTGCCGGTCAGCCCGGGTAATCGCAACTTCACCACGCTCGACAGCACAGCCGCGAGCACAAAGATCGCATAGCCCAGGTTCCAGGGCAAACCCGGACCCGCGATCACCGAACCAGCGATCGCCGCCGCACCGGCCGCCATCACTGCGTAAACGTAAAATTTTGCTTTCGTTGGCATTGTAGTCCCTATCACTTATCAGCTCTAGATTAGTCGGAGTCTACTCGCCGACAACTGACAGCGCCTCGGAGAATGGACTGCTGGTGCCCCACACGATCGACGTCCCCCACACGATGCTGTAGCCCTGCATAATGCTTGTCCCCCATACGATGCTGGTAGGCTCCACCACCGAGGTACCCCACACGACGTTGGTCCCCCATACGACGTTGGTCCCCCATACCACGTTGGTGCCCCACACGATGCTGGTACCGTTCACGAGCGATACAACGCCAGCCGCATTGGTCACTGTCTTGGGCGACATGGCGGTGTAACCCGCAGAAAGCGTATCCGAGGCGTTCAATGCTGCCCACACATCCAGGTATCCGGCACCGATCGTGAACAGATCGTAGTAGCTGGTATAGCACACGTTCGTCTGTGCATCGCAGGAAACCGAAGAGGCCGGGAAGTTCTTAGTGGCGGTCTTCATCAGCCGGGCTTTGATCGTGTCCGGAGTCAGGCTCGGATCCTTCTGAAGCATCAAAGCCGCGGCGCCGGCTACCATCGGCGTCGCCATGCTGGTTCCGCTCAGTTTGAAGTACATGGTTGAGGGCTTGTTCCAACTTGTATCCTTGTAATAGCTGATAGGCACAACGTTGTTCGGGTATTTCGTCACAATTCCGCTGTTGGCTGCCAGCGTGGAGATGATGCCGTTCCCGGGTGCAACCAGGTCCGGCTTGGCAATTTGATCCAGCGCCGTCGGCCCTTTGGAGCTGTAGCTGGCAATGAGATCGTCTCCACGCCCCGTGGTGCGCATGTCCTTCATGGCTCCCACGGTAATGACATAAGGATCGTTGCCCGGCGCCGCGACGGTGCCATATCCCTGGGTATTGTTGGAATTGTCTCGGCCGGCGTTGCCCGCGGCCACTACCACCACAATCCCCGCATTCCAGGCTCTCTCGACTGCGTTGCACAGTGGATCCAGGCTATAGCTCTCAGCTACAGGACGCCCGATGGATAGGTTAATCACGCGAATGTTGTATGTATTCTTCAGGCTGATTGCCGTATCGATCGCGCTGATGACCGAACTGTCCGTTCCCGAGCCCGTGCTGTCCAACACTTTCAAGCTCACGATTTTGGCATTCGGAGCGATGCCGCGGAAGGTGTAGTTACCGCCCGCTGACATAGCGCCGTTGCCGCCCACGATTCCGGCCACATGCGTACCGTGGCCATACAGATCGCTGGTGGAGGTATCGCCGGGCACGAAGCTCTGGCTGTACACCACCCGGCTCTGCCCACCGCCGGCCAAGTCCGGATGACTGCTCAGGACGCCGCTGTCGATGATCGCCACACCTATCCCGGTTCCGTCGTAGCCGTACGACAGCGCGACTTTCGCGTTGGTGGCGGGCTCAGCAAATTCCAGCATCGTCCCGCTCACTTTCCGGTCCAAACTGATGTATTTTATGTTCGCCTCAGAGGCTAACAGGGCCAGAAACTTCGCCGGCACTCCCGTGAAGGCTGCAGCTGAGATCTTGGCAAACTTCTGCTTCAACTTACCGTGTTTTCCAATCACATTCTGGAGGTCGGCATCTGTCGGTGCATCTACATACTGAATGATCACGTCCGGCGTGGCGGTAGCGCTTAGCGCGGCTAAATCTTTCGAGATCTTCGAGGACTGTGCGAAGCACGCACACGCTGCCAGCAATAGCATCGGCACTGTACGGCTTAGGGAGAACGGCTGCTTTCTCATGGCTTTAAGCTCGCGTTGAGAGTCTCGTAACAAATGGCGGTGCATGTTAGTTTTCCTCCGTGAGGACAGGGCTCATGCTCTCCGCAGCGGTCGAGTTCGAGGTGCCCCATACAGCCGAGGTACCCCACACTGCGCTGGAGCCGGCTAGGCTCGACGTACCCCAGACCGCGCTCGTACCCCATACCGCGCTGGTCCCCCAAACGGCGGACGATCCGTCTACCCAAACCGATGTACCCCACACGGCACCGGTGCCCCAGACGGCACTGGTTCCCCACACTGCGCTGGTTCCCCATACCGCGCTGGTACCGCTTGTGTTCTGGATCGTCACAACCCCTGAGGCGGCATCGAAGGCGGCTGTGGGCGATAAAGCCAGCCCATCCGCGACCTCGGTACTGTTCAAGGCCGCCCAGACATCCAGATATCCGGCTCCCACCGTGAAAATATCGTACTGGCTGGTGTAGGATAGGCCCGTGACGGAATCGAAGGCGGTGCTGGAGCTGGGAAATGCCTTGGACGCAGTCTTCATCAGCCTCGCCTTCACTTGATCCGGAGTAAGCTTGGGATTCTGCTGCAATAGCAGGGCCGCCGCGCCACTCACCATCGGCGTCGCCATACTGGTTCCGCTCAGCTTGAAATACATGGTCGAGGCATTGCTGGACCCCCCGCTGATGTAGTAAGACTGCGCGACTTTATTACCCGACAGGCTGGAGGTGTTAAAGAGGACGCCCGCGCCCGCTGCCAACGAGATGATGCCGTTGCCCGGCGCCACCAGATCCGGCTTGACCACGTGGTCGACCTGGGTCGGACCTTTCGAGCTGTAACTCGCGATTAAATCGTCCGCCCGGCTCGCCGTGCTCCCATCCTTCATTGCGCCCACCGTGATTACATACGGGTCATTTCCAGGCGCGGCAATCGTGCCATACCCGTTAGTGCCGAAGGTGTTGTTGCGCCCCTCGTTGCCCGCCGCTACGACGACCACAATTCCGTTCTGCCATGCGTTTTCCACTGCTTGGCACAGAGGATCTTGCAAGTAACTCTCGTACACAGGACGCCCGAGCGAAAGGTTAATCACACGAATGTTGTATCTGGTCTTGAGCGAGATGGCCTGCTGGATGGCATTGATCACCGCAACGTCGTCGCCGTTGCCATTCGCGTCCAGAACCCGCAATCCGATTAACGTCGCGTTGGGGGCGATCCCCACGAAGGACCGCGTGTACGCCGTACCCGTGGAACTGTACCCATTACCGCTGATAATTCCAGCGACATGAGTCCCATGGCCGTAGTCATCGTTCGGGAGGAGCCCGGCCATCAAACTCTGGGTATAGATAACACGCGAGGACGGAATTGGATTAAGAGGCGTTACCGGGTAGTTCAGATCCGGACCTCCTTGCAATCCGCTGTCAATCACCGCTATGCCTACGCCAGTGCCGTCCCATCCGTAGCTGCGAGCTATGTTTGCGTAGACTGTGGGATTCGCGTATTCCAGCATTCCGTGTACAGACCGATTCGGCGAGATATAAGAAACATTTGGGTCCTTGGCCAAATGTTTCAGCTCCGCAGCCGGCACCGAGTAGAGGCCACCTTTAATTTGGTGTAAGGATTGCTTTAGCGAGCCGCCCTTTGCATTTACCTTTTGATGATCAACGTCGGTCGGAGCCTGATGGAACTGAATGATGACGTCCACCCGGCGGTTGTCGTCGGGCAGGTCGGTTGACAGTTTTGGATCTTTCGCTAACGCCAGACCCAAGCTAATCGCAAGTACCGGCAACCAGCTGAGAGCCGAGCCGAATCTCTTGATCCAAGTTTGTAGTTTCAATTTGTGAACTCCGTGCCAGCTTCTACTGCATCGCGAGTTCCAACAGGTAACTAACTGAAACTGCTTACAGATGCCTGATATGGTGTGGACACTTTGGCGCGGACAAAAGTGCTTCGACTTCTGGGCAATTGAACTCAACGAGTTCTCTTCGAGTACGGGGAGGCCGTCGGAAACACTTGTACGAGAAAGAATCACAAATAGATTAGGCCAATCGTACTACCAGGTAGAGATCGAAGGTACCAGATCCACGTCCACCTATATCTCGTTGCGGGGTACGAGAGACCGTTCAGTCAGATCGGAGCTGGGACAAATCCGACGACAAACTGTCCACCCTTAAGGCGCTTCCGGCTATTTAGCGGCTCCTGGCATGAGATCCAGACCGCCGCAATGAAAATAGATGGCTTGAATGAAATTCCGCTTGTTCCGGAATCCTCGGGCCGTACACTTGACCCACTGAATCTAGGCGTTGATCGATTCGCTTCCCGCATTTGTGATTCGATGCTGTAAGTACGTAATGACGTTTTCGAAACGCCGCTTTAGCATCCGCGCTACTTCGATCATCGGCTGCAGGCGGCTGCGCACTGCCCAGTTATGTCACCAGCGGAAATGCTTCCTCGCTGGCCGTTCACATACATAGCTGTACAACCGCATCGCAGTTTCCTTCAAGGCCCACGCCCTCGCCGTTTTTAGACTGCTGTTCCGCAACTGCGCCGGGTGAGCAAAGACAGCCGTTCCATCAGCCAAGCCGCCGCTTCTTTCGGCTTCTCCCGCCCCTCGTTCTACCAGGCTCAAACCGCTTTCCAGATGAGCGGGCTGGCCGGACTGGTCCCGCAAAAGCGCGGGCCCAAACAAGGACACAAACTCACGCCGGGGATTTTGGAAGTTCTGCGCAACACGCGCGCCAGCAATGCCGGGATCACAGCGGCCGAGCTGGCACAGATGATACAGGATCGCTTTGGGGTGACGCTTCATCCGCGGACCGTCGAACGCGGATTGCTCCGCGACCAAAAAAAACGCCGCTGAATCTCCACAGTATCGAGTCCGGCAACGACCCGATTCTCCCGCTACGAGCAATTGCGCGAGCACGCGTTTATGAGTTCCACCGGCCTTCGGCAGAGTCTCGGATACGCGCTGTTTGTCCGGCAAGGCATGCTTGCATGGGCTCGGGCGTGGCGCAGTTATACCAGCGAAAAACCGCCGCTTACGCCGTCCTCTGCAGCGGAGGCGCATGCCCAGGTCCCGCTGGAACTGGCCAGTCAGGTGGCCCTGGTGTTGGCGGAAAATGATTTTCCATCTGCAGAAACAGGAGGTCTGTTCATGTTAAGGGCGAGGCGCATCAAAAAGTCACAGCGGGGCACCTGAAACGGAATGCCTATCTATACGTTCGCCAATCCACGCTGCGGCAGGTCTTTGAAAACACCGAGAGTACCAAACGGCAGTATGCTCTGCGGGACCGCGCAGTGGCTCTGGGCTGGACGCTGGATCGCATTATTACCATCGACACGGATCTGGGCCAATCCGGCGTTTCAGCCGTGGATCGGGAAGGCTTTCAACGGCTGGTCGCCGAAGTCGGCGTGGGCAAGGCCGGTATCGTGCTCCTGGAAGTGTCTCGACTGGCCCGTAACTCGACCGACTGGCATCGATTGCTGGAGATCTGCGCCCTCACCGATACCCTGATCCTGGACGAGGATGGCGTGTATGATCCGGCCCACTTCAACGATCGTCTCCTGTTGGGTCTCAAAGGGACGATGAGCGAAGCGGAACTGCATGTCCTGCGCGCCCGCCTGCTAGCGCGGCATTTTGAATAAGGCGCGCCGCAGTGAACTAAAGTCTCCGCTCCCGGTAAGCTTTGCCTACAATGCCAAAGACCGCGTCGTCCTCGATCCAGACCAACAGGTGCAACAGACCATACGCTTTTTGTTCGAAACATTTCTTCGAACGGGATCGGCGTGCGGCGTGGTGAAGGCGTTTCACCAACAAGCGTTGTTGTTTCCCAGGGCCTCAAAAAGGGGCCGCGCAAGGGAGACCTTCTATGGGCCGAAATGGAGCACAGCCAGGTCCTGCGGGTTCTGCACAACCCTCGCTATGCCGGCGCCTTCATCTACGGCCGCACACGGACGCGCAAGAAGCCAGACGGAAGTGAATCTTGGTCTAAGCTTCCGCGCGAACAATGGATGCTGGTTCCGGGGATGCACCCGGGATACATCTCCTGGGAAGATTATGAATCGAATCAGCGCCGGTTACGAGAGAACTCTCAAGCCCATGGGGGCGACCGCCGCCGAAGCCCGCCCCACCAGGGCCCCGCGCTGCTGCAAGGCATTGTCCTGTGCGGCATCTGCGGAGGCCGGATGAGTGTACGGTATCATGACCGGAATAGATGCCGAGTGCCGGATTACGTCTGCCAGAGGAAAGCGATTCAGAAAGGCCGGCCCGTATGCCAACGCGTAACGGGCGAACACATCGATAAGGCGGTCAGCGAGGTTCTGGTCGAGGCGATGACGCCCCTGACGCTCGAGGTGGCGCTCACGGTGCGACAGGAGTTGCAATCGAGGCTGGATGAAGCCGACCGGCTTCGGCAAAAACGAGTGGAGCGTGCCCGCTACGAAGCCGAACTCGCGCAACGCCGGTACATGAATGTCGATCCCTCGAATCGGCTGGTCGCAGACACACTGGAAGCCGATTGGAACCAGAAGCTGCGTGCGTTGGCGGAGGCGCAAGAAGAATGTGAACGCCAGCGGCGAGCCGATCGGGACGGCCTTGGCGGGCCCCAGCGGGAAGCCGTGCTGGCTCTGTCCGGAGACTTCCAACGCATCTGGGAGGATTCCAATACGCCGGACCGCGAACGAAAACGGATTGCGCGTCTCCTGCTGGAAGATGTGACACTGCTTCGGAGCGAAAACATCCACGTGCATATACGCTTCCGAGGCGGAGTGACGCAAAGCCTGATCTTGCCGTTGCCGCAATCGGCTGCTCAGTTACGGAAAACCAACCCGCCGTGATCGCCGAGATCGATCGCCTGCTGAACACGAATACGGAAAGGGAGATCGAGGCCGTTCTTAATGAGAAGGGATTCCGGTCAGGCGAGCGCCAGTTATTCACTCGCGCTATCGTGGTCCGCCTTCGCTACGCCTACGATCTGAAAGACCGCCACTCCCGGTTGCGGTCGGCCGGCCTCATCACCATCGACGAAATAGCTGTGCACCTCGACGTGCTGCCCTGTACGGTGAAAAAATGGCGGGACATGGGATTGCTCCATGCCCATCGCTACAACGACAAAGGGGAATGCCTCTACGAAACCCCGGACCTGCTGCTCCCGAGAAAATGCGCCCACAAAAGCTCGTATCTTGCGGCGAAGGAACTGGTCACGGACAGACTGAATGAGTGCAGTGTGAAACCTAAGCCTTCGTCTGGGCCCGGTACGCCGCAATAACCGCGGCGTGGAAGCCCCAGTAACGCGCGAAGTCGAGAAACAGCGGGTTCCAAACGATCTCGCCGCGTTCGTCGATGTCGAGCCAGACCGTTTCATACGATTGTAGAGAATCTGTTCGGCGCACGCCGCCGAGCTGACGGAAGGCTTCTTCATGCATTCGCAGCAGCGTGCCGAATTTCTGATCCAGCCCCGCTTCCGCCACTATCATCCCGCTGTAGCCGAGCGTAAAGGCAAGCCCGAGGTCTTCAAAACCTCGCTCGCGTGACTTCTACATCTCCGCATCGGTCATGGTTGCGGTCCAGGATCGCGGCAGCCCGACCGGTGGGAGCTTTGGCATTGCGTATACTCCGCGCGCCCAATCCACCAGCGCGAATATCTTTCATCGCCGTCCAAGCGCTGCGCCACACGGACCAGGTAAGCGTTCCGCTCGCCTGAATTGCGGAAGACTGTGCCGGAGGGTTCGTTCAGGACGATGACGTCCACCATGCGGTACCCGATCACCACGTTGCGTTCCGAAGCATTGCGAAATCCGATATTGTTGGTGGGGCTCGAGAGCCACCGCACGAAGGACGCAGCTTCGGAATTTCCGTGCGCGGCCGCTCGGCCGTCCCATGAGACGGCATCTCGGCGGCTCTGAGGGACGCCGATGCCGAACTGATACGCCCGCGCCAAGGCAGCCTCACCGTCGGCATCGCCCTGGGCCGCGCTTTTGGCGTACCATTTGGCTGCCTCTACCCAATCTTCCGGTACGCCACGACCTTCCTCGTACAGGGCGCCTAGATTCTTCTGCCCGCGGGAGTCTCCCCGGTCGGCGCCCACGCGATACCACTTTGCGGCTGCGGCGAGGTCCTGCCGGGTTCCGTCACCGGACTCGTAACACCAACCGGCTTGGACGGCTGCTTTCCGACTGCCTGCGTTCGCAGCTTTAATAAATAACTGGAGGGCGGCTAACCGATCTCCCGATTGATATAGCGCAACTCCTCTTTGGAAAAGGTCATCTCCCTGCTCCGCGTTGGCGGGTAGCAAAAGAGTGAACAAAAGTAAAAACCCTTGGCGGAATCGGTGCACGGGAGCTTCTCCGGGAGGGATTGTACCACGGACTAGACAATCCGCCGTCCGGTGACCCAGCTCCTTTACCCTGTTGAACACTGAGAGACCACGTCGTGAGGCCACTCTGATCGAAAAACGTTGGCTGATTATCGGCGCGGACAGTTGGTCCATTCGTGCGCGCTTCTGATTTGATAAGGCCCGGGCAGTGATGCCAGCGCAGCCGAGTGGTACGAGTTCTGCACCAGAACCGATTTCGGCAGAAGCCGTGGCCGAGACTTGCCATATACTTCTTGCAGACGAGCCAGGAACTGCCCCCGAATCCTAAAATTGTGCAGCCGCTGGGGGCGCGCCTCATCCTCCATCTTCACCGCCTTGCACGCGTATGGATCGAAGCGCCACACAGGGAGTGACCACGCCCTCCCTTGCAGCGCTGTTGGCGGGCAAGAACGCTGTCGCTGGGCTACGATTCGACTGCATCGGCTAGGCGAGACGCCGCCGGATACGCAACATGTTCATCGAACCGGGAAGGGATCTGGAAAGATACACGGCCCGATCTCTATTGATTGTTTTACCGAAAGATCACCCGAACTCAGTGACTCTTAGGCAGTGCGACAGGACGTTGGAAGGGGACTACATGCCCTTCAAGATCCTTCACTTTTGTAATCCAGAACTTGCCGGAAGCTTCGTAGCCCCAGACCGTCTTAGCTTTAACAAGCGCATTATTATCAGGGGCTATTTGGTAAGCGCGGGTTGCATCGGGCGGGGAAACGATGTGAAGGGTGATGGCTCCGAACGGAGGCACCGGTCCTGTATAGTTCCTTGCCGGTAGCTGGCCCTGGGTGCTTTGGACGCCTGAACTCAGCTTCGGATCCCGAATGCTTTCGATATCAGGATGACCCGGACGGTTTTTGGGCAATGGCCGTCCTTGGTTCGTTTGCGCGTTTCCCGTTGGATTCGATTGTGGAATCTTTTTGGTAGGAGGATCGTATCGCGGCTCTTGCTTTGCGATACGCACTCTTAACGGAAGCAACGGAGGCTTATCCGCGCTCGGATCCAGGCGCGGCGCTATCGCCTTGCCTTGAGCCGGGCGCTGGCTTCGGGAAGACAAGGGCTTCGATTCACAGGCGTTTTTAATGTCTTCGGCAACACGCACTTTCCGCCGCGCATCCTCGTCGGCCGCTTGCCGTTCCTGCTGCACTTTCTTCACGCAATCCTTATCGTATTTGCACAATGCATTCCGGAGAACGAGTCCCCGCACCTTCTCCTGAAGGTCTGCATTGATTCTCGATTTCGTCGCGTCGAAAGTCTGCCTGCAGGAATTGTCAGTCGTCGCGGTATTGAATGTGTCCCCGCTACCAGCAGAAGATGGATTCTGACCAAAAGCCCCCGGCACTAAACTTATGACAGCCATGAGTGAAATAGTGAGTCGAAAACGAGTATGGGACATTTTCCTCCTGCTTACTATTAATAGCTAACCATGGTGACGTCCACTGGGGTGCTCCCCGTTTTTGGGACGACGGTCGGCCCTTTCTTGGCCAAACAAGATCGCTGTCTAGAAGTACTATGCTGCATGGCAGCTGTCGGTAGTTTGTCAAGATGTCCGCTTTTAGTAATTAGTGATCTTTCCGCTTTACAGCACAAAGCTAATCGTGTAGTCCAGCGCCTGGGGTGCGCGCGCGGGGGATACACAAGGGGGCGGCAGCCCTCTTGTGGGGGGAGCCGGATGCATCGATGCGTGCCGGCGCTTTGGCTGGCGCGCAGCGTGCTCCCGGCGTGGGGGGAACCCGCCCGCCCCGGCTTGCCCCGGAGGGGAAACGGGAAAGGGGAGTTCCAATTCCTTGCGCCGCAGGCCATTCGCTTCACGCCGCCCGCTCTCTTTTCGGAGCACCGCGCAACGCTTGACCGGACGCATTGAACCGTCCTATCGCATGCGGGCCAAAGCGGATCGACACGGTCTCATCCAGATGTTCGTGAATCGTCACCGTGCAGCCCGCCAGCGTGTTCCGGAATCGCAATTTTCCGATCTGCCAACTTCGATCGCCAATCGCCACCGTATTGTCCTTGGCCACCACCCGCTCGGTCGTAAAGATCCAATCCAGGTCAGAGCGGGCCGTCTTGCGGAAGGCCGTCCCCCTCTCCTTGGCCGGTACCGTGAACTGCCGGTTGAACTCTGCCATGTAACGCTCACCCAGGAACTGATTAGCCGCCTCCACGCTCTGGATCCCGGCTAAGCGCAATTCCTGTGGCAAGCATCTGCCCACTGCTTTTCTCGGGAAGGTGGCGGCGCAGGTTTTTGTTTTGCATGCCGCTGATCTTGAACTCGCCGCGTGCGATGGCGCTGAACAAGGTGTCATCGTCGGCGTCGAACAGATTGAATCCGGGGTAGGATCGGCCTTCGTTCTGCACCGACTGCGAGAGCTTGTCGAGTTTGTCGTGGCCGTTGTTGGGCCCTCCGTGCCAACATTGATGAGACAGTTCTCCTGGTCCTAATTACTGAGCAGGGCGAGAACAGGAATCAATGTGAAGAACAACGGAATATCTTCGGCTTCTCCCACGGTTTTGCCTGCCGCTGAACGTAGGGAGGACGAGCGAAGCGAGACCGACCGGAGTACAGCGGCAGGCAAAACCGTCGCGCCTGATCGGCCCAGCGGTGCCACGACCGAACCCTGAGGTTGTCGCCGACGCCAGGCGCCGCACCTTCACCGCCGAGTACAAGCTACGGATTCTGGCTGAGGCCGATGCCGCCGCCTCTCAACCTGGCGCCATCGGCGCCCTGCAGCGTCGGGAAGGCTTGTACTCCTCGCACCTCGTCACTTGGCGTCGCGAGCGGCAGGCCGGCATTCTCAAGGGCTTGACCCCGCATAAGCGCGGGCCCAAGTCCAAGCGGAATCCTCAGGAAGAGGAAATGCAGAAGCTCCGCCGCGAGAACCAGCGCCTCACCGAAAAACTGCGCAAAGCCGCCATCGTCATTGATGTTCAAAAAAAAGTGGGCGCTCTGTTGGGGTGGCCTCTGCCGAAGGCGGACCCCGAGGAGCAACCCTGATGATGCCGTCACCCGTCTGGCCCCCATTGTTGGTATCGTGGCTGCCTGCGATTTCCTGACCGTGGCCCGTGCTTCTTTCTACAGGCAGCGGCCGTTCTTGGGTCCGCCTGTATCCCCAGCGCCCGAGCCGGCTTTGCCATCGGAACGGTGCGGCCCCCGCTCGCTCCCTCAGTTCGGCCGAGCGCGCCAGCGTGCTAAGCGTTCTCCATGAAGAGCGATTCCAGGACCGCTCTCCGGCAGCCGTGCAGGCCACCTTGCTGGACGAAGGCCAGTACCTCTGCTCGACGCGCACCATGTATCGCATCCTGGAGCAGGAGGGCGAATTCTTGCGAGCGCCGCGATCAACTCGTACATCCGGCTTACCATAAGCCCGAGTTGCTGGCCACCGCGCCCAACCAACTTTGGAGCTGGGATATTACCAAGCTGCGAGGTCCGGCCAAATGGACCTACTTCTATCTTTACGTCATCCTCGACGTCTTCAGCCGTTACGTTACCGGCTGGATGATCGCGTATCGGGAAGGCGCTGACCTGGCCAAGGAATTCATCGAGGAAGCCATCGGCAAACATCAGATTCCTGCCGGCCAACTCACCATCCACGCCGACCGCGGCCGGGTCATGAAATCCAAGCCGGTCGCCTTCCTGATGGCCGACCTGGGCGTCACCAAGAGCCACAGCCGACCTTATGTTTCCGACGACAATCCGTATTCGGAAAGCCAGTTCCGAACCATGAAGTACCGGCCGGAGTTTCCGGATCGATTCGGCTGCATCCAAGACAGCCGCGCCTTTTGTCAGCAGTTTTTCCAGTGGTACAACGAAGAGCACCGCCACTCCGGCATCGGCTTGCTGACCCCTGCCATGGTTCATTTCGGCGAGGCCCAGACCGTCCTGGCTCAACGCCAGGTAGTGCTCGATGCCGCGTATCGAGCGCACCCAGACCGCTTCGTTAGCCAGCCACCTAAACCACTACCGTTGCCCTCGGAAGTTTGGATCAACAAGCCGGTGCCGACCGGCCCAAAGACAAAGGAAGAAAGTCACTAAATTCCCATGCCAGGTGTCTCAAAGTGCTTGACACGCGCCGGGGGATCTTCGCCCGTTCTCGCCCTGCTCAGTAATTGCGACCGGGTGAACTGTCTCATCAATGTTGGCACGTAGGGGTTGGATCGATTGGCTGTTAAGACCAGCGACGACACAGTCCGCCGTCGCGTCGGCGGGAGCGTTCCATTGCCGCAACAGCAAGAGTTGATCCGGTATCTCGGCGTCGATGATAGGGCATGGCACAACGGGGAGTCCTACGGCGCTATTCTGGTTGATCTGGCTGAAGGCAGGGTGGTGGGTGCGCCCCCGGGTCAGTCGGAAGACAGTCTAACGTTGCTGATATCGCATCACCCCACCATAGAGATAATCGCCCGTGATCCCGGTGCTGTTCATAACGAAGTCGACTCTTCGCAAACGCCCCCGGAGGCGCAAGGTGCCGACCCCTCGTACTTGCCACTCAATCTCTCGGGCGCCGAGAAACAGTCTTGTGAGACATGCAGCTGTGATCTCCTGCCTTCACATCCGTCGTTACCCGTTCTTGCCATGGAACCTCTCCCCGCGCCAGAGTGCGACAGCAGAGCGGACTGCGCAGTTGACGTTCCAAACCACAACCCCGCCAGTGGGCACTGGGGAGCGCTAAGAACGGTCGTAGAAGCTCCGGGCGCCGAATCACTAGAGGAGGGCGACAGACGGCGCCCTCAGTACTAAACGCTGGACCATACGACCACAATTGCGCACCGAAGCGAGTCAAGACCGTAAACCGCCTAGAAGCAGTCTTTAAAATGGCAATGAGTTTGCCCAATATCTACGCCAGCGTCGGGTTCAAGTTTGTCATGGCGCCACATGGCCTTTTCACCATATTCGTACCCATGCGTGCAAGTGTTGTCGCGCCACGGTTGCCAGGTGCGTTGCCGGTTGGCACAGGGCCGAACGGCTCAGTCGCTACGGCGAGTACGCCCGAACGCATTCCTACCAGGAATCCTGCGGACCAGCATCCATGGACAACTGAAGTTGGCGAAAGTAATCAAGCCCCAGGTGCACGGCCGCGCGGCGTACATTTTTCCGCGAGCTCGCGTACTTACATGTCACGCATCGCCCGGTTGCGTCGCCGGCTACGCCACTTGAGGTGCCTGCACCAAAAGTGCGGAGGGTGTTTCAAAAAATTAGGAGAATGCAGTGCAACGTCTGGAATCGTGCTGGTAGGCTGTAGAGATCGTGAAGAAGGCACTTCGCCCGCCGATCTTCAATGGACGGCAGACCGAGCCCGTGTTCATTCTCTGTCCGGTTCGTTGGTACCTGCGGTGTTAATTGCGAATTTGATCGAATAGCGCGCGATGCAAGGCGATGCTGCGAGCGTCCTTACACGGGAGCTTGGGATGAGTAGGGATCGAGAGTAGGTGCACTGGTGGGCGGCGGTCGACGCACGATTCATCCGGGAACACGCATTGCAGGGGGTTTCCATCACCGGCGTGCCGCCATGCTTGCACAGTGAGCATTGATCGAATCATTCGGCGGTGAGGCTCTTCGTAGCGGTCCCGGTAATCCTTCTCGGTCGGGTTCGTTGGCTCCCCCGGTGGCGGCATGCCGAGGAGACATTCGTCTTAATCTGATCGCTATCACGATAATCTTTCCATTAAAAGCGGACCTGATCATTTCGATATGAGCAAACGATTGTTGGAGATCGCAACGCGGTGCGATGCGGCCCACATATTCGAGAACCTGCTGGAATCCGGCGAAAGGACGCTTGGCATACACAACCCACTCGCGAGCTCTCATTCGGTGCAATTGTCTGATGTGCGTTGCAGAAGCGGCTACCGGCCTCGCAGGCGTGGAGAACTGATGATCGAGTAAGTGCAATACAAGCTACCCGGTGGCGCAGGCGCAGGATGAACCGCCGCAGGCAAGAATCCGGGCCGGGTAAAAGCAACTATAATATACAGATTACGCTGGTGATCCATGCTGAGCAGTTGCCCATCTTGAACGAATCCTTTCTGGCGGCGTTCTGTGAACAGGCAGCGGTGTACATTCAGTCCGCGTATCCGGCTCAGTTCGGGGGCGTTAGGTCCCAAGGCGTCCGTTGCCCCATCGAGCTCGGGATCCTCAAAGCCAGCAAGTACGGCATCGAACTCCAGGCCCATGTGTGCAATCTCCTCGCGGTAAGGGCTGAATTCGGAGTCGACGTCGACCAAAGGGCATGGGCTTCTGCGATTCTGCGCGATCCCCCCGAATCGGCGAACGTGCGAATCGGGCTTCTCACCGGGTGGGGCGAGTCGCCGCGGCAAGTGTGGGGTAAAGAATAATGCCGAATCCTTTCAAAGCCAAGCCGGGATCGAAAAAGTTGAACGATCCTGTAGCGCAGTGCCCGCTGACCAAGGCCGAAATTCGCATCGAGGTGTATGGCATCGACCCGCGCGGTCAGGAACCCCGAAAGGCGATCGAAGGCGTCGACCTCACGGTGACCGGTGCGACCGCTACGAATCCCGCGAAAACACCGGCCAATGGGCAGTGGAGATACCAACCGCTCACTCCGGGCCCGTACACCGTCACTCCCACCTTTGCGCCGGATCTCGATGAGCGATATGACGTCACGGCTGTGGCAGCCCAGGTAAAAACCCCGGCAGCCGGTGGGGTTGAGACCGCGGTCTTCCTGGTACCCTGGACCTGGGTCGAGTTTATCGTCAAGGACACCGGGCTTCAGACCTTGCCCAATATCGATTGGATCTTGGAGCGAAGGCCGGCGATAGGCGGCGCCTTCAAGAAGTATGACTCCGGCACAACGGCCGCCGACGGCAAGGTCTACCGTAAGGGCGTCCGCACCGGCACTCACCGGTTCACCGTCAAAGAGCTGAGCAATCCGGCGTGGTCGGCGACGGAAGCTGTCATAGGCGAGGAGATTATCCTAACCGCCAGTACGGATGGATTCGAGGAAGGCGATGCCGGTGTGTTCGAGATCCTGAATGCCTACAACGTCCGTACCATCCTCGAAATCGTCAATGCCAAAGTCAAAGACGCAGCGGGGACGCTTACCCTGGAGGCAAAATGGAAGCCCAAGGAAAGCTCTTTCGCTAACCTCAAACACAGCCAAATAGCATTTCGGGCCAAGTGCGGCAACGCCGTTGCGTACAGCGCCGCGGTACCGCTGCTTAAGCCGGAATCCGTGAAATTTGACAACAATCAAGGCGCGGTGGTGGACCGCCAAGTGGAACTATACTTCTCCGGCGGTACTCAGCGCATTATCACCACCGTTCGAGGAAAGGTCGACTTAAAGGTCCCATGGGCTGAGTCTTTGTTGGCGGTGAAGTTCCCGGGACTCACGGCAGCACGGGTGAAGATTGATCCTGGTTCTAACCCGGGCGCGATCGCAGTGGTGTGAACGCCGCAATGAGAAGGTAAACGATGCACTGGAGTCAAGCCCACAACAACACGATGGATTGCCTGCTGACGCCAGTGCTGCGCGTCAGCTGGTCACAGCCCCGCTGCTGGCACGGCGATGACGTCAACATTCTGGTCCGGTCCAGCTATGTCATAGACGGCGGTCAGCTCACGCTGGATATTTATGCCGTCGGCAATGTTGCCGCCGTGGATACCATCCCAAACCTGACCATCAACGGCAACAGTCTCGATCACACCTATAAGGTGGACTGGAAAAACAAGGTGGTCCCGCCTAACTCCACGCTCTTTGAAGTTAAAGCAACCCTGGCAGTCCCAGCCATCGTCTCGCCGGCCTCAGCGCCCATGGCCGTGGACCTGGTTGTTCCGGTCTTTTCGGCTTAGGGTTGGTCGTCCTACCCAAAGGTTGATGTTCGAACCGGAGAAGGCCGACCTTCTGGAAGATCAAGCGAAGGCAAAATAGAACAAAAGCGCGAGCGGGTGATAATGATACACGGTAGCCGAAGCCGGCAACCGGTTGTTTCCGCTCACGTCCGTCCACCACCGGTACTCGTTCATGTGATCGCCGAGCGTGTCCCGGGGCCCGTCCGGCATGAAGGACAAACTCGTCGCCGCCGCCAGTGCGGCCTTCCAATCCAGCGACCATTGATTGGGCATCTTCAGAACCACGCTACGATCAGGAAGCAGATTCACTGGCAACCGGTCATTGTTGATATCCCCGTCCAGCAGGACATCGGCGGGCAGCCCGGTCAACGGCCCCGCGGCCTTCAACTTCAAAGCCACCTGCTTGCGGTCCGCGACTTCATTGGCATTGGGTACATCGATCAGCTTGTACCCATCCCCCGAAAGGATCTGCGTCTCCGAAAATGTTTCCAGGTGCAGGAACGCGCCGTGAGCGTTCAACACAGGGTCCGTGGGCGCAGTAGCGATGGACCCAATCAGTTCACCCGCCGCCACTCGAATCGGCGGATCCAACGCGATGATCTCCGCGTTCGCAATCGTGTTGACGAGTGCGGCATCGGCAGCCACCACCTGAGCCAGGTTCTCGGTCTCCATTTGAACGAAAGCGTACGTGTCGGCCGGATTCGCTAATTGAATCACTTGCGAGGTCGGAGGCGCCACTGGATCGAGCGCGGTTCGCGGGTCTGCGGGCGCGGCGCCGCCTGCCGTGGCAATCCGCTCACCCGCCGCATACCCGGGAGCCTGTACCAGGCGGCTCGGTATGGGAGGTAACGCCGCAGGTTGCGCCGGGACATGGGTGAACACTGGACTCGGGGCCAGAAACAGCAAGTGATCCACCGTGCGCGCATGCAGTTTCTTGCGCCATGGTACCGTCGACGCCGCGTCGATGGCCCCGGCGTCCAGGTGCATGTAAAGGCTGTACCAAGTCTTCTCGGTATTCGTGCGGTCCTTGTGCTTGTGCCGGATCAATACGAAATTGCGGGACCCCAGTGTCTTCGCAGCCGCAGCCTCGCCGCCACGGACACCGACAATCTCCCCATCGGCGATGGCTTTCACCTCCGTGCCCGCCGCGTCGTACAGGTGAATCCCGGTATGCCACATCCGAGAGAGTCCCAGCGGATACCATCCCGCGGCGCCCGTCTCCGTGTTCGAGAAAAAGCGCGGGCTCGGCGCGACAGTCAAATCCAATCCCTGATTCCCTAGGTTCACCGGATACGAAAATGAACCGGCCTTCGCGGGGTATAGCGGCTTTACGCTGTCGTGGTACTTCTTGACGAACTCGTCGTCTTCACGCTCAAGCCGTGGCCGCCGCACCGTGCTCACCATCACGGCGAACGGGTTGAAGGGCGTCGGCCCGTCGCGGCCCAGCTCGCCGACACCCACGCGATCCGGCTGCTGCCAGCGCTCCTGAAAGCCGCATTTATTCACGGCGGTCGTCCGGATCGCAGCACAAGTCCCGCAGGGTCCCGCCGCCGGATTCTGGCCCCACTCCGCGCAGGTTCCGTCGTGATAGAACTCCACCGTCTTGCCCAGGTGGAAGGTCGACCTGCGATGCCGCCAGCGACGTCCATCCATCGTCTGGTAGTTGTCCTGCCAGCAATGGTACCCCGCCGCGATCTTGATCCGTTGTACGTTCGCGCGCCGCATCAAGCCGCGAACAGCCCAAATCACCGCCTTGTCCATGCCCGGGTACTCGCGCATGTCATAGACGTCCCTTTGCTCGCTGGCCAGCGAAGTCCCGTCCGGCAGCGTAACCGCATCCAACAAAAAGCTCCCGTTGAACCGCCCACTACCGAAGCCCGTGCAGACACCCGGGCTCGGGTGATCGTTGCAACGGCAGCGGATCGGAGGCACGTTCTTGCCATCCGCGCATTTGCAGCGCATCTGCCACACGATCACTGGCCACAGCGCAGCCTCTCTATCGATCGCCGCAAATGTGGCGCCATCCACCACGCCGGTAGCCGGCAAGTTGAGCGCCGGCAAGTGGGTCGCATCGTTGGTCACGGCGTGCTGGAACCGCTTCACCGCGTCGCGGGTGGCGCGGTCGAACTTCCCGGTAATCCGCACCGGCATGTTCGGCGATCCGATGCCGTCCGGGTCTGGCCCGGAGCCCCAGGCGATCAGCTTGATCTGCAAGTGCCAGACATCGAGGCCCGTCATCGGAGCATCGAGCAGCCGGAGCACCCGTTCGCCGTACGGTGGAGCGGCAGGTCGTGGCATGTTAGTGACTGTGACCGCCCGGCGCGAACATGCTGCCGTCAGCCGCAAACCCGAAGCACGAAATACCGCCGCGCAGAGTGGCAACATGCGGGAACGACAGATCGGAGCCTTTGGCCTCGCGAACCAGCTCCAACGCGCCATCCACGTTGCCACAGTAGAGATCGCCCTGCGCGTTGGTCATGGCGAGCCACGCGCTGCCATCCGGTGCCTGCTCCAGACGGATCTCTTTCGCCGGCTGCATCTGCGGACCCTCGGGAGCCTGATTCGACGGCCAACCCTGCAGAGAGCCGAGATCCGTGAGCGTGAATTTCGACTCGCCCGTGGACGGCATCTTGAGCAGCGCCATCCTTCCATGCCGTCTGCGGTCCGCCTCCAGCATGAGGAAGAAAGCTTGGGGCGAACGCTGGCCGACCGCCAGCGCGACGATCTCATTCCTGGTAGTCCGGATCTCCTGCTCTGGCGACAGCACTTTGCCGGTCTCGTCGATCTCCAACTTTCGTACGACGGACTGCTTGCCATCGTCCGACACAAGCAGCACCTGGATCCCGCCCGTCGACATGAACGAGCAGGCCGTCAGTTTCGGCATCGCGGTCAAAGGGACGTGCCAGGCCCGCTTGGCGCCTTCCGGTGCCACCACGGCGCCGGCCAACTCCGGACCACCCTTCGCCGACAGGCCTGTCGCCAGCACCACCGCATTTCCTCGATTCGGAAATCTCGGCACCGGCACCGGATCGTGCACCCCGAGCGCAACACTCACCGGCCCGCCCTGCGGGAACGTTGACGCCTGCCTCATCAGGGTCGTTTTCCCATTCTTGGCCAACACCGCGACCCACCCTACCGGCGTGATTCGCCCATCCCACGGCAACTGGCTCACCGCGACGCGCGATCCAGGATCGAACTCGCCGAGCACCGTTCCGCCCTGGTGCAGTGACGCATGGCCTGTGAACCCCGATTCCCGCACCATCAAGCGCAGCTTCGGCGCGTGCGCGGGTGCGGCGAGCCACGCGAGCAAGGATTGCGAACGGTTGCGCGACTCGTAGCCCAAGGCAACATCCGCGACCTGCGCCGGAACAATGTCGAACTTCTGGGCGGCTGAGGTCACCGTCGAGTCTGATTCGTTCACTTTGTGGATTACATCGAATGAATAGGCGCCCGGCGGCAGCGGTGAGTGGAAACCCAGGAGATTAACCCACGTGTCATCGCTTTCCCCCGGCGCCAATGTCTCCAGGGACGGCGATTCCTGCTGCACGGTGGAACCGTGGCCGACCATTTTCTCCTTCCTGACGCGTTTGCTGAACTCGCCATGCAGCCCTTTCGGTCCGGAAATCCGGATTACCGGAGTATCCAGGTTTCCCTCCAGAGAGTTGACGGTGATGGCTTGTTTGCCGGCGTTGCGCAACGCGATATCGAAATCCGCCGCTTGGTCGGGATAGAGCGGACTGGGCCGGTTTTCCCGAGGCGAAATCAGCAGTTCAACGGGCGGGGCGGTCGAAGGTGTCATGGCGCGTCTCGGCAAATTCCGTTGTTGACCACTCAAGCTACAAACCCACACAAGCGCTGCGCACAGCGCCATTTGCCGGAATCCGGCGTAGAAGTGATTGAAGCTCATCACAAATTTAAAACAAGTCGGGATGGGTCCAGGACACAGGCAATTTTTCTTCATCCCAGCCACGCAGCTTCAGAAGACACTTCGCGCAAAACTGGCCGGGCGCAATGCCTGGTCCGTATTGAATGCACCCCGTCCAGGGATTAGCTGGCGGATTCGGAAACCGGCCTCGGTGCGGCCACCCCTCTTCGACGTTGCTTACCCCGAAAACCAGTGGGTATGGAGTAGCCGGCATTGCCGTACCTGCTGGGTTTTCCGGCCCGACGGCTGCCCCTGGCCTCCAAATATTCCCCTTCGTGTAGTTGTAACTCATAAGGCAATCGGGCGACCCAAGGTGATGATGTTTCCAATTGACGTCCTCCGCCACGAAATGCGCCAGATGTGCGGAATGTCCCATTTCGTGAGAGAACAATGAGGGAGCGACGGTGCTGGCGTACAACAATGTTTGCCCGTCGCCCATATACATTCCCTGCCAAACTGTCGTGTTCACTTTTATCGAACGGGTCGCCAGATTAGCATCCTTGACCTTCTTCCATAGTCGGTTGTCGCTCAGGCTGTGCCAGCGCAGAATACTGACTTTGCGCGGCTCGGTATCTCGTGGGATCAGCGCATCCATAACCGCAATAGCGAGGTCGGTCGCGATCCCGTCGGCCAGATCGTAATAGTCGTCCGCCGTGCCGCCGTAAATCGGTAGAGCCGCCACTCCGGCGTTCAGCGCCGCGTCAGCCGGCCCAACATGAGCGCCCAGCGCATTCAGCACTCCGGCGCCGACGGTCGCCGACAGAGTTCCGGGCGGATGGTTTTCGACTTCATTACTGGCTACATTGACACGATTTGCCGGAATCCCCGGCGGTAACTGCTCCCGATAATAATCGTATTGAGCGAGCTCATTCTTAACATCTGCGTTGCTCCTGAGCGGAACTTTTCCTGCCATGCCATTGCTGAATAGGTTGTGAGCCTTGCGGTACTTCTTGAGGTTGGCAACACTGTGAACCGGAGCATCGCCGGTGGTCCATTCGTGAAACGCATCGGCGTAATAAGCGTTCGCTCCAGTCCCTCCACTGAACTGCGTGTTCACGCCATCGGCGGGATGGGGCGCGCCCGCATCCGCTATCCCTGGACCCTTCAGCGACTTCTTGACCTGTACATGCCGCCAGATCACGATACTCCCGGTTTTGCTGTCTTCTAATTTGGCCTTTGGAGTTACAAATCCGAAGTTGCGTTCATAGGGCTGATGCTCCACGACGGCGTTCAGCACATAGGTGTCCCCGCACACATAGGACGGCGAAAAGAGGACGCCCGCGTACCCCTGCCTGGACCCCGAGGTGCGTGTCGAAATCTCCACCCGCTCCTGTTTATCCTGGTCCGCCAGAATTGCAGGACGCAGGTTAATGTAATCGGTATAGCGATAGGAGCCGCTGGCTTTGCCAATGATCGGGTCGAAGGCGGCGGCCGGGTCCGCCGAGTAGGCTTTGCGGAAGTAATTATTTAGATCCGCCGTAGGTTTGATACCCCGTGCTCCGCCGTAATACTTATGGCAATTGGGCCCTTGCGGAAACTCGTTCCAGAGAACGTTCGCATTCGCGCCGGCACTCTTGCGGACTACCCACAATACATCCTGTGCCTTCGTCAGGTGCGGCGCCAATCGGATCTGCGTGGAAAGCGCCCCGCCCCCGGCTGGTACCTCACGATAGTCCTTTTTGCCATCGAGGAGTTCCGTGTCGTCCCCTGTGTCGCTACGTTCCAGCCGCGCCCGGTTCAGGTACACGGTCAGTTCATCGGCTCCGGCAGAATAGCCGCAGTTGGCTGTCGCGTTGAAATTCGTGATGGTGAAGTTCTCAGGGGTGCCGTTATTGTCAGCGGCCACCTCCAACCTTGCCTGCCAGCAGTGATAGATCGGTCTGTTGGCGGGGTTGCCGGCGGGACCCGTGTTCAGCGGCCCGCTAGGCTGTCCATCCTTCACCTTGAACGCGGCGTACGTCAGGTAGCCCGGCGTGCCGTATTGCACCCCGAGCGCCCCAAGCGGAAACCTGGCGTCATAAGGGTCCTCGGCGATGGGCTCGATCTTCAAAGGCCCGACCGCCTCTTTCTCAAACAGCCCCTTTTTGTCGACATCGTTGTTGACGGTGTTGTCGCGGCTCTTCAGCCGAGGCTCGAACTCTATGGGCAATTCCGGACGCGTGTAATGGGTCGCGTCGATGCTGATCTTCGTACTGCCGTAACCGTCGCCGATGTTGTTGCCGCCCTGCCCCAGGTTCTCGGCGCGTGTCCAGTGGCGCGTCATGGGGATCCGGACCCGGCAGACTTCATTGGCGCTAGCCTTCGGCAGGCGCCCCATGTCGTCGTCGTCGTACTTCCCATCGTTGCCCGGCGGTTGGATCACCAGCACGTTCTTCAGCTTGTGTTCCTTCAGCTTGGCGGTCTCTTTGTCCTTAACCCCTTTCTGGACCTCCATGAAGACGCTGAACACCGATATTTCAAATTGCTTCTCCACCATTGCCACCTTGCCCTGCCCTGCCCCGTCCGGATCCTTCACCGACGCAGCATCTGGCCCGATGATGATCCGCACGCGGTACGGGCTGAACTCCGGCGTGATGTATTTGCCGCTGAGTTTGCCCCCGTTCGCCTTGCCCGCCCAACTCGTCCAGGTCTGAGCGCCGGCTGCCGGCGTGAAGTCTTCGGTGTAGATCGGCACCGGTTTCTCGTCGGGACAGCGCTCTCCCCAAACCTCAAACCGACCCTTGAGCGCAGCGCCATCCGGATCCGTCACCGTGTAGCCGACCTCCAACTTCTCCTGCTTAGGGACAAATGCAGCATCGATCGAGTTGCTCGCTACCGAATAGCTGCGTAGATTTAGGGCCGGCGAAGTCACGAAGCTCACTGCCGCCGTATGCCCATTCGCTGGGGTCGGCTTATCCATCAGCGACGCGCGGAAGGTCAGGTTGCTGCTGCCAAAAAGGTTGGGTGGCGTCCACTTTGCGGACGTTTTACCGGGTCTTCCGGTCACCGAGTCGATCAGCTCCGCTCCGCAGAGGATGTCGAACCTGACGAATTGCGGTTCGGCGATGGAAGGTGCGTCCACGCTCATCGTCACCTCAACCCCAGGCTTCAGCGTCGGCGAAGACCACGTCGGATTCTGCAGGTCCAGGCTATCCAGAGTGAGACGGATCATTGCGGCTTATTCGCCGGATTATAACATGGAGGGGCTCGCTGCCTCTTCGAGCAATGCCGGATCCAAGGACGGACATTCTGGGTCTGGGCTGCTGTTGCTCGACGCCCTTGCCTCGATGTTGGGACCTTCGGCTCTGCAACGGCGGGAAACCATTGCCTTCCGGCTACGACTCGCCCGTGCTGCGTTCGGCGCCCAAGCGGCTGAGGCTGACGCCAGCCGATCGAATGTTCCGGGTGTGCTGCGCCATGCGTCACCGACTGGACATGCGCCCTGATGATCGTCAAGGCCGATACTGCGGTCGGTTGGGCACCCGAAGGGCTTCCGCTTGTTCTGGACTCGGAAGACCGCGGTCAACCAGGTCGGCCAAAGTGCCGCACGAGGTTTGGGATCTGATTGGGTTGATGAGCCGCAACAACCCACGAGACGTTCCTGGACAGTTACGTCGGAAGCCATATATCAGTGCACTCACTTCTTTGCCGGGCTGACGGTCCGGTTTCAGATGCTGTACCTTGCTGTGTCTTGGCACCCTGCCGGGGGGCGAATCCTGCACTTCGGCGTGGCGGCTACGGCGAAGCAACTTCCGAGACCTTTCCCTGGGACAGCGCACCCCGTTATGTTCTACGTGGTCGCGATCGGATCTTCGACAGGGAGTTCATCGGCCAGGTGAAGGCGATGGCATGAAACAGGGTTGTCGGCACCGCCGTCGCCCTGGCACGAGCGCACGTGCTGGTTGAGTCCTTAAATTGGCCCGGAGGCGGCTTGGAGCCACTTTCGCGCGGCAAAGACACGTCAGAGCCACGGCGGACGCAACTGCAGCAAGAAAGACATGTGATCGAGCGAACGACCAATGAGAGTCAGTCTGATCAGCAGATCCGTACCGAATCGATATTCAGAAGCGCACCGAGCTTCTCGAGCCTGGATGCGATGTGTCCCACGCCGACAGCGCAGTGATGCGCCGGGCCTTGGGCATTCCAGTCGTTGATGAACCGGCGTGCGCCGATGCTGAAGCGATATCGGCTGTTCGTATTTCCGATCTCGAGAATGGGGCCGGGCACTGAGTCGGCCTCCGCGATCACCAGTTTCAGCGCGTTCCCACTCTCCACCACGGAAAGCAGGGTCACTGGGCCATGCTTAACAGACATCTCCACGGATAGTCCCCGGCCGAGCTTCCCGTGAAAGACGTCGAGCGGCCGGACCTTGGTCTTGCCCTCCGAGATGGCCAGGTGGCCGGGGCCATCGTGGCCCATCAAAACCACGTCGTCGGTAAAGTCAGTGGCGTAGTATTCGGTAAACGATCCGCCTGCGCCAAACGTGTCAAGAATCTTCATGGCCTGAGCGTTCTTCACTTCGCACTCTCCCGCGACCGGTACGCCCCGAGCGGTTAGCAGGCTGGTCCCTAGGATGATAGAGCTAATCGTGTCCTCGTTGGCGGGGTTTCCGGAGCCCTGATAGTAATAAGCCATCGATCCCAGGGCATGCCGCTGAACCAGACGATCAAGAGCCACAGACGTCACGGCGGCGCGCTCGAGTTCCGCCGCGCAGCAGTCCGGCTGGACATCGAAGACGTCGCGGAAGTGTGCGACTCGGCGCTCGATATCGCCGGAGGAGACTTCGCCGCGCAGAGCCGTCAGCTCATCTACCTCCAGCATTTCGATGTGTCCTCCGAACACCGCGCACTGCAAGGTGAGATCGGAGTACACGTCCAGCATACCGCCGTAATAATGCCCCATAACGCCGAGCCGGTTGCGCTCCATCGCGTGCACAACTTGTGCGGCGTCAAGCCACTCGCCGATTTCGTCCCACACCGCCGGATCGCCGTTGAGCACGCCGGTGACCTGGAAGAACGGGATGTTGCAGCGCTTGAACACATTTGCAATTTCCGGCAGGGGGCAGGCCTGGCACCAGGCCAGCCACTCGCCGGTCATACGCCCGCGATCGTTCATGGCGTTGAAGGACGCATAGTCAATGGCGGAGCCGGGCGATAGGTTCAACACGATGACTGGAGCCTTCGCTCGCCGCACGACGGGCAGAACCGTCGATGAAAGTGCGTACGTGCTGACGTAGAGAAACAGCAGGTCGACGCAGGCGGCGCGGAACTCTCGTCCGGCGTGAGCGGCTTTCTCCGGGCTGTCAATCATGCCGAGGTTCACGACTTCGGCGCCCGGCCTCGCCAAGCCCTTGGCCACTTGAGCAGTCGCATCCTTCAGCCTTTGTTCCAGGCCCTCAAACTGCGGCCAGTATGCGTCTAGCCCAATCGCGAAGAGTCCGACGCGAAGCTCGGATTTTGGACTCTCCGCAGAGCTGCTTTCCTCAAGCACCATAAGACCACTCGCTCGGTACCATTCGACGTTCCACTTGGTCCAACCACGTGCACCTTGCCGGAGTTGAAGGAATTCAATCCACCTCCAAAACGGCTATTTATTTCCCCGCAGGCGCCGGCTTTAGGAACGCTTCTAGCCACGCCTCCACCACAGCGACCTGCTCCGGGATGTTGTTGTGGCCGGTTTCAAGTGCCAGCAGCAATTTCTTGGGCCCCGGAACCACGTTATAAGCCGAGTACATGGAGGTAGGGGGGCAAGTCTCGTCATTGAAGCCCCACGAGTAAAGCCCGGGCACTTTGACGCGTCGCGCGAAGTTGACAACGTCGTAATAGCGCGAAGTCTCAATCTTCTCCGGCGAGCGGTGCGACATTGGGCCATCGGCGGCACGAAACATATGCGGCCAACCGCCGGCGCGATTCTGCAGATATCCGGTGACGTCGGAAAGCGCCGGGTAGTATGCGGCTAAGCCTCGGACACGGGGGTCGAGCGCGGCGGTAACAATGGACAGCGCTCCGCCCTGGCTGCCTCCAGTGACGGCGAGGTTCACGCCGTCCCATTTGGGATGGCTGGTCAGAAAATCGTTGGCGCGGACGCAGCCGAGATAGACGCGGCGGTAATAATAGCGGTCGCGGTTGTCGAGTCCGAAGGTGTTGTAGTTCGCGAGCGCGCCGGCGCCAAGGGAATCATAGACGGACTGCTCCATGGTGACCGGGATGCCGTGAATCCCCACCTGCAGAGTGATGATGCCGTGCGCCGCCATCTCGGCAAGACCACGATACGGGCGGACACCGGCGCCGGGGACGCTGAGGAGCGCCGGGTACTTGCCGGGCGCTTTCGGCTCGCAGAGAACGCCATAGAAGCGCGAGGGCGCGGTTCCCATGCCGACGTTCTGCAGATTCACGTGGTAACAGTCGGCCGACGCGTTGCCATATTCGGGCAGCAGCGTGACCTTCGCGTCCATGGGTAGTTTGGCGAGAGCGGCTTTGCCGCGGCCCAGAATTGATCGAAGTCGGCAGGATCCTGCTGTGTGGGTTTTATGGTTTCCGGGTGAAATCCGGCGGTGGCGAGTCCGCGGTACGTTTTCCCGTTCTGCTCGACAGTAGCGATGCATCGGAGAAAGCCGGGTTCGTTCATGGTGCCGCCATCGACGGTGAGGCCCTCGGCGGTGAGCGTCGCGGTCTGATCGATTTTAGGAGGCATCATCTCGGGACCGATCCGGTAGGTCACCTTGATGCCACTCAGCGCGTGGCCGTCCTGAACGGCGAGGATGCGGAAGCGAACGGGCTGGCCGGGTTCATAGCGCCAATCGGAGCGGTCGGTGGATACGCGAACCTGAACCGTGCCGATGCGGTCCTGGGCGATCAGGGAAAAGGCAGCAACGAAAGGAGAACGAATTGAAGCGCGGCGCGACTTAGCATGTGACTTAATACGATACCGCGGGCCGGCTCTGTTCGTCTCACCCGGGCGGCTGGATTGTAAGGTCGATGAGTGTCCAGCGTGCTGCGCGTTCTCTTCTGCGATTGCCAGCCTGCCAGATCCCAGGTCGGTGGCTGTGACGCGTCCTTCTGGTTGCACGGCTCGAGCCAGCGAAAGAGCCGGTTCACTTGTGCCGCTCGCAAGGTCGAGATTTCTCAAACCCTCTGCGGTTTAAGCGACCTGCACAAAGCCATAGGTTGCCTGGCGGGATTGCACAAGGCACTTGGGATTCACTTTCGCCAGGTGGCGTTTGCGGCCGGATCAGTCCATTCCGCGCAAATCTGATCCTTGAATTGCTCCGTCGTTGAGCCCTTTGGGATGCACTACTCATCTAGGTCCTTCGTTGCGGGATGTCTGATCTTTCTGTGCTCGACGCCGACGGTGGGAACGGGCATTGAGCGCGCAGCGCCAGGTGGGTCCTCGATCTGTGATATTAAGCGAATAGGAAGCAAGCGATCGTTTCTTGAGATGCCGTGAATTGCGGATTACGCTATGTTCAAGCAGTCTCTACATGTTCAAAGCGGTGAGCGAATGTTTGAAAGACGCTCCCGATCGCAAACGAGACATCCCGGAGCGTCCCGCCCGCCGAAAGCCTCCACGATCTGTTGCGAGGTCTTTCACGAGGTTGTATTCCACAAAGATCCAGCCGCCTATCAGGCTGGAGGGAAGACGTTGGCGTCAAGCTCGCCTCCTGATCGTGCTCTGTTTTCGTGTTTGGCGGTGAGCGTCGATGTTGGGCGATCTCCTCCATCAGTACGGCCGCCGCTACGCTTCTCGGAGGCCCTACTACCCGATTTCCAACAACGACGGAATCATCCCAGTCGACCTCACGAAGTCGTGGTGCTCGGTCAATGGGCGATACGACATTCACGCCGTCAAATGTTCGGGTAGTCTTGCTCGGTGCGGATGCGAAGTGCACGTTGATTTCACGCCCGAGCGCCGACATTTGATCGCCGGCATCCTCGCCGAGAGTTGCGGGGGCGCATTTGAACTACCTCTCGCCCGCAGCCACAACTCGCCTGCCCGCTTCCGCAATTGCCGCGTGCGGCGCAGTTCCACGTAAGCCTTTCCATTGAACGGAGTCCACTTCGACAACGGCGACCACAGTGACGTCGTTCCGAAAGCTTCCCACGCCTGCTCGGCATTCGCCGGATGACCGGCGTCATTGATCATCGTCGGCGGCGATCGCCTGAGAGCCAGAGAAGGGGACCGACCCTACGTCCGAATAATTGGCGTCGGTGACCCGGCGTTCACGGGGCATTCGCGCGCCCGACGGTCCACGGCTGAGACGTCCCAGAACCGGACTCCAGGCCCGTAGACTCCGAATCCCAACTGTTACCGAGCGCGCGTCCTCCATTTCCTCTCTCCATCTTCGTCGGCTAGAGTTAACCAAATGTTCCACCGTGGCGGCCTGTATGTAAGCCCGGCAAGCGTCAGGATAGAATGCAACTTCACCATGACGCGTCTCATCACTTCGATACTCGCCCTCGCCGCGATTTCCTTCTCACAGGCCCCGCCCTCCTCGCCGCGCACCAACGATCCCGCCGCAGTCGAGCTGTTTCGCGACCGCGGGCTCGGCCTGTTCATCCACTGGTCCGTGGATGGCGCGCTCGGCGGCGTCATTTCGCATTCGCTGGTCGGCGCATCACCCGACTATGTCGATCGCTTCTTCCGCATTTTGCCGGAGCACTTCAACCCCGACCGCTTTCAGCCGGAGAAGTGGGCCTCGCTCGCGAAACTCGCCGGTTTTGAATACGTGATGTTCACCGCGAAGCATCACTCCGGGTTTGCATGTGGCACACCGCGACCACGCCGTTCAGCGTCGGTCACACGCCCTACGCGAGGATCTCACCGCGAAGCTTGTAGACGCCTTTCGCAAACAAGGCATCGCAATCGGCTTCTACTTCTCGCCCGATGATTTCTGGTGGCTGCATCAGAACGGCATCCGCCATCAACCGCCACGTGAAGGGAGTCTATCCGCAGGAGATTCCCGAATTCATGGACTACACGAAGCGACAACTGCACGAACTGCTGACCAACTATGGAACCGTCGATTACTTCTTCTTTGATGGCCCTGCGGAACAGCTCACCGATTATGCCTGGCAACTGCAGCCCAAGCTGGTTATTACGCGCGGAGTGATGGAGACGCCCGAGCAATACATCCCCGGGGTTCCGCTGAAGGGTGCTTGGGAAGGCAATCTTACGATGGGCACGGAATGGCCGTGGAAGCCTACCAACGAAGAGTACAAATCCGGCACGCAGTTGATCGAGATCCTGATTGAGACTCGGGCGAAGGGAGGGAACCTGCTCCTGAATATCGGCCCAAAGCCGGACGGCGAAATCCCGATCGAGCAGGAGTCCCGACTGCGGGAGATCGCGTTATGGAATTTCGTCAATGGCGAGGCCATCAAGAACGTGCGGCCCTGGGTGATCACCAACGAAAAGAATATCTGGTTCACCCGCGGCAAGGATTCCAAAACCGTTTACGCCTTCCTCACCAGGATGCATCCCTGGAGATTAGGCGATGCGAAGTCGGTGACGCTGAGGTCGGTTCGCGCGACGGATCCGCACTCAGGTCAGCGTGCTCGGGCAGTCCGACGAGGTTGTGGAATACCGTCCCGAGGTGAAGCCGAAGACAACTTGGAAGCAGGACGAAGCTGGATTGCATATCACTGCCTTCCGTGCTCAACGTTTGTACACCGACCGCCGCTGGCCCAATCCGCTGGTGCTGAAAATCACAAATGCCGAGCCGGGACTCACTCCGCCCGAAGTGCTTACCACCGGTGTCGACTGGAACCCGGCGACACGCATCGCCACGTTACGCGGCCGGCTCGTGGCTATGGGAAATGTGGCGAAGGTCGAGATCGGCTTTCAGTACCGCGAGAAAAAAGGTGGCACGGACCTCTCTGAGCGGACGGAGTCCTGGACCGATCTGCCCGGCATCAACCGGACGAAAAAGCGACTTCACGTACCCCCTGGGCGGGCTTGCGCCGGTCGGCTCTACGAGTTTCGGGCCCGCGTCCGGCACCCGCTGATCACGATGTACGGCGAAGAGAAGACATTCCACACAGCACCGTAGCCGGATCGCATTCCGCCACGCTGCTTCCCAACCTTCGCGAGGGACGAGTTCAGCTGGTACTGGCGCTGTGGTCACGCACGCTCCGGAAGACCGAACTCGCCGAGGGATGCACTAATTGGGCGTGTGGACCAAGACGACCATGGCTGGGAGCGTCGGTGATCCATGGCGAGTTGCTGAAACCCGGCTCCGAACTCTCCGACCGAATCGTTGCCGAATACTTCCGCCGCGTGCGCCGGCGTGGTCACTGGCGAAGACCCGGTTGACCGTTTTTAGGAACCATCGCGGAGTGATCGTCGACTCGACATCTTCACCGTGCTGACGGTCACGTTCCAGCTAACGTTCGCGCTTTGCCACGCTGGCTTCACTACCTGCCACCCTGCTGAGGACAACGCTGCTGGCTTGAGTACACTGTCCTCATGACGCACCGCTGGGCCTGGCTACTCCTCACAGTCCCACTCAACGTCTATCCCGCGCCTGCAGGCTTCGTTGGTGCGCGAGTCTGTGGCGGCTGCCACGCTTCCGAGTACAGATCGCAACGAAAGACATATCACGCGCGTGCCCTCCAACCCATCCTTGACAGCCCCATCGCGCAACGGTTGAGCGCGCAACCAGTTGTCGAACCGCGCGGATCGCGCTTCGATTACGTTCAGTCACCCGAAGGATTGAAGGTTACACATAGCGAGAACGGGCAACGGAAATCCGGTCTTTTAGAGTGGGCGTTCGGCGCGGGAGCACAGGGCATTACGCCCGTCGGTCGCGTTGAAGGCAGGTATTTCGAGCATCAAGTCTCCTGGTATACGCGCTCTGGGCACGCTGGCTTAACTATTGGCCAGCCGGCTCAGAACAATACCGCTGACTTACCAACGCTCGGACAGATGCAGAGCGCTGAAACGATCTACCGTTGCTTCAACTGCCATGCGACCGGAGTCCGTCCGGGGCCAGATCTCTCGGCTATCCGGCTTGGCATCGAATGTGAACGCTGCCATGGGCCCGGCTTTGACCATACCCTGAACCCCGCCAGTTCGAAGTTATATCTTCCCCGTTCACCAAACGCGATTGTACAGCTTTGCGGCGAATGCCACCGGCTGCCGCAAGGGTCCGCGTATTCGCCTCAGCCCGAGGTCGACCAACCCGAGTCTGTCCGCTTCGCGCCCATTGGCCTCATGGCCAGCCGCTGCTTCCAGAGCAATAAGCTGTCTTGCCTGACGTGCCACGATCCCCATGACGACCTACGCCACGATGACGCGTTTTACACGGCGACGTGTCTCAACTGCCATCAGACAAGCGTCACTGCTACGAATTGCCGCCGCGCAACAAAGCAGGCCTGTCTCCCCTGCCACATGCCCAAATCGCGCGCTATTTCACCTCTGACGTTCACGGATCATCGCATTCGCGTCTTGCCGAACGCCGCTGAAACAAAGTCCCAATGGGAGCCCATAGAACGCGCAATCGCTCTTGGCGATTACGTTCGGGCGCGGCAACTTCTGGATGCAGTACCCGACGGAGGTGCGCGGCGGCACCTTTTAGCGTCGAAGATCTCCGACGGTTTGAACGATCCCGCCCGCGCCGTTTCGGAGGCGCAAGCCGCTCGCGATCTTCAACCCGGATACGAAGCGGCTTGGATCCAGCTCGGTCAAGTTTTCCTCACGCACAACACACCGTTGCCGGCTCTCGAAATTTTCGATGACGCGCAGCAGCTCTTTCCCGGTTCCCTGCTGGTTCAGCTCGGAAAAGGCTTGGCGCTGAAAAACCTACAACGTTACGATGAAGCCGCTCAGGAGTTGCGTGCGTGCCTGTCCAGGAACCCAAGGCTTGGCGTCGCCTTCGACGCTCTTGCGGCTGTATACCTGCAAGTATCCGATTTCGGCAACGTTGCTCAACTTTCGACAGAATTCATTCGGACCAATGCGGCCGATTACCGTGGCTACTATTATCTGGCGGCAGCCAACGAGGGCCTAAAGGAAGACCCTAAGGAGATCGAGGCATCGCTTCGCGAAGCGTTGCGCCTCAATCCAAATTTTGCCGCTTCGTATGCGCTGTTAGGCAAGGTGTTACTCGAGCAGACGCGAGATGAGGAAGCGGCGCGAGCTCTCGAAGAAGCGGTGCGCCTGCGCCCGGAATATTCGCCGGCTCACTTGTATCTGGCGAACGCCTATCGCAAGCTCCGACGTGAGCACGAGGCTGCGCGCGAATTCCAAATTGTCCGGGATCTAAAAGCCAAAGAGATGCAACCGCCGCCGGCGCTTTCGTATCACCGCGGTAAGTAAAATTTTGATATATAATTTGCATCCAGGCGGAGGTAGGCTATGCGTCTAGTAATTGCTACGCTCGCATTTGGAGTTGGCCTATTTGGCCAGGCTAACAGCGGCAGTATCCGCGGGACCGTGACCGATCCGAGCGGAGCCGTAGTTGCGTCAGCCAGAGTGGCTCTTACCAACGTGAAGACCGGCGTGCTGCAGAATGCCGTTTCAAATGGTTCGGGCGATTATGTATTCGAGTTCCTTCCGCCCGGAGACTACCGCGTTGAGGCGGAGGTGCCCGGTTTCAAGAAGTTCGTACGGGAAAGCGTGACGCTCGACGTCGCACGGCAACTGCGTGTAGATGTTGGATTGGAAGCGGGCCAAGTATCCGAAACGGTCACCGTAAGCTCGCAGGCTTCTCTGGTAGAGACCGAGACCGGCGCGCTTGGTACAACCGTCGAGAACCGGCAAGTCACGGAGCTGCCGTTGTTGGGCCGTGATCCTCAATCATTGCGCCTGCTGGCGCCCGGCGTGGTGAACACAAGCAACGGGCCTATCACCCAGGGCGGCCTCGTGCGAAAAGACCCTTACTACATTGATGGCGTGAACAGCAGCCTTCACGTTTGGAGCGGTAACCCCGTTAATCCGAATCCCGACGTCATTCAGGAATTCAAGACGCTTACAAACAGCTTCTCCGCCGAATATGGCGAGTCAAGCGGCGCGATCATGATCTCGACGACTAAGTCGGGTACCAACGATTTCCACGGGACTCTGTTTGAGTTTTGGCGCAACGACGTGCTGAATGCGAGCAACTTCTTCGCCCATAAAGTGCCCGTCCTGCGGCGCAATCAATATGGCGGAACGGTCGGCGGCCCGATCAAGAAGAACAAGACGTTCTTCTTCTTCGATATCCAGATCACCAAACAAATTGGAGCGGGAGCCTTCACCAACATTACGGTACCGCTCCCTGAATTCCGTGCCGGCGATTTCTCGCGAATTCTCGGCGGACAGATCGGTACGGACGCGCTCGGCAGGCCGGTCTACAAAAACCAGATCTTCGATCCCGACACCACCCGCACCGTAACCGATGCGGCGGGCAAGAGCGTCGTGATCCGGGATGCGTTTCCGAACAACATGATCCCGGCTTCTAGATTCAATCCGGCTGCATTGAAGGTGCAGGCACTTTTCCCGCCACCGCAGATCAATACTCCCTTCGCGAACTTCAGCGCTTTCGGATCAACACTCAATGACTCGAAGGAATGGGACGCCAAGGTTGATCACAGCTTTTCAGAGAATGATAAGTTGACTGTGCGCTTCTCACAACGCACGTCGAGTGCAGAGCAGCCCACCGCTTTCGGGCGCATCGCCGGAGGTCCCCTGCCAGGAACGCTCGGTCCGGGATTCAGCAAAAGCTCGGGTAGACAAGTTGCCGTGAACGAGGTACACATATTCTCGCCAGCCGCGACGAACAGCCTGAATCTGGGCTGGTTTCAGGTGTATCCGAAGCGGACAACACCCGGCTATGGAGTAATCAGCGAGAACGATCTCGGTATCTTCGGTATGCCGAATGGCGCCCAAAAACTGGGCACTCCCTATTTCAACTTCCTTAACTTTGAACAACTCGGAGCGACTACCGATACCCTGTTCTTCGAATTGCAGAATAACAACAGCCTGACGGACGTAGCCTCGGTCGTCCTTGGACGCCACACTATAAAATTCGGCGGCGAGGCCCGGCACCTAAGGACCGATAATCTGCAGCCAGGTCCGATGAATACGTCGTGGACCTTCAACACGAACTTCACCGACCAGCGTGGTTTTAGCGCAACCGGCTTCGATTATGCCAGCTTCCTCCTGGGGCTGCCGCAAACGATGAACTATAGTATCTTCCCCGACTATTTTCGAACGCGAACCTCCGTGTACGCGCTATTTCTGCAAGATGATTTTCGCGTAAGCCGAAAGCTCACTGTTAATCTAGGACTCCGGTGGGACGCGCCGCTTTGGTACCACGAAGCGCAGAATCGCAGCAGCGTGTTCGACCTAACCAAAGGGGAGTATCAGCAGTTGGGGGTGAATGGTTTCCGCAATACGCCTTGGGATAACAACTGGCTCAACTTCGGGCCACGCGTCGGCTTCGCCTACTCCCCGTTAACAAGTTCGAGGTTAGTGTTCCGTGGCGGATTCGGCATGTTCACCGTGGGCACGTTGAGCGCCGGCGCGAACGGCTTCATGAACAACACGCCGTTGTTCGCTGACTCGGACGTAGGACGGTACAACAGCACCGACCAGATCACTCCGCGCATTACTCTGGACACGATACCATACGCCCCCGCGGACAAGACGGGCAGAAATGCGACGTCGGTGGGGGTTTTCCCCGCGCACAATCCCATGTCCTATTTCGAGCAGTGGAATTTCAACGTGGAGCACGAGTTCAAGTCGGTTTTGTTCGAAATTGGATACGCCGGAACGCGTGGCGTTCACCTGCAGTACGGCTCGTACAACCTGAACGCAATTCCCGTTGCCCAGTCTCCAATTGCACAGGGCCGTTTTGTGTCGCCATTTGTCTCTTACCCACAGTATCCGAATGGAGTGACGAGCAATAGCTGGATTGGATCGTCGAATTACAATTCCCTCCAGGTCAAAGCGGAGCGACGGTTCTCAACCGGATTAGGGTTCATCGCGGCGTACACCTTTTCGAAGCTGATCGACGTCGGGCAGCTTGGTTATCGCGATCCGTTGGTGAACCGGAATCTGGATCGTGGACTTGCGCCTGACAATGCGCCGCACCGCTTCACAGCTGCTTATAACTATGAGCTGCCGTTAGGTAAAGGGAAACGCTGGGCGTCGCATGGGCCTCTCGCTTACATCGTTGGGGGCTGGGAAGTGAGCGGCATTACGACGTTCCAGAGCGGATTTACGCTGACGCCCTCCACGTCCGTGAACACCTGTGTCTGCGGCAACAACTTCGCCGTTCCAAACGTTTCACGCAATCCGAACATCGACCCCTCGCAGCGCAGTTATCCGCGATGGTTCGACGTCACCGCCTTCTCCATCCCGGCTCAATATACGGTCGGAAACAGCGGCCGCGGAATCATCAACGGACCCCACGTATTCAACACCGACCTGAATGGTGCGAAGCGCTTTCCGCTGCCCTGGCGTGAAGGCATATCGCTTGAGTTTCGCGCGGAGTTTTATAATGCGTTCAATACACCGCAATTTAACGATCCGAATGTGACCATCGGCTCCGCCACTGCAGGGCAGATTACCGGATCCAAGAATGAGCGGCAAGGGCAATTGGCGCTGAAGCTCTATTGGTGACAAACCAATTCGTTAGAGTCGAGGAACGGGGCGGTTGCTGCCGCTTGAACCGGCAGCAGTCCCCTTCCGTTACCCCCGCAGCAAACTAGACGGGCCGATCCAGCATCAGCTTCCGATGGGCGTCATTCTCAAGAACAACTGGCAGGAGTCGCGCCCAGAGCTTACTCTTTGGCGATAACGGACGGATCGGCCCCGACGGTCCCCAGCAATTCGGCAAGATAGGTGTCGCTTTTTACCCACCTCAGCTGCTCACCGGCCTGATCGAAGCGGCATTTCCAATCGATTTGAGGGGCTGGCATGCCGCTCGCCAGGAAGGCGTCCAGCGCCTGTGTGTGGCGGGTCCACAGCGCAATGTCGATGGATTGCTTTGCCCTGAGACGATCCCTGTACCAGTTGGTCGAGAGCAGCGATTCACGCGTAAACATTTTCAGAAGAGAAGGATCACATCTCGCGCATGCCCTCATACTCGCCGTAGGCCATGATGTGCAGCAACGCTTTGATCGGGGGACACGCGGCTTCCACGCTACCATCCTTGAAGTAGTTCAGAGCCACGTGTTCGCTGTGCTTCCGTAATTGCCTGTACGCCGGTCGCGAACATCGCCAGATCCTGCTTCTCCGGCCGCAGCATCTCCTCGGGAAACACGGCGCTCGGCATTTCGAAGATCCGTCCCAGGAAGCGGTCCACAAACAGTTCCGTGATGCGGTATCCCAGCCGGCTGGCCAGCACCGTGCGCCCCTCGAACTCAAAGTCTTCCACCTTCTCCAGAAAGCCGTTATCGATCAGGAAGCGCGGATCGCGCTCCGCGACTCGCATGCGGCACCACAATTCCGGCACCAGCATGCTGTTATCGTGATCGACGCGATATTTCGGGCCGATATGTCCGGCGGCGGTGGTGAACCCGGCATACCCGGTGAGAATCGCGGACACCACGGCAACGTTGATGTCCACAACCGGCGGCATGGCGTTGAACGGACCCTTGGTCAACGCCCCCTCGCTCCCGAACCCGGTAGTGGAAGGCGATTTTCCTGTCAGGCTGCAGATAAAATCCATGAAGAGCTGAGGCAGTTCCTGATAGTGGATGGGGTTGTACACGGCCAAGCGGCGGCACGCCGGTCTTTGGGATCCGGCGGGTTGTTCCGGCGTCCCGCAAGAACCGCATTCACCGGAAAATGTACGGGCTTGTCGGCTGGGATCTCGCGCGCCAGGCGCGTGCCGATCTCCGCGATGTACAAATCGCGCGGGTTCACGAGATCCGGCCTCTTCTGCAGGTAGCGCGGATTCTTCGAGGGCTGTCCGTCGACCATGCGTGGATGAGCTGACGAAACGACGAACTCGGTCACCGGACTCTCGACGAACTCGCGGAGCAAGTGCTTCATCGGTTCGGTGTACTGATCGAACTCCACAACGTGATCGACGATTGCTCGCGCCTGTTCGGCCGCAAGCGGCTCAAAGTTGGAAAGAAACGTGCCAGGAAGCGAGATGTCCCGCTCGGCATCCTTATCGAACCCTCGGTGAATCGCATCGTCCGGACGCTGAAACAGCAGGTTTTCGCAATTGTCGACCAGCTTTACGCTTTGGTTCGTGATACTCGGAATCCAGATACTCCAGGGTGCTACTCGGCAGCACGACGGACGCGGTGATGTCGTCTTCCACCTGGACCTTGTCGGCGGGATTGAAATCGGGCCGCAGCTTGTAGATGCGCCAGGAGCCGTTCGGATCATATCCCATGCGCAGATAGTTGCCGACCAGCTTCTGGTTTTCGAACTTCAGCTCATTCCCGAGAAACCCGTTGATTCGATCGACCCCGAAGTGCTCGCGCCAGTTTTCGCCCCAATCCGGCCGGTAATAACGTTTCACTGTGACGAGAAGCTGGCGGACGGTTTGGGGAATAGTCGAAAGCCACTGGTTGTGCGCGTCGGTGTATTCCGGCGAGGGCGTCATCAGCTTGATGACCGAACCCAGTGAGCGTTCCGGGCTCAAGATCGGCCGCTTCGCACGATGTTCCGGGCGCGGCTCCCTGTAGATGGTGGAGAAATCCCTTTTCAGGATGTCCGCCACCTGTTCGATTTCACGATCGAAGTCGCTGACGAAGATAGGACCGCGGAGCATGATGCTGCCAATGGACTTCGAAATTTCCGATTTGCCGCCGCCGGAAACCGTGCAGGGTTTGTGGCAGAGCGTCGGGTCGGCACGCGACGCGACAAGACGCCAGGCGGTACCCTCCGGTCTGCTTTTCCAGGCGGATTTTCGTGCCCCACGGAAGCACGTACGTTTCGGACGCGCGAAGGGTCAGTTGGTGTGTCTGTCCGCTCTGAACCTGCCATCTCACGCAGCCTTCACGAACACTGAATTCGGCGTTTTCAGGAACGTAGAAGATGTCCGAAAACCGACGGTCTGCCGCGTAGCCTTCGGGCCGGATCTCCACGCGATCCGCCAGCCAGTGCATGGCTTCCGTGAATTTTACTTGCTTCGTGAGCACGGTACGGCCGGCATAAAATTGCTGTCCGAGTACGTAGGCGGGAAAGGCGATGGCGCCGCCGGCATGCTCTTCCTCGCACAGGCCGATAGAGATTGGCCGCGAAGCTGATTTGCGTTTTGACTTCTTTCTTGCAATAGCCGTAATAGTTATCGGCAATGATGGTCACCATGACGCCGCGGGAGTCCCGGCACACCAGCTTGAATGCGCCGCCGTCGTTGTATTCCTCGCCAGCGTCGCGCCAGCACATGCCCTCCAGACGCTGGCGCTCGGTCGCCTCCTCATAGTGAGGCAGACCGAGATCCTTCTTCTTCATGCCCAGTAAATGAGGCGCCAGGATGACGCAGCCGGTGTGACCCGTCCAGTGCATCACGTCGAGCGCAGCATCGTTTTCTGGAAGGTACGGGTCCCCGCCGTTGCCGAAAATGCCTTCGACAAAATCAAGATTGCTGACCAGACTCGCCGGCGCAAAAAAACGCGTCTCCATCGTTTTCGCGGGATCAGAGCCGGTTGCCGGGCATACCAGGGGACGCAGAGAAGGCTAACGAAAAGTCGTACCTGCTCCTCCTGGTCCGCCGTAAACGGCAGGGCCATGACTTCCGGAGGAGGAGACAGGGCTGCCGACAACAACGCGGCAAAGGCGCGCTTGGGAACTTCGATCTTGTCGGCAGGAACCGGGAACCCCCCTTCCGCGATGTGGAAGACTCCTTTCGTCGTACGACGATCCGACTTGGGATTGTGGAGAATGCCCTGCGCAACGCGGTACGAACTCAAATAGGGCGACACCAGCTTGTCCTGGCCCGGTGGGAGGGACATCACGCGAGCTAAGCCGGGTCGATCCAGCACGAACGTGTTTCCCGGTAGGCGAGGCGCCCCCTGCGGCATGACGTCACTGAGATAAGCGTCCAGAAACGCCTGAATGCGCGCATCAGCCGGACAAAGGCGATACCCGAGCAACTGATCTTTCTGGTAGTAGTTGCGCAAAAGTGGACCGGCAATTTCAAGAGCATGCAGGTCCGCTGTGCTACGGCTGAAGGGTTGTCCCAGAGCAGCCAACTTCAAATTGATGTAGCGGAACAGTTCCTCATGGCTTTCCTCGGGACGGACGTTGGGGGATTGAAATCTCATTGGGTCTTCGGTACGTCAATACCAGCAGCAGAATTTGGCTTTGTTTTGTCCGAACAGAACGTGGTTCTCGGAGGGTCTCGCTAGGAGGCAGGAGGGTCCGTTAGCGATTTCCTTGCCGCTCAGACGTATTCTAGCAACCATTCTCCAGAGGGCGTAATCAAGACCGGCCGTTTCTACCGTATTGGGAGTGGGGTTCCGGAAGGCGGGACGTATCGGGCTGTACATCGAGAACACCGAAACATGCACCACAGTGCAGTGGTTATAAAGCCGCCTTCATTGCAATTGGCGCAGGCGCGCAGGCTTCAGTGTCCAGCTTTGCAGCCGCGCTAATTCGAGCAGCTGCGGAGCGGAGAAGCCGTCTGGATGAATGACCCAATTGAACGAGCGGACCGGGTCACTCGAGACGTACTTCTCACATTCGAGTTTCCCGCGCTGTACATGAATGGGGCCGGCATCCAGGGTGTGCGCCGCCGCGGTGGCTGCGAAATCGGCGAGCGAGAGAGTTTCGGATCCGATGAAGATTTCCGCTGGAAGCCTGTGATTCGCGCGGACAAAGGAAATGAAATCCTGCGAAGCCTGGTCATACAGATCAGCTGAGATGATGTCCGACTTGAACGTGCTCCTGCCGCGTGTTGAGGGACCGTCCACATAGGTCGTTTTGAGCCCGAAAAGTTGGCAGAGCAGCTCTGCGGCGGAGAGGTCGCCTTGTTTGATACTCAGGAAAGTGATGTGCTTTCGAAGATGTTCCGCGGCTGTTTGGCGCGCGATGACTGGAGGCTCCGGCCCCCTATAGATCGTGAGTAAGTCTTTCGCTGTCACCCAGCGCACGCCGGGGATGCTCTGCATGAATTTCACATAATCGCGAAGAACGCGGTAACAACGCTCGGAATCCTCGTGCGTGCGCATCCGCGGCGGCTTCCACTCAGCGCGATTCCTGCTCACGCCATGACTGAAATTGACGGCGTCCCAGAACTCTCTTTCGACATACTCATTGGGGTGATAGTAGGTGCTGATCGTACCGCCGCCGATCGCTGATAGCCGCGCAGCCGCAGCTTTGAGCTTTGCGTAGATGTCCGGATTCTTGTTCTCGTCGTTGAGATCGGGACGAAGCAGATTCTCGCCCATGTTGAAGACATACAGGAGGCCCGAGTACCAGAAGGGCTGATCATTCAGTCCTATCTGCGTGCCTTCATCGAGATACACCGGGATGCCCATCCGGCGCAATGCCAGGTTCGACTGCGGTCCCCAGGAGCTACCGGGCTGCCCGTAGCACACAGGATCCACGCCGAAGATGCGCTTAACATCAGCTACGCCTTGCCGCTCCCGACGTTCGAATTCGAAAGCTCCTTCGAGCAGCCCGAAAGTTTCCAAGTAAAGGGCCGGAACCGGCTGGATGCTGTGCCAGTTGGAATGGTAGCCAACCGTATGCCACCGCAGCGCTCGGATTACGTCGGTCCGCTTGCGCAACTCGAGGACCCGTGCCTTCTCACCGACGACCTTGAACGTTGCATGGACCCCAAGGTTTTTCAGATCGTTGGCGATACGCAAGGCCGCGTCGTCGGTTTCCGGATTGATGAAATCTTCCGTATCGAACCACAGGACAACGTTGACGGGAGCATTCGCGCACCGCGCCGGCACAAGCAACAGCGCTCCGTAGAGGCAGATCTGCAGAGCCCGAGAAGAACAGCCAGAGAGGATGCTCACGACGTTATCGGTCAGCTTAACAAATCGGCGTATTGAATCGGCCGGATTACCTCTACACTGAGACTCTCCCTGCATTCAAGCGAAGTGACCGTTTGGCTCGCGCCATCACTCTCCCGATGGTCACGTTCCTACTACCGTTGTGTCTGCTCGTCATCGAGCATCGGGCGCCAGACGACGATCAACCTCGATCTCAACGATTCATGCTCCGCAGCGATTGGGTCCTGCAACGACAGGGCCGAACGATTTCGCCCCTCTATAACGCCTGGCTCATTCCCATCCGTTTATGGCCATCTTCCTTGATTGCACGCCCATAGTCGTTCTGATAGAGTTCGATTACGTGATGATCTCACGTACCGCGGGCGTTTCCGCTATCTGGATTGGTACGCTGGTACTCTGCTCCGCCGTCTCAGCCGGGCAATCGGACGATTTCTTCGAATCCCATGTCAGGCCTGTTTTGGCTAAGAATTGCTACGCTTGCCATACCGCTTCCCACATGGGCGGGCTACAGCTTGACTCGCGCGAACGCCTTTTAAAGGGCGGCGACGACGGGCCGGCCATACTCCCCGGCGATCCCGATAAGAGCCTGCTCATTCAGGCAGTCCGGCAGATTCACGCGCGCTTCAAGATGCCACCTCAAGGTAAACTCGCGGATCGCGAAATCGACGACCTTGCGCGATGGGTGAAGGAGGGCGCACTCTGGCCGGACACCCCGGCGCGGCAAACCCCGAAGTCGGCTGCGTACGCGATTACACCGGAGCAGCGGAGCTTCTGGTCCTTCCAACCCGTTCGCAAGCCGGCCATTCCAGCCGTCCACGATGTGAACTGGCCGAAGAACGATATTGACCGTTTTGTGCTGGCACGCCTGGAGGAAAAGTCGCTTCACCCCGTTCGTCCCGCCGATAAGCGCGCTCTTATCCGCCGCGCGACTTTCGATTTGATCGGGCTCCCTCCCACTCCCGAAGAAGTGGATGCATTTCTGACCGACAACTCCACGGCGGCCTTTTCGAAGGTGGTGGACCGCCTGCTCGCATCTCCTCACTACGGAGAACGGTGGGGCCGGTTCTGGCTCGATCTCGCGCGTTACGCCGATGGCCAATTGGGGGCGAGCAAGGACACGCCCTTTCCCAATGCATACCGCTATCGCGATTGGGTCGTGCAAGCGCTGAATGAAGACATGCCCTACGACCTTTTCGTGAAAGCTCAGATCGCGGGCGATCTTCTGAAGAGTGCGCGTCTCGAAGATCTGCTGCCGGGACTCGGCTTCTACGCTCTCGGGCCGGGTGACGACGATCGCGTCGACGCGACCGGCCAGGTGTTCCTGGGCCTCACGACCGGCTGCGCACGCTGCCACGATCATAAATTCGACCCCATCCCCACGCGCGATTTCTATTCGCTGCTGGGCGTGTTTTACGAGCACCGAAGTCCACAAAACACCGCTTGTCCCGGAATCGGAGGTTGCCAGCTACGAGCGCCTGAAGAAGGAATTGGACGATCAGAAAAACGCGATCGACGATTTCATCGGGAAGCACTCCACCGAACTCGGCGAGATTCTGGCGGCTAAGACCTCGCGCTATTTGATGGCGGCGTGGGACATCATTGCTGGCGCGACATCCGACGCAGCCGCGATCGCGGCGGAAGAGAAACTCGAACCGGCATCGCTCGACAGATGGATCGTCTATTTAAAGCAGCCTTCGCGCGATCATGCTTTTCTGAAGCACTGGGATGACCTGCTCGCGAGCCAAGCGCCGCGCGAATCAGTCGAAGCTTTTGCTAATCAGTTCCAAGCTTCAGTGCTCGCGATGTTCGCCGAAAAGCGTGCGATGGACGATCGCAATTACGTCAAGCTCGGGGGTGCAGCGGGAGTTCGCGATGAGAAAACGCGCCAGTACACGAATCTGGAGTCTCTGCCAATAGAGAAATATTATCTCTGGCGCGACCTCGCCTCCGAGCCGTACAAGAAAGATTTTCTCGACTTCAAGGGCGGCATTTACTATTACGGGCCGAAGGATATCGACCGGTTTCTCGCCCCGCATTGGCGTGAGCATCTGGTCGAAATGAAGGCGCGGCTCGCCCAGCTGAAGAACGATCTTCCGCCCGAGTATCCGTTCCTGCACACGATTCGCGATTCGGCCCACCCAGCCGATATTAAGGTTCACCTGCGTGGAGACGCCCAGAACCTGGGAGAAATCGCGCCGCGGCACTTCCTGACGATCCTCTCCCAGGGCGACCCCGCGCCATTCAAAGCCGGCAGCGGGCGATTGGAGTTGGCCGAAGCAATTGCAAATGCTTCGAATCCACTGTTTTCGCGTGTCATGGTGAACCGCATCTGGCAATATCACTTCGGCCAAGGCATTGTTCGCACGCCCTCAAACTTCGGACAGTTGGGCGAGCGGCCCACACATCCGGAGCTGTTGGATTATTTGGCATCCGAGTTTGTCTCGCGCGGCTGGTCCATCAAGGCGATAAACCGGGAAATCATGCTCTCTGCGACGTACCAGCTCAGCACAGAACCGAATGAAATCGCTGCCGCACAAGATCCCGCCAACCGCTTGTTGTGGCGTGCGAATTTGCGTCCGCGTCTGGATGTGGAGGCGCTTCGGGATGCGCTGTTGGCGGTATCGGGAAGGCTCGATCCTACCATCGGCGGGCCTCCTGCAACGCTGGACGACAAGAATTGCCGTCGCACGATTTACGGCCAGATTGGCCGTACGAAACTGGACTCTATGTTGGCTCTGTTCGATTTTCCGAATGCCAATGCCAGCAGCGAACAGCGCATGGTGACGCTGGGGCCCATGCAGCGCTTGTATTTCATGAACAATAGCTTCGTCGGGCTGCAAGCGAAGACGCTGGCAGAGCGGCTGGCGGCGGAGGATGCCGACGACGGCCGGCGAATCACGCGGGCATACCGCCTGCTATTCGGCCGCACGCCAACGGACGTGGAAACGCAAATGGGCCTGGACTTCCTGGCCAAGAATGCCCAGGCATGGCCGCAATATACTCAAGTGTTGTTGAGTTCGGCCGAGTTCAGTTCGGTGAATTAGTGCCGTCAAGAGGAATTTCAATGAATCGACGTGACGCTCTAAAGCGTATGGGCGCGGGTTTCGGTGCACTCGCGCTGGCCGATGTCCTGACTGCCGGCGCTCCCGGCCCGTCACTTGCCGTCAGAGCGCCACATTTCCCTGCCAAAGCCAAGCGCGTGATTTTCCTGTTCCTCAACGGCGGCATGTCGCACATCGACACCTTCGATCCCAAACCCATGCTGACCAAGCATGACGGCGAGCCGATGCCGGGCCCGAAAATTCAGACGGATCGAGCATCCGGCAACCTCATGCGCTCGCCGTTTCAATTTCGCAAATGCGGCCAGAGCGGGGTCGAGGTCAGCGACATCTTTCCGCGTGTGGGCTCACACATCGACGACATCTGCGTGATTCGATCCATGTATTCGGATAACGGAAATCACGGCCCCTCACTGCTGATGATGAACTCCGGCCACGGACTTACTGGCCGTCCCGCAATTGGCTCATGGATCACATACGGCCTGGGCACAGAGAACCAGAACTTGCCCGGCTTCGTGGTGCTCTGCCCCGGCTATCCGGTACTGGGCGCGCAGCTTTGGGATTCGACTTTCCTGCCGTCAATCTATCAAGGCACCTACATTCCGAACGGCGAACGGGAACCGGATAAGTTGCTGCGCAATATCCGCAACCAGATTTACAGCACCGCGCAGCAGAAAGAGCAGTTGATCGCTCCTTGAACGGGTGAATCATTCGTATCTCGAACAAGTGGGACGCCAGCCCGAGCTGGAGGCGGGAATCCAAGCGATGGAGGTCGCGTTCCGGATGCAGACCGAAGCGCCGGGCGTGTTCGACATCTCCAAGGAAAGCGAGGCCACTCGCGCGCGCTATGGCGACAGCGATTTCGGCAGAGGCTGCCTGATGGCGGTTCGCTTAGCCGAAAAAGGAGTCCGCATGGTGCAGGTCTACTTCGGCAACTTCCAGCCATGGGACAGTCACGACGACATTCGAATTCACGCCAAGCTCGCCCATGCCGCCGACGCGCCAATAGCCGCGCTGATCGAAGATCTGAAATCGCGAGGGCTCTTCGAGGACACACTGCTGATTATCGGCAGCGAATTTGGACGAACGCCCATGATCCAAAACAGCGGCCTTGAAAAAGTGGGTAACGGGCGCGATCATAACGTGCACGGGTATTGCACACTATTGGCGGGAGGCGGCGTGAAGGGCGGGACGACGTATGGAGCTACCGACGACTTCGGGTACAAAGCCGTCGAGAATCCGTGCCACGTGCACGATCTGCACGCGACCGCGCTGCATCTGTTGGGCATCGATCACAAGCGGTTAACTTATCGTTACAGCGGACGCGATTTTCGACTGACGGATGTCGCCGGAAACGTCATCCACGAGATCTTAACCTAGTCGCTGGGCTCCCCCAATCACACTCGCCGAGTAGCGAGAGTTCAGTCGCGTACCTGGCTAAACGTTCTCCGGCACCACATAGGGCTCCCGATAATTCCGCGTCATCAAAGCATTGGCCTGATCGTCTCCCAGGAATCGGCCGGTCGAATCGGCCATTCGTAGCGTCCGTCCAACGCGGTACCCGATATTCGCTAAATGGCAAAATGCGGCCGATCGAGCGCCGATTTCGATATCAGCATGCAGCCGCTTGTGATCTCTCACCCGGATAGCGTCCAAGAAGTTTTTCATGTGGACCTCCGTATCCTCGCCGCCCGATTTCTGGTCCATCACTTTCTCATACTTCTCGCGGCTTCCGGCGCCCGCACCGCGAGCCGCCTCTCCGCTGATATCGCCGGCCGTACTCTTGTACACCTGAAAACCCGCTTGATCGACAATAAGAAACCCGGTGCTGCCGAAGAAAATGTTGCCGACGTAATTGGGACCGCGTAGACCCCCTAGTCCCTCGGGCGGCGTCGGCAGATTTCTCACCTCGAAGGTCATTTGCGCATCACCGAATTCCCAAGTCGTCTGTTGGGTATTCGGGGTTTCCTGATCGTCCTGCCAAATAAACTTTCCGCCCAGGGATGCCACCGTCGCGGGCCATGCGGTCCGGCCCAGTCCCCACAGCGCAATATCCATTTCATGCACGCCCTGATTGCCGATATCGCCGTTCCCGGTATCCCAGAACCAGTGCCAATTGTAAGCGAACTTATTTTTGCTATAGGGCTTCCATTGCGCAGGCCCGAGGAATCGATCCCAGTCGAGACCCGCGGGCACCCGCTCGTCCGGTGTATGGCCGATAGAAAAGCGTCGCCGGAAACATTCGGCGCGCGCGTGGTACACCTGCCCGACGGCCCCTTCGCGCACCAACTCAATAGCGCGCATGATGTGAGGAATCGACCGGCTTTGGGAACCCACCTGCACCATGCGGTTGTACTTGCGCGCAGCCTTTACCATCTGGCCGCCTTCGTAAATGTTATGGCTTGCCGGTTTCTCCACGTACACATCCTTACCTGCCTGGCAAGCCCAGATGGTGGCCAGAGCGTGCCAATGGTTTGGCATCGGGAGGGATACGGCGTCAACATCCTTGGAATCGAACATCGCACGCATATCCGGGTACTCTTTCGGATCGTAGTTTTTCAATTTACGAACCAGCCCAACAGCGCGTTCACGAGCGGACTGGTTCACGTCGCAGACGGCGGCGATCCGGGCGTCCGCATCAAGGTTCGAGTACGCGTGGATATGATCTGTACCTCGACCGCCGAGCCCGACGATCCCGAGATTGATGCGCTCGTTGGCGCCCAGGATCGGAAACCGAGCCGTTGCGATTGCTGCCGCCGCTACCTGTACGAACTGCCGTCTTCCGGGCTGATCTGGCATGGGTACTGCCTCCTCAAGTCAGTGTAATAAAACCTTTCGCAACCCGTGCAACGTCGGCAGCGAGACCACCTTCCCGGGGTAGGGCAGATGGATCAATGGGCCGTGCCACCCCGCTCCGGGTACATCTTGCGATGTTGGCCTCAATCGAACGCACCACGGTGGCAAATCATCGCTGGTTGAAGCCGGACGATTGCCTAACGAAAGCGATGCATCGCTGGCCCAGCAACAACCCTGGCGCGATCTCGGATTCAAATGATCCACGGGCTCAGCATACAGGTTCAATCAACTAGCCGCCGCCGGTTTGGAAAGCGGCGAGAAAAGTCGTATCGCCCGGAGAGGGATCGACGGAGCAGAACATCGGCAATGCGATCCGGAAACTGAGTTACATTGAGTTGAATCGCATTCAGAACATTCATGAAAAAGCTCAGTCTTGTTTTCCTTCTTTCTCTCCTTCTGAATGTGCCTTCAGTCGCGGCCGTCCGCCCACGCTACTCGAGCGGGTATATGTATAGCTACTACGTACCTCCCGCCGCAAGTACCCCATGGCGTCCCGCGTGGTCGCCCGACGGCAATGAGCTTGCTTTCTCCATGGCCGGTTCGCTTTGGAAAATACGCGTCGGCGATACGGTAGCGCATGAGCTTACAGCAAACCGGACCTATGACTCATCGCCGGCGTGGTCCCCCGACGGCCGCTGGATCGCGTACACCGCGGAAAATGAGGGCACCGTCAATTTGATGCTGTTGAACGTGGCAACCGGCGAAAGTGCGGCGCTGACCTCCGGCGATAACCTGACTCTCGATCCCGCATGGTCGCCGGACGGCAAACGGCTCGCTTTCGTCAGTAATCAGACGGACGGCCAGTTTCACGTCTACGTCATGCCGATGGAAAACGGACGCGCCTCTCCGCCTGTCAGGCTTACGGAGACGCACAGCTTCGGGCATGCGCGTCTTTACTTCGGGACCTTCGATGATCATATCCAGCCTTCGTGGTCCCCCGATGGACAGGAGCTCATGCTGATCTCCAACCGCGGGATTTCTCTCGGTTCCGGGGCAATATGGCGGGCGCGGCCAGAACCTGACATGATGCGCAACGCTCGCATGATACTGCGCGAGGAAACGCTTTATCGAACTGAGCCGCAATGGTCTCCCGATGGCAAGCGAATCCTCTACAGCTCGCATCGCGGTAGTCAGAATAACAACCTCTACGTCCTACCCGCCGAAGGTGGCGAGCCGTACCAGTTGACGCATGGCGACTGGGACCACTTCGATCCGCGCTGGTCGCCTGACGGAGAACGAGTGGCCTATATCTCCAACCAGCATGGTGTTTCCGATCTTCGCCTTCTACGCGTCGTGGGCGGAGAAGAGCGGATTGTCGAGATCCGCAGCCGCATCTATCGCCGGCCGATGGGTAAACTCGAAGTCTACTTGAAGGATGCCTCGACGGGCCAAGCCACCCCGGCCCGCGTGTACCTCTTGGCTTCTAATGGAAAGACGTACGTGCCCGCGACCTCCTACCAGCGGGCGCCGACGCGTACAGATAAGGGTGACTTCTTTCACGCGGAGCCTCACTTCGTCCTCGACGTTCCCTCCGGACCGGTGACTCTGGAGGCGGTCAAAGGCATCGAATACTCACCCGTCGCGAAGACGGTTATGGTGCAAGTCGGCGGCCTCACCCAGCTACACATAGATATTGCGCGGATGATTCACATGAACGCGTTGGGCTGGTATAGCGGGACCGACCATACCCACATGAACTACGGCGGAAACTTACACAATACCCCGGAGAACATGCTGTTTATGTCTCGCGCTGAGGATCTCAACGTGATTGGCGAGAAAATCTGCAACAAAGACAATCGCATTTTTGACTGGCAGTATTTTACCGGTGCACCGGACAAGAGATCCAGCGTCGATCACATTCTCGATTTCGGCGAAGAATACCGTCCTCCCTTCTACGGGCACATCAACTTCATCAATCTGAGTCAGCACTTAATTTCTCCCTTCACGACCGGCTACGAGCAAACCGGCATCGAGAGTCTATATCCCAGTAACACGGATATCTTCCGTGTCGCTCGCGCCGAAGGTGGCATTGGTGGTTACGTGCATCCCTGGTCGCAGGATCCGGTGAAGTCGGGTTATGCAGTGGCCCGCGGTTTCCCCGTCGATCTTGCGCTGGGGTCATTCGAGTATCTGGAAGTGCTTACTCGGGCGACGCACTTCACCAATTCATCGTTCGTCTGGCATCGCGCATTGAACTGCGGCTTCAGGGTCACCGCTTCGGCCGGTGAAGATTCGATTCTCGGTCTGCATGGGACACCCGTGATGGGTGCGAGCCGCGTTTACGCATACACCGGTGAGAACCTTACTTGGGAGGGATGGGTAGATGCCATCCGTCATGGGCGCACGTTCGTTACGAACGGGCCCTTGATTCAATTCAACGTCGATGGGCAATTGCCGGGAAGCGAAATTCGTCTTCCCGAGAGCGGAGGAGACGTCGAAGTTTCCGGACAGCTCAGTTCCATTGTGCCCGTCGATCGCATGGAAATCTATTTCAATGGCGCGGTTCTTGAGACCGTTCCGTTCAAGGATGGCGCCACAACCGGATCACTGAGCAAACGTATCCCCGTGAAGAGAAGCGGATGGTTCACTCTCCGGGCCATCAGCAATCGGAATCATTTCCCTGTGGACGATCCCTTTATTGTCGCGGAAACCAGTCCCGTATTTGTATACTGCGGGGATCAACCGATCCGGTCCCAGGAAGATGCACAGTACTTCATCCGCTGGATCGACGACATCACTCGCCAAGCCGAGGCTCACGCCGGCTGGCGCTCGGAACGCGAGCGGAAGCACGTTCTCGGTCAGTTCGCCGAAGCCAGGCGAATCATGGAACAGCGTGCCCGCGAGGCGACATCGAAATAGGAAGCGCGGGATCCTGGTTATCCGCCTACAGTGCAAGCAATACGATGCGCCGACACTCAGGATGCCAGTGATCCGCCTCTCACGGCAACACAGGCTTTCCCGTACCCTGCCGGAGGGTTACGATACGGTCGGCTTGGATGCCTTCGAAACGCTCGTGGGTGCGATCCGGCCAATGGACCAGCACGTGGTCCAACGCCGGCTGATCCCCCAGTCCGAAATGCACGCGCACGTCGTGAGCGCTGAGATAACTGGAATCGGTATGGACGCGCCGCCATGCGGGCTCCTGACCCTTTCTCACCACCGCTACTCTTGCCCCGATGGCGAACCGGTTTATTTTTGGCGACTCAAGTTTGACCGTAAGCCAGTGGCGGCTCGTCCCCACTTGATTACGCAACAAACGCACTGGCGCGTCATTATCAGTGATGACAATGTCGATGGCGCCGTCGTTGTCGATGTCACCCAACGCGGCTCCGCGGCTCACCCCGGCAATCTGAAACGCGGCGCCACCCAACTTCGAAGTCTCGCGGAAGCGCTTGCCCTGCCCCTCGTTGTGGAACAATTGGTTGCGCTGAGCATAGGGTGATACTCCGCTGACCGGGGATCCACCGATTGTGACGCCGCCATTGGCAATGAAGAGGTCGAGGCGGCCGTCGTTATCGTAGTCAAACCACTGCGTGCCGAAACCCGTATAACCAAACGTCGGCTGCAGCAAACCGAGTTGAGCTGTGACGTCATCGAAATGCCCGCGCGCATCGCCGCGGAAAACGGTGACGCCCTCCCGAGTTAGATTGGTGACCAGCAGCGCTTGGCTCCCAGTGTTTTCGACGTCTCCCAGGGTAACGCCCATACCGGCCTTGGCCAGCCCGTCCATGCTATATGCCACGCCGCAATCCAGCGCAGATTCCCGAAACGTGCCGTCTCCCTGATTGATCCACAATTGATTTGCCGCAGTGTCGTTAGCGACGTAAATATCAGCACGGCCATCGCCGTTGAAGTCGGCGCACAAGACGCCCAGCGCAGGGCCGTAGAGTCGATTGATCCCGGAGGCCTCCGTCACGTCCTCAAATTTCCCGTTCCTCAGGTTCCGAAACAAACGCGAGGGCACGGCATGATAAACCTTGGGCGTGCAGTAATCCGGCTCGCCGGCAGGTGAAGTGCAGCCGCGATTGCCTTCGACTGTGAAATCGACGTAGTTGCAGACAAACAGATCGAGCCAACCGTCGTCGTCGAAATCGACCCAGGCGGCGCTCGTAGACCAATGCGGATCATCCACGCCGGCTTCACGTGAGACATCGGTGAACGTGCCGTCGCCGTTATTGTGGTACAGCACGTTACGTCCGAAGTTTGTCACGTAGAGATCGAGAAACCCGTCATTATCGTAGTCCCCCACGGCGACTCCCATGCCGTAGCCGATATGGCCCACCCCAGCCTTCTCTGTAACATCGACGAATTTCAGCTCACCGGTCTCCGCCAGCAGGTTCTTGTACAGGCGGTTCCCAGGCTTCCAGCCCCGTGGAGGCGGATTGAGCAGCTTGCCTTCACGGTCGAGTCGAGTGCCTTGAATCAAATAAAGGTCGAGATCCCCGTCGTTATCGTAGTCAAACAGGGCCACGCCCGGGCTCATAATCTCGGGCATATAGTGGTGGCCCGTTGCGAAATTGAAGTGATGGAAGTTGAGCCCGGCCTCGACCGCGACGTCTCGGAAAATCGCTGGCTCAGCGGACGCGGCCCGAAGACGCCCGCAAAGAGAGCCCGCGGCCAGGGCTCCGACAAGGTTTCGCCGGGAAAGAGTGCTCATCGCTGAGTCTGGAGCACTTTCAGGTCGCCTTCTATGCTCGTCTGCAAACTCGGCTGGCTATGCGCCACCGCCGCGGAACGCGCTTTCTGGAGATACTCGACCGCCCGTGGCCGATCGCCCGACCGCGCATACGTAGCGCCCAGTGCATAAAGACAGGCCGGAGTCTGTTCACTCTCCGGCTCCAGGCACCTGCGAAAATGCGGGATCGCCTCGTCGTACTTCTCTTGGCTCACCAGAATCCGGCCGAGGTGAAACCGCGCCAGAGGGTAGTCCGGCCGTTCCGCGATGGCTCGGCGAAAATCGCTGGCGGCGTCATCCAAGCTACCCCGCTGTTCTGCTATTACGCCAAGATTGTTGTGGGCCTCCGCGTAATACGGATTGATCTCCAGCGCCCGGCGGTATGCCGTTTCAGCCTCGGGAAACTTTGTCTCATTGAAGAGCAACACGCCATAGTTGTACCACGCGTCGGACCGGCCCGGGTTCAGTCTTGTAGCTGCCTCGAAATGCTGCTTGGCCTTGGCGGGCTCACCGATTCGCCCGTAAAGGGAAATCAGGTTGACGTGAACCTGCACGTTCCTCGGATCCGACGCGAGAGCGATCTCATGCTCGCGAATCGCCTCGGTGTACCGGCCGACCCTTTCAAGCTCCAAACCGCGCTGCAGGTGCACGGTTGTGCTGTGATTCAATTCATGAACACGCTCGAACAGCGGATCATCCAGCGGGGGCTCCACAGTGACATTGGTTGAGTAAATAGCCATGTGCTGCTCCGCTTCGGCCTGCTTCCCAAGTCTGCGAAGTTCCGCGGCCAGCGCAAAATGAGCGGCGCCGTATTGTGGAAAGAGACCGCAGGCCTTGGCATAGCTCTGTGCCGCCGCTTCGTGATCGCCATTAGCCATCTGCACCCGTCCCAGGCCGTACCAGGCCTGAGGCGAATCGTCATGCCTGTCGAGAATCTGCCGGTAGGATGCACCGGCATCGTCCCAGTAGGCAAGAGAGGAAAAACTTTCTGCGAGGCGCAACCGGGCTGCTGCATCATCAGGCCTTAAACGCAGCGCGGACCGGAACGACTGGACAGCGGCTTCAAATGCACCCTGAGCCTTTTGCACCGCACCTAACAAATAGAGCCAGTCGAAATTTTGCGGCTCGAGGAGGTGCGCACGCATGTACAGCCGTGCCGCGGCGTCGTACTGCTGATAGGCGTGGATGACCATGGCCAGATGACCCACAGCACTGGCATCCCGAGCGTGCGCCCTTGCCGCCTGTTCCGCTTCGCGAATTTGCGCGCGAATGGCGGGCAGAAAATTAGCCGTGTTAACGCGAGGAAATTCGAACTGCTGCGCAGCGCCCAGCGTGAGGACGAATAGCGGAACGAGCCTGTGCGGGCGGGTGCGCATCGAGCGGCAACACTCATTGTAGGCCATTAGAAGGCTCGCGCCGGAGCGCGAGCCCAGGATTGATTGGCGGCAGGAGGCGCCTAGAAAGTGAATTTCAGACCGAACCGGAACTGCCGTTCGTCGATACCTTCACGCGCGAGATTTGTGACGCTGGTGATGGTCATAAAGTCTGATCCATCGCCGACGAAGCCGTCCGGGTTGTCAAAGTGTGGTGTGTTGGTGAAATTGAACGCCTCCGCCCGGAATTGGAGCGTGAGGCGCTCGGTAACCTTGAAGTTACGGAATACCCCGAGGTCCAAGTTCACGATTCCCGGACCACGGAGAGTGTTGAAGCCGCTGTTCCCGAAACGAGGCTGGCTGACGCCGGCGAAAGAAGATTGTGAATAGTAGGGGTGGTCCGCTCCAATCCCACCCAGCTTCGTCACCGGTCCCACCTGGTCCGCCCGCTGAGTATTGCCAGGCATATTCAACGACGTATCGTCTGCGCCCACTGAGAACGGCGCTCCGCTGATCAAACTGAGGATGGTGTTGATCTGCCATCCACCCAAGATGGCAGAGCCAATTCCTGTGTTGCTGAGCCAGTGCTTCCCTTTTCCAAAAGGCAACTCCCAGACGCTGGTAGCTGCGAAATTGTGTGTGCGATCGAATCCGGTGACGGACCGGTTCAGGTTCAGGTATTGCTGGGCGTTGACAGCGAGTTGGGACGAACTGTTGTCCGTGTAGTTGATCGCTTTTCCGAAGGTGTAGTTTACGGTAAACGCCAACCCAGCTGTGAAGCGTCGCTGCAACTGGGCCTGCAGTGAGTCGAAGTGGCCGGTTCCAATCGGCCGTAGTTCCAATGTCTGCGCATCCCTGCCCCATTTGACGAAAAGAGGCTTGCCGAGAGCGCCGGCTCCAATAATCTGGCCGGCGTTCAAGTCTATAGGAGCTAGTTGCCGGGTAGAATGAGTGGCCACATAACCCACCTGCCCGGAGAAGCCCAAAGGAAGCTCCTTTTGAACCGTGAAGTTCCAGGATTGGATGTAGCCGCGCTCGAACTTCTTGGGATAACCAGTGAAGCCGACACTCCCTGGAATGTCGATGATGCCATTGCCAGGATCGGGCGCCGTTACAGGCGGGATACCCTTAGACAGCGGGGAGACCGGAAACAGACTGTTCGATGTTTGGGAAGTGAGAGCGATCAGGATGGGGTGGTTGGCCCGTACGAATTCCAGGCCCTCATAAGGATCGTTAGTGATGCCGTAACCGGCGCGGATCACCCATGTGTTCCCCGGCCGATAGGCTATCCCCAGACGCGGCGCGAAGAGTTTCTTGCTAACAGTAGCGCCGCAATTCTCGGGAACCTGCCCCACACCGCAAAGCTGCACCTTGTTGGTGCCGGCGTCATAGAATTCAATGCCCCGGTCGTTGCGTGTGGGCGTCGGAAAATATTCCCATCGCACACCGTAGTCGACTGTCAGTTTGGGGCTGACGTTCCACCGATCGCGGGCGTAGAAGCCCATCAGCCGGACACCGATGTGATATACATCCGGCACTTGCAGAGTCCTACTGGCGACCGTAGGCTGCCCTAAAAGAAATGTTGCAAAGCTGTTACCTCTTGAATCGGGCGAAACCTGATTGCACCCCCCACCCGGTGCGGCCTGTTCGCAGCGCAGCGAGGGCCCTCGGGTGAAGTTGAACCCGCCTTGGGCGCCGTAGGCAAAGCCGAGGAACTCCGCCTGAGCTTCGTTGAGCGCCATGTGGTAAATGTCCGCGCCGAAGCGTAGGTTGTGTTTGCCCTTGATCACGCTCAGGTTAGCCACATACTGATACTGGGGATCCTGGCGATAGTAAGGCATGAAGTTATTGGGGACCCCCAGGGTAGCGAAATCACCCCCCCGATTGAACTCGAACTGCGGCCAGCCGCTTTCAAATGCACGCGGCCCGTTCGTTCCGGGAATTCCCAGAACCTCAGAACCGATATTCTTACCTAACCCGGGTTGTTCTGAAGCTGTTCCCTGGCGAGCCCAGCCATAATGCGCGTCCAGTACGACGTTCGGCGAGAAGGTGTAAGTGCCCATCACTGTGTACCTGAACGTGTTTCCGGATCCATGCCCCGGATTGCTGCTCCCGCCAATCGGATCGCCGCCTAACGCTTCCCCGAAAACCGTGGGAACGCTGGTGATGTAGTGTTGCACGCCGAATGTTCCGGACAGATTCAGCTTGGATGAGACGTTATAGTTGATCTTCGAATCAACCTGATTGCGGTTGAAGGCGAAAGGGCCGGCGGCGAAGTAGTTGTTCTTAGTTCCAGGCAGATTGGGATCGGGGATGAGTGCGGCCAGCGAGCGAGCGATGGGACTAATCCGGTTCGCGGGAATGATGTTGCCGGGAAATTGCGTCCGGCCAGTGCCGTCCGGGTTCCCCGTCGTGGAGTCGTAGATGGGAGTCCCCGCATCCGAGAAGTCGCCTTTCTTGAATGCTGCAGTGGGCACGGTAACTCGTTTTTCAACTGCCTTGTGATCAAACGTCCCTTCGTAGCTCGCAAAGTAGAACAGCTTGTCCTTCTTGATCGCTCCGCCGAGGGTACCGCCAAACTGGTTATAAATCAGCTTCGGCTTGTTGCCAGAATTCAGTTGTGGGTCGTCAATCCGATCCGGCCAAGCCTTCAGATAGTTATTCGTGTGATATTCAAACCCCGAGCCGTGCATCTCGTTCGTCCCGGATTTGGTCTGAAGATTGACTGCTGCGCCACCGGCCAGCCCCTGTTCGGCATCAAAGCTGTTCGTGACGATATTGACTTCCTGCAGCGATTCGAGAGTCGGAATGTAAGATACGACGTGAGGCAGCAACACGTTGTACGTGCTGACCCCGTCAACGCGCGTGCTGTTCTGATCGTCGCTGGTGCCGTTGACGTGGAACTCCAGCGCTCTCGAAGGATTGCTGGGGATTGAGTGTGAGTTGGTTGGCGGAGAGAATCCGGGCAGGGTTCGATAAATCTGCTGGTAGTTCCTGCCGAGCGGCACGGGGAGGTTCTCTAGTTGATTGGCCACTAAATCGGCGTGTACCTCGGAGGTATCGGTTTGCAAGACCGCTCCCTGACCGCTCACCGTAACAGTTTCGCTGACAGCGCCAAGTTGGAGAGTGATATCTACACGGTTGACGTTGTTCGCTGAGACGGTAATCTCTGTCTCTTCGAACGTTTTAAAGCCCTGCTGGCTTACCTTGAGCGTGTAGACGCCGCCCTGGAGATCGGTGAAGCTGTAGCTCCCGCTCTCATCGGTGACAACCTCACGGCTTTGGTTGGTCCCCTTATTGGTGGCCGTAACGGTGGCCCTGGGGACAGCGGCACCACTGGAGTCCTTCACGTTTCCTACCAGCGATCCGTACAGCACCTGAGCGGACCCGCGCCCTGCCGTCAGTACGAATAATATTGCGATCAATGCGGCTACTACAAGCCAGCTAAGCGCTCCTTTCCCAGCTGCGCAGAAATTATACTTGTCCAATTGAAAACCGTACCCCATTTACGCATTCTCCTTTTTAACGGAACTCAAGAAACCCCGTTTCGACAAATCTTTCGTGAAATTCCAGGAGGTCAATGTGAAGACCGATAACCTTGACACCGGCACGGTGTTGACGGGAACACCGCCATCCACCTGCCGGTAAAATGCGGCACTAATCAGGACCTGAGCCGACGCCATTGCGATCCGGTCAGCTGCTGAAGGCTAACCTTACAGCTGTTAGCCGTCCTACAGACTCTGCGCGCACGAGGTTCAACACAGTGCCCCGCCCTACCTGAATATTGTTTTCACTACCTTGCCCCGATTGCAAGTTGTCTATGGTTATCACTCTTTGAACAAGAATGCAAGGTCTTGGCTGGGATTCTTGGCGCTTCGTTTGTCCTTCGCGAAAGAGGAACGTTGGATTGCGCTGCCCGCAATCAGGCGTTTGCCAGCTTGCGTCTGTTGTCGCTGATCGGAACTGTGCCTGGATTGAGCTTTAGGTATGCGTTTCAGGTCGCGCGCGTTCCTGCCCGGCATCCCCGAATCGAATCCATTCGTTTCGATCTGACCGACGCTTACCGTTGCATCGTTATCTTTGGCATAGGAATCGGGCGCATGGGCTCGAATAAGCCAAACGAAAATATCGCGGTCGCCGAAGCGATGGCCACGTATTGTTTGCCGTCCACCTCGTAGGTGATGGGCGAGGCCGTCAGCAATTCGCCCATATTGAAGTGCCAGAGATGCTTGCCACTTTTCGCGTCGAGCGCCACCAAGTGGCCGTCGTCATCGCCTGTAATTACAACGCCTCCAGCCGTCGACACCGTGCCGCTCCACATCGCGGCGGACCCGGTCATCGGATATTCCCAAACCCGCTTAGCGGTTTTCGGATCGATAGCACGCAGAAAGAATTGTCCTCCGTCCTCGGTAGCGCCACCTCCGCCGAAATTTTTCATGGGTACCGGCTTCTGCGCGGAAGTGGTAAACATTCCGCACTGCTCCAGCGTGAGGACATACAAAAGACCTGTGCCAGGATTGTAACTTTGGCCCATCCAGTTCGTAGCTCCCTTGACGCTGGGACAGACCACATTGCCGCCGAGCGTGGGGTCTTGCCCTGGAATCTGGACCGGGCGCCCGGCGTCGTCGATCCCTTTGGCCCAGGTAATCTTGTCGATCAGCTTTGTCGCACGCAGAAACTCGCCCGTTGTCCGGTCGAGGACGTAGAAGAAACCGTTGCGATTGGCGTGCAAGACCACCTTGCGCATCTTGCCGTTCCAGGGCATCTCAATCAGCAAGGGCCAACTCTGCGCATCCCAATCATGCGTGTCGTGCGGCGTGAATTGGAAGTGCCATTTCATTTTTCCCGAATCGAGGTCGAGAGCAATCAGCGAACAAGTGTAGAGATTATCGCCCTTGCGCGGGACGCCCGCGAAGTCGGGCCAAGGGTTACCCGTTGTCCAGTACAGCGTGTTCGACTCCGGATCGAAGGTGCCGGAAAGCCAGGTGGCGCCCCCGCCCCACTCGATGTAATCGCCCCAGCGTTTCCGCGCCACGTTCGACCCTTTGCCGGTACGGTATACGTTCGCCAGAGTTCGTCACCAGTGCTCGCTGAAAGCGCCGCGACGAAACCCGCGCATACCGCTATCGCCGCCCGAGCTGCCGACGATGACTTTGTCTTTGACGATCAAGGGGGCCGACGTCGAAGTGATGCCCTTCTCCGCATCGGCGAATTGCCGGCTGAAGATCAAGCCTCCAGTGCGCCGATCAAGAGCCGTGAGATAGTTGTCGGCAGTTGTAAAGTACACGAGATCGCCGAGAATGGCGGCGCCACGATTCACCCCGTCCTTCTTCGAGCGCGTGTCGACGTATTCCCAAATCTCGCGTCCCGAACGCGCATCGATCGCGTATACGGCATTCGTATTCGTCACATACATGATGCCCTTGTGGACGATCGGTGAGGTTCGCAAGCCCGTCGCCTTGGGCACGTGATACACCCATTGGGGAACCAAAGACCCGACGTTCTCCGTCGTGATTTGCTTCAAGGGACTGTATCGTGAGCCGCTATACGTACCCGCATAGGTGAGCCAATCGGCCGCAGCCCCCTTCAGGATGTCTTCGTAGCGTACCTGCGCCGCGGCGGAGGCGCACAGGAAGGTGATTAAAATTGTCCGTATCATGGCGTCTTGGTGTGTGCTTTTGATGCGGACTCGGCAGTGCGAGCGGTCTGGCGTGCCAGATAAGCCAGCAAGTCGCGGATCTCCTCAGCCGTCAATCTCTTCCCATAATCGTCCGGCATACTCGAACCCTCCAAGACACTCAATGCCCTTAACATTGGCCGCAGAAATCAAGTGCAGATCTCCGTGCCGGTCCACAACCTGAAGCGAATAATTGCTCCGATTGCGCGCCAGCCCTTGAATTACAGTCCCGTCCTTCATTGTTACGGTAATGGATTCCTTGCCGCGGAACGATGGACCCTTCGAAGGCTGGAGAATAGATTCCCTGATCAGGGTCAACGGCTGACTTCCGCCGATGATGGTCAGGTCGGGACCCATCCGGCTCCCCTGGCCGCGAATGGCATGACAATTCGAGCAGCCCGCTTTGCTGCCCCAGAAAATCTTCTCCCCGGCTGCTGGATCGCCCTCGACGAAGGTCTCGCTGGCCGGCCCCGTCAATGCATGGACAAACGCCACAAGGTCCCAGGTTTGGTCGTCCGGCAGCTTGGTTGGGGGCATATCCGCGCCTGGCACGCCGTTGCGAATCGTGTTGAAAGTGCCATCGTCCGTTAGGGGGTGCCACGCGGCGCGCCGGACCAGGTTGGGTCCGCGACCTCCGCTGCCATCGGGGCCGTGGCAGCCAGCACAGGAACCTGCATAAAGCTTGGCTCCCTTTGCGATGGCGTCGGGGTTATCGATGGCAGGGTTCTTGGATTCTTTGCCGGACTCAGCATGTTGTGCCTGAACCGGCAGACGCGCTAGAAGAACCGCGAAGATCACAAGTACTCGCATAAAACACCCATTATGAATCAGGAGCATGGTTTCCGATAACCGAAAATCTACCGAAGGAAAGCGGGCGCGGCGAAAAAGTCTTGTTGACGCGCCTGTAGGCGCCGACCCCACAGCTCGAGGCATCATTGGTCAGGAGACGGCAAGAGCAAAGTTTGGTTCATCACCGGTGCCGGGCGCGGGATGGGCGTCCATATCGCCAAGGCGGCTCTGGCGATGGCCAATAAGTAGTCGCTACCGGTCGCAATACCGACAAGGTGGCTCAAAGCCCTTGGAAGATGCACGGACCTCTTGATTGCAAAACTGGATGTTACCAAACCTACCGACGCCGAATCTGCCTTTACGGCATCTCTGGACGAGTTTGGCCGCATCGATATACTGGTCAACAATGCCGCAAATTTTTATGCCGGCTTTTTCGAGGAGTTGTCGCCGGAGCAGATGGAACGTCAGCTCTCGACCAGTCTTATCGGCCCCATGAATGTCACCCGCGCCGTCCTGCCGGTCATGCGCAAGCACGGTTCGGGCCTGGTAATCACGATCTCGTCGACTGCGGGCCTGATCGGTTTCGAATTTGGCACCGCCTAAGCTGCGTCAAAGTTCGGCCTTGAAGGGTGAATGCAGTCGCTGCAGGGGCGAAGTCGAACCATTTGGCATCAATACCATTACTGTCAATCCGGGCTTCTTTCGCACTGAGCTTCTCACCGAGGAATCAACTAACTTCGCGCAGCGAGCGATCGAGGATTACAGCGAACGAAGAGCGAAGCGAATGGAGTTTTGGAAGGGCTACAACGGTCAGCAGTCTGGCGACCCTGCTAAGCTCGCACGGCATTGATTACGATTTCAAGTCTAGAAAAGCCGCCTCGCCGTTTCATTGCAGGTGCAGATGCTGTCGACACAGCTGAACAGGTGGCTGCAACGCTGAAGCAGCAGACCGATGCCTACCGTGAACTGTCCTGTTCTCTTGCATACGAGCACCCATAGTACTGGACCTTTCAGCGTGAAACCCTGCGAGCCGAAGATCATCCGGGTGATGATACCCACAGCATCCGGCGACTGTATAAACTAACATGGATCTTAAGCAATGCGTATTTTCTGGCGCACAGCTCCGGGTTTACTATTTGCGGCGCTTGGTTGGACCCAGGGAGATGTTGCCTTCAACCGCGACATACGCCCGATCCTCTCAGACAAGTGTTTTCATTGCCATGGGGCCGATGCCGGCCCCCGAAAGATCAAGCTCCGCTTAGATAGTGAAGCCGCAGCAAAGGCTGATCTTGGGGGAGGACGCAGGGCTATTGTGCCTGGAAATGCCGAAAACAGCGAACTGGTCCGGCGCATCAGCGCGGCAAACCCGGCCGTTCGTATGCCGCCCTCGTACTCAGGCCTGAAACTTTCGGACAAAGAGATCGACCTCCTTCGCACGTGGGTTGCGCAGGGAGCACAGTGGCAGATGCACTGGTCATTCCTGCCGCCGGTACGCCCGGCCGTTGCTCCCGTCTCGCTGAAATCCTGGCCTCGCAATCCAATCGATAACTTCGTGTTGGCTCGTCTAGAGCGCGAAGGGCTCCATCCCAGTCGGGAAGCAGACCGCGCAACTCTCATCAGGAGAGTGTCGCTGGATTTGACTGGTCTGCCGCCAAGTCCCGCAGAAGTCGAGGAATTTGAGCGTGACCCCTCGCCTGACGCCTACGAGAAAATAGTCGATCGCCTGCTCGCCTCGCCCCGGTACGGCGAGAAAATGGCCATCCGCTGGTTAGATGCGGCGCGCTATGCCGATACGAACGGATATCAAACTGACGCTGAGCGGCAGATGTGGAGATGGCGCGACTGGGTCATCGACGCATTCAATTCCAACATGCCGTTCGACCGTTTCACGGTGGAACAGATCGCGGGCGACCTTCTTCCGAACGCCACGCTGGACCAGAAAATTGCTACCGGTTTCAACCGCAATCACCGCGGCAACTCCGAAGGCGGTATTGTTCCGGAAGAATACCTCGTTGAATATTCCGTTGACCGCGTGGAGACCATGTCCACCGTTTTCCTCGGGCTGACACTCGGTTGCGCACGTTGCCACAATCACAAGTACGACCCTTTTACCCAACGCGAGTTTTATCAGGTTCTCGCTTACTTCAACAACATTCCTGAACTAGGCCGATACCTGAAGTTCGGCAATACTCCTCCTTATATCAAGGCTCCTACACAGGAGCAGAAGAACAAGCTTTCCACTCTGGACGCTGCGCTGGCGACCGCGGAACGCGCATTTGCCGGCGATGAGTAATCAGGCGGACGCGGAGCAATCCGCATGGGAACGAGAACTTGGCTAGAGGTACAAATTGGTTCCCTACGCGCGAGCTCAGTGCGCATCTGCCGCTCGATGATCAGGGCCAAGCCGGCATCGTGAATATGAGTGCGCGATTCGACGGCAAGCGAGTCATCAGCGCTGGAGACAAAGGTGAATTCGGCTTCTACGATAAGTTCTCGGCTGCAGCGTGGATCCGGGCTGAAGCACCGAATGGCCCGATCATCACCCGCGCCGAAGATAAGGTCGACGCTGAGGGTTGGGGACTCTACCTTGTAAACAATCATCTCCAAGTGAATCTGATCAAGCGCAAGCTGGACGACTCCATTCGCGTGCAAACCAAGAACGCGCTTGCGTCAGGCGGCTGGCATCACGTGCGATGAGCTACGACGGCTCACGTATGGCATCCGGCGTTCAAATCTTCGTAGATGGTCAACCGCAGGAGCTCGAAATTCTGCTCGACGCGATCAATCAGGATTTTCGAACGAAAGAGCCTCTCCGGGTCGGCGGTGGGGGTGGTTTTGGGCCGCCATTCGTACGGACTGATCGATGATGTGCGCGTTTATGCGCGGGCCCTCACGAGCGAAGAAGTCGCTGTACTGGCGACAGCTCGTGATCTGTCGCAGATCGCGGCCATTTCACCAGGGCAAAGAACGTCGCCGGAGCAGTCCAAGATGCGCGCAGCCTTTCTCGAGACCGGTGCGCCGGATGCAATCCGAAGCGCCTGGCAAGCCGTGGAGAAAGCGCGGCTGGCTCGCGATGCCTTCATGGATGGAGTCCAGACAGTCATGATCATGGAGGAGGCCCCCAATCCGAAAGATACTTTCATCCTCAACCGCGGCGCCTATGACCGTCCTGGTGAGAAGGTATCCCGTGGTGTACCGGCGGCCCTGCATCCGTTGCCGGCTAACAGTCCGGCCAACCGGCTGGGCCTCGCGCGCTGGCTCGTGGACTCCGCCAATCCGCTAACCGCTCGCGTAGCTGTCAACCGCTTCTGGCAAGGCTACTTCGGCACCGGCATCGTGAAAACCGTCGAAGACTTCGGTTCCCAAGGCGAGTGGCCCTCTCATCCCGAGTTGCTGGACTGGCTCGCTACGGATTTCGTCCAGTCCGGTTGGGACGTCAAACGGCTTCAGAAGACGATCGTAATGAGTGCAACGTATCGGCAATCTTCCGCGGACGACGACGGAGCTCCTCGCCAGGGATCCGGAAAATCGGCTGCTGGCCAGGGCTCCCCGGCTCCGTCTGCCGGCCGAAATAGTGCGAGACCAGGCACTCTTCGCCTCGGGTCTGCTCGTTAATCAGATTGGCGGGCCGTCGGTCAAGCCGTATCAACCGGCAGGGTTATGGAGCGAATTGGGAGACAAAGACTACGAGCGTGACACCGGAGCCGCCCTTTACCGTCGCAGTCTGTACACGTTCTGGAAGCGAACTGCACCTCCACCCTTCATGGCGACCTTCGATTCGGCGATGCGCGAAAGCTGCACCGTTCGCGAATCGCGCACCAATACGCCGCTTCAAGCGCTCAATCTGATGAATGACGTTACCTTCGTTGAAGCCGCTCGTAAACTCGCCGAGCGAGTGATTCACGAGACGACACCGGACAAACGCCTCGATTTAGCATTTCGATTGCTGCTCGCCCGCGGCCCGAGCGTATTGGAACAGCGAAAGTTGAGCAGTTCGCTGAATTACTACAAGGATCACTTCTCATCTGAACCGGAGGCCGCGGCCAAGCTCGTACGTCAAGGTGAATCCGTATCCGACACGCGTATCCCCGTGGCGGAGCTTGCGGCCTACACTGCCGTCGCCAGTCTGATCCTGAACCTGGACGAGGCCGTAACGAAGGAGTAAATTCCTCATGGATCCCATTTATTCGCGAAGGCAATTTCTCGGTCGAGGTAGCGCGGGCCTCGGCCTCGCCGCATTGTCGGGGCTCATCAATGAGGATTTACGCGGCGATACCGAATCTGGCGGTCTTCCGGAATTGCCGCACTTTGCGCCGCGGGCCAAGCGCGTCATCTATCTCTTCCAGTACGGCGGACCATCACAGATCGATCTCTTCGACCCCAAGCCGCAACTCACCAAGCTGCAATCGACGGACTTGCCGGCGTCGATCCGAATGGGTCAGCGTCTTACGACGATGACGGCCGGCCAATCTTCCTTCCCCGTCGCGTCATCTGTCTTCAAGTTCGCCCAGTACGGAGCGAGCGGCGCCCCGGTGAGCGAGTTACTTCCTTATACCGCACGCATCGCCGACGAGCTTTGCTTTATTCGCTCGATGTACACCGAGCAGATCAATCACGATCCCGGCATCACATTCTTTCAAACCGGATTCCAACTAGCTGGCCGGCCCAGTATTGGGTCATGGCTTGCATACGGGCTAGGCAGCGAAAACAAGGATCTGCCGGCGTTTGTTGTCATGACATCCCGAGGCGGCAAGCTGGGCGATCAACCCCTTGCCGATAGGCTCTGGGGAAGTGGTTTTCTGCCGACGCGATACCAGGGGGTGAAATTCCGGTCCGGAGCCGATCCAGTCCTGTACCTTTCAAATCCGCCGGGCTTCGATGCAAAAGCGCGCCGCCGGTTTCTCGATGACTTGGGCGAGTTGAACAACGCCAAGCTGCAACAAACGGGCGACCCGGAGATCACAACTCGCATAGCCCAGTACGAATTAGCTTTTCGGATGCAGACCTCCGTGCCAGAACTGACCGACCTTTCCACGGAACCTGACAGCACTTTCGAGATGTACGGACCTGAAGCCCGGAAACCCGGCACGTACGCAGCGAACTGTTTGCTCGCCCGCCGGCTGGCGGAGCGTGGTGTGCGCTGTATCCAACTGTTCCATCGCGGTTGGGATCAGCACGCCAAACTCCCTGAGCAAATTCAAATACAGTGCCAGGCCACGGATCAGGCCTCGGCCGCGCTCGTACAAGACCTGAAACAGAGGGGCCTGTTAAAGGATACCCTCGTGGTCTGGGGTGGAGAATTCGGCCGAACCGTATACTGTCAGGGCAAGCTGACCGCAACGGACTACGGAAGGGACCACCACCCACGATGCTTCACGATGTGGATGGCCGGGGGAGGCATCAAACCGGGCGTGACGTATGGTTCGACGGATGAGTTCAGCTATAACATCGCAGAAAATCCCGTCCACGTACATGATCTGCACGCGACGATTCTGCATTGCCTCGGCATCGATCACAAGCGATTGACGTACAAGTTCCAGGGCCGGCATTTCCGGCTCACCGATGTTCACGGAAATGTAATTTCCGCGCTGCTGGGATAGCCCACCTGGTCGGATGTCACAGTTCGCCGTCGCATGCCAGAGCTAAACGTATGAAGCGGTGGAACACTGTTTTGATCGTTAACAACACCTCGGTTGCAAGTACCTGGGATGGCGCCAGCCCAACGGGCGGTTGCGAGCACCTTTAGATCGCGCGGCTTGTAAGGGCGATGCTCCGGAACGGAACAAGCGGGGCATGAAGTGCGTATGTGCTGTTCGAGGTTCTTCCATGAAACGATCGATGATTCTTCTTCTAGCGGCCACTATCGGTGTGCTCGCCGCCGATCCATCCGGCAAATGGTCAGGCTTCCTCAAGCCCACCAATGGCGAGGAGTCACATCCCGCTTACCTCATTCTAAAAGCCGATGGAGACAAGCTCTCTGGCAGCGGCGGGCCCAATGAGAGTGAACAACATCCGATGGAGAACGGACGCATCGACGGAGACAGGTTGATCTTTGCCGTTCCAGCCGGAAAGGGGACCCTCCATTTTGACGTGAAAATTGATGGGGACGAAATTACGGGCCAGGTGGAGTTGAAGGGCGGTGAGGAGGACAAAGCGGCGACGGTAACGCTGAAGCGACAGGCGGGCTGAGGAGGGCAATGGGGGTTCAGTAAGAAGCCAAAATTGGAAAAGTCACCCCAGTTTCGCGTCTGTCAGGACGGCGCGTTACGGTCCTTCGCGATGGGCGTGGTTTCTGTGGCTCTGTTATATTGAGCGGTCGTGCCCAGCCCTCAATCGGATGTCTTCCTGAGTTACGCCAGCGCGGACCGAAGCCGGGCATTGCAGGTGGCTAAGGCACTAGAGGCAAGCGGGCTGTCAGTGTGGTGGGACCGCAACATCAGCGCCGGGCAGACATTTGATGAGGTGATTGAACGCGAACTCGAAAGCGCCAGAACCGTGGTCGTACTATGGTCCAATGTTTCAGTCGCATCCGAGTGGGTCAAGAATGAGGCGGCGAGGGCGGCAGAGCGCGGAGTGCTTGTACCCGCAGTGATTGACCAAGTCAAATTGCCTTTGGAGTTCAGGCGGCGGCAAACCGCCGATCTGAGTGCGTGGCGAGGCGACGTTTCAGAAGAGGGATTCACCGCATTACTGACCGGGATCATGCATAGTAGAAGCACGGGCGGGAGCGTGCTGCCGCAGAGGATCCCGCAAGGACCGAGCCGGCGGTGGAGTCGTCGCGGTCTCTTGATCGCTTGCGCATTGACCGCGGGTGCTGCACTGGCTTTGGGAACCTACTTTGGATGCTGCCTCGAGGCCGAAGCGACGGTTCCCTCAATGAAGCGTCTAAAGAACGAATTTCAGCGTCTGCTCATCCAGTCTGCGGGATTTGGCATCATTCCGGGGGAGCGTTCTGGGTCGTCAAGCAAGATGGCAATTCCATCACGGTTGAACAGGTGAATTCGGACAAAGGGGGTAACGGCGACCGGAGTGGGAATGGTGAACGGCCGCGAGCTACGGATCGATTTTGTTCATCAACCGGACGGAACGCCACTTCAGGGGCGCTTTGCCCTTTCGCCTGATGGACAGGAGATCAATGGCAGCTTCACGGATGAAAGGGCAGGTTCCACGAACGCCATCAGTTTCCATCGGTGAACCTCAGCGCTCGCGATTCATTGAGGAGATGATAGGCGTCTCCTCTCTAGTGACTTGGCTCGGGTGGCTGGGTGTCGCGACGGTAGTTCTCGCGTTATTGGCCTGGGGCGCCAACCGGATGCTCTATTATCCGATGAAGTATCCGGCAGGTGACTGGCGTGTACAGGAGTCGCTCGGAGCCAAGGATGTTTTGCTTCGATCTGCCGATGGAACGAAACTGCATGCTTGGTGGATCCCACCTTCCGATCCGCCGGCGAGCCTTCCGCCGCTCGCGACGCTGCACCTGCCTGGGAATGCCGGCAACATCACACATCGCGTCATATCGGCGCAGAACATCGTTTCCGCTGGTTCGTCTGTGTTGCTGCTCGCCTATCGCGGGTACGGCAAGAGTGAGGGCAAGCCATCTGAAAAAGGCCTGTATCAGGACGCCGCGGCCGCCTACGAATGGATCGTGGGGAAGGGCTATGCGCCAGAGCAGATCATCATCCATGGTGAATCGCTGGGCACTGCCGTTGCCACTCACCTCGCTACACGGAATAAATCGGCGGGCCTCATCCTCGAGGCTCCGTTCACATCCGCCAGGGCCGTCGCGGGCCGTGTCGTGCCCCTACTTGGTCCGGTATTGATGTGGGGCTATGACAACCTCAGTCGGATCAAGAACGTTCGAGCGCCGCTCCTGATCATACACGGTGATCGCGATGAGGTGATCGCGTATGCCTTCGGCCAGGAACTGTTCAGCGCCGCGAACCAGCCGAAGGCTTTCTGGACCATCGCCGGTGCAACCCATAATGATTTGCACGTTGTAGCCAAAGCCGAGTTTCCGACCCGTCTCCAGGCGTTCTATCGTTTTATATCGAGCCGTTAACGTACCCGTCGAGCGGAGATCCCGATTGACACGTGAAGACGCGCGGGCCTAGCGCGGCGTGCCGCATCCCGGACTCGAGAAGAGGGGATCCGGTACGCGCAAACGTTCTTGCAGCAGGCAATTTACGGATGGAAGACCTCCCTATTTGGATGTACAATCCGAGAGTCCGTGGAGACCCGGGTGGAATGCACAAACTTTTGCGGGAGAGTTGGCCTGGTGCGGCCGGCGGAAGGCCCCGACCAGAACACAGACCTTAATCGCAGGTGATCAGAGGAGAATTTCGCATGTTATCGTCGAACCACGCATCCCCGTCAGAAAAGAAGGAGCGCTTCATGGCCTCCATGTCGGTCTGCTTAGCTACGCTCGTCTTCATTTGGCTGCTTCTCCCTGGCTCGGCGTTGGCACAAGGTTTGGCCAGCCTGCGAGGTACTGTGACGGATTCGTCTGGCGCAGTAATCCCGTCGGCCACGGTCAGCGTTGCACAGGTCGGCACCGGCTTCTCCCGTAACGTCACAACGAACACAGAGGGTGATTATCTGATTCCAGCGCTCCCGCCTGCGGACTACATCCTGACCGCCCAGGCAAATGGCTTTCGCCAAATCACCCGAAAAGGTCTCACGCTCCTTGCGGACAAGAGCGTCACGGTAAATGTCGAGATGGAGGTGGGCGATGCAACCCAAACAGTGACGGTGGAGGCGGCTCCGACTCAGGTGGACACAACCACCGGAACCCAAAGCCAGGTCATCAACCAAACCCAAATGGTCGAGCTGCCGCTAAACGGCAGAAACGCGGCTGAGCTCTCCTTACTTGTGGCCGGGGCATCACCGCCACCTGCGGGCGGCGGCGGTTCGCTGCAAGGAGTCAGTAAGCAGTTCCCCAGTCAGATCGCCGTTTCGACCAATGGAGCACAAGAAGACCAGGTTAGCTACCAGTTGGACGGCGGCACGTTCATGGATGAGTTCTTTTCCGTGAACTTGCCCTTCCCGCTACCCGACGCGTTGCAGGAGTTCAGCGTGGAGACAAGCAATTATGCTGCCCAGTACGGAAGCAACTCGGGAGGCGTGGTTAATATCATCACAAAGTCCGGAAGCAACGCCATTCACGGAGACGTATTCGAGTTCAACCGCAATGCTGTCTTCAATGCGCGGAACTTTTTCGCGGCCCGGCGCGATCAGCTAAAGCGAAACCAGTTTGGGTTTACGCTCGGAGGCCCGGTGGTGATCCCTAAACTTTACAACGGCCGCGACCGCACATTCTGGTTTTTCGGATATCAGGGCACTCGCCTCAAAAATATTGGCGGAACATCAAGCGCTTTTGTGCCTACGCCGGCTAATCTGAACGGTGACTTTTCCGCCTACCTCGATGCCACGAATCCCAATAATCCGCTGGGGAGGGCAGTCCAAGTCATCGATCCAAACACAGGTCAGCCATTCCCCGGAAACATCATTCCGGTGAGCCGCTTGGACCCCGCCGCGCTAGGAGCCGAGAAGTATCTGCCCAAGCCAACCGGGACGGGGCAAGTATTCTCACAGACTCCGATCGTCCAGAATCTGGATGAAACGGTGGAGAGATTCGATCACTCGTTTAGCAGTGCGGACCGTCTCACTTTTCGTGGAACCTGGAACAATTTTGTAAATCAGGCCGTTTTCGATCCCCGCAATGTCCTGACTCTTTCAAGCGGATCGAAGATCACCTCTCAAAACTACCTTCTTCATGAAATCCACCTGTTTCGCTCAAACCTCCTGAACGATTTCCGCGTCACGTATTGGCGTCTAAAGTCGTCACGCGGTCCGGCGCCGGGCTCGCCCAATGTAACCGACTTCGGCGTCCAAAACATCTTTCAGGCTAGTCCGAAATCGGTGCAGGGTGTAAGCGTTTCGGGCTTTTTCGGGTTTTCAGAGTCTCCGTTCGCGGCCTTCGTGCGGCAAGGCTTTACTTGGGCGGATGACTTGAGCTGGACACACGGGCCTCACAACTTCCAATTCGGTATCAGCGCCGACCGCAGTCGTTTCGATCTCGTCAACAACGTGGCTATGGATGGGAGCTTTACCTTCACTTCCGATGTCACCAATCTCGCCTTGGCAAGCTTTTTGCTCGGCAAGATGCGCACCTTTACCCAAGGCTCGGGTCAGCCTGAGAACCTCCGGGACATCTTCCTTGGTTTCTATGCGCAGGACTCATTTCGAGTGTCCAAACGGTTGACCCTCAACTATGGCGTCAGATATGAGCCCGGGATTCCATGGAACGAGATCAGGGGACGCTTCAACTATTTCAGGCCCGCCGACTATTACGCGGGCATCCACTCGAAAGTATTTCCTAACGCTCCAGTTGGGCTCCTCTTCCAAGGAGATGCGGGGGTCCCTCCCCGGATAGGGTGGGCTAACGACATGAACAATGTCATGCCCCGGTTTGGATTCGCGTGGGACGTCTTCGGCGACGGCAAGACTTCCATCCGCGGTGGGGGAGGACTGTTTTATGACACGCGCATTAGCGGCGCGATGCTGAACACGATAACGGGTGTTGGTACGGGCAATGTCGCGCCTTTCGCGCCTACCATCATCATTACTAATCCGCAGGGACCTTTCAGCAATCCGTACCTGGGTATTGCCAACCCCTTTCCCGCTCCGCAACCTCCCCCCATCAACGTGACATTCCCCACTCCTCTCGCGGTGGCCAGTGTCGACGGTGCACATAGGAATTTGGTGACGCCCCTGGAATACAACTGGAATCTGGGGATTGAGCGCCAGATTGTGCCAGGCTGGCTGCTCCGCGTCGCTTATGTCGGCTCGCACGGATCGCACCTCAGGGATCTAGTCCAGCTGAATCCCGCGATTTACATCCCGGGCAGCGCTCTATCCCCCGATCAGCGGCGTATGTTCCCGGGTTACTCAACCATCTATCAAACGAGCATGGATACAAACGCCGAGTACAATTCGGCGCAGGTGAGTCTGGAGAAGCGTGTTGGCCAAAGCGGTTTTCTACACGGTGTAACTCTGCTCGCGAATTATACCTTCTCCAAATCCATTGACACGGCTCCGGTCAGCGGAAACGTAATCGGAACCGGGGTCTCCACTATTCCATTCTGGATGCCAGGGCGTCGCAATATGGATCGCGGGCTCTCTGATTTCAACCACACGCATCGCATGGTGATCTCTTATGACTGGCCACTCCCGAAACTCGCCGGCCTCAATTGGTTTGCACGAGGACTTCTCGGAGGCTGGGAACTGACAGGCTTGTTGAGCGCCCAGTCCGGTTTCCCATTTACGGTTGTGGCAGGGCAGGACCAGTCCCAAACGGCCATCGGGCAAGACCGGGCCGTGGTTGTGGGTGCTCCGTACGGGCCAGGGGCGTGCGGGAGCAAGGCTCCTTGCGTCGACTTTCTCAACCGCAACGCGTTCGCTCTTCCGACGGTAGGTACGTTCGGGAATGTCGGCAAAGATGCGCTCATCGGCCCCGGTCTGGTGACATGGGACATGGGATTCTTCAAGAACTTCCCCTTCCAGGAGCGCTACAGGATTCAAGTCAGAGCGGAGTTCTTTAATACTTTAAATCGCGCGAACTTTGGCAATCCCAGCAGCGCTGTTAATGCCGGCGCCTTCGGAAGCATCACCAGTGCGGCCGATCCCAGGATTGGCCAACTGGCCTTGAAGTTCCTGTTTTAGCGGTCGGATCTCGAGCGGGCACGATCATGCCCCCGGTGCCCAATGAAGTGGGGCGTGAAGTTGCCTACGTCGCCACGCGCCCGCCCAACACCCCCGGCCTCAGCGATGAAATAATGGGATCTGATGCAGTTTTGGACCGTTTCCGCCATGCTTGCTGTTGCCGCCCTACCTGCGGCCGGCGCGTCAAATCCTGTGCTGGAACAACAGTTTGAGCACACGGTGCGGCCCTTCGTCATGAAATACTGCGCGGGCTGCCACAGTGGCCAGACGCCAGCCGCGCAATTTGACCTCAAGTCCTACACGTCAATGGACATGGTGACTGCGGATTTCCCCCACTGGTCGCTTGTGATGGAAAGACTGAGGGCGAAGGACATGCCGCCCAAGCCGCTACCGACTCCACCCGAGGAAGTGAGCGAGCAGGTGACCGCCTGGATCCAGGCAGTCCGCGCGGAACAGGTCAAAAAGTTCGCGGGCGATCCGGGCCCGGTGTTAGCGCGGCGGCTCAGCAACGCCGAGTATAACTATACGATCCGCGATCTCACCGGCCAGGATATGCAGATCACGCGCCGCTTTCCTGTGGATCCGGCCAATCCTGAAGGCTTCGATAATTCTGGCGAATCGTTAACCATGTCGCCCGCGCTGCTGAATAAGTATTTGCAGGCCGCGCGAGAGGTGGCCGATCACATGGTTCTGAAGCCCGATGCTATCGACTTCGCGGCGCATCCGATGCTGGTGGAGACGGATCGCGAGAAGTATGCCATCCAGCGCATCATCAACTTCTACTCCCGGCAGCCCACCAACTATGCGGATTACTTTCAGGCTGCCTGGCGCTTCCGGTATCGAAACGCCCTCGGAAAACGACGCGCGACGCTTGCGTCACTCGCAGCCGATTCGAAGCTGAGTCCTAAGTATCTGCCCCTGGTCTGGCAGATTCTGCACGATAGAGATGCTGTTGGTCCGGTGGCTAAGCTTCAAAAGATGTGGCTGGCTTTACCCGCTCCGGCCGCAAACCAGCCGGACGCTGTGCGGGCGAAGTGCGTTGAAATGAGTGATTTCGTGAAGAGGATCCGCGCCCACACGGCGATGCAGTTTGCAGCACCGGAGGTGAAGGGCTTGCCGCCGGCCTCGCAGCCTCTACTGAACTGGAAGCTGCGGGACTTCGCCTCGCATCGCCGTAACAGTGATCCTAACGATCTGCGTAACGATACCGACCCGCCTGCCGTGGTTCCCGAGATTCCCAAGTATGCCGGGCTTCACCAGGAAGCAGCTCCCCGCTGGGCGGCCCTTTCCGCGAAGGCTCGGGCGGGCGACGCCGATCTGATAGTTCCAGCCGCCCAGCGCAGCCGTTATGAAGCTGCGTTCGCGCGTTTCGCTTCCGTTTTCCCGGACACCTTCTATGTCACCGAGCGCGGCCGCTATTTCCCCGACGATTCCGCTGACAAAGGCCGGCTCCTCAGCGCGGGCTATCACAGTGTGGTGGGCTTCTTCCGCGACGACACTCCGCTGATGGAGTTGATCCTGGACAAGAAAGGCCAGAGAGAACTCGACCGCTTGTGGGACGAATTCGACTTCATCGCCAATTTCACGGCTCGAACCTGGACTCAGTATTTCTTCAATCAGAGCGGGGAGGTGGCAGGTAAGGGCGCTGAATCCGGCACGCCGCGCCCGGCGGACCACCAGATCACCGATACGCCGGTGATCCTGGCGCTGCGCGACGCCTATCTGGCAAAAGCTGCAGCCGACCCAAAGAACGACCCCATTGCTCCCGAGGCAATCCGCGACCACTTCGATCGCATCAACACGACTCTACGGTATCTGGAAAAGGAGCGGGCCGAAGCGGAGCCGAAGCATCTGGACGCTCTCCTCCACTTTGCCGAGCGCGCCTACCGGCGGCCACTTACTAAAGCCGAGCGCGCTGATATTCTTGCGTACTACCAAGCGCTTCGGACCAAGAGTCAACTGTCGCATGAAGAGGCCATCCGCGATTCGCTGGTCAGTGTGCTCATGTCGCCTGATTTCCTCTACCGGCTGGACCTTTCCGACGCCGGCGTGCGTCCTTCGAATTCAGTTTTCCGTCCAGCGGCGTTGAAAAGCTCGCCGGCAGGCAGCCAACCATTATCCGGCTACGCCCTGGCGAGCAGGTTGAGCTACTTCCTCTGGTCCAGCATGCCCGATAGTGAATTGTTGCGGCACGCGGCCGCGGGCGATCTGCAAAATCGAGATGTTCTGCTGGCGCAAACCCGGCGCATGCTGAAAGACCCTCGCGTGCGCGGAATGGCGACCGAATTCACCGGGAATTGGCTCAGTTTCCGCCAGTTCGAGACGAACAATTCGGTAGATCGCGAGCGTTTCCCAGGTTTCAATGACGATTTGCGCGCAGGCGATGTTTGAGGAACCGATCCGGTTCATGGAAGACATGATTGTCAATAATCGCTCCGTCCTGGACCTCCTGTATGGCAATTATACGTTTGTGAATCCGCCCTTGGCCCAACACTACGGCATACCCGGAGTGACAGGTGACGTAAACAATTGGGTTCGCGTGGACGATGCCGTCCGTTACGGACGTGGCGGTCTGTTGCCGATGGCGGTGTTTCTGACCCAAAACTCCCCCGGACTGAGAACCAGCCCGGTCAAGCGGGGTAATTGGGTGGTGACGCGGGTGCTCGGAGTGAGAATTCCGCCACCTCCTCCGGTCGTCCCCGAATTGCCGAACGATGAGTCGAAATCGGAGCTGCCGGTCCGCGAGATGCTGGCCAAACATCGGGAAAACCCCGTTTGCGCCGCCTGTCATGCGCGCTTCGATTCGTTCGGCCTCGCTTTTGAAGGCTATGGACCAGTGGGAGATGCCAGGACGAAAGACCTTGCGGGGCGGCCAGTCGAGACCATGGTGACCTATCCTGGCGGCATGCAGGGCGCTGGACTGCCAGGGCTTGCAGGCGTTCATCCGCGAACAACGCCAGCAGGAATTCGTGGGTAACCTCAGCCGTAAGCTGCTCGCCTTCGCATTGAACAGGTCTCTCCAACTCTCCGACGAATCCCTGATTGAACGCATGGAAACGCAACTCGCAGCGAAAGAGTATCGCTTTCATTCGCTGGTGATGACCATCGTCACCAGCCCTCAGTTTCTGAACAGACGAATCCCAGATGCGCCTGAAGCGTCACAGGCTCAGCTACAATCCAGGAAGGCTAACTGATAATGTCCCGATTGACCAAGAAGCCGCTCGTGCCGTTTCGCGCCGGACCGTGCTTCGCGGCGCCGGATGTACTATGGCCTTGCCATGGCTTGAATCGCTGAACGCATTGGCCAACACGGCAGCGCCATCTCGCGTTCCCGAAACGTTTCGGCGTTGTGTTCCTGGGCAATGGCGTCAACGAAGATCATTGGAGCGCCGAAGGCCAGGGCGCCGCGATGAAACTCAGCAAGACGCTGGCGCCATTGGAACCGTTGAAGCAGAAGATCAACGTACATCGACGGCCTTTTCGTGAAGGCGCTCACCGGTCAGGGAATTCATCCCGGGCAGACCGGAAGTCTGTTGTCGGGCGCGCACATTTCAAAAGGCGCCATCATCCACTCGGGCATCAGCGTGGATCAGATGATTGCCAGCCGCGTGGGCGAAGACACGCCGCAATCCAGTATCGTTCTGGCCTGCGAGCAGCCCATGACCGGTTACCACGAGACGAACTTCTCGATGGCGTACAGTTCGCACATCTCGTGGCAGAGTCCGGACTCGCCCGTGCCGGTCGAAGTTTATCCTTCGCTTGCCTGGGACAACCTGTTTGACAACCGCGGCAGCCTGCTGAATATCAGCATTCTCGATCGTGTGAAAGACCGCGCGCAGGACCTCAGCCGGAAGATCAGCTCGAGCGACAAGGGCAAGCTGGATGAATATCTCACCAGCGTGCGTGAAGTGGAAAAGCGCGTAGAGGGAATGCGCAAAAGCAAGACGGATGCGGAGGACGCCGGCAAAGCGAAAAACACGCCTGTCGCCGCCATGGATCGGCCGGCCAATGGTTTGCCGGAGGATCTGCGCGATCACGCCCGTCTGATGTGCGACATCATCGCGATCGCGTTTCAGACCAACAAGACCCGCGTCGCGTCACTGATTATTTCTCGCGATCTATCGGCGATGTATTATCCCTTCCTGGATGTCAAGGAAGGGCATCATGCCGCATCTCACAATAATAATTCAGAGGGATATGAACGCATCGCCCGTTTTCATGTGAGCCAGTATGCTTACCTTGCTTCCAAACTGGACAGCATGAAAGAAGGCGACGGCACGGTGCTCGACAATACGTGTCTGATGTTCCTTTCCAATCTGTGGATCGGCCGCAAGCACGACAATTTTCGATTACCGCTGGTGCTCGCGGGCGGACTGGGCGGGACGCTCGAAACCGGACGTACGCTGAGTTACCTGAATGAGAGCGAAGACAAGCGCAAGATGTGCAGCTTGTACCTATCGCTGATGGATCGTTTTGGGATAAAGCTGGAGCAGTTTGGCGACGCTCAGACCCGCCTGGAAAGATTGTAGGAACACGTCGCCCCACGTTATATCCGGAAGAATATTTTTCGCCGGTACAGCCAGTAGCACAGGTAGAACATGAGGGCGAGCACTACCAGGTTCTGCGGGATCGCCCCGTAGTTGCCGAGGAACTCGAAATTCTGAGTGAAATTGCCCACACCATTCGCCAGCCAGCCTCGCAGCACTTGTGAAAATGAGTAGATGAAGATGCAGTTTGTGCCGATCACCACGGCAGGAAACGCCCAACGCTTCGAGCCCTTCATTTCTACAACCCAGTAAAAAGCTAGAAGTCCGAGCAGAACCCAACCCCCGCTGAAAAACGTGAACGAGCCGAGCCACAGGCGTTTCACCATGGGGACCAAGGGTTGCAGCAACAGACCCAACGCAAATGCTCCCGCTGCGCAACCGGCGAGAATCGTCAAACGCTGTCGATGCGTTTTCTCTTGCTGCAGCATCATGCCAGTCCACATGCCAAACAGCACGGTGATCGCGTTTCCGAGAAAGTTGATGGTCGTATAATACCCCGAGTAGTTATACCCGAGAACCGCTTTGTCGATAACCGCACCGATATTGCCGTCCGGATCGAATGCGCCACGCGGGCCTGGAAACGCGAAAAACAATCCGTGGTGCAAAAGCAAAATGGCCAGTGCCGCCGCAACCTGCATGGGAAAGCGAAGATTCCAGATGAAAAAGCATATTACGTATGAGAATGCGATTTGGCAAAGCACGTTGATGAACTGCAGTTTCAGGGGTCCTCGTCCGTTCCAATTCGACAGGATATTTGAAAGGACAATAAGCATCAATGCCCTCCATAGGACGTGGCCCATAATGGCCATTTTTGTCGAGCCCTGAGACGTGCGCCGCTGCAAGGACAAGGCCATCGACACTCCTACAACGAAGGTGAACGCCGGCTGAATCAGATCCCAAAGGGTGCAACCGCTCCAAGCTGCGTGATCGAATTGATATCGAAGCCAGCCCCATGATGGGTTGTCCTTCAGCGCTTCGTGAATTCCGAAGCCGTGCGATATAAGCAGGAGCATCGTTAGTCCGCGAAACACATCCAGGGACTCGAGACGCTGAGCCGCTCGCGGGTGCGCCCGTTCGGGAGCCGCTTGGACAGCTTGAACAAGTGTTTGATTCGGAGCGAGAATGGTGGCCATTGATACTCCAGAAAGGCTGTCTTGCCAATGCTCCTATCAGTGTACTCCTGCCCTATACGTCGTTTGGCGCGCTAAGAATGGTTTCTTGAATGCGAACACTTATACTCTGCCTGCTCACTGGATCGGCATTGCTGGCTGCCGATGACTCGCTGGCCGTCCGGCCGGAATTGGCCGGAATTACAGATCGGTACTTGACCGTAATCGCGGAGCGCATGTGGAAGGAGCGGGATGGGAAGGTCTCCTCTCTTCAGAACGCTCGAGATATCCATGCCCGGCAGGAGTACGTTCGCACCACGTTGCTGAAAGAGATTGGCGGGTTTCCGGCGCGAACGCCCCTGAACGCCCAGATCCGCGGGCGCTTGCAGAGAGACGGCTATTACGTGGAGAAACTGATCTACGAGAGCCAACCGCACTTCTACGTCACCGCGAACGTTTACGTCCCTGCGGCCGGAACCCGCCCGTTTGCGGCTGTGCTGGGTACCGCGGGCCACAGCGCCGAAGGAAAGGCCTTCGAGACCTATCAACGGATGTGGATCGCACTCGTCAAGCGTGGCTTCCTGGTGCTGGCCATCGATCCTCCGAGTCAGGGTGAGCGGCTGGAGTACCTGGATCCAGCCCTCGGCAGTTCTCGCGTCGGGGTCGGGGTTCGCGAACACGACATGTCTGGGGCGCAGTGCTTCCTCACGGGAACGAATGTGGCGCGTTGGGAGATTTGGGACGGGATTCGCGGAATCGACTATCTGCTCGAGCGTTCCGATGTGGATGCGAAACGGTTGGCCGTGATCGGCAACTCCGGCGGTGGGACACAATCAGCCTATCTCGCAGCCCTGGACGCCCGGCTGGCAGTCGCGGCGCCTTCCTGCTACATCACTTCCTGGAAGAAGCTCTGGTTTGCGCCCGGTCCACAAGATGCGGAGCAGGACTTCACCGGCTTCATCCGCGACGGACTCGACTTTTCCGACTTCCTGATCTCGTTCGCACCGCGGCCAATGCGGATGTTGACCGCCAGTCGCGATTTCTTTCCCATCGAAGGTGCACGGACTACCTTCGCCGAGGCAAGCCGCCAATTCAACCTGATCGGAGCCGAAGACCGCATTAGCTTCTTCGAGTTTGATGACACCCACGGATGGTCCAAGCCACGGCGCGAGGCGACCGCCGTTTGGCTGGAACGCTGGTTGCACAATCGCAAGGTGGACGGTTCCGAACCGGAGTTTGCGACCATCCCGCCCGCCGACCTAAACTGCACTCGAACGGGGCAGGTTCAGACTTCGTTGGGCGGCGAGACGATCCGTTCCATGAACCAGGCGATTGCCGGCCAGATGTTCGCCGGGCGCAAAGCGCTAACGGCCAGTCCGTCTGAGCTTCGCAGGCTCGTCGCCAATCGTCTTCATTTCCCCCCACTCCGAGGTGCGCCTACCGCCTCCAGTGCCGGTTCTGTCCGTCGTTCCGGATACCGGATCGACAAGATCGTATTCGACACGGAACCCGGAATCACAGTCCCCGCCTTGTTATTCGTCCCCGAGACAATCTCGGGCCGCGCCCCTGCGACTCTTCTTCTCGCCGAACGCGGCAAAGAAAGCGCTGGAACCGCCGGCGGCGAAGCGGAAGCGATAGTCCGTGAAGGGGCGATTGTGTTGGTTCCCGACTTGCGCGGATGGGGCGAGAGCCGCGCCGCGATAACAAAGGAAAGCTACAGCGGCGAATGGCAAACGGCCATGCGCGCTCTCCTGGTCGGGAAAAATATCCCAGGAATGCAGACCTACGACGCCCTCCGGGCATTTGACTACCTGGCATCCCGGTCAGATGTGGATCCCTTACAGATTTCGATGAAAGCGACGGATGAGACTGCAGCCCTGATTGCCCTATTTGCAGGCGTGATCGAACCGCGTCTGCATGTGTCGCTGCGTCCAGGATCAGTTCCATCGTACATGGATTCCGTGCGAGCCGACACCCACATCGGTCTGGCCAGCCGCATTGTACCCGGTGTTCTCTCCGACTTCGACATTCCGGATCTCCTGCCGCTGCTCACGAAATAAAGCAACCCGCGTGCCGGAAGTGCACGGTCCAGCTAGACATTCGCAGGCACGACATATGGCGCGCGATACTGGCGCGTGAGCATTGCGTTGGCTTGGGGATCATCTGGAAACCTGAGGGCCTTCGGATCGAAATTCAACTTTTTTCCAAGGCGGTAACTGATATTAGCGAGGTGCGCAAGGTCGGCCGCCAGGACTCCGATCTCCACGTCGGCATTCAAATCTTTCGAATTCCGGCTACGGACAGCAGTCAGGAAGTTGTGGAAATGGGGCACATTATGATTCGCTTCCTGGTTGCCTTCCGATTTCTCGTCCACGATCTTCTCGCCCTTCTCACCTTTATAGACCTGAAAGCTGGAAGGTCCCACTGCCATCCAGCCATCGCCCCCAAAGAAAAGGTCGCCGATCGAGTTGGTGGCGGTGCTGTTGGAGATGCCGCCTTCACTACCGGTCAGGATGCCCCGAACTTCGAAGGTGATTTCCGCGTCGCCGTAATCGAACGTAGCGCTTTGCGTGTTGGGCGTCTCCTGGTCATCCACGTAGACGTACTTGCCCCCGGTCGAAACCACTGAGCGAGGCAGTCCAGGCTTGCCCAGGCCCCAGTGGGCGATATCCAATTGATGCGGGCCCTGGTTCCCGATGTCTCCGTTGCCCGTATCCCAAAACCAGTGCCAGTTGTAAGCAAAACGCAATTCATTGTAGGGCCGCATCGGCGCAGGCCCCAGAAATTTATCCCAATCCAAGCCAGGAGGGATCGGCGAGTCAGCTACATGTCCGATCGAGCGGCGTCGGTTGAAGCACAGACCCCTGGCCATGTATACCTTGCCGATGATTCCGTCGTGCAGAAGCTGCATGGCTTTCTGCCGGTTTGCCGAACTTCGCCCCTGGGAGCCAATCTGGACCATCCGATGATACTTTCGGGCGGCCTCAATCATCTTGATTCCTTCGAAAATGTTGTGACAGGCGGGCTTCTCCACATACACGTCTTTTCCTGCCTGGCACGCCCAGATGGTGGCGAGGGCATGCCAGTGGTTCGGAAGCGGAATGGAAACGGCATCCACATTCTTGTCGGCGAAGACGTCCTTCATGTCCGCGTAGCCTTTCGGCTTTCGCTGGGTAGCCCGTTCGACGGTGGCCTGCGCCCTCTCGAGCGCCGCTTGATTTACGTCGCACAAAGCCGCGATATTGCTTTCGGAGGCGAGCGCGAGGTAGGTCTTGAGGTGATCGCCTCCCCGCCTTCCCAAGCCGATCACACCCACCTGGATCCGGTCATTGGCTCCCATGACGCGAGTAGCCTGTGCAGCTGTCAGTGCGGTCCCCGCGGAATAGAAGAAATGTCGTCTCGTTGGTTGATTCACTGATCCCTCGATCGAGAAATTCTAAACAGTTCATTGTACATTTTCGATCAGCAACAGAATTCGATCAGCAACAGAAACGATGCGCCGTCACAACCGGCCAGAAAAATATTGACCTGCCGTGTAATCTGAAGCCAATGCGGGCGGCATGCTCGGCTGGTCCTCGTTTCTTCTTCTTGTGGCCCGCGGCAGAACGCTGTCTCGGAAACGTTGGTTACACTTATCGATGGTTGGACTTCCGCAATCTCTCCACTGCCCTTGTCAAGGTGTCCACTACGGTCGAAATCGTGATGTCCAACTGCTTCGCGATTTCGCGGTACCGAAATCCCTCAGCCCGTAGATACAAACATTGCCTTTGACGTTCCGTGAGCCGGCCCAGGCTCTCCTCCAGGCGCTGATTTCGCTCCGTTTCCAGAAGGCGCAACTCCGGGTCCGGCCCGACGTCCACCAGACTGTTCCAGAATCCGTCGGATGAAGCCCCAGCGATGCCGATGGCGCGGGCGCGATCGCGCGGATTCTTCCTCACGTGATTGATCGCGAGGTTGTGGCAGACGCGAAACACCCACGCCTTCGGGTTGTCCACTTCGTTACCGTCCGCCAGATGGGTGTAGAGGCGAAGGAAGGATTCTTGCGTCAGGTCCTCAGCGATCTCGGGCCGATAAACCACGGTTAAGGCGTAGGCGCACAGGGAGGCGCGTAGATTCTCGAAATGCGCGGCGACACGTTGGCCAGCCACTGCGGCGGCTTCTGTCTCCACTGCCTGATTTCGAAGGAGCGCATGCCTCACAGTGCCTTACTCCGGCACCCTACCGAACTCCGGCAACTGTTCAGTATAACGACTCTTGAACGAGTTGTTTATGCGAGTGAACGGGTGCTTTTTTCCAATTTTGACAAAGCCCGATAAGATTTCAAATCGGCTCCCGTAAAAACGGCGACCGAAATTGTCTAGTGCCCAGTATGAACGTTCTCTTAAAAAGGGGGGGACGTGTTGAAACCACTTGCAACGTGGGCTTTCTTATTTTCGACGGCGCTTTGGGCGCAGGAAGCGGTCAGCGCGCGACTGAGCGGAACGGTTCTCGACCAGAATGAGTCCGTCGTTCCCGGCGCGAAAGTAACGCTTTCTAACTCTCAAACCGGGTTTACACGTTCGATCACCACGAGCGATACAGGCAATTACGCGTTCGCACTGATTCCTCCGGGGACTTACGATATCAAAGTGGAGAAAGAAGGGTTCAGCGCCGCCGTCCTGTCCGGCGTCGCTCTGACGGTCGGACAGACGACCAGCCTCGACCTCCGCCTTCAGATTGGCTCCGTCACCCAGTCGGTTGAAGTCGAAGCCGCGGCTCCACTGCTGCAAACCGGTTCAGCGAACCTGGGCTCCGACGTGACCAGCAAGCAGGTCATGGAATTGCCCCTAAACTGGAGGAACGTTTTTGGCCTCGTGAACCTGGACTCGAGCGTCAACAACAGTACCCAAACGCAAGGGCTGAACCCATCCGGATCCCAGGGAAACGCCGATCAGGATATCGCGTTCTTCAACTTTGGCGGGGGACGCTTTGGCACGACCGCCTTCCTGCTGGACGGACACTGGGACGCGGCAGGCGACTGGGCGGGAATCATTTATGTCCCATCGGTGGACGAGTTGCAGGAATTCCGCATCCAGACTCACACGTTTTCCCCGCAGTATGGCTGGAGTATGGGGAACGTGGTTAACGCCATCACAAAGGGCGGCACTCGAAGCTTCCACGGGTCCGCCTTTGAGTTCGCGCGGAACTCCATCTTCGATGCCAACAACTTCTTCAATAATAAAAATGGCCTGGACAGGACCGATTTCAAGCGCAACCAATTCGGCGGCACGGCAGGAGGGCCTCTGTATATCCCAGGTCTGTACCGGCAGAGGGACAAGACGTTTATCTTCGGCAGCTACGAAGGCTTACGGCAGCAGACGCCCACCACGCTGATCACCACAGTCCCGACGGACCTGCAACGCCAGGGCGATTTTTCTCAGACTCGCAACCCGGACGGGACTCCCGTGCAGATTTACAATCCGTTCAGCACTCGCCAGGTAAACGGTGCCTTCGTCCGCGATCCGTTCCCAGGAGCCAAGATTCCAAACAATTTGCTCGACCCGGTCGCGCTGAAGGCGCTGGCCTACTACCCGGCGTCGAACCGGGCGGGCGACCCAATCACCGGCGCCAACAACTTCGTCGGAGCGGCGCCTCTTCCCACCAATAGCGATGCGTATACCATCCGCGTGGATCACAACGTCAACGACAGCAACCGCCTGTTTGGCCGCTGGTCGCAGAAGAGGCAGTTCAAGCAACTGTCGGGCGAATTCTTCGGCCACGACGACCCGGGCGGTGAGGGTACTCTCGCCCCCGACAACCGCTTTGACGGCGCTCTGGGCTATTCGGCCGCGATCTCACCGACTCTTGTGCTAAACGCCAACTTTGGCTTCAACCGTTGGGCGGAGGGACGCAAGCCGCAGGGCGTGCCGTTCAGTCCCTCGACGCTCGGACTACCCACTGCCCTGGACAGTTTCGGTGGCCCGGGAGCGTTTCCCAGCATCAACATCGCCGGCGTGGCCAGCCTCGGCTCGGGCGGTCTGAACGCCACTCCTCGAGAAGCGCACACCTTCTCCGTGGACGTGAGCAAGGTGATGGGGTCGCACTCCCTGAGCATGGGCTTCATGGCCGTCGATCTTCGACTCACGACGGCGAACTCGTCACAGTTCAGCGCGACCTTCGGACCGAGCTTTACCCAAGGTCCTAATCCCACCGCCGCCAACCCGGATACTGGATTCGGTTTCGCTTCTTACCTGCTGGGCACCAGCAACTCCGGAGGCATCACCCTGAACGCAGATGCCGCCTATCAGAAGAGCTTGATCGGCGCGTACTTCAACGACGAGTGGAAAATGCGACGGAACCTGACCATCAATCTGGGTTTGCGCTGGGACGAGCAGACCGCTCCCACTGATCGGTTCGACCGCCTGTCCTATTGGACTACCGACAAAAACCCCATCAGCGATAAAGTCGGGTTGAACCTCAATGGAGCGCTCCAGTACACCGGGGGTGGCAACCCGCGAGGCGTCTACGACGCGCAACACACCAACTTCGCTCCGCGAGTAGGTATTAGCTATTCGATGAGCAGTAAGCTCGTGATGCGAGCCGGCTTCGGACTGTTCTATACCCCGGCGATCGAGTTTGGAGACTACGAAGGTCTCTCGCTCAACGGGTTTACCCAGACCACTCCGTATGTCGGCTCGGTGGATGGCGTCACGCCTGCCAATCTGTTGAAAGATCCATTCCCCAACGGGCTGTTGCTGCCTCCCGGAAAAACGGCGGGAGCGCTCACCAATGTCGGATTAAACACTAACGCCGTTCAGCGCGGCCGTCCCACGCCGTACGTCGAGCAGTGGACCTATAGTGTTCAGTACGAACTGCCGCAAAACACGGTCATCGAGGCTGCCTACGTCGGGAATCATGGGGTCAAGCTGCCGTACGCCGGGTTCGAAATGAACCAACTCGACCCGAAGTACCTGTCACTCGGAAACAAGCTGCTGGATCCCGTCGCCAATCCTTTCAACGGCGTTATCGCCGTGGGTTCGCTATCGGGTCCGACGATTCCCTATGGCCAGCTCTTGCGCCCATACCCGCAGTTCACAAGCGTCAGCGCTGTACAGCCGCCTTCGGGCATGAGCACTTATCACGCCATGAATCTCAGCCTGCAACGCCGGTTCTCCAACGGGCTCCAGTTCCTGGTGACGTTCACGGCATCGAAGTACCTCGCCACGCCAGAAGGGAATGAAGGATGGGCCGCCGGCGGAGCCCAACTCGTTCGCAACTGGTATGACACATCACTCGAGAAATCGCTTATGTCGAACGACATTCCGAAGAGTTTTGTCGCCAGTTACATTTACGAACTACCGGTGGGCAAGGGCAAAAAGGTTCAGCCGGACAACAGACTCTTGGACGGCGTGATCGGGGGATGGCAGGTTTCGGGCGTATTCACGGCGAAGGACGGCTTCCCCCTGGCCATGACCACGACAACCAACAACACCAATTCATTCGGCGGGAACCAGCGGCCGAATATCGTAGGCGACCCGCATATCTCGAGCCCTACCATCGACAAGTGGTTCAACACTGCTGCATTCGCGCAGCCGCCAGCATTCACTTTTGGGAACGCGCCGCGTACTATGCCGAACCTTCGCGCGCCAGGGATCATCAACTGGGATGGCACCCTACAAAAGAACTTCCCCATTGGCGCAGAACGGAGCCGCCTGCAGATTCGTGGTGAATTCTATAATCTCCTGAACCGGCCGAATTTCTATGCGCCTAACACAACGTTCGGAAATCCGAGCTTCGGGGTCATCACAGGCTCCCTGCCGGGACGCTCCATTCAACTCGGGGCGCGATACGATTGGTAGCGCGAGAGGGTAGTAGACGCTGACTGGCTGGCTGATGCCGAGCCGGCTCCTGTCATCCTACTGAATATCGATACATGCGGCGCCTCTTCCAAAGCTGCTTCGTCCTGCTGATCGTCTTTAGTGGCTTCGCTGTTCATGGTGAAGATCTGCACTATAGGATCCGGGTGGCCCAGTCCTCCGGCAACTTCGAAGAGGCGTCCAAACTTTACCAGCAACTCCTCGCTTCGGGCGAGGACAGTCCGGAGCTTCGCAGCAACTTCGCCGCCATGCTGCAACTCGTTGGGCACTACAGCGAGGCGATCGAGCAGGCCCGGCTTGCACTGAAGAGCAAGCCGGATCTAGCGGGAGCGAACCTCATTGCGGGCCTCGCGCTCTCGGACTTGTCGCGACCGAAGGAGGCGGTGACATACCTGGAACGCGCGCATCTCCAGGATCCGCGCGGGGTGGGTCCCTTGCTTGCGCTCGGGCAGTGCTACCTCAAACTCCGTGATTACGTGCGGAGCAATGACGCGTACCGACAGGTATCGAAACTCGATCCAAATAATTCCGAGGCATTGTTTGGGCTTGGCATCACTTACCGGAGCCTCGCCGACGCGCTTCTCAAGAAATCTGCACCCGGCACCACGCCGGTGCAAGCCAAACGCCACCTGGAATCGGCTTTGGGCGCACTGACCAGGGCCGTGGAACTCGCGCCGCAATCCGCCCGCTCAAGGCTCATTCTCGCCGAATCGTATCGCGATTCCGGCAGATTCGTAGACGCGCTCGGCGAATACCAGGCATGCCTGAGGCTGGAGCCCGGCAACCCGGCTGCCGGACTTGGGCTCGCCACCACTTACTGGAAAGCCGGCGAGATCGACAACGCAGTGCCCCCGCTCGAGCAGGTCCTGCGGAAATTGCCCGCCGACTCGGAGGCGAACGCCATTATGGCCGACATCCTCGTTCACAAAGGGGAGTTCGATCGCGCCAAGCCGTTCGCCCGCAAGGCCCTTGAGGGGAATCCAGAGCTAACGCAGACGCGAGTCGCGATGGCCAAAATCTACCTTTCGGAAGACAAACCTGAACCCGCTATCAGCGAACTCAAACCAGCGCTGCCCCGAGACCCCGATGGGACCTACCATTACCTGCTGCACCGCGCGTTCAAAATGGAAGGGAAGGAGCCGGAGGCAGCGGCCGCGCTCGACGAGTTCAAACGACTGCGCGCCGCCTCCAGGGGAGGAAATAAACAATAGCTGCAAGCCTCGGGTCCGGACGTACGTCGGAATTTGTACTGAACCAATTGCGTAGCCCGAGGAGGGATTTCACATGCTTCGACCGGCGTCAACAGCGGTGGTTACGAAAGCCATACTGCCCTATCAATCCAGTTCGCCGCACGCGAAGACTGGTGAATGATGCGCTTCGCAGTAGCCTTTCTCGTCATTGCAGCATTCCGCCAGACCGCGCGCGCACAGTCCTACGATGCCCTGTTCCAGGAAGCCGCCTCTTCCAGTGCCCGCGGCGATTATCCCTCGGCCATTCGGAAGTTCCAAGCGGCTCTAAAGCTCAGGCCGGGTGCGCCCGAAGCGATGAGCAATCTCGGCCTGATGTACCACCAGGCCGGCCTGCATCGCGAAGCCGTTGACACCATGGCACTCGTCGTCAGAACCAACCCGGACCTGTTCCCGGTTCGCCTCGTGCTCGGACTCGACCTGGTCCGCCTCAATCAGCCGCAGGCAGCGATCCCACATCTGCTCGCCGCGCGCAAGCTTTCGCCCCAAAATGCCGAGGCGGCGTTGGGACTCGCGGCGGCATACGTCGCCTTGAACCATCTACAGCAGGCAGCGGACGTGTATGAGGAGCAGACCAGCGCCTCGACACGCAACGCGGAAGCCTGGTACGGCCTCGGCCTGTGTTACGAGAGGATGGCGGAATCGGCGTCGCGCCGGTTGTCCCGGACGCCTGGCGGAAGGTCCCTCGAAAAGAAACTTCTGACCGAGTTTCTGTTGGATCGGGGAGAGATCCGCCTGGCCGAAGAGGCGATCCGCGAGGCCGCTGCATTCAAAGTTCAGGATTCTTCGTCTGAAGCTCTTCGCGCATACGACGAGGCACGACGTCTGGCGAGCCGCTCCAGGGAAGCGTTTCTAAAACTGGTCGAAATCGCTCCCCAAGCGTGGCAAAGCCGGTTGTTCCTGGCCGACCTGGACCGACAGCAGCGCAAGTTTCCAGAGGCCATTGCCAACTATCAGGCAGCGGAGCGTGCCGTCCCGCAAAGCCCGGGACCAAAGCTCGGCTTAGCTACGGTCTACTGGGAGTGCGGACAGTTCGAAGATGCCGAACGGTACTTGCATCAGGTGCTCGATCTCCAGCCCGGTACACCGCAGGCCCTATTCGAACTGGGCAATATCCGAGTCCGGCAGCACCGTGATAGAGAGGCTATCCCGCTGCTGAAAGCGTTTCTCGCGAGCGACCCGGATTCATTATCCGCCTGCGCGGATCTCGGCCGAGCGTACTTTCACCTGGGCCGCAACCAGGAAGCGGCAGCGTATCTCGAAAGAGCGCGGTCGATCGATGAGAAAGGCGACATCCATCACCAACTCGCGGCTGCGCTCCAACGCATGGGGCGCTCGGCCGATGCCGCAGCGGCCCGCCGCGTAGCGAAGTCTCTCCGCGAGCGTGAGTTCGGTCGTCAGCAGCGGCTGAAAGGAAAGCCGGCGCCAGATAACTCTCCTTGAAGGGGCCGGAGCGCCCGCAGACGAGTCCCATTCTTCCGGGATAAGATAAGCGATGCGGCCTCGCCGATGCTCCACACGGAGTGACGCTGTCCTTGCCGGCCCCGCAGTTCATGCGAACCTGTGCACCGGGGCGCCAATGGTGCTCCAGTTCTGAGCGGATCCAAGAGAGCCCGCCGATTGGGGGATCAATGATATGAAAAAGTCGTCACAGACAGGCCGACGTGGGTTCTTGAAAACAGTCGCCCTGGCCGGAGCTGCCGATCCCGCAGGCGGAGCGCCACAAGAGGCGGGACTCTCTAAGCCGGCGGCTGCTACCCGCCAGCCGTTCCAATACGTGAGAACATTCAGCGGGCGGCAACTCGCTATGTTGGCATTCCCACTTGGCGGTGTGGCGGCGGGTAGCGTCAGCATCGGCGGGCGGGGACAGTTGCGGGATTGGCAGATCTTCAATCGTCCCGACAAGGGAAATTCATTGCACTATGCATTTCCCGGCATCTGGGCACAGGTGGGGAACTCCAAACCGGTTGTGAAAGTCCTCGAGGCACGGTTGATGCCGCCCTACGAAGCTGCGTCCGGGCTGAGCCCCGCCCAAGTCTCAGGTCTGGAGCGGCTGGAGGACGCAACCTTTACCGGAGAATATCCTCTGGCGAAGGTGAATTTTCGCGATCGAGAACTGCCGGTGAACGTAATGCTCGAAGCATTCACGCCCTTCATTCCGCTCGACGCCGAGGATTCGGGGCTGCCCGTCGCTTGTCTGCGCTATCGGGTGAGGAATCCTTCGAAGCTGCCAGCCAAGGTATCGATCGCGTTCTCAATCGAGAATCCCGTCGGCGCGGATTCGCGCACCGCTGCCGGTAACACGAGCCGGCCCGGAGTGACTATGCCGAGCAACGAGTTCCGCAGCGTACCGGGCCTGGACGGCCTGTTCATGACGAATCCGGATGCTGCCAACGATTCCCCGATGGCGGGTTCGATGGCGATTTGCCTGCTCAAGAGTGGCGAGGGCAAGATCACCCATATGCGCGGTTGGCCGCGGGCCAAGTGGTGGGCAAGTCCGCTGTTGTTCTGGGACGATTTCTCAAATGACGGCCAACTCGGCCCTGAGGCTGCCACGCGAAATGCCGTTGGTTCCATATGCCTGCAGCGCGAAATTGAAGCCGGAGCCGAGGCCGAGTACACATTTCTGCTGGCTTGGCATTTCCCCAATCGCACACCAGCATGGTGCGGTTGGTCGGCGCCCAGTGGTGAAGAGAACACCATAATCGGCAACCATTACTGCCGGCGTTTTCGTGACGCATGGCACGCGGCCGAGCACGCAGCGGCCAGCTTGCCTTCGCTCGAGAAAAAAACACGGCAGTTTCTAACCGCAATCCGCGAAACGACGTTGCCTGCCCCGGTCAAAGAGGCGGCCATGGCTAATCTCTCTACTTTGGCGACGCCAACCAGTTTTCGCACCGCAGACGGGCGATTCCGCGGCTTCGAGGGCATTCACGACGACCGCGGTTGCTGCCATGGCACGTGCACTCATGTCTGGAATTACGAAAGCGCTACGCAGTACCTCTTTCCGTCGCTGGCGCGATCGATGCGGGAGGCCGCTTTCGAACTAGCCGGCCGACTTGACGGTGTCATGCCGATCCGCATCTCTCTGCCAGAAGGCAAACAGACGGGCGGAACTACCGCCATCGATGGAACCATGGGCCAAATCATAAAGGCCTACCTGGACTGGCAGCTATCCGGCGACGATGCCTGGTTGCGGCAGATCTGGCCTCAGGTCAGGCAAGCCATGGAATTCTCCTGGGTTGAAGGGAGCTGGGACAGCGACCGCGACGGCGTTGCCGACGGTGTCCAGCACAATACCTATGACGTCGAATTCTACGGTCCGAACCCGATGTGCGGTATCTACTATCTGGGAGCGCTGCGCGCGAGTGAGGCGATGGCCCACGCGACGGGCGAACCAGCATTCGCGTCAAACTGCCGGAGTTTGTACCTCAAGGGAAGCAAGTGGATCGACGAGAATCTCTTCAATGGCGAGTACTACGTTCAGAAGATTCGTGGTGTGGCGCGCGACAAGATTGCCACTCCGTTGCGGTCGACGGGTGGCGCCGAGGACACGGAGCATCCGGACTTCCAACTAGGTGAGGGCTGCCTCGTGGATCAGCTCGTTGGACAATACGTCGCCGACTTCGCCGGTTTGGGACTCCTGGTCGACCCTGCAAAAATCCGCAAGACTCTGCAATCCATCTATAAGTACAACTACAAGCGGAGTCTTTATCACCACGATTCTGTCCAGCGTACCTTTGCACTGAACGACGAAGCCGCCCTTGTAATCTGCGATTACGGTGCATCGAAACGACCGAGAGTTCCTTTCCCTTATTTCGCCGAAGTGATGACCGGATTCGAATACTCCGCTGCCGTGTTGATGCTTTCCTACGGCATGGTCAAAGAAGGGGTCGAGTGCATCGAGAATATCCGGCGGCGGTATGACGGGGAGCGCCGGAATCCATGGGACGAAGCGGAGTGCGGCCGGCATTATGCCCGCGCAATGGCAGCCTGGTCTGGTATTGTCGCGCTTAGTGGGTTTCGCTACGATGGCGTCGCCAGAGTGATCACAGCGAAGCCGAAGGTTTCCCAGGCGAACTTCCGCTCATTTTGGTCGACGGCCAGCGGATGGGGTACATTTTCGCAATACGTCAAAAACGGAAGCTTACGATTTTCCGTCTCCGTGATTCACGGCAAGCTGTACTGTAATTCCGTGGAGTTGGCGAGAAGCGGTCCACATAGCGGAGAGTCTTCGGCGAAACTCGGAAAGAACGCACTTCCCCACAAGTTGAACCGAACGGGCAATCGCTTGTCTGTAACTTTCGATCAGGAAGTCGAACTGGTCGAGGGTGATCGACTCGCTCTCGTGGTCTAGATGAATCTTCCCACGTTTGTGCTGATTGGCGGTTTTTTGGGCGCTGGCAAGACTACGCTGATCCTGCGGGCTGCTACTCTGCTTCGCAAGCGCGGCTTGCGAGTCGCGGTGATCACGAATGACCAGGACGTCGGTCTGGTGGATACGATGCTCTCCATTAGTCGCGATTTCGCCACGAGGGAGGTTGCCGGCGGGTGCTTCTGCTGCCGCTTTTCTGATTTGGTTGAGGCGGCAGACCAGTTGATCGCCTACGGCCCGGATATTATCTTCGCAGAACCGGTGGGCAGTTGCGTCGACATTTCCGCCACCATCCTTCAGCCGCTCAAAGCCTACCACCGTGACCAGTACCGGCTCGCACCGTTCACGGTGCTTGTCGATCCCGAGCTCGGTGAGCAGGTCTATAGACGCCAGGCCAATGAGGACATCAGTTTTCTTTACAAGAACCAGGTAGAAGAAGCCGACCTGCTGTGTGTCACAAAGATCGATCGCACTACAGTTCCATCGCGAATGCCCGTGCGCGTGGATTTTTTTATGAGCGCCGTCACGGGATCGGGCGTGGAGGAATGGCTCACCGCAGTGCTCGACCCCAGCGGCGTTGCGGGTGCGCGTGTGCTCAACATCGATTATCGCCGCTATGCCCAGGCGGAGGCGGCCCTCGGATGGCTCAATGTCCGTGCTCAGGTTGAACTCGAGGAGCCGAAGAGCCCCGCCAGCCTAGTTGGACCGCTGCTCGATGAACTCGACCTTCGGTTGACCGAAGCAGGCATCGAAATCGCCCATTTGAAGGTCTTTGACCAGACCTCACTGAGTCACGTGAAGGCGAGCATTTGCGTCACCGGCGAAGACCCTTTCACGGAAGGTGACCTCATCGCTTCTCCGGAGAGTCGCCATGAAATCGTCATCAATCTTCGTGCGGTGGGCGATCCGGCTGGGCTGCAGGCAATGGTGATGCGCGCACTCCATGGCATTGCTGGCACTCTTACGGTTAAGCATTCCGGCGCGTTCCGTCCACTGCCGCCGAAGCCTGAGCACCGTTTTACTGCGCCGGCCGGGAAAGCGCTCGACTGAGGGAGAGGCGCAGACTCGCGGTTCCTTTCTGACCCAATCCTCCGGCCTGGCGCTTCGGCATTGGCCGCGCCGCGCTTTGAAAGGATCCACCGGAACAGGTTTACTTGGCTCCGACAGGTCGCATGCGTGGCCTGGAGGTTGGAGGCGCAGCTTCGCGGACCCGAACAAAGGCTTCATCGTGCTGCTTCCAGAGAGCCGCAAGTTGCTGCGCGCGGTCGGGATGAGCGGCGGCGAGACTCTGCAATTCACAACGGTCGTTGCTGAGGTCGTACAACTCCCAGGCCCCCGTTTCGCCCGTGGCAATCAGCTTCCAGTCTCCGACGCGGATCGCGCGATTGTTGTTGTGATTGAAATACAGGAAGTCATGGGGTGCATTCCCGTCTTTGAGCAGTGCGGGCGCGAGACTCCTGCCGGCAAGAGGAGGCGCGCCGGACGGCAGATTCTTCAAAGGCGCACTGCCGGCCAGATCCACCATCGTGGGTAGGATATCCACGAAGTGACAGGGATCGTGCCGCAACCCGTTCTGGTCCTTGATGCCGTTGGGCCATTGGACGATCATCGGTGTCGCGATGCCGCCCTCATGGACCCAGGATTTGTGCAGCCGCAGCGGAGTGTTCGAACAGCTGGACCAACCGGGTCCTAAGCCGAGGAACGACCGTGCGGATCCTGGCGGAGCTGTGGCATCATGCCCATCGCCGCGGATCAACTGCTCCGAACTCGCTCCATTGTCGGAGAGGAATACCACCACCGTGTCGCGCTCTGCGCCCATGGCTTGCACCTGACCGAGCACCTTCCCGATCTCCAGGTCCATGCGGGTGATCATGGCGGCGTGAAGTGCCATTTTCGTGCGCTGGAATGCTTTTTGTTCCGGCGTGAGGGTGGACCACGGCACAGCGCGAGTGACCTCGCCTTTGCCAATCGCGGCCAGCAACTCGGCATCGGGCGTATTCCACCTGGTCCACATATTCGGTTCCAGCGGTGGGAGCGCGCAGTTGACCAGACCCATGCGGCGCATGCGCGCCAGTTTCCGTTCGCGCGCGGTATCCCAACCCTCCGCGAACCGGTCCTTGTACTTCCCGATATCCTCCGGCAGCGCCTGCAGCGGAAAGTGCGGCGAGTGCGGGGCCAGATACAGGAAGAACGGATCCGCGGCGTGATTCCGCGCGTGCTCTTTCAGGAATCGGACGGCATGGTCCGAGATGGCAACTGTGGAGTAGTAATGGTCCTCGGGTTTCGGCCGCGGCAGGGGCTCGCCGTCCAACTCGAGTCGCCGCGGCGTGAAGTAGCGGTCTTCATCCAGCAGGGTGTAGGAGTGGTCGAACCCGACGCCCTCCAGCGGTTTGAACCGCATATGCCACTTCCCGGAATGGTAGCTGCGATACCCCAGGGGCTTTAGATGATCGGGAATAAAACGCGTGTAGCTGGGGACGTTGCCCGGGGTCATGATATCTGACGCGGTCTGCTGTGCGTAGTATCCGGTAAGTAGACTGCTCCGCGAAGGGCCGCAGCGCGCGGTCGAGTAGCCCTGCGTGAAGCGCACGCCGCGAGCCGCCAAGCGGTCCAGATTAGGTGTGTCGATATCTCCTCCGTAGCAGCCGGCGTCAGAGAAGCCCATGTCGTCGGCCAGGATGAGGACGAAATTGGGCTTTTTGGTTGGCGCGGCTCTGAGAGCCGAACTCATCGCGGCGCCGCCTGCGAGTTGCAGAAACTTTCTTCTCTCGATCATGGAAATGGCTCTCCTACTGCATCGCCCGGCTGTAGCCTTGCTGCTTATAGCGGTCCAGCAGCGCCGTGAGCCTCGCGACGACATCCGGATGCTGCAGGTAGACGTTTTGGGACTCGTTCGGATCTTTGGCCAGATCGTACAACTGCCCCTGAGGCCCTCCTGGGACCGGGTCCACGTGGATGGGATTGCTGAATCCGCCCGAACCGAGCCCCAGTTCCAGCTTCCAGTTTTGCTCGCGGATGGAAAATACTCCGGAGCTGGAGTGGTGCACGACGGCTTTCCGGATCGGCGCGTGAGCGCGGCCGAGCAAGGCGGGCAGCAGATCGTAGCTGTCTTCCCCGGCATTGTCGGGTAACTTGAAATCCACGATGTCCGCTACTGTTGCCATCAAGTCCGTGAGGCAGCCGAGTTGGTGGCTGACCATCCCCGGCTTGATCTGGCCAGGCCAGCGCGCAAGGAACGGAATGCGATGGCCGGCGTCCCAGATATCCGCTTTCATCCCTCGCCAGTCCGCGTTGGCGCGATGCGGCCATGCCGCTTTGTCATCGGGCGTCCAGTGTGCACCGTTGTCGCTGGTGAAAACCAGCAGCGTGTTATCCGCCAGTCCTGCTTCGTCCAGCGCGCGCACGACGCGGCCGAACGTACCGTCGACCTGAGCCACGAAATCGCCGTATAGTCCGGCTTTGGAGCGCCCGAGGAACGGCTGCACAGGTACCCACGGCGTATGCGGCGCAGACAACGCAAAGTATAGAAAGAAGGGCTGCTGCGGGGTCCGGCCGCGTTCCCGGATAATTGAAACGGCCTTGTCGGTGAGCTTGGGGAGAACTTCGGGAAATTGGAAGTGCGGCGCGATGGCGCCGGGTCGCCAGAAGACTCCACGCGGCGGTTGGGTGGCCCCTTTCGTCGTCGAGGTGGGCTGCTCCACTGGGTGATCGTTCTCGAAATACAAGTAGGGCTCGAAGTCCAGCGAACTCGGGATGCCGAAGTAGTGATCGAAGCCGAAATCGAGCGGGCCCGGACGCAGCGGCTGGCTGTAATCGGTTTTCTCACGGTCGCCCAACCCCAGGTGCCACTTGCCGACGCCGGCGGTGTAATAGCCTCGCTGCTTGAGCATGGCGGGAACCGTAAGGCGGCCGGGCTCGATGAGGCTGGGCGAGTAGCCTTGCAACACTCCCTGTTTCAGCCGTGTGCGCCAACAGTAGCGACCCGAGAGGATCCCGTAGCGCGTAGGCGTGCATACCGAAGATGGTGAATGCATGTCGGTGAAACGCACCCCTTGTTGGGCGAAACGATTCGCGAATGGAGTGGGCACCGCGGAATCGGGATTGTAGCAGTCGAGGTCACCCCAGCCCAAATCGTCAGCCAGCACATATACGATGTTCGGCCGCCGGGTTGCTCCGCCCGCGAGCGGAGCCGCCAGAGCCCCGCCACCCAAGGCCAAGGCTCGGCAGAAGTCTCTGCGGTTCACCGGTGCGGACCGTGCCGAAGAGTGCCGTCGAAATGCTGGCTGCATCGCAGCATGATTTTATCCCATAGCGGAGGTTTCGTTGCGGAGGATGCCCGGCCTAAGGCATGGCGTGGTAGCTATGGATGACAACGGCCAATTGGGCGGCGCTCGGGTTGCCGCGGCTGGATGCTACCCTGGTTGTGCTCACCGGCATCCGCATGCACACTTGGAAACTCTCCGATGGCGCATCCGATCACCTTAACCTGATTCGTGGTCTATCCGCTCTCGCCGTAGCAGCCTGCCACTTTCGCGGGCTATTTTTTATCGATTACCAGCAACTGAGGCAAGTCAACCCTGGCGTCCAGGCGGTCTATTTTGCTACGGGTTTCGGCCCCCAGGCGGTCATGGTGTTTTTTGTGCTCAGCGGATTCCTGGTTTCGGCTAGTGTGCTGAGGCACAGTGCTGAGACCTGGTCGCCACGTACGTACGCGATTCACCGCCTCACCCGGCTGTATGTCGTGCTCATACCGGCGTTGGTCGTCACGGCCTTATGCGATTACGTTTCCCAGCGCCTGCCTGGAGGCCTGACGTATTTCCAGCAGGCCATTCCAAACATCTCGAACATTCCTTTCGCCTGGCGGGAGACAGCGACTGCATTCGCTGGCAATCTTGTATTTCTGCAGACACTGTACGTGCCTCAGTTCGGCTCCAATGGACCCCTTTGGAGCCTCGCCAATGAGTTCTGGTATTACCTGCTCTGGCCCCTGCTGTTCATCACCTTCGCGCCCGTTGCTGTTGAAAAGCGTAGCGCCGCGGCTCTCCTTGCCGGACTCACTATCAGCTTCGTGCCGATATTCATCTGGTACCGCTTCCCAATTTGGCTCATGGGTTGTGGACTCCACTTTGCGCCCAGAGCAAGAGCGTTGAGCCATCCGCTCGTCAAAGCTGCGGCGACCGGGATGACGGCCGTTCAGTTTGCCGCCGTGCTTGCGTGGTCCAGAGCAGCCCCGCGTAGCCTGGAGTCCGACTTTATCGTCGCGGCATCCTTTGCCATTTTCCTGTACGTGTTGGTTCAAGCGGAGGGGGCGAGGCAGCCAGGATACAGCCGGTACGCAGGTCTAACTGCCGGTTTCTCGTTCAGCATGTACGCCATCCATTTCCCGTTGGTGTTACTCGCGAGAACCGTTTTGTGGAAGACCGGGCGTTGGGAGCCCAGTTTCCCAGAATTGTTCGGCGGCTTGATGCTCTTAACCGGGATCTTGTTCTTGACCTACTTGTTTTCCCTTGCGACCGAAGCGCAGACGTATCGAGTTCGCAAGGCACTGCTTAGCATCACCGCCCGGAAGTCGGGTTTCGCGCGTGCGCCCGCTCCTTCCCAATGACAGCTGAAGGAGAGTTCTAGCTCACCCGAACGGCTGGTACAAACATCAGATCTTCTACCGGTCTGCCCTGACTATAGGCAGATCCACCAGATGCTCTGACACGAACCAGACTTGCAGTTCGTTCGTCCGGACCACGTCGCTGACCAGCAGATCGTTTGTCCCATCATCTCCCGAGTCCGACGCCTTCTTGGCGGCCCTTCTAGCTTCCACCAGTACAAGTTCATGGCCTTCCAGCAGGCGGGAAATCTGCACCGGAACCTCTTCGCGGCCGCGAGGGGGACGCTCCAGTCTGGTCGTTTCCGCCACATCGGCAGCCATCGCTATGGCCACGCCGCCGAGCGACTGAATCCGCTCCGCCAGTTGATCCACCAGTTCGTTCTGCTCCCCATAGTGCTTGTCGAACAGCAGATGCAGTTGATAGAACGTCTGGCCTGAGACCTGCCAATGGTGCTTCTTGTACAAATCGCGTAAAGTTATCGTGTCCGCGAGGATTTGATTCAGCGCGTTGACGCTCTCAAGGCGCACGCTCTCGTCGAGACCTATGGGCAGGTTTAGGACAGTCCCGTACGCCTGCACCTCTTTTCCCTTTTGATGAGTAACCGGGGTCGCACCACCGTTTGCGGACCTGGGCTCATGTGTTCGTGTAGTCATGTCTTCTCACACGTACAGATTCGGCGCATGGAGGCCCGAGCTTAAAATACTTGCGGTCGAATTCAGCGGTTCTTACCTATCCAAAAACTTTTTGTATCGGATGTCCCGCCACATCCGTCAAGCGGAAATCGCGGCCCTGGAACTTGAACGTCAGCTTCGTATGATCCAGCCCCAGCAGATACAGCATGGTGGCGTGCAAATCATGCGGGTCCATGCGCTCTCCGGTGGGAGAAAAGCCGAGGTCGTCCGTCTCTCCAATAGTTTGCCCCGGCTTCACGCCACCGCCGGCCATCCACATCGTGTAGGCGTCGATGTGGTGGTTGCGGCCCGCTTTGCCGGAATCACGAACCTCTCCCATGGGCGTACGCCCAAATTCCCCGCCCCACACCACCAGAGTGTTTTCTAGCAAACCCCGCTGCTTCAGGTCGCGAATCAACGCGGCGCTCGGCTGATCGATTTCGCGAGTCACCTGATCAAGAGGCTGCCCGAGGTCCGCATGGTGGTCCCAATCCGTGTGATACAACTGCACGAACCGGACGCCTCGCTCGACCAGGCGGCGGGCGAGCAAACAGTTGTTGGCGTAACTCGCTTTGCCCGGCTCGGCCCCATACATGTCAAGAGTCTCTTTCGATTCTTTCGAAAAGTCGATTAGATCGGGACCGCTCGATTGCATCTTATAAGCCATCTCATACGATGCAACCCGGGTAGCAATTTCCGGGTCGCCGGATTCGTTCAATTGCGAAAGGTTTATGTCGCGGATGGTCTGGATCGTTGCGAGCTGCGCCTCCGGCGAGATACCGTCAGGCCGGGAAAGATCGAGGATGGGGTCGCCCCCGGAACGGAAAGGAACCCCCTGATAGGCGGTGGGCAGAAATCCGCCGGACCACAGCGCAGCGCCCCCTCGTGGTCCGCGCGGTCCTGACTGCAGAACCACGAATCCCGGCAGATCGGCGGATTCGCTTCCGATGCCGTAAGTAATCCACGACCCCATGCTGGGGCGGCCGAAGCGAGTGGAACCCGTATTCACAAAGCACTTGGCAGGCCCGTGATTGAAGTTTTCAGTCGAGAGGCCCTTCAGATACGTGATGTCATCGCTGATGCCGGCAATGTGGGGCAGCAGTTCGGAGACCCATGCCCCGCTTTGCCCGTGCTGTTTAAAGGATCGCGCCGAGCCCAGCAGCTTGGGCTTTTCTTTTGCGAAGGTATCCATGAAGGCAAAGCGCTTCCCCGCCATCAGGGCGTCCGGCACGGGCTGGTTATGATACTTCTGCAATGCCGGTTTGAAATCGAAGAGTTCAAACTGGCTCGGGGCCCCGGCCATGAACAGGTAGATGACGTTTTTGGCTTTCGCCGGAAAGTGCCCCGGCTTGGCTTGCATCGGGTTCGCGGCAGCTGCCGGTTCGGCGAATAACTTGCCATCACGCAGCAAGGAAATAAGGGCGAGCTTGCCGAGGCCGACTCCGCAACGGCTGAAGAAGTGCCGGCGAGTTTCGAATTGGAGCAGTAGTTCCTCGTTCGTCATCGATTACTCTCGTGTCAAGAAATCATCCAGGTTCAGCAGCACGCGGGCCACGCCGGTCCACGCGGCTTCCAACGGCAGATCGGTGGGCAGCATCGCGCGCAGTTTGGGCGGCGGCGGGTTCAGGGGCGCGCCGTCGGGTCCGAACTTTCCGCCTTTGTAAATCAGCTCCGTCGCGCGCGAAGGGTGTGTTTTGTACTCGTCGATCTGCCGCGACAGATGCCGCTCCAGCCGCGACTCCTCATCGGCCCGTGGCGCACGGCTGAGCACCAGCCTGTACGCATAGCGAATGCGTTCCTTGTTGTCGGCGGGCGCCTCTTTCAGAACGCGTGCCGCAAGCCCTTCCGCGAATTCCACAAAAGCCTCGTCGTTCAGCGTCGTCAACGCCTGCAATGGAGTGTTCGACCGCACCCGGCGCGTGCAACTGGCGGTCGCATCAGGCGCGTCGAACACCAACAGTGCCGGATGCGCAGCCGAACGCCGGAAGAAGGTGTACAGTCCACGACGGTACCGGTCCGCGCCTGTAGCGACTGGCCAGGCCCCGCTCACCTGGGTCACCGACATTGCGCCTTCCGGAATTGGCGGGTAAACGCTGGGGCCACCGACAGCATCGGTGAACAGTCCGCTAGCCGAAAGGGCGGAGTCGCGAATGATCTCTGCCTCCAGCCGCAGGCGATTCTGCCGGGACAGCAGCTTGTTATAGGGATCGCTCTCGGCCAGTTCGGGGCGCTCCTTTGAAGACTGCCGGTACGCGGCCGAGGTCACGATCAATCTATGGATTGCCTTCTGGCTCCAGTGCCGCTGCATGAACTCGCTCGCCAGCCAGTCCAGCAGTTCAGGATGCGACGGCTTCGAGCCCTGCGCGCCAAAGTCGCTCTCGCTTTCGACAATGCCCTTTCCGAAATATTCCTGCCACATCCGATTGACAGTCACCCGCGCCGTCAGCGGGTTTCTTTCGTCCACCAGCCATTTCGCGAAGTCCAGCCGCGTCTTCGCGGTGGCGGGCAACTGAGGAAGTACGGCGGGTACGCCGGGCTGTACCGTCATCCCCTTGCGGGTGAAGTCGCCTCCAAGGTGGATATACGTCTCGCGCGGCTGCGGCAGTTCGCGCATCACGAGCGCGGTTGTCTCCTTCGGTTCGTGCTTACGCATTTCACGCAGGTTTTGCACACGCTCCATGAGTCCCGGATCCTTCGACGGATCCAGACTCCCCGGTCGCCGGGCACCCGCGGCCAAGCCCCGTACGTACGTAATCAACTCTTTGCTCAGCGCCGACCACTGCGCATCGAACGCCTTCTTACGGGCGATCTCTTCCAGCGTGGGAACGCTGAGGATCGGCCGGTTGAAGTCATAACGCTCGGCCTCGCTCGAAATCTCATCCACGTTGTTGAAATACGCGAACAATTGATAGAACTCTTTTTGCGATATGGGGTCGAACTTGTGGTCGTGGCAGCGAGCGCATGCCACGGTGAGACCTAGAAACGCCGCCCCCGTAGTGGCAACGCGATCAACCACGGCCTCCACGCGATACTGTTCAAAGTCGATGCCTCCTTCGAAGTTGCTGGGCGTGTTGCGGTGGAAACCCGTGGCGATCAGTTGCTCCACCGAGGGATTCGGCAACAGGTCACCCGCGATTTGCTCGATCGCGAACTGGTCAAAGGGCATATCGCGGTTCAAAGCGTTGATCACCCAGTCGCGGTACTTCCACATTTGACGGGGCGCGTCGATCGTGTATCCGTCGGAATCTGCGTAGCGCGCGACGTCCAGCCAGTGACGGCCCCAACGCTCACCGTAGTGTGGCGAGGCAAGCAGGCGGTCCACGATCCGCTCGTAGGCATCGGGACGAGTATCGGATTGGAAGTCGGCGATTTCCTGCGGAGAAGGAGGTAACCCGGTAAGGTCCAGACTTACGCGGCGCAAAAGCGTTTCTTTCGAAGCCTGCGGCGAAGGCGTCAGGTGCTCCTTTTCTAAACGGGCGAGAATGAACTGGTCGACTGGATTGCGCGCCCACGCCGGTTTCGCGACAGAAGGGGGATCCACTCGCCGTATCGGCTGAAAGGCCCACCACTCGACGCCCTTCGGCTTCGACACAGCGGAGATGGCGTCGTTGCGCCATACTGCACCGGCTTCGATCCAATGCCGGATGGCAGCGATCTGGTCCGCGGCGAGTTTTCCGCCGGGGGGCATCTTGAGATCGCCAGCCTGCTCGATCGCCTGAGTCAGCAAGCTACCGGATGGGTCTCCCGGCTTGATAGCGGCACCTCGATTTCCGCCCGCGAGCGCGGCGTCCCGGCTGGTCAGTGAAAGACCGCTGGTGCGGGTGGCCTCATTGTGACAAGCCTGGCACTTCGCCTTGAATATGGGCTGTACCAGCGCATCCTGAGACAGCAGCAGAGGGGCGCCAGGAAAGACACAAATCGCCGCGAAAGCGACTCGGCTCGCAACGCCCGCTGATTGTAGGGGCACCGTCCAACATTATCAAATCCCGCAGCGGAAGATCCGCAGTCTCAGGGCAACCCGGAACGACGCGGACCGCTCAAGGCTCAACTTTCAGCTCGTTGACGACATCCTTCACGCCCTTCACTTTCCCCGCTAGTTTGCCTGCCTTCTGCTTCTGTTTGTCGTTGTGGACCTTGCCCTTGAGTTTGACGACGCCATCCTTCACTTCCACGTCCACGTTCCCACGCCCGACTACCTGATCCCCGGCCAGCTTCAGCCGCACCTGATCGTAGATCCGGTCATCGGCCGGATTGCCCTGTGCACAAAGCCAACCAGCGGCCACTATGAGGCATGCTACACATCCCTTGAAGGACATGGATTCAATATACTCCTACTCCTCCGCCTGGCTCAGACTCGCGAGAACAGAGAGGTCCTCCAGCGTGGTCACATCGCCTTTCACCGCGCCTCCTCCGGCGATTTCGCGCAGTAACCGGCGCATGATCTTACCGCTGCGAGTTTTGGGCAGCGCATCTGTGAACCGGATATCATCCGGCTTGGCCAGTGATCCGATCTCTTTTCCCACCCACTGCCGCAACTCGTTCTTCAAATCATCCGACGGCTTCATGCCCGATTGAAGAGTGACAAACGCAGAGATAGCCTGACCCTTGATGTCATCGAGCCGTCCCACTACGGCGGCTTCCGCGACTTTGGGGTGGGCTACCAGCGCGGACTCCACTTCCATGGTGCTCAAGCGGTGTCCGGAGACGTTGATCACATCATCGATCCGGCCCATGATCCAGAAATAGCCATCCTGGTCCTTGCGAGCGCCGTCGCCGGTGAAGTACCAGCCCTGCATCTGCGACCAATACTGGCTCACGTACCGGTCCGGGTCGCCGTAGATGGTTCGCAGCATAGCGGGCCACGGCTGCTTTAAGACCAGGTACCCGCCGCCCCCCGGCGGCACGGACGCGCCTTCACGTGTGACGACATCGGCTACGATTCCAGGCAATGGACGTGTCGCGGAGCCCGGCTTCGTGGGCGTGATTCCCGGAAGAGGGGAGATCATGATCATGCCGGTCTCAGTCTGCCACCAGGTGTCCACGATGGGGCAGCGATCACGGCCAATGTGCTCGCGATACCACATCCAGGCTTCGGGATTGATCGGCTCGCCGACTGAACCGAGCAGCCGCAGGCTCTTCAACGAGTGCTTGGCCGGCCACTCATTACCGAACCGCATAAAGGCGCGAATGGCGGTAGGAGCGGTGTAAAAGACATTCACCTTATGCTTGTCGATAATGCGCCAGAAGCGATCCGGCTCGGGGAAGTTCGGGGCGCCTTCGTACATCAGCGTGGTCGCACCATTCTGCAGTGGCCCATAAACGATGTAGCTATGCCCGGTAACCCATCCGATATCCGCGGTGCACCAGTACACGTCGTCTTCCTTTAGGTCGAAAACCCACTTGGTGGTGATGTAGGTACCTACCGAATATCCGCCGGTAGTATGAAGGATGCCTTTGGGCTTGCCAGTGGTGCCGGACGTATACAGCAAGTAAAGTGGATGCTCAGCGTCCAGCGGTTCCGCAGGGCACTCGTCCGAGGCAGTAGCCATCAGTTCATGCCACCAGTGATCGCGACCGTTCGTCATCGGAATCGCTGTTCCCGTTCGTTTGAAAACGACGACATTCTTCACCGAGGGGCAGGCCTTCAGCGCCTCGTCGACGGCCGGCTTCAGAGTCACTTCATTGCCCCGGCGGAAGGACCCATCCTGCGTGATCACCGTGGTTGCCTGTGAATCGGTAATCCGATCCACCAGCGCATTCGCCGAGAATCCCCCGAAAACGATGGTGTGCGGCGCGCCAATACGAGCACATGCCAACATGGCGATGGGCAGCGCCGGCGCCATACCCATATAGATTGCGACGCGATCGCCCTTGTTCACCCCAAGCGACTTCAGAACGTTCGCGAACTTCGAGACCTCGATGAGAAGCTGCTGATACGTCAAGGTCTGAACCTCCCCGGGTTCGCCTTCCCAGATGATCGCCGCTTTGTTGCGCCGGGCGCTTGCGACGTGCCGGTCCAGGCAGTTATACGAGAGATTCAGTTCCCCGCCGGCGTACCATTTGGCCCACGGGCAATTCCACTCAAGCACTTTGTTCCACGGCTTGAACCAGTGCAGCTCGCTTCCGATTTTGCCCCAGAATCTCTCCGGATCGGTCTCACCCTCCTTGTACAGGCGCTCATACTCGTCCATGCTCTGGATTACCGCCTGAGCCCTGAATGAGTCCGGAGGTTCGAAGACGCGATTCTCAGTGAGTGTCGTATGGATGTTGGTTTGATCGGCAGACATGGCGATCCTTCTAGTGTGCCACCGCTTGCATTATGCTTTGGAAGTCATGCCTGACCTGTTCAGTACGTCGGCCATGGCGGCGGGCTACGCTCTTTCGCGGCCTCCCCTCCATCCGCGCATTATCGACCGTGTCGCACAGATGTTGCATTTGACGGAACCCGTGCCACGCGCGTTGGACGTCGGCTGCGGCGCAGGCCTTTCCACACGGCCGCTGAAAACCCTGGCGCACCGCTGCATCGGAATCGAGCCCAACGAGGCGATGTTGCGGTGGGCGCCGAAGACCGCGCCGGATGCCGTATTCGCCGTGGGATCCGCTGAAGCGTTGCCGGTCCGTTCGCATTCCGTAGATCTGATCACCGCCGCGGGATCCCTGAATTACATCGACCTGCGCCGCTTTTTTCCAGAGGCCGCGCGAGTGCTCCGGCCCAACGCGCCGCTGATCGCTTACGACTTTTCACAGGGCAAAACACTGCGCGCTTCACCGGCACTAGACCTGTGGCACGCGGAGTTTACGCGCCGGTACCCGCAGTCGTCCAGCAACTCCCATGAGGAGCTCAGCCCGGAGACTCTGGCTTCGTTCGACTCAGGCTTCGAAGTCACAAGTCACGAGCATTTCGAGATCGGGATCGTGTTGGATCCGGGGTTTTATCTGGATTACGCGCTGACGGAAACCAACGTTGCCGAGGCCATTCGAAACGGGGTTCCTCACGAAGAAATCAGGGCCTGGTGCGCGGCGACTCTCTCATCTGTGTTCGGCGGCGCCGCAAAGGAAGTTCTATTTCAGGGCTACATCGCTTGTCTGGTTAAGAGCTAGCCTTGGGCCTCCGCTCCGCGTTATCCTCGACAATCTGGCCAATTCATGATTCTCCACACCATCGACTGGATTATTGTCGTCGTTTCGCTGTTGATCTGCTTCGTTCCCGCACTTTTCTTCGGAAAACGGTCCGGAAAGAATACGACTGAGTTCTTCGCCTCCAGTCGCTCCGTGCCATGGTGGCTGGCGGGGATATCGATGGTGGCGACGACGTTTTCGAGCGACACGCCGAACCTGGTGGCGAACTTCGTCCGCACCCAGGGTGTCGCCGGCAACTGGCAGTGGTGGGCGTTCACGCTGACCGGGGTCTCCACCGTTTTCTTCTTCGCGCGGCTATGGCGGCGATCCGGCGTGTTGACGGATCTGGAATTCTACGAGGTGCGCTACTCCGGCAAAGCGGCGAAGGCGGTACGCGGATTCCGCGCCGTTTACCTCGGGCTGCTGTTCAACTGCATCATCATGGCGTCGGTGAATCTGGCAGCCTGCAAGATCGCGAATATCCTGTTCGGCTTCAGCCGGTGGCAAACGCTGCTGGGGGTCGGAATACTGAACGTCGTGTTCGCCGCCCACTCCGGCCTGTGGGGAGTGCTGGTGATCGACATGATCCAGTTCTTCATCAAGATGGCCGCCGTGATCGCCGCCGCGTACTTTGCGGTGCACTTGCCGCAAGTCGGAGGACTCAGCGGACTGGTAGAAAAACTCTCGCACCGCACCGGCCCGGGCGGGATCAACTACCTAAGCCTGCTGCCCGATTTCAGCAACAACTGGGATCTTGCCGTGGCGGTATTCGTCATGCCGATCGCTGTCCAGTGGTGGGCCGTCTGGTATCCGGGCGCGGAGCCAGGCGGCGGCAGTTACATCGCACAACGCATGCTCGCGTCAAAATCCGAAAAGGATTCGCTGGGCGGAACGCTGTTCTTCAATCTTGCTCACTACGTCCTGCGGCCGTGGCCGTGGATCCTGGTGGGACTTGCGTCGCTCATCGTGTATCCGGAACTGTCGGACATCCGAACCGCGTTCCCGAACGTAGACCCGGCATTGGTGGGCCACGACATCGCTTATCCGGCGATGCTGAAGTTCCTGCCGGCCGGATGGATCGGCCTGATGGTGGGCGGTCTGATCGCGGCGAATTCGTCAACGATTCTCACCCACCTCAACTGGGGCGCGTCCTACCTGGTTCACGACTTCTATCGCCGCTTCCTCCATCCGGGCGACACCGAAAAGCACTATGTAATGGCGGGACGGCTGGCCACGGTGCTCCTCTTCGTGCTCTCGTCGGCCACCGTGTTCGTGTTGCAGACGCGCGCAGGACAACTTCAACATCATGCTGCAGGTGGGCGCCGGAACCGGCTTGTTGTATCTGCTCCGCTGGTTCTGGTGGCGCGTGACGGCGTGGTGCGAGATCGTGGCGATGACGAGTTCCTTCGCCATTTCCGATCGTGTTCCTGCTGCTGCATAAGGGCGGCACGAATCTGGGGACGCACCGGGAACTGCTGCTCACGCATCATGTTCACCACCGTCTGCTGGGTCATCACAGCCTACGTGGGCCCACAGACCGACCGCCAGGTACTCGTCGATTTCTATAAGAAGGTCCGCCCGTTCGGCCCGGGATGGCGGCGCATCCGCATCGAGGCCGGCGTGTCCGCTGCGGAAGCCGCGCACGTATGCGCGCGAGGACAACATCCCGCTCGCGATGCTTGGCTGGGTCACTGGCACGTGCGTGATCTGGTCGGGGCTGTTCGCCGTGGGCAACGCGCTGTACGGGCGGACCGGTTACACGCTGGCCTTGTGCGCCGTCCTCGCAGTTAGTGGTTCGATTCTGATTTGGGTGGTCCGCCGGGTTTGGAAATAGAATTCGCGGCATCCAGGTCGGCGGGAGATGCGATGTCCCGCCACTCTTCCTCGATAGGCGCGATACGAAGCTCGAGGCCGTCAGCCAGCATCATGTCGAAGATCGAAGTCAACTCGTACTCTTTGCGCGACGAGGGCTGGATGCGCTCAATGTAGCGAAACACCACCGGCCGCATCGCGTATAATCCCGCGCTATTCCAGCGGGTCGTTGATGTGCCGATGGGGGGCTTCTCGATAACCCTCGTGATGGCACCGCCGGGCCCGACATAGACGGCTGCTCCACGCCAGGGATCATCCACGTCCTTGACTCCCAGGACGGCCATGGTCGCGGAATTGTCTTCTAGTACGCGAGCACAACGTTCGTAGCCGGCCGGTGGGCACAGGATATCGCCGAAGGCGAGATGAAAGGAATCAGGACCCACGAATTCGCGCGCCAGGAGCGTAGCTGGGCCTGTGCCGTTGATGGGATCCTGGACGCGGAACTGGATAGGCAGGCGCCAGTTTGAAAAGTGATTCCGGATCATTTCGCCGTGGTAGCCCGTCACCACCAGGAACTCCCGGACTCCAGTCGCGGCCAACGCTTCGAGAACATGTTCAAGGATCGGACGCCCGTTCACAGGCAGCATGGGTTTGGGAGTATCCGATGTCATCCCGCCCATGCGGGTACCGCGTCCCGCGGCGAGCACTACGGCTTTATGCATACAACGCTCCAGCAGATGGCTGCGCCCAAATAAGGTGCCGATCCTGGTCGAACCCATGCCGTTTCGAGTAGAAGTTTCTTACCAACTCGCCGGCAATGGACTCCCGGTCCGTTTCATAACAGGCAATCACAATGCACCCGCCGAATCCCGCGCCGGTCAAACGGGCTCCAAAGGCACCCGCTTCGCATGCGGCCTGCGCCAGCTCATCGAGAGCCGGACAACTGACGCGCAGCAAATACCGCAAGCTCTCATGTGACGCGTTCAGCAATTGTCCAAATGCGTCGGCATCGGCATCGCGCAATGCCGTAACGGCTGACCCTACACGGAACGCTTCGCCCGTGACGTGCAAGAAAAATCGCAATTCGTCATCGTCCAAATTGTCGGCTGCAACCAGCTTCAACTCCTCGAACGTGTGCCGCCGGACGGCCTCCGAGTACGAGAGCAGCCCGAGCCGTTCGAGAGCCCGCGCTCCGGCCGTTCGGCGAGCATTATATTCCGCCCTGACGGCCCCGGATTTTTCAGCCGTGACCAGACTGTGGGCCACCAGGAATCCCCAGTCGCCGGGAATGGGAATGGGGGTGGCGGAGAGCGGATTGAAGTGAATCAGCAGTGCGGCGCCGGGCTCCGCTCGGAGTACGGCCGCATGATCCATGCCGCCTCCCCGGGTGCCGACGAAGTACTCGCCTTCAGGAAGAACGGCCATGAGTTGCTCAAAGCTCGGGTGAATTCCGTTCGCCTCCAGCAAGGCCAGAGTGAAAGCCGCGAGCAGCGCGGAGGAGGAGGAGAGTCCTGCCGCGGGCGGGAGGTCTGAGACAACGGCGGCATCAATGCCCACGCCGGCATTCCACTTCGTATCGATCGCCCCCGCGGCCGCTTTGACATAATTCACCCAATCGCCGAACGGACTAGGCTGGATTGCCTGGTTCCAATCGAATTCGCGCTCCCCGAACTGCTGGCTGACGGCGCGAATCGTTCCGTCCTGTCGCGGCCGGAAAGCAATCCTGATTTGACGTTGAATCGCCATGGGCAAGACCGGAAGCTGGTGATAATCGATATGTTCGCCGATCAGATTGACACGCCCTGGAACCGCCACGATCGAAGGCTCCGGGCCGGGGCCGAAACTGTGGTTGAGCAGTCGGATGCAATCGTCCAACCCTGAAGATAGCGACTTCGATTCCAAGCTGTCCAGTCGCTTTGCTACCATCGCCGTAGATGTCCCGAACTACAATTGCCACCGGAATTGTTTTATTCCTCGTGGCGGTGTCGCTGATCGTGCTGCTCACCCTTTCCACGCATACCCAAGCCCAATTCGTTCCGGAGCCGAAGGCGATCGGCGCGTCCACGCCGGTGAAGCTGAAACTAGCGAATCCGCACGGGGTGCGACAGATCAAAGTCTACGTCGAACAGGACGGCACCCGTACTCAGGTGTTCGAGGCCTCGGAGCCGGCAACGCGCCTGACATTCGCTCGCAAGCACGAATCGCCCCGTGAGATTACGTTCAATGCTTCGGGCAAGAAGGAAGGCAAAGCCCGGCTGATTGCTGAATTGAACTCTAATGATCTACGCGCCTCCACCGACACTGTGACGGCCGCCGTAGATGTGATCCTCCGGCCGCCCGCGGTGGTTGCCGATGGAGCACAGCACTATGTGAATCAGGGCGGGTCCGAGCTCGTCCTCTTCACGCCTGCTGGGATCATCACAGAATCGGGCGTCCGCGTCGGCAAGTACAGCTTCCGCAGCTTCCCGAAGCCGGGCAGCACCACCGAGCGCTTCTCCTTGTTCGCCTACCCATGGGACCTGGGGGCCAATGTCACGCCGCTAGTCTTTGTGCGAAATCCGGCAGGCGCTGAGGCGCAGGCGCGCTTCTGGTTCAGGCTATTCCCGAAGAAGTTCCGCAAACGGAATCTCGATCTGACAGATCGATTCCTCGAAAAGGTGGTGAACGAACTGGATCCCGGCGGTACGGGAGATCTCATCACCCGATTCGTCAGAGTCAACAGTGACCTGCGCCAGAGAAACAACCGGACGCTCGCCGATTTGCGTTTCAAGACGGAGGAGCGCTTCCTTTGGACCGGACCATTTTTGCAACTCGCCAATTCCAAAGTCGAATCGCAATTCGCCGACGTCCGCACTTACAGCTACAAGGGCAAAAAAGTGGACGAACAGGTGCATTTGGGGTTCGATCTTTCCGTAACGGCGCACGTCGCCGTCGTGGCCGCGAACGATGGGAAGGTCATGTTGGCGGACCGGCTCGGCATTTACGGGAACTGCATCGTCGTAGATCACGGCTACGGATTGCAGTCCATTTACGGCCACCTCAGCAGCATTGGAGTGAAGGTAGGCGACATGGTGAAAAAAGGTCAGGAAATGGGACGAAGCGGCGACACGGGGATGGCTGGCGGCGATCATCTGCACTTCTCGATGCAACTGGACGGGGTGCAGATCAACCCCGTGGAGTGGTGGGATGCCCACTGGATACAGGACCGCGTGTTGAGTAAGATTGGGCGGTGATTCCGTTTCTCGCCAAGATGTTCCGAGGCTTATCCTGGGCCGCGGGCGCGACACCGAGTCCGCCTGGACAAAACGAACGTAACTTCGTCTTCATCTGGATCGGAGTGATCGTCTTTGTACTCGCATTCGCTGCCTTGATGCTGTACTTAGTCGTGCACGTTCTTTGAACTCGGAACCCGAGTGCTCGACTTTCGAATCGCAAGAAACGGATGGAAGCCAAATCGTGGTTCCGATACGCTCGAATTGTGGCGGACAAAAATCGTATCGAACATGTAGCGTGGGACAAGGTGGAAGCGGATTTATGGAGTGCCGGTTTCGCATCGCTGGGATGCCTGCTGACTGCGGAAGAGTGCGGTCAACTGATTGCGCTTTACAACGAGCAGGAGCATTTCCGCAGCCGAGTTGTGATGCAGCACCATGGCTTCGGACGCGGCGAGTACCAATACTTCGCGTATCCACTTCCTGAACCCGTGGCGGATCTGCGCGAACAGCTCTATTCAGCTTTGGCCGGAGTGGCCAATCACTGGATGGCAGCTCTGGATAAGCCCGCGGACTTTCCGGCGGATCACAATTCCTTCCTGGACATTTGCCATGAGAACGGTCAGATGAATCCCACGCCCTTGCTGTTGCGTTACCGGGAAGGCGATTTCAACTGTCTGCATCAGGACGTCTACGGCGACATCGTTTTCATCTTTCAAGTGATCTTCAGCCTGAGCCAGCCTGGCGTCGATTTCGATGGAGGAGAGTTGATGTTAGTCGAACAGCGCCCGCGAGCTCAGTCAGTTGGTCACGTTCTGCTGCCGCAGCGTGGCGAGGCTGTTGTGATTACCACGCGATATCGTCCGGTCTCCGGCAAGCGAGGCTTCTATCGAAGCAATCTGAGGCATGGCGTAAGTGCCGTCCGGAGAGGTGAACGCTACACATTAGGCGTGATTTTTCATGATGCGGCCTAGAAGGGGATCAATGATGTTGAACGAAGAACAGTGCTGGGAAGCCGTTCAGGCACGCGATTCGAATCAGGACGGCAATTTCTTCTACGGCGTAATGACCACAGGAGTGTATTGCCGGCCATCATGTCCCGGCCGCCGCGCACTTCGCAAGAACGTGAGGTTCTACGCGGCGTCCGCGGATGCGGAGAGGGATGGATTGCGCCCGTGTCTTCGATGCAGACCGCTGTCTGCGGCCTACGCTGACCCGAACCTGGATCGCGTGCGCGAATTATGCAGGTTCATCGAGGAACACTCGGAGGATAGCTTCACGCTCGGAGAACTGTCCCGAAGGGCCGCTTTGAGTCCCTTTCATTTACAACGTAATTTCAAGTCGATTGTGGGAGTTAGCCCCAAGCAATACGTGGAGGCGTGCCGCTTGAAGAAGCTCAAGACCGAGCTGCGGCTCGGCAGGCCGGCGACGCAGGCGATCTTTGAGGCCGGCTATGGTTCCATCAGCCGTGTCTACGAGAAGGCGGATACTCGTCTGGGAATGACTCCTCTCGAATACCGGAACGGCGGGAAGGACCTCCGGATCACCCACGTCAGCGTAAGCACTCCTGTCGGGCTGATGATGATTGGAGCTACGAATCGCGGCCTGTGCTTCATCCAGTTCGGCGAGAATGCGGAGTCGTTGATCGGGATGTTACGGAAAGAGTATCCAGTCGCCAGTCTGGAACCTATGCCTACGCCCTATCCTGAGCAATTCAATCGGTGGATGCGCGCTTTGGTCGCGCACCTTGTGGGGGAACAACCGAGTATCGATTTACCACTGGATATACGAGCAACGGGATTTCAGATGAAAGTGTGGCGCTACTTGCAGCAGATTCCCTACGGCGAGGTTCAATCCTATAGCGAGGTCGCGGCCGGAATCGGACAACCCGGGGCGGCTCGCGCGGTTGCGAATGCATGTGCGGCCAACACCGTGGCCGTACTGATTCCTTGCCATCGCGTGATACGCGGCACTGGCGAGCTAGGAGGTTACCGCTGGGGGCTGGATCGTAAACGGGCCCTGATTGATCGCGAACGCGGCGCGCGTGAACGGCAGTAAAATAGCGTCATGCCCGAAGTGAGAGTGGTCCGGCCTAGCCTGAAGCTGGTGGTCGCTTCTTACCTGATCGTGATTCTCGTCCTCGCGGCAGCGGCGTACGGCGTCTACGAATATGGGCATCAACCTTTCAATCCGTGGCACCTGCTAGCCCTGGTACTGCTGCTCATCCCGATCAAGAAGCATCTGGCAACACGCCTGGTGTCGCTGACCGTCGACACTGACCACGTGACGCTGGAGTCGGGAATGTTTTCGCGTTCCAGGCGCACCGTGGACCTCTCTAAAATTCAGGACGTCACAGTGAAACAAACGTTTGGAGAGCGGATGCTCGGGATGGGCGATCTAACGTTGGAATCGGCGGGCGAGCGTAGTTCGATGGTGCTGCGAGCCATCGACCATCCACGTAGGACGGCGGATCTGATTCTCGACCGTTCTCGCGAACTACACCGCATCCGCGGCTCCGCGCCACTTTGATTACTCCAGGAATCGCGTCTTCAGGGCCTCGATCGAGCACTCGCCGCTTCGGACGAAATCCATGAGCTTCCGCTCGCGCTGCCGCACGTCGTCCACGGCGTGCTCCAGCGCGGCGACATCGCACTCGGGTATAGAGATCAGTCCGTTCTCATCGCCGTGGAGAATATCGCCCGGCTTGACCACGAATCCGGCAATCTGCACGGGCACATTCACCCGCACGATATGGAAATATGCATGGCTGGGCACGGCGCCGCGAGCGAAGTAATGCATGCCCATCCCCCGCACTTCCGGGATGTCCCGTACTCCGCAATCGCTGACCACCCCGATTGCACCCAAGCGGGTGAAGATCGTCGCCATCACCTCGCCGCAATGCGTCGCGAACTCAGGCGCGCCGCCGACCTCCTGCATTACGACGATCGCAGGTTTCGGCGAAGAGTCCACGGCTGCGAACAGATCGCAAAATATCGATCTGTCAAGCGGAGTCATGCGGCTCACCGTCTCAACTTGCGCCGTCACCGCGTGGCCGCACATGCGGCCCATCTCGGGGAAGAGACAGCGGATGCCCAGCGGGGCGAACCCGTCGGCGCGCGACCGCACCTTCAGTTCTTCAATGGCGTTAGCCAACGTGGGAGTATCCACTGTCTTCAAGTAAGGAATAGGGTCTGTCATTTGCTGCCGAGGTCCCATATTGTTCCCGCGATAATCCTTTCGGTGTGGGGCTGTTCCGGAAAATAGTAAACGGTCACAATGTTCCCGTCCGGCCGCTGCACACTACGAACATAACCGAGATCCCACGCGGCGGCATCGTTACGAAGCACGTATTCGCTCGACCAGGTTTTACCGCCATCGTTACTGTACCGTGCGCAGATTCGATACGGGGGAGTGCGCACGCCATAGGTGATTAGCAGCCGTCCGTCGCGCAGCCTGATCAAGCTTGGCGGGTTGCCGTTGAAGGGGCCCATCCAGGTCGCAGGCCGGGCGAATAGCTGCCACGAGGAACCATCGTCCTTCGACCGGTACAGTTCGATGCCGCCCGTCTCCTGGTCGAACTTGACCCGAGTTGCGGTCAACAGTTCTTTGGGCGAGAGCCGTACGCTGGACGGCATGATCGAGAACCCCTCAGCCGGCTCTCCGCCGATCCACGAGACGAACTCCCACTTCATTCCGCCGTCCTGGGTCCGCGCGCAGAACACGCGCCCCTCCTTCCCGTTGCTTTTGGACGCCGTCAGAAAAACGAGGGCATCCTTTGGCCCGTTGACTATGTAATCCGTACGCGCCATGATGCCCTGCTGGCCGAGCATCGGGAACGCGAACGGACCGCGCCACGTTTTCCCTCGGTCCACCGTATACCAGAATCGCGAAGAACCTTTGTTCGCGTCCGTGAAGCGAAGCGTCATCGCGAAGTTCGGATCGGTGAAATTCATCGGTTTGTCCAGTTCGGTGACCGCGTGCCCACCCTGCTCCGGCGGAAGCAGCGTCGGCGGTTTCTCCACGGTCCACGTCTCGCCCCCAGTTACACTCCGTGCGAGCATCGGCTCCTCAGGCTTGGTGTTGTCGTATTGATGCCGGTCGGGAGTCTTGAGCTGAAAATAGGCCGCGCTGAATCCCACCAGGATTTCGTCGCCCCAGATCCACAAGCCGTGATTAGCGGGCCAACCACCAAACCTGCCGGGCTCCTTGTAGATGGTCACATCGTGGTGTACTTTGCGCTCCGCCCCAAAACACAGGGCCGCGGCCACCAGCAGCGCGACACTACACCGCATGGTTCAACCCCGACAACAACTGCTCCGCCCCCATTCGCATCAGACCCAATTCCGTCACGCACTGGAACAACTGAAATCCTTGTTCGCGGAATCGCGACACCGCTTCCGGAGTCCACGCCGGCCGGCCGAGAAACTTCTCATGTTTCTCTGGCCGCGGCGGCTACTTTCGCGATCGCCTCATCGAGCAATGGCTCGTTCTGACGTCCGCGAAGACCCGAATGAAAATGAGAGGTCGCTGGTCCCGATGAATAATACATCCAGGCCTGGAGTGGCCGCGATCTCGTCAATCCGTTCCACCGCGCTGGCCTCTTCGATTACGGCCACGACCATCACATTGGTATCCGCCGAATCGGTGTAGTTTCCAGCTTCGGGCCATGACACCGTGGCCAGACCCGCGCCCGATCCGCGTCGGCCGGCGGGAGGATACCGGCACGCGTGTACGGCGAGTTTAGCCAGCTCCGGCGTCGAAGCGAACGGAAAAATGACTCCGCTCACGCCCTGATCCAGCACGCGTTTAGCGGTCCACAGTTCCACCACGGGCACGCGAGCGAACACCATAGCGGGTAAACCGCGGGTGGCTAGAACAATGCCTCGAAGCGTCTCCAGGGTGATGGGCGAATGCTCCATCTCCACCCACAAAAAGTGGAACCCGGCGGTTGCAGCCAATACTGCGGCATCCAGATTATTGGTTGTCAACGTAACCGCAAACACGGCTTGCCCAGCTTCCAGCCGGGCTCGCACCGGATTGCTCCAGCGTTGTGTTTCGACCATAGCTACTGCGTTTCTCCGACTCGCATCAACCACACCTCCGACACTTGAGCGCCGCGACCGGCTCCGCCGAGCCCGGGCGTGCGGGTCCATTCGAGCGTCAGCGTTCCACCACGCGTCGCCTCGGCTGGTATATCGAATTCGAGCGGCACGACGGGGTTGGGCTTCTCGCGGTACGGATGTATTTCAAGATTCCCGTTCGCCGCCATCCGGATGGGGACACGCGTGTCTCCGCCGTAGACCACTCGCGCCCGATACCGGGAATTGGGATCGAGACCGTCATACCTCATCCGAAGCGGCGCATCGAACATGGATTCGGCATCGGTGTACCACGACACGCGCCAGCCTTGATCGGGAGACCGGCTCCCGATTCCGATCATTGCGGAATTGCGGAATTCAGGATCCTTGTCAAAGCCCTCGCCCAACACCAGGTGGGGCTGTTGCGCGGGGTTGCCGAGATCGTCGTAGAACCCGCCGGGTCCCGGATTCGTCCAGTTGAGGATCGACTCGATCTTGGCCAGCCGGTCGCTCTCGGAACTCAGGGCGCGAACCTCCGCAAAGCGCTCCTTCAGCCAGCCACGATCGTTCAACCCGGAATCAATGCCGTCCAGATTCGCCCCGCGCCGGAGTCCGATGGCTCGATATCGGGAAACGCTCAATTGCATTCGTATACTGTTGAACAAGCCTTCGGCCAGCTCGAAGACGCGAGCGCGGAGTTCGCGAGTACGCTCAGTCCGCATGTCCGCGTCGAGAGTCGATTCGGCGCTGGAAACCGCGGTCAGCGAGCCGGCGCGGCGAGCACTCTGTAATTCACCCAGCGCCTTCTCTTCCTGCTCCGTCTCCGTAAGCAGACGGCTGCGCAGAAACCCGTCGTAGTTTGCTCGATAGATGGCCTCTTGAAATCTCCAGTTGGCGCGCATCTGAGGAGTCGCCTTGCGCTCCATTTCCTGAAACTGCAGGAGCGTGGTGTCCACTCCCGCGTTAGAAAGCAGGGGTCCCTTCCAGTTGCGCTCCAGGGCGAGAAGACCTTCGGCAAAACCCGTCGCCACCTGATCGCTAATGAAGAAACGGCTGTAGTCGGTGAGTATGGTTTTCACGTCTGCCTCGGGATTCCAACCTAGACCGCTCCAAACGAACTTGTTGACATCGTCGTTGCAGCCTTCCGAATAGCTGACAAACCCGACGCTATACGGAACGCTCGATCGGAAGATCGCCGCCTCTCCGAGCGGCCGGGGATTGATTCCCTCGCGGCCCTCAGTGAGAGAAAACGCTGCATCCCAATCCGGCACGGGATACTGCGACGCGAAGCTGTGTGTGATATCCGGGTACAGGCGGATCGGGTATCGTTTCGGAGTGCGTTCCCGAAGCTCCGCCAGTGGTAGGCGGCTCTGCGGCCCGAACACTACGCCCGACAGCCATCGCGGCTCGGCTCTGATGATGCCGAGGAACTCCTCCATCCAGTCTTTATTGAAGCCCTGCGGCGCGATCCACATCTGCGCCTTAGGATGGTACTTGTGCAGGCTCGCCGTTTGCTTCTCGAGCATTGCCATCAAGTATTTCGGTTGTGTGTGCCCAGGATCACCGCCGGGCACGAACACCGCATTGATACGCGGTAATCTTTTGAAGACCTCGGCCCATTCCTTCAACGCGAATTCAACCGTGGCAGGGTCCGAGTAGTCTTTATCCATAGCCGGATACCAGATGGACACATCGAGTCCGTACTCGTCGCAGATGCGCGACATCTCCACCATCATTTCCATCGGAGGCAGCGGGAAGTGCGGACTATCGGCGTCGTCGTCAGAGCGCGGCGGAATCAACTCCACAGTGTTCGTTCCGAAGATGGCGAGTTCGCGAATATACTGATCCCACATCGGCACGGACCACGCGTCGTAGGCATTTGTCTTCGGCCGGTACCCGAGTTGATGGCCGCGGATCGTAACCTTCGGCGCGGTGGTGATCTTCAAATCAGAAGGCAGTTCCAGCCGCTGTCGTCCCATTCGAAGTTGCCGGAGCAGATATCCGGTTCCGAACAATACACCACGATCATCTTTTCCCGCTACGGTCACAACGGTTCCGGTCGAGGTCAGGGAAAAGCCCTCCGCAGCCTCAGCCTGAGTTCCCCGCTCGAGTACGATAGCCGTACCCTGCGCACGCTGACTCTGAATCTTCAGTCTCAATTGTGTCCGTTTCTCGATTTCTTCCGCCAGCATCGACGCGGATTTTCGCTGCGGCATAGTGGCATTCGCGGGGATCACGATGACAGCCTGCCGCAGGTCGAGAGTGGAGGCGAAAACGGCCGTGGTGAGGAGCAGGGCAACTGCGAGCGCCCTTCCGGGACAATCAAACATTAGACGATTATATCTGCGATGCCGAGAGTATCCCTCTCACAAGGCCGTCCATTGTGAACGGCTTCGCCTCAATGGCCACATCGAGCCCGTGCATGACCAATGTGGCAGTTGTCACTGGTCCAATGGATGCAATTCGGACGTCTTCCAGGACCTCGCGTCCTGCGATGGAGAGAAAGTTCTTTACCGTCGAGGAACTCGTGAAAGTCACCCAATGCGGCTTGCGCTCTCCACCGAAGATCTTGCGAGCGCGGGCTTGCGCATCTTCAGGAACGACGGAACGATAGGCCTCAACGACGTCGACGCGCGCTCCACGCTTGCCGAGCTCCACAGGAACGATATCGCGAGCCACCGCTGCGCGGGGAAGCAGTACGCGCAGGCCGGCGACTTCGATGTTCGCAAACGCCGCCACCAGGCTCTCCGCCACGAACTCCTCCGGTATCACGTCCACTTTAAGGTGCAGCGCATTCACGGCCTGCCGCGTCGCCGGACCGATCGTGCAAACGCGAGCACGCAGAGCCCGAAGGTCTCGCTTGGACGCATCCAGGCGCTCAATGAAATAACGCACGCCATTTGCGCTGGTGAAGATCAGCCAGTCGTAGATCTCGAGATTTGCAATTGCCCGATCCAGCGGCTCGGGGTCAAGAGCCGGGCAGATCTCGATGGTGGGCAGTTCAATCACGTCAGCGCCCAGGGCATGCAGCCGCGAAGCAAGGTCGCCGGCCTGCATTCGATCCCGCGTGATCACGATCCGTTGCCCGAATAGCGGCAATCGCTCGTACCAGTTGAACCGCTCCCGCAGCCGGACGACTTCACCAATGACGATGGTGGCCGGCGGCTTCATGCCAGCTTCGGCTATGCGCCCCGGTAAATCGCCGAGCGTTCCGACGATCGTCTCCTGATCCGGCCGCGTAGCCCATCGAACGGCCATCGCCGGAGTTTCTGCCGAGCGCCCGTTCGCAATCAGTTCACGGCTGATCGCGGCGATGGAGGTCAGGCCCATGAAGACCACAACGGTTTCCGATGCGCCGACGCGAGCCCAATCGATCTGATCGACGCTGTGGCCGGTAACGAACGTGACGGCCGATGTATGCTCGCGGTGCGTGAGCGGGACGCCCGTGTACGCCGCCATACCGAGGGGCGTCGTCACTCCGGGTACCACCTCGAACGGAATCTCAGCGGTCGACCAGCGCTTCCAGTTCCTCGCCGCCGCGTCCGAAGATCAGTGGATCCCCGCCTTTCAGCCGCACCACCGTGCGGCTCTCGCGAGCACGGTCGACCATCATTTGACAGATCTCGTCCTGCGAGTACGCGTGCTCGGCTTTCTTCTTTCCGACGTAGATGCGCTCGGCGGAGGCAGGCGCGAGTTCGAGAAGGGCATCGTTGGCCAGGTGGTCGTAGAGAATGCAATCGGCCAGGGCCAGCACGCGTCGGCCCTTCAGGGTGATTAGTTCAGGGTCACCCGGTCCAGCCCCGACCAGGTATACCTTCCCGGTCACTCCCGACCCTGCTCCATCTGCTCCCGGCATTGAGTCTCAAACTGGATCGTGGACACCCGCAACCTCAGGGCTTTCGTGCATCCGCTTTCCGTCAGCGCGCTACCGGCGCGCCGTACACCATTTCGAGTATTGACCGCGCGCCTGTCACCAGCAACTCCCGCCCGAGATCGGCACCGATTTCCGCCGCATCGGACGACGCACCCTCCCGTTGACTCTTCACAATGCGGCTGCCATCCGGAGCAGCGACGACGGCCCGCAGGATCAAATGCCTATCGGAAACCGTAGCATGCGCTCCAATCGGCACCTGACATCCTCCGCCCAACCACGCGAGCAACGCCCGCTCCGCAGTTACCGCAATGCGCGACGCCTCGTCGTTCAGGCTGCAGCACAACCGCGCAGCCTCGCCTGCGTCATCGCGCGTCTCGATTGCCAGCGCACCTTGCCCCACCGCCGGACAGCAGACCTCTTCAGATAAAACTTCGGCAATCCGCCCGGCCCAGCCCAAGCGCCGCAATCCAGCCGCAGCAAGCACGATCGCATCAAACTCACCTGCGTCCAGCTTGCGCAGGCGCGTGTCCACGTTGCCGCGGATGGTCTCGATCACCAGGTCTGGGCGAATCGCGCGCAGCTGCGCGGCCCGCCGCAGCGAACTGGTCCCGAGCCGGGCGCCTTGCGGCAAATCATTTAGTTTCCGCCCCACCATTGCGTCCCGCGGATCTTCGCGCTCCGGTACGGCTCGAATCACGAGTCCGTCCGGCAGCGCGGTGGGCATGTCCTTCAAACTGTGAACCGCCACATCCACCGTTCCGGCCAGCAGGGCGTCCTCGATTTCCTTCGTGAATAAGCCCTTGCCACCCACCTTCGACAGAGCAACATCGGTTACCTTGTCCCCAGTTGTCTTGATGATCTCGATGCGGCACTGTTCGCCTAAGCCGTTCAGGCGCGCCTCCACCCATCGTGCCTGCCACAGCGCCAGTTGTGACCCCCGCGAGCCGATCTTAATCATTAGTTCGATCCCAGCCGGAATACGCGCCGGATGACACTCGCGAAATGCACGCCGTCCGGATGCGAGGCTTGCTTGCGCAATTCTGATATCGGCCCGTGCGCGATCTTGTTAATGATCGCGCGAGTCAATGCCTGGACGGCTTCCTCCTGCTGCGGTGTCAGACTACCCAACCTTCCGCGCATGCGCTCAACCTCGGCGGCTCGCAGTTGCTCCAGCTGCTCCTGAAGACTCACGATCATCGGCGCGATCTCGCGTTCTTTGAGCCTCGATATCATACGCTGAACCTCTTCGGCAATGATGTCTTCGGCCTCTTCGGCGACTTTCATCCGCCCTTTCACATTCTCATCCACAACTCTTTGCAGATCGTCGATGTCGTACAGGAACACGTTGTCGAGTTCGTTGATGGAAGGCTCAATGTTACGCGGCACAGCGATGTCGATGAGGAACATCGGACGATTCCGGCGCGCTTCGATCACTTTGCGCATCTGCTCCTTCACAAGAATGTAATGGGGAGCACCGCTGGACGCGATCACAATATCCACGTCCGGCAGCGACGCAACAAACTTGTCATATTCGATGATCCGCGCATCGAATACCGCCGCCATTTCTACTGCGCGCTCATGCGTTCGATTGGTGACGAATATCTGTCCCACTCCGCAGCGTCGCAGGTGCCGCGCGGAAAGCTCAGACATTTTGCCGGCGCCGACCAGCAGGATCTTCTTCTCGGAAATAGATCCAAAGATTTCGCGCGCCATCTCGACGGCGGCATAACTGACGCTGACCGCGCTCTGCCCGATATCGGTTTCCGATCGCACGCGCTTGGCAACATTGAATGCACGCGACAAGACCAGATCGAGAAAACCGCTGACCACACCCCGCGCTTTGGCCGCCGAGTAGGCCGCTTTCAATTGACCTAATATCTGGGGCTCGCCGACCACCATCGAATCCAGACTGGCGGCGACGCGAAACAAGTGCCGGATCGCCTCCGGGCCCTGATGATGATACAGGTACGGAGACACCCACTCGCGGCTGACGTGTTGCGAATCGGCCAGAAAACGCTCGACGCATTCTTCGGCGTCGGTCTGCTCCTCCGTCGTCACCGCGATTTCCACGCGGTTGCACGTGGATAAGATCATTCCTTCCACCAAGCCCGGACTGCGTTTCAACTCGTCGAGTGCGTCCCCGAGTTTTGCCTCACTGAAGGCCAGCCGCTCACGCACTTCTACGGGGGCCGTCCGATGGTTTAGACCTGTGACCAGGAGCTTCATCGCGCTAAGTGGTCCGCCGTTAACCCTGCGTGTGCTACCCAGGTCAAAGCTGAAAATCCAACAACGCTCAATGCCATGATCGCCGCCTTACGCCCGCGCCACCCGGCGGTGGTCCGCAGAAAGATCATGACCAGGTAAAAAAACCAGGTGATCAACGAGATTGCGATCTTGGCCTGCCCAATCCAACTTGTCCCGAGTTCCACAAAAGCCCATGTGCTGCCCACGATCACGCCCAGCGTGATGAATACGAACCCAAATCCCATCGCTCCCGTGATCAGGTTATCTAGGGTGCCAAGTGGGGGAAGCCGGTCGAAGAACCGGCCCGTAGTCTTGATCTTGCTCTTGAGTTGGCGCTCGCGGACCAGATAGAACAAGGATGCCAGCGCCGTTAAGGCAAGACCCGCGTATCCCAACAGCACCAGAAAAACGTGCAAGAGAAGCCAGGCGTTTCTCAAACGCATATCGGACCAGCTCGCAACGGGGAATTCCATGGAGCCCACCTGAGTCATGATAAAGACCAGCGGGAAGATGCAGATGCTTAAACTTGCGAATTGATACCTCCAGTAAAGGATGAGGTATCCGACTGCGATCAGGAACCCGCAGAGCGACATGGACTCGTTCACGTTATTGACCGGCAGCGATCCTATAGCGACACCGACCTGTACAATCGCGACAAAATGAATCACCACTCCGATACAGAACGTTACGGTGGCAAAATCGAAAAGCCCGGAGCGCTTGCGCAGCGCCGTCAGGATCGCATGCAGGAGTCCAATAGAATACAGTCCGGTAGCGACGCGCAACCAGACAATGCTCATTTCCAACATTTAGAAAGGGATAGCTCTGATTCGATACTACAACAGAGAACGAGTCTCCCTGGGCGTTCGCCGTCTTGCCTACGAATAGAAGTCCCGCTCCCAGGCGTGCTTCTTGATCTTCGACAGCACTTCCGCGGGCAGCGATCCGAGATCCGAGACGCCGCAATTGCTCTCAACGTTCCTCACCTTACGCATACCCGGAATCACCGTTGAGACTGCTGGGTGCGAGAGGCAGAATCGTAGGGCGATCTCGGGCAGTGTGCCGGGTAGGCCTTCCAAGTCTTCCTTCAGCGCATCCACATGTTCCCTGACTTCCCGCTTGCGGTCCCCGCGGAAGTACGATTCGCGGAAATCGCCTTTCGGGAACTTGGTATTCTCGTCGATCGTTCCCGTTAGCGAGCCTTCGTCGAGAGGAACGCGCGCCAGCACGCCGACGTTCATCTGCTGAGTCAACGGGAACAGATTGCGCTCCGGACTCTGGTCGAAAATGTTATAGATCACCTGCACCGTGTCGATGAGTCCAGTTTTCACAACCTCTAGCGCGGAGTCGGGCTGATGGTCGTTGATGGAGATCCCGACAGCCTGGACCTTTCCCGATTTCTTCAGATCTTCGAATGCGCGGCGCCATTCTTCACGCTCGATCCACTCCGGATTCCAGACATGCAACTGCTGCAAGTCGATCGTGTCAACGTTCAGGTTGCGAAGGCTCTTCTCCGTGCACTGGATGATGTAGTCTTTGGGGAAAACCTCTTCGATACCGATGCCAAGCTTGGCGGGCCATGTCAAGTTTTTGGGTGGGACTTTCGTCGCGATCCACACTTTGCGGCGTGTCTCACGAACGATCTGCCCAACCAGTCTCTCGCTGTGACCTTCGCCGTAGGCGAGCGCTGTATCTATAAAGTTAAGACCGATTTCGATCGCACGCCGGAGGGCGTTCAGCGATTCGTCATCCTCACCGCCAAGCCATTGCTTCCCACCGATGCCCCAGGCTCCATAGCCAACTTCGCTGATCTCCCAATTTGTCCGGCCTAGTTTCCGATAACGCATTAAGCTCTTATTATCGACGATCGGCTTACACTGAGTATTTGGACCTCGAATGGAATTTGTAAGGCGGCTCGCCACAGCGCTGCCGTCCATGGTGCTTGCGCCTTTCCTTTTGATCCTCGCCATCGCCGCTTTAGGTCTTTCCGACCTCGTCTTTTGGACTTTTGGACGCCGCCGCAAGCCATCCGACACACGACCTGACACCAGCGCCGCCACCGTCGTTATTCCAAACTGGAACGGACGAGACCTGCTCGAGAGATACTTACCTTCGGTCATCGAGGCGTTAGCGGGCAATACTGCTAACGAAATTCTGGTCGTCGATAACGGGTCAGACGACGGCAGCGTGGAGTTCATGCGACGAGTCTTCCCCCAGGTTCGGGTGGTGGCTCTGGACCGAAATCTCGGTTTCGGGGGTGGATCGAACGCCGGCTTCCGGGCCGCAAAGAACGACATTGTCGTACTGCTCAACAGCGACATGCGCGTCGATTCCGGATTCCTTCAACCCTTACTGGATGGCTTCACCGACGAGAAGGTCTTCTCAGTGACCTGTCAGATTTTCTTCTCCGATCCAGCCAAACTTCGGGAAGAAACGGGTCTGACGCAAGCCTGGTGGGAGGACGGATCCCTGCGCGTGCGGCACCGTATCGACGGACAGATCACGAGCCCGTATCCCTGCTTTTACGGCGGCGGAGGATCCACTGCATTCGACCGCCGCAAATTCCTCGAGCTCGGCGGATTCGACGAGTTACTCGCGCCATTTTACCTGGAAGATACCGATCTCGGATTTCTCGCCTGGAAGCGCGGGTGGAAGGTACTCTACCAGCCCAACAGCATCGTCTTTCACGAGCATCGCGGCACCATCGGCAAGCGCTTCAGCAATGCGCGCATCCAGGTGGTTCTGAAAAAGAACTTCATCCTGTTCTGCTGGAAGAACATTCACGAGTGGCAGCGGTTGATCTCACACTTGGCCGCAACGCTGGGCGGGGTGATATTCAGCGCGATCTTCGGCGACGCGGTCGGCCGTTCCAATGGCGCCGGCCTGCTGCGCGCTTTTGGCCAGATTCCTGGAGCAGCGAGATCGCGTTACCGAGCGCGTCAACTCGCCGAGTTCTCGGATACCGAGGCGTTCCTGCGGCCGCTGGGCGGTTATTTCCGCGATCGCTTTACTAGGCTCCCCCCGCCCGCGGACAAGCTCCGCGTGCTGTTCGTTTCGCCGTACGCCATCTACCCGCCCACCCACGGAGGCGGTGTTTTCATGTATCAGACGGTCAGGGAACTCGCTCCGATCAGCGAACTGCATCTGATTATTCTGCTCGATTACGCGCGCGAACTCGAACCGCACCGGAAGTTGAACGGGATGTGTGCAAGCATGGAATTCATCGTGCGCATGGAGGGCAAGCAGAAGGCGTTGGGCGCCATCGAGCCGCACGCCGTCCGCGAATTCCGCAATCAGGACTTCGAGTGGCTTATCCATCGCCAGATCTACACCAAGCAGATCGACGTTTTACAGCTCGAGTACACCGTGCTCGCACAATATGCCGGTCGATTCCGTCAAATGCCTTCGATCGTCTTTGAACACGACGTATATTTCCAGTCGATTGCTCGCGGGTTGCCGACCACGAAAAGCCTGCTTCAGCGGCTGCAGGCCCGTTGGGAGTATCTACGCGCCCTTCGCTATGAGATTCGCGAGCTTCCTCGTGCCGACCGCATACAGGTTTGCAGCCGCGAGAACCGGGAATACCTCGAGTCTTTCGTGCCGGAACTATCCGGCAAGATCGACGATGAATTCCGCGCCGGCATCGACACCGCCGATTACGACTTCAAGCCTGAGGGCCGTGAGCCGGATACGATGCTGTTCCTGGGCAGCTTCCGCCATCTTCCCAATCAGGAGGCGTTGGTCTGGTTTCTGAATCACGTGATGCCTCGCATTCAGGAGCGCAGGCCGGCAGCGCGGCTCATCGTGATCGGGTCGGATCCTCCGCCTCGCCATTCTCTTCCAAAGCTGGGCGCCAACGTCGAACTGATCGGCTTTATCGAGGACATTCGTGAGCCGCTCCGGCGGCATGCCGTGTTCGTCTGCCCGATCCTCAGCGGATCCGGAATGCGGGTAAAGCTGCTGGAAGCATTCGCCGCCGGAATCCCCGTGGTCTCCACGCGGGTCGGCGCAGAGGGGCTCGCCTGGCAGGATGGCCGGATCTGCCGGATTGCGGATGATCCGGCCGGCTTCGCCGAATGCGTCCTGCAACTGCTCGCCGATCCACAAAGTGCAGCCACCATGGCGGAACGGGCGCGAGCCGAAGTCGTGGCCAAACGAGACATGCACACAATGACGCGCAACCTGGTTCAGAGCTACCGGGACACGACGTCCCGCATGCGCCGGAGATAAGTTTGCGCGGCGCACCCTGTCACCGTGCCGCGTAGCCACTCCTTTGATGACTTTTGCTTACTTTCCGCGAGCGTCTTTGCGCAGTCGCTCCATGATCTGCTCAGCGCGCCGGTTCACGTCATCAGGCCGCGAGTTGCGAATGGGCCAATAAATCGACCAGACGACATTTCGTGACTTCCGGTCTACCAGAAACACAGTCCCGTGACCCCTGGAGAAGGATCCAAATCGCTGGCCGGGCTTTCCCATAGCGTCCATGTCTTTATCTTTATCTTTATCTTTATCTTTTTGTCCTCCGTCTTTACCTCGGGGGGTGGATACAATTCGGTCATCTTGTCTTCGAAGCCTTGACCGATCTTATCCGTGAAAACAGCGTCCGCCTTTTGCGGGTCCGTGACAACCTGGAACATCCCCGTCTGTGTCAGGCGCGTGGCCAAATACTGGTCCAAACTGTTGCCCATAGGCAGCAGATAGACGGTGTGAACACTTTCGAGTTGCGGATTCCTTGCCGCAAACGCGGTCCCGAGGAGACAGAAAAACAAGATCGATCGGCGCATCACCTCAATGGTGACACACGCTTCGGACGGTGGGGCCATCCGAATACCGGGAATCCCGTTTCGCGCTCCAGTTCCAACAGGCGATTATACTTAGCCAACCGCTCAGATTGTGTTATTGACCCATTCTTGAACTGGTCGCCATTCCATCCCAGCGCCAGGTCCGCGGCCCAATCGTCTTCAGTCTCACCGCTTCGCACGCTGATGGTTACCATCCAACCCGCGGATCGCGCAAGACGATATGCGGCCGCCGCCTCCGTCAGCGTGCCGATCTGATTCACTTTCAGCAGAAGAGCGTTGCAAGCTTGCGACTCGATGGCGCGCCGGATCCGCTCCGGGTTCGTACAGAGCAGGTCGTCACCCACCACCAGAGCCCGCCCGCCGATCGCATCCACAAGCCGGGGCCAGTGTTCCCAATCATCCTGTGAGAGCCCATCCTCCACGCTAACGATCGGGTAACGCTCTACCCACGCTCGAATCTGGTCGATCATCCCCGGACCATCCACGGAGCGCCCATCCAACTCGTAGTGATCCTTGCGGTAAAAATAGCTGGAAGCCACATCGATGGCCAGGCAGAAATCGCGGCCCACCTCAAACCCGGCCTTCTTGATAGCCTCCGTTGCCGTGTCGATCAGCGCTTCGGTACTCGCGCAGGGCGGAGCGAGTCCCCCTTCGTCGGCTCTCAGCAGTCGCATGCCGTAGCGTTTGTACACGATGCTTGCCGCGTGCTGATACACCTCGTAAGTGGCCGACAACGCCTCGTCGATGGACTGCATGGTCGCGGGCACCAGCAGCACGTCCTGAATCGCGACTTGCCTCCCGGCGTGCTCTCCGCCGCTGAACAGGTTAATCGTGAGGCGTGGAAAGCGCACGGGCTCTACACCTGCTATAGCGGCGAAATGTTGGTACAGGGGAATCTTCCGTCCCTCGGCCTCAGCGCGGGCGTAGGCGATCGAGACCGCGAGAATGGCGTTAGCTCCCAGCCGCGATTTATCGGGCGTTCCATCTAAGCGGATCAACGCCTCATCCAACTCCGCTTGGGATTGCAAGCGGCCGCCAGTAAGAGCGCGATGGATCTCGTCGCTGATGTTCTCGGCGGCGCGGCGGCAACCCAACCCACGATAGCGGCTTGGGTCCCCATCCCGAAGCTCCAAAGCTTCGTGCTTGCCCGTCGACGCGCCGGCCGGCACGGATGCTGCCGCCCGCACGCCATCGCTCAACTCGCAGACTGCTCGGACGGTGGGGCGACCCCGGCTGTCGAGAATCTCGGATCCAGTCAACCGCACGATCGTGGACATCAGGATATCCTCGCTACGAAATCTTCAATCATAGACGGAATAGACTTGGGTGGTTGGCTCATGAGACTCAGCACCGCAGTTCGCTGCCTTTGACGCTCATCTTGGTTCAGGTACTCAAGTGGAGATCGCCCATCGACGCGTGCCAGCAGACAGGCCAGAGTGTGCCGGATCGCGCGGTCTTCAATGCGCGCCGCCCACGGCAGCGTTCGACAGTACTCGCGCCAGTACCGCATCGCCGCGTCTGCGAATACACTACGATGGCCGTTCAGATGGTGTGCCTTGCTGAGCAGGTGGGTCAGTGAAAAGCCCACGTCGAATGCCGGATCGCCGAAGTGAATCACCTCATGATCCACCAGCACTAACCGCCCGTCGTGTACCAGGATGTTCTTGGGGCTGTAGTCGCCGTGTACGATCGACATCTTCGTGGACCTCGTCTCATCCAACAGCGCGTTCAGAAAAGTGGCCGCGCCGGGCGCTCGCGTCGCTGTGTAGGCGTAATAAGGTTCCAGACGTAAAGACTCGAAGAACGAAGTATCCGCAAAAACGTCCGCGGCTTCGGCGCTCTGCTCACCGTGAATTGCCGACAGCAGACGCGCGAACTGGTCAACATGCTCCTGAACCACCTCGCCGGCAAGCAGCATTTCTTTCCAATTGCGATTTGGTTCCGGCACCGCCGACATGCACAGGACGAACTCTGCCGGATCCTCAAATACAAACCTCGGGACAGCGCCCTCCGGCAGAATGCGCGCCAGCCATCGCATGCCGAGCGCTTCGCGGTGTATCCGTTCCGGAGGACTGAACCATTCCACCGCAACCCGCAATTGAGGAAGTGCCTGTTTCAGCACCCAACTCTCACCGGAAGGACGTGTAACCAGGACAGTGCGGTTCGACACCCCTCCCCGCAGAATCCGCGTTTCCGGAGATTCCGTGTTCCCCACCCTACCCGATCGCCGCAGATAAGAGAGCAAGGCATTGGGTTCTTCGATATCCACCCTCCGATTGTAGGGCCATGCGCCGTAGGCGCTGCGTTAAAATGAGGGCTCGTGAAAATTGGCCTGGTTTGCCTCGTGGGACTCATGCTGACCGCTGCCGCGCTCGCACAGGAACGCTCGCAGGCGCGGTCCATGGTGATCACGCAGCGCGGGATTGCTGCAACCAGCCAGACCCTAGCATCGCAGGCTGCGGCGCAGATTTTAGCTCGTGGCGGATCGGCGGTGGATGCCGCGATCGCAGCCAACGCAGTGCTGGCCGTGGTGGAGCCGATGATGTGCGGCATGGGCGGCGATCTGTTTGCCATCCACTGGAATGCAAGGACCGGCAAACTCACCGGCATCAATGCCAGCGGGTGGACACCGAAGGCCCTCACCGTGGATTGGCTCAAATCGCATGATAACTATGCGATGCCTTCCTCCGGGATTCATACAGTGACGGTTCCGGGCGCGGTGGACGGCTGGGACAAGATGCACAAGAAGTTCGGCCACCTCCCCTGGCGCGACCTGTTCCAGCCCGCCATTTATTATGCTCGCAACGGATTTCCAGTCACTGAGCTGATCCAGTATGACTGGGAAGGCTCAACCGGAAAGCTCAGCCGCGACCCTAACGCGAACCGCGTGTTCCTGAGGGATGGCAAAGCGCCGGAAGTGGGCGAGATCTTCCGCAATCCCGAACTGGCCGGCGCGTTCGAACTGCTGGCCAACGGGGGCGCACAGGCCTTCTATCGCGGTCCGATTCGCGAGGCCATTCTCAAGACGTCGCGAAGGCTGGGCGGCACGCTGGAGGCCCAGGATTTCGAGGACTTCCAGAGCGAGTGGGTTCAGCCCATTTCGAGCACCTATCGCGGCTGGACGGTGTACGAGTTGCCGCCAAACGGGCAAGGGGTGGGTGCTCTGGAGATGCTGAACATCATGGAGCAGTTCCCGCTTCCTGAATACGCGCAGGCGAGCGCGGAAGCCTTTCACTACAAAATTGAAGCTCAGAAACTCGCTTTTCAGGATCTGAAGCGCTGGGTCGGCGATCCACGTCTGGCTACGATTCCAACATCGGGCCTGACCTCCAAGGCGTACGCGAAAGCGCGCGCGAAGCTCATCGACGCGAAGTCCGCACAGTGCGATGCTGTGCCCGGTGAACCGCCGGGCCATGGCAACACGGTGTACCTGAGCGTCATCGATGCAGAAGGCAACATCGTGTCCTGGATCCAGAGCATCTCCGACATTTTCGGATCGGGTGTCGTCGTGGACGGCATGGGATTCCACCTGCACGATCGCGCCGGGGGCATGACGTTCAATCCTCTACATCCGAATGTTCTCGCCCCTCATAAGCGGCCGTATCACACCATCATTCCAGGCTTCATGGAAAAGGGAGATCTGCGGATCGGCTTTGGTATCATGCGCGGCATGAATCAGGCCCAGGCCCAAGCGCAGTACGTATCGAACATCGTGGATCATCGCATGAACATTCAGGCCGCGCTCGAAGCGCCCCGTTTCACCAAGACCACTCTCGGGGGGTGCGATGTCCGAATTGAGGCCCGCGTTCCGTCCGATGTCCGCGAGGAGCTGACGCGCCGCGGTCATCATCTCATCGTAGGCGGGGATTTCTCGGGATACATGGGCGGCGGGCAGGCGGTAATGCGAGACGTGAAGAACAAGGTGAACTACGCAGCGTCATCACCGCGCAAGGATGGCGCCGCAATTCCCGAACCTGATCCCTATTTCGGGGCCCCAAGGAGGCGAACTCGATGAAACCGATGTATCTGACGGAGATCGAAAACAATCCAAACGCCGGCGGAACCTATGCCGAGCTGATCAAGAATATGCGGGCGCAGGGAGCCGTCGTGCCACAGATCATGCACTTGTTCGCGTACAAACCGCCGGTCACGAAAGGACTTGAGGAGTTCTCCCAAGGCGTAATGCGCGGACCATCGCCGCTGAGTCCCGGGATGCGCGAACTGATCGCCGCGTTCACATCCAGAAGGAACGACTGCGAGTTCTGAATAGGCTCGCACGCCGCGGTCGCGGCGGAATTGATAGGTGATGAAGCGAAAGTGAAGGCTGTACTCCTGGACTACAGGACGGCGCCCATCCCCGAAGCCGAACGGGCGCTATTTGCCTACCTCGATAAGGTGAACGGCGACTGCGCCAAGGTGAATCAGCAGGACATCGACACCCTGCATCAGGCAGGCTGGACCGACGAGGCGATCTACGATGCGGTGATGGTCTGCGGCTTGTTCAACTTTTATAATCGCTGGATTGATGCGACGGGCGTGCACGGCATGAGCGATGTGGATTATCGGGCGTCGGGGAAGCGGCTGGCTCATCGCGGATATCTTCCCGGGGAGCGGAAATGAAGGCCTGGCAGGTCAACGGGTGGTGTGAACCCGAAGGCATGCACTTCACGGACGTTGCACTGCCCCAACCCGGCCCCCATCAGGTGCGGATCCGGACACATGCGGCGGCTCTGAATTTCTTCGATCTCTTGCAGATTCAAGGGAAGTACCAGGTTAAGCCTCCGTTTCCATTTACGCCTGGCGCGGAGGCGGCGGGGGTGGTGGACGCGATCGGTTCCCAAGTAACGACGCTGGCCGCAGGCGAGCGCGTGATGGCCATGACCATGGGCGGAGCTTATGCCGAGTTCACCCTCGCAGATAGCTGTCGCACCTTCAAGATTCCTGACGGCATGAGCTGGCAGCAAGCAGCCGCGATGCCGGTCGTGTATCACACGTCCTGGTTCGCGTTGCATCGTCGCGGAGCGCTCCGGCCAGGCGAAACCCTGCTGGTGCACGCAGGCGCAAGCGGAGTCGGAATGTCGGCTATCCAGATTGGGAAGGCGCTGGGAGCAACGGTGATCGCGACGGCAGGCGACCCGGACAAATTACAATTTTCGCGGGCGCAAGGAGCGGACCACGCGCTCAGCTATTCAGAACCCTCCTGGGTGGATCGCGTGAAAGAGATCACAAATGGGCGGGGCGCCGACGTCATTTACGATCCCGTTGGCGGGGATGTCCTGGACCTCTCGATGAAGTGCATTGCGCCCGAGGGCCGCCTGCTGGTGATCGGATTTGCGAGCGGGCGCATACCGGCCATCCAGGCAAATCGCATTTTGCTTAAAAACATTTCTGTATGCGGAGTGTTTTGGGGCGGTTTTGCGGATGTTCGTCCAGAATTCATGCAGCAAACGCAGACAACACTGGTAGAGTTGTACTCAGCGGGCAGAATCTGTCCGTCAGTAACCTGTACCTACCCGCTCTCAGAAGCGCCCAAGGCGATGTACGACCTTGCCGCTCGACGGGTGATTGGCAAGGCAGTACTCACGGTGGAGTGAAACGAATGCGACTACTCAAATTCAGTGTCCTGGCTGCAATGATGATCCCCGCGTACCCGGCGTCTACTGGCGACAGAGACTCGGATAAGCGATTGGCCGCCTCGGCGGAGGTGATGACTGAGATCATGGGAACGCGCGACAAGTCAATCCCGCAGGATCTCCTGAACAATGCCGAGTGCGCGATTGTAGTGCCCGGATTGAAGAAGGGCGCCTTCTTCGTAGGCGGCAAGTATGGGAAAGGTTTTGTGACGTGCCGTAAGGCCGGAGGTGTAGGATGGTCGGCGCCGGGCGGGGTCCGCGTCGAAGGCGGCAGTTTCGGATTTCAAATCGGTGGCGCTGAGACCGATGTCGTCATGCTGATCATGAACAAAGGCGGCGTGAATAAGCTGTTTAAGAGCCGTTTTACGTTGGGTGCAGACGCGTCGGTGGCGGCGGGTCCGGTGGGCCGTGATTCGAGCGCCCAGACCGATGCTTTCATGAATGCTGAGATTCTCACCTGGTCGCGCCAGCGCGGCGTGTTTGCGGGCGTTGCACTGACGGGAGCGACGCTTCGCGACGATACGGATACGAACCTGGAGCTGTATGGGCAGGCGTATAAGAATCGCGAGATCGTTGAGGGCAGCGTCGTAATACCAGCGTCGGCCAACGCGTTTCTCGCTGAGTTGAACAAGTACTCCAGCCGCAAATAACGAATCGATCCCTAACGGGCAAAGTAGCTGCGCACCGGCACGGGCGGTTCCGTTCCGCGGATCGCGCGCCAGAGGACGTCGTTCAGCTCATCGTCGTCGATCCGGTCCGCTTCGCTGAAATCCATCCGCGCACTACGCGCTGCGGTCGGCGCCGCTGCCGGGTTGCGCTCGTCCAAGCGATGTTGCGGCTTTACAGCTTCGTATGCCCGCGCGTCGGACGTACTTTGGAAGGCGGCAGACATCGGCGTTGCTCCGGCGTCGAAATGCGTCATCGGCCGGAGTCCCAGAATTAACTCGATCGTCCTCAGGACCGAAGTCTGGTTGTACATCGTGCTGTCGACTACACCGCGTTTGAGGTACGGCGACACCACCAGCGCAGGTGACCGGTGCGAATCCACGTGGTCAGGACCATTCTGGGCGTCGTCCTCTATGATGAACATCGCGGTGCTTGCCCAGAAGCGGCTCTTTGAAACCCCTTCGACGATCATGCCCAGCGCGAAGTCGTTATCCGCCATTGCAGAGAGCGGCGAGATTTTGCCCGGCGCCGAACCTGAGGTGTGATCATTACCGAGCCGCATAATGAGAAACTTCGGCATCTGCCCCGCCTTCTCAAACTCAGCGAGTTCGGCGAGGAAGGTCTTCGCGCGCTCCACATCGGGATACTCTAGATCGAAGCCGCGATACTTGCGGTTGGTGACAGGGTTCAGCGCGGGGTCGCGAATCGTCTCGACCTGGGTGCCGTCCTCCGCTGCGGCTTTTCGGTTGGTGCAGAAGTAGCCGTAATTGCGCATTGAGACGCCGGCGGCGAGCGCATTCGACCATATATAACCAGCCGGCGGATTGTTGCCTGATTCACCACCCTCATAGTCGTAGTGCTTACGGCGGCCGGCATAGCTGTTCGGCCATAATTTCACGGTGTAGTCGGTCGCGATCGCTGCCGTTGCCCAGTTATGCCCGTCAGCGCTGACGTCGGAGTTCACGTAGAAGTTGTCGAACAACACGAACTCACTCGCTATCTTACGTTGATTTGGCGTGGTATCGGCCGTGAACAGCGTCAGCGCCGGATCGCCGTTCCCTTTGCCCAGGTCGCCGAACACCTGATCGTACGTGCGATTTTCCTTGACGATATAAATGACGTGCTGAATCGGCGAAGGCTGTCCGGGGCGGCTCGGGATGGGGCTATTAACTCCAGTCTGCACTTGATCCAGCAGTTCATCCCGATACGGAGAATCTGCGATTGCTATCTTGGTGTATTTTTCGAGGCGATCCTCGTCGAATGGGGGAATCACAGAGGCTGTGCCGGTCTGCATTCGTCCCACGTACTCCGCCATCGCAGGCGCGCCTTCATGCAGGGGGGCGGCACGACGCACAGGGCTGGGTCCGTTCGGGTTGGGGTAGCTGCGCACCCCGCGGCCATTCAAAACAATCAAGCGCCCATCGGCGAGGGAGCGCGCGGCTGTGGGATACCATCCCACCGGAATGAAGCCCTGAACGCGGCTGCGCATGCCGGAAACGTCGGTTACCGCAACGGCGTTAGCGTCCGAACAAACGACAAACATGCGGGTCTTATCAGCCGTTAGTGCCAGTGCCGAAGGAGTCATGCCGAGTGGGCGCCGGGGCGTCATCGCTACGTTAATGGTTTCGATCTGCTGCAGCTCGTTCGAGGCCGTCACCCCTACGACGTACACATTGTTGGTATTGGAGGCGGCGACAAACAGGCGAGCCCCCCAGGCAGGCGCTTGTTCGCCTTCTTCCAGCGTGGGTTTGCGATCGTCCCATAGCATGTCGGCAGGATGCGGACCCAGCCCGATACGCTTCAGCACAGCGCCGTCGCTGGTCTGGTGATGATACACGGAGCCGTCCGCCCAACTCGAAACAAAAAACGACTTCCCATCGGGATGGAACAAAATACGGTAAGGCCGCCGGCCGGTCTTGAAGTGTTCAATGACCCGTCCGCTCTGCGGATTGACGACGAGAACGGTATTGCGAAACAGTTGCGCAACGTAAAGCAGATGTCCATCGGGCGAGATCGCCACATCGCCGACGAAATCAGACCACGTCCTGTCGGCTGCGGGCGTGACTTCAAACCGCCTTCCCGGCGTCAGTTGTCCGGCGTTAAACGTGAATTCGTACACCGTCGCGCGCGCGCCGCCTCCGACGTAAACTGCCTTTCCATCCGGTGTGAACGTCAGACCCAGCCAGCCGTCTTCGACAGGAGCACGGCTCACCTCGCGCTCATCGGCGACGCTGAGGACCGAGATGGAAGGCGGCTTGTACCCTCCGTTCAATATCAACAAATACTTACCATCCGGTGAAAGAGCTGAGGACATCGGCATCGTGTCCAATGGGATCTGCTTCCCAGCGGGATCGAGTATCCAGCCGTTATTGAGGAGAAAGCGGCCATCGGGCATTGGGCCAACTTTCGGCGGCGCCGCGCCGGGCTGGGAAGTCAGGAGTACGGCGGACACAAATAACAGCGCAGCAGCGGGAAAGAATCTCATTCAAAAAACCTTTGTGCGATGGGGAAGCGGCGGCCGACGCCGAAAGCTTTGGTAGTCACTTTGAGGCCTGGCGCAGCCTGCTGGCGCTTGTATTCATTGCGGTCCACCTTGTTGATGATGTCGCGCACGAGGGTGAGCGGGAGTTTGTATTCGTCGGCGATTTTTTGAGGCGACTCGTAATGCTCCACATACGCGCGAAGGATCGTGTCCAGTACTTCGTACTCGGGAAGGCTGTCCGTGTCCTTCTGATCCGCTCGCAATTCGGCGGATGGCGGCTTGGTGAAAACACTTTCGGGAATGACGCCCGCATGCCGACGGTTCGCCACCCGGGAGAGTTTATAAACCAGTGTCTTGGGCACGTCGCTGATGACGGCCAATCCACCGCACATGTCGCCATACAGCGTACAGTAACCCACTGCGAGTTCGCTCTTATTGCCGGTGGTGAGCACCATAGCTCCCCACTTATTCGACAGCGCCATCAGTGTGACCCCGCGCAGGCGGGCCTGCAGGTTCTCTTCTGTCACATCTTTCGGATAGCGTTCGAACAACGGATGGAGCACCGTGCCGAATGCATCGTACATCGGCGTGATGGGAATGATTTCGAACCGGATCCCGAGGCGTTCGGCCATGTCCCGGGCATCGCGCACGCTATGGTCCGACGAATAGGGGCCTGGCATTCCGATACCCGCCACGTTTCCCCTCCCTACAGCATCTACGGCGATCACCGCCGTGAGCGAAGAGTCGATGCCGCCGCTCAGCCCAATGAGCACTTTAGAGAAACCGCACTTCTGGATATAGTCGCGAGTTCCTAACACCAGCGCCTGATACACCGCTTCATCTTCGTCCGCCAGATCGGCATGCTGGTCGCCTGCATTTTTGGTTGTATCGCAGAACACGAGATCTTCTTCGAAGGAGCAGGCGCTCGCGAGGACCTGGCCATCCGCGCTCATCACGAAACTCGAGCCATCAAAAACGAGTTGATCGTTACCGCCCACCTGGTTCACGTAGACAACAGGAATCTTGTGCCGCGTGGCGGCAGCGGTGAATACGTCGCGACGAAGTTCGCGCTTGTGAATATGAAACGGCGAGGCGTTGATGCTGATCAGGATCTCGGCCCCGGAGTGCGCCAACTCTTCCACCGGATCACGCAGATAAAGGCGACGCTCCCAGTACTGCTTGTCGTTCCAGGCATCTTCACAAATCGTCAGCGCGGCTTTACGGCCTTGGACGGTGGTGAGCATCTCGCGGTCGGCAGGAAAGAAATAGCGGGTCTCATCGAAGACGTCGTAAGTGGGCAACAGCATCTTGTTCTGGCGAAACACCTGCCGGCCCTGGGTGATGATGGCCGCACTGTTGGTCGCTAGCTTACCAGTGGATAGCTCCGCCCGTCCTACGTACCCGCATATGACCGCGATATCCAAAGCTGCCGTGGCGCAGCCGAGCCGGTCCAACTCCGTTTGTGTGCGGTCGAGAAACGTGGGCTTCTCAACAAGGTCGCGCGGCGGATACCCGTTCAGCGCCAACTCCGGAAACACGACCACCTCGGCGCCGGCGCTGGCGGCCCGATGTGAGAAGTCGATCATTTTGTCCGTATTCGCAGTCAAGTCGCCGACTGTGGAGTTGATCTGGCCCAAGGCGATACGCATCGCAAAGAACTATTGTATCGAGGAGCCTTTGAATCCTCTTATCGGTTTCCTAAAATGTTCCAGTGTTACGCCCGTGACGAAAACCACGGCGAGGGCAGCCGCGCTGTAGACAGGGTAGATCATCGCCGTCAGAATGGCCGCGGCGAATGCGACAGCGGTGGTTGTTATCCGGTGGGTGAGACGGCGGATGTCCTCATGATCACAAGCGGTACCGAGCAGATTCTTGTGCTTTGCATACTGCCAATGGAGAATCAATAGCACCGCGATCGCGAGTTGGTTGCCGTAGTAGAACAGCTGTGAGACGGGATGCACGAACAAGTGGCCCATTAGCCCCGCCGAAAATGGCAGCAACGCAACGAACATCAGGAACACCAGATTGATCCACAACAACAGCCCGCTGACCTGCCGTATGAAGTGAAATGTGAGATGGTGCAAGAACCAAAACCCGCCGGCGATCAGGAAGGTAACGATGTAGGTGGCAAAGGCCGGAGCGAGGTCGAGTAACTGCTGCAGCATGTCCGCATTTGAAGCGTGATGCATCAGTCCGGGAACCTCCAATTTCAAGACCAGCAACGTCATGGCAATCGCAAACACGCCGTCGCTTAGCGCCTCAATCCGCGATTTTCCTAACGTGAGCATAGATTCCATGCCGAAGATTCCTTTCGTGAGAGATAATCGAACGAGGAGGCGAACCAATGGCGAAAAGCATGGACCGCAAGAAAGAGACCAAGAAGCCGAAGAAAAAGGACAAATAGCCGTTCTCCAACATTCATCGGGGCTGATCACACGAGTCCAGATCGTGAACGGCGGCCCCGATGCTGAATTCATTCACCCTCGCGGTTCTGATTCAATCTTTTCGATCTTGACCTTGGCAATCCGATTGCGGTCCATCTCGATCACCGTGAATCGCCGTCCATCAAAATCGACGGTTTCGTTCTGCTTCGGTATGGAGCCGAGCTTATACAGCAAGAATCCGGCCAGAGTTTCAAAACCTGCCTCCGACGGAAGATCGAGGCCGTAGATCGCGGTCAAATCGCGGATTGGGATGGTTCCTTCCACCACGATCTCCGACCCTGCGGGAGACCTTGGCATCAGTCGCGCATCGTGTTCATCCGCCATTTCTCCAAATATCTGTTCCAGCACATCTTCCAGGGTCACGAGCCCTGCGATGGTCCCGAATTCGTCGACCACCAGGGCCAGGTGTGTATGATTCTCGCGGAAGTCAGCAATCAACTGAGAGACAGGTTTCGTTTCCGGAACCACGAGCGGCTTGCGGAGTAGCCGGCGCAAACGGAACGGGCGTTCGGGGCGGCGATGGTCGTGGTTCCACTTCCGCTCCTGCCAGATCCGCAGCATATCTTTGTAGTGCAGGATGCCGATGATGTTTTCGCGGCTGCCTTCGTACACCGGAACACGGGAATGCTTGTGCTCCACCATCACTCGCAAGAGATCGTCCACCGATGATTCAGCCGGCACCGAGATCACGTTATTCCGAGGCACCATAATCTCTCGCGCCAGAAAGTCGCCGAGATCGAGCAGGTGTTGAATGGCGTTCTCTTCGAATCGTTCCAGGTGGCCTTCGCTCCAACTGGAGCGGATGATGAATTTCAGCTCTTCGGCCGAGTGACCGCCGCCGGGATGGCTGCCTTTCAAACCGATGGCGCGAGACAGTGCGACGGCGGACCGCTCCATCACATATACGAACGGCGCTGCGACTCGGTCGAAAACGACTAGCACGGGAGCAACCAGTAATGCGAGACGGTCGGCTTTCTCAAGCGCCAGATTTTTGGGCACCACCTCACCGATGACTGAGTGCGCGTAACTCATCACCAGGAACGCGAATCCGAAGCAGATACCATGAATCCAAGCTTGCGTGGCGGGAGTCACTAGCGGACGAGCCGCCGCCTGGAACAACTGGAACAGCGTATCCTCACCGGCCCAACCGAGCGCAAGGCTGGCGAGCGTGACGCCGAATTGCGTGACCGAAAGCAAGCGCTGGGGGTTCGCGAGCAGGTTCAGAGCGGCTTGTGCTGCGATTTGACCTTGATCTGCGAGGGCTTTCAGGCGCGAACGTCGCACCGATACCAGCGACACCTCCGCAGCGGCGAAGAATCCGTTCAGGGCGAGAATCGCAACCATGACCAGGATGCGATAACCCATCCGGGGTCAAACTCCCCGACGGTCGCGGCTCATGGAATTTATCCGGGCGGCCACCCTGAGGTGAGGAATTAACCAGAGTATTTCGATGTGGTCCGCATGTGTTTGGGATAATGAAGGCCCAGTGCAATCCCAGCGCGTCCTCAAGCTCATCAATGTGAGCATAGCCGTTTTCCTTCTACTTGTGCTGTTAGCGATCTATTGGTTGCTCTGGAGGCCGATGCCCCAGACTTCAGGCGCTCTGCAGGCTCCAATCTCGAAACCGGCGCGCATCTCACGCGACCGCCTGGGAGTACCCCATATCATTGCCGCCACGTGGGAGGATGCGGTATTCCTGCAGGGCTACGTGACGGCACAGGATCGCATGTGGCAGATGGACGGCATTCGACGGCTGGCGGCAGGCGACCTGTCGGAGGTGATTGGCATGAGAACCCTCGAACTGGACAAGGATGCGCGGCGGCTCAGAATGCGGCGGATCGCCGAGGAGCAGGCCCGGAGACTGCCCGCCGGAGATCGCGCTGTGCTTGCCGCCTACACGCGCGGAGTCAATTTCTATCTGGCGCAGAGTCGCGGCAACTATCCCGTCGAGTTCGCGCTTCTGCAATACGACCCGCGTCCCTGGACGATCGAAGATTGCGTCCTGGCCGGGCTTCAGATGTTCATCAACTTAACGAACACCTGGCGCGATGATTTCATCAAAGCGAAGATGCTGGAGACCGGCGATAAGCCGAAGGTGGAATTTCTGCTGCCCGTCCGCACTGGAGCTGAGCCCACGCCAGGTTCGAATGCCTGGGCGATGGCGGGAGCCCACACCGCCAGCGGCAAACCCATTCTGGCCAATGATCCGCACTTGGAATTTGGTTTGCCATCGACCTGGTACATGGTTCATCTGAAGGCTCCGGGGTTGAACGTAACTGGCGTGTCGTTGCCGGGGCTGCCCTGCGTGATTATCGGCCACAACGAACGAATCGCATGGGGCGTAACGAATTTGCACTACGATGTCCAGGACCTTTATCGCGAACACCTGAATCTGCAAACCGGCGAATACCTATTTCGCGGCAAGACGGAGAAGGCCGTCCTGGAGAATGATCTCATCCCAGTGAAGGGGGAGAAGCCGATTCCACTCGCCACGTGGGTGACGCGGCATGGTCCCCTAGTGCAAAGCGATGAGAAGGACTTGCTGGCTCTCAAGTGGACGGCTGCCGAACCCGGCGGATTCGAATTCCCCCTGCTGGAAGTGGATCGCGCGCGGAATTGGCAGGAGTTCACGGCCGGGCTATCGCGATTTCCTGGGCCTGGACAGAACTGGGTATACGCCGACGTGGACGGCAATATCGGATACCACGCGGCGGGCAATCTGCCCATCCGTCGATCATACGTCGGGGATGTCCCGGTGGACGGGTCGAGCGGCGACTTCGAGTGGGACGGCTATATCCCGTTCGAGCAGTTGCCGGCGTACTACAATCCGGCGTCGGGATTGGTGGTCACGGCAAACCAGAACCCGTTCCCGTCGGATTATCCGTACCACGTGGGTGGCAACTTCGCTTCGCCCTATCGATCGCGGCAGATTCGGACGTTACTGACCAGGCGCGAGGGTTGGAAGCCGGATCAGATGTTTGCAGTTCAGAAAGACGTGTACTCGGGTTTCGGGCGTTCGCTGGCGCGGCAGGCGGTCTCTGCATTCGACAGGAAGAAAAATGGAGGCGCCGGAGTCCCGGCAGCGATCGAGTTGCTGCGTAACTGGGACGGTCAAATGGACAAGGATTCCGCGGCAGCGCTGGTCATTGAGACCCTGTATGTCCAGGTCCGGCGGGCAATGGCGGAGAGAGCTGCTCCGAAACACGGAGACACTTACTCCTCTCAGATGGCACCGGCCGTAGTCGACCGCCTCCTGCGTGAGCGCCCCGCCGGTTGGTTTCCGGACTATGACAAGCTGCTGATGGACAGCCTGGCTGCCGCCATTGAGGAGACCGGCAAGCGGCAGGGCAGCAACGTGAAGGATTGGCGCTGGGGGGCGTATAACGAGCTGACCATCCCGCATCCGGTGCTGGGGCAACTACCGCTGATTGGCAAGTACTTCAATATCGGACCGGTCTGGATGAGCGGTTCGTCGACAACCGTCAAGCAGACGACGCGGCGATTAGGTCCGTCAATGCGGATGGTGGTGGACTTGGCGGATTTGAATGGCTCCTTCCAGAACATCACGATTGGGGAATCAGGTCATTATCTGTCCACTCATTACAGCGACGAGTGGCCGTCGTATTACGTAGGGAACAGCTTGCCGATGCAGTTCGGGAACGTGGAAGTTAAGTCGGAGTTGGCGGTCAATCCAGCGAGATAGCCGGTAATGAGCTCTGGACCGGCTCAGGAATCGCCTGAACCTCCGGAATCGGCTGGGCCATCCGAATCTCCGGCAGCACCGCCCGCCGCTCCGGCCGCCCATTCATGCGCGTCGATTTCCGGAAACGTGATCTGCGCCTGGCCCGCTACGATGTTGTCGAAGCGCACCTTTCCGTCCTTGTCCAGAGCGCCTTCCTTCAGCGAAGAATCAGGCAATCGGATGCGAAATTTTTCACCGGCCATCGGGTGCTGGTCCTTGTCCACAAGTTCAACCTCGATCCATGTGGCGTTGGCGGGACAGGGTACCGTCATCTGCGTCCCCTGCGAGCTATCCGCCATCGAGTCGATTTGGGATTGGCGAACCGTCAGCATCCTGATACCTTCATTTAAAATAGACTACCCTGGTACTCCGATCAACAACGTATGTTGCTGTGGCCGTCACCCTGCGCCATAATACACTTTCGGGGGAGGGTTGATGGCGGGGGTTCATATCGTGCAACAGGGCGAGCACTTGTCAGGCATTGCACGGGAGAAGGGCTTCCGGAATTTCCACACCATCTGGGACAATCCCAACAATGCTGCCCTCCGCGAGAAGCGCGATCCGCACGTGCTTTTTCCCGGAGACAAGTTGTTCATTCCGGACCTCGAAAGCAAAACGGAACAACGCTCCACCGGAGCTGCCCACGTCTTCGCCGTCAACGCCACGCGAATCTTTCTTCGGTTGAAGGTGCTCGACATTAATAACCAGCCGGTGAAAACAGTTCCCTGCGACGCATTTGTCGGAGTAAAGCCGCCGGACAAGGTGACCACCGATTCCACCGGCTTGATGGACGATCTGAATCCACTCGATCCCAATGTTCAGATTGGCCAGCTCGTTGTCCACGTTCAGCCTCCCACGCCGCCGCCCTCGAAGGACAATCCAACACCCGTCGCACCGCCCGAAACCCCGATCAATTTCGATCTGCGGATTGGCGCGCTCAACCCCGAGACGAAGCTCTCCGGACAGCAGGCACGGCTCAACAACCTCGGCTACTTCGCCGGGTTTGCGCTGCGCGACCTCGACCAGTTCCTGTGGGCAGTAGAGGAGTTCGAGTGCGACCAGATCGCGAAGCCTGTAGCCAAGCGACCGGCGATTGTGCCCGCGCCCAAGGCTGGCGAAGACGACGCTAACAACGCCACTCCTGGGCCCACTGGAATCAAGGATCCAAAGATTGTCGCCGCTCTGCTGAAAGTCCACGGCATCTGATTCATGCCTGATCCGATTTTCATCATCGACATCGGACCGGACGGGGGTGTAGCCACACACCCCAACCGCGTGGAGTTGCCGGTTCTGGTTGCGCCCGTCCCGGAAGACCAGAAGCCGAAAAACTTCAACACCATCCGGCAGCATCTGGTCGCGATTGGCTGCATGCTGATGCCGGACCAGGGGTTTGAGTCCGACTCCTCTTTCATCGGTCCCGACACCCAGGCGTTTAATAAATTTGCCAAGCTAATGGTTCGTCTGCAGCGTCAGGACGATCAAACCCCGCAACGCTTTCCGCCGTGCTCGGTTTTCGGCCATGCCGATCCCGTCGGCAACATCGCGTACAACAAGACGCTGAGCGGCCGCCGCGCTCTCTCGGTCTATGCAGTTCTGACTCGCAAGGTGAAGATCTGGGACACGCTGTTCAACCTTCCGTGCGGCGGGACCGCAGGCGACCGCTGGGGAATGCAGGCGATCCAGAAGATTCTCTCTGTGCTGAAGCGCAAGCCGCCGGATCCGAATGCTGGGACGCCATTCTACACCGGGCCGATTGATGGGCTCAAAACTCCAGAAACCACCGCCCTCACGCGCACCGCCGTCGGCGATTATCTGGTAGCGCATGGCTTCGCCCGGAGCGGCTTTCCCAACCAGGCAGCCCGCGAGGTCATGTTTCTGGAGTACATGGACTTCCTGTGCCATAACCCGGACGGCAGCCCATTCGCCCTGAACGACAAGACCGACTTCATCGGCAAGCACAAGGATCCCGATGTAGGTCTGGGCGATCCCTCCTGCGGCCCCTTCGGCCTGAAGGCCGATGTGCAGGGCTGCAGCCATTTCAATCCTCTTTTCCTGCTGGCCAAGAGCGGAGATGACGCTGAACTCAGCGATGAAGATCGCGACGCCCTGAACGCGCCCGACCGCCGCGTGATTGTTTACATTTTCAAAATCGGCACCGAAGTCGATCCGAAGTTATGGCCCTGTCCCCGCGCCCGCGAGGGCCCCACGGATTGCACCAAGCGCTTCTGGTCCGACCATGACAAGCGTCGAGGGCAGACCGACGAGCGACGCACCTTCGGCGAGAAAATGCAGGTGCTGTCCGTCGATGCTCAAAACAATTTGGTGGAAACTCCGGTAGAAGAGACCGGCAACACCATGCGCTGCCGGTTCTACCACGCCTTCGCCGTTAACTCGCCGTGCGAAGTGAAATTGAAGGAGTGGATCATCCGCTTCAAGGTGGACACGCCCAAGGGCCAACAGGTGCTAGCCAATCGGCGCTATGTTCTCCGCCTGGGAGAAACCGCATTCTCGCCGGTGATCCGCGACACCACCGACGCTCTGGGCTTCGTGCGGATTCCGGTTCTCGACGAGCAGACCAAGATGTTGATCAAGCTGGACGCAGCTAAAGATCTCACCGACGCAGACACCGCGGCCAAGAGCTCGTCCTCCGGAGCGGCGCAGGCCGGCGACGTCGCCGGGCAGGCTGCCGCCCAAAATGCAGGCGCGGGAACGCAGGGTGACCCAGGGCGCGACCCGGAGGCGTTTCCCGACGAAGATCAGTTCATTCCCCTCGTGCTCGACGGCGGCGCACTCCACGCACGTGACGCAAGCGACGACCTGGCGGTCAAGCAGCGCCTCTACAATCTCGGCTTCGGCGAAAGCGCACCCGATCAGTTTACGGCCCAGGAGTTCCAGGCAGCTTTTCAGGCTTTCAAGCACAGGCGCAATCTCGACAGCGCCGACGATGCCACCGTCCGTCAGGCGATTTTCAGGGATCACGATCTCTCCGGCGCACCCGCGCCCCCCACCGATACAACGAACGCCCCCTCCTCGTAAGCCGGCGCTCTGCCTGTGCGCACTGCCTTTCTCCCCGTTAACTGCCTGGAACCTGCTTCTGGATGTTAATCGTCGCGGTGAAACGATAATCATTCCTGCTGGAGTCTTCCACCAGAATCGCCTCATCCGAGCTGGCTTTCCCGGAAGCGGACGGTATAGCCGAAGTCGCCTCCGCAAACTTCGCCGTCGGGACTTGAAGTGCGACGCTGCTAGGCTGAACAGTTTTCATGCTCAGCGGGTTTGAGCTTGCCGGATCACTCCCTGGATTGGAAAAATCTCCCGGCTCGATGAGGCCCACCGGAGTATTGTCGATGCCGAGCGCCAGCAGGCCAGTGGAGGGGTTCCCCGTCAGCAGGTCCAGCGCGTAGCTGAATACGATGTCCTCGTGGTCCACGCCCTTTGCGCTGGTAATCTCATTCCACGTCAGAACGTGATTATCTCGTTTGCGTTTTAGAAGCCGGTCCGGGTGTCCGGCCAGCATCATATCGCCCACTGGGTTGAACTCGATTCCGTTCGACGCGAAAAACAGAAGGTCATCCGGCCCTAGGGACACTTTGAACTCATACGGGTCGGCAATAATGTTCGCCTTCTTGCTGACATCACCGAAGAAGCGCGTCTGCCAGCGTCCGTTCACCGCCACTCGGAGAAGCCACTCCTCGGTTTGCGTACCCGCGACGAGGTTCGCCAGAGTATTGATCACCCATCAACCGCGGCATTGACGGCCCTGTCCATGATCCTTGAGGAGATCCGATACTGGACGCTCTCCGGAATGTCGGACTATAGATGTCGAAGGTGATGCGGTTAACGGTGGGATCGGCAGACCAATCTCGATTTTGGCGACATCGTCCTCGATCGTCTTTTTCAGGTCCTGAATTTCTTTTTGGAACCTGCCTTTCACCTGGTTAACTGGAGAATCCCTGTCCACCTGGAGGCGGCCTTGGAACTGCGTGAATTTAACCACGCAGTCCTTGACCGTGGCGGCCCGCACGCGGTTCGGATCAAACCATCCGAGCGATAAGATGAAACCGGCGGCGGCGGCGTTGCCGATGTCCTTGCCACGGATGAGCACTTTCACCTGCTGCGGGGCCGCTCCCGGCTTGTCCGGCGGAGGCGGAAGCGTAGTGACGATGGGCGTGATCAGTTTGGCGCCTGCCTGGCCGCTCAGAGGCTGCAAATCCCTCAGCAGGCGCGGTCGCAACACGATGGTGTTATGCGGGAAGTCCGTCGTGTGGCCAATCGGAAAAGGTGCCACAGGTGTGTCGATGGGCGGCAGGTCTAGAATGAACTCGTAGTCCTGGTCTGAGATGGAATCGTAGGAAAGATAGCCTCCACGCTTACAGGTGAAGAACATGAAGCGGATGGCGGGCACCTTGGTCTTCTGTTTGTCGTTAGGATCCCCCGGAAGATTTTCGGCGAACTGCACAGCCTCCCAGGATGCCGTGGCGATGGCGCGAGGTGGCGTCATCATGGAACACATCTTTGGTTTCGAGCCGGTCAGCTTGTCCGTGCGGCTACAGTCGTACACCCAGCGGCCGGACGCCCACACATACATACCGGCCGTCGGCCACATCCAGTCGCTGGGGATGCGCTTGTTCGGATCGATGCGGTCCGGCGCAACGCTGGAGGTGAAAGGACCGTCAACCTCCGGAATCTGGAAGTCCTTAAAGCCCGATTCGAGCGGGTCGACGTGAATGGGAGAATTCGCCGGCAGGGGCGAATCCAGCCACAGCGCACCCGCGTCCCATTGGATCTCGAACGTGCCCTTCCGAATGATGGAGGTTTCGCTCGCAGTCTTGCCGTCAGTGTTCAGGCTGAACCCATTCACCACGACGTTCTTATAGCGGTCTTCGGGCTGGACCTGAACCGACCAGTTCAACCAACGATGCCACTGAAAGAAGGGCGGCTCGATGGGATCGCCGTAGCTCCGCGTGACGATGCCTTCCACATCTTTGATCTGGTCCGTCGTGATGCGCTGATTAGAGGCGCCCTTGTTCACCGGCACCCACTGTGGAACGGCACGGATGGCGCGTTTCGCGAGTTTCTCCCCGATCCTTTCGAGAAACTCGCGAATGGCGTCGTCGATCACCGTAACCACGTCATTGATGAAGTTGGTGATCACGGCGGCCGCGCTCGCAGCGTAGTGATAAACGCGATTAGGCTACCCACCGGCGTACCGAGGCTCGCTCCGAGCGCCGCCAGTGCAGCCGCCGCTGTCGCCGCCGCGGCTTTGGCCGTATTCAGAATGTCGGCCGCGGTCCGCGAGACCTTCTTCAGATCATCCAGGAACTTTACCAGAGGTCCGACGACCTTCAGATTGTCCTCCAGGAACCGTTTGAACTTTTTCTGAAAGTCCCCGCCAAATTCGTCCGGGGTGTGGCAGCCGCAGGCAACGCCGTCGCCGTCGGGCGCTTCGTTGTCCAGGGTAATCCAGGATTCGTTATTGATGCGGATGAACGGTTTCAGCCGGTTGAGAGGTTTAACAGGGTCGGCCATGCGCCTCGGTGAAATTAAGTTTAATCGGGTTCCAACATAGTATAAGGCCTGGGAGCTTGCGAGCAACCTTTCTGCGTTTCGATTCATCGCACCGAGATTGTCGGCCCCGGCGGGCTGATCGCGGTTCCTATCTGCAGCGTCACAGCCAACTCCCCGGCGCTGCAAAGCCCGCCGGTACTCGTGCGTCGATTTGCAGTAACCCTGAGAAGCCAGGTGCGGCTCCCGCGTAAAGAATTTCCGCGGCATAGGATCCGATTTTGATCATCACCGGCAGGATCGGCATCAGTGTGGGGAATCCGGCAGGCTGGCCTTCCACCGCGGACGGGTTCGTCTGACCCTCGCCGGTTGCGAACAGGGCGACAACCGAGCCTCGATCGGCGGGATTCTCGGGCGAATTCGCCGATCCATCTTCGTTTAAAGCCGCAGCCTGCCCGGTTCCCCCGGCAACCGTGAAGATAGCCGGCGCGGAGTCCGAGACAGCGGCTGCAGTCCGTGCCTTCAATACGCCCCCATTCACTACCTGAACGTCGCAAGGACGCGCGCCGCCGAGCGAGTAGGGGACCTGCAAATTGATCTGACTCTGGCTCGCGTAGAACAGCGGTGCCGGTCGACCGTTGAACAGCACCTGCGTGCTACCGAGTTCCACTGTCGCCTCCTGAGCCGAGATACCGTCGGAAGGTCCCAGACCCGCACCGAAGATGGATATCAATTCGCCGGGCGCGATATCACCGGGTTGGAGGCTCGCCGCGTTAAGGATCGAGAGAGGGGCTTCAGAGAGAGGATCGCTGATGGCCGCGGGAGCATCGGAGGCTGGCGTGAGCCGGCGAATCCGGCCATTACCGGCGTCCGCCACGTACACGTTGCCGGCGGCATCCAGGGCGATGCCCGTGGGTGCATCGAGGGTTTGCCGAAGCCCAGGGCCGACTTCGGCGTCGAAGGCTTGCCGCTCGTCCCCGCCCTCGCCGATACGTCGCCGAGGAGGATCGATGCGAGATACGCGAGCGTCGACGGCATCGGCGACGAACAGGCTGCCCTGCGTGTCGATGGCCAGCCCGCGCGCCGCGCGCCAGATCGCCGCAGTGTTATTGGGTATCGTGGAGATGATCGACGGGCCGTAGCCTGAGGTGGCGGGCACGTGACGGATTCGCCCATTCCCTGCATCAGCGATATACAGATTACCGGCTGCATCGAGGACGATACCTTGAGGAGAGTCGAGGGTCGCCAGCATCGCGGCCCCTCCATTGCCTGCATAGCCCCGCCCGCCGGTTCCCGCAATGGTCCCGAGTTCACCAGAAGCGGTGATGACGCGGACAGCGTTCCCGCCGGTTTCCGAGACGTACACCACACCGTAGCGATCCACTGCCAGCCACGTCGGCGTATCGAGTTGGGCGCGCACAGCCGATGCTCCGTCCGCCGACCGGCCTCGCGTACCCGTGCCGGCGATGGTGGCGATGTTGCCTGCTGTATCGACTATGCGGATTCGATGATTGCCCGTATCGCCGATGTACAGATTATTTGCCGCATCGATAGCCACCCCCACGGGGCTGTCCAGTTGTGCTGAAATCGCCGGGCCGCCATCTCCGGCAAATCCTTTGGTACCGTCTCCAACGACCGTGGTTATGGACCCGCCAGCCCCAATCTTGCGGATCCGGTGATGCCCTGTATCGGCGATATACAAGTTACCGGCGGCATCGCGCACCATGGCGCCAGGCTGTGAGAACGTAGCGCGAAGCAACGGCCCGTTGTCGCCCAGGAGACTCGTCGTGGAGCCTCCCGCTATCAGGGCTAAAACCGCCCAGCCGTGGCCGCCGGTAAACCATTCCGCCGCTGCTGGCGTACAGATTCCCTTGCGCATCAATCGCAAGATCTTCGGGCCGGCTGCGCTATCGGTGTCGTCGCGCCCGCCGGGGTGACGCGGAGCATCTGATTACCCCCCGCGTCGGCAATGAACAGACTGCCATCCGGATCAACGGCCAAGCCAATAGGTAGGGTAATTGCGACCGATGATTTGCCTCCGGGGATGCCGCCGTCGCCGAGCGTGGTGATTACGCCGCGGTACACCTTGCGGATTCGGCCGTTACCGGTATCCGAGATATAGACAGCGCCGGCCGCGTCCACAGCAATCCCTGCCGGGGCGGAAAGTTGGGCGCGCACGGCTGGGGTACCGTCACCGGACAATCCGGGCAAGCCGGTTCCAGCCACCAGATTCAGTGTTCCCGAAGTCGAAACCTGAACCACGCGATTCGCGCCAAAATCCGAGATGTAGATGGTGCCGTAGAAATCCGTTGCGACGTTTCTGGGACTATTGAGTGCGGCAGACGTAGCCGGGCGCCCCTCTGCCTGAGCAGACACCAGAGAGCCTCCGCCGGCAAATGTCGAGATGGTCCCGTCGGGAGAGACCCGCCTGACACGGGCGTTTCCCAGGTCAGCGATGTAGATGTTCCCATCCCGATCGGCTGTCACTCCGTACGGCGTCCGAAGCTGCGCCAGCGAAGCCGGTCCGCCGTCTCCGCTAAAGCCGGGATGCCCGGTACCGGCGAACGTCGAGATGATACCTGCAGCCGTGATCTTCCTGACCCGGTGATCCGGACCATCGGCGATATAGACATTCCCTCGCCCATCTGTTGCGACGCCCTCGATCTGCTTCAGCGGGGCAGCGGTTGCAGGCCCTCCATCGCCAGCATAGTCACTGCCTGCAATGGTTTGCAGCGAATACGAAGCGGCAGGACTTCTTGGCCGGCAGCGGTCACCGGCAGCGCGAAGAAGAATATAAGACCAAGGACAAGGCGCGGCATAGAGGAGAACCCTTATAGCCGGTAAGTGCCGATGTCCCGGTAATGTTCTCGACCTGAGCCGATGAGAGGTTTATGAGACGCGCATGCCTGCTTGCTCTGGCGTTCACCATTACCGGGGTCGCAGACACGAAGCTGTACTTGAAAACACGGATCATCGACACCTCCAATTCGCTGCAAACACGCCCGCGGAGAAAAGCCGTCGGACGATGCTGGCCTGAAATCAGCGGACGAGTGCACCTATTGATTCAATTCGATCACCCGCCGGGTGCGGACGATGTGCAAGCACTGCAGGACCGCGCAATTACTGTCTTGGGTTATGTTCACGAGAATGGATTAGTGGTTTCCACCTGGGATGCCAGCCGGCTGAACGACATCGGCCTCACGTGGATAGGCAAGCTGGAAGCGCCCGACAAGATCAGTCCCCTGTTGTTGTCCGACGCCACCGGGAGCCGGTCGCGCTCCGTGATCATCGAGGTCCATCCCGACGTAAGCATGGAGGATGCCCGCGGTATGGCATTGAATGCCGGCGTGGTGCTCGCGGAGAATCCGGATCTGGCGATCCACCACTTGTTGGCTAGCGTGAGCATCGAGCAGTTGGCCGCGCTTGCGAATCGGGACGAAGTTGCCTACTTGTTTCCCGCATCGGCGGACTTGGCCTCCAGCCAACCGCTGATCTCTTGTGCGGGAGCTTTAACGCAGCAAGGGACCGCGGGCCAATATATCGCCAAAATGGGCGATGGATGGGGTGGTCCTGGCGGGAATGCAGCCACTGTCGCGCATTGGTTTTTTCCGATGCGTCACTGGTCCAATTGCCGGGCGATCTGATTCGTTCGGAAATACTGCGGGCTCTGCAGGAGTGGGCTAAATACGTCAAGGTAACATTCAATTCCAGCTCGGCTCCGGACGCGTTGAAAACCATCAACATACTATTCGGTCAGCGGGCGCACGGCGATTCGTATCCTTTCGATGGCCGCGGGGGCGTTTTGGCTCACACTTTGATCCGTCTCCGCCCAATCCCGAACCTCTCGCCGGCGACATGCATTTCGACGCCGACGAGCACTGGCAAATCGGCAACGACACGGATCTGTTCAGCGTTGCCTTACACGAAGCAGGCCACGCGTTAGGGCTCGGCCACTCGGACCGGCCCGGCGCGGTGATGTACCCGTACTATGCGCAGACTACCAGGCTTACCGCCGACGACATAGCCGCCATTCAAAGTATGTACGCGGTGCAGGACGGTGCGCCTTCCAGCCCCGCTCAGGCCCCCGGACCGGCTCCAGCCGACCCCCCGCCGCCGGCTACGCCCCCGACGCCCGCGCCCGCACCTCCCGCTCCGACGCCGTCGTCACCAGCGCCGGCGCCGGTACCACCCACAACTCAGCCGCTCTCGTTGACCCTCGCCTCGGCCCCTGCTACGACGACGGCGGATTCAGTAGCCCTCACGGGTAACGTTAGCGGCGGATCCGGTGTTCCGGTTGTCAGTTGGAGAACCGGACAGGGACAGTCCGGTTTCGCCACAGGTGGAACAACCTGGGCCGCGCAGGTCTCCTTGGCCGTGGGTGCCAACACGATCACGATTACGGCAACGGACGCACAGCACACGTCGGTCTCGCGGACCTTCGCCGTCACACGCCAACCCGGCCCGGCGGATCAGAACGTGATCGTTCAACTCACCTATCCAGCGGCAACAAAGGGCATCACGGCAACAGAGTCCTCGATGAACCTTCACGGGACCGCTTCACATGGATCCGGGATCCAGAGCGTGCACTGGTCGACGGATCGCGGGGCTTCGGGAATGGCCGCCGGCACAACGTCGTGGGAGACGGGTCCCATCACTTTACAGCCGGGGGTGAATAACATCACGGTGCAGGCCACTGGCACCGACGGCTTGACCGGAACCCGGACGCTCCAGGTGACCTATGCGTCCAGCGTTCGCGATACAACGGCCCCGTCGGTTACGATCACCAGCCCAAGGTCGAACGTGGCGACCACCTCCGAGTCCATCGTGATACGTGGAACGGCAACCGACAACGTGGGCGTGACCGCAGTCACCTGGTTCAACTCAATGGGCGCCAGCGGACAGGTGTCCGGGATGGCCAATTGGGAGACTCCTCAGATCCCCTTGATCCGGGGGTACAATTCCATCATCATTCGCGCTTTTGATGCAGCCGGCAACGTCGGGTGGCAGTTAGTGGGCGTCACGCGGCAGTAGCGGGTTCGGAAAGGCCTCGGGATCCGGGCCCTCGGTTGCGTTGTGCATGCACTGGAAGTCCTTCTCCACAACAATATCCAGTTCCCCGCCCCCGGCCAACATTTGACGCTCACGGATACCCACCTGATCCGTCACGCTCCACTCACGGGCCAGCGCTTCCGGCACGCGGACGTGGATACGGTCTCCCTCGAACGCCGCGTGCATCTGCGAACCTTGTGCGCGCTCGAGGACGTAAGTCAGGCGTCGATCGCCAGGAAAACCGACAAAGGCTTCCACTCGTCCGTCGGCCTCGAATTCGCTCACTTCGCGGCGGTTGAGACGCAGCCGAATGGAATTGTCCTGGATCCGCAGCTTCATAACTACCTGATGCCGAACAGATTTTCCAGCTTCGAGCCGGTCCGAATCACAGTCTCCGTACGCTCCGGACCCGTAGAGATGCAGCCAATCTCGATCCCCGTCTGCTGCTCGAGGAATTCGATATAACTTCTAGCCTTGTCCGGCAGCGCTTCCAATTTTGAAACTCCTCGCGTGGAAGTGTTCCATCCAGGTAGATTTCGGTAAACCGGCTGGACCGCCTGCATTCCTCGATAGGTAGCGGGCATCTCTGTTGTCTCTTTACCGTTGATACGATAGGCGACGAACACTGGGATCTCCTCTAAATCGTCGAGCACGTCCAGCTTCGTCATTATCAGACTATCGAATCCATTGACACGGGCTGTGTAGCGCAGCAGAGGACCATCGAACCATCCGCAGCGGCGCGGGCGGCCGGTGACCGCTCCGTACTCATTGCCCGCTTTGCGAATCCGCTCGGCAGATTCATCCAAGCTCTCAGAAGGAAACGGCCCGCTGCCTACGCGCGTGATGTAGGCCTTGGACACGCCCACAATACCGTCGATCTTGGTGGGAGGGACGCCGGTCCCCGTACAGGCGCCGCCGGCCGCCGCGCTGGAACTGGTTACAAACGGATAGGTACCGTGATCCATATCCAGCATGGTCCCCTGCGCACCCTCGAACAATACCCGTTTGCCGGCCGCAATGGCTGTGTTCAGGAGTTTCGCAGTGTCGCAGACCATGGGGCGGATCCGCTCCGCAAATTCGTCGTACTGATCGCGGATCTGCGTATAGTCGATCGGATCGTCGATCCTGAAAGTTCCTGCGAGAATGCGCTTGTCTTCAGCAAGC
>CAWKLV010000038.1:0-270847 GCA_963850575.1 uncultured Acidobacteriota bacterium | reverse complement strand
TTTAGAATCGTGGTCAGTTCCATGGCGCGGAAGCGAGTGGTGGCGAAACCTCTACCATAAACCGCTTCAGACGCGTGAGCGGGGGATCGATAAACGCTGCGGCGACTACACGCGAGTGATGGCCTGGCGCGCTTCACGTCCCATCCGACAAACCGATGCGGATCCGATATGACATTTAGCAGCTCCATTTGACGCTCTAATGTTCGATGTGGTATTCCATTGGTGTGGCCAAGCCGGTTCAATCCAAAGCGGACGTCCTGCAGGGCACGCTTGACCTCATGGTCCTCCGGACCCTCGAGTCGCTCGGCCCACTGCATGGTTACGCGATATCAGCACGTCTCGAACAGGTTTCCCTCGGCGCGCTGCAGCTCAACATGGGCACCCTCTATCCGGCGCTGATGCGATTGGAACAGCGCGGTCTCATCCGTGGAAACTGGGGAGCCAGCGACACGAAACGCAGAGCGCGTTTTTATGAGCTCACGCCCTCTGGGCGGCGTCAGCTCGAAAAGGAAAAACAGGCGTGGGAGCGGATGGCGGGAATCATCCACACGCTGCTGCATAGTGAGGGGTGACGATGGAATGGTTCCGCATGCTTCGCGGGTGGAGTCAGCGTCTCCGGGGAGAGCTGCATTTCGGTCGGCGCGACCGGGACCTGGAAGAGGAACTCCGGCTGCACGTCGAGTTGGCGGAGGAGGAGGCCCGACGTCGCGGTATCGAGGACGATTCCGTGCGTCTGTTGCGAGTCAAAGTGGGAGGTCAGGCGCAGGCGATGGACCTGCTACGTGATCAACGCGGTCTGCCCTGGCTCGAGGATCTCCTGCGCGATGTGCGCTACGGACTGCGCGCGCTTCGTCGCGCCCCGGGCTTCGCCGCGGTGGTAATCTTCACGCTGGCGCTCGGCATTGGCGCTAACACCGCGATCTTCTCGATTATCAACGGTGTGTTACTGCGCCCGTTGCCGCATCCGCGGCCCGCGCAGCTGATGTACCTAGCCACGCAATTGCCTGCGCTCGGATTTTCGCAGTTTCCTGCATCGGTGGCGGAGTATCTGGAATTCCAGCAGTTCAACCGCTCCTTCGCCTACGTCGGAGCGTTCCGCACCGGCGAGGCTAATCTCGTCGCTGGTGATCGCGCTCTGCGAATTCGCTCGGCTATTATCGACGCGCACCTGCTGAAAACGCTGGAAGTCCAACCAGATCAAGGGCGTCTCTTTACAACAGACGAAACCGGTCTCGTTAGCCCGCCACCTGTGGCCATGATCTCTTATGAGATCTGGCAGTCGGCTTTTGGCTCGCGACCAGTGATCGGCCGGGCCATCGATGTCGACGGACACCGGCTTCAGATCGTCGGCGTCATGGCACGCGGCTCGGATCTCATGGACGGCCATCCGGAGATCTGGCTACCCCTGGGCTTCACGGATGAAGAGCGCCGGGCGCGTAACAACCATAATCTCTACCTCATTGGAAGGCTGAAGGAAGGCGTTACGGTGGCATCGGCGCAGGTCGAGTTGAATACGCTCCTTGAGACTTGGGCGGTGCGTGCTGGCGTCACGCCAGGTACCGACCACGCAGGCCACGTCTTTCTTCCGCTGGCGAAGGGTCGGGGCGGTCACATCCTGCAGATGACACCGCTCACGGACCAGATCCTCGGCCGTGTTAGCCGGTCCATCTGGATGCTGCAGGTCGCCGTTGGAGTTGTGCTACTCATCGCTTGTGCCAACGTGGCGAGTCTGCTGCTCGCGCGGGCGGAAACACGTCACCGTGAATTGGCGCTCCTGATAGCGCTGGGAGCTGGTCGCAGCCGACTCCTCCGGAAATTCCTCACTGAGGCCATGATCCTCTCCCTTGCCGGTGGCGCACTTGGAGTTTTAGCTCGCGCGTGCTGTCCTCGATGTCTCTGGTCCGCGCCTATCCAGCCAGTCTCCCGAGAATGGGCGACGTCGCCGTCGACCTCAGAGTAATGCTCATGTCGTTTGCTCTCTCCGTTGTGTGCGGGCTGCTGTTCGGGCTTGCCTCCATGATGCGTCCTCACTCGGACTCCATCGCAGATGCTCTCAAGTCAGCCGCGCGCGGATCGAGCGGCGTGATCCGCCGTCACGTTCGCCGCGTGTTCGTCGTTGCCGAAACCGCGCTTGCCGTCATCGTCGTGGTTGGCGCCGGGCTGCTGCTGCAAACCGTACATAATCTGAAAGCTGTCGATGCGGGCTTCGATCGTTCACGCCTGCTGACGTTCTCGATTACGCTGCCGCCGAGCTAGTCCGGACCTCCTTGGCCGAGTCCGCGCATACCAGAGGCTCCTGGAGGGATTGCGCGACCTTCCCGGCGTCGGTATGGCCACGGGGATGACTGGCCTGCCGCTCGAGAGCCCGCTCTCCTCATACCAAACGGAGATCGCCAATATTACGACAACACCGGAACCGACCATCCCGTCGATCAATTACTACCAACGCGTGATGTCCGGGTTTTTTGAAACCATGGGCATCCCGATCCTGCAGGGCCGCAGCTTTCAATCCACTGATGCCGTCTCAGGAGGCATGGCCGCCGTTGTCAATGAGACGCTGGCGAACACCTACTGGAAGGGGCGAAACCCAATCGGGCAGCGGCTGCGGCCCTTCAGCACCGACAACAGCAGTCCGTGGTTTACTGTGATCGGCGTCGCCAAGGACGTCAAGCAGAGCAGCGTTGATCAACCGCCGGGTACCGAGGTATATCTGCTTGTCGACCAGCTCGCGACCGACTCGCCAAGAACCTGGGTAGCGATCTCGCCGCCGACGATGCATATAGTTGTGCGATCGACCCTGCCACCTGCGACACTGGTACCGGCGATTGCCCGGACGGTCCGCGACATCGATCCCTCGATACCTGTTGCACACCTGCGAGAGATGGATGAGGTCTTTACCGAATCAATCCAGCGTCCGCGTCTTTTAGCACAGCTGCTGGCAACCTTCTCAGCACTGGCGCTGCTACTCGCCGGTATCGGCACCTACGGTGTCCTGGCCTACATGGTGGCGGAACGCCGCCAGGAGATTGGCATTCGGATGGCGCTTGGTGCAGGGCGGTCGAGAGTGCTAATTGACATTATCAGGGAGGGTCTAAAGCTAACCATTGCCGGCGTGTTTGCCGGGACGGGAAGCGCCGTCCTACTGAACAGCCTGATCGCTTCGCTGCTGTTTGGTGTCGCGCCCACGGACGCGACGACATTCGCAATGGCAATTCCGACGATCGCGCTGATAGCAGGAGTCGCATGTTCTCTGCCGGCATGGCGCGCATCGCGGCTGGACCCGAACGTAGTGCTCAGATCGGAGTAGACCTTTGAGCCTTTGAGCTCAATTTCCAAGTAAAAAAATGCGTCTACTCGCTGACGGCGTAGCGTTTACCTGGGACGTCAAACTAGCTCGAAAGGCAACTGGCTAGGAAAAAGAGCCGAAGCCCTCATCATCCCGCAGCGGGTACGCGGGCCGAGTTTCCCGGCACCATTCGACCGTATCAGTGACCCACGGATTCCTCTGACGAGGCAGAAAATTACGGTGTCCTTACATGTCCCGGACCACGAACGACCCGTCCGGGCAGGGCTCCGGTATGCTTTCCGTTGTCCAGCACCACAACTCCGTTCACGATGACATAAGGGATGCCGACCGGGTACTGATGCGGGTTGACGTAAGTGGCGCGATCGGCCACCGTTGCGGGATCAAAGATGGTGACGTCGGCCCAGTATCCTTCTTTCAGCAGGCCGCGATCCTTGATGTTGATCTTGTCGGCGTTCATGCTCGTCATTTTCCTGACGGCATCCGGTAATGTGATCACTTTCAAATCACGCGAATAACGGCCCAGAACCCTGGGAAAGGTGCCGTACCAGCGAGGATGCGGATACATGCCCGCGTTTGGCCCATCCGCACTGATGGCGGAACCGTCGGAGCCGATGGAGACGAACGGCTGCTTGAGCGCGTACTGCATGTCGGCTTCGGAATGGTGAAAGTAAACCGTCCGCACGCTGCCTTTCTCTTCCAGCAGTACGTCGAACAGCACGTCGACCGGATCTCCTCCGCGCGCCGCGATCAAATCGCTCATGCGCTTACCTACGAAAGGCTTATTCTTGGGGTTGGAGAGGCTCACCAGCAGCATGGCGCTCCAGTCGCCGCCGACCGCCAGGTAGTGGTTGTACCAGTCCGGTAGCCCGTTCAGGATGTCCTTCTTCATGCGTGCCCGCAACTGGGGGTCCTTCAACCGTTCGAGCATTCGGGCGTTTCCCCCGTCGTGCGCCCACGGCGGAATGATGGCGCGAAGATCGTTTTGACCTGCGGTGTAAGGATAGACATGGGCGCGAATGTCGGTACCCTGGGCCCGGGCGGTATTGAGCATCGAGATGATCTCGTTCATCTGACCCCAGAATTTCTTGTCGGCCACCTTCAGATGTATGATGTCGACGCGAATGCCGGCACCCTTGCCGATCGCGATCGCTTCTTGCACTGACCGGAATACGCCGGCGCCTTCGTCGCGCATGTGCGTCGCGTAGATCCCGCCATACTGGCGCGCAACCTTCGCCAGGTCGATCAACTGCTGCGTGGTGATCAGGTTCGAGGGCGGCATCAGCAGAGACGTGGATAGGCCCATAGCCCCTTCCCGCATGGCCTGGGCCACTTGCTGCTTCATGGCCTCCATGTCGGCGGGGGTCGCCGGCTTCATTTCCTCGCCCTTGACGTAGGTCCAGACCTGAGTTTCGCCGACGTAGGAGCAAACGTTCGCGGCAACGCCTTTTTGATCGACGTAATCGAAATAGCCGCCCAGCGTGGTCCACGGCCGTTTGCCGCGACGACTGCCTTCTACAACAGGTCCGGCGGACCCGCCTTCGCCCAGAACCATGGTGGTGACCCCCTGGCGGATCATGCTCTCGCACTTCGGTTCATCAATCAGCGTGTCGTCGGAATGATTGTGCATATCGATGAAGCCGGGAGCAACGGTCAGGCCACGGGCATCGATGGTCCGCTTGGCGGGCGCATTGGAGAGTTCGCCGATTGCCACGATCTTGCCCGCCCGGATACCGATGTCGGCATGCCGGGCCGCTGCGCCTGAGCCATCCAGAACGTCGCCATTCACGACTTTGACGTCGAACGGTTCCTGGGCTCGCATCGAGAGGCCTGCCAGGAAGAGCAGGCAAACGCATTTCCGCATAGGGCCGTATGATAAGTTGTCCTAGCAGGAGTTCGCAACCGGGCTATGCAGACGGCAATGAGACGAAGGGAATTCATCCGGATCGGAACCGCAGCGTTGGCCGCGCCGAATCTGGCATCAGCAGCAGCGCCGAAGAAGATCGCCGCGATTTCCACGACGTATCACGTGCGTTCGCATACCGATAACTTTGTCACTCGTTTCCTGGAGGGTTATTGGATCAACGAAGAGCACTACAAGCCCGACGCCAAGATTGTGTCGCTGTACATGGACCAGATTCATCCCGCAGATATCGGGTACCGCCTGTCGACGGCTTACGATTTTCCGGTGATGAAATCCATTCCCGATGCGCTGACGCTGGGAACCGGGAAACTGGCCGTGGACGGCGTCCTGATGGTTGCCGAGCACGGGGATTATCCGTTCAACGATAAGCAACAGCAACTCTACCCGCGGTATCAATTTTTCGAGCAAATCGTGCAGGTGTTTCGCAAATCAGGCCGGGTTGTCCCGGTGTTCAGCGACAAGCACCTGTCCTATGACTGGGCCAAAGCCAAACAAATGTACGACTGGTCTCGTGAACTGCAATTTCCGTTCATGGCCGGGTCTTCCGTTTCGGTAACGTTCCGGCGGCCGGAACTGGATTACCCGCTGGGAGTGCAGTTTGAGGACGCGCTGATGGTGGGCGGAGGATGGACGTCGGATGGCGGCATCTTCCATAATCTGGAGACTCTGCAGTGTTTTGTCGAGCGCCGGGCAGGCGGCGAGACTGGCATCCGGGCCGTTCAGCATTTCGAGGGGGATGCCGTGTGGCGCGCCGCGGAACAAGGCCTGTGGTCGAAGGAGTTGATGAAGGCTGCCTTGTCGCGAGGCGAGAATATTGGTCCAGGCCGGCCAGAGGACGTTCGCAAGCCGGTGCTGTGCGTCCTGGAGTACAACGATGGTTTTCGCGCGGCGGTGGTGATGCTGGGCAGTCTGGTGAATGAGTATCTGGTGGCACTTCGAGTGAAGGGCCGGAAGGACATCGACAGCACCTCGTGCTATGTCCCGGCACAGAATTCCAACAACTTCAGCATGCTGGTGCATGGGATCAATCAGATGTATCAGACCGGCAAGCCATCGCACCCGGTGGAGCGAACGCTGTTAACAACAGGCGCTCTGGCGTTTTTGATGGAATCCGCGTATCAAGGACACAAACGCCTGGAAACGCCCATGCTCCGTGTCAGCTATAAGCCTCCTGCCGAATCGTTCTATGCGCACGGGAGGGGCTCCTGATGAGTTTGGAAACGTTGATCGGAAACAATCCGAAGATCGAAAAGGTCGCGGGCGGATTCACGCGCACCGCCGGCCCGGTATTCAGCCGGCTTGGCTTTCTTCTGTTCAGCGATATTCCGGCGAATCGAATTCTGCAGTGGCGCGTGGGTTCGGTGAAGCCTTTCCGCGACAAAAGCAACGGCGCGAACGGCCTCACCTTCGATCATCAAGGGCGGTTGCTGACCTGTGAGCCAAGCCGTGTCACACGCACCGAGAAGGACGGGCGAATCACGGTTCTGGCCGACGCTTTCGAGAGCACTCACTTGGCCGAGCTCAACGATCTGGTATACGCGATTGACGGCAGCATTTACTTGAGCGCCGGCAACCACGCTGTTTATCAGATCGCACGGGATGGTCGATTGCGGCTGGCATCGCGCGAGTGCGACCGGCCCCATGGTGTAGCGCTCGCGCCGAATCAGCAGACGCTGTTTGTTGCCGATGCCGGTAAACACGACGTGCGTGTATTCGAAATTCAGGGTGACGGGTCGCTCAGCAATGGCCGGATCTTCTGCGAACTGACTGGAGATGCTCCAAGTGGACCGGGCGGACTAAAAACTGACGAGGGCGGTAATGTCTGGGTGGCGGGACCGAACGGAATCGCGGTCTTCGACCGGACCGGTAAACACGTGGGCACGGTGCCGCTGCCCGAGACGCCCAACAACTGCGCGTGGGGCGCGGGCTTTCGCGATCTTTACGTCACTGCGGGCGCGTCCGTATACCGCATACCGACCAAAGTGAACGGGACGCGTACCTACTGAATGATAATCCCAGTGTTGCTAGCCCAAGCTCTGATTGCGATCGACAATCCGGAAGCGGCCGGAATGTCCTCTTCCGCCCTGAAGGACGCCGCGGCCGTTCTCGAGGAAAGCATTCGAAAGGGCGAGATCAACGCGGCGTCGATTCTCGTGGCGAGGCGCCGCAGGATCGTGCTGCACCGCGGGTTCGGCCGGATGTCTCCATCCCGCGATGCTGGTTCGGTGCAGCCGGATTCCATCTACCTGCTGGCCTCGATCACCAAGCCGGTAACCGCCTCCGCACTGATGCTGCTGGTGGAGCGAGGAAAAGTTTCGTTGAGCGACCCGGTCTCGCGCTATTTGCCGGAATTCAGCGGAGGCGAACGGGACAAGGTTCTCGTTCGGGACCTCCTGGCACACACGTCGGGACTGCCGGACATGCTGCCCGAAAACACCGAACTGCGACGGGCGCATGCCCCCCTGAGTGAGTTCGTCCAGCGAACTTACAAGACGCCCCTTCTGTACTCGCCCGGAACTCAGTTTCGATATCAGAGCATGGGTATTCTTCTCGCCGGTGTAATCGTGGAGAAAATCTCCGGCATGCGCCTTCGCGACTTCGTGAAGGCCAACATTTTCGATCCGCTCGCGATGCGTAATAGTGCGCTTGGGCTGGGTTCCATGCGTATCGAAGAGACAGTGCACGCCTGGACCCCGTCCGACGCGGACGCAACCGATACAGAACGATTCGGCGCGAACAGCCCATATTGGCGGGACATGGGGCACCCCTGGGGCGGCATGCACAGCACCGTGAGCGATCTGGCCAGGTTCCTGATGACCTTTCTGGATGACGGCCAGTACAAGGGCAAACGCGTCTTCAGCAACGCGACTGTACACGCCATGACTTCGGATCAGAACGAACGTGTTCACGCGCCCTGGGGCTTGGGGTGGGCGCTCAGCGGTGCGCTGACGTGGAACTTCTTTGGAGATCTCGTGTCTCCGAAGACTTTTGGACATGCGGGAGCGACGGGCACGGTGGCGTGGGCGGATCCGAGTAGCGGCGTGGTCTGCGTCATTCTCACCGATCATCTGGTGCACGAGGGGAGCCTGCTGCGCCGCGTGTCCAATGCCGTTGCAGCGGCAGTCCTCTAGCCAGGTAAATCGGCATCACTCGGCATGTTAGGGCTGTGAAAGGCGAAGGCAGCGTAATCCACGGTGGCCGTCGCGCGGGCCGGGAGCCATCGGAATGTCGGTATCCTGAACAGCGAACCGCGTTCGATCATGGCTCGACGGCCCTCCGCAAACGGTGAAACTCCGAACTCCACGCCTCGTGTTATCGTTTTCCCATTCCACGGCGGCGCTGAGCGGCTCCGATTCTCCTCCCACAGTGAGATCCAAGGGAAATCTGCGCGCCGCCACGCGTAGCCAAATGCCAGCCCGCTTCCAGGATGCCACGCCAGTAAATACGCCCTTTCGCGATCCCCATCGACGGCGTGGCCGGTGATACCCGCGGAACGGTCCACGCCGGGGAACGTCGCCAGATCCGTTATCGAGCCATCCTTATTCGGGGCGTGGGGCCAATCGAACGTCGCACCAGCGCGATACCGCTGGTCCGGCCCCATATCTTGTGGAAAGACCATGGAGCGCTTGGCCGGCATGAGCAGCCGAGTGACTCCGGGTTCAATGAACGGAGGGCCGAGCGTCACGTGCTGCGTCCAGGCGAGCGGCCGATCCATCCCGCTCAGATTCTTCACGGTTTCGCGGATCTGGAGGACGCCTGCTGGCTTGAGCGTCAGGATCCGCTCGAAATCGAGCATGGCAATGGGCAGGTGGGCCCGTGCGGTGATCCGCGAGCCGGCGCATTCAACGTCGTAGTGCGCGACCGATGCCTCTCCGTGCACGCCGATCCCGGCAGCGAACTCCTCGTCTGAGGGAGGGCCGAAGATGTCGAGGCACAGGTTGTGACCCACAATGCCGGACAGCAGCTTGCTTTCGGCGTTGTTGCCGTACTCGGGATACCGTTCAGCCGAGTATGCGGACGGCTCGATGGAGGGCCACGGCGGAGTCCACAATGGGTTTACTCCGGATGCCTTGTCCAGGATCTCGGCGATATGTCCGCCTTCGGTGGTGAGAGTGACGCGAAGGCGGTCGTCTTCGATACGTGCGATACGCCGATTTTTGTAACTTGTTTCCGGATCTGGCATAGGTTTGACCTGTTCAGCATACATCGCCAGGCACCGGAAGGGGATCAGTACCACCTGCTCCCGGGGCTTGGGCCGCCATTGGCGACGCGACGGCGCGCCAAGCGGCAGGCCTTCTCGGCTCCGGTCTGGATCGATCTGGTCTCGCCCGCCTGCAATTGCGGGCCGTAGGGGCACCAACTGCCGCCCGTGCTGGTCCAGTCGAAGTACCTCAAGGCAAGGGCCAGCGAGTTCGAGCACATCGAGGTGACCGCCGAGCAAGCCCGGACAACAGATCATATCGACGACAAAGCGCTCGTGGTGCTCACAGCCGGCAAGGCCATCAATGCCGGCCCGAAGCCGTGCTCAGCGAAGAGGATCGGGCGGCTTATGGGAAGACCTGGTCAACGACCTACAACTTCGTCTGCCACAACTATCAACGCGGGGCAGGCGCGTGGTGCGCCCGAACAGTGGCCGCCACATGCTCACAGATCGCGCGGAGGCGATTGAGTCCGCCGAACGAGAGCTGTGGCTCCGAAAACCCAGCCGTGGGGGAAGTCTTCGCGATGATTTCCCCATGCGGTTGTCAGTCTGGGCTTACAGCGCCGTTTCCCTGTTGCGATTCTCAGCGCAACCCTGGCCCATGGTGGAAGAGGAAGCCAGAACGGGGCTGCTGGAAACGGAGGAGAACGACTTATGGCGGGAGGTCCCCTTGACTGCAGGTCCTAGTAGCCCCACCGCCGAGTTCCATTTTCCAGTTCCCTGCGCGACTTTGCGGGTTACTCAATCCGAACATCGTCGACAGCTCTCCTCGACGGTTCGCCGAAGGAATGTACAAATTGCCGGTGTCCGTATCGCCGACAAAAAAGAACCTTAGCCAAAAGCAACGCTCATCTGATGTGTCGGGCTACATCCAGGCTATCTTCGTCGTCAAGGCCCTCAGTACCACAGCCCAACGACCTTTCGAATGAAACGAGGTGCCGTCATCTCCCGGAGAAGAAAATCTGCGACATCGCCGGGATGGATGATCTTGAATCCTCCGGGGAAGATGAGTGAAGTCTTATAGCTCCCACGTTCAGCGCCATCGGGAAGATAGTTGCATCCTGCCAGGGTCCAGTCCAGATCTGCCCCCTGTAAGGCGCGCAGGCCTCCATCGTAGTCCTGCGCTGCGTTTCCGACCGGCGTATGCCGCAAAATGGCGGTGTATAGCTTGCCGGCCCAGGTCTTCTGCGGCATTTCAGCCGAGCCGGAAACGCCTATGAATCGCCTTAGTCCCAGCCCGGTCATCCCTGCCGCAATTGCGCCGAAGCCTTCGCTGACGATTGTGGAAGTTTTGAGTCCTGCCGGGCCTATGCAGACGATAACCGCATCGAATCCACATGCCAGTGCTGCCCTCACTGATGAGGAGTCGCGTGCGTCACCCTGTATGAGAGAAACTCCGCGCAGGCCTGCGCTGCCTGGGTTACGCACGAACGCGGTGACGCGATGGCCGGCGTTCACCGATTTCTCAACGAAGGCGCGGCCAACTCGCCCGGTGGCCCCAAATACGATCACGTTCATCGCTGCACTCGACCCCTCGCCCTGACAATAGCACACTGCTTCGATATCGAAGGATTCCATATCTATGAGATACTTGCTCCTATGTTCGAGGAACAGGCACCCATTGGATTTGTGCTGTCTCAGGCGGCGAAACTGACAGGCACCGCGTTTGAAGCGTTCCTGTTCGGCAACGAAGGCGGTTCGCTCTCGACCTGGCTCGTCCTGCTTGCCTTACACAAGAATGGAGCGCGCCAGCAGGGAGAGTTGGCAGTGTTTGCCGGCATCCAGGGTCCGACATTGACTCACCACCTGAACGCCATGGAGAGCGAAGGGCTGATATGCCGCGCGCGATCCGCACAGGACCGGCGGATGCACCTCGTAACGATCACCAAAACCGGGCGGGCGCGTTTTCGTGGCCTTCAGGCGAAAGCAAAGATCTTCGACGAGGCGCTCCGGAAGGCACTACGATCGGATGAGATGGCGACGCTGCGCGATCTTCTTGGGCGATTGACCGATGCGGCGATGGGAGTACAAGCTTTATAAATCAGGCGCTCTTATCAGGACGGGTCCCGACAGGCATGGATGCGAGTTCTCCGGTGTAAGATGCACACACGGCCCTCGACCAATCGACCGTCGAGCGAGTTCGCGCCGCGCTTTCGACGCATCACAATGTGGAAGAAAAAAGCTGATGGGTGGACTCTGCTATATCGTGAACGGGGCCACGTATTGCTCAGTAAGCGGCAAGCAAGGGTGAACTCCGCGTTCGGGTTAAGACTTGATGCTCGAGAACGATTGCTGGTGGGGCCACATACCTCCCGAATGAAAATGGGCCGACGCACAATCCGTGGGTTCGTCCGCGTTAGTCCTGAGGGCTACCGCACGGACAAGGCACGTAGATTGTGGCTACAGCGCGGCCTCTGTGCAATTGACGCGCTTCCCGCCATAGAGGCACCACGCCACAAAGTAAAACAGGGAAAGCCATCGGCACCCGCCTCTACCTAAGTACTGCTGGCCGGTACAACGTCGAGCCGCGTACCGGTCTTCTAACGACATTGCGACTAGGCGCGCGTGGTCGCCAGAAGTATCCGCGGATGCTAGCCTTTCCAACATGGCGACCATCTCACGAGAGAAACTGTTGGCTTTCCTGCGTCAGCAGGTCTACGCCGTACAGGCTTCCGTTTCCCCGTCCAACGCCCCTCAAGCGGCCCTCATCGGCGTGATCGTGAGCGATCACTTCGAGGTGTTCTTCGATACACTCGGTTCGTCTCGCAAGGCAGCCAATCTCCGCCTTTCACCGGCAATCGCGTTCGTGATCGGACCTACGGATTCTGCTTCCGTTCAAACGGTTCAATACGAAGGCCTGGTGGACGAACCTACCGGGGCTGACCTGGATCGATTCCTCAAGCTGTACTTCGACAGATTCCCAGATGGACGAACACGGCAGAACTTGCCGGACATTGCCTATTTCAGAGTTAAGCCCAGTTGGATTCGCTATAGCGATTTTTCCGCAGAACCGCCTGTAATAGTTGAGTTTCATGGGAGCGATCTCCCATAACCCCACGATCAACGGCGCGGCCTTTATTTATCTGCGCAAGTGAGACCGTTTTCGGAAATCGTGTCCAGTAGCAGAGGTGCTGGCTGTTGGTCGCGGGAATAACCAAGGCCAGCGGCGACATTCACTCCGTGAGCGTTTTCTCCTGTCCAGACAGTCGGATTTCGAGGACGCCGTATTCGTGCAAGATGGACTGAAACATTCCGGCTGTGAAGCCCACCTTATCAGCAGATGCCTCCCTCTGTTCGGGTCCTACACGCCGTCTTCAAATTCTCCGTCCTGACGCCCATCGAGCCCTTATCGTGGCCCGCTCCTAGCTGGTAAAGAAGTCAGACAAATCCGCCGATTAAACTATCGTGCCTATAGACCGCGCGCTATCCCAGGAAGAAGTGGACTCCGTCTTCCGCAACTTGCGCAACACCCCAGGCGACGAAGGCGCCCTCGCGGAAGCTTATGATTTTCGCAGGCCCGATCGCATCGCCAAGGACCAGCTCCGCTCCATTCATGTCCTGCATGAGAACTTCTCGCGCAGCTTAGCCTCCAGCCTTTCCGCCTATTTGCGGGCTTATGCCATGGTGAACCTGGTGTCGGTCGAACAATTGTCCTTCGTCGAATTTTCGCAGTGTCTGCCATCGCCTAGCTGTATCGTTTCCCTGGGCATGAAGCCGTACGACGGGAACGCTCTTCTGGAGATCAATCCCGGCTTAATATTCCCGGTTTTAGAAATGCTTTTGGGAGGCACCGGCAAATTTACGTCACGGATCGAGCGCGAGATCACAGAAATCGAGCAGAGCATCCTCGAGGGCTTCTTCCGTATCATTCTCAACGACCTGCAAGCCGCCTGGTCGCAGGTCACGCCGATGCACTTCAACATCGAGAGCTTCGAGACGGAACCGCAACGTATACAAATCCTGGCGCCGAATGAAGCGGTGGTCGCTGTCAGTATGGAAGTGCGGGTCGGCGAGAACGTCGGGATGATGAATCTTGGGATCCCCTCGATCATCATCAAAATGCTGCGCCAGAAATTCGATCAGCAGTGGGCTGTACGGAAGACGGAAGCGACGGAAGACGAAAATTTGCGGCTATTCCGCCTCATCAAGCCCTCCAGTTTGCGGATCGACGCACGTCTGCAAGGCCCCACTCTGCGCGTCGAAGATTTACTGAAAATCGAAGAAGGACAGATTCTTGAGTTCGATTACCCGGTAGAAGGGAAGCTCGATTTCCTAGTGAACGGGAAGCTCAAGTTTCGCGGCGAGGTAGTGAATTCGGGACGTAAGCGAGCCTTCCACATCGAGTCGGTTTTCGTCGCGCACGAATAGCCGTTCAGACTTTCATCAGGGTCTCGAGCTCTTCGTCGTGCGTGCCTTTTGGCAGGTGACGATAGCCGGTGATCAGTCGCGCGCCGCGATTGAAAGTCAGGTATTGAAAACCCCACTGAATGAATACCAGCACCCGATTTTCGAACTCGACGATGTACATCAAGTGCACGAACAGCCAGACCAGCCAGGCCAGGAAACCTGAAATCTTGATTTTGCCCCCCAAAAAGAACGCCACCGCAGCGGCGCGGCCAATCACCGCCAGGCTGCCTTTATCCAGGTAATGAAACGGCTGTATTGCCTCGTTTCGCAGGCGGTTTCGCAATAACTTCGCGACGTACTTCCCCTGCTGCATTGCTACCGGGGCAACGCCGGGAAGGGGCTTACCATCCTGTGTCACTGCAGCAAGGTCGCCGATCACAAAGATCTCGGGATGTCCTGGCACGGTCAGGTCGGGTTCCACCAGCACCCGTCCCTGGCGATCCAGTTTCGCACCTGTCCGGTCCGCGATTACCTGGCCGAATGTTGACGCAGTAACGCCCGCAGCCCACAGAACGGTCTTGGCTGGAATCCGCTCTTCCCCATTGTCACCGCGCAAGGTCACGCCATTCTCATCGATGGAGGTAACCCGCACGCAACTTCGAGATCGTACGCCCAAGCTGATTAGATGCCGTTCGGCTGCAGCCGACAGCTCCGGGGGATATGGCGGCAGCACGCGCGGCGAACCGTCCAGCAGAAGGATTCTCGCCTCTTCGGAACGAATGGAGCGGAACTCGTGCTTCAAAGTGTCGTTGGCGATCTCTCCTAAGGCTCCGGCGAGCTCCACACCGGTCGGCCCAGCACCCACGACGACGAATGTCAGCCAGGCATTGCGCGCCGCCGGATCCTGCTCTCGTTCCGCGGCTTCGAAGGCGAACAATATCTTGTGGCGAATCTGCGTTGCGTCCTCGATGGTCTTCAAACCAGGCGCCACGTGTTTCCATTGATCGTTACCGAAGTAGTGGTTCTTGGACCCGGTAGATACAATCAGCGTGTCGTATTCAATCTCGCCATCGTTCAAAATGAGTTTCCGATGCTCCGCGTCAAGATCGTACGCCTCCGCCAGCAACACCTGTGTGTTCTTGTGCTTCGAGAGGACACTGCGAAGCGGCGATGCAATTTCACCGGGTGACAGTGAGCCGGTTGCAACCTGATACAACAAAGGCTGGAAGAGGTGAAAGTTCCGCTTGTCCACCAGCGTCACCTGAACGGCCGCGTTCTTCATCGCCTGCGCCGTGTACAGCCCGCCAAAACCGCCACCGAGAATTACAACTCTGTGCATCACTCCCCCACATCATTGGATGCGCAGAGTCACCTATCCGCGTCCAGATACTCCAGCCGGCTCCATGCCGAACCGCCGCAACAGCAGAAACTCTGACAGATTCTCAGTCGTCAAGAGTCCCAACAGCTGGTCGCCGTCCATCACCAGCGCACAGGAACCGGCCAGTGCCATGGCCGGCATGGCTTCCGCCAAATCCATCTCCGGCGTCATGCGAGTGAACTCGCGATCCATGGCCCCGGAGACATACGCATCGGGACCTTCGGACGCCATCGCGCGCATGAGCCGATTGCGCGGCAAGAGTCCGATCACGGAGGATCCGTGCATGACCGGAAAATCCTGCTGCGATGTCGCGAGCAGGAGATTTGCCGCGTCCCGGATCGTACTGCCGTGCGGAAGCGTGTGCACCTCCGTCATCATCGCCGCCCTCACCGGAATGCCTTGCGTGAGTGTCCGGCCCACGGCGGCGGCGCCTTCCTGCGCGGCGCCCAGGTAAACGAAGAAAGCGATGAATACCAGCATGAACTGCATGGAAAGCAGCCCGTACAGGCCCATGCCGATGGCCAGCATACGTCCTGCCGCGGCTGCGGCGCGCGTGGCTTCCTCCTCCGGCTTGTGGCGCGCCAGCACCGACCGTAGAATTCGACCGCCATCCATAGGAAATGCAGGCAGCAGGTTGAACGCCGCGAGAATCAGATTGCCCACCGCGATTCGCTGCGCCAGATTTGCGTCCGTCGGACTGAACAGCGCCTCGATGGGCAGCAGTTGATGCCGGAGATACAGGTATCCGAACAGCGCCGCCGCGATCGCGATGTTCACGAACGGACCGGCCAGCGCAATCCAGAGCTCATGACTCGGCGGCGGGCTTTTCTCGACCCGCGCGACGCCGCCGATAGGAAACATGACGATCTCGATGGTCCGTACGCCATATCTCTTGCCGACCCACGCATGGCCAAGCTCGTGCAGCAGGACGGAGGCGAACAGCCCTAGGATGTAAAACGCGAACATGAGGTTAGACTGTTTGCCACCCACGCCCACCACGGCTAGGAATACGAGCAGGAGGACAAACGTGAAGTGAAAGCGAACCGGCACTCCGAGCAGACGGATGCTGCCCATCGTCCCTATCGCTGCGCGTTCGTTATTCGGCGTCGCCAAAGCGCCCTCACCTCAAAAATAGCAGAGCGTCGTAAGTACCACGCACCTACCAACCTACGGGCTTACCGGCGTTTTGCTCATCCAGCCACTTCTGCAGCGGCGCGAAGTAATCGAGAATCGCGGAAGCGTCCATTTCGCGGCTGCCCGTCAAAACCTTCAACGCATCCGGCCAAGGGCGGCTCTGCCCCATCGACAGCATGGCACTCAGTTTGCGGCCCGCCTCTTCATTGCCGTACACCGAACAGCGATGCAGGGGCCCTTTACATCCAGCCATTTGAGCCATGGCACGGTGAAACTGAAACTGGAGGATGTCCGCCAGGAAGTAGCGCGCGTAGGGCGTGTTCGAGGCCACGTGATACTTCGCGCCGGGATCAAAATCCTGCTCCGTGCGGGTGACCGGCGGCGCAACTCCCTGATACTTCAACTTCAAATCCCACCACGCCTTGTTGTACTCTTCAGGCTTGATCTGGCCGGCAAAAACCTTCCAACGCCATTGATCGATTAGCAGCCCGAAGGGAAGAAAGGCAATCTTTTCGAGGGCCCTCTGCAGCAGCAGACCGATATCTTTGGACTCGTCCGGGACGGATTGAAGCAACCCGATTTTCACGAGATATTCCGGCGTGACGCTCAGCGCGATGGTGTCGCCCACCGCTTCGTGGAACCCGTCGTTCGCACTGTCTCGAAACAGGAACGGCTGTTGCCTATACGCCAGATCGTAGAAATCGTGGCCCAGTTCATGGTGGACGGTAGTGAAGTATTCTGCCGTGATGTCGATGCACATCTTGACGCGCACATCGTCCACCGAATTCACATCCCACGCGCTGGCGTGGCACATCACCTCCCGATCGCGGGGCTTCACAAACATCGACCGGTCCCAAAAGGTCTTCGGCAGGGGCGCGAAGCCGAGCGACGTGAAGAACCGCTCGCCGTAGCGGACCATCTCCAGCGGCGTGGTGTTTTTGGATTTGAGTATTTGGGTGAGGTCGTATCCTGGGTCAGCGTTGGGCGGCGCAACCAGTGGATAAATGTTGTTCCACTCTTGCCCCCACATATTGCCCAGGAGGTGAGCCGGAATGGGAGCCTTGGCCGGCACCATGGCATCGCCGTATTTCTCTCGCAGGCGGTTCCGCACGTAGGCGTGAAGTGAAAGATACAGCGGCCGCACCTGCTGCCATAGCCGGTCCAGTTCACTAGCGAACTCCTCCGGCGGCAAGTCGTACTTCGATCTCCACATCGCTCCCGTATCGCCGAATCCCAACTCGCGGGACCCCTTGTTCGAGAGGGTGACGAAGCGCTGATACTGCGGGCGGATGGGTTTGGCAATCGCGTGCCAACCCATCCAGGCATCCTGCAATTCTTTAGGATCTCGGCTATTGGCGAGAATCTTGCTTAGCTCTTCGAGATCCAGGCACGTGTTCTTGCCCGGTGGACAATACTTCCCTTTGCCATACTCACCTTCCATCGCAGCGGCGATGCGAGTCAGTTCGGTGGCCTCCACCGGATCGGAAGGCGTAGCGAGGGTCAGCGAAAGCTTTAGCAGCTTCAGCTTGCGCCCTAACTCGGGGGTCAACGCCAGCCGGTCGAACTGAGTGGCTTCCTTGGCCAGGCGCATTGTCGCTCCGATCAGGGTCTCGTTCAGCTTGGCCGCAAGAGTCTCGGTATCGTCGGTGATGTAGGTGGAGCGGATCCAGTCCGCTCGCTGAAAATCCACTGACAATTTCAGCAACTCGGACTCGGCCTTACCGATAAATGCCGTAGCATCGGCGAGACCGGTCTTGTGATTAGCGGAGATGAACAGGGCCGGAGCAGCCACTATCAAAACACTTGCGGACAGTAACCTCGACCGCGGGATCATTACCTAAATCTTAACGCTACATCACTTCGCTGAGCGCCTTCCCCGGCCGATTCTGGGACTCTGCGACGGCGGGATACGTCACGTGCCCTTGATACGTGTTCACGCCTTCACTGATCGCCTCGCTGCCCTCGCACGCCTTCTCCAGACCCTTATTCGCGAGTTCCAAAAGATACGGGAAGGTTGCATTCGTCAATCCGAAAGTCGACGTATGCGGGACGGCGGCCGGCATATTCGATACGCAATAGTGCAGCACGCCATCCACGAAGTAAATCGGATCGGTGTGCGTCGTGGCGTGCGAGGTCTCGAAGCAGCCTCCCTGGTCGATCGCAACATCCACCATGACTGCGCCCTTCTTCATCTGCGAGACCATATCGCGGCGCACCAGCTTCGGAGCTGACGCGCCGGGGATCAGCACGGCCCCGATCACCAGGTCGGCCTGCCGCAGCGCCTCGCGAATGGTATAAACGTTGGACGCCAGCGTCACCACCTGGCTGCTGTAGATGTCGTCCAGTTCGCGAAGGCGATTTAGATTGCGGTCGATGATGGTGACGTGGGCTCCCAGCCCGACCGCCATCTTGGCCGCATTGTGGCCCACCACGCCACCTCCGAGAATCACGACATTCGCCGGCGCAACCCCGGGCACGCCGCCTAACAAAATGCCTCGTCCGCCGTTCGGGGCCTCCAGATACTGCGCGCCCACCTGCGCCGCCATACGCCCGGCGACTTCGCTCATCGGCGTCAACAGGGGCAGGGAGTGATCAGACTCACGGATGGTCTCGTACGCCACCGCGTTAACACGCGCGGCCAACAGCTTGTCCGTCAGCTCCGGAAGTGGAGCCAAGTGAAGATAAGTGAATAGCAGAAGACCCGGACGCAGATGGGGATACTCGGAAGGCTGCGGCTCTTTCACTTTCACCACGAGGTCGGCGTTGCGCCAGACTTCGAAGGCCGTCTCAAGAATCCTGGCGCCGGCTTCGATGTATTCCTGGTCCGGCAGGGAACTCGCCGCTCCGGCTTGAGTCTCTACGAAAACTTCGTGTCCAGCCTCGCGCAGCGCGGTGACACCGCTGGGTACCAGAGCGACACGCGACTCATGGTCCTTCACTTCCTTCGGGACGCCGATTCTCATCTTTTGGCCTCGATCCTGTAGTCGTTCGTGCGCTCAAATTCCGCTTGGGTCCCAGCCCGAGTGCGATCAGGGACACCGAGTCCAGTTTGCCCGTTACGGCAAGATTCTGTTCCTTCTGAAAACGCTTCAGAGCCTCGGTGGAATCCTCTCCCCATTGACCATTGACGGCGCCTGCCAGGTATCCTTTATCGGCGAGCGCCTGCTGAATCTCGCGATAGCGGTCCGGGGTCGGAACTTGTTGCGTGGATCGCTGGGCGACAGCCGAAGATCGACGTTTGGTATTGACGGAACGCGCCGCGGATTTCGTGCTGACGGACTTTAGTGAGCCCACTTTCGGCGAGGAATGGGCTGCGGGTTTCGACGGTCTCGAGGAAGTTGAGGTGGCCCGCCCCGATGGCGCACGCCGGCGATGCGAACTGGGCTTCTCCGTTCTTGCGTAGGAGGGCTCACCACAGAATACAGACAGACTCACCGCTAGAACGATCGCGGATTTGTTCACGTGTAACCTCAACTGAGCCGCAAGGCGCGCAGATGGCGCCTACCGTGCGGGCATGGTGCCGGATAAGAACAGGCTAAACCACCCGGTACCGCGGGGGCGACTGCTCGACGCCTGACTACGAAGGACTTTGAACGCTACGGGGCTGCCGCCCTTTAACATCCCCTGCACCTTCTTGACATCTTCCACTGAACTCACCGGCACGCGATTGACCGATACTATGACGTCGCCGTCCAGCATCCCGACATCCTCGGCGAACGAAGAAGACTCTACGCGCGTCACCTTCACTCCGTTCTTGGCCAAAGACGATACCGCTTCTTTCTCGATGTCATTTAAGGGCCGGATATTCACTCCGAACTTGGCCTGCTCACCTTCAGGCAGAACGGGCTCGTCCGGACGGGGCGCCTGTAATTGCTTGGCGTAGGCCGGCGACTCGCTCAACACCGACGCGCGGTCGCCAATGGTCAGATTGAAATCCATCTTCTTGCCGTTGCGGTCCACTACGATGGATGCGGTGGATCCAACCGGAAGGTCGGCAACCCGATTGATGAGGTCGTCGCCGTCCTTCACAGGTTTGCCGTTCAACGCCAGAACGATATCGTCTTCCTTAATGCCCGCTTTCTCCGCAGGACCGCGTTTGATGATGCCTTGCACCAGGACGCCGTGCGTCTGCCCCAGGGCCCTCAGCAGCTCGGGCTTATCGTTTCTGCCCCAACTGATGCCGATCGAACCACGCGTGACTCTGCCATCCCGGATGATGTCGTTATACACACGCACTACCATGTTCATCGGCAGGGCGAACCCGATGCCCTGGTAGCCGCCGTTCTGCGTGGCGATCATGGTGTTGACGCCCACCACCTCACCACGGATGTTGAGTAGCGGACCGCCGCTATTTCCCGGATTGATGGCCGCGTCGGTTTGAATGAAGCGCTGAAATGTTTGCGAGCCGGCGATGTCGCGCCCTGTAGCGCTGACGATTCCCGCCGTTACCGAGGCTTCGAGTCCGAAGGGCGACCCAATGGCGACAGCCCAATCTCCCACCTGCACGGCATCCGAGTTACCGATGGTCACGGGTGTTAGTCCCGACTTGGGTTCAATCCTGAGCACGGCCAGATCGGACTCGAGGTCGGTGCCCACCAGCTTTGCCCGGTAGTCGGAGGTATCGCCGTGAAGGCGGACCTTGATCCGGTCCATCTTGTCCACCACGTGATTGTTGGTCAGGATGTAGCCATTCTTATCAACAATGAATCCGGTACCCGACTGTTCCCGGCGAAACAATCGCGGGTCGTGTGCGCCAGGACCCCCCTTGAAGAATTTCTTCAGCAGATCGGATGAGCTGTCATCCGGGCCATCTTCATCGTCCTCTTCATTGCGCGCCTTGGGACGAGAAGAGATACCACCGATCTCCTTCGGCATGAAGTCAGCCGTAATATTGACGACAGAAGGTTCGAGCTTGTGCGCCAGCTTCGTGAACTCGTTGCCTAGTTGAACGGGATTCGGAATCGTTAGCGGAGTGGCGTCCGGCGCGGCCGCCTGACCCCGCGCCGCACTCACCCGCGTGTTGATCAGCGTCCCGAGGACGATTCCCAAGCACAACGTAAACAGCAATAGCGTGAAAGGAAGAAATCTCTGCCGGCGCAAATTATCGAGCACTATGCCTGTCCTCACTTTAGACTCGTCGAGTGCCAAACCGTCCAGAAGCCGTCCGGGTGAACTTATTCTAATTATAGGCGCGAAAGCCTAGGTACATGGATGACGGCCGAATCGGATCGGTTTCAATTCGACAAAAAAGATGCCGGCGAGGATCAGCACGGCTCCGAACGCGGCTCGAGGAAGCAGTATTTCGCCGGCCAAAACGTAAGACGTCAGCCAGGCGAAGACGGGTTCGAGGGAGAAAATCAGCGCCGTCCGGGTTGCGGTTGTGAACTGCTGTGCCCAGCTTTGAACCGAGAAGGCAAGGGCCGTAGCTAGCAGGCTGGTGACCGTCAAGGCGGCGATGACGCCGGGCGTCCAGGCAAGGCGCGGCGTCTCCACCCACCAGAACGTCAATGCTCCTAGGAGGGCCCCGCTACCCACCTGGTTCACGGCTAGCACTTCGTAGCTCATCTGTTGCGAAAAGTGTCCCAGCAGGATGATGTGCAGCGCATAGGCGAGGCTGCACCCGAGCACCAGCAGATCGCCCAACCCGATCTCCAATCGCATTGTATTCAACGTCATCAGAGCCATTCCAGCGGTGGCGAAAACCACTCCGATGACCTCGGATACCTGTGGAGCCCGGCGATAGATCGTCGCATTTAGCACCGGCACCAATACAATGTAGAACCCTGTAATGAAGCCGGCCTTGGATGCACTGGTGTAGCGGAGGCCGGCGGTCTGCAGGATGTATCCCGCGAAAAGGCAGGCGCCGACCACAAAGCCGATAAGCAATTCATGCCTGCGGTTGCGGGCGTCTTTCGGCTTCCGTCGGCGGAACGCGAACCACAAGGCGGCCGCTGCGATGCCGAACCGCAGCGTCAGGAACAGCATCGTGGAAACCGAGTTCAGCGCTTCTTTGACGAGAATGAACGTCGAACCCCAGATGAACGCAACGCCGACGAGCGCCAGGTCCGCTTTCAGGCGCGATGGCGCACCCCGGTCACCCATCATTATGTGTGGGAGCCGTTCGAAGGGAAGCCGGGTTCGCGCGCCAGCAGGTACAGACTCAGCAAAATGCGCCGCAGTCCGAACTCGCGGCCGTCGGAATGGAACCATTCAGAGGGCGTATGCGCACCTCCGCCCTGCCCGCCGGCGCCGATCGATACTGCGGGAAGCCCCAGCGATAACGGTATGTTCGCGTCAGTGGACGCGCAGTCCAGTCTGGACCGGATGCCGAGGAAGTTGTCGACGGCGCGCAGCACGGCCAGGACGTACGCATCCTCCGGCAGTTGACCACCCGGCCGCGACCCGATCTCTTTGATTTTGCCGCTCACTTTCCCGTTGGTGGCACGTTCATTTTCCACTTCCAGCGCCTTCTCCACACAGGCCGTAAGGAAGGAGGCGAGTTCGTTGATACGGGCCGGACTTTCCGAACGAATATCCACTTTGGCGCGCGCTGACGACGGGATGGAGTTGATGCTCGATCCGCCTTCCACAATGCCGAAGTTAAACGACGAGCGGGGCGAAGATGCTCCATTCTGTCCCTTATCCGCGAACAGCGTGATAGCCCGGCTGAGAGCGTGTACGGGATTACCGATACCGTAGTCGCTCCAACTGTGGCCGCCGGGACCCGCGATGGTGACATCAAAGCGGCGGCTGGCCAGAGCCTGCCAGGTAATGTGGTCCGTACTGGGCCCGTCCAGGATCAGAAAGGATTTTATCCGGTTGGCTAAGGGCGATTGCCGGCACAGGTATCGCATCCCACTTAGATTGCCCTCGCCTTCTTCGCCGACGTTGGCGACCAACATAACTGGCAAGTCCGGATTGGCCGCGCAACTGCGCAGTGCGGCCGCGATCGCCAGCAGAGCCGCCAGTCCCGCGCCATTGTCGGACACCCCGGCGCCATGTAATGTCCCGTCGGGTGTGATGGAAATTTCTTCTGCGGTCCGCGGAGCCAGAACAGTGTCCAGATGAGCCGTTAATGCGATTAGGGGCCCGCTGTACGCCGGGTTCACGTAGGCGATCACATTACCCGCGCGGTCCAGTTGAGCATCACAGCCGAGCGCCCGGAATTGTTCGATCATCCACTCTGCTCGCCTTTGCTCGAAAAAGGTGGGCGCTGGAATCCGGCACAACTGCACGTGCCGGTCGTGAATCCACTGCTTCTCGCGGCTCACCCATTGCAGGCACTCGCGGAGCAAGGGCGATGCCGCAAGCTCGGAGACGACAGCGGGGGTCAAGCCATTGCTGCCTGATTTCGCCGACCTTACATTTTGAGCGGGAGCGCCCATCTGCTGTCCAGTGTAACAGGGGGTCCAAATATAGCCCGCTCGCGATGATAATGAGCCATGCGGCCGCTGTGCGGCGAAAACTCGTCCGCGCGGCCTCGGTCGACCGACCAATCCTGAAGGACAGCCGTCCAGGGAATGTGACCTGTTGCCGTCATCAGGCGGGCAAGCGGACACAGAACTGGGACGGGCGGTATCAAGCCACCGAATCGAGTTCATACGCTATTCGTGTTCAATCCAAGTCTAAGACGTGAAGTCGAAACAAACCCAGGACCCTTGGGTGAAACGCAGGCGGTCAACATCACGCGTTCATCCATGCGAGAATATTGACATCAGGGATTGCTGGACCCACCAGTTGGCCGAGTCACCTTCGCACGTTGGATAAGAATTGACGATCAGCTGCATGCAGGTCCTACGGCTTTTGTCCGATGGAAGTGAAGATGCAGGAGCAGATGCTTGCTAGCGCATCCTGTAGTAGATGGTAGTCGGTATTAGATGCCTTTTCAAATACGGCCGTTGAAGGAATTCCTCGTTCGCCCCGCGTTACCCGCGACTCTGTCGCGAATGCCGGAGTTGGCTTACAACCTCTACTGGAGTTGGGACCACACCGTCCGCTCGCTGTTTCGGCGTCTAGATCCGGTGCTATGGAAAACGGTGAATCACAACCCCGTCCTTTTGCTGGGCCGCGTCGCACAGACCACCTTGGCGAAGGCCGGCGCCGACCCGCGCTATCTCGCGCTCTATCGTAAAGCCTGCGAGTACTACGATAGCTATCTGCAGAAATCTTCGGGAGGGCAGCGTCCCGAAGAACTGATCGCGTATTTCTCGATGGAATACGGAATCATCGACTGTCTGCAGATTTACTCGGGGGGCCTGGGGATCCTTTCGGGCGATCACCTGAAGGCTACCAGCGATGCCGAGATTCCGTTGGTGGGAGTCGGACTGCTGTATCAAAAGGGCTACTTCAGGCAGTCTCTCAACCCGGACGGGTGGCAGCAGGAGCGAAACCCCGTCAACGATTTTTATACACTCCCCGTGCAGCCGGTTCGCAAGGAGGACGGGTCCGAGGTCGTCTTTCCAATCAACCTGCCGACCGGCCCCCTGTACCTCAAGTTGTGGCACGTGGATGTCGGGCGCACCAAGCTGTACCTGCTGGACACTAACATTCCGGACAACGAGCGTCCCGAAAACCGAGACATCACCGATGAGCTATACGGTGGGGACGCGCACACCCGCATGCGGCAGGAAATCGTGCTCGGCATCGGAGGAATGCGTGCTCTCAAAATCCTCGGATTGGAACCGACAGTGTTCCATATGAACGAGGGGCACTCCGCTTTTCTCGCGCTGGAGCGAATCCGCTGCCTGATGAAGGAGCATGAGCTCACGTTTGAAGAGGCGCTGGATGCTTCGCGCACGAATAGCGTATTCACTACGCACACGTCTGTGCCGGCGGGAATCGACCTGTTCGATCCCGGCCTGATGTACGAGTACTTCAACGACTACTGCCGTGAGAGCGGGATCGGATTCGATCAACTCCTATCGCTCGGACGAAGTAACCCCTTTGACGGGCAGCAGCGATTCTCGATGGCGGTGTTGGCCATCAAGGCATCTTCCTTCCGCAATGCGGTGAGCCGCTTGCACCGCCACGTTTCGCAGGAGATGTGGCAGGAGCTGTGGCCGAATTTGCCGGTGTGGGAAGTGCCCATCACCTCCGTTACGAACGGCGTCCATCTGCCCACCTGGATTGATGCCGATCTGGCGCAATTGTACGACCAATATCTACAACCTGACTGGCGGGAGCAGCATCCTGATCCCAAGGTATGGGAACTGGTGAAAGAAATTCCGGACCAGGAGTTGTGGGAAGTGCACAGGCGTAGGAAACGCCGTCTGGTCACCTACGTTCGCGAGCGGGCGACGGCCGCTGCATTGAACCGCAAGGCGCCGACGTCGGAAGTGCGGCGCGCTCAGGAAGTGTTGGATCCGGAAGTTTTCACGATCGGCTTTGCACGCCGGTTTGCGACCTACAAACGTGCAACTTTGCTGTTTCGCGATGTAGCACGCCTCAAACAGATTTTGACGAATCCGAAGATGCCGGTGCAGGTCGTCATCGCCGGTAAGGCGCACCCCAAAGACCAACCTGGCAAGATGTTCATTCGCGAGATCGTGCGCCTCTCGCGTGATCCCGAGTTGGCAAATCATATCGTTTTCGTTGAGGACTACAGCCTTCAGGTAGGCCGTGAACTGGTGCAAGGCGTGGACCTCTGGTTAAACAATCCCCGGCGTGGCGAGGAAGCTTGCGGAACCAGTGGGATGAAAGCCTGTATCAACGGAGTACTGAATCTCAGCATTCTGGATGGCTGGTACGACGAGGCTTATGAGTCGGCCGGTGGTTGGGCGATCGGGGATCGGGAAACTTACGCCGAAGATCAGGACGAAATTCACGCACGCGCAATTTATTCCATTCTGGAAAACGAAATTGTGCCGATGTATTATCAAGGCCAAGGCGAAGATGTACCGGAGGAGTGGATCAAGCGAGTCCGGCAGTGTCTGATGCACGTTAGTCCGCACTTCGCCGCGCAACGCATGGTCAGCGAATATATGTCCCAGTTGTATGAGCCGGCTCATCGAGCTTATCTGGCGGCCCGGCAGAACGACTTCCAGGCTGCCCGCGACCGGTCACGGTGGAATCGCGATGTCGAACGGGTTTGGAATAACATCAACTTCGTCGACATCGGTCCGGGTCCGGATGGCTCTGTGATCAGTGGAGACGCTATTCCGCTTCGGGTGGCGGTCGACCTGGCCGGCCTGAAGCCAGAGGACGTGCGCGTCGAAGCAGTGGTCGGGCGCGTTGGCGCAAACGGGCAACTCGAGGATACCCAGGTGCTGACTTTGCCGCCCTCCGAGCAGTCCGGATCGGTGGCCGTGTTCGCCCGAGAGTTTGTTCCGCACCAGACTGGGCGTTTGGGTTATTCGTTGCGTGTAAGTCCAAATCACTATGACGATCCACTTACGCGCACTTGTAATTCTCTGCTGAAGTGGAGCGGCGAGAACCAATCATAACCCCTGAAGATTTGTGTGGATTCGCAGGCTGATCCGTGGTAAATAATGACTTAGGGCCAATACGGAATCTGGAGTCCGTGTACGCGCCAGCGTGGCCACTCGAAATTTCCCCTTTTTCGTATTTCCTACATCGAATCGGAAACCCGGATGCCCTGATAACAGGTGACAGGCTCGGCTTTCTCTAAGGAGTCAACGCGGTCATGGATTCAGATCGCAAGTATCGGCAGAACGGATACAGGGACGCGGACCGGGATGCCGGCCGGCCGGAACGTCCCCGCCCGCAGGGCCCGAAACTGCCTATTGACGTGACGGGCCCTCGCCTGCCGCGCCTGATTCAGGCTGTGACTGCGTCGCGCTGCTATAACTGCGCGACGACGCTGCCCACGGATGTGGATTATGGGGGAAATTGTCCGAAATGCGGTGTGGCTCTGCATTGCTGTAAGCAGTGCTGTAACTTTGAGCCCTCTACGCGATTCCAGTGCTTGAAGCCGGTCCCAGTCCGAATCGTGCTCAAAGACCAGGCGAATCAGTGCGACTTGTTCAAGCCCAGAGTCACGGTGGCGCGAGACGCAGCCCCCTCGGCTCAAAGCAACGGTAACGGCGCGCCTTCGCGAGTGCAAGCGCCAAGAAACCCGAACGACGCCCGCGCTGCGTTTGACAATCTTTTCAAAAAATAAGCTGTTCTATCATGCGTGTTGCCGAACTTCTGAGTGTCCGTGATTTCCGGCTTTCGGAGTGGCCGGAGCCGGAGCCGGGCCCCGGAGAAATCCGAGTACGTGTAGGATCCGTCGGCATTTGCGGATCCGATCTTCATAATTACGCTGAGGGGTCCGTTGGAGACACTCCCTGCGTCTATCCGATGGTGCTAGGCCACGAGCCTTCTGGCCTTGTTGACAAGATTGGTGAGGGAGTAACCGGCTGGGCAAGGGGTGATCGCGCGGTTCTTGAGCCGGCCCTATACTGTTATCACTGTGAGTTCTGCCTCACGGGACGACACAACGTTTGTGCCAATATCCGGTTCCTGAGCACGACGGTCGACCCTGGGTTTTTCCGCGATTACGTGGTTCTGCCCGCTCACAATCTGGATCCGCTCCCCGAGCACTTGAGCCTGGACGAGGGCACCCTAGTCGAGCCGTTGGCGGTGGCTCTGCACTCCATGCAGTTCGCCGCGATACGACCCGGGGAGACTGCCGCCGTATTCGGAGCAGGACCTATCGGATTGCTGACGATCGCTTGCCTGAAGCAGTGCGGAGCAGGCCGCATCTGGGCGTTCGATCCGGTCGCGCCCAGGCGCGAGATGGCTCAGCTAATGGGCGCGACCGCTGCCTTCGATCCGCGCGAAGCGGAGCCGGGCGTCGAAATCGCCCGCGCGACGGGGAACCGCGGTGTGGATGTCGCCATCGACTGCGCGGCCAAGGCCGGAAGCATGAATCAATGCCTTCGTGTGGCCCGCAACGCGGGGAGGGTCGTCTATACCGGAATACCGTCGGAGGTCACGGTGGATCTTGAGTTCCACGTGGCTCGCCGAAAGGAGTTGACGCTCTTTAATGTGCGCCGCTCGAATCACGAATCGCGCGTGGCTATTCAGCTATTAGCCGAGCGCCCCGAAGCATTCCGCCCGATGTTGACGCACGCCATGCCTCTCGAACAAGTCGATCGCGCTTTCCAGATTCTGGAGCGCTATGAGGACGGCGTAGGAAAAATCGTGATCCGCCTTTAGTTTCGGCGATCTCGCAAACTCCGAGGCGACATTCGCTAGTCGCGCGCCGTAACGGCGTACTCTGTGTCCATGAAATAGTACCCGATCATATGACAGACGATCATGTGCGCGTCCTCAATGCGGCCCATATGCGGAACGGGAGCCTGAATGTTCAGCTGCGCCATGGGTCCGAGTTTCCCGCCGTCGCGCCCCGTCAGCGCCATCGTTTTCAGACCATTCGCGTTCGCGTACTCTACCGCGCGCAGTACATTTGGTGAATTCCCTGAGCCGCTGATCGCAATAAGTACGTCGCCGGACTCGGCGAAGTTTTTCAACTGCTCGACGAACACGCAATCGTAGCCGACATCGTTTGAATAAGCAGTTAACGTCGGCAGGCTATCGGTCAACGCCATGATGCGAAAGCGTGCCTGCCGGTTGTAACTGGCGCCCTTCACAATGTCGCAGGCGAAGTGAGAAGCGGTAGATGCGCTGCCGCCATTTCCGCAGATGAAGAGATGGCGATTCTTCGAACGCGCCTCCTTGAGCCATTCGATTGCTTCATCGACCTTGGTTAAATCGAGCTGTGAGATCGTCTCGAACAGCTGCTTCCGGTAATCTTCCGTAAATGTCATAAATGCAAGTCCTCTGTCAGCGCCGCAGCGCCAAATAAAACACTGTCGTCGCCCAACGCAGCGGGGACGACGTCCATTCGGGCGCGGGACCAAGCCGTGATCTGACGCCTCAGTTCCTCGCGCAACGGGACGAATAGCTTCTCTCCTGCGTTGGCGATCCCACCCCCGATGACGATGCGAGCGGGGTTCAACAGCATGATACACAGCCTTGAGCCCTAAGGCGAGATCGACGACGTACTGACGAACGAATCCTGCATCGTCGACCAACTCTTTCGCCGTGCGTCCGTAATCACGCTCCAGCCACAGGCCGCAGCACATGCGCTCGAAGCAACCGTACGAACCGCACAGACACTCGGGGCCGCCCGGCCGGATGGTAAGGTGGCCGATTTCACCAGCGTACGAATCTGCGCCACGATAGATTCCGGTCTCTGTGATGATACCCCCGCCGATCCCGGTAGAAAGCGTCATGTAGAACAATGGACGGCATCCCCTTCCAGCGCCATAACACGGCTTCCCCGAGCCCGCCCACGTTGGCATCGTTATCCATGATCACAGGAACTCTCAAGACACCGCGGAGATGCGAGGCCAGCGGGAAATTCTGCCAGCCGCCGACGTGCGTGGAGAGCGCGACGGTCTGGGACGCGAAATCCACGGGACCGCCGAACCCTACTCCGCAAGGATCGAAGCTGTGTGCTTGCGACCACTCGTGAGCGACGGATTCGATTTGGGATAACATCCACTCCCGGCCACCCTCCCGGTCCGTTGCGCGAGTTATGCGCTCCACCATCCGATCGCCATGGAATACCGCCATTGAGAACTTGGTACCGCCGATGTCTATAGCAAGTGTACGAGCCGGTATCCTATGTGGGCCAGTTGGCATCGGCGAACAAAACCTCGGCCGGAGTGGCAACTCCCGTGTTCTTCTTTCATGATCGTGATGGAGGCGACGATATTGCCGAATCGGAGAGCTTCTTCAGGAACTCCGGTGATGGACAACGCTAATGCCGCACCCGCCGAGAAGCTGTCTCCAGCTCCGCATATATCGACCGGGCTTTTCGGTCCTCTTTGTTGGAACCCAGTGTGACTCGCCCTCTCGAACATAGGTGGCTCCCGCGCGCGCCCTCGGTTGTCACCAGTATGCGAGAACTGGTGACCTTGCTGGAGTCTGTCGAGATCCACGCGCCCCAAACGCACGATGGCATGCGCCCTCCGCTTCTTCCCGATTCAATTTCAGAATGACGTTACGGAAGTGCTCCCCCCGCACTCGAGAATCCACCCATACCACTCTTTCCGGAGTCTTTGCCGCGAGCTCAGAAATCGCTTCACGGACCCTGGGACGTCACTACGCCGCCTTGCTGCTGTTTCGGCCTGATCGGAGACGAGAACCACATCGAATGCCGGCCAGAAATCCCGCAAATGGCTCCAATACAGCATCCTCGACTTCGCTAGGAATCGGCTCCGTGTAGACGTAATCGACTCGCGGCTGATCCTCGATTTGCTCGTTACATTGATGAGCTTCGTATAGGTGAAAGTCGGAACATGACTGGAACGAACTACCAACTCCGGGGAAATCTCCCTGGCCATCAGGGCCCGCTCCAATTCGTATCCAAATCCGTCCTCCCCGACCACGCCCAGCACGGCGACGTGTCTTGCGAGCAGCGCAGTCAGATTGCTGGCCACCGTTCCGGCCGCTCCAGCCGTGACCGTAGTTCTGGTGACAGCGATACGCGGGATACCAGTTTCGCGAGAGGGTTCCGAAAAAGCGGGGTCGTAGTGGCACCAGCGATCCAAACAAATATCCCCAATCACCAGGACCGAAACGTTGGCGATGCGCTCGAGAATATTGGCGGCAGTCATGAGTCAGCATCCAGCAGGGCTCGGCGCAACGCCGGTAGCGTAGCACGATGGTCTCCGCGCAAGTAGAAGCTCTCGCCGCCGTCAGCAACCGTGCGCACCAGTATCGTCTTATGGGGCCGGAAGTAATAGCCGGGATCGGATTTCGGTAACTGACGCCGGATATCGCCCCCAATCGGCACCAGGTCAAACACCGCCGTGGTGAACCGGCGAATAGAGCGCTGGTTTTGATGGGCGACATTGCGCGCCATGGCTAGGGCCTTCAGATAGACCTCTGGACCCATAATGGCCGACCCAAAATTCAAGAGCACTCCTCCTTCGAGCCTGGTTACCGTGTTGGCGAAAATGAGAAAATCGCGATAACTCGCTGCACCCAGGGCCGCGCCACTGCAATTTGGATGCTCGTGCAGGATATCGTAGCCAATCCCCACATGCACCGTCACGGGTACGGCGTGCCGGTAGGCGGCAGCCAGCACACTGAGATCGCGATGCGGGTAGGAGCTTTCAGCAATTCTACGCCCCAGGTTTTCACCCAGACCAAGTTCGAGCAGCGCGGCTTCAGCTATCCAATCGTTCAGCTCGCCGGTCTCGCGCCACAAACCGAAGTCGCCGCTGGCTACATATCGGGCCACACTCTCTGTGGTCGCCCCAATACGCGCCAACTCGTAATCGTGTATCGCGCCCGCGCCATTCATTGCAATGTGGTTAATAAATCCGCGTTCCACCAAGTCGATCAGGTGGCGATTGACCCCCGCCCGCAGGACGTGCGCTCCCATCATCAGGATCCGCGCGGCGCCGGCATTCTTCGCGTCAGACAAACGGCGGGCGACAGTAGAGAGATCCGGATGCCCGTATTCTGGAGCGGGATCGTCAAGGCCCAGCCAATTCCCGAGTTCCAGGTCGTGAACTCGTTCTGCCAGGGGCTTGATGTTTAAGCGCGAGCGATCAAACAGTTCGTAGCGGCTGGTCATGAGGAAATAGCACGTTCATCAGTCCGTCGTGATCGGTGTAGTTAGGAACAATCAAATCTGCTCCGACGCCGATCAGACGCCCGCGCTTCCAATCGTCGATCATACGGCATTCCGGTTCCGCCGTGGCGGCGCCCACGGCGATTCCTCCCACTTTCTTGACCTCTTCAATCTCCACGTAGCCATCACCGAAAGCTAGAAATTCGCTTCCGCGAAACTGGTTGGACTCGATGATGCGACGAATCAATATGCCCTTGGAGAAGCTCTTATAATCATCTAGCGCGCCGTATACTCCGCCGTCGAAATACCGGTCAACATCCAGCAGGCGGGCCTCCTCCTTCATGTACACTTCATCGGTGCCGCTGGCAAGGTACAGTGTCATGCCGCGGGCCCGCAACGCTTCGAGCAGCCGTCTCGACCCCGGCACCAGATAGTCATCCGGTTCCGCCGTGCCGGCTTGCAAGGCCTCGACGCGGTTCTGGATTCGCGACCAGAGCCGGTCGAGATACATACGCTTGTATTCCAGCGGATCCAGCGGAGATCCACCGCGACGGCGAACCTGATCCGTGAGTTCGAGCATCTGATAGATCGTTTCTTGGCCCGTAAGACGCCACACGAAATCTTCGACGATTACGCGGAGATCATTCTCACTCTCGCCGGAGCCGCAAGCACTCAGGATCTGAACCATCATCGGAACCATGACGTCCATCCAGCCGGATCGGACCAGCGACAGCGTCCCGTCGAAGTCGAACAAGGCTACGCGGCTATGAGAGGCGTCGAGCGCCGGGTTTACAAGCTCCAGTCCGGCTGTCGGGCTGGCCCCATTACGAATCAAAGCCAAAACTCCCACTTATGTGTGTACATGACGTATGCGCAAAGTGCCGCATTGGTGATCCCGTGAGCCCAGATCAGGTCCCCCAGGCGTTTCACGCGGCACATCCAGAGATTGTATATGATGCCCGCTATAAGGCCGACGTCCCAGTAAGGACCGTGCTCCGCCGCGAACAAAACCGCTACCGTCCAAAATGCACTGGCCGAGTAGGCGCCCAACGGGACCATCTGGAAGTCAGTGCGAATGAGCCAGCGCATCAGCCATCCCCTCCAGAACAGTTCCTCGACGATAGGAACGATCAGTATGGCCCGAAAAGACCGGAGCACGAGAGTGGGCGAATCCTCGGGCGAACCGGCCCGCAGCGACGAATGCACCGCACCCACTATGGAGTTGTGAAATAGCCAGTGCTGGCGATAGCCCGGAAATAGCGCGTCCGGAGCGACCCAGATCACGAATACACCCAAGCCGATACTGATCGTGCTTAAGGGGTTGGACATTCGCAGATCGATGACGTGCCGTGAGAAGATCCACAGTACCGCCGAGAGGATCACTATGCGCAGTCCGAATTCGACTGCCTGCGGGAGCGGCACCCATTCCTGAATAGCCAGCAGGAAAAGGAATGTCGCGAACGGCGCTACATATGGGGCCGCCGGGTGGCTAGTGAGACGTTGATGGGACAGAACCGTTGCCTTCGGGCGTCCTTACGTCAACTTCCCCATCAACTCTTTGATCTTGGTCTGTTCGTCCTTGCTGGGATTGTTCTTAAGTGCGACCTCACACTCCTGCTTGGCCGTCGGCCGGTCGCCTTTTTGAAACAACGCCATCGCGAGGTGGTAACGATAGGTAGCATTCTCCGGTTTCTCTTTGACCAACTCGCGGAAGATACGGACCGCATCGTCGCTAAGGTTCTTCTTGATGTAGATCCAGCCGAGAGTATCGGAGATGTCGGGGTTCTGCGGCACTCTTTGTTTCGCTCGCTGCGCGTAGGACAAGGCTTGGTCGAGATCTATTCCCTCCTCGGCTTTGATGAAGGCGAGGTTGTTAAGCGCGAGAACATTGTCGGGCTCGATCCGCAAAATCTGTTCGTAAATCGGCTTAGCCTCCCCGCGCCGTCCAACTCCGTCCAGCAGCATCGCCACACGGCTCAGCGGAAGCACATCGTTCGGGGCTAACGCGCTTGCCTTTCGGAAGTGTTCAACCGCGGAGTTGAAGTCCCCTTTCAGGCGATATGTTTCAGCCAGTTTGATCTCATAGTCGGCCGACTTGGGACTCTTTGCGATCAGGATCTGAAAATTCTTGATCGACTCATCAAATTGGCCGGAGCGGGCCATAACACTGGCTAACGCCATACGCAGATCCGCGCGATCTGGATCCTTCTTCAACTCCGTCTCGACCAACGCGGCGGCGCCTGCGAAGTCGTGCTGAGCGACATCGGTCTCCAGAATACCGGTCAACCCACGAGGGTCGCCCGCTTGCTGAAGATCCCGGAACATCTGTAGCGCGTCCTTGTAATTTCCTTCCGAGTAATTGATGAATCCGAGCTGAAACTTGGCGTCCGTGGAGTTAGGAATCGCTTTCACAATGGCTTCCAATTCGCCTTTAGCGCGTTTCCTGTCGCCCACCCCCAACAGAGCGCTAGTACGAATGAGGCGGGCGGCCATATTGCGAGGATTGTTCGACAGGATCTCGTCCGTCAGGCCGAGCGTCCGCGTGAAATCACCCTTCTTAGTCAGAAGTTCGGCGAGTAATAACTTGGCCCCCATGAGATCCGGGCGAATCCTCAAAGCTTCTTCCAGATGTGTCCGAGCCTGGTCCAATTGACCCTGAGCCATCAGTGCCCGGCCCAACTGCAGGCGGTAGGCCGCATTGGTCGTGTTTTTGGAAACCAGACTTTGCAGATCCTTTACCGCCATGCTGACTTGCTGCGGGTCGCCGGAATGAATGGCCAGGGCCGAGCGAAGTTCCAACACCACCGAATTTTTAGGGTCCGCCTTAAGAACATCGTTTGCCAAAATCGTGGCGTCCTGGTATTTTCCTTCACTGGTCAGCAATTCGATCATTGCTGTTTGATACACGGCTTTCTCCTTGGGTGAAGCCGCCATGCCCGCCTCGTACTCACGCCGCGCGCGATCATAATCGCCGATACGCGCGAAGATCTTACCGGCCGAGAGATGAGCGAAGGGGAAATCCTTCGGGTCGGCGATCATATCTTGCAGTGTTTTTTCCATCTCCGGCCGCTTCCGAATATTGAAATAGAAGCTAGCCAGCTGAATCCGGTAATTCTCCTGCGCAGGATTATTGCGCACCTTTTGCTGCAGGATGCTTTCGGCTTCGCTTACCCGATTTCCGGCAGCATATACCTGGTACAACAGGTCGTACATTTGCCCAAAGTTCTTGTTCCGCTCAAGTACCTGCTTGCCAAGCTTCTCGGCCTCATCGGTCCGCTTCAAGGCTACCAGCGTACTGGCTAGTGTCAGACCCAATTGCGGATCGTTGGGCTTTGCACTATTGGCGGCTTGGAATTTGGCCAGTGCCTTGTTAAGAGCGTCATTTACCTCGTTCATCCGACCCAACTTGAGTGCGTCTTCAGCCTTGGCGAGTTCCAGATTTCCCGCGAGCCGGAGGCCGTCGAAGGAGTTGGCGTCGCGCTTCAACAGTTGATCGCTGAGGTCCTGAATGTCGGGGACCAGGGCTTTCTTGCCGGCCGGGTCAGTCGTATAAGCCAGCCAATAGAGGTCGGCAAGCTTAGTCGCCGCATCAGCGTTGTTCGGCTGCAGATCTATGGCCCGGCGAAGAGAGTGCGCCGCATCGCTGTATGCGGATAACTTGAGCGCGGCCAAGCCCAGGCGATAATACGCGTCCCCGTTTTTCGGGTCTTTGTTTAAGGCGCGCCGATACATGATCGATGCCTCTTTGAACTTGCCCTTAGTGGAGAATTTGTTACCGTTCTCTACGAGTTTCTGGCTTTGGAAATGCGGATCGCGGTTACACGCGATGGAAAGCAAAATCAGCGGAAGGAGCGCAATTCGGACACAACGAGACATAGGGGTTCCTACACTAACATCTTTTCTCTACTTCATCACAAAACATCGTGCGGTTGCAACGACATAGTGGCTCTATATTACCTATCGGCAAGAACCCAACCGCGGTTTAGCGTAAGCCGTGTCAATTCAGGCTAGCGGCCGCGCTCGACGCCCCATAAGTCCACGTGCAAGCGCGGACTGTATCGATAACCTTCGCGCATGCAGAGCTGAGTGAGCCACCGGCCGCGCTCGGCCAGCTTTCCGCTATCGGTACCTTCCGGCATCAGCAACACTCGATCTGCTGCCGCGCCGATCTCGGCCAGCACGCGCCGCACCTCATCTATGTCCGCAGGATCTGCGATGACGAACTTCAACTGATATTCATAACTGGACATTAGCTGGCGAAGCACGGCTGGCTGATATCGCGATCGTTCGTGACGTTCCGCCCAGTTGCCCTCGGGCGTTGAATTCGCAAGCTTCGGGCTGATACTCATCAGATCGCATTCCACCGGCTTGTAGATCGTCCCCGCCGTCTCGATGGTAACGTGCAAATCCAGCTTCTTCAGAGCGTGCGTGAGTTCAACGGTTTCGTTGAACAACATGGGTTCTCCGCCGGTTACAACCACGTGCCGCGCTGGAAACGCTCCAACGCGCTCCAGGATCTCGGACATGCTCATCGGTTCACCCGTCGGAGACCACGAAGTGTAAGGAGTATCGCACCACGCGCAGCGCAGGTTACAACCGCTGACCCGAACAAATACGCTCGGCACCCCCACAAGCGTCCCCTCACCCTGCACGGAGTAGAAGATTTCCGAGATAATCATCGCCTGTAATCCAGGGGGTCGATCAGGCCGGCTTCGGTAAACCCCTTCTTTCGTAGGAGACACGAATCGCACTCACCACAGGGCCGGTCCCGTTCGTCCGGATCATAACAGCTATGGGTGAGCCGGAAATCCAATCCGAGTTCGTGCGCGGTCCGGACGATTCCGGCTTTGTTCAGCGTAATCAGGGGGGTATGCACGCGCAGGCAGCTTCGCCCTTCGACGCCGGCCTTGGTGGCCAGGTTCGCGAGACGTTCAAATGCCTCTATGAACTCCGGCCGGCAGTCGGGATAACCCGAGTAGTCGATGGCATTCACTCCGATGAAGACATCACCGCTACCCAGCACTTCGGCCCACGCTAAGGCGATGGACAGAAAAACCGTGTTGCGTGCGGGCACGTAGGTGACGGGAATCGATGCGGACATCGCCTTGGCCGACCGCGCCTTTGGCACGTCGATATCGGCCGTGAGTGCGGACCCTCCGAACACGCGTAGGTCAATCGGCACCGTAATGTGCCCGGCGACGCCCAGTCTTTCCGCGATGCGGGCCGCCGCCTTCAGTTCCACCCGATGGCGCTGCCCGTAGTCGAATGAGAGCGCGTAGCACTCGAATCCGTCCCGGCGCGCAAGGGCGAGGCAGGTCGCCGAGTCGAGCCCTCCGCTGAGCAGACATACCGCCTTCATTTCTTTGGAAGCCACAAGGTCAGGATGAAGCCGATGAGTGGCAGCACCATCTGCGCGGATAAGGCCGCCTGTAACGAGAAGCGATCGGCCCACCATCCAGTCAGCGGTATGAAGATCAGCCCGGCCATCCCCCAAGCGAAACCCATCATGAGCGCGGAGACCGTTCCGGACTGAGATGGAACCAGTTCCTGCGCCATCACCACGTTCACCGGGATAGTGAACAGCAGGATCAAGCCGCCGGCCGCGAGTCCGAAGAGCGAGAGCACGCCGCGCGCGGTGAAGAACAATGCCAGGAACGGAAGACAGGCGAGCATCGAGATTTGGATAATGCGCCTGGCGCCAAAGCGGTCCGCGAGTTGGCCTCCTGTGAATCCGCCGATGGCGCCCGCCCCGAGATAGAGCGACAGCGCCCAACTGGCGGCGGGGATGGAGAAGGACCGTTCACGGGTGAGGTAGAGCGGAAGAAATTGTGTAAACGAAACCTGTACAACAGAACGTAGGAACACAAGGATGTAAAGGATCGTCAGCGGTTTCCACACTCTGGCCAGCGGATGCCAATCCAGACGATGGCGCTGCGCATCGAGCGCATCCACTGCGATCGGGAAGCATCGTGATCAGCAGAATCGTTACCAGGATGCCGGGAGCAGCCCCCCAAGCTGCGCCACTCAATCCGGCGGTGCGAAACAGCGTCGAAAAGTACGCGGGGCCAAACGCCAGTCCCAGCGTGCCCGCACTGATAAAGACGGCCATCCAGCGTGCCCGGTTTTTCAGGCCAAGGGTTGCCCGCGACGATGCCTGAGGATGGAACGACGCGATGCCCGCGCCTCCTAGCGCCACCATGACGAAGAGCATCGGGTAACTAGGTGCGAGACCGAGTGAAGCGATAAATATTCCCGCCACAGCGGGCGCGAGCGCCGAGAACATGCGCGTACGAAAACGATCCGAAAGGTAACCGTAGATAGGTTGAGTGACTGAAGACGAAAGCGACATGACTCCGCCAAGCAGGCCTGCTTCCGACAAACTGAAGTGCAGCTTCTGAATTAGCAGAGGCTGGAAAACACCCAGCGCGCTGGAGTACAGATCGATAAAGAAGTGTCCGACCGAGAAGAGCGTCAGGCCCACCAGCGCGAGTCGTTCCGCCTTGACGCACGGAGATGCAGAGGGAGCCACAGCGGTGGATGGGGTCGCCATTGAGGGGAAATATTTATTATAGAAAACGGTGCGACACTGGACATTGTCACAATGAACCGAAAGGAACCGAACTTCTTCTGCTGGATCGAGGGGATCGGGCGCAGCGGCGCGACTGGCACAGAGCGTTTTGCATATCCGGGTAGAGGGGGAGCATGGCGAAATACGACCTCATCGTCATAGGATCTGGACCGGCCGGCCAACGCGCCGCTATTCAAGGCTCGAAAGCGGGAAAGAGCGTGGCCGTCGTCGAGCGGCGCGAAGTGATCGGAGGCACGTCGATCAACACCGGAACCATTCCCAGCAAAACGATGCGGGAGGCTGTACTCCATCTGTCGGGGTACAGCTATCACAGTGTCTACGGTCTCCACTACCGCGTAAAGGACAAGATTACGATGGGCGACCTGGCCTTTCGCGTCCAGCACGTGATTAAGACCGAAATTGACGTCATCCAGGCCCAGCTCTCACGCAATAACGTGGATCTGCTCTTCGGCGTGGCGAGCTTCGTGGATCAGACGCATATCAAAGTCGAGAATTCGCGCGGCATCCAGACGTTCGAGGCCGAGAGCGTCATTATCGCCACCGGTACGAAGCCCGCCGTCTCACCGAAAGTTCCGGTGAACGGAAGGACCATCGTCAACAGCGACCAGATTCTCGATATTCCGTCAATTCCGAAGACGCTGATTGTAGTGGGCGGAGGCGTCATTGGAGTAGAGTACACGTGCATGTTCGCTATCCTCGGAGTGCGCGTGATTCTCGTGGAGAAGCGGCCTCGCCTGCTCGAGTTCGCCGATACCGAAATGGTGGAAGCGCTTTCCTATCACCTTCGCGATAACCGCGTCACGATGCGCCTCAACGAGGAGGTCTCGAGCGTGGATGAACTCCCGGACGGCAGCGTCGTCGCGAACCTGGAAAGCAACAAGCGCATTATTGGAGAAGCACTGCTGTATGCGGTCGGACGGCAGGGCAATGTGGACGAACTGAATCTCGCGGCGGCTGGTCTCGAATCCGACGATCGGGGACGCATTAAGGTGGACGCGCAATTACTGCACGTCTCAGCCGCACATTTACGCGGTGGGGGACGTCATCGGATTTCCCAGTCTCGCCTCTGTGTCGATGGAGCAGGGCCGCATCGCCGCTGCGCATGCGTTCAACCTGCCCGTGGTCTCGAATCCGGCGCAATATCCATACGGGATCTACACCATCCCGGAGATATCGTTCATCGGCAAGACAGAGGAGCAACTGACGGACGAAGACGTGCCGTATGAGGTGGGCGTGGCGTATTACCGGGAGATTGCCCGAGGGCAGATTCGCGGTGACACCACGGGGCGCCTGAAGCTGATCTTTCATCGCAAGACTCTCGAAATACTGGGAGTCCACGTCATCGGCGAGGGTGCGTCTGAGTTGTTGCACATCGGGCAGGCGGTTTTGATTCTCGGCGGAAAGATGGACTATTTCGTCAATACGGTGTTCAATTATCCGACTTTAGCGGAGTGTTACAAGGCGGCCGCCTTCAACGGCCTGAACAAGCTGACGAAGCTGTAAACCCGGGGGGAAATATGGCACGTACGATCGGCGTATCCATGACGGATCGCCTCGCGGTCGGATTAGTAGAGAACAACCAGGTGGTTGGACATGTTCTGAGGTTTCCGGACACTGACGATTTCTTCTCCACCTTCCAAGGTATGCCGGCCGAAGAAATCAGCGGTCACATCCGCGAACAGGTCGAACTGCTGATGGAGACAACGCCAGTTCCCGCGGTGGGCGTAGGCATGCCGGGTATTATTCGCAGCGGAATCATCGAAGAATCTCCAAATCTCCAGCAGTTGAAGGGGTACAACATCCAAAATGCGCTGTGTGAGCGCCTGCGGCTGCGAAATCCGAATATTCTGCTGATGGTGTCGAATGATGCGGACGTCATGGCAGCGGGGATCGCGGCGACGCGCGGCCAACTGGATCGCCTGACTCGCGTGTGGACCCTGGGCAACGGCATCGGTTTCGGACGTTACCCGGCTGCGGAAGGCGTTTGGGAGGGCGGCCATACGGTGGTCTCGCTGGACTCCAAAGAAACCTATTGCGGGTGCGGCGGCGTGGGTCATTTGGAAGGCATTATGGGGCATCGAGCCATGCGGCTCCGCTTCCTGGACATGGAGCCCGATGAGGTGTTCGCATCCGCGAAAACGGATGCGCGCTGCCAGGATTTCGTAAAGATGTGGCACCGTGCGCTAGCGGCCGGAACCGCGTCCAGCATCCACATGGATGGTCCGGGGAAGTTCTACATCACGGGGGCGAGCGCGCACTATGTTGATTTAAAGCTACTGCACGTGTATATGAGCGAAATGGTAAAAATGAGCCCGCTGCAGGGATACACGTTCGACGTGGTACCGGGCGGCGAAGACATCGCCATCATCGGCGCCGGCGTGCATGCTGCTCACGCCATGGAGAGCAAGGCGGCCGGCTAAGGCAGAACCGGGCCCGGTTCTACAACTTTACAGCGGTCTTCGCGGCGGGGCCGGAGGCCGACGTTGAGGCCGCGCCCTTCCCCATCTTGTCGATCTCGCTAAAATAGACCCGGCGATTTTCGTCCATAGCCTTATTGGACAACATTACCGCCATGGCATCCGCCATTCCGACCTCTAGATCGGCGCGCGGCCGCTTGCCGTCGCGGCAGTTCTGGAAAAACGAGCTCAACTCGGTGTCCACCGGATTTGTATCTTCTTCCTGTACCATCACGCCCTTCGAGTAAAGCCACCGCCGGGCGAACTTCATTTCCTTGTCCAAAAAGCTATCGTTGGCGGTGATACTGAGGTCGTCGAACATCAGTGGAACCGGACGGCTTGCGCCGCCGGAGACCATGGTCGCGCCCGCCACGGCCGCTTCTTTCTTCGCGCCCGGGGCCACAACCGTTTCCTTAGGAGGCTCGCGATACCACCAGGCAATCGCATGGTGCACGTCTTCACCGACCGTCAGGTGAACGGTGCCTTCCGTGCCCATGATGATTTCGCCCATTTCAGAGCGGCCTGCGTTGAACAGCGGCAAATGTTGGTTGGTGCTGATACCCGACCAGGTTAATTGCTGATTGTTCGGATAGTGGTAGATTAACTGGACGTTATCGTAGACGTCACGGCCATCCTTGAGATCATTCAGGCTGCCATAACCCTGTACCCATTCCGGGGATGAACCGAACATCCAGTCGGCCACGTCCACCTGGTGGGAGGTGAGTTCCGCCACCAGGCCGCCCGAATACTTTCGATACAGCCGCCAGTTTGAGAGATTCGTATCCCCGCCCGGCTTCATGGTCCATAGCGAACTCGGCTTGTTCACCATATTGCGGTGCCACTGGGCGTGAATGTATTTCACTTGCCCCAGAACACCCTTGTCCACCATGTCCTTCACGGTCTGGTAGAACTTGCTGTAGCGGCGCTGTAATCCGGTCTGCAAGGTCTGCTGCGGATGTTGCGCGGCGAGCGCGCGAAGCCCGTGCACTTCTTCGGGTTTAAACACCAGCGCCTTCTCGCAAAACACGTGCTTCCCAGCCTGCAGCGCATCCGTCGTGATCGGGTAGTGCATGAACAGCGGAGTAGTGACGAATACCGCTTCTACGTCCTTTTGCGCCAGCAGTTCCCGATAGTCCTTGAAGGTCTTGGGACTTCCACCGATGGTCTTAACGCCCCGGTCGAGCGCGTCCTGCTGAATATCGCACAACGCGACGCACCGCCCGTTGTCGGTTTTCGCCAGGTGCTTCAGCAGATACGAACCGCGGCTGCCCGTACCGATCATGCCGAACTGCACCTGATCGTTGGCGGCCTTTACGGTTCGGATAGCGGGGAAGCCATCAATTCGTGAAACCGCTGCCGCGGCGGCGCCGACGGCGCCTGCCATTTTGACGACATCTCGACGGGTCAGATCGTCGTTCTTGCGCATGTCCGGGAGAGCTCCTCTAAGTCGTTTCAATTTGAGTCTATCCATTCCGGCCTGCGAATTCAAACTGCCCGGGAGTAGAATTATCTCACCACCATGGCTCTCGCGCCCGGGGACCGGTTCGGCCCCTACGTCATCGTAGCTCCGCTCGGCGCCGGAGGCATGGGCGAGGTATATAAAGCGCGCGACACGCGCCTGAACCGCACGGTGGCTCTCAAGATCCTATCCATGCGCGCACCGGATTGCGGCCCGGGACGCGAGCGGCTGCGCCGGGAAGGCGTTGTCATTTCGCGACTGAGTCATCCGCATATCTGCAACCTTTTTGATGTCGGTTCCGAATCCGGCGCCGACTACCTGGTGATGGAGTGCGTGGAGGGCGACACGCTCCAGCACCGGCTGAGCGCCGGCCCTCTGGTGCATGAGGAATTTTGGCTTTACGCAATCCAAATCGCCGGAGCGCTCGATCATGCGCACCGGGCCGGCGTCGTGCATCGCGATCTCAAGCCGGCAAACATCATGATCACCCGAGAATCCGGGATCAAGCTGCTCGATTTCGGCATTGCTCTACTCGTTGCCGCTCCTACTTCCGATGGCGCGGGGGCGACCACCCAAACACAGTTGACGGAAAGCGGGATGATTGTTGGCACGCCGCAGTATATGTCGCCGGAGCAGGTGCTCGGTAAGAATGCAGATGCTCGGTCCGACATTTTCGCGTTCGGGGCCGTTCTTTTTGAGATGGCTGCCGGCCGCAAGGCGTTTTCGGCCGGGAGTAACGCTGCGCTCATGGCAGCCATAGTCTCCGGCGAGCGGCCCTGCCTAGGACCTGCCGCATCGCCCGCCCTCGAACGCGTCATCTCGAAGTGCCTTGCCAGGGATCCGGATCAACGCTGGCAGTCAGCTCGCGATCTGAAGAGCGAGTTGGAATGGATTCAGCACGGAGCGATAGCCTCTCCGGTTGCTCCCTGGCGCAGGTACGCCATGTGGGCTGCGCTAATCCTGGCACTCGGTGGGCTGGGGTTTGGCGGCTGGCGCTGGTACCGCGCGGTCCCCGGCAGCGCACCTCTTGCCCGACTCACCATTCCGCTTCCAGACGAAGGTTCCAACGTTGATCCCGGACGTCTGCTGGGACCACCGGTCATCTCACCGGACGGGAACATGGTGGTGACCGCTCTGGCAAGCGGGACCGGTACGCACCTCCTGCTTCGCCGTCTGGATGCCGACAGGTTCGAAACACTGCGCGGAACGGAGTCGGCTACCTTCCCGTTCTGGTCGCCGGACAGCCGTCAAATCGGCTTCTTCACGGATGCAAAGTTGAAGAAGGTCGCAGTTTCCGGAGGTGAACCTCAAACGCTGTGTCCGGTTCAAGGAAGCCGCGGAGGAACCTGGAATCATAACGGCACGATTCTGTATGGGGTGAATTATAAGGGCTTGTTCCGCGTGCCCGACACAGGAGGCGAACCGGTGGTGGTGAGTGGGCTGGACGATCGTATTGGCGAGAATTCGAAACGGTATCCAGTGTTCTTACCGGACGGCCAGCGGTTTGTGTACTTTTCCCGGACCACGGACGAGGAGAACCGGGGTGTTTATCTCGATTCACTGGACACTCCCCGCAAATCAAGGAAACGTCTGCTGGTCTGCGATGGCGCAGTCTCCATTGGTCGAGATCCGCGTAGCGGGGGCAATTACCTGATATTTTCGAGAGCAGCGAAACTCTGGGCGCAGCGCTTCGATACGGCGGCGGGGGAGCTCACAGGTGATGCCGTATCCATTGCCGATATGGCCGGGAATGCGAGTGTCTCAGAGACGGGAACGCTCGTATTCCGGGGCATCGATCAGGACGCAGCGCTCACATGGTTCGACCGCAATGGGAAGAGCTTAGGCACGGTGGGTCCCAAAGCCGATTATTACCAGCTCGAGCTTTCGCCCGATGGCCGCTCGGCGGCCGTCAACCTTCATCGTGTGCTTAGCGGGTACTTCGCGATCTGGCTGCACGATATTACGCGCAATGTCTCCTCGCCCATTTCGCTTGAAAACGAACACAGCTTCGATCCCCAGTGGGCGCCTGAAAGCGACCGGCTTTACTTCCGGCAGGGCGCCCACTTATGGTCGCGAGCGGTGGACGATGCTCGTCCGGGACAGAGTGTGGCACCATGGCCGGCAGACTACCATCTCCGCGATTTGTCCGCAGATGGCAAGTATTTGGTGGCCGAGATGTGGCAAGGCCGCCGGAAGTTGCTGATGTATTCCACGTTCGGCGAGTCACGCTGGCGTCAACTGGCGGGTGGCGGAGAACTTGAGGAATTCGGTCAATTTTCACCGGACGGACACTGGCTGGCTTACGACTCGAATGCGTCAGGCTCCCAGGAAATCTATCTCACTGACTTCCCGGCATCCAGCCGAAGAAAGCGTATTTCCACGGCGGGCGGAAAACAGCCGCGATGGCGGCGCGATGGAAAAGAATTGTTCTATCACGGGAAGGATGACAGCATCGTCGCCGTGGATCTCCGCACCGGCGCTGAAAGCTCTCTGTTCAAAGTGACCTTCCCCTATTTCGGGGATGGCCCCCACTACTCGGTGAGTGCGGATGGCCAGCGTATCTTGGTCGTGGTGGCAAAGGCCGATACTCGCTCCCGAGATCTCAACGTCATTGTTAACTGGCCGCAACTGTTGGGCTCACGAAACCGTTAACCCGCGGTGCAGGTTTCAGTGAAATGCTTCAGCAGCGCCCGTTGGGCGCGCGTCTCGAAATGATGTTTGAGCTTGACCACCCCAATCTTTCTCTTGCTGCCCTTACCGGCGATCCGAATATAACGGCACCCCGGCATGGGCTGCACCGCCATGGCCGGCACCGCCGAGACGCCCATGCCCGCAGAGACCATCGCAAGGATGGTGGCGAACTGTCCACTCTCGAAAACTACATTGGGCGTAACTCTCGAGTGCCGGCAAGCGGCGATCATGCTGTCGCGAAAACAATGTCCTTCCTTGAGCAGCAAAAAGGGATCGTTCCTCAATTCCGCCATCCGGATAGTTTTCTGGCGAGCCCGTCCGTGTCCCTCCGGGACGACCGCATAGAACGATTCCTCGAAGAGGTCCAGACACGCGATTTCACCGCCGGCGACCGGGACTGCCACAAGCGCCATATCGACGCTGCCCTGGTGCAGCCGTTCCAGCAGTACGGGTGTGATATCCTCCACTACCTGCATCGTTATCCGCGGATGCGCCCGCGCGAAGCTGGTGAGAATGCGAGGAAGCAGGTAGGAAGCGATAGTCGGAATTACGCCGAGCACGACATCTCCTTTCTCGTCACCCGCCATCTCCAGCATTTCGGTTTTCGCCTCTCCCAGTTCGCGCAGGATCCGTTGCGCCTTCGGTAGGAACGCGCGCCCGAACACGGTGAGGCGCGCCGATCTCGGCAGGCGATCGAATAAACGCGCGCCTAACTCGGCCTCGAGTTTCAGGATCTGCTGGGACAGCGAAGGTTGCGCGACATGCTCGACTTCGGACGCCTTGGTGAATGTTCCATCGCGAGCCACCGCGCAGAAGTATCGAAGCTGATGAATCTCCATATGTTAGTGGTTTTCCCTATGGGAAAAATAGGAAACACATCTTTGACCTATGGCAGATTGTTGCATAACCTGTCAACCAGAAAGGAGGTTGCACTTGCCCGAAAACGATACTGTTCAACCCGGGGATGTAACGAAACGAGTTGGCGTAGAGGTAATTCGCGCGCGCGGGGTGGATGTCGACAAGCTGATCAAGATGCTTGTGGCTAACGCCGCGGCCGAGTTCGCCAGCACGTATTATTACTACACGATTCTCAGAATGCACCTTGCCGGATACGAAGATTACAAAGAAATTTGCGAAGATGCCAGGCTGGAAGACCGCGCCCATTGGGAACTGATCGTACCCCGAATTTACGAACTGGGGGGAGAGCTCCCAAACGATCTGCCGACCTTCCACAACATGGCCGGCTGCCGAGCCGCAAAGCTGCCCGACCCGCCAACCGCCGTGAACATACTTACGCTGTTGCTGGAATCCGAGCGCTGCGCGATCCGCAGTTGGTCCGCCGTCTGCGATATGACTTTTGGGAAGGATCCGCGAACTTACGATTTAGCCTCGCGCATTCTCAACGAGGAAATTGAGCACGAGGCGTGGTTCATTGAACTGCTGGCTCACGAACGGGACGGCAAGTCGATCCCGTCCGGACATTTCCGTCGCGGCGAACCAGGCGAAGCACCATACAGCAAGAATCGGGCGTTTTACAATCCTTAAGAAGAATGGATCCGCATTTCGAGGTAATACTCGAGACGCCCGACGGCACGCATACACTTCAATGTAGGCCCGATCAGTATCTATGGAACGCCGCTCTGCAAAGCGGCGTTCGCCTTCCGTCCATCTGCCATCAAGGCCGCTGCCTCACCTGCGCCGGGAAACTCATCTCGGGCTCTGTCGATCAATCCGACGCGGATTCGTATTTCGCTGAGGACAGCCGCGAGGGATTCGTTTTGCTGTGTACGGCCAAACCCCGCACCAATCTCCACATTCGGACTCACCAGCAATGGGAGATGCGCGCGCATCGGACCGCGGTCGGATTACCTGCCCCTTACGCGTGAATTCAGATTGTTCGATCCTGGATCATGCACGAGAGCAGTCTCGAGCGAGGCATTGAGCTCTTTAATAACGGTGAGTTCTACGAGTGTCACGAGGTTCTCGAAGATGTGTGGCGCGCGGAAACAGGTGCCCGCAAGCTCTTTCTGCAGGCGATCATTCATTTCGCAGTCGCGTTATATCACGAGGACCGTCGCAACCCGTCAGGGGCAACAGGTCAATTGCGCAAGGGAATTGCGAAACTCGCCCCGTACGTGCCCGAATTCGACGGAATCGATACCTCCAGGCTTTTCAATGACGGGCTGCTCTGTCTGTCGTTGATGGAACAGGGCCGGCGCGTAGCCACACCGATCATCCGTCGATGTTCGGTTTAAAATAGTGACACTGATGAGACTGTTAGCCGTGGCTGTTGCCGCCGTAGCGGCCTGCGCGCAGTCGCCCGTTCAGGTGAAATTTCAGTGCACGGCAGATGACGTCCAGTTGTCCCGGCAAAACTGCTCCAATTCGGAACCATGCCCGGTGTACCTCGATTTATCGGCGTTAGATGTATTGGGGCCGAAAATATTCCTGGTTGGAAACCTCCACACCGAGGCGTCCACCATGGCCTCTATTCTCTTCGCCAGCGTCGATGGCGGCAAAACTTGGGTCGAGCCCCACGAACGAATCCGCAACGCAGGATTAGACCAGATTCAATTTTTCGACTTTGAAGTCGGCTGGATTAGCGGCCAGACGCTGCTCGGCACGCCCAAGGATCCCTTCTTGTTGATCACCAGCGATGGCGGCAAGACTTGGCGCGCGAGGCCGGTTTTCGAAGAGAGCCGCGCCGGCATGATCGAGCAGTTTGCGTTTGATTCGCGCACCAGCGGGGCCTTGGTCATCGACCGGGTCCAGGCAGGCGAGAGCGGCGCCCGTTACGAGTTGTACGAATCCATGACCGGCGGCGAGAGTTGGACGATACGGCAGGCCGGCGCGTCGCCGATTCGCCTCAAGCGCCTTCGTCCCGCTGCAGCGAATACGGACTGGCGTCTGCGCGCCGACGGCGGCTCCAAGACATATCGCGTCGAGCGCCAGGAGTCTGGGAAATGGGTCACGATGGCAACTTTCCCTGTGCGGGTTGGCGAGTGCAAGGATGTCGAACCAACACTGCCAGAAGCACCCCCGCCCGATGCGGAGAAGGCCGAGCCGGATGTTGTAAAGAACGACTCCGAGCCGGCAACCCCTAAGAAGATTCCAACGTTGAAGAAGAAACGTCCCTAGCGGGCTTGATCTGAACCAGTAATTATAAATTCCGCAGCAAGAACGAGCATATGTGATAGCCGTCGATGTACTTGAACGGCCATTCGCCTAGCGTGTAATGCCCGCACGGCAGCCCGACAATCTTGTGATCGAGTTTGGATTCGCGCGCCTGGGCCACCACTTGCTGGGTAAGGTGCGTGGGAAAGGTCGTGTCGTATTTGGCGTAGATGAATAGCGATTTCTTGTCCAGTTTCTCGTAGCGATCCCAGTACGCCGGTGGGCTGATGGCCATCCAGCACTCGCGCAGGCGATCGACGTCGACGTGCTGTTCCAACGCTTCACGAATATGCTGCGTCGAAAGTCCCAGCCACACCACGTCCGCGAAATAGGTGGAGCAATGGTTATATACGTTGACTTTAAAGCGGGTATCGTGCGCGCTGGCGAGGTATCCGTAACACGAACCGAGACTCGTTCCTACCAGGCCGATATGCTCGAACCCCTGCTGCTGGAGCCAGTCTGCACAACTGCGCGTATCGATTACGGCTTGTCGTGACGCGTCGATCGTGCGGCCGACATTCGAAGAGACGGCATAATCGGCTCGGTGCAACTCCGGCGGCATACGGTAGTCGTGATACGGCAGGCTGAGGCGCAGTGCGGATAAACCGAGTTTGGCCATTCCGCGGCAAAGGGCGGCATGTTGAGAAGCGTGCGCGTTCCAATGCGGCAGAACCACCACTGCCCGGCGCTTACGTCCTGGCTTCTCCTGGGCAGGGAACCATTGCGCGTGAACCGTGTTGTTCTCCGCATACGGCGTGTGCACGGGCGAGGTGAACCGCAGCATGCGTTCGTCCAGCCTGAAGTCGGTTGGCGGGGTATACCCGAAGAACTCGTCGCTGTCCTCAATGGCAATGCGGTTCAGTGCGCGGAGGTAGCCTTCCGGGTCGTGACCATTTTTCGCGTACCGCTGGGCAGGGGGCCAGTTCGCAGCCCAATCCAGGCCCCAATCAAATGGCCGCACCACACGGTTTGTCGTGCGGAAGCATAACTTGTTTTCCCAGGTTTGCATCCGCTTTGCATACATTCGCCTCATCAGGAAGTGTACTTCTAATGTAACAGGCTGAGGCGCCGCGATAGCCTGCTGAGATTATTCTCGTAGGAAGGGTGAGGTCATGAAATTTTTGATTGGCATGCTGTTGCTCGCGTCCGCCGGGTTCGCGCAGGGGCCGCGGATTCTGATCGTAACCGACTTGGAAGGCGCCGGCGGAGTGAATGATCCTGAGGAGCAATTGCTCCCCGGGCAACGCCGCTACATGGAATCCCGGCACATTCTCGACCGGCGAAGTGAACGCCGCCGTGGCAGGCGCGCTCGCGGCGGGAGCCAGTGAAATCGTCATTTGGGACGGCCACGACGGTAGCCGGACGCTGTCCATTGATGAGATCGACAGCAGCGCAAAGTTGATCCAGGGCCGCTCGACGCCCGCCAACTTCTACCTATCCGACAAACTGTATGATGGCGTCATGTTCGTCGGCCAGCATGCGATGGCCGGAACAAAGGACGGCGTCCTGGCTCATTCGCAAAGCTTCAACGTGAAGCGCATTTCGATCAACGGCACAGAGGTGGGAGAGATTGGGCAGGTGGCAGCCATTGCCGGCTATTTCAACATTCCTGTCATCATGCTGGCCGGGGATCAGGCGGCCTGCCGCGAGTTGCTCGGTCTCCAGCCGAAGGCGATCACGGTTGCGGTCAAGCGTCTGGTGGGACGAGCATCAGCCTTCAGTCTTTCGCACGAAGAGGCGAAACGGCAGATCAAGAGCGCGGCGCAAAGGGCGTCGGCTCAAGTTAAGCAGTACTCCCCATGGAAAATCCAAGGCCCGGTTGAAATGAGCATCGAGTATCTTCCCCAGCCTCCTCAGCAGCCAACCGGGCGGACTGCCGTCTATCGCGGTCAAACCGTGCTCGAAGCGTACGAGGCTTGGCTTGGCAAACCGTAGCGAATCAGGCCCGCTGCATCACCCGCGGCGCCCGGCGCTCAGACAACAGCTCTGATATCGCGCGGCACTCGTCCGCCATGGCCCGGAACTGCTCGGGGTCGAGCGATTGATACCCGTCCGACAGCGCCCGCTCCGGATTGGGATGGACCTCGACGATGAGACCCGAGGCGCCGGCGGCCACGGCAGCCAGCCCGAGCGGATGCACCTTGTCGCGCTTGCCGGTGCCGTGGCTAGGGTCCACGATAATTGGCAAGTGGCTGAGCCGCTGCACGGCGGGGACGACGCTCAGATCCAGCGTATTGCGCGTATGATCGGCGAACGTGCGGACCCCGCGCTCGCACATGATGACGTTATAGTTGCCTTCGGAAAGGATGTACTCCGCGGCCATAAGAAACTCATCGAGGGTAGATGCCATTCCCCGTTTCAACAATACCGGCTTGCGCGCACGGCCCGCCCGGCGCAACAGCGAGAAATTCTGCATGTTGCGAGCGCCGATCTGAATGCAATCCGCGTATTCAGCCACCAGGTCGAATGTCTCTGTGTCGATGGCCTCGGTCACGATGCCCAGACCGGTTTCGTCGCGCGCCTCCGCTAATAATTTCAGCCCCTCTTCAGCCAGTCCCTGGAACGCGTATGGCGATGTTCTCGGTTTGTATGCGCCTCCCCGGAGCAATCGCGCGCCCGCCGACTTCACGGCATGCGCCGACGCGAGGATTTGCTCGCGGCTCTCCACCGAGCAAGGACCGGCGCACAGCACGAGTTCGCGCCCGCCCACTGGAACGCCATGTATGTCGACGATAGAGCTCTCGCTTTTCAACTCGCGACTGACAAGTTTATACGGCTTTGATACGGGGATTGCTTCGACCACGCCGGGCAGACCTTCAAATTCCTCAGCGGGTACAGGTCCATGATTCCCGGTGATGCCGATTGCGGTACGCTCGGCTCCGGGCATGACGTGCGGGCGGAATCCGAGTTCTTCGACTCGCTGGCATACGCGGGCGATTTGTTCCGGGCCCGCGTGGGCGTGCATGACGATCAACATTGTTACTATTCTCTCCGATCCCGGTTGGCGAGCACAGGAAGCCCGGCGAGGTTTTCAAGCGAGACGGGACGCAAGTACAGGCCCGCCGGCGTTAGCGTCCACCAATCACCGGTGCGAAGCCGGGTAGATCGATCCGTGAAGCGATATGCGAATACTTGTGCCCTGACGAGCTTCGGAGGCTGATCCGGGAACGGATTACTCTCCAGCAACGTCAACACCTCGGGCCGGCCTTGCAGCAGGCGGGCGAGGAAGTTGAGGAACCATACGTTTTCCCGATACGAGCCCAGAGCGGCGAACCACATCTGCCAATCGAGGCGCGGCTGGTGTGGGGCCACCCACGGCGGCCGGCGGTTTAGCGGACCGGCTTTATACCTGAACTGATACGTTCTCCAATTGGTTCCGTCATTGGAACCTTCGACGACGATCTCGGGCCGTGTGGTCGTCATGTTCGCGAAGAGACCATAGCTGTTTACGATTCCGAACGGTGCAGCCGCACTCAGCAGGGTCGTCGCCGGCGGCATCACGCGAACGCCGAGCGACTGCAGAGCGAGTAATCCGCTGAGAACGCCGACGATGATGGCAAGTGACCAGGCGATCGGCCGTCTGGCTCGCAGAGGAATGACGCTCTGGCGCGGCCGCTCGCGACGCGCCATCCATTTACCGGCAAGAATGCGCGTGAACATCGCGTCATCTACCAAAAACAGGCAAAGCGACATCGCCAGTATGTTGAAGAACGCGTAATTGCCGGTGAGCATGATCAGGCCCTGAAGCCCAAGCAGCCAGGGAAGCGCGAACAGGCGACTGCGGCGCGGACCCAGAATGAGAAACGGTATGAACAGTTCGATCAGGAAAACGCCGGCGCACGATGCCTGTTGAAACCAGAGCGGCATTTGATTGGCGTACCAGGCAAGCGGGGTGGGAATCGGCTGGGTCCAGTAATGAAATGTGAGCGCAGTTAAGTTGTGCCACGTGGCATCCCCGCTGGTGAGTTTCACGACACCGGAAAAGAACATCAGCCGAAATAGAAGCCATCGAAGGAGCCAGACTACGATGGGTGAGTAGCCTAGGAAAATCGCCAAAAATCCAGTCTCGAGCAAGAGAAAATCCCATTGATAGGAGAGGAACTCCTGCGAGGCGTTAACCAGGGAAAGGTATAGGACGAATGCTAACGCCAACGCTGCGCGCCAGAGCACGCCAGTGAACGCGAGCACCGCGCATAGCGCACCGGTGACGCAGAGAGCGGTTATGGCGGTGTCTGTTGAACTGAGCCACAAGAGCGTCGGTGCGAGCCGGTATCCTGAACTTCCGGCTGCCTCGAATATCCGCGCCAAATACAGATTTACGGGCTGAATTCCGTGGGACCCGATGAGCCCCGCGGCCTGGAATCCGAAGGATGCAAACGCGATGACGTAGATAAGAGCCAGGACCCGGAGAAAAATCCATTGCACCGAATCGTAGGTGATGGAAATCTTGGCCGTCGCAGGATCATTCATTTGGGAGATAGACGTTCGGGGAACCGCATGTTTTCTGTAACCAGCGTACCTGTCGCAACATCGTTACAAAGAGGCAGCACATCAATCCCTTGTTTACGATGAGTTACAAATTTTCCAACACTCTGCTGGCTGCCTTCGTTGCGGCTGTAGTATTTTTCCCGAGTCCAAGCGCGGCGCAAACGCCAGATAGCGTGGCCCCGGCGACGCCGCTGGCCGAGCCTGCTCACGAACCGGCGATACCTCCCGTTGATAAACGGATCTTTGGAGTCTTACCGAATTACCGCACTGTAAACGGGCTGGTTGGGGTGGAGCCGATCACCGCCCGGCAGAAATTTCATATTGCGATGAAGGACTCCTTCGATTGGCCAGGGTACATGGTGGGCGGCGCCTTCGCCGCGCTATATCAACTCGAGGACTCGAATCCAGGATTCGGACAGGGGCTGAAAGGGTATGGGCGCCGCTACGTTACCGCCTACTCCGATCAAGTGATCGGCAATATGATGACCGAGGGAGTATTGCCTTCTTTACTTCATGAGGATCCACGCTATTTCCGTAGGGGCGAGGGTACGAAGAAGAGCCGCTTTGGCTACGCGGCAACCCGAATCTTCGTAACCCGCACGGACGCAGGCAAGTGGCGCTTCAACACCTCGGAAGTTCTTGGAAACGGCCTCACAGCGTCCATTGCGAACGCCTATTATCCGGATAACAGGACCTTCGCGGATACGGCGCAGCGCATGTATACCCAGCTTGCAACGGACGCGTTCTCCAACGTGATGAAAGAGTTCTGGCCGGACATCAAGCGGCACGTCCTGCACAGGTAAGACATTCAAGTTGGCTCACTGTTGCTGCTGAGCCTGCTCGTGCTGCCGATCGCCCTTCGCCGCAGCGGCCGTCTCCACCGCGACCATTTCGGGCACCAACTCATGCTCTGGCGGCAAAACGTCCGAGGGCTTGACGCTCACGGAAACCGTCAACTTACTTGAAGCTTCTCCCTTGAAGACGCCGCGCGTCGGCGGAACGTCGGCGTAATCACGTCCGATGGCAGTGCGGATGTGGCGCTCCGACGCGAGGAGGTTGTTCGTCGGGTCGAAACCAGTCCAGCCGGCCCCAGGCAACCAGGCTTCCACCCACGCATGCGTTGCGCCCTCTCTCGATCGATCGTTTGCCTCGTCCCCGTGATACAGATAGCCACTCACGTACCGCGCCGGGATCATTAAGCCGCGCAGGATGGTGATGAAGACATGGGCGAAATCCTGGCAAACCCCCATCTTGTTCGTCAGTGCATCTTCGATGGGCGAATCCACCCGCGTCGCTTTGGGCTTGTATTCGAACGCGCCGTACATCGCCTCGTTGAGTTCTCTTAGCAGCGATAAAGGATCGCCGCGGCGCTCGGCGCCTATGCTTGCAGCGAGCTCCTGGAGCGGTAGGCTGGGCCGGGCGAAGTGGCTGGGCAGCAGCATCTCGAAAGCCTCCGTAGGAATCTGCTCCGGCGTAAGAAACTTCCAATCGGCTTCGTCCAGTTGATCGGGAACCTGGACTGGATCCAGCCCCACCAGGGCTTCCGCCGTGATCGCCAACTCGCGATGATTCTCCGGGATATTGAAATAGTGAACCGTGTTGCCGAGTGAGTCGCGATACGAAGAGACGCGCGCTCGAGGCTGCACCGCAAGCTCGAAGGAAAACGAGCGCTGCACATCCTCGCTGCGCGGGTGCATACGTACTTCCATCATGCTTTCGTAGATGGGCGCACTATAACGAAAACGTGTTACGTGCCGGATCGAATAATACATGGCTCAGACCGCGACGGCCCTTTCGATGGGGTAGTCGATGTAAGCTTCGCGGATCGCGACGTGAATGAGTTGACATTGCCGCAGAACATCGTCGAGCCAAGTATGAATGCCGCCGGACATGACCTCGTCGATATTGCTGAAACTGAGAGTGGCGCGCAGGCGGCCCGTATGCCGCGCCAAACGTGCCGTCGCCTTGCGCGATCCTTCGGGAAGCGCCTGCACCGCGGCGTGAATACGCTCGATGCAAAATCGGAGCGAGTGCGGGAAGACCTCATTCAACAGTAGAAACTCGGCCACGCGTTCGGCTTTGACATCCGCCGTGTAGACTTTGCAATACCCTTCAAAAGCAGAACAACTCTTGAGAAGCCCGATCCATTCCAGGTGCTCGGAGAGCTCTTCCGACTGTCCTGGTTCAGAGGCAAACGCACCAAAGTGAACATCCAGAACAATCGCTAGCGCGCCCGCACGCTCCAGATAGCGGCCGAGTTGGATAAAGCGCCACCCCTGATCGTGATTCATAGTCGAATCCGTGATGCCCTGGAACAGGTATGCGCCTTCGCGAACCGTTTTCAGAAAAGCATGCGGGTCTGATCGCCACTGCTCTTCTGCCCCCGCCGCGCGAACGGCGTGGTACAGCCGGTTCAATTGCTCCCACATGGCGGAGCTAGCCTGTTCACGGACCTGCCGGGCGTTTTCGCGCGCAGAGGCGATGCAATCCACAATTGAGTACTGGCTGTCACTGTCAAAAGCCAGGGCATGGGCAACGGAGACGTCGGAGCGCTCAACCGGCGGCATTCCCAGACTCGCCATCACGCGCGTCCATCGCTGATCCAGCGAAACCGAAGCCGAATCCAGCATCAAATTGAGGTGCTCGTCAATCAGGGCGGCCGCATTCTCCGCCCGCTCCAGATAGCGGCTCATCCAGTACAAGTTGTCGGCTACGCGGGAAAGCATATCAATCGTGAATTACCCACGTATCTTTGCTGCCGCCGCCCTGGGACGAATTCACTACCAGCGATCCCCGCCGCAGAGCGACGCGGGTGAGACCACCGGGGACGATAGTCACCTTGTCGCCGAAGAGGATATACGGGCGCAGGTCGACATGCCGGGCTTGCGCTTTGCCGTCCATGAAGCAAGGCGCCCGCGAGAGATTGACCACGGGCTGCGCGATATAATTCCGCGGGTCCGCCACGATGCGGCGGCGAAACTCCTCTCGGTCCTCGGCGCTGCTGTGCGGCCCGATCAGCATGCCGTACCCGCCCGATTCGCCGACCGCTTTCACCACCATCCGGTGTATATTTTCGAGAACGTGAGCGCGTTGTGCGTCATCGGTCATCAGGTACGTTTCGACATTCTCTAAGATCGGGTCCTCGTGGAGATAGTATTTGATGATCGCGGGACATACGCGTACACCGCTTTGTCGTCGGCGACTCCGGTCCCTATGGCATTGCCAAGGGCCACATTGCCGGCACGGAAGGCGTTGAACAAGCCCGGCGCGCCTAATCCAGAATCAGGACGGAATGTCAGCGGATCGATGAAGTCGTCGTCGATGCGCCGGTAGATCACATCCACGCGGACCAGCCCCGCCGTTGTCCGCATGTACACAATGTCGTCGTGAACGGCGAGGTCGCGGCCTTCAACGAGATCGATGCCCATTTGGCGTGCGAGGAACGCGTGCTCAAAGTAGGCCGAATTGTAGACGCCGGGCGACAACAGGACGATCCGCGGATCGGCTCGCTCCCGCGGCGCCAGAGCCCGCAGCGTAGAAAGCAAAGCCTGGCTGTAATGCTCGATGGGCATTACGTCACAACTCTGGTAGAGGACCGGGAACATGCGTTTAACGATCTCGCGGCCGGTGAGCATGTAAGACACACCGCTGGGAACGCGGAGATTGTCCTCGAGCACGACGAAGCGGCCGTCCGGCCTGCGAATGAGATCGGTTCCGACCACAGTCACATACCGGTCCTTGGGCACCTGCACGTTCCGCATCTCGCGGCGGTAGTGTTTACACGTGTAGATGACCTCGCGCGGAACCACCTTGTCCGCGAGGATGCGGCCTTCATGATAGATGTCGTGCAGGAACAGGTTCAGCGCGGTGATGCGCTGGGTGAGTCCCGCCTCGATTTCCCGCCATTCCGAGTAGGCGATGATGCGCGGCAGCAGGTCGTGCGGGAAGATTCGTTCGGTGCCCTCTTCGCGGCCGTAGACCGTGAACGTGATGCCCTGATTGAGAAAGGCTATGTCTGCGGCCTGTTTACGCAGCCGCAATTCATCGGGAGGAATTGTCAGCAGTCTGCGGTACAACTCGCGGTAGTGCGGGCGTGCTTCTCCGGAACGGTCGAACATCTCGTCCCACGCGTCATCGAGGTCGTATCCGGCAAACGGACCGGAGTCGAAAAGAGAGGATGGTGCAGCCATAAGAGAGAACTGCTGAACCGCTTAATCATCTTCGAACGTGGAAACAACCTCAGACGTGGAAGTGTGTTTAAGTTAACCCGGTCGGACGGCGCGTGTCAAGCGGGGGTGTGGGTGCGGCGGTGGAACGACCCCTGAACGCGAGATGAGGCTGCAAAGGACGATCAGGGACCGCAGTGTGCCTCCAAAAGGCCCATCGACGACACCGGTTGAAGCGAGCACGCTCAAATCCGATGGATTCTTTGCAGACCAGGCCAGCGGTCGAAGTCACCGTCGAAGCTCAAGATGGATCGAATACCGTGGCGCTCCATCACTGCGATATGGACCGCATCGCGAGCCGACATCAGGGCGCGATTTTGGGCGATCTCCCCAGCACGCAAAACTTCTGCTTTTTCGATCGGGATCACTTCGTCGACGATGCCCAACGTCACCTGGAACGCAGGGCCGATGGCTTCTCGCTTGTCTATGGCCGTGTACCGGTGAAGGATTTCCTGGAGCACTTCGGCATCGGTGACGAGGCGCTCGCCCGCAGCAATCAGCCGCTCCAAAATGACTTGTGCCTCAGCCTTATGCGGATGTGCGGCTCCAATCAGGTACATCGGAATATTAGAATCAACGAAGATCAACCCTCGTACCCCCGCTCTATCTCGCTCAGCATCTGCTTAACGTCACCGGTGGGAAATGAGTATCCTGCCGCCCGCCGAACGGCCTTCAACTTGTTTTCTGCTTCGATAACGGGCCGTGCCGCGCGCGCATCCCGAAGCGCTCGCCGAACCCATTCACCCACGGTCATACGTTCTCGTTTCGCCAAACGCTGGATATCCGACATTTCCTGATCCGGAATCAGTACCTGAAGCCGCTTACTCATGAAGTGAGTATAACCCACTCACTACTGGAGGACCGCGCCACCGAATTGAACTTGGACCTGCGATGTTACTAAAGCCGAGAACCGGCGAAGATTCCGAGCTTCCATCGAGTAACGAATGCAAAACTCCGTAGTGAGGACGTTGTCTCTCCAAACGCGATGCGTAACCCAGCCTGTGTGCCACCTCGGCGATCGTGAATGGAATGCGACGCCGGTCCTGCGGACGACTGCGGCGGTCGAGTTACATTTGTAGGTATGACGGTCCGACGCCTATTGACATTGTTCTGTTTGCTCTGTTCTGGGTCATACGGTCAGTCGACCCCAGTTCGGCCCACGGCACCCAAAAAGCAGCCCTCAACTAATCTGCCCAAAACGCGAGACGCCGTCACCCCTCCTCCGGTGTATTCGGCGCCGCAGAGCGCTGCCGACAAGAGCCCCGGCGGCACCCTCCCGCCCGCATCCCAACCAGCGATCGAATCCGGATCGGCCACTGTCCGCATACCCGCTACTCAGCAGTGGGTCGACACCGGCGTCCATGTTTTGCCGGGCATGCTTGTTGACGTGAGTGCCTCTGGCGAAGTGATTCTCGACGGAGATACTCGGATCGGTCCGGAGGGAGCCGGCCAACCTTTGCCGCTTGCCGCTCGCCCCCTGCCCGCCGGGCGGCCCGGCGCGGTAATCGTCAAAGTAAAGTACCAGAACGGATTCGATTCCAACATTCTTGCGGTCGGCAGAGGTTTGCAGTTCCGGGTCGAAGAGGAAGAGTTCGGGCGACTGTACATCGGTATCAACACCGACTCCACAGAAAACAACTCCGGCCAGTTCACGGCGACCCTGCGCTGGCGATAGCCGGCTGTGTGACGCATCCGCATCCAACATCGGACACACCCGGTGTATGCCGGAAAAGTCGGCTGAATCTCGCGGCAGACATCAAGGCGGGTTCCTCTAGAATGGTGACGCGAGCAGCAAGCGCAGTCCAGAAATTTGGGGCCGATGCTCCTGATTGATGTTCGGCCATGGCCCTCGGCATCTCACGCTGGATGACTCGTGAGCGTTCTTCGAAAACGCCGCGCCAATAGGCAGGCAACTGCGTGGCAGCCTCAATTCCTGCCCGCAGCTTGTTCAGGGCCGGCCCTGCCGCACGCGGATCGTATCCGGCGCGGACCATCAGCCGGAGCGCCCATGCGTCCGCGTCCAGCTCCTGCTGGTCGTAATAGCGGAACACGTTGCTCCTGTGCTGAAAAATATGTCCCAGTTCGTGTGCGACGGCGAAGGCGAGTTCGTCAGGCACTGAGAGCCGCCGAGCGAGACCGGCATTTACTTCAACCGTGTTACGATCCACAGCCCGAGCGTTTGCCTCGCTTGCGCGCGTGACCGTGAGCGCCACGGGTTTTGTTCGAGGAACATCCTCGTACGCTCTCGCGACGACCGCGAATGTGCTCCAGACGCGGTCGAAGTCGGACCCGTTTACGTCATGCCCAAGCACGCCTGCGTGGAGCGGAACCGAAGCGTTGATTCGGATACAGGCGTGCTCCGCATTGATACGCCGTGGCATAAGCTGAACGACAAGTGTCTGGAATGCTCCGAGGAACACCTGAGAGCCCTCCGCGCCCACGTTCAGCTTCACGCGCCGGGTACCCGCCCAAGCTTGGATTCGCACCAGTGCCGCCGAATCGTTCCCGTTGTATATGACCACACGAGCGGACTCAAGGCCGCTAAACGCGACGTCCGACAAGCAGAAAGCGTTCGACCCGCCCGCGGAAGCAGGGGCGCCCGCGGCCGGGAGGGATGCCATGCAGACGGGGAGAACGAGTCGAGCGATCGTGCGCGAGATCCATTTACTGGTGTTGTTGAGCAGACTCGATTCGTGCACGCCGACTCGGTCCTATTTTAGCCCGAAGCGAGTGCGCTACATACACATCGGACTCAACGTGCCTTTTGGTGCCGTAGAAGAGGCAAATCCTGTCTTATGCCTTGAGCCAGCGGTCAAACCAGGCAAACGCTTCCTTTTGCATATCGCGGTCGAACTTGTGCGGGCCGTCGTAGAAGCTGGCCCGGTAACGCCCCGATGCGCCTGCCTTCCTGTAGACCTCCGTGAGTATCCGGTCTGCACGTTCCATCTCCGGCAGGGTGAACAGGGCATCCTGCCTGTTGTTCAACACCAAGACGGGATTCGGCACGCTCAGCCCCAGCACCTCGGGATAGTCCAGATCCCGCGGCAATCCGGGCACGTAACACATCCACGTGTGCGTGTAGGATTTGTTCAGCAGGTAGTCGCGCCACGTCGTCATCATCCCTACGCAGCATGAGCAGCGTATCCGCTCATCGGCGCCCGTCAGCATTACAGTACGCAGACCTCCGCCCGATAAACCTCCGCAACCGATGCGGGTTGCGTCCACATCGGGTCGCGAAGCCAGGTAGTCCAGTGCGCGCTGATCGTCAAACACGAAAACCCCGGGCCACGTCATGCCGGCGCTGAACAGACTCTTCGCCATCACAGGTTCGTGAGAGTCGGCGAAATGGTTATAGCGCTCGATCTCGTCCGTCGCTTCCGGGTTCACCTCCACCAGGTTTCCACGTATGTTCCCCGGCACATCTGCCAACCGGATCCGGCGGCTTCCGAACGTAAACGCGTCGTGGACCAGCACTACGTACCCGCGCCGCGCCAAGTCGTTCGCCCAGGCCATGCCGCCGTAGTAGCGCTCCTGGTGCTGAAGCATCAGCGGGTGCGGGTCCTTCGACATTCGCGTGATTTTCCGCAGCCCGAAGTACTTGTTCCCGCCATGATCGTGCAGTCCCACAATGCCCGGTAATCTCCCCTTGGCGCCAGCCGGCTTCAGGACCAGAGCCTCAGTGGGAGGTCCGTACGGGAGTTGCCAGTGCAGGTGTTCGATCCACAGCCCATCAAACTCGAATTGATGCTGTACTGCCGGTACTGGAGTGGCTGCTGCGCCGGGACCCATCAACAGTTCCCTGAAGCGCGCTCGCGCAACGCCCCGCCAGGCATCCACGTTACTGAACATGGATTGCCGGAGAGACAACCTCGGCGGGTCCTGCATCGACTGCGCCGCCCACTCCCCATACGCGCCGATCATGTTCGGAGCCATGGTTCACATCTTGCCGGGTCTGGGGGGGCGTTTGCAACACACCCTCTTTTTGGGCTTCGATTTGGAGAGAATCGCGTGGCTGGAGCTGCCGACCGACCTCCCCGCTTGGCATAACTTGCGGCGCCGATCTCGCCTGCAGACGGCATCATGCGCGGTGGGGCGACCACGCGCGACGCCCGGTGTCCTCGCGGATCAACTTCCGGTTCAAAAACCGAGGCGAGATGCGGGCAACACCGATATCCCAAGCCGCAAAAATTCCTCATGCTTCGCGCCCCAACATGCAAGGTAGTTATTCCAATGTTCCTACGCCGCTTACATCCACCCTCCAACGCTGACGCGGGTGCTTACGCGGAATGAGCTTCGTCATTCTTCCCGGTCGAAGGCGAGCCGTGCCTTGTTTCAATGGTGATCGGCACACAGGGGCTCTCGCCCGACGAGACCATTCTCGGGCGGCCCGGTCATTCGCGTAAGATGCAGGCTATTTCCACCTGGCTGAACCATCAGTTTGGCGCTGGCGTTCAGGTAGCCTGGGCCAAGCAGGACCCGACGCGCGTCGACATCGACGTGCCAGACCTCTATACAGCGTGCGTGGTCTGCTTACGAGCATGTTTTCAAGCGTTATGGCCGAGTGCTCGTACGCCTTGTACAAGCCCTCCGAACGATCCTGCCGCCACCAGTGGCCGCACTTACCGCGCTCCTCGATCTCATGTTCCAGGAGCGCGGCCACTCTCCTCTCAAGGAATTCCAGGATGAATCTGCGGGACGCGTCCGCCTGGTTTTCCCACTTAATGCCAAACACCGACAACGATGATGTCTTCGAGCTCTTGAGGAACCGCCGCTTTGTCGTTATCCAAGGCCCCCCCGGAACGGAAAACGAGAATGGCGCGCCAGATTCTCGCTGGATGCATACGGCGGCTTTGGTCGTTCCGTGCAATTCTATCCGAGCACTACCTACGAGACCTTCATCGGCGGCCTTGCCCCACTTCAGAACGGCGGAGGTGAAGAAGGTGCGCTCGGCTTCCGCTTCGCTCCGAAGCCAGGCTTCCTTCTCGAAGCCGCCACTCAGTCCGCAAGTGCCCCGAAGCCATACTTGCTCCACATCGATGAAATCAATCGGCAGACCTAGCAAAGATCCTGGCCGAAGCCATCTACTTGTTCGAAGCAAGTCCGGAATCGCGACGCGATATTGATCTCCCTTATGATTTCGGACATCCGTTTCACCAACGGCTTTACCTGCCCGACAATCTGCATGTACTCGGGACTATGAACAGCGCCGATCGGAGCATCGCCATCCTTGACGTAGCTGTGCGTCGGCGGTTTGCGTTCGTGGCGCTGTGGCCGAGTCTGGACGTCGTAAAGGAGCATGGCTGCCCGCTTATGCAGCGCGCGTTCACGGAACTAGTGTCGATCTTTGTCGAGCATGCGCCCGATGAGGCGCTGGCACTCGTCCCCGGTCATTCGTATTTCCTGGGGAAAGATGAGGGGCTGGCACGGCTTAGTCTGCGGACGAGTTTGGCGCCGCTGCTGTCGGAGTACCTAGCGCAAGGATATGTGAGTGGCTTTGCCGAGGCCATTCGGGGTTACATGCAGTGGTTGGAAAGCTTGTAATCTCGAGGGCGCGTGCGGCGGCCCGCCGCCATCGAACGTCTGTGGGCCCACCCCTGAACGCAATCAGGCCGACACAGGAGATCTGCCTTGAGCTTCAAGATCACAGCCGAGCTACTAGATCGGCGGTCGAATTCTTTCGCACCAAGAACTCCGCTGACCCACAGGCGCAGGCAGCGCGCCTGGCGGACCAGTTCATCAAGCAGAATTTGCCGATCTTCCAGTTGCTCCAGGTTGGTATACATCGCGACTACGACGGCACAGACGTTCTTCTGAACATCGAATCTCGCAGCGCTGTTGGTGCGGTTTCCTTGCTATCTCCGCTGACGGCTCGACATGAGCTTGGCCTTATCGTGCAGCCAAGATTTCCTTGGGCAGGAATCGGTCCGATGCTAGCCGAAATGGGGTGGCTAATCAGCCCCACACCGCTGAAATTGCCGTTGTTGAAGCGGTCAGAACGGCGGGTGCCCCTCTGGGTGTTGTCGTTTATTGTTCTAGCCAGATTCAAAGCCCTTCTGGATCAACTCCATCGCCGGTTTGAGATCACAACGGAAACACGATCGGCGCCAAAGGGCAGAATCGAGTGGACACAGTATGCGACCCGGCAAATGGCGACAGGCGACTTCCTTTCCGTGCCGTGCACGTTCCCCGATCTTCGAGACGACCGTCAACTCAAGGGAGCCATCCGCTTCGCTGTCGAAAAGCAACTCCGATCGTTGGAGACACAGTGCGAGCAAGGGGCGTTCGTCCACCGTCTGATCGCCTTTGCAGAATCGCTGCTGGTTCAAGTGCGCGGTGTCTCCCCCCGCCGGCCAGCCATGGGCGAGGTGCAGACATGGCTGCGACGACCATTCCGGGGCGACGTGTTCGTTGACGGCTTGCAGGGCATCGAATGGACCGTTGAGGAACGGGGTTTGGCCGGTCTCAGCGACCTTGAAGGCATCCCGTGGACAATGCCCATGGAACAGTTTTTCGAGGCATGGGTGGAGACGATTATTAGAAACGTGGCACAAAGCACCGGCGGATATCTCAAAACCGGCCGGCGCCGGGAAACAGTTTCGCCGCTCGCGTGGGAACCTCCTTATCTCGGTTCGCAACGCTCGCTTGTGCCCGATCTCATCCTGGAGATGGAGAACGTCACCGTCATCGTCGACGCAAAGTACAAGAGGCATTGGGAGGAACTGCAGGATGGCGGCTGGAGCGGCCAAAGCGACGAACTGCGTGAACGGCACCGAGCCGATTTACTGCAAGTGCTCGCTTACGCACACCTTGTTAGCGCCCGGGATGTAGTATGCTGCCTAGTCTATCCGTGCTCTATGACAACCTGGGAATCACTCGTCAGGCGGGGTCGCTCTGTTCCACCAATCTGAACTTCCGAACCGCGGCCGTCGTGTGCGGGTCTGGCTGACTGCCGTGCCAATGTGCGTGGCCGCGGAACGCGTCGCGTCCCCTCTTCGCGATCAACTCCGCTCACTTCAATCTCGGTAACCATCCCCGTCCAGCACACGACCATTGCGGCCCTCGGTCACTATCGGCAGCTTCGCGACTTCGCGAATCCGTTCAACCAGAAGCTCGTGATTGCTCTATATCTTTGAGTCCCCTGGGGTGCCAAGCCCTGCGTGTCAACTTTGGTGGCCGTCATTTCTGAAGACGTTCGCGATAGAAAGGGGCACATAACCACAGGCGCGAGCATCGCTGGCCCGCGCCAGGGTGACCAGGTGAACTAAAAGCCGAGCCGTAAGCCGAAGCGGAACTCTCGCGATCGACCGAGTGCGTCCGAGGACTGCGTCGCGAGAATCTTCCCGAAGTTTGAACTATTGCGGTTGCCATTCGGGTTGGCAAAATGCGGCGTGTTGCTCAAGTTGAACGCCTCTCCCCGAAATTGCAGGTTGAGCTTCTCCATCAGCTTAAACGTACGGAAAATGCTCATATCCGTGTTCACCACGCCGGGTCCTCGCATGGTGTTCCGACCCACGTTGCCAAACCGAACCCCCGTGGGCCGAGCAAACGCGCTGGTGTCGAACCAGGTGCCATCATCACCGGCCAGGCCCAGCGTGTCCACCGTCCCCTTAATCTGATCCGGGGTTTGGAGATTGCCCGGCATGTTCAACGCTGCGCCGGAAGCGGTCAGTGTGAACGGACGCCCCTGGTAGGCGGCGAAGATGCCATTGACCTGCCAACCGCCCAGCACCGCCCTGCGTACGCCGCTGGTAGCCCACTTCTTACCGCTGCCAAATGGGAATTCATATAGATAGGCCAACTGAAACATGTGCGGGATGTCGTGCGACGCCGTCGCGCGGTTCCGGGCGAAAACGCTAGGAGCGTTCCAGTTGAAGGCCGTCCAGTCTCCGTAGGTGGCCATATCGATGGCATGCGAGTAAGTGTAAGCGCCCTTGAGAAACAGGCCGCCTGCTACGCGTCGATTGATGGTGGCTTGCAGGGAATGGTACGTGCTGTGCGTGCGGCCGTCCCACTCCCGCGTTGTCGCCGTGCGTCCGAACTTGGCGAACAGGGGGCGGCCCGCATCACCGGAGCCGGGTATTTGCGAAGCATTGACGTCCAGGAAGGCAAAGCCGTTCACGGACGCGGTGCCTACGTATCCGACGGAGGTTACCAATTCGCCCGGCAGCTTGTGTTCGATGATGAAGTTCCACGACTGGATGTAGCCGCGGTGCAACTCCCGGTTGGCTACGGGGTAGCCCATCTCGGTCGACGGCGGCAGCGGAATCCGGCCCTTGTTGATATCCGGGCAGCAAATCGGCACAATACCCACGTCGGGACCCAACGGCTTGTTCGGGACACCCGCGGCAACATAGCTCGGCCCGGTGGTAACGGGTTGGTAGCCATTGATGCCGTTAAAGGTGGAAGCAATGGTCAGCGGATACCAGCCCCGCAATGCTTGAGCTCCCCAGGGATGCGAGTGATACGTGATACCGTAGCCGCTTCGGATCACCGTAGAACTCGCCACTTGATAAGCGAAGCCGAGCCGGGGTGCAAACAGCTTCTTGCTGTAGCCCACTCCGTTGTCTGTTGGGATGCCGCCTCGCCCGCCGATCAGCACCTCGTTGGTGGTGGGGTCGTACGATTCGATGCCTAGCCCGGCCGAGCGTGTCCGGTTGGGGTATAGCTCCCATCGCAAGCCGAGATTCAGCGTCAACCTTGAGGTGGCCCGCCACCGGTCGCGAATGTACAGCGCATACTGGTTCTCCATACTGTCCATCTTGATGAACTGGCTGCTCTTCGCCGTGGCTGTTGGCGTGCCCAGCAGAAACCCTGCGAAACCATTCCAGCCGTTCTCAAACGACGGAGTGCCGCCCTGGAATCCAACTGCCGATTGCAGGGCTGCCGGGTTCAGCGCAGTAACACCGGGATCGAAATAGAAAGCGCCGCGCGGGCCATCGCCCAGCTCCGGCTGCCAGTGATTCATAAGATGGTGGACAAAATCGAATCCGAACCGGAGTTCATGAGTGCCCTTCATCCAGTTTGCATTCGTGTTGAAGGTGATCGACTGGTCGTTGCGGAAGAGAGGATTCCATCCTTCCGTATTGCCGAGGCTTGAATAGTCGGACATGTTAAAAGCCGGCATGCCGCTTTCCCGCGGGTCGGGACCATTCGTCCCAGGAATGCCCAGCGTGTCCTTTCCGAAGTTGGTTCCCAGGTCCGGCGGCTTGACGTTCTGGCCGAATCGGGTCCAGCCAAGCGTCCCGTCAATCAGGAACGTTGGCGAGATAGTGTAGGTCTGTCCAATGCCCGCTATTTGCACCAACGTGTGGCCATCGCCGACGCCGCCGTCGCACAAACATCCGCCGCCCGCCGCACCCAGGCCGAAGTCGCCGTGAACCAGCGCGTCCATGACGCTGTACTTCACCCAGACCTGGTGCCTTTCACTCCTATTCCAATTGACCTTGGCGTCCAGGTTGTTGCGATTCAAGCGCTGCGTGCCGATGTTGAAGTAGTTGTTGAGATCGCCCGACTGGTTGGCGCTCGGGACCAAGGCCAGCAGCTTCATCATGGGGCCGTTCAGCCGAGACGTAGGGATGACATTGAGTCGCCCGCCGCTGGAGAACACTGAGCGGGCTGTGCCATCCAAGTTGCCGGTGAAGGGGTCGAAAACCATTCCTTCCCGAAGAGGTACGGAGCCGCCCTCCGTAGTGGGTACCAGAATAGAGTTGCCCTTGCTGTCCAGGATTTGGGATCCCAGTTTCTTGCTGAAATCGCCGCTGCGGAGATCCGGCGTCGGAACGGAAAACAGCACGGAGCGCCCCACGCGTTCGAAGGTGCCTTCCCAGTCCGTGAAGAAGAACAGCTTACGTTTCACAATAGGCCCGCCGATGCTGCCCCCGTCGATGTTTCGGATGCCTTTGGGCTTGGTGGTTACCCCGGCGCGATTCTCATCCCATAAGAAGGCGCGGACGGCGTTATTGGCGTGCATGCCAAATGCGCTGCCGTGAAATTGATTGGTCCCGGACCTGGTGATCACGGTGACAGCCGCGCCGCCGGTCATCCCCTGTTCGGCATCAAAGCTATTAGTGGAGATGTTGACCTCCTCGATGCTTTCCACCGGGGGGACATACACAGTGTGGTGAGGCATCGTGACCAGAGTATTGGCGGAGCCGTCCACGCGAGTGTTATTTGCTCCGCGCTCCTGACCGTTGATGTTCGTCGATAAGGAGCGCTGGGGCGTATCGATAACTGCGTTCTGAAAACGCGCCGGTGTGGCGCCTGGAACCAGGTTGATGAGACTTTGATAGTTGCGGTAATTGGAGAGTGGCAGGTTCTCGAGGGCGCGCGATTCCAGGCTCGTATTGACATCCGATTTCGTGGTCTGGAGGAGAGCCGCGCTGGCCTCCACGGAGACCGATTCAGCTAGCGCACCTACTTCCAGACTGACGTCCACATGGGTGACGTTATTGATGAGAACGTCCAGGTTTTTTTGGGTGAGAGGCTTGAACCCGCTGGCGCTTACCGCAATGTCGTAAGTGCCCTGAGGCAGGTTTGGAATCGAATAGTAACCGGCTGAGTCGGTGGAAGTCTCACGGACCAAACCGGTCGACGTATTCGTGACCTTCACAACGGTCTGGGGGACTACGGATTTTGTCTGATCTGTGACGGTGCCAACGATGGAACCGTACAGGACCTGGGCTGAAGCAAAAGGTGCTTCACAGCCCATGAATATGACAAGGCAAGTAATCGCGCAAGACAGAACGCCCGTCCGCGCCAGGGTGCCACTTCTTTCCACTCTGACCTCCGTTTCGCCGGCAAATTCGCCGATTCTGATGGAGGTTATCGCATCGCTTCACAGAAGTCAAACCATTTCAGCTAGCATTTGTCGGTACCCAAACCTGATCGATGGCTGGACGGGGTTGCGCTTCTCCTGCACGTCTCGCAATGGGCGCTGACGAGCAAAAAACGCGACGCGAATCCGCACGATAGAACGGACCGCGTTGACGCCATGAGCTCGCAAGGTAAGTCCGTAATTTACGGACTCAACTGGAGAAAATGCATCCGGCCTGCATCGTCGCCGAACGCTGCCTGACGGCCCACCATGCCCAGGGCGGTGATACGGTTTGTAACGCGCAGCGATGCAAGGCAGGCGCCATTCGTCAAGTCCCACAATGCCAGCGTCGATTCGTATCGGGTTGCCGTGAGTGCGAAACTCCCGGTCGGATCGGTGCACGCCGCCGCCAGGCTCTCCCCGGGGCCCGCCCACCTTGCAACTTCGCGATCGCCAGCTAAGTCCCAGAGGACCAGCAGACCGTCGTCTGAGGCGATTAGCAGCCGCTCATTGGCAGTGGCGCTCAAGTGTTGGCAGTGTCCGTTGAACGACGGGCGAGCGAGTTCCTTGCCGGTGTCGGCATCCAGGACGATGATGGGACGCCGATGGGTGCGGATGACGGTCGCGAAGACGTGTCGGCCGTCGGGGGATAACGCGATGGCATGAACGTCGTTGGGTAGGGGAAGCGAGCGCAGGACACCTCCGGCCTCGACATCTCTCACCTGCAGATCATGGCCTGCGCCGGTCAGCACGCGATTGGATGTCAGGCTGATATAGTTTTCGGACCCTGCCTTGACCTTTGTGCTGGCGACGGCTGTGGCATCGGCCGTGTTCCAGATCAGTAACTGATTACCCCAATCCAGGCTGGCGCAGCGATCGCCGCTCGCGTCAAAGCCGATCCCATCGATGCGCTGCTGGTGGAAAACGAGGCCCTGCGACGGATCGCTGCTTGTCGCATCCCAGGCCAGGAGATGAGAGTCGTAGTAGCCAGCCGTGAGGGCTACACTCGCATCCGGCGAAAGCGCGACCAGGCTGATGCCGCGAGCGTAGTGTCCGATGACCGTAGAGACCGGCTCGTTGCTGGCGAGATCACGCCGGGACAACACTCTTTGGGAGCCGGTCAGCGCGGTCCGGCCGTCCGGCGTCACCGCGAGCGTTAGAATCTCCTAGCCGGTGTCGATCTCGCGCCGCGCCTGTCCCGTCTTCGGGTTCCACCACGTGAGCCGGCCTCGAGCGTCACTTGTGAGCACTTCGTTCGCGGTAGGCAGAACGGCGACTGCGCTCGGTTTCCGAGCGATCTCGGACACCCGGCGTGTTAAAGAATCTGCGATCAGAAACCGCCCCGCGACGTCGTACAACAGGAGGCTGCCGTCGGACGTCAAACCGTAGATCCAGTGTGCGAAGAATTCCCAGAGCTGCCACCCGTTTGTGACGTCCCAGAAGATCAGCTGGCCGTCCTTGCCGATGCTGGCAGCGCGGCTTCCGTCGGCACTGATCGCAACCGCGGCGACTGGCTCGTCATGGCCGGTCAACACGTGGATCGTGGCGCCGGTTGTGAGATCCCATACGCACACTCGTTTGTCGGCGCCGCCAGATACTGCCCAGCGTCCATCGGGAGTGGCGGCAAGAGCCTCGATAGACGCAGTTGGCCGCGCAGAACGCGTTCGGCCTCGCCGGTCGCCACATTCCAGAGAATGAGCGTGCCGTCCCAGGAGGCGCTTACGGCCCGAACGTGATCGACGAAAGCAACCCCTTGCACGACGTTTTGGTGGCCCCACAGGCCGCGCATGAGGCTGACTGCCTCGAACGGCCGGGCGGTCACGGTGCGCAAAACCGGCGCCGACTTTCCACCTGCCGCGGTGAGAAACAAATGCGCCATCAATGGCAGGCCCATGATCTGCGCGCGATGGTGCAGTTGCCGGAAAACGGATTCAGGGTGGCCGAGAAGCGGCGCGATGAGGTGCGGGCGCTCGCGATCCAGCAGGCGTTCCAGCGGTTTGAGCGCAGCATGATCCGGTGCCCACGACAGTGCGGCGCGAACGTCGCCGATCACCTCCACCACGCCGCGGGCCTGCAACTCGGCCGCCAGGCGAAGCGGATCCGCGTAGGCGTTCGCGACCGCATCGGACGCCTCACGCCGCAGGTTCTCGCTAGCCTCGGCCGTTAGCAAGTCGGCGGCGAATTCACGCACTAGCGGATGTAGTCGGGCGTGCCGCCGCTCGCTGCCGATCGGCTCCACCAGACTGAGGAGTTCCAGTTGGGCGAAAGCGCGATCCAGTGGCCGGTCGATGGGTGTTGCAGGCTGCGGGATACCCGCGAGGCAGCCCAGGCGCGCCTTTGGATGGGCCGAAGATTCGGGAGATTGCCCCGCGATCAGGAACAGACGCCGCGAGGGCTCTTGGTCCACGGCGAGCCACTGTTCTTCGAGCGTTGCCCGGACGGCCGCACGATGACGGGTGGCCAGTTCTGCTTCCGAAATCACGCCCAGGTCGATGTTCGAGAGCTTCTTCTGCAACAGCACGGAGCGATAATCCGCAAAGCTGACGGATGGGTACTTGTTCAGGTATCCGGCCACTAGTACGATCGCCAGCGGCAGGTAGCCCAGCGCGTTAGCGACGGCCTTGGCATGATCGATTTCAACCGTTGTCGCCGGCGGGTGATGAGCAGTCAGCAGCGTATAGGCGGCTTCCGGCGAGAGCACGTCGACGGCGTGCCCAGCCACACCGGGTAGAGAGAATCTGCGGCGCGTAGTAAACAGTAGATCGGCGCCGAGCGACAGCACTGTCAAGGGGATTCCGCGAAACACCTCTTCGCTGTTGAGCAGCTTGGGATCCTCGACGTTGTCCATCAACAGCAGCGTGCCGGGATTGTTCTTGGAATGCTCCTGCAACGCAAACAACGCCTGGGCCGCGGCTTCGGGCGTTGCCTTGTCGGAGGCGACCAGCCGCAGCCGATCGCGGGAGAGCCGGACCAGGTCGCGCACTCGATTCGTAGAATCTCTGGCGTCGATCCAGTACACGGCCCGGAACGCGAAACTGTACCGGTAGGCGAATTCCACCTCCAGCTGCGTCTTGCCTATCCCGCCCATGCCAACCAGGCCACCTTGATTCAACCCGATCTTGTGAAGATTTCCGATCATCTTCAGGTAAAGCTCGAGCAGGTCGGTATGGCGGCCCACGAAATCGGGGTTGGGATTGTGGAGAACGAACGAATTCTGGGGCAGGATCGTGTAGTCGTATCGGGGCGGTCCCAACGGCAAGGTACGTACGCGTTCGATCAGCTTTTTTGCCCCCGCATCAGGACTCTTGACGATGATGCCGTGCACGTTGGCAAGCGGCTCCGGCAGATCGGGACCGCCCGGAAACAAACACGGGACGATGTGCTTTTCGAGCGCGCGGGCAGTAAGCCATTCATGTCGCACCCACCGCGAGCCGGAGGCCGCCGCGGTCCACAGCAGACAGACGACGTCGCAGTAGTTCGCCAGTTCGTAGGCGATCTCCTTCGACCAGTCGCTTTCCAGCCGCGTCTCATCCCGCCAGGTATCGATTCCGGCCTTTCGGAGCCTGCCTTCGAACACGCGCGCCAAGCCCACGTCGCGCGAGAAATAGCTAATGAAAGCGCGGCGCATTCCCATTACTTTAATCCCTCCCAGTTCCGCGGCGCTCCGCCGCGGTCACGTATGGCAGGCTGTCGTCTATGGTCGTCTGCGCTGGGCCAGCGAAGGAAACCTCGGTTATCCCGCAATTGCAGGACCGGAACATCTTCGGGATGAGTCTGCGCACACTCAACATTGCGGAGCAGCTGATTAGTCTCGAATACCACCCTGTCTGCTGATTGGCAATCTCGCTCCCGATGACTTCCGCTTCAAGGGACGAGTTGCCGGTATATCGACGAGTTTGAGTAGGCCAGGGCGCATGTCCCGGATGCCGACCTCGCGATCGACACGACTTGGTATTTCCGAAAAGCCTGAGCAGAGGTGGGATCCATGTCCACCCCGCGACGGGGGGCGAAACATGCAAGCAAGAGGCGCAAGTGCGGGCTGTAGTGCCGCATGTAGTTCGCATCCGGTCTGTGGCCAGAACTCAAGACGTCGCAGAATCAGGGACCTGCATTCACGCGTCGCTGGCCGGGAGAAGAGCGTGACGCCAGGTTACAAGAGGAGTTCGTGACCCGAGTTCGACGCAGAGAGCCTTCGGCGCGAACGATAACAGGATGCAGACAGTCAGGCTGGCCAAGAAGACCGCGCCGCCGAGAGCACCGGTTTGATGCCCATAGCGCTCACCTGATCGACCAAGGCCTTCCCGAAAAGCTGGTCGCTACTCCCCAGTAAGTAGCGAGGCGCACTGTCCCAAGGAACGGGCTCTTGTAGCTGCCGCGGCGTCTATTCTGCGCCGGCTCAGCCGAATCGTGGGGCGAAGAGTTCATTGTGCTCGCCGAGAGCGATTGTCCGGGAACCATCCTCTGAGCGGCCTTCCACTCCGAAAGAGGGAATGGGCGCTGTGTTGCGCGATGGTCCAGCCGATGCCAACGCGGCCACGTAGGTCAACAGATCTCCACGTTTCTTCGCAAGATCCTGCAACTGCCCGTAGTCCCCCGCCAGGTAGCAAAGCTGCGACGCCGAGGGACACGGTAAGCCCGACTCTCCGTCCGGCAAGTACTGCAGCGAGATGTGGAGCGCTTCGTCGTATCGACCCAACGCGACTAGCAAGTTGATCAGCATCTGAGCCGGACCAAAACAGGCTTGTTGGGGATCGTAGCCGGAGATCTTCGCACGAAAATGACTGATGTGGGCTTCGACATCGTCGCCGAGCAGCGCTTGGACGTAGTGGCCATAGTCCAGGTACGGGTTCTCGAACGGCGGCTCGCCCGGAGATTGGAATTGGGCTGAGAGCCGTTGGCCATATTCACAGAGTTGGTGGAACAGATCGAGAGTTTCACGGTCCTTGATCTCGGCGCAATAGGGTAGCAGCGAAACCAGGTGCGACGGATCTACATAGTAGTCGTATTCGCCAAAGAGCCACGGCCGGCTCGCGAACAGATCGGGCAGTGTGTCGGGTGTCGGCTTTACTCCTTCCTGCGATTCGATGGCGTTGCTCATCCGCGCCATGACTTCCGCGTGCACATTGCCGACCAGCAAAGCGATGCAGCGGTCACGATCCTTTTGGAGGGAGTACATCCCAAAGGACGTGATTGCGCGGCAAATTCCATGTGTCTTCAGAATCAATTCCAGGCCCTTGGTCGGGTTCACGCCCTCTTGGAAGGCGATAGCGATCACCGAGTCCACATCCTCTCCTGGCTGAACGCGTTCTATCGCATCGGCAACAGGCTGCGTGTCCCCAATCGCCCGGAAATACGGCCACGCACGCTCGATTTCTCCATCCGCCAGGAAGAGTTTGCCGGTTTCCCGCGCGGCATCGATCATCGCGTTCTCATAAGATGAACGGTTCCGTTCGGAGAATTCGGACGATGCGTCCGTCTGGATCAGTGGGAGGCCGAGTTCAAAGCGTTTCTTCATGAGACGCGCCTCAAAGATCAGGGCGTACCGGCGCAAGGACCGGAATTGATCGGCCAAGTAATCCAGAACGGCTGGAATGTCCTCGGAAATGAGCATGCGGTCCAGTTCGGCAAACAAATGGGGGGCCATGATTGCCAATCATACCGCCGCTCGGTGACGAGGCCCTTTACATTCGATTGACAGTGCGAACATGCAAACGCGCCAGCGTTTTGGTGGTATCACCGTTTGAACTAAGAGTCGCTGAATACCGGTAGAGCTAGCAATGTTAAACCGCTGGACATGTTTGGAACGGGAACGAGGTCGCATGCGGGAGGTGCACTCTGTGAATGCTGCGCTTAACCGCCTTTCGGCGAGATTGAAGAACCCAGTCCAAAGCGCAATCCCGAGCACGTTCGATGAACCAGTAATGCGTCATAAGAACACCACCCAGGTAACTTGAGTCCTGGTGCGACAGCGTTTTTGGTAGGACAAATTCGCGGCGCTGCAACGCCACTGTGGTACATTGACCGCCATGCATCAAACGTTCAAAGTGCGGATTTGCGGCGGAGTGATGTTTCTTGTCTGGGTTCTCGCGGCTTACACCTTTCAGGCCACGCCTCCTCCGGCGCTGACCATCGAGAAGGTCCACGACGACCTTTACATGATCGTGGGTGATGGCGGTAATGTTGCCGTCTACATAACAAATGAGGGTCTCATCCTCGTAGACGACAAATACGATCAGGACCACGCGCAAATCATGGCCCGGATCCGCAGCGTCACGAATCAGCCGGTGCGCTACATCCTCAGCACCCATTATCATGCTGACCACAGCGGCGGAAACACGCTCTTCACCAACGAGGCCGAAATCATCTCCACCCGCAACGCTCACGACGGCATCGTAAAGCATCTCCAGCCGAATGCACCCAGTAACATGGTTCCGGCGCGTGTGACGTTCACGGACGAATCGACGATTTTCCTGGGCGGGAAAGAAGTCCGTGCTAAGTATTTTGGGCGGGCTCACACCAACGGCGACGCCTTCGTCTATTTCCCGGCCCATCGCCTGGTGCACTCCGGAGACACCTTCGCCTCAGCCCCGACGGCTACGCCTCTCGTCGATTACGGCGGCGGCGCGAGCCTCATCGAGTGGACCAAGACGCTCGATGCGGTGATGAATACGTTGGATTTCGACGAAGTGATGCCCGGCCACGGTCCAATGAGCAACAAAGCCGGCATGAAGGCTTACCGTGATCGTGTAGAAGTGTTGCGGACCAAGGCCCAAACCCTGATCCGCGCCGGCAAGTCGCAGGAGGACTTGGCCAAGTTCATGGAGACCGAGTTCAAGTGGGCGCCCAACAGCCTGTTCCAGAAGTGGAGCGTCCCCGGCATGATGACGGAGTTGAGGTAACCTGGTCCGAATCCACTTTGGAAGCAGGGTTAGGCAGGCGAGGGGCCAAAGAGTGTACGGCTACGCCATGACTCGGGGCTGAAGAGGTTGTCATTCGTCAGAATTGGTGTCCGCATCGTGTTGTCACCAATCTTGCCCCTCTTTGACACGGTCGTGGAAATGGACATTGTTTATCAAGTCCAAGATGAGTTCTGGACTGGTGATAGTAACGGAAGCATCGAGCACCCTACCGCAGCCTGGGCGGCCCGGCAGATTGCTTCGCAATCGACAATCTGCCGAATACGCCATTGCGATCGGGACAGCTTCTACGGCGATGCCGTTCGTGTGCGGATCGCATCGCTCGGCATGAACGAGGTTCTCACTCGCCTCAGCCTTACGTGAAGGGCAGGGGGCGGTGTCGGCGAAGTTCCCGCACGAAAGAAGACAATCAGCACTGTCCTGGTGAGTGTCGGTGGAGGGTCCCGAGACGCGGCACGCTCCGGTCCGAATCGGAGCTCCGGCACTGTGAAGTCGCCGTGAATCCGGCGTTCGCCACAACGGATTGGCAGACACGGTCGCGTCAGTCAAACGGCGGATCTCGGAAGCCGAAGCGGGCCGGCCTCGAGTACGATCCCGTCGTTTCGACAATCGTGCCCAGGATCTCCGAACGGGCGTTGCCGCTGCCAGCGGGCGACCGTACCGCTGGACGTACTGCAAGGGCCACGCCAGCCCGACCCCAAACGGCGCAGCGCGATCCAGAACAACCGATCGAAGTTTGTCAGAACGGGCCGCCTACGATCTCTTCGAAATGCCTTGAGCTGTGGTCGCAAACGCAGCGTTCTCGAGGGCAACGGCTGGTGACGCTTAGGTGCAATCGAAGGGATCGAATGAGGGACCCGGGACCGGACCAACAGTCGAGGAGTGATACGATTCAATTCAAGCTCGATGTGGAAAATGACCGGCTTTCCAGCGGCGTTCGTGCTCGCTTGCATGTTGTCGACTCCTGCGCTTTCCGATGTCCAGGAAGACGGGCCCGCCTTCTTCGAAACCAACATCCGACCGCTGTTTGCCCGCCAGTGCCAGACCTGCCACTCCACCGCGGCAGGCATGGGTGGTCTGCGGCTTGACAGCCTCGAGAACCTACTGAAGGGCGGCACGCGCGGGCCCGCGGTTGTTCCGAACAAGCCGTCCCAGAGCCTTCTGATGAATGCTGTGAAGCAGTCGGGCAACCTGAAAATGCCGCCCTCCGGCAAGCTGAAGGATGCCGATATCGCGCTCATCGGACGATGGATAGAAATGGGCGCTCCTTGGGGCGCCGCCGCCGAAAGCGGTGCCAAAGCACAAGCGCCCAAATACTGGGCGTTCGTGCCGCCGGTGGCATCGAACCCGCCGCCCGTCCAAAACAGTGCCTGGGTCAAGTCTCCGCTCGACGCTTTTGTTTTGAGCGCACTCGAAAAGAAGGGTCTAAGGCCTGCGCCGCCGGCGGATAAGCGTACTCTTATCCGGCGAGCCACATTCGATGTGACCGGTCTTCCACCGACACCGGAGGAAGTGAAGGCGTTCCTTGCCGATAGCAGTCCAGATGCGTTTGCAACAGTAATAGATCGCTTGCTCAACTCGCCCCATTACGGAGAGCGCTGGGCGCGGCACTGGCTCGATGTGGCACGTTATGCCGATTCGAACGGGCTCGACGAAAACTTAGTTTATAGGAACGCGTGGCGGTACCGCGATTATGTGATTAACGCGTTTAACAAAGACAAACCTTACGATCAGTTCGTGAGGGAGCAGCTTGCCGGCGACCTCCTTCCCGCTTCTGATGATGCAACGAGGTTTGAACACTGGACCGCCACCGGCTTCCTCTCGCTTGGCGCGAAGATGCTGGCGGAAGACGACCCCATCAAGATGCAGATGGACATCGTCGACGAACAAATCGACACCACTTCCCGCACATTCATGGGCCTGACGGTCGGCTGCGCCCGTTGCCACGATCACAAGTTCGACCCCATTCCGACCGCCGATTATTACTCCATGGCCGGGATCTTTCTTAGCTCAAAGACAATGGAGAACTTCAAAGTCGTAGCCACCTGGCATGAGTTTGTGCTGGCTCCCGAACCCGAGCGCCGGAAGCTGAAGGAACATCTGGATCTGATTACCGCTAAAGGCAAAGAGATTGGCGCCATATCCGACCGGGAAAACAAAGTGCTTGCCAAGGAAGGGCGCTCGAAGATCGACCAATACCTGCTGGCTTCGCTCGACGCCTTGCATTACGAAAAGATCGGCCTCAAGCCGGTTCACATGACCGGTGGCATCCCCGCGCTACAAAGGACCAGCGAGAGCTTCGAGCGCGGCAACGTCACCCGGAAAATCGAGAAGGGCAGCCCCAACACTCCGGAAAACTCGCAAGGCCCCTACTTTGCCGAGTATGACGTAACCGTACCTGCCGGAGGGCGCTACCAGCTGGACATGCTGGAACAAGAGACCGGTTCCGGAACGGCTGATATCCATATCAACGGTGTCCTGGAACGTGCCGGACAAGGCGCGGTGACAAACCGCGAGGCATCACCCGATGCTGGAGGCTGGTCGGTGGCCGGGGTCTACGAATTGAAGGCTGGGACAAATGTGATCCGGCTGGAGCATAAGAATCGCTACCCGTACTTCGAGGTCTTCACGCTGACGCCCGTTGCGGATGTGGAAGTGCCGAAGTCCGTTCAGCAGGTCGCACGACAGTATGGACTAAATCCGGGTTATCTGGATCAGTGGGTGGAAGAGATGCGCCGCGCCAGGGGCGCCCCGCATTCGGTGCTGTTGCCGCTGTTCGCCTACGAGCAGAAGAGGACTCTGGAGGCCGATGCGCTCGCGGGATGGACCTCCGCGGCGATCGAACGATTCCGTGGTTATGAGCCCAATTCGCGCGAGCACCTCGCTGCTCGTTATCAGCAGCTCTTCGATGAAGCGGGAAAAGCCTGGGAGGAACTTGCCGCAAAACGAAGCGCGGCAACGAAGGGCGAAACGAAGGAACTGGAGCGCAATGCCGTCAAACAGGATGAAGGTCTACCGGACCCTGTTCTCGAAGCATTCCGCGAGGTCTCTTATGCAAAAGCCGGCCCTTTCAGGGCTCCGCGCAATGCAAAGCAGTATTATCCGCAACGCGCCCAGGACGATATCGCAAAGCTGGAGCTAGAAAAGAAATCTCTGGAAGACGCGACTCCGGATCTGCCCAAGGCGATGGGAGTGCAGGAAGGCGAAAAAATCGCGAACTCAAAGATCAACATTCGTGGCAGCCACTGGACGCTGGGCGAAGAAGTTCCGCGCCGCTTCCTGCGCGCCGTGGCGTACGGCAACCAAACACCTGTTCCCGATACACAGAGCGGGCGGTTGCACTTGGCCGAATGGCTGACACGGCCGAATCATCCGCTGACCAGCCGTGTAATGGCGAACCGTTTGTGGCGCTGGCATTTCGGGCGCGGCATCGTGCCCTCGACGGATAACTTCGGCCGCCTGGGCGAGATGCCCACGAATCAGCCGCTGCTGGACTGGCTGGCCGTTCAATTCATCGATAGGAAATGGTCGATCAAGGATATGCACCGGCTGATCATGCTCTCGAGCACTTATCAGATGGGATCGAACTATGACGACCACGCCGCCGAGATTGACCCAGAGAACACGCTGCTCTGGCGAGCCAACCGCCAGCGCCTGGAAGCAGAGGAGATCCGCGACGCAGTAACCGCAGTAACGGGCGAGATCGACCTGACCCCCGGTGGAACGCTGCTGACTTACAAGGACCGCGACTACGTCGCCAACACCTCCAAGCGTGGCTCCGCTGATTACGATAACCCGCGGCGCGCCTTGTATCATTCCCGTGGTGCGCAGTTCGCTATACGAGATGTTCCAGGCGTTCGACCTGCCCGACCCGACGACCCCCAACGGTGACCGCAACTCCACCGTGATCGCCCCGCAGGCCCTATTTATGATGAATTCAACACTGATGTTGAAGAGCACCCGGAACATGGCGAAAAGGCTGTTGGATCGCGGCGAGGCCGACGACGCCACACGCATCCGCGACGCCTGGGAAAGAGCGCTTTCCCGGCCACCCTCGGCGCACGAAGTAGACCAAGCACAGACCTTCATCGCACAGGTGGAGAAGACGATGGAGACTCGGGAACATGACCCTGCGGCTCGCCGCCTGTTTGCGTGGGAAAGTTTCTGTAAGGCGCTGCTATCATCGAACGAATTTATCTATTTGAATTAGGGACGACATGAACTCTCACTGGAACTCCTACGTCAACCGCACGACTTCACGGCGGGAACTGCTGCGCGTCGCGAGCGCAGGCTTTGGATCTGTGGCGCTTGCGGGGCTATTGGGTGAACAGCAGGTGCGGGCGGCCACGGCTGCTGGCGCGAATCCTCTGGCAGTCAAAGAGCCGCATTTCCCAGCCCGGGCAAAGCGCGTGATCTTCCTGTTCATGCATGGCGGCCCGTCGCAGGTGGACACCTTCGACTACAAGCCTTTGCTGAAGCGCGATCACGGTAAGCCGCTGCCGTTCGCACGCCCGAAAGTGGTGTCCGGCCAGACCTTCAATCTGCTGAAGTCGCCCTGGGACTTTAAACAGTACGGACAGAGCGGCATGTGGGTCAGTGATCTGTTTCCGCAGATTGGGCGGAGAGTGGACGACATTTGCTTCATCAAATCTATGTGGGGTTCAAACTCACGCCACGGCGGTGCGCTGCTGGAGATTCACACCGGCAGCGATACGTTCGTTCGGCCGTCATGGGGATCGTGGGTTACTTACGGCCTCGGCAGCGAGAATCAGAACATGCCGGGGTTCGTGACCATCTGTCCGACACAGAGCCACGGCGGCGCGAATAACTACAGCTCCGGCTTTTTGCCGGCGCCGTATGCCGGCACCCCGATCGGTTCGGTGGGGATCAAGGCCCGGGATGCGAAGCTGCCCTATATTACGAACCTCGAGACACCGAAGGATATTCAACGGATGGAGATCGACTTCACTCAGGAGTTGAACCGCGAGGAGCTCAGGCGGACCGGTCACGACGCAGCTTTGGAGGGCCGCATCGAGTCCTTTGAGCTTGCCTTCCGGATGCAAGCGGAAGCCCCGGACCTCCAGGATGTCAGCCAAGAGTCGGAAGCAACAAAGAAGCTGTATGGGTTGGACAAGCCGATCACCGAGGACTTCGGGCGCCAGTGCCTGATGGCTCGGAGGTTGTCGGAGAAGGGCGTGCGCTTTGTGCAGGTGAGCCATACCTACAAATGGGATCAGCACTCGGACCTGCTGCGCGATCATGCCCAGAACGCGAAGGAGGTCGATCAGCCCATCGCTGGTCTGCTTGCCGACCTGAAGGGGCGCGGGCTGTTGAAAGATACCCTCGTTGTCTGGGGCGGAGAGTTTGGCCGCACGCCGACCGCGGAGGGTTCGGATGGCCGCGATCATAATCCCGAAGCTTTCACCTACTTTCTCGCGGGCGGTGGCGTTAAGCCAGGTCTACAGTGGGGAGCGACCGACGACTATGGTTACTATTCTGTAGACAACAAGGTCCACTTTCACGACCTGCACGCAACCATCCTGTATTTGCTGGGTCTCGATCACAAACGGCTGACCTACCGTTTTGCGGGCAGAGATTTCCGGCTAACCGATGTTCACGGGGAAGTGGTACACGGGATTGTCGCCTAAGCCGGATTTCCTTCATCGCCAGCTAGAACTCGCCAGTAATACCGCCACCCATGGGAAACCCTCGGCAGGGCCTCCGCCGCTGGTAGGAATCGAGGCTTACCGGCAGGGAACGGTTTTACATCCAGCACAGCGCCACTCCATCCACGATGCCCTTATGGACCCAAACCCCATGATGCAACCCTGGACTGGTCACAGGACGAGAACCAGATACGTTCTCGATTGTGGCGGATTCGCGTTGGGATAGATCGCCGCTACACAAACTGTCCTTAATGCGGCCTAGAAACGTAAGCCAGGGAGGCCGCTCGATCGTTTCCAGATGACAAAGAAGACTACTTAGATCCACGCTCCTTTACGGTAGGCGAGCCACCATCGCCGCCATGGCAGGGCATCCGCATATTTACAAAAAACAGAAGGGCTGCACGGGTTTTAGCCCTGCAGCCCTCTGACGCGTTCACACTAGTGTGAACGCTGCACGCACGAATGCGCGCGCCACCTTATTCAGCTAGCGTATCGGCGTCGGTCTCGGTCAACCCGCCGGTGTACAACGTACGAGCTTCGTCGTCGTATCCGGGCAGCGTCTCCATCACGTCGGGCTCCGGCAGCATCTCCTCTTCCACCACGTCCTCGCCGGCGATCTTGACGGAACGGTAGTATTCCAACCCCGTACCCGCCGGAATCAGGCGGCCCATGATGACGTTCTCCTTGAGACCCCGCAGGTAGTCCACCTTGCCGTTGATCGCGGCTTCGGTAAGTACCCTGGTCGTCTCCTGGAACGATGCGGCCGAGATGAACGAATCCGTCGAGAGCGATGCCTTTGTGATACCCAACAGCACCGGCTTCCCTTGCGCCGGCCGTCCACCCGCGTCCAGAACCCGCTGGTTCTCTTCGCGGAACTTGAACCGGTCCACTACCTCTTCGGGCAGGAACTCGGTGTCCCCGATGTCGTCCACCTTCACCCAGCGCATCATCTGCCGGGAGATGACTTCCAGGTGCTTGTCGTTGATGTTGACACCCTGCAGGCGGTAGACCTCCTGAATTTCGTTCACGAGGTACTTCTGCAGTTCCTTCTCGCCCAGTACCGCGAGAATGTCATGCGGATTGCGAGGACCGTCCATCAACGGATCGCCCGCCTTCACACGCTCGCCGTCCTGCACGTTGATGTGCACGTTGCGAGGCAGCAAGTATTCGCGGGTCTCGCCGTCGTCGGAGGTGATCGCCACCTTGCGGTAGCTCTTCACGATCTCGCCGATCTTGACGATACCGTTGATCTCCGACATGATGGCGGTGTCGCGCGGCTTGCGCGCTTCGAACAGTTCCACCACGCGCGGCAGACCGCCCGTGATGTCCTTGGTCTTGGTGGTGGCGCGCGGAATCTTCGCGACCACGTCGCCGGCGTGAACCTCTTCGGCGTCCGTCACCATCAAGTGAGCGTGCGTCGGCATGAGATACCGCTTCTCGTCCGACTTGCGGCCCGCCGGTGGGGCGAACGATCACCTGCGGCACGCGCTTCTCGTCGGGCGAGTCGGTGACCACCGATTGCGACAGACCGGTGATCTCGTCCACCTGCTCCTGCATGGTGATGCCGTCCAACAGATCCTTGAAGTGGACCGTGCCCGTAACTTCCGTCAGGATCGAGAAGGTGTACGGATCCCATTCGAGAAGAATCGCGTTCTCCTTGACGGGAGCACCGTCCTCGAACAGGATCTTCGCGCCGTAAACGACCTGATAGCGTTCTTTCTCGCGGCCCTTGTCGTCTACAACAGCGAGGATTCCGTTGCGGTTCATGACAATCAATTCGCCTTTCGCATTGCGAACGGTGTTGATGGCGATGAACTTCACGAAGCCGTCCGACTTCGCATCCTGCTTGGACTGCTCCGCCGAACCCGTGGCCGTACCGCCGACGTGGAAGGTACGCATGGTCAACTGCGTGCCGGGCTCGCCGATGGACTGTGCCGAGATGATACCCACGGCCTCGCCGCGTTCCACCATGCGCCCGGTGGCCAGGTTGCGGCCGTAACACAGCTGGCAGACGCCGCGCTTGGATTCGCAGGTGAGCACCGAACGGATCTTCACGCGCTCGATACCGGCCAACTCCACAGCCTTCGCCAGGTCCTCACTGATTTCCTGGTTGATGTGGACGATGACGTTGCCTTCATAATCGCGGAGGTCTTCGAGAGCGACGCGACCGACGATACGGTCGGCCAAGGGCTCGATGATTTCACCCGATTCCACGATAGCGGCGACATCGATACCGTCTTCGGTGCCGCAATCCATGTCGGTCACGATCACGTCCTGAGCGACGTCGCAGAGCCGGCGCGTCAGGTAGCCCGAATCGGCTGTCTTCAACGCGGTATCGGCCAAACCCTTACGGGCGCCGTGCGTGGAGATGAAGTACTGCAGCACGTTCAAGCCTTCGCGGAAGTTCGCGGTGATTGGCGTTTCGATGATCTCGCCCGAGGGCTTGGCCATCAAACCGCGCATACCGGAGAGCTGGCGGATCTGCTGTTTGGATCCGCGCGCGCCGGAGTCGGCCATGATGTAAATCGGGTTGAGGTAACGGCCCGTACGGTCGTCCTCTTCCATGACCTTGAACATCTCTTCGGCGACGCGCTCGGTGACCTTGGACCAGATCTCGATGATCTTGTTGTAGCGCTCGCCCTGGGTGATCGCGCCTTCCTGGTACTGCGACTGCACCTCGACCACCGCTTTTTCGGCGTCGCGGACCAGCACAGCCTTGGAAGCCGGCACCACCATGTCGTCGATGCCGATGGAAATGCCGGCGCGGGTGGCGTAGAGGAACCCGAGCTTCTTCACTTCGTCCAGCATTCCGACGGTGACCTGCAGCCCGAACTTCAGGTAGCAGTACTGCACCAACTGGGTGAGACCCTTCTTCTTCAGAAGACCGTTGATGAAGGGCATTTCGTCCGGCAGCACGTCGTTCAGGATCACACGGCCCACCGTGGTATCCATGTACTGCTTGACGTATTCGACGGGCTCCGTCCGATTGATGTTCTGGCTGTCGAAGGCCTTGGTCAGATCGATCACGCGGCCGGTGTAGCGCAGCTTGATGGGCGACAGAGTCTCGACCTCGCCCATTTCGAGCGCGATCAAAACGTCGTCCGGAGAAGCGAACGTGCGGCCCTCACCCTTGGTACCCGGACGGGACTTGGTGAGGTAGTACATGCCGAGCACCATGTCCTGCGTGGGTACCGCGATCGGCGCCCCGTGAGCCGGAGACAGGATGTTGTTCGAAGCCAGCATCAAAGTGGAGGCTTCGATCTGAGCTTCCGGAGAGAGCGGAATGTGGACCGCCATCTGGTCGCCGTCGAAGTCGGCATTGAACGCCGTGCAGACCAGCGGGTGGATCTTGATGGCTTTGCCTTCCACCAGCACCGGCTCAAAAGCCTGAATGCCCAAGCGGTGCAGTGTGGGCGCGCGATTCAGAAGAATCGGATGGTCCTTGATGACTTCTTCAAGAATGTCCCACACCACCGGATCCTGCTGTTCCACCAATTCCTTGGCTTGCTTGATGGTGGTGCAGTGGCCGCGCTGTTCGAGGCGGTGATAGATGAACGGCTTGAAGAGTTCGAGCGCCATCTTCTTGGGAAGACCGCACTGATGCAGCTTCAGCTCCGGACCGACGACGATGACGGAGCGGCCGGAGTAATCGACGCGTTTGCCGAGCAGATTCTGGCGGAAGCGGCCCTGCTTACCCTTCAGGGTGTCGGATAGGGACTTGAGTGGGCGGTTGTTGGCTCCGCGCAAAACACGTCCCCGGCGGCCGTTATCAAACAGAGCGTCTACGGCTTCCTGCAGCATGCGCTTTTCATTGCGCACGATGACGTCGGGAGCGTGGAGCTCCATCAGCTTCTTCAAACGGTTGTTGCGATTGATGACGCGGCGGTAGAGATCGTTGAGATCGGAAGTGGCGAAGCGGCCGCCATCGAGCGGCACCAGGGGACGCAGCTCCGGCGGAATGACCGGAAGCACGTCGAGAATCATCCACTCCGGCTTGTTTCCCGATTTACGGAAGCTCTCGGTGACGCGCAGACGCTTGGCGTACTTCAGCTTCTTCTGCTGGGACGCCTCGGTCTTCATGCGCTCGCGGATTTCCAGGCTGAGCGCTTCGATGTCGATCTTCTTCAGCAGTTCCTTGATGCCTTCGGCGCCCATGATGGCGACGAACTTACCGAGGAACTCGTTATCCAGCTGGCGTTTGCGCTCATCGGAAATCACCTCGCCGCGGTGGATGCCGGGAACCTCGCCCGGATCGACGACGACGTAGGCTTCGAAGTACAGCACGCGCTCCAACTCGCGGAGCGTGATGTCCAGCAGGTACCCGATGCGGCTGGGCAGACCTTTGAAGAACCACACATGCGAGCAGGGGCTGGCCAGTTCGATGTGGCCCAGCCGCTCCCGGCGCACTCGCGACAGCGTGACCTCAACGCCGCACTTGTCGCAAATGACGCCGCGATGTTTCATGCGCTTGTACTTGCCGCACAAGCACTCCCAATCCGCAATCGGGCCGAAGATGCGCGCGCAGAACAGGCCGTCGCGCTCCGGCTTGAAAGTACGGTAATTGATAGTCTCCGGCTTGGTGACTTCGCCATGAGACCAGCTCCGAATTTTCTCCGGGCTCGCGAGACTGATTCGGATGGAATCGAAGTCCGCAATCAAATTTGCTCGATCGTACGGAGAAGAACGATACATATAGCTCCCTAGTGGCCGGTGGCCAGCGGGCAGTGGTCAGTTACGACCACTGCACGTATGCCATCGACCGGACCCGTCAAATCTCATTCTTAACTGACCACTGATCACCGGCCACTGACCATTACTTCAGTCGGCGGCCAGGGCGGTGTCCAGGATTTCCCGCGGCTTCTTCATCAGCTCGACGTCCAGACAGAGGCTTTGCAGCTCCCGGATCAGGACGTTGAACGACTCGGGTACGCCCGGCTCGGCCGCCGCCTCGCCCTTGACGATCGCCTCGTAGATCTTGGCGCGACCGTAGACGTCGTCCGATTTGGCCGTCAGCAGTTCCTGCAGCACGTAGGCAGCGCCGTAGGCTTCGAGCGCCCAGACTTCCATTTCGCCGAACCGCTGTCCGCCGAACTGCGCCTTGCCGCCCAGCGGCTGCTGCGTGATCAGCGAATACGGCCCGATGGAGCGGGCGTGGATCTTGTCGTCCACCAAGTGCGACAGCTTCAACATATAGATGTAGCCCACCGTCACCGGCTGTTCGAACGGAATGCCGGTCATGCCGTCGTTCAACTTCACTTTGCCGGAGGTCGGCAGTCCACCCTTGGTGAGCTGCTCCTTGATGTCCTTCTCAGTAGCGCCGTCGAACACCGGGGTAGCGAAACGGACGCCCAGCGCCTGGGCCGCCCACCCCAAGTGGGTTTCGAGAATCTGGCCGACGTTCATACGGGACGGAACGCCCAGCGGATTGAGGACGATCTCGACGGGCGTACCATCCGGAAGATAAGGCATATCCTCTTCCGGCACGATCCGCGCGATCACACCCTTGTTTCCGTGGCGGCCGGCCATCTTATCGCCGACGCTCAGCTTGCGCTTCATCGCGATATAGCATCTTCACCAGTTTGATGACGCCCGGAGGCAGTTCATCGCCCTTGCGCAGCTTCGCGATTTTCTCTTCGGTGATCTTCTCGAGCACGGCGATCTGGCGCGAGGTCATCTCCTCGATTTCGTCGATCTGCTCGTTCAAGCGCAGGTCCTTACTGGACATTCTCATGCGCTTGAGGTCGCGGCCGCGCAGCTTCTCGATCACGTCGCGCGTTAGTTCGGCGCCCTTCGAGAGCAGCTTCTTATTGGTCTTTTCGTCGTGCAGGTCGGCCATGCAGCTGCTTGCCTTCAAACAGGTTGGAGAGGCGCTTGGCGCGCTCGTCGTTCAGGATGCGCTTCTCGTCTTCGAGGTTGCGGTGCAGACGCTCCATCTGCGTTTCGAGGATCGACTTGGACCGCTCGTCCAGCTCGGCGCCCTTGCGGGAGAACACCTTGGCATCCACGATGGTGCCTTCGATGCCCGGCGGGCAGTACAGCGACGCATCCTTCACGTCGCCGGCCTTTTCACCGAAGATCGCGCGCAGCAGCTTCTCTTCCGGCGTCAGCTGAGTTTCGCCCTTCGGCGTCACCTTGCCCACCAGAATGTCGCCCGGCTTCACGGTCGCGCCGATGCGGATGATGCCGCTTTCGTCCAGGTTCCGCAGGAAGCTCTCGGCGATATTCGGAATATCGCGCGTGATTTCCTCGGGACCCAGTTTGGTGTCGCGGGCCTCGATCTCGAACTCTTCGATGTGAATCGAGGTGTAGTAGTCGTCCTTGACCAGCTTCTCGCTGACCACGATGGCGTCTTCGAAGTTGTAACCGCGCCAGGGCATGAAGGCCACCAGCACGTTGCGTCCCAGGGCCAGTTCGCCCTTGTCGGTACATGGACCGTCGGCGAGAACCGCGCCTTTCTTGACGCGCTGCCCCACCTCGACGATCGGCTTCTGATTGATACAGGTGTTCTGGTTCGAGCGCTTGAACTTGGTCATGGAGTAGATATCCGCGCCTACTTCGCGCGACATCTGACCCTCATGCGCCGCGCCGCCTTCGACGCGAACGATGATGCGCTCCGAATCCACCGAATCGACAACGCCGGCGCGCTTGCAGATGACCACCGCGCCCGAGTCGCGAGCAGTTACGCGCTCCATGCCGGTGCCCACATACGGGGAGTCGGCGCGAAGCAGCGGCACCGCCTGGCGCTGCATGTTGGATCCCATCAACGCGCGGTTCGCGTCGTCGTTCTCGAGGAACGGAATGAGACTGGCGGCCACGGACACCAGCTGTTTCGGGCTGACATCCATGTACTCGACTTCGTCGCGATGAACCAGGACGAAGTTGCCCTGCTTACGGGCGTTTACCAGATCGGTGAGGATGGTGCCATCCGGACCGAGTGGGATGTTCGCCTGGGCGATGATGTACTTGTCCTCTTCCCACGCCGACAGATAATCGCAGTGGGGTTCTATTTCGGCGGTCTGCTTCTTCTTGGCAGCGAGATCGGCGTTGACCTTCTCCGCGTCGCCCAGCAGCAGGATGTCACCCACCTTCGAGTGCGCATCGCCGGGATTCAGGACCTTGATTTCCTCGATCACCACGCCTTCGCGGACGCGGCGATAGGGGCTTTCGATGAACCCGTAATCGTTGATCCGCGCAAAGCAGGACAGTGACGAGATCAGTCCGATGTTCGGACCTTCCGGAGTTTCGATGGGGCAGATGCGGCCGTAGTGCGTCGGATGCACGTCGCGGACTTCGAATCCGGCGCGCTCGCGGCTCAGACCGCCTGGTCCCAGTGCGGAGAGACGCCGTTTGTGCGTAATCTCCGAGAGCGGGTTGGTCTGATCCATGAACTGGGAGAGCTGGCTGGACCCGAAGAACTCCCGGATAGCGGCCATCACCGGCTTCGCGTTCACCAGGTCGTGCGGCATGGCCGTCGACATTTCCTGGTACACCGACATCTTCTCTTTGATGGCTCGCTCCATACGGACCAGCCCGATGCGGAACTGGTTTTCGAGGAGTTCGCCCACCGCGCGAACGCGGCGATTGCCCAAATGATCGATGTCGTCCACCGATCCGATGCCGCGCCGCAGCTTCAGCAGGTACTTGATGGTGTCGATGAAGTCTTTCTGATCGAGAGTGCGTTTGTCCAGCGAGGTCTCATCCGCCTTGTCGTGCAACTTGATGTTGAACTTCATGCGGCCCACGCGCGAGAAGTCGTACTTGCGCGGGTCGAAGAACATGCCCTGGAATAATTGTGTGGCGGTGTCGACAGTGGGCGGATCGCCGGGACGCAGCTTGCGGTAAATTTCGAGCAGCGCGTCGTTCTGGGTCTTCACCGGATCCTTCTTTAAGGTGACCGATATGACGTTGCCCGCGTCGTCACGCTCCGGGAAGAAAACTTCGAACTTGTCGATGCCGGCTTCGCGCAGCTTGCTGACGGTGGGCGCCGTGAGTTCCTGATTGGCTTCGATCAGAACCTCGCCGGTCTCCATGTCGATGACGTCGGCGGCGACGAATGCGCCCTGCATGTCGTTGACGTCGATTTCGACCTGCTCGATCTTCTGCTTGAGGATTTCCTTGTACAGCGATTCGGTAATCTTGCGGCCCTGGGGCACCACCGCCTCGCCGGACTTGGCGTTGATGGCGTAGGACAGCTTCAGGCCCTTCAGACCCCGGCCGACCTTCCAGAACAGCTTGCCCTTGGTCTTGTCAATGCTGATTTCGTTGATCTCGTAGAAGGCGCGCAGAATCTCTGAATCGCGTCTTGAACCCGAGCGCGCGCAGAAATACTGTTCCGTAAAATTTGCGTTTTCGGTCGATACGAACGTAGAGAAGGTTCTTGCTGTCGTACTCGAATTCGACCCAACTGCCCCGATAAGGAATTATCTTGCCGAGATAATAGCCCTGGGCCGGCACCTTCTCGAAGAACACCCCTGGAGAACGATGCAACTGGCTGACGATGACGCGCTCGGTCCCATTGATGATGAATGTGCCGTTTTCGGTCATCAACGGAATCTCGCCGAAGAACACTTCCTGTTCCTTGATGTCCCGTACGCTCTTGGTTCCGGTTTCGGGATCCTTGTCGAAAACCGTCAAACGGATGGTGACTTTCAACGGGGCGGCGTAAGTCATGCCCCGCTCTTCGCACTCCGGCACACCGTATTTCAACTGCAGATCCACGGGGTCGCCGCAACGATTACAGAAGGTAACGATGTTCTTGTTGAACGTCCCGCACCGGTGGCAGAGAACTTCGCCGGCATGGAACGGATCGGTACGAATGGTGGCTCCGCAACTCGGATTACGGCAGGTGGAGCGCAGGTGATGCAGGCCTTTCAGGTTGCCGCACTTGCATTCCCAATTGCCGATGGAATAATCCACGAACTCGAGCTGACTCAAGCCGCGGAAATCAGAAATGGGGAAAACGGAATTGAATACGCTCTGGAGTCCGGTGTCCTCGCGCTCACTCGGCAGAAGGTCCATTTGCAAGAAGCGTTCATAGGACTTCTTCTGGACTTCTATCAAGTTGGGAATCGGGATCGAGGTCTTGATTTTCGAGAAATCAACTCGTTCGCGGGTGGCACCGTTAGACGAATTTTGCATTTCCACTCCTCAGGATCGAACGGCGACAAAAAGCCGCAGACGAATCAGCATCCCGCCCCAGCGCCCTGGAGATCAGGTGCGCGAAGCAGCGTGAAGCTAATTGCCCGCGGCCGGCTATCAACACGTAAAAACAACGAAAACAGCTTCTTTAGGACCGATGGAGAGTTACCAGATGAATTCGAGCGCGAGCACCCGCAAGAGTACACTACGGGCGATATAAGAACGCGCATGGCAAAGCTATATGCTCCCGCAAGCGCGGGGCACAACAAATCGCAGGGTGCGAAAATCACAGGAGCAAGGTCCGGCGCTGTCTCCGGTCAGAAATCTACTTCAGATTAGCAGACGGTTACTGAGCAAGTCAAATGCCTATCCGCACGAAATTGTGGATGTGCTCATGATACGACGGTACCGCGGTGAAAGCAATACTTTAAGCGGGCACCATCTGGATTCAAAAACTGTCATGCAGATCCCAGTTACGACGCTGCGTGCGTCCGAGTCCGCCAAGTGAATTCGACGAGTAATCCCGCCAGGAACGTCCGGGAGCCACCAACAACAGATTAACCGCCTGACGCGGTCCAACGGGCTGGACCAGTGAACCCGATGCCGGTCGGAGCCCACGACCCGTCTCCAACCGAACTCAGGTTCATCATAGTGCGAACCGGAATGACGAACACCCCGCTGATTGCCTGGACGGCGAACTGCCGATCAACATAGTGCCCATCGCATCGCCGGAGCGGCCGGCAGCGGCCTGCTGGTCGAACGTTAACTTCGCCGTCAGCGGATCCCAGACGTGACGATCTACCCGACTACCGTAGAGCGGAACGCTTGCCCGCCCGTACATGAAAGGGCGAACCGCGAACGACCCTACCGCTCTTGATGAGGATTGCGATTCGCGAGCAGTACCCCGAGTACGGATCCCATCAATTTTATGAACGTGTTGAATGATATCAGAAGGTTCTAAACCGTGCGGCGCTGATCGAACGTAAGGATATTGTTTACTCCGTACAAATTTCGCGATCTCGTGTGACACCATCAGGGGAAAGGGCCCGAGTACCGGCTGGGGGCTGCAGACGAAGTTATCGGACGGCTAATCCAGGTCTGGAGCGCGAGTCCGAGGCGTCAGGTTAGGGCTTTGAGATCCTGCGCAGATCGACTGGAACGCATCGAAGAGAACTGTTGGGGAAGATAGATCAACGGCTTCAGATCACCAGCTTGGTCAACTGAATTGGTGCCGACGCCTCGTCATCCGCGAAGATGCGATCGGAGCCCATTCGAGGAGCCGGACTCAGGCGGAGCAGCCAGAGTCCGGCGCCAAGCACTTACTTTACTTCGACGGTTGCTCCGGCATCCGTAAACTTCTTCCGGATGGCCTCCGCTTCTTCCTTATTAACGCCTTCCTTGATCGGCTTCGGCGCGCCGTCTACCAGATCCTTGGCTTCTTTCAGGCCCAGGCTGGTTACTTCGCGAACGGCCTTGATCACGTTGATCTTGTTGGCGCCCGCTGCGTTGAGGACGACCGTGAATTCGGTCTTCTCTTCCACCGGCGCAGCCGCCGCTGCGCCGCCAGCCGCCGGAGCCGCCGCAACCGAAGCCGCCGCCGCCGACACGCCCAAGCGCTCTTCGAGCATCTTAACCAGGCTCGCCGCTTCGAGCAACGTCAGCCCCTGAATCTGATCCGCAATTGCGTTAATGTCCGCCATGTCTTATCCTTTAACTCCGTTTTTCGAAACTCTTGCCGGTACTGCTACTCGGCTTTGAACTTGTTTTCCTTGGCCGCCTGATCGACGACGATGGCCAGGTTGCGCCCGACGCCGCTGATGGCCGTAACCAAACGCTGGGCCGAAGCATTGATGAGGAACAACACCTTCGCCAGCACCTGCTCGCGGGAGGGCATGCTCGCCAGATCCTGCACCTGCTTGATGTCGATGACCCGGCCTTCCACCATGCCGGCCTTGAACGTGAATGCCGGAACGGCCTTGGCGTACACCGTAAGCGCCTTGGCCAGCGCAACCGGATCTCCGGAAGTGTAGGCCATGGAGGTCATTCCCGCCAGATTCCGCATCAACTCGCTTGCGGGCGTGCCTTCTGCCGCTTTTTCCGCGATGTTGTTCTTGATGACTTTGTAGTCGCCGCCAGCTCCGCGGATGGCCTTGCGCAGGTCAAAATCCTGCTGCACGGTCATCTTCTCGTAGCCCGTCAGGAAAACGTGCTTGGCCTTCTCCAGGTCGGAGTGCAGCTCTTCGAGATCCTTCTTCTTTTGCTCTCTGTCCTTCATGAATTGTTCTCCGGCTGGTAACGAATCTATGCGACCTTCGCGTTGAAAGACGTGACATCCAGCTTGACGCCCGGCCCCATGGTGGAGCAGACGGTCACGGTTTGGACGTACTTGCCCTTAGCCGCGGACGGCTTTGCGCGGATCACAGCTTGAATCAACGTGCTCGCATTCTCGAGAAGCTTGCCGGTTTCGAAGCTGACCTTGCCTACCGGGGCGTGTATGACGCCCGTCTTGTCCACGCGGAACTCGACCTTACCGGCCTTGATCTCGCGGATGGCAGTGGTCACGTCCTGGGTCACGGTGCCCGTTTTCGGATTCGGCATGAGACCGCGAGGCCCCAGCACCTTGCCCAGGCGTCCCACCGACCGCATCATGTCCGGGGTAGCGATGACCGCGTCAAAGTCGGTCCAGTTCTCGGTCTGAATCCGCTGCACGATGTCTTCGCCGCCAACGATATCGGCGCCGGCAGCTTCGGCCTCGCGCAGCTTATCGCCGGAAGCGATGACCAAAACCTTCTTGGATTTGCCCAGACCGTTCGGGAGCACGATGGTCCCACGAACCATCTGGTCGGCGTGCTTCGGATCGACCCCGAGCCGCATGTGCACTTCTACGGTCTCGTCGAACTTGGTGAACTTGATTTTCTGGATGAGAGGAACAGCTTCTTCGAGCGAGTAGGGCCGCTCTTCAACCTGCGCGGAGGCAGCTTGGAATTTCTTTCCGGGTTTTTGAGCCATCAATACCTCACTGGTGCGAACGGCCCGCATCAGGCGAGCCTCCCATTGAGCCGCGATCGATTTTGATCGCGACACACACTCTCTGAACGCATTCTTGGTCGAGAAAAGGGCTTGAGAGTGAACGTTCCTGGGAACGCTATCGAAGAGGATAGCAAATGAACCGGTCCACTGTCTATCGCGGTATGCTTTTGGTATCGACGGCTCCAGCCCGAATCCCGGCCGGGTGCTTCGCAATCTCGTCCAGGACCGACCTGCTCACACTCATGATCATCCAATCGGAGAGTGCCTTCGCGCCAAAGGACTCATAGAGCCGGATGGCGCGCTGATTTTCGCGATGAACGGTCCATTGAAAGCGTCCGCAGCCTTCGGCAACAGCGACCGCGGCGAGCCGCTCGAGCGTGGCTCGCGCAACCCCTCTGCCGCGATGCTCAGGGCGGACATAAAGATCCTCGAGGTACAGGCCGAGCCGACTTCCCCAAGTGGAGTAATTGATATAGAACAGCGCCATTCCCGCCGGCGCTCCGTCGAGTTCGGCAAGCACTGCGCGGAACCGCGGATTCGGCCCGAACCCATCGCGCGCGGAGATCGTCCGCGGTCACCACCACGTTACCGGGGAAGCCCTGATCACGCGCCGACGCATGCAGCATGTCGAGCAGCACGGCGGCATCGTCCACCTGCGCGTCGCGGATCGTGAGCATAGAGGGTTTAGTCCAGCAGATCGGGCTCCATGCGCGTGATCCAGTTCCACAGCGGCTGAAACTGGAGCCATCCGCCCTCGTGCGTACCGACTTGACCGCGAGTCAACAAAGCGTTGTCGCGCTTAATGGGGATGGGCTTACCCGCCGCTTCCGCCAGCAACTGCGCCTGACAACTGCGGTCCATGGTGATGAACCACCACACGGCCTCGTCCACGGTGTGACCCGTTGTTAGCAGGCCGTGATTCCGCAGGATGACTGCTTTTCGATGGCCCAGCGCCTTGGCGATTCGATCGCCTTCATCTGTCGCTAAAACAACTCCGGTGTAGTCATCGAACAGACCGTGGTCTTCAAAGAAAGCGCAGGAGTCCTGGGTGATGGGATCCAGTAACCGTCCCAGCGCCGCCCATGCCTTGCCGTACATGGAGTGAGCGTGCGCAGCCGCGACGACGTCAGGCCGGGCCGCATGCACCCGCGAGTGAATCGCGAAAGCGGCGCGATTGACTGGAGATGTCCCCTGCACGACATCGCCGTTGCCGTTCACCAGAACCAGGTCCGAAGCCCGAACATGGGCGAAATGCATTCCAAACGGGTTCACCCAGAAATGATCCTCACGTTCCGGATCACGTGCGGTGATGTGTCCCGCTACGCCTTCATCGAATCCAAATCGCGCGAATAGCCGGAACCCGGCGGCGAGGCGCTGCTTCCGATAAGTGCGCTCCTCTTCCATGGTCTGAAACACAGGAAGTCCGGAACGTACCTGAGCTGGCTGACTCATATTTACCCCGCGTGCCGAGTTTAGCAAAGCCTGGTCCGACGCAGCAGCCATTGTCAACGCCGGGCTGGCCGGCCCCGGTTGCCCTCTTCGGCACGTTGTCCAGCGACTAATCATCTCCTGGCTAGAGCCAGTTGAAAACGCTATGAACCAGCGGCGTCCAGTGGTAGGCGACTGAAGCTACGGCCAAGCCCCCGAGCACCAACTCGCTCCATGCCGGCCGGGCTATGCGCACTTGACCGGTGGCCACGTGGCGCAAGAGAGCCGTCCGCCCCGCATCGTCGCGATCTTCCCAGCCGATCACGCCCGGTACCCCGGACAAGTGAGTGCCATATTGGTGTTCCGATTTGGAACGTTCGAGGACAATATCGCCGTGTTGCGTACGTGCAATGTATCGGCATGGAACACTTTGAAGCGCATCGACTGTGAAGGTGCAAGTGGGAGGCCACAATGCGGGCATGCGCTGTTGAATTAGTGCTTAACCGGAAGTTGGGAGACCTTTAAACAGGCAAACAGGTTAGTCGTGCGGGGCGGTGCGAACGTGCGGGCATAAGCGGGCTGGCCGGAGCCGGCGCGGATTTCCAGGAGTGCAATGCGTAGCGGAGTTGGCTTGGCGGAATTCGAACGCCGATCCCGCGGTGTCAATCGACGAGAGCGCTCACCTAAACCGGGTACGCGATTGTAATTTCCGGATCGCCCGCTCTCGCATTACCCAACGTACAAATAGTGTCAAAACTCTCGTGTACATAGTCTGTCTTCCTCCCTCCGTCTTTGCGAGATGCGATTAAAGGCGTGACTACGGACGCTCTAATCGGACCCCATTATCTGCGGAGATGCCGAAACTGGACAGCGCCGAGACCGACATAGGCTGCAATCAAGATCCCGCCGATAATCAGAAGATCCATGCCGGACTAGTATCTCCAGAATATTATTCGTCTCAAATTGTACTGATATTCGGAGAGAAAGTGGAGACATATTTCATCGTCCAGTTTTATTTCCGGCTACCTGTGCATTCTGCGCCATTTTGCATTCGCGGTTTTGAGCGGGCTCCCGAGCACAACCGCAACACTGCGGAGTGTTTTCCACGCCGTGCGGTGAGCCAGGCATCCTTCCGTAATCGATCGAGAAGAGTTGGATAGGTCCACCGTCCGCCCGAGGCCGTCTCGCGGTCGACGGGCTCGTACCTGGGCCGCCTTCGCTGCAATCGGCGCTTCGTTGCCCTGAGATTCAGTCCGGCCGCAATCCCCGAAGTCAGTGGCGGCCAACTCATTGAAACCGCTTGTTCACGCCACTTGTAAATGGTTACGAAACCAGGTCACGCTGTCCAGATAGGGTTTTTCTGAGCAACAACACCTTCGACCGAACGATCCACTCAGCAGGCGGGCGTCTCACTCCGGCCTCTTTCGGAGGAGGCCCCGAGGTGCTCTGAGGACCGGGGTTCCAGCGTCCGCCGCAATCCTCGCCAGGCCAGCGGTCTCACGAGTACGGTTTCGTACCAAAGTCCCATGGTCGAACCGCCAGAGGGATAGCATAATCAGGCAGTTTTCCACTATGCAAGTATTCATTTGGACCGCTATTCTCATTTTGGGTTTGTGGGCTCTGCTGAATCGTCGTGCCCTGCACCAACTGCTACGCCGGCGTGCGGACCGCCGCCGGGCGATTCGTATGGGCAGGTCTCTGGTGATCGATTGCCATCGCATGGGCGGCGAGTGGAAAATGTGAAATGACGGAAGCTTATGAGTTGATCCGGGTTGGCGCGAAAACCGTTCTGCGTTGCAGGACGACCCTATGAGGCGGCTTTGGTATGATGAACTCAGTACGTCACGGCGGTTATAGCTCAGCTGGTAGAGCGCCAGATTGTGGTTCTGGACGTCGAGGGTTCGAATCCCTCTAACCGCCCCACTTCCCCTCCCCTCCGTTCGTGCCCGCCCCAGGCCTACGCTGGTGACCGGTGTTTGCGAAGATGATCTGATGCACCGGTTTCGCAGCGAGAGGATTTCACGATTCACCGAATCCGTGATCCGCGAGATGACGCGTTTGTCCGTTCGCCACGGAGCCATCAATCTGGCCCAAGGCTTTCCGGACTTCCCCGCTCCGGAAATCGTCAAGCGAGCGGCTTGCGATGCCATCCTGAACGACGTTAACCAGTACGCGATCACCTGGGGCGCAAAGCCATTTCGAGACGCGATTGCCCGGAAGTACCAGCGTTGCTACGGACTGGATTACGATCCGGAGCGGGAGATCACCGTCTGTTGCGGAGCGACTGAAGGGATGATTTCGTCGTTGCTCGCGGTGACCAATCCCGGCGATGAGATCATCGTCTTCGAGCCATTTTACGAGAACTACCGGCCGGATGCGCTGCTGTGCGGTGCCGAAACCCGCCTGGTTCCACTGTATGCCCCGGAGTGGACCTTCGATGTCGAAGAACTTCGCCGCGCCTTCTCGAAGCGAACGAAGGCCGTCATCGTGAACAGTCCGAACAACCCCACAGGCCGTGTCTTCAGCCGCGCAGAGTTGACTGCCATCGCGGAGCTCGCGCAAGAATTCGACGCACTGGTGGTGACGGACGAGATCTACGAGCATATCCTCTATGACGGCGAATCGCACCACCCTATGGCAACGCTGCCGGGCATGCGGGAACGGACGATTCTCGTGAACAGCATGAGCAAGACATGGGCCGTAACGGGTTGGCGTGTGGGATGGGTAGCCGCCGCGCCGGGACTCACGGATTCGATCCGCAAGGTTCACGATTTCCTCACCGTGGGCGCGGCCTCCCCGTTACAGCAGGCCGGAAAGGCGGCGCTGGAATTACCGGATGAGTACTACTGCAATCTCGCTGTTGAATACGCGGCGCGTAGAGATTTCATCCTACAAGCACTGCGAGCGTCCGGGTTTCGGCCTTACACGCCCCGAGGAGCTTACTACGTGCTCTGCGATATTTCGGAATTCGGCTTCGACGATGACGTTGGGTTTGTCAAACACTTGATTGAGGAGATCGGGATCGCGGCGGTGCCGGGCTCCAGCTTCTTCGGCAATCCCGATCGAGGTAAGCAAATCGTACGGTTCTGCTTCTGCAAGAGCGAGAAGACCCTGAATGCCGCGGCGAATCGATTACAACGCCTCCACTGAAACTGTTGCCACGCCCAGGGCACGCGCAACGTCAAGCACAACAGGGGAGGGATCATCCGATGCGCACAGCCCAGATGGCAGTGCTCGTGGGTTTTTTGGCAATCGGGGCGCCCGCGTTTTCGCAGGACAGGAACCGCTCCACATACCGCGTGGACTTCATCATCCGTGATGGCAATCCCGCCGGCGCCAAAGCCGGCCGCCGCTTCACTATGCTGGTGGACGCGGACGGCAAAAACTCGATTCACATCAACCACAAGGTGCCGTACGCGACAGGATCAACGCAACTCGCACAGGGCGGCGGCGCCGCTTTCGCCAATACACAGCTTCAGTACTTCGATGCGGGAGTCGACATCGACTGCCGGTTGCATGAGGTAAATACCAGGCTGACCATGGCTGCGGAGTTTGGAGTCAGTACGCTGGTATCCGCGGACAAGAATGTACCCGGATCCGTGCCGAACCCCACTGTGGCGTCCGTCCACATGAGCCTGAACACGGTGCTGGACCCCGGCAAGAGTGCGGTGATCGCGACCATTGACGACCCAGCTACCCAGCGAAAGTTCGAGATAGAGGCGACGGCTACGCGTATCAACTGACGCCACGCGTGTTAGAATCCCTCCCATGCAGCGCTACGTTTGGAATGCGATCGAAAAAGAACAATTGAACCCGCTCTTCGCCCGTCAAGTGATTCATTCGGACACCATGACGGTGGCCAAAGTGTTCCTGAAAAAAGGGTGCGTGGTGCCCGAACACAGTCATCCCAATGAGCAGATCTCGATGATGGAAGAAGGGACATTGCGATTCGTTTTCGGAAACCAAGAGGTGGTGGTGAGGGCCGGAGAGACGCTACGGATTCCGGCCCACGTGCCACATAGCGCCGAAGCCTTGGAAGATTCGGTGGCAACCGATCTGTTTTCGCCTCCGCGGCAGGATTGGATCAGCGGAGACGACGCGTACCTGCGCCGTTAAACCACCGAACGGATTCGGATCCAACGGTGAGAATGCGATCGCCGATGGCGAACGCCGTGTGGATGCCATTCGTAATGCCGATCTGTTCCAGGCGCCCATCATCCCGAAGCAGCATCAGCCGGGACCCGGCGCCACTGTTTTCTCCCGCGACAATGCCGAATGGGCTGAGCACCAACGCGTGTGCAAAGTGCAAGCCCGAGGCCACCACTTCTTCTTTCCATAATTGCGTGGGGTCCGAAGGCGGCGTGTAGCGCAGCAGCAGTCCGTCGCTCGTATGCCCTTGCGCGGCAAGCACCTGGTTCCGCTGCAGTACCAGCCGCATCGTGGCGGACTCGAGGTTTTGGTGACGCGTGTTGATTGCGAAAAGACGCCATGGCAAATTGAACTCCTTCGGACTTCGGATCCAATAATTCCCGCACAGAATATCCTTGAGCCCGTCCCCGTCGATATCGGACAGCAGCAGGCCGGCTTGCCGCGACGGAGTGTAGAACGAATACACCTCCTGATACACGCCCTGCGCCTCGTAGAACCGCACCTGGCCGTAATGGTCTGTGATGAGGACGCCGCGGTGGCCCAGGAGTTCGGTCGCGATACAGTCGTGCATCTCCACGCGCCGGTCCAACTGGGTCCGCGAGCCATTCTGGGCGACGGCAATCAGCGGGCCTGCGACGGGTCCGTCCTGCAGGAACACCGCACCATTGCCGTCCACGCATCCACCTTCGCCGAAGCCGCCGTTCTTCGACGCACTCAAGAAATGGCGGGCACCGCCGGGTAAATTCCACTGTAGAAGCGACTCGCCCCAGGTGTACAGACTGTTATTGCGAACCGCCGCGCCGCGCATGTTTTCGCCGGCGACGACGGCTAACGGGCGCTGCCCCAACCCCAGCACCGTGAACGCTAAGAATAGGATAGTGCGCAACATCAAAAGTAATGCTACACAACAACCGATTCGGACCGCGGGTGTTCTACGCTGGAAATCCAAAAACCATCCCCGCTTTCGTAACCTAGGCTGTCAAACGTAGGCTGTCAAGAAGACGCTAGCGGCTCTCGTTGTGCTCGCACGTTCGCCGGGGTTTGCGGCGGCCACGGGTTCGCGGTCCGCTGATCTGGCCAAGCGCCAATTGCTCTCCCAAGCGGAATCCCTCAAGACCGACGACCGCATCGCGCTGCTCGAGAAAAGCCTGAAGGCCAACGCCAATGACGGCGTTCTGAAGGTGTCGCTGGCGAAGGCGTTCATGCAGAAAGGTTGGCGAAACGGGCGACGCCGGCTATTTAAACCGGGCATCCAAACTCGTAGAAAACGTGCTCGCGGCCAAACCCCGTTTCGATCAAGCTCAACGCCTTCGGAACGAGATTGAGATGAACCTCCATCACTTTCCCCAAGGTGGCTGACTACGCGGCAACGAGGCTGGTGAAGAGCCCGAGCGACCCCGCAACTCTAGGCCGGCTGGGCGATACGTATATGGAGCTCGGGCAGTACCAGCGTGCAGGTGAGGCTTACACGAGGATAATCTCGCGAGACTGGATGGGGCATGCGGTCGCGGCGCGCAGCAAGGGAAGTACTACTTCCGCGCGTGGAGTCTGCTTACCGGCTGGCTTTGAAGACCTTCCCCGGCTACCACCACTGCGCACGCCGAGGAATTGGCAGAGTGCTGCGCATCTGATCTCGTACAATCGAGGCTCTACTACGACTTCTTCACCACGTGTAGAAGATGATGGCGATCTTATGCGCGGTTGCGGTCGTGGCTGCGGCCGGGCCCAGTTTGGCTTTCATGCGGCGCAGATAGTCGCCCATCGGCGTCTGATCGCGATGCAAGGAGTGCGCCGCCAATCGGAACAGAGTCCCGGCGCGGTTCTTGGTCCGGCGGGCACCGCGCCACAACACCTTTCCTCCGCTGATGTCGTTGTCGGGGCACAGTCCAAGCCAGGAGACGAAATGTGCGGCGCTAGGCCATCGAGACATGTCTCGTCCCACTTCGCTGAACAGCATGAAGACTAACGTCATCAGCCCGGGAATCTGGGTGAGATCCACGCCGAACAGCTTGTACGCCTCGGCGCGTATGTTGAAATCCGGATGCCCGCTCTTCTTCTTGCGTTTTCGCTGCTTCTGCTTGCGATCTTCGGGTATCGGCTTTTTATCGGTATCCACTCTTGGCTCGAAGGCCGCAACCAGCTTTTCGATTTCCTGGTCGCACTCGTTGATCAAGTCACGATGGCTTCGATAGAGCCACAACCTTTGTTTAAGGCCAGGATATGTTCGGCCCGCCAGTTTCCCTCCAGCGATTTCCGAATCGTATCTTCATCGGCCTGAATGCGTGGATCCCGCAACTCGGCCAACACCGCCGCATCCCGCTCACCTGCCAGGATGGCATCCAAGATCGCCAACCCTGTCAAGCCTGTGATGTCGTTGATGACGTGTTGGAACTGCACGTTCATCTGGGTCAGCGCTTTTTGCATATGCTGGATGTGCTCGCTCGCCATCATGACCAGAGCGTTGCGATGCCGCATCAGCGACCGTACTGCGCACACCGCGCCATCCGGCCGGAACGCCGAATGTAACAGGCCCAAGGAATGCAGATGCTGGATCCACTGGCACTCATGAAAATCAGTGCGTTTTCCCGGCACGTTCTTCATCTTTCGCGGATTCACCAGACATGGCTGGATACCGTTTTGCTCCAGCACGTCTTACACCGGAATCCAGTACACGCCGTGGATTCCATGGCCGCCGTGGTAATGCCGCAACGCACCAGCCACTCGGCCATTTGGTGCAGATCTTCAGTGAATGTTTCGCACTTCCGGACGGGATGCTCATCCCGCTCCGGCGGCACGGCCACGTAGATCTCCCTGGCCCCGATGTCGATGCCAGCCGCATTCGGCTCAAACACCGTACGATCCGGTTGGCCCGACCGGTTAGGTTGTTTGTTCCGCTTACTTTTGGCTGGTGCTGGGCCTCCGATGCCGCGAATCTCTTGCTGGCGTGTTTTCTTGGACACTGCTATTCCTTTCGCTCAGACAACCGGCCAAGCCACCAAGAAAAGGTACTCTTCTAATCGGAATCCGTCCGGATGGTGCTCCTGACCGTAACCACTGTTTGGTGCACGGGACTTGGGACCACGCTTTTGATCGGGTTTGAAAGCACCATTCCTTTTGAGAAAAACGGGCGATACGAGAAATGCTACCCGGCAACGGGCCTTACTGGAACGTACGCCCGAATTTGGCGAAGGCGCTTGCGCTCAATCCCAATTTCTACGTTCGCAATCACCCCTGGCAGGGCACCGCTGGATCAGACCAAGTCTGCTACACTGCGCGAATAAGCCCCGGATGGAGGGAAAACTGCCGTGCCAGCTTCCGTCGCATCGAAAACCGAGCCGATCATAACCGGCGCCGACTACATCGACAGCCTCCGCGCTCGCAACCTCCGCGTATACTTCATGGGCGAACGCGTCCCCGAACCGGTGGATCACCCCGTGATCCGTCCGTCGATCAATGCGGTTGCGCGTACCTACGACTTGGCCGTCGAGAATCCCGAATTGGCCAGCGCCTGGTCAAGTCTTTCGAATCGGCGCGTGAACCGGTTTCTGCACGTCACGGAGAATGTTGAAGACGTTGTGGCGCAGAATCGCATGCAACGGCGGCTGGGACAACTGACCGGCACCTGCTTCCAGCGCTGTGTCGGCATGGACGCGATCAATTCGTTGTTTTCCGTTACGTACGAGATGGACCAGACTCACAGGACGGAGTACCACCGGCGCTTCAAAGATTTCGTCATCCAGGTTCAGGAGCGGAACTGTGTGATCGGCGGCGCCATGACCGACCCGAAGGGCGATCGCAGCAAGGGTCCGGCCGACCAATCGGATCCCGATTTGTTCCTGCACATCGTTGAGCGCCGCACAGATGGCGTCGTGCTGCGGGGCGCGAAGATGCATCAGACCGGCTGCCTGAATTCGCACTGGATCGTAGTGATGCCCACCATGCGGTTGCGGCCCGTCGACAAAGATTACGCGATTATTGCCGCCATCCCTGTGGACCATCCGGGCCTGACCTATATCTACGGCCGCCAATCTTGCGATACCCGGGCTATGGAGGGCGGCGAGCATCGATCAGGGCAATGCCCAATTTTCCGGTCAGGAAGCGATGATTCTGATCGATGATGTATTCGTGCCGAACGAGCTGATCTTCATGGACGGTGAGACGGAGTTCGCGGCGATGCTGGTGGAGCGCTTCACCGCTTATCACCGCCGGTCCTATGTGTGCAAGACGGGACTGGGCGACGTACTGATCGGAGCCGCCGCGCTGATCGCCGATTATAACGGGGTGGCGTCAGCATCACATGTCCGGGACAAGCTGGTGGAGATGGCTCATCTCAACGAGACCATCTACGGCGCGGGCATTGCGGCTTCGCACGAGTCTCAACCGCGGCCGGCCGGAAACTACGAACCCGACGATTTGCTGGCCAATGTGTGCAAGCACAACGTCACCCGATTCCCTTACGAGTTGGCAAGACTGGCGCAGGATCTGGCGGGTGGTCTGGTGGCGACGCTACCCTCCGAGAAGGATTTTGACAATCCCGAAACCGGTCCCCTCTTGCGGAAGTATTTGCAGGGTCGGGAAGGAGTGAGTGTCGAGGATCGCGCGCGAGTGTTACGGCTGATCGAGAATATGACGCTGGGGCGCAATGCCGTCGGATACTTGACGGAGTCGATGCACGGCGCCGGCAGTCCGCAGGCGCAGCGTATTCAGATCGCGCGGCAGATGAAGCTCGAGGAGAAGAAGGAGTTGGCGAAATCGCTGGCCGGTATCGCGCCGGAGCCGAAGCCTGTCGACTGAGCCGTTACGCTTGGTTGGCTGATCCTCAAACAGCAAATGCCAAGCGTAGACGCTTAAAAGTCTGCGAACAGGTCGTCCACACGCAAACTAATCTCACCAGCCTTAACTTCACCGCCTGGCGCCACCTGATGAGGGCGATCTCCCGTGTCGTACTCCCAACACTGTTTCTTCTCCGGGTCAATGATCCAGCAGAATTGCGTAAGGGAGCGGGCGTGTAAGATTCTCTTCGACGCGGCTTCAGGAAAGGTACGGATCGAATTGATTAGGCCGCCTGATGACTCGGCTCCTGATGAAGCTGAAGCAACTGGTCAGCACGCAGCGACATGGAGGCGTAAGTCCGGCCCTCGTCATCGCTGAACTCGACTTCGTACACACCGGAGGCAAGTCGTTCGACAATGGTACCGACCTGGCCACGGAGAAGCTTATGGTCCGTGCTGTCTTCCAGCAGAGCCACCACCGAGAGTAGTTCGAGTTCGCGCATCGAATACCTCAATCCTCATAACACAAAACAACTCGTCAGCCTCGGCGCTGTCTCGTTCCGAAGTACAATCCAGGCGCTGCGGACGACGGCCCGCCGATTCCCTCGATTCAGCTCGAAGTCCACGGTGAAGCCATCGCCATATTCGTCAGACTCGCCAACCAGCGCATCGGCCTCGCGCGCCGCCCGAAGCAGCGCTTGCCGAAGAAAACTCGGCGTCGGTTTGCGCCCAGCCCCAGAGTCGCCGCAAAGACTCTGGCTTTATGCCGGCCGCGAGGATGCTGCGGATCAAGTCGATAGTCGCGGAGTTTCACTATATCCACGATCGCGTTGTCACCGCCAGGCAGCTTCATCTCCGTCGAGATTAACAGAAGACGTCAGAAGACGAAAGCCGCGCGCTGTCTTTTCAAGGACTTAGCCGATGAAGCTGCTAACCAGAGGTGTCGCAGATGTCAGGGGCAAATTGAGCCAAATTGTTTTCGCCTGATTCTTTTCCTCCCATTGGTTTGCAGGACGCCGCCCTTCGTGCGTCCGTTCGCATCTCCCTTTTCCCCCAGTTCCGCGCATAGTTGGCCACATCCACCCGTCGTGCGCCACTCTCCGTTTCGAGACTGATCGCTCGGGCTGCGTGCGGAACCGTGGCGGTTCCTCTTGAAACCCGACGCGGATGGCCTCGAACTCTCTCTTTCTCCGGTTAGCACCCTCGTTTGGTTAACAGGGTGTGCCTCTCGGCGGCCCGTCCACGGTGTCGAATTCTCCCCGTCGCCGGTTAGAAGCCGGGCTTGCGGTCAGATGGCCTGGGCGTGAAGCTACAAATTCGCAACGTAGTGATTTCCCGCCAGGGGGGTTCTTCGAATGGACTCAGTGACGCGGCCGCAGGCATCCCGCTGAAAGGGCGTATGGGGCATGAACGCGCCGGCCATCGGTTCAGCTTGTTGCTGCTGGAGGCTGGCACGCGATCTGCGCACCCTCCACCAAATGCAATAGGTAGTCCACCATACCCAAAATCTGAAGAACACGCTGTTGTGCCAGTTCCGATCAGGCGCTGATGAAAGGGATTTCTCACGAAGCCGAATGCACCCCCAAAACAACATGTGGCCCGCGTCCTGTTCGCCCTGATGCGAACTCAATCTAATCGGCGGGTTCGATCCAGAAAGGGCGGCCGCGACCAACTTTATACCGTCATAGCCTGAATCTAGATTGGCCGCTTGGCGCAGCCGATGCTCCAATATCTTCGTCGCTTCCATGACAACGGCGTCGAACCGATCCGCCTGACTCCCTTGCACCAACGTGTTGAACAGATCCAAACATGGGGAGTTCAATTCTGGATCGAGCAACTCAATACCGCTCAGAACGATAGGCTGGGAGGCTTGAACCTGTGGCGAGGGCTGTCCAGCCGTCGGCAATGCCGTTATCGCCGAAGTCAGCAAAGGCTTCGCGGTCGCCGGCCCAAAGACGTCCATCTGGAGCTTCTCGGCAAGACGGGCGAGCTGTCTCTCAATCTCGTTCAACAAAGTTTCTGGGTTCTCCCTCGAAAATCATTCTGGGTTACTCTGATCCTGAGCGAGAGGTCGTACGGATATTTGAAGGTCTTCAAGAATCTTTTGCATACGATTGGTGGATCGCAAGGCGGTCATAAACGCCGTTCACAACTGCTCGCCGGACGTCATCGTTCACGAACTCAGTGCCATTCCTAAGAAATTTGATCTCCGGAAGTTCGAACAAGCGTTCGCGGCGACAAACACGTTGAGAACCGAAGGAACAGACACACTGCTTGCCGCGGCCGCGGAATGCAATGTTCGCCACTTCGTTGCCCAAAGCTTCGCGGGATGGCCGTACGCCCGGACCGGCAGTCTGGTGAAAGCGGAGGACTCTCCATTAGATCCAGATCCGCCGCACGCTATGCGGGCGACTCTCGCCGCGATCGAACATCTTGAGAGCGCCGTGACGAATGCCGGGTCTTGTCGCGGCGTGGTATTAAGATACGGTTCGCTGTATGGGCCTGATACCTATATCAGCGCTTCTGGCCCGATGGTGCAGCTCCTGCGGAAGCGGCGAGTTCCTATCGTCGGAGCCGGGACGGGTGTGTGGTCGTTTCTTCACATTGACGATGCCGCCAGCGCTACATTGGCTGCCATCGAATCCGATGTGGCCGGCGTCTTCAATACGGTGGATAGCGAGCCTGCGCCAGTTCGCGAGTGGCTGCCAGAACTGGCTCGTGACGTCGGCGCGCCACGACCGATGCGCGTGCCGCGCTGGTTGGGACGGCTCGCAATCGGACAACACGGAGTGCTCATGATGAATGATATCCGCGGCGCCTCCAACGAGAAGATCAAATCTACCCTGAATTGGACGCCGAAGTGGCAGTCCTGGCGTTACGGATTTCGGAATGGTTTGTAAACACGCGTGTGCTTTAAAAGGAGAGAAATGGAACAACGACTTAGTTATAAAGAATCTGCGCCTGAGGTGTATAAGATCATGCTCGGCGTGCACCACTATTTGAACAACTGCGGCCTAGAGCACCGGTTGCTCGACCTGATTTACCTCAGGGCATCACAAATAAACCAGTGTGCGTACTGCATTGACATGCATTGGAAAGACCTGCGCGCTGCGGGTGAGTCTGAGCAAAAGCTCTACATGCTCAGTGCGTGGCGCGAGTGGGAGGCTTTCTCAAAGCTGGAGCGAGCGGCCTTGGAGTGGACGGAAGCCGTGACACTGCTGACGGAAAGCTTCGTTCCGGACGAGGTATATCGAAGAGTGCACGAGCAATTCAGCGAAAGCGACCTTGCGAAGTTGACCCTCGCAATCGTGGCCATCAATGGCTGGAACCGATTAAATGTGGCGTTTCGGACGCAGGCAGGCTCCTATCAGCCATCCACCGCAAAGAGTAAGCTGTCTGCAGGGCGCTGAGCAGCGCGAGCTATTGCGCCGATTCTTAGCCGAAGCATAGGGCGCGCGGCGTCTGTTCAACTGTGCGGCCGGCCTCAGCCGGCGTTGCGAGCGACTGTCCGGCCAAGTGTGCCGCCTGCGCCACTGCGATTCCGTTCGCCGAATGGATGTTTTTTCGTAAAGCGGGCACAGGAAAGCGAATCGCAAACGCAGCGCCGGCGTGCCCGTCGACGGTGAGTGTTCCGTGCAACTGGTCGACCAGCAGTACTATCAGCTGCGCACCAATGGAGTCAGTTTCACAGAAGTCTGCGTCGAGTCCGATCCCGTTATCCGCCACTACCAGCTCGCAGCAGCTCACGCTCCCCGCGTGTCCAGCTAATGGCTGCTGCGGCCCGGCACGCAATGACACCTCGATGTGTCCGCGCCGGCCGTGGGGAAATGCATGCTTGAATGCATTGCACACCAGCTCATTCAGAATCAGACCCAGCGGAAACGCCTGATTGATCCCTAGAAACACCTCGTCCGATTCGACGTGCAGCTGTATCTGATGCGGATGGACAGCATATACACCTTGCAGATCTCGCGCGAGGCGCTCCAGATAAACGCCGAACGGAATACCCGCCAGGTTCTCGTAGTTGTACAACTTTTCGTGTATGTCGGCGATCGCCCAAATGCGGCCGTACACTTCGTTGAGGAAGGTACACACATCGGGGTCCGTAGCCCGACGAGACTGAATTGAGAGAAGGCTGGCCACCACCTGAAGATTGTTCTTGACGCGGTGATGGATTTCTCGCATCATCAATTCCTTCTCCTTCAGCGCAGCCTGTAGCCGTTGATCGTGAGCCGCGAGCGACTCCAGCGTCCTCTTCTGCTCAGTAACATCGCGGCAGATCTTGGAGAAGCCGATCAGGACGCCGTGCGCGTCCCGCATCTCCGTGAGAACTCCTTCGGCCCAAACCAGGCGTCCGTCTTTGCCGACCAGCCAGCGGGTATCTCCCGCGCGTCCCGTCCGTTGAGCGTCCCAAAGTTCCTGCTCGGGAACCCCCGCGGCCCGATCAGCAGCCGTAAATAAGAGCGTATAAGATTTGTTAACAATCTCAGATTCGCGGTAACCGGTTATCTTCTCAGCGCCAAGTGTCCAACTAACGACGCAGCCGTTTACATCGAGCATGAAGATCGCGTAGTCGATCGCGCCATTAACGAGCAACTTATACCGATGGTCGTTTTCAACGGAGTTGCCATTTAATAACTGCGGCCCGAACTTGGTCATGCCTCCCCCTCTATTCACACTCGAGGGCCCGGGGCGACGCTCGGGGTGAATCACTACGATGGGCGCTGCTTGCTACACTGCAAGCGTGTTTAGAAGTCGACCCTGCTGGGTCTACTCCCAGTTATATATTTTGAAGATTAACCGTAGCATGTTTCGCGACTAAAAGAAAGTGGAATGTCGCAAATCGCGGGTGGGAGCGCTGAAGAGATGCAATGAGATCTGTGCCGGCTCCGCGCAGGCTACAAAAGGGCGGCCTTTCCTACCCGGGGCGCGTGTTCAGAAAAGCTAAGAATTCGCCCGCGTTGCGGGTCAATCCCGGGAATGAGGCAACCACCTTTCCTTCCCCATTTATCAGCGCATAGTAGGGAATCGCGACGGTGTTGAAGGTCTTATCCTGCAGTTCCTGATTCTGGCGCGACAGGTCATCGGTCCCGTCGGTATAAAGCTCTACCAGAATCATGTCCTTGACCACTGACGCGATCTCGGGTCGCGAGAACATATTGGCCTTCATCCAGTGACAGTTGGTGCAAGCGTATCCGGTGAAGGTGACCAGAACCAGCTTGTTCTCCTGTTTGGCTTGCGCCAGCGCCTCGTTGTATTTATCCTTTAACCAGACTTGGGATTCGGTGCGCGCACCGAGCACTGTCCCCCGCACCGGCGGCACGTAGGACTCCAGAGGGCCCAGCGAAGCCCCGAACATACCAGGCACCAGGCTGACGGCAAAGGTCAGGAAGGCAACGGCGACCAGAAGGCGTCCGACACCCAGGCGATCGTCGGGCTTGATTCCTTCCATCCGCAAAAAGCCCAAAAGGTACAGGCCCGCCATGGCGAACAGGACGAACCACGCGGCCAGGTACAATTCACGGGAAAGCCACTCAGTACGCAGGACGGCATCGACGACACTGACGTACTTCAATGCGGCCGCGAGAATCACGAATCCCAGAACAATCTTGACGCGAACCATCCAGCCACCGCTACGGGGAAGCTTCTGCAAGTAGGACGGAAACAGGGCAAGAAAGAAGAAAGGCGTGGCCAATCCCGTGGCGAACGATAGCATCCCGAGTACCGGTTGCATGCCCTTGGTCTGTAGCGACGCGGCCAGTAAACTGCCGACGAAGGGCCCAATGCAGGCAAACGAAGTGAGCGAAAACGTCAGACCCATCAGGAGCGTGCCCACGTAGCCGCCGCGGCGCGAGGCGCTGTCCATCTTGGTTAAGACACCAGACGGAAGCGTGATTTCGAAAGCTCCGAGCAAGCTCAATCCAAAGGCGACGAACACTGCGGCGATCAAGCCGTTCACCCAGGGGTTGGATCCCAATTGCACGACCCCAAATGGCCCCGCTAGCGCCGTGACCGCGAAGCCCAGGGTAGAGAACAAGACGATGATCCCCAGGCAGAACACCAGGGCCTGAAACAGGCGCGACCCGCCCTGCTGATTCAGGAAAAATGAAACCGTGATGGGGATCATCGGAAATACGCAGGGCGTAAACAGCGACGCCAGCCCAAACCCGAAGGCGACCAATAGAAATTGGGCCAGGCCCTCCGCGGCGGGCGCGGCCGTGGGTTGCCGCGCAGAACTAGCAGCCGGCTTGGCATTCGGATCCACAACGCTGTATCCCGCGGGAACAGTGAAAGACGAGGCAGACACGGCCGGATCGGCGGTGATGCTTAGAGAGGCAAGCTTCTTCCGTGGCGGCAGACACTGCTTGTCGTCGCAGGCCTGATAGCGAACTTGCGCCGCGAGTTCCAGAGGGCCCGCCGCGGCGTCCTTTTTGAGGGTTGCAGCCACCAGGAACACGGCTTCCTTCTGGAACCATTCGACATCCAGATTGAAATTCGGATCGAACTTACGGTCAGGCTTAGGCTGATAGATGGCGAACTTCTCGATGGCTGGATTTTCATCCAGTTTGAGAGTCGTGGGGATGGGTCCGCCGGGAGGTGTGGTGGGAGAATACAGATGCCATCCCGGCTCCAATTTCGCCCTGAGCCTGGCAATGATACTTCCACCCGGCGCTACCCGGGTCTGGTCCGCTTCGAGTGTCCATTTCACCGGATCCAGCTTCTGTGCAAAAACGCAGGCACACGAGGCGGCGAGTAGTGCAACCCCCCGCGCGATCCGGCGCCTCATACTCATTGGACTGTTCTACTCGGCTTTGGCTACGAAACCGCTGGCACCCTCCGGCCAGCGGCCCAATTCCTCTTCCAACTGGGCGTTGATTCCTGCGTCGGCGAACTCTGACGCGACGCGAATGGCATTCTTGATAGCTTTGGGAGTCGAGCGGCCGTGGCTGATGATGCAGACCCCTCGCACTCCCAGGAGCGGAGCGCCGCCGAACTCGGAGTAGTCCACTCGTTTCCTGAAATCCACAAACGCGGAGCGCGCCAGCAGGTACCCGATTTTGCGAGTGATCGTGGCTTTCAGCGATTCGCCCAGCATGTGCTTGAATACATCCACCAATCCTTCGCTCACTTTCAGAGCCACGTTACCGACGAAGCCGTCGCACACGATGACGTCGGTCTGACCCGTATACAGGTCGCGTCCTTCGACGTTGCCTACGAAATTGATCGGAAGCGATTTCAGCAGGGGGGTGGCGGCGCGTGTCAGTTCGTTGCCTTTATGTTCCTCCTCGCCGATCGAAAGCAGCCCGACTCGCGGCCGTTTCGTGTGGAAGATCACGCGCGAGTAGATATCGCCCATGACAGCGAATTGCGCCAGCATCCGGGGCTGGCAATCGACATTCGCTCCGACATCCACCACTACGACGGGGGCGCCCGTGACGGTAGGAAACGCGGAGGCGAGCGCGGGACGGTCCACACCCGGAACCATGCCTTGCACCATCTTCGCGGTGGCCATCACAGCGCCCGTGTTGCCGGCCGAAACCATACCATGCGCGACGCCATCGCGTACCAGCCGGGAGGCGATGCGAATAGAAGAATCGCGTTTCGTGCGGACGGCTTTGGCGGCACTGTCGTCCATGGTAACTACTTCGCTGGCATGCCGGATCTCGATCGCGAGATCACGGCAGTTGTGCCGATCCAACTCCGCCTGGAGCATTTCCTGGCGGCCAACCAGGATGACTCGCACGGGCAAGCTGCGAGCAGCCTCAATCGCGCCTTCGATTTCCGCTTTGGGCGCGTGATCGCCGCCCATCGCGTCGACTGCGATGGTGACCATTGTGGCCGAACGCTTATTGCTCGGCCACTTCGATTACTTCGCGGCCTTTGTACTGGCCACATTTGGGACATGCGCGGTGCGGGAGCTTGGGTTCGTGGCAATTCGGACACTCGGCGACGCCGGCTCTCGTCAGAGAGTCATGGGCACGGCGTGAGGAGGTCCGTCTTTTCGAATGTCGTCGTTTCGGATTTGGCATCTCTCAACCTTACTGTTTTAGATTCTTTAAAGCGGCCCAGCGGTCATCCGCGGGCTTTACAGAACAGCCGCAACTTACCGTATTCCGGTTCTGTCCGCAAATCGGACAGATCCCTTTACAGGTCTCGCTGCAGACACGCTGCATCGGTAAAGAGAGAAGAATGTGCTCCCGGAGGATCTCCCCGAGTTCCAGCCCTTCTCCTTCATAAAAGGCGATCTGACTTTCACCTTCGTCTATTTCGACTTCTTCCCGGGACGATCCGGTTTTGGGCGCCGGCCGGTAAAACAGATCGAAGTCCGCCTCCAGGGGGATTTGCGCTGGCTCCAGGCACCGATCGCAGTCCGATTGCATGGTTACACTCAGCTGACCGCGAACTCGTATCTCACCAAGAGTGTTGCCGAGCAGTTCCACCGATCCTTCAGCCAGCAGTGGCGAAGCCTGACGGAGTTTGTCGACGTACGCGATCTCACCCGGCGAAAAGGCGACATCGAAATGCGCCTTCTTCTGCTCCAACTCCCTAACACTGAAAAACACACACACCTCGGACGCATCCATTTGCGGACGAAACATCAGTATAGCAAGAACGATCGCGCGACCGGTTGCGCTTGAGCCATTCGACGACAGGATTGCGCGTACAGGAGTGGGACTGATCTCGGCTCAATGATTCCGGTTTAACGCGGCAAAGTAGAAGCTACACGTTCACGGGTAAGAGTTACTCTCCGCTTCGCCTGAAACTGCTGGAGTGTTCGAATTTAGTCAGGATTTGAGTTGGTACGACGTTTGCAAAGTAAATCCGCGTGATGGATACAATCGCTCAAGGAATACAGGCTGCACCGCCGGTACTCCCCACATCCAATAACCTCGTTTGATTTCCCAATAGAAATCCCCAATATTCCCGCCCAGCCGTTTCCTAAGAGCGCGATCCAGAGAGAAAGCCGGTGAAAATCGGCATTTTTCTTTTTGTGGGGCATCAACTATACCAGGAATTCGTACGGCGATGGCACCTGTGAATGTCTTGATCGTCTTGTATTCGCGCAACGCATCTACCGAAGCGCTGGCCAACGCCGTTGCTGAGGGAGCCGCTTCCGAAGGTTCGGAATTGCGGATGCGGCGGGCGCCCCCGAAGTGGTCGGGCCGGAGATCATGGCGAACGCGCCAGGCGTACCGAGAATGCACAGCGCATGAATCGGGCAGTATGAAGGGCCAACAACCGCGGATGCGGAACGGACCGACGCGATCATCTTTGGAACGCCCGCATGCTTCGGCAATGTCAGTTCGGAGTTGAAGGTGTACGTGGATTCCCTGGAGGCCTCTGGGCAGAGGGCAAGCTGGTGGGCAAGGCAGGCTCAGCGTTCACCTCCACGATCCATGGCGGGAACGAGAGCACACTCATCACGATGTACAACTTCGTGGCTCATTTGGGGCTATTCATCGTCCCCTTAGGCTACGGCGATCCGGTGCTGTTCAGTGCCGGAACCCCGTACTGGCGCTTCGTCGGTCTCAGGACAGAACAATGCACCTCCCACTCCGGCTGACTTATCGGTCGCTCGGTATCAAGGCGGCGAGTGGCGCACTTAGCCAAGGCCCTGAAGCGGCGAGACTCGCACGAAGTGAAAGCTGCGGCGAAACGCTCTCTAAATCGCTTTCTCGAGATCGGGCTCAGCATCCACCAGGTTCTGCAGCAAACCGGCGCGCTCCAGCAATGCTGACGGATCGGGATCGCGACCCATGAACGAGCGGTACAGTTCCGCTGGATCCGCACTATCACCGCGGGCCAGAATTCGGTCTCGATACTCGCGGCCGACTGTGGCATTGAAGATACCGCTTTTCCGGAACCGCGTGAACGCGTCGGCTTCCAGAACTTCCGCCCACTTGTAGGAGTAATAACCCGCGCCATAGCCCACGGGACTTCCAAAAAGATGAGTAAACCCGGCAATCATTGAGTAGTTCTGCGGCAGCGGCGCGGGCGTAAACTGAGCTAAGATTTGCCGCGCGTAAGCGAACACGTTCTTCTCCCGCTGCGGCGAATACTCACGGTGCAGCGCCATATCAACGATCGCAAAACCGAGCTGCCGCATCTGGCCGTTGGCTGCGCGAAATGTCTTTGCCCGGCGCATTTTTTGGAACAGGTCCTCGGGAATCGGCTCACCCGTTTGATAATGCCGCGCAAAAAGATCTAGAGATTCCCGCTCCCAACACCAGTTCTCCATGATCTGCGAAGGCAATTCCACGAAATCCCAGGCCACGTTCACGCCAGCGAGACTGCGAACTTCCACGCGGCTCAAGCAGTGATGCAGCAGATGACCGAACTCGTGAAAGATGGTCTCCACTTCCCGGTGCGTGAGGAGGGCCGGAATTTCGCCGACCGGGGGCGTAAGATTCCCGCAGATCACCCCGAGATGATGCTGCGAGGGATCGAGGGCCGGCAGGCCTGTCACCAACTGGTCCATCCATGCGCCTCCACGCTTGTTCTCGCGAGGAAACCAATCCGTGTAGAACCCGCCCATCAGCGCGCCGTGCTCGTCCTCAATGTCGAAGTACTTGACCGCCGGATCCCATCCTGGAACGCCGGCGCGCTCCTTGACCCGGATGCCGAGAACGCGTCCGAAGATCTCGAACATGCCATTCACAACCCGGTCGAGCGAGAAGTATGGACGTAATGCCTCTTCATCGAAGTCGTACAGAGCCTGGCGCTGCTTCTCCGCCCAGTAACCGATATCCCAAGGATTGAGCTCGCGCCCGGCAAACTCGCGAAGGTCGCGATTTTCGTACTCAAATCGAGCTTCGGTCTTGTTGCGCAGATCATCGAGAAACTTTCGCGCACGCTCGCCGGTATGCGCCATACGGTCCTGCAGCACGAAGTCCGCGAAATCCCGGAATCCCAGCAATGTAGCTTTCTCACGGCGGAGTTCGAGAATGCGGGCGAGCGCCTCGCGGTTGTCGTGATCGCCTGAACTGGCCCGTGTGTTGAAGGCGGTGTACATGTCGCGACGGATATTCTCGTCATCGAGATACGTCATTACGGCGATATAGCTGGGCGCCTGTAGTGTAAACCGCCATCCCTCGAGGCCCTTGGACGCTGCGCTCTCCCGCGCCCCAGCTACGGCAGTTGGCGGCAGACCGGCCAATTGTCTCTCGTCCTTTATGATTAACTCCCACGCATTGGTTGAATCCAAAACATTTTGCGAGAACTTGGTGGTCAGCTTCGAGAGTTCGATATCGATTTGTTCAAGCCGCTGCTTGCCCTCGGGATCCAGGTCGGCGCCATGACGGCGGAAGTCGTCGATGGTCTTCTTGAGATAGCGGGCGCGAGCTCCGGGGAGACTCAACGCCTCCGGCGTACTCCCATAGGATTTAATTGCGGTCCATAATCTCGGGTTCAGAGGAAGGCTGGCGAAGAAGGCCGCCACTTTGGGCTGAACGGTGTTGAAGGCGGCTCGCAGTTCCGGCGTAGTTGCCACACCCTCCAGGTGGCGCACGATATTGATTGCGTACTCCAGTTGTTTGGAGAACGAATCCAGCCGCCCCATGGTGTTCTCATACGTGCGCGGTCCATCGAAGGTGGCTATCGACTCTACGTCACTCCTGGCCTGCTCGAGCAATGCATCGATGGCGGGCTCTACATCCCCGGCGCGGATCTGGTCGAAAGGTACGCGGTAATCGAACGTAAGAAGAGGGTTAGACATCGTGCGTGATAGACTCAGAATAACAATGAATCCAGATATTCATCTGGTACTTAGGTTGCAGAGTCTCGACACCCGGGTATCCGACCTCGAAAAGGAGGTCGCGACGCTCCCCAAGCACATCGCTGAGATTGAGAAGACGTTTGGAGACGCATCAGCGCCGTCTGGAAGCTGATCGCGCGGCCCTGGTGGCGAATCAGAAAGAACGCAAGAAGCTGGAAGGCGACATCCAGGTGCAGGAGCAAAAGATCTCCAAATTGAGGGATCAAACGCTGCAGGCCAAGACGAACGAGCAGTACCGCGCTTTTCAACATGAAGTAGAGTATTGCCAAAATGAGATTCGAAAGGCCGAAGACCGGATTCTGGACCTGATGGGCGAATCAGAACCGCTCGAGGCGAACGTGAAGAAAGCCGAAGCCTCGCTGAAGAGCGAACGTGAAGAGGTAGAAGCGGAGAAGAAAAAAGCGCGCGAACGTACAGCCCTCGATCAGCAGCAACTGGAGCAACTGCGGCACGAACGCGCGGATGTGGTCCAGCAGGTTCCCGCCAGTCTGAGCAAGCTGTATGAGAAAGTCCGCAGGAAGTGGCACGGCGCGGCACTCGCGGAAGTGCAGGAGGGCCGGTGCACAGGATGCTTCATCAGCTTACGACCACAGCACTTCCAGGATCTGCGCGGCAGCGACAAAGTGATGACCTGTGAAAGCTGCGGCCGGATTCTCTACTACAATCCGCCCACGGATGTTGAAAAAGAGATGGCCGGCGGTACACGCGTCAACATGACCTAGCCGCCTAGCCGGCTTGGCCCGCGCGATCAACAGCCCATCCGTCCCAGATCTTCGAAATCGTTCATACCGCATTCCGTTCGCACGCATCTAATTTAGTGTTTGCGATGGATCAGACCAAGACTCAAAGTGATAAAGTGCCGGTCCCGGAAGAGGCTCCGGCAGACGTCATCGTCAGCCCCGATACGAGGCGGCCTCAGCGCGTTCCTCCCGGGCAATCGCGGACGAAGAAATGGCCCATTCTGGATGCCAGCGGCCCTCCGCCGCTTGACCTCGCGAAGTGGAAGCTCTCGCTCAAAGGCTTGGTTCACAATCCGCTTGAGTTGGATTGGAAGTCTTTCCTAGAACTCCCCCGAGTCCGAGTATTCTCGGATTTTCATTGTGTTACGCGATGGTCGCGTTTGGGGAACATCTGGGAAGGCGTCGCCACACGCGAGTTGGTGAGACTGGCTGGAGGCGTTGCGTCTGACGCGAGGTTCGTGGTGGTGCGAGGCCACGACGCAGGGTGGACAACAAATCTTCCCGTCGATCATTTTCTGTCTGAGGACGCTTTAGTCGCCATCTCGCACGACGGCGAAGCGCTTACCGCGGAGCATGGTGGACCAGCCCGGCTGATCGTTCCCCAGTTGTACGCCTGGAAGAGTGCCAAGTGGGTTTCTGAAATCGAATTTCTGGAAAAGGACCGAGCCGGATTCTGGGAACGCAATGGTTATCATATGAATGGCGACCCCTGGAAAGAACAGCGTCACAGCTGGTGAGTTGCTAATGGACCGTACTGATAGCCACTTGTAACACGATGGAGCGAGTGATGCGGCCGGGTTTCGCGATCGAATGCTTTACGGCAGGATCATAGAACAGCCGGGGTGCACTCTCCTTCTCTCCGGTCATCATCACGGCCAAGCGAAACCTACTTGCCTAACTCGATCGCCTTGCGATACAGGAAACGGCTGCGAAACACCTGCACCCCTGGCCGGCCCGTGGTGGAGGCGTCCTGTTGCTGCAGTAAGACGCGGATATCCTGATTGATTCTGCCCTCTGCGTTCAGGAACTTGAACAGAGTCGATACTCCGGCCGTACAGAGGCGGTGGCGTTGCTGCTCGTTCACCCGGAGACGGATTTTGATGGATCGAGACGCCCCGGATCGTAAGGGGTCCGGGTAGCTGACACGCGAATTGGTGCCCCGATCCCGACAGCGGGCACGCCTCGGCCGTGAAGTACATCCGCAGTTTGGAACAGTATCTGCGCATGTGCTGACCGCGAATCCGTGGGCGGGTCATAAGAAGTCGATCCTCTCTAAGTGATGAACTGCGACGACGTGAGTGTGACCCTCCAGTGGAGGATCACACCGCACTGCTGTTAGGGCCTAGTGACCCGGACCACCCCGACCGAAACCGTCGAAACCGCCATGACTGCCAAACCCGCCTGCAGAGTCGAGCAGCGCCTGCTGAGCAGCGGTCAGAGTGGCATAGAACGCCGCGTCCGCTTTGTTCCGGATGGCAGCAATTTGTCCGGTCAACTGGCCGATCGTGGCAGACAGTTGATCGATGGTAGAAGTCGAATTGCTTTTGATCGCCGCCTGCATCGAGGTCCAATCCGCATCTAAGCTGGTCTCCAGAGGCGTAACTGCGGTCATCGCGTTGGTGAAGATCGTCGTAGCTTGGGCTGCCTGGGCAGTCGTGAGGGTCAGTCGCTGAGTAAGCCTTGCCACCTGATTCGCAACCACAGTTGCTGGATCAGGAGGAGTGGATGACGTCAGAACGCCGAAGGGCCTCTGGGCCAGCATTGTGGCAGCCAGCACAGCGCTAATTGCGATGACTCTGGATATTGTCTTCATGAGTTATTTCTCCTTGTTTGTTAGCCGAACATACTGGTGACTCGCATCGGCCGCAATCGACAGATGCGAAGTCCAATGTGTGTTCAGACGTTCGGGTGGCGTGCAGGCTTCGTTAAGTTTGTTAAGTCTGCAATTCAGATTTAATCAAGCCGTGGCGTGTGCGAATTTACAATCTTTAACGTGCGCTTTCAGATTGCCCCGTCATCCCACACGGGTTTCGGCGCTACGCACAGGGTGAGGAGCAGCCTCGCGCCGGGGAGGAGCGTGCAGATGTGTAGGAGGCCGGCACTGTAGGATAATCGTTCTAACAAAGCCCGGTCCCCCTCTACTATGTGGATAGTCCGCCTAGCCCTCACGCACCCGTATACCTTTGTCGTGATGGCCATCGTCATCGTATTGCTCGGGGGCGTCGCTGTATCGCGCATGCCCACCGACATATTCCCCGAGATCGATATCCCCGTGGCGAGCGTGATTTTCTCATACAATGGCATCCCGCCGGAGGAGATGGAGCGGCGGATTATCACGATCACCGAACGCTCTTTCACGACCTCTGTCGCCGATATCGAGCACATGGAATCCAAATCGTTCTCCGGCATCGGCATGATCAAGATGTATTTCCACCCGGACGCGAAGATTGAGGCCGCGGTCGCGCAGTTGAGCGCCTCGGCTCAATCGGTTCTCCGCGTTTTGCCGCCGGGCATCACTCCGCCGCTGATCTTGCGCTACAACGCCGCCAGCGTACCCATTCTGCAACTCGCGCTTTCGAGCGAAAAGCTCAGCGAGCAGGAGCTATACGACTACGGAGCCAACTTCGTGCGTACGCAGCTGGCTAACGTGCAGGGCGCGAGCGTCCCGTCCCCCTACGGCGGCCGAGCCCGGCAGATTATGGTGGACATCGATCCGAAGGCGCTGTATGCGCAGAATCTGTCCCCTTACGACGTCGTCACGGCTATCAATGCCCAAAGCCTGATCGTCCCTGCCGGCCTCGCTAAGATCGGGACGCGGGAATTCGGTGTCCGCCTGAACAGCAGCCCCGAAACCCTGGAAGCCTTGAACGACCTTCCGGTGAAGCAGGTGAACAACACCACCGTTTTTGTGCGCGACGTGGCCCACGTCCACGATGGCTACGCCGTGCAGGGCAACATCGTCCGCGAGAATGGGCGCCGCTCGACAATGCTGTCCGTGCTCAAGACCGGAAGCGCTTCGACGCTGGATATCGTCACGCGGGTCAAGAAGATGCTGCCCAGAATTCAGGCGACTCTTCCGCCGGAACTCACGATCAAGTACCTGTTCGATCAATCCATCTTCGTGCGAGCCGCTATCAAAGGTGTACTCCGCGAAGCCGTTCTCGCGGCGTTTCTAACCGGCCTGATGATCCTGCTTTTTCTGGGCAGTTGGCGAAGCACGGTGATCGTCTGCATCTCGATCCCGCTTTCGATTCTGACGTCGCTGTGCATCATGTACCTGATGCATCAAACCATCAACGTCATGACGCTGGGAGGCCTGGCGCTGGCCGTCGGCATTCTCGTAGACGACGCCACCGTCGAAATCGAGAACATCCATCGCAATCTCGCCCAGCAGAAGCCGATCGTACGGGCCATTCTCGACGGCGCGCAACAGATCGCTGTGCCGGCGTTCGTATCCACGCTTTGCATCTGCATTGTTTTTGTTCCGGTAGCGTTCCTCAGCGGTACTGCGAAGTACCTGTTCACTCCGCTCGCTTTGGCAGTGGTGCTGGCCATGCAGGCTTCCTATCTGCTGTCGCGGACGCTGGTGCCTACGATGGTTCATTTTCTGATCCGCGCCGAAGTGGACCGATACCGGCTGCCGGAAGGCGAAGACGAGGGGCACGAAGGTGGATTCTTCTGGAAAATTCACCACGCATTTCACGTTCAGTTCGAGCGCATGCGAGCCGGCTATACGAATCTACTGGAGGCGGCGCTGGCGCATCGTAAGCTGGTGGCGGCGTGCTTTCTGGTCCTCTTCCTGTGCTGTGGCGCGTTGGTGCCGCTGATCGGCACGGACTTCTTCCCGTATGTAGACGCCGGACAAATCCGTTTGCATGTGCGGGCCCCCGGCGGAACCCGCATCGAGGAGACCGAGCAACGCTTCGCGGCCGTGGAAGACGGAATTCGGCGAATTATTCCAGCCGCGGAGCTCTCCCAGATTCTCGACAACATCGGGCTGCCCTTTAGTGGCTACAACATGGCTCTGAGCGATGCCGCAACGCTGGGGTCCTTCGATGGCGAGATCATGATCTCTCTGAACCCGGAGAAGCACGGCCCCACTGCCGAGTATATTCGCCTGCTCCGTCACCAGTTGAATCGCCAGTTCCCGGACCTGACCTTCTTCTTCCAGCCCGCCGACATCGTCGGACAGATTCTTAACTTCGGTTTGCCGGCCCCATTGGATATTCAAATCACTGGACCTATTCGAAATGGGCCGGCAAATCTAAGCATCGCGCGCGAAATTGAGCGGCGAATCACTGGGATTCCTGGAGCCGTGGATGTGCATATCCAACAGGTGGTCGATGTTCCTGAACTGCGTGTTGACGTGGACCGCACCAAAGCCGGCGAATCCGGAGTGACCCAGCGCGACGTTGCGAACAACGTGCTGATCTCACTCACCGGCAGCAGCCAGGTGGCGCCGAATTTCTGGCTGAATCCGGCGAACGGTGTCCAGTATCTCATCGCTGTGCAGACGCCCGATTATCGGATGAACGGCACCGACGCGCTGCTCTCGACGCCGGTTCACGGAGCCTCGAATACACAGCTATTGAGTAATCTTGCGCAACTCCGGCGGGACACCACCGTATCCGTTATCAATCACTACAATGTGCAGCCCGTATACGACGTCTACGCCAATGTCCAGGACCGTGACTTGGGCGGTGTGGCTTCCGATGTGGATAGTGTAGTCCGCGATGTCACGCCGAAGCTGCCGCGGGGCAGCGCGATCGAGACTCGCGGGCAGGTGGAGACCATGCGATCGTCATTTACGGGACTCGCGCTCGGCCTGATCTTCGCTATTCTCCTGGTGTATTTCGTAATGGTTGTCAATTTCCAGTCCTGGCTGGACCCTTTCATCATCCTCATGGCTTTGCCGGGAGCTCTGTCCGGAATCATCCTGATGCTGGCTGCCACCGGGACCACGGTTAACGTGCCGTCGTTGATGGGCGCGATAATGAGCATCGGCGTTGCCACGGCGAACAGTATTCTGATGGTGACGTTTGCGAACGATTTGCGGCTGGAGGATTACGACGCCCGTCGAGCGGCATTGGCGGCGGGCCACACGCGGCTACGTCCGGTGGTGATGACGGCGATGGCCATGATTATTGGAATGCTCCCGATGGCATTGGGATTGGGGGAGGGCGGCGAGCAGAACGCTCCGCTGGGGCGCGCGGTAATCGGCGGCCTGCTGGTGGCCACGCTCGCGACTTTGTTTCTCGTTCCTGTGGTCTACAGCGCTCTTCGACGGAAGGGGCCGGTGATGCGCGACATGCAAGGGTTAGCATGATGGAGACCGTGGTCACGACGCCCCACGTTGCCCGGCGCCCGGCCGTTCGCGGCATTCTGGTTCTGTTTGCGATTCTGCTGCTGATTATCGGCGCCATCGTCCTCTTAGCGGTACTACCACGGCTTGCGCGCCAGAAGACGTTGATCGCCGAATCCCGTACCGACAGCGTCCACACGCCGGTTGTGATGGTGGCCAAAGTGGAGCGTTCGGCAGGCACTAATGTGCTCGAGTTGCCCGGCAATTTGCTCGCCTTGAACGAGGCTCCAATCTACGCGCGCGTCGACGGCTACGTGAAGCGGCGTCTGGTGGACATCAGTTATAAGGTGAAGCAAGGCGAGCTCATGATGGAGCTCGACACGCCGGAACTCGATCAGCAGATCGCCCAGGCGCAGGCCACTTTGTCGCAATCACAGGCGGGCGTCAGGCAGGTGGAGGCCAGTCTCAATCAATCAAAAGCCAGCCTGCAACTGGCTCGTGTGACCCTGGATCGCTGGAAGCGTCTGGCCAGCGAAGGTGTCTTCGCCCGTCAGGCCGAAGATGAAAAGCAGGCCGACTTCGAGACCCGTCAAGCCGAATTGGCCGCAGCCGAAGCTAATCTCGCCGCCGCTAAGAACGCGGTTACGGTCAGCGAGGCCAATTTGAAGCGCCTGCAGGAGTTGAAATCATTCTCGCGTATCATTGCGCCCTTTACTGGCGTGGTCAGCGGACGATACGCCGATGTGGGGGCGCTGATCACGGCTGGGAACAGCGGCGGCAATCACGAGATGTTCCGTCTCTCGCAGATCGATCCCATTCGGGTCTATGTCAGCGTTCCACAAATCTACGTGGGCGCTATTCAGGGCACGCGCAAGGGTGCGGCGGAGTTGAGCGTGCAGCAATTGCCGGGACGTCTATTCGAAGGCAAGGTGATGGATACGAACTCGGCCCTGGATCCGACCTCGCGGACGATGCTGGCCGTGGTTTATGTTCCCAATCCCAAAGGCGAACTCTTGCCGGGGATGTTCGGGACCATGAAGTTCCATCTAGCTCAGGTCGTCCAGCCGCTCGTAGTTCCCGGCGACACTATCCTTTCCCGAGCCGACGGCCCGCACGTAGCGATACTCGGGGCAGATGGCCGGGTGCGTCTCCGCCGCATTGATCCGGGCCGTGATTTCGGCTCGCGAATGGAGGTGGCGAGCGGAGTCACGGAGGGAGAAACACTGATCGTCAACCCCACTGACGAAATCCGCGACGGCGTCCAGGTCCAGATCCGCGGCGGCAGGTAGCGGCGAACTCCTGTCCCACGCACTCCCGCGTGCATGGGACACATTCGTGAGAACGCATGGCCCGGCACAAACGATATAATCCAGAACCATGCAGGGACTGATGATGGACTATCCGCTCACGCTGGCACCACTGCTGGAGCGGGCCGGAAGGCTGTTTGCCGACAAAGAGATCTCGAGCAAGCTGTCGGATGGCAGCATGCATCGTTACACCTATGCCGATCTATACGCCCGCGTGCATCGTTTGGCCCATGTGCTGAGCCGCCTCGGCATCCAGCGCGGTGACCGCGTCGGCACGCTGTGCTGGAACAGCTATCGGCATCTAGAGTTATATTGGGCCGTTCCATGCGCAGGGGCCGTGCTGCACACCTTGAATCTTCGCCTGGCGCCGGATCAGCTCGCGTTCATCATCAACCATGCCGGCGATAGAGTAATCTTCGCCGACGCTTCCCTGCTCCCGCTGCTGGATGCTTTGCACGGGCGGATCCCGTGTGTGGAGCGAATCATTGTTCTGGACGAAGGCGACCAGGGCTCGTATGAGGAACTGCTGGCAGACTCTCCTTCGGAGCGGTTTCCTTGGCCGCGCCTGAATGAGACCGAAGCCGCCGCGACCTGTTATACCTCGGGCACCACAGGGAATCCCAAGGGAGTCCTGTTCAACCACCGTTGTCTGTACCTGCATACCATGGGGTTGTCATCGGCTGATAGTTTCGCGATCAGCGAGCGCGATACGCTGCTGCAGGTGGTGCCGATGTTCCACGCCAACGGATGGGGCATGCCATATGCGGCCGTGATGAACGGGGCCCGCATCGTCTTCGGCGGCCGCCAGATCCAACCGAAAGACATTGCGGAGTTGATCCAGAACGAGCGCGTCACCTTCACCGCCGGAGTCCCGACCTTGTGGATGACGCTGTACGCGTTTCTGCAGGCTGAACGCTACGACATTTCCTCCCTGCGTATGATCGTCGCGGCGGGTTCCGCCCTGCCACGCCAGTTCGTCCTGGATTACGCCAAGAACTACGGAGTGCGCATCGCGCTTGCCTGGGGTATGACCGAAACCACTCCGATCGCGACATTCATGCACAACCGCCTGGATTGCGAAGATCTACCCGAGAAGGAGATGTTCGACGTTCGCGCCCGGCACGGACTGCCGGTGGCCGGCATGGATCTCCGAATCATCGATGAGCACGGTGCTGAGGTGCCGGCGGATGGTGTGACGATGGGCGAGCTGCAGGTTCGCGGACCCTGGGTGACCAACGGCTACTACCAGGATCCTGCGAATCATATCGACGCGCCGGGCGCGCTGAGCTTCATGGATGGCTGGTTCCGGACCGGCGACGTCGCAACCATCGACCGCTATGGCTACATCCAGATCATGGACCGCACCAAAGATCTGGTGAAGAGCGGAGGGGAGTGGATCTCCAGCGTGGATCTGGAGAACGTGATCATGGGACATCCCAAGGTGATGGAGGCCGCGGTGATCGCTGTATTTCACCCCAAATGGCAGGAGCGTCCGCTGGCCCTGATCGCGCCGCTCCCGCAGTTCCGGGAGTCGATCACGAAGGAAGAGATTCTCGAATTTTTGTCGAATAAGGTTGCGAAATGGTGGCTGCCGGACGACGTGGTATTCATCGATGCCGTGCCCAAGACCAGTGTTGGTAAATTCAATAAGCGTGCGCTACGGGAAAAATTCAAAGATCACGTCTTACCGGTCACGCCTCCACTATCCCGTTCCGCACCGCATATCGGACCAAGTCGCTGATGGAGTGTAAATTCAGCTTCGCCACGATGCGGGCCCGATGCGTCTCGGCGGTTTTGACGCTGATGTTGAGCGCCTTTGCTACTTCCTTATTTGACTTGCCCTCCGCCAGGAGTTGAACCACCTCGCGTTCGCGCGGAGTCAGTTGGGAGCGGCGAGTATCCTGTACCGGTTCCTCTGAGCGCGTGCTCCGCTGCAGGTACCCCTTGAGAACCACGTCGGAAACTTTATTCGTAAAATATGGCCTGTGCCGGCGTAAAGCTTCCACAGCAGCGATCAGATCGCGGGTAGCATCCGACTTCAAAACATAGCCGCGGGCGCCGGTGTCCAGCAATTCGCGGGTCATTTGCTCGGACTCATGCATGGACAGGATCAGCACTTCGGTGGCCGGCAGCTCTCGCAGGATTTGCCGCGTAGCCTCCAATCCGTTTAGCTCGGGCATGCTGATATCCATGATGACCAGATTCGGTTTGTGCTTCCGGGCCTGCTCGACGGCATCCCGTCCCGTGAACGCTTCCCCCACCAACTCCCACCCGGGCTGTGCAGAAATGATGGATACTACGCCCCGCCTGACCACCTCGTGGTCGTCGGCAACCAGAATGCGATAGGACACCTACTAGTCCTCCATTCGGAAGATTGCACAGACCTTCGTCCCGGACTCGGACCGATCGATTTCGATACTACCGCCTAAGAGCCGTGCTCTTTCGCTGATTCCGCCCAATGCAATACTCTCCGACGGTCCAGCACCTCCGCCGGCCTGCGGAGCCCAGTCGCGAACCATCATACGAAATTCGGAGTTGGTACGGCTCAGCACTACTTCGGCTCTGCTGGTACCCCGATCGTGCTCCCGGTCGAACAGAGTTTCTTGGGCTATCCGGAAGGCGCCCAGTTCCAGTTCGGGGGGCAATCGTCCGATGCTCCCGCTCGACCTCAGCTCGACGCTGATTCCTGTCCTCCGCGCATACTGATCCAAGAATAGGCGCAAGGCGGATTCGAGCCCAAAGTCATCCAGCAGGGGAGGGTGGAGCATCGAGGACACGGCCCGGACCTCTTCCAGGCACTCATCCGTGAGCGAAAAGCATTCTGCCAGGATCGCCTGAATACGTTGCGGGTCATTTTCCCGCGCCGCCAACGCTAAATTGATGGAGAGAGCCGCCAAGTTCTGAGCGGTGGTGTCATGCAGGACGCGAGCCATGCGCCTGCGTTCGTCATCGTTCCGAGTGACCAGTCCGCCTTCCAACCGTTGCACCTCGTGACCAGCGCTCTGCTTGGTAAGACGAGGAGGCAGGTCAGTGCCCTCGCCGGATGAAGGCTCCCACCTCAATTGAATAGGGTGTTCGGAGTGCTGGATGTTCAAAGCCACAATGCTGACCTAGTATATTCCTTTTCCACACAAGTGCAGATATTTTTTAGGATTATTAATGAAATTGACTCTATATATATAAGCATCTCTTATTCGAACGGAAAAGTTTTTAATACTCCGACCGATTAAAGCTTTCGGTCGCTCAGCCGATAAGAGCTTGTGCGCTTTGTGATGATTTGCATCTTGGTACCCCATCTATACGCGGGTTCACCCGCACCGAGTGAGGACGGGAAGGACGTGGCTACGACCATGGCCGCTTCCGCTGAGCGCCAGCGCGCCTCCGTTCAACAGGCGATGACCGGAAGCCTCGACCAGCAGCGCTGGTCGGTGCGTCTCCAGGCCCGCGGAGTGGTGGAACAGGAGGGGACCTCGGGTGAGTTCTACACGATTCCGTGGCCCAAACCGCTCCACATGGAAGCTGGCATTGCTGCTGAGTGCGATCCGCTGCCAGCCACTGAGGTGGAAGCGCTTATCGCGGAGAATGCACGGATTCAAAATCTGAAGCCGGAGCTGCTCCGCGAGGTCATGCGGCGGGAATCGGGATTTCGGCCCTGCGCGGTCTCGAAGGCCGGAGCCCAGGGCTTAATGCAGCTCATGCCTGCTACCGCGTCTCAACTGCAAGTCTCAGATGTGTTCGACCCGAAGCAGAATGTGTCCGCCGGAGCCAAGTTCCTCAAGACGTTGCTTAACAAATACGGGGGTGATGTCTCTCTCGCCCTGGGAGCCTATAACGCTGGGCCGGGACGAGTGGATGAGGCCGGTGGAGTGCCCGCCATCCCCGAAACCCAGGAATATGTGAGTAAGATTCTTGGTGCCATCCTCGAGTAGCGTGGGTTCATTTTGGAAAATTAGGGTCGGCTTTAACCTCCTTGATTTGATTCGTGTGGCGTTCCGTGTGCGCCGACATCAATAAAAACCACCTGTAGCCGTCAATAGAACCCACCGGGCCATCCGCGAAATGGGACCGGAGATCGTCCTGCGTCTTCTCGATGTAATCGATATTCTCATCGCGTGCCTGTCGGAAGTGTTCCACAGCCTCCTGCGGCGTCGGGAATTTGTGGTTAGGCCGCAACGGCTCCGGCGCCTGGGCCTTGTGGATACGATCTACAACCGCATCCAGCAGTTTCTGGTCGCCCGCGCGGGCCGCGTCACCACGCACGGCCTTTTCTGGTTGATCCGGGCTCTTCAAGGTCCCTTTAGCCATCGTTCCTATACCGTTTTCACTTAATGCAATGTGCTCCGCACACTCCGCGATCGACCAGCGATCCGGCGCAGCCTTGAAGTTCCACTGTGCTGGAGTCAGCCCCGCCACTGAATCGAGGAACAACTTCCGAGTCGCGTGCATGCTGCTCATCGCGAAATCGCGCTCGCCCTGGGTGGGCGGCTCAGCGGCCGCTTGCAGGGCCAGCCCAGCAAGACCTGTGATCATCAAGCCGAATGTGGACTTTACGCGCATCTAATTCATGGTACAGCACGGAACTTCGAGGATCAGCCGAAGGCTGCTAAATCGCTCTCGCTTACGCCAAGCGGTCTATGACGTGAATCACGCCGTTCGTGCATTCAACATCGGGGCGGATAATACGGGCATTCCCGATACGCGTCGTTGCTCCATCCCGGCTGACAGTGAGCGCGTCCCCGGCGAGTGTCTGGATGCTGCTCGCTGTACGGAGCTCGGCTTCCGTAACCGCGCGTCCCAGAATGTGATGACGGAGCAAGGACGCTAAATCGTCTTCGCTCAGCGTTCCGGCATCCGCCAGAGCGTCATTCAAAGGTGCGAAAACAGTGCGCAAGTCGGGACCGTGCAGATAGCGGGTCATACGAGCCTTCCTGAAAAGATCAAGCACGCCGCTCAGATCTGGTTCAGAAGCGAATGTCTCTTCGATATAGCGCGTGGAAAGCGCGAGGTCGATCCCCGCATCCACCATCTGATCCTGATTAGTTCCCTCTTGCGAAGCCACGCCAGTAGGACCCGATCGGGGCCAAATGGTTACACCGTCGCGGGCTGTTCTACATTCGCGAGGAGCTCGGAAATCAGCTCCAGATCCAGTTCCGGGTACAGCGGGTGACGTTCCACGATTGCGCGTACACGCGCTTGGGCTTCGGTTTTGGCGCTTTCCTCGATGTGGTACTTGGCTTTGCTTTTGCCGTTCGCCGCGTCGTCCGCCGTCGTGTTTTGGAGCACCAGAGTGATGATGGACGCGATCTCGCGCATCTCCTCTGTCTCCATGCCCAGCGTCGTCACCGCGGGCGTTCCCAGACGCAGACCGCTGGTGTACCAGGGACCGTTCGGATCGAAGGGAATGGTATTACGGTTCAGCGTGATTCCACACTCGCGGACCGCCAATTCCGCCTGGCGTCCGGTGATCTCAAACGGTCGCACATCCAAGAGCACCAGATGATTGTCCGTCCCGCCGCTGATTACGGTGCGGCCCTCGTCCACAAAGGCTTGGGCCAGCGCCCGAGCGTTGTCGACGATGCGGCGCGCGTAGGCGCGAAATTGTGGCTCCCGGGCTTCCGTGAAAGCGACTGCTTTGGCGGCAATAACGTGCGGCAGCGGCCCGCCGAGAACCAGCGGACAGCCCTTGTCCACATGTTCGGCGAATTCCTGCTTGCACAGAACCATACCGCCGCGCGGACCACGCAGAGTCTTATGGGTCGTGGTGGTCACGATGTGAGCGTGCGCCACCGGATCGAAATCACCTTCGAAGACCTTCCCCGCAACGAGGCCGGCGAAATGGGCCATGTCGACCATGAACACGGCTCCGACACTGTCGGCGATCTCGCGCATGCGCCGAAAGTCGATGGCCCGCGGATATGCGCTATAACCGGCGAGCAGGATCAGAGGCCTGACGTCCTCGGCTCGTTTGGCGATATCGTCGTAATCGATGAGATTGGTCCCCGGGCTGACCCCGTACGAAAAGGCGTGGAACATTTTCGCCGAGACATTCTTGCGATAGCCATGCGTGAGGTGCCCGCCGGAACGCAGGTCCATGCCCAGCAGGCGCTGATTCCCCAGACGCTGCCGAACAGTCTGCCAGTCATCTTCGGATAGCTCGGCAGAATCCTTAGCGCCGAATTCGACTACGGCCGGGGCTTCGATGCGAGCGTTCAGCACTGCCCAAAACGCCACCATGTTCGCGTCAGCCCCACTATGCGGCTGAACGTAGGCGTGCTCGGCGCCGAACAGCGCCTTGGCCTGGTCGACGGCGTATTGCTCGATGACGTCCACGTTGTGGCAACCGGCGTAGAACCGGTGGTCGGGATAGCCCTCGGCGTACTTGTCGGTGAGAAGATTCGCCATTGCGCTTTGCGTGGGCAAGGAGGAGTAGTTTTCGCTCGCGATCAGCTTGATGTTGTTGCGCTGATCGGTCAACTCCTGCAGTATCGCGGCAGCGACCGGCGGCGCAATGCGGGCGACGTTCTCGATATTTGCCAGAAACGCGAGCAGGCCGCTATCGATCTCCGAAACGGTCTTGTTGTGCTTGTGCAGATGATTTTGGATCAGGGATGCGGGCATTACCATTCACGAGGATAACAGGAGCGCCTATTGGATTTGACAGGAAGCCGGTTTCAATACCTGCGATTCATGCTGCTCGGTCCGCAAGCTCTGCGCCGTGGAGTAAGAGGTCTAACAGTCCCGGCGGTAAAAGGAGCGGAACTGCTGGCCGTCCGCCTTAAACTCTGCTAAGATTCCCCTAGTTCCGCTTCCAGGAGGAAAAATGAGCCAAGTTCGCCTCAGATCAGCGTTGCTCTCGTTTGTAGCGCTCCTCAGCGTCTCAATATCTCTGTTCGCGCAGTCTGATACTGCAACAATCGCAGGTACCGTGCGCGACCCCTCATCCGGCAGTGTGCCGAATGCCACTGTCACGGTCAAAAATGAGACCACCGGAATCGAACGCCGCGCAACGTCGAACGAATCCGGATATTACACCGTTTCGAATCTCCCGCCCGGCAACTATACGGTGACCGTAGAAGCGCCGGGTTTCAAGAAGTACGAGAAAACCAACAACAAGCTTGACGCAAACATCGCCTCCACCGTGGATGCTTTAATGAGCGTCGGGGCGGCTACAGAGACGGTTAACGTTGTCTCCGAGGCACTCGCCGTTCAGTCAGAATCGTCCACCATTGGCCGCGTCGTCACCACAAAGGAAATCGCTGACACGCCGCTGAATGGCCGAAACCCACTGTTCCTCGCCTTGCTGAAGCCAGGCGTGAGCGGCGGTGCGCTGGCCCAGTTCAGCTTCGATCTGACCACCGGCGGTCTTAACATCAACGGCGGCCGCACCCAGGACAATCTGATCACCTATGACGGCGCAGTCGGCGTGCGCACGCGCTCCAACGGCACCTCGATCGGCACGGCGGACGTTGACGCGGTACAGGAAGTCCAGATCCTGACCTCGAACTACAGTGCCGAGTACGGGCGTTCTTCGGCGGGCAGGTCCGCATCGTAACGAAGAGCGGGGCGACGTGATTTCCACGGCACGGCTTACGAATACTTCCGCAACTCGGCGATGAACGCCAACCAGTGGCAGCGCAACCGCACCATCGGCCGGCCCGATATCAGCGGTATGGCCGCTCCATTTCGCTACAACCAGTTCGGCTGGAACTTCAACGGACCATTATTTATTCCCGGGCAAAATCAATAAGGATCGCAACAGGATGTTCTTTCTTTTCAGCGAGGAATGGACCAAGTTCCGGCGCGAAGAATTTCAGCAGCAGAAGGTCCCCACGGACGCATTCCTCCGGGGAGATTTCAGTCAGTTGCTCGGACCGAACCAGTTCTTCAACACGCCGAAATACATTCAAGGATCCGCTTTCCTCGAACCTGTAATGCTGCGCGATCAGTGCGGCTGCTTCCCCGGCAACATCATTCCGGCCAACCGGCTCAGCCCCCAGGGCGTTGCCCTGTTGAAAGCTTATCCGCGTGCGCAGCCCTGGGTTAACCTGGCGGGAACAACTGGGTCTTATCCCCGATGCGTCTCGACAATCAGCGAAAGGATACCGGGCGCCGTTGATTTCTGCCCGTCGGATGCCCATTACATCCGGTTCCGCGTCCAGAACTATTCGCTGTACCACCAGGATTCGAACCGCGGCGGCACGGACATCGCCCCAGCCGCCCTCGACCGTCCGAACCAGACCGCGTCGATCAATTATATCTGGACCGTCTCGCCGAACGAAGGTTAACGAGTTCCTCGCTTACGGCCAGCGCCGATCACGTGAAGATCACGGTGATTCCGGGCAAGTATCAGCGCAGCACGTACGGCATCAACTATCCGTACATCTTCCAGCAGAAGGAAATCTTCGACAAGGTTCCCACCATCGGACATCCAAAATTTCGTAACGGTGGATGGTGGCCCGTATCCGTCCTCATCGGCGGGTCCCATCTACGATCTTTCCGACAACTTCACCTGGAACCACGGCGCGCACACGTTCAAGTTCGGCGGCACTCTGGGAATACCAGGGCCAGAATGACTTTGATCAAATCAACGTTTCAGGCGTTCCGGGGGTACCAATAACCAGAACGGCCGTTTTGTGTTTACAGATTCCCGCCCAGGCGGCTCAGGTCTGGCTATTTCGAACGCCGCCCTCGGTTTGTTTGACACCTACGCCGAACTCGGGACACGCAGCTACACCCCTTACCGCGGCAGCATGTATGAGACTTTTGTCAACGACAGTTGGAAGGTAACCCGCAAACTACACGTCGATTTCGGCTTCGCTATACCGTCATCCAGCCCTACTTCAGCCTGTGGCGCAACATGTCGGTCTTCGATGCCGCCTCCTACGATCCGGCCAAGGCGGTTCAGCAGGATCCCAAAACCGGTTACGTGATTGCCGGAACGGGCGATATTTACAACGGTCTTATTATTCCCGGGCAGCGGGTTCACCGATGCCGCGAAGGGACGCTTCCCGGCCTCCACAGATCCGCAGTTCAGCGGCTCTTCAAGGGCGGTAAGTCGTATCTCAGATTCACTACAACAGTTCCAACCTCGCGTTGGGTTTGCCTACTCGACCTACGATAAGATGGTCGTTCGCGCGGGCGCAGGTCGGTATTTCTCCCGCCTCGGGCGTGAGTGACTCGGTCTTCCTGGGTGGCAATCCTCCGTTCCAGCCAACTATCGCCGTCTCGAATGGGATGGTGGATTACCCGGCGGTTCGGCTGGCCGGAAATATCAACTTTCCGTCTGATCGTTCACATCGCAGGATCCGATCTTCAAGAATCCGGAATCGTACCAATGGAATGCCACGGTTCAGCACGATACCCGACTGTAGGACGCTGGAAGTAGCCTATGTCGGCCGCGCGCGCTTTGCATCAACAGCGCGAGCGCAACATCAATGCAGCTTCTGCCAGGCACTGTGCAAGCGAACTCCCGGCATCAACGCCGACTACTTGCGGCCTTACAAGGGCTACGCGACGATCCGCGTCACCAACAACGAAGGCACGGCTATCTATAACGCGATGCAGTTAGCTACAACAAGCGGTTCTCGAAAGGTATCTCGTACGGCCTGGCGTACACGCTCTCAAAGAGCAGCGATGACGGCTCGCAGCAGCGCGACATTCTTCCGGATCCTCGTAACGCCAGTTTTGTTTGGGGCCCGTCAGATTATGATCGCCGGCATGTGTTCGTGGGCAACGTGATCTACGAATTACCAGTGTTCCGTAACAGCTCTGGCGTGACCAAGACAGTGCTCGGCGGCTGGCAGGTCACCTTGCTCGCGCAGTTCCAGACCGGCACTCCTTTTACGGTCGGCAGCACTGACGACATCGCCGGCATTGGAATCGGTAACGGCAACAACAGCATGCCAGCAACCATCTACAACGTTGTCGGCGACCCGCACAAATCAGACCCGGGCTTCTCGGCTACGGGTGTGGGCTCGGATCCGAACACGTATTTCAACCCGGCCGCGTTCGAACGCCCGGCCGCAGGTACGTTCACTAGCCAGCGGAATCGCAACCTCCTGTACGGACCCGGGTTCCAGAACTGGACCGGTTCACTGTTCAAGACGTTCGCTATTGGCGAACGCCAGGGCGTCACGTTCCGTGGTGAGGTCTACAACATTCCTAACCATCCTAACTGGAACGGGCCTGACACCGACCCAAAGAGTGGAACTTTCGGAAAGGTAACGAACAAGAACTTTGAGCGTACTTTCCAGCTCAGCCTGCGATATTTCTTCTAGGTCAACGGTATCCCGACGTCATCAATGCCCGCCCGGTGTAAAAGCCGGGCGGGCTTTTTATTTGTACGGAACCGTCCCTGCGGGCTGGATGATGACGGACAGCCGAGTGCCCCTTGGAACAGAAGAGGATGTTAAACCTGAATCATGTCCATCTATAACGAACGCCGCGAAGAACTCGAAAAACACGAGTTCATGATGGGACTCGAGCGCGGACGGCTGGCGATCACGCTCGATCTGCTCACCGACGCCCTGGTGCTGGTGGGACAGCACGCGGTCTACTGCCAGAGTGCGCGCCAGGCGGGCAAACCCGCGATGGACATTCAGATGATCACCAAGCTGATTGTCGATTCCAAGGAACTGGTATCCAGCGTCATGGAAGAGATCAAGAGCAAGCGGGACGCCGGTTGATGGTCATCGAAGAAACGGATTTCGTTCCTTTTCGCGGCCGATCGTGGTCTGTGCTCCGTGCCCGGCGATCACCACCGCATCCTCGGGCAGCGTCATCAGCTTCTCGTGAATCGACGTGATGATCTTGCGGGAATCGCCGCCCGGCAGATCCGTCCGCCCGATGCTGTCGCGGAACAGCGTGTCACCCGCCACCACCTTGTTCTCCGCGGGAATCCAAATTGAGATGCTTCCCTGCGTGTGACCCGGCGTGTGCAGGATATGGAAATCCGTCTCGCCCAGACGGAGAGTGTCGCCTTCCCGCAGCGGCGTGTCGACGTCAGTGCGCTCGGGCGGCTGCATCCCCAGCCATGACGCCTGCACGTCCAGATGGTCGTACAGTTCCTGATCGCTCTGATTCAAATAGACCGGCGCGCCGGTGAGTGCCTTCAGTTTTGCCGCGCCTCCGATGTGATCGATATGCGCGTGAGTGATCACGATCGCTTTCACTTTCAAGCCGTGCCGGTCCAGGATCTTACGAATCTGCTCGATGTCATCGCCGGGATCCACCACAATCGCTTCTTTCGTCGTTTCGTCGCCGAAAATCGAGCAGTTGCACTGCAGCATTCCGACCGGCAAAATCTCGTGAATCATGACTCGATTGTAAGATGGGTCTATGGACCCAACTCTTCAGACCGTTCTCGGTGTGCTGTTCCGCTGGGTTCACATCATGTCCGTGATCGTGCTGATCGGGAGCGCGTACTACGTGCGGCGCGCCCGCCTGGCATTCGCGGAAAATTTTCAATCCACCATTTATTGGTCGGTCGGAGGCGTGTTTATCTCCGGCCTCTATAACTTCCTCACCAAGCCCAGTTATCCGCCGCATTATCACATGTGGTTCGGAATCAAATTTCTACTGGCATTGCATGTGATGGCGGCGCTGGTGCTGGCCGTAAGACGCCAAGTTCCGACGGAGAAGCTGGAGCGGTCGCTGCGCATCACGCTGATCTCGGCTACCGCGGTGATCCTGATCTCGAATTATCTGCGCTGGATCTCGCTAAGTCCCGTTGGTGAAGTTGCCATGACAGGGATACGAAGCGCTTCGCGAGTCGGCGGCATGGCTCGACTTATCCGGCCGCGGCAAGATCCGCGTCACCGGCGAAGATCGCGCCCGCCTGCTGCACGCCATGACTACCAATCATGTTCAGCAGTTGAAGCCGGGGCAAGGCTGCTATGCGTATTTCCTCTCGGCGCTAGGGACGCATTCTGGCCGACGCGAACATCCTCTGCCGCGAGGAGGATTTCCTGCTGGACACGGAACCGGAGACGCGAGAAAAGCTGTATCAGCATCTCGATAAATTCATCATCGCGGACGACGTGACGCTGGAAGATCTGACGCCGTCGATGACCACCATCGCGGTAGAGGGTCCTTCGGCCGAAGCAGTCCTGAGCCGTGCGGGAGTACCCGTGCCCGCGGCGGAGTACTCGAGCGTTGTCGCAATGGGGATCGTCACTGGTCGCGCGGCTGAGTGTCACGGGCTCGCCTGGGTTCTTCGTGTTCGCCCCGGTCGAGCAGCGCGACGCAACGATCGGCATGCTTGAGAAGGCAGGCGCCATGGCGGCGGATCCCGAGGCAGCCAACATCGTCCGCCTGGAACACGGCAAGCCGCGATATGGGTTCGACCTGAGCGAACGATATCTGGCGCAGGAGGCCAATCAGCCGCATGCGCTCCATTTCAGCAAGGGCTGTTATCTAGGACAGGAAATCGTGGAACGGGTCCGATCCCGTGGCCAGATTCATCGCCGGCTGCTGCCGGTCACCATCGAAACGGACCAGCCGCCCATGCCGGGAGCGAAACTGCAATTCGAAGGTAAGGAAGCCGCCGAGATCACGTCGGCCGCGTACTCGCCCGCACTCGGCAAAACAGTTGCGCTCGCGTACGTGCGGATCGATCATCAAGCCGGGCGATAAGCTCTCGCTCGGCGGCGTTACCGCGACCGTACTTGCAGAGCCGGGACCACCCACTCCGGAACCTGCAGATTGCCGTTGATCCCCCGCCCAAGGCTGATGCGCGGCTTGTTGGCGCCGTGAAAATCGGAGCCGCCGCTTACAGCTAAGCCCGTACTTCCCGGCCAGCGCCAAGTAGCGCTGGGTATCGGCTTGGCCTTGATCCGAGTGAAAGGCTTCAATGGCAGGCAGACCGGCGGCTGCAAATTCCGCAATCGCCGATTCCTGATCGCCGCGGATGCGGATAGGATGCGCAAGCGAAGGCACGCCGCCGGCGGCCAGTATGCGTTCAATAGCTTCTGCCACGGCCGGCGATTCGCGTTCGACATACGCTTGCCCTAGCTCGCCTACGTACTTGTCGAACGCTTCCCTTAAGTTTGCGGCGTACCCTTTTGCCACCAGCACGCGAGCGAAATGAGGGCGTCCCGTAATCCGTCGCCCATACTGCTCCGCCTCCTCCAGGTGGACATCCAGCCCGAGTTCCTGAAGCCGCCGCTCCAGGCGCCGGTTTCGATCGCGCCGCGAATCCAGCAGCGCGTTCAGCCACGCCACAAATTCCCCCTGTGGTCCGCCGTTGAAGAAATATCCGAGCAGGTGCACGTTCCCGCTGGTATGCTGGCACGTGAGTTCGATGCCGCGGATCAGTTCGATCCCGGCCGCGAGCCAGCCGACGCCGCTTCGTATCCCGCGAACGTGTCGTGATCCGTAATGGCGAGCGTGCCGATTCCTTCGCGCGTCGGCCGCCTGGATCAACTCCTCCGGCGTGAACGTGCCGTCGGACTCGGTGGTATGCGTGTGCAGATCGACCAGGCTCACCCGCGCTTAGCCTCCAACTCCGCCCACCGCGAATACATCTCGATCCACCTGCGCCTGCGCCGCCTGCACCCGCTCGTAAGTCTGTTGCAGCTGACCCCGTCGGAGGCGACCTGCGGATCCTGAAGCGCCGCCTGATACCGCTCCAAGCTCGGCTTCGGCTTCGAGAATGCGGCTCTCGATCTGCTCCCATTCGCGCTGCTCGAGATATGACAGCTTTTTCTTCACGGCTGCTCGGGCGTTCCACCCTGGCCGGACTCTTCGGGCTCCGGCTTGCGTTGTCCGCGCGATTGGCGGTCCTGCTCCCATTGCGAGTAGTCCGCATATACCTGCGCACCGCCTTCGCCGTCCAGCCCCAGCACGGTCGTGGAGACACGGTCCAGCATGTAGCGGTCGTGCGTCACCAGAACCAGCGCGCCTCCGAAATCCAGTAAGTTCTCCTCCAGCAGCTCGAGCGTGGGGATATCGAGATCGTTCGTCGGCTCATCCAGCAGCAGGAGGTCGGCGGGACGCAGCATCAGGCGGGCGATCAGCACCCGGGCGCGCTCGCCGCCGGACAAGCGCGCCTACCGGCTGCTCCAGCTGCTCGCTCTCAAAAAGAAAGCGCTTGGCCCAACCGTTGACGTGAATCGGACGGTCGCGAAACAGCACCGAATCACCGTCCGGCGCCAGCGCCCTCCGCAGCGAGACCTGCGGGTCCAGCACGTCGCGATTCTGCTCGAAGCTGACGATCTTCAGGAAATCGGCGCGCTCGATCGTCCCGCCATCGGGCTCCAGTTCACCCGCAAACAGTTTCAACAGCGTTGTCTTGCCGCTGCCATTCGGGCCCACCAGTCCCAGCCGCGTGCCGGGACGGAGAGTCACGTTCAGATCCCGGAATAACGTGCGCCCGCCCAGGCTCTTCGTAAGATCCTCCGCAGTGAGCAGCTTCTTCGTCTTTCGATCGGACGCGGTGAAATCGATCTGCGCCGTGCCGGTGCGCGTTCGCGCGTTCACGTCGCTGAGCTCCGCCATCAGCCGTCCAGCTTCTTGAATCCGCGCTTTGCTCTTGGTGGTACGCGCTTTAGGACCCCGGCGCAGCCACTCCACCTCGCGGCGCACCCGGTTCTCCAGCGCTTCCTGATGCTGCGTCTGCGCGTGCAGAAACTCCTGCTTCTTCTCGAGAAATCCGACGTAGTTCCCGCGCACGTAGAAGATGCCTTCCGGATAAACGCGATTGATCTCGGCCATGTGGGTGGCCACGTTCTCGAGGAAATAACGGTCGTGACTGATCACCAGAGAGGCAAAACGCGACGTGGAAAGCAATCGCTCCAGCCACAGGATGCCCTCCAGATCCAGGTGATTCGTCGGCTCGTCCAACAGCAGGACGTCAGGAGATTTCACCAGTGCCGCGGCGATGGCAAGCCGCTTGCGCCAACCGCCGGAGAGCGTTGCAGCCGGCGCCTCTGCGTCGAAGAAACCCGCGCGGCCGATCGTACCCGCCACCAGAGCCTCGCGTTCGTGCTCGTCCACGGGCAGGTGAGCGGCGGCGCCTTCGAGTACAGCCCGCACGGACGCTCCGTCGGGAAACACAGACTCCTGCGGCACGTAGGCGGTACGCACCAGCTTGCGAGCGCTGACCGTCCCGCTGTCGGGCTCCTTCACCCCCGCAAGAATCTCGATCAGCGTGGACTTGCCGCTTCCATTGGGTCCAATCAGACCTAATCGATCCCCTTCGGAGACGCTCAGCGACAGATTCGTGAATAGAGTCCGCGATCCGTAGATCTTGGACACAGATTCGCAACTGAGGAGTACGGCCATGTGTGAGGCGTCCGACCTAGGGGTGGACCGCGGGCTCCGGTGTGAAATCGAAAAGCTCACCGGCGGCATTCAGGATCAGGTGTCCCGGTCCGAGCGGTTTGCCCGGCGTGGACCAGAATACTGCGCCATCCGTGGATTGGCCGGGCACCAGTTTCGTGGGGACTAATGCGATTGCAGATGCCGCGGCTGCGGCCTTGATTTTCGCTGACGACACCTCGGCAAAGGCGGCTTGGCGGCGGGATTCGTAGCCGTTGGTCGATTTGAATTTCTGAAGACCGTAAAGACTGTTTTCGTAGGTGGAGACAAGCTTGATAACATCGCCTCGCGTCGCCTTTTCCATGAGTGAGTTAACGACGGTTCGCGCTGGTGTCGCCTGCAGCACCGCCCCGTCCTGCCGGTGGAAGGTGAAATCCTCTGGTTTGACCATCCAAGAGATGCTGGAGCCGTTCGAAACGGCTACCTGAAGAATAGAATACTCGCGAACGTGGGACGGGAGGCTGGCAACCATCACGGTCAACCCATTTTTCGTGAGTGTCTGGTATTTCAAACCACCCGATTCGAATTCGATGATCTGGGGGAATGCAAGTGAACTTGTGCCAAGACACACTACTAACGCCAAGAGCGGACAGGCAAACCCCATGTCTCCATGATAAGCTGGATGTCAGTTCCCGGACCGCCTCTCCTTTATGAGCCGTTTGCTGTTTTGCCTCGCCTTAATTCCTCTGGCGAGCTTCGGGGCCGATGCACCCGCGTTTTCTTTTCCCGATTCCAGACAGCTTCTTGAAAAGAATTGCGCTTCGTGTCATGGGGAGAAGTCGCACCTTGCCGGATTCAGCATCAGCCGCTTGAACGACCCGCGAAGCAAACCGCAAGACCTTCCGTTATGGACTCGCGTGCTGGCCCGCGTGCGCTCCGGCGAAATGCCGCCGAAAGGATTGCCCGCGCCTACGCCGGAGGTGCGAGACCAGTTCGTCAGCTGGCTGGACCACACGCTGCGTGAAACAGCCTGCGCCGCGGGACCCACGCCCGGTCATGCGCCGATACGCCGCCTGAACCGAAACGAGTACGCCGCCACGATCAGCGACCTGTTGAATATCCACATCAACGCCGGACGCGACCTGCCGGCCGATGGAGCGGGCGGCGAGGGATTCGATAATGCGGCGGAAACGCTGTTCCTCTCGCCGGTTCACGCCGAGAAGTATCTGGCAGCCGCCAAACAGGCTCTGGATTATGCCGTGATGGACCCCAAGGCGCGCGCGGTATTTCTGAAGACCACTCCAGACGCGGGAACTTCGCCCGAGCAGGCCGCGCGCAAGGACCTCGAAGGCATTTCTTCCACGCGCGTTCCGGCGCCCGGTGAACAGCGGAGACGTCGAGAAGTACATGAACCTGTTCCGCGCCGCACAGAAGCGCGGTGAAGGTTTCAACGCGGCGATGCTGTTCGCTTTACGCGGAGTGCTGGTCTCGCCGAATTTCCTGTTCCGCGTAGAAGAACCGAATCCCGGGCCGGAGCCGCGCGTGGTCCCGGACCATGCGATGGCCGTGCGGCTCTCCTATTTCCTGTGGGGCACCATGCCGGACTCGACGCTCTTCGACCTGGCGGCGTCCGGTAAACTGCACGACCCGGACACGCTGAATGAGCAGATCGACCGCATGCTGAAGGATGCCAAGGCGCGCGAATTCGCCGAGCGCTTTGTCGAGCAGTGGCTGAACACGCGCGAACTGGGCCGCGACATCCAGCCCGATCACACTCTGTTTCCGATGTATTATGACGCTGAGCTGCAGGCCGCCATCAAGTATGAACCGGTCCTGTTCTTTCAGGAAATCCTGGCCAGCAATCTTTCATTGCTCAATCTGATCGACTCGAAATTCACCATCCTCACGAACAAACTGCAGAAGCATTACGGCCTGGAGGGCGCTAAGATGTCGCCAGCAGCCCAAGCACGCCGACCTGCCGGAAGGCAGCCACCGCGGAGGCGTCGTATCCATGGCCGCGGTGCTGGCCGTCTCTTCCTATCCCGCAGCGTACCAGCCCGGTGCTGCGCGGCAAATGGATTCTGGATGCATTGCTCGGCACTCCGCCGCCTCCGCCTCCGCCGAACGTGCCGCCGCTGCCGGAAAATCATCAGGGTGCCGCGCCGCAGACCTGCGGGAGCGACTGGTGCAACATCGCGCAGAATCCCGCCTGCGCCACGTGTCACGACCGCATCGACCCGCTGGGCTTCGCTCTTGGAGAACTACGACGTGCTTGGCCGCTGGCGCACCGAAGAAGCCGGCAAACCGATCGACGCTAAGGTCGAGTTGCCGGACGGGACAGAATTCGACGGAGCCGACCAGCTGAAGGCGGTACTGCTCGATCGAAAGGATCTGTTCCTGCGCAACCTGACCAGCAAGATGCTCGGCTACGCGCTGGGCCGTGGGCTAACGCTGGAGGATTCCTGCACTGTCGACAAATCCTGGCCAAGCTGCAGCCCGAAGGAGTACAGCTCGCATACGCTGATCCGGGAGATTGTGCTGAGCATGCCGTTCCGCTATCAGGCCGCGGTGTGGTCGATAATAGTCAAGTAAGGCTCGATGACGCACGATTCCCGATTTCCGCGACAGAACTGTACTGCAGAGGCGCCGGCACGGCGCTGGCACTGCCCTGGCTGGAGGCGATGATGCCGCTGCCACACGCTCCGCGGCAGCTAAGCCGCCGGTTCGGATGGCCGTACTGTACATGCCGAACGGCGTACATCCCGATTTGTGGACGCCCGCGGAGAAGGCCGCGACTTCGACTTCTCCGCCACTCTCGAGCCGCTGCGCGATCTGAAGGACGACATTCTGGTGGCCACCAATTTGTGGAACGCAGGGAAGCGTTGGCGGCGACGGCCACTACGTGAAGAACGCGGGTTTCCTCACCTGCACCACCATCACCAAAACGCTGGGCGTCGACATGAACGCGAACGGCATCTCGATGGATCAGATCGCAGCCAAGCGCGTTGGGCAGCAAACGCCGCTGCCGTCGCTCGAACTCGGAACCGCGCCAGTCACGACCGGCGTAGACAAGAACGTCGGCTACACGCGGGTCTACGGCTCGCACATCTGCGTGGAGCGAGCCCAACAATCCGCTGGCTCGCGAGATCAATCCACGCACAGTCTACGAACGGCTGTTCCGCGCCTGTAATCCGCTGCCGAATTCCGCCAAGCAAGACGTCGTTGCTGCTCGATAGCGTCATGGATGACGCTCGGCAACTCCGGCAGCAGCTAGGCGGCGCCGATCGCCAGCGGATGGACGAGTATCTGTCCGTGGTCCGGTCGTTAGAACAGCGATTGGACCGCGCCAGCCGTCCCGGCCGTAGTGCCTGGAAACCGCGCGTTGCCGATCGACGCCGCCGCACAAGCCGCCCGACGATCCCAAGGAGCACGCCGAGCACGTGCGCTGGATGCTGGACATGATCGCCGCTCGCATTCCAGACCGACACGACGCGCATCTCCACGTTCATGTTCGGCAAACGAGGTCAGCAACGAGAATTTCTCGTTTGTCGACGGAGTGAAGGCGGGCCATCACTCCATGTCGCATCATCAGAAAGATGCCGACAAGCTGCGGCAATATCAGTTGATCAATCGCTGGCACGTCGAGCAGTACGCCTATCTGTTGCGCAAACTGCAGGGCATGAAGGAAGGCGACAGGACGGTGCTGGACAACTCGATGGTCATGTTCGGCTCCGGCATTCGCGACGGCGACAAGCACGATCCGCACAATCTTCCGATCGTGGTTGGCGGGCGTGGCGGAGGCCGGCTCGCAACGGGACAGCACTTGGTCTACACCAAGGACACGCCGCTCGCGAATCTGTACCTCTCGATGCTGGATGCTTTCGGGACGCCTGTCGAGCGCTTCGCCGACAGCACCGGATGCCTGCCGGGCGTGCTCGCCTAGCCATTTAGGGAAGCGCGAGATCAAGCACCGGCAGGTCGTGATCCGAGACCCGCTCGGGCCGGGTCGTATCATTGCGGTAAGTCGCGCCTTCTGGAAAGTCCGCATTGCTTCGCGCATCGGAGATCCGCCCGCGAAGAAAAAGCCGCGACCAGCACCAGATTATCGTAGGCATCCAGTTGGACGTTTGTTCACCCGTTCAGCGTAAGGGTGGCCGGATCCCCGTTCAACAATTCATCAGCGTTGGTGTACGTTCCCCCGCTATTACCGCCGCCATACACTTGGCGGATTCCGACCTCGGACTGGACAGCCGCACACAACAAAACCGAGGCCAATACAGATTTACGCATGATGAATCCCGAACCCGGAGCTTAACGCAGCGAACGCCGGCCAAGCTAGGGCTCCAGGACACTTGCCATATTTCAACCCCCAGTGAGTTACGCGAGCATCTTGATACTGTGAACGAACTCGATGACCATCTACACACTGCAGCGTGAACTGACGGTGCCCCGCCCCCTGTCTTCCGTTTTTGATTTCTTCTCGCGGCCCGAGAATCTTGAGCGTATCACTCCGCCCTGGCTGCGCTTTCGCATCCTGAGTGTTCCGCCGATTGAGATGAAGCAGGGCGCGACCATCGCCTACAAGCTGCGCCTCCGTGGAATTCCGATTCGATGGCTCACCGAAATCGAACTCTGGAACCCGCCCTACGAATTTGTGGACAGTCAGGTGAAGGGACCGTACAAGCTCTGGCGTCACACGCATCGATTTTCACCAGCCGAAGGCGGCACCGATATTCTGGATGTCGTCCAATATGCGCTTCCGTTTGGGGCATTGGGCAAGCTGGTCCATCAGCTTCAGGTAGAACGCGACGTCTCACAGATCTTCGATTACCGCGCCCAGCAGGTCGAGAAAATCTTTCAGAAGCGGTAAGTTCCAGACATTTCCGAGTTCGCGGCGGGATATAATGCCGAGCCATGACCTACTTTTTCGTCAGCTTCGCCCTGCTTCTGGGTTCGCTCGCCGCCGCGCAGCAACTCCCTTCAGATTTTGTGAATCCGGTGAAGAAGACCCTGAAGGAGGGCGGCATCGTGATTGGAGCCACGCTGCAAGCCGCAAATCTGGACACGATGTCCATCATGGCCAATGCTGGATTTGACTTCCTGTGGATCGAGGGCGAGCACAGTCCCATCACCTTGGAGACTACGCGAAACATGATTCTGATGACGCAGGGACGGAAGGCTGTGCCATTCACGCGAGTTCCGGTGAACGAACTATGGACCGCCAAGCGAATGCTCGACATTGGGAGCCTGGGTGTGATCTTTCCGTTTACGGATACGCCGGAACTGGCGAAGCAGGCCGTGGCCGCTTGCAAGTATCCACCTCTCGGCAAGCGGGGCGTGGGGCCGGGTCTCGCCACGCTGCGCTGGCCCGCACAGGGCGGCTACCCGCATTGGGCCAACAACAACGTCATGGTGATTCTCATTATCGAGCGGCCCATCGCTGTCGAGCAGATCGAGGAAATCGCCGCGGTGCCTGGCATTGACGTTCTCTTTATAGGCCTAAACGACCTCTCGTACGGCTACGGAGTGCCAGGCCAATTAAACGCACCTGTGATGCAGCAGGCCGTCAAGCGCGTGATGGCCGCGGCCAAGAAAGCCGGCATCCCGGTGGGCGGACCAGGCGGCGCGGCCGATATCAAGAAAATGCTCGCCGAGGGCTTTCGCTTCATTCAGGGCCCCAGCGACTTAAGCCTGCTACAACTCGCCACCCGAGAGTTCTTCAGCGGCCTGAAGACGGCCGGCGTGGAGAAGAAAGAGCCCATCCCGCTGTACTGAAATTGAACGCCCGCAGGGATCACCCCCGCCGCTATCCGTCAGGAGATACGCGCTACTTACCGGTCACCGAATTCCGGGCGCCAATGAACTTGTCAACGTTCTCTGAGTCGATGAGAGTCGCTCCCGTATCGATGAAAGTCGGAAGCGGCGAGAAAGAGGTCTGCGCCCACGGCTTGTTTAACGAGGGGAGCGGATTATGGTGCAAGTCGTCGAGCATCTTGAGCCCCACGAATGCCATCGTGTATGGCTTCTGGGCGATGGTGGCGGTGATCAGTCCCTTTTGGATGGCTATCAGCGTCCGGTCGTCGGTGTCCATGGCCATCACCGCTTTACCGGTCACCTTCTTCTGATCGAGCACTTCCGCGACTTCAGGACAGGCGAAGGACACCAGGCATACAAAGGCCTCCACCCGCGCGTTCTGACCGATCATTTCCGTAGTCTTGTCGAAAACAGCGCGCGGATTCCCTTTCGCGTCCACCACCTCGGTAATCTTGATCTGCGGATAACTCGCGAATACATCCTGATATCCGTGCAAGCGCTCCTTCAAATTGTTCTGCTCCGGGCTCGTAAACACCGTGACAGCCCCTCGGAATTTCAGTTGCCGCGCCAGCACTCTCCCGCCCATTAAACCAGCGTTGTAATTGTTGGTTCCGATGAACGTCAGGCGCTTGCTGTCGGGCGCGTCGGAGTCGATTGTGATTACCGGAACACCCTGATCGATAGCTGCATCGATGTCTGCCTTCATCAGATTGGGATCCGCTGGAGAGACCAGTATCCCCGTCGGCTTCTGAGCCACGATACTTAAGAACCTTTCATGCTGAGCCTTTGGGTCATACGTGTCCGGCCCAACAAACTCCGCCTTCACACCTAGTTGAGCTGCGGCCTTGGCCAGCCCAGCGGCCACTTGCTGCCAGTAGATGAGCTTGACGTTCGTCGCAACAAGGTAGTACTTTTCGTCGGATGCGTGGTGCGAGCCGCAACTGAAGAGCGGCAGGAGCAACACTGCAATGAGCAATGGAGCGAAGACCAGCCGTAACATTTTGATTTCTCCTTAGCGGAGTATATATCCCTAAGGTCTTGAAGGGAAGCGTCCCGTCCGTCGTGATCTCAAGTTACACCTTCTCGCCTTCACGCCGTCCGCTTGTTCGCGTCTGTAAATCGAACGCTTCGAATCAGTGGTGCGCCGGAGGAAGGAATGGAACCGGGCTGCTGATCCAGGCCAGAATCTGAACGCCGGGAATCGTGAGCCGCGCGCCGTCGAACGTACTTCCGCCGGCGCCTCCCGATACCACGAGTGGCCCGAACGCCGAAACATTCCCGGATTTCGTAGCCTCTCCAGCCGCCGTCTTGTCGTCAGCCGACCACTGGCCCGTGATCTGAACGTCCTTGACGGCAACAAAACCGATCGGCAGAAGCGGGAAGAAGCCCGGATTGTTATCCAATGACCCATTCGAAAACGCTCCCTCCCCCACGCCATCTACGGTCCATCCCGAGAGATGGAACAGTGTCGTATCCAGCCACGGACGATGAACGTCGACCCGAATGCACTTGAAAGAGATGTGGAGAGAGTTGCTGGTTGCAGGCTTTTCATTTGCGCCCGCAGGTAGCGCGGTGCCTATTGGTATAGACATCCTCAATCTGGCCGCTATATCCGGTCGAACGCCGGCCATCGATGCCTGTCGTGCGACGAGGGAGGCCGGCGGTGCTTGAGCGCACGGCAGACGTGGCGGCGCGGAGAGTCGCCACATTCATCATTGCCGGCGACAACCGCAGCGCAGCCGGTTGACCCGGATCCGGAGCCGTCGCGGCCGCTGTTGCCGCAGAAGAATGCATCGTCAATGGGCTAGTCATTAGAGGAATTTTGGGATTCACCGCTGTTCCCCGAATTCCGGAGGTGACAAGAGTGACGGCCGGCCGTGGAGCGATGCGCCACAGAGCCGATACGGGTTGCTTCTGGAGCAACACCTGAACCTGATGTGATATGGGCGTCGGGGGACCGGCGTCCTGTGGCTTTGTTCCGCTATCGACGCTGGTGGCCGTCCACAGATTGTCATGCGCGCTGTCGCACCACGGCAGCGGGCTGGGATAGGACGGGTGGTATTGCGCCATCGGGTTGGTTAGGATCCTCGAACGATCGAAGCGAATTTCTCCTGAGCGCTGGCGAACGCCTTCCCGACAGCGCCCCCCTGCGCAACGGTCGCGTTCAGCGTCAGTCCGTAAACACTCTCGACGCTTGTACCAGCCGAGACGTACACCGGCGAGAGCGCTGGTACCTGATCCACCAGGGCGGAAAAGTCCTCCAGGGCCTGGGCCGATCCAGACTGGTTGTCAGGCGACCACGGATTGCCGAATTGTCCCGCATCGGCGGGGAGTCCCGGCCACTCAAGACTTACAAACGATTGCCCCGCTACGCCACCATGCGCGTCGGGTGTCCCGATTCCGCGAAAAATCGCGGCATACAGGGACTGAACGAGCGTATTTTGATCCATATGTTCCTTGCAATGCAATCTTGGATAATTCACTCAGCCACTGTGCCTGGCCGCCCTGATTCGGGCGGGCCGGGAGGCGATCCGGCCGCTCGAAGGACAGAAGCGAGCCAGGCACAAGACGGGCCTACCGTGTTAGCTCGGAGGGCAGAACGGGAGGATCTGGTTGACCCAGCCGATGATTTGCACAAACGGGACGGAAATGCCCGCAGAGTTGACGGTACCCTTCATATGGCGTTCGGACGAGCCATGTTGGTAGGTAGCACTAACCGAGAACGGCCCCCATCCCACGGAAGCATTGGCGCTGATGGCTTGGCTCGCCTGGTTCAACTCGGAACTGGAGAAACTTCCAGTGATCACGAGGTTCTTGATCGCCAGAAAGGCTTGGGGCAGCAACGGGAACAGATTCGGCGCCTGGTTCTTCCGCGAACCCGAGGAGAAATGACCCTTCGGAGCGACGTCGGTGCGCCATCCGGGCAGGCCGAACAGCAGCCCGTTGATCCATGGCCGGCGGATGGTGATGAGCGCGTATTGATACGAGATGTGGATGCTCTGCGACGAGGCGTCGGAGTGGAAATGAGAGGTCTGCGATGACGCCCCGCCACCCACCGACCACAAACCGAGGCTGAAGCCGCCTCCGCCTCCAACGTTGGTGTAGTCGGAGTTCTGATTCGACGTCGCGGTTGCACTGTCGAAATGCGCCGTGGGCCAGCCATTGCTCACGCCGGGTTGCCACCAGTTCGACGGGAGCAGCGAACTGCGCGGGATCGGCAAGCCCTCATCGAAGGTCATTTTATAGCTGTCGAACAGCTCGGCGGCATCGGCGAACGCACGCTTCACCTGATCCTTCCCGGAGGTCTCCAGCGTCGCCAGGGCAGCTTCCACCTGGTCGGCTTGAGAGCTTCGCCAGGTGTGCCACGCCTGATGCACCGGCACCTGCAGCGAAGGCGCCAGAAGCGGCCAAGTGGCTTTAAGCTTCGGATCGGCCAGAGCCGCGGCATAGGCCGACCGATAGGCCGAAACAGCGTTCTGGTATGCCGTTTGGTTATTCAAATAGGTCTGGTACACCGCCGATTGCGAAGTGATGAACTGACCGGGAACATCGGGATTCGGAGTTTGGGTGTACAAGAAGTCGTTGGCCTTCTTGTAAGCCGCATCGACAGCGGGGTTGGGAGGCGATTGCGCCGTTACCGTTGCGCGCAGGATCTGTTGGTAAAGATCGGTGACCGTAGAATGGCCGGGGGTATGGCGAACTGTGAAAGTCGGGGCCTCGTTAGCGAGGTCGATGATGGCCCTCGCCGCATCGTGGCTTCCGGTGGGATTGCCAGGGGTCCAGGCTCCGGCGTAATCCTGGGGATCGATGATCCGCCCGCGAGGTTCCAGGGTAAAGAACGTCTTGTCGGGGTCGAACGCAGCGTTGCTGCCCGCGTCGCCTTGGGTTAACGTGTTAACAATCCGGTCGTACAAACGCTGTACAACGGCATCTGAATCTTGCTGGCTCATGGCTGCCGCGGTAGGATTCATGGTTATCTCCTTGTCAATGTCTCTGAATAGGAACGAGATCTGCAAAATAGTTCAGGAGCCCTTGGCGATCCCGTTGTCTTAAATTGCAGCCTTCACTCTGACACGCGACAGATAGTGAGGCAAAGGCTCACCGCGTTACATAATGCAGGCGATTTATTTCTTATAGCTTATTTCTAAATGTCGAGCGGCAGAACTGGGAAAAGTGCCTGGAGTTTCTTATGAAAGGTTATTTGAAAAACATCCGTTACCACCACGGCCAAGGCGTTAAGTGAAACACTGTCGGCGTCAGGAGCGTGAAACGTGCATGTGGCAGGAGGTTGGCAGCGGTACTTTAATGAGGCAGGTCACCCAGGCGGTGTTACAGTCCCATGACATGAAGTCCCGAATCGACAAAGATGACGTTCCCCGTCACACCGCGCCCCAAATCGCTGGCCAGGAACACTGCCGTATCGGCGACTTCGGCAGGATCGGTGTTCCGGCGCAGTGGAGCATGCGCCGGGACGCCTTCCAACATCTTCGAAAAGTCCTTCACGCCCCGCGCCGAAGCGGTCTTGATGGCGCCTGCCGAAATGGCATTGACCCGTATCTTTTGCGGACCGAGATCGCTGGCCAGGTAACGCACGGACGCCTCAAGAGCCGCTTTTGCAACACCCATGACGTTATAGTTCGGAAATACCCGGGTAGATCCGAGAAACGTCAGCGCCATCATTGAACCGCCATCCGTCATTAGCGGGGCGATCGCCCGCGCTGCGGCAACCATTGAATACGAACTCACTTCCTGCGCCAGCAGGTAGCCGGCACGCGAAGTCTCGATAAAGGGCCGGGTCAGGTCTTCGCGATTCGCGAAGGCAACGCTGTGGACCATGCAATCGATGCGGTCTTCCTGCTTCAACTCGCCGGTGAGCCGTTCCAGATGTTCCTCGCTGGTGACGTCGCAATTCAGGACCTTTGAGGCGCCGAGAGACGCGCCGAGTTCCTCGACGGTCAGGCGCTGGCGGTCGCCTTGATATGTCAGGATCACCTTTCCGCCTTCCCGCCGAAAAGCTTCCGCGATGGCATAAGCGATGCTCCAGCGGTTTGCGACGCCGAGCACTACGGTGGTTTTTCCGTCCAGCAGATGGGGCATGAAACAACCAGAATAGCGGAGTCGGTCGGCTCAACGACCAGAGACGGCGTGGGAGACGAAAGGATTGATCAGCAGCATGGTCAACCATCCCACGATGGCCGAGGCTGGAATGGTCAACACCCAAGCCCACAAGATATTGGTCGCAATGCCCCAGCGAACAGCTTTCAGGCGCTGGATGGAACCGACCCCCGCGATTGAGCCGGCTGTAACGTGGGTCGTCGAGACCGGGAGATGCAGGCCTTCGGTGGCGAACATGATCGAGATCGCCGCCGCAGTTTCGGCACAGAATCCGCTCCGCGGCTTCAACCGCGTGAGACGGCCGCCCATCGTGTGTACGATTTTCCAACCGCCGCTGAGCGTGCCGAGACTGATGGCGGAGTACGCGCACAGGATTACCCACCATGGCACGTCGAACTTCTTGAGATATCCCGACGTCACCAACACTCCGGTTATGATTCCCGCTGTCTTTTGTGCGTCGTTTCCACCATGCGAGAAACTCAACATCGCCGAGGAGAGCAGCTGGGCCTTACGGAAATAGTTGTCCATCCTCTGCGGGCTCGCATTCTGGAAGATCCAGTAGACCCCGATCATCAACATGTATGCGATCAACATTCCAATAAAGGGAGCTACGACGATGAAGATGATGGTCAACGTCCAGCCGCCCGGAATCAGCGCATCGAAGCTGTGATCGACGCCTTTGAGATACATGACGTGCGCGATGGCAGCTCCCGCATAGCCGCCCATCAGGGCGTGCGAGGAACTGGTGGGCAGCCCCAGCCACCACGTCAGCAGGTCCCAGGTGATAGCGCCGACCAAGGCTGCCAGGATAACGTACGGAGTCACGTACGCGAGATTGATCATCCCGCTGCCGACCGTCTTTGCCACGCCTGTTCCTACGCTGAACGCTGCGACGAAGTTGAAGAACGCCGCCCAGATGACAGCCTGGTACGGCGTGAGCACCCGTGTTGCTACGATAGTGGCGATGGAGTTCGCCGCGTCGTGAAACCCATTGATGAAATCGAAAGCTAACGCGACCAGGATGATGATGCCGACCAGCAGCAGTGTCGAATCCATTCGGGCCCGCGTCTAGCTGTTCTTCACGACGACGTTCTGCAGCGCATCCGCCACGTCCTCGCAAGCATCCGTCGTCTGCTCAAGGAATTCATAGATTTCTTTCAGCTTCATGACGGTGATGGGATTAGTCTCATGCTGGAACAGATCACTGACGGCGGAACGCACCAACTGGTCCGCTACTTCTTCTAACCGGTTGATCTCGATGCAATGCTCGGTGAGCCTTTCATTTTTGCTGAGGGCGATGAACGCCTTACGCAACGCCTCCGCGCAGGATTTCACAATTGTGCAGAGTTCCACAACCACAGGCGGGATCTCGGCGATATTGTATGCCACCATACGGTGCGCCGCGTCTTCAATGCCGTCCAATACATCGTCCAGATGGGAGGACAGTGAGTGCAGGTCTTCAGGATCCAGCGGGGTGATGAACGTCTGATTTAGCCGGACGTAGATAGCGTGGATTACTTCGTCGCCTTCCTGCTCGAGAGCGCGAATCTTCAAAGCCGCGCTGGCCAGATGCGTGTTGCCCGCCTGCGCTCCATCATGCAGCAGTTTTGCCGCTTCACAAATAATCCGGACTTGTTCTAGAAAGAAGTGAAAGAACTTCTCTTCGCGTGGGAGAAAGTTCATAGAAATGCCTGGCAGGCAGTCGCGCCCATTCCCTCGTATCTTCTCATTGCGATGCTCGTTCTCAAAGTACGATTCTGTTACGAATCTGTGAATATGGGGAAGAGCGATTCGGCCTCAGGTGCTTCGACGCTGCCCTCCACATTCAGGAATCGAGTGTCCAGAAGCCGGCTGGTCTCGATATTTCCCATGGCCGCCAGCAGGCTCTCCCGCAATCTGGGGTGCTCCTGTTCCAGTCCGGCAAACAAGGACCGGATTGATTTTCGGACCGTACCGGTCCGTTCCGAACACCCGCACGGAATCACCGGGGCGCCCAGTGATCTGGTGAACTCGGCTGTGATCTCCTCGGTCACATACAGGAGGGGACGGATGAGGCGGAAGTCGCGATCGCGCGACCACGTGATCGGCGGCAGCGAACTGATCCGCCCGGTGAACAGGGCGTTGCGCAGAAACGACTCGCAAAAGTCATCGGCCGTGTGCCCGAATGCAATTACGTTCGCGCCCAATCCACGGACCACCTCGTAAACCGCGCGTCGCCGGTACCGGCTGCACAGATCACAACCGTGCATTGGCTGTTCTTTCAGGATCCGGAACGACGGCTTATCGTGGTAGTAGGTCCATTCGACCCCGCGCGACTTTAGATACTCGCTCATGGGGTCGAAGGGGCGCAAAAACTTGCCCTGCTCGATGGTGAAGGCGCAAACGGAAAACTGAATCGGCGCTCGTTTCTGCAGGAGCAGGAGTGCTTCGAGCAGGGTGGTCGAATCCTTACCGCCGGATAAAGCAACAGCGACGCGATCGCCGTCCCGGATCATGCGGAAGCGGCTTACCGCCTCGCCGACCTTCTTCAGTAGCTGTCGTTCGAGATCCAAACACCCATTGTAGCCGTGGGGCGCTATCGCCCGGCTGTGGTCAGGATTCCTTTGAAGTAGGCGATTGTTTTGCGCAGGCCTTCGTCCAGCCCCACCACCGGTTCCCAACCGAGAACCTGCTTCGCTTTGGTGATATCCGGGCGGCGCTGCTTAGGATCGTCCTGCGGAAGAGATTTGTGCACGATCGGCGCACGGGTTCCTGTCAGGTCGCGAATGTGCTGGGCAAAATCCAGGATCTTCCACTCGGACGGATTGCCCAGATTGACGGGGTAACGCTCGTCAGAAAAGAAGAGGCGGTGCAGGCCGTCCACCAGGTCCGTCACATAGCAGAAACTCCGGGTCTGGCTTCCGTCTCCGAACACCGTCAGCGGGGCATCCCGTAGCGCCTGGTCTAAGAATGCCGGCACCACCCGGCCGTCGTTCAGCGCCATGCGCGGACCGAAAGTATTGAAGATGCGAGCGATGGTGGTCTGCACTCCGTGCGTACGGTGGTACGCCATGGTCAATGCCTCCGCATACCGTTTGCTCTCGTCATAACACGACCTTGGACCGACCGGATTCACGTTCCCCCAGTAGGTCTCCACTTGGGGATGCACGGCCGGATCGCCGTAGCATTCAGATGTCGACGTGAGAAGAAATCTCGCGCCGTGGATCCGCGCGACTTCGAGCATGTTGCGCGTGCCTGCGGATCCGACATCGAGTGTCTCGATAGGATGCGCCAGGTAATCGACGGGGCTCGCCAGCGACGCCAGGTGAAACACGCCGTCAAGCGGGGTCTCCACTTGCAGGGGTTGGCAAACATCGGCTTGCCGGAACTGGAAATCGTCGTGTTCAGCGAGGTGCTCGATATTCCGCAACGCGCCCGTGATCAGGTTGTCCACACCGATGACGGAATGGCCTTCGGCCAAAAGCCGGTCGCTGAGATGCGAACCAATGAAGCCCGCCGCTCCTGAGATAAGAAAACGCAATAGATCCCTCCGAAGGTGTGTTGGTCCGATGCCATATAATTCTCACCCCCAATATCTTCATTGTATTTGGGTGCCGTGCGCCACGTGGAGACGTTCACCTCGATTCCCACGTGTGTTAGAGTTCGAAATCATGGCATCGCGCAGCGTTAACAAAGTGATTCTTGTAGGCCGTCTCGGCAAGGATGCCGAGACGAAGTTCACGCCGTCCGGCGTCGCAGTGACGAAGTTCTCCGTCGCAACGAACTGGAGCCGCAAAGATCCGCAGACTGGCGAGTGGAAGGAAGAGACGGATTGGACCAACGTGGTGGTATGGCGCCAGGAGAACGTCGCCAACTTTCTGACGCGGGGCAAGCAGGTGTACGTGGAGGGCCGGCTGCAGACCCGATCCTATGACGACAAGGATGGAAAAAAGCAATACTTCACGGAAGTAGTCGCCGACGACGTAATCCTGCTGGGTGGCCGCAGCGATGGAGCCGGCGGAGGCGCCCCCGCGGCCGACGACGATTATGGCCAGATGGCGTCCATGCCGCGCAGCGCCCAGCAGCGCCCGCGTCCGGCTTCAGGAACGCCGGCCGCCGCCACTCCGGCTAGCGAGTCGCCTCTGGGGGGGCCCATCGGCGATGACGACGTGCCGTTCTGACTTCAGCGATCAGCGCAGTTGCATCCTTAGATGCTGCTACTTGCCTACTGCGGCGGCAATGAAAGATCGATCTCCTTGTCTCGAGCCTCGACGGGGATGTGGTGACCATAATCAGGGTAGATGATCACCCGCGATTTACCGCCGTGAGAAGTGATCTGTTCGGCCAAGCGCCGGGCTTGGTCAGGATCGGTTTGGTCATCTTTTTCTCCGTTGAGGATCAGTGTTGCCGCTCTTATCTTCCCGGCAGAATAGAGGACAGAACGAGATCGTAGTGCGTCACTACCTCCGCCAGTCTCATTCATTATGATGTTTACGATCTGTTTGGCTTTGTCGGATTTTGTATTTGCGGCGTACTGCGGAAGGTCGTACAGCCCTGATATCAAGACAAACGCCCGCCAGCGCTGGATCGTGCGCTGCGATTAGGCCCGCGACCAGAGCGCCGTGGCTGATGCCCTCAATCACGATCTTGTGTGAAAGCACGTAACCGTCCCTTCTGAGCCTCGTTATGACGGCCAAGACTGCATTCTGAGTGAAGCGACCGCAAAAGTCAGGAGGGCCGGATGAGTTCCCGTACCCGGGCTCCGAGACTGCCACGGCGAGGTAGCCGCGCTTGGCAAACTTATCAAGTACGCCCCAATTGACAAAGTCCTTGCCACCAGGCGACGGCCACGCCTGATACCCATGCAGAAATACCACGGTAGGCCACGGTTACCGCCTCCGCCTGCGCGCTTGGATGGGAGCACGCAGACAGGTTCAGCATGACAGCTAGGAGAATGCTCGAAATCGAGATTCTTTCAAGCCGCATGGAACCAATAAAGGATCCACGAATCCCCGCCGGGTTCGGCCCGACGCCGTTCGGGCCCATCATCAGTGCTCGCGCTGATGATCGTCATTCTCCGGTGATGGTGAACGGGAACTCGCAACCATCGCTCAATGCGTCATCGCGTAGATGATGTAGTTCACGCCTATCCGAATCGCCAGGCTTGAGAACCTCTCCGGGTAGGAAGGATCATCGGCCCACTCCCACGCGTCGCCGATATCCGAGTTGTAGGATATGGCCACCATGATCCGGCCCTTGTCGTCGTAAATGGCTCGCCAGTGCGCCCCGATACCGTCGTTCTTATAGCCCAGCCGCAAGTGCGCTGCACCGGGAATCTGATAACGATCGTTCAGATCGTAAACCGTATGGAAGATCTGATCGTCGTCCGCTATGTCCACAATCGGGCGGTCCGGAAAGACGTGCTTCATCACGTCCTGGAAAACTTCCCACTCCAGCTGTCCGTGAAAATCGTCCGCCATGAAGAACCCGCCGCGCAGCAAATAGTCCCGGAGGATCTTCGCCTGCGCATCCGTAACGCCCCACTCGCCTACTTGGACCGCGTACAACCACGGCCAATCATAAGCGTCTCCGTCTTCCAGGTTGATGGGCTGCTCGACAGAGCGCACGTGAATACGTGTCAACCGGCGCACGGCCAACGAGAAGTGGCGATCGGCTCGCGGATAATCCTGGGTCCACAGCGACAGTCCTTTCCGCCAGTCGCCATCAAACCGGCCGCGATACCCATCATTCGCGCCGGGCGGAAACATCAGGCGCGCAAAAGCCCACTCGGTCTTCTCCTGCCAGTCCGCCGGCGTCTCGAATTCCGAATACTCTACGCCCTGGTATTGCCGGAAAGGACGTTGAAACGCATACACGGAGAGCGCACTCAAAACGGCGCTACTGAATCCCAATCGCCGCAGTACTACCCGGAACGTCATCCATGCACCTTTTCCAGGAGGATACCATTCGCAGTACAGTAGATCCGATGCGCCTTGTCGCCCTGGTTGCCGCCATCGCCCTTCTCGCCCCGGCCGCGGATCGCTATGACGAGCGCTTCCGCCCGCAATTCCATTTCTCGCCGGACCGCAATTGGACCAACGACCCCTGTGGTCTGATCTATGTTAGCGGTACGTACCATTTCTTCTTTCAGTTCAATCCCCTCGGAGACGTGTGGGGTCATATGAGCTGGGGACATGCAACCAGCCGCGACCTTGTGCATTGGGAGCAGCAGCCCGTGGCGATTCCCGAGGGCGATGGCGTCATGATCTTCACGGGCAGTTCCGTGTTGGATGGGAAAGCGGATCTCATCCATGTGGACCGGACATACCCCTCCGGCGAGCGGCAAGCCCGCCAGGCAGACTCAGAACCTCGCGTTCAGCGATGACGGCCGAACCTGGATGAAGTACTCCGCAAATCCGGTCCTGGACGTGAACAAGGCTGACTTCCGCGATCCGAAGGTGTTCTGGCATGCCCCGACTAAGCGCTGGATCATGCTAGTGATGCTGCCGCGCGAGTACAAGGCGCAATTTTACTCATCTCCGGACCTCAAACACTGGACCCATCTGAGTGACTTCGGGCCGGCCGGCGTTACGCGCGAAGAGTGGGAATGTCCGGACATCTATGAACTGGCCGTCGACGGCGACGCGAAAGACAAACGATGGGTGCTGAAGATCGGCACCAACCCGGGCCATATTGCGGGCGGCAGCGGGGAGCAGTATTTCGTGGGCCGTTTCGACGGCACGAGATTCACCAACGACAATCCGCCGGATAAGAGTCTGTGGGTGGACTACGGGCGGGACTGCTACTGCGAGTTCAGCTTCAACAACGCGCCGCCCGCGGTAGCTCCAGTTGCAATCGGCTGGATGAGCGATTGGCTTTACGCGAATCAGACTCCGACTTCGCCATGGCGCGGACAAATGACCATTCCGCGGCGGCTGGCATTGAAAACTACGCCCGCCGGCATTCGTTTGGTCCAGACTCCTTGGGAGCTGCTGCAGTCCTTGCGTGGCGAGAAGTTGACGAAGCTCGATGGACTTCGGGATACCTACGAGTTCAAGGTAATCGTAGAGCCTGGCAGCAGCTTCCGGATGACGCTCGCCGGTGCGGAACTCGGTTACAATCCGGCAGGGAATGAGATCTACGTCGATCGCACCCAAGGTAACCTGCCTTTCAGCCCGAAGTTCCCTGCCCGCACCGTCGCACCGCTTCGGCTTCAATCCCGTCCGTTGCAGTTGCACGTGTTTGTCGACCGATCCTCCATTGAGGTATTCGCAGACGGCGGGCTCGTCACGCTGACAAACCTGGTTTATCCAGCCAAGGCTCGCGCGCCTGCCATCACCACGGGCGCCGTGCAGAGTCTGGAAGCGTGGAATCTCAAATCCATATGGCGTTAACGGAACCCAACGCATCGGGTCAGACTAACGGTGTTAGCGCAGTAGCCGAGCCCGCGCCCTGGGCTAGGGGTACGCGCCTACTCCGCTCGCATCGTGCCGCGATATGGCTGACCTTCGGCGCGGCCGCGATCTTCTGCCTGTACAGAATCGCGACGTTTACTCCCGGGCCGCTCGACAGCGCCAATACTCTCCGGCCTATCCTGAATCGCTGGTTTCTCGCCTTCCTCGGGCTCTACAAGCATCCTGAGCCCGCCTTCGCCGATTGGCGAGCATTCTCTGCGTTCGCACTGCTTGTTCCTCCCGCGCTGGCCGTCTTGAACTTCGGGCGCCACCGCAAGATGTTTAGATCGCCTCGCTGGGCAGAAAGCATACTCTGTTCAAGGACGCTCCTGTTCGCCGCCATTGCCGGATGCCTTTTTGTTTGCCGCTACCCCATCCTGCTCGAATACCAACTGAACCCGGACGAAGGCGAATTCCTTGCCTCTGCACACAAGCTGTTTTACGACGGGAATTTCTTCCGCTCGGTAGACTGTGGAACCAGCGGGCCCATGAATATCTATCCCCTCATGCTGCCGGCGATTGTGGGACTCTCGCCCGACTTCGCTTCCAGTCGCCTGATCGGTCTTCTCATCATTCTCGCCAGCATCTATCTTCTGTATCGCGCGGTCGGGCTGTTAGCCTCGGATACCATCGCGCGTATAGCTATCCTGCCGCCGGCCGCCGCATTCGCCGTTCTCACGCCGGCGAACCTGGTTCATTACAGCTCCGAGCACACTCCGCTGTTGCTCGTCTCCGGAGCTCTGTACGCCACCGTCCGGGTGCTCAGTAATCCGTCTGCCTACCGTATCCCACTCCTGCTGTTAGGCCTGCTCTGTTCACTGGCATTCTTCACGAAAATGCAGAGCGTTCCGATGGTCGTGACGCTGGCACTTATCGCCGCTGCTTACACCTACACAACCAACACGGCCGGAAAGATTTGGCGTCCCGTTCTGCTGTTGGCCGGTGGAGCCCTTCCGTTGCTGCTGCTCAACGCGATTTTGTGTTTAGCGACGGGTGTCTGGAAGGACTTTTGGATGAGTTACATCGTATCGAATCAGCGCTATGCGGACATGCAAAGCAGCTTTGTCGCGGATTCTCCGATGTTCATCGGTTTCTTGGTGGGCACGAAAGAGGTGAGATTCTTCCTTTTTACGCTGATGGCTCTCGTTGTTGTTTACGCGCTGCAAAAGATACGGCGGGATCCGGCAGAACAGCCGAATGTCGTGCTGCAATCGACGGCGATCGCTCTAGTGATCGGCACAGCGGCACTCCTCCTGCCTGGTGACCCTTCGCCTGCCTTTTCTTACATGGTCCTGATGGTACTAATCGGTGTTCCACTCTACTTTCTCCTGTTTATCAACAGGACCTCGTTCGGGACGGATCCAGTGAAATGGTTTGGACTGGCCTCTGCTTTGCTCATAGCGGCCTCGATATTCTCGATTTATAAGGCTCACCGCTTATTTCAGCACTACCTCTTGTTTCTATTTGTGCCGGCTTCGGCCGCGATGGCATGGGTACTGATCCGCCAAACAGGAACGTCGGAACTCGCACATGAAACCACTGTGGTTGGAACCCGCCAGCGTCGACCTGTGCCTACCGGAGCGCCGGGCTTCATCTTCCTCTTCGTTGTTCTCACTTCAACGTATGGAAGCTACATCTGGGGCTCGCAGACCGATCGCCAATTCAAGAACGTGGTCACCACTATACGGCCTCCGGAGGGCGACTTCATCCGATCCCTCACCAGCACCGATGGCCGGATCGTGGTTTGGGGATGGAATGTTGGTCCATATCTGGCATCGGGACGCGTACCGGCCACCCGGGATACGAATATGGCGTATTTATTCGTGCCCTGGCCGGAGGTCAGTTCATACTATCGAGCACGATTCCTTGATGAGCTACGCCAAGATCCCCCGGAGTTGTTCATTGATGCCGTGGGACGCACCTCTTGGTACATGAGGGACCCGGAAGCGTTCGGCTTCGAGCAGCTCCCTGACGTGGCCGCCTTTGTGAAGGCCCATTTCGTTCACCTCGCAGACGCTTATGGAGAGCGCTATTTCGTGCGCAAGGATTTGGCTGCAAAGGCGGAGTTCGTTCCGCTTCCGCGGACGTGCGCAGCGGAGGCCCTGCGCTGTGTGGACGCACCTGCGCGCGAGTACTCCTGGGAGGCGGCGTACGTCACGGCGCTCCAGAATCTGACTCCTATCAAAATGCCTGCACACGCCCTCATCGAGGCTGATTTCACTCCCACCGGCCCGCAAACTGAAAACGCCACCGTGTTCAACAACGAGAAAGTGCCGCGAAGTTTCCATGGGTTCCGATTTCAGAACACCGGTGGAGATGGTTATCGCTTGATCCTCGGATTAGGCGAAAGCTGGGCATTCTCGAAAGAAGTTCTGTTGCTGAAGGGCCAGCGTGTTTGGCTATCCATCGAGCTCAACGGGACCGTCGTCAATATCCGGCGCAACGGCGCTCTCGTCGATGAAATGCACCTTCCGGGACCCCTCGCTGACTCCGAGGGGCCCATCAACGTGGGATCGTGGATCGAGGGGCAGTGCCGGTTCACAGGAACCATCAATTTTTTTCAGATTCGCGATTTATCGCAATCTCACTGATCGGAGACGCTCCCGCCTACAATGAAAATTCATGCGCATCTGCTATCTGGATCCTTTCTCCGGTATTTCTGGCGACATGACCGTCGGGTCGCTGATCGACGCCGGAGCGGACTCACACGCGTTGTTCGAAGCCCTGGATTCTCTCGGAACCGGCGCCCGATTTGAAGTAGAAAAGACCAAGCGCCGCGGCATCGCTGCTTCCAAGTTCCACGTCCGCACAGCCGAAACCAAGACTCATCGCCACCTGCCGCACATCGTAAAGATCATTGGCGGTTCCAAGCTTCCGGATACCGCCAAACAGAAAGCGATCCGCGTATTCCAGCGGCTCGGCGAGGCGGAAGCGCAGGTCCACGGAGTCGCCATTGAGAAAGTGCACTTCCACGAAGTGGGCGCCGTGGATTCCATCTGCGATATCGCTGGCGCCTGCATGGCTTTCGATCTGCTGGGAATCGACGAGATCGTCTGCGCCGCGGTCAACGTAGGAAGCGGGACCGTCAATACGGAGCATGGCGTCCTGCCTGTGCCCGCGCCTGCGACCGCTCTCCTGTTGACCGATCGTCCAGTCTACTCGCGCGGCCCGCAGCTTGAGCTGACCACGCCAACCGGCGCGGCTATCGTCACTACCCTCGCGTCTCGATTTGGCGCTATGCCTCCGATGCATATCGCGACGATGGGGTACGGAGCCGGCGATAAAGATTTCGCTGAACACGCAAACGTCCTCCGCGTGATGGTCGGTGAGCGCACTGCGGCCGCTCGAAGCCACCACCATCGCCGTGATCGAGGCAAACATTGACGATTCAACCCCCGAAGTATTGGGCTACGCCATGGAGCGCCTTCTCGAAGCCGGGGCCCTGGACGTAACCCTCTCGTCCATGATGATGAAGAAGAATCGTCCAGGCATTGAATTGACCGTGATCGGCAGGCCCGAACAACAGGAGATGCTGGCGCAGATCGTCTTCGCCGAGACATCCACTTTGGGTCTCCGAATCTATTCGGCGGAGCGCCGCGTTCAGGAACGCCGGTTCGTTGAGGTCGACACCGGCTACGGCCGCGTGCGTATGAAAGTCGGAGCATCGGGAGGGTTCTCGCCGGAGTACGAGGACTGCCGCAAGCTCGCCGCGTCAACCGCTAAGCCCCTCCGTCAAGTGATCTCCGACGCGAATCTTGCATACTTGAAAGAGAGCCGATGAAATATTACCTCACGACACCGATTTACTACACCAACGGCGCGCCGCACATCGGCCATACTTACACCACCATCGCCTGTGATGTCATCCGCCGGCTGAAGCGCTTGCAGGGGTACGATGTCGTTCTCACCACCGGCGCAGACGAGCACGGCGTCAACGTCGAACGCTCGGCGCAGCGCGTCGGCAAGACTCCGCTCGATTTCTCTACAGTGATGGCGGAAGAATTCAAAATGCACTGGGACGAACTCCGCCTGATTCCGGATGAATTCATCCGAACTTCGGAGCCGCGCCACGCCCGCACAGTGCAATGGATGTTTGAGCGCTGCCGGTCCAACGGCTACGTGTACAAGGGCGCATACACCGGACAGTACTGCATTTTCGACAACCTGTACGTGAATGATGCCAAGCCGGGTGATCCGTGCCCCACGTGCGGTCGGCCAACAGAAACGATCACGGAAGAGAACTTCTTTTTCAAGCTGTCGGCGTTCCAGGACCGCTTGCTGGACCTGTTCGCGCGCGAGCCGCAATTCATTCAACCCGAATCGCGGCGCAACGAAGTCATCAGCTTCGTCAAGAGCGGCTTGCAAGACCTCTCGATCACTCGCACGACCATTAAGTGGGGCATTCCCGTGCCAAACGAAAGCCCCCATGTTTTCTACGTCTGGTTTGACGCGTTGATCGCTTATCTGAGTGCCGTCGGCGGCCCTGAATGGCACGAGCGCGGCTACTGGCCGGCCGATCTGCACATGATCGGCAAGGAGATCACGCGGTTTCACGCCATTTTCTGGCCCGCGTTCCTGATGGCCGCGGACCTCCCCCTTCCCAAGCGCATTTTTGCCCACGGATGGCTGCTGTTTGAGCAGGACAAAATGAGCAAGAGCCGCGGCAACATCGTCCGTCCGCGCCCCATCGCGGAAGTTGCGGGCGTGGACGCGCTCCGCTATTTCCTGCTGCGCGAAATCGTGTTTGGACAGGACGGAAGCTTCAGCTACGACGCTCTGATCCAGCGCTACAACTCCGATCTGGCGAACGGGTTGGGAAATCTCGCCAGCCGCACGCTGAGCATGATCCACCAGTATCGCGGTGGCAAGATTCCGAATTCGGATGGCGATTCGCACATCGCCGAGGCGGTGACACAGACCACCGAAATGGTTCTCGAAGCCTACGAGCACTTTGAGTTCTCGCGCGCTCTCGAGCGCATCTGGCAGATGATTTCGATCGTGGACAAGTACATCGTCGATCGCGCGGCCCTGGGTGCTGGCCAAGTCTGAGAGCCACGAGGCGCCTGAGTTGCTCGACCGGACTCTGTATTCGGCGGCGGAAGTGCTTCGGATTCTATGCGGTCTGATCTACCCCGTGCTCCCCGATTCGGTCGCGAAGATCTGGGAACAACTCGGATTCGACCGGTCTCTCGACACATTGGGAGTCGCCGAGCTGCACTTCGGCCACATGCCCGCGGGACAGAAGATTCGTGAGGTCGCAGCCGTATTTCCACGCATCGAAGCCAAGCCGGCCATCGCCAGGATGCGCGAACTGGAGGAACTCGAGCGCGCCCGCCAGGACCTGCTTCTTGGCAAACCGGCAGAGCCTGCAGCGCCAAACCGGCACAGGCTGTCTCTGCCTCGACCGACGGCAGCATCAGTATCGACGATTTCGTCAAAGTGGATCTGCGTGTAGGAGTCGTGAAGTCCGCGGCGCCGGTGAAAGGAGCCGATAAGCTGCTGCACTTGTCCGTCGATATCGGCGAGCCCGAGCCCCGATCCATTGTCGCCGGGATCGCAAAAGCGTATGAACCCGACGGACTGGTGGGCCGAAAAGTTGTCATCGTAGCGAATTTACAGCCCCGCAAGCTTCGCGGCATCGAATCAAGAGGGATGATTGTGGCGGCCTCGCTGCGAAGGCGGATCGCCGGTGCTGGCCGGATTTCTCGAAGACGTTCCAGTCGGCGCCCGCTTGAAATAATGCTGGTTGACTCTCATTGTCATCTCGATTCCAAGGAATTCGATGCGGATCGGGATGCCGTCATAGAACGTGCCTTCAACGCAGGTGTGTCCCGCCTGGTGGCCGTCGGAACCGGCGAAGGTCCGCCCGATCTGGAGGCTGGTATTCGCCTCGCCGACCATCACCGGCATTTCCTCGCGACCGTAGGCGTGCATCCTCATGATGCCGCCAAGACAACCGGAGACACTGTCTACCGCGTACGCGAATTGGCTAGACATCCGAAGGTCATCGCCATCGGCGAAATCGGACTGGACTACCACTACGACTTTTCACCGCGCGACCGGCAACGGGCTATTTTCGCGGAGCAGATGGCCCTGGCCATCGAAGCGCGCCTGCCGATCGTGATCCACACTCGCGAGGCTTGGGAGGACACGCTCGAGTTGATCGAGCGCCACTGGACTCCCGCCGCCCTCCCGGGTGTGATGCACTGTTTCACCGGGACTCCGGCCGAAGCGCGCCGCTGCCTCGATCTCGGCTTCTATCTCAGCTTCGGAGGTATCGTTACCTTTCCAAAGTCAGTCGAGATTCAGCAGGCAGCGCGGGAGACGCCGGACGATCGGCTCCTGGTCGAGACGGACGCGCCATACCTGGCTCCCGTCCCGGTGCGAGGGAAACGGAACGAGCCGGCTTATCTCTTACACACCGTGGCGAGGCTCGCGCAATTACGAGGTACAACGCCGGACCTGGTCGCGGCCACGACAACGGCCAATTTCGACCGTGTATTTCAGCGCGCGTTATCGGGTTCGCAAACCGGGGGTTTGCTAGACTGGAGCATTCCGAATGTTCAGTAACGTAGGGCAATCGTTCACGTTCCGCGATATCCTGGACCTCCTGCGCGACGATCTGGAGAAGGTGGAGCGTGAGATTACCGTGCAGTCGGTGTCGCCTGTAGATCCGGTGACCAGCATCGGCCAATATCTCCAGACCGGCGGGGGCAAACGGCTGCGGCCGATTCTGCTCCTGTTGTCCGCAAAACTGTTCGGGCCCACCACGGACAGCTGCGATCCGGCTGGCAGCCGTAGTGGAAATGCTGCACACGGCAACGCTCATCCATGATGACGTGATCGACTTCGCCAAGACACGGCGCGGCCGTCCGTCGATCAATGTCGTGTGGGGCAATCATACGTCGGTGCTAGCGGGCGATTGGCTGTATATGCAGGCCTTCCAGTTAGCCCTGCGCGAGCGCAATTTCCACTACCTGGACGTCCTGATCGGCTTGACCCAGGACATGGTGGAAGGCGAACTTCTGCAGCTTGAGCGCTTGGGCAAGGTGGACATTTCCGAAGCCGATTACATGGAGCTGATCGATCGCAAGACCGCCAGTCTGTTCAGCGTTTGCGCACGCCTGGGGACCGTTGTTGCCGGCGGCGACGAAGCGGCGGAAACGCGCATGGGCGAATTCGGCTGGAACCTGGGCATCGCCTTCCAGCTGGTGGACGATGTGCTGGATTTCACCTCCCGCGAGAAGATTCTTGGGAAGCCCGTGGGCAACGACCTGCGTGAAGGCAAGGTCACTCTGCCGCTGATTTACTCTCTGGAGAGCGCTCCTGCCAGCGAGCGGGACATGATCGCCAGCGTGTTGACCGATGGAAACTACGACCACGTTCCATTCACGCAGATATTGCAGATGCTGCATCGCCACAACGGCGTGAACCGGGCACTGGAGCGCGCCCAGAGCTTTACGGAGAAAGCTCGTGCGGTATTGGCCGAGTTCCCTGAATCAGCCTGCCAGCGCGCGCTGTTAGCAGTCACGGAGCTGGTCACCGACCGGGACCACTAATTCACGCGGATGGCAGACCGCACGTGTCAAGCAGTGGTGGCCGAAGCACGATACCGGCCCATGAACTCTAAGAACTTCCGAGCGTAACGGTCCAGATTCTCTAGCGTTCCGCCGCCTTGAAGCGGTGAGCACATCTCATACGCCACGCCGCCGCGATAGCCACTCGCCTGAAGCGCGCGCAGGTAGGACGCGTAATCAATGAAACCGTCGCCCATAGGTACTGCCTGGACGGAAGGCGTTAACTTCTCGTAATTAACCAATGCGGGCACATACCGGAATCGCGGCCGTAGCTGATAGTCCGCAACCGTCGTGTGGACGGAGAGGGACGCCATCTTAGCGGCAGCGGCCAGAAAGTCAGTGCCTTGCAAGGCGGGAGCCCAGGCGTCGAACATGGCACGGCAGTTGGGATGGTCGACATCCACAATCAGATCGTGAAGGCTCTCAAAATCGCATGCAATGTCGTGGTGATTCTGCACGCCTATCGTAACGCCGAACTCTGCGGCGCGCTGGGCGCATTCCCGCAAAGACTCGGTGATCAGCTTTATCTGAGCGCCATGAGTACCGGCGGGATTGTCGTAACCGGTGAAGACGCGCACCAGATTGCCGCCGAGATCCCGCGCCATCTCCGCGAGTTCCACCACGTACCGCACCTGCAGTTCGCGATGGGGAATGTCTCCGTGCTCCAGGTCCGCCGTAAAGTTTGTATAGCCCGCAATACAGACCGAATTGAGGCGGTGTTTTTCCAGACGCTCGCGCAGCCTCTTCCGCGAACTCGAGTCCCAGTCGAGCACGGATAAATGCGGCCGCTTGGCCATCAGCATGACGCCGTCGAAGCCCAGTTGCGCGGCTTTATCGATAAAGGCCTCAACGGGAAGGAACTGCTGTCCCCAGGATCCCGAATAGCTGACCGAGTGGAGGAAAGTAGCTTGGGTCATTCGCGTGTCTCTCGTTCGAAAGGCGATTATTTCACATCCGCGGAGTCACTCTTTTTTCGCGCTGGTCGTAACTCTACGTGGTGGATTATCAACACAACCTTACCGCATGCCAAGTCAGTTAACAAAGTTCACTTCCTCCAGAGGTGTGCCACAATTGGTGCATAGTGCGCTCAGGACGACCTGTTGAGGTTCTGCTGGTCGAGGACAATCCGTCCGATATCTATATGATCTCCGCCGTTCTTGGTTATGGTTCCCGTCCCAAGAATCTGAGTACCGTCGAGGACGGCGAATCCGCTATTGATTTTCTGGAGCGTCAGGGAAAATACCGGTCGGTGCCGGTGCCGGAAATAATATTGCTGGACCTCGGACTTCCGAAGCGGGACGGGCGTGAAGTGCTGGCTTACGTGAAATCCAACCCGCTGCTGAGCCGCATCCCCGTGCTGGTCTTAAGCAGTTCATCCCAGGAACAGGACATACAATGCGCCTACGATCTGCGCGCAAATTGCTATCTCACGAAGCCTATCGACCTCGACGAATATTTCGATATGGTGCGTCAGATTGATGAATACTGGCTAACGCAGGTGGGATTGTGTTAACGTTTAAACTCATTCGCGATGAGGACCGAAGCGCCGTCTGCTGCAGCTGAAATTCTCTTACTGGCCGACCGGGCAGACGAGGTCAGGATGATCAAAGGGGTTGCCGCACTCCACAAAATCAATGTTGTGGAACTATGTCCCCATGTATTGTCATTTTTGCGGCGCCACCCGGGATATAGCAATTGTCCGCGCCCGGATCTTATCATTCTTGATCTCAATTTGTCGAATTCAGAGCACTGCGAGACGCTGCGCGAGATCAAACAGGATTCCGACTTCCGGCGCATCCCCGTTGTGGTGATGGCGAGCGACGGTTCGCCGAAGGCGATTCGCGATGCGTATAGTCTTCATGCGAACGCCTACGTGGTCAAACCACCGAAACCGGACGAGTTTGCCAGCGTCATCAAAGCGACGTTGAGCTTCTGGCTCAACCTGGCACGGCTTCCTAAGGACTGAACTAGAGCACCACATGCATCGACCAGTCGAAGTCCTGCTTGTAGAAGACAGTCCCGCGGATGTGCGACTGGCGCGCGACGCGCTCCTGGCGGGCTCCGTGCCGAAGAACATCAGCGTTGTTACTGACGGTGCTCAAGCCATCGATTTTGTGCGCAGGCGGGGAGCCTTTAGCAAAGCTCCGCGACCGGACATTGTGTTGCTGGATCTGAATTTGCCGAAGCGGGACGGGATAGAGGTGTTGCGCGAGATCAAGGGAGATCCAGAGTTGCGCCCGATCACCGTGATCGTGTTGACCACGTCTCAGTTTCCGAAAGACGTCAACACCGCCTATGAAGAATCGGCGAATTGCTATATCGTAAAGCCCGTCGATCTGGATCATTTCTATCAAGTGATGAACGGCATTGAGGAGTTCTGGATGACGCTGGTGTCGCTCCCCAGCCTCGGCAATGATCCGCTCTTTTTCTCGCCGACTCACAGGCACGACGCCTCCGCCAAGCCGCCCGGGAATAAGGCGGGCTCCACCTCCGCACATAGCGTCTTGCCTTCGCACCGCCCGCTGCCGGCAGATCGTCTCGCAGCCCGCCAATCTCGCACGCAGGCGCTCCGCGGCAGGCGAAGCCACTCTGCCTGATGTAGCGGCTGCAGCTTCGACGTTACCGGTTGCTATACTACAACCAGAACTGCCGTGCGCGCCTTTCTCAGTCCGATGCTGTCGCTCCTTTTGCTGATCACTCTAGTGTGGGGCGGCTGCATTTCGTGCTCGCAGTTCTACATGTTCCCCCGTGCCAAGAAGGATTGTTGCAACTCGGGCCGGTGCGATCGTTCTCAAGCGCCCAAACAAATTCCAATCCGAGAATGTAAACGGATGCCGCTGACACAGGCTGTGTCGGCTGACTTGGCGGCGGAGGCACCTGCGGCGATCGTCAGTCTCGTATATTTGCCGCGGCCCGCAATTTCCCTGCTGCGATCACCCGTGCCGGTGGCAGCGGTCGATCACTCCCCGCCCGAACTGCACCTGCTCAACTCAACATTCCGCATCTGAAACTCTCCTCGACTGGAATCTTCGTGAGCACCCGTGTGCTTGCGCGATAACCCTAAACCAAGGAGAACAAAGATGAAGAGTGTTTATGTTCTATGGATCGCCGTCATCACGTTGCCCTCCGTTGTTCAGGCCTCGGGTCATGGGCCGGTCTTCAGCCTGGCCACGCCAACGAATCCGAGGGGCGGCTTCAGCTTCGATACAAGCTTGATGGGCCGGTACGGCCAGGGGGCCGGCACCATGTTCCGCGCCACGCTGGGGTATGGCATTACGGAAGACTTCAAAGTTTCGATATCGGCTCCCGCGGTTTTTGCGGCCGAACCGTTCGCCTCCGGCCGCGTGGCGCCGTTCACGCCCACTGGCGGAGACTTCGAAGGACTCGCGATTTGGCGCTTTCACCGGCAGGACACCGGCGTCGGTTCTCGGTTCGAAACAGCCGCAATCGGCGGATTGCTGCTGCCGGGCCCGCAGGATAACGCAGGCCCATTGAACGGGCTGCACAGCGCGCCGGGCGCACTTGCCGGCATCGTCAGCGGCGTCGCGTCGCGAAGCCATTACGCCTGGGGCGGCGTGACCTACCAGCGGTATGCCGAATCGGACAGAGACCGAAGGCCCGTCATGCTGTTCTACAGCGCCGCATACGCCTACCGCCCGCCCTCATGGCGCACCGATTCCGGTTGGGACTGGCGCGTTTTCGGAGAACTCACCGGAGAGAAAAGCGGCTACATCCAGCGTTCCGGGATGGCGGTGCCCAACAGCGGCGGGCATCAGATATTTATCGGACCTTCCACGCTGGGCGTATTCAAGAACTACGCCGTATCCGCTGGCCTCCAGTTCCCCTTATACCAGCAGGTGAGCCCCATCTATCCGCGTGAACGTGTGCGTTTCGCGGTCAATTTTTCATATTTCTTTTAAGGAGTTCAACCCATGAGACGAGTTGTTAGTGCCGTCGCAGCAATGTTCTTGTTTGGGACGTCCAGCGCGCGAGCGGAATTTTTGCAAATGGACCTTTCCATCTTCGGGATGGATTGAATGACTTGTGCCTTCGCCGTGCGCGGAGCTCTCAAGAAATTCGAAGGGGTGGAATCAGTGGACGTGAGTTTGAACAAAGGCCTCGCAACCGTGAAGCTCAAACCCGGAAATACCCTCCGGCCTGAGCAACTCTGGGACGCGGTTCGCAAGAACGGGTTCACGCCCAAAGAAACGCGGGTGCTGGTTCGAGGCGAGGTGGTGAGCAGCGCTCAGTTTAAGGTAAATGGCACCAATCAGATCTTCGAGCTCAAAGGAGATCTTAAAACGATCGGCGAAGCCCGGCGGCAAGTCGGAAAGCCTGCGATCGTAGAGGCCTCGTTAACGCCCGGGAAGGATGTGAAGCAACCAGTCGCGCTCGAGATCCGCGGGATACGGCCCGGTGCGTAGAGAAATGAACATGGAACAGACCCTCAAAACCGCTCAGCATGGTGCTCTCGTTAGCTTTCTCTCGCTATTCACCTCCTTCGGCACGCTCCTCTGTTGCGCACTGCCGTCGCTCCTGGTCCTCGTTGGACTTGGAGCGACGGTGGCCTCGTTCCTCTCGGCCCTGCCGTGGCTGGTAACGCTCTCGCACCACAAGAACTGGGTCTTCCTGATTTCGGGAGCGCTCATCGCCGGAAACTTTTTATACGTGTACGGGGTTTCCCCGGGCCTTCAAAAACAGCGGCCGGCCTGCCCGCCGGGTTCGCCCGAAGCGTGCCGGACGGCGAGCGCGGTCGAGCCGGGGTATATTGTGGGTTTCGGCCGGAATCTACTGTATCGGTGTGTTCAGCGCGTACGTGCTAGGCCCGTTACTCATGCGGTTTGCCTCCTGAGCCTCGTGCAGCGACGACAAATCTCGATCAGATCCAGCAATCAGGGACGAATCAAAGATGAGCCCAGGCAAACGAGGTGCCCACTATTCCGTCCCCCGCCCCCTGCTGCGAGGAACTACGAATCGTGAAATACTAGCTTTTGTCGAAAAGCCTCCGACAATCCGGCAATTCGGCAAGCAATCCGGAAAAGTGGGGCACGATTCGTCATTGAGTCGGTTCACGGAGCGGCATATGATCGTCGCGGTCGAACCGAAATTACCGGCGTTTTGAGCGCCGTGGGCTGCTCGAGAGAGTGTCTTCGAATGCGTAAATAGCTGTGGAGGGCGGTAACGATGATAGCTACATCCATCAAGCGTCGCAGAGTATCTTCTGCTCTCGCCGTATTCTCACTTTTCGCAGGAATTTGTTCCGCGCAAGATTATCGCGGCAAGGTCCAAGGCAACGTGACGGACCCGACCCAGTCGGCCATTTCCGGAGCCACAGTCACCTTGAAAAACGTCAACACCGGCATTGAGACCGTCAAGCAGACGGATGCCGCTGGGCACTACCTTTTCGATTTCGTGCAACCCGGAACTTATTCGGTCACTGTAGGTGCGGCGGGATTTCAGAAGTATTTGCAGGAAAACGTCACTGTCCTGACCCGCGGCGATGTCACCGTGAACGCGAAGCTCTCCGTCGGCGCCGTCAGCTCCAGCGTCGAAGTCACCGCGGCGTCACGGCGGTGGAATTTAACACCTCCACCATGACCACCACCATTCAGGGCAACATGATCCAGGATCTGCCGGTGCTCGCCCGAAATCCCTTCACCCTGGCCTTGCTGAATCCGGCCGTGGTGAATCAGTATTGGGACATCGCCCACCGCAACCCTTTTTACATGTGGTCGAACGGCGGAATGAATATCGGCGGCCCCACCGGCGGCAAAAACGATCAGGAGATGGACGGCACCACGCTGAATATTTCCGCCCGCGGTTCCTATAACGCGCCCATGGATGCCGTGCAGGAAGTGGCCGTCCAGCAGAATGCCATGGACGCCGAATTCGGCTTCAGCGCCGGCGGAACCATCAATCTTTCCACCAAGTCGGGTACTAACGAGATTCACGGCACTGCCTACTTCTTCGGCCGCAACCCGTATTTCGATGCACTCACCAACCGCATCACCCGCGACGTGGGCGTCGTACGGCGAACATCTATGGCGGCACTATCGGACAGCCCGTACTCAAGAACAAGCTGTTCAACTTCTTCTCTTACGAGAACTGGAAAGTGAAGCAGCCTTCGAGCAATCAATCCACCGTGCCCACGGCGGCTGAGCGGAACGGCGATTTCTCCCAATCGCTAACGCCCCGAGGGGCCCGCTGCGGCAGATCTACGATCCTTTCAGCACTGTTTTCGACCCGGCCACGTCCACGGCCACCCGCACGCCGTTTCCGGGCAACATGATTCCCAAGAGCTGATTGATCCAACGGGAGTCAAGGCCGTCAACGATTTGTGGCTGCCGAACAACCCCGGCACCGACCTCTCGGGCCTGAACAACTTTCAAGAAAGCCTATCCCTGGTAGGAAAACTACTGGAATCTCTCCGACCGCGTGGACTACAACATTAACGAAAAGTGGCGCTTCTTTTCCCGCTTTAGCAAATTTCAGACCCGCCTCGACAACCCCAACTGGGGCGGCACCATCGCTGTACCTTCCGACAACGGCGGCGTTATGGACTCGCTCAATGCCATGGCAGACGTGCTTTACATGATGAGCCCCAGGACCACCATCAACGTTCGCTTCGGCGTCATCTATATGGAAGACGATTATGCTTCGCCGTGGGCCCAGCAACCCGCCAGTCGTCTGGGCCAGCTTCTGGCCCAATACAACTGGTACAAGGGCGTCATCAACGCCTCGCAAGGCATCTATTACCCGCAATTTCAACTTCAATGGAAATGGCAGCGCCCGCTCAGGCGTGGGCGGTTGGTGGCTCGTGCACGGTCGTTCGTATAACCCGACCATCAATGTCATCGCATGAGGCCGGCATTCACCATCTGAAAGCCGGGCTGGCAGTTGCGCTATTCCTATGATCAGGACAATGCCAACTCCGGTCCTGGCGGATTCTCCTTCAACGCCGTCGATACCGGCAGTTCCTTCCTCGGCTACGATCCCACCAAATCCGGCAACATGTATGCCTCGGCACTGCTCGGAGTCTTGAATAGCGGTGGCGGCAGCAGCACCAATTACGCCAATATCGCTCCCAACCTCGACGTTCGGCAACAGCAATGGGGCTTCTTCTTCCAGGATGATATTAAAGTCAACCGCAATCTCACCTTGAATCTGGGATTGCGCTGGGAACGTGAAACGGCTCCCGCTGAGCAGATGCGCCAATTGGTCAAAAGCTCGACCTGACCCAACCCATCCCGGAACTACAAGGCATCGCCATGCCGGCCGCGGTCACCGCCGTATGCCAAGGTCCCCTATCAGTTCAATGGCGCCATGTTCTACACCAGCAATTCGGATCCGCGCATGTACTACGCGCCCTGGAACACGTTCCTGCCGCGCGCCGGTTTCGCGTACCGCCTGAACGATAAAACCTCCGTCCGCGCCGGGTATTCCCGCTACGCGGTACCATGGATCACCGTGCATGCGGAAACCGGTGGACTGCCCACCTATGGCTTCTCGCAGTCTACCCCGGTGCTTGAGTCCCTTACAGGGCACGCCGCGCGCTTTGGCGAGCGATCCGTTTCCCGGCCAGCAATCCTGTGCTGTTCCCCCCGGGCAGCAGCCTCGGCCGCTATACCGAGCTCGGCAATAGTATCAGCTTCTGGGATGGCAACATCATGAAGACGCCGCTTAACGACCGCTTTAACTTCAGTATCCAGCGGCAGACGATGGCGAACCTGTTCACCGAAGCTACGTTCTTCATGCATTTCGGCCATAACGTCCAAGATGGAAGTATGTGGGGCGGCAGTAACGAGTTCAACCTCAACCAGGTGGATCCCGAACCTGTACTACCAGTACAAGGGCTCGTTAGACCAGTCGGTCGCCAATCCGTTCTTCAATCTACCTGCCAACATCATGCCGGGCTCGCTGCGCACCCAGTCCACGTGGCCGTCAGCCAGTTACTGCGGCCTTATCCGCAGTATGGCGATCTCACCATTTTAGGCTGGCCGGGCGGACGTGACCATTACTATGGCCTTGCTCTGAAAGCCGAGCGGCCCATGGCGAAAGGGCTCGCGTTCATGGTGGGCTACAACTACAACCAGGAGTATCACTCCCATTACTACAATGATTTGGCCACCTACGAGAACAAGTACACCATGTAGGATCGCGGCCAGGCGAGACACAACTTCACTCTCGCCGGCACTTGGGAGCTTCCCTTTGGCCGTGGACGCGCATACTTCAGCCATGTCAACCGCGCAGTCGATGCCGTCATTGGCGGCTGGGCCACCAGCCACATTATGATGGCGCATAGCGGCGATCTCTTTATCTTCATCAGGCGACAGCAACTCAGGCGATCCCCGTCAAAATGTTCCAGCCGGCTATTACTTCAATCCGGCGGTGTTTTCCGTCTTTCCCGCCTACACGCCGCGGACAAACCCGCTCTATTACGGCGGGCTCCGCGGCCCGTGGTTCTGGCAGTTGGATTCCACCGTGGTCAAGTATTTCCAAATCACCGAACGTATCAAGTTTGAACTTCGCCTGGAGATGTTCAATTCGCCCTAACGTTTTCATGCCCAGCGATCCCGACACGGCCATTGGTAGCGGCACCATGGGACGCAGCACCTGGGTGGCCGGTGGCAACTACGGGCGCGAGATCCAGTATACCGGCCGCCTCCATTTCTAATCTACTGGATGTGGCGCACGCTCGCAGCCGGCGCCCCCGGGTATCGCGATGCCGAAAAGTTCAGCAGGAACGTGAGGTGAAGATTGCCTCTCGTTCCTGTTGGACTACGGCTCGCGAGCTACCCGGAATCCAAGCATACGAAAAGCCTGTAATGACGGCCATGCCGCCGACCGCGCGGACGCGCGCAGATCCGCAGGCTCGAAAAAGAAGGAGCCGCCTCTCACAACCCGATACGCGCCCGTCGCAGGTCCCTGCGGGTTCCTGGCCGGTGATGCCCGGTAATAATCGCGGCTGTACCAGTCCTGGCACCACTCCATGACGTTGCCGGCCATGTCAAAAGCGCCGTAGGGCGACGCATTCGATTGCGTATTTACATCTCCGCGCCGGCTTCCGTCATAGAAGCCGACCTCGCGAACCGTATCGAACTGTTGCGACCCGACATAGTTCGCATGAGCGTGGTCGATCGTGTTCCCCCACGGAAAGCGGCGTTGATCCGTGCCTCGCGCCGCCTTCTCCCATTCCGCCTCGGTGGGCAGGCGATAATTCTTCCCCGTCTTTGCGCTGATCCATTTGCAGTAACGCGGCGGCTCCATCCCAGTTCACACCAATTACCGGGTAGTTGTCGCTGCCCGGGGTACCGCCTCCGTGATTATTGGCCTGCGTCCAGTAGGGAATCTGATCCTTGGGCATCGGTCTTCCGTTAGGCCAGAGCTTCGGATCTTCGTAAGCCGGGTCGTCGCGGAACTTTCGAAACTGAGCATTGGTCACCTCGTACTTGCCGATGTAGAACGCATCCAGCTCCACCCTATGCACCGGGCGTTCCCGCGATTCGCCATCGCCCACGTTGTCACCCATCATGAAAGGCACCGGCTGGAACATAGACCAGCTCACCGTATCCATCGTCAGCGCTCCTCACCGCGGGGGCAGTATGGACCACCTGCACCGAAATCGAGAACGACGCCAGGGCCGCCGCAACTAGCCGGGACTTGCTCATTTCAGTTCGCCTTCAGGAATCCGCCCTGCTCAAGAAAGTGTCGCAGCGTGTCCATCCAGAGGGAAAACTCAGGACTGCCGTTCGCGGCGCCGAATCCATGCCGGCCCTTCTGATACAGGTGCAGTTCAACCACCCCGCCCGCGCGGTTCATATCCAGGAACAACTGAGCGGAGCCGTTTGCCGCTCCTCGATCCCAAGCGGCTGCCAGGAGGAAGGTAGGAGGGAAATCCTTGAGGTTCTCATTCGCCGAAGCGCGCCCCGGACCGTAGACCATCAATAGCCAGTCCGGCTTCGAAGGGATCTGATCGAGGGGATCGCTCGCGCCCGGATCGCCGGCTTTCGCAGCTGTCCACCACCAGACGCGCCATGCTCGACCCCGCTGAAAATCCCGCAAAGCCCAGCTTCGCCGGATCCAGTCCCCACTCCTTCGCCCGGCTGCGGACCAGTTGTATCGCTCGGTTGCCGTCCAGCGCACGCGCATCGTCGCCATACTTCGGCGACAAGCGGTAGGTCAGCACGAACGCCGTCGCGCCCCAGTCGTTGAACCGCTCGGCAATGTCCAGGCCTTCCAGGCCGTACATCAGCATAATGTTCGATCCGCCGGGCGCAATCACCACCGAGCTTCCGTTCCGCCTTCCTTCGGGCGGCTGGAACACGGTAAGGAATGGCGCATCCAACGGGCCATCCCCTTTCGCCAGCGGGACCTTGCCGGCTTCCCATAGAGGGATGTTGTAGTGGACCGGCGACTTAGCCCCGCTAAACACGGCGGCCTGCGTTGTCATGCCAACCCCGAGGATGATAGCCGCGGATCTTAAACAAAAGCGCATCGTAAACGTATTCTAACCCCGCGATGCCTCCTTAAACTGGTATATTGAAAGCCCCGGCTGCCGTTCTTCTGAACATGTTTCGCGCAATCTCCCTGGCCCTGTTTGCCGGAGCCCTGCTTTTGGGATCCGACACCAACGAACTTTTGACCCTGGTTCAAAAGAACTGCATTTCTTGTCACAACACGAAACTGAAATCCGGCGACCTCGATCTCAAGACGCCCGCCGCCGCCCAGGACACCTTCGTTCACGATCGTGAACTCTGGGAGAAGGTCCTCGAGAAGCTGCAGACGAAACAGATGCCGCCCCCGCCCCTGCCTCCGCCGCCCAGCGAATCGGTAGCCTCGGCGACGCGCTGGCTGCAGACCGAGTTCGCGCGCCAGGACCGTCTCGTCAAACCCGAGGCCGGCCGCATCTCCGCCCGCCGCCTCAATCGCGCCGAGTACAACAACACCATTCGCGACCTGCTGGGCGTCGATATCCATCCCGCCGACGCGTTTCCCGGCCGACACCGCGGCCTTCGGCTTCGACAACATCAGCGATGCCCTGAACCTCACCCCGGCCCTGCTCGAGAATTATCTGAGCGCCGCCGAACGCTCCGTCCGCATGGCGCTGTTCGGACCCGACCTGCGGAAGCCTGCCGCCGTGCACTACTCCGCACCGGTTCGCATCAATCTCACCCGCGGCCAGAAGGGGCTTCCGCCGGATCCGTCCAACTACGACCTGACCGGACTCAGCACTCATCACTCGTTCCACGTCATGCACCGGTTCCCGGTGGATGGCGAATACGAGTTTCCGCCTCACCCTGAACGGACACCGCCCCAATCAGTCCGAGCCCGCGCACCCGGCGCTCTTCATCGACGGCAAACTGATGCGGGAGTTCGAAATCGATGCGACCGATCTGGAAGGCCAGATGGTCGAGTGCCGCGCTGCCGTTCACCGCCGGCGAGCACCTCATCTCCGCGACCTACCTGCGCAACTATCATGGTCTGCCGCCGAGCTACAACGCGCCGCGAGCCATCCCGCCGTCCTCCCGAGCCTCTGATCAACCCTCGCGGCAAACTCAGTGAGAAGGACATCGAGACGCTTCGCAAATACGGAACGAAGATCAAGACCGACGGCATCGAGACGCGCATCGACAATCGCTATGAGTCTATCGACGTCGTCGGCCCTTACAACCAGCGGACCGGGCCCGTCTAATGCCAGCCCTTCGCCAGATCTACGTGTGCGGCCACCTCACGGGCGGACACAACGAAACCACCTGCCCGCGCCAGAGTCATCAACAGCTTTCGCAACGCGTGCCTTCCGCCGGCCCGCAAGCGAAGGACGAGGTCGAAAGATACCTGGGCTTCTACTCACTCGCCCGCCAGCAAGGCGACTCGTTCGATGAAGGCATCGCCACCGCGCTCGAGGCGATTCTCGTTGCGCCGGACTTCCTCTTCCGCATCGAGAAGAGATCCCACCGGCTCGAGCCGCCGCGCCCGTCCGCCCTATGAACTGGCATCCCGGCTGTCCTACTTCCTGTGGAGTTCCGCAACCCGATGCGGAACTGCTTCGTCTGCGCCGGCACCCGCAGCCTGTCCCGGCCGCAAGTCCTCGAGGCACAAGTCGCGTCGCATGCTGCGCGATCCGAAGTCGTTCGCCATCGTCGAGAACTTCGCCGGCCAGTGGCTTCAGTTCAGGAACATCGATGTCGTTCGTCCGGATCCTGGACAGTTTCCTCTGTTCGACGATGGCCTGCGATACTCCATGCGGCGCGAGACCGAGCTATTTCTCGACAGCATCATCCGCAACGACCGCAGCATCCTCGAGCTTCTTGATGCGCACGTACAGCTTCTCAACGAACGCCTCGCGCGGTTCTACGGCGTCGCCGGCGTTTCCGGCCCTGAGTTCCGCCGCGTCGACATGAGCCAGACCGCAGCGCGGCGGCGGCATCCTGGCCCATGCCAGCCTGCTCACCGTGACTTCCTACTCCACCCGAACCTCTCCAGTGCTCCGCGGCAAATGGATTCTCGAAACGCTGCTGAACGCCCCGCCGCCCGCGCCGCCTCCCGGCGTGCCCGCCGCTCGAAGAGACCAAGGCGGGCCAGCCGGCACACCCTCCGGCAGCAGATGGAGGCGCATCGCAAGAGTCCGGTCTGCTCCTCCTGCCACTCGCGAATGGACCCGCTCGGCTTCGGCCTCGAGAACTTCAACGCGATCGGCGCGTGGCGCACGCAGGACGGCAAGTTCACCGGTCGATTCATCCGGCTCGCTGCCCGGACGGCCGCACCTTCCGGACCCCGAATGAACTGAAACAGATGCTGAAAGCGGACCGCGACGCCTTCTTGCGCGGCTTGACGGAGAAGATGCTCACCTACGCGCTCGGCCGTGGCCTCGAGCGCTACGACCGCCCAGCTGTAAGTCCGATCCTCAGCGAAGTTGAGGCCAACGACTACCGCTTTTCCTCCCTGATCCTCGGCATCGTCAAAGCCTGCCATTTCAGATGCGAAGCGCAGCTCCGGAACGCGTGATATGGCACACTCGAAGAGTAGAGACTGAGCCAAATGAATTTCTGACGGGCAAACATGTCGACCGCCGCACGATCCTGCGAGGTCTCGGATCCGCCATTGCGCTGCCCGTTTCTGGACGCCATGTGCCCGGCGCTGGCCGCCCGCCGAGTCCTCAAGAGTTCGCCGCCTGGCTGCGGTCGTCTACGTCCCGAACGGCATCATCATGAATCAATGGAAGCCGGCTGAGACCGGCTCTGGATTCCAGTTCACGCGAATCCTCAAGCCTCTGGAGCCGCTCCGTCAGGATATCACGCTGCTCTCCGGCCTCGCCAACGCATGCGGCCGCTCAAGGCCAAGGGCGGCGGCCATGCCAAGGCTTCCGGCAGCTTTCTTTCCGGAGCACAGCCCAAATACACCGCCGGTGCGGACGTCCACGCCGGCACCACCTTCGATCAGATCGCCGCCCGGAGTTTCGCCAAGGAGACTCGTCTCGCCTCTCTCCAACTCGGCTGCGAAGACGCGCGAATGGTCGGCAACTGCGATACAGGTTCCAGTTGCGCCTACACGAATACCCTGTCGTGGAAGGATCCCGATACACCGCTGACCGTTGAGGTGGACCCCCGGTCGGTATTTGAACGCCTGTTCGGGACCTTCGACCCCAGCCTAACGCCCGAACTCCGCAATCGCCGGATGCTTTACCGCAAAAGCATTCTCGATCAAACCCGCGAATCGACGCACACGCTGAGCTCCAGCCTGGGTTCGTCCGACCGCCGCAAGCTGGATGAATATCTTACGAGCATACGGGAAGTAGAAACGCGAATCGGTTCCGCCGAGAAGGATGAGGTCCGGCCCTCAATTGAGAAACCGGGGGGCATTCCTCTGAAATACTCCGATTACGTCGGCCTGATGTTTGATCTCCAGGCGATCGCTTTCCAGGCCGACCTGACGCGCGTCTCCACCATGATGCTCGGCCGTGAAGGCAGCGTCCGGACTTATCCGGAAATTGGAGTGCCGGACCCGCATCATCCGCTGACCCACCATCGCGGCCACCCTGATTTCATTGAGAAAGTAACGAAGATCAACTGTTTTCACGTTGAGCTTTTCGCGAAATTCATTCAGAAGTTGAAATCGACGCCGGAGGGCGAGGGAACTCTGCTCGACCATTCCGCTATCGTGTACGGCAGCGCCCTGAGCGACGGCAACGCTCACTCGAACGTCGATCTGCCGCTCCTGATGGCCGGTCACCTGGGCGGCGCCACTGGTGGACTTCACATCGCATCCGAGCCCAAAACCCCGGTCGCAAATTTGTTCGCTGACTCTTCTCAACGGGGCTGGCTTTGAAACGGAGAAGTTCGCCGACAGTACCGGCAGAATAGAACTGCGCGCGGGATAGTGCTTCGGGCTGGGACGCGCATGGCCGGAACTGACCTGCTGGTGAGGGTGCTGGTGACGAATACTCGGAAACCGCAGGGCAAAGCTTTGGCTCCTTTAGCATTGAAAAATCAGCCGCCTTCATCACTCAATTTTATGCGGCACAAGGCCGGGACCCGGGGATTTGATCATCCCCGGGTCACTGCTCCGGCATTCTAAAACGCTGCGCACTGGCCTTTCTTCGAACCCGCAGTGTTGCCGCCTCCGGTGATCGAGGAATTCCCCTCGCACTCCAGAGTTTTGGTTACAGAATTGTTGAGAATCGTGCGTTGGGCCCGTGTTGTTTTGATCCTCCAGGTTCCCCCCGACCGTGTTGCCGATAATGGTCGTAGCCGCCTTGTTGTCTTGTATTTCCAGGTTGCCAACGATCCAATTGCCGCCACAACTTGAATTGCCGCCGATCTGCACAGCGGCTTGACTGTTTTGCAACTCCAGATTGCCGGCCACCTTCGTCCCGCAAACCTGGCTTGCAGCGGTCCCACTCTGGATGTTCTGGATCTCTACGTTTCCGTTTATGGTCACCGACGGACCAGTGAAGATCGTGCTGGCTCCGCTAATCTCAACATTTCCTGCCACGATATAGTTGGAGATCGAGAGGCTGCCGCCGGTCTGCGAGATGTTGCCGTTGATGCGACCGCCCAACAGTACGCAAGTCTGACCTTTTTTGACGGTCAAATTGCCGTTGAACGTCCCGTTGAACGTGCCGTTGCAGCTGGAAACCGATGGAACGGGCGCCAGCGTCCAGTTAACCTGGACAATGTTCGACGTCAGCGTCTGGATGCTGGCCTGTATCACATCGGTGCCCGCGCCGCCCTTACCGATATAGCTAAATGAAGCTTTTCCATTCAAATCCGTGATGGCGTCGCCCGTAACTCCGGTGCTCGGACCGGTGTTGACCGTGAATGTCACAACCGCTCCCGGAATGGGATTCTGGGCCGTGTCGGTGACGGTGGCCGTCAAGATTTCCGTTGCTCCCGCCAGTAATCCGGCTGCCCCGGCGCTTAGTGTGATAGATGCGGACGTTGGAGATGCGGTCGGCGAGTCGCCCACCACCGTGATGCCGGAAGCCGGGTTGCCATTGCTATCCGTGAACATGTCTGAGGCCGGCTCGAACGTGCGCACGAAGTCCACTGTCCCGGTTCCTGCCGACCAGCCGATAAAGCCACCAACCTGGGAGAACGCGGAGATGTCGAAGATCACTGTGAAGGCTTTGCCGGGAGTTACTGTGAATAACCCGGTGCTTACCGGAATGGTGAGAAACGTATTGAAAGGCGTCGTGGGACCTATGCCGGCGCTACCGCTGCTGAGCACCGCTCCACCCAGAGCAGTGGAGAGGTTCGAGAAGGCCGTGCCCGGCGGTATGCCGCTCCGGGCCGTCCCGGCTCCCATGAGGAACTGAGCCGGCGTCAAGCCGCTGGCGGAAATGGCGTCATTGAATTTCTTGGTGTCCACCACCAGGATCTGCGCACCGGCATCCATCGTCCCGTCCGGCAGCCCAAACCAGTCATGATTGATTTGTCCGTGCAACACGGCATTCACGCGAATGGCGCCGCTGGGAGGACCATTAAAAGTCGCAAATGCCAGTCCTCTTCCGGAGCCGCTGCCTAGATTCGAATCCGACCAGGCCCCCGCGGCGGGTCCGTTGTTAAGAGTGATCGGACCGCTGGGACTCTGTAGGATGATGGGTTTGAAGTACGCCTGCGCAACATTACTGCCGTACTGCGATCCCGCGCCGTCGCTCGCGCGCGATTTCTTCAAACCGCCACTAATTTTGTCGGATTGGACAACAAAGTCGAACTGATCCACGCGCGTGAATGCGCCGGAGGTGAGCCCGTTTTGCGAGGCGCTCCCACCCCATGTGCCCGCGGCGTTCAAATTGATAGCCAGATTCCCTGAGACCGTGGGGTCACAGCATGCTAGCGTCCCGGTATCCTGCACAAATGGCTGAATGGGCGGCTCGTTTTCGCTCGCAATCCCGCTGTTGGCGGGGTTTCCCAGATTGATGACCAGAAGCCATGGACCTGTGAGTTGACCGGCTGCATCGGTGGAAACCTTGGCAATCAGACCAATCCTGGGGGTAGTGGTGCTCAGCGTCTGGTGTCCATCGCTCAGAGTCAGCACAAATCCGGCAAAACCCGTCACGTCCTGATAATTCAGATTCGCCGGCAGTGCCGACGAGAATGTCAATGTTGCAGTGACGTGGTCAGTGCCGGTGTACGAAGTGTGCGTGTTGCCGGGAGCCGGAGCATTGAAGCAATCCATGGTTGCTGTATTGTCGGAACTTGGCCCACACGAGAAATAGGTGAAGGGGTTGCCGACGTATTGGTATGTGGCTTGGGCGAATGCAACCCGAGCAACCAGGAACGCCGCCGCGAACGTGAGTGATTTGGCGAATGTCTGCAAGAAAGTGCCCTCCTGTCAGGTTCCAGAGTTGCGCTGAGGCTGTTGCCGCCAGCGGCCGCTCAAAGACGGCTGCCTATTTGGAACCAGCTAGCTTTACGCAAAACTTAGCCAAATCCTGTCACGACGCTCGATGTTGGATGAATTTTTTTTGGACTGTGCACGGGATCCTGTCATCCCGAAGATAGACATAGCCGCATTTCTCCAGCACATCAGTCAATGCCTGGTGCGGACCAGCGCGGTATCGGCCTGGCCGCAGCCGAAATCCGTCGCGGAGTTGTGCCGAAGAGCGCCAGTACAGGGGCGACATCGGATACGGCAGGCCAGTCCATCATCAACGAGGATTCAATACCAGCACTCACGTGTCGTCGCATTGGATAATTCTTCACGATAATTCTTCACGTTGCAGCGCAACGACCGCGAGTGTTAAGATCCGGAGATCGCCAGAGCGGATCATTCGTAGAACATTCGAAGGAACGGGAAACCGGACCATTCCCGCAGGACCCATGCCGGACGAGTTCACCATGGACGGATTGGGGGCGTCCGGATCGGGGCGCCGTGAGGTGGACTACGTCTTCAGCTTGACTTATGAGCACTTGCGGCGCCTGGCTTCGGCCGTTCGCCGGAATGACCCGTGGGCGACTCTCAACACTACCGCCCTGGTGCATGAAGCCTGGCTGAAGCTCGCCGAATCACCGCGATTTGCATCAACTTCCCCGTTGCACTTCAAGCGGATCGCCGCGCAGGCAATGCGTCAGTTGCTGGTGGAGGCCGCCCGGCGAAGGAAAGCTCAAAAGCGGGGTAGCGGCGCGTTTGCCGTGACGCTGAGCGAGGTTGACGGATCCAGGGCCGCTGAGGAAGACGAGATCCTTGCGCTCGATGCGGCCTTGAGTCAGCTTGCAGCATTGAATCCGCGTCAAGCAGCGATGATCGAAAGCCGATTCTTCGCAGGCTTGAATGTTCCGGAAACCGCCACGCTGCTCAACATCTCCGAGGCCACGGTTATGCGCGACTGGCGCACTGCCCGGGCTTGGCTTAACAGCGAGATGCAACGCACAAGGTGAACCGATGGACACCGCACGTTGGGAACTGGCACAGGAGTTGTTCTACTCAGCCCTCGGTCAGCCAAGCGCGCAGCGCGACCCGTTTCTCAGAGCCTCATGCGGCCCGGATGTGGAACTCCGGGCCCAAGTGCTCGCAATGCTCGAACAGGACGAGCGCGGCGAGTCGCTCCTGGACAGCAATGTAGCAGCCGTGGCCGGCCGGATTCTGTCCCATGCAAAGAATGAGGGAACGCAGCTCGGCTCCTATCGGCTGGGGCGCGTGCTCGGCGAAGGCGGAATGAGCGTCGTATACCTCGCCGAACGCGAGGACCTGGGCAGCGCGGCGGCGATCAAAATCTTGCGCGATGCCTGGATGTCGCCGGCGCGGCGCGAACGCTTTGCGATGGAGCAGCGCACCCTGGCCCAGTTGAACCACCCTTCGATCGCGCGCCTGTTCGACGCAGGTACGCTCCCGGACGGAACGCCCTGGATCGTGATGGAATACGTGGACGGTGTTCCCATCACGGAATACTGCCGTACTCATGATCTGCCGATTACGGAGCGCCTGAAGCTGTTCCGGTCCATTTGTGAGGCGGTGGAGTACGCTCACCGTCATGCGATTATTCACCGCGATCTGAAGCCGTCCAACATTTTGGTTAGGGCGGATGGCGCCGTGCGGTTGCTCGACTTCGGTATCGCGAAGCACGTCGGCGGAACCGCGGACCAAACGCGTACAGGGCTCCGCTGGATGACGCCGGCCTATGCCGCCCCCGAACAGATCCGGGGTGGAAATGCTGGGATGCACACAGATGTCTACGCGCTCGGGGTGGTCCTCTACGAAATGCTCACGGGCCGCCTCCCCTTTGACACCGCGAATCGCTCGGCGGGAGAGATCGAGACTTTGATTCTGGAGCATGAGCCTGAAAGACCGTCTGTATCGGCGTGTGCCGGTATCCGCAAGTCGCAGTGGGCAGACCTGGACGTGCTGTGTCTTACAGCGATGCACAAGGATCCCCTGCGGCGGTATCGCTCGGTTGAGGCTCTGGTGCGTGACCTAGACCACTACCTGAAGGGCGAGGCCCTGGAGGCGCGGCCGGACACGTGGCGCTACCGCGCTGGGAAGTTTCTGGGCCGCCACCAGCGGGGCGTGATAGCGGCAGCCGCGGCCTTGCTATTCATGTCGGCGATCGTGATCTTTTTCCTTTCACGGCTCACCGGCGCCCGCAACGCCGCGCTCGCGCAGGCGGCCCGGACCCAGCGCATCGAGACATTCATGCTGCATTTGTTCGATGGCGGAGACAAAACCGCCGGTCCGGCCGAAGATCTGCGGGTCACCACACTCGTGGATCGTGGCGTAACACTTGCGCGTTCGCTCGGCTCGGAGCCTTCCGTCCAAGCCGAACTGTATAACACGCTGGGCGGTGTGTATCACCAACTCGGGCAGTTCGACAAGGCGAACGCAATGATCGAAGCCGGGCTGAACGAACGCAGGAATCTGCGCGAATTGAGCGCCGCCGATATAGGCGAGAGCGAGATTGCGCTGGGGCTGCTTCGGTCGGATCAGGCCAGGCTCAACGAAGCGGAGCGGCTGGTGCGCTCGGGGCTCGCCCGCGTCACAAGCGCTCTTCCACCCCGCGACCCGGCTGTGGTCAAAGCGATAACGGCGCTTGGCGAGGTGCTCGAAATCAAAGGCGACTACAAGCAGGGAATCGCGCTAATGGAGGCGGCCGTTCGGACTCAGGACGAGCCGGGCCGCGACACGCCCGAACTCGCAGGCGCGCTGGAAGAACTCGCGAACCATTACTTCTACTCCGGCCGCTACAATGATGCGGATTCCTTTAACCAGCGTGTACTGGCGATGTACCGCCGACTTTACGGTGAGGAACATCCGAAGGTCAGCGCAGTGCTGGTGAATCTCGGCGCGGCGCAGCAGGAACGAGGCAACTACGCCGAGGCGGAGCGGTACCACCGCCAAGCGCTTGCTATCGTCGAAAAGTTCTACGGCCCAGCGCACGCTGAGACCGCGGCCAGCCTTACGCAGATCGCGCGCGCTTTGGTGTTCGAGAATCGATCCGACGAAGCCGCAAGGCTGCTCCGGCGAGCTCTCGAGATACGTGAACGCGTATACGGGCCGTTGCATCCGAACGTTGCCTCGACCGTGAATGAGTTGGGTAGCATCGCTTTGCAGCGTGGTGAGTATGCGAAGGCGGCCGCCGCGTTTCAACGCATGATCGACATTTACCGTGCGGTGTACCACGACCATCACTATTTGATCGGGATCGCCGAGTCCAATCTCGCGAGCGTTTACTTACGCGAAGAAGCTTATGCCCGCGCCGAGCCGCTCTTCCGCGACGCCATTGCGCGCTACCTGGACACGCTTTCGCCCGAACATACGAACGTGGGTATCGCGCGAATCAAGTTGGGACGCGTACTGCTGCGACAAAAGCGGTATCGTGAAGCCGAAGAGCAAACGTCTGCGGGGCTCAAAATTATGAGCCAACAGGCGAATCCCTCGGTGAGCTGGACCAAAACGGCCCACCAGGATCTCGATGCGATTCATCGGGCGCTCGGCGAGCCGGGGAGATGATTCTGGCTCACGTGCATATGCTATTGATGATCGCCGCGATGCCGCGCAGCCAATCTGAAATCCGTACTTGACGGTGCTGGACGTACAACTCCGCCAGCATGTGCCAAAAAGCGACGGACCGATGTTGCGTCCCTCGTGGATCGCCCGATGCTGTTGCAGGCGCGGGCAGCCGCTCGCACCGTACGTTTACTGTCCGGTATCGCCAAGGCAGCGGTTCAGGCCCCGCTATCGTGTAAGGAAGTGCCCTGAGTGCGGCAACGCTCATTCGAAAGTCGATCTCCGGCTAGTGATGGCCGGTGATCTGGGCGGCCACCGATGGACTCTACATCGCATCCGAGCCCCCAGACCCCTGTCGCAAATCTATTCGTGGCTCTTTTCAACGTGGCGGACTTAGAACAGAGAAGTTCGCCGGCAGCACCGGCCAAATAGAACTGCACGGGTAATAAGTCCCTCACCGGAGACGGATCGAGCCGAGGGCGTTATCGGTCGCCATCAGAACTTCCCAGCGTCGGCCTTTGCCTTCTTCAGAATAGGGATTTCGGGGTCGGCATCTTTCCACAGAGTGAGGAAGTCCTGGTAGGCCGCCTTGGCTTTGTCTGTGTCGCCGGCCAAGGCGTAGGCTTCGCCGAGCCGCCAGCGTGAGATCGCCCCGATGGGTTCACTACCAACGATGCCGCGGTGTGCGAGAATTTTCTGAAACTCCGCTGCGGCTTCGACTCCCTTACCTGCACTCAGATACGCCAGGCCCCGCACATAGGCCGGGTACAAGGACGCGTTAAAGCCTTCCGAGCCGCTGCCCTGAAAGGCCAATTCATAAGGTACGGCGGCCTCGAGCTGTTCAATCGCTTGAGCGGGCTGGTGACGGTTCAACGAGAGCTGGGCGTTCAGGACCGGCCCGTAGCTGAACTTGACAGATGTGTCGTCCGGGAAGCGCTCTCGGAGGTTGTCCGTGAGTGCTTGAGACTGCCGGGAGTCGCCGGAAAGCGCCAGCGCGAGCGCCGCGCCGTAGACAACGTCCCGGCCTTTCGACAGATCGAGCGCCGCCGCCGCGTAGCGCCGGGCCTCCGGGATGTTGGCGAAGAAGCTCTCCCGTAGCGCGGCTCCGACTTGGTGCTGTGCAGCCCGTTCCAGCCGGCCGCCCTGGCGCGCCAATTCCGTCGCACGTTGCGACATCATCCTTGCTCGCTGCAAATGACCCGAAAACGCCAGCACTGGGCCTTCGCGCTCGCAGAATGTGGGCGACCTCTTATAGCCCAGTGCAGCTACCCGCGCCAATTCCGTCGGGTCGTCCTCGATAAATGCGATCTGATATCGCAGAACATTAAATTCGGGGACGTTGAAGTTGCGCTCGGACGCGCGCTTGAGTACTGCTTTGGCGTTGGCCAGGCGGTCAACGTAAACATAGGCCGCGGCGAGGTTGCTATACGGGATGGCTACGTCCGGATTCAATTCGATACTCTTCTTGCCTTCTTCGACCGCCTTTTCGAACTTACCGAGCGCGGTGGATGTACTGCCCGACAAAAATCCGTGCGGCGTCGAGTCGCGAGGATAAGTTTGCGCCCACAATTCACAGGTCTGATGAGCCTTTTCCAGGTCGCCTTTGACCAAGCGATAGTAGGAGAAGTCGATAAAGAACCTTTCGTGGTCGCTCGCGCGCTCTCGAAACTGCCAGGCTTTTGCAGTGTTTTCGAGGCCCAAACTCTGCTCTGAGATACCGGCGTACATGCGTCCCAGCCACGCATAAGCTGACGCGAACTGAGGATCGATTTCGACCGCGCGTTTGTAGAGCGGCAGCGCGGCGAGGTGACCGTTCGTGTCAGCAACCTTTCCGGCCACGCAATATGCTTTCCAGGCTTCCAGGGATTGTGTGGCGGCTTCGGCGAGAGGAGTGGAGTACTTTTCAACGGTGGCGAGCGACTCTCCAACTCGTTTTCTGAATTTCACAGCGACTTGAGTAAGGGCATTGATGACGTCTTCCTTCCGCTGCACCTGCGCCTGCTGCCGGTCGAGCAGCGCTCCGGTACGGCAGTTCGTGGCGCGGAGCCCGAGTACGTACTGGCTCCCGAGTCTGGAAATCGAGCCGTCCAGCATCGCGGCGCTCCCAGTGCGTTCGCAGATCTCGCGAGCGACTTCGGGCGTTAGCCGCTCCCCGCCCTTGTGACCCATCAGCGCCAGCGTTTTCCGGATGCGATCTTCGGGGACAACGCTTAGAAACGGTGACTCCCGGAGCGCCACTTCCATTCCCGGGCGCAGCGTTTCGTCGAAGACGACTTCGCCTGTGTTGTTGACAAAGTCAGCCAGGACGATGGTGTCTTTGTCGGTCAGTTTTGGAGGCCGCTGGGAGTAATAATAGCTGGTCGCGGCCGCAGTGATTGCTGCCACTACTGCGGGGACAGCGATCTTCCACCAGGCTGCGAGGCGGCGGCCCGCGACAATGGCCGGTATAGGGCCGCCTGAACGCTCAAGGGCCGCGATTATCTCCGAAGCACGCTGGTAACGGAGTGCGCGATCCTTTTCGAGGCACTTAGCCACAATGCCATTGAGCTCGGCCGGGACACCCGCGAGGTCCGGCGAGCGGTTCAAGATGGCATCGAAAATTGCACCGACGGTTTGGCCCGGAAATGGCAGCTTGCCGGTGGACATCTCATACAGCACGATCCCGAACGAGAACAGATCTGACCGGCCGTCCAGAGGTTGGGCGCGGATTTGCTCCGGCGACATATGCGTCACCGTCCCGGGAACGCCGCCGGCGCCGGTCAGTGGCGCCTGCATCGTCTCGGTTGCTTCGCCGGGGTTTGCGGATTGAATGGCTTTTGCCAATCCGAAGTCGAGAACCTTTGCGTGGCCGCGCGCGGTAATGAAGATGTTGGCCGGCTTAATATCGCGGTGGACAATGCCGGCCTGGTGGGCGGCGTCAAGCGCATCGGCGATTTCGATGGCGAGAGGCCGAATCGCGTCCGGCGTCATGGGGCCGGCGGCGAGGAGCTGTTTGAGTGTCTCGCCCTCGAGCAGTTCCATGGCGATGAAGAACCGGTCGCCATCGCGGCCGATTTCGTAGATCGTGCAGATGTTCGGGTGATTCAGGGACGATGCCGCACGCGCTTCCCGGCGGAAACGCTCGAGCGCCCGCGGGTCTCCGCCCAGATTGTCGGGAAGGAACTTCAGCGCCACCGGGCGGCCCAATTCCACGTCCTCGGCTTTGTAGACGACACCCATGCCGCCGACACCGACTTTCTGAACGACTTTGTAATGTGAGACAGTCCGGCTAACCAGCGGCTCGTCGTTCCCGACCGCGACCGACGATTTCGTCAACTCCGTTGCCGGTGTTTCAAGGGAAGATTCGGCGTTTTGCCATGCTCCCAGCAGCGAACGGACCTCGCTCTCCAGGGCCGCGTCGCCCATGCAGGCTTGCCGCAGAAACGCGTCTCGTTCGGCGGGGGCGTGGTCCAGCGCCGAATGGCGCAGGCTATCGACTTGCTTCCATCGCACCGGGTCCATCGTCGCCTCCGGATAGCTCTCGATAGAGCCAGGCCTTAGCCGTACCCCAGTCCCGCAGCACCGTAGTAGAGGACACTTTGAGGACTTCGGCTGTTTCGTCCACGCTCAATCCTCCGAAGAATCGCATCTCGACTACCTGCGCTTTGCGCGCATCGATACGGGCGAGCGCGTTCATGGTATCGTCGAGCCGCACGAGATCGGGCCGCGGCCGTCGCTAACCACGGCCGTCTCGTCCAGGGATAAGTGTTCCGCTCGGCCTCCGCGTTTTAAGTTGCTGCGGCGCGCGCGGTCCACCAGTATGCGGAGCATCAACTGGGATGAGACCGCAAAGAAGTGGGCGCGATCCTGCCACTGGATCCGCTTGTAGCCCACCAGGCGCAGAGCGGCTTCATTCACCAGAGCAGTTGTCTGCATGCTGTCGCCTATACGCTCGTGCCTCAGGCGACGGTGGGCCAGCTGGCGCAGTTCCGCGTAAACGATGGGCGTCAGCTGCTCCAGAGCGTTCCGGTCTCCGCCGCTCCAGGCACGCAGGAGCATACTGACGTCCGAAGCGGGCTGAACGGTCCCATCCATAATTTGGTCCATTATAGCGGCTCCGATGATAGTTTCCAGCAGCGTTTTACGGCTAGGCGGGATGGACGGAGTTATGAACGAGTTTCTTGGTTGCGATGGGCATGACGCTCTGGGTGATCTCCAGCGCTCAACCGCGCGCCCGGCTGACCGATCTTGCCACGCTGCCGGGAGGAACATCTAGCCAGCCATTCGGCATGAACAACAACGACGTGATCACCGGGTGTTGTCCAGATTCGGAGAACGCAGAAGCGTCTTGACCTGCTCGGTGGTCAGGCAGTTCCCGAGCGGAACATCCACCCTCTTCGCACAATTCACTCGGCCGATGCCCGCCGCCAACTCCGGGCTGCGAGGACGATATCGGCAGCCTCCCATGCCAGCCGTCGTACCGCAGCAAGCCAAATTTGACCGTGGATGACGAGAACCGGCGTGACTCGAATTCAAGTCGATAGCGGAGCACGACCGTCGCAAATGTGACGTGATCGATGTCGTCACCGGAGCGAGACGGAACGGCGTCACTGTATTTACCCAAGGTGATCGCATTGCCGCGATAGGCCCCAGAGTGGTGGTGCCGCGGGGGACAAGCCGGGTGAGCGGAAAAGGTAAATCCCTAATTCCCGGGCTGTGGGACATGCACAGCCACCATCAGGGTACGGGAGCCGAATGCCTGGATCTCTTCGTGGCTAAGGGCGTCGTGGGCACACGCGATATGGGTGGGGATGCGGATTTCATTTTGCCTCTCCGCGAGCGCGTCAAATCGGGCTCGCTCTTCGGCCCCGAGATCGTCGCCGCGGGACCGATCGTCGATGACGCGCCAGCGGACTTTCCCTATCGTCTCTGTGTTCGCAATGCGCAAGAGGCTCTAAGAGCCGTGCATGACCTGAAACGACTTGGCGTGGACTTCATCAAGGTCCACGATCATACGCCGCGTGACGTTTTCTTTGCTGTCGCCGCCGAGGCGGCAAAAGTGGGTTTGACATTCGCTGGCCACGTTCCGTCGACCGTCACGATTGAAGAGGCCGCAGACGCGGGGATCAGGAGCATTGAGCACTTGTCGAACTACAACGTCTTTGGTGAGTGTATGACCGGCGAAGAGTATAGTGCCGCGGGATGCCGGCCCTTGTTCGGCAAACTTGCCGAGAAAGCTGTGTGGCAGACACCAACGATGGCTTTTCTTCAAACGATCCCCGACGTCTTTTCGGGTAGCCCTTTGGCGCACTTGGAGTATGCGAGCGATTCCTTACTGGAGCTCACACGAAAAAATGTCGAGGTTTCGCACGTCCCCGCAAAGACGCTGGACAAGTACCGCCTGGCGGGACAGATCAGCCTGCGTGCGATCCACGATCTGCAAGTGACAGGGAACCGCTTTCTCGCCGGCTGCGATGGGCTGGTGCCCGGTTTCTGCCTTCACGATGAGCTGGAGTGGTTTACCAAGGCCGGGTTTTCTCCTCTGGAAGCTCTTCAGACAGCCACTATAAATCCCGCTCGCTTCCTGGGGCGCGAAGACTCGCAGGGTACGATTGAGGTTGGGAAACGAGCCGATTTGGTGCTGCTGGACGCCGATCCTTCAATCGACATCCGTGATATCTCGCGGATCTTCTCGGTGATCCTCCGGGGAAGGCTCATTACGAAGCCCTCCATCGACTGGATCGTCGCAAAGCACCGCCGTCCAGCGGCACGTTGACTGAAACCATCAATCGCGACCTGCAAACAGCATACCGCTCGCGGGTATGGCAAGAACGAGATCAAAAAACTAGGCCGCGGCATTCAGAGGATGTTTCAAAAAGGGTCACGCGGGCACAATCCGATTGAGCATGAGGCGAATCGAAGCGATGTCGATCAGGGTCTTCGAGGTGTGCACGCTGTACTCGGATCTTTGCCAATTTCGTCCGAGCCACGCGAACCTACGCTCCACGATCCAGGTCAGACCGGTGATCTTGAAGGCACGCTGGTTTCGGCTGACGATTTTTAGTTCCCAGCCTTCATCCCGTAACAATTGTCTCGCCAGCTCTTCCCAGGTGCGGAAGTAGTCATAGCACAGTGCCCCACACCGGATACTCTCGGAGAAGCTGACGCTATGAACAGCCGGTGCGCAGTAGATAGAAGATCGCATTCAGTAGGGCACGAAGGTCAGTTGTGCGCGGCCGTCCGCCCGCAACCGCCTGGCAAGAGCGGAGCGATGAGTATCCATGCTGCGTCCGTCAGGTTCGTGTCGTACTGTTTATTCGGCATCTTTCAGTTTTGTCGAAATTGCCGAGGTTTGAGGATCGTGACCTTTCAAACATCCTCTTCAGCACGCTGGAGTGGGTTGCTGGGATGCATCACAAACGAGGAATTCGAAACCACTGACGGCGAGAGCGTGACTATCGGTGTCGCTGCAATTAGAGCCTTGGTGGCGGAAAGGAAGAACAATCCGGTGTGCGGACGATCCACTAAGGAGGCATTTAAAGGACTTGCGAGGATTATGAACGGCCGTACCATCTTTGGATGCAGGCGCTGAGGGCGGACCCTGCAGCCAGTTCCGCCTGCCTCGCGCAAGACTCCGGCCCTTCGCGGAGCGGTCGCTTAATTCTCGCCGGCGAGCGTCAACGCTAGAGCGTCCGACGCCGGGGTCCCCGTGCCCCATACCGCGCTGGTGCCCCAGACCGCGCTGAAGCCCGCTGCGGTTTGGGTTCCCCACACTGCGCTGGTGCCCCAGACCGCGCTGGTTTCCCACACTGCGGACGTGCCTTAAACAGCACTGGTTCCCCAAACGGCACTCGTCCCCCATGCGGCGCTGTCCGGGCTCACGATGCTCACCACCCCGGTGGACGCGTCATACGATGCCGTGGGCGACTGGGCACTCAGGGTTGGCAGATCGGTGCAGTTCAGCGCCGCTCCGACGTCCAGTGATCCCGCTCCGATCGTGAAAATGTCGTTCTGGCTGGTGTAGGTGATTCCCGTGTTGGGGTCTGTCGCCAGGCTGCTGGAGGCCGCGAATTTCACCGCGGCCTTCATGAGGATCGCTTTCACCTGGTCGGGTGTCAGGGCCGGGTTCTTCTGCACCAGCAGCGCGGCCGCACCGCTCACCATCCCCGCGGCCATGCTGGATCCGCTCATCTGGTAGTAATTTGCAACCTGAGTCGAGGTCGTGTTCTGGTACAAGTTCTGCGGGACCCCGTTCCGGGGATAGGTTGTAGCCAAATACGAGGTCTCGTTGCGAATGGACAAGATGCGGTTGCCGGGAGCCACGAGATCGGGCTTGACGACGTGGTCGAATAGCGTCGGCCCCTTGGAGCTGTAACTGGCGATCCGGTCATCGCTCCTTGCCAGCGATCCCACAGTGTTCACCGCGCCCACGGTAATGACGTACGGACTGTTGCCCGGAGTGGATATCGTGCCGTAACCCTGCGTGCCTGCGGAGTTATTCCGGCCATCGTTGCCGGCGGCTACCACCACCACGATTCCGGCCTGCCATGCCTGCTGCACCGCCTGACACAGGGGGTCGCTGGAACACGGTCCGGTCACTGGACGTCCAAGCGAGAGGTTCATCACACGGACGTTATACGTGCTCTTCAAGCTGATCGCGGCCTGGATACCCGCTATGACCCAACTGTCCTGGCCCTGGCCCTTGCTGTCCAGCACCCGGAGAGAGATCAGGTTCACGTTCGGCGCAATGCCACGAATCAAATAGGCGGTGTTGGTGGTATTGGAACCCGCTCCGGTTCCGCCGATGATCCCAGCCACATGCACGCCGTGGCCATAGGTGTCGCTCGGGGTGTTCTCGCCCTTGCTGGTGACGAAGTTGGCCTTGTACTGTACACGCGTGACGCCCACGGCGTTATTCAGGTCGGATTTCGCGATGAGGCCAGAATCGAGAATCGCAACACCGATCCCGGTTCCGTCGTACGGCAGCGTTCCAAGCATCTGGCCGGTGTCGAGTGCGGTCATCCAACCGTAGTCCGCTCCACCTGTAAAGGTAGTCGCCTGTACCGGTTGATCCGGCGAGATGGACTCGACATTCGGGTCGTCCGCGAGTTGTTCGAGGTCCTTGGCCTTCAGGCTCAGAACCGAGGACCGGATGACGGAAAGAGATGCCTTGTACGTTCCATAGCGGGCATACCGAAGCAGGTCGGCCTCATTCGGAGGGTCTTTATGCTGCACAATGACGTCAACGGAGTCGTCCGGTCGGACGTCTCCCGGCAGACTATGGATCTTCGCGCTCTGCCCGGAGGCCGGAAGGAGTGTGAGAACGGCAATGATGAGTGCCAAGAGAAGGTTGTGAGTATCTCGGATGTGTTTCCCCCCAACTATGGCCGTTAGTCCACGGCCGGCCAGCTTGGCTGGAAGCCCGTCGATAAGTTGATACTGTGATTTCATGTTGATCTCTCGACTGACTGGTTCTCACCGTTGATGGCGATGCCTGTCGCTTCGCCTGCCGGCGTACCCGTGCCCCAAACAATGCTGGTGCCCCAAACCACATTGTTTGCAAAACCAGCGAGACCGTGTTGTTGGCCGAATTGAGGGTCGCGGTTGGCGACAATGCTGTTCCTGTGACTGGTGTGGTGTCGTTCAACGCTGCCCACACGTCGAGATAGCCGGCACCCACGGTAAAGACATCATATTGGCTGGTGTAGCTTATTCCTGTCGCAGGATCGGTGGCGATGCTGAAGGACGGGAAAGTTTTCGTTGCGGTTCGCATGAGCCGGGCTTTCACCTGGTCCGGAGTAAGGGACGGATACTTCTGTAACAGAATCGCCGCGGCCCCGCTGACCATCGGGGTCGCCATGCTGGTGCCGCTCAGAATGAAAAAAATCGTTGTGCACTTCATTCGCCGGATACTGGCTCTCCATGGGGCTGTTCATATTCAGCTTCACGGAGACGATCCGGTTGCCGGGCGCCACGAGGTCGGGCTTTGCGATGTGATCGATCACGGTTGGCCCCTTGGAACTGTAACTGGCGATGGCGTCATCGGCCCGCGGCGCAGTGCCCATGGTCTTCATGGCACCGACTGTTATCACGTACGGATCATTCCCCGGCACCGTGATGGTGCCGTAGCCGTCCGTGTTCTGGGACTGATTCCGTCCTTCGTTGCCGGCGGCGACCACAACCACGATGCCGGCTTTCCACGCTGCTTCTACCGCTTGGCACAGCGGATCATTCACGTAACTCGACGCCACGGGCCGCCCCACAGACAGATTGATGACCCGGATGTTGTAGGTGGTTTTGAGGCTGATCGCCTGCTGAATCGCGGCGATCACGGCGCTGTCAGTGCCTCTCGCGTAGGTATCGAGCACTCGCAGATTGATCAGTTTCACGCCGGAGGCGATTCCTTTGTATTTGCCACGGGACAGACCTCCGTTTCCGGCGATGATCCCGGCAACGTGCGTGCCATGACCGTAATGGTCCAGAGCACCCATCTCTGAGGGCACGAAGTTCTCCGAGTAAGCGACCTGTGGATTCACATCCGGACCGTCGATGCCGCTATCAATGACCGCGACCCCGATCCCAGTGCCCTTCCAGGTGTTCTGGTTGGCTATGGTGGCGTTGATCGCCTGGGCGGCAATGTCCAGGGTGCCCCGCACCTCGCGGTCCGGTGAAATCGTGACCACATCGGGGTCGTTCGCGAGTGCGGCCAGGGCCTTCGCCGGCACCGAGTAGTGGCCGCCTTTAATTACCGAAGGTCACGCTTGTGTGTGCCTCCCTGGTTGTGGACCTTCTGGTGATGAGCGGAGGTGGGCGTTTGACGGTACTGGATGATGACATCCACCGAGGATTCCGGATTGACGTTATCAAGGTCCCGGGCGACCTTGGGGTGCCCGCCGAATGCGGCCAGCGCTCCTGTCAGGAGAACTAAGACGCCGCTAAACATTCTGAACATGACTGCCTCCACTAAATTCGAAGTCATCTTGTGGAAGGCACTTCGGCGGCCAGTCCCGTTCTCGCGGTAAACCCATGTATGTAGAGGGACTACGGTTCGGTGGAGAGTTTGGGCGGTTGACAACTTGTCCAACCGGATTGAAGAAATCCGAATCTACATTGCGGCCTCGCTGGAGCGGTCTGCGTAAAACAGGAATGTCGCGCCGGCGCTACGGAAAACCCGTAAAAAGCCGCAAATGCGGTACACATCCGTATTGATTTCTAATCTATTGTTGCCTTTGCGTCGAGAGTTCAAGGCATGGTGCGCCTGAGGAGCACGCACGCGGGATCGAGGACAATTTGTCCACGCCGCGATCCCTGATTTTCGTTTACACGAATGTTCGTGGGTTGAAAAGGTCACGATCCTTAAACCTCGGCGATTCGGCAAAACTGAAAGATGTCGAATAAACAGTACGACACGGCCCTGACGGACGAAGAATGGATATTCATCGCTCCGCTCTTGCCAGGCGGTTGCGGGTGGACGGCCGCGTACAACTGACCTTCGTGCCGTAATGAATGCGATGTTTTATCTACTCCGCACCCCCGGTCCATGGCGTCTGCTTACCCGAGAGTATCCGGCGTGGTGTCCTGTTATCACAACTTCCGCAACTGGAAGAAGGCGGGTGTGTGGGCTCGTTTGCAGGGGCCGTTTACAAGCGGCTTACGCGACCCGCTCCATCCTGGCGGTCAGTGGAGGAGATATCTCGCTGATGAGTACGCCTCGCGGCAAACGCGGTTTCTTCTACGCCGAGTGGAAGCACGGTAACAGCCGCTGGGAGCGCGTCAGGGTGGCCGCCCGGAGTGCCCGCGCATTCACCCCGATCACCTTGAAGAGGAGCGTGCAACCATGGGTGAGGACTGGTTTCGCCAGGAGGTCATGTGTGAGTTCATCGATTCCGGTGGCGCCGTCTTTCGTCGCGATCTGATCGATGCCGCATCTTCCAGCGACGTCCTTTCTTGGCGATCCTGGCAGTTCGTTCGCGCCTCTGCGTAAGATCTTCCTCGGTGTCGACTTGGGTCCAAAAGCACGACTCCGCCATTTGCGCCGTCGAAGTGATTCCCGGACGTCCCAACTTCCTCGCGCCGGACCACCCTCGGCGTGTCGTTGACTTGGCGGGCTGGTATTCGACGCCACCGGCGTGGGCCTTCCGGTGGTGGACCTGCTCCGCCAGACCAACCTCGATTGCGATCTCGTCCCGGTCACCATCACTGGCGGGCACCATGCCCACCGCGGCTCTGACGGCTGCACCGTGCCCAAGCGGGATCTCCTCACCACTCTCGATCTCATGCTGGAGAACCAGGAGCTGCGCATCGCGGCAAAGCTCTCCGAGCGGAGCCGCCTCGTAGAAGAGATGATGTCCATGCGTTCGGAATCCTGCGGCGCCAAAAAGCGCGACGACCTGGTGCTCTCCCTGGCGCTAGCCTGTTGGCGTGCCACCCGCAGTTCCATAGGTCATCAGCCGAACCGCCTCATATGATCCCGCCCACAACTTGCAAGGATTCCGGGACGTGGCGCACGCACTCGCGTGGAGCGTTCACCCGCCTGTGCACGCGGGCACAAACCTCCCGTATTCCGCCGCGACCGTCCGTATGGTCCAAGACATAGAATGCGCCCGCGAATCCTCCATAGCATCCATGTCGGTGTTAAAGTATGTATCCAAGAGGCAACAGGCAAGCGATGAAGTCCATCGGATCGGTGCTCACCGTTATACTATTCGTCGGCTCGGCATCGTACGCAGACGATTACAGCCATAGGGCTTGGGAACTGGAAAGCAAGGGCGATGCGGCCGCCGCTCGAGACATGCTGCAGAAGGCAGCGCAGTCGGCGCCGAACGATGCCGCCACTCAGTTGGCCTATGTCGAGTTCCTCGACCGGCATCGCGATTTGTCGGCCCGGGCCGCTTATGAAAAATTGCTGGATCTCCCCGGCGCGGACCGCAAGTTGGTAGCCAAGCGTCTCGTGACCCTGGATCTGCTGGCCGGTGATCGCGCCGCGGCCGCGCGTCACCTCGATGTATACCGCGCTGCGGGGGGCTCTGGCTTGTCGTTGAATGCTTCTTCCAGCGCTGAGGTCAAGAAGGGAACCGTCCAGGTGCCCGGCCCCTTGCGCTCCTTCGCCCGCATGGCCGCGCTCTCTCCCGATCTCGCTGCCGACGATCTGCTGCCGGCGCTGGCCCGCAACATTGTTACTAACGGATATCAGGCCACCAACAGTTCCGAAGGCCTGGATCAGACGGAATACCTCAAGCTGGTGGTTCGCTACATTTCGCAAGCCCGGGAGCTTGAGAAGCTTACCGGCGCCGACAAGCAGATCAAGATCGAGACTTGCGAGTCGCCCCAAACCGCCGAACTCCTGAAAGTTCTGGGTTACCGTATGCGCGGCGGATGCGGCAGCGACGTCGTGCTCGAAACGGTGAACGCCACTCGCGCGTTCCTCACCATCGATTCCGGCTTTCCCCTGGCCGATCTGGAACAGAGTCTTCGCACCAATCGCCCGTTTATATACGATTACCAACCAACCCAGGTTCCGGTACTGTACGGTCCTGAGTACTGGCTGTCGGCACGCGACAAAGGGAACCGGCGAGTTCATCGACTATCTCATCTCCGATCCTTCTTTGTGCCGTCTCTATCTTGGTCTGTCCAAGCTCGATCCGAATACCGCGGAAGATCTGCGCAAGAACATGCCCGTCCAGCGAATCCGGGCATATTCTCACGTCCTCGATTTCTTTGGCGGCATGTTCGAAATTCGTAACGGCAAGGCGATTGTCCCGGGCGGCGCGCGTAGTGAAAAGGCCTGGGCCGACTTGACCGGCGTAAGCCCGGAAAAGGGAGCCGCCTTCATCGAGAAGCTGATCGTTCGTGAGGACGGATGGCTGGCCAGTTACTTCGATGTGTTGTCGCGAATCAGCGGACCGGCACAGGAGTATCTAACCCAGCCTGAGCGCATGAAGCGCTTCTACGGCGCCCTGCGTGGCAAGGTGACCAGCCCCGGCCCGGCTCGTCCCGTATTCCGGTCCAACACGGATCTCATGCTGTTGACCACACGTCTCCGCTTCGATTCCGATGGCCGTCCCCACATTCCCGGCAGCATCGAGATCTGGAAGAACCTGTTTATCAATCACCCGCACGGCAAGTATGACGGTAAGCTCACAAAATCCGCCTCCGGCTGGAAAGAACCGGATGATGTACTGGAGGCGCTGTTCGCGTTATGCCGCAAGGCGGTGGAGAACGAGCCGCTGAAGATCTTCATGGCCCTCAGTGATGTGGAGCGCCGCCGCACTACGCCGTTCCAGGCTGCCACGATCGATCGTATGGCTCGCGAGTATCGCAACTTCGGCTCCCAATACAGCCTTCTCGGTGAAGCGCCGGGCATCTCCGACAAGAGCGTGATGCAGTTCCTGGATGTGGCGCAGAGCACCGGCAAAATCAAGGACGCTCTGCTCAAGTCGGACACCGTGGGGACCCTGCAGGCGTTGATGGCAATTTGGCAGATTCTGTACCGGCAGGGATCCATTCCACCGTCCCAGGGCGATGCCTCCTTCGCCGCCATCATCGCTCCGTTTGATGAAACACGGAACGCACGGGATGTGTTCGACGCCGGCCGTAATGGCGTGCGCGTATTGCTCGCCGCCACCGGTGCATCCAAGGAAGGCTCTGCTCAGGATCACATGATGGACCTGATGGCGGGTACCGCCTCCACCGCGGAGTCGGATGTCCGCAGCCAGATGCAGCAGGAGATGATCCGCGTTTTCGAGGCTCAGCGGCTGATTTCTTTGCAGATGATTTTCGATGTCGCCGACAATCTCGAAAAGGTCTCCAAGGGTCAGAAGATGGACACGGCCCTGGTGCAAAAGATGACCGCCCGCATGGCTGAGATCCAGTTGCCGAGGGCATCGCTGAGCAGCCTCGAAAGAAACTCTCTTGCCTTCGGCTATTGGAGCGAGAAGCACATCGAGAATGAGCGGAAGGTGAATCTCCGCGCGGCCGTCGACAAGGCGTCCAACGATCCGGAGAAGCTGAAGGATCTGCGCGGTCAGTTGACGCCCCTGCTACGCGACACCCTGGTGGGCCTGGCTTACATTCATTACGCTCCGCCTGGAGCCCAGATTCTGCATACCAATCCGAGCTTCGTGCGCAGCCATGACTTCATCGGGCTGCAAGGTTCCAACCAGACTTGGAAATCCACCGATGTTTTTGGTAGCGGTTGGCCCGCCAATGCCGGCGGACGCCTCGTTGGTTCGCTGTCTAGCTTACCGTATGCGCTAGCCGAAGCCGAGCAGAACTTCCTGGTTCCGTCTCGCGAGCAGGCTCTCATCTGGGGCGACCTGGTTCCCCAGTTGATCGTCACGGCCACGGTCTCGCGGTACTGGAATGTTACTCCCGCGCAAGTGCATTGGGTGGGTACCCATATGGCGCTCGCCGAGTCGCTGATCGCACAGGCCGCTCTCGACAAAGAAACGCGGTCGCTGGTTGTCTCGGCACTGGAGCGGCAGGCCCCGCCCAGCCGGACCCGCAAAGTGGAACGGTTGCTTGAGGCCGGCGACGTCCAGAGCGCTCTCGAGAACGTCATGCCATCCGAAATGTTCCTGATTGCGGCCGAGGGCGTCAAGTCCCAGCAGGCAGACGGTCCCATGGCTATGGAGTTGAAGCGCGTCGCCAGCGAGTCGCCAAATGAAGCCAATTACGCGGCGATCTCGCGCGCCTTCGGCACGCCAAAGCCCACCTTGACCAATTCCTACGTTCCCGAATTGCTGAACCTCCGCACATTCCCGACTCTCATGGGTTACTCGAGCCGCATTATGGCCGAGAGTTGGGAGTCCAACCTGTTGTATTACGCAGCGCTCGCCGACGAGTTGCATGTTCCGCCGTCGCAGATGAATCTGATGATCCCGGCCTGGACGCAGCAGACGGTCGAGAGGATATTCGCGACGCACCTTGAGGACTGGCCTGCTTTATTGCGATCCTTGCGCCTGGTGGGCGATGACGCGCGTAAGATCCGGCGTCAGGCCCTGGCAACGGCGGCGGCCGGCGGTGAATAACCATGATAGACGTTCCGCTCTCGGCGGCGGGACAGTCGTACAGGGAAGATCAATTATCTCGATGCTTTCTTTCCGCAAATCCGTTGGGAGAGGACCAGTGACGTCATTTCGTAAGTTGAGTTTAGCCAGTATGGTTTGCGCGGAAGCTGCGGCAACCGTCCTGCTTATTTTCAGCCCCTACCTGAATGCTCAGGAAGGCCAGCGCCCGGTTTTTCGCGTGAAGGTCGACATGGTCGTATTGAGCTTCACGGTAACCGACAGCAAAGGCCGCTATATCAATGGGCTCAAGCCGAAGGATTTCAAGATCTACGAAGATGGCATTGAGCAGAAGATGGCCACTTTCGCCGAGGGCAATAAACCACCGGTGTCCGTCGCGGAGGATGGTACTCTTACGCCTCTGACCGCGGAATTGGATCCCAAGGGCACCGTTCAATCCCGCACCGACGCATTTGTCGGGACCAATGTATTCGTACTTTTCGACACCAGCAATTACATGTACCGCGGGTTCGTGTACGCCTCCGACGCGATCGCCGACTTCGTTCGCGGGCTGGACCGCGCGGACTCGGTGGCGCTCTATACTTATAGCCGTAATCTGTCGCGAACTTCGACGCTCAGCCGCGATCGGACTGTGGCCATTAATGGATTGCGCAAGGCCGTGGCCGGTGACGACTCGGCGCTGTACAACGCTCTGCTTCTCACCTTGCGGGACGCGGCGAAGGTGCCCGGCCGGAAGGTCGTGATCGTGTTTTCGAACGGACCCGATAACGCCAGCATGGTGGCGCCCGACGATGTTCGCGCCGTCGCCGAGGATGAGGGAATTCCGATTTACGTGATCTCCACCAACGAGGTGAACAAGGACCCCATCTCTAGCGGTGTCTTCAAGCGCATCTCCAATCGCACCGGCGGAAAATCTTACTTCGCAAAAACCTGGCAGAAGCAGGTGGAAGCCTTCGAATCCATACGCGAGGATCTCGGGAACTCATACACGATTCACTACTACCCGCAGCCCAACCCGAATGAGGGCTTCCGCAAAATCAAGATCGAGATCCCCTCGGATGTGGGCAAGAAATACCGCATCCAGGCGCGCCCAGGGTACCGGCCCCGCGGCGGATTCTAGAGTGCCAGCCGGAGCGGTCAAGCCGCGCCGGCTCCCGGCCATCGTAAGCGTAGTTCGACCGTGCGTCAGTACTCGCTGAGGTACTGGTACTCCCCTGCCCTACACTGCCTGCGCATAAATCATACGCGGAGATGCTTGCATCCGTGGATAATAGAACCACCGAAGAATGTGGGCGCTGAGCCCTTTGCGCCTCGTGCTGCGCGTTCTTCTCTTAGGTGTTCCGTGTTCGAGCAACTTCACTTCAAGGAGGAGTATGTTGAAACCCGTTCTATTGTCCGCTGCTATGGCCATCCTGCTGGCTTTGGCTGGTGTGGCCCAGACGCCCACGATTCGTACGACGGCGACAGGCGTCGTAAACAACGCGAGTTACGCAGCCAGGGGCCTGCCCAACTCGAGTATTGCCCAAGGGTCCATCTTCGCCATCTTCGGCGATAACCTCGGGCCGGCCACGATAACGCAGCAACCGAGCTATCCTCTTCAAACCACCCTTGCCGGTACAGCGGTGAAAGTCACCGTCGGCGGAAGGACCGTCGACGCCATACCGATCTACACGACCAAAACGCAGGTCGGCGCTGTTATGCCCTCCAACACTCCAACCGGGGATGGTACGGTGACCGTGACCTACAACGGCCAGGTCAGCACCACTCACGCCGTTACCGTGGTGCAGAATAGCTTCGGCATCTTCGCGTTGAATCAGCAAGGCAGCGGACCCGCTGCGCTCACCGACGCCAATGGTGGTTTCGTCACGCTCAGCAGTTCGGCAAAGCCGGGGCAGACCATCGTGATCTGGGGTACCGGACTGGGCCCCATCGCCGGAAACGATGCGGCCGATCAGTCCGGCGGCGACATGACCAATGTTCCCGTGCAGGTGTATATTGGTGGCAAGCAGGCCACACTGCGGTATCGGGGACGCGCGCCTCACATAGCCGGCCTGGATCAGATCAACGCCGACATCCCGCAAGGCATCAGTGGCTGCTACGCGTCAGTCATCGTCGTCATCAACGGTGTTGCCAGCAATTCCACTACACTGCCCGTCGCTGCCAGCGGCGGCGCCTGCTCCGACACGAACGGATTCAGTTCCACCGATCTGACGGCATTGTTGGGTAAGGGTTCGGCGAGTTTGGGATTTGTAAGCGTCGGGCGAAGCGTGACCCAATCGAGTATCACGCTGCCGCCGGGAGTTACGTTGCCGCCCGGCATCGGCGGCACGACGACGTCCGATTTTGCGTCTGCGATCTTTGTGAGGTACACGCCCCAGCAACTGACAGCTTCGCAAGGCTTGCTCCGGCAGGCATCGATAGGTAGTTGTGTCGTGACGACCTATACGGGTTCTACAAGCACGTCCGTGGATCCTGTGCTGCCGGTATACCTGGATGCGGGCGCTGCCATCTCGATGTCTGGTGGAACCAGAGCTGTGCAACTGAATCGCGACCCCAAGTTAGGCTTCTATAGCGAACCTATAACCGGTACGCCGACTCCCTTCATCCCCGACGCGGGTGGCAACTTCACGTTTGCCAATGGATCGGGCGGAGCGGATGTGGGCGCGCTCAACGGCGCAGCCATCGCGCTGGGAGCACCCATAGTATGGGCCAACATGAACCAGATTACCGACGTCCCCAGAGCTGCAGACCTGACGATTACGTGGACCGGCGGTAATGCAGGCACTTACGTCGTGATCTCCGGCAGTTCATTTTTAAGCTCCGGCGCGGCAGTCCCGGATCCCACTTCGACGGTCTTCGTGGCCTTTACCTGCACCGCCCCAGCGACCGATCACACGTTCGCCGTCCCGGCTGGTGTACTACTGCAACTCCCAGTCAGCAGCGCTGTCAGCGCTGGCGGCATCTCGATTCCGACCGGCTCCTTGTCGGTGGGCAACTACACTCAACCTGCGAAGTTCACAGCACCTGGTCTCGACTTGGGTTACGCGACTGCCTACGTTATTAACGCCAAGAGTGTGAACTATAAGTAGCGCCCCTTGGTGTCTACCGGCTCGGGCCGTCGTCGCGAGAACGACGGCCCGGTCCACTTTTACGCTGTATATCTGAGTTTCAGCAATCCGAGCAGTCCCACCAGGAACAGCATTACGGCACTGGAATAGTACACGGGGACAATCCCCACGCGTGACGCGAGGTCGCCCGCAAACAACAGTGCGACTCCTTGCGAGACCGCAATCAACGACACCGAACTGCTGCTCACCCGGCCGCGCATCTCAGCCGCCGTTTCCGACTGCATGAGGGCGGTGGCGGGAATGACAATGAAAGCCGTAGCCGCCCCGATCGCCACGCAGGCGGATAGGGTGACAATCCGGTCGCCCGTGGCGGCGATCAGGAGAATGAAGGCACCTGTCAGGATAATTCCAAAGCTCACCAGGAATTCTTTTCGTTTCACCCTGCGGCTTACCTTTCCGACGACGGAGCCGCCGGCGAGCATACCGATGCCCACCATCGACCCGAGTGCCCCGAACAGATACGTCTGCCCGTGGAGAATGTCCCGGACGTAAACCGCGAGCAGAGCGCTGAAGCAGGCGATGGCGAAAGTTCCTGCCGCGATCGAGAGAATTACGAATCCCACCACAGCGTGGGTCAGGATGAAGCGCATGCCCGAAAATAGCTCGGAGAGCGCCGACCCGAACTGCTTGTTCATCGTGGGACGAGCCTCCGCGATGACAATGCCTCCGATCATCATGGCCGAGAAGAGAAAGCTGGCGCTGTCCAGGTAGTAGCAGGCGCGCTCCCCCACGGTTCCCACTACCGCGCCAGCCACCATAGGACTGAGGATGCGAACCACCTGGATAGTCTGCTGCATCGCCCCGCTGGCGCTCATCAAGGCTTCTCGCGGCACGATCAGCGGAGTGGTCACGCTTTGGGCCGGCACGAAGAAGCTCGACACCGTGCTGATCGCGAGTAAGACGCCGTAGATGTGATGAGGAGAGGAGGCGAACACCAGGAAAAAGGCGAGGACGGAGCGGATCAGGTCACTCGCGATCATCGTCCGCTTAGCATCCCAGCGGTCGACAAATACTCCCGCGACGGGTCCGATGAATGCGAACGGGAGAAGAAACGCGATGGTGATGAAGGTGACCTGGCGCGCGCTCCCGTGCAGCCGGAACGAGACCATGCTGTACACCGCGTAGAGCGCAACGAAATCACCGAACATGCTGATGAACTGCGCCAGCCACAAGCGGCGGAACGCGTGTATCGCCAGCACCTGCCGCATCGTGAATTGTGGAGCAGGAGCGGGCGCGGTCACCTCGCGGGCGCCCCAACAGGGGTGCCCTGGGCTTTCAAGTTGCGGAATTGCGCGAAGAACGATCCTACGCCTACGCGCCCCGCGGCAAGGCTCAGATCGACAGCGCGCAGACTGGGCATCTTCTTGCCCGCGACGTCTACGAAGACCTTCCACCTCCAGCCGGACGCTTCAATGGATTCCAGGGGCCCGGAGGCACTAAGCAACAAGACGGCCCGGAATAACACCAGAGAACGCATGCAGAGAACATAGCAGATCTTTGCGCCGTCGGCAGGCTTGGCCACAAACAGGTGAAACCGGGAAATGGCGGCCCGCGTCCCCCGCCAAGGATCAGACCACGGTTTAGCTTGAAGAGGGATGCGTAACAGCCCTATAATCGATGTAGATCCATCCGCCGTCCAGGAGTAGTGTATGCCACTCAAGTCCTTCCTCGCGTTCTGCTGCGCATCAACATTATTACTGCCGCAACCCGTCCTGCTTGCCGCCGACAAGAAAGCCGATCCGGCTGCGGGACAGCGCGAGACCGTCGCGAAACCGCTGACGGAGAGGGAACGGAAGCGGCGCGAAAAAGAATTAAAGAAGGAGCTTGAGGGCCCCTATAAGCAGTGGCTCACCGTAGATGTGGCGTATATCATCACGGATGAGGAGCGGCAGGCCTTCAAACGGCTGGCCACGGACGAAGAGAAACAAACGTTTATCGAGGGCTTCTGGCTTCGTCGCGACCCCACGCCCGATACCGAAGAGAACGAATTCAAGGAAGAGCACTACCGGCGCATCGCCTACGCCAACGAGCGTTACGCCTCCGGCATCCCCGGTTGGAAGACGGATCGCGGCCGCATCTATATCACGTTCGGACCGCCTGATGAAATTGAATCCCACCCCTCGGGCGGAACCTATGAGCGTCCCATGGAAGAGGGTGGCGGCACCACATCGACCTACCCATTCGAGAAGTGGCGCTATCGCTATATCGAGGGTATCGGCAGCGACATCAACATAGAGTTTGTCGACCCGACGATGACCGGCGAGTACCGGATGACTATGGATCCGTCGGAGAAGGATGCGCTGCTGTACGTTCCCAATGCCGGCCTGACCATGATGGAGCAGATGGGCATGGCCAGCAAGACCGACCGGTTCAATCGGACGGACGGTACTCACCTGGGTACAGGGAACCAGCCACTGCCAGCAAGCATGAACCAGTTTGAACGCCTTGAGCAGTTCGCCAAGCTGCAGCAGGCGCCGAAGATCAAGTTCAAGGATCTGGAAGCGGCCGTTAGTTCCACGGTACGGTTCAACACTTTGCCGATGCGGGTCCGGACGGACTTCATCCCGGTGACTTCGACGTCTATCTTCAGCAGCATCACGCTCCAGTTCGACCGCAAGGATCTGCAATTCCAGCAGAAAGACGGCGTAGCGAAGGCTACCGTCAACATCTACGCGCGGATCAGTTCCATGGCGCGGCGGACGGTGAATGTGTTTGAGGATGTAGTCACCGTCGAAGTGCCCGCCGCTATGTTGCAGCAGGCCTCGCAAGGCTCTTCGGTGTATCAGAAGACCGTGCCGCTTGCGCCCGGCAAGTACCGCCTCAACGTGGTTGCGAAGGACATCACGGGCGGGAACATGACCAGCTACGAAGTGGCTCTCGATGTTCCTCACTTCGATGACGATAAGCTATCCGCTAGTTCCGTGATTCTGGCGGATCTGATCGAGAAGGTGCCGACGAAGAGCATCGGCAGCGGCCAATTCGTGATCGGCGGCTCGAAAGTCCGTCCGCGTCTGAGCGAGTCCTTCAGCCGTGACGAAAAGCTCGGAATTTACGTCCAGTTCTACAACTTCGAGCAGGACGAGACGACGAAGAAGCCGAACGGTACCATCCAGTACGAGATCATGAAGAACGGTTCGAACCAGAAAGTATTTGAGTACAGCGAGGATGTGGGCGGAGCGCAAGGTTCGGCGACGCAGGTAACGGTGGAAAAACTGCTTCCTTTGAAGACCTTTGAACCGGGTTCCTACACGCTGCGTATGAAGGTGGTGGACAAGGTCCGCAATCAAACGCTGACACCCAGCGCGACGTTTACGGTAACATAGCCGTAGGCAGTCCGAACAAGGGTTAGTACTTCTGGTCTCCGGGGGTGGCGGTAGCGGTGAACTGATTGACGAAACTGACAGCGGCGCAGCGTAAATCCCGGATCTCGCTCGGCATCGCAGCCATCCTGCTTGCCTTGGCGCCCAGTGCGTCTGCCGCAGCCCCTATCCAACTCTCTGGCAGCATCGCCGGTCAAGTGAAGAATTCGGCTGGCGTTGCCCAGATGGGCGCCACGGTAGTTCTTTACAACCGGTACGATCGCATCATTCGTCAGGTGCTTAGTAAGCCTGACGGTTCGTTTGTATTCGACTCCTTGTTGCCGAATGTATATTCGGTCCGCGTAAGTCTCTCCAGCTTCATCCCCGCATTCAAACGGAACATCGGCGTACGCCCGGGATTTCAGAGCGTGCTCACCATCAACATGGCGGGATTGTTCAGCTCCATCGAATTCATCGCCGCCACTCCGGCTCAAGGCGCGTTGATGAGCGACGATTGGAAGTGGGTGCTTCGTTCGTCGCAGGCGACTCGCCCGGTGATGCGATTCCGAGACGCAGGCCTCGACGTGGCCGAGAGTCGGCCGCGCATGAGCAACGTCTTCTCCGATACGCGCGGCATGGTCAAGGTTTCTGCGGGAGATGCCACGTCCTTCGTCAGTTCGGGCGCTCAGGCCGATCTTGGTACGGCGTTCGCCCTGGCCACATCATTGTTTGGTTCTAACCAGTTCGAGTTTAGTGGGAATTTCGGTTACAGCGCCCACACCGGCCTGCCGACCGCAGGATTCAGGACCAAGTACTCACGTCGGGACGGAGCGGTTAAGACTCCTGAGATCACCGTCAGTATGCATCAAGTAAATCTGCCATCGCGAGGAGGGTTCTTCGCCACCGGTCCAGATATGCCGAGTCTCCGGATTATGTCCGCGACGATGCTGGATGAATTTGCGGTTACGGATAGTCTTCGCATGGAATACGGCATGTCGGCCGAATCGGTAAGCCTGCTGAACAGGCTGAATATGCTGAGCCCATTTGCCCGGCTCACATACGATCTCGGCACGCGTGGTTCCGTGCAGATCGCGTATTCCTCCGGAGCGACGGCCACAGAACTCGCGGCTCACGGCAATGATCAGATCGCACGTGAGGACGCCTCGCTAAGCCGGGATCTCAGCGCGCTCGGCAGCCTGCCGCGCGTGTCGATGAGGAATGGCCGGGCACAGTCGCAGCGGACGGAAAATTTTGAACTAGGCTACACCAAGGTTGCAGGAAGTCGTACCTTTAGCACTGGTCTGTTCCATGAGCGTGTATCGAATGGCGCATTGACGCTGGCCGGCTCTGGGAATCTATTCACAGGCGATGTATTGCCTGACCTCGGATCGCAAAGCGCGCTGTTCAACATCGGCAAATTCGATCGTTGGGGTTACCTTGCAGCCGCCTCACAATCCCTGGGTGAGCACGTGGAAGTCTCCGTGTCCTATGGCCGCGGGGGCACGTTGACTACTGAAGGCCGGGAATTGCGGTCGACGGACGTGGAGGAGCTTCGTAGGCTTGTGCGGGTTCATGAACGTAACTGGGCGAGTGCCCGGGTTGTCGCTACAGCCCCGGTAGCGGGAACACGCGTTATCGCCTCGTATGGCTGGGCCGATTACCGGTCGCTAATGCCCGCGCACCTTTTCCTGGCTCAACGATTCAGCCCCGAGCCTGGACTGAACATCCTCATCCGGCAGCCGCTGCCATCGGTCGGCGGTGTACCAGGACGCTTTGAGGCCTCGGCTGAATTCCGTAATATGCTGGCGCAGGGTTATCTGCCAATCTCCGCCGCCGATGGCCGCTCCATGCTGCTGACCAATTCTCCTCGCGGTCTGCGGGGCGGCCTGAGCTTCATCTTTTAGCTCGCGGCTTCCGTCTGCGTCCGATCTACAGCGGCAGGCTGAGGCGAGCTTCGACTCCGTGGCCCTCGGGCCGGTTGAGAAGCGTCAGGCTCCCGCCGTGGGCTTCAGCGATCTGCCGGCTGAGTACCAGACCGATGCCGGAGCCGCCGGGTTTGGTGGTGAAGAACGGGACGAATAGGTTTCCGGGGTTTGCGATACCTGGGCCCTCGTCGCGAATCCAGATTTCCAGCTGACCATTGTTCCGTGCCCATCCGACTTCTACGCCTCCCCCCGTTTCCATGGCTGCGTCCACGCCATTCCTGAGAACGTTGATCAGCAACTGTTCGAGCTGGTCGCTATCCGCCTGAACGACGACTTCCGGACCAGGTTTCAGCGCTAGCTTGAGGCGCGTTTCCAGGCCGGCCACCTGTTCCACCAACTTACCTACGTGGACCGGCCGGAGTGATGGGCGCGGCAGTTTCGCCAGACGCGCGTAGGCGCCCATGAAACGGCTGAGCGACTCCGAGCGGTTCGCAATCACTGCCAGTCCGCGCCGCATGTCGTCTTCCCAGTCGTCCGGTTTGGGATTGCGCGCGAGTAAGCTTTCCAGGCTGCCGGCGATAGACTTGATGGGCGTCAACGAGTTGTTCAACTCGTGGCCAAGCACACGCACCAGCCGCTGCCAAGCCTGGAGCTCCTCTTCGCGTAGGGGCCGAGTAAGATCGGTGATGACCAGCAGATTGTGCGGCAGGCCGCCTTCCCTGAACATGCTGCGCGCAATTCCCCAACGGCCTGCTCCTCCCGCAAAGGTCCGCTGCACCGTCCGGCTCGCTTCGCCTTCCAGATACTCGGCGAGCCCCAGCGTTTCAGCATCCGTGCTCAGCAGGCGTTCGCTGGGCTGATTGAGCATCCGTTCGCCGGCACGATTCACGAGACGAAGGCGGTGGGCGCTGTCGAAGGCGAACACAGCAACGTCGATCTCCTCCATCACCTTGCGCAGAAGCGTGGTTGCTTCCAGAGCTCCCAGACGTTGGGCCCGGAGCGTCGCTCCCATCGCATTCACCTGCTGCATTACGTCGGCGAGCGCATCCTCATCGTGGGCCGAACGGGCCCGTATGGAGTAGTCCCCTTCGCGCATCGCTTCGAGGAGATTAGCCAGCGTGCGCAGCGGTGAGGCTACCCGCTCATAGATGGATGCCGAGAATCCCCACCAAAAGCCCAGGATCAGAAGAGTGAGAGTCCACTGGACTTTGGGACTGTAGTCGCCCAGTTTCCAGATGATCAACAGCGATGTGACTACAGCCGGCAGCCCTGCCACCAGGGAAAGCAGCGACATGCGCTGTTCGTGGACTACGCGAAATTTGCGCATGGAGGCACTTACAGCCCGTAGCGCTGCAGGCGGCGGTACAGTGCGCTCCGGCTAAGACCTAATGCGCTCGCTGCGTGACTGACGTTTCCGTTATAGCGGGCCAGCGCTTTCTTAATCAGAAACGCTTCCACTTCCTCCAGGCTCATATCCTCCAATCGCGTTGGAGCGTGAGATCCGCTGCGCAACGCCAGATCGCCGGGGCGGACCAGGTGATCCTGTGCCATCAGCACCGCGCGCTCGATGACATGATTGAGCTCGCGGACATTGCCCTGCCACGGATTTTCGAGGAGGGCCTGCATCGCCCCGGCATCGAAACCTTGTAGGCTCTTGCGGTAGCGCCTGGCGTGCACGCCCAGAAAGTGCGAGGACAGAAGCGGAATATCCTCGCGGCGCTCCCGCAAAGCCGGCAAGTGTATCTCGATGGTATTCAGACGAAACAGCAGATCCTCGCGAAAGCGATTGTTCGCGACCTCTTCATTCAGGTTGGCGTTCGTGGCCGAGATAATCCGCACATCCACCCTGCGAGTCTTAGACGAGCCCACGCGCTCCATCTCGCCGGTCTCCAGAACGCGAAGCATCTTGGACTGGAGGTTCATCGGGACGTTCGCAATTTCATCCAGGAATAGTGTGCCTCCGTCGGCCAACTCGAAACGACCGACACGGTCCATTTTGGCGTCGGTGAATGCCCCCTTGATGTGACCGAACAGTTCGCTCTCGAAGATGCCTTCGGCCAGGCCGCCGGCATTGACGGTGACCATGGGCTTATTGGCCCGGCCCGATACGGCGTGAAGAGTTCGGGCGACCACTTCCTTACCGCTGCCGGGTTCACCCGTGATCATCACATTGGCATCCGAGGGGCCGACGCGGGCGATCAGTTGCAAGACCGGCTGCATCGAGGGCGACTCGGCGATAAATGTAGGCCGGCCGTCGGCACGTAGCAGGCGGTTCTCGGCTTCGAGGCGCTGACCTTGACGGAGCGCCTTGCTCAACTCGACCTGCGTGCGCACGATGGACAGTAGGCGGGCGTTATCCCAGGGCTTTTGTATGAAGTCGCGCGCCCCACGCCGCATCGCCTCAACCGCCAGTTCAACACTGCCCCAGGCGGTCATGACAACGATCGGGAGGATGGTGTCCATGGCCTGAATCTTCCCGAGCAGGTCTAATCCCTCCTGTCCTGAGGTGGTGTCGCGTGTATAATTCAAATCCATCAGCACGACATCGAAATCCCGGGCCTCGATGGCAGCAAGGATCCCGGTCGGCGAACTGACCGATTCGATCTGATATCCGTCAGCCTTCAGCATCAACCGGAGGGCCTCCAGGACATCCGGCTGGTCATCCGCAATCAGGATGCGCGTGGATCCTACATTCTTCAAAGTGGACATAGTCTGGTGACTACATTTTCATCCAAGCACGGTGTCGGAAGCACGCTGATTGCCAGTAGGCATAAAGTGACATGACAGTCCTGGGCCTGTTCTGTCTTGAGCGGGTGTGTCCGATTATGGGACAGACGTGTTCACTGCGGATGCTGCGCCGGGTGGTCCGCGCGGCATTGGCTGCGGACGGAACAAGTTGGCCGAGCGGTTCCGGCGGAGACAGGACTGAAGTCACAGGAAAGTGGAGTGGGTACTGGCAGCGAATAGAACGAGTCCGCTATTGAGGCAAAACGGGAAGCGCTTCAATATTGATCATCGGTTCAGAGAGCCGAAAAAAGAGGCTAGCGAGTGACAACAGATACCAATACGGATCGGAGAAGTTCGGACCGCTTCTCCATAGAACGTGACGTCCGCTACAAGGTACTCAATAAGAAGAACATCGAGGAGAGCGGGACGGGTAAGACCCTGAATATGAGTAGTACCGGCGTGCTGTTTACAACCGACCAGATGCTGCTCCCGGGACGCCGGATCGAGGTTTCGATTAGTTGGCCCGCTCAACTGAACAGCAAATGCGCTCTTCGCCTGGTGGCTCGCGGCCGGGTGGTTCGCTTCGACGATGGAAAAGCGGCGATGGAGATACAGCAGTACGAATTCAAGACCCAGGCGAAACCGGCGGTCGCTGCCGTCCAATAAGGCGAATGGCTAAACGCGGCTGCGGACGATGGCAGCATCCTTCAGTTTGTCGAGCTCTCTGCGGGCGATTGCCGCCCATGAGCTGCCCGGATCCATTTTCAGGTAAGCCTTCCAGTGCATGACAGCTTTCATTGGCTCGCCACCAGTCTGATAGAGCAGTGCAACGTTGTAGTGAACATCCGCATACTGAGGGTTGCACTTCAAGGCCAAGAGATAATGTTCCAGCGCCTTCTGCCGGTTTCCAAGTTCGTCGTATAAGTTGCCTAGGTTGAAGTGCGCGAGAGGGTAAGTGGCATCCGCGTCGATTGCGCGGAGGTAATGCTCCTCGGCTTTGCTGAACTTTCGGGTATTGAAATAGATGGTGCCTAGATTCACTAGCGCACCGATCGAGTGGGGATCGAGCCTGATTGCGTGTTCGTAAACGGCGATAATGTCGGCAACCGGCGCGCCAGTATGCTCCATCTCCAAACCCTGTTCGAACAGCAACTCTGCCTGTACACGTTTGGCGTCCTGTTGGGCGTGAGTGGGCTCCGCCCGAGCTACCGGGAACGATAAGAGTTTGTTGATCTCAGCCGGCCCGAAGTTGAGCAGTAATTGACCCGAGACGGGCTCCATGGTGCTGCCTTCAATGTCCACACGGATCTGCCCGCGCTCACTGTAGATGCGAAGTTGAGTCAGCGGATCTGTGACGTCTCGGATCTTCTCCCGAAGCGCTGCGACAGCTCGGCGGACTTGCAGCGAGGGGACGCGATTTTGACGCAGCTTGATTAACGTATTGAGGGCGAGCAGATCGTTCATCGCGAAGTCTGCGCGCTCCGGGACGAGCCCCTGTTTCTCCCAGCTCCGCAAGAGGCGCTCTGAAATCCGAAGAACGCGCAGAGCTTGCTCGCGAGAAAACATCTGCTTGCGGGGAGAAGCTGACACCGCCTGCATTTTAACAGGGCTAAGCTTGATTTGTTCAGCGGTGGTCAATGGGCGAGAAAAACTCTGTGGTCGAAAACATAAGAACAACCTGCTGCGTCGCGGGCGGTGGGCCCGCGGGAATGATGGCCGGTTTCCTTCTAGCGCGCGCCGGTGTGGAGGTGGTGGTGCTGGAGAAGCACGCTGATTTTCTCCGCGACTTTCGAGGAGACACGATCCATCCTTCTACCCTGGAACTCATGTACGAACTCGGGATTCTAGATGATTTCCTACGCCGCCCTCACCAGGAGCTACCTGAAGTCGGCGCCCAAATTGACGACTTCCACTTGACCGTGGCCGACTTTTCTCACCTGCCTACGCACTGCAAGTTTATCGCGCTGATGCCTCAATGGGATTTCCTCACCTTCATCGCCGAAAAAGGTAAGCTGTACCCTTCATTCGAACTTCGGATGGAGGCCGAGGTTATCGGATTGCTGCAGGATGGCGGACGCGTCGCGGGCCTGTGCGCGAAGACTCCGCAGGGTCTGTTGGAGGTGCGGGCGGACCTGACGCTCGGCGCAGACGGCCGGCATTCGACGGTTCGCAGACAGGCTGGCCTCGACGTAATCGATCTGGGAGCACCGATCGATGTGTTGTGGATGCGGCTCACTCGCCGGCCAAGCGATCCGAACCAGACGCTCGGCCACGTGCGGTCAGGAAAGGTCCTGGTAGCTCTCGACCGCGGAGATTACTGGCAGTGCGCCTACGTGATACGCAAGGGCGATTTTGAAAACATCCGAAAAAAAGGTCTCACCTCGTTTCGCGAGGACATCGCGACTGCGGCTCCCTTCTTACGCGACCGCACCGGCGAACTGGACGACTGGGACGATATCAAGGTCTTGACCGTGGCGATCGATCGCCTGCGACAGTGGTGGCGTACGGGACTTCTGTGTATCGGGGACTCGGCGCATGCCATGTCGCCCATCGGAGGCGTGGGCATCAACCTCGCAATTCAGGATGCAGTTGCGGCCGTGAATATTGTGGCGCCTAAGTTGCTGCGAGGGGCGGTGAGCGATGAGCAGCTACGCGAGGTTCAAAGACGCCGCGAGTTGCCGACCCGCATGACGCAAGGCCTTCAAGTCTTTGCCCACAATCATCTACTTGTTCCCACGTTGAGCAATCCACAGTCTCGAAAGGGGCTTCCGCTGGCCTTCCGGCTTCTGCAGCAATTCCCCCTGTTGCGGCGCGTCCCGGCGCGAATGATCGGATTGGGCTTCCGCCCCGAACACGTCAGGACTCCGGATATACGGCGGAAAGCGTAAGCGGGGATCTCTTATGTCTGTGCGACCGCGGAGGCGAAGGCGTAGGTCACATTCTCATTCGTAACGTCGCCGTGATCATTGATCAGGCCGTCGGAGCCGTCCAGGCACATCACCTTCCCCGCGGTAAATGGCTGATACGCGCCCCCTGCCGTATGCAACCCCGCGATCATCGCTTCAGCCGTCTTCTGAGCGCCGTTGCGGCCAATTCCGCCAAATGGGTCATTGGCGTCTCCGATCTCCTGCACGGTGTCGCCCGCCAGACGCGATACGACGGCGTAGGCTGTTCCCACTACGGTGTCTTTTTTCGAGAACGTCGCGATGAGCGGACCCTTCACCGCGTGGGCATCTATGACTTCTCGGAAGAATCCGGCCTGACCTTTGCCATTGTTCGGACTGAAGCCGTAGTGCGAGAAGGCGGCCTCCAAAAGCGTCAGCGAATCGGCTTGAAGCCTGGGTGACTGCGCCAGTGTCTTGGCGCAGGCAGCCATGAGGCGTCCCCCCAGACTGTGTCCGACCAGGTGAATCCTTATCGCGGGACTGAACGCCTTCACATCCCGGACGGCTTGCGCCACGCCAGTGGATCCGACCACACCTCCACGGTTTTTCATGATGTACCACGTCGTGAGATTCAGAAATTGCCCAATGCGCCCAAAGATCGATCCGAAAAACGAACCCAGACCCTCCGTTCCCCCTTCTTCGCCGCTTACAAAAACCGGTCCCGCCGCAGCCACGCCGCCTTCACCGCCGTCACCCTCGGTAGGGAGGATGATCGGCGCTTTCAGAGAATCGAGCAACTCCGACCCATCTTTCGCTTTGATCGCATCCACGCCTTCCGTGGGATCCAGTTGCGGAGCGTCGTCCAGTAGGGAGAGCACGCGATGTACGAATTCATCCTGTGCCTGAATATTCCCCTTCACTTGATCCAAAAGTTGAATGGCTCGATCCAACTTCCGCTTCTGCTCGGGCCCCGCCGCCGTGGCCTTAAGATCTTCCAGTTTCTGCCTGGCCTCTTCCTTGTCGCCGAGTTCATTATCCAGCGCCTGCACTGAACCGCCAAGGTTGACACTCTCCGGGAACTGTTTCGACGGCCAGTAGACTCCGGCCACGACGAATTTGCGAAACCCTAGGGTCTGTTGGAACGCGCCGTCCACGTGCTTCCGGAAGTTGTCTAGAAAACGATCGTAAAGACCCGTTGCATCATTCTCGTCATTGCGAAAACCGTGGGCGATGAAGATTGCATCCGTGGCGGCGTTGGTGTGAATGTTGTGTTTCAATTCATCCAGCGGTTGAGTCGGTTGTAGGACGCCGTTCTCATCGAATCGCAAGCGAAAGAAATCGAATCCGTGAATCGTTTCCATGTGCTCCTCCGTTCAGACTGCCTGCAGAACCTTCATGATGTCCAACAATCCCGCGCCTTGGAACTTAGGTTCGCGGCGCAGGTCGATGGCGTTATCGACAAAGAGCTGCTTGACGCGCTCAGGTTGTCCGATGAACTCGCGCCGCACTGACAGGAATGCCGCCACGGCTCCGGAGACGTGCGGGGCCGCCATGCTGGTCCCGGTCTGCTCGCAATACAGCACCATGGGAAGATCGTTGCCTTGATCGTCCTTGGCATCATACTTGTGAGCCTCGCGGCCGGCAGCGCAGGAAATAATACGCTCCCCTGGGGCCACCACGTCCGGCTTCATTCGACCGTCGCCCGTGGGCCCGCGCGATGAGAAGTACGAGACCCCATACAGGTGCGGCATGTCTCTGTGGGTGGATCCAACGGTGATCGCGAGGTCGGCGTTCCCGGGATCGGTGATGGTCAAATCGCTGAATCTCGCCTCGGCCTTTCCGGCGGCATTAATGAACGACGAATACCCGGCATTGCCTGCGGAGACCACCACCGCCACTCCACTCTTCACCAGCCGGTTCACCTCAACGCAGATCGGACTCTGGCCGCAGCCGAACCAACGCGGGTCGAACTCATACCCCAGGCTCATGTTCACGCCGTGAATCAGATAGCCTTCTCCCGTATTGATTCCACTGCTGGATCTGGTCTATGGCCTGCAAGACCCAACTCACTTTCCCTTGACCGGCCTTCTGCTTCGGCTCCGTGGAGACGTCGTTGTCCGCCACCACTTTCATACTGACCAGCTTGCATCCGGGCGCGACTCCCGAGATCGTGCGGAGCTTCTCCCGGCGGGGTACCGCATCGTTGCTGTTCTCGTCGCGCATCTCCGTGCCTACGACAGGTTCCCCGTCCGGGTCAGCGGATTGAGACTGCCAACCGCCTGCGATAATGCCGGCAACGTGCGTTCCGTGTCCAAAATTGTCTACCAGGGCGCCGTTGGCCAGCGGAGTGAAATCCATGTGCTGCACGGGTGCCCCCACGTCGAGGGTTTTAAAACTCAAGAAATGTTCGTGCGTGCCCTGGACGCCCGAATCGAGCACGGCCCAGACAATACCATCGCCTCGCGCCTGGAACGCCCGCTGCGCTGCATCCGCCTTCACGGTGACCAGCGAGTGGGTGAGCGTGACACTAATGTCGTCATCTTGCCAAATCCTATAGACTACGCTGCCGTTGGGACCGTTGGCTTTGATCAGGGCTCGGGCTTCCTCCGCCAGTTCGAGAATCTGCTCTTTTGTCAGGCACGCGAAACAGTAATTGGACACGCAGGTGTATTTGACGCCCCATTTCGCGGCACGATCTTGCACTTGCTTGAGAGCCTCGTTGATGCCGCCAGGGAACGTCTCATTGATCGAAATGATGACTTCGAACTTCGCTCCAGGGTCGGCCTGTTGAACTTTCGACAACAGTGGTTCAGTGACTACCGACCGCATCATGTTCAGCCGAAGGTCATCGGGTCTGGCTTGTTGGGATTGTTTCCTTCTGTCGTCGGCCTGAACCACTCCTTCGCGGTGCTGCTGCTGCACTTCGTCCGGCACGGCGGAGGGTGCTGGCGGGACAGGCGGGATCGGCGGAGAAGCTGGCAGCTGGCCCGAGTTTGCCTTGTGCGCATCCTTACGTCTCGCCATTGATTCACTTCCTCACGATGGATTCGGAAACGCAACTATAGTAGCGAAGTTATCGGCCCTATTGCGCAGTCAACGAGCCGAAATCGAGTGTCTGTCGCCGGCTTGTGATATACAACTTGTGAGGAAGAAATCGTGCCGACACTCCGACTGATACGATGGTCGCCTGCGTTAGTAGCGTTTGCGCTGGTGGGTGCAGACAATCAGCCTCCGCCGGTGCAGCTTACCGCTCAGCAGGATCAACAGAGGATGCTGGAGCTCCTGCACATCACGTCTCTCAGGCGGGGAGCAGACGGCCGAAACGCCGAGGCGCCGAATGCCGCCAACTACGATGAATCGAAGGCCAACCCGTATCCCGATCTGCCGGATCCGCTGGTGCTGAAGAATGGCAAGAGAGTCACAACGCCGAAGATGTGGTGGGATCAGCGCCGCCCTGAGATTGTGGAGGATTTCGACCGGGAAATCTACGGCCGCCTCCCGAAGAACACCCCCAAGGTGAAGTGGGAGGTGACCAGCACAGCCGAGGAGACGAACGGCGCTGTGCCTGTGATCACCAAGAAACTGATAGGCCACGTCGACAACTCTTCCTACCCGCAGATCACCGTCGACATTCAGATGGCGCTCACCGTTCCGGCGAAAGCGGCTGCTCCGGTACCGGTGATCATGGAATTCGGTTTCATCGGTGGCCTTCCGCGACGGCCCGGAGCACCGGTGCCCCCTGCCCCAACCGGTCCCACATGGCAGCAACAGGTTCTCGCCAAAGGCTGGGGCTACGCGGTGATCGTGCCCAATAGCATCCAGGCCGACAACGGCGCAGGCCTCACGCAAGGCGTTATAGGGCTGGTCAACAAGGGCCAGCCACGCAAGCTGGATGATTGGGGAGCATTACGTGCGTGGGCCTGGGGCGCCAGCCGAGCTCTGGATTACTTCGAGACCGACAAATCCCTGGATGCGACGCGGGTCGGCATCGAAGGGCACTCGCGATACGGTAAGGCGACCGCCGTGGCCATGGCCTACGACCAGCGTTTCGCAATCGCATTCGTCAGTTCATCCGGTGAAGGCGGCGTCAAGATTCATCGGCGCAACTGGGGAGAACTGGTGGAAAACGTCGCCGCCTCCAACGAGTACCACTGGATGGCCGGCAACTTCTTGAAATATGCCGGTTCACTGAATTGGAACGATTTGCCCGTGGACTCTCATGAGTTGGTCGCGCTGTGCGCTCCTCGACCGGTCTTCATCAGCGCGGGCGCTACCAACGGCGATGGTTGGGTGGACGCGAAGGGCATGTTTCTGGCTGCGGCCGCTGCCGGCCCGGTTTACAAACTGCTGGGGAAGAAGGACCTCGGGACCACGCAGTTCCCGCCGATCGAGACAGCCTTGATCGACGGTGACGTTGCGTTTCGTCAGCATAGCGGTGGACACACTCCCGGCCCGAACTGGCCGACATTCCTGACTTTTGCGGAGCGGTACTTTCAGGCTCGTAGTGGCGCGTAGACTGACCTCGATGGCCTAAGTATTGTTCCAATCAGTCCGTGCCGTAATTGATCTCCATCCGCCGTACCTGAAGCGCCGCCACGACCAGGACGACGGTCGTGAAGAGCAGGATTCCCGGCACTGCTATACCGGGCGAAATCGGGTCGGCGTTAACAATCAGCAGGGACAAGACGGGGCCCGCATCGGGTGGCGCCTCTATGGGGCATAGCGATTTCAAATAATAGATCACGCTGAGCTTTTGCAGCACGCTGGGCAGAAACGCATTTGCCGATTCCCAGATCAATACCGCGGCAGCGGGGAAGATCGGATTTTTAAATAACGCGCCCGTCAACAGGAATACACCACCGTAGCCGACACACCCCAGCATGGTCACGCCCGCATAGGCGACCAGATGCGACCACCCGCTTCCTTCGGTCAGGTACGCGTTGACGGTGCTAGACGGAAAATGCGCGTACATCGCCATCCACTGGAGCACTGTACTCGTAGTGAAGATGGTCAGGGCCGCGAGCAATCCGGCGAGGTACTTGCCCGCCAGAATCACTTCGCGACGAACCGGCGAGAGGAAGTAGAAATGAAGGCTGCGGTCCAGCATCTCGCCCCGGAACAGGTTCATGAAGATGCCCAGGCAGCCGAAGAACAACACCAGCCGGAGATCGAGCAGCTGAAAAACCGCGGCGAAGATGTTCGTGTCCATTCCGAAGTCGCACGGGCGGTGGCGGCGCAGCATGACCACCGAATGTCCGCCAAAAATCAGAAGCGGCAGCAGGGCCAGAATATAAATCCATAGGCCTCGCCGCGAGAAAAAACTCTTCCGCAGTTCGAGGCGCACGACGGCGGCGATCTGGGTCAGCCAGAGCGTCTTCATTTCGGCTTCTCCTCGGACCCGATGAGGTACTCGTAAAGCGAGTTCACGTCGTCATCGGCGGGTGTCACGGACTCCACGCTGACTCCGTTCAAAGCGATGCGATTCAATTGCAGATAGAACTTATCGGGATCGCGCGTCTTGATCAGCAGGCCGCTCCGTCTTTGTGAATTCGGGCTTCGACAACGCTGTCCTGCTCGAACACCTTCGCCGCCAGAGCCGACGGCGCGCTGCATCGTACCAGGATCTGCATGGGCTGCTCCTGAATCTCGCCGCGCACACCGCGGATCTTGCCTTCGGCAATCACGTAGCCGGCGCTCAGCAGGACCACCTGGTCGGAGATCATGTCCACCTCGTGCAGAATGTGGCTTGAGATCAGGATGTGCATGCCTTCTTCGGCCAGCGATCGAAGCAGAGCGATCACTTCGGCGCGGACCAGCGGATCCAGGCCATTCAGCGGCTCATCCAACACCAGAACCGAGGGTCCGTGGCACGTGGATTGAGCCAGTTTGATGCGCTGACGCATGCCCTTGCTGTAGCCGGCGATCTTGCGGTGAGCGGCTTCCACCAGGTTCACGCGCTCAATCGCTCGCCATGCGAAGTTATCGGCTTCCGCGTGCGTGCAGCCGTAGAGGCGCAGGAAAGAATACACGAATTGGTAGCCGGTGAATCCGCGCGGGAACGAATCGAACTGCGTGCAATAGCCGACCTGCCGGAACAGTTCTTCCGGATCATCCGGCGAAATCCCGAGGACGCTGATGCGGCCGCGCGTCGGCTTCAGCAGGCCGGTCATCAGATTCATCAGCGTCGTCTTGCCAGAGCCGTTAGGTCCGACCAGGCTCGTGATGCCCGGGGGAATAGTGAGCGACACCCGATTGACACCCAGCACGTCGCCGTAGAACTTCGAGACGTTATCGAAGACGACCTGCTGATTGGCCTGGCATCATCCCACCACCTCGAAGGCCCGGACCTTTCGGCTCAGCAGGAAGATGCAGAAAGCGCAGATCCCGGCCAGTGCTGTTATCGCGCCGCCCATGCGTCAGCCGGGTATTGACCTCAACGCCAAAGAACTCCCCATACACGGTGGCTACCAGTGCCGGCGGGATCGAGATAAAAGCCTGCCTTAGTCCGCATCACTGCATCTAACGCCGCCGCAAACCCGGAGGTAAAAAACATCACGGCCAGCAGAAGAGCGCCTGCGATGATCTTCCAACGAACCCACGCCGACAGAGCCAGCGCGAGCAGCGCCAGTACGACGATCCACAGCATCGAGCCCACAAGTACTCCCGCCGGCGAATCTCCAATGCTCGGAGGCCCACGATACACCCGACAAGCTCGATTCGATGGCGAAGATCAACAGTCCCGGCACCCATGTGATGAACGACAGCAGAAACAGGATGACTGCGCCGCGGCCCAGCACGTATTCGGTGCGCGATAGAGGACGGCAGAAATACAGAGGCAGAGCGTTGTTCGCCAGATCAGGCGCGATCATGTTCGGCCCGACAAAGGCAGTCATCAGAAACGCCATCGAACCCTGCACGCCCATCAGAACCATAAAAAATGTGCCGTTGATGTCCATCAGGTGGTCGCCATTGAATTTCATCAGCGACAACACGCGGGCATTGTGATTCAGGTACAGCCCGGCGATCATCAGCAGCGGGTAGAAGAAGCAGATGACGAACAATCCTGTGATGATGCGCGACTGGAAAATGCCCCGCGCCGCATACCGGCTGAGAATCAGGAACCGCGACCAGCGCGGTGTCAACGGGCCTTCGTATCCGCGATAGGAACGCTTATAGACGGCCATTCGACGTCTCCATCGCCTTCAGGAAAATGTCTTCGAGGCTGTCGCGCCGGTAATTCAACTTGCGCAATTGCACGTTACGGCTCTCGGCCACCTTGTACAGATCGCGAATCTCGATGCCTTCCGACAGCACCATCTTCAATCGGCGGTCGCCCGCGACGGCGCACTCGCAACCCATTTGCTCGAGCGCTTCGATGAAACCGTCGTCGTCACCCGAAGTTTCGATCTCGACGAAACGCAAGTTGGCCTTGCGCTCCTCTTCGAGGTTTGAATAATGCACGATGCGGCCCTGCTTGAGGATCAACACCTCTTCGCAGGCCTCCTCGATGTCGCGCAGCAGATGGGAGCACAGCACGATCCGGAGATCGCCGGTCTCCTTCATCTCGCGGATCATGCGAATCATGCGCTGCCGGCCGGGAGGGTCCAGGCCATTGGTGGGCTCGTCCAGGATGATCAGCTTCGGCCCGTGGACCATGGCCTGCGCCAATTTCGCGAGCTGCTTCATGCCGAGCGAATAGGTCCCCAGTTTGCGGTAGCGCGATTCGCCCAGGCCTACGTAGTACAGCGACTCGTGAGCCCGTTCCAGCGCGGCTTCCGCGGGCAGTCCGGATAGCTCGCCCATCATGCGAATGAACGCGACGGCGGTCATGTTGGCGATGAACGAATCGTTCTCCGGCATGAAGCCGACCAGCGATCGGATCTTGTCGCGGTCGGTTTTGATATCGAGTCCGAGGATGCGGGCGGTGCCGCGGACGGGTCTGTGGAATCCGAGCAGAGTATTGATGAGGGTGGACTTGCCCGCGCCGTTGGGTCCGAGCAGACCGATGGTGCGGCCGGACAGTGAGCACGTGAGGTCCTTGAGGATGGTCCTCTTCCCAAGTTGTACTTCCAGTCCGGCCAGCTCGATCGTTGGTGTACGCGTCACTTCCTGAGGATCACGGCTGGGAACGGACCTCGAGGGATCCCCGGCATTCCCCAATCCGCGATCGTCAGGAAGTGCTTCCTGTATCATTGGGCGTGTATTGCTCTCCCGAGTAGGCTAGGGAGAGCCAGCGAATTCAAATCCAAACCGAAGAACCCGCCGGTGCTCGCGATACTGATGCTGTCCGGCTGACCGTAGATGTAGATCAACCCGGGCCCGGTGTTCTCGGCAAGCGCTTTGAGAGACGCTCGCTGCGCCGCGGAAATGCTGCCGAGACTGCCGATCTGCTCCGCAAACGGCTTCAGCACCGAGCCCAGATTTTGGTACACGATGCCCGAGAAATTCAGATTTCCGCCGGTGGGCAATTGCGAACGGAATGCTTCGGAGTGCGACAGCACGTAGCCCGTCGAGCGATTCTGAATCGCCGTGTCGAGGAGCGTGCGGCTCGGGGCCGCCAGCAGGTAACCGTCGACGAAGGTATAGTCGATCTCGTAGGAAAACCTGGTGCTGGATATCGTATAGTAAGTTCGGCCACTGACGTCTTCCTTGGCCAGAGTCAGCCGGCAATCGGCGCATTTCTGCTGCTTGTTTGCGGCATCCACGACTTGCTGGATGCCAAACTGCAATCGCTCCGGACTGTACACTTCTACGGCCAGCTTCCAGCTTGGTAGCGGCAGCACAGGCCCATCCACGGCGAAGGTGAACTCCCCACCGAGGGGTTCGCCCAGCGACGGGCTGATCTGCAATCCGCTCTCGTTGTTAATCCGATCCAAGGTGTCCTGAAAGTTAGGGTCATGCTCGGCCATGGACCGGAGGAGATCGCCAATCATCCACTGCGGGCTGCGTAGCACCAGGGAGACCGCAAACGTTGCGTTCGGAGACACGAAGTCGAGCGACCCCATCGGCGCTGGTTCCGATAGCCAGCCGGCTATCCCGGAGCGGCGCCCCTCGAAAGTCAACGTCGCCTGGTTCTCGGTTTTGCCTGTCATGTCTCGGCGCTCCACAATCAGGTAGCGCATCGCATCCAGTCCAGCCGGAAGTTTCGGCCCATCACTGCCCTTGCGTCTATCTACGGTATCGCGTGCGATTTGTTCCATGTTCACGCACAACAGCCAGCCAGCGCCGCGATCATAGGCCTGCTGGACCCGGCCGAGCAGACCGGTGGGCACTGCGGACGCAGGCTCCGCGACACGGGCGCCGATCCGATCGATCTCGTTCTGGTCCCATGCAACCGCCACAAGATTGTCTCTCATGCCCACCAGCATCGGGCCTTCCATCCGTCGAGCCTTCGTAGCACGGTTGCGTCGATTGTAACCACGATCCGAGGAATCCGTAGAGGTTTTCTCCATCGCCACCACCCGTGGAGTGTTCTTGCCGCCCTGCAATTCGAGATGGCGGAATTCGTTGTTGAGAAACGTATCCAAACCAGGCCTTTTCACCTCGGCAAGCAACATCGGCTGGCTGTAATTGCCGCTCCAATCGCCGCTGATGGAGAAGACGATTTCATCGCCCAGATAATCACTGAAGGTGCGCAGCTTCTGAATCATGGCCTCCATCTTGGGCCCTTCCTTTTGCTGATCCCACCATTCACGGAGCACAGGACTCTCCTGCAGCCGGGCGTTGAACAGCCGTTCAGCTTCGGCTAACGTGGATCCGAGGTTCGGGATCGAGGCGTAGAGTACCGTATCCTCCGGCAGATAACCCAGCAGCTTGGAATTGTGCCGCAGCGCCGGGGACGGCATCGCATTCAGACCTTTCTGGATCACGATGAATTCGCCAAGCAAGGAGAGATAGCGCGCGGCATCGCGGCTCCACGCGACGGCATCCTGCACCGAGGTCCGTGCCACACTAGCATCGGTAGACACCTGTTGGCCCGGCCTGAGCATCTGCTTCTCGGAGCCCTTTGCGACCTGTACGGCGCCCTCTACCACGCTCACTCGTGAACCTTTGGTCCCGCGATCCACCGCGAAGATGGTGCCCTTCACGGAAACGGCGCAATCTTGAGTGAGGACGTCCAGCGTACCGTACCGCTGTTTCGCTGCTTGCACGATGATGCCGCCGTGATCCAGGTGAATGGCGGTGCTTCGTCCCGTCCTGGACACCGAGATTTCAGCGCGCTCGTTCAACTCCACGAGTGAGCCATCGGCGAGCCGAACGACCGCAGTCGAATTCCTCGCGGTCTTTACTCGCGCTCCCTCCGGGATCTCGCGCCCGGCAAATATGGGCGTGACCTTTCCGTTCGACATGAGATACAGAATGCCCCTGACACTCTGGACCGCGTTCACACCACTGCTCACCAGCGAACTGCGCATGACCAGCAGCACGCCGGTGCCCAGCGTCAGCACGAGCACCGCCGCGAGGACCCAGTGCTTCGGAATGGTTCGCGACGGCGGGGTCGCCGGGCGCACCAGCGTGCGGATATTACCCCCACGAGCCTGATCCACGGCGTGGCGGCAGGCTGGGCATTCCCGCGTGTGATCCTGGAGCAACAGCGACCGCCCCGCCGATAGGGTCTTACTCAGGTAGGAAGGAATGAGGGCCTGGTAATCGGAGCAGCTGCGAATGCGTTCGGACCCGCTGCGGACCTCTGGAAAGAGCTTATGGCGCACGCGGGTAGCGGCCTGTTCCATCTGGTCCTCGGGAATCGATTCATCGGCAATCTCGGAAATGGTCTGATCCAGCTTGTTCATGACGCGACTCCTAAGTACGAACGAATCTCCTTCTGTAACTGCTTGCGAGTACGATGGAGAAGAACTGCCACGTGCATTTGCGACATGCCCAGCATGCGAGCGATCTCGGGGTTCGAATAGCCTTCGAAGAAGCGGAGCGTGAAAAGCTCGGCGGACCTCGGATTCAAGGCGGCGAGGGCTCGGCGCAGGCTGTCCTTCAACTCCCGTTGATCTTCGGGACCGGGCGGTGATTCGTCCAGTGGGACACTCGCGATTTCCTGGCGCCTGCGAACTACGTCAAGTGCGGCGTTGATGGCTGCCCGGCGAAGATAACTCTCCGGATTATCCAGCGGCTCCGCGGAGCGATCGCGGCGCATCAATCGCAGAAAAACCGCCTGCAGTACATCTTCTGCATCAGCGGCATTGCCGGTGATGCGGTACGCCGTACGGAAGATTAGTCCGTGGCACTCTTCGAACATCCGCTCAATGTCGCCGGGGACCGTCGTACTTTTAGCCTCTCTCACTGCGAGTTCCAGGATGCACCTCTGTTTTCATACCTAAGGACAGGAAATGCGGCCTTGCATTACAAGCTGGAGAATTTTGTTTGGGAATTGTACGTTTGCGAGCCTACATAATAAGGGTACATGTTACGGCGCGTTCTGTTAGCTATATTTCTATTCATGCCGATCGCCGGTGCCTACTCGGTTCTCAGCCACGAAGCCATCATCGATGCCACCTGGGAGCTGTCCATTAAACCGGCCCTACTGAAATATTTCCCAGATGCGACGGAGGAAGAGTTGCGGAACGCACACGCCTACGCTTATGGCGGAGCGATCATTCAGGATCTTGGATATTATCCTCTGGGTAGTCATTTGTTCACGGATCTGGCGCATTATGTTCGCAGCGGCGATCTTGTGCGCAACCTGCTGCTAGAGGCCCAGGAACTAAACGAGTATGCGTTCGCTCTCGGCTCGATGGCGCACTACGCAGCGGATAACAACGGCCACCCGATCGGGGTAAATCCCTCAGTACCTCTCGTCTATCCTAAGGCTCGCGCGTTCGGGAAATCCGTTCCCTATGAGGACGATAAGCCGGATCACCTGAAAATGGAATTTGCATTCGATGTGTCGCAGGTAGCCCACGGCCACTACGCTCCCCAGGCGTACCACGACTTCATCGGCTTCCAGGTCGCCAAGCCGGTGCTCGAACGAGCTGTCCGCAAGACATACGGAATTGAGTTGAAGAACATGTTCTTCAGTCTCGATTTGGCTCTGGGCACATACCGCCATTCCATTGGCGCCATCATTCCGGAGATGACGAAGGTCGCGTGGGACCAAAAAAAGGACGAGTTGGTGAGAGAGACTCCGGGGCTCACCCGCCGGCGGTTTGTATTTAATCTGTCGCGGTCCAGTTATGAGAAAGAGTGGGGACACGAGTATGAGAAGCCCGGCTTCGGCGCCCGCCTGCTTTCCCGCTTATTCCGCCTCATTCCCAAGGTGGGTCCATTTCGGGCGTTCTCGTTCAAGACGCCGACGCCGGAGGCGGATCAGTTGTTCATGAAGAGTTTCAACGCGACTCTCACGGTATATCGTGCACTGCTGACGCAAGTCCGGACAGGCAGGAGGCTCGATCTGCCGAACACGAACTTCGACACAGGCAGACCGTCCAAGATCGGGGAATACCAACTTGCCGATGAAACGTATTCTAGGTTGCTGGAAAAACTGAAGGGTTACAAGTTCAGCACAGTGGACCAACCCCTGCGGACCAACATACTGTCGTATTTCGATCATGCGAAGACCGATTTAAAGACTTCGGAAGATCTGGCCGAATTGATATCGGCACCGCCACCGGTAGCTTCGGACCATTAGTGCCCCACTGCTCAGCAGTGAGTGCGTACTCGTGTTTATGTCTGTCAGATAGCTGTGTGGTCGTGTCTCACGCGGGTTTGCGACGTCTGATCGGGCTCACGCCTGCATTACTCGTCAGGGCTTCAGTCATATAGTGAAACCTAGTGTCTTAGCTCCAAGGCCGGGCTAACTTCATCGACTTCTTTATCGGCTCTAACAATCTGCATGAGCTAACATTTGCACCTGGAATTTGTGTATGATTTCAGTCAACTGGAGCTACGGCTTAAATAGCTATCCAGGAGCGAAGGGAGAATCCTTGAAAGACGTAGATAGTATCATTACTCAGCTCGAAGGACAAAAAGCCGCGATTGATCGAGCAATCGCAGCTCTGCGCGACATTTCTGGCCCCAGCCCCGCGGTCGTGAAGAGGGGTCGGCCTGGACGGCCTGCTGGATCCGTAAACGCACCTAAAAAGCAAAAGCGGAGATTGAGTCCAGAAGGACGAAAGAGAATCATCGAGGCGTTAAAGAAACGCTGGGCCGAGAAGCGGACGGCGCAGCAGGCAGGGATCAAGAAAAGTACTAAGAAAGCGGTTAAAAAACGTTCCAGGAAGACCAGCGCTAAGGCTGCCGCCGGCGAGGTTAGCGCCTAGTCTCTCGTTCGAGAAAACTCAGATTACGGGCTGTGACGCTCATAATCTGAAATCAACTGCAACCCGCTCGTTCAGGCAGAGTTTGGCGGAGCTGACAATGTCCAAGCTGCAGCCCCGAGCGAGCGGTTTTCTGCGCCGTCGAGTGCATGAAACCGTGATGCTCAGAGCACGCAACTTACAATCACCGCAATCGATGGTGAAAGTAGGCCGTAACCGCCGGCGGCTTCGTCCGTATAAAGATAGGTGACCATTCTGTTTGCTGAGATCAGGTTTGCGCTACGGACCCTGTTCCGCAGCCCCATGTTCACTGCCGTTGCCGTACTTTCTCTGGCACTCGGCATAGGGTCAAACACCGCGATATTCACGCTCTTGGATCAGTTGATGCTCCGATTATTGCCCGTGAAGCAGCCGGAGCAGCTGGCGATGATCTGGTCCACTGGGCCGCATATGGGCAACAACCGCGGATCGCGGGCCGCCTCCTATCCCATGTATCAGGACTTTCAAAAAAAAGCCCAGGCGTTCTCATATGTATTCTGCCGTTTCTCCACTCCATTGTCGATTAGCTTCGAGGGCCGAACGGAGCGCGTTAATGCCGAACTGGTGTCCGGCAACTACTTCCAGGCGCTTGGAGTGCTCGCCCGCAGTAGGACGGCTGTTATCTCCCGAGGAGGACGACCGGCAATACAAAGGTCACCCGACTGTGGTGCTCAGCCACCACTACTGGGTCAGCCGGTTCAATGGGAATCCCAAGGTGATCGGCCACAAGATCCTGGTCAACAACTACCCCATGGTCGTGGTCGGCGTTTCGGCCGCGGGGTTCACGGGCCTGGACCCGTCCAGTTCTCCGCAAATTCGGGTTCCTATCCAGATGAAGCCGGTAATGACGCCGAACTGGGACGCACTGGGCGATCGCCGGAGCCAGTGGATACAGATGTTCGCCCGCATGAAGCCGGGCTACACAATTCAATCCGCACGGGCGTCCTTGCAGCCACTGTTCCATCAGATCTTGGAAGACGAGGTGAAGAAGGACTCTTTGCCTAAGGCATCGCAATACTACCGCGACCGGTTTTTGAAGAGGACCGTTCAAATGGAACCGGCGGCCACCGGGTACTCTCAAATGCGGCAGCAAGTCTCCACCGCGCTGATCGTTTTGATGTGCATGGTGGGCCTGGTGCTCGTGATTGCGTGCTTCAATGTCGCCAATCTGCTGATTGCCCGGGCTGTGGCGAGACAGAAAGAGATCGCGGTCCGGCTCGCCATCGGCGCCTCGCGAGCGCAGCTGGTTCGCCAACTACTGGTCGAGAGCCTGACTCTTTCGCTGGCCGGAGGGGTCCTGGGCATCCTGCTCTCGGTTTGGACTATCCGCGGACTCCTCAAATTCATTCCTTCCGAAGGTGCTCCGTTGATGCTCCGGGCCGAACCGGACCTCCGCATACTGGGGTTCAATCTGGCCCTGGCAGTGATCACAGGACTAGTGTTCGGACTCGCGCCCGCCTTGCAGTCCACGCGCTTTAATACCTGGAACACTCTGAAAGATGCGGTTGGCTCCATCGCAGGAAGCGGAGGAACCGTCACGCTGCGCAAAGTGCTGGTTACGGCACAGGTCGCGTTGTCTTTCCTGCTCCTCGCTGGAGCCGGATTGTTCGTCAAGAGCCTGACGAATCTGAAGAATACGCATACAGGATTTCGCGGTTTGGATAGTGTAATCACCTTCCAGGTTGATCCTTCGCTGAATGGCTATTCGCAGCCGCGTATGCAAGACTTCTTCAAGCAAGCTCTGGAACGCATCCGCGCCGTACCAGGAGTGAAGGCGGCCAGTTTCGCGTCGGTGCCAGTCCTGCACGGCGACGAGTGGGATTCAACCATGTCCGTGGAAGGGCACCCGGCCAAGGACGGCGAAGACCTCCAGGCCTTTATGAATGGCGTCTCTCCAGATTATTTCAGGACGATGGGTGTTCCCATCATCGAGGGACGCGACTTCGACGGCCGCGACGAGGGTGGCAAGCGATTCACAGTAGCTATCGTGAATCGGGCGTTTGCTGCAACATTTCTTCGCGGGTAAGAGTGCCCTCGGCCGACGGATCGGCTTCGGCAACGGTCCCGATGCCAAATTAGATATCGAGATTGTCGGGGTCGCAGAAAATGCATTATATGAAGGTCCTCGCGAAGGAGTCCACCGCCAGGCCTTCGTTGCGAACGGCCAGAACAGTTCTCTGGGCTCTGGCGTCTTTTACGTGCGCACGTCGGTCAGCCCCGAAACGATGTTCGGGGCGTTCCGTCGGCAGATCAAGAACCTTGATGCGGCGATGCCGGTATTCGAAATGAAGACGCTCGAAAAACAACTCGACGAGACACTGAGTACCGAGCGCTTAATCGCCCTGCTGTCTGCTGCCTTTGGTGGACTGGCGACGCTTTTAGCCGCTCTCGGGCTGTATGGCATCATGGCATTTGTCGTGGAGCGACGCACAAAAGAACTCGGACTCCGCATGGCCCTGGGAGCGCCGCAATCCGCTGTGCTCTGGCTGGTGCTCCGCGAAGTACTGCTGCTGCTCGCGCTGGGCCTGGGAATAGGACTTCCGGCGATCTATCTGGCCAGCCGCTACGTGTCGTCACAACTGTTCGGGGTTGCGCCAACCGATCTGTGGACCGCGGCGCTCGCGGCCACTATCTTGGCTGCGGTTGCGGTCGGCGCAGGGCTGTTACCCGCCCGCCGTGCCAGTAACATCGACCCGATCCGCGCACTCCGCTACGAGTGAGACCGGGCCGAATCGGCTTGGCCCGGGTGCGGATTCACATTTCACTTTTCCTTTTGCACGGAACGACGCTGATATCTCCGCTGTTCTCCAGAACCGCGGAGTGAACCTCTTCAATCGACGAGCAGCCCGCCCGGCGCAGAGCCGCATGTAACTCATGATGGGTGAGGTGCGCCTCACCCATGACATCTGTGAACAGCTTGCCATTATGGATCAGCACCTGTGGACGTCCTTCGATGATGGCCTCCAGCTTCTTGCTCCGGTAAGTAGCCAAGCCCACCAGAAAGTTGGCGCCCACCAGCGTGGATGCGGAAACGAGGCCCCCAATCAGCGAGTTATCTCCCGCTGTCATTGAGTTCTGGACGGCGTTGGATAATACGAGGAGCAGGACAAGATCGAATGGAGCCATTTGGCCCACCTGTCTTTTACCGCTGATTCGGAGCAGAACCAGAAGAAAGGCATAGACAATGGCGCTCCTCGCCACGACGTTCCACCACGGCACAGCCATGTTCCACATTATTCGATTCTCCTCTGCACAAGGGTGTAGCGCGACGGCCATTGCCGCCGTCTATCGATCGGAGGCGTTATGAGACTTGTCCGTCCCGAATTCACACCCGTTTTTAGCGGACGCCACAAGCGGCCCCAGCGTTTCCGAAAGTGGCGCTTCATCGAACTACTCCTGCTGCTCATACTCGCGCTATTCATCTTTTGGGCGTATCGCCAACACACGATGTTTTGACCCCAGCGTCCAGTCAATCCGGGCGGGGTGCCATTTGCAGACCCGGGTCGAACATCAACAGTGCGCCGCGCCTGCCCGGTTCACCGTACACGGTCAGCACGGCAACTAAACACACTATCGCGGGATTATTCGTTCATTAAACTGGAAAAGACTCTTGGCCGAGCTATAAACTGGTATGGCCGCAGGTTGGCGATTATGGAATACCTCCAAGTCGAGGTTCAGGAGAAGAAAGGATGGATCTGGATAGTATGCTCGCGGAGCTTCGCGAGGCTCGCGAACAGGTCGAAGAAGCGATTCTGGCTCTCGAACGCTTAGCTGGCGGAGCACGGCACAGCGGCGGGAAGAGGCCCGAATGGTTGTCGGCGATAGTCGGGGAACAATCGAGTGAAGCCCAGCCGAAGCCGGCACGAAGAAATCCGAGGAAACGGTCCCCAAAACAGAGCTCGGGGCAGGACGTCGCTTAAGCCGGTCACATTTTGTCGGGATCCAAGTCGAATTCTTCCACCATGTAGTCATAATAATTCCCGTCTACCAGGAAAACGAGAAAGATCTCGTGGACGAGATCGATGAGTTTCCGGACGCCATACTCGAAATCGTCGTCTTCTACTGTCAGCGTTACGGAAACGGATCCGCTCTTATTGCCGGCCTTCACGCGCGCTTTTGCGCGATCTATCCGGCGATGCGCGAGAAGCGTGTCCGACTGCCTGGAGACCAAAAATGTTTGAAACTCGCGGTACATGGCGGAGTAGGCCGGAATGCCGGGAAGCAACAGCGGGAAGCGCATTGTCCTTCGGGGCACGTCCAGTATGAGTTCAAAAGCCCGATCCCGGTGCCACAGGACCTTGAACGTCGCCCTACCTCCCCGGACGGGGCCCCGGCTGAAAGCGCGAAAGACACCTCGGCTGGCGTAAGTCTCGAGGATGTCCCCAACCAGATCGATAACAGGCGCGGCTGCCTGCGATGTCCCTTCGATCAGTGCGAGAATCCTCCCACGCCTGGTTCCGGGTTTAAGGCGATTCCCGGCGGGTAATCCTTTCCGGACGTGAATTCCTTCAGCGCCTGCACATTGATCAAGGTGGAGATCTTGTCGTTCGATGCAGCTTGATAACTGCGCTTGAGCGCCTCGCGCATCTGTTCAGGAGTGCGGACATATTCGCCGCGCGCGCCCAGACCTTCGGCCATCTTGTCGTAGCGTAGGTTCTCCTGGAACAGGTACATATGCATGGAGCGCGCGGATCCGACAGCGCTGGGCCACATGCCCCAGGAATTGTTGTTGTAGATAACCGCAATCACGGGGATCTTGTACTTCGCCGCAGTATCCAGTTCGAACATACTGTAGGCAATGCCGGCGTCGCTCGAGATCACCATGACCGGCGCTCCCTTGTACGGAGCCTGCGGACCAACGCCTCTTTGCACCGCCACGCCCGCTCCGATGATCATTGCCAGATCCGGCCCGATCGCGCCATACTGATAAGCGCAGACTACGCTCTGTCCCGGACGCTGCGCCCTCAGCCAGCGGCCCGCGAAGAGCCCGGAAGTCCATCCGCCGGAGCCCGTGACAGTCTGCTTCGGATCGATATCTCCCTTATAGAGAAAGTCGTGTACTTCCTTCGCCATCACGGCGGGGTGCAAGTGATCCGTTGCCTGACTGTGTTTCAGGCCGAGCGCGTAATGGTCGAGATTCTTCTTCTCATAAGCCTTGCGCGCCGCTGCCAGTTCATTGACCCAAGCGTCGCGCTTCTTGCGTTGCAGGGTATTCGCAACGTCTTCCAGAAAGAACTTCTCGTCGCTGACAATTCCCAAGTCGAGCGGCCAGTTGCGGCCCAGGTCTTCCTGCACCGGATGTACCCGGATCGCTTTGATATCCGGTCTGAAGCGATATTCGCCGGGGCTCGGCATGCAATACTGTCCAATGAAAATCACCAGATCGGCGCTCATCGAGCGCCTCGGGAGAAACGCTGGCCGATAAACGGTGATCGTCGGGGAAATGGCCGCGCGTCGGTCCGGTAGTCACCACCGCGATGTCCTGTTTCTCGGCGGCGGCAGTGAGCGCCTCCCACGCCTTGCGTTGAAATACGCCCTGGCCCGCAACGAAGATGGGCCGCTCCGCTTTGCTGATCAGGTCGGCAGCCTGTGCGACTTCCTTAGTGGAAGCATGCGGCCTGGATTCGGAGCGGTACTTCTCTTTTCCATAGAAATCGGTAAGAGTTGGCGGCGTCGGTGAATCGCGCTCTGGCCACCTCACCGGGAAAATCCAGATGTACAGGACCCGGGATGCCGGACTTCAAGTTTCGGAAAGCGTACGCGCCATACTCATGGACACGGTTCGGAGCGATCAGACGCTTTCCATACTTCTTCATCCCAGTCGTCGTCGGCTGCTGGTAGCCGGTCTGAATGAACGCCTCGCGATCGTCCCCGGCGATCTGCATGTTGCTGGCGAGCACCAGCAACGGAGTACGGGCCGCGGCCGCCGATGCGATATTCATGATCATGTGCGTGAAGCCGGGACCTTCGGTGCCGGAGCATGCCGTCACTTCCCCGGTCACGCGTGAGAATCCGTCGGCAGCCGCGCACATCGCGCCTTCAGTCCGGCCACCGTAGGCCGGAATGCCAGCCGCCGCGATCGCGTTGATGACGGTGTAATTGCCGGGACAGCAGAACATCGCGGCGAGTTCCTCGTCTTTGCAGAGCTTGGCGAAAACCTCGGCGCCGGTCATCCCGCGGCCTTCGAACGTGCCTGCTTTGGGCGACTCGCTTAAAGTAGCCGGCACCTCCCTGGGGATTTGAATCGAGGGAATCGTTCCCGAGGTGGCGGCGAACAACTGACCGGGGGCCATTGCCGCGGCAGCCAGCACACCGCCCGCAGCCGGTGTTTTAAGAAAGTTTCGACGAGAAGTCTCGGGTTCCAGGCCTTTGTGCGACTGCGATTTTTCGTCCATGCTGAATCTCTATTTGTCCTTACCGGCGGGCGGCTGCCCGGACTGGTTCTCTTTTAACGGAGGCCTGGTCGATTCAGGCCAAAGATTGCGGATGAAGTTGACTAAATGCCACAGGTCTTCTTCTTTCTTTATCTGGGTGAGAAAGGCGGGCATGCTGGCGCTTTGCCCGTCGCGTATGCTGCGGAAGATCTCTCCGTCGGATGTGCCGCTCTTCCAGGCCTTCGGCGCAGTGAGGTCTGTCGCATCCGCAACAACGTCCACCATCGCTTTCCCATCCGCGCCATGGCAGCCGGAGCAATACCGCGCGAAGGTGCTTTTCCCCTCGGCTACGGATTTCTTCGAGAACGGAATGGGGTTCTTGAGTTTCTTGGCGTCTTCCAGGCTGAGCGGTTTCGCGGGTTCCTGTGCGGTTGCTACGGCCGCACAGGCCAAAACAATGTAGACCCCAAATTGCCTGAAATCCACCAATGGCCAGCCCCTTTGGATGATTCGTTGCCTGGAACCCGACCCTTCGTCATCCGACGTTTCGGACACTTTGACCGTTGCCGGAGCGTACCAATCGCAGCCGCGGCTTGTCAAATCAGCCTGAAAGATCTGTTGTTAGTTTACCGCTTACCGCAGAATAGGAGAGCGCATGCCGGAACTGCCGGACATCGTCGTGTACGTCGAAGCTCTCCAGAGCCGGATCATCACGCACAGGCTCACACGCTTGCTAATTCGCAGCCCTTTCCTGTTGCGATCAACGACACCTCCGATTGAGTCGGTGCGCGGCAGCGTGGTCCGGGAGGTGAGACGTGTAGGGAAGCGGATCGCGATCGGCTTCGAGGACGACCTCTGGCTGGTGCTTCATTTGATGATCGCCGGCCGGCTGCACTGGCGCACCACGGCTGTAAAAGCGGGCTCTAAGAACTTGCTTGCGGTATTCGAATTCGATTCGGGCACGCTGTTGTTTACCGAAGCCGGATCCCAGCACCGTGCGTCCCTGACGATGGCTCAAGGGCAAACGGGCCTCGAAGCGCTGGATCCCGGAGGGCTTGAGGTGCTGGATGCCGGGCTGGAGGAGTTCTCCGCCGCGCTGACATCGTCGAACCACACGTTAAAACGGGCTCTTACCGATCCGCGGCTGTTCAGCGGAATCGGCAACGCTTACTCCGATGAGATTCTGCATCGCGCGGAACTCTCGCCGGTCGCCCTGACTCAAAGGCTTACGGCCGCTGCAATCGCGCGGTTGTACGCCGCCACACATGAAACCCTTCTCGAATGGGTGGTCCGGCTGCGTGCGGAGGCAGGGTCCGGATTTCCCGAGAAGGTCACGGCTTTCCGCGCTGGCATGGCGGTCCACGGCCGTTACGGTGAACGCTGTCCTCGCTGCGGGGCGAAGGTGCAGCGGATACGCTATGCATCGAATGAAACGAACTATTGCGCCGTGTGTCAGACCGGCGGGAAGCTTCTTGCCGATCGGGCTTTGTCGCGCCTCTTACGCGAGGATTGGCCAAGAACCCTGGACGAGTTGGAATCTTTGAAGAAGCCCCGGTAACGTGGGCGCCTGAGGACACCGTTGCCCGACGAGTGCTGCTGGGCGATGCTCTTTGTGGCCTCGGCTATCAACGCTCCAATGTGCCCCGCAGGCAAGCTGTGGCAAGTTGAACGATACGCGTTGGGCCGCCATCAATGGTTCGCCGTTCCTTGGGCCTCCGGCGTCGCGGGGGCCACTTGATCGAGCATCGCCTCCAGCATCAATACGATATTTCCAGAGGATCGGTACGCGGCCATAATTTTTGCGGCCTGATCCGGGTGGCTCGGACGCACGCGGTCCACCGTCGAACGCGCGTGCCAAAACCACTCCACTCCGTTGTGCCGTTGCACATTCGATGACTTAAGAAATCCAATAAAGCTCTGAATGACGCTCTCGTTCATTTCGCCCGCGGGAGCTAGTTCGAGCAGCGCCTCGTATAGGACGGCCTTCTGGTGGTAAAAATCGGCCTCGCTCGCTTCGCCATTGGTGCTCCAGTTCGCCAGCGTATTCAGGAAATCGGTCATTTGCCGGCTCCATTCACGAGAGCGCCGTACTGGCTCCGATAGCGCGCTTCCATCTGATCCCTGGCGAAGCTTCAGACACTCCGTATACATCCGCTCCGCCTCGCCGCTCTGCCAGAAGCGGTCGAGCTTCATCGTCCCTTCTATGCTTTCAGGCGTCATTTCTTCGTTCGCGATAGCAGGCAGTTCGCCCCGTATAGCGTCACCAAACAGATCCGTGGGTTGTCCCATCTGGACGATACGGCCGGCCGGCTGTCCCGAATCGGCGCAATGCGGCCCTCGGAACTGCGTAACCAGAAATTTACGGTAGGTTTGGGCTAGAGGATCGGAGGCGATCCCGAGTTGCTTCGCTCGCCGGATCAGAAGCTCCACAGAACTGTCGATCGATTTCGAAAAGTACAGAAATGATCGGCTGTCAGGACCCACGCTCTCCAGCCGCCCGCTGAGGGATCCCACAGCGATTTCTAAGTATTGACGCGGCCACTCAATCGTGGCCACGGCATGGGCAGCCGGCGCAAGTTCCGCTAGCGCGGAGACCCGGCTGAGCACGGCCGTTGCGAAGGCGAGATGCTCTGACTTGGCACGTTCTTTCTCGGAGAATGTGCCTTGGGTAACGGCTGCGAGCGACTCATAGTAGGGCGAGATATCGGGGAGCAGCGACTGCTCGCACGTGGCTGCGGCAATCCGGGGGGCGGCGATCTCACTGAAGAGTTCCCGAGCCCTTGCAGGATCTATTCGAAGCATTTCCTGGACCGACCGCGCCTGCAGCGATAGAGTGTCTAGCTTCAGTGCCAGAGCGTTGGAAAGATAGGAAGAGCGAGTTTCGGGTTCGATTCCTGGAAATGATGCAAGCCGGACTGGATTTTGCGCCTTACCGGCAAGATGGAATGCCATCTCAATCAACTCGCGCCGCAGCGCTCTATCGAGGACGCGCGGAGTGATGCGGAGCAGCGCGCCGGCGGCGAACTCGGGCGGGGCTGCCATGGCCAGTCCGAACACCGGCTCGAGTTCGGGCGGCAGCTTCGCGCGTTCCTTGCTGTCGTCGGCGCCGTATACACCGGCCGACATCAAGGCTGAGATGAAGACCGCCGCAGGCCGCATTAGAAATTCACGATGCTGGCGAATCCCTTTGGATCGAGACTGGCGCCACCGACTAGAACACCATCGATCTCGGACTGTGCCATGAGGCTCTTGACGTTGTCCGGCTTCACACTACCTCCGTACAGAATTCGGACGGCTGCCGCGGCATCGTCGCCGAATTGTGCTTTCACCTGATTTCGCAAGAATCGGTGCGCGTCGGCCGCTATCTCGGGAGTGGCAGTCCTGCCGGTGCCGATGGCCCATACCGGCTCGTACGCGATCGCCACCTCAGCGAACTGATCCGCTGCCAGCGGTGCGATCCCGCCTAGAAACTGGGCCTGCAGTACGTCCTCCGTGGCTCCGGCTTCACGGTGATCCAGCAACTCGCCGACGCAGACGATAGGCTTTAGCCCGGCCGCCACAGCAGCAAGCGTCTTTTTGAACACGGACTCATCCGTCTCTCCAAAGTACTGGCGGCGTTCGCTGTGGCCGATAATCACCCACTTTGCACCCGTACATGCGATCATCGGCGCCGAGATTTCACCCGTATAAGCTCCTTCTTTGGCCCAATGCAGGTTCTGCGCGCCAATTTCGACGTTCGAGCCCCGGGCAGCATCGACCGCGGCAGCCAAGTGAATCGAGGGCGGGCAGATCACGATATTGGATTGACTGGAGTGGGCGACAAGAGCTCTGAACGAATCAAAAAATGCGACGGTCTCGCTGGAAGTCTTGTACATTTTCCAGTTCCCCGCCATAACCGGCTTTCTCATTCTTTTCTCAGGATAGCCGCTATGCGCCGCAGCCACATGAGCTCACCGGGACGAAGTTAAACACTGGTATTGCTGCTGCCCGGGAGACATAATCCCGAGACTAATGACGACCGACTTCCTGTTACAGTCCGTCGGGCGCCTCCCCAAGCGTCCCTGCGGCGTAACCTCGTGTGCCCGGTGTTGCTTCCTCGTCTTACTGCGAGGAGAGAAGATTGTGCGCTTACGCACCGGCCCCGTTGGGGATATATAGTCCATTGCTGAAACCAGTCGGCACGTAATTTGTGGGTCGTGAACCGCGGAGTGAATTGCTCTTCGCTGGCTGGGAGAGTGGAGGCAGGACAGATTCGGCCGCGATGGGCATGGACGCCATCGCGGCTGCCGTTGCACGTATTGAATGCTCTATATCTTTTCGCTGTCTGGCGGGCTGGTTGGAGGCGGTGTGGTGGGAGGCGGGGGTTGGGGCTTGTTCGATGACGGTCTGGTCTTGGACTTCGCGGTGGTCTTTTTTTGGGCCGCCTGGCCCGCGCTGGTCATACCGGCTTTCTTGGGTGACACCTTTTTGGCCGGGACTTTCTTACCGGGCGCCTTCTTAGCGGCTGCTTTCTTCACTGCCTTCTTCGGCGCCGCTTTCTTGAGGACTTTCTTGGCGGACTTCGTGGCGGCTTTCTTCGCCACTTTCTTCATAGCCTTTTTCTTTGTGGCCATATCTACACTCCTAAGCTGCGAAACTTACGAACTGCGTTAATCGAGAGCCCATCTTAAACCGAAGCGTTCGAAAAACCAAGAGTCATCTTGCAGGCGTGTCGCTAGTATGTGATATGTCCGGTCCTATTCACACGTGATGTGTCCGCTTTGAAGAAAACGGCGTGACGCTGGGGAGGTGAAAGATGCCCAGCAGTATGCAGCCGTAGAAATGGAGCGGATGATGAAAATACAAGACGTACTTTTGAAAGCGATGGCGAAGAAGATCACCTGGTGGGAAGCCGCCGAGATCATCGGGGTGACAGATCGGACGATGCGGCGCTGGCGGGAGAAGTTGGAGCAACATGGTTATTCGGGACTGGCGGATGGGAGGAGAGGGAAACCGAGCTTGAAGCGGGTGCCGCTGGCGGAGCAGGTCTTGCGTTTGTACCAGGAGACGTACTACGACCTGAGCATCAAGCACTTCCACGAGAAGTTGCAAGCCGAACACGAAATGGAATTGAGTTATACCTGGGTGCAACTGGCGCTGCAAGGGGCGGGGTTGGTGGCCAAGGCGCGCAAGCGCGGCAAGCATCGTCGCAGGAGAGAGCGGCGGCCGATGGCGGGGATGCTGCTGCATATCGACGGGAGCAAACATCAGTGGTTTGGGGATGAGCGCTGGCACGATTTGATCGTGATTCTGGACGACGCCACCAGCGAGATCTATTACGCGCAGCTGGTGGAGGAATCGACGCGAACGGTAATGGCGGGGCTGCGCGAGGTGATCGCCAGGAAAGGTCTGTTCTGTGCGTTGTACAGTGACCGGGGGAGTCATTTTTTCGTAACGGTGAAGGCCGGCGATAAGGTCGACAAGCATCGGCTGACGCAAGTGGGGCGGGCTTTGAAGGAGTGGGGAGTACAGATGATCCCGGCCTATTCGCCGCAGGCCCGAGGGAGGTCGGAGCGCAGCTTCGGCACGTGGCAAGGGCGCATGCCACAGGAATTGCGCTTAGCCGGGATCCAGAGCGTGGAGGCGGCCAATCAGTTCCTGGGTGAGCGTTACATGGCAGAGTTCAACCGGCAGTTCACGGTCACGGGCCGCTCTGATCTGGATTGGATCTTTACCATTCAGACCGAGCGGGTGGTGGCCAAGGACAATACGGTGGCGATTGGCGATCGAAGTTGGCAGATCGGGAAGTCGCGCTTCCGGAACACGCTGGCGGGATGCACGGTGACGATTCACGAACATCTGGATGAGACCGTGTCGATCCGCTTTGGCCCACACGCGATAGGACGGTTCAATGCGTCGGGCCAAGCGTTGCGCGGTGCCGCAAAGGGAGAGCGGGCGGCGTGAAGCGAATGGCCTGCGGCGCAAGGAATTGGAACTCCCCTTTCCCGTTTCCCCTCCGGGGCAAGCCGGGGCGGGCGGGTTCCCCCCACGCCGGGAGCACGCTGCGCGCCAAAAGCCAAGGTAGTGTCAAGTGTTCTGTGTAAATGATTTCTCGCCTGTCAACTAACTGCCCGAAAAGCACGTCGGATGCTTCGAATTTCTGCTTCGCCCTCCATGATAGGTTCCGGCGGCCTGCCTTATGGCTAGGATCAGGAGGGCGAAGCACCAAGACCCCACCCTCCTGGTCAGTAGGCTTGGTCCGTGCTTCAGGCCCGCTCCAGAGCCGGCATCCGCTCCGGCCACAGGATCTGGAATCGGTTCAGCGCCTCTCGCCAGCCCTGCACCGTGTTCCACTTCTTAGCCACATTCTCCAAGGCCATATACAGCAGCTTCAACGCCGCTTCCTCGCTGGGAAACGAAGCCCGCGTCTTGATCACTTTCCGCAGCGTCATGTTCAACGATTCCACTGCGTTGGTGGTATAAATCACTTTCCGAATCTCCGCCGGAAACGCGAAAAATGGCGTCACATGGGCCCAATTCCGACGCCAGATCTGCGCAATAGTGGGGTGCGTGCCCTCCCACTTGGCCGCGAACGCTTCCAACTCCATCTCGGCCTGCTCCACCGTCGCCGCCGTATAGATATTCCGCAGATCCGCGGCCACTGCCCGCCGCTGCTTCCAAGACACATACATCAGGCTGCTCCGCACCAGATGCACAATGCACAACTGCACCTGTGTGTTCGGAAATACCGCTTCGATCGCTTGCGGAAACCCTTTCAGCCCATCCACGCACATAATGAATACGTCCTGCACTCCACGGTTCCGAATTTCGGTCAACACTTGCAGCCAGAACCTGGCTCCCTCCTGGCTGGTGGTCCACATCCCCAGTACTTCTTTGCTGCCGTCCAAACGTAGCCCGATCGCTACATGTACGGCCCGGTTCTGCACCTGTCCGTTGTCCCGCATCTTCACATACAGCGCGTCCAGGTACACGATCGGGTACAGCGCTTCCAGCGGCCGGTTCTGCCAGGCGCGCACCTCCTGTACCACCGCCTCGGTCACGTTGGAGATCAGCGTCGGGCTCACCTCTATCCCATAGATCTCTTTCAGGTGGCCTTGAATGTCCCGCACACTCATCCCTCGTGCGTACATCGACAGAATCTTGTCGTCAAATCCGGTGAACCGCGTCTGCCGCTTCTCCACAATCTGCGGCTCGAAACTCCCCTTGCGGTCCCGCGGCGTCTCCAGCTCAATTTCACCGAAATCGCCCTTCAGCTTCTTCTTGGTGGTCCCATTGCGCGAGTTCCCGCTGTTGTTCCCCGCCGGATCGTTCTTCCCATACCCCAGGTGTTCGGCCAGCTCCCCTTGCAGCGCCCGCTCCAGGATCGCCTTGGTCAACTGCTTCAATAGTCCGTTTTCGCCGATGATCTGCTCCGGCGTCTTGTAATCCGCCAGCAGCTGATCTAACACTTTTACGTCGATCGCCATGATGTCCTCCCATTCTGTCACCAGAGAACATCACTTACACAGTTTGTTTTACACCCTCCCAGCCAAAGCGCCGTCACGCATCGATGCATCCGGCTCCCCCCACAAGAGGGCTGCCGCCCCCTTGTGTATCCCCCGCGCGCGCACCCCCAGGCGCTGGACTCAACGATTCTCTTTGTGCTTTAAAGCGGACAGATCACTAATTACTAAAAGCGGACATCTTGACAAACTACCGACAGAGTCCTCTTGCAGGCGGCGTGACATTTAAGATCGACGGGGCCGCACGTCTCTCTCAATCGCGAGCAGCATGCCATCGCCCGGGAAGGCATGCACGGACAACGCCTTCAATACCGGAGCAACACGCTCGCCTCTCAGGTGCACAGCCGCCTCAGAGTTGTTATGAAACACTCCCAGCCAAGTCACCGGAGATGGATATTGCTTCCTGAATTCATGCCACACTCTGGTCTCAGGCGGTATCCCCTTTTCGTAACCGGTAGCAAGGGCCTCACTCCAGTTTTGTTGTGCACTCGACCTCGAGTTGTAAGCGCCTCATCGAAACCGCCTACGTCTTCAAATGTGTCCGTGCGCATGGCCCGGCAATAACTCGGCTGGAAGGCGCCGATCGCCGGAGTCCAAAGGGATCACCCACCAGTGGGGCCTTCGGTTCCTCGGCAGCGGACCTTTTTCCGTCCCAATATCAGTGGCGCTTTTCTGTTCGGGGACCACACAGGATACAAGACCTGCGGCGAAGTCTTTCCCAACCGCACGCGGTCGGCCGTCGGTCCTGCCGCGACGTAATGAAAACGCGCGTACTGCCCGCGAGAAAGTCAGAGCCTTCGCGCCGCCGTCCGAGGTGGGGCTCGGTGCAGCGGCACCCGGATTCCCATTCCTTTTGATCTCCTCGATCCGGACGCCGACGTCATCGATTGTGCTGCCAGCGCTCTCGAAGATCTTTGCGCAAGCAGCCCCCGATGAGCCGCCCTACCGCCTAGTTCATCCTGCTGGAGTTCATGTCCGGTAAGACTCTCAATGAGTTGATCGGACATCGGTGGCTGCCCTCCGACGATGCCCTCAAGTACGCGATCCAGATTGCGAGCGCCCTCAGCGGTATCCACGATGGCTGCAATTTTGCACGGCAGCGGGTTCACGAACTCTCGTTCGATGCGTCCGCCGATCGGCACCGGCGACATGCTCGGGCGGCAAGACCTGGATTGCGACGACTCGGTCCAGACGCGAATCTCGAACCTTTGTAGACTGGCCCATTCCGCCGCGCCAATTTGAACGGATCACCTCATCGGGGGCGCGTCGAGTGCGGGTAGGCGGCATGCCAGATCGTAAAGCTCTAGGTCAAAGCCGCGGGAAGATAATGGGCAGGCTAAGCTCGGCCGTGAACATGCAGCGCGCGTTGTGGCCGCACAGGGGGACGATGGTCAGCTTGTGTTGGGCGCCGTATTTTCCACTGACATACTTCGCATAGGCCTCGCCTCGCGCGCGGCGAGTGGGACCTTGGGCCATCGCGGAGCAGGAGCTGTCGAATCCGCCGAGCGGCAGAATGTCGATCTCACCCAGCAAGTAGGTAACAGGCCTCGCGGCGAGCTGCTTTTTTAGTTGCTCGTCACTTAACTTGGCGGTGTAGCCCGTCCGGTCTTGGAGACCATACGGCCAGCGGTCGAAAGTGGCGCAGTCAGCGGCGTCGCTAAAAGGCCCGAATTCGGCGCCGCCGGCCAGGGCGCGGTTGGCATCCAGATAGGCATAGCTGGAGGGGTTCGAAACCACGTACGTCACGGGCACACCCAGCCTCTCATGCACTTTGTTCGACATCTCATAACGCGTCACGTACTGTCCCCCGGCGGAGTGTCCAGCCAGCACAATGGCCTTTAAGTTCGGGAAAATCTCTTTTCGGGCAACCTTGCGTAGAATTTCGTCGGCCAAGTCGTAAGAGGTGAGCTGTTCGTTGCTGAGGGAATTACCACCCGAACGCCAACTGTTGCCGGAGCAACTCCAGTTCACTTCGCCGGGGGCCAGCACATCACGGCAGGCACGGCCGTCGTTTGAGGCAAAGCGCGGCGAGACGATCAGCGTATCCTCCAGTGCACCGGCCAGGAATCCGGCCGCCAGGACACTGCGGAAGTAGTTGTCGGCATCCCGGCCCGCGCCGTGAACCACGATGAGGGCGCGCGTGATCTTATCGTTCCTCACGTCGAGTGGAAAGGTGCGGTATACCATCGAGTGCGCCGGTCCCGCTGCGAAATTAATCCATCCTATGCAGGCTGGGGTCGCGCTGATGCAGGCCGCGGCGTACGTGGACACGCTGAGGCACAAGCCGAAAAGCAATCTCATCGCTTAGTACATGCTACTTTAGAATCGAATCGGGTATAGGCTATTGCCTTCACAACCCCGATCTCGCTTTTCTCCTTGCTATCGGCAATCGAGGGATATCGTAAAAAGTTCATGACCGGCAAGACAGCGTTTATTACCGGCGCGAGCCGGGGTATCGGACGCGCATGCGCACCGGCGCTGGCCGGCCGGTGGGGCTCGCGTTTTAGTTAGTCGCCGCCCGCGCGCTGGACAAGTTGGAGGAAGTCGCGGCTGAAATCCGTTCGCGCGACGGAGATGCCCAGGTCGCCGTCATCGATCTGTCCTCCCCCGAGTCCATCAAGCAAGCTTTCGCGACACCGTGATTCACACCAACCTGACCGGAGCTTTTCTTATGTATCCAACAGGTGCTGCAGCCCATGATGCGGGAGCGCTGGGGCCGCATTATCAACATTTCTTCAATAGTGGGAGTGCCGGGCAACCCTGGGCAGGCAAATTATGTAGCATCCAAGGCAGGGCTGATTGGAATCACGAAAACGTTGGCCCAGGAAATGGCGAGCCGGAACATCACGGTAAACGCCGTAGCGCCCGGATTCATTGAGACGGACATGCCGCGATCCTTTCGGAAGATCTGAAAACCAACATGCTGGCCCACATACCGCTCAAGCGCTTTGGCAAGCCCGAGGATATCGGCGCCGCCGTGAAGTTCCTCGCCAGCGATGAAGCCGGCTACATCACCGGCCAGGTGCTGAACGTAAACGGCGGCATGTACATCTGACAGAGTGCCCGCCGAGTGACGCGCCCGCTCGCGCATCCAGCGTTCACACTTTCCCTCACCTGCAAAGGCTGGCATCTCCTGCTGTTCCATCGGGCTTTTGACGTTGTCTGGCTTGACACTGCCGCCGTACAGAATCCGGACGGCTGCGGTCGCATCATAGCCGAACCTCGCGCCTACTTGACGCCTTGGAAATCGGTGTGCGTCGGCGGCTATCTCGGGAGTGGCGGTCCTGCCCGTGCCGATAGCCCATACCGGCTCGTACGCGATCGTGACTTCAGCGAACTGATCCGCTTCAAGCGGTGCGATCCCGCCCAGGAACTGGGCTTGAAGTACATCCTCTGCGGCTCCGGCTTCACGCTCGTCCAGGGACTCGCCGGTGCAAACGATCGGCTTCAACCCGGCCTGCAGAGCGGCCACCATCTTCTTGAACACGGACTCGTCCGTTTCTCCAAAGCACTTGAGCTGGCGGGCGGCATCCACAGGGGCGGCCAAGTTACGGCCGGCGGACAAATTACGATGCGGATCTAGTGGAATGAGCCACGAGAGCTCTGAAAGAATCGAAAAAATGCAACGGTCTCACTGGAGATCTTGTAGATCTTCCAATTGCCGGCGATCACGGGTTTTCTCCTAACGGCATAAGTGCTTCAACACGCCACTCACATTGAATGTCAACAAAGAGCAGGCGAAGACCGCTGACGCGCCCATCTGGCTACCGCCCCATCTTCGGACCTGGCCCGGTCCCGGTGGCCCGCCTAATGGTCTGCCACGTTGAGCTTATTTATTGGGATCACGACCCGAAAGCCGGAGCGCCGGTATCCAGCCTGCCGTCCGTCACCGGAGTGGCCATAGCAGACTTTTGAAATTCTCGCAACGGGGTTACTCCTAAGCTAGTAAATAATCGAGGCTACACGCGATGAAGAGTCGTTACAGTGGTCCACTTTTTGCAACGCTTTTTGTATGAACAGTCAAGGATTACTGGGAGAAGAGATATGAAGACGTACGTCATCGCAACATGCCTGGGCATGCTAGCTTTTGCATCGTTGAACGCGCAAGAAGTGAAGAGGTTCTCGTTTGAAGCGGGCGCCGGATTTGTCACTCCGGTAGGCACCTCGGGGCAGCATCTGGAAACAGGTTGGGACATTCGTGGAGGCGCTGGGGTAAACCTCTCGCCGTATTTTGGCGTGATGTTGAACGCAGGCTACGACTCCTTTGGAATTAACGCCGCGACCTTAAACGCTGTCGGCGTCCCTGGTGGCGATTTGCGTGTTTTTAAGGCCACTATCGACCCAATCGTGCATCTGAATCCCAAGGGGCGGTTTGATGTATATGCCACTGGAGGGGGCGGCATCTATCATCGGACCCAGGAATTCACTCAGCCGACAGTCGGTTACGCCACGGGCTTCGATCCTTTCTTCGGCTTCTACCCGTACGCGTACCAAGCGAACCAGGTTCTGGCATCCTACACGGTGAACAAGCCTGGTATCGACGCAGGTATGGGCCTCGCATTCGGATCCAAGTGGCACGGGAAGTTCTTCGCTGAGGCGCGGTATAACCGCATCTTTATGCGCAACTCCCACACCGATTACGTCCCCGTCTCGTTTGGTTTTCGCTGGTAAAACAGACTATTGCAGGGGGGCATAATAGCCCCTGCGATGATAGATCCGCAAGTCGAGCTTTGTTTCCGGAGTCGCAAGATTCACCCTCACCCTGCGGTATTTGCCATCGCGTGAGAGGTTGCTCGATGAATAACCAAGCAAGTACTCGTCGTGCAGGTCGATACCGATCTGGGTGCTCACTCCTGGCAGATCGTTCAGATTCACCACGGGGTAATGGCGGCCGCCGGACTGCTCTGTCACTTCACTGAGCAGTTCCGGCCCGTCTTTTTCCTCCCGAGTCGCTCTAGTTGATTCTTTCGGATCGAAGATCCCGATTGCGTAAACCAGCACGTCAGACTCGAGCAGAGCGTTCCTGACCTCACGAGCGCTATGGCGACTCCAGTTGTCCCCACCGTCAGAAAAAATTACGATCGCTTTCCTAGCATTCCGGGCACTCTTCATCTGGCCTAGTGCGAGATGCAACGCATCCAGCAGGGACGTTCTTCCAAACGGCTTGCTATGAACGATGCGTTGATACACCTCGCCCGAATCCTGAGTAAATGGCATTGACAGTTTCGCCCGGTCGTTGAATTCCACCAGAAAGAACTCGTCCTCTGAATTGGCCGTTTTAAAGAAGGCGGCCACGGCCTCCGATGCCTTCTGCATTTTCAGACGCATGCTCCCGCTGATGTCAAACAGCAGTCCTATGGAGACCGGAGCGTCGTCATGCGAGAAATGCGTGATCGTCTGCTCGACACTGTCCTCGATCAACCGGAAATTCTCCCGGTTGAGATCTGTAATCGACTTGCCGATGGGAGTGGTGACATGGGTGGGAATGAGGACCAAGGAACAATCCGCCCGTAAGATGGGTTGCGACGCGCCCGGGGTCTGGGCAAAGAGGGAAACTGCGCAGCCGATGCACGCCAGGTAGAAGTACATTCGTGGCATCAGGCGATTGTATCCCAGTCGCCGCACCGATTCCCGGGGGATTAGGTGCGGAGGTTCACGGTTCCGTACGGCGCGTGCGACGTGCATTCTTGGACGCGTCAATGTGCACTGGGGACTTTCCTTGGAAAAATTCTACTCAGTACCGGCATTTTTGGGCCGACGGGGTCCGTAGCCCCGCTCAGACCGCGGCCCCTTCCGTTAACCGTGACGGGCACGCCAAAGGGCGGCGAATCCTCCTCGGAATGTGTTCTGCCGATGCTGCTGAACAAGTCCGCCAGTAATTTGCCGGTCATGAACCGCGGGTGCAGCCGGACCTATGATGCTCTATCCCTGTACTGCTGACGGGCCCGCGCTCGTAACGCCGGTTTCTTTGTCACGCCTCCTTCGATGGGACGCCGAGTTGATTACCGAAAAGTGGCATGCTGGGTCGCGGCAAGGCCTGGAAATCAAAGCGCCGGGAAGATCGCGGTAGCGTCGGCTCTGCCGTAAACGTACAGCGCGCGTTATGGCCGCACAGCGGTAAGATGGTCAACTTGTGTTGTGCGCCAAATTTTTCTTTCACGTACTTGGCATAGGCCTCGCCTCGTGCGCGGCGAGGCGGACCTTGCGCTATCGCGAAGCAGGAGCTATCGAATCCGCCGAGCGGAAGGACGTCGATTCCCCCAAGAGGTAGGTGACAGGGCGCTCGGCGAGCTGCTTTTTTAATTGATTGTCGCCGATCTTAGCGGCGTAGCCGGTCCGGTCCTGGAGACCATACGGCCAGAGGTCGTAACCGGCGCAGCTGGCGGCTTCACTGAAGGGTCCGGATTCGACGCCCCTGGCCAGCGCGCGGCTTTGATCGAGATAGGCATAGCTGGAGGGGTTGAAAAACTTATGCCCCGGCGGAGTGTCCGGCCAGCACGACAGCTTTCAGGTTTGGAATACGTCCTTGCAATTGTCAACAGAATCTCGTACGCAAGGTCGAAAGACGTGAGCCGTTCGTTGCTGAGCGAAATACCGCCTGACCGCCAACTATTACCGGAGCGACTCCGATTGACTTCGCCGCCGGCCAGTACATCCTGGCACATGCGGCCGTCGTTTGAAGCGGCGCGCGGCGTACGACGAGCGTGTCCTCTAGTGCGCCGGCCAGGAATCCGGCAGCCAGGATACTGCGAACATAATTATCGGCACCGCGGCCCGTGCCGTGACGGTTTTCACGTCGAGCGGGAAGCTGCGGTACACCATCGAGCGCGCCAGCGCCTCTGCGAAGTTATTCCACTCAGTGCAGGCGGCGTAGGTGGACACGCTGAAGCACAAGCCGAAAATCAATCTCATGCTTCTGTTACTTCAGAATCGGATTGGGGGTGCAAGCTGGCCGGAAGACAACTCAGCGATATCATAGAGAGTTCATGACCGGCAGGAATGCTTTTATTACGGGCGCAAGCCGGGGTATTGGACGAGCATGTGCCCTAACCTTGGCTGCGGCTGGAGCCCGCGTCATCGTCGCGGCGCGCACGGCAGACAAACTGGAGGAAGTCGCCGCCGAAATCCGCTCGCGCAACGGAGAAGCGCAGGTCGCCGTTATCGATCTGTCCTCCCCTGAATCCATCAAGCAAGCTTTCGCCAATTGCGGCCGTATCGACGTACTGGTGAATAACGCGGCGATCACGAAAGACAACCTGGCGCTACGCATGAAAAAAGACGATTGGGACACCGTGATTCAAACCAACCTGACCGGAGCGTTCTTATGTATCCAACAGGTGCTGCAGCCCATGATGCGGGAGCGCTGGGGCCGCATTATCAACATTTCTTCCATAGTGGGAGTGACGGGCAACCCTGGGCAGGCAAATTATGTAGCATCCAAGGCAGGGCTGATTGGAATCACGAAAACGTTGGCCCAGGAAATGGCGAGCCGTAACATCACGGTAAACGCCGTAGCGCCCGGATTCATTGAGACGGACATGACCGCGATCCTTTCGGAGGATCTGAAAACCAACATGCTGGCCCACATACCGCTCAAGCGCTTTGGCAAGCCCGAGGATATCGCCGCCGCCGTGAAGTTCCTCGCCAGCGATGAAGCCGGCTACATCACCGGCCAGGTACTGAACGTAAACGGCGGCATGTACATGTGACAGAGTGCCCGCCGAGTGACGCGCCCGCTCGCGCGTCCAGCGTTCACACTCGTCTGAAGCCGAAAGGCAATCATCATGAATCACCCGATCATCAAAGCTCCGCGAGGAACATCCCTCACCTGCAAAGGCTGGCATCAGGAAGCCGCCATGCGGATGCTGATGAACAATCTGGATCCTGATGTAGCGGAACGACCGGATGAGCTGATCGTCTACGGAGGAACGGGCCGCGCCGCCCGCGGCTGGAACGAATACCACGCCATCGTACGCTGCCTGCAGTCGTTGGAAGATGATGAAACACTGCTGGTGCAATCCGGCAAACCGGTAGGCGTCTTCCGGACTCACGAATACGCCCCGCGCGTCCTCATCGCCAACTCAAACCTGGTCGGACACTGGTCCAACTTCGATGAATTTAGTCGCCTGGAACGCCTGGGACTCACCATGTATGGTCAGATGACCGCCGGCTCCTGGATCTATATCGGCAGCCAGGGCATAGTCCAAGGCACCTTCGAAACGTTTGCCGCGGCCGCGGTGAAACACTTTGGCGGATCGCTCAAAGGCCGGCTGATCGTCTCCGGTGGAATGGGCGGAATGGGCGGCGCCCAACCTTTGGCCGCGACCATGAACGGGGCGGTCTTCCTGGGGATCGAGATCGACCCGAAGCGCATCGAGAAGCGCCTGGCCACAGGGTACTGCGATCGGATGGTCCGCTCCATCGATGAGGCGCTGGAGACCGTCGGCGATGCTCGCGCAAAACAACAGGCGCTGTCCATCGGCCTCGTTGGCAACTGCGCAGACGTCATCCCAGAACTCGTCAGAAGGGGCATAACGCCCGACCTGCTGACCGACCAAACCTCGGCGCACGACCCGCTTAATGGCTACGTGCCCGGCGGCCTTTCGCTGGATGAGGCGCTCGCCCTACGCTGCTCAGATCCCGAAGAATATATGCGCCGTTCGATGGATTCCATGGCTCGGCACGTCAGCGCGATGCTGTCTCTCAAACGGATGGGCGCCGTTACTTTTGATTACGGCAACAACATTCGGACTCAGGCCAAAAAGGCCGGCGTTGAAGACGCTTACGAGATCCCCGGCTTCGTTCCTGAGTATATACGGCCGCTATTCTGCGAGGGTCGCGGTCCGTTCCGCTGGGCGGCGCTTTCCGGCGTGCCTCAGGACATCTACTCCACCGACCAGCTCGCGCTCGAGATGTTCCCGAAAAATGACGCCCTGAACCGCTGGATTCGGCTTGCCCGGGAACGCATTCAGTTCCAGGGGTTTCCGGCGCGCATCTGCTGGCTCGGCTACGGAGAACGCGCGGAGTTCGGCCTGGCCATTAACGACTATGTACGGCGCGGCAGGATCCAGGCGCCGATCGTCATCGGCCGGGATCACCTGGACACCGGCTCCGTCGCTTCGCCGTTCCGCGAAACCGAAGCCATGCGCGACGGCTCCGACGCGATCGCGGATTGGCCGCTGCTCAATGCTTTAGTGAATACTGCAGGGGGCGCATCGTGGGTGTCCATTCATAACGGCGGTGGAGTCGGTATTGGCTATTCACAGCACTCCGGCATGGTCGTGGTCGCCGATGGAACCCAGCCAACGGCCCAACGCCTCGAGCGCGTGCTGACCACGGATCCGGGCACGGGCATCATTCGGCACGCCGACGCCGGATACGATCGCGCCATCCAAGTAGCCGCTGAACGCGGCGTGAGAATTCCCATGCAGGAGGCCTCGCGATGAGCGAGCTCTATCACGATCCAAAGTGGCCCCGCGCCGGCGCCTGGCTGCGCGGCGAAGTCCCATCCGGAAATCTCGGGCGGCTCGCCATCCTGGGTGCGCCCGCCAATCGCGGGTCCATCACACCCGGCCGTTGCGACCTGGCGCCAGCCGCGATTCGAAAGGCGCTGGATCGCTACAGCACCTTCGATCTTGCAGATTCCAGCAATGTGCGGGATCTCGCCATCCGGGACCTCGGCGATATCGATCTCGCCGAACTGAAGCCAGATGATGCGGTCGAGCCCATCCGGAAAGCGGTAGCGGCCGCAGTTCCAGGCAGTGACGCCGTCATCCTGCTGGGCGGCGATAACAGCATCACGTTCCCGGGCGTACGGGCGTTGGACAAAGATGCCGATTGCGGGCTTATCACTTTCGATGCGCATCTCGATTTGCGAGACGTCGGCAACGGCCTGACTAATGCTAACCCCATCCGCGCGCTGCTGGCGCAAGGCTTCCCGGGCGACCGCATCGTGCAGATCGGCATCCAGTCGTTCTCGAACTCAAAAGCCTACCTGGACATCGCGCGGGAAGCGGGAATCACCAGCATCTCCGCTGACGAGGTCCGCATGCGGGGAATTGAGGACGTGGTTCGTGTCGCCCTGCAGTCCTTCACCGAAGGCTCGGTCTACATCGACATGGACATGGATGTTCTGGATCGCGCCTTCGCGCCTGCAACGCCCGGTTCTCGACCCGGCGGACTCACGCCCTCGGATCTTCGAACCGCCGCTCGATTATGCGGGGAGTTCGCCCGGGTGCGAGTGCTCGATATCGTCGAGATCGATCCAACGCAAGACATCGCGGATCAAACGGTGCTTTGCGCGGCTGCTTGTATTCTTTCATTCGCATCGGGGGTACACAAACGCTGCTCGCGATCGTTGCCGCCTCACAGCTAATCACATTGCGCGGTCCGGCGCGGCCCCGCTGTGGCGCCGCAATGCGCGAACTCGGAATCGTAGAGAATGGCGTCGTCTTAGTAGACGGCGACACGATACTCGAGGCTGGGCCGGCCGACACCGTTAAAATCCCCTCCGGATGTGAGGTGGTAGATGCCGGCGGCCACGTGGTGATGCCTGGGTTTGTAGATGCCCATACTCATCCCGTGTTCGCGGGCGATCGTGTTGACGAATTCGAACAACGCATCGCGGGTGCAACGTATGCGGAGGTCGCGGCGCGCGGCGGCGGGATTCGCTCCACTGTCCGGCGAACTCGCGCCGCCACCGAACAGCAGCTGTTTGAATGCGCAGAACGGTATGCCGGTTGGTTCTTGCGCGGCGGAACCACCACCATCGAAGCCAAGTCGGGCTACGGCCTCACCCTGAATGATGAGTTGAAACTACTGCGCGTGATTCGCCGCTTGGATACCGAGGGAATCATACGCACCGTCCCAACATTTCTCGGCGCGCATGATATCCCCGACGAGTACCGCGGGCGCCCCCGCGATTACGTGGATCTGATCACGCGCGAGATGCTGCCACGTGTCGCCGCCGAGCGCCTGGCGGAATACTGCGATGTGTTCTGTGAGCCCGAAATTTTCGGCGTCGTCGAGAGCCGTCTGGTACTGAAAACCGCGAAGAAGCTGGGGCTTGGTCTGCGCATGCATGCAGACCAGCTCTCCGATTCCAACGGCGCAGCGCTTGCCGCTGAACTGGGCGCGGCGACAGCCGATCACCTGGAGTGCACGGATTTAGCCGGCATCGATTCGCTTCTCGAAACCGGAGTTCAGCCCGTGCTGCTGCCAGGTTCCGTATATCAGCTACGCTCTGATGCGTACCCGGACGCCAGGTGTATGATCTCGGCGGGCCTCGCGGTGGTGCTGGCAACCGACTTCAACCCCGGAACCTCACCCACTCCGTCCATGACCATGGTCCTGTCCTTAGCCGCGACGCAGATGAAGATGACGGTAGCCGAAGGCATCACGGCCTGTACCATTAATGCCGCCTACAGTCTGGGACGAGGTGACCGCATCGGCTCTCTCGAGCCCGGCAAACTGGCGGACATCGTAATCCATGATTGCAAGGATTACCGCGAACTGGCCTACTTCTTTGGTGTAGAACACGCCACGAGAGTGTTTATTGGCGGCCGCGAACGGTGGAGAACTATTTCACCCACACCGTCTTCACATTCACGAATTCCATAATTCCGAACTCGCCCAATTCCCTGCCATATCCGGACCGCTTCACGCCACCGAAAGGCAATCGCGCATCCGACGCCACCATGGCATTAATGAACACCATGCCCGCCTCAAGCTCGTTCACAAAACGATCCCGCTCCGCTGCGTCATTAGTCCATGCGCTGGAGCCCAATCCGAACGACGTATCGTTCGCCGTCGCGATGGCCTCGCCGATATCTCGAAACCGGAACAGGGTCGCTACGGGTCCGAACATTTCTTCGCGGTACACCGGCGCAGTCCGAGGTAAACCGGTCAACACTGTCGGCTCAAAATAGTAGCCGCGTCCGACAATTCTCCTGCCGCCCGTGAGAATTTTGGCGCCTGACGAAACTGCGCGCGCGATCTGGTCTTCAAGATCTCGAACGATCTGCTTGGTAGCCAGCGGTCCGACCTCCGTCGAGGCATCCATCGGGTCGCCGACGATTAGATTACGCATGCCGTCGACGAAACGTCGTTCGAATTCTCCGTAGATCGCATCCGCGATGATGAACCGCTTCGCGGCGATGCATGACTGTCCGTTATTGATCGTCCGCGCACGAACGGCCGTTTTTACGGCGTCATCCAGATCCGCGGAGGGCATCACAATGAAGGGATCGCTTCCCCCGAGTTCGAGTACGGCTTTCTTAATCACTTTGCCGCAAGTGCTTGCGACCTTGCTACCCGCCGCTTCGCTGCCCGTGAGTGTTGCCGCGGCAACTCTGTCGTCTTCCAATACCCGCTCCACCTGACTGGAGCCGATCAATAAGGTCTGAAAGACATCCTCCGGAAATCCTGCGCGGCGCACGATGTCCTCAATGGCCAATGCGCATTGCGGCACATTGGAGGCATGTTTCAGCAGGCCGGTATTGCCCGCCATGAGAGCCGGCGCGATGAAACGCCAAGCCTGCCAAAATGGGAAGTTCCAAGGCATGATGGCCAACACGGGTCCTACAGGTTGAAACCGCACGAGGCTGCAATTGGCGTTGGTCCTTACCTCACGATCGCAAAGCAGCTCTTCGCCGTGATCGGCGTAATAGCGGCACGCTGTTGCACACTTGGCGGCTTCGTCCACCGCGGCTCGCACCGGCTTCCCCATTTCAGTCGTCATCAATTCAGCAAGCCGGTGCTTCTCACCTTCAAGAATGTCAGCGGCGCGATTGAGCCATGCCGCGCGCTGCGATCGGCTGGTGCAGCGATACGCACGAAAGGCAATGGCGGAGCGCTCGATTCTTCGCTCGAGTTCCTCAGCGGAGAGCGCAGCGAACTCTTTCACCACTTCACCTGTCGCCGGATTGACTGTTGCGATGGTCATAATTTCAACCTACAGGCTCCCGCGCCGCTGCGCCACTCTCGAAAGCCGCCGCCAGTCCACCCTGACCATGAGAACGAAAAAGTCAAGACCTGAATGTTCTCGCATTTGCAATTCGTTACAAACGCGTTGACACAGGATGAATGTCCTTGATAATTTCGCCATGTCCTTCGCGATTCACATGTCAACGTTTTCAGTCTGCAAACGCACTATGCCCGAACGCATTCTCTTGGTCGACGGCAACCAAATGGGCTTACGTGCACGAAAAGTCGTCCTGGAAGAACTCGGATGTGAGGTAACTGCTGTTGGCTGCAGCATTGCCGCCTTCGAGGCATTCTGTACGCAGGCTTTTGATCTGATTATTACGGACTATAAGATGCCTAAGTTGGATGGCATCGAATTGATCGCTCGCGTTCGCGAGCGTAAACCGAACATTCCTATTATTCTCATTTCCGGTTTCACAGAGGCGCTCGGCCTGAACGAGACCAACACGGGTGCGAACTCCGTGATTCAGAAGAACAGCCACGAAGTGGTAGCGCTAACCCGCGCCGTCACACGGCTGTTGGCCCTGCGGCCGCCAAAGAAGCCAGTCCGGCTTCAGTCCACCATCGTCAATCGTCCGTTACAGGCGCGTCGTAGCACGGTATAACCGCGGCTTCTGCCGCTATGCTCGCGCTACATTGAGAAGGCATGCGCATTAACTTGGCCTTCGCGATGCTTGTACTGTTTGTTCTTCCGTGTCTCTCGGAGCCCTCAGGGGCTCCGCGAAGCACGCCCGATCGCCAGGCGGGCGTCGTCCGGCAATGGATGCGGAGCATGACATTGCGCGATAAGGTGGCGCAGTTGATTTCGATGCCCTGCTTCGGTGAAAACCCAAGCACACGCTCTCAAGATTTCAAAAAGTTCCGCCACTGGGTAGCCGACCTCCATATCGGAGGGCTCATCGTCGTCAATCGTGTGGTCAATGGCAACGTTCGCAATGCAGACCCCTACGCGATGGCTGTGTTCCTCAACAAAATGCAGCGCTTCGCGCGCCTTCCCTTGATTGTGTCAGCAGACTTCGAGCGAGGCGCGTCGATGCGGGTCGCAAACACAACGAAGTTCCCTCATGACATGGCCTTCGGCGCAGCGCGAGATTATGAAGGCTCGAAGTTTGAGGGCGCGCAGACGGCCCGCGAAGCTCGTGCACTCGGCGTGCATTGGGTGTTTGCCCCGGATTCGGACGTCAACAACAACCCCGAGAATCCAATCATCAACATCCGCTCCTACGGCGAGGATCCCCAGGACGTTGCGCGCCACGTCACCGCCTTTATCGAAGGCGCACAATCCGATCCCAAAAATCGCGTGTTGGTGACGGCGAAACATTTTCCCGGTCACGGCGATACCGCCATCGATACGCATCTCGGCCTCGCCAAGTTGGAGGTGACCAGGGAGCGGCTGAACGCGGTCGAGTTCGTTCCATTTCGAGCCGCAATCAGCCGCGGCGTGGATGCCGTAATGACCGCGCACATAGCTCTTCCGGCGATTGAGCAACGGGATATACCGGCTACCATCTCCTCCAGCGTACTCACCGGTGTCTTGCGTGAACAGATGGGCTTCAAGGGATTGATTGTCACCGACGCGATGGACATGCAGGCACTGGCTAAGCAGTACTCGGCCGGCGAAGCCAGCGTGCGGGCGCTCGAGGCCGGTGCTGACGTCTTGCTGATGCCGAAGGATGCCGATCAGGCGATCCGCGCTGTGGTGCAGGCGGTCAACGAGGGCCGGATCGCGCGAAAGCGTTTGGACCAGAGTGTCGCCCGAGTGCTGACCGCGAAGGCTCGGCTGGGTCTTGCCCGCAACCGCCTCGTCAATATCGACACGATCAGCGACGTTTTCGAAGATCCGGAGACGGAGGCCCGCGCCCAGCAGGTCGCCGATCGCGCGGTTACGCTGGTGCGGAATGAGGGCGACCGGGTTCCCTTGCGCTCTCCCGACCGGTCCTGCCTGTTCGTGCTACTGGAAAGCCGCTATTCGCAGCAAGGCCGGCAGCTCTTATTGGAAGTCCGGAAGAGGTCGCAGCAGATGAAGGTCCTGGTTCTTGACCCGACCTCCCCGGATGCCGCGTTGAAAGACAGCATTCAAGCAGCGGCCGGTTGCGAGGCGGTCGTCGTTGCGGCTTACGTTACGGCCGGCGCGTATCGCGGCAATGTGGCCTTACCGGGTACCTTGGCGGAGTTCGTAACATCGCTCACCGAAGCTCCTGCCCCGGTCATCCTGGTTTCGTTCGGGAACCCTTACTTATTGCGGGCTTTTCCGAAGGCCGCTGCATATGTGGCGACTTTCTCCACAGTACCGCCATCCGAAGTTTCGGCCGCAAAGGCGTTGTTTGGTGACGTACCCATTACCGGCCACCTGCCCGTAACCATCCCAGGATTCGCGAAATTGGGCGATGGGCTCCAAATCGGAGCGATAAACTTTCAATGATCTGTGCCACCCTAGGACTCGGGAGGACTTTCGACGCATGCTCGAAATCACGTGGCTCGGTCATGCCACCGTTCAACTACGGCTCGGATCAGGCGAGGTAATGATTCTGGATCCCTGGATCGAAGGCAATCCGGCATACCCGAAAAAACATAAGATCGACCGCTTGGATGTTCTGATTATTTCTCACGGTCATTTCGATCACATCCACGATGCCATCCCGCTCGCCAAGAAATTCAGGCCGCAAATTGTCGCGATCTTTGAGACGGCGAAGTGGCTGGAATCCAAGGGCGTCGAGAACACAAGTCCAATGAATAAGGGAGGGTCGCAAATGGTGGGTCCGGTAAAAGCCACGATGGTCCACGCGATTCACAGCTGCGGCATTGTCGACGGCGATCAGATCATCTATGGCGGCGAGGCCGCCGGATACATTCTGCGATTTCCAGACAATCGTTGTTTGTACTTCGCCGGCGACACCAACGTGTTCACAGATATGGAATTGATTCGTGAGCTGTATCGCCCCGAGCTCGCATTTCTGCCGATTGGCGACTTGTTCACGATGAGCCCGCACGAAGCCTCGATGGCGGCCAAGCTACTGAACGTGAAGCGCATCGTCCCCATGCACTTCGGCACCTTCCCCGCACTCACGGGCACACCGGAGCAATTAGCCGCTTTACTGAAAAAGGATATGCCCGACACTGAAGTTTGGACCTTGGAGGCCGGCACGCCAGTGCAGTGGTAATCGGGCCGGAAGTCGACGAGCTGATACAAGAAGGGTAGGACGACGCCTACCCCGTACGGCCCAGTACCACTGGGATCTTACTACTATCGCTTCCCAAATCCCCGAACCGTAGTATCGAATTTCGAGGGGACACAATTTTGGGAAAAAGCACATCTACATTGGCTTGTCTACCGGTCATCGGTCTGGTTCTTTGCTTCTCCGGTCGCGTCGACGCGGCTCTAATTTTCGGCACTAATCTGATCTCCAACCCTGGAGCCGAAGTCGGAACCGGCGCTCCTGTCAACAATACGGTACTACCGGTCCCTGGATGGGTCGGAACTGGAGGTTTTACTGCTGTCCAGTACCGGCCATCTTGCTCGGGACCAGCCTGCCTGCCAGGGCTGCCTACGCTCAGCGACCCCGGGCCAGCGGATCGCGGGGCGAACCTGTTCGCGGGCGGACCGACCCTCTCGGAGGCCGCCATCTCGATGGCCGTGGGCAACCAAGTCCTCGACGTTTCGAACGCTGCGTCGATCATCGACACCGGTAAGGTACCCTTCACGTTGAGCGGGTATCTCGGAGGCTATTTGGACCAGCGTGACAACGCGATCCTAGACGCAATTTTTCTACCTGGGAACGGATCAACCAGCATCGGCCCAGTTCTGCTGGCCGACCGCATGAATCAGAGTGGACTACCCTACACGGGACTGCTGTTCCGGAGCACGACCGGGTTCATTCCGGCGGGAACACGTCAAATCGACTTCCGGCTGACCTTGAACGGCATCGACGGCGCGCAGAATGACGGCTACGCCGACAACCTGTCGTTTGTCGCATCAGATCCAGGAGCAACCCAGGCTCCGGAACCCGCTTCCGTAGGCCTGATGGGCGCAGGATTGGCGGCGTTGGGCCTGTTGGCGCAGAGGACCCAGAGATTCCACAAGAACGCTCCTCGCGGTTCGGACGGTACCAAAGCGTAATCCGCTAAGCGGTAAGCGTTGTCTGGCTCAGGCGTTCGAGAATCGACGCCGGAGCCAGGGCCGGATCCGAGAGACTGGATCGCGAGATGATAAAAGTCTGTTCTAGAGCGAACTGCCCGGAGAGCACCGCATGAGGAACGATGTCGGTGAACACCATCCAGGTAGAGCCTGGCGGCAGCTCGAAATTGTACTTGGCGCAGTTCTGCTGGTAATCGGAGTTGGCCTTCATGTAGTCGTGAAAGCCCAGCATGAAGCGATCGTAGGGTGAACGGTCGACCAGCGGCACACCCAGATATTTTAGCCCTCGCGTGATTCCGCGGCGCGCCTGCTCAAGCCTCGACCCGGCCCCGCGGGCCAGATGGGTCAATCCCGCATCGTTCGCATATCGCGGCGCAAGCTGCTGGAACGGATCGGAGGTGCGCCAGAGACGCGGCTTTTGCGGATTGATATTGGTAAAGACACGAAGAATGAGATCGCCGTGGGTCGGCCGCGACGGGAACGCATCCACATGCAGCAGATCGTTCCGCTTCTTCCACGGAAGGTCCCGCCCTTCTTCTTCTTCGGGACGGAAGCTGGCGTAATCCAGTTTCCAGCCCGGTTTATACCCCGGTAGCACTCGCCCGGTAAACTCCACAGCCCAATTCGAATAGGCCCGCATGACGGAGCGGAGCTTGGAAACCAGCTCAGCGCTGCTCGCTTCGAACCCGGATACGCGATCTTGGGCCGGCTTATACGCCACATTCTTATGCAGCTTGCCGCCGCGCAGGTGAATGCCACGCAGAAAGTCCTTCTCGGATTCGCTCAGACCCGATGCCTCAGTTGGGAAAAACAGGATGTCCCCACATTCGAGAATCCGATGCGGATCCCGCTTCCCAGAGTCGCGAGTGATGTCCACCAAGTCCATGCGTTAATACTGTAACAACGGTCGACGATCCGCTGTAGACTAACTCCCATGAGGCACACCTGGCTACTCTTGGCCGTATCGTTGTTCGCGCAGAGCCCGGGCGAAGACGGGGCGATTCGGGACGTCGTAAAGAGGTATGTGGACGCCCGCGACCAGAAGGACCCGAAGGCGATTGAGGCCCTGTTCACCCTTGACGCCGACCAACTCGTTTCATCCGGCGAGTGGCGGAAGGGACGGGCCGAGGTCGTTAAAGGCACCATGGCGAGTTCTCAAAGGGAGGCGGGGAAGCGGACGATCCAGCTCGAGTCCATCCGGTTCATCGGGTCCGGCGTCGCGATTGCGGACGGCCGTTATGAAATAAGTGGACTAGCGGGCGGCCAGAGCCGGAGAATGTGGACCTCACTGCTGGTCCAGCGTGAGCCGGACGGATGGCGCATTGCGGCGATCCGGAATATGCTGCCGGCTGCGCCCGCACCCTCGCGATAGGCCTGGGGGCGGACGTGCGTCTCTCATGCGTTTTAAGATCGCATAGCTTTGCAGCGTCATAATAGAAGCCAGAGGTTCATGATGTTGTCCCTGCGGACCTGCAGGTTGTTGTGTGCTGTCGTCTGTCTGGCGTTCGCACTCGGATCGGCGCAAACCTACGCTGCCGAAGCGGATGCTCTCGCCATAACGGCCGCGATTCAGAGCCGTCACACGCCGTTTGCGACCATCCTGGATCCGATCTTCGCGGCGGCGGACAGTAACCAGATTATCGGTTATACCCGCTGCGGAGATTCCGCGCTCTGGACCGGCCACTATCTTGCGGCCGAGGCCTTCCGGTACAATGTCACCCGCGCCGCAGACTCGCTCGACAACGTCAAGAAGGCAACTTCTGCCCTCCAATCGCTGCTGGACGTGACCGCTACCAATCTTCTCGCCCGATGCGCGGTTCCCGCCAACTCGCCTTTTGCAGCGGGAATCGAGAGCGAAGAAATCAAGAATGGTACCTTTACGAATAATTCCGCAGGGAAAGTGTGGGTCGGCAATACCTCGCGGGATCAATATTCAGGCGTGATGTTTGGGCTCGGCGTTGCCTACGACATGGTGGATGACGCCGCGGTGCGGACGACAATCAGCGATCTGGTAACTCGCCTGGTCGACTTCCTGAGCGGGCACGGCTGGACCGTCATGATGCCGAACGGTAATGTCAGCACCAGCTTCGTCCTGCGCGGCGACCAGATACTCAGTTTTCTGCAACTTGCGCGGCATGTAAATCCCGATCATTTCGCCACCACTTATGAAGTTCATCGCCTTCTACGGACTGCGGAGGTCACCATCCCGGTTACCGTCGAAGTGTTGGATGACCAGTCGTACTTCAAATTCAACCTCGACTACATAAACTTCTACAATCTCATTCGCCTGGAGAGCAACAATTCCGCCAAATCCACTTACAAACTTGGCTACGACATCCTTCGCAATCATACCGCCGGTCATCAGAATGCATTCTTCAATATGATCGATCGCGCGCTGAATGGCGCCGATGCGGCCAGAGACGCCGAGACGCTGACCCTGCTCCAACAGTGGCTACTACGCTCGCGCCGCGACAGATCTGTTGACCTGCACGGAGCAGTTCCGGTTTGTGGTAGCCAGGCCTGCGATCCTGTTCCGGTTGCGCTCCGTCCACCTACTGACTTCCTGTGGCAGCGCAATCCTTTCCAACTGGCCGGCGGTGGTTCCGGCATCATCGAATCGGCCGGCATCGATTATCTCCTGCCGTACTGGATGGCGCGTTACTACGGTCTTGCCTCTGGCAGCAGCGTTCGCTCTGCCGCGGCCGGTACTGCGGCAGTAGCGCCGGATTCCATCGTCTCGTTGTTCGGCACAGGCTTCGCCACAACTACGGCGCAAGCTGGCCCGCTGCCGTTACCCATTTCTCTCGGCGGCGTCACCGTGAAGGTGCACGACAGTAAGGGAGTGGACTGGGATGCCGCGCTGCTTTACATTTCGCCAACTCAAATCAACCTGATTCTGCCGGCGGGAGTTGCCGCAGGCCAGGCGCAGTTCTTGATCACGACGGCTGGCGTCACGCAGCCACAGGCACTGACTGGACTGGTCCAGACCGTCGCGCCGGCACTGTTCAGCATGAATGGAAGCGGCTCCGGTGTCGCGGCTGCGACCGCGATCCGTGTGCAGGCGGCGAATCCGCAACTGCGGGGTCCCGTTGCGGTATTTCAATGCAACAACCAAGGGACGGCGTGCGTCTCCGTGCCGATCGACGTAGGTTTGGACGCTCCTGTCTATCTGACTCTGTACGGTACGGGTATACGCAATCGAAACTCGCCCGCGAATGTGACCGTCACCATACATGGGATGTCAGTGCCGGTGTTGTTTTCAGGTTCTCAGTCTCAATTTCCGGGCTTGGATCAGGTGAACGTATCTTTGCCCCTCGGGTTGCGCGGGAGTGGTGAGTCTAACGTGATCCTTACCGTTGACGGGCAAGTCTCAAACATCGTCACCGTGAATATTCAGTAGAGAATGGAAATGCATTCGAATCGCCGGAAGTTCATCACGGAATCAGTCGCGGGCGCATTGCTGACTGCGCCGTCGCCGCAGGATGCCTGGCGATCGCTGCTCGAGCCAACCGAGGTTGTCGGCTTGGGACGAAAATCAGTGGGCGGAGTGCCCGCTAACGATGTCCTGGCTAATCGCTTTCGCACTAAGTTCCTCGAGTCGGGTTTTGACAAGTGGCCGCGCGAAGGTGTCCGCTGGCCGTGCGGGACGGACCAAATCCACCCGCCCCAGGACCACAGGGACATGTCACAGGTATGGGAGCTTAAGGCGGGAAGCGTTACTCCGGTTGACTGCGAACATGTCCAGGCCGACCACGCGCGCGATCTCGTTGTGTTCTAGCTTGGCTGATTGCAAGTATGTTTCGGAATCTTACTTTCTTTCTGCTCACCGCGCTTCTCGCCAACGCCGCCACGATCCGGCTGTACTTGAAGGACGGCGAGTATCAAACCGTCCGCGAGTACAAGGTGCTGGCGGACCGCGTTCGTTATTATACAGTCGAACGCGGCGATTGGGAGGAGATCCCTCTTGATCTGGTGGACCTCAAAAAGACCGAATCCGAGATGAAGCGCCGCGAGGAATCGGTAAGAGAAGAAGCAGCTGCGTTGGCATCCGAAGAGAAAGCCGAACGCGACGCGCGAAAAGAGCTGGAGCGCGTTCCGGTAGAACCTGGCGTGTACTTAGTGGCTGGCGAAGAATTGAAAACCATCAAGCCAGCCGAGACCAAGATCGTGGGCCAGACCAGGAAGCGTTCCATCCTTAAAGTGATTACGCCGATCCCGATCGTAGCCGGAAAAGGTACGCTGGAGATCCAAGGGGAGCACTCACCGAACGTCGTCGCTAACGCCAAGCCGGAGTTCTATATCCGGCTCTCGGCCGAAGAGCGCTTCGGCATCATCCGCCTTGGAGAGCAGAAGGGGGATCGGGTGGTGGAGCGGTTTGACATCATCCCAGTGACCAAGGAAGTTGTGGAGCAGCAGGACGAGGTGCAGGTGTTCCGTCATCAGGCTGGCGAAGGACTATACAAGATCTGGCCAATGAAGCCTTTGACGCCGGGCGAGTATGCAGTAGTCGAGTACACCCCCGCAACCGACGGCGATCTCAAGATCCAGGTGTGGGATTTCGGCTACAATCCTGCGGCTCCGAAATCTCGGTAGCCGCAGTTCGCAGAATCGGCTAAAGCCTGACAATCTTCTCGGACTTGAGACCTTTCAGAGCGTTCCGTGTATCCACGATCAACTTCGAGGAATCCAGCAGCGCTTTGCAGTCGAACGCCGCGTGATCGGTGATGATCACCACGCAATCGGCAACGGCGGCTGCAGCATTCAGATCTTCGGCTGCCAGCTGATGATCGTCGAGCTTCAAGACCGGCACGAACGGATCGCTGTAGGTCACGCGCGCGCCGCGCTTCTCCAGCAGCAGTATGACGTCGAGAGCCGGGGATTCGCGAACATCGTCGATGTTCCGCTTATAAGCCACGCCCGCGATATGGACATGTGACCCCTTCAGCGGCTTCGTGTGTTCGTTCAGCGCGTTTTGCACCTTATCGACCACGAAGTGCGGCATGGAGCCGTTGATATATCCCGCGAGCTCGATGAAGCGGGCTTCGATACCGGCCTGCTTGGTCTTCCACGAGAGATAGAACGGGTCGATTGGAATGCAATGCCCGCCGAGTCCGGGTCCGGGATAAAACGGCATGAACCCGAAGGGCTTCGTCGCGGCCGCGTCGATCACTTCCCAAACATTGATGCCCATACGATCGCACATCAAGGCCATCTCATTCACCAGGCCGATGTTGATCATGCGAAACGTGTTCTCGAGCAGCTTGACCATTTCCGCGACGGAGGTGCTGGATACCGGCACGACAGTTTCCAGTGCCTGGGAGTAGAGCAGGGCGCCCAGCTCCGTGCAGGCAGGTGTGATGCCGCCCACCACTTTGGGAATATTAATCGTATGGAATTTGGGGTTGCCCGGGTCCACGCGCTCCGGGGAGAAGCACAGGAATAAATCGTGGCCCACCTTCAGCCCGCTCTTTTCGAGCATGGGCAGTAGCAGTTCATCCGTAGTGCCCGGATAGGTGGTGGATTCCAGAATCACCAGCAGACCGGGATGCGCGTACTTGGCAATTTCCTGGGCCGCCGACACGACGTAGCTCATGTCCGGATCCTTGGTCTTGCGAAGTGGAGTCGGCACGGCGATGTTCACCGTATCGAGCTCGGCGATTACAGAGAAGTCAGTGGTGGCGGAGAACGTCCCATTCTCCACGTACCGCCGGAACACCTCAGTCGGAACATCCTGCACATAGGAGATGCCCGCGTTGAGTTGAGTGACCTTATGTTCCAGCACATCAATGCCGGTGACCTTAAAACCCGCCCGCGTGAACTCCACCGAGAGTGGCAGGCCGACGTACCCCAGTCCGACCACGCCGACGCGGGCCGTCCTATTCAAGATCTTCTCGCGCAGCATCTCCGCCGCCGAGACCGCCGTCAAAGGAACCGTTTTCATATTGCTCACCGCCTCACAAAATACTCGCCCTTGGCAATCAGTTCCGCTGGGCCGCTCAAGTATGCGGTACGATCATCGACGCGAAAATTCAACTCACCGGCCGCGGTCACAACGCGAACCGGGCTTTCCACAAGGTCGCGCAGAATGGCCGCGAAGGCCGCTCCGGTTGAACCTGTCCCTGAGCTCATCGTTTCCCCGGCGCCGCGCTCCCAAAATCGCACCTCAATGGAATGACGATCCAGGCTGCGGACAAAGGACACGTTCGTTCGATTCGGAAACTCCGGATGCCGCTCGATAAGAGCGCCCAACTGACGCCAGTCCAGGGTAAAATTCTCCACAAAAACGACACATTGAGGATTGCCGACGTCCAGAATCGTTACGTCGAGCTTATCGGCCCCGGCACTGAAAGATTGACGAACCTTTTCATTATAAGCCGGACGGCCCATGTCCATTTCGAACTGATAGGTCAAATCATCAACGCCAATGAAGCGCAGTGTCTTGAGTCCGGCGCCAGTCTGAATACGGACTTCGCCGCCGCTAACCAAACCCGAGTGCACCAACCAGGCCGCCACGCATCGCGTACCGTTACCAGAGATCTCGGACGTGCTGCCATCGGAGTTGTACAACTGGATGCTAGCGTGTTCGGGGCCATGCGAAACGGGCTGAATCAGCATCCAGCCGTCGGCGCCGACGCCCGTGTGGCGATCGCAGATTAGGCGGGCGATCTCGTCACGATCCGTGTCCGGGGCGTCGGCAGCCCACGTTAGAAGGAAGTCGTTCTTCGCTCCGTGCGCTTTTGTGAACGGAATGGTTTTCATCGTCTGTCGCGTGAACCCGGCTCGCACGGCCCCGTGACAATACCCAGGTTGCAAAGCCGGGTTAGAGCGGCATCGCCGCCGGATCGCCGGTAAATCTCTACGACCTCGACCCCCGGTACAACCACTCGTTGTACGAGCGCGTAGCGTGATGTTTCGCGATTTGCCAGTTGGATGGCCCTCGCCACCTCGCCACCCGAAAATGAAACGGCCCACTCCTCTTTCAGAAACAGGTCCGGCCGCCGCCCGGCTGCCATCCACTGCGGGTTGTTCCCCTCATGCAGCGTCTCCCGTAACGGGATGCCCGCAGTACGGTAGATACCAGTCCAATCGCCGAACTGCGTGAACACGCCATCGCCGGATTTGTAGTTACGTTGAAAGTAGCCGGCCGCGGCCGCCGTCCAAGCGCGCCGTGCGTCGGAGTTTTTCTTGGATTCCATCCAGCAGGCCCAGCTCTCCCGCTGCGGATGGAGGAGCCACGGCGCTATCGACGAAACGATGATAAGCCCAGCCGCGGCTACCCGGATTCGTCCGGGCGCGACCGTAACGAGCGCCGCTGCCCCGAGTGCCAACAGCGGCATCATGGCCGTGCCGTAGCGAGTGTTGTAGTACGAATTCGGCCACAATTGCGGCACAAAGATCTGGGCGCCTGAAGAGTACATGCTGCACACGTAGAATACCGGGGTCAATGCCAACAGCACCACCGGCCACCATACTCGCCGCCAAACCGCTGCCGCGCTCCCGATCAAGCCTATCCACGCGAGCGGCGCCCCGGCAGTCAGGGTCGCGGCAGCCCAGAAGTACTCGACCGCTTTCGACCAGTTGTGATCGCCAGGCTGCCGCGCCATGCCCTCCTTCAACGCGCGTTCGTAGATCCCCTTGGTGGACCACTCGCCGTTGTAAAACTCGAGGGGATTGCGGTAGAACCACCAGTTATAGGCCAGCCAGCCCAGCGGCGTCAGCGCAGCCATGGTGCCGAACAACAAGCCCGCCCACCATCTCCGGCGGCCGCCCGAGAGAAAGAAGAACAGAGTCGCGAACGGGATCAGGAACCAGCCATCGTACCTGGTCAGGGATGCTGCGTTCGAGAACACGGCCGCGGCGAATACGGCGGCCACCGACCCCGTCTGATGGAACCAGACGGTAGTACACAGCAATCCGATCAGCGCCGCGAAGAATACGGATTCCGTCATCGGGATCGATTGCAAGTAGAGGATGTTCGGATTCAACGCGAACACCGCGACCGCCGTCATGGCCGCCATGGAGGACCCTGGGAAAACCTGGCGGACTCCCGCGTACAGCAGCGTGCAAGCCCCCACGAATGCACAAGCCGGTGCGAAGGCCCCCGCGAGACCGGAGCGCCACCAGCTCTCGTTGGCCACGAACGGCAACAGCAGAGCATGCAACAACGGCAGCCAACCGGTGCCGAACTGGTCCACTCCGGGCGTTCGTGAATCAATAATGCGTCGCGCGATGTTCAGATGTGACTCGGCGTCGCCGAAGTACAACGTGTAGCCCTGGGTAAAGAACCACGCGACGGCGAGGATGCTGAGTGCCGCCGCGCCAAGAACTACGAGGGGGAGCTCCAGCCGTCGCACCGCCTCAAAACTCGGTGAAGCGGCGGAATTCCTGGAATCGGGCATCCACTTCATTGCGAGTCAACGTGCGGAAGCGATCCACCCCAAATTGTTCGCAGCAGAAACTGCCCATCACAGAGCCGTAGATCACCGCGCGATGCAGGTGCTTCGCATCGATGTGATGGTTCTTCAGATCGAAGCCGCACTGCGCCAGATATCCGATGAATCCGCCCGCGAAACAATCCCCTGCGCCCGTTGGATCGAATACATCGTCCAGCAAATATCCCGGGACCATGAAATGGGAGTCCTTGCGGAATAGAATAGCGCCATGCTCGCCGCGTTTGATCACCACCGTGTTGGGACCCATGTCCAGTATCGCCTCGGCGGCCCGGCGCAAATTCTGCTCACCAGACAACTGCCGCGCTTCGCTATCGTTAATCAGCAGAAAGTCCCAGTCGCGTAGGGTCTCGAGCAGTTCCTCGCGGAATCCCGTGATCCAGTAGTTCATCGTGTCTCCGCCGACAAGGCGCAGCCCATTCATCTGCCGCCGCACGCTGTGCTGCAGCGCCGGTTGGATATTGCCGAGCAGCAGATAGGGTAAAGACCGGTATTCTTCCGGCACTTTAGGTTGAAAATCGGCGAAGACATTCAAATCGGTGCGCAGCGTCGTGCGGTCATTCATATCCTCGGAGTAAACTCCAGACCAAAAAAAGGTCTTGCCCTGCACGCGCTCCAGGCCATCCAGATTAATGCCACGGCTGGCGAGGAGATCCTCGTCGTCCGGGTCGAAGTCATCGCCCACCACGGCGACAATGTGAGCGTCGGTGAAATAGCTGGCCGACAAGGCGATATACGTGCAAGAGCCTCCGAGCATGCGATCGCGACGGCCATGCGGCGTCTCCACGCAATCGTACGCGACTGACCCGACAACAACAAGCGACATTGCCTCGATTGTAGCGGGGTGCTTAGTCCTTGGAGAAAAATAATAGAGCGGCTTAGCGAGCCGCCACGGTTTCATTCAATCGGTTGGCAGCGGCACGGCCTAGCGTAGTCAGCACGCGGAATAAGGGCGAAGTCCAGTTTTTGGTCGGCTTCGTGACCAGTGATCGACTTCTTGGACCCGTCCTTACCGGAAGGCAGCACCATGTCGTTCACCAGCCCCAGAACCGCGTTTGTGAGTTCCGGGAACGCTCCGTGAACGCGAGCAGCCACCTGCGCCGGTGCGCTCAACACAGTTTCAGATCGCCCTTCACGCAGCGCGGAGACGATCTGGGAGGACGCGCGTTCCACATCCATGGACACGCCGGGCAGAGTCGCGCCCAGCCCGAACCAGCGGAACTCGTCCTTCTGCTGCCCTTTAAACAGGGCGTTGAGGAACGACCCCGTTCGCATCAGGCCCGGCACGACGGTGAGCACTTGTATGCCTTTGGAGCGCAGTTCCGTTCTGAGTCCTTCCGATAACGCTACGGCGGCAAACTTAGCGCAACTGTAGGGCACCAGGTGCGGCACACTGACCTTGCCGCCGATCGAGGTGATGGTTACGATGCGTCCGCGCTTGCGCTTCAACATGTGCGGCATGACGGCCCATATCGGGTACAGCACACCCCAGAACATCACATTCATGGCCTGTTCGAAATCTTCGATCTCCATCGATTCGATGGGGCCGACTTGAATGATTCCCGCGTTCGCCACCAGGACGTCTACGCGGCCGAATCGGGAGACTACACCATCGATGAACCGGTCCACCTGCTTGCGGCTGCTAACATCGCACTCGGCCGTGAAAACCTCCGCACCGCGATGTTCCAGCTCCTTGCGGGCGATGTCGAGTTCTTCGCCGCTCCGGGCGCACAGGGCCAGGCGGCACCCCAGCTTGGCGAACTCATAGGCCAACTGCAAACCGAGACCGCGAGACCCTCCGGTGATCACCACCACCTGGCCCTTGAGATCCGCTTGCCGCCGCGAGAACAGCTGCCATGCCGCCAGCCCCGCCGCAGCCGCGCCCACTGCGCTCGCTAACGCCAGCCGCTTATCGGAATCTGTCATATGGCTCCTGCTACGCCGTCAGCGCCGGCTTCAATTCGATCTGTGGACGGATCAACTCCGCACGGCGTGCGCCCATGATCTTGCCTACTGTGGCCAGCGCCTGCGCGACGATCTGATCCATGTTGTAGTACTTGTAAGTTGCCAGCCTGCCGACGAAATGCACCCCGGTGGTGGCCTCCGCCAGCTCCTGATACTTCTTGTATAGCGCGGCGTTCTCGGGCCTGGGCACCGGATAATACGGGTCGCCTTCGGCCTTGGGATACTCGTAAACTACGCTGGTCTTCGAGTGTTGTTGGCCGGTGAGATATTTGAATTCGGTGATGCGCGTATAGGGCACCGCCTCGTTGGGGTAGTTCACCACAGGCGCCGTCTGAAACCACTCGCGCTCCAGCGTCTCATGCTTGAACTGCAGTGACCGGTACGGCAGCTTTCCGAATCGATAGTTGAAGAACTCGTCTACCGGACCCGTAAACACGATCTCGCGGCAAGACACCGCATCGCGAACCTCGCGATAATCCGCATTCACCATGATGTGAATGTTGGGATGATCCAGCATGTTCTCGAACATCCGCGTGTAGCCGTGCAGCGGCATCGACTGGAATGTATCGGTAAAGTACCGGTCGTCGCGATTCGTGCGTACCGGAATGCGGGCCGTCACCTGCGCGTCCAGTTCAGAAGGATCCAGCGCCCACTGCTTGCGCGTATAGCCGCGGAACATCTTCTCGTAGAGCTCGCGGCCAACGCGCGATACCACGACGTCTTCCGACGTCCGGATGGGATCCCGCTTCTCCGCGATGCTCTCAAAGAAACCCTTCCAGCTCACCGGAGGTCAGCTGCAGATCCATAAGCTGTATTCACCGTGTCCAGATTGATCGGAATCGGCACCAGTTTCTGATCGACATTCGCCAGCACGCGATGCTCGTACGGACGCCACTCGGTAAAACGAGACAGGTACTCGAACACTTCCCGTCGAATTGGTGTGAAAGATGTGCGGGCCGTAGCGGTGAATGAGGACGCCGTGCTCGTTGTAATGATCGTAGGCATTGCCGCCGATGTGATTGCGGCGATCGATCAACAGAACACGCTTGCCGAAGTTGCGAGCCATCTGTTCGGCGATGACGCTGCCCGCAAATCCCGCGCCGACGATCAGGTAATCGTAGGTAGCCCGCTCGCGCTCCCGGCTGGTGTAGACAGCTGGGACGTTCAGAGCCGGCCGTGCGCATGCTCTTCAACTTCTCTTCCATCAGCGCAGCCATGCGGGACCAGGTGTGATCCCAGGACATATCCTTCAAGTGATCGTCCACCTGCATCAACCATCCGGGCCGCGATCCGTTCATGCCAAGCGCGACCTCAATGCCGGCTGCGAATTCCGGCACGGTATCGCCGATCTGCACCAAGCCCTTGTCGGCGTACGGCCGCACGACATCGCGAATCGACGTCGAGACGACCGGCTTGCCGGCAGCCAGGTACTCCGGCGTCTTTGTCGGACTGATGAAGCGGGTCGAATCGTTGTGGGCGAACGGCATCATCGCCGCGTCCCAGTTTCCGATGTACGCCGGCAATTCGGAGTATTGCTTCCCGCCGAGATAGTGGATGTTGGCGGCATCCGGCAATGTCGCCGGATCGATCTTGACCACGGGGCCGATCATCACGAAATGCCATTCGGGATGCAGCTTGCGCTACGCCCGCCAGCAAGTCCAGATTCATGCGCTCGTCGATAACACCGCACCAACCGACCCGGGGATGCGGGATGCCGGCCTGATCGGCCGGATCCGGCAAGTCGTTCGCGGCCTTGCTGGAAATGTCTAAGATCGACGCTGCTGGGGAACGGGTGCACATTCGGATGCTGCCGTCTTCTTCGCTTCGTACAACGACTGGCCGCCGGTAAACACCATGTCGGCTTTATGCAGCAGATGGCTCCTCGCGCTCGCGCAGCGCCGGAGGCGCACCCTTGAAAAGAGTGAGTTCGTCCATGCAGTCGTAAACCGTGAGTGCAGGCTTCAGGTGATGCGTGAAACTGAGCATCATCGGCGGTGTAATACCACGCCGCATAATCCGTCACTTGCTCCCGCTCGAGCATGTCGTCCAGCATTTCGCGAAGCATTCGGTTCGCGTCTTCGTCGCCGATTCCGTCCGGCAGATGCGGGGTTAGCACTCTCACTCCGCTGTGCACGCAAATCTCGTTCCGACAAGGCGCGCTTCCTGGTCGAAGACGGGCTCTTCCCAGAAATAAACACGGCCGTCTCCGTTCGCCAAGTGGCGCGCGAACCGGCTCATCAGGTGCTGCGGACGCTGATAAACGAACGCCCAGCGCAGGTGCGAGAAACAAACAAGATCTTTGGTTAATGAGTACATTTTGTTACCGTGCAATTGGCGAACAACACGTCGAGCCAGCGGGGCTCAATGGCCCCAAATAAAACAAACGGATTACACTCAGCGGCGAGACAGCAGCGGGCACTAGGCTTCAACACGACTTTTATGCACTCGTCCTGCTTATCCCTGAAATCTGGTACCTCTTAGGAGCGTCATCGAGCGCCGCCCGGTGCGTGATCACGTACGACAGATCGATCTCTCCTTTCTCGATGCGCTCCAAAAGTGGACGCATGTACTGTGTATGTGCGTCTGCCCATCTTGAACGTCAGGCCCTTTGCAAAGGCGACACCCATCGGCATCTTGTCAATCAGCCCGCATAGACGCCTGGATTGAAACCGTTCCGCCTTTCGGCACGCCTGAATTGCTTGGCGCAGTGCATAGGCCGGTCCGATTCCAGCCGCACGCCTGCTTACCTTGTCGTACATGTTGCCGTGCTGCACCGTGCGCTTCCATCCCGACCGCATCGATACAGATCCGGACCCATGCCGCCGGTCATCTGCTTCAAACTCTCAACCACGTCCATTTCCTCGTAGTTGATGACCTCGGCTCCGGATGTCTTCGCCATTCCAGCGCTCGGGAATCCGGTCGATCGCGATCACTCGCTCCGCCCCCAGCATGTAGGCGCTCTGATGGCGAACTGCCCACCGGGCCGCAACCCCAGACGGCGACCGTATCGCCAGGCTGAATATTGCATTCTCAGCGGCCATGTAGGCCGTGGGAAAGATGTCGGAGAGAAACAGTACGTTCTCATCGGCCAGATGGTCGGGCACGTTCAACAGGCCGACGTCGGCGAAAGGGATGCGCGCGTACTGCGCCTGGCCGCCAGCATAACCCGCCCATATATGTGCGAGTAGCCGAACAGCCCCGATCCGGAATATCCCATCATAGCGTTTGCGCGCTTCTGCGTTCGGATTCGAATTATCGCACATCGACCACAGCTGGCGTTTGCAGAAGAAACAGCCACCGCAGGCGATCGTGAAACGGCACAACTACGCGATCACCCTTTTTCAGCCCGTTTTCATTGCCAATCTCGACCACCTCGCCCATGATTTCATGGCCGAGAATGTCGCCCTTTTCCATGGTCGGGATGTCACCGTCGTATAAGTGCAGGTCGGACCCGCAAATCGCCGTGGTAGTGATCCGATGATGGCGTCGCGCGGATTCAGTATCTTTGAGCAATACAT
>CAWKLV010000037.1:0-68185 GCA_963850575.1 uncultured Acidobacteriota bacterium | reverse complement strand
CGGTGCGAGGGAGGACCGGCCGGAATGATCGAGAGATGCGGCCTTCCAGCGATAGTAAGAACCGTGTCTCGCCAGAGCACTTCGCCGGTGAGTACGTCCGATAGGCCGATCTCCGCGGACAAGCCGAGCCTACGGTGGATGCTGGGGCGGCGGAGGTCGGCGTCGACGAGTAAAGTTCTCTTGCCTTGTTCGGCGTGCGCGATCGCAAGACTCACGGCCGTGGTGGTTTTTCCTTCACCGGGACCGGCGCTAGTGATGAGAATCGTCCGGAGGTGCGCGTCGAAGTCGCCGAGCAGGATGGTATTCCGGAGTGTCCGGATCGCTTCTCCATAGCCCGAGATGGTGCGGTAGTAGCCGTTCTTGTGATAGCCGTTTCCGTTAGACGCTGCGGTCGTCGCGAGGGCAGCTTCATCGGCGCTGCGGAGGCGCGAGCATGTTGATTTGCCCCATATTTTTCACGGCGGGCAGTGTACCGATGACGTCCGTGCCGAGGAAACGGCTGACCTGTTCGGGGTCGCGGACCGTGGTGTCGAGAACGTCGCTGAAGACGGCGGCACCTACGGCGAGGATGCTGGAGAACAAGAATGCAAGCACCAGGTTCAGCTTGAATCTCGGGAAGACCGGCTTCAGCCCTGGCCGGGCGGTGTCGGCGATTCGGATGTTGTTGTTCTGGAATCCGGCGTTGATGCCGGCTTCCTTGATCTTCCGAACCAGGTCGTCATATAGCTTCTTGTCGGCTTCTGCTTCCCGCTTCAGTTGCTGATACTCAAACGAGCGGGCGTTCAGGCGGTCGAATTCGGCCTTGGTCTCCGCCACTGCCTTCTGCAGCATGCGCTCCCGGCCCACAGATTGATCGAAGTCCACTTCGACTCGCTGCGCGATGTTCTTGCGCATGTCATCGAATTGCCGGGTCAGTTCCGTGACTTGCGACGATGCCTTGCGGTATTCAGGATGAGTCGTGCCGTAGGTGGTCTTCAGCTCCGAGAAGCGCTGGCGGGCTTCGTTCAGCTTTTCATTCAGTTTCACGAGCTGCTCAGCCTGGCCGGATACCTGGACCGACTCGAGAGATCCAGTCCGGACCGAGTTCCAGATGGATTCTTTCTTCACACGGTCGCCTTGCGCGTTGGTGTACTCGGTGTTGAGTTGAAGGAGGCGGGCGGAGAGGATGTTGGTCTTCTCCTCGGGATTGATGACGCCTAACTCCTTTTCGAACTGACCCAGGGCCTGGCCGGACTTCTCCATCTTGGCCCGGAGCTCCTCAATCTGCGTCTCCATGAAGCCGGAGAGGTCGCTGGACGATACGGTGCGGATCTTGTAGGTGTGCGTCAGGTAGGAGGACGCGATGGCATTCGCTACGTCGGCGGCGAGCTGCGGGTCGGGGGAACGGTAGCTGATCAGCAAGAGATAGGTGTTGGGCGGGCGCGTGACTTTGAGGCGCTTCAGCAGCACGGGCGCGTTGGCAGCGCGCTGGGCGAGTTCCGGCTTGTCCTCGGCGAGCTGCTCTTCGCGCTGCAGGAGGTTGTACTTCTGGGCGACGGGCCGAAGGACGGCATCGGACTGGATGAGGCGGACCTGGGTGGCCAGGAACTGGTCGGAGTCGTTGGGGGCTCCGGCGCGGCTGGATTCCTGGCCGATGATGGCGGAGGGGGCCTGGCGATCGATATCGATGACGGCGGTGGATTCGTAGATCGGCGTCAGGCGCGAGGAGATGATGAAGGTGGCGATGACGCAGAGGGCGACGAACAGGAGGATCTTCCAGAGGTGGCGGCGGATGATCCAGATGTAGTGCGACAGCGGCACGCCCTGTTGTTCGGGCTCCATCTCCGGCTGCGGGGGCTGGACGTAGTAGCTGGGGGCCGGCAGGTTTTGATGGGCTGGAGGCAACAGGGCTGGTCTTGGTTCTGACATTTTTTCGGATTTCACGCAAAGGGCGCTAAGCGGGGATCGCTAAAGGCGCTAAACCGATCGGATACGCTAATCGGCAAGATATCGAGCCGAGTCCGCGTATTTCTTTCAACTCATGCCAAAGAAGGAACCCTAGGAGGGCAGAGGATCTTGGAAACGCCGGCCAGCATGGAGGATGGTAACTCCGACGATTTCGCCCTTCTCATAGCGGATTAAGACGTCGTTCTCAGTCAACTCGGCATCGTCGGCGTGACTCGGTTTCTTGAAGTTCAGGTACAAGACGTCCGCCTCTTCGTCGTAATTGGCCCAGATTCGTTGAGATGGCAATTTCAGGAGCTGTGGGGCCAAGTCCATGATTGCTTGCAGATTCATCGCGGCCATAATCTGTTCCGTCGCTCCAATTGCTTGATTCGCCTCGTAAGGAAAGCGGGATCACAAAACCGTCGTTAGCTGTGGTCTCCTTGTAGACCACGACGGCATACTTTCCCTCCTCGATTTCCCGGACGGCCAGAAACTCTCCACTGACACCGTAGAAGACTTCGCGCGGACTCTCGATGGTACGCCGTTAACGGAAACGGCGCTACGCTGCGCCTCTGGCATTCACCCCAGTTTTGCATAGATAGATAACCAGATCTTTGACCTGATCGACAGCGGCTATGGCCGCCTCGCGCAGACATACAGACTACCGTCCTATCACGTAGATGGAGGCGGCGGCCAGGCCTCCGCCCACCAGGAGAGTTTTCTCTAATGCGCTGGCCAGGTTGCGGCGGCTCTTGTTGTCCGGGATGTACAGGATGTCGTTGGCCATCAGGGCCACGTCGGCGGACTTGCGCTGCATGATCTTTTCGAGCTCGATCGGGATTTCGCTCTTGCCGCCGGTGCCGCCTTCCTGACGGTAGATGTAGGCCTGCTTGGTGGCGTAGGGCATGAGGCCTTCCGACAGAGCGAGCGCCTTTAAGACGGTGGTTTCCGTGGTGTCCTTGATGGGGAATGCGCCGGGCTTTTTGATATTGCCGACGACGTAGACGCGACCGGCCTCAGGGACGCGGATCTCTTCCCCGCCCTCGAGCTTAATGTTGAGTTCCGGGTCCGCACCATCGATTAAAGCTTTTACGGCGATGCGGCGGGTGAGCATTACGGGATTGCCGGCGTCGCCGACCTGGGAGCGAGAGACCAGGATTTCGGAGCCGGCGAATTCACTGAGGCCCTCGGCGCGGGAGAGCGCATCGAGCAGCGTGATGGTGCCGGTGGCCTGGAAAGTGAGCGGCTTCTTCACCGCGCCCGCGACATTGATGGGGCGGCTGCGGTATTCGACGACGGAGACGGTGACGATGGGGTCGACGAAGATGTCTTCCTTCTTCAGCGCTTCGGCGATGGCGGTTTCGACGTCGGCGGGGAACAGGCCGGAGGCGTTGATCCGCTGCTTGAGCATGGGCAGGCGGAAGGAGCCGTCGGCGCCTACGCGGACGGTGCGGGTGAGCTCCGGGGCATCGTAGACGGAGATACCGATCAGGTCGTCAGGTCCGATCTTCTGCTGCGGCAGGTTGTCGGCGTTCGAGGCGGGGAGGATGACGCGGTTTTGCTGGGCGAAGGCGATTACGGATAAAAGCAAGAGTTTCACGCTAAGGACGCCAAGTTTTCGCAAAGGGCGCGAGGTATTAATAAGTAATTTCATGTTAGTCGCAGCCGGCGGCGGCGCTGATTTGCGGCTCTAATTCGCGGGACAGACGATCGACCTGTTCGGAGAGCAGGGTGACGCGGTCGCGGAGCTCCTGCACCTGGGTCTGCAGAGGGACGGCGGGACCATCCGGCGCGATGAGGCCCTGCATGGCTGCGCGGGCCAACTCGGAGACGCTGCGGACTCCCTGGGTGGCGCAGGCGTCGCGCAACTGGCGATATTCTTCGGGCGACAGCCGGAAGCTCACCATCTTACTTTTCCGATCGATCATGTTCATGGGCAGGCTACCGCCATTTTTGTCACATTCCGGAGGTTTTGGGAAACGAAGGAAAGGCGTGAAATCGGCGACGGTGCGGCGGAGTCGCGAGGGGAGAATTACTGAGACGGCGCCCAGAAATTCCTTAGTAAATGAACTGAGTTCTAGAGTAACGAGGGTGTTTACGATTGTCAATACATAAAGTATTACGAATATCTAAATTCTTTTTTAAGAAAAGCGGTGTTATTTGCGGAGGGCGAAAAACAGGACCAGGGCGAGGGCGACCAGGAACAGAACGCCGAGGACGATGATGAGGGCGGTGTAGGAGGTTTTGGCGGGTGGGGCGGGGGCGGCTTTCGCGGCCGGCTTGGGTTTAGCGGCGGGCGCAGGCGCAGGGGGGGCGGGGGGAGGAGGGGCGGAGAACATGCGGGTGTACTCGCCGGGTCCGGCAGGTTCGGCGGGCGGGGCGGGAGGCGGGGGAGCGGGGGCCGGCGCGCGGAAGGCTCCGGTGGCGTCGGCTTTGGGAGCGGTGGCGCTGCCCTGGGGGCCGAACATGCGGGTGAAATCGCCGGGTGCGGAGGAGGGCGGCGGGGCAGGCCGGGAGGGGGGCGGAGGAGCGGGACGGTTGACGCCGGATCCGGCGGAAGCAAATGGCGTATCGAGCATGCGGGTGAACTCGCCGGGGGGCGGCGGGGTGGATGGAGCAGTGGGATATTGCGGTCCGCTGGGGCCGGCTAGCGGGGATTGGAACATGCGGGTGAATTCGCCGGGGGCGGCCTTATCGAGGGGTGAGCCGGCGGGCGGTTTCCCGGCGGCCGGGGATTGGAACAGCTTGGTGAATTCGCCGGAGTCGGAGGTGGACGGGCTATCGGTGGGCGGCGGAGGCGTGGTACCGGGGGGACGCTGGACCGCTACTCTACGCGGCACGGAGGGAACGGCGATGGCTCCGGGCGGCTGGGGCGGCGGCGTGGAGGGAAATAAGCGAGTGGCGTCGGGGGAGGGCGGCGGGGGCTCGGGTTTGGCGGGCGGGGCGGGAGCTTTGAATAGCTTGGTGAATTCGCCGGGCTCGGGTTCGGGTTTGGGCGGCGGCGGCGGAACGGCGGCCTTGGATTGGACGGGTGGCGGGGGGACCGGTGCGGGGCGGATGCCGGTGCTGGACGGGACGGGGGCCTGGAACAGGCGCGTGAACTCGCCGGGTTCGGGCTCGGGGGCCGGGGCAGGGGGTGGGATGGGAGCGGGCTGCGGCTTTTCGGGCGGAGCAGCGGCGGCGGGACTCCGGACGGCGGTGGACTCGAGCGGAGCCTGGAAGAGGCGGGTGAATTCGCCGGCTTCCTGGGCGGGCGGCGGCGGTGCAGGCGGCGCACTGGGGGCAGGGGCGGGTTTTTCGGCTTGCGCGGGCAGCGGTTTCGGGGGAGCCTTGGATTCGACGGGCGCCTGGAAGAGACGCGTGAACTCGCCGGGCTCCGGCTCGGCGTGGAGGGGTGCGGCGGGAGGCGGCGGGGCTTCCGGAGCGGGGGGCTGCTGAGCCAGGAACTGGCGGGTGAATTCGCCGGGTTCGGGTTTGGCGGCGGCGGGCGGCGGAGGCGGGGGATCGACGGGCGTGGATTGCGACTGGGCTTGAAACTGGCGGGTGAACTCGCCGGGCTCGGGTTTCGGCGGCGGGGGGCGGCGGCGCGGGGGGGCGCGGGACTTCGATGACCTGAGTTTCGGCGAGGTCGGGGGTTTCCGGGGGGGGCGCGGGTGCGGCGGGGGACTCCGTGTGCTGGAACAGGCGGGTGAACTCGCCGGGTTCGCGGCGGGGCGGGCGGGGGGGTTCCGGGGTGGCGGCCAGGGCCGGTGGCGGCGGGGACGGCCGGGGCCTGGAAGAGCCGGGTGAACTCGCCGGGTTCGGGAGCGGGAGGCAGCTTGGATTCCTGGGGCGGGGGCGCCGGTGGTGGAGCGGGGGCGGTGCGCGCGATCCAGGCTCGCAACCGTACGTTCCCGGGCAGCACCTCGGTGACGACGTAGGGGCGACCGCGGAAATCGCCGGTCTCGAGGACGCATTCCTTGTGCTCGGCGGCGAGGGTTTTGGCATGGCGCAGCAGCGATTCATTTTCGGAGGCTTGCGCGGCGGCGAGCAGATGGAGGACGACCGGACGACCGGTGGAGATCTCACGTCCTAATAGTTCCTGATCCGGCGTTCCATTCAAATCAGGGATAGGTTCGAGGACCTTATATCTCTGCTCAAAGCTCATGGCTCCCCCTGAGATAAGCAACCGTTGCCGCGCTCACCTTCCGCCCGGTCTACATGTTACAGTATCCAATACCAGAGCAGCTAAATGGTGAGCGCCGGCCTCGGGACGCCGTAACATTAACGGTTGAATGAGATATTTGTCCAGAGTCGTGTGGTCCGAGGGGATGTACCTCGGCCCGCACCAATTTCAGGTACAGGGACGATACTTCGAAGATTCGATTGAATTTGCGACGTCGGCGCTGTGGTTCAGCAGTTTCGGCTTAACGGGAGTGACCCTGGACGCGGAAGCGCTGCGCAACGGGACGGTTTCGATTGTTCACGCGCGGGGCGTTTTGCCGGACGGCATGCCGTTCTACATGCCGGAATGCGACGCGCTGCCGGCGGCGCGGTCCATTGCGGATTCGTTCCCGCCGACGAGCGACAGCGTCACGATTTCACTGGGGATCAAAGCGCGGCGGCCGCAGGGCGCGAACGTGGATTTGACGGCGGAGGGGTTGAACGGGGGCGCGAACGGCTCACGTTACATCGCGGAGCTGCGGGATTACCACGACGAGAATACGGGATCGGACGAGCGTCCGGTGCGGATCGGGCGAAAGAATATCAAACTGCTGTTCGAGATGGAGCCGACGGACGGGCAGATTGTGCTGCCGCTGGCGCGGGTGAAGCGGGACGGCTCCGGACATTTCATCTACGATCCGGATTTTGTTCCGCCGTGTTTGCAGATCAGCGCGAGCGAGCATTTGATGCTGCTGCTGCGGCGGCTGCTGGAGATTCTGGAAGCGAAAAGCGCGACGCTGAACCGGTCGTCCGGGCGGCGGCGCGGGCGATTTCTCATCGCGGGAGATCGCGAATTTCTGGCTGCTGCATTCGGTGAATTCGGCACTGGCGCCGCTGCGGCATTTATGGATTTCCAAGCGCGGACATCCCGAGGAATTGTATATCGAGATGTCGCGGCTGGCGGGCGCGCTGTGCACCTTCGCGCTGGACTCACATCCCAACACGCTGCCGCTGTACGATCATTTGCACTTAGGGGAAACGTTCGAGGCGCTGGACCGGCATATAAGGCTGCACCTGGAGACGATTGTCCCGACGAACTGTCTATCGATTCCGCTGACGCAAGTGGCGGATTACTTCTACGAAGGCGAGATTTCGGACACGCGCTGTTTCGGCAGGTCGCGGTGGATCTTCGGCATTCACGCGAACATCGGCGAGGCGGAGCTGATCAATCGCACGCCGCAACTGGTGAAGATCTGTTCGAGCAAGTTTGTGGGCGAGCTGGTGAGGCGGGCGATGGCGGGGCTGGCACTGACGCATCTGCCGGTGCCTCCGCCGGCGGTGGCGGCAAAAGTTGAGACGCAGTACTTCGGGATTTCCAAAGACGGCCCGTTCTGGGACCACATTGTCCAGACCCGGCGGGTGGGCATTTACGTTCCTGGAGATCTTCCCGGGGCGGAACTTGAACTCCTGGTAGTGCTGGACAAATAGAGGTCAGTGATATGGCATCCACGAATGAAACGGCGGCGGCCGCACGTCCCGATAACCTGGCTTTGCTTTTTCAGGAAGTGCTTACGGCCATCGTACGGCTGCGATCGAACCGGCAGCAATTGACGGATTCGGAATCGTTCCGGTATCACATGCGCGAGGCATTGAAATCGGCGGCGCAGGAGGCGAGGAATCGCGCAGGATATTCGGGCGAGGATATCCGCATGGCTACGCTGGCGGTGGTGGGATTTCTGGACGAATCGATTTTGAATACGCGGAATCCGCTGTTTGCGGATTGGCCGCGGAAGCCATTACAGGAAGAATTGTTCGGCATTCACATGGCGGGCGAGGTCTTTTTCCAGAATTTGGAGCAATTGCTGGGGCGGAACGATTCAGCGGACCTGGCGGATCTGCTGGAAGTGCATTATTTGTGTCTTTTGCTGGGTTATACGGGGCGTTATAGCGGGAGCCGGGGCGGCGAGCTGCAGTCCGTGATGGCGGCGACGGCGGAGAAGATCCGCAGGATCCGGGGAGCGTCGGGCGATCTTTCACCGGCATGGGCGCCGGAGGGGGAGGTGGCGCGAGTGGCCAAGGATCGCTGGGTGCGAATTCTGATGATCGCGGCGGCGGCGTGCTTCCTGCTGGTTCTGATTTTGTTCATCAGCTTCAAGGTTTCGCTGGGATCCGGCGCCTCGGATGTGAGTTCGATCGCGGCGCAAAGGAAGGCGTAGGAGTTCGCGATGCGCAAGGTAATCATCATCACGTCGGTGGTTCTGCTGGTTTACCTGATTCTGGCGTTCTTCACCGGGACCCTGGTGGGATTGGAGGGCGCGAAGCTGTGGATTCTGCGCGGCGCGCTATGGCTGTTGGGGATCATCGCGGCGGGAGTGGTCATCTGGTTTTTCTGGAACAAGAAGAAGAAGGAAGAAGCCGCCGAATTTTCTGAAGAAGCGGCGCGGGCAGAGGGACGATATCGATCAGCTGATTCGCGATGCGGAGTCGAAGCTGGCGGCGGCGCAACTGGAGAAAGGCGCGAAGCTGGGCAATCTGCCGGCGATTCTGCTGATCGGCGATACGGCGTCGGCGAAGACCAGCACGATGGTGAACTCCGGCCTGGATCCGGAACTGCTGGCGGGACAGGTGTATCAGGAGAGCAACCTGGTGCCGACGCGGGCGGCGAACCTGTGGTACGCGCAGCACGCGATTTTCGTGGAGGCGGCGGGAAAGACGACGGCGGAAGCGGGGGTGTGGGCCAAGATCGTGAAGCGGCTGCAGCCGGGGCGGTTGGGGTCGGCAGTGGGACGCAGCGGTCAAGCTCCGCGAGCGGCGCTGGTGATGTTGGAAGCGGAGAGCCTGATCCGCCCGGGGGCGACGGAGGGTCTGGCTGCGACGGCGCGGACTCTGCGTGCGCGGTTGGGCGAGATATCGCAGACGCTGGGCATCAATCTTCCGGTGTACGTGCTGTTCACGAAGACGGACCGGGTGCCGTTCTTCGCGGAGTTTGTGCGCAATTTGACGAACGAGGAAGCGGCGCAGGTGCTGGGGGTGACGGTCCCGGTGGTGACCAGCAGGAGCGGCGTTTATGCCGAAGAAGAGACGGCGCGACTGACCGGCGTCTTCGAACAACTGTTCCGATCGCTGGCGAATGCGCGGCCGATGTTTTTGCAGCGCGAGCACGAGGCGCCGAAGCTGCCGGGGATCTACGAATTTCCGCGGGAGTTCCGGAAGCTGCGGCCGACGCTGGTGCAGTTCCTGGTGGATTTATGCCGGCCGAGCCAGTTGACGGTGGGTCCGTTCCTGCGGGGATTTTACTTTTCGGGCGTGCGGCCGGTGGTGATCAACGAGATGGCGGCGGTGCCGGCGCGCGCAGCGCAAAGTCAAGACCGCGAGGCGGCGCTGGGGGCGACGGGTTTATTCCGCTATGACGCGCCATCGCAGGCGGCGGCGCAAGCGGCTGCTCCGCAAGTAGTGGGGACGCGCAAGGTACCGCAATGGGTGTTTCTCAGCCACTTCTTCCACAACTTGCTGTTAGCGGACCGGGTGGCGATGGGGGCGAGCGGGTCCAGCACGAAGACGAGCCTGCTGCGCCGTATCCTGCTGGCGACGGCGGCCACGCTGTGCCTGATCTACGCGGTTCTGTTGATCGTGTCGTATTCGAATAACCGGACGCTGGAGAATACGGTGCGCAATGCGGCGCATGGCATCGAGACGACGGCGGATCCAGGGGCATTGAAGGTCGCGTCGATGGATTCGCTGCGACGCTTGGAGACACTGCGGCAATCGCTGGCCGTGCTGACGGGGTTTCATCGCAACGGAGCGCCGATGAGCTACCGCTGGGGTCTGTACACGGGCGAGGATCTGTATCCGCATATTCGGCGGATTTATTTCGACAGCTTCCGGAGGGTGCTGTTCGGGCAGACTCAAACCGGGCTGTTGGACACGATGCGGGCTCTGCCGGCAACGCCGGGCCCAGATTACGCGCCGACTTATGACACGTTGAAGGCGTATCTGATCACGACGTCGAATCACGATAAGACGACGCACGAGTTTTTGCCGCCCGTGCTGCTGAGCCGGTGGAGCGCCGGTAAGAATGTGGATGCCGACCGGATGGCGCTGGCGCAAACGCAGTTCGAATTTTACAGCGATGAATTGAAAATGGAGAATCCGTATTCTTCGGATAACGACGCGGCGGCGGTGGAAAAGACGCGGAAATACCTGCGGCAATTCGAGGGCTTCGAGCGGGTGTACGCGGCGTTGCTGGCGGATGCGGCGAAGAATACGCAGCCGATCAACTTCAACAAGAAATTTCCAGGCTCCGCGGAGACGGTGGTGGATGGGTATGATGTCGCGGGACCGTTCACCAAGCCGGGTTGGGACTTCATGAAGAACGCGTTCAAGGATCCGACGGCGTCGCTGAAAGGCGAGGCGTGGGTGCTGGGAGATCAGGGTGCAGGTCCGCAAGCGGGCGGCGCGAATCTGTCGAAGCTGCTGACGACGCGCTACTACTCGGACTTCATCAAGCAATGGCGCGCGTATCTGCAGAGCCGGCTTCCGTCGTGAAGTACAAGGACATTCAGGATGCTTCGAAGAAGCTGAACACGCTGGCGGGAAATACATCGCCGCTGCTGGCTTTGTTCTCGCTGGCGTCGACGAATACGGCGGTGGATGATCCCGGACGTGGTGAAAGCGTTTCAGCCGGTGCAGGCCGTGGTGCCGCCGAACAGCGATCGATTCGTGGGCGGGCCGAACCAGGCGTACATGAATGCGCTGCTGCAATTGCAAACCGCGGTGGAAGGAGCAGCGGGCGCGCAGAAACTGGACGATGTAGTGGCGGCTCCGACCTTGAAGAGCGCCGCAGATGCGCGGATCGTGACCAGGCAGGTGGCGCAGACATTCCGCGGAGATGCGGAAGGTCACGTGGATTCGATCGTGCAGAAATTGATGGAGGATCCGATCACCAGCGTGGAAGCGCTCCTGCGCCGACTGGGTCCCGATGAGTTGAATGCCAAAGGGCGGGAAGTTTGCGGGCAGTACAAACGGCTGCTGGCGAAGTATCCGTTCAATCCCAATCCTTCGGCTCCGCAGGCCACGATTCCCGACGTGAACGGAATCTTTGCGAAACCGGATGGCGCGCTGTGGAAGTTCTATACGGAGAGCCTGCAGAAGATGCTGCCGAAGCAAGGATCGCAGTACGTGGCGTGCTCCGGGCGCTGTCACGCTGACGCCCGGATTCGTGAGATTCTTCAATCGCGCGGCTGAGTTTTCCGAGTTGATCTACGCGGGCGGCACGCAGGATCCACACATCGCGTACACGCTGAAGCCGCTTCCGTCGGAGGGTGTAGTGGGAATCGGCCTAAAGTTGGACGGTCAGGTGTTGAGCTACAAAGGCGGTGAGGCCACCCCCAAGGCGTTCACCTGGCAAGGCTCCGGCGCGCATGGAGCGGAGGCTACGGTGAATCTGGGCGGGCCGGACCTGGGATGGTCGGCGGATGAAGGGCTGTGGGCGGTGTTCAAGTTCTTCGCGAAGGCGGAGACGTGGCAACCGGCCGGCGGGGCCAACAATCTGGAATGGATTCCGCGAATCAGCAACAATCCTTTCAAGCTGCCGAACGGGAATCCGCTGACGGTGAAGTTCCAGTTGGATATGGGCGGCGGGCCGCCGGTGTTCCAGAAGGGCTACCTATCACGGCTGGCCTGCGTCGCCGACGTCGCTAAGTAGGTTCTGGCTGGGGTGGTGGTTATCCACCGCCCTGGTTTGCATCGACCACTCTGCTGGGCTGCCAAGTTGATGCAAATAAAGCAGCCTTGGAATTGGTCATGCGGGTGCTCTACGTACGGCGTAGAGGAGCCACCATGAAACTCGTAAATCATCCAGACTGATGCAGGCAGCGGTCCTGGCGACCGGCGCATTGTGGTTCTTAGCGACAACGCCCGCTGTGGCGCAGGACTATCCGCCGCCACCGAGTTTCTCTCAGCCCGAGTTGGATAACCTGGTGTCGCGTGATCGCGCTGTATCCGGATCCACTATTGGCGCAGGTTTTTGCGGCGGCGTCATTTCCAGATCAGATTCCTGAGGCGGCGCGTTGGGCGAATCAATACCGGAATTTGCGTGGAGACGAACTGGCGGACGCGATCTATCAATCGAATCTCCCGTTCGACCCCGCGGTGCAGGCTCTGATCCCGTTTCCCTCGGTGCTGGAGATGATGGCCAGCGATCTGAATTGGACGAGCGCGCTCGGCAATGCTGTGCTTGCCGACCGGCCGGATGTAATGGAATCCGTCCAGACGAATGCGTCGGGCGGCGGAACAATACGGCTACCTGCGGAGCAACGAGCAGATGCGGGTGATGAACACTGGAGCGGCTGTCGAGATTATGCCGGTGAATCCGTCGTTGATCTACGTCCCGGTGTACGATCCCTACGTGGTGTATGCACCGCCTCGCCCAGGCTTCTTCCTCGGCGCGGCGATCGGGTTCGGACCCTGCTACTCGATCGGCGCATTCAGCGGCTGGGGTTGGGGCGGCGGTTTCAACTGGTACAACCACGCAGTGTTCGTGAATCACGAGGTGTGGGGCCGCACGTGGTACAACCGCGGAGCCTATATACACAATTACGGTAATTGGGATAGGGGTGCATGGCGGAATGGCTACAGCCCGCGCAACGTGACCATCGTCAATAACCGGACGACTTACCGGAACGAGAACGTCTACTCGAATTACCGCGGCGGGAACGGGTACAACCGAGGCGGTCAGACGAGCTACGGACAGAGCGGGTACTCGAATAACGGCGGGCGGTATAACCGGGGGATGCCGTGGCCCCGAGCGGGAATTATGGGCGGAATGCGTACTCGAACAATGGAAGTTATAACCGGGACGCGCAGCCGGCTCCAGTCGCGCCTACTGCCGGCAATCAGGGACGGGGCTTTTATGACGGCAGTTATAACCGAGGCTCACAGGCAGCACCGGTAGCTCCGAGCGGGAATTACGGACGGAGTACCTACTCGAATTACGGTGGTTATAATCGGGGCGCGCAGGCGTCTCCGGCAGCCCCGAGCGGCAGTTTCGGACGGAGTGCGGCCTCGAATTACGGTGGGTTACAACCGGGGTGCGCAGTCAGCGCCGGCAGCCCCCAGCGGTAATTTCGGACGGAGCTCGTACTCGAATTACGGTAGCTATAATCGAGGTGCGCAGGCAGCGCCGGCAGCTCCGCCGAGCGGCAATTTTGGACGGAGTTCGTACTCTGGCGGTTCCAATCGAGGTTTTCAGGCCGCGCCGGCAGCTCCGAGCGGCGGCAACTTTGGACGAGGTTCCTTTTCAGGGGGGGCGCAGCGCTCAGCACCAGCGCCTGCGCAGAACCGGAGCTTTGGCGGGGGCGGGCACTTCGAGCGGGGTCGACGCTAAACGTCCGTTACGAGTGATGGCAGAAACGGCGGGCATCGAGTTGCCCGCCGTTTTTCTTTCACGGCTGCTCAGGAGGTTTTAATTTCCTCCGCTTCCGTTTCTTCAGCCGAACTGCGTCCCTGCGACGATCCGGAAAACGGCAGTCTCACGCGAAGGACGCGTTCGCGCCGTTTCTCGTCTTCCAGATGGCGCACGCGGGCTTGCAGCAAGTCTTCAAGCGAGATGATCCCTGAAAGCTTTTGATCCACGGCGTTATTGACCACCGGGAACCGAGTGCGGCCGGTTTCCGCCATGCGGTAGACGACGACTCGCAATGGCTCGTCGGGATAAGCAATCACGGGATCGGGGCGGGCCGGCAGCCGCTTCTCGAGAAAGTCAGGCAACTTCCGGCGTGTTGTGACGCCTTTGAGCCGTCCATCCGGGCAGACGATTGGATACAGCTCCTGTCCCCTCCGGCCGTGTGCTTTGTGGAGAAACGCGGGCCTGTCCTGGATCGGAAGGTCTTCGGGGAGAGCCACGACATTGGTCCGCATCACTTCGCGCACGAACAGGATCTCGAGGGGGTCGACGGCATATTCGCGGCTGAGGTGGAACCCCCGCCGGCTGACCTTTTCCGTCAGAATGGAGCGTTTCAGCGTAAGGACTGTGAAGGCATGCGCCAGCGTGGCGGCCACCAGCAGCGGCAGCAGCGCATTCATATCGTGGGTGAGTTCAAGCGCGAAAATGATTGCGGTAAAGGGCGATCGCATAGTTCCGCCGAGGATCGCCGCCATGCTGACCAGCGGCCAGAATCCTGCCCCTTCGTTGGGCAGGAACCCTCCCAGCACGCCGCCGAGCGCGCCGCCCATCATCAACAACGGCGCGAGCACGCCGCCCGACGTCCCCGAGCCGAGCGACACAGCCCAAATTGTGGATTTCACGAGGAGAATGCCGGCAATCACATTCCTCGGCACGTCGCCTTGCAGGAGCGCCCCGATGGTTTCGTAGCCGACGCCGAGCGCCTGCGGGAAGATCGAGACCTCCGACTCCGATCACCAGTCCGCCGATAGCGGGCCACCACATCCAATGGATAGGGAGTTTCTGAAAGAAGTCTTCGGACGCGTACACTGCCATAGTGAGCAGAGCAGAAAGCGCACCCGCGAGAATGCCGGCCAGCGCACAGCCGAGCAGACCTTCGGGGCCGATGAAGATGGCATGATGGGGCACCGGGAATAAGGGGCCGAGCCCAATCAGGTAGCGACGCGCGGCACCGGCGGTAGCGCTCGCGAGCGCAACAGGGATAAAACTACGCGGCTTCCACTCAAAAAGAAGCAACTCGACCGCGAGCAGAACAGCCGCCACCGGAGCGGCGAAGGTAGCCGACATTCCCGCCGCCGCGCCGGCGACCAGCAGAGTCTTTCGCTCGTTGCTGGTGAGATGGAAAAATTGCGCGACCATCGAACCGAGCGCGCCGCCTGTCATAATGATCGGGCCTTCGGCGCCGAACGGGCCCCCCGAACCGATCGAGATCGCCGAAGAAATCGGCTTCAGAATCGCAAGCCGCGGCTGCACTCGGCTGCCGTTGATCAAGATGGATTCGATCGCTTCCGGAATGCCGTGGCCGCGGATGCGCTCCGATCCGTAGCGCGCCATCAGACCAATGATGAGGGCGCCACCGATGGGAACCAACACTTCGAAGATGCCCAATTTGTTACCGGCGGGCGAGATGAGCGCGGTACTCCATCGCTGGAAGAAAAACAGATTCGTGAACAGTGCAATCAGTTGCAGCAGAGCGACCGCCACGAGGGTGCTGAGAATACCGGTGGCAATGGCGAGCAGACTGATGGGGAGAACGCGCCAGTTGGTTGTGAAGTCGCCTACTTCTTGCGCGACAGATGTCTTTGGGCTCATCGGGCCGCCTTCAATGCCGGAAGCAGCGATTCGAGCGCAGTCACCAGCGCAGGACCGGTTTGCTGCAATTCCGCGACGTGTTCGGCGGAAAGCTTAGCCAGGACCGCGTTCCCGGATCGGGTGAGTTCCACGAGCACGCGCCGCTTGTCGTCCGTCGACGGGGTACGACGCACGAGTCCGTGTTCGGACATGCGGTCCACCAGCTCGACGGCGCTATTGTGGCGGATCTGTAAACGCTCAGCGAGGTAGCCGATGGTGGGCGCCTCGCCTCGGACGCCTTTCAACGCCAGAAGCAACTGATGCTGCTGCGGCTCAAGACCACAGGCGCGGGCGGACTCCTCGCTGAAATGCAAGAACTTGCGAATTTGATGACGGAATTCGGCCAAAGCCGCAAATTGCGATAGTGTAATCTCCACAGTTATTATTGTATCGTATCACGATATAGTCGGCTTGGCTCTGCGTTTGCTCTGCTCCGCAACAGCGTCAGCTTTTCCGGTGTTACCGTTCGGTCTTTACAGTAGGTTAGAAGCCGCCGTAAGGCCGGATTGTTTAGCTTATGGCGGAGCGGTCCGATTGCCACGCAGGGCGGAACAGGGAATCTCGTCCGTGGTTTGGCGCTTAAGGGAATTGCAATGTGCCGGGTCCGGTCAGTCTAAAGCCCATGGTCCAAAGCTCCAGAGACGTAGAGAGAACATCGCTCCATCTCCACCAAAGCATGAACCCGACAACTCGGGATGGTCTTCCATACGGTTTATCTTGACCTCGAGGAACTTAAACTCCCGGCGTGCTAACTCATCCCAGTCGAAGAATCGTACAAAAGTGACTGAATAAGCGTCTGATTCCGAGCTTATGCGAACGACTGGATGGCCCCAGAAATGACCGGCATCTTTGGGCTGGTTCTTATCTACCATCTCGACTTCCCCGGACTTGGTGCGCACCACAAAATCGGCGATTTCGCCCTGTGGCTGGCTATCCTCGATACGCCCTTCAAAGCCTAGGGCAAGTAGTATCATAGCCTCGAACAGCCTGTCCGCAGCTTCTCGATAGAGTTCGAGCGAATCCACTCGCGAAGGTTTCTATTTGGCCAAAAGCCGAGATTCCAAATCAACCGGACGAGCCGCTAAAAATAAGTCGATAGGCCCTCCAGTCCGGAGAAAGGGGAAAGCTCAGATTTCCTTCACCACAAAGTCCGGAACCAGTCGAAAATGGCGAACGTTGCGGGTCGTTACAGCATAGTTGAACGCCAGCGCCGTCACGCCGATCATCAGATCCGGGAATGAAATGACAACACCCCGGCTCGCGCTTCGCCGTGCACGCGGGCGCTTCGGCGCCGGCGCTTCCCAAAACTGACCCAGGCGGTCTGTGGCTGTTTCTCGAATGGCAGGTCACACTCCTCCGATGGCAATTCCCGAGGGGCGACCGGCGGCGCTATTCGAAGATCGGCAGGACGTAGGTTTGTAATAACTGCGCCGTTAGTCCTTCCTGATAAGTCAGAGTTTGGCGCACCCACGAACTTCTTAGCGGATCTGCAGGCCAAGGCTGTTCTCGAGAGATTAAGCCGCAGTCGGGGAACAGAAAAGCGAAATTGCGTAGATCTTGTGGGCTGAGGCACGGTTGAGAACTCGTTTTCGGCGGACGCCTTACAGTTGTCTTGCCGAAATCCTGGCCTTGGCGACGTGAACGCACTATCAACCCGATGTTTTAAGGTCCAATTTAGGATTTCGTATTGTGAAGTACTGGCAGTTTGCCTAAGATTGCGTATGCGCAATCGGTGCACAGTTGTACGTTCTGCCTGCGGAGTGCTGGTGTTCTTCTTGATGTCTGCGGTGCAGGCGGCCCAGGTGACGTTACCCGCCCAGCGATGGGGGTTGCGGTTTGAACGGTCGACGGCTCAGGACGAGTTCGTTGCGCACGGACCGGGGTATCGGGTCGAACTGACAGCGAAGGCGCTGCGGCTCTCGCTGGACGGGCGTGCCGGCCGCGCTCCGGAGTGGCTCACCACGGAGTTCACACATGCAAATCCGCGAACCGAGTTGCTCGCTGAGCAAGTGCTCCCGGGGTTCACTAACTACTTCAGCGGACAGGATCCGCAGCGCTGGCGAAGGGAAGTTCCCGCATACCGCCGGGTACGATACCGGAATCTGTACCCCGGCATCGACCTCGTCTTCTATGGAGCGCCGGATTCACTCGAGTACGATTTCATCGTACACCCAGGGGCGAACCCCGCAGCCATCGAATTGACCTTGAGCGGGGCGCAAAATCCTCGCGTGGATGCCAGTGGCGAACTGGTCTTAGCCACCCGGGCCGGCAATGTGCGGTGGAAGCGGCCGGCGGTGTATCAACTCTCTCCCCAGGGCGAACGGACCGCCGTGCTGGGGCGCTTCGCCATCCGCCGCCACAATGCCGTGCGGTTTGAACTCGGAGAGTATGACCGGCAACGCGATCTGATCATCGATCCTGTCCTGAGCTATGCCACTTACCTCGGCGGATCGAGCAACGATGCCGCTCACGCGATAGCGATCGATGGCCAGGGGAACGTGTTTGTCGCGGGCGGAACCACCTCGCAGAATCTGCCCGTGCAGCGCGCGCTGCAACCAGGCTACAACGGCGGCAGTGTCTCCTTACTCTCGGGCGACGCATTTATCGCGAAGTTCGATCCGAACGGCGCTTTGTTGTATCTGACTTATCTGGGCGGCCTGGGGGACGACTACGCTTTCGGTCTCGCGGTCGATGCGGCTGGAAATGCCTGGGTCGCCGGGGGCACGAACTCAAAGGAATTTCCGGTGACTCCGAATGCGTTCCAACCGGCTGCCGCAGGCACCGGCGGGAATGGCTTGCTCCAAATGGGTGACGCGTTTCTCGCGAAAATCAATTCCACCGGGAACACGCTGCTGTACTCCACGTATCTCGGCGGCAAACTCGATGACTATGCCAGCGCGGTGGCTCTGGATAGCGCCGGCAACGTCTATGTCACGGGTTCCACCCGCTCGCAGGATTTTCCGGTCGCGGGTTCGCCGCTGCAAGCCAAGTTTGCGGGAGCGGGTGGCGAGCAGGTATTTCCGCGCTATGGAGTGGTGCCCTTCGATGCCGGCGACGTATTCGTGGCCAAGTTCAATCCGGCCGGAACACAGCTTCTTTATTCCACTTATCTGGGCGGAGGGCTGGACGATCTCGCGACCAGCATTGCCGTCGATAGCAGCGGCAACGCTTACGTCGCGGGTAATACTCTGTCGCGCGACTTCCCGACGACCACCGCAGCGTTTCAGCGCACCAACAAAGGCTCCGATCTGACCAACAACATCTTCTGGAATTTCGGCGATGCCTTCGTCGCCAAACTGAATCCGTCCGGCAGCAGCTTGCTTTATTCTACGTATCTGGGCGGCGCTTGCGATGACTTCATCTCGTCGCTGGCAGTCGACAGCGCGGGAAATGCTTACGTGGCGGGCGGGACCTGCTCCAGGGATTTCCCAGTCACCACCGGTGTGGTGCAAAACTCCATGCGCGGGCCGTTTTCGGCCCCTGTAGCCGATCAGTTGTTCGGTGATGGCTTTGTCACGAAGCTGAATCCTGCCGGCTCGGCCCTGGTTTTTTCCACTTTCTTGGGAGGCACCGGGGACGATTCGGCCCTAGCGTTGCAGATTGATTCCGCCGGGCGTGTCTATGTGGCAGGGTTTACGAACTCGTTCGATTTCCCCATAACGTCCGACGCAGCCCAGCGCTCCTTCGCAGGAGGCGGACTGCAGAACGAGCATCAGAACTTCGGCGATATCTTTCTCGCGCAATTGGCCGCCGATGGCAGCAAGCTGCTTTATAGCACGTACTTCGGCGGAAAGTATGACGATGTGGCCGCGGGTCTCGCTTTAGATACGAACGGGAACGTGTATCTTACCGGATCGACCGTCTCCACAGACTTTCCTGTGACGAGCGGTGCGTTGCAAAAGACCTTCGCGGGCCAGGGTGGCAGGGCGCGATTCCGGGGCGATTCGCATTTCGTAAAATGGTCCGGCTTCACGCCCTCCTTGCCCCCCGGACCGGCGCTTTCGGCGCTGCAGAACGCCGCCAGCTACGCGACCGGTACTGTAGCTCCGGGATCTATCTTCATCCTTTACGGCACAGGTATCGGCCCGGCAGAACTCACCGGACCAACGTTTACGAGCGGCGTTCTCTCGAACATCGTCTCGGGCGTGCAGGTGCTGTTCGACGGCGTTCCGGCGCCGCTGGTCTACGTGTCCGGCACGCAGATCAGCGGAGTGGTTCCCTACAGTGTCGCAGCCAAATCGTCCACGCAGATCGTAGCGGTATACCAGGGTCAGCGTTCGACGGCTATTACCGCGAGAGTCTCCGATGCGTTGCCGGGGCTGTTCTCGGCGAATTTCAGCGGCTCCGGGCAGGGCGCAATTTACAATCAGGACGCTAGCGTGAACAGCGCGGCAAACCCGGCCAAGCGCGGAGACATCGTCGTTCTTTATGGCACTGGAGAAGGCCAGACGGATCCGCCGGGCACTGATGGGTTGGTCGCCATTTCGGTGTTCCCGAAGCCTCAGCTGCCGGTAAGGGTCACGATCGGGGGCCAGAACACGGAGGTGCTTTACGCCGGAGCTGTGCCCTTTGTGATCGCGGGGGTGTTTCAGATCAACGCGCGCGTTCCTATCGGAATCGGTACGGGCAACCAGCCAGTGGTGGTCTTGATCGGGAGCGGCCAGAGCCAACCGAACCTGACCGTCGCCGTGCAATAGAAGCTCAGCGGAAGATGACAGAGCGTCCGCTGCCGTTGAGGAACAAGGCGGAGCCGGCGTTGATGCCCCGCGCCAGAAACGAAATGTGGCCGCCGCGAGGAACTTGCCACAGCAGCACGTAACTGAGCGGCACGCCGCCCGTGGGGCGAGTTTGCGGAAGATTGGCGAGCGGCGCGGACGGAAGCGGGAAGCTGGTGCTGCCGGAGGGCGCGTGACACAGCGCCACGCCGGATGCTCCGGTCGCCCGGTCGACGCTGAGCGCGATGATGAGGACCGGCCGTTCCGGGTCGGCACCCTGCCACTCGAAGGTTGCGCCCCTGGCGCGGTCGATGGTCCCCAGCATGCGGCGGTTGGTCCAGGTAAACGACGCAGTGGCGAGCCCCAGCGCCGTAAACGGGCCGACGTCCTTCCCGCCTGCCGACGAAATGCTGTAGCCGCCAGCCGGGAATAGAGATCGGGGCTGCCGCTTCGGATGACGAATCGCATAGGTGCCCGCGCTGTCTCGCGGAAGCCGCAGCGTCCCTGCCGGACCGGCGAGCACGATCTCTGGCCCGGCGTCCAGCGCGCGCCAATGCGCGGTGGCGGAAGGCCAGCCGAAAAGTGCGGCGGGTCCGCTCCCCGCCTGGAGTGCACCGGCCGCCACTGTGCAACTCCCGGGCGGCGGAATCAGGTGTATGGGCAGCACGGAAGCGCCAGTGCCGGATTCCAGAAACGTGGCTTCGGCTTGCTCATCGTCCTCTGTTTCGCTGTCGCCGGGCTGCCCTTCCAGCATCATCGAGAAACGGGCGATCCAAAGCAGCCCGCTCGCCAAAGCCGGGTGCGGCCAATCTTCCGCTGCCGGGCAAGGGGCATGGTTGCGCGAGACTGGTATTGTCACGGTATTGCTGACCAGATCGCCTGTCGACACGTACACGGGTACATAACAGCCCGCGGGTACGGAGCGCGGTAATACGAAGGTAAGCGCCGTCTGCCCCCGCTCGCTGCTCGGCTCCGTGCGCCCGTTTATCTGAATGCCGGCCACCGAAACAAGCAACGGCTGATGGGAATTTCCGCCGGTCGCGGCGAGAGTGATGGCCTCGCCCGGGGAGGCAGGGTGGACCGCATTCAGCTGCTGGCGGCGGCCATGCACGTGACGTGTGGCTACGGCCGGACCCCAGCCCAACGAGTTTCGGCTGAAGAGACCGACGGCGCCCTGCCCAATACGAACCGCTGCGGGCCGGCTCTCTCCGCGCGCGCTCCGCACACTGACCTGTGCCTCGCCATCTCGCAGCCGGACCGGAAGGACGGCCTGTATCTGGGTGGCACTTGCCGAGAGCAGCGTAGCCTGCAACGTGGAACCGCCTTGGCGCACGAGCACCTGAGGGATACCCGATGCCCCCAGCCGCACGCCGTCGATGGTGATGCGGTCTCCGGGTGCGAGGACGCCGCCGGGAAGCGCGGGCGGGAAGCGGCTGGCGCTGTTGGAGACGCCGCTCGGAGCGATTGCGGGCGGCATCGCCTGGTCGAACCCGTGCAGGACGGCCGCTGCCAGTACAATCAAGATCACCCGTCGCATGCGAAGCTTCGATTATTCCGCAAATGGCCGAGGAGGGAAAGGCGTTTCCCTGCGCCTCGCTTGGTGGATCGCCCGGCGTGATCTGCAGGCTTCTCGCGGGATCGGTCTTTTGTTCGCAAGTGCCGTGGCATTGAGCGTGGCGTGCGTCGGCGGTCTAGAGGGGAGCATTGCCGCGTTTCAATCCGCAGTCTCGGAGAACCTGCGCGAGTGGATCGCGGCGGACGTTTCGCTGCAGACCAGCACTCCGCCCGACAGCGAGCAATTGGCGGTGCTCGACGCGCTGGCTCGGAAAGGCGTCTTGAAGACTCTGGTGATCGACACCGTTGCGCAAGTGACTTCAATTCGCGCACCGGATCCGCAGCCGGTAGTCGCCAAGCTGATCGATCCCAGCCACTATCCGCTGTACGGAAGGGTCCGCCTCGATCCCGATCTTCCCTTGCCGGCACTGCTCGCGGGCCACACCGTCGCAGTCGTGAGCGAACTCCTCGACCGGCTACAGGCCAAGCTGGGCGAGACGATTGAGGTAAACGGCATCCCGCTGCGGATCAGTGCCATTCTGCGGAGCGAGCCAGATCAACTGGCGCTGCCGCCGTCCGCGCTGCCGCGAATCTTACTCTCCCGCCAAGCGGTCGAGAAGACCGGGGCCTTCCGGCCCGGCGGCGTCTATTTTCAGCGCTTCCTGTTCCGCCTCCCAGAGCGTGGCGCCGGCGTGGAAGATGTCGCGGGCGCTTTAGAGCAAGCCTTCCCAGGGCGCAAGATCCTGGACTACCGCCAGCCCGATCCGCAAATCTCCACCTTGCTGCGTCTCGCCAGCCGATTCCTACAAACCATTAACCTGCTCGCACTGCTTGGCAGTTGTCTCGCGGTGGCCATGGGGCTGTGGTCGCAAATGCAAGTACGGCTGGATTCGCTGGCGGTCTTGAAGGTGATGGGCGCGCGATCTCGAGATCTATTGAACATCTATGTCTTGGAATGTCTGTGCATCGCAGCGGCGGGCAGTCTGCTGGGGATGTTTGGTGCGCTGGCGGTGGAAAGCTTGACGGCGGCGGTGATTCCGCGTCTGCTCGGTCTCCACGGCCAACCCATATTGCATTGGAGCGCTCCGGTCCGGGCGGCGCTGGCCGGCCTTCTGCTTGGGCTGGTGGTACCGCTACCAGTGATTTCACAGGTGCTGCGTGTACGTCCGGCCCGGATCCTACGGCGGGCGATGGCGGAGACTGGCGGCGAACCGGACTCGTCGCTGAGACGCGTAATGGCCCTGGCCTTCGTGGGGACCGCAGCCGTGCTCAGCGTCGGAACCGCTTCCTGGCGCACCGGCGCTCTGCTTACCACGGCGGGCGCAGCCGGGGCTGCTCTGTTATGGGGTGCTGCGACACTCACCCTTTGGGTGCTGCAGCAGGCGGTCCTGCGCGTGGAAACTCTGCCGCTTGCCTGCCGTTACGGAGTCCAAAACCTATTCCGCCCCGGAAATCAGTCGCGGGTGGCGCTGAGCGCGATGAGCGCCGCAATCGGATTACTCTTCGCTGTCCATCTGCTGCAGAGCGAAGTAGTGAGCCAGTTGGACGCCAATCTGCCGCGCTCGTCTGCCTCCCTCGCGCTCCTGAACATTGAACCGGAGCAGCGGGAAGGAGTCCGCCAGCTGCTGGCAAGGGCGTCCGCGCCGGCCTGGGTTTTGCCCTTCTTCCCGGTCCGGATTCTGAGCGTGGATGGGCGAAACGCCGAACGGGAGTCCGGCACTTCTCTCCTCCGCAGACGCTGGTCCGCCACGCAGGCCTCGGCCGGAAGCGAACTGCCGCGCGCCATCGAGATCGTCCACGGAAGTTGGCCGGGCGGACAGGCCAGCGGCATCCCTCAAGTGGCGTTACCGCTTGTCCTGGCGAATGAGATTGGCGCACATGTCGCCAGCCGGGTCGAGTTCGAGGCCGGAGGAGAGGAGCGTTTCACCGCCGAAGTGGTTGCACTCGACCGGATTGGCCTCCTTGACCGCGTTCGGTGCTGCGTGCTCTTTAATCAGGCGGTCCCGGCGCCGGCCACTACTGTGTATCGGGGCATCGTGGCCGCTTCTGCCGCTGAGGCGGCTCGCCTCAGGCTCTCGCTCTATCGCGCCTTCCCCTCCATTCTGACGATCAATTCTGCCGACGCCGCCCGATTTCTGATGGAGTGGCTGGAGGAGGTGCTGTGGACCGTGAAATGCGCCGGAGCGTTGGCGACCGCCGCCGCCGCGCTGTTCCTGTTGATAAGCGTGGCCGCCACCCGCCGATGGCGCACCCACGAGATCGGGCTCCTGCGCGCCATCGGCGCTCGCAGCCGGCAACTGATAGTGATCTACACAGTGGAATTCACATGCCTCGGCCTGCTTGCGGCCGCGTTGGGCGGGACAATGGCCTGGGCGGTAGTCTGGTTCGGCGCCTCCGGACTCCTGGACCGCGAGAGCTCCGTGCTGCCAACTCCAGCCGTCCTGCTCGTTTTGTTCGCTGGCTCCGCCGCGGTGACGAACCTAGCAGGTTGGCTCGCCGCGGTGCGATTGCTACGCCAGCAACCGCTCGCCATTTTGCGGGAATTGTGAGTATAAGAGGGACAAGGAAGGTTCGCGAAACACAAGTTTACAAGTCGCCCTATCCACTAGAATTCCGAACGGAGAAGGGCGGATCGCTCCCTGGATGATCCCGGAGATGCGGGGAAGGGAACGAATCTTCAGACGATGAACGAGCATCGGTTGTCCGCGTATGGATGGGATTTTCCGTGCGGAGCAAGCTTCAGGATATCCGCCGCAGTCGCTTTCACAATCTCCCAAAGAGCCTTTGGCGGCATACCCGCTCCCAAAACTCGCCCGGTCCTGTCAATCTATCGGAAGAGCGCGCCATCCGTGATTGCGCTCGCCTCCTTCCATTTCTCAACGGCAGTCCTCCTCCACGCAGGTATCGGAACCGTTCGTATGTGACCGTCCTTGCGGAGCAGATCAGCGACAACCCAGAGCCTCGCGAGACTGAATCGAATCGACGCCCTAAGCGAGTAGCGCGCCGCGCCGAAGGCCGCAGCCAAGCAGCACTACGAGGATGGCGTAGTTCCTTTCGCCCCGCAGCGACTCCAGCAGCACTCGCCAGAAGTCGTTTACCTTGTTAACGGTCAGCCAATTTCCAAGACGAACGCCAGTCCGGCGTACGCCTTTACGGTGGCCATCGATTGCAGAATAAAAGCTATATCGGCTGGCAGTCATAATCACACCACGTGACTCGCGCAATGATTGATTTTGCGCTATTTAGGGCGACTGCAAGACAACGGATGCGTCGACGCGACGCGTGCTCTTATTGACCGACAGCAGGAACGAGTTGCCGTCTCTCAAGCTGATCAATGTGGACCCGATGGGACGACCATCGATAATCAAAGTCAAGACTGATTCAAAGTCGAAGGCCCTAAAGGTTGCGCCATGTTTCGCATCCAATAAAATCGTAGTTGATTCCTCGCTAAAGACCGAATTGACTTTGAGCCAGGCGCTTGAAGGGGGCGGATCGATGTCCAGCAGGCTGACGTGGACCTCATCTATGGGAAGGTGTCGAAGGTTTATCGAAATGTGCAAACCGGTGAAGGTTGCCACACCCGGCACGTGCCGGTAAAGGTCCCGAGGTAATGATGGCGCAACCGGCCGGTGACCTTGTAGGTCCCCCACTCGACGTTACGGCCAACGCAACCTTGAAAGAGACTCGCGCGATCGCCGCCACGAACTGGCTTGGAATTCCGGCTGTCCTCTTCTACCATCTGAAATGTCGTTATATTCTCACAAGGGACGACGAGGTCCCCGCCGCGATCCACCACTTCAATCTGAACATCCGTTCTCGGCAGAGCGGCGTGAGCGCACCACGGGGCCATCCAGAGGGCTGCTCTAGCAATCATGCCCATCAGGGATAGAAAGCCAACAGCATCGCTCATACCTACCGACTAATGTCTCGAGTTACTTAACAAATCCCGAGTCACGTAATCAAGTGCGTCAACTTTGGGGAAGATCTCCGGTCGATTATTTAGCGCACCCGCGAGCGGGGCGGTGCCCGCGCACTGTGGTAAAGATCTCATCCGCTGGACTCCTGGCTGTATTGTTTGCCGCAGTGCTGCGACGCTGTCCTTCGCACATCCCGAGGCGCCCCGGCCAACTACTCTCGCCGATGTCACCGGGCGCTCTCGGGTCCGGTTAGCGCATCGCTCCAGCGCGACCTGGCAGAAGGACCTGATTGAATCCATGTCCGACGGGGTCGCAGTGCTGGACTACGACGGCGACGGATGGCCGGATCTCTTCTTTGTCAACGGCGCGGTTTGCTAACCCGATGCAGGAGGCGCAGCAGCCGGATAAGACGCCGTAGGGATTTTGGAACCGGCTGTACCATAACAACGGCGATGGCACCTTCACCGACGCGGCGGAAAAGTCGGGAGTGCGCGGAACGGGCTATGAGATGGGCGTTGCCGCGGCCGACTACGACAATGCCACAAGATGGCGATGAACGACTTCGATGGAGACGGTGGCCGGATATTTTGGTCGCCAACGCCTCCGTGGCGCAGCAACTGTTTCGCAATCGCGGATGGAAACTCGAGGCGTTGGCTGCGGCGAGCGGTGCAGCTTACGATGCCGATGGGCACAGCTTCGCCGGCAAGGGCGCGGACTTCGCCGATCAGGATAACGACGGCTGGCCTGACATGTTCGTGAATGCGCTGGCTACGCAACGCTACTCGATGTTTCACAACCGGAAGGGAGTTGACTACGTTTCCGATTCGACGGCAATAGGCGCGGCGATCAGGCTGGAAGGATCTATTCGTGGGCCAGGTCACGTTGTCGATAACAGCCAGCTCTCGCTGCGGCAGTGCGATACCTGTAGGCTCCGCCTGTAATGCGGAATATGGGAGGCCGATTCGTGGATGTCACGGCGCGGGCCGGCGCAGCCTTGCAAAAGCCGGCCGCCGGCGGCGTGGCGTAACCAGCTTGCTATGTGGCTGGAAAACCGTCCTTCGAACGGAACACTGGCTTCTGGTGAATGCGATCGGTAATGCGGCCATCGGGATGGGATCGGCGCTCGCATTCCGGCTGATAACGCAATCCGCAGCGCAGCAATACGGCATGGTGGACCAGCGGGCCAGCTACTTATAGCCGGATAAGAATCGGGTGCATTTCGGAATGGTCACGTGGCCGGGCGGGAGGTACAGCGGAGCGGCTGGAGAACATCACGGCCGGCCGGTTCTGACTGAGTCCGGGAGCTTCAGCGCGGGCTGGCACGCATATTGTCGAGAATTTTGAGGGCTTGCAGGATCTCGGCGTCGCCCGGCATGTCTTCGAGCGCGGAGCGCAGTTCTTTTTCACACTCGCCGAAGCGACCGGCCTGACACTGGGTGAGCCCGAGATTCTTGTGCAGGGCTGGGCCTGAAGAGCAGTTGCCGCATACCTGAATAGCCTCATTGAGCTGGGAGATGGCATCGTTCCACTTCCCCGCCCCGGCTGCCGCGATGGCGAAATTGCTGAGCGTGCGGGCCCGTTCCGTGGCGCCGCTCTGCGCCTGCAGAGAGCTGAACCGGGCTCGATAGCGCGCAGCTTCCGCGGGATTCGACTTCGCCAGCGCGCGAGACAGGCTGTAGAGCGCCTGGGCATGGTTCGGGTCGGCCTGGAGCGCAGCCTTCCACGCCCCGACCGCATCCTCCATTTTCCCGAGGCTCTGATAGGATTGCCCCAGCAGATAGGAGGCGTTCGGCAGGCCCGGGTCCAGCTTCAGTGCTGTGCGGAATGCCTCTGCCGCCTCAGAGTAATGCTGCAACTCGCGGTGTGCGATCCCCAGGCGGAACCACGCGTCGGGAACGCCGGCATCAAGCTTACAGGCTTGCTGCAATTGCGGCAGCGCCTCGTCATAGCGGCGAAGATCCACCAGCACTCGTCCCAGGTTGTAGTGCGGGGCGGCCTGTTGTGGCGCGAGTTTCACGGCGGCCGAAAATGCGGCCACGCGCTTCGCCGGCGCGCTGCTGATCGGCGAGCGCGATACCGAGGTTGAGCTGCGCCTCCGCGGAATGCGGGTCCAGTGAGACCACCTTCTGAAACGTCGCCACAGCCGCGGCGTCGCGTGTGCGGCCCTGCACCATGCCGAGAGCGGTCAGCGTTTTGATGTCGTTGGGGTGCGCGGCCAGGGTCGCTTCCAATTCGCGCCGGGCTTCGGGGAAACTGCCTTGAGCTGCAAGAATCAGCGCGAGATTCACACGCGCCTGTCCATAGTCCGGATTGTTTTCGATGGCCTGGCGGAAGAGACTCGCGGCGCGCTGCGTTTGGCCGTGGTGGCCGGCGACGACGCCCAGATTGTTCTGGCATTCGGCGCATTGCGGATCCCCGGCAAGAGCGGTGTTGAATTGCTTTTCGGCGTCAGCGTCGCGACCCTGGGCCAGGTACAGCAGCCCGAGCTGGTTACGGGCGGCGGCGAAGCCGGCATCCAGGGAGACGGCCTTTTCGAGCGAGGCAATGGCATCGGCAGCTGCGGCTGAGCTTCTGCTGCGCGAGCGCGAGGTTGAAGTACGTTTTGGCATTGCCAGGATCGAGTTTCAGCGCCTGCTGATAGCCTTGGATGGCCGCCTGAGGGTCGCCTTCGAGGAAAGCCTGATTGGCGCGGCTCGCGGTAGTGCTGGCGATGTTTTCCATCTGCTCGCGTTTCTTGCGCTGCTCGAATTCCGCCAGCTCCTTCTGTGCGGTTTCGTTTTGGTTGAGGCGGCGCAGTACGTTGGCGAGTTGGAATTGAGCTTCCTGCGAATCAGGCTGAATTTCGCGGGCCTTTTCGAGATGGACGCGAGCCTGTTCCGGTTTGCCGAGCCGCGCGAGGACGAATCCGTAGTTATAGCGTGCGGAGTAGTCGCCGGGATTGGCCTCGACCGCGAGTTGAAGATCGGCGGCCGCCTTTTCATACTCCGCCAGACCCGCGGTAGGCCAAACCGCGCAGATAGCGGGCTTCGGCGTCGCGCGGTTGATGAGCGATCACCTCGGCCAGCACCGGCACGGCATCGGCGTGCCGATCGAGGCCAATCAACGCCTTGGCCAGCGAGAGCCGGGTAACGTCGTCGGACGGCTCCAATGCGAGCGTAGCGCGGAAACGACTGACCGCCTCTTCGTAACGCTTTTCACGGGCGTACAAGCGTACCCAGGCTGGCTTGCGCGGCCGCGGATTTCGCATGGACACTCCACCGTTTTCTCGAGGACTCGGATTGCGCCGGCCGTGTCGCCGTTGTCGTACATGGCTTCGGCTAAAGCCACCTGATGACCCGGATCGGAGGGCTCCAGATCGGCAGCCTGCCTGAGGTAAGTGATGGCCGCGACATACCGCTTCTGCCGCTTGAGAAACTCGCCCAGGCGGCGCAGCGCGGCCGGAGAGCGCGGATCCAACTTGAGCGCTTCGCGAAACTGGGCTTCGGCCGCATCGAGCTGACCCATCTCTTCGAGCACCATACCCAGTCCCAGCCGAGGCGCAGCCTTGGCGGGAAGCTGTTGGACGAGGAGGTCGAACTGCTTGCGGGCGCGAGGCAACTGGCGATCCTGCAGCAGAGCCAGGCCGAGATTATATTGAGCTTCCGGCGAGTTCGGCTCCGCACGCAGCGCCGATTCGAACGCAGCAATGGCGCAGCTCAGTTCGCCGTGGCGGGCGTACCAGGCGCCGAGGATATTGCTGGCTTGCGCGGGAGAATTTGCAGAGCGCCTCGTCTCGAGTTCCTTCGGAGGAGCGCACTTCTTAGCCGGCTGGCAGAGAGCGACAGGGGCGGCGACGAAGATCGAAGCCGCCCCGAGAATTGCCTTGGTAATGACGGACGAGCGCGCCACTGCTCGCATCATCGCATGGCGGGCGCCAGCTAGAAGATAACCTTCAAGCCGAGCTGCAATGATCGGGGAGAATTGGCCGTCCCGGTTACCTTGCCGAAGTTCGGATCCAAAACGGAGCCGTTTGGGGTTCCCATGATGACGGTATTGGGAGTATTGAACGACTCGGCGCGGAATTCGAGCGACCGCTTTTCCAAGAACGGGAATTGGCGGAACATCGAGAGGTCCACGTTCCAGAACGCGGAGGTCCGCATCGCGTACCGTCCCAGATTCCCGAACGTATAATGCGCCGGCGCTGCAAATGCCGCTGTATTGAACCATGCCGCAGGCGTGGGGTTCGACAGATTCGGATTTCCGACGAGATTGGCGCGGAGATATCCGGTGTTGCCGGTATTCGCGATGTCTCCTGCGACGGTGATGTTGTACGGCTGGCCGGATCGTGCGCTGGTAATCGTGTTCAACTGCCAGCCGCCGAGGATGTAATCGGCCGCCTTATTGCCGGTCGAGAACCGCTTGCCTTTGCCGATGGGCACTTCATAAACGATGTTGGCGGTGAGAATCTGGGTGAGATCGAAGCCGGACACGCTGCGATCGTTGTTGTAGTGATAGGGATCCTGCACGGACTGGCCCTCCACGCCATACCAGCCGGAGGATCCGATGTCGATCGACTTCGAATAGGTGTAGGCGACCTGATAGGCGAGGCCACCGTGAATAGCGCTTGTTGAAGTTGAATTGCAGCGCGTTGTAGTTGCCGCGGCCCATGCTGCGATCGTAATAAGTCGGGTGGATGTAGGGATAAAGCTGGCGCGCTCGCGGATCGCCGGGACCGGGAGTGAGCGCCACGTTGTAGTAGCCGCCCAGATCGAGACGGCGGCTGCCGGAGCCCACGTAGTCCAGGCCCACCGTGGTCGAGCCATTGAACTGCTTCGCCACGCCGAAGTTCCACTGCATCGAGTACGGATTCTTGGCGTAGGGATCCATGTACCACTGCACCTGCTCGAAAGGCGTAGGAGCGGGGAAGGCGCCACCGCCGGTGGCAAACGGGCTCTGGCCTTTCACAATGGGCGTCGGCTGGCCCGGCACGGGGACGTTCAGGTTGTTGGCGAGTTGCTGGCCGATATCCGGCCAGGTTCCTTCGTAGTTCTGCGAGGTCTGCGTGACGGCAGCCCAGTTGTCGTAGTAGATGCCGAAGCCGGCGCGTACGGCGATGGTAGACGACGCACGGTAGGCGAGGCCGAGGCGCGGTCCCCAGTTGGTGGTTGTGTCGTGATAGATCTTTCCGGTGGGAGAAACTACGACGTGAGCCGGCAACTGGCCATCGCCAGGAATGCAGGGAGCGTGGCCGCGGTCGGCACAGGACGGCGGCAGTTTCTGAACCACGTAGGTTCCGTTGTTGAAGTTGATGGATCCGGCTTCGATGCCGCCGTTGAATCCGACGGTATCCGCGCGGCCGTAGGGCGGAATGAAAGTACGGTCGTATCGAAGTCCCAGGTTCACGGTGAGGCGCTGGGTGGCCTTCCAGGAATCCTGAAAGTAGAAACCCATCACGCCGCCCCAGCGCGTGGTTTCATGCACGTTGCGGCGCCCGGCGCTGTCCGGCACGTTCAGCAGGAACGAGGCCATGGCGTTGCCGGGATTGACGTTCGGCGCGGAGGGATCGGAAGTCTGCTGCAGCGCATAACCCGACATTCGCGTTGTTGTACAGCGATTCGAACGTGCTGCTGTTGAGCTCGCCGCCGAACCGCAGCGAGTGGCTGCCGACGACCTTCGAGACGTTCGCCTTCCACTGGTGAACATTGGTTTCGTTCGGGATTCAAAGACCGGCTGATCCCGGGAATCACGGTGCTGTATCCCGAGATTCCGACGCTGGGCAGAACATTGAAGTTGCCGATGAAGTTGCCCGAGAAGTTCGGGTCAAAGCCGAGGGCAGAAAGCGCGCTCGCGGCCACATTCGAGTATTGGTTGAAACTGTTGGTCTCCTGGTGCGAGCGGCCATACTGGGCCTGCAGGACCAGGCTGGGGCTGAAGGTGTGGACCCAACTGGCTCCGTAGTTCTGGCCGGGATTGTCGGTAATGCTGGTCACGCCGGGCAAGCCGCCGGAACCGGAAGTGTCGTAGTAGATCGCGCTGTAGCGGACCCAGAGGAAGTCTTTGGTGCCGATCGTCTGATCGATGCGGCCAGTGAATTCGTTCTGGTGCTGGCGGAAGGGAGTATTATCGAGCGCGTTGTTATTGGCGACGCCGGTGTTGAACAGCGGCGGCCGGATCTGTTTGACGAAACTGACCAGCCGCTGATCAATCAGGTTGGCAGGGATCTGGTTGTTCGGGAAAGGGTCGCGGATGAAGCCGCCGGGCTTGTTCGGATCGGGCCGGGTGGTAAACGGATTGTAAGCTTGCGCCTGGCCGGAAAGGTCGCCGCTCAGTTCGGCATCCGTGGGCAGATGCAGAAACGTGTTCGCCGCGCGCGAATATTGAAGCCCTTCGTAAGCGCCGTAGAAGAACGTATGGTTCTTGCCGTTGTACAGCTTGGGGATAACGATGGGCCCACCGACGGATGCGCCGAACTGATTCTGGCGGAAGACGGTGACGCTGGACTGGAACGTGTTGCGCGCGTTGAATGCGTTATTGCGCAGGAACTCCCAGGCGGTGCCGTGCACTTCGTTGGTGCCGGACTTGGTCGAAACATTGATGATTCCGCCAAGGGCTCCGCCGAACTCCGCAAGGTCGTTGTGACCGTTCACTTTGAATTCGCCGATGCTGTCGATGATGGGCGGAACCGCATAAGTACTGGAGAAGGCGCCCTGGTTGTTCAGCCCGTCGGTCATGAAGAAGTTGCTGCGATTGGTCTGGCCGTTGATCGAGGGGAAGAAGAACGTGCGTGCCCGAAGCCACGTTGCCGAAGCCGCCGGAGTTCTGCGAAACACTGATGGGAGAAACGCCCGGGGTCAGGGATAAGAGCTGGGTGAAGTTCCTGCCGTTGAGCGGCAGATCGACCACCTGTTTCTCCGCAATGACGCCGCCGATTTCCGCCGACGATTGCTGCAGCAGTTCGCCCGCGGCCTCGACAGTCACGGTTTGCTGGAGGGAGCCGACCTGGAGCCCAACATCGAGCGTGGCCGTCTGGTTTACCGAGAGAGTGATGCTGGGCAGCTTCCAAAGTTGGAAACTGGGCGCGGTGGCTTCGAGCGAGTAGGTGCCCGGCGGAATGCTGAGGAACAGGTAATTGCCCGCGTTGTTCGATTCCGACTGGTGCTTGACCGCCGTCTCCAGGTTCGTGAGGGTCAGTTTGGCGCCGCCCACTACGCTTCCCGACTGATCGCGGACTACGCCAGTGACCGAGGCGGTCGAAAGCTGGCCGCAAACGGGTGCCACGTACCAAGTAAGACACGTCAGAGCAATCGCGGCCGCAATGCCTCTCCCCAGGAGCCACATCGAGGTGTTAGATGACGGACGAAGCATCTCAGGCCCTCCTACGCAAATTTCATTCACTATATGTAATATTGGCGGCAAGGTCAAGCACTTCAGTGTGACTTAAATCTAAGAAATGACTGCAGTGGCTCAGAGCCGACCTCATTGCGAATATAATGGGCTCTCGGCACGCACTCGGGGAGGCACAACAAACCATGAGACGGAGAGACTTGGCCGGCATTCTGGCCTCGGCTGCATTTACGGGGTTTCCGGTCGCGCCGGCTCAGACTGTTCGGCGGCGGCCCGAAAAGATCGAGGCGGATTGGGAGTCGATCCGCGGTCACCAGGTGCCGCAGTGGTATCAGGATGCGAAGCTCGGGATATTCATACACTGGGGGCTCTATTCTGTGCCGGCTTGGGCGCCGACGACGGGCGAACTGGGCAAAGTGGATTTCAATGAATGGTTCCGATTGAATCCCTACGCCGAGTGGTATTTGAATTCACTGCGCATTCAAGACTCGCCGACCTACAAGCATCATGTCGAAACGTACGGCAAGGATTTCGACTACTATCAGTTTTCCAAAACCTTTAATCGCGAGAATGCGAAGTGGGATCCCGCAAGCTGGGCGAGTTTGTTCAAGAAGACAGGCGCGCGCTATGCGGTATTGACGACGAAGCATCACGACGGTTTCCGGCTGTGGCCAAGCAGGGTTGCGAACCCGCGCCGCGATGTTCCGGAGCTATCGGCCGGGAGGGACCTGGTGGGCGACCTGACCACGGCTGTGCGCTCCGCCGGGATGAAGATGGGTTTGTATTACTCGGGCGGACTGGACTGGACGTTCACCCAGGAGCCAATACGGACTCTCCCGGACTTGAAACGAATGGTCCCGCAGAGCGCGGACTATGCGCGCTATGCCGACGCCCACTGGACGGAACTGACGGATCGTTATCAGCCGGCGGTGATGTGGAACGATATCAATTATCCGAAGCCAGGCAATCTGCAGGAGCTCTTCGCCCATTACTACAACACGGTTGAGGGCGGCGTGATCAACAATCGCTTTGGCGTGGAGTTCGCGGACTTCACAACGCCCGAATATTCGAAGTACGACCATATCGTCGAGAAGAAGTGGGAATCGTGCCGGGGCTTGGGATTCAGCTTCGGCTACAACCAGAACGAAGGTCCGGAGCAGGTTCTGGCCGCAGATAAATTGATCTGGCTGTTGGTGGACATTGTCAGTAAGAACGGGAACCTGCTGCTGAATATCGGTCCTCGTCCAGACGGATCGATATCGGACATTCAGGTAGACCGGCTGAATAAGCTGGGGGAGTGGCTGGCCGTGAATGGCGAAGGGATCTTCGATACGCGCCCGTGGGTACGTTCTTCGCCATCCGAATCCGACGCGCCGCAAACGCGTTTCACTCGCAAGGAAGGCAGCGTGTACGCCTTCTTCGAGAGCCGCCCAGATTCCGGGATGCTGACGATTCCCGGAGTCATCGCATCGGAAGGCACGCGAGTTCGCGTGCTCGGCAGCGATGCCGACAGCCAATGGCAGCAGCGGGGCCGCGACGTCGCAGTCTCCGTACAAGCGCCGCTGAAAGGCGAGTTCGCGCTCGGCGTACGCATCACACCCGAGCCCTGGCAGGTAGTGAAGGGCAGTTAGATCAGCAGGGATGGTTCGGGCTCTCGCTATCCTGTCGATCGCCCATCTGGCCGCGGCCGCGCCCGTGGTGTTTCGGAATACTGGCGCGCACGTACGATACGTCGGATCGAAGGCCTGCATGCCTTGCCACCTGGGGATTTATCAGAAGTTCGCGCACACGGCGATGGGACGGTCGGTAACCAAACCTTCCGCCGAACTGGTGGACACTCCGGTGCGCATCCACAACGCGAAGTTCGATCGCGAATTCCAGGTGGTGCGGGAAGGTGGCGAGCTATTTCAGGCCGAATCCCAAGGGCGCAACGGCCAGCTCATCTTCGAGACCAAGCACAAGCTGGAATTTGCGATTGGATCGGGCGAGAACGGAATTAGCTTCGTGGTGCGCCGCGGCGATCACCTGTTCCAGGCTCCACTGTCGTTCTATTCGGCGGCCAAGCGTTGGGATCTCTCGCCGGGGTACGAGGAAACTGGCGAGGGATTCAATCGCCCGATTTACGAAGGCTGCATAGTGTGCCACTCCGGGCGGCCGCAGGCGGTGCCTCGCCGCGACGGTCTCTATCTCGACCCGCCCTTTGCCGAACTTGCCATCGGATGTGAGAACTGCCACGGTCCCGGGCAGCTGCATGTTGCGGAGAGAGCCAGCCGGCGGGCGTTGACGCCCGACACTTCCATCGTGAATCCTCGCCGATTGCCGGCGCGGCTCGCCGAAGACATTTGCATGCAGTGCCACCAGGGCGGCGATACACGTGTCCTGCTGCCGGGCAAGACCTACGCGGACTTCCGTCCAGGAACGGCGCTGATTGCTACTGTGGCGATTGTGAGCCTGCCGCAGGAGGGGAAGAACGCTGATCTGCTGGAGCATCATGCCTCGATGAAACTCAGCAGATGCTACCGCGCTACGAACGGCAGGCTGGGCTGTCTCACCTGTCACGATCCTCACCAGCAGCCGGGTGCTGCTGAAGCGCCAGCGTACTTCCGCGCCAAGTGCCTCAGCTGTCACACCGAGCGCAGCTGCAAGCTGGCCCTGGCGGCGAGGCGTAACACGACGCCGCCGGATAACTGCATGGGGTGCCACATGCCGAAGCGGGGCGTCGAGCGGATTTCGCACTCGGCTCTGACGAATCATCGCATACCGACGCGGCCGGAGCCGGGTTCGGTGGTTCCAGCCACTTTGGAGACCTGGCCGGAGTTGCCGGGGCTGCAGATCCTCAATGCACCGGACGAGCGGGTGCGGCTGCCGCTGGTGACGCGGCTTGCGGCATACGGCGAGCTGCTCCCGCGAGCTCCAACGCTTCAAACGAAGTATCTTGAACTGCTGGAAGAGGCGGCGCGCTCGGCCGGCGATGATCCAGTGGTACTCGCGGCGCTGGGCCACAAGGCGCTTGCTGAAGCGAGTTCGGATGCCGTCACGCTGTTGATGAAGGCGGAGCAGAAGGGCGCGACGGGAGCAATCACATATCTCGATCTCAGGGAGGCCCTGACGCGTGCGGGCCGTCTGGAGGAGTCGGTCGCGGCGCTGGAACGCGGCGAGCGCCTGTTTCCCTTTTCGCGGGAGATTCGCAAACATCTGGTTCTCGGCTATATTCGCCAGAAAACGTACGATAAGGCGAAGCTCGCGATGGAACGCTACGTTCAGGACTTCCCGGAAGATGAGTTCATGCGAGGTCTCCTGCAGCAGGTGCGTCGATGAAGGCATGTTGCGTGGTGCTCCTGCTGTGGGCGGGCGCGTTGGCGCAAGAGATCGACACGGTCAATTTCAAGCGCGCCGGATCCCATGGTTCGATTTTGAATCGCGCGGAGAGCGAGGCGGAGCGGAAGGACTTCGTTACCCTGCAGAAAGCCCGGGCTGCAGTGCAACGCCGCGCGCTGGCGGATAACTTCCTGGAGCGATACCCGGCATCCTGGCTACTCGCCACCGTGTATCAGATCGCTGCTGGTGCGAGCCTCGAATTGAACGATCGCGCCAGGGCTCTCGAACAGGGGCGCGCGTCGCTCCGTCTGCTGCCCGAGAATGCTCCATTGCTGGTTGTGCTCGCGCAGATCTCGATCGCGATGGGGCGGCCGGCGGACGCGGCCCGACACGCTCGCGACGCGCTGTTATGGCTATCGGTCTTTGCTCCTCGCGCCAGCGTGAAGGAAGCGGAATGGAAGAAGATGTCGCGGAAGATCGAGGAAGCCGCGCGCGGGGTAATCGACCAGGCGGGCGGAAAACAGCCCTGGATCGAGCGGCCCGTGACGGCAAGTCAGAAGGGTCTGAAATTTGCCGGATCCCAGGCGTGCAAACCGTGTCATGCGGCGCAATACGAAGCCTGGCGCAAGACCGGCATGTCCGCGATGTTGCGCCCAATTGCGGATGCGGCGGTGCTCGCGGACTTCTCGCAGTGGATAGAGTTTCCCGGCGGACCGGGCGGGGCGAAGATTCGCGCCGGCGGTGGTGACCGCCCCTACTTCGAGGTGGCCCAGCCGGGCGGGAATTGGAAGCGGTTCCGCGTGGACTACGCGATCGGTTCCAAGTGGCAGCAGGCTTACGCCACGCGGCTGGCGGACGATCGGCTATTTGTGTTTCCGATTCAATATAGCGCGCTGCACAAGAAGTGGCTGAATTATTGGGCAACGATCGACCCGCCAGGAAGCGAGAGAGCCGACATCGGAACCTTCTCCCATCTGTCGAGTGAGACCAGCTATCAACGAAATTGCGCAGCGTGCCACACCAGCCAGCTGCGGCTACTGCGCCTGGACGACGCGACAATGCAGAAGGCCGGGTTCAAAGAACCGGGGGTCAATTGCGAAATGTGCCATGGCCCTTCCGCGCGGCACGCCGCTGCGATGAGCGGGAGTGATCCAGGGCTCTCAGATCCTGACGTCCCGCCATTTCGCTTTTCACGCCTGGATCACGCCGAGGCTACGTTCATCTGCGGCCAGTGTCACAGGCAGTCGGCTCTGCGCAACCTTGGTTCGAGCGGCGAGATGAACTACACGCAGGACGCGCCCTGGTTCGACCGGCTTGCGGAGTCAGCCATTTCAGGAGTTCGGCGCCCGGGCGTTCTACAAAGACGGACGATTCCGGGAGACGACGTTCATCGGCGAGTCGTTCATGCGGTCGGCATGTTTCCGCCGCGGCACGGCGCAGTGTGCGAGCTGTCATGATCCGCATCCCCGTGACGCCGGCGAGAATCCCACGTCGCTGAAGTTCCGCGACAACCCGGACCAGATGTGCATCCAGTGCCATAGCTCGGTTGGCGCACAAGCTGTCAGGCACACGCATCACCCGGCAAACTCGGCCGGAGCGCGTTGTGCCGCGTGCCACATGCCCGCCATTATGAACAGCCTTCTCTTTCAGGCCCGCTCACACCAGATCGATGACATTCCTCAAGCGGAAGCGACGGCGAGGTTCGGACAAAAGGACAGTCCGAACGCATGCCTGATTTGCCACGACGAGCAGGATTCACAGTGGGTGGGGAGGCAGCTTGATACTTGGAAGACTGTAAGCGCTGGGAGATGACGAGGGAAACTAGCCTGCCGTCACCGATGACGAAGCACATGCCGACTACCGGATTACGCGGGTGCAACTCGAAATCTGAGCCTGGCGGCAGCGGCCCCGTCGAAATCGAAGCACCAGTTTTCCTTCGATTCCTTTCCGCCGCGTTGGAAGAAACGCCCGCAAAAGCTTTGAAGGCACAAGCGAGGTGTAAATTCTGGATTCGCCGCTCGTGTTTAGGGACAATTAAGGCATTATGACCATTCAGCTCAAGCCCGAACAGGAACACCGCATTGCGGAGGCACTGCGCTCCGGCGCTTACAGCAGTTTGGATGACGTGATTGACCGCGCGCTCGAAGTGCTCCACGAGCAGAACGAATGGTTAACGGCCCATCGCCAGGCAAACGACGCGAAGATTCGCACAGGCATCGAAGAACTGGAACGCGGCGAGGGGATCCCCGAAGACGAGCTTGACGCCTACATCGAACGGCTGAAAGCTCAGCCGAAATGAAGCGGCGCTACACGATAGCGCCCCAGCTGCCCGCGACCTTGTAGCCATCTGGCGTTACATCAAGCAAGAAAGCAGCCAGGAAACGGCCGACCGCGTGGAATCGGTCATCCGCAGCAAGTTTCTCATCCCGTGGACTTTCCAAATGGCGGACACTGGCGTCGCGACCTGACCGAAGCCGCAGTTCGGTTTTTCTCCGTATACTCATACCTGATTGTTTACCGCCCGACAACCAAGCCCTTGCAAATCGTCGCTATCCTGCACGCTCACCGCGACGTAGCAATGATTCTGTCGAAAGGCCCTTAACGAAAGATCCCTGTCGAACCGCCCCGCAGTCCAGCCGGATTCCTCGAGATGTGGGCAGTGCCTGCACGACAAACCGTCACCGGGAAATCGTCGCCGCATCGACGGGCATGAAAATCACGCCTCGGCGGCGACTTGAAGTTCTCCATTGAGCCCGTTTCCACCGCGACCGGCGGGGGTTCGCGTTCACGTGCTGGCCCCCGCCGATGTCTCGGTCAGCTGTGCACCCTCCAGCGCCGTTCTCCCTTCTATTTTTTCTACTTCCCAAAACTGAATACGGCCGCCCGCCCAGTCTATCCTTGAAGAGAATCGTGTCTCGCAGAAGATTTCTTGCACAAACGCTGGCCCTGGCCGCGGCTCCGCTTTCAACGCTTGCCCAGGGGGTTGCAGCTCGCAATGTAAAACCCCAACCACGCGGAAAGCCGTCGGGAATTCCATTCCACGCCCACCTGGTCGACGTCGCCAAAGAGGCGGGACTGACTTATCCCGTGATTTACGGCGAACCGCTCAAGAAAGACTACATCATCGAAACCGTCGGTTGCGGTTGCGCCTTCATCGATTTCGACAACGACGGTTGGATGGATTTGTTCGTGCTAAGCGGCACCCGTATGGGCACTCCTCCGGCCGGCATTTCAAATCGTCTGTACAAGAATAATCGCGACGGCACGTTTACGGACGTGACCGTGAAGTCCGGTCTGTTCAAAACCGGGTGGGCTTCGTCGGTCTGTGTCGCGGATTTCGACAACAATGGGTTCGACGATCTCTTCGTTACCTACCTGGGCGACTTCACTCTCTATCGCAACAACGGCGACGGCACATTTAGCGATGTGACCACCGCATCAGGATTGATTCCCGACGCTACAAAGTGGTACTCGGGAGCGAGCTTCGTCGACTACGACCGGGACGGCAACGTCGATCTGTTTGTATCAACCTACTTAAGATTCGATCTGAAAACTGTTCCCAAGCCGGGGGAAAGCTCCAATTGCACGTGGAAGGGACTCCCGGTAAATTGCGGCCCGCGAGGACTGCCGCCGGGCAACTGCACGTTGTACAAGAACGACGGCAAAGGCCGATTTCACGACGTGGGCGAGGCGGCCGGTATCAAGCGAACGATAACGGGGTACGCGATGAGTGTGTCCGCCGCCGATTTCAACAACGACGGATGGCCCGACATCTACGTGGCCTGCGACTCCTCATCCAGCCTGCTGTTCATAAATCAGCACAACGGAACGTTTCGCGAAGAAGGCTTGCTGCGCGGCGTTGCCTTGAACGAGGACGGCATGGAGCAGGCGGGCATGGGCATCGGCATCGGCGACTTCGATCTGGACGGCAGCCTGGATATCTTCAAGACCCACTTCGCCGACGACACTCACATTCTTTACCGGAACGACGGCGACGGCAACTTCGAAGACGCGACCGCGAGGGCGGGGCTTGGAGTGGAAACCCGTTACATCGGCTGGGGCGCGGGTATCGTCGATCTCGACAACGATGGTCTTCCCGATCTGTTTTTGGTGACCGGCAGCGTCTACCCGGAAGTGGAAGCCAAGCTGCCCAGCTATCCCGCGAAGACGCCGAGGATTGTTTTTCGGAATCTCGGCGACCGGCGCTTTGAAGAACTGATCGACGAAGCCGGGGCCGGCGTCTCCGCACCGCACGCCAGCCGCGGCTGCGCTTTCGGCGATTTCGACAATGATGGCGATATCGACGTGCTGATCGTGAATCTGAATGAGCCTCCGTCGCTGTTGCGAAACGATGTCACCGGCGGCAATCACTGGGTGAAGTTGAAGCTCGTGGGCACGAAATCCAACCGCAGTGCAATCGGGGCTCGGGTGCTTTGCCGCTACTCTGGAAAGAAGCAGGTTCAGGAGGTGATGAGCCAGTCGAGTTTCTATTCCGCCAACGACCAGCGGCTGCATTTCGGGCTGGGTGCTGCGAAATGGGCCGATCTGGAGGTTCGCTGGCCGTCAGGCCTGATTCAAAAGTTCGATCGGGTCGCGGCGGACCGGATCCTCACCATAACCGAGGGGAAGCCGCTCTAAAATGAAAATGAGCGTGCCGACTCGCGTTCGTACGTGCCGTCCAGGGTCGTCCCCGGTTGAACATCTCCGCCGGACAGAACTCCCCATCCGGAAGAGTGACGACGAGTTGCCCGCCCTGGAGCCGGCAGGCGCCAACTTCTTTCGGGTGCACGGCACGTTCCGCCGGTATGTCCAGGGTTTTTACCGAACCAATCGGATTCTTCACGACCGCGCCGTCATGAAACCATTACGCTAGCGGTCTCAAGGCCGGTCCTTGGCCAGAATCGGGTCATGAAGTACAGTCCGTCCAGCTCGCCTCCGGAGCCGCCGTTCCCTCCCCCGCCACGGCAGGACGACGATTTGCCGCCAGCCGAATCCCGGTGGTTGGCGCTTGTCGGTCTCTTGCCGCGGCGCCGGTGTGGGCGTCGTCAAGGCAGGTACCGCTTCGTAGGCTTTTGCCGCTTCGGACGGCATACCGGCCGCGGGTCGCTGCGCTGAATGTTCGGCTTATCGCGTTTTCGTCACCGGATCCGAGGTCCCTGCCGAATTGGTGAGCGTTACCGTCACCGATGCAATTACGGTCTTATCGCCGCTGACCGTTACCGGAATACGGAGGCCAGTGAAGATGCTGCCCGCTGCAGTCGATCTCGCGGATTGATAGTAGGCCGTGAAAATGTTGCTGAGTGGCACCGTGAAGGTGGCATCGCCCTCGAGCGTAGCTCCACTGACCGCCGTGAAGGTCACGGTCGCAGAACTCATGTCGCGCGGGGTCGAGTATCCGGAGATGACGATGTCGAATCCGTTCGCGGTCTCATTCTCGAATGTCAAACCCGCGGACGAGGCCGCCGGAAACTGGTTGGTGATAACGGGCTTCAAGCCCGGCACAACGATGTCGGCGAATACCCGAGCCGGTGGCAGCACGTTGTCCGTTCCCGCGCGCAAATCTGTGATCTCCACGTGGATAGTACCGGCTACGCTGCCCTGCTCTATCGGAGGTAACGTAATCGTCTGGGTTCCTTTCGGAATCGTGAATGGAGCTGTCGTCCCGGCTGGACTGGTGAAGTGAACCTGCGGATTATTGTCCAGAGGATTGGTCGCCGACGACTTAAAGGTCAGCGTGACCGTACCGGAGAGGTCTTCCGGAGCAGGCGCGTTGAGAGAAATGACAATGCCTGCGGGCGTCAGCGAAATCGTTGAACCCACCGTCAACGCGATCGGCGGAACCACCGCCGGCCGTACCGTGAATGCGCAGGAGAACGTGACCGGGGGTGTGTTGGCGCTATCGCTCGCGGTGACTGAGAAAGAGGCCGCTCCCGATGCGGTGGTTGAGCCGGAGACAGTCGTCGAGGCACCCGTCGTGGTGCTCAACGTAAGGAATGAGGGACCGCTATAAACCCAGTTATACGGTGCTGTTCCGCCGGAAACGGACAACCCAATCGATACGGCGGTCTGAAAGTCGACAGGCGAGGCCGGGCAACTCGCAGCATTCGTGATCTGCAGCGCCACCGCCACCTGCAAGGAACAATTGAAGGTGGCCACCGGCGTACCCGCGCTGTCCGACAGTGTGACGGTGAACGCAGCCGTACCTGCAGAGGGCGGAGTACCGGAAAGCGTCACGCTGGCGCCACTGGTAGAACTCAGCGATAGCCAGGACGGGCCAGACAAACTCCAGGTGTAGACTCCGCCCGTTCCACCCGAAGCACTAAGGGGCAGGCTGAACGGCGCATTCAAGGGGACAGGGCCACCCGGACACGATCCACCGATCTGCAGCGGGTTGGCCGGCGGCGTGACCGGGAACGAACAGGATAACGTTTGGGCCGGTGAATTGGCGGCATCCGTCACCGTCACGGAGAACGAGCCGGTGCCCGGCGCAGCCAGCGTTCCGGTCACGCTCCCGTTGTTGAAGCTGAGGCCCTGAGATCCGGTGAAGGCGAACGTATATGGGGCCTTGCCGCCCGAAGCCGTAACGGGTACAGAGAGAACCGCGCCGGCTTGCGCAGTTGCGGGGCAGGTACCGGCGATGGCTAGTGGCGCTGCGGCGATATTGATCGTACACGGCCCGGAATTCGCCGTCGTACTGCCGCTGGTCACCTGAACCGTGAATGCCGGTGAGGGTCCGGGGGGACCTTGCGGAGTGCCGGAGATCGTGTTCCCGGATAGCGTCAGACCAGCGGGGAGCGGCCCGCCCACAATCGCGAATGCGTATGTACCCGGCCCGGGGCCGCCGGTTGCGGTCAGCAGAAACGGCGGGTACGGAACCCCTTGCGTCCCATTCGCCGGACATGCGCTGGTGACTTGCAACTGCGGAGGAGCCACCGTGATCGAGCACGCCAACTGCGTGGTCGCATCTCCGCTGCTCACCTGGATACTGAATCTTGACGTGCCTGCGGGACCGGTTGGCGTGCCGCCAATCCGGTTGTTGTTCAGCGTCAAGCCGTTGGGCAAACTCCCCTGCGAGATGGAGAAGATAAATGACGTGCCATTCCCACCCGTGGCGGTGATGGTCTGGGCATACGTCGAACCCAGAAAGGCCGTCGAGGCAGGACAACCTGAAGTGATCGTCACTTCGGTGATGACGGGAGGCGTAACCGGCACGCCGATGACGATATTGCAGCTGTAGGTGACTGTCTGCGCCAGTTCACCTTGGGCGGAATCCGTGATTCTCACCGTGATCGGGAACGTCCCGCTGGCGGTCGGGGTGCCACTAATCGCGCCAGTAGCGGCGTTCAGCGATAGGCCCTGGGGAAGCGAACCGCCGATCAACTGCCAGGTCAATGCGCCAGCTCCTCCAGTTGCGGACACCGGGAATGAGTATGGCGTACCTTGTACACCGGCGGCAGCCGGACAGGACGCGGTCAAATTCAATCTCGTCCCCACAGAGATCGTGATCGGAGAAATGTAACTAGTGGACTGCCTCTGGGAATCGGTGATCAGTATGTTGATCTGAAATGTTCCACCCTGCGAAGGGGTGCCGCTGATGACGCCAGTGGTAGGGTTCAGCGAGAGTCCTGGCGGCAATGGCGAGTCGGTGGAATAGGTGAGCGGGGCTGCACCGCCGGTCACCGCGATCGGGAAAATTATAAGGAACGCCAACAACGCCGGCTTGGCCAGGCGATGGGGAAGTCACCTGAAGCGGACCGCCGGTGGGTGATGCCAGCAGATACCGTAGCTGGCCGATGGCGAAATCCGTGATGGTACCAGCGCCCGTCACCGAAACGCTGGTGATTGGCGTTGAGGCGGACGTGACCGTTCCTGCGAATAGCAATGCCCCGCCATTCGCGCCGACGTTCTGGGTGATACTTCCCAGGGCGGTGGACCCATTGAAAAACGTCTGAGTGATGGGAGGTGAGACTCCGTAGAGGTCAGGTTCGGCTTCGAGACCGAAGGTGAGGAGCGGCTTTGAAAATGTCAGGACGATCGTGGTCGGCTCAGTTCCGGGTGTGACCAGTACACGCAGGGTAGCTGACTCGGCGGCCGGCGGGCTGTTCCAGAAGGTCCAGCTAACGGGTACAGTGCGAGCTTCCAGCGCGGCGGAGAACGCGACCGTCAGGTTCGCGTCGGCTAAGGAGCTGATGCTCGTAAAATCGGCTGCTGCAATGGGCAGCAGGTTGGTGCAGCTGGTGTACGCGGTAGTGCATCCGGCATAAACCGATCCCGGTGTGGGAATGGTGATGATCCCTGCGGTGGCGGGGTTGGCCCCGGTTGCAGCGTTGAAGCTCAATCGTTGCCAAGGTGGAGTAACCGCGGACCGATTCACAACCGCTGACACACCGGTGGAGCGGGCCTGAGGAATGAAACGACCGGAATTCTGCGCGGCGCCATACTGCGGAACGAAGACCGTCACCAGAGCCGCGCTGACGGCAATCCAACCATACCGGTTAGTCATTGTTTATTCGCCGCCAACGCCGAATCGGCGATCATGGTGAGTACCGGGTTTCCGAATTCGCCGCCTAACAGCCAGTATGCCGGCGGTCCGGAAGTGGAGAGCGCCACTCCGGAACGCATCCTTACGGTCCGCATGCTGACTGCGGGAGCAAAAATGGGGAACGACCGGCTGGTACCCAGTTGCAGGTCGATCAACAGCAACGAACTCGCCCCGGAGTTCCCGATCACGGCTGTCCGGTTGTCCGCCAGTACTTCAATCTGATTCGGTCCGCTGGCCCCATCATCCGCACCGGCCAATGCCTTAACGCCGACGCTGCCACTCAGCGTAGAGAGCAGCAGAATCTGATTGAGCTGACCGTCGGCCACCAGCGCGGAATCGCTTTGCGGCACAAATCGCAACGCAGAAGGAGAAGCAGTGGACAGGATATTCGTCAGGGCATTATCGGAAGTCAGGCGATACACGGCGCCGCTCTGTCCGTCGGAGATCCCAACCAGCAGCATGGACCCGTCGTCGTTAACCGCCATCGCGGTGACAGGTAAACCCAGGGAGCTCACATCCAGCTTCTTGTCTTATGGCGGCCGTGTCGGGGAGATTCCCGATGATCTGGATTCGCTGACGGGATGCGGAGTAGAGGGCGGCGGTGGAACCCGAGACGCTGAAATCAACGCGATCGCCGTGCAGGAACGCGCCGGCAACCGGCTGCAACACCCCCACTGCGTCGGGGCCGATCGGCAGGACAGACAAGGGCTGGCCATCCGACCTCTCGGCCACAGCAAAGCTGCCCGATGGTGAGATCGACAGCCCGGTGACTGAGTCCTGCAATGCGAATGAGTCCCCCAGCACTGCCGCGCCCACGACTCCCACGACGGGGCGCAAGCGCGTTGCATCCTGCGCAATGAAACCCAAAACAGGTGCCTGCAATCCTGTGGATGCAGCGGGAAGGCCGGCAACGGTGCCCTTGTTGTCGGCCGCCGTGCCGGGGGCCAAAAGGGCGAACAAGCCAGTGATGATCAGAGCCGGCTGACGAAGAGATAATCCGGAACGCCGCGAGTACATACGATTGCTCAACCTGTTTAGCTGTGACATGCAACCCGGTTTGTTACTATTGGCGTCGCTCAAGGGATGGTGGGCTGACCTAGAGTGACCCTGGCATTCTTACCACCGCCACCAAAAACTTTGGTAAGGCCGAAGATGGTCGCTGCGGCCACCCCACCGACGACTGCTATGGTGGCAGGCACTCCTATTCCAAACAAGCCACCCGCCGACGCCGCCGCAGCGCCCAGCGCATTGGATTGAGTGATGACTGCCGTCGCGGTCAAGCCCTGGAATGACGCGCTGACTTGAATATTGTACTGGCCGGCGTTCTTGTTCGGACGCAATCCCTGTGCCACGGCACGCCCGTTTTGGTCGGTAGTCACCGACAGCACACGGCTGCCGTTGGCAAACGTGCCGCTGGGTCCGGAATTCGGCAAGGTGAAGCTGAGGAGAGCGCCCCCAACCGGCTTGCGGTTCTCATCGGTAACTTGGACAACTGGCTCACTAGCCACGCGAGTTTTGATGTTGTTTATGGCTCCCTCACCTTCGAGGATGGTGATGTTGAGCTTCCTGACCGGGGTGGTTTCCTGGGCGAAGATACGCCCGTCTGGAAAGCCCGGACTGCTGGCAGAGAGGGCAAGAACGATAGCGATTCTGGTTACGGAAGCGGACCTTTTGATGCGCAAACAGCCCTCCGGCGATCTTCTATCAGATTCATGACTTTAGCCCAATTTCGAAGCAGAATCAAGGGAAATCCGGAACTGCGCGAGTCACTTAATGTCCCGCACGCAGCGGAATCCAATGTCGTCCGAATGGAAGCGCTCCGGTATGCGGCCGGATTCAAAAACCGGGGGAACTGGATCCTTGAATGAGCCGCCACGGATCATGCACCAGGGCTCATCAACGGTGGGCTTAGGCGTGAGCAGGGCTGCAAAATTCTGGATCGCTTCCGGTGTTGGAGGCATGCTCTGGTCTACGAGTTCGAAAACATTGCCCACCATCTGCAAAGCGCCGTACGGGCTGGCGGCCACCGTCTCCATTGCCGCCGGGCGCAAGGCCTTGTTCCGGATTTTTTCGTCGGCCTTGGTCTCAGCGTTATCGCCCCAAGGGTACGTGCGGCCATCCGTGCCGCGAGCCGCTTTCTCCCATTCCACCGACGTCGGCAGCCTTTTCCCGGCCCAACGCGCAAATCCACGTGCATCTTTGATGCTCACGTTCACCACGGGAAGGCTCGCTGCCGCCGACTTGAAACCGCGCGGCGGAGATTGATTGGCGGCCTTCAGGAATTCCGCGTAACTCGCATTGGTGACGGCGGTGCGGTCGACGTAATAGGCCGGCGTGTCGCGGGGCGTCTTCTCTTTACCAAAAAGAAAGGTACCGCCGGGCACCAGCACCATGTCGCCGGAAGGAAAGGATAGGGTCGCGGGAGGAGGCGCTTCTGCTTTTGTTGCCGCCCCTGTTTTCGAGACTGCCGTGTCGGCGGCAGGTTTGGGCCGCAGGAGAAAAACAGTTCCGGCCCCCGCCAGAGCGACCATTATGGCGCCAATGGCGAGGGCTTTGCGGTTGAGCTTCCGCGTGGCTTGTGGCTCGGCCGGAGCCTCGACTTCAGGTGCATCCGGTCGCGACGAGGCGGGCACAGCCGCCGTGAGTACCGCCGTCGCCATCGGGGATTGCGGCTGTGGAGCCTGGACGTAATTCGTCGTCCGCACCGGCAGAGCCTCCCCGCTGGAGATGGCCTCGAGTTCGCGCCGCACCTCGGTGAAGCTCTGCGGCCGCGCCGCCGGATTCTTGTCGGTGCAACGGCGGACCAGATCCACCACGCCTTCCGGAGCTCCTGCCTCACGCAGCGGCGCAAGGTCGACCGGCTCATTCAGGACCAGCCAGAAAACCCGCTCCAGGCTCTCGCCATTCAAGGGCTTGGCTCCGGTAATCAATTCGAACAGCAGAATGCCGAAAGCGTAGATGTCGGCCAGATGATTCACCGGCTTGCCGAGCACCTGCTCGGGCGCCATATACGACGGGCGTGCCGACGGTGAACCCGGTCTTCGTCATCGACGTCTGGTCCGTCTTCGCGATGCCGAAATCCATCAGTTTCGCCATTCCGCCAGTGGTGATGTACACGTTCTGCGGCTTCAGATCGCGATGGACGATGCCGCAGGGAGTGGATGTGTTCCATCGCGCGCGCGATCTGAACGGCAACGGCAATTCGGTCCTCGATGCTACCCGCATGATTTCGCTTAATGCGCGTCGCAAAGGTCCTCGCCTTCCAGAAACTCCATCACCATGATAGAACTGCCCGGCTTCTTCGCCGAAATCGTAGACCCGGATGATGTTTTCGTGAATCACGTTGCCGGCCAGCTGCGCTTCCCGGATGAAGCGGGCTTTGGTGCCTTCGTCGGCGGCCCCGCTTCGGTCAGTACCTTGATTGCGACGGTGCGCCCGATCAGGGTATCGCGCCGACTTGTAGACGTGCGACATGCCGCCGCCCAGGAACTTGACTAGTTCATATTTCCCGATTCGTTGCGGATCCAATGCGCCGTCATCATAACATACGACGGCATCACCCTAATTAATAAGAATGGTGATCACTGGGGTGTGCTTGTCAACGCGCCCTCCCGACAAGGCAGCTTCAGTGGTATTCCGCACGTGGTATGCTTCGGTGAATATCCGTTCTGAACGGAACAGGCAGTGGTGCGTCCCAACTCGATATCAGTTCTCGCCCGGTTCATTGCTACGGCCTGGTTATGCGCCAGCATTCCAGCCGCACCCGCGGAGCGGCCCTACGGACTGGATGAACGGGTTCGATGGACTACGTCGCGCCTGGAGGGCTCGCCCGAACCACCTCCTCCGTACCGGCTCACCCGCGCATTCCCGCAGGTTTCTTTTAAAGGTCCCGTGTTCATCGCCCAGGATCCACTGTCCGACCGCCTGTTGGTCGCCGAGTATGAAGGCCGCATCTACAGCTTCTTGCCAAACGATCCAAGCGGCAAGAAAGATCTGTTTCTCGACATGGGCCGAGGCATCTCCGCATTCTCTTTCCATCCGAAATACAAAGAGAATGGGTACGTGTTCGTGTTCAGTCACGCGGACATGACGTTGCCTTCCCGCATCGCTCAGAACAGCCGGGTCTCGAGATTTCAACTGGAGCCAGGCAGCAATCCCCCGCGCCTTCGCCCGGAGTCACAGACCGTCATCGTTGAATGGCCCTCCGGCGGACACAACGGCGGTGAGGCGATCATTGGTCCCGACGGCTATCTGTACATCTCGACGGGCGATGGCACAAGCGGTTCGGATGTGAATGAGTCCGGCCAGAACCTGACTGACCTGCACTCCGTAATGATGCGTCTGGACGTCGATCATCCGGACGCGGGGCGAAACTATTCCATCCCGAGCGATAATCCATTTGTCCGAACACCCGGTGCGCTGCCTGAGATCTGGGCTTACGGCTTCCGCAATCCGTGGCGATTCTCGTTCGATCCCGAAACCGGCCAGCCCTGGGTCGGCGACGTGGGCCAGGATATCTGGGAAATGATCGAGCTGTCCCACAAGGGCGCGAATCACGGCTGGAGCGTGATGGAAGGGTCGCACCCGTTCTTACCCGGCCGCAAGCGTGGACCCACGCCGATCGTGGCTCCCATCGTTGAACATCATCATTCGGATTGCCGCTCCGTCACGGGCGGCTACGTCTACCCGGGGACAAAGTTTGGAGAGCTCCAGGGCGTTTACCTCTATGGCGATTATCAGTACGGCAAGGTATGGGGTCTTCGCTATGATCACAAGGCGAAGAAAGTCACCTGGCACAAGGAACTGGCGACCAGCACGGTGAAGATTTCAAGCTTTGGCATCGGCCGTGATGGCTCTTTCTACGCACTGGATTACGACGCGGGGTATATCGCGCAATTGGAGAAGTCTCCTCCGGAGAAGAAGAGGCCGCCATTTCCCCGTAAGCTGAGCGAGACCGGCTTGTTCACTTCGGTGCCGAAGCATCAGATGGCTCCCGGTGTGATGCCCTACTCCATCAACGCGCCTTTCTGGTCCGATGGAGCGAATAAGGAACGCTTCTTCGCTTTGCCCGGCAATGCCGCGATTGACTTCAATGCTGACAAGATCTGGGACTGGGATGACGGCGCCGTAACCGTCAAGTCGTTTTCGCTAGATTTTGAGGATGGGAATCCCGCGTCGAAGAAATACATCGAAACACGGGTCGTACTGAAGCAGCATGATCAGTGGCGCGGCTACACCTACCGTTGGAACAACGCGCAGACCGACGCGGTGCTGGTCGGCGCGAAGGGTCTGGATTCCACGTACGAGATCAGGGATCCAAAGGCTCCGGGCGGTATACGTAAGCAGGTGTGGCACTATCCCAGCCGGGATGAATGCATGTTCTGCCACTCTCGCGCGGCTGGTTTCGTGCTAGGGCTGACGACGTCGCAGATGAACCGTGAGCATCGATTCACCAGCGGCCGGACCGATAACCAGCTACGCACATACGCTCATATCGGAATCTTCAAGAATGCGCTGCCGAAGGATACTGCTGAAATGCCGGCGTATCCGGACCCTCTGGATGCGAAGGCCAACCTGGAGACACGGGTCAAGACGTATCTGGAGGTAAACTGCGCAATATGTCATGTCGCCGATGGCGGTGGAAACTCCAGGATCGAACTCGGGTCGAAGACTTCGCTGGCGAATGCAAAGCTCATCGACGAACCGCCGGAGCATGAGAACCTGGGCCTTGTCGACGCCCGCTTGATTGCTCCGGGAGCGCCCGAACGATCCGTGCTTTTCAAGCGGATGACGCGCCGGGGTGACAAGCAAATGCCGCCGATCAGCACGAACCGGGTGGACGAGGAAGGCGCGAAGCTGATTGAGAACTGGATCCTGTCGCTGTCGAGGAAGCAGTAAAGGCGGGTTCGCTGTGCATCAGGCTCAGTCGACCGCTTTACCTCGCTAGGCCGGCTGAAGGCAAGCTCTCAATTCAATAGCGCTTCCAACGCCGGTATCCCGCCCAGGATTCAAAACATGGTGTTGCTGTTGGCCGACGTCTCCGGCACGATCTGAAGCACGTCCCAATGTTCGACAATCTTTCCGTTCTCGTCAAAGCGGAAAATGTCGATACCAGCCCAATCCCGATCCCCCGGCCACTGCTGGTAACAATGCAGCACGACGTAATTGTCTTCGGCGATGATGCGTTTGAAATGAACTTGCTTTCCGGGGTATTCCCTTGTCATACGTGTAAAGTATTCGATGAACGCTGCCTTGCCGTCCGCTACGGACGGATTGTGCTGAATGTAGACCTCGCCCGCGTACTTCCGGATCGCTTCCCCGGGCTGGCACTGATTGAACATGAGATCGTAAAAGGCGATCGCGGTAGCTTTGTTCTTCTCCAGCTGAGTCATAGGTGCGGCATCTCCGAATTCATCGTACACACCGATGGCCGGCGACACAGATCCTTTCGCAAGCGACGCTCCCTGGCAGCTATTAGCCTCAGATTCAACCGGACAGGGGTGCCGCCGGACGAACTTAGCGCTAAAATGAAAGCCAAACTGGAGGAAAGTTGAATGCGACGATTCTGGGCCACTGCTCTATTTGTTGTGATCGCGGCAGGCGGGTCTGGACAAGCTCCGCCCATGAGTGCCCGTGAAATCTTTTACGGGAAGGGACGCGCGTCGGTCAAGGCCGCTACGACGTCCCGCGAGCGGAGAGCTCCCGACCGGCCCAACCGTCCGGAGTCAACAACCTCACCCGCGCAGGAATCCACATCGGCGCAGCGGCAGAACGACTCCTCTCAGTTCCAAACGGTCGGCCTGAAATCATTGGGGCTGAGATATACGATTCTCAAGCGTCAAGCAGCCGGGCAATACGTTGAGGTAGATCGGGGACACTAACTTCTCTGAAGGCGACCAATTGAGACTGGAACTCGAGCCGAACGAAAGCGGCTATCTCTATGTGGTTAATCAAGGATCGAGCCAGCGTTGGGCCGTGCTTTATCCACGCGGCGCCGAGAAGGGCAGTAATCGTGTGGAGGCGGGGCAGAAGTACAGCATTCCGGCGCAACCCAGCATGGCTGCCGAGGCAAAAGCTTTCACTATCACTTCTCCCGGCGGGGTGGAGAAGCTGTTTGTCATCCTGTCGCGGAATCCGGAGCCGGATATTGAGAAGCTTGATTTATCGGATGAGCGATAGGAAACCGGCCGGCGCCGGACCTCCTGCCTCGTTGCTGGCCCAGAACACGAGTCCCATACAGGACGATATGGTGCAGCGGCTCCGCAAGACTTATAGCCGGGATCTGATTATCGAGAAGGTGGACGACAGCAAAGCCGCATCCAGCTCCGAGCCGTCGAGCACTAACGCTCCCAAGCGTCCCGCGGTGACTGGCGAAAAGGCTGTTTACGTCGTCAATCCCGATCCGGTTAAGACCACGGTCGTTGCGGACATCGAGCTGCGTCATCAGTGATAACTATGAGCCTTTACTCCATTCGGACATTTGCGCTGGTCGCCGTTCCCCTGCTCATGGCCTCTGCTTCTGCGGCGCAGGATCGCAGCTCGCGCATCGAGATTACCCTGGAGCGTAAGGCGGGTGATGCATGGAAGCAGGTGGATCCGACGCTCGTACTCGCTTCCGGCGATTTGGTTCGGTTCCGCTTCAAATCCAGTTTCGACGGCTACCTGTATGTCACGAACTATGGAACATCCGGCAACAACAGTTTGCTATTCCCCAGCGCCGAAGCGGGCCAGTCTAACGCGGTGCAATCCGGCAAGGAGTATATGGTACCGGCCACGGAGGCGGCCTTCAGAATCTCCGGACCACCCGGCTACGAGTCGGTTTACTGGCTGGTCTCTCGCATACCCCTTACCCACCCGATGAACGCAGCACCGGCGCGTCCTCTAGTGGATCACACGGCGTCGCTGATGCCCCGCTGCGACAGCTCGTCTATGCGTGCTCGAGGGATCTGTCTGGATATGAAAGCGGGACCCCGGGCAGTGCAGGAGGGAGAGAAGCTTCCGGAGAATCTGGAGCCGATGCGCTCCGGAGCGTCTCGCGACTTGACGATCGTGCAGCAACGGAATCAGTCGGTGTTATCGGGCTCCGGCAGCAGCGCGCCGCTGCTGTATGAGTTTCGTATCGCGCACAAGTGAGGCAGTCGATGGTGCTGAGAAGAACGCTGATTTCTATTCTTTTTGCGGCCGCCATTATCGAAGGGCAGTCCCCGCCGGCGGCGCAGCAGAAGCAGCAACCACCGGCCCAGCCGAAGACGCAGCGCGACCTCGTGATCGAAAACGAGCGTCCTCCCGTCCCGCCTGCCGCGAAAACCGCGTCCACAGAGCCCGTGAGCACGACGATTCCGCGCGGTTATGCCCTGGTAGTCGGCATTTCGCACTACAAGAATTTACCTCCTAACCTGCAACTGCATTTTCCGGAGCGCGATGCGGAATCCATCTTCTCGACGCTGATCAGTCCCGAGGGCGGCAATTTTCGGGCCGAGAACGTACATAAGCTGGTTGGGCCTCGCGCCACGCTGGCTAATTTGCGGCATGAACTAGAGGAGTGGCTGCCGTCGGTAACCAAGGACGACGATCGGGTTTTCATTTATTTCGCGGGTCATGGCGTCCTGTACGACGGTAACGCCTACCTGGCTCCGTATGACTTTGATATGCCCAAGGCGGATGTCACCGGCTACCCGATGGACACCCTGGGCAAGGTGGTAGGAAGCAAGATCAAGGGCAAGTGGAAAGTGCTGCTCACCGACTCCTGTCATAGCGGCGCCATCACTCCGGAGACCAAGCCGGAAGTGCTGAATCAGAAGCTGCAGACCTTGAACCCGTCCATCTTTTCTCTTACGGCCAGCCGCGGCCGGGAGCAGTCGTTTGAAAGCGAAGCCTACGACGGCGGCCATGGCGTATTTACGTACTACGTGGTCAAGGGGATGCAAGGCGAGGCGGACGCCAACGGCGATGGAATCGTAAACGCCGATGAGCTTGCCGAGTATGTTCGAACCAACGTGCGGGATCAGACAAAAGGGGGTCAGAACCCGACGTCAGACCGCGGTGATTTCGACAACAACATGCTGCTCGCCTACAACCCATCCGGGACGAAGCCCGGCGCTCCTCCGCCGCCCCAGTTTGGAGAGTTGGTATTCGAATCCAACATGGACGGTGTGGAACTGTTCGTGGATGACGATCCAGCCCGGCCCATGAAGAAAGGCGAGCCATTGCGCCTGGCGGGTATGCGCCCGGGTATGCACAAGATCAAGGCTGTGAAGATGGGCTATGAGCCGGACGGACCGCGCGAGGAGATGGTGTATCCGGGCCAGCAATCGACCGTGAAGATCAAAATCATGATTCTTCGGCGGCGAGGAAAGGCGGCCACGGATCTGTTCGACAAGGGAGTTGAATTCTATACCAAAGGAGGTCAGGAGAACTATCGCAAAGCGGAAGATCTGTTTCGCAAAGCCCTGGCCATCGATCCTCGATACAGCTCGGCCGAGATGTACTTGGGCCGGACGCTTCGTTCTCTGGACCAGCAGGACAAGGCGGAGGCTGCATATCGACGCGCGATCGAAATCGACCCGGACTACACCGAGGCGCGTTGCTCATTTGCCGGCATGTTGCTCGATACCGGAAATGTCGATGAATCCATCCGGCAACTGAATGTTGTTACCCAGCGTGAACCGGACAATTCGCAAGCGCTGTATCTGCTGGCGCAGGCTTATCGGATGAAGGAGGCGTACGCGCAATCCATCGACGCGGCGCAGAACGCCATCCGCCTCACACCGAACAATCCTGACGTTCATTTCTGGCTGGCCGAGAGTCTGCGCATGAACAAGCAGTGGGCAGGCTCTGAGAAGGAGTATCAGCAGTACTTGCGGTTAAGTAATTTCGACAGCAAACTCGCCGGACAGCTGAATTATTATGTGGCCGGATACCTGATCGGTTTCGGCAAGAAACATCGGGCCACGCGGCGGGACATCTGGGCGGACCTGCGCAGCCTGGCCTATTTCGGCCTTTGCGATTGCGAGAAACAACTCAAACATTATGACACGGGCGATCGAGTCCTGCCGCCGATCGCTGTCGTACGATGCCAAGGATCCCTATACCCATTACCTGCTTGGGCTGACTTATGCGAAGCAAGTATCAAACCGATACAGTAGACAGCCCGGAGCTGATCGCGGCATCAGTGCAACACTTTCGTGACACGCTGTCCTTGAATCCGAACATCGAAGAGGGGCCGAAAATCAAACAGATGATCGACCAGTTCGAACGCGAATTAAACAAATAGTAAACGATGAGTCTTGAAGCGGGCCAGATTGTAGGCGATTACGAAGTAATCGGAGTTCTAGGCGCGGGCGGCATGGGCAGCGTCTACAAGGTAAGAAATCTAATATCTGATCGCACGGATGCGATGAAGGTGCTGCTTCCGGATCTCAGATCGTCGGCCGATCTAGCGGACCGCTTCCTCAACGAGATCAAAGTGCTGGCCAGCTTCTCGCATCCCAACATCGCGGCCCTGCACACGGCCTTACGCGTCGACAATCAGCTCCTCATGATCATGGAGTTGGTGGACGGCACGAACCTTGAAGACCGTTTAGCAGGTGGACCATTGCCCGTCGGGGAAGCGGTTTCCTACATGTCCCAGACCCTCTCCGCCTTGTCGTACGCCCATGCTCGCGGAGTGATCCATCGCGACATCAAACCCGCTAACATCGCCATCAACTCCGAAGGCACGGTGAAGCTGCTCGACTTCGGGATCGCGCGCGGCCAGATGAATCCTCGCCTCACGCGCACGGGCATGGTTCTCGGATCGCTGTTCTACATGTCGCCAGAACAGGTGAACGGCCAGTCTGCCGATGCGCGATCCGACCTGTACTCAGTGGGCATCACACTCTATAAAGCGATTACGGGTAGACGTCCAGTGGAAGGTGAGAGCGAATTTGCCGTGATGCAGGCTCAAATGAATACTCCACCGGTTCCGCCCCACGAGGTGAACCCGTTCCTGCCGCGCGAGTTGTCGGACGTGATCATGCGCTGTCTCGCCAAAGTGCCGGAGCAACGATTTCAGTCGGCCGAGGATTTCCGGCGGTCACTGCAGGCCTTCGCGGGCGATACTACACGGACACTCGTGGCACAAACGCGACCGGATGTAGTCACGCCTATACCGTCACAGGCGGGATTCCACTCGGCAGCGCTAACCACTTTGCAGAAGAACCTCGCCCAGTGGCTGGGACCGATCGCCGGAGCCGTCGTGAAGCAGCAAGCCCGAATCGCCGCGGATCTGCCCGAATTGTGCCGGTTGCTAGCCGACGCAATCCCCAATGACGCAGATCGCCAGCCTTTTCTGACCGCTTGCAGGAGGGATCTCGGTCCCGAAACGTCTGCTTCACCGCCGAGCGCCGCCCCATCTCCTCCAGTGGCATTGGACAATACTTTGCTCGAACGCTCGAAGAAGGAATTAGCAGGGTACATCGGACCTCTGGCGAAAATTGTTGTGGAGCGAGCCGCCAAGAAGGCCGGGAGCGTGGACGAGTTCTATGCGCTGCTGGGAGCCGAGATCTCCTCCCCGAATGATCGTAAGAAATTCTTAGGCGCCGTGGCACAACACTAGAGCAAGGCAGCGATGAAATTAACCGTCAAATTCAACCTGATTTTCCTGGTCATCTTCGGACTCGGACTGGCGGCGACGGGGTTGATCGCCAAGCGTTTTCTGGAGAAGAGCGCGCGCGATCAAGTGGTGGATCAGGCGCGACTGATGATGGAGACCAGCTCTTCTACCCGCGTCTACACTTCGCAGCACATCCGTCCGATCCTCGAGAAAGTGGTCCGCCGGAACGACGCGTTCTACCCAGAATCCGTTCCCGCCTTCTCCGCGGTGACGATCTTCAGCTATCTGCATAAGAACTATCCCGAGTACTCGTATCGGGAGCCGACGCTGAATCCCACGAATCCGGCGGACCGGGCTGTGGATTGGGAGACGGACGTGGTCAACATCTTCCGCAACGATCCCTCCAAAGTGGAATTTATCGGCGAGCGGGACACTCCGACCGGCCGCTCCCTGTACTTGGCGAAGCCCATAAAATCCGTGCAGAGCTGCATGCCCTGTCACAGCGTACCGGAGGCGGCGCCGGCGTCCATGGTAAAGATCTACGGAAAGAATAACGGGTTCGGATGGAAAGTCGGCGAGGTCGTGGGGGCGCAGGTGGTGAGCGTCCCCGAGTCTATCCCTACGAACCTAGCCAATTCGGCATTTTGGAATCTGATGTTGTGGCTGGCGGGAGTATCGGTGCTCAGCCTCATCCTGCTGAACCTGACGCTGGTGCTCGCTGTTATTCGGCCGGTAGGCCGCTTATCCGCTGCCGCCGACGAGATCAGCAAGGGCAACCTGGATGTGCCTGAACTGCCCGTGAAAGGCAAAGACGAAGTCTCCGCGCTCGCCGATTCGTTCAATCGCATGCATCGCAGCCTGGTAAAGGCGATCAAGATGCTCGAAGGTTAACGCGGCGTCTCAGCGTGCCCGCTAGTTAGCGGTTCGGGGATTGCCGAGCCATCCGCACGCGGATCGGATGCGGCGTAGTTGGTCTTCGTCTTGGAGTTATGCAAGATCGCTTGGCCCCGTCCCATCTCTTGTGTATAGGCACGACGGATCCTAATCTCATGGCCGCGCTCGGATAGCTCCTGCAGGGTGGCGGCCGGCACGCGGGACTCGATGGAGACGTCGCATCCATCGGCCGTGGGTTTTGTGAACCTGGGAGCCTCCAGCGCGGCCTGAACGTTCATCCCGTAATCCACAATGTTCGATACAAATTGAGCATGCGCGAGCGGCTGATTAGCGCCACCCATGATGCCAAATCCGATGTGCTCGTCGCCGCGCTCCAAGAACGCCGGGATGATGGTATGAAACGGCCGCTTGCCTCCCGCCAGCACGTTCGGATGCTTAGGATCCAAGGTGAACCCGAAGCCGCGATTGTGCAGCAGGAAACCCAAGCCGTCCACGGTAACGCCCGAGCCGAACGCGAGCGAGATGCTCTGAATCCAACTGGCAATATTCCCCTCTTTGTCGACTACGGTCAGGTACGTCGTGTTTCCGCCGACCGGCTCACCGGGGACGACGGCGCAGTTCGCTTTAGCAGCATCGATCAAAGCCGCGCGCTTGCGTGCATATTCTTTGGAGAGCAGACCGCCTACCGGAACATCAAAAGAGCGCGGGTCCGCGTCGTAGCGCTTCAGATCGGAGTAAGCCAGCTTCATGGCCTCGATCTTGTGATGCATGTCCGTGGAAGACGACGCCTCTAGGATATTCAACATCTCGAGCGCTGAAACTCCCTGCCCGTTGGGAGGCAGCTCATATACATGCCATCCTCGATATTCGGTGGAGATTGGCTGGACCCATTCCGAAGAGAAGGAAGCGAGATCCTGCGCGGTCATCGTCCCACCCAACCTCTTCGATTTCGCGAGAATGGCTTCGGCGATTTCGCCTTTGTAGAATGCGGACGGTCCTTGGCCGGCGAGCAGTCGAAAAGCCTTGGCCAGTCCCGGATTGCGGAATACATCGCCGATGTCGGGCGGCTTGCCACCGGGCAGAAACACGCGTACGGACTCCGAATCGGCCCGCAAGGTGGCCGCGTAAGTTTTCCAGGACTCCTGGATGACTTCGCTGACCGGAAAGCCCTGCTCCGCATAGGAGATCGCCGCCTGAAACAGATCGTTCCAGGGCAACTTGCCGAAGCGCTGATGAATTTTGGCCCAGCCGTCAACAGCGCCCGGAACCGTTACGCTGTGGATGCCTCCCATCGGCATCTCCTTGATGCCCTTTCCAGCGAGGAACCCAGGCGAGAGCGCTCGCGGTGCAGGACCGGACGCGTTCAAGGCCGTGAGTTTACCGGTTTTGGCGTGCCAGTACAGCACGAACAGATCACCGCCGATCCCGTTCATCATGGGCTCGACGACGCTCAAGACAGCGTTCGCGGCGAGCGCCGCATCGACAGCCGATCCGCCGCGAGCTAGAATCTCGGCCCCGGCCTGTGACGCGAGGGGCTGACTGGTGGCCACAATCCCCTGCTGAGCGATCACCATAGACCGTCCGTAACTGCGCCCTAATCCAGGTTGAGCGTAAAGGTCGAAAACCCCGAGCAGAAGAACAGCGGTAACGCGAAGCACTTCGAGCTATCGTAGCAGGTGGATGATAGACTCTGAGGAGCCATGCTACTTCGACGTTCTCTTCTCGCGGCGCTCATCGCCGGCACTTGTTGCCTCGCGCAGGATTGGATCAAGATCTTCGACGGTAAGACTCTCAACGGATGGAAAGCGAACGACAATCCCGAGAGCTGGTCAGTAAAGGACGGCGCGATCGTCGGCGACGGCGAGCGCAGCCATCTTTTCTATATGGAAAAGGAGTGCGAGAACTGCGAGTTCAAGGCTGATGTGAAGCTCAATCACGGCGGGAACTCAGGCATGTACTTCCGGACAGCATGGGGTCCGGGATTCCCGAAGGGCTACGAGGCGCAAGTCAACAACACTCACTCAGATTGGAAGCGCACCGGCAGTCTCTACAACTTCGAAAACGTGAAAGAGCAGTTAGTGCCCGACGATACCTGGTGGAACCAGCACATCATTGCTAACGGCAACCATATCGTGATCTTCGTCAATGACAAGAAGGTGGTGGACTTCGTCGATGAGAAGAACACCTACAGTAAGGGCTATCTAGCGTTACAGCAGCACAACAAGGGCAGCGTGGTGGAGTACAAGAATCTGATGATGAAGATGCTGCCGGCGAAGTAGCTATACTCCCCAACAGTAGTCTTCGACAGCCTTTTCGATCGACTCGTCTTTTTCCCTCAGGCGCATCAGCTCGAGGCGGATGGCGTCGACCAGAGCCAGCCAACTGGCTTCAATGACATTCTCCGAGACACCGACCGTCGCCCAACTCTTGCGATGGTCGGACCATTCCACCAAGACTCGTACTTTGGCTGCGGTTCCTTTCTTCGGTTCGAGAACGCGCACCTTGTAGTCAGTCAGGCGGACATTCGCGATAGCCGGGTACAACGAAGTCAGACATTGCCGCAGGCTAAGGTCGAGCGCATTCATCGGACCATGGCCGGTAGCGGTAGCGGAGTGTACGTTCTCGTCAATCTTCAGCGTGACGGTCGCCGTGGTCTGGCCGCCATAGGTGCCATACATCCGAGTGGTGACGTCGAAGCCTATGATCTCGAAGAACTGAACGCCCGGATTGAGAGCATCGCGCACGAGCAGCTCAAAGGTGCCCTCAGCGGCTTCGAGCTCGTAGCCCATGTACTCCATCTGTTTGATGCGGTCGAGTAACTCGCGGCGCGCATCGTCGGACAGGCGATCGCCCAATCCGTGCTCCTTCAGCTTATAAAGGACATTGCCCCGGCCGGATAGATCGCTGAGCAGCACGCGCTGCCGGTTGCCGACCAGCTCGGGCTTGATGTGTTCATAAGTGGCGGAATCTTTCAGGACCGCGCTGACGTGTACGCCGCCTTTATGAGCAAAGGCGCTATGACCCACATAAGGTTGATCGTTGCGGAGTTGGAGGTTCGCCAATTCCGCTACGAAACGGGAAACGCCTGTGAGCGCCGGCAGGTTTTCCACGCCGATGGTAGTGTGTCCGAGTTTCAATTCCAGGTTGGCGATGACGGAACAGAGGTTGGCATTGCCGCAGCGCTCACCGTAACCGTTAACCGTGCCCTGGACGTGAGTGAAGCCCTGCTCGACCGCGGCCAGAGTATTCGCGACTGCCAGATCCGTGTCGTTGTGAGTATGAATGCCGAGAATGCCGTCGAAGCGCTTGCGCACCTCCGCGCAGATCTCGGTGAGCCGGAACGGAATAGTGCCGCCGTTGGTATCGCACAAACAGAGCACATCGGCCCCTGCGGAGGCCGCCGCTTCGAGCGTTTTGAGCGCGTAGGTTGGGTTGGCTGCGTATCCATCGAAGAAGTGCTCGGCATCGTAGACTACCTCGCGGCCGTGCGCTTTCAGGAATGCGACCGTTTCGGAGATCAGCTTCAGATTTTCGTCTTCCGAAATCCCCAGAGCGCGGTGAACATGCAGATCCCAGCTCTTTCCGAAGATGGAAACCACCGGCGTTTCCGCCTCGATGAGACTACGAACATTCGGATCTTCTTCCACGGCGAACTTATTGAACCGGGTGGACCCGAAGGCCGACAGCTTGGCGTGCCTCAGGTTCAGTTCACGCGCGCGCAGGAAAAAATCACGGTCCTTGGGATTGGAGCCGGGCCATCCGCCTTCAATGTAGTCGATGCCGAGATCGTCGAGCTTCTGCGCGATCGTGAGCTTGTCGTCTACGGACAAGGAGACAGCCTCTCCTTGAGTACCGTCCCGCAGGGTTGTGTCGAATGTAAAGATACGCATAACGCGAACTACTTTGTTGCTGCTAATACCGGCTGATCGCTAGGGACGCCCGCTTCTCTCCGCTTCTTGAGGAAGGTCATCATCTCTCTGAGTTCGCGGCCCACTGTCTCAATTTTTTGATGGCCGGCTTCTTCGCGCATCTTCAGGAAGTTATGGCGGCCGCTCTTGTTCTCGTCGATCCACTGTTTCGCAAACTGCCCGGATTGAACTTCGGCGAGGATCTTCTTCATCTCTTCGCGAGTTTGCTGAGTTACGATCCGGGGGCCCCTGGTGTAGTCACCGTATTCGGCGGTGTCCGAGATGGAATAGCGCATGTAACCGAGGCCGCCTTCCTGAATGAGATCTACGATCAGCTTGAGTTCGTGGAGACACTCGAAGTAGGCGATCTCCGGAGCGTAGCCGGCTTCGACCAGCGTTTCAAATCCGGCGCGGATGAGTTCACTGACACCTCCGCAGAGCACGGCTTGCTCGCCGAAGAGGTCGCTTTCGGTTTCCTCTTTGAAGGTGGTCTCGATCACGCCGGCTTTCAAACAGCCGAGCGCCATGGCGTAAGCCAGTGCCTGCTCCAGCGCCTTACCGGACGCGTCCTGATGAATGGCGACCAGTGCCGGGACGCCTACGCCTTCCGTAAAAAGCTCGCGGACGCGGTGTCCAGGCGCCTTGGGCGCGATCATGGATACGTCGACGCCGGCGGGGGGCTTTATCTGATTGAAGTGGATGTTGAAGCCGTGGGCAAACATCAGGGTTTTGCCGGGGCCCATGGACGGCGCGATCTCTTTGTTGTACAAGTCGCCCTGAATATGATCGGCGACCAGGATCATGATCATGTCGGCTTCTTTGGCCGCATCTGCCGTGGAGAGGACACGAAGTCCGGCTGCTTCGGCTTTCGACCAGCTCTTGGAGCCGGGGTAAAGACCGACAACCACGTTCGCGCCCGAGTCCCGCAGGTTGAGCGCGTGAGCGTGGCCCTGGCTGCCGTAGCCTATGATCGCTACGGTCTTGTCTTTGAGCAGTGAGAGATTGCCGTCTTTCTCGTAATACCGTTTTGCCATATGTGATGATTCCTTCTTATTTTGCCGCAGTCGCCTCGACCCGCGGGATCGGGGCCGACAGGCGGAGTTTCTTGGAGTCGAGCGAGACCGCCACCAGACCCGAGCGCGTCACTTCGATGTCGCCGTAACTCCGCATGATATCGATAAATTCGTTCAGCTTTTCGGGATCCCCGGTGGCTTCGAGCGCGAACCCGTCCGTGGATGAATCCACCACCCGTGCCCCGAAAATCTCAGCTTCTTTGAGGATCGCTGTACGGTTGGTCATCGTCGCGCGCACTCGCAGAAGCACCATCTCGCGGGCAACGGCAGGGCCATCGGTGAGATCGGTGGCCTGCAGTACGTTGACCAATTTGTTCATCTGCTTGACTACCTGCGTTCGCAGATGAGGCTCGACATCGACCACGATGCTGATACGCGACAAGGTGGGATCGAGCGTTTTGGCGACGGTGAGACTCTCGATGTTGAAGCCGCGCGCGGTCAGGAGTCCCGCCACGCGCATGAGTGCGCCGGGTTTGTTCTCGACGAGCAATGAAATAATCTGCTGCATGTGCTGATCCTCAATTAGCCGATCGGTACCGGCTGCGGCGGCCCCAGAACCATCTCGTTGATCGCGCCACCGGCCGGCACCATGGGATACACGTTCTCGAATTGAGAGACGCGGATATTGAGAAGATACGGTCCGGGCGAGCGAACGGCTTCCTGCAAGGCGCTACGCAGCTCGCTGACCTTCTCAATCGTTCTACCTGGGAAGCCGTACGCCCCCGCCAGTTTTTCGGCGTCCGGGAAAGTGTCGAGCTGGACGGAACTGAGGCGATTGTTGTAAAACAGCTCCTGCCACTGCCGGACCATGCCGAGATGGCCGTTGTTCACGACAATGATTTTCAACGGCAGAGCATGGTTGGCGATGGTGGCCAGCTCAGGAATGGACATCTGGAAGCCGCCATCCCCAACGATGGAAAACACGAGCTTGTCGGGACGGGCGAATTGCGCGCCGACAGCGGCCGGAAGGCCGAAGCCCATGGAGCCGAGTCCGCCGGAGTTGATCCACAGCCTGGGATGGTTGAAGCGGATGAATTGAGCGGCCCACATCTGATGCTGGCCGACATCCGAAGTGACGATAGCTTCGCCGCCGGACAGCCGGTCGATTTCGGCCATGACGTGCTGCGGCTTGATTTCATCGCCCGAGATCTCAGGAGTTAGCGGATGCTGTTCCTGCCAACCGCGAATCTGGTCCCACCAGGCGGATCGCGCGGCGGCGTTCTTCGGCGCCTGCTCGCCCTGGAGTTCCGTCAGTACCTTGGTCAGCTTGCCGAGGACGCGCTTGCAGTCGCCCACGATCGGCAAATCGGCGGCGCGGTTCTTGCCGATTTCTGCGGGATCGATATCGACGTGGATCACTTTGGCATGGGGTGCGAACGCAGCCAGCCGCCCGGTGACGCGGTCGTCAAAGCGGACGCCGAGGGCGATGAGCAGATCGGCATGGGTCATGCCCATGTTGGCGGCGTAGGAGCCGTGCATTCCGGGCATGCTGATGAAATTGCGGTGAGTGGACGGAAGTCCCCCGAGACCCATGAGGGTACACACTGCGGGCGCGTCCAGAAGTTCGACCAATTGGCGCAGCTCTTCGGACGCTCCGGCGTGGATGATGCCGCCTCCGGCGTAAACGAACGGCCGCTGGGCATCCCACATCATCTGGGCGGCACGGCGGATCTGGCCGGTATGTCCCTCGGTGTAGATCTTGTAGCCCGGCAGGTGAATAGCAGTCACCGGGGTGTAGTGTGCCTGCGCCTGGAACACGTCCTTCGGGATATCCACCAACACGGGACCGGGACGCCCGGAGGCGGACAGGTAGAACGCCTCATGGACGATCTGCGGCAGTTCCGCTACGTTCTTGACCAGGAAATTGTGCTTGGTACAGGACCGAGTAATCCCGAATGTGTCGGCCTCCTGGAAGGCGTCGCTGCCGATGAGCTTGCTGGTGACCTGGCCGGTAATCGCGACGATCGGGATGGAATCCATCATGGCATCCACGAGCCCGGTCACCAGGTTGGTTGCGCCGGGACCGGATGTCGCGCAGCAGACGCCAACCTTGCCGGTGGTGCGAGCGTAGCCCTGAGCGGCAAACGCCGCATTCTGCTCATGACGCACAAGGACGTGCTTGAGCTCATGATCGTAAATAGCATCATAGAGCGGAAGAGTAACGCCGCCGGGATACCCAAACATGCAGTCTACGCCTTCTCTAACCAGGCAATCCAATAAGATACGAGCGCCACTCATCAACGGTGCGGGTTGTGCCGACATTTCTTTAAAAGCTCTCCTGTCCTGGGCGGCCGGTGCCGCGACTTCTATTGGGTTCGTTTCGCAAAATGAAAAAGGCCACTCGGCTGGGCTGTTTACCCCGCCGGTGGCCTTCGTTTATTTTCCGATAGGACCGTTCAGGCGGGGCCGGATACAGTGACCCCGATAATGATCCGAACAAGTACCTGGGGAATCCTGAGAGAATCAGCGATGAGCAGTTTGGTTACCGGTAAGGCCATCGTGAGCATCGCTTTTCTCTACAACTTGAGGATACGGCACCCGTACGGCAAATACAATACCCTTTGCGCATGAGAAATATTTATGCGTCTATTTCATGCCCACTTCACATTGCCACCTTCGAAATCAAGCTCCCGCCGATCTTAGCGCGGATAGTCACCGAGCACTCGTCACCCCGGATTCAAAAGGCCTCGGATAGAGAATACGTCAAACGTTGGGGGTTGTTGGGGTCTTCTGGACACGTATCATCTCGACCTCCGAAATAGCCATCAGCCCCGTATCCAGCATGCTGTCGAGAACCGGGATGAGACGTTTCAGATTGGCTTCAGTGTCGATGATCGTAATAACAATGGGCAGGTTGTGCCCGATTAAGTGTGCTCTGTGGATCTCGGCTGTTTCGCCGTATCCTTCAACGCCGCGCAACACGGTAGCCCCGGCCACCCTCAACTCGCGGCATTTCTGGACAATCGCCTCATAGAGGGGCTTGCCCGCATACCGGTCGCGTTCAGATATATGGATTCCTAGAATCTTAGCCTTTTGTAATTGTGGCATCGGGCGGATCCAGGTTGGGCAAGGCGTGAACCAGACGGATGACGTTGGCCTCTGAAGTGACGATCAATCCGTCCAACAACACATCGGAAACGATCTCCACCGCCTGACGAATTTTCGCCTCGCAATCGATGATGGAAATCATCACCGGGCAGTCGTGGGAGAGGTGAAAGAAACTTTGCTCCTTGTGGGTATGCCCCTTAGCGCCATAGCCGAGTATTCCCTTACAGACGGTCGCACCCGCGATGTGTTCCATACGTAGCTTTCTCACGATTACCTCGTACAGTGGTTCACCGTGCCACTTGTCGCCTTCGCCCAGGAAGACGCGCATGAGTCTGGCGGGTCCTTCTTTTCGCAGATTGGGGGCTTTCGGCTCCGGCCGCCGTTCCTTCCGCGCGACCTTGACTACCGTTGTGTCCTGTACGTCGATCATACCGTCGGTGACCATGTCGTACAGCGTCGGGAGGAGTTCCTCGACCTTCTCCGGCGTGTCTACAAACTCGATGCGAACAGGAAGATGCTCCATCGTCGCCTCCATATCGGGAGATTGCACCATATGGTGACCACCAAAACCCATCTGTGGCCGCAGGACGGTTGCCCCAGCCGCATTCTTATGGTGAAGAAAGTCGAATATGGCCCTCCACAAAGGCTCGGTGCGATGCCGCGTGTCCTCGTTCAGGAATATCGTTACCCGTTTGGCTGGACCTTTAGAAAGCACGATTCCGTCCCTCGCTCGCTTGCGCGCACAGGATATAAGCCAGACCGCGGCTGGCAAGCACATTCGCAGCTGCATCCCAGGATCACCATAGCGTAATTGTCTGATGAACGTGAAGCGTCAGGCTGAGTGTTACACCTCTAACTTGGGTTATTCCCAGGATCGCCGAACCGTATCATTTCGGCCCACTTCGCATCCAACTTACGTGAACTCAGTCCTGCGATCACTCCGCAGTTAATGATGCTACTGCTGCTTGCTGCTCTTCTTATCTCACCACTCTTCTCGCAAATACAAAACCAACCAGACGATGGCCAGTGGACCATGCCGGCGAAGAATTACGCGAGCACCCGCTTCAGCACGCTGACCGAGATCAACACCGAGAACGTCAAGAACCTGAAGCTGGCCTGGACATTTTCTACCGGCCTGACGCGCGGACATGAAGCGGCGCCGCTGGTGGTGAACAACACGATGTACATCGTGACGCCATGGCCGAACATTCTATATGCGCTCGACCTGACCAAGCCGGGCGCGCCGGTGAAGTGGTCCTATAAGCCGCAGCCCTCGCCCGCTTCGCAGGGCGTGGCTTGCTGCGATGTCGTGAATCGCGGCGCGGCGTATTACAACGGCAGGATCTACTACAACACGCTCGATGTGCATACCGTCGCCGTTGACGCCGCGACCGGGAAGGAAGTCTGGAAGACCAAGCTGGGCGACATCAACAAGGGCGAGTCCATGACGATGGCGCCGCTGGTGGTCGAAAGGCGTGGTGCTCGTCGGCAACAGCGGCGGCGAGTTCGGGGTTCGCGGCTGGCTGGCCGGCCTGGACGCGAAACCGGCAAAATCCTCTGGCGCGCTTATGGCGACGGGCCCGGACAAAGACGTTCTGATCGGCCCGAATTTCAAGCCGTTCTATGCGCAGGACCGCGGGACCGACCTTGGCGTGAAGACCTGGCAGGGCGAGCAATGGAAGATCGGCGGCGGCACGGCCTGGAGCTGGATCTCCTACGATCCCGATCTCGATCTGATCTATTACGGAACCTCCAACGCCGGGCCCTGGAACGCGGACCAGCGGCCGGGTGACAACAAGTGGACCTGCACGCTTTTTGCGCGGCGTCCGGAAACCGGCGAAGCGATCTGGGCCTATCAGATTAATCCCCACGACGATCACGATTACGACGGCGTCAACGAGAATATCCTGCTCGATCTCAACATCAAGGGACAGATGCGGAAGGTGCTGGCGCATCCCGATCGCAATGCGCGGCATGTATGTCATGGACCGCGCAACGGGCGAAGTGATCTCGGCCGAGACTTTCGCGTTTCAGAACACGAGCGAAGTCGTCGATCTGAAGACGGGCAAGCTCAAGGTCGATGCAGCCAAAGCACGGGATTCAAGACCGTGCGCGATATCTGTCCGGCGGCGCCGGGCGGAAAGGACTGGCAGCCCTCCGCCTTCTCGCCGAAAACGGGCTGGATCTATCTCCCGCATAACAACCTCTGCATGGAGATTGCAGGGCGTGCAGGCGAACTACATTGCGGGCACGCCTTATGTCGGCGCGAATGTGCGGATGTATGCCGGGCCTGGCGGCCATCGCGGCGAATTCAGCGCATGGGACCCCGTGGATGCGAAGACGGTGTGGAGCGTCAAGGAAATGTTCCCGGCCTGGAGCGGCGCCGTGGTCACCGCCGGCGACGTGGTTTTCTACGGAACCATGGACGGCTGGTTCAAGGCCCTGGATGCGCACAACGGAACGCTGCTGTGGCAGTTCAAAACCGGCTCGGGCATCATTGGCCAGCCCATCATGTACAAAGGACCGGACGGGAAGCAATATGTCGCCGTGCTTTCCGGCGTGGGCGGTTGGGCCGGCGCGATCGTCGCGGGCGGCCTGAACACAAAGGACGGCACCGGCGCTCTGGGCTTTGCGAACGCCATGGCGGATCTTCCGAACTACACCACGAAAGGCGGCACGCTGTATGTGTTTTCGCTTCCTTAGCCTGGTTTCGCTCGGCGCGTACTCGCGTCTGGCCGGCAATCGCAAGTGAACGCGTTCTCCGGGTCTGCGCCGATCCGAACAATCTTCCGTTCTCGAACCAGGCTGAGCAGGGATTCGAGAACCGTTTCGCGGAACTGCTGGCGCGGAGACTTGGCGCGACGCTCCAGTATACCTGGTGGTCCGAACGCAAGGGATTCATTAAGAACTCCCTGGAA
>CAWKLV010000036.1:0-57931 GCA_963850575.1 uncultured Acidobacteriota bacterium | reverse complement strand
AGAACCAGGTGTGACGGGTGCAGTTCAATGACAATCGGCCGCCCTCGATCGGAAACTGCGGTTTCACGAACCACGGTGTTCTGGGGAGTGAGTTTCGTCATGATGTCCTCGCATTCCTCAGTGGAGGCGGCGGCTTACGCCGCCCCTGTCCGGGATGTCTTCTTCGCGGCTTTTCCTTTCGCGCCATTGCGCGTCGAGCTCGCCTTCGCCGACTTCGCGCCACCCTTTTCTTCGGCCCGCACTTCGCGGATTTCGTCTTCGGCGTCTTCTTTGCCGTCAGCGCTACGTCGTAGCGGCGTGCAACGCTCGCCAGCGGATCGTTAGGCTCCAACGGTTCGTCCGACCAGCCCGACGGCAGCAGCGCCAACTCCATCAGCATGCGAATCAGTTGAGGTTCCGTCGCCTCCTGCGCACGCTTCCGCAGTTCGAAGCCGGCGGCATCGGGCTCCCGCCTCTCATCCGTGTTGATGTTGTAGCGCTCGCATACAGCGTCCCAGTCCTCGTACTGAAGCCGTTCAATGGTCGCGAAGACGAGAGTCTCGTAGTCGTCCCGAGTCAGAGTTTTCGGAATGCGGTCAAGAACGGCATCCAACAGACGCCGATTGCTTTCCCGGTTCTTTTGCTGTTGTTCCTGCTGGCGCTTCCACGCCTTTTGCCGCTCTCGTTCCGCAGCCTCCTGCTCCGCCCGGTAATCCGGCTTCCCATGGACTTCGCACTCGGGATCGACGCAGACGTGGACCACCTCGCCACGCTTCCCGGGACCTTCCACAACAATGGCGGTTGTGGCCTTCGAGCACGGCCGCTGTCCCGGCTGTCTTTAGCACCCTCGGATGGCTCTTTCGCCTCGATGATCGTGTACTCGTTGCGCGTGAGGACCTGCTCTTCGCCTTTGGGGTTCGTGTAATAGGCGCGGGTGATCTGAATCAGCCCATCCGTGTTCTGCTTCTGAATCGCGATATGCGCATCCACCTTGGATTTGAAGCAGGCCGCGTCCATACATTATGTGGAATCTGAGCGGTTTATAAGTCTGTCTTTCTTCGCACCGGATGCAGCAGCGAGATCGCCTTCAGCCCGACGGGCGTTCCGAAATAGCGATAACCATTCAGCAGGAGGCAGAAATGCATTCAAAAGGTGAGGACAACAAAAGCGCTGCCCACCGTGCGGTGGGAGCTTTTTCGGCATATCAATGTAGATAGCGTTGCGCGTTCGTGGATGGCCTGGCAGATGAGCCGCGGCCTTGCACAGAACACGCTCGATGCGTATCGGCGTGCTCTCGACCACTACCTGGATTACCTCGCCGTTCATCACACCTCGTACGAAACCGTGAGCCGGGCCGAAATAGGCACATTCGTGCGAGAGTTGCTTGGCCCGCCGCGAGAGCTGGCGTCGGCATCGGTTCAGTTGGTTTTGACAGTTGTGCGCCTGTTCCACGGTTATCTCGTGGAAGAAGGAATGCGCCCTCAGACTCCGATCAGCCGAGGCGACGCACGGACCCGAGGGTTTGCTCCCCACCAACACTCACTTCCATGGATACCCACTGAAGACCAGTGGCTCGCGATCGTGAACGCTGCGAAGTCAGATTCCACGCGCAACCGGGTTATGCTCGCACTCGGTTACGACGCCGGTTTGCGCCGCGAAGAGCTGTGTGGTCTCACGACAGCCGACATCGATCCGTCCCACCGAGTTCTGCGGGTGCGAGCGGATCACGCGAAAGGCCGGAGGGAACGGATGGTGCCCTACACTCCGGCAGCCAGCAGCCTGTATGTGGAGTACCTGAGAGGCCGGAGATCGATTGGGTCTCGGCGCGACGGCTTGTTCCTTCTGAATCCCGGAGGAATCGCGGTGAGCCCGTTTCGATCTGGACCTGGTCGAAAGCAGTAAGGCAACTTGCCATCACTGCGAAGGTCCCGCATTTCAGTACGCATACCCTGCGGCATCTTTGCCTGACGGATCTTGCCCGTGCTGGCTGGGACATCCACGAGATCGCGACCTTTGCGGGTCACAGAAGCATCCAGACGACGATGCTCTATGTTCACCTGAGCGGCAGAGATCTCGCGCTCAAACTGGCAAAGACCCTCGATCTGATCCATGCCCAGCGGGTTGCGTTCCTAGCGGAGAAACTGAAATGAGCCGTCTGAACAACATCGGCAAGTGGGTCCAGAATCTGACGCCGGAACAGCGCTGCGAAAACTCGCGAAATGCTTCGAGGGGGTTCTGGGGGCCAAAGAAAGAACAACCTCCCCGCATCGCGGAACGAGTCTGGACTTGGCCGGAGAGACTCGCGCGTTACGACAGCCGTCCCGACCTTACCGACCTGGAAAAAACAACGTTGGCGCGATATGGGACGGAGTACCGCGTCTGCCGAACACGCAAAACCATGGATTTCGGCGGAGCGCTTGATCGGCTGGTCGAGCCCCTGGATGACGTTTTTGTGTTCACCGGAACCAGGACGTATTGGCGTTCCCTTACGATCTTCTTCATGCTTCGCGAGATGGCCCGACGAACCCGCAGTTATTGGGCGTGGTCCAACGAAGAATGGATCGAGACGATGGCCGCCCGAAAAGCGGAAAGGCAGCACCTGATCGCGGCGGCTTATCTTCTGTGCGGTTTTTCAAAACTCGACAGCATCGCCGATACCCACCTCGTCTATCCGGTACTCGCGAAAAAGGTGTTCGGACGAGAGCACATTGAACAGATCCTTGAACGCGTGAACAGAAAGCTCGATGAATGGGGCTACTCGGCCGCCGCCATGCGATTCTGCATGCGACGAACTGTGTGTGAAGCCTTATTGCAGTACCGAACACCTTTTGTTGAGGACCTCACTTACGAGCGCCTCCTCGAGTTGCAGAAGGCGAGCCCTCCAGAATCCTGTCGACGGCTTGTGGCCCTTTCCCGCGTTCTGCACGGACAGCGGCTGATCGATGCCGCGTTGCGCGTCTCCAAACCAGCTCCCAGCAAGATCGGCAGCCCGGCGCTGAGGGCCGGAATCGCGCCTGAATGGGTGACATATGCCCAGCGATGGTACGAAACATCTACGGGTAGCGACCGGCATCGCCGGCGGGTCTTTTACCTCGTACTTTCAATCGGGCGGTGGCTGGCCGCGACGCATGGGGAAGTAGTCTCCCCCGCGGATTGGAACCGGGATCTCGCCGCACAATGCGTGACTCTTCTGGAAACATGAAGTGCGGGGACTGGTCGGAGAATCGCCCGGAGATGATTCGCAACCATGGCCGGCTGATTGCGCCCGGCATCCGGGTATCGGCAATCTCGTCTGTTCGCTGCTATTTCAGAGATCTGCAAAATTGGGAACTGATCCCGCGTCGCTTTGATCCTCTACAGGCGTTCAGCACACCCAAGAACCTGCTGAGCCAGATCGGCCCAGATCCGAGAGTGATCGCGGATGATGTTTGGGCCAAACTCGTTTGGGGCCGGGCTCAACCTGGTGGAAGATGATCTGCCGCTTATCGGCGATCCACGGCTCCGGAAGCTGCGAAAGCATTGTTATCCTTTCGCGCTGGTGAAAGCGCTCGCGATCATCTGGCTATTCACAGGTCTGCGCAGCAATGAGATCATGCGACTCCGTGTCGGCTGCGTACGTTGGCAACCGGGCAATAGTGGTCGTGAGGACGAGAATCGCGAACGCGCCCATGTGTGTTTTCTCGACGTGCCGGTAAATAAAACGGGTCCAGCCTTCACCAAACCTGTTGATCGCCTCGTAGGCGAGGCGGTAAACGCATGGGAGCAGCTGCGGCCGCCACAGGAGAAACTGCCCGATCCCAAAACCGGCCAGATGGTCGAGTTCCTATTCCTATACAGGATGAACCGAGTTGGCCGATATTACCTCAACAAAATGGTGATTCCACTGCTCTGCTCGAAGGCCGGCGTTCCTCGCGCGGACGTTCGTGGCAACTTTACCGCGCACCGGGCCCGCTCGACTATCGCATCGCAGCTGTTCAACGCCAAAGAGCCGATGAGCCTCACCGACCTTCAGCAGTGGCTTGGCCACAAGACGCCCAACACTACGCGCTTTTACGCTCAAGTGACGCCAACCCGTCTGGCGCAGTCCTTCAGGGACGCGGCGTACTTCACGAGAAATCTGCGGGCGATTGAGGTGCTCATCGATCAGAATGTAGTTCGGGCCGGGCTCGGTGACCGAGACCTATGGAAATACTACGACCTCGGCCACGGCTACTGCACGTACGACTTTTTCGACCAGTGTCCGCATCGGATGGCATGTGCGAAGTGCGATTTCTATCTTCCAAAAGAGTCCAGCCGGGCGCAGTTGCTGGAGGGGAAGGCTGGACTGTTACGAATGCAGCAGCAGATTCCGCTGCGCGACTCCGAAATCGCAGCGGTGACCGATGGAATAGCCGCTTATGAGGCACTCCTGACAACTCTCACCGACACGCCCACGCCGGCAGGACTAACTCCCCGGCAGATCGAGGCGGCCACTTTGGTGAACATCACGATGTCAGATAAGGAAGCACAGCACGCGCCTGCCATTCGTCAGGCTGAGAAACAACGCTAATGTATGACGACGCTGCTGAGCGACATTCGGCCACGATTGCGCGTGCAAAGTAGATCGCGAGGCGGGGCGATTCGCGATGATCAATGGTTCTTTTTCGGCGGGCGAGGAGGCGATCGCCCGTAACAGACAAGAAGCTTTCACCGGAACTCGCAGTGGAGCGGGCCCCTGAAATGGCGATGGCAAGTTCACGTCCACAGCGCCGGGCAATATCGTCGGCAAATCTTTTCCAATAGTCATTTTTTGGGTGTCCTGAGCGCCGCGAAGTCGCGGGGAGTTGTTGACAGGCAAGTCGCAGCTTGCCTATGATGAAATGAGTGAGTGATGTTTTCGAGGCTATCGCTGCTCCGGCACGGCGAGCAATTCTCGACGAGCTTGTGGACCGGGACGGCCAGACGCTCTTCGAACTATGCACACGGTTGGCGATGAAGCATCAGATCGGATTAACGCGCCAGGCAATCTCGCAGCACCTCGACGTGCTGGAGTCGGCTGGACTCGTTACCACGATCCGACAAGGCAAGTTCAAGTTTCACCACGTGCACACGGAACCGATCGGCGCCATCGCCGAACGGTGGCCAAAACAGACTGACAAAAGGAGCCGCTAATGAGGATCGTTGTGAGTAGCGTCTTTGTGGATGATCAAGACAAGGCGCTTGATTTCTACACAAATATGTTGGGTTTCGTCAAGAAGACGGAGATCCCAATGGGAGCGGCAAGGTGGCTTACGGTGGTCGCACCCAGTGACCCCGATGGCACAGAGCTCCTGCTGGAGCGCGATAGTCATCCCGCCGTGGGCCCATTTCAAAAACGCGCTGCTGCACGACGGAATCGGTTCACGTCGTTTGGGGTGGACGACGTGATGCCGAGTACGAACGTCTGCGCGCCTTGGGGGTGGCCTTCACGCAGCCGCCAGTGGCGATGGGCCCAGTGACTACGGCTGTGTTGGCGGATACCTGCGGCAACTTGATTCAGTTGGCGCACAAGGGCTAGGGGCTTGTCGATGACCACAACGTTACCAACGCTATTCAAGGAGCTACTTGAAGGCCTGCGTTCGCCCAGCAAGGACAGTCAGAATCGGGCCTTCGAGGGACTATTGAAAGCAACTGAGGAGCCTGTGGCGTGGGCATACGAACTATGGGATGATCTGCTACTCACGCTGCGGGATGGTGACAACCGGCAACGCTCAATCGCTGCCCAGGTGCTCTCCAATCTTGCGAAGAAGCGACCCCGAGCAGCGAATGTCGAAGGATCTGGCAGCCTTGCTGAGAGTTTCTAAGGATGAGCACTTTGTGACCGCCCGCCACTGCTTGCAGTCGCTGTGGAAGGTCGGGGTTGCGGGCGAGCCACAGCGCAACGCGCTCTTGAAGGGGCTCGTGCTGCGCTTTGAGGAATGTATTTCTGAAAAGAACTGTACGTTGATTCGCTACGACATTCTGGTTGTCTTCCGGCGCGTTTACGACCTCGTTAGCGACCAGCACGTCCAGGCTACGGCCGAACGGTTGATCGCCAGGGAGCGAGACCCAAAATACCGGACAAAGTATGCTGCCGTCTGGCGGAAATGATGTTTTGCGTCCCATACTCACGATCAACGGCGCAGGTTTACCAGAACGAAATCCCTTTCCAAAAGCGGCGTTCCTGAAACAAACTAGTAATTGTTGCCGGCCTTCGCGCTCAGACGTTCGCAAAACGAGATTTCCCGAGGGAACTGGCTTCAAACCGAACAATGCCTTGAAAAGACCTCTAATTCCACATAACATACATCGATCGTCCTGAGCGAAGTCATCGAACAGCGCGGTATTGGCTCCCGTGCGCTTCGGACACGTGACACACGCCCCGGCTGCGGGCACCAGCTCAGCATCCTCGCAATCGAAGACGGCATCGGCCAGCGTGAGCATGACGTTCTCGCGAATCCACTGCGCCAACTCACGAACGGGGATGGCGTGTTTTTCTTTGGTTCGCCAATCCTCACGGAACGCCGCCGCGAAAGCGTCTTTCTGCTGTTCCTGCGGCAACCGCGCGATCAAGACGGCGTGTCCTGCCGTGATCTGGTTCGCCTGAAATACCGTCGGCAGCTTCAGGGATCAGTTCGGCCAAGCGGAGTCGCTGGTAGACGTGGGTGATACTCCTGCCCGTTTTGGCCGCGATCGAGGCCACGTCGTACCGCGGCTCTGAGGTTTCGAGCAACGTCTTATACGCCATCGCCTCTTCGTACGGATGAACGTCTTCGCGAATGGCATTCTCGATCAACTGATATTCGAGGACCTGCGTGTCGGTGAGTTGAACGACTCGGACCGGAACGGAGGCCAGCTCCGCCAGCCGAGCGGCCCGGAATCGTCGCGCCCCGGCCACCACCTCGAAGCGATCCAGATCCAGATCGCGGACGATCAGTGGAACCAAGACGCCCTGGGACCGGATGCTCTGGGCTAATTCGTGGAGTTTCGTTTCATCGAACGACTCTACGCGGATTCGTTGGGGATTCCTGCAGAGCGTAGATCGGAACCTCCCGGAAATCATGCCGAACGGAGCCGTTCTGCCATTCGGTTTCACGTGCAACAACATCAACTGTCTCAACCATTTGCGTTTATCTCCTGGGCCGCTTTTCTCTGCGCGTCAGTGGCGCGCGGCGGCTTCCGGATGGCCACAGGCCCTGAGGGGTCCCCGTCAAGGCCGCCGGCTTTGCCGGCGCCCGAAGGGGCGAAGCGCCTTTACGGGGAGAGGGACTGTGGCATTCAGCCAAGCAGCCGCGAAGCGGCTCACCGAAGCGGGGCGTTGCGGGGCGGCGTAGCCCCGCTGGGATGGGTGACGGAAGACCGCGCTTTTCTGCGGGCTGAAGTTAGGGAAGGAACTCCTTCCCTGCCCTAGTGTGTCATCATGTGTACACAACTAGGCGGCGTCTCATGCCAACGCAGAAAGTCGGGATTCGGGAATTTCGGGAGAGGCTGGCAACGTTCCTGGAAGCATCCGGGCCGGTCGCCATTACTCGCCATGGAGAAACGGTGGGATATTACATCCCTGCCCGCCCGAGCAAGCATGTCCTACACCTGGCGGCTCTGCGCACAGCCGCCGCGCAGCTCGACGCGCTTCTCGCTGCGAGTGGCGTGACGGAAGACGAACTGGTGAACGAGTTCAAGGAAGCACGCCGTAATCAGCGAAAGACTCGTACCTGAAATGGTCGTTCTCGACGCGAGCCGGGCGTGTTCGAGAGATTCTCGAAGCGCACTTACGCAGAGTCGATTCTTCGCTCCCGATACGGCCTTCGCAGAGGCTCGCGAGCACCTTTTCCCGAAATTCTTCGAACAAGCGAGGCATTGACCCGGAGATCGCCGTCACGGTTCTCGAGAATTGTTGGTTCTGCTCGGCCGCATGGATGCCGAGATCTACGTGGCCATTTGAAACCGCAGCGCGTCGACGATTGACAGATGCGTGATGAAGACGACCTGGCCGGCTTGCCACGGCGCTAGCGCTCGGATGTCCGATTTGGACGGAAGATGCGGACTTCTTCGGGGCGGGTGTGGCGACGTGGACCACGGATCACGTTGAACTGTTGCTTCGCGAGGTGCAACCCGATCCTCGCGAATCGAGCGCCGAATAGAAGTGCGGCCGGGCAAAGCCGGCCGCACGTGTTTCAGCGGGCGCCCTAGAAGGGCGTCGCGTCGTCGGTGGCGTCTTCGCCACGGCCGTCTCTGTCGGCCCGCTCAAGGCGGTCGAGTTTGGCGATGCGGTAGGCTTTACATTCCCAAATCCGCCGCTTCACCCCGTCTGTCTCATACTCGCGGCTGCGCAACTCGCCCTCGACTTGGAGGTGAGCGCCTTTGGGGAGGCTGAGGGCAAATTCCCCAAGCTTCGACCAAGCGACGATTCGATGCCATTCCGTGCGGGATTCCCATTCGTCGTTGTCGTTCTTCCAGGACGTTTTGGTGGCGAGCGACAGGACCGTGTAGGCCGCGCCGTTCTTCGTGAATTTCTGTTCGGGTTGCTTCCCGCTGAAACCGATGAGTGAGAGTCGATTCTGATACATGACTTAGATCCTTTCTGCCCTGTGTATCGGGGCACCCGAAGCGAGTGGGCTCCGCTCCCCAGCCAAGGGGCGGCTTTTTGCGGTGGGACCGAAGAATTTCAGCGAGCCGATGTTGCGAGCGTTTTGAAATTGTTTGGGGGACCGCAAACCCGGAGGGCGCAAAGCGAAGCAGAGGCCCCGCAGCGCGCCGGGCGCGGAAGAAGCCCCGAAGCAGTGCCCGATACCGGCGGCAGAAAAGATCAAGGCGACCGAAGAATCGCTCCCATCGGATTCGAGGAAGGACGACCATTTTGAGATTCCGAAGAACCGCGCGCGAAAGTTCCGTCTTCGCCTCAGACCTCGCACCTGGAAGACGACTACGGTGAGTATCGGTCGCACGGTCTCGAATCGAGAAGTCTCGACAGCGCGGGAATGAGCCGTCAGACCCGGCGAACTCTCCAATCGAAGGAGGCTGGCTGAGGCCGCGAAGCGGATCAGGACGGGGATTAAGGGTCTGAAAAACTGCGAAGCCTACCGATTGACGGCGGACAGATAGGGCAGATGGAAAAGGCGTGCCCAGGCACGTACGGCCGCGAGCTGAAATCGCGGGATCGGTGTGCCCGCAGCCCAATAATCATTCGCAATCGCGATCAGCAGGGTGGGACGCTGGACCATGGAGGCGAGAACCGGCCACGTGAGCAGCTGTTCATAACAGATCAGCACCGCCGCACGTTGATCATGGACTTCGATAACGCCGGTACTCGATATGTTGAGGCTGGCCGCCGCTTTCTTCAGTGGATTCCACATGCCAATGGGGACGGGGATGCGCTGCTTGAAATAGCCCGTCTTGCGCACCTCGCAGGATCAGACCGTTGTCATAGGCAAAAGACGGCTCCGTTGTGGAATCGGCTTTCCAATCGATGGCTGGAACCATCCGGGGCGCGGCTCCGGAAAGAGCGGCGAGATCGGCCGAGAAGTCATACAGCGACGAAGCAGCTGAATGCGATGCTGTTGGCATTCGTGCCCCGACGAGGATCGTTTTTCCGCTCGATTGTAACTGGTCGAGCGTTGGTTGCCAGAATTCATCGGTTGCCGGAGTCCAGGTGGGCACAACGGTTTCGGGAAAGACGATCACCTCGGCCTTCGAGTCGAGTGCCTCCCGCTGGATCCACTCCGCCGTCTCGTAAGTCTGTATGGGGCTCGGCGATCCGTGGGCGATGCCGCCAAAAAGTGTATCGACGGCTTGCCATCCCGGCAACGGCTGCGCATCGCTGACGACGACATTCGAGACGAGGCTAAAGGTAGCGAGGACCGCGGCAGCCAAACGCGGCCGGGCTGCCAGTGCGCCACCGGAGACCGCGCACAATACAAGCCCCAGCCAGGCGGTGCCCGGAAACAGCACGCCGGCAGCGGTCAGCGGAGAGGCCCATCCGATGATCCCGAGCGGCGGCACTAGCGTGAGAGCAAGGCCGAGTGGTGCGCGCCACGGCCCCTGAATGTGATTCGGCGACCACACGAGCATCCATGGCAGCGCGAGAAGCATGGCGCTGATGGCCCACAGCGCCACGGCGGTCAGTGCTGAGAAATCCAGCCCGAAGAAGTTCCGGGCGGCGGGAATGAGCGGCCATAGTGCCGCGCCATAATACGAAAGCCCCGCAGCATAGCTATGGCGCTTCGTCTCCTGGGAGAGAGCCAGCCCCGGCATCGCGATGGCGGCAGCGACTCCCAGAGGATGTGCCGTTGTTACCGCCGCGCCGGCCGCTGCGGCGAGAGCGCATCGAAGGTGCCATCGCTCGATTACCATGCTGTCAACAAGGGCTGAACATAATCCCGGATGCCGGCCATGGCTACCGGACCGATGTACCGGCTATCGAAGCTCCGCGGATTATAAGACGACGCCACCCACACGGTCTCGGCGGCAACCACATAGCTCCCGAATGGCCATGGCGTTAACGGCCGGCCGTGGGTATCGGCGCGCAGAGGCGCGGTATTCGGCAGTAATTTACCGTTTACGCCGATGCCTTGCTCTGAAATCGTCACCACGTCACCGGCGCGGGCCACGATGGGCTTCATCAGCGGCGTAGCCCCGTCCCGGCAGGTTCCGCGGTCGCGGTACCCGCGCGAGATCGCCAGACTAGCAAACGGCTCCGCCGGACAAAATTCGATCAAGCTGGCTCGAGCAGTACTCGTCCTGTAAAGGCCGACCGGAAGCGAAGGAGAGCAATTGATTCTGATTCCGGCCAGGCCGCACAGTTGAAAGGTGGCCAGGGCCACGCCCAGTACGATCAGGGCCAGCCGTCTGATTGCCGCGGCGGGTGTCTTCCTGACTCTAGCGAACAGGCCAGTCGTCGTCATGCTCTGTTGCTCCTGCGTTGGATGGAGGGACCGGCTCTGCCGCGGCAGGTCCGCCACCCTTCGCTCCGGCAGCGGCAGACTGCCGCGATGGAGCGATCACATGGCAATGCCGCACAACGATTTCGTTGATTGTGCGGGTGCTGCCGTCCTTTGGCGTAAACTCGCGTTGTTCAATCGTGCCCTCGACATACAGGTTCTCGCCTTTTTCGAATCCGAGCGCGACGTTCGAAAGATCCCCGTAGAAGGACAGGTTGTGCCAGTTCGTATGCTCCTGCCATTGCTTGTTGCCATCCTGATACCGGTAGCTTTGGCCCAGGCGGGCATTCGCCACCGGAGTTCCCGAGGGAAGATGGCGCGCCTCCGGCTTCTTCGAAAGATATCCAGCTATTTCGACTCTATTCATTTGCATAATGTCACTCCACCCATCCGATGGCCGTTTGGCCAGGTGATGCTTCCCAAAGTGCACGGCCGTCGGATGGTTCGCAGACCGTGCAGAAGCGGTTGTTCTTTCGCCATTCGCCGCCTACTGCTGGATGGCAACGGCTAAGACACTCCTACGCAAAATTGCCGCGCGATGCGAGGCTTCTCGCGAGTAAACCGGCACATCATCATGTGTTCTAAGCTCCTTTCCCGAGTTCCAGCTTCTCCACGAAGCCGCGCTCGGCATGACTGGTTGATTCCGCCGGAACGGGCGGGAGAATTTCAGGCTTGCTGATTTTGTTCCGGGTGCGATGGAACGGCGGCTGCGGCACGGCGCGACCGTCCTCGAGTGCGATGAACTCTCGAGGTGGTTCGATAGCGGCGCGGCGTGTCAGCTCGGGATCGAGAAAATACAGCATCTGTGTGCCGAGAATCGGGTAATGGCCGCTTACGAAGATCAGCATCTGTCCCGGCGCCACGATCCTCTCGGATGCGCCATCGCTTTGCTTCTGCGGCGGCTTCAGCCGTAAAACCTCATCGGGCGTCATCAATGGCCGTTCGATGTGATCGACGCTGGCGTTCATGTGGCCCATCACCGGCGAGAACCGGGAACCCGAAAAGTTGTAGCTCGCCTTCTGGACGGTTTGCGTGCCCGTCATCTTCGAGAGCAATTCAGCGGTCTCGACCTGGTTGGGCGCAAAGGCGATCCGGACGTGGCAGTTCGAGACGATACTCTCGTTATGACCGTAGGCGTCCACGACCTGGCGGATATCCTGCGTGATGAGATAGGCTTTCAGGCCATAGCCGGCCATGTAGGAAAGAGCGTCGGCAAAGATCTCCATGCGGTTCAGCGATGGAAACTCGTCAATCAGCACCAGAAGGCGATGCCGGTTGCGCTTCTGTTCGGCGCCTTCGAACACCATCTTCTCGGTGAGGCGGTTGACGACCATCGTGAACATCAGCCGGATCAATGGCCGAAGCCGGATCTTGTCGGAAGGCGGCACAACCAGATACAGCGAAACGGGCCGTTCGTGGTTGACCAGGTCTGCGATCGTGAAGTCGCTGGCTGAAGTGTTCTTGGCTACCAGCGGGTCGCTGTATAGGGTGAGCGCCGTTTTCGCGGTACTGAGAACGCCGCCGAAGTCGCGATCCTCTTTATCGAGCATCTCCTGCACCTTCTCTTTGACGACCGGATGTGTGGCCGTCTTGTCTCCGGTGGGCATCCTCCATTCGTGCGCATAGGCCGGATCATGCGGGAAGTTGAGAAGCTCCTTGAGCGTTTCCCGAAAGTTCGAGCCCGGCTTCGTGAAAACGTGCGCAAGGTCGGCGAGGGACGCAACTCGAGCCTCGAGAGCGGCCTCGTAGCAGACATGCAGGATCATCCCAGTGGTGATCGAAGCCGCCGCATCCTGCCAATACCGCTCCTGTGGGCTGTCCTCGCCGGTCCGGACGATCATGTTGGCGATGTTCTGGGCGTCGCTCACATCGCGCGGCGTGAACAGGCGGACTTCGGACAGCGGATTGAACCGGGAACTGCTCGACTCCTCAACCGGCGAAAACTTGAAGCATAGATGCCCCTGCTGCGCTCGAAAGCCGGCTGTCTTGGCCCAGTTCTCGCCTTTGATGTCATAGATCACGGCCGACTCCGACCAGGCCAGCAAAGTTGGAATGACGAGGCCGACGCCTTTGCCGGACCGCGTGGGCGCGAACGCCAGTATGTGTTCGGGGCCGTTGTGCCGTAAATAATGAAGGTGCTGGCGGCCATTCCGGCACCAGGCTCCGACGTAAGCGCCTTGCCGGCACGTGGTGAGGCCCGTGTCTCGGATATCGTCTTCATTGGCCCATCGCGCGGACCCGTGCAGGTCCTCCGCATTCTCCATCAGCTGGCGAGACCGGCGATTCGTCATCCCGAAAAAAATGGCGATAGAGCCAAACGATCCAACGAGCACCATCATTTCGCCGATAAACAGTGGCTTCCGGATGCGCTGGTCCTGCGAAGTTGCGTTGTGCCAGCCCCACAACACCCATGCGAACGGCTGATAGATGGCCCCTGTTTTTGTTCGCAGGATCGGCTTCCCAAGCGCAGGCTGATACTGGAACTGCGCGGCGATGTACTCGGTGGCAACGAAGCTGACCAGAACCAGGAGAAGGAGACCAAACGCCGTCGCCCTCCAGTTGTAATTCCCGAGGTAACCGGGCCTCCGTGGCGTTCGATAGAGTTCGGGCTGACGGCTCATCTCGACTTGCTCCTATCTGTTCTGTGCACGAACGAGCGGTGCGAAATCGAAGCCGCAGTCGGCGCGCGCCCCCAAGACTACCGAGCGGGCGATCGCTGCGATGAGCAAGAACCCGCTGATGGCGATGAATTGGCGCCAGTGACGACGGCGCTCCTGACATGCCTCGCGGCGCAACAGGAACGTGAAGAGGACCAACGCAATAACGAGCACCCCCGGCGCAAGGAAGTTCATCGGCCCAGTTCCTGCGTCTTTGCGCGATCCCGGGCTTCGCGAACCATTCCTTTGGCGCTGGAGTAGTTGATCACGACGTTCTCGCCCAAGCCAGGCTGCCGGTCCAGAAGGTCCTTGCTATGGGCGACGCCGAGATTGGCGGATTGGCGTTGGATCAGGTGATACTCTGTTTCGCCGATGATCGGTCCTTGATACGTGCCGCTCTCGGTGAAAGCCTGAACGGTGCGCGCGGATTCGCCGAGCACCTGGGTCGTGATCGTCTGTGCGGCTGTGAGTGATTTCGCATCACCCGCCTGTTTGGCGGATTGCTCGTTCGCGGCGGTGCCGGGAATCCCGTCCGAGGGGACCCGTGTTTCCACGGTCGTCCTGCGCTCCGTTCCATTTTGCTTGGCCTGCACATTCACAGTTCCACTGCCAGGTTCGTACCGCGACGTAAACTCGCTCGATTCCCGCATCGCCTCCGCCGGGGCGGGCTCTTCGGCCAGATCCTCGCGATCGCGCTCAAGCCGGCTGGTCTCCTCCTCCAGTACCGCGCTCGCGCGAGCTGCTATCCGCTGCTGCGTCCACAACCGGTCCCGCCTCCAGCGCCTGGTCCGCAATGGAGCGATCCCGTTCGAGCGCCAGCAGAAAATCCGTCGCCGCCGAAGCATCGTGCGCAGCACGGAAGATTTCGTTCTTATCTTCTTTTAACGATTGAATCCAGGACCCGACATAGGCGGCGTGCTGCTCGGGATCGTGCGGAATACCGCGCTCAGCGGCCAGGAACACGCTGGCGAGTTCGGCCCGGAGTTCTTCTTTGGCATAGTTCGTGATCGCCGAACCGATAGCTTTCGGTCAGTGTTTGCCGGTTCAGGCGGGCGGGGTGGCCCGTCCAGTGCGCCAGTTCATGCAGGGCCGTTCCGTAATAGCCCGCTGCATCTTGGAACGCATCTTTTGGCGGCAAATGAATGCTGTCCGAAGCGCGGCTGTAAAAGGCGCGGTCCGCCTGGTCGTGACGGATGCGGGCGCCGGAGTTCTTCAGGATCTCCTCGCCGGCCTGCGCCGCTTCGAATGGTGTGTGCTCCTTGGGCTGGTACGCCGGAACTCCCTCGATCTGCTTGGCATTGAAGACGGTGTAGACGCGATGGATGAGCCGGGCACCCCGTGGTTTCGAGCGGTTCTCCCGCCGGTCGTCGCTACCTATCGGGCTGCTCCTGGTCGTCTCGCTGCCGGGGATTCGGCTTCACCTCCCAGAACTCGATCTGAGTTCCCTTCTCCCCTTTCCGAACCTGCCAGCCCTGATCGGCAGCCTGTTTGTAGGTCATCCAGCGGGGATCTTCATAACCCTTCTGAAGACCCGTCGCCATCAGATGAATGGCGTTGCCGCCGCGATACGGCTTGTCCGTGGTCGGGTTCATCGGCATGCCAACCGAAGCGCGGCCCGGCTCCCATGGCTTTTGCCACGGAGCTACACCGGTTTCGAGCATACTGATGATTCGGTCCGTCACCTCCTGGCGGAAGTCCCGCTTTTCGGGTTGGGCCGCCGGAGAGTTCGATGGCTGTGCACTGTGTTGCCACAGCTACACCCCCTCTTCGGAAACTTCGTCGGCGTCGAAGTCCGGATCAGTTGGTTCGTTTTCAAACCCGGAGCCGGCCAGGGGCTCGGCTCCCAGAACATCGAGCGCGTGTTGCGTCTGGGAATCCAATGCGAGTGGATTGTGCATCTTGGCTCCTGGGCGGTGTAATGGAGTGAACCGCCCTTCATATACCAAGGGAATGGCAAAGGGATTTCGGGACGCGCAAGCGCGAAAAAAGTTCAAAAAGACGGTGAGCGGGTGGTGAAAGCCTGGGCGGAGATTCTTGGCGGCATCGGACTGGCAATCGCCGCCGAGCCAATTCATGAAGGTGGCCATGCGATCGCAACCCGAGTGCTTACCGGAGTCTGGCCCGAGGTCGGCTTCTGGGCCGTCCACCCCACGTCCGGTTTCGGTTCCAAACTGGATGCGCTTAATCGTGCTCGCCGCCGGGGACCTGGCCGTGCTCGCATGGTGGGCGGCGATCTTCGTGCTGGTATGTCGTCGCCCTCAATGGAAATGGGCTCTGGTCGGCCCGAGCTCTGATGACGGCGATGGTCTTGGTCACCTGGTTCGCATCCGCGGTACTGGCGCCATTCGGCCGTGCTGATCTGGGCGCTTCCGACGCGGCGAAATTCCTCACCGTATCCGGTTTCTCGCCATGGATGCTGGCCGCAGTTCTCTGCGGCCTCATGACTACCGCTGCCGCCCTGGTTACGCGGTATTTACGGTTGCCGTCATCAACGGCCGTGTGACCGATCCTTGTTTCGCTGGCGTTCGCGCCCTCGGATCCGTTCGGCCTGCTCGCCCTCCTGTTCCAGTCGCTGAGCCGATTGCCGGAGCGCGGCCTGATACCTCCCAAGCCATCCTCCCCAACCGTCTTCGGTCGGCATGATACCGCGCTGGATGAGCTGCCGAGCGGTTTGCTTTAAGTGTGCTTGGTTCTTCAGAATCGATTCCGAGTCGCCCATATCGTTCACCTCAAGAGCTGGGCTGCCATCCACAAAGAGTTTCCGGAGTCGGGCGAACGAGTTGGTGCGCAAACCGCCTCGGCTGCGCGCTTCTTCCATCTCCGGCGTGTAGTGGATCAGATGAACCTTTGCGTCCGTGCCTTCGAGCATCAGGTAGTTGCGGCCGGATTGCTCATCTTCAGCATGGATGAGGATCCTGCCTTCAACCGTGGTCATATGCCGCCGGTCCAGCATTTCCATCGGCAAGCGTTCATCGGACATGAGGACGCCATGGGCGGCCAGCATTTTCTGACGATCGGACGTCCTTTGCATCGCTCGGAGTATCGATTCGAAATCCCGCCTGACGCGCCAAGTGCGTGGATCGTCGGCCACGGCCAGGCCCATATTTCCCAGGACAGCTAATCGAGCCACCACATGCCTGCCCTGCGTCCGGGCGTGTTCACTCAGTGGGTCGCCAGTGGGTGGGGGCGACACATGCAGCCATGTATTGTCGCCGGTATCTATTCCCCGCTTGAGAATCATTCGATCCAGCGACGTAAACCGCTTTTCTTGCACCTCCCGCCGTTCGGCTTCCGCCGCATCCAATTCCGTCCGGTAGCCCAATTGGCGCGTACAGAAGTCCTCCGCGAGACCCCGGATACCCTCCTTTATGTATTGCCGTTCCAATTGCAGTGGCTGCCTGTCACTGCGAACGCCACGGAGCGCGACGTGTACATGGGGGTGCTCGGTATTGTGATGCGCGACCGCCACCCACTCGAGTTCCGTACCGAGATCCTTTTCCATCGCCTTCATTACGTCACGCGTCAGGCGTTCCAGATCGACCCGCTCGCCAAACTCCGGCGACAGAATGATTTTCCAAAAGAGTGGGTCCCGGTTCGCCTGCCATCCTTCCAGACGGCGCGGCCATGTCAATTCCCTGCCCGGCCGGATCGAACCCCGCGCCTTTCCGGTCGGTTTCGAACGTTGCGCTCTCCCGCGCGAGGTAACGCCCGTGTGCCCGCCACTGCCCGCGGGTCGCGTTGCGCGTGTAGGTCACCCTCACGGCACAGCGCTGAAATCGGGCATACGCCGCTGGCCGCTGGCCCATCCGGACACCCGCCTTAGGTCCGGGGCCGCGCCGGCTCATACGCGAATAATGCATGATCCGTTTGAAGGCGATGGACCAGGCCCTAGGCTCGCTACTCTGCCGCTTAGGAACCGCAGGCTTTCGTGGTCGAAGCCGGAACTCCTTCTCGTCGTTATTCGACATGCGCCGCGAGGTCCTGAATTGCGGTCTGAGCGTCGCCCGCCATCGCTTTCGCAACGCTCTTCAGCATGCGGTCGTACCGCTCCTTGGCTCGCGCAACCGCCTGCGGACGGGCGTCGCTGGGCGGTTCGGGCATGCACGTCAAGATCGTCTTTCCCAAGGTATCCAGATACGCGAATAACGCCTGCTGTGCCCGAGCTAGCCGAACGACCTCGCGGCGGAGCTGTTCCAGGTTCGCTCCGAGGCGCTCCTCGGCGCCGTTATCGCCGTCATGTCCGGCCCGCGCCGCAAGTTGCTGCTGAACGGCGTACCGGATGAACGCCGTGGGCGATGAAAAGCCGCCCTGCTCCGCAGCCTGGTCGATCTGATTTCTAGTCGTCTCTGAAAACCGGATGGTCCTTTGTGGCATGAGCCCTCATATACCAAGGGAACAGCAGAGCCACATCGGGACGGTCGATCAGCAAATTTTGGTTCCCATGCGGTTTGGACACGCGCCGCCAATGGCGAACGGGATTATGTGGAACAGCCTCGGCGGGCAGCTCCAGCCCGGCGCTATTGTCTCGACAGCGTAGAGACAATTCTCATTCTCCTTACCAAGGTCGGGTTGGGCCGAGCGGTCCCTTGCCGGGCGCAGATCCGCCGATGAAGCGGTTAAAACTGATCTTTTCGGGGCTGCATCCCGTATGGGATGCGCGTACGTCGAAATGCATCCCGCCGCAAACGCGAGGGTGCAACCACATAGATCCAAAAACAACCACCCGCGCATCCCGCCCTTTATGTTCCACTACCAGCTTTTGGGCGGTTTCCCCCAAGCTGAATGTGGACTCTGTGCTGAAAATTGTGGACTCCTGTGGACATGCCGCTGCAAATGTGGAATCCTGTGGACTTCTGAGGATTCCATGGCGAAATCTGTGGACCCAAGCCAAAATGCTCTCGACCGCCTGCACGCACTTCGCGCAGAAAAACCCGCCACTCAGATGGGTCAGATCCGTTGGGCCTGGCCAGAAATCAGCGCCGCTCTGGCCCGTGGGCATTCCCTTACCACCATCCACCAACGCCTGAACGAAGTCGGTATCCACATCCCCTATAAGCGGCTCTCCCTCTATATCGGCCGCTTACGGCGGCAAGATGCCGGGCGCCCTCCTGCCCCCATCACCCCGTCTCCTGGTATCGCAGTTCAACTCGAGGCTCCCACACCCGTTCCGAGCCGGGCTCCCCTATCACCCCTTCCCCCATCGGACAGAATCGCTGATCCTGCTACCCAACAGCCGGCTGGCCGCGATCCGCTCGCCAACCTGCGAAAGTACGCCAACACCCGTCCCGCATTCCACTGGGACGAAGCCCCTCCTGACAAAGACAAGCTGTTCTGAGTCCCTCGAAAAAAGTTTCCTTTTCGCGTCCCGAAACGCCTCGGCCATTCCCTTGGTATTTGAGGAGTAATTTTCTTGGGACACAGCAATGGGAACGGCAACACCGCGGCAATTCACTTGTCGCTTCAGGGCAAGGGCGGCGTAGGCAAGAGCTTGGCTGCCAGCGTCCTGGCCCAATATTTCATGGCCCGTGGTCAACCAGTACGCTGCATTGACACGGACCCGGTGAATAAAACCCTGAGCCAGTACGAGGCGCTCCGCGCGAAACCGCTTATGCTGCTCCGTGACGGCATGGTCGATCAGCGGACATTCGATCAACTCATGGAGACCCTGCTTACCGAAGAGGGCACGTTCGTGGTGGACAACGGCGCCTCCACCTTCATACCGCTCTGGCACTACATGCTCGAAAACAATGCAATCCAGATGTTCCGGCAAGCCGGCCGCCAGCTCTATGTGCACACGATCATCACCGGCGGCCAGGCACTCGGCGACACACTCAAAGGCTTCGCCCAGATCGCAGAGACCAGCACCGACCAGAACATCGTCGTCTGGGTAAACGAGTATTTTGGGCGAGTTGAGTACGATGGCAAACCCGCGACGGAATTAAAGGCCTTTCGCGATCACGCGGAAAAGGTCCATGGCTGCGTCGCGATCCGCAAGCGGAACCAGGACACTTTCGGTCGTGACGTGGAAGAGGTCATCTGCCGGAAGATCACCTTCGAGGAGGCCATCCAGGACGGCGCATTTTCGATCATGACCAAGCAGCGCTTGAGGGTCGTGCAACGGGAGTTGTTCGAGCAATTGGACGGCGTATTCTCCCTGGTGAATCCGCAATGAACATCAACATCGCACCGGACCGCCAGAAGATCATCGGCCTGATCGCCGAACGGAATGGCATCCGCGTAGAGAAAGATGATCCGGTTTTCGCTGTTGTCACCATCTTCCAGGCATACCTTGACGAAGCTGGCCGCCAGATAGAAGCCTCCATACGCGAGCGTCTTGCTGAATTCGAAGCTTCCGTGGCCAAGGTGCAAACCCGTGCGGGACAACTTGTGGCGTCGGAGTTCAATGACCGGGTCGCCTCCATTCGCGGCGAGTTGCAGCGGGACATCGCTCTTGCCGGCGCGAAAGCGAATGAAATCGTATTCAGGGCGGAACAGGCCAACCGGCATCCGGTCATGCTGCGATGGGCGGTCGTCGGTACCGTTGCAGCGCTGGCGCTATTCTTGATGGGGCTATGGATCGGCGCTCGCTACATGCACGTTTGAGAAACTTCAAAGTGTGATGGGCTGCTCGGGATTGAGGGTCGTAAGACCTTCGATCGTGGCCACGCGGCACAGCTTCTGGTCGGCCGCGACGAACACCGATTCCAGGCCAGCGCGTTTGAGCCCCAATGCAACGGATAATTGCAATGCATCCGGCCCGCGAAGCGCCTCGGTCCGGCCATGATCTATGAGTAATTGACGGGCTCCCCGGAGGTGCTCGTCGCTGACTGTCGCCACCAGCAGCCTTCGACTCCCCAGGTCAGCTTCCAAACGTCGTCGGGCTATCAACATGGACTGCTCGTCGATTTCTCTCGTACGAAATTTGAGTGCGAGAACGGATTCCATTTCGAGGATGGTGAATCGGGAGATGAAGCGTTGTGAGTCCGGCTCGGCGACGATCCTGTCTATGAGATCGCTTCCTGCTTCTTTACGGTAGAGTTTGGCGAGCGCGCTGGTGTCGAGGAAATATCTCGGCACCTAGCGATCTCGGCGTTCTTCCATCACTGCTTCGGATAGCGGGCTGCGAATCGTGGCCAGCGCACGTCGGACCTCATCGAGGCTGATCGGATCTCCAGCGGCGTCTGCCCACTCTGCCGGTGAAGCCAATACTGGATGGCGGCGTGGGATGTTTCCTTCATCGGAGATCGTGACGGTAACCTCCTGCCGCTCTCGAAGAGCGACGGGCTCGAGAGGCCTCAGTACCCCGTCTTCGTAGACAGCCTGAACCGTCTTCTCCATACGTCTATAGTGTAGGGCATTGATTCTACAGTGTCCCGCACGAGCATCAGATCATCGGCCCCGCGACTGGCTCCGCGCGCTCTCGACCGCTTTTTGGATGGTTCGCTCTACATAATCGGCTTGCCGGCGTTCTCCCCCCTTGTGCGACAGATCGCGGGAGCGAATTGCGGCTGCGATCTGTGCTTCCCCGGCTCCGCGTGATGCTGCATAGATCGCATAGGCCAAATCGATCCGCGTACCGTCACCGCCGTATTTCGGATCGGCGCGAAACGACTCGATGGACTTCAACTCCTTGGAGTGGACCGCCGGGCTCGGCGAATGGATGGTTCGACGCTGCCGTTCCCGTTCGCGCCGTTCCTGTTCCATCGCAGTCCGGACCTCCGTCAGGAAATGACCCGCCTCCGGGTACACCGCCCCATCCGCTTCGATGACTTTCACAAACGGATGCAGTCCCGTATCGGGATCGCGGTGGCGTTCCTTACGGTTCGTGTACCCCCCAAGGCGCCCGAAATGCCGCCAGTCGGCCGCTCCGAGATCGCCTCCAAACCGTTCGGCCAACTTCCGGGCCGCGGCGGTTCCCAACTCTTTGCTGAGTTGCTCGGGATGTTTCACCCACACCTGGAAATTGCCGGGTGAGGTTTCAATCACGACGGCCGGGGCAAAACCAGCGCGTTTCATCGACCACCACGGCATCCCGACTGAGATCATCCACCAGACTGAGATTGTGTTCGCCTCGCGGACGGATATAGATATTCCGGCCATCCCGGTTCTGATGTCGCAGCCACGCGACGGACCGTAGTAGCGTGTCCGCGTCCCAGACCCTGGGGAGCATGACCGCTTCATGGCCGGCGGCATCCGGCTTGAACAGGCCGATTTCGAAAACATCGGACGCCATCGCCGTCACTTGCCGCCGCATGGCTTCCATGGTTCTGTCGGTTGGAGATGAACTGCGTTCCCTGGCTATGATATGGCTCTGCATGAAACAGGCCCCTCATATACCAAGGGAATGGCGAGAGCACTTCGGGACGCCAAGCGCCCGTTATTTTTGAGCCGCTTTACTGGCGTCGTCGTTCGGCTTCCGGAGATGGTCGCGCGCCTCGAGGTATTCCTTATAGCAAGGCGAGCAGTGGGTCACGTGTTCCCAAGCATCGTCGCCTTCGAGCGTGCCGAGTTCGGCGGCGCGCCTCGCCAGGTCCAATAGACCTGCCGCACCCGGACAACCTTCTCGATTCGGGTTCGGATAAGAAGTGAGTATGGCGTTTTGGATCTTCTTCTGGACGCGGTTCCACTTCTGTTCTGGCGATTCAGGCATGTCAAGAGCCAAAACATTATGTCACGCTTGCAGATCAGCGTACTAGTGTTTTCAGGTGTTTGAGCGGAACTTTTTGCGGAACCGGTAGAACCGGCGCTTCAGGGCCTCCTCGCCCTGTCCCAGCTTCGCGCTGATTTCAGGCCAAGTTTCACCGAGCTTCATCAGCTCGTATACACGTGCCATCTCTTCCAGGCCGTCCTCCTGAAGAGTATCCTGCACACTCTGGAGAACGCATGCGCTGATAGTACAGCAGTGCATAATCTTGCGGATCGGCAAGGCGCTCCGGAAACTCACGATCCATCTCCTCGAGCGTCCGGCTGACAACCCGGAATTTTCGCTCTCTCCATCCGCCTGCCGCTTGATCTCGAGCTTCCCAGATCGCCTGCCGCCAGATCCGCGCATGGGGCTTGTCGCCGGTATTGTGGCGGTGCCGATGCCAGACCTTGTGCACGCTCGGCTGCACGATGTCGGAAACCATCCGCCTGTCGCCCAACACGGATTGAGCCAAATCAGTGAGCTCCGTGCTGATCGGCGCCACGCCTCGCTCGAACCATACCGCGATCGATTACATTCCCATCCCGATCCTCCGCCTCAATGTAGATGGGGACCACCTTCTTTCGGCGATCCTCAGGCAAGTCTTCATAGCCAAATGGGATAATGACCACTCCCACGACTCCCTCCCGCGGTGCATGAAAAATATTTTGCATACAGCGTCCCTAAATACCTCTGCCATTCCCTTGGTAATTGAGAGGGCAATTCTCTGAATTCCAGGAAATCTGGCAACAAGCAGGGACCGAAAGTGAACCGCATTGCGGGAACTATAGCACCTGACCCTGAAGGTTTCAAGTGGAGAAATTGGTAACTCAACTGTCATCGCCGGGACGCGACGAAACACCTGTTCGCGAGCGCGCCGCCACTAGAATCATGGAGCCGTCCGGGCGCTCCGCGGCGACCGAGCACGAACAGCGGATGGAGCTGAAGCTCAAGCGCGAGTTGGGCGAGCACATCCTCGCGCTGCTCGATGACCCGCGTACCGAAGACGTTCTTTTGAACCCCGATTCATCGCTATGGACGAAGCGGCTGGGCGAAGGGTTCACGCGGGTCGGCGAGATGTCTCCCGACCCAGGCGATCAGCGCCTTGAGCACCATTGCAGCCTGGCGCGGAACCGTCCTCAATCACGAGAACCCGATCCTCGAAACCGAGCTGCCCATCGATGGCAGCCGCTTCGAAGGAATCGTGTCGCCGGTAGTCCGTAAGCCGGTATTTGCGATCCGGCTGCGTCCGCGCAAGATCTTTACCCTTGCCGATTACGAGACGTCCGGCATTCTGACGACGAAGGACGATCCGCTCAATCGATTGCGCCGCCGTCATGATTTCGCAAGCTCGGTTCACGGTCTGAAACACGCTGACATCATCCGCGCCGCCGTAGGCGCGAGAAAGAACATCCTGGTGGTCGGCTCCACCGGCAGCGGCAAAACCACATTCGTGAATGCGTGCCTGGATGCGCTGGCCACACTGACGCCGCACGATCGGGTGATCTCGATTGAAGACACCACCGAGCTGCAGTGCGCCGTGAAGAACTACCTCGACCTGCGGGCGGTGGGCAATGTGACGCATGCTCGATTGTCTGCGGGCCTGCATGCGTTTGAAGCCGACGCGCATCGTAGTCGGCGAAGTCCGCGGCGCGGAAGCGCACACGCTGCTGAAGGCGTGGAACACCGGGCATCCGGGCGGCATGGCAACCGTGCACGCCAACGATGCCATGAGCGGCTTGATCCGGCTCGAAAGCCTCGTCGCTGAGGCGACTAACGCTCCGCAGCAAACCCTCATCGCGGAAGCCGTAGATCTGGTGATCTTCGTGGATGAAGAACCGGAGATCGCAGCGGGCCGCAAGGTCAGAGAAGTCTTGCTCGTAACCGGGTATTCCAACGGGAAGTACGTGGCCGAGCACGTTTAGCAGTCTGGCAATTCAACTCTGGAGGTCATAGAAAGATGACATCTCATTCAAAAGTCTCGCAGTCGAGTCTGAGCACCAGGCTCGCAGCCCTATTGACTCTCGCCTGGGCATTCAGTGTGCGCGTTCATGCTGCCGCGGGCCGGCAACCTTCCGTGGGAAGCGGCCCATGCAGACGATCGCGACCTCGCTCACCGGTCCGGTCGCTTACGCCATCGGTCTGATCGGCATCGCCATCGCGGGGGGCACGATGTTGTGGGGCGGCGAACTCACGGAATTCGGCCGCCGGGCCTGCATGATCGGCCTGGTCGTGTCGGTTCTCGTCTTTGCGGCGCCGATGTTGTCGTCAGCGCCTTCGGCGTCAACGCAGCGGTGGTGTAGGAGCGATGAACATGGCCAACGACAGGCCCCGGGAGATTACGATTCACCAAAGCGCCAATCGGCCGAACCAGATTCTCGGCGGCGATCGCGAACTGGTCCTGGTATCGGTCGCTGATTGCCGTCAGCCTCGCCTTCAGCCTCGCTTCGTTGTGGGGCATCGCTCTGAGCGTTGGCTTCTGGGTCAGCGTCTGTCGCCGTGTTCCAGCGCATGGGAAAGGCCGACCCGATGATGCGGCAGGTCTACATGCGGCACATCCGCTACCGGTCGTTCTATCCGGCCAAGAGCGGCCTGCTCTCGACATGTCTGCAAACGCCGGCCAGGTGGAGGTAGTGATTTGAACCTGTGCACGGGTCCGATTCGCCGGTGCACAGGAATTCATCAAGGAGCGACGGAATGGAGAGACAGGAACACCGAACGAAACCCCGCGGGCTCGCCGACCTCTTGCTGCCCTACGCTCTGATCGACGATGGAATCCTGCTGCAGCAGGATGGATCGCTTCTGGCCGGCTGGTCCTACCGCGGACCCGACATGATGTCGGCCGCCGCCGCGGAGATGGATGCACTGAGCGCCCGTTTGAATCACGTGCTGCGGCTCGGCACCGGCTGGATGGTGCAGTGCGACGCGATCCGATCGCGCGCGCCGGGCTATCCGGAGCATGGCGCATTTCCGGATTCCATCACGCAAGTTGATCGACGATGAGCGCCGCCAGCAGTTCATGGCCGAAGGCGCGCATTTCGAATCGGAATACTTTCTCACCCTCACCTACCTGCCGCCAGCAGAAGTCGAGGAGCGCGCCAAAGGCTGGCTGTTTGAAGGCCGCGGCGCATATAGACAGCGCCAAGACGGCCGCCCAACATCTCGAACGCTTTCGCACCAAGGTCGATATGTTCGAGAACGTCTTCGGGCAACCTGTTCCAAACGGAACGGCTGCAGCGGGTCACCGTCAAGGACGATTTCGGCGGAGAGCACGTCCATGATCGCCTTCTCCGATACCTGCGGCGGTCGCATCAGCGGCCTCGACCATCCTTTCGCACTGCCCGAGATCCCTTGCTACCTGAACGAGATTCTCGCCTGCGAGGACTTCTACGGCGGAATGGAGCCGCGCATCGGCAGGAAGCACATTCGGATCATCGCTATTGACGGTTTCCCGCGAGTGAGCTCGCCGGGCATCCTGCGCGAACTCGACCAGTTGCCGATTGAATACCGGTGGAACACGCGGGCCATCCTGCTCGATCCCGAAGAGAGCCGCGCCATGCTGGATAAGCACCGAAAGAAGTGGCGCTCGAAAATCCGCGGATGGAAAGATCAGATCCTGCAGACGCAGAGCGGTGCGATCAACCTTCACGCCCAGCAGATGGCTGCCGACGCCGAGGAGGCGATGGGCGTCGCCGCGGCCGGCGACGTTCAGTTCTGCCAGTACGCCGCCAATATCATTTGCCTTGACGAGGACCTCGACCGCTTGTACGAGAGCACCAGGCTGGTGATGAAGACGGTCCAGAATCTCGGATTCTCCTGCCGGCTCGAAGACGTGAATGCGGTGGAGGCCTGGCGCGGTTCCCTGCCCGGTGATGGCTACTCGAATGTTCGCCGGGTTCTACTCCACACCCTGAATCTCGCCGACATGATGCCCATCACGTCCGTGTGGGCGGGCCTGCGGGAGAACCCGAGCGCCCTGATGCCGAAGAATAGCCCGCCCCTTCTGTATGCAGCTACGAGTGGCGCAACACCGTTCCGGTTCAACCTGCATGTTTCCGACCTCGGCCATACACTGATCGTGGGCCCGTCCGGGCGCCGGGAAATCGACGGCGCTCGGGCTGATCGCGGCGCAGTGGTTCCGCTATCCCGCGCGCTCAGGTCTTCGCATTCGACCGTGGGTACTCGATCTGGATGCTCACCGAGGCCATGGGCGGCGAGTTCTACGATCTTGGCCGGCCCGAAGTCCGACCTGGCATTCTGCCCGTTGCGCGAGATCGATGACGATTCCGATCTGACGTGGGCCGTGGGATGGATCGAAGCCCTCTGCGAGTTGAACGGGCTCAAGTTCACGCCCCGGCATCGCAACGCCGTCGCCGAAGCGGTCACGCACCTTCGGCTCTCGCCCACACGGACTCTGACCGAGCTCAGCGCGAACGTGCAGGATATCGAGATCCGCGATGCGCTGCAGCACTTCACCGTCATGGGTCCGCTGGGCTCGCTGCTGGATGCCGAATTCGATGATCTGGGCGATGGCCGGTTTCTTTCCTTTGAGACCGAGAACCTGCTGCAACTCGACGATAAGGCCGTGATCCCGGTGCTGCTGTACCTGTTCCGCCGGATTGAGCAGCGGCTCGATGGCTCGCCGACGTTGATCCTGCTCGATGAGGCGTGGTCGTACCTGCAACATGAGCTGTTCCGAAACCGGCTCAAGGACTGGCTGAAGACCATGCGCCGCAAAAATGCCGTTGTGGTGATGGCCACGCAGCAGATCAGCGACATCGCGAATTCCGACATCGCCGACGTGGTACTGGAGAATTGCCCGACGAAGATTCTGTTGCCGAACGCTGAGGCGAAGAATCCAGGCTCGCGCGATTTCTATGACCAGAGTCGGCCTGAACGAGCGGGAACTGGAAATCCTGCAGGTCAGCATCCCGAAGCAGCACTATTACGTGGTCAGCAAGCTGGGCCGCCGTCTGGTGGATCTTGGGTGTCGGCAAGGTGGCTCTCTCCTGGGTCGGCGTGAACGGCCGAGAAGAGCGCCAGCTCGTGGAAAACGTGATCGAGCGCTTTCCCGACACATGGCGTGAAGAGTGGTTGCGATTGCGCCAACTATCTTCCTGGGCGGAGTACTTCAGGTCTCTCGAAGAAGAATCAAGTCGAGAGGAGGAGGCCTACCTATGCGCCAGGGCTTGATTGCAGCGTTGCTGATCGTGGTCTTTGTACGGCCGCCGCAACCTGTTGAGGCGGGAGCTTTCGCAACGGAGCTGACGCAAATTCTCAACCACGGGCAACTCATCATGCAATACATCAGGCAAGGTGAACAGCTCGCCAACGAAATCAAGATGTACGAAGATATGCTCCGCAATGTAAAGCCAGTTCCGGGGCAGACCTTTGGGCCGATCGCGGCCGACATCAACGCGCTTGCGGGGATTGTGCAAGGCGGTAGGGCGCTGGCGTATTCGCTGGGCAATCTAGACGCGGTGTTTCGGCGGACGTACCCGGGCTACGGCTATAACGCGAACGCCTATTACACCAACTACAGAAGCTGGTCCCAAACGTCGCTGGACACTACACTGGGAGCTCTTCGCGCGGCCGGCCTCCAAGGACAGCAGCTTCAGAGCGAACAGTCGGTCCTGAATTCGCTGCGGGCTATGGCGCAAACTTCGGATGGACGGATGCAGGCCCTTCAGGTCCTTGGCCAAATCAACGAACAACAAGTGCAGCAGCTTATGAAATTACGGGAGCTGATGATGGCCGACATGTCCAGCAAGCAGGCATATCAAGCGACCGTGATTCAACAGCAAGCCGCGGACGAAGCCGCCACTGAGCGGTTCTTCACAATGCGACGCCTGCGACATCGACGGCAGAGCGTATTCAACCGGGTGGAAATGATCTTGGATCATGAGAGGAATGATGGGACTGGTAACTCGTTTGTAGCGATCTGCTGATCCTGGCGGCATGTTTGCCGCGGCCTGACCGGCCCAGCCCTATTGTCCAGAAAGCGGACGCCGCAGGAGCTGGGGATTTGACGACGGCCTCGGCTGCATCCGATGCGACAGACTGGTTGCGTAAGCACCGCGATCTTGCCGTTGAGGTGGAGGGGATGTGCAAACCGGTACGGCAAAAGGGCGACGCAAATGGCTCGACACGACAGAGGGTCGTTTATGTACCGCCGCTCAGAACGCTGCGATGTACGCCCGTAAGTAGGCCAAAGAAAAAGGCGATGGGCAGACCTTACGAGCCAGGGTGAAGTGATATCTAGCCGAACGTAAAACGACGTCGGCCAACTTAATGTAAACGAACTTGCTAAGGGAGAAGTGTGTTTATGCAGGATCTTCATGTTAACTCACCGTGGCATGCTTGGCTTCCCTGGCTCCGCAGTCGAGTGCTCACGATCGCGGTTGCTTCTGCTCTGCTTTTCGTTCAGACCGCAAGTGCGCAACAGGCTCCCAGTCAAATCCTGGATCAGTACCGAGCCCAGCGAGTTACGTGGACGACGAACATTTGGCCGTACGCCAATAATCTCTTCGGACTGCTCGCGCTTATTGAATTCGCGTGGAGCGCCGCTGTGATGCTGCTCGAGAAGATCAGATCTGCAATCGTGGACCGCGGCGCTGATTCGGAAGATCATGTGGATCGGCGCTTTCTATGCCCTGCTCCTGAACGGGCGCACCTGGATTCCGTGCATCATCGATAGCTTCGAACAGCATCGGGCAACGTGCTGCTGGCGTTCAGCGCCGATGCAGTCCAAGTGACGTTTTCGCGCAGGGACTCAATATAGCTGGCGCATTCATGGATTCGGCCCCAGCTCATCAGCGTTCTTCACAAATCCCGGAACTTCTCTCGCTCTGTGTCGTCGCAGCGCTCTCATCGTTCTTTCATTTATCGGCATTACGCATTCAGTTCATCGTGGCCATGGTCGAAAGCTACATCATCGTTGCGGCGGGTTTCATCTTCCTGGCTTTGGTGGCTCGCGGTGGACCGCTCCCTAGTACGAGCGATACATCGGGCTGGCGGTTTCGAACGGCGTCAAGATCATGCTCCTGTATCTGCTTATCGGCGCCGGCATGGATATTTCCGTGGCTGGATTGACTGACGCCCAAGCATGTGAGCACGTCTGTCACCCCGCTATGGGACGCTTTTGACATCATGGGGGCCGCGCTTATTTTTCTAATGCTTTGCTGGCAAATTCCAAAGCTCTTCTCCGCAGTGCTCGGCGGGGCTCCGGCGTTGACTGGTGGCGATCTGCTCGGAACGGGCACAGGTGTTGTCGCTGGCGCCGCTGCCGTTGGGTCACTCGCCGCAGGCGGCGTTGCCTTGGCTGCCCGCGGTGCCGCGGCGATCAGTGGTGTCGGAGCTGCTGCAGGAGCTGGCGGAAGCGGAGCCGGATCGAGTGCTTTCGGCGTTGGCGCGGCCGGTCGCGGTAGCGGCGGGGCTGCTGGAGGCGGCGTCGTACCGCCGCCATCGTCACCCCCGTCCGGTCCATCCGGGAACGGCTGGCCGAAACAGCCAAACCCGCCGTCCAGAAACGGGGGTTCCAGCGGCGCATCAGCAGACGTTGCAAGAGTTGGGTCGACTTACGGAGGCTCGTCGCCAGTTCGCAACGGCTCCGGTCATTATCAAGGCTCGAATGGGAACGGAACGGCAAATTCGTCCTCCATCGCGTCGGCGCTGTCATCGGTTGGCGGTGACCATCTGACTGGTTCCGGCTTTGAGGGCGAGCGATCTACGAGCGGTTTCGCACCGATTTCTTCGCCGATCTTCTCAACGTCTCCAAAGCGGTCAAGGTCCTCCAGTAACGTAGGCTCGAGCCCCGATTCCGCAACTTCGGTCTCTCCGCCTGCCAGGACCGCGATGGGAGCACCCCCGTCGTCGGGCTTGATTTCGGGCGGTGTCCCAGAAGCCAACCGGTCCACCCCAGCACCGAGCGAAGCCGGTGGATCCAGCACAGGCTCGACGCCGGGCGTGATTTCCGATGTGCGCTCTGTAGGGAGCAGGCCGGCATCACCACCAGCGCCCACGGGGAGCCCTAGAGAAAGAATTGGGTCTGCCGCACGCAGAACGGATCAGGTTTTGTCGCGGACGGCTGGCCGGCTCCGCGGCGTCCGAAATCAGCTCGGCGGGTTGCCGTCCGATGCGGCGCCGCATACTCCCCCGCCCCGGATGCCCATTGAACATCACGATTAGCAGGACGGAAAGAAGGCACTCATGGGATTCGCATTTAAGCTTGCACAAATTGAGAAGCCGGTTCGAACGATTGCGGCGACAAACTACAATCCTTACCTGGTGGCCCGGCATGAGTGGGATGAGCGGTATGGCGACCTGGTCACGCGGGCAAAGAACTGGCGCACTATGGCACTGGTTTCGGGGTTGATCGCTCTCGTCGCAACCGGGGGTATGTGGTGGCTCTCGGCACGTTCGCGTGTCGTGCCATTTGTTGTCCTGATGGATAGTCTGGGTCGGCCGCTGGCATCCGGGATGGCCGATCAGGCTTCCGTGGGCGATGATCGGCTGAAGCGGGCTGAGCTTCTCAGTTGGGTTGAAAATCTTCGGTTGGTGACCACGGACGCCGTTGCACAGCGCAAAGCTGTGGATCGCGTATATGCGCATATAGCGAGCGGCAGTCATGCGCAAACGTTCATCAGTGAATACTACCGATCCGATCCCCCGTTCAAGCGCGCCCAGACCGATACCGTAGCCGTCGAGGTCAAATCGGTCCTTCCGACCAGCGACCGGACGTATGAAGTCGAGTGGAGGGAAACCAGTCGCGACCTCTACGGAACGGTTAAATCCATAGATCACTGGAAGGGCTCGTTCACCATTGCGCTCAGCCCGCCCACGGATGAGCGCCAAGCGCGCATCAACCCGCTCGGCATCTACGTCACGCAGGCCAGCTGGTCCAAGGTTTTGTAAGAAGCATCAGCAGCACATCAAGGAGTCAAGATGCGAATACCGATTTTTGCTGCCACCCTCGTTGTGGCTGGCTGCACACCACTCGTGTTTGCACAAACCAATACGCCGGCAACTGGCCCACAGTCCCCGGTCAACGTGAAGCGGCAGCCACCGCCGGCCAAGAAGGATCCGCCGGTTCCACAGTTATTGCAGAACTACGATTTCGGCGCTCAGTTGCAGGCGCTGCAAGATGCGGATGGCATGACACCGGGCGGAACCCCCGCGGCTGCCTCGGACCGCGGCGGTGATGCAGGAAAGGCGCCGAAGGATTATCGGCCCATGAGCGACGTGGCGCTCAGCCCGACGGTAATAGAAGCGGTGCGGATGAGTGAAACGTGGAGAGGAGGCCCGAATTCCCCAGCTGCCGGTCCCGATGGCCGCGTGCTTTATGCGTTCGGCGCGGGACTACCAGTGCTGGTTTGCGCCCCCTTACGGGTGTGCATCGTGGAGTTACAGGCGGGCGAGAGGATCGTGGGCGAGCCGCAGATCGGGGACTCGGTGCGTTGGAACATCTCGCCGGGGATGTACGGCGATGGTGACCAGGCTACCCAGATGATCGTTGTGAAGCCTCAGGAGGCCGGGCTCGATACGAACTTGCTGGTGGCGACGGACCGGCGTGCGTACTACTTGCGGCTCGTTTCGAAAGCGCAGGAGTACGTGGCCCGCGTTGCCTTTCGCTATCCGGAAGACGATAACAGCCAAAAGTGGAAGCAGCATCTGATGGAGCAACGGACACAGGAACGCGAGACCAAACATCAGGCTGATATTCTTCCGGCGATGATCACCGCCGAAAGATTGAACTTTGGCTATAAGGTGACCGGCGGGGATGAGCATCTCCGGCCGCTTCGCGTTTATGACGACGGAGCGAAGACCTATATCCAGATGAAACCGGAGATGCAGAACCGAGAAGCGCCCGCACTGGTGGTGCTCGGCGCAGACGGCAAAGGGGAGATGACGAACTACCGGGTGCGGGAACAGACGTACATCGTGGACCGGCTTTTTGATCGGGCACGGCTGGTGCTCGGCTCGGGCAAAAAGGCCCAGAAAGTAGAGATTAGCCGTGAACCCAAAGGATAGACCCGAAGCTGCCGCGGCTTCTCCGGCAGCTCAACCGATTGAGGCGCCAGCCGGGCTTGAGCTTCATCCGCAGCCGCAAAAGGCGGTGCGGCTGAGCAAACTGGCGGGGATGGCATTCATTGTTGTCGGTCTAGGGCTCCTGGTAGCGTTTGCCTACGGGGGCTATCGACGGCAGCAACGTGATCAGGTTGCTGCACGTGAAGCCGGTCTTCCAACCTCCGTGGCACCCGCCACAACAGCCGGTAATGAATTCATTCAAGCGATACCGGTTAAAGATTCCCCCATGCCCCAGAAGATCGGCGCAGGTCCATTGCAGCCGCCTGGAACATACACCGGAGCAACACCGTCGCCGACGAGCCAAGTGGTTGATCAGACTGCATGCGGATGGGACCCTCGAACGGGCCAACCGTACCGATTCAGCCCTCAGACTGGGCAGCCATGCGCCAATACACAGCAGCAGGATCGCGTTGTCGTACGGCAAGCGCCACCGGTCCAGTATACTTCTGCCCCGCCTCAGCCCACTGCTGAAGAGCAGCGGCTCGCGGCAGCGTACCAACGCGAACGTGATGCTATGGTTGCGCCGATGGGAATTCGATCCGGCAGCGGAAACACCGGATTAGCGTTGCCCACCGTTGGAGCGAGCCGTCCGGAGGATTTGTCCCAACTCGCGGCTTTGCGGCAGGCGCTAGGAGCGCAAAATTCGGACGGCAGCACTGTTTCTGCTTTAGGGAAGGCTTTGAGCGGGTCTGGCACGGGTAGTGACAACGATTACGAGGGGCAGAACATGCAGACTCGAAAAGAGAGCTTCCTCGTCTCGGCGCGGTCCCAGAAAACGGCCGATTACCTTGGCTCGACCAGGAGTGCGCCGCTGGGCGTGTATGAAATCAAAGCGGGATGGGAGATACCGGCTGTACTCGAGCAAAATCTGAACTCGGATCTGCCTGGGGATCTGAAGGCTCTGGTCATGTCGAATGTGTACGACACTGCGACGGGGCGTTTTCTGTTGATTCCACAGGGATCACGATTGATTGGCCGCTACGATTCACGGGTCTCGTATGGGCAGGATGGCGTGCAGGTGGTTTGGGATCGTGTCCTGTTCCCGGATGCATCTTCGGTGGATATCAACGGTATGGTGGGGCTGGACTCGCACGGCAACGCCGGCCTGCGCGACAAGGTAGATCGTCATTACAAGCGGCTATTTGGTTTTGCGGCAATGACCAGCCTGTTCAGCGCTGCGTTCGATCTGAGCCAGCGGCAGACCTATGGTAGTGGTCTGGCATATCCGAGTATGGGCGACACCGCGAGCGCCTCGGTGGGCCGGGAACTCAGCCAGACGGGAGCTATGATCACGCGGCGCAATCTCAATGTACAGCCCACTATCAAGGTTCCCGTTGGATACAAGTTTACGGTGCGAGTGAATCGCGACATCCTTTTCGATTCCCCTTATCAGCCCATGCAGGCTGACCCGCAACCGCTGGTTCCACGAGATCAGCAATTGCGGCGGCGTACAGCTTTCACGGGTGTGGCGAATCAGCGGTGACGGGCGTGAAATTCGGTGAGGCAGGCGGGGGTATGGGTGTGCGACTGTTTTTGAGATTGAATGCTGACGTTAATGAACGCTTAAGGGCGCTACTGCGATACCAGGGAGAGCTGTCTCAATATATTGACCAATCGCTGACGCAGATCAATTTGAAGACCGTCGGACTTGTCCCATCCCGGCCTGGGAAGAGTACACCTGGTCTAACGGCTGTCGTTTCGACTGGTGCAAACTCGGCGCTCCGTTCCATGGCTCGGCAGCGCGGGTGCTCAATTACCGTGCTGGCGAACAGCGCTATCCACGCTTGGTTGGATACCGTTCGAAGTTGATCCAATGATTTCGTTGACGCGGCCGTTGTGAAGTCCGATCTCCCGGCGCTGCGGTCCCAGTGAAGTGTCTGTTCGCTCTGTTTGAGGCTCGTTGCGTCGAAAGAGATATTCACGAACGTCTCGGTCTTCTGTGAAGCGTCCATCGTAGCCTTGCTTTCAACAGCATCGGGCTTCTACTTTCCCCTCCACAACGGATGTCTATCGCTTGGACGGAGATGGCCCACGCGCGGGTCGCTTCTTCGACTCCCCTTCTCTCCGACCTTCGGCGACTGCATTTAGCGCACTAGTGTTGTTCCGTCTACTGAGGGCGGCGAACCGTTTCAGAGCGATGATTACTTCGTCAATCCGATCTCGCTCGGTTCGTAATTCTGTGATCATTTCTTCAACGTCCATGAATATCCTTACAGCCTGACAAACGGCGATTCAGCCGACTTCCAGGGCATCGACGGCTTAAAGTGCACGTTGTGATCCGCCGGCGATCTGGCGGATGCGGGATTTGCTAAACCTCATCGCGCCCAAGGATGGCCGTCGCTTGCAAAAATCATCAACCTCCCGGAGAGTGTCGCTTGATCTCTATCGAGCCGCTGAAACCTGGACGCACGGAGCCGCAGCGAGATGTACGGCCTGACGGCGGTGATCTCGCGGTGTAGAGCTGGTTACGAACTGCAGAGTGGGAACGTGGATGTTTCGGATTACGGCGCTGGTTAAATCGGCGGCTTGAAAGCTGGTTAGGGAAAAGAAGCGTTTGAAAACACAGGATAGAAGCTTAGTTTGGTGTTCATAAGTAGTTTCAGGATGCTGTGTCCGGGCGTTTGTGGGTTGTTTGTTTCGTTTGTGGTTTGGTAGTCGGGTGCAGTTCAGTGCTTGAAGAAGTGGCGTCTCTCATTCGAAGAGGGTTTCGCTTGTCATTGTTCGTGTGTCCGGGAGGTTTGACTGGCAGGTTGCTCATTTATGGATGGGAAAGGTTATATATCTAAAGGATAAAAGGATAACCGCTCGTAAGTGATTGATCCTTAATCACTTGAGCCAGTGAAGCGCCAGTTAAACCTACCGCTGGATCTGCATGCGCCACTAGCACCTACCGACTCCGCGGACACTCGCCATCGGAACCTACCGAGTGAGTGGCGGATGAGTTGTGGAAAACCCTGAACCCGCCCCTTCTACCTACCGGAGTTTGGCTTGAAAGCCAGTTGAACCTACCGAATCGCCTGTGGAAACTAGGGCTTGTGCCAGTCAAACCTACCGCAACCCGCCGCCTGTACCTACCGCGTTGCGCCGCGACCCGCCACTTATACCTACCTGCGACAGCTTCTGAGCCCCATCGCTCTGGCGCTTGTTGGCGGCCTTCACTTCCTTCACAAAGTCGAAAGACGGCCAGATGGTAAAGACCACGTCCAAGAGTTTTTTTCGAGGACCAGTGACGTTTTTGCGATCGAACCGGTGCAATACGCCCTTTTGCTTGAGATCCTCGAAAGCGTTGCTGGAGCAGCCTCGATCGCGGCGCGTTCCCGGGCGTATTCATTAAGGAGGCAACTGTCGCGCTTGATCGTGGCGTAATGAATGGTGAAAGGCTTCATCAAGTCAGCGCCGGTGCATTTGAGCACAACGTATTTGTGCAGCCACCGCGTCAGCTTGCTCTCATGCGACATAAGCAGCGCGTAGTTGTACTGCCGATATGTAACCTTGTCGATACTGTCCGTCACGAACGGGTGGAACTGGACAGCCCATTTGGCGGTTGGATCGTTTTTAAGCCGATCTCGCGAGACCGCGACCAGAGCTGGCAAGTAGGGCGAAACGGCCAGCAACTCTCCTTTCCCACTGTTCTCGCGGATCTCGATTACGGACTTGGAGAGGATGTTCAGGGCAAGAACAATCTCCTGATAGGAACGCGTATGGCCGTGCTTCTTCAGCTCCTCGCGAACTTGGTAGATCGTGAAGACCACGCCACTGCGGAAAGTGGGCTTGTCGAAAAATCCGGCGTACTGATCGATCGCGAGCTTCCGGAGGGCCTCTTCAACGAGTTCCTCGGTCGTGCTGGGGTAATAATCCCTCTGACTTCCGTCGAGGTCATTCACCCGAGCCGGCGAAATCGTCACTGTATAGGTACGATCTCGGTGCTGAAACACGGCCGTGTGGTTATCCAGAAACTTGCCATTTTCGCGCGCCTTCGCCTGTGCCTGACGGCTGACAGAATAACGCGGAACGCTGTCCCAAAGGTCGATAGCATTTGAAAAACGCTCCCGCTCGTCATCCGTGTTGCAAAGAACGTTCTGGAAGAGGCTCAACTGCGTGTTGGCGAACTCGGTAGGTTTAGCTGGCGGCTGGATGTTGGGCGTCTCCTGCGGCGTAATGGAAAGGAATTTTTGCTCGAGGATGTCTCCGTGCCCTAACGAGACCTTTGCTGTCTTCCCGGCGCTTGTTCATCGCTCCTCTTTATGCCGGAAGCCGCCTAACCTGGCTGGGCTTTCCTTTTCAAGTTCCCGTCTGAGAGCCTGTAACGCCCTTTCGAGCGTTTCACCGAGCACCCAGTTATAGCGATCAGAGATCTCGTAGAATCCGTCGCGAGTACTCATGCGTCACTTTCGTGTTCAGTTGAATGTTGCGTCCAGTGCGGTACCGCCTCTGTTGCCGTTGCTTTGTAGCCTTTGCCGGTTCCCTGCTCTGAAAGTTAGCGCCCTCGGCGACAGCCCGGATGGCTTCCGGTAGCGGTTGTTCGGCCTTCGCCGGCTTATGAGGTGTGAACTGCGACAGGTCGAGATCTTCTTCAAACAACCCTGCACGCTCAGCCATGGACTGCTACCCCCTTCTCTGCGGGTTGGATCATGTGGATGAATTCGGCCGCGTATTCGCGCGCGTTGGCAATGGCATTTTCAAGGCCCCCGACTTGGCGGGAGTCAAGCGTTTCGAGCGATCCGCCAAACGAGAACAGCGCTCGGAACGCCTCGCGCTCATGGAGATGCGTTCGAAACGAGCGCACATTATTTTTCTGAAACTCGCTTTGCACGTGGGACAGCGTCTTTGTGCGGATTGCTGAACTTGTACGCGTATAGAGGATTGCGAACGGAATACTCTTCCGGAAGGCCTTTTCTTGCTGTTTGATCAGCATAACGGCCTTCGCGGCCTGTTTGGCGTCCAACTGCGAGGCCTGGGTAGGAATGATGACCAGATCCGCGCGAGATATGGCATAGGCCACCATCATTGATGCGGTTCCTTCGAGATCGACAATGACGAACGCCGTCTTCTCAGCGGCCGCATCGATCTCATCAATGATCGTCGTTTCGGAAATGTCGGCCACGACCGTCAGGTTTTCCGGGGTCCCGCGCTTCGCCCACTCGGAGACTGGCTTGTTAGGGTCTGCGTCCAGGATCGTGATCCTCGCCCCTCTCCGCGCGAGCTGAGTAGCAAGAATGACGGCTGCAGTCGACTTGCCCGCCCCGCCTTTCGGATTTGCAAAAACAATCGTCGGCATATCCAGATTCTGAAGAATATCACAGATGGATATCTGATAGCTACTAGATATTTATACGCTATGTGAGAGCCATTCGGATAGCTAATAGATATCGAATTGCTATCAGATATCTATTCTTCTAATGCGTTTTCGAACGTGCTCCAGTCATTTGTCATTGCTTGAGAGAGTTCGAAGAGCTTCGCCGCGAGCTCCTCAGCATTAGGCTCATCTCCCGCGCGAACTGAGTAGCAAGAATGACGGCTGCAGTCGGCTTGCCCGCCCCGCCTTTTCTGAAGCTGGACATGCCGACGATTTGAATATCATAGACGGATAGCTGATAGCTACTAGATAGTCATCGGCTAGTTCTTAGGACGTCCCTACCATATATCTGGTAGCTATCAGGTATCTCTTATTGTAATGCTGTTTTGAACGTGCTCCAGTCATTTGCCATTGCTTGAGAGAGTTCGAAGAGCTTCGCCGCGAGGTCCTCAGCATTAGCAAAGCGAATATGGAGGTCGCGTGGACCGAGGGCAATCTCGCCTGACAGACCGGCGAAAAGGCGCTCTCGTGCGTCAGCCGGGGCAGGGATCTGGACCCGGCGTGCAGCCGCGTGTTTGTGCAGGGTCTCAAGAGAATGAAGGACCCGAGCCCGACGGCCGATCTCCCATTGGAACCGGTCGCCAGCAGAGGTCATTTCAAGACGCTCAATGAGGGCGGCACGGCTGACTGCAACCGCGTTGCCGACCTGGAGGGAGGAAAGTCCCGCCATGAGTTGTCGGGCCCGCCGCTCCCGAACCCCGAAGATCCGCTCGACCGCGCGCCGGTCCAAATAGTCGGCTTCTAAACCCCGGAGCTTGGATAGGATGGAGTCAAGTTTATGAAACCATGCAGGTTGGGCAGGCATTCACGGCATCCCTCCACTACTCTACGTTAGAACTCGATCCGGCACAATAGTTCACGGCAGGAAGGCATTATAGTTAGTGATAATGCGGCTTATAAACCGCTATACTGATCTTTGCCCAAATCGGCCCAGCCCAGCCTGTTCTGCCGCTGCGGGGCCGACCCCGCCATCGCCGGCCTGTGCCGCCGTTGCTACCGCCAGGCCGCGCATTCCCGGGCGAGGTTCGGCGGGCAGCGCGACCGGGTCCTGGCCCGCGACGGCTACCGCTGCCAGGGCTGCGGGGCAGGGAAGCAGCGCACCGTCCATCACCGGAAGCCGGGCCAGCACGCGGCGGCCTGGCTGATTACCCTCTGCCCGGCTTGCCATGCCACCGTCCACGGACTGCGGGCGCACCGGCGTTGGCTGCCGGACTTGCTGGCCCGCCTCTGGCGGGAACAGCACCCGGACGTAGCCGTTCAGCTTCAGCTTGAGATCGAAACCGCCACCGGGGGCAGGGAAAGGCGAGCCGCGTGAACGCCCTCGTCCCCGTAGCGGACTCGCCGCCCTGGGAGGCGCTGCGCCAGCTGGTAGTCGATTCCGTGTCGTCCACCCATTCGCGGCGGGCGTACGGGTTCGCTCTCGACGAATTCTTTGCCTGGTATCGCGCCGAATCCCGGCCGTCGTTCTCGAAGGCGGTGGTCCAGGAGTACCGGGCGCATCTGGAGGCGCTGCCTCTCGCGCCGTCCACCATCAATGTCCGCTTGGCGGCCGTCCGCAAGCTGGCGGCCGAGGCGGCCGACAACGGACTGCTGGCGCCCGAGCTCGCCGCCGGCATCGCCAAGGTGAAAGGAGCCAAGCGCCGCGGCGTCCGGGCCGGGAACTGGCTCGAGGGCCCCCAGGCCCGGGAACTCCTCCGGGCGCCTGCCGGTTCGGGTCGGAAGGCCGCGCGCGACCGGGCGATTCTCGGCCTGCTGCTCGGCTGCGCGCTGCGCCGCAGCGAACTGGTGGCACTGCAGGTCGAGCAGATCCAGCAACGCGCGGGCCGCTGGGTGATCCCGGACCTGATAGGCAAGGGAAATCGCGTGCCGCACGGTTCCCGTACCGGCCTGGGCGAAGCAGCTCGTCGATGAGTGGCTCGCGGCCGCCGCACATCGAGTCCGGTCCCGTATTCCGGCCCGTCAACAAAGGCGACGTCGTCGCCGGAAAAGCGCTCACCGAAAACGCCGTGTGGTGGATCGTGCGCGAGTATGCCGGCGATCTCGACCTCGGCACACTGGCCCCGCACGATCTGCGCCGGACCTGTGCCCGGCTCTGCCGGGAATCGGGCGGCGCGCTCGAACAGATCCAGCTGCTGCTCGGCCACGGCTCCATTCAGACCACCATGGATTACCTCGGAACCAAACAGAATTTGGCCGAAGCCGTGAATGACCGCTTGGGGTTAGAAGATTGAAAGAGGACCGAAAACACCGCGGTGGACCGGAGCTACGCAGCGCTGCTCGACGACCTCAAGGACCGCATCCTGCTCTCGCCGCTTTTGTTGACAGCGGATGAGCGGAGAAGGAGAGCGCACTTCCGCCGACCGCAGCCTGATCTACGTTCGGTTCCGTTTCGAAGTCCGGCCGAGGCTCTGGTAGGGTAAGGATCCATGCCAATCACCGCGACGAATCCATTCAAGGGACGCCACTACCCGGGTGAAGTGATCCTTTCGGCGGTCCGGTGGTACCTTCGGTACGGACGCACAACAGCACATCTCATCATCAAACCAGCGCCCTAAGAAACAGCGGATTGCGCGTGGACCGCGGTGTCGCCATTTTCGGGAGTTTACGACATCCGAAGTTTGCACCGAATCCAGATTGCGGTAGATCCAGCACGGCCCTGTGCAATAAAATGTAGTTATGTCAACTACAACTGTCCACAAGAGAAAGCAGCAGCCGTCGTCGTCGGTGTCCCGCGAGCACGTCGTTAGCATCCGGCTCGACCAAGAGACCTTGCGCCAGTTGGGAGAAATCGCCGCCGACATGGACCGTTCGAAGGCATCGGTGCTGACCCGCGCGGTCCGGGAGTACGTCGAGCGGGAATATGCCGTGCTCGAAGGACTGCGAGAAAGCGACCGGGACTTTTCCGCAGGACGTAAGGTCTCGAACGATGAACTGAAAGCCTGGCTCAAGGACCGGCGCGAGGGCAGGGAGCGCGAGCCTCAGTTCGGCCAGTGAAGCCTGAGTGGTCGGCGCGCGCCTACCGCGAACTTCGCGGCATCGAGCGCTATATGGTCGGGGACTTCGGCCAGGAGGTCGCGTGGCAGGCGGTGAACCGGATCCTAGAAACGGTGGATTTGCTGGAAGCCAACCCGTACTTGGGCCGCCAGGCGGAGTGGCGCGGGCACAGGGAACTCGTCGTCGACCGGTACGTGATAGTATATTCGGTCCATCGAAGCGGAGTGCGGGTGCACTCGGTGACGCATGGGGCGCAGAGGAAATGAATTGCACGCAAATATCGAATCAAGGCCGCCCGCGCTCCGCTGAATACACCACTGCCCAAGGAGAGCATGGCGGGAAGTGACCCTTGATCGGCTCATATTTCTCAGCCCTTGCGCTTTTCCAAATTTGAGGCGGTCGGGAAGAGCTGCCACTCTTTGTCGAATCGTATCAGAGGAGAAGACACGATACGGAATTTTAAGCACGCTAAGCGGCGGCGGCGAAGTCTTGTGCCTGGGTGCGGAGCGGTCTAAATTGATCTGGACCGAGGGTGGGCGATGTCTCCCAGTGGTAATCGCCGGTAAGATTGATGTGCTCCCAGCCGAGTGGCGACAAATGGGCCAGATCACCTGGTTCCGGATGTTGCCCTTGATTGCGCAGGTGATCGACGGCGCGCTGCAAGTAGGTCGTATTCCATAGAATGATGGCCGCGACGAGCAGGTTTAAACCGCTGGCGCGGTGGCGCTGGTTCTCATAGGAGCGGTCGCGGATTTCGCCGAGCCGGTTGAAGAATACGGCGCGGCGGAGCGCATTTTGCTGCTCACCCTTGTTGAGGCCGACGTGGCTACGACGACGCAGCTCGGGGTCCTGCAGCCATTGGAGGGTGAAGAAAGTCCGTTCCAGCTTTCCCAGTTCCCGCAACGCGAGGGCCAAGCCGTTCTGCCGGGGATAGGCCGCGAGCTTGCGCAGAATCACCGAGGCGGTCACCGTTCCTGTTTTGATCGACATGGCGAGGCGCAGCAGTTCGAACCAATGATCGCTGATGACGCGGACATTGATGGTGCCGGCCACCATGAGCGCGAGCTCGGGCGGCACGGTCATGCCCGGCAATAGATAGAGTCGCTTTTCCTTCAGGTCGCGAATGCGCGGCGCAAAGCGGAAGCCCAGCAGCCGGCACATGGCAAAGACGTGATCCGAGAAGCCTCCGGTGTCGGTGTAGTGCTCGTTAATGACGAGGCTGCTCTGGTGATAAAGCAATCCGTCGAGGACGTGGGGTGCTTCGTTGGCGGTCGCGGCGATCACCTTGGTGTGATAGGGCCCAAACTGATCGGATAGATGGGTGTAGAACTTGACGCCCGGGTCCTGACCGTAGTGCAGGTTCACCAGTCCCCCGACTTCGCCACGACCGCCGGCTCGAAAGAACTGAGCGTCCGAAGATGAAGTGGTGCCGCTGCCCCAGTGAGCCGCCAGAGGCTGGCGATGTTGCGCATCGATCAGGTCGGCAAGGGCCTGCGCATAGCACTCTTCGCGCACATGCCAATCGGCCGTCCAGGAAAGCTGCCGCCATGTCGTCTCGCGACAGGCCTCGGACATGCGCGTGAGTCCGAGATTAATGCCATCGGCCAATACCGCAGTGAGGAGAGCTTGCCGATTCTTGGGCGGCGCCTGGGTGCGCAGATGCACAAATCGATCGCCCAGATTCGTCCACTGATCGACCTCGGCGAGCAGTTCGGTGATCTTGACGTGCGGCATTAGCGCATATGCCTTCTCAGCGAATGCCTCTGCGGATTCCGGGGTGTTCTTGCGCAACGTGGCGATGCGTAGCTCCCCGTTCGTCGAGCGTGACATCGGGCAACGTCTTGTCCCGTGCCTTGGATGCGACCGTGGTCAGATTGTCTTCGAGTCTTTGCCGGGACTCGGCCATGTAGGACGGCAAATCCGTGTCGATGTCGAGTGGCAGTGGTTCCTTTTGCATCTCTTTGAACTCCGCAGCCGGAATCAGATACGTTTCGAAATCCCGGTACTGGCGACTCCCCGTCACCCAAATATCTCCGGCACGCAGCCGGTCGCGCAGTTCCGCGAGGGCGCACATTCATAGAAATGCCGATCCACGCCGCTCGGAGGAAAACACATAGGGTCGCCAGCGCGGCTTTACAAAACCGGTCGGGCACGTGCTCGGGCAGCGTGCGCTTGCCGCTGGCATTGAGTTCGCGGAGCAGATCGAGCGCCTTCAGCAACTCGGCCGCGGCTGGCGCGGCATGGAATTCAAAATGCTCCAGCAGCAGCGGCGCGAACTTACGCACGCTGCTGTATCGCTCATCGAGCAACGCCAGATAAGTCAAACTCTTCCGGTTGAGCGAGTGTCTGCGCTTCAGCCACGGTCGATTCAAACTTGGACCATGGCAACACGGCCTCAATGGCGGCAAACACATCGCCGCCGCTGGAACGCGCCTCGATGAGCGCCTGGCCTACTCGGGCGTAGAGCCGTACTTTCTCGTTGATCGATTTGCCGCTGGCGTGGAACTGCTCGGCGTGCGCGCGTTCAGATTTCTTGAACATCTGCCCGACCAGATGCTCGAACATATTGAGTGCCTCGTCGGTCAGTGTGGCCGTGAGTTCCAGCACCAGTGCCGTGAGTGTGGCGTAGCGGCGCAGCGGCTCGAGCTCCGCCAAGTGCTGCACAGTACTCTGGCCGCCCTCGCGAGCGAGCTTAAGCCAGTAGTTCTGGTGAACCCGCGTGGCGCGCTCGGGCTCGATGCCGAGGGCGCGAACCAGGCTTAGCCGTTCGATCAGCTTTGGGAAATTGCCCGTCGTGCCGCATAAGCGGTCTGCCGCAACCACGCCAGCGTGCTTTGCCCGCCGCCGACGCGAATCTCGAGCAGTTGATCGAGTGATTGGCGCTGCTGATCGGTCAGCCCGTCGGCGAGCCGACGCCATAGTTGTCGCTGCGCGCGGGCCCGAACCGAAGCCACCTAGCCGTTCGATGGCCGGCAACGGTGGGCAGACGATGCGCCGCGTGCGCAGTTCCTCAAGCAAGGTAGCCACCAGCGTCGGTCCATGATCGGTGGCGAGCGCCGTCGGCAACAGCCACGCCGCGAGTTCCCGATACAGGGCGCGGGTCAATGGCCGAAGCCCCAGTGCAGCTTGAATCTCAAGGGCGTGCTCCCGGCGAGTTTGATCTCGTTCGGCGTAATCGCCGAATTGCGCCGCATCGAGGCCCAGTTGCTCAGCGACGAAGGCGCATAGCGCAGCGGGCGGTTGCTCACCTTGTTGAAGTATCCGCCCTGGGAAACGCAGATAGCAAAGCATGAGCGCGAAGCCAAGACGGTTCGGATCGCCGCGGCGGCGATTGATCAGAGCCAGATCCTCGGAACTCAGCGTGTAATAGCGCACCATCCCGCGCTCATCGCTTGCGGGAGTTTGGAAACTGAGCCGCTGCGATTCAGTGAGCAGTTCTCGGTGTGGCATGGTTGTCCCTGTTGAAGTATAGTTTCAATGGACCAACACTTTTGCCACACGAAAGGCCCTGTTCTGGGGCCTTTGGCGCGAAGGAGTTGATGGGGGTTCAATTGGGACAGTCTGCAGCGCTTTATTGCCGGGTATCCACCGCCGACCAGACCTGCGCCCGCCAGGAACGGGATCTACGCGCCTTCGCCAAAAAAGCGGGCTATAAAGTCGTCGGGGTCTGGAAGGAAACCGCCTCTGGGGCGAAGGATGAGCGCACCGAACGCAAGAAGGTCCTTGCGTTGGCGCAGGCCCGCGATATCGACGTCATTCTTGTCACGGAACTCACCCGTTGGGGCCGCTCGATGCTCGATCTGTTCCACACGCTCGCAGGATCTTCAAGCCTGGGGCGTCTCGCTGGTCGCTCAGACCGGCTTGCAGTTCGATCTGCGTAGTGCGCAAGGCAAATTGATCGCCTCCCTGATGGCAGCGCTGGCGGAGTTCGAGCGGGATCTATTGCGCGAGCGGGTCCGTTCGGGCATTGCGGCGGCTCGCAAGCGTGGCGTCGTGTTCGGTCGGCGACCAGGTCAGCGCATCAAGGCAGACCGTTTCGCACCCAAAGTGCTGAAACTCGTCGGCTGAAGGCCAGTCCTACCGGGAAATCAGCCACCGGCTCGGGTTGAGCAAGAATACGGTCCTAGATATCGTCAAGCGCGACCGTGCTCCTTAGCGTGCTTTAAATTCCGTTTCGTGTCTTCTCCTCTATCAGGCATGGGGCTGGTTTTTGATCTTGCTCTTGAAGCATTGCAACCGAACCTCCTCAACACAACAGCCGCAACGTCGGGCCGCTCGGCCTTGAGATAGATCTTTTGATGGCAGTTTCAATAATGGCGTTGACTTTCTTTGACAGCCGACTCTCTCCGCGATCCGAGCGAGATCTACGCAGAAAAAACCGAAATAACGCTCATTTCGTGTAGGCCCCAGCGAGTTCCCCTTCTATTGGCGAGAGAGAACCCTGGGTGCCGCCGCGTCCCACGCCATTCTCACTCCAGGGCCGGAAGCGTGAAATAAAAAGTCGCCCTGCGCCCGGTATGGACTCGGCCCAGATACGCCCCCCTGAGCGCTCTATGATGCGCTTACAAGTGGCAAGACCAATGCCGCTGCCAGGAACGGCGGGACCGTGCAAGCGTTTGAACGGCTCGAATATTGTGATTCCATATTCGGGCTCGAAGCCCTCGCCGTTGTCGCTAACCGAAAACAGCCACTCCCTGCTCTTCGGCGCGGCACCAATCTGAATTCGTGGTCGTTCCGCTTCGCGTCGGTATTTAAGGGCATTGCCTATAAGGTTCTGGAATACGACTACCATCTGCGTCCGGTCGGCGGACAAGGTAGGCATGGCCGTGGCGCTGATGTCAGCGTTATGTTCAAAAATGTGGTGTTCAAGATTTGCCAAGGCAATGTTGAGCGGCTCTTCCAGCGGCAGGGGTGTGCGCTGCTGCGGTGCGTTGCCCATTTCTAAATAGTTGAGGAGGTCACGCATAAGCGCACCGAGACGCTCCAGCCCTCGAATTGACAGCGCCAGCATACCTCGCATCCTCGGTTTCGAGCTTCCCTTCCGTGCTCCGCGTCAGGAGCTTAAGTAAGTTCAGTGTTCCGTGCAGAGGCGAGCGCAGATCGTGGGCAGCGACATAGGCGAAGCGTTGCAGATCCTCGTTAGAGCGGACCAGCTCTTCTTCAACGCGCTTGCGTTCCGTGATGTCCTCAATGGCCAGCAGAACGCGCTCGGTATTGTTACGCTCGCGCCACAGCTTTCGCGCGTTTAGCAACATGACCCGGTGCCCGAGCAGCGGAAGTCATGCATTACCTCAAAATCACGGACATGCTTCTCCTTAGGCATCACGGCTTCAAGCATTGTGCGGAGCGCCGGTATATTCCATTGGCCGTTACCGAGGTCGTAGAGGAATTGCCCTATGGCTTCATTCGGCGAAACGGCAAACGTCTGAAAAAAAGCGTGGCTGGCGGTTCGGACTCGGAGCGTACCGTCCAGTACGACCAAGGGCTCTCGCACCGTGTCTACGATGCTTTCGGCGTAGGCGAGTGAGTCGAGAAGGCCCGTTTCGTCCCTCTCCTTATTAATTGACTTGCGCGCGGCGTCCGCGAGCTGTTGCTCCAGCTCCGTAATGCGGACCCGCAATTGGTCGTTGCTTTCGGTATCCATCGGATTGTTACGGTTCCTGGTCTCTTCATTGTATTCACCGATTGTATTCACCGATCCGCATGCTGATGTGTCTAAATAAGCACTGGAATTTGCAGGATCGCTCACGCCTCTCGCTCATTCTCGGTCCCATTCCCATTGTTCGATCGCTTCGGCCAGCTTATTCTCCGCATCACGAGGGAGCTCTTGATGGAAGAGCGCGATGCTCTCAGTTACCAAACCTCGAACTTTCCGCGCCCCCTCAATCTCGCCGGGCCGACTAAAAATTCCGCCCTTTGGATCTGCTGGACAACGGCCTCAAGAGTTCATCCAAGTCGATCAGTTTCATATGTGCCTGATCGGCGACCTGATCACCTTTGTCGGTCTCGAACACTCTGAAGCAGCCCGCGCAAATCGTTCGATATGCTGTCTTTATTCATCAGGCTGCTTACGCTTCCGGCTTCTTTGCCCGCCGTGTGGCCGCCGCTCTCTTGGCCTGCGCCGATCGCTCTTCGTTCAAGCCCTTTGTCGCCTTTGCTGAGGGGCCAACGTTGGATCGTCTGCCCGGACAGTGACAAGATCCACAACGAGCACGTGAGTAATGATCGAAATAGCACTTGCCTGCCGAAACCATGCGGATTGGTACTCCGTCCACATGGAACTCGGTGCCCTCGAGCGTGTCCCCATTCAGCTGAGCTTAGCTCCATCGCTTCCTGCACGGGCGTTGTGTACCTTTGCGCGGTGCTTGCCATCACGCCTCCGGTTTCGGATTCGGCTTACCGTGCATGTGCGTGGTGCCTGGTGGGCGGCCCATGATGTCTGGCAGCCCAAGTCGAACGTGAGGCGCATGATCGACAATCCGCCGCCCCGGTCGCGCCCGGCGCAGGTCCCAAAAGGTCTCAAAATGCGTTGTCTTTCGGGATCCGCCGCCGCCCAAATGCTGTACATATGCATTGAAATGACGGTTAATACGTGCCAAAAAGGCTTTTGGATCTATTGTGATGTAGGCGATCTCGGGCTTGGCTTGGTAGCGTTGCACATCACGATGCTCAGGGGGTACGGTTGCGCCTGGATCCACAACTCTGCCCCCAATCATCGCCTCATGGAAAAGTCCGCATCGCAGTTGCTCGTAAAAGTTGATCGATCAGGGCGGCGGCATTTATCAGGATCTTGCAACTGTGCCATCTCCACCAGATCTGCGAAGGCCTCCCGGAATCCCGATTTAAAATCTACTCTTTCCTTTACCTTTGCTACTTCCCGGCCAAGAACCCCCCGATCATCTCGAAGTACGACGATGCCAGCATGAGTACAGCGATTCCGGAATGTTCTCGCCCCGAGTAGCTGTCGCCGACCAGCGTCGCCGCGTGGGCAAAAATCCAACCTTTTATTTGGGTCTTCGAAAACATCGATCTTGTCTTGCAGTGGGCACTTCGGGGCAAGCAGCTTGGATAGTCTAAACTGCGGAGAGGTCGCGATTCGACCGGGATCCAGAAAATCACTCATCCCTTTCTCCCTGGGGATATTGTCACGGCTCCTGCTTCGGCTTATCAGCCCACCTAGCTGCCGCTGCCTTACGTCCTTGTTCGCTGAGTTGTTCGGCTGAGAGCTTCTTCGCGCGAGTAGGCGAAACGGTCTGTGCCGGTGCAGATAAGTTCGGTGTGCACGGAAGCGGGACGCCCACGTTATCCAAATCTCGATCCGATCTTGGTGGGAACCATTAAACCGCACCTGATTTGAAACGCTTGGGACGAAACGGTTCGAGTGATTGCCTCAGTGGAGGAACGGATTGTCTCACCATCGCTGGTGCTTCAGCGGCTGGGCTCGTATCGCGTCAGAACAGTATCTGTAAGGTTCTCTACGAGGTCGGGCGCGTTCACAAAACGATCCACATCTTAAAAACCTTGGACAGCGAAGACTCCGCCGAAGAATGGGGCGCGAACTGAATAAACGTGAAGCGTCGCACGACCTTTCTCGATTCCTGTGTTTTGGGAAGGCCGCGAGTTCGGCGACCAGGTGCACACATTCAGTTGCTTATCGGTGTTGCACAACGCCGTCGTCAGATTTTGGGATTACGCTCCGTATCATGTTCCATCAATCCATCCAGACTGAACGCGGCTTCTCGCAAGCGGCAGGGAATCGGCTGCTGATGCATACGCAGGAAGTTTTCAGAATGCGAATGGAGAAGCGAAGTCGATGGGTTCGCGCGCCTAGTGGTGGTCCTAGTCGAGCGCTTGCATGCTACGTTGACACTCGAAAGCCACGCCGGGACCCGGTTTATGATTTGCTTTCCTCTACTTTCTGTCGAAGGAACTCACGACGGTAAATCCAGCCGAAAGAAATCGGACCGAACCCTTCGTGTGCACTCACGTCTATCGCATTTCACAATAAAGTGCGGTAATTACAATAATCATATCATTTTTGTATTATCTTTCCATCGTATTATTTTATGCTTGTATAGCTGTTCAGGTCAGTCCCGGCTTTCGTCAGGGGTTGCAGATCGGCTAGTTGCCGCGTCTCTTCCTCCCCCGGGGGGGAGAGGCCGGTTCCTATGCGCGGTGTGGCAGTCAAGAAAGTATGGGGAAGACCGCACTGGGCCGATACGACAGTTGCCTCGAACATAGTATGAAGGTTCCCCCACGTTCAAGTGGCTTAAGACGCGCGCTCCAGTGGTGAGATGCCTCCAATGAGATGTAGCGGGTCGGCAGTTAAGTTCAGAAACAGAAAACGTGAGCTCGACTTACCGCATCTTGATCGCCGATGACCACGACATCTGTTCGACGTGGGCTTCTATCTACCCTTGCCGCTGAGCCTCAGTGCGAGGTCGTTGGGGAAGCGCGGACCGGACGCGAGGCAGTCGAACAGGCGCGAAAGCATAAGCCTCACCTCGTGATCATGGATATCCTGATGCCCGAATTGAACGGACTGGAGGCGACCCGTCAGATTCTTAAAGAGTTGCCATCCACCGCGGTGCTGGTTCTCTCGGTCTACGAATCCGAGCAGATGACGCGGGAACTACTCAGCGCAGGCGTGCGCGGTTACGTCATGAAATCCGACGCGAGCCGCGATCTAATTGCTGCGGTGCACGCCCTACGCCGGCACAAGCATTTTTTTACCCGGAAAGTTTCAACTCAAGTATTGGACGGTTACCTGTATGGCGCTAAGCCGAAGGATCAATTCCCTGATGGTACGGGCGCGCTAACGCCGCGAGAATGCGAGGTTGTTCAATTGCTGGCGGAGGGCAAGTCCAACAAAGATGTGTCGCAAGCGCTAGGTATCAGTGTCAAAACCGCTGAGACGCATCGGGCTCGAATCATGGCGAAGCTACACCTCAGATCCGTTACCGAGCTCGTGCGGTATGCGGTAAGGAACAAGATTGTGGAGCCGTGAAGGACAAACAAGAAGCCATGCGGACACTTATCTCAGCATCCGAACTGTTCAATACTTAGAGGATCGCAGCACCGCATTATCGATGGTCAATACGCGAGCTGAGGAATCGATGGAACCGCGGGTTTGCGTATCGGACTGTGATCGCTTCGTGCGAAACGTCGTCGCCCCTGCGCACACCGCCGCTAAACGCGCACGGGACAGAGCCGTTATCAGCGACGAGGCTGGCTGCTGCTACGACCGCGAGTCACGGAAGGACTCGATGGAACCGCCAAGTGCGCGAAATCGAATCGCCCAGTCATGACTCCGGACATGCCGCGCATAGAGAAACCCTGGAGTTTGACGGGCACACCGCCGAGCTCCGCCCAGCTCTCGTACCAATCGACTTGCGCCTCCTGGCCTGGGCTGTAGCTCTGCGGAACACAGGCCGTTGTCGCTGCGATTCACATCTGCTTCTTTTTGCTGCGTACATACTGCCGAATCGTAGACTCGGCGACGGACCATAATTCACGATACGAACGTTGTCATGGTGACCCTTTGGCCTTGCCAGGAGCCCGGTGGTTTGTTGGGATCAGAAACCGCAGCCGTAAACGTGGTGGCCAATCAACTATGCAGTTATCGCACTGTGTTGGAAGGGCAGCGTTTTTTTCTTCGGCTAAAGGAAACCCATGATACAGAATCGCATCTAGTTAGCGTGAGGGCTGTGCCACTAGTCTCATCCCGGCATGAGTCAGGGGTGGAATTGTAGCAGTTCGGCCCGGTCCTCATCGCGAATTCGCACAATACTTCTATCGCTGCCAGCCAGGACCGTTATGCAGTAAGTTGCTCGTTCGACCGTATTGCGATACGCCTGACCGCGTTGGCGTGCCACTTGGAGTCGCGGCGCCGGGCAATGCCCTCGCTGTTCAGCGCATCAGGGGTGCCCTGGAGCGATGTGCCGTCCTCGCGCATGGTTGAAACGCGCTCGAGTACAGGCTTCTTCGCCGGGCCTCATGGCGAACGGCTTTGCACCTCGCACCCGCCGCCCTTGGCGTGCATCCGTTGACGGGCTCCGCGCAGCTTCATCACGAGAAGGTCGGCAATAATGTGCTCTCCTGAATCATCAGATCGCGGGCTAGACCGGTCGAGCCTATCGATCATTATCGTCCGGATCCCGTTCGTCATAATGCGGCCCACCATTTCCACCCAGGCCGGCCGATCCCTCCCGTCAATGGTTCCAGTGACGCCTTCCTCGCGATAGACCTTGGCGATCTTGATGCCGTTGGCCCGGGCATAGTCGTCAACCGCTCCGAGCTGGCACGCGAACCCATCGCCAGCCCTCATTCTGCCGTTGGTCAACACCTATTCTTTCTTAGAAAGGCTAACTAGATATTCGATGAGGTACACTAAATCGGCCCGTTTGCTAATTAGAAGCGTTTCTGGTGGGACAGCTTGGCACACAGAGCACGAGCGATGCTTGTTGTGAGGCCTGGATAGCGCGCATCCTGGCCTTCCGAAGATCCTCACAGCGTCCTTTTAGGAGAGCTCCTGTAGCCTGGCACTGCGCGATGCTCGCCCTGAGTTCCTCGTAGTCAAATCGATCCAGTGGATTACAAAGCACCATGGCTACGAAGATACCGTGTGTATCCCTTGCAACGGAACTCGGAGAGTTTTTAGGTTAGAACGACGATACACATCACTGCCGGCCCGCTCACGGCTCAGCCTACTCGTCACCGGCGCGTTCTCTCTGGCGTTGCAAGCGGGGTGGAGGCACCTCGCACTCTCCGCTCGCCTGCGATGCGTCCTGCGTCGCGTTACGAACACTGTGGTCCTATTCTGTTTCGGGCGTGCCCCGCCGGAGAAGCAGGAGATCCTAACCGGGGGTGGCCAAACGCCTCTGCCAGCGATTCGCCCGGAAATCCCCGAAACAACTCGCGTAAAATTTTGGCTTTCGGGTTAGATAGGCAAGTCTTTGATCAATACGAGTTGGTACCGTTTAAGCTCACCACAATTAAAATATTTTCATAAAAATATTTTCACAATCACGATGTGGAGCGATGACTGTTCAACTTTTAGAGTCGCCCGACAAACGTCTTTTTGAAGTGACGCGAGAAGTTCGAAAAGGGGCTTTCCGATCCGCCGCCCCTCGGCGACAACCTGCGCGGAATACCGGAACTGAGGCGATAAGCAGGCCCACCCAGTTTTCGACGGTCTTGCTGCGCTGGAGCTGCCGGACCTTCAGCAAGGAAATGAGCGATCTCCTCGTCAGTGGCTTCGGGATCCCCATCCCGGCAGCGACGGAAGAGCGTGCGCACGGCGGCGTCGTCGAGTGTCACGCCGAGGGCAGCGGCTTTGGCGGAAATAATGGAGACAGCCGACGGCGTTGTTTTCGAAGCCCTTCTTTGAATAGATTTTTACTCCTATAGGGTCGGCTGCTTCGGGTATATCCGTTTTGTCCGATCCAGGTGCACCCGATCTATGAACAGGCGTACCCGGAGCAGGTACAGTAGGTATACCCGAAACGGGTACACCCGTTAAAGGTGGCCGAATCTACGAACATTGCGCCATACCTGAAGCAGGTGGACCTTAATGCCGCCACGTGCTTATTTTCACCCTCAGCTCTGGGCTGTTCAAACCGTGGATAGTTTTCAGATATAATTATGATAGGTATACCTGCTTCATAAGTAGACCCGAAGAGGGTGTACCCGTTTCAGGTGCACCTGTTGACGAATGAGGGCGATTCTGGAGGCGCTCGAAAAATTCTTGGCGGTCTTTCTCGCTTATGCGCCGGGGCGAGCAGACCACTCACAGTAATCCATCACACGTTGTCGTTGCCCGTCATTCACCTTCAGTCGGCTGCGGTTCAATTAAGGCCTTGATCTCGTCGACCACCGCAAGCAAATCTAGCCACTGCTCCCGGTACAGCGTGGCGGGGAGATGTTATGCTTCCCAGTGCTGAACGCGCTTCGGGGCGCGACGGATCCTGTCGACCGCTGTTTTCGAATCGCCGGCGCCGACGCTCCTGATTCCGAAAGCGACGACCTGGAGTGCTCTCCGGTTGAAACGAATCCCAAAGTCCAAGCGAAGCCGCCCCGATCCCGTTCCTCCGGAAGAGAGTAGAGCCGGTTGACAAGCGCGGTGAAGCTCCTCTCGTAATACCAGAAGCTCCGTATTAAGCACGATCCAGGTTGCCGGATTCGAGGTCAGTCAGCACCTGATGAAACCGTTGCTCGACAGAGTCGCGATCGATCAAGTCTCTATTTGTCCTTTCATGTGCGGACGGCTGTGCCAGGGCGGCTCGCCGCCTGGTCTTTGGATCTGCTCGTAAAGAGTCCCCGTCGATCCGACGCAGCGAATTGTTACGCTCCTGTCGATGCTTACGGTTCGCCACTGTTCAGTCAAGCTGCACTCTGGCTTCGCCCATAGCGGTACCGACAAGAGCGGCACCGAAAGAAGGTCATCACTCTTTTCGCTGTGATCATGCCTTTTCGCTCGAGAACCAACGCAGTGAAGACAGTGTCTAAGTCGAGCCTCAGTTTAGCGGCGAGCGCGATCCAGCGGCGTTCCACCACCCAGCCGACAGTGTGCAGGATGTCTAATGCTGTAAGCCCGCAACCCTCTCAGCCATCGCCGTGAGGCGGATCGCCATTCTAAAGGCTCCTTGTGGCAGAGAACTCCCCGCATCCCTAGCCTAGACTTCAGGCAGTCACGCCTTTGCCGCTATTTAGCAGGTGTGTGGTCAGCGTCTATCCAGTCCTTAAACAGCTTAAAGAGCATGATCAGATCCACATCACAAAGTTAATTATCAGGAAACCGCAATACACTTTTTGTATTACTCTCATATTGACAATCGTAAACAGGCCGAGTACTCTGGAATTCCTAGTTTATAGACTTCGGCTAACGTTGTAATACATTGGCCTCGAATCTCTCCTCGCGAGTGCGCCGTCACTTCGCCGCGGCTTGAGTCTATCTCTCCCAAATTACTACAATTCTGGCAATGGGACGAAAATGGCGGTAGCCTGCCCATTTCTGCCCCTACAAAGACGCCTATGATCATGAGTGATAGGAAAAGTAAGATGGTGAGCTTCCGGCTCTCGCCCGAGGAATATCGCCAGTTGCGCGACGCTTGCGCCACCCAGGGAGTCCGCAGCGTCTCCGAGTTGGCCCGCGCAGCCATGCAGGGCCTCATCGCGCCGGATGGCCGCGCCGTCCCTCTGCATACGCAGGTGCAGGAACTCCGCGACCGCGTCACCCGTCCTCTCCGAACAGGTCGATCGCCTGTCCCGCGAATTAGAGCCGCAAATCAGTGCCGCCGCCGGCTGCGACTAACATGAAATTATTTATTAATACCTCGCGCCCTTTGCGAAAACTTGGCGCCCTTTGCGTGAAACTCTTGCTTTTATCCGTAATTGCCCACGCGCAGCAAAACCGCGTCATCCTCCCCGCCTCGAACGCCGACAACCTGCCGCAGCAGAAGATCGGCCCTGACGACCTGATCGGTATCTCCGTCTACGATGCCCCGGAGCTCACCCGCACCGTCCGCGTAGGCGCCGACGGCTCCTTCCGCCTGCCCATGCTCAAGCAGCGGATCAACGCCTCCGGCCTGTTCCCCGCCGACGTCGAAACCGCCATCGCCGAAGCTCTGAAGAAGGAAGACATCTTCGTCGACCCCATCGTCACCGTCTCCGTCGTCGAATATCGCAGCCGCCCCATCAATGTCGCGGGCGCCGTGAAGAAGCCGCTCACCTTCCAGGCCACCGGCACCATCACGCTGCTCGATGCGCTCTCCCGCGCCGAGGGCCTCAGTGAATTTGCCGGCTCCGAAATCCTGGTCTCTCGCTCCCAGGTCGGCGACACCGGCAACTCCCGTACTGCTCACCCGCCGCATCGCCGTCAAAGCTTTAATCGATGGTGCGGACCCGGAACTCAACATCAAGCTCGAGGGCGGGGAAGAGATCCGCGTCCCTGAAGCCGGTCGCGTCTACGTCGTCGGCAATATCAAGAAGCCCGGCGCATTCCCCATCAAGGACACCTCGGAAACCACGGTGCTCAAAGGCGCTCGCTCTGTCGGAAGGCCTCATGCCCTACGCCACCAAGCATGGCCTACATCTACCGTCAGGAAGGCGGCACGGGCGGCAAAAGCGAAATCCCGATCGAGCTCGAAAAGATCATGCAGCGCAAGTCCGCCGACGTCGCCCTGATGGCCAACGACATCCTGTACATCCCGGACAACAAGAGCCGCCGCAACCTGGCCAGCGCCATTGAAAAGACCCTGCTGGTAGGCGGAGGCCTGGCCGCCGCCTCCATCTACGTCATAGGACGGTAGTCTGGATGTATGACTTCCGTAATCGTGAAGATCCCGAGATCCTGGGCGGAATGCCGGTCTTCCGGCGGTGCCGTTCAAGAACCTGGTTGATTATCTGGAAGGCGGCCACACCCTGAACGAGTTTCTGGAAGAGTTTCCGTCCGTAACGCGCGAGGCGGCCATAGCCGCTCTCGAGCACGCGAAGGAATTAGTGATCTCGCAGGCGCAGTGAAGTTGCTTATCGACGAGTGCTTGCCGCGCGCGTTGAAGCGTCTGCTCGGAGAATAGCGAATTCGAACCGTCCAGTGATGCTCCGACGCGCGTTCGAGACAGTTCGAGATCCGATCGAATCATCCCGTCGGCTCTAGCTGCGCATCTCGAGGCATCCGGCTGGTGCCGTGATCGTCCGGGTCGGATGCATCTAGCTATCAGGACTCTGAGCGTAATTCTTTGCGGCCTTAAGCGCTCCCTTTAGCGCCCTTTGCTGTGAAACATGATCCTATGCCTTCTTCTTATACGCATGAGTTGCCGGAGATATGTACGCCGTAACTCGGACTGCTTGATATCGGCTTCCCCGATGCTTTCAACCACGCGACAACGTCAGCATGAGGTCGCATCGTTACGATTTTTTTTCTTGGGACGCTAATACTCTGCCGATAGACCGGCGGACGTTTTCTTCCCTGAACTTCCGGAAGTCGGACAGTCGATGCCTTCGATCCATTGACGAGCAACCGTCTGCGAGCGTTGCCGTTCAGAGAGCATTTGGCATCAAGGTACTTCGTGGGTCTCGCACAGGAGCTGAGATGCATCTCGGATTATTTCAGCGCTGTTCATCCTATGTGTGCACCACTGGTCACAATCAAGGCTGCGGCCCATGATGCTTCCAATAGCGTGCCAGCGTTCTTCTCCCTTCGACGCGCTCCATGAATACGAGACATTAGGTATTCTGTCATCGAAACAAGCGGCCGTCTCGAAGCCGATCAGGTGCTCCGGTTTCGTTGTTCTGGTTTGAGGTCCCACTCAATCGATCATCCGTACATCATAACGTCTATTCCTTTGCGTCCTTAGCGGTCCCCGCTTAGCGCCCTTTGCGTGAAATCCGAAAAAATGTCAGAACCAAGACCCGCCCTGTTAGCTCCAAACCTGCCGGCCCCCAGCTACTACGTCCAGCCCCCGCAGCCGGAGATGGAGCCCGAACAACAGGGCGTGCCGCTGTCGCACTACATCTGGATCATCCGCCGCCACCTCTGGAAGATCCTCCTGTTCGTCGCCCTCTGCGTCATCGCCACCTTCATCGTCTCCTCCCGCCTGACGCCGATCTACGAATCCACCGCCATCATTGATATCGATCGCCAGGCCCCCTCCGCCATCATCGGCCAGGAATCCAGCCGCGCCGGAGCCCCCAACGACTCTGACCAGTTCCTGGCCACCCAAGTCCGCCTCATCCAGTCCGATGCCGTCCTTCGCCCCGTCGCCCAGAAGTACAACCTCCTGCAGCGCGAAGAACAGCTCGCCGAAGACAAGCCGGAACTCGCCCAGCGCGCCGCCAACGCGCCCGTGCTGCTGAAGCGCCTCAAAGTCACGCGTCCGCCCAACACCTATCTCTTGCTGATCAGCTACCGTTCCCCCGATCCGCAGCTCGCCGCCGACGTATCGAATGCCATCGCGTCCTCCTACCTGACGCACACCTATAAGATCCGGACCGTATCGTCCAGCGACCTCTCCGGCTTCATGGAGACGCAAATTGAGGAGCTCCGGGCCAAGATGGAAAAGTCCGGCCAGGCCCTGGGCCAGTTCGAAAAGGAGTTAGGCGTCATCAATCCCGAGGAGAAGACCAACATCCTCTCGGCCCGCCTTCTTCAACTCAACACCGAGTACACCAACGCGCAAGGCGACCGTGTGAAGAAAGAATCCATCTGGAACTCGGTCCGGACTGGATCTCTCGAATCGGTCCAGGTATCCGGCCAGGCTGAGCAGCTCGTGAAACTCAACGAAAAGCTGAACGAAGCCCGCCAGCGCTTCTCGGAGCTGAAGACCACCTACGGCACGACTCATCCTGAGTACCGCAAGGCATCGTCGCAAGTCACGGAACTGACCCGGCAATTTGATGACATGCGCAAGAACATCGCGCAGCGAGTCGAAGTGGACTTTGATCAATCGGTGGGCCGGGAGCGCATGCTCCAGAAGGCAGTGGCGGAGACCAAGGCCGAATTCGACCGCCTGAACGCCCGGTCGTTTGAGTATCAGCAACTGAAGCGCGAAGCCGAAGCCGACAAGAAGCTCTATGACGACCTGGTCCGGAAGATCAAGGAAGCCGGCATCAACGCCGGATTCCAGAACAACAATATCCGAATCGCCGACACCGCCCGTCCAGGTCTGAAGCCGGTCTTCCCGAGCCTGAAGATAAATGTGGTGCTCGCCTTCCTGTTCTCGAGCATCCTAGCCGTCGGCGCCGCAGTCTTCAGCGACGTCCTGGACACCACGGTCCGCGACCCCGAACAGGTCAGCCGTTTCCTGGGCACGGATGTGATCGGGACACTGCCAGCTGTGAAGAATATGGCGCAGATCAACATTCTCGCGCCTGCCGCAGGCTGCGACACCGCCCTCGCGACCGCCTGCGACACGTCTCAACGGGAACGGTATCACAAAATGGCTACTACCGCACGATCTCGGGCTATGGAGAAGCGATCCGAACACTTCGGAATACCATCCTGCTCGGCGATTTCGACGCGCACCTTCGGTCGATTCTCATCACCAGTGCGGGTCCCGGGAAGGAAAAACCACCACAGCCGTGAATCTTGCCATCGCGCACGCCGAGCAAGGCAAAAGGACCCTACTGGTCGACGCCGATCTTCGCCGCCCCAGCATCCACCGCAAACTTGGCTTGTCTCCGCAGATCGGTCTATCGGACGTCCTCACCGGCCAAGTGCTCTGGCGAGACACGGTCCTTACGA
>CAWKLV010000035.1:0-45366 GCA_963850575.1 uncultured Acidobacteriota bacterium | reverse complement strand
GCTCCGGGGTTGAACCTAACTGGGCGTGTCGTTGCCGGGGCTGCCCTGCGTGATTATCGGCCACAACGAACGAATCGCATGGGGCGTAACGAATTTGCACGACGATGTCCAGGACCTTTATCGCGAACACCTGAATCTGCAAACCGGCGAATACCTATTTCGCGGCAAGACGGAGAAGGCCGTCCTGGAGAATGATGTCATTCCAGTGAGGGGAGAAGCCGATTCCACTCGCCACGTGGGTGACGCGGCATGGTCCCCTAGTGCAAAGCGATGAGAAGGACTTGCTGGCTCTCAAGTGGACGGCTGCCGAACCCGGCGGATTCGAATTCCCCCTGCTGGAAGTGGATCGCGCGCGGAATTGGCAGGAGTTCACGGCCGGGCTATCGCGATTTCCTGGGCCTGGACAGAACTGGGTATACGCCGACGTGGACGGCAATATCGGATACCACGCGGCGGGCAATCTGCCCATCCGTCGATCATACGTCGGGGATGTCCCGGTGGACGGGTCGAGCGGCGACTTCGAGTGGGAGGGCTATATCCCGTTCGAGCAGTTGCCGGCGTACTACAATCCGGCGTCGGGATTGGTGGTCACGGCAAACCAGAACCCGTTCCCGTCGGATTATCCGTACCACGTGGGTGGCAACTTCGCTTCGCCCTATCGATCGCGGCAGATTCGGACGTTACTGACCAGGCGCGAGGGTTGGAAGCCGGATCAGATGTTTGCAGTTCAGAAAGACGTGTACTCGGGTTTCGGGCGTTCGCTGGCGCGGCAGGCGGTCTCTGCATTCGACAGGAAGAAAAATGGAGGCGCCGGAGTCCCGGCAGCGATCGAGTTGCTGCGTAACTGGGACGGTCAAATGGACAAGGATTCCGCGGCAGCGCTGGTCATTGAGACCCTGTATGTCCAGGTCCGGCGGGCAATGGCGGAGAGAGCTGCTCCGAAACACGGAGACACTTACTCCTCTCAGATGGCACCGGCCGTAGTCGACCGCCTCCTGCGTGAGCGCCCCGCCGGTTGGTTTCCGGACTATGACAAGCTGCTGATGGACAGCCTGGCTGCCGCCATTGAGGAGACCGGCAAGCGGCAGGGCAGCAACGTGAAGGATTGGCGCTGGGGGGCGTATAACGAGCTGACCATCCCGCATCCGGTGCTGGGGCAACTACCGCTGATTGGCAAGTACTTCAACATCGGACCGGTCTGGATGAGCGGTTCGTCGACAACCGTCAAGCAGACGACGCGGCGATTAGGTCCGTCAATGCGGATGGTGGTGGACTTGGCGGATTTGAATGGCTCCTTCCAGAACATCACGATTGGGGAATCAGGTCATTATCTGTCCACTCATTACAGCGACGAGTGGCCGTCGTATTACGTAGGGAACAGCTTGCCGATGCAGTTCGGGAACGTGGAAGTTAAGTCGGAGTTGGTGGTCAATCCAGCGAGATAGCCGGTAATGAGCTCTGGACCGGCTCAGGAATCGCCTGAACCTCCGGAATCGGCTGGGCCATCCGAATCTCCGGCAGCACCGCCCGCTGCTCCGGCCGCCCATTCATGCGCGTCGATTTCCGGAAACGTGATCTGCGCCTGGCCCGCTACGATGTTGTCGAAGCGCACCTTTCCGTCCTTGTCCAGAGCGCCTTCCTTCAGCGAAGAATCAGGCAATCGGATGCGAAATTTTTCACCGGCCATCGGGTGCTGGTCCTTGTTCACAAGTTCAACCTCGATCCATGTGGCGTTGGCGGGACAGGGTACCGTCATCTGCGTCCCCTGCGAGCTATCCGCCATCGAGTCGATTTGGGATTGGCGAACCGTCAGCATCCTGATACCTTCATTTAAAATAGACTACCCTGGTACTCCGATCAACAACGTATGTTGCTGTGGCCGTCACCCTGCGCCATAATACACTTTCGGGGGAGGGTTGATGGCGGGGGTTCATATCGTGCAACAGGGCGAGCACTTGTCAGGCATTGCACGGGAGAAGGGCTTCCGTAATTTCCACACCATCTGGGACAATCCCAACAATGCTGCCCTCCGCGAGAAGCGCGATCCGCACGTGCTTTTTCCCGGAGACAAGTTGTTCATTCCGGACCTCGAAAGCAAAACGGAACAACGCTCCACCGGAGCTGCCCACGTCTTCGCCGTCAACGCCACGCGAATCTTTCTTCGGTTGAAGGTGCTCGACATTAATAACCAGCCGGTGAAAACAGTTTCCTGCGACGCATTTGTCGGAGTAAAGCCGCCGGACAAGGTGACCACCGATTCCACCGGCTTGATGGACGATCTGAATCCACTCGATCCCAATGTTCAGATTGGCCAGCTCGTTGTCCACGTTCAGCCTCCCACGCCGCCGCCCTCGAAGGACAATCCAACACCCGTCGCACCGCCCGAAACCCCGATCAATTTCGATCTGCGGATTGGCGCGCTCAACCCCGAGACGAAGCTCTCCGGACAGCAGGCACGGCTCAACAACCTCGGCTACTTCGCCGGGTTTGCGCTGCGCGACCTCGACCAGTTCCTGTGGGCAGTAGAGGAGTTCGAGTGCGACCAGATCGCGAAGCCTGTAGCCAAGCGACCGGCGATTGTGCCCGCGCCCAAGGCTGGCGAAGACGACGCTAACAACGCCACTCCTGGGCCCACTGGAATCAAGGATCCAAAGATTGTCGCCGCTCTGCTGAAAGTCCACGGCATCTGATTCATGCCTGATCCGATTTTCATCATCGACATCGGACCGGACGGGGGTGTAGCCACACACCCCAACCGCGTGGAATTGCCGGTTCTGGTTGCGCCCGTCCCGGAAGACCAGAAGCCGAAAAACTTCAACACCATCCGGCAGCATCTGGTCGCGATTGGCTGCATGCTGATGCCGGACCAGGGGTTTGAGTTCGACTCCTCTTTCATCGGTCCCGACACCCAGGCGTTTAATAAATTTGCCAAGCTAATGGTTCGTCTGCAGCGTCAGGACGATCAAACCCCGCAACGCTTTCCGCCGTGCTCGGTTTTCGGCCATGCCGATCCCGTCGGCAACATCGCGTACAACAAGACGCTGAGCGGCCGCCGCGCTCTCTCGGTCTATGCAGTTCTGACTCGCAAGGTGAAGATCTGGGACACGCTGTTCAACCTTCCGTGCGGCGGGACCGCAGGCGACCGCTGGGGAATGCAGGCGATCCAGAAGATTCTCTCTGTGCTGAAGCGCAAGCCGCCGGATCCGAATGCTGGGACGCCATTCTACACCGGGCCGATTGATGGGCTCAAAACTCCAGAAACCACCGCCCTCACGCGCACCGCCGTCGGCGATTATCTGGTAGCGCATGGCTTCGCCCGGAGCGGCTTTCCCAACCAGGCAGCCCGCGAGGTCATGTTTCTGGAGTACATGGACTTCCTGTGCCATAACCCGGACGGCAGCCCATTCGCCCTGAACGACAAGACCGACTTCATCGGCAAGCACAAGGATCCCGATGTAGGTCTGGGCGATCCCTCCTGCGGCCCCTTCGGCCTGAAGGCCGATGTGCAGGGCTGCAGCCATTTCAATCCTCTTTTCCTGCTGGCCAAGAGCGGAGATGACGCTGAACTCAGCGATGAAGATCGCGACGCCCTGAACGCGCCCGACCGCCGCGTGATTGTTTACATTTTCAAAATCGGCACCGAAGTCGATCCGAAGTTATGGCCCTGTCCCCGCGCCCGCGAGGGCCCCACGGATTGCACCAAGCGCTTCTGGTCCGACCATGACAAGCGTCGAGGGCAGACCGACGAGCGACGCACCTTCGGCGAGAAAATGCAGGTGCTGTCCGTCGATGCTCAAAACAATTTGGTGGAAACTCCGGTAGAAGAGACCGGCAACACCATGCGCTGCCGGTTCTACCACGCCTTCGCCGTTAACTCGCCGTGCGAAGTGAAATTGAAGGAGTGGATCATCCGCTTCAAGGTGGACACGCCCAAGGGCCAACAGGTGCTAGCCAATCGGCGCTATGTTCTCCGCCTGGGAGAAACCGCATTCTCGCCGGTGATCCGCGACACCACCGACGCTCTGGGCTTCGTGCGGATTCCGGTTCTCGACGAGCAGACCAAGATGTTGATCAAGCTGGACGCAGCTAAAGATCTCACCGACGCAGACACCGCGGCCAAGAGCTCGTCCTCCGGAGCGGCGCAGGCCGGCGACGTCGCCGGGCAGGCTGCCGCCCAAAATGCAGGCGCGGGAACGCAGGGTGACCCAGGGCGCGACCCGGAGGCGTTTCCCGACGAAGATCAGTTCATTCCCCTCGTGCTCGACGGCGGCGCACTCCACGCACGTGACGCAAGCGACGACCTGGCGGTCAAGCAGCGCCTCTACAATCTCGGCTTCGGCGAAAGCGCACCCGATCAGTTTACGGCCCAGGAGTTCCAGGCAGCTTTTCAGGCTTTCAAGCACAGGCGCAATCTCGACAGCGCCGACGATGCCACCGTCCGTCAGGCGATTTTCAGGGATCACGATCTCTCCGGCGCACCCGCGCCCCCCACCGATACAACGAACGCCCCCTCCTCGTAAGCCGGCGCTCTGCCTGTGCGCACTGCCTTTCTCCCCGTTAACTGCCTGGAACCTGCTTCTGGATGTTAATCGTCGCGGTGAAACGATAATCATTCCTGCTGGAGTCTTCCACCAGAATCGCCTCATCCGAGCTGGCTTTCCCGGAAGCGGACGGTATAGCCGAAGTCGCCTCCGCAAACTTCGCCGTCGGGACTTGAAGTGCGACGCTGCTAGGCTGAACAGTTTTCATGCTCAGCGGGTTTGAGCTTGCCGGATCACTCCCTGGATTGGAAAAATCTCCCGGCTCGATGAGGCCCACCGGAGTATTGTCGATGCCGAGCGCCAGCAGGCCAGTGGAGGGGTTCCCCGTCAGCAGGTCCAGCGCGTAGCTGAATACGATGTCCTCGTGGTCCACGCCCTTTGCGCTGGTAATCTCATTCCACGTCAGAACGTGATTATCTCGTTTGCGTTTTAGAAGCCGGTCCGGGCGTCCGGCCAGCATCATATCGCCCACTGGGTTGAACTCGATTCCGTTCGACGCGAAAAACAGAAGGTCATCCGGCCCTAGGGACACTTTGAACTCATACGGGTCGGCAATAATGTTCGCCTTCTTGCTGACATCACCGAAGAAGCGCGTCTGCCAGCGTCCGTTCACCGCCACTCGGAGAAGCCACTCCTCGGTTTGCGTACCCGCGACGAGGTTTGCCAGAGTATTGATCACCCCATCAACCGCGGCATCAACGGCCCTGTCTACTGCATCCTTCAGCAGCTTGCCGATACTGGACGCTCCCGGAATGTTGGACTTTAACAGATCGTCCAGGGTGACCGCGGTGAACGGTGGGATCGGCAGACGGATCTTGATTTTGGCGACATTGTCCTCGATCGTCTTTTTCAGGTCCTGAATTTCTTTTTGGAACCTGCCTTTCACCTGGTTAACTGGAGAATCCCTGTCCACCTGGAGGCGGCCTTGGAACTGCGTGAATTTAACGACGCAGTCCTTGACCGTGGCGGCCCGCACGCGGTTCGGATCAAACCATCCGAGCGATAAGATGAAACCGGCGGCGGCGGCGTTGCCGATGTCCTTGCCACGGATGAGCACTTTCACCTGCTGCGGGGCCGCTCCCGGCTTGTCCGGCGGAGGCGGAAGCGTAGTGACGATGGGCGTAATCAGTTTGGCGCCTGCCTGGCCGCTCAGAGGCTGCAAATCCCTCAGCAGGCGCGGTCGCAACACGATGGTGTTATGCGGGAAGTCCGTCGTGTGGCCAATCGGAAAAGGTGCCACAGGTGTGTCGATGGGCGGCAGGTCTAGAATGAACTCGTAGTCCTGGTCTGAGATGGAATCGTAGGAAAGATAGCCTCCACGCTTACAGGTGAAGAACATGAAGCGGATGGCGGGCACCTTGGTCTTCTGTTTGTCGTTAGGATCCCCCGGAAGATTTTCGGCGAACTGCACAGCCTCCCAGGATGCCGTGGCGATGGCGCGAGGTGGCGTCATCATGGAACACATCTTTGGTTTCGAGCCGGTCAGCTTGTCCGTGCGGCTACAGTCGTACACCCAGCGGCCGGACGCCCACACATACATACCGGCCGTCGGCCACATCCAGTCGCTGGGGATGCGCTTGTTCGGATCGATGCGGTCCGGCGCAACGCTGGAGGTGAAAGGACCGTCAACCTCCGGAATCTGGAAGTCCTTAAAGCCCGATTCGAACGGGTCGACGTGAATGGGAGAATTCGCCGGCAGGGGCGAATCCAGCCACAGCGCACCCGCGTCCCATTGGATCTCGAACGTGCCCTTCCGAATGATGGAGGTTTCGCTCGCAGTCTTGCCGTCAGTGTTCAGGCTGAACCCATTCACCACGACGTTCTTATAGCGGTCTTCGGGCTGGACCTGAACCGACCAGTTCAACCAACGATGCCACTGAAAGAAGGGCGGCTCGATGGGATCGCCGTAGCTCCGCGTGACGATGCCTTCCACATCTTTGATCTGGTCCGTCGTGATGCGCTGATTAGAGGCGCCCTTGTTCACCGGCACCCACTGTGGAACGGCACGGATGGCGCGTTTCGCGAGTTCCTCCCCGATCCTTTCGAGAAACTCGCGAATGGCGTCGTCGATCACCGTAACCACGTCATTGATGAAGTTGGTGATCACGGCGGCCGCGCTGGCAAGTGTAGTGATAAACGCGATTAGGCTACCCACCGGCGTACCGAGGCTGGCTCCGAGCGCCGCCAGTGCAGCCGCCGCTGTCGCCGCCGCGGCTTTGGCCGTATTCAGAATGTCGGCCGCGGTCTGCGAGACCTTCTTCAGATCATCCAGGAACTTTACCAGAGGTCCGACGACCTTCAGATTGTCCTCCAGGAACCGTTTGAACTTTTTCTGAAAGTCCCCGCCAAATTCGTCCGGGGTGTGGCAGCCGCAGGCAACGCCGTCGCCGTCGGGCGCTTCGTTGTCCAGGGGAATCGAGGATTCGTTATTGATGCGGATGAACGGTTTCAGCCGGTTGAGAGGTTTAACAGGGTCGGCCATGCGCCTCGGTGAAATTAAGTTTAATCGGGTTCCAACATAGTATAAGGCCTGGGAGCTTGCGAGCAACCTTTCTGCGTTTCGATTCATCGCACCGAGATTGTCGGCCCCGGCGGGCTGATCGCGGTTCCTATCTGCAGCGTCACAGCCAGCGTCCCCGGCGGTGCAAAGCCCGCCGGTACTCGTGCGTTGATTTGCAGTAACCCTGAGAAGCCAGGTGCGGCTCCCGCGTAAAGAATTTCCGCGGCATAGGATCCGATTTTGATCATCACCGGCAGGATCGGCATCAGTGTGGGGAATCCGGCAGGCTGGCCTTCCACCGCGGACGGGTTCGTCTGACCCTCGCCGGTTGCGAACAGGGCGACAACCGAGCCTCGATCGGCGGGATTCTCGGGCGAATTCGCCGATCCATCTTCGTTTAAAGCCGCAGCCTGCCCGGTTCCCCCGGCAACCGTGAAGATAGCCGGCGCGGAGTCCGAGACAGCGGCTGCAGTCCGTGCCTTCAATACGCCCCCATTCACTACCTGAACGTCGCAAGGACGCGCGCCGCCGAGCGAGTAGGGGACCTGCAAATTGATCTGACTCTGGCTCGCGTAGAACAGCGGTGCCGGTCGACCGTTGAACAGCACCTGCGTGCTACCGAGTTCCACTGTCGCCTCCTGAGCCGAGATACCGTCGGAAGGTCCCAGACCCGCACCGAAGATGGATATCAATTCGCCGGGCGCGATATCACCGGGTTGGAGGCTCGCCGCGTTAAGGATCGAGAGAGGGGCTTCAGAGAGAGGATCGCTGATGGCCGCGGGAGCATCGGAGGCTGGCGTGAGCCGGCGAATCCGGCCATTACCGGCGTCCGCCACGTACACGTTGCCGGCGGCATCCAGGGCGATGCCCGTGGGTGCATCGAGGGTTTGCCGAAGCCCAGGGCCAGATTCGCCGTTGAAGCCAGCCGTACCCGTTCCCGCGATGGTCAGTACTCGACCAGGAGGATCGATGCGAAATACGCGAGCGTCGACGGCATCGGCGACGAACAGGCTGCCCTGCGTGTCGATGGCCAGCCCGCGCGCCGCGCGCCAGATCGCCGCAGTGTTATTGGGTATCGTGGAGATGATCGACGGGCCGTAGCCTGAGGTGGCGGGCACGTGACGGATTCGCCCATTCCCTGCATCAGCGATATACAGATTACCGGCTGCATCGAGGACGATACCTTGAGGAGAGTCGAGGGTCGCCGAGATCGCGGCCCCTCCATCGCCTGCATAGCCCCGCCCGCCGGTTCCCGCAATGGTCCCGAGTTCACCAGAAGCGGTGATGACGCGGACAGCGTTCCCGCCGGTTTCCGAGACGTACACCACACCGTAGCGATCCACTGCCAGCCACGTCGGCGTATCGAGTTGGGCGCGCACAGCCGATGCTCCGTCCGCCGACCGGCCTCGCGTACCCGTGCCGGCGATGGTGGCGATGTTGCCTGCTGTATCGACTATGCGGATTCGATGATTGCCCGTATCGCCGATGTACAGATTATTTGCCGCATCGATAGCCACCCCCACGGGGCTGTCCAGTTGTGCTGAAATCGCCGGGCCGCCATCTCCGGCAAATCCTTTGGTACCGTTCCCAACGACCGTGGTTATGGACCCGCCAGCCCCAATCTTGCGGATCCGGTGATGCCCTGTATCGGCGATATACAAGTTACCGGCGGCATCGCGCACCATGGCGCCAGGCTGTGAGAACGTAGCGCGAAGCAACGGCCCGTTGTCGCCCAGGAGACTCGTCGTGGAGCCTCCCGCTATCAGGGTGAAACCGCCCAGCCGTGGCCGCCGGTAAACCATTCCGCCGCTGCTGGCGTACAGATTCCCTTGCGCATCAATCGCAAGATCTCGGGCCGGCTGCGCTATCGGTGTCGTCGCGCCCGCCGGGGTGACGCGGAGCATCTGATTACCCCCCGCGTCGGCAATGAACAGACTGCCATCCGGATCAACGGCCAAGCCAATAGGTAGGGTAATTGCGACCGATGATTTGCCTCCGGGGATGCCGCCGTCGCCGAGCGTGGTGATTACGCCGCGGTACACCTTGCGGATTCGGCCGTTACCGGTATCCGAGATATAGACAGCGCCGGCCGCGTCCACAGCAATCCCTGCCGGGGCGGAAAGTTGGGCGCGCACGGCTGGGGTACCGTCACCGGACAATCCGGGCAAGCCGGTTCCAGCCACCAGATTCAGTGTTCCCGAAGTCGAAACCTGAACCACGCGATTCGCGCCAAAATCCGAGATGTAGATGGTGCCGTAGAAATCCGTTGCGACGTTTCTGGGACTATTGAGTGCGGCAGACGTAGCCGGGCGCCCCTCTGCCTGAGCAGACACCAGAGAGCCTCCGCCGGCAAATGTCGAGATGGTCCCGTCGGGAGAGACCCGCCTGACACGGGCGTTTCCCAGGTCAGCGATGTAGATGTTCCCATCCCGATCGGCTGTCACTCCGTACGGCGTCCGAAGCTGCGCCAGCGAAGCCGGTCCGCCGTCTCCGCTAAAGCCGGGATGCCCGGTACCGGCGAACGTCGAGATGATACCTGCAGCCGTGATCTTCCTGACCCGGTGATCCGGACCATCGGCGATATAGACATTCCCTCGCCCATCTGTTGCGACGCCCTCGATCTGCTTCAGCGGGGCAGCGGTTGCAGGCCCTCCATCGCCAGCATAGTCACTGCCTGCAATGGTTTGCAGCGAATACGAAGCGGCAGGACTCTGGCCGGCAGCGGTCACCGGCAGCGCGAAGAAGAATATAAGACCAAGGACAAGGCGCGGCATAGAGGAGAACCCTTATAGCCGGTAAGTGCCGATGTCCCGGTAATGTTCTCGACCTGAGCCGATGAGAGGTTTATGAGACGCGCATGCCTGCTTGCTCTGGCGTTCACCATTACCGGGGTCGCAGACACGAAGCTGTACTTGAAAACACGGATCATCGACACCTCCAATTCGCTGCAAACACGCCCGCGGAAAAGCCGTCGGACGATGCTGGCCGACATCAGCGGACGAGTGCACCTATTGATTCAATTCGATCACCCGCCGGGTGCGGACGATGTGCAAGCACTGCAGGACCGCGCAATTACTGTCTTGGGTTATGTTCACGAGAATGGATTAGTGGTTTCCACCTGGGATGCCAGCCGGCTGAACGACATCGGCCTCACGTGGATAGGCAAGCTGGAAGCGCCCGACAAGATCAGTCCCCTGTTGTTGTCCGACGCCACCGGGAGCCGGTCGCGCTCCGTGATCATCGAGGTCCATCCCGACGTAAGCATGGAGGATGCCCGCGGTATGGCATTGAATGCCGGCGTGGTGCTCGCGGAGAATCCGGATCTGGCGATCCACCACTTGTTGGCTAGCGTGAGCATCGAGCAGTTGGCCGCGCTTGCGAATCGGGACGAAGTTGCCTACTTGTTTCCCGCATCGGCGGACTTGGCCTCCAGCCAACCGCTGATCTCTTGTGCGGGAGCTTTAACCCAGCAAGGGACCGCGGGCCAATATATCGCCAAAATGGGCGATGGATGGGGTGGTCCTGGCGGGAATGCAGCCACTGTCGCGTATTTCTTTTCCGATGCGTCACTGGTCCAATTGCCGGGCGATCTGATCCGTTCGGAAATACTGCGGGCTCTGCAGGAGTGGGCTAAATACGTCAAGGTAACATTCAATTCCAGCTCGGCTCCGGACGCGTTGAAAACCATCAACATACTATTCGGTCAGCGGGCGCATGGCGATTCGTATCCTTTCGATGGCCGCGGGGGCGTTTTGGCTCACACTTTCTATCCGTCTCCGCCCAATCCCGAACCTCTCGCCGGCGACATGCATTTCGACGCCGACGAGCACTGGCAAATCGGCAACGACACGGATCTGTTCAGCGTTGCCTTACACGAAGCAGGCCACGCGTTAGGGCTCGGCCACTCGGACCGGCCCGGCGCGGTGATGTACCCGTACTATGCGCAGACTACCAGGCTTACCGCCGACGACATAGCCGCCATTCAAAGTATGTACGCGGTGCAGGACGGTGCGCCTTCCAGCCCCGCTCAGGCCCCCGGACCGGCTCCAGCCGACCCCCCGCCGCCGGCTACGCCCCCGACGCCCGCGCCCGCACCTCCCGCTCCGACGCCGTCGTCACCAGCGCCGGCGCCGGTACCACCCACAACTCAGCCGCTCTCGTTGACCCTCGCCTCGGCCCCTGCTACGACGACGGCGGATTCAGTAGCCCTCACGGGTAACGTTAGCGGCGGATCCGGTGTTCCGGTTGTCAGTTGGAGAACCGGACAGGGACAGTCCGGTTTCGCCACAGGTGGAACAACCTGGGCCGCGCAGGTCTCCTTGGCCGTGGGTGCCAACACGATCACGATTACGGCAACGGACGCACAGCACACGTCGGTCTCGCGGACCTTCGCCGTCACACGCCAACCCGGGCCGGCGGATCAGGTGATCGTTCAACTCACCTATCCAGCGGCAACAAAGGGCATCACGGCAACAGAGTCCTCGATGAACCTTCACGGGACCGCTTCACATGGATCCGGGATCCAGAGCGTGCACTGGTCGACGGATCGCGGGGCTTCGGGAATGGCCGCCGGCACAACGTCGTGGGAGACGGGTCCCATCACTTTACAGCCGGGGGTGAATAACATCACGGTGCAGGCCACTGGCACCGACGGCTTAACCGGAACCCGGACGCTCCAGGTGACCTATGCGTCCAGCGTTCGCGATACAACGGCCCCGTCGGTTACGATCACCAGCCCAGGTTCTCTCAACGTGGCGACCACCTCCGAGTCCATCGTGATACGTGGAACGGCAACCGACAACGTGGGCGTGACCGCAGTCACCTGGTTCAACTCAATGGGCGCCAGCGGACAGGTGTCCGGGATGGCCAATTGGGAGACTCCTCAGATCCCCTTGATCCGGGGGTACAATTCCATCATCATTCGCGCTTTTGATGCAGCCGGCAACGTCGGGTGGCAGTTAGTGGGCGTCACGCGGCAGTAGCGGGTTCGGAAAGGCCTCGGGATCCGGGCCCTCGGTTGCGTTGTGCATGCACTGGAAGTCCTTCTCCACAACAATATCCAGTTCCCCGCCCCCGGCCAACATTTGACGCTCACGGATACCCACCTGATCCGTCACGCTCCACTCACGGGCCAGCGCTTCCGGCACGCGGACGTGGATACGGTCTCCCTCGAACGCCGCGTGCATCTGCGAACCTTGTGCGCGCTCGAGGACGTAAGTCAGGCGTCGATCGCCAGGAAAACCGACAAAGGCTTCCACTCGTCCGTCGGCCTCGAATTCGCTCACTTCGCGGCGGTTGAGACGCAGCCGAATGGAATTGTCCTGGATCCGCAGCTTCATAACTACCTGATGCCGAACAGATTTTCCAGCTTCGAGCCGGTCCGAATCACAGTCTCCGTACGCTCCGGACCCGTAGAGATGCAGCCAATCTCGATCCCCGTCTGCTGCTCGAGGAATTCGATATAACTTCTAGCCTTGTCCGGCAGCGCTTCCAATTTTGAAACTCCTCGCGTGGAAGTGTTCCATCCAGGTAGATTTCGGTAAACCGGCTGGACCGCCTGCATTCCTCGATAGGTAGCGGGCATCTCTGTTGTCTCTTTACCGTTGATACGATAGGCGACGCACACCGGGATCTCCTCCAAATCGTCGAGCACGTCCAGCTTCGTCATTATCAGACTATCGAATCCATTGACACGTGGCTGTGTAGCGCAGCAGAGGACCATCGAACCATCCGCAGCGGCGCGGACGGCCGGTGACCGCTCCGTACTCGTTGCCCGCTTTGCGAATCCGCTCGGCAGATTCATCCAAGCTCTCAGAAGGAAACGGCCCGCTGCCTACGCGCGTGATGTAGGCCTTGGACACGCCCACAATACCGTCGATCTTGGTGGGAGGGACGCCGGTCCCCGTACAGGCGCCGCCGGCCGCCGCGCTGGAACTGGTTACAAACGGATAAGTGCCGTGATCGATGTCCAGCATGGTCCCCTGCGCACCCTCGAACAATACCCGTTTGCCGGCCGCGATGGCTGTGTTCAGGAGTTTCGCAGTGTCGCAGACCATGGGGCGGATCCGCTCGGCAAATTCGTCGTACTGATCGCGGATCTGCGTGTAGTCGATCGGATCGTCGATCCTGAAAGTTCCTGCGAGAATGCGCTTGTCTTCAGCAAGCGTGTCATACAGCAGGCGAAATCCGTCGCGATCGAGAAGATCGGCTATGCGAATACCCCTCCTGCCGATCTTGTCCTCGTAGCAGGGACCAATTCCGCGTGAGGTGGTGCCGATCGGGATCCGGTTCTCCCGCGCTTCCGACATCTTCTCCACCAGGCGATGAAAGGGAAAGATGAGATGAGCGCGGTCGCTTACAAACAGGTTGCCCCGCACTTGGACCCCAAGCCTTTCGAGGGTCTGCATTTCTTCCAGCAGCGCAAGCGGATCCACTACTACTCCGTTCCCGATCACTGCCTGGATATTGGGTCGGAGAATGCCGCTCGGAATCAGCTTGAGCACATACTTCTGCTCGCCGATGTAAACCGTGTGACCGGCGTTATGGCCGCCCTGGTATCGCGCCACGATGTCGAAGCGGTCTGAAAAAAGATCGACCACTTTACCTTTGCCTTCATCGCCCCACTGCGCTCCCAGCACAATGACATTACTCATTCGTTGTTTCTCTCATTTCGCCAAGTACATTGTATACATACGAGTATGGTGAGCCCCGGAGCGGCCGCCAGTGTCAGGCCCGTTTGCTACAATTCTGCATCAGGCATGCGACGCTTCAATCTCCTCTTTCTTCTGTTAATCGCGCACGCGGCAGCACAGACGCTAAACAACGGAACGTTCCTTGGTGTTGTGAAAGACCCAAGCGGAGCGGGCATTCCGGGCGCCTCTGTCCGCGTCGTCCGCAGTGGTACTCTGCTGCAGCGCGAAACCTCAACCGACACGAGCGGCAACTACCAATTACTCGATGTCCCCACCGGCGAGTATCGCCTCGAATTCGAGAAACCCGGCTTCCGTAAGGTGGTGCGCGCGAGTATCGCACTCAGCGCCGGACAGTCGTTGCGCCTGGATGCCGAACTGACTCTGGGATCCGTCTCGGAGACCGTCGAAGTAAAAGGCGAGGCGGCCCAAGTGGATACCGATACAGCCAACATTCAGAGCACCGTCTACGGTCCTCAGGTCCAGGAGTTGGCGCTCGCCACGCGAAGCTTCAGCACTCTGGTGATTCTGGAACCGGGTGTGAACTCGAACGAAGCGCAACAACCCGGGGTCGGCGACGGGCTGTCCTTCTCAATCAATGGCGGTCAGGCTAGCGCGAACAACTGGCTGTTGGACGGCGGCCGTAACGAAGACACTTATAACGGCAACAACCAAACCATGGTGAATCTTGACGCAATCGCCGAGGTCCACATTGAACGCAACGCGTATTCCGCGGAGTTTGGCCGGAATGGCGGAGCCCAGATTAACGTCATCACTCGTTCCGGCACCAACCAGGTGCATGGAACTCTCTTCGAGTTTTTCCGAAATGACAAGCTGGATGCCCGTAACTTCTTCGCGGTAAGCAAGCCCAGGAATCGCTACAACAACTTTGGTGGAACCATCGGCGGACCGATCAAGAAAGATAAGCTGTTCGCATTTCTCTCAAACGAGTACAGAATTATCCGCAGCGGAACCACGCACACGGCTATCGTTCCCACGGCCGCTGAGATTTCGGGGAACTTCGCGGGAGTGCGCACCATCAAGGATCCTCTCATCGGTGTGCCCTTTCCGAATAACGCGATTCCGTCGGACCGGCTGGATCCGAATGCTGTGTTGCTCCTCAAAAACTACTACCCTGCGCCCACACCTGGATTTCAGTCGGGCGCTTTGAATTTCACGAGTTCGGTCCCGAACAGCACCAATTACCGATCGGGGTTGGGGCGCCTCGACTACAACATCACTCCGGTTTTGAATTTTGCTGGACATTACAACATCGACGCCACTCGCCTCGGAAGCCCGTTCGGGTCCAGTGATGTTCCAACGGTCACGAACGTGAATTCCGCCAAGATCTTCTACACTGCATCCGGCAGCCTGAATTGGACGATTAGGCCAACGCTGCTGAATGAATTCACAATGGCGTACTATCACGGCTCGATGGGCATTAACACGTCCCCGGCGGCGGTGCGCTCTCGCGTGCCCGATTTGAACATCCCGCGCTACTTCAATACCATTACCGACTCCAGCAGCTTCATCCCATCGCTCGGACTATCGCAGGGCTATGCGAGCCTGCAAATCCTCCAGCAGCAGAACATTTCGCACTACAGCTTTGAAGTGATGGATCACGTCAACTATATCCTGGGCAGTCACACGATCCAATTTGGAGGTGGTTACGACCGGGAAACAAAAACTCAGAACAACAACAGCCCGAACAACAACGGCACTTTCACGTTCAACGGATCCGTCACAGGCGATGCACTGGCGGACTTTTTGCTGGGGCGTCCCTTCCAGTACACGGAATCCTCGACCCACTTGACCGGCACAGCCGAATTCAACGACCCGAGTCTCTATGTCCAAGACCGCTTCCGCGTCCATCCGCGCCTGACTGTCACGTACGGGGTACGGTGGGAGTACTTTCAACCCGAGAAGGATCTGGCTGGGACCATGTCGTTCTTCGATCCTGCCAGATTCGACTTCGCCGCGGCGGCGAAGATGCAATCGAACGGACAGATCGTACCCGGAACTCAGAATTTCTCCAATGGAGTTGTGGTGGTCGGCAAAAATGCCGAGCATGGGTATGCTCTCACCAATTCGGTTCTCAATGCCTTCGACCCACGCGTTGGGCTTTCGTACTCCGCGACGAAGGACAATAAGACGGTCATCCGCGCCGGGTACGGAGTGTTTCACGATCGCTGGGTGATTTATGCATCGCAGGCCCGGCGGAATTTCCCGTTCAACCAGAGCGTTTCGATCTTCAACACTTCGCTCAGCAATCCCACCGGCGGCCAACTCCAGATTCTTCCCATCGCGCTGACCAGTTTCAGCTCGCCCTGGGACATTCCGTACCTGCAGAAGTGGTCCTTGGATGTGCAGCGCCAGCTTCCGAAGGAAGTCATGCTCGACGTTGCCTACGTCGGCTCCAAAGGCACGCATATCGTGCGTACCCGGGATATCAACCAACCAATCTCGAGTGTTGCGGTGGCAAGCGGGCAGCTGAGTCCGAATTTTGTGCGCCCCTATCCTGGATTTGCGTCCATCAGCCAGTACGAAACCACCGGACAATCCAGCTACAACTCGCTGCAGGTCTCGTTGGTCAAGAGATTCTCGCGCGGGTTCTCCCTGCAGAGCGCGTATACCTACAGCAAGACTCTTGATAACCTGGTCACCCCGATGAACTCCTACGCCGCCGCGCGGCAGGAATGGGGCTTGTCGGGCGCCGATCGCACCCACGTGTTCGTCTCCAGCTACGTATGGGAGGTCCCGTTTACAAGCCATCTGAATGGCTGGATGAAGCGTGTTCTCGATGGATGGCAAATCGCGGGCATCAGTAACTTTGAATCGGGCAATCCGCTGACGATCACGATTCCAAGCGATCGAGCTGGGGTTGGCGGCAGCGGCGAACGCCCGGATTTGTCGGGCCCTGTGAACCGGGTCGCATCGGTGTCTCAGTGGTTTACGACCAACGTCTTCGCCTTACCGGCGCTGGGAACCTTCGGGAACGCGGGGCGAAGCCTCGTGCGGGGACCGGGCATCGCGGACTGGGATGTCTCCTTCAGCAAGAGAACTCAGATCCGCGAGAACATGTCCCTCTCGTTTCGCGCGGAGTTTTTCAACCTGTTCAACCACACCCAATTCAGCGGCGTCAGTACGTCGTTCGGCGCCGGCACCTTCGGCCAGGTGGTGAGCGCTCGCGATCCGCGCATTACACAATTGGGGCTGAGGCTCTTGTTCTGATGGCCGGCGGCTTGCCGAAAGCCGGAGTAGCCCTGATCCTGCTAGGCTCCACCCCTGCCCAGCAACTGGCGATTCCTGAACCGGCCGCTGCCGACCTCGCGCGGACTCACTACCATCGCGTCACGTCAAAGCGAAGTCCAGCACCTGAGCCGGACGCCGAAAACACTGATCTACTGTCTCCGTTGATGCGGGCCGACGGTACGCGCGTCCGTACCGCGGAGGATTGGTATACGAGCCGCCGGCCTGAATTGGTCAGGACCTGGATGGACATACTCGGCAAGATCGCTCCTCAGGAAGGCGACCGGAAGTGGTTCGGGGATATCCGGAAAGTGTACGAACAGAGCCGTCGGGAGGAGGATGGCTATACCAGGATTGATCTGGATATCCCAATCGAAACCGATTTCGTGCAGCGCCACCTCCTGCTGCTGCCCAAAGGTCAAGGCAACGGTCCCTTCCCGGCCGTGATCGCCTGGACGTCGAGCACTCCGGATTACCGTGAGCCGGAACAATTGTGGGGTGCCTACCTGGCGCGGCACGGCTGCGTCGTCTTGACGAGCTGGGCTTTCATCCGAAACTATCGCGAAGGCACGCGCGGCAAGCAGGCGGCTGATCTGGTGTATGACCGCTTTGGTCATTGGCTCGGCATGGGCAAAATGGTGCACGACGTAGCGCGCGAGATCGAATATCTGCGTACCCTGCCGGCAGTGGATGCCACGCGCATCGGCTTCATGGGTTTCTCGCTCAGCGCCAAGACAGCAGTGTATGTCGCGGCATTCAATCCCGACGTCAAAGTGACGATCGCTGTGGACCCCCACATCGCGATCAACGGTGGCACGAATTGGTACGCCCCCTGGTACCTGGACTGGCAGAGGAAGTTCGACGACATCCATACCGATAACTACCCGGTCGCGGAATTGAGAGGCACGGTGCAGAGTCTGCTCAACCCCGATCCGCGGCGGCCGGGCTTTGAACACGATCACCAGGAGTTGCTGGCTCTCGCAGCACCCCGCCCCTTCCTGTTGATCGGTGGAAGCCAGTCCGAGGATGCCGGCGGCGATTCCGACGATCTGGAAAGCTGGGCCTACGTCAACCGCGCTAAAGAAGTTTATGCCTTATTGGGAGTGCCGGAGCGTCTGCAGTATTGTTCAACGAACCAGGGCCATCACGCCAATGGACCGGTGAGCGACCCGGCGTGGCAGGCCTTCTTGAAGCACTACCTGATGGATCATCCTGTTAACTTCCAGGGTTACAGCGGCCTGCGGTAATACAGATACTAATGCGCAGTAATCGTCGAGCGTTACCGCTTGGCAAATCACTTGGGTCCTGGACTCTTCTGCTCGATGCGCAGGTCTAAATGCACCGCTCTCGGCATCGCGAAGTTACCTTCACGCGACTGAAGATGCCCTTGGGCGCCGGCGTGACGTGGCCGGAGACCTGGATATAAATTCGGCTTCTGTGGTACGTGTTCACCGTTCAATGCTCGGTGCCCGCCGGGCCGTGCGGCATCGAATGCCGGGGACTCTCCAACAGCTTACTTCAGGGAACGCTGATCTGGCGATATCTCCGGCGCACCAGAGCCGAGTATGTGCCAACCGCAACCGTCGAAGCCAGGCTTGCTACTGGCCATAAGAGTTCCGCGCCAGCAAACAACCCGTCCAATGAGAATGTCGCCGGACCCAGGAGTGCATGCAGCGACGCGCTGGCGATGAAAATAGCCGCCAGGGCCAGCGGGCCAAGACAGCCGCCGCCGATGAGAATCACGAGCCAGGGCAGCTGTGAGAGGACGCGGGATGGTAGCGGGAGGATGACTGGTAATCCGATAAAGGCCCAGGCGATTGCTGCGGTGGTCATAAAGTACAACACAAGCGGCTGGCCTCCGACCAGAACTGTTATGGTTGTTTCGCATGCCAGCAGCCCTATGACGGCGAAAAGCATCCGGTGACCGAGTGCCACCTCCTGCGGGCTAGCGACGCCATCGATTCGGGTTTTCTCGAGCATCACTGTTCCGCTTACAGAACAATCATATGCCTCGCAGCCGGTCGAATCTTATAAACGGCGTTGCGGAATGTGCGGCAGCCCGCAGTGGACGCCAAGAACCCCGGAACGCCGACCACGTTCCATGTGGGCCTGAGTTGCACTCCTGCCGCGGTCAGCTGCCCGCGAGAGAAAGCCGGAACGCCACCATCTCCCGCCCGTTGCGAACTATTAGAATGTCGCCGGCCAGCACCGGGTGGTTCCAGGTCTTCTCCTCTATCGCCGCGAACCGCGCGATTTCGGTGAACTGGTCGGGGGTCGCCGGGACCAGCGCGAGTTCGCCCTCCTCCGACAACACCAACAGCAAGTCCTGATCCGCCAACAGAAGCAACTGGCCGTGCCCGTAGCGCCCGCCCTTCCACTTGCGCTTGCCGTCGTGAAGGTCGATGCAAGCGAGGATGCTGCCGTCGAAGCCGAAGGCATGGCCGTTGTGAACTACGAAGTCGTTGAAGTATGGCTTAAGCCCGTTTGAGGTCCAGACTTCTTCCGCGGTCCATCCTCCGGATCCGTTCGCGACAGCCAGGCGCCGTACGCCGACCCCTCCGGACATGTCGCTGGTGTTGATCAGGACGGCGCCGTCCCCAGTCATAGCCGGCTGCACGATCGCCGCGCCGGGCCACGCATGTGTCCAGAGCATCTCGCCGTCTGCAGACGCGACACCGGAGGCGCCGTCTTCGTTCAAGAACACAATCTGGGCTACTCCGGCTATTGTCACCGGGTGCGGCGAACTGTAGCTGACACCGCCCTCCTTCTTGACCCAGCGTGGAGCACCGGCCGAGAGGTCGTAGGCGGCAAGACGTCCCGAGGCAGCGACGATGACCAGGTCATCAATCACCAGCGGTGAACTCGCGAAGCCCCAACCCGGCAGCTTGGCGCCGGTGTCGGAGGCGGCGTTGCGCGTCCACACCACAGCGCCGTTACCAGCATCGAGGGCGTTCAGAATCCCCGTCGCGCCAAACGTATACACGCGTCCGCCGTCGAGCGTCGGCGTCCCGCGAGGACCGGCGCCGCCATTGGACTCCCAGAAGCGGGCGGCGTCGCGGTGCGTCCACACCGGCTTGCCCGTAGCCACCTCGTAGCAGGCCACCACTTCGGACTGACCGCGCTGCTCCTGAGTGTAGAGGAGGCCGTCGCCGACCGCAAAGGAAGACCAGCCCGGTCCCACGGGCCGACGCCACAGTTGGACTGGCGGCGATGCAGCCCAGTCGGTCTTGATCCGCACCCCGGTGACGACGCCATCGCGATGAGGTCCGCGAAAGCCAGGCCAGTCGGCTCCGCGCGCTCCCCCGAGAGATGCGATGACCGGTCGCGCCGCCCCGGACGGTGCGAAGCTCGACACGGGAGCGAATCTCCTCGGTTCTTGACGGTCTTTCTTTCGGCGGGCCGAAGGTCCGCCGTTCGCCGGCTGTTCGGGAGGCGCGCGGTGCCCTCAGGGTTCTTCTTTTGCCGGGGCCGCTGGTAGCGCCTCGCGTTCCACGCCGGCTTGCGCCAACAGCTTTTGCTCGGGGTCGGCGCCCACCGCCAGGCGAATTGCGAGTGGCCACTGCCGGTGATGCCATCTGTCCGTAGAAGGCCCACACGCCGCAGGCTAGGAGGATGGCTGCGACCAGCGCCGCGCGTCTTGGGGTATCAGTGAGAAAGCGGCTGATCACCGCCCAAACTACCAGCGCGAGGCTCAGGCCCGGGATGACGGAAATCCCGAACATCATCCCCATCATTCCCCCTACAATCGACGGGTGGAGGATCTGCGGAGTTGCGGCTACCGCAGCAATCATCAGCACGACTGCGCCCCAGCGCTCGAAGTGAGGCACGCGGCTGAAGAACGCCCACCACACCAGGACACCCAACGCGCCCACGAGTCCACCGATCATTGCGAAGGCTGTGGCCTCCGGAGCGACGATCGGTGTGCCAAACCGGACTAACCACTGCAGCGTAACGGCGACAACCCCGGGCCACAACCGGAGTGGCTTGCCGTTGCCTTTCTGAGTTAGGATCATGGTGATTCTAATACGTTCTTGATGGGGCCGATGTTCCCGGCGATTTCAGCTCTGGGGTCCGCAGACGTGTTCCTGAGACTCCACCCTTCAGGGTGGGTCAGGTGGATCCGTGAGAACCAATCATTCTAGTCGTGAGAATACCCTTCTCCGCTAGCTATGTGGCGCTACCGCCTAACAATTGTCATGAGCCGGGGATACCATGGGACTCTCTCCAGCGTTGCTCCGGAGACCTCAAATCGGAGCGCACGAATCTCCGTATTCGATCGATGCCCGGTAGCCAATTTCCCTTGCGGGTAATCCAGTCGAATGAGCTGCGCGAGGCTTCTATTCACTGTTTTTGGGACCGAAATGCCGACCATGCTTTCTGCGAATTCCGCATACGGGTACCTGCGCGAACTTGTGCTGTCCGCCAACTGAGCAGGTGAGGACAGCGTAGCCCCCGCGCATCAGTGGCGAGTGCTGGGCGACCTCGCGAAGTTCGAGATCGGGTGCGCGAATACCTGACTAAGGTTGGAGAATGGTGGATCGCTCGTCGACCGGACACTCTTAGCCTCAGGGGTCTCCTACATCAACACTACGAGTGGCACTCGCATCGATGTCCGGCTACTGCTTGCAGCCTTGCAGCGGCGGTACGAATTCTCGGTATCCGCAGCCTCTATCCTTTTCCCCAGCCGTTGATGCACGGTGAAGCGACCAAGGCAGTCACCGAACTCCGGCAAGGACAGCGCGCCATCAATGCGCGAAATACTGGGTCGACTGCCAGTGCCTGGATCGAGCGGCGTAGATGATCCCGTAAGATCTCCGGCTGTCGCGTTCGGTTCGTCAGAATGTGACGATTCCTGCTAATCTTGCGCGCGAGGTGAAGCGCGTCGCTAAAGAGTAAAGTGACGATGAGCCGCGCCCTGGTGACGCTCGCGGAGCAGGGCGTCGAAGCCGAAACCGCCGGACGTGCCAGACTTGCAGCCGCGTACGAACAGTTCATGAGCACGGAAGATGTCGCCAGAAAAAATGAAGTTGGCCAGGAACTGATCCAGGCGATCTTCGAGAAGGGCGCGATAGCAGAAGAGCCGCTTCGCTAACCTCCCACGTCCTCGTTGGCAGCACATTCTCCATAGGGTAGCGGAGCGAGCGATCTTGCTCGATGCTCTTCAGCGTCTGAGAAGTTGGGGCAACAAAAACCACATGCTCCAGCAGGCGACTGGTGCACGGACTTCTGGTCAATCATCCTATGCGGCAGCGAGAGTACCCGACAAACGGTTTTGAAGAAGGGAATGAAGCCCGTTTGGAACCGAACTGTAACGTCTGGCCACGGGAAGACGTGATGCGATACCGCCACGAACTGAGGGTCGTGGAGCTCCTTTCGGTCCTATTCGACGGTCAGCAAGACGGTCTCGCTATTCGCGTATTCGGAGAGTATACGGACGGGAAGATCGCCGGCCGGCAGATTGTGCGGCAGCGCGATGTTGATCTGGTACAGTCCCACGAAGCCCGGAGCAAGCCCTGAAAAGAGGACGTCGGCGTCTCCGCCGGCGATAATCACCCGGAACGGCTCCTCGGTGTTCGCCAAGGGACGGAGTGGCGCAGCGAGACCGTTGGGAATCTGGAGGTCAACCGGGCCGAGCCCGGTGGTGTACAGAACGATCACTTCCCCTCTATATGCCGGATGGTCAGGACTGATCAGGGTATTATCGGAGCCGTGTCCCGCCACGGCGTAGGTGTTGCCATACCGCTGATAGCCAAAAATCCCTGGGTCTTCAGTGAACGAATCGACTTGTTCTTCAGCTACCAGATTGCCGTAATTGAAAACCTGTACATCCACAGCACCGGGACCGGTTGAGGTTTGCCAAGGTACCTGGAAACTGATCTGGTCTTGCCCGTTTGCGTAAGCGACGCTGAAGATCGGAGCAGGAATGCCGTTTACACTCACTGCTACGTTGGCGAGCACAAGCGGAAATGGATTGGTGTCAGCGACGACTACGCCGCTGACGTCGGTGAGATTGGTCCCGAAGACAGTAGCGAGGCCGCCGGGGCTGACACCGGGCAAAAAGCTGGCCGCGTTGACTACGACGGTGCCGCCGCCAACGGTTTGATAGGGTGAATGATGGGGTTTAGGATCCCGGAAGAACTTGCGCTTCGCAGTCGGCGCACTCCCAGTTGCGGCGCTGGACAGAACTGGACCAATAAGAGCGAGACAAAGAATCCCGGCAAATCTCATAAGCGTTCGTACTTACTCCTAACTTCCTGTTGCAATTGATCAACCAGTTTTTGTCGGCGCAACTCTGTCATTATCAATCAGTCATTAGTTGCTGATCATGTTCTATTGGAAAAATTTGCTCAGCCTCTTGCGCAGACGCGTATGAACCGGTGCCGCCTTCAGCGGTCCAGCAAGTCAAGGCGGACGATAGCGCGGGCAGAACCCTGCTGAATGAAGGGTGCCAACCCGTGCTCGCTGCGCGACCAAGAAGAAGGTAGCCGGATTCCGGCCCGATCAGCCGGCCTGAGCAGCCAAGCCGGGTACCCCACCCAGCGACGGCGCCAGCCGTACCGCCCTGAGAATCGATTGGGCGACGGCCTCGGCCGCCGCGACGCCGAGCGCATCGATATTAGCTTTCATGGTTCCGATCGAAAGCGAAACCACGATGTCCCCGTCCGACATCATGTTGACCGGCGAGATAGACCGAGCCATGCCAAGCGACGCTAACTCGGCCAGCTTGCGCGCCTCGAGTTTATTCAGTGCTGCATTTGTGGCAACCGCCACCAGGGTGGTGTTACCGCGGCGGAACCCGGCCGGAGTACCGCCTCGAACCAGGCGCGCGCTATCGGCGAATTCCGAAGACTCTGGTGACTGCCGCGTACCCGCGACGATTTTGCCGGTGAGAATCGCAAACGTCTCCCACCGCATTCACCACGGCCAGCGCCGACACGAGCACCCCCGCGGAGCGCCCCTCCAGCGGCACCGTCCAGGATCCAACCCCGGACTTCATCGCGTTTCGCAGGCCCAGCACTTTGCCTACGGTGGCCCCCGTGCCTGCTCCCACAGCGCCTTCCTTAACAGCCTTCGTCGTGGCTGCTCCGGCCGCAGTCTCACCCATTTCGCGCGTCGGCCGTACGCCCGACTTACCGACTCCCAAATCGTAAAGAATCGCCCCGAATACGATAGGGACACGGGCGAATGGCGTCTCGAATCCGATGCCTTTATGTTCCAGCCACCGCCGGACTCCGGACGCCGCTTCCAACCCAAAGGCACTGCCGCCCGCGAATACTACCGCGTGAATCCGTTCGGTAATGTGCAATGGATCGAGGACGCCCAGCTCTTCGGTGCCGCTGGCCGAACCGCGCACGTCCACGCCCGCCACCGCCCCCGCTTCGCACAGCACAGCCGTGCAACCAGTGAGCGCGTCGTAATCGGATACGTGTCCGACTTGTATTCCGGGGATATCGGTCAGGCCTTTCATTAAAAGGAGGTAAATCGACTGTATGGTAGCATCACTATACGTGGGGCAGACTGATTGTTCGACTTCTTAAAGGCTCCCGTACAATCGTTCCAGGATTTCGTAGTGCTCGGCGGAAGAGCCGTCCAGAATGTTTTCCGCAGCCCGCATTATACCGACGATATTTTCCTGCAGATGGACATCATCGGCGTAGGAAGCCTGCCGGTGGTGATCATGATGGGCTTCTTCACCGGGGCGGTGATGGGCCTGCAGATGTCACGGGCGCTGGCCACCTACGGAGCCACCGGCCAGATCGGCCAGATCGTGGCTATTACGCTGGTGCGCGAACTGGGTCCGGTACTGACGGCCATCATGATCGCTGGACGGAACGGGTCGGGGATGGCGAGTGAACTCGGCAGCATGAAGGTAACCGAGCAGATTGACGCGATGCGCGCTCTGGGCACCGATCCCATTCAGAAACTTGTGGTGCCGAGGCTGGTCGCTACGGCCGTAGTTCTTCCCCTGCTCACCGCCATCGGGGATTTCATGGGCATTCTGGGCGGATTCGTGGTCTCGCTCATGTTGCTGCAGATCACGCCGCAGTCAGTACTGGGATACCGCCTGGCGCGCGCTGGTTTGGAACGACTCTGGCGCAGGGTCTCTTGAAGCCCTTCGTCTTCGCCATTGTTGTCTCCCTGGTGGGTTGTTACTACGGGATGTCGACCACGGGCGGAACACAGGGCGTTGGCCGGTCCACCACGCAAGCTGTGGTAGTCGCGAATATCTGGATCATCGTGATCACGTTCTTCATTGGCCGCATTTTTGTGAATTTGTAAATGGGCACGGGCGGCACACAGCCAACGCCACCGGCGCACAACGGGGATCGGGCAAGTCATCCTCCGCTTCGAGGATGTCACGGTTCGATTCGACGAGGAACCGGCGCTCGATCAGGTTTCGTTTGAAGTTTGCACCGGAGAAACGCGCGTCTTGCTGGGCGCCGCCGGTAGCGGGAAAACCGTATTGTTGAAGACGGCGATGGGCCTGCAGCAAGCAGACTCGGGGCGAGTAACGCTGTTCGGGCAGGACATCACGAAGGCCTCCGAGCACGACCTGTACGAATTGCGTAGCCGGGTAGGCATCTTGTTCCAGGAGGGCGGCCTGTTCGATTCGATGACGGTAGAGGAGAACGTTGCCTATCCGCTGTTGAACCAGCTGGCGCGCAAATCGAGTGACGACCAACTCGAACACGGAACAGGCGGTACGCGAGGCGCTGCGCTTTGTCGAACTGGAGCAAACGATGGAGCAGTTCCCTAGCGAGTTGTCCGGCGGCATGCGCCGCCGCGTCGGAATCGCGCGCGCTGTGGTTACGGAGCCGAAACTGGTGCTGTACGATTCCCCGACGGCGGGGCTGGATCCAATCACCGCGACTACGATCATGGCCTTGCTGCTCAAAGAGCGGGATACGCGTAACGCCGCGGCTCTGATGGCGACGCATCGCTACCAGGACGGGCAATTGATGGCGAATTTTCGCTACAATCCCGACAGTGGCGAGTTGCAGCGCATCTCGGTGAACGGGGACGGAGCGCGCGGGTTCGACCACCAAGTTCATGGTGATGAAGAACGGGCGGCTGGCGTTCGAAGGAACGCAGCCGGAGTTAGAAGCTTCCGAAGATCCCTACCTTTCGAAATTCGTATTGAAACGCTGATATGCCACAAAAGAGTAAGGTGCAGTGGGCGAGACTTCGCGTGGGGGCAATGGCTATTGCCGCCTTGGCCATCATCGGCGTGCTGATTTTCCTGCTCACCGGTTCAGAACACCCGTTCGCAACCCGCAGCACCATCTACACCTTCATGGAAGATTCCGCTGCTTTGACCGCGAACTCAGCGGTCCGCCTGAATGGGATTCAGGTGGGCAAGGTGACCAAAATCGCGCTGTCCGGCGAAAATGATCCAAAGCGAGTTATTCGGATGGACCTGCAGATCGAAGAGAAGTACTTACCCGCTATTCCGATTGATTCCATGGCGGGCATCGGGGCCGAGAACGTGCTCGGCACGAAGTTCATCAATATCAAGAAGGGCCGGAGCAGAGTAGCGGTGAAAGCGGGGCAGGAAATCGGCGCCAAGGACAGCACCGATTTCAATGATGTCATCGAATCCGGCAATACGCTGCTGGCCCAATTGCAGGGAATATTGACGCGCGTGGATGCCATTGTCGGGCAAGTGGAAGTCGGCAAGGGTAGCATCGGCAAACTGCTGGTGGATGACGAGCTATACAACCGGCTGAACAGCACCGTTGGCAGAGGTTCAGAAACTGACGATGACACTGAACTCGGATAAAGGTTCGCTGGGCAAACTCATCTACCGGGATGACCTGTATAACGATATTCGCGGTTCTATCGCGAAAATCGACACATGTGATAGACGGACTGCAGCAAGGCCAGGGTACGGCGGGGAAATTCCTGAAGGATCCTGGCATGTACGACGACGCGCACAAGGCCATTCTCGACCTTCGCAAGATGCTGGCCGATATCGATGCAGGCAAGGGCACCGTGGGCAAACTGCTGAAGAGCGACGATCTGCACAATCAGATTGCGTCGAGCCTCAAGAAGATCGACGTGATGCTGGACAAGATCAATTCGGGTCAGGGCACCATAGGTCAGTTGATGGTGAACGCGTCGCTGTACGATGCTCTCAACGGCTCCACGCGCGAGTTGCACGAGTTACTTAAGGACTTCCGCGCCAACCCGAAGAAGTTCCTGCGGATCAAACTGGGCCTGTTTTGAAGCAGCTGGTCGTGAACGCCGACGACTTCGGATTCACACGCGACGTAAATTCAGGAATCATCGAAGCCCATCAGCGCGGCATCCTCACCGCCACGACCTTGATGGCAAATGGCGCCGCCTTCGAGGACGCGGTGCGGCTGGCGCGCGCGAATCGCGGACTGGACGTCGGCTGTCACTTGGTGCTGGTGGGCGGGCATTCGGTGCTGGATCGCAATCGGCCGTTCCCCGGTACTGTAGCGCAACTGGTGCAAGCCATCGTGATGCGCCGTTTGCGGCCGTTGCATGAGCTGCGCGCGCAAGTGGTGAAAATCGTGGACGCCGGACTGCGGCCGACGCATATCGACACGCACAAGCACACGCACCTGTTCCCCCCCGTGTTAGAAGCCGTGGCGCAAGTCGCCGAAGAATTCGGTATCCGCTGGGTGCGGCGGCCTTTCGACCTGCCGATCATGCCGGGCGGCACGCCTTGGAGTACGCGGGTTGTGAGCCGCTGTCTGCGAATTGTGCGCCGGCGCTTTCATCGCGTACTTGAAAACCACGGCTGCCGCACCACGGACCACTTTGCAGGTTTCCAGATGACCGGACGTTTTGAAGCCGCTGATGTCGCCTCCCTAATTCGTGCACTACCGGATGGCTGCACGGAATTCATGACTCACCCCGGCCACTACGGTCCGGAACTCGAAGCCGCGCACACGCGCTTGAAGGCAAGTCGTGCGAAGGAGTTGGCAGCGCTTAACTGCTCCGGAAATACGGCGGGCGCTGGAGGAGTCCGGTGTCGAGCTAACCTGCTACTCAGCTTTGAGTTGACCTCGAATCGAATTTGCGAGAATAGAGGGGAATGTCACGCCAGTTCTCTCTCGAACCTCGCGCGGTTCCTCATGTCGAAACCGCTCTCCGCCGGATTGCGACGCCGATTCCCGTTCCCGAGTCATTGCCGGTTCTGAAAAAACTGCACCAGTTTGAACCGGTCGCCATGCAAGGGCAGCCACCCGTGGTTTGGGACCGTGCAGAGAATTTCCAGGTATTCGATAAGTGGGGCAATCGCTGGATCGATTGGTCATCCGGTGTGTTGGTTACCAATGCGGGCCACGGCCGCCGCGAAGTGATCGACGCTATCACTGCACAGGCCGCCTCCGGTCTCCTGCACAACTACTGCTTTCCGAGCGAAATCCGCGCAAGCGCTGGTGGAGCGGCTGGCCGGTTTATTGCCCGAACCGCTGAAGAAAGTTTTTCTGCTGACCACTGGTTCAGAAACTGTGGAATGCGCGATCAAGCTATCCCGCGCGCACGGCGTCAAGGTGGGCGGGCGCGGGAAGAACGTCATCGTATCCTTCGATAAGGCGTTTCATGGGCGGACTCTCGGGTCGCAGCAGGCCGGCGGAATCCCGGTGCTCAAGGAATGGATCGTCAACCTGGACAAAGGCTTCGTGCAGGTTCCGTTTCCCGACGGATTCCGCATGTTCCGATCCGTCGTTCGACTCCTTCATGAAAGCGCTTGAGCGACCAGGGCATCGCGGGGCCGAACGTCGCCGGCGTGATTCTGGAAACGTATCAAGGCGGCAGCGCCTCTTTCGCTCCGCGCGAGTACATGCAGCAATTGCGCAAGTGGACGGCCAGCCACAAAACCCTGCTGGTGTGCGACGAAGTGCAAGCCGGCTTCGGCCGGACCGGAACATTCTGGGGGTTTCGAGCATTACGGCATTGTGCCGGACCTGGTGACCATGGGCAAGGGGATTTCGAGTTCGCTACCGCTCGGCAGCTGTGGCCGGGCCCGCGCACATCATGGATCTGCAGCCGCCCGGCTCCATGACCTCCACGCACACCGGTAATCCAGTTTGTTGCGCCGCGGCTCTGGCCTCCATCGACTTGATCGTCAAGGAAGGGCTGACTGAGCGTGCGAGAGCGATGGGCGATCGGCTGCATTCCCGGCTGCGCGCGTTGAAGTCGAGCTGGCCACAGATCGGCTGGGTGGACGGAAAAGGCCTGGTGGCTGGGCTCGCCTGCGTGAAGCCTCACAGCAAGGAACCGGATGCCGACCTGGCGTTGGACGTTGTGCGCACCTGCTTCGAAAAGGGCGTGCTGATGTTCGCACCCGTTGGATTCGGCAGCGCCACGGTGAAGATCGCTCCGCCGCTTACCATTACTGCGGAAGCGATCGATGAAAGTTGCACGGTGTTGGAAGAGGCGTTCGCCGAGTCGCTGCAATCCGCGAAGGCCCTTGCTGGATGACGAAGCCCGACATCGCCCTGATCGGCGGCGGGATGATCGCTCACGACCAGATCCTGCCGTCGCTGTATCAATTGCAGCGGCTGGATCGAATCGGCGGCATAGTGGTTTGCGCCCGTCGAGCGGAGACACTGGACTCGCTTGCGGCGAATGAGAATATCAAGCGCGCGTTTCCGGGCCACTCCTTCATGCGCGCGCTGGAGCCGTATCGTGGAAGTTTATAGCAAGCTGCCGCCGCGGAGCATTGTCATCGTCGCGCTGCCGGACAACATCCACTACGACGCGATCATGGCGGCGCTCCGTGCCGGCCACCATGTGCTCACGGTCAAGCCACTGGTCCTGAAGGCCGCGGAATCGTTGGAGATCGAAGGGGAGGCGCGTGCGCGGGGCCTCTTCGTCGGCATCGAGTATCACAAACGCTTCGATGACCGCAGTCTGATGGCGCGGCTCCGGTATCGCGAGGGCAAGTTCGGCGAGTTCAAACTAGGGACGGCGTGTTTGCTGGAGAAGTGGAACTACCGCCACTCGAATTTTCAGAACTGGTGTACCACGGAGAACTCCGACGCGTTCACTTACATCGGCTGCCACTATGTGGACCTGGTCGCGTTTATCACGGGGCTGCAGCCGGTGTCGGTCAGCGTCTATGGAGTCCGCGATCGCTTTCCGAACGGCAACGAGGGGTTTCTGTGGACCGACGCGCGCGTCATCTGGTCGAACGGTGCGTGCCTGAATGTTCAGAACGCGCTGGGATTCCCAGACGGCGCGCCGGGCTCGAATACACAGGGGATCACGATGTACTGCTCGGGCAAGGACGGCGGCGCGTGGTTGTCCCACTCGGATCAGTATCGCGGATTGCAGTACGCCTACGTCGATGGAACTTACTCCGAACCCAGCCCGGATTACTTCCAGTACATAGATACCGGTGGGCCCGGACTGACCCCGGTCGGCTACGGCTTTCGCGCGATCCAGGGCATCATCGCCGCGTGTGTCGAAGGGCGGGACACTACTGGAATTATCGCCACGCCTGAGAACAGCCGCTATAACGAGTTGGTGATCGAGGCTGGGAGACTTTCGATTGTGAATGCAGGGCGCGAGGCGGTAATCGACTACGAAACGAATTCGGTACGACTGCGATGACCGAGGAAGAGATCCGAACTTATCTGGAGGATAACGGTTATCCGCCGCGCGCAGTGGAAGGCGGCCGCGACTATCTGCTGCGCCGGTATCGCGAGTTCGTCGACGAGGTGGAACGCGGTTACGAACACGGCATCCACGACTACCGGCACGATCTGGATCTGCGTGCCGCTATCCATACCCTGGATCTGGATGGAGAGGTCGCGGCGGAAGACCGGCGCCTGGCCTCGATGCTGACAGAGACCAGCACGCGGGTATGGGAGAGCATGCACGGCGAGCCGTTCTGGGATTTTGGCTATCCGCGCAATGCTGGCCGCCGCCTTCTGCGCGACCTCGCGTCGCTTTCTGCTGATCTTGAATGAGGGTTAACATCATCGGCGGTGGTCTCGCCGGCTGCGAAGCGGCATGGCAGGTGGCGCGGGCGGGGGTTCGCGCCGTCTTGTACGAAATGCGGCCCATCCGGGTAACCCCCGCCCATAAGACCGATCAACTCGCCGAACTAGTTTGTTCCAATTCGCTGAAGAGTGAGCAGCCGGATAGCGCCCCATGGCTGTTGAAGCAAGAGCTTCGCAAACTGGATTCTCTGCTGCTGGACGCAGCGGCGCGCGCGCGCATTCCGGGAGGGCAGGCGCTCACTGTAGATCGGGCTATCTTCGCGGAACAGATTTCAAGTGCTATCGAGCATCATCCCCTTATCGAGCTGCGGCGCGAAGAGGTTACTCGAATTCCTGAGAACGAGATCACCATTATCGCCTCCGGACCGTTGACCAGCGACGCTCTCGCTGAAGACATTGCTCGAATTACCGGGGCCGAGCGCCTGTTCTTCTACGACGCGATAAGCCCGATTGTCGACGCGCAATCCATCGACATGTCGGTTGCCTTCCGCGCTTCGCGTTACGGCAAGTCGATCGACAATTCCGGCGACTACATCAATTGCCCGTTCGACCGCGCACAGTACGAGCGCTTTCTCGCCGCCGTGCTGGCTGCCGAATCTGTTCCGTTCCACATTGAAGCGGACCGCCCCTGCTACTTTGAATCCTGCCTGCCGATCGAGGAACTCGCGCGCCGAGGGCCCGACACCTTACGTTTCGGGCCGATGAAGCCGGTGGGTTTGACCGACCCGCGCACGGGGAGAAACGCCTACGCCATTGTCCAACTGCGTCAGGAGGACGCTCGGGCCGGCAGCTACAACCTGGTAGGTTTCCAGAATCATATGCGCTTTCCCGAACAACAGCGCGTATTTCGGTTGATTCCCGGGCTCGAAGGTGCGGAGTTCCTCCGCTATGGCCAGATACACCGCAATACGTACATCGATGCGCCGGCACTGCTGGACGGGACGCTGCGCTTACGCGCTCGCCCGTCGATATTCTTCGCGGGGCAGATTTCGGGAGTGGAAGGCTACGTCGAATCGATCGCTACCGGGTTGCTGGCCGGCCGCCATGCTGCTGCGCTTGCGCTTGGCGAGAAGCTTCGCCCGCTTCCGCGCCAGACCGCGCTTGGTTCGTTGTGCCACTACATTTCAGCCGCGGACGCGGCCGATTATCAACCGGCGAACATCACCTTCGACTTGCTTCCCGCGCTGGACGAAAACGCCCGCCATCGCTTCCGGCATGACAAGAAGGCTCGCCATGCCGAGATCTGCCGCCGCGCGATCGAAGCCTTGGATGAACACTTGTCGGTCTATGTCTGAACTCCGCGAGCATATCGAAGCCTGGCTGGCCGAGATGGCGCTGCGCAATTCGTCCGAACACACGCTTCGCAACTACCGCAGCGATCTGGAAGCATTCCACAATTACTTCACGCCGCCCGGCGGGCAGCCTCCATCGGCGCGCGAGTTCGACCCGCTTGCGATACGGGAATGGCTGGGCCATTTGTATAGCCAGGAACTGAGCCCGGTGTCGATTCGGAGAAAGATCGCCGCTGTGCGCTCGCTGTTCCAATTCCTGCTGAAACGCGGGATCGTGGACATCAACGCGGCTAAACTGGTGCGCACGCCCAAGATTCCGAAGACAGTGCCCCGCGTTCTTAGCGCAGAAAGGGCCAACAATCTAATAGACGGAGTGGGGGAGGACCGGTTCGACAAACCTTTCCCCCAGCGCGATCTGCTCATCTTCGAACTGCTGTACGGCTGCGGACTGCGTGTCAGCGAACTCGTCGGACTCAATCTCGACGATATGGATTTTGCCGAGCGCTGGCTGCGAGTTCGCGGCAAGGGGAAAAAAGAGCGGCAGGTCCCATTCGGTTCGCGAGCGGCATCCGCGCTCGAGCGCTATCTGCCGGTGCGAACGCCCGTCGATGCAACCGATCGCGCGTTAATCCTGAACCGGTTCGGCAAGCGGCTCGGCGCTGGCCATGTCCGCGTCCTGGTGCGCTGGTATGCGGCCCAGTTCGGAATCGCGGAGCATCCGCACGGACTGCGGCACGCGTTCGCGACGCACTTACTTTCCGACGGAGCCGACCTGCGTGCGATTCAGGAGTTGCTGGGTCACTCCAGCCTCTCCACCACGCAGAAATACACGCAGGTATCGCTCTCCGATCTGATGGCCGTGTATGACCGCGCACATCCCAAGGCTTGAAGCTACACTAAAGAAAGACATGACCCGCGACGAACTGGAAAGAGAGTACGTTGAGCTCCGCCAGCAAGCTGAAGCTGTGCGGAGCTATCTTTGACGCGCCCAAAAAGAAAGCACAATTAAACAAACTCGAAGAGCAAATCTCCGATCCTAACTTCTGGAACCAGCCCGAGAAGAGTCAGAAGGTGATGCAGGATCGTAAGCGCCTGGAAGAGAGCATCCAGCAGGATTCCAAGATTGCATCTATTACTTCGGACGTGGAGACGCTGTTCGAACTCTCGCGCGAGGGCGAAGACGTCGGCGCCGAGTTGGAACACGAGTTGAAGACGTTCCGCACGCGTTTGGACGAGCTGGAGAACGGCATGCTCCTGTCGGGCGAGAATGCCGCGCGAAGCGCCATCATGACCATTCATCCCGGCGCCGGCGGCACTGAAAGTCAGGATTGGGCGGAGATGCTGCTACGCATGTATCTGCGGTGGGCGGAGCGCCACGGCTGTGAGACGATTGTCACTGACCGGCTGGAGGGTGAGGGCGCGGGCATCAAGTCCGTCACATTCGAGGTCAACGGCGAGAACGTGTACGGGATGTTGCAATCGGAAATCGGTGTCCATCGCCTGGTTCGAATCTCGCCGTTCGATGCCAATGCGCGGCGGCATACCTCCTTTGCCTCGGTCTTCGTCTATCCGCAGATCGATGAAGATGTGAACGTCGATATCAAGCCCGAGGACATCAAGGTGGACGTCTTCCGGGCGAGCGGAGCGGGCGGACAGCATGTGAACCGCACAGAGTCGGCCGTTCGCTTCACTCACATCCCCACCGGCATCGTGGTGCAGTGCCAGAATGAGCGGTCGCAACATAAGAACCGCGCCAGCGCTCTGAAGCAACTTCGCGCGAAGCTCTATGAACACGAGATGGCGAAGAAGCAGGTAGAGCAGGATAAGCTGGAAGCCACCAAGCTGGGCATCAATTTCGGCAGCCAGATTCGCAGTTACGTTCTAGCCCCCTACCGGCTTATTAAGGATCATCGCACTAAGCTGTCGATCGGCGACGTGGACCGCGTGCTCGACGGCGACATGGACGAGCTGATCCATGCCTTCCTGGTGTGGCAAAGAACCGGAAAGACCGTAGCCGACGGGAAAGACGACCTGCCTGAGTAATGGTAACTCCGGAGGAGTTGTCGCGGGCTGCGCAGATTATCCGTGAAGGCGGCCTGGTGGCTTTTCCTACGGAGACGGTCTATGGCCTGGGCGCCAACGCTCTAGACGCCAGCGCAGTGCGCAAAATCTTCGAACTGAAAGGGCGGCCGGCGACCAGCCCCCTGATCGTGCATGTAGAGTCAGTCGAGATGGCGCAATCGCTGGTGACGCATTGGCCCGAGATGGCGGCCCAGTTGACGCAGCGGCACTGGCCCGGACCGCTCACCATCGTGCTTCCCAAGCGGCCTGTGGTTCCCGACGAGGTAACCGCGGGACTGGCGACCGTTGGCGTTCGCATGCCCGCGCACCCGGTAGCCCTCGAGCTGATTCGCGCGGCGGGCGTGCCGATTGCCGCCCCCAGTGCCAACCGCTTCACCCAACTCTCGCCCACCACAGCGCAGCACGTACGCAATGCGTTCGGCGACAGGATCATGGTGTTGGACGGTGGTCCCACGCAGGTGGGCATCGAGTCCACGGTCATATCGCTGGCCGGTTCGGAACCGGTTCTGCTCCGGCCCGGCATGATCGGATTCGAAGATCTACGCCGCCTGGCCGACCCAGGCGAGCAAGCCCATCCTTCGCCGGGCATGCACGATCGCCACTACAGTCCACATACGCCTCTCGCTCTGGTTCAAGGAGGCGCGCTACCGCCGGGCCGTGTGGCATATTTGTGGTGGCGGGAAAGCGCCGCTGCATCTAAAAGCATTCGGATGCCCGCGGATCCGAAAGCTTACGCGGCTGCCCTGTATGGGGCGCTGCACGAGGTGGATCGCGGCGGCTGGGATGTGATTGCGGTGGAGCGCCCTCCCGAGAGCATCGAGTGGGCGGGGATACTGGACCGTCTGAATCGCGCATCCACATGAATCCATCGATCAAGAGCGGCGCTGAACTGCTCGCTGAAATTGAAGACACCCGCGTTACGTGCCCCGACGCTCTGGTGGCTGGGTCACAGCGGCTTCGCTGTGAAGTTCGCGAACATTCTGTTTTTTGTCGATCCGTGTCTCTGTGAGGTGCCTGGGCGAGTTCGCCTTGTGCCCACGCCGTTTCCACCGCGCCATGTTACCGGTGCCGATTTGATTCTGTGCAGCCATTCGCACGCGTTGCACATGGACGGGCCCACGCTGAACGGCATGCTGCAGGGCTCGCACCGAGCCAAAGTTGTATTGCCAAAGAGTGCCGCCGCGCATGCGCGTTCGTTGGGGATTCCGTTCGAGCGTATGACCACCACGGATGCCGATCTGCGAGTCGAGTATTTCAAGGAGGGGCAGTACGGGCGTGTGTACGCGGTGCCGTCAGCGCATGACCGCCTGGATCGGACAGCCGTGGGCGGCTTCCCCTATCTCGGATATCTGATTCGTTTCGGAGGTCACACCATTTATCACGCCGGCGATTGCGTGATGTATGACGACTTAGCTCAGCGACTCAAGCCGTACAACGTGACCGTCGCGTTGCTGCCTATCGCCGGCCGCAATTTCTCCGTTCAGGACGCAGCGCAACTGGCCGAAGATATCGGGGCACGCTGGCTGATCCCCATGCACTACGGAACATTCTCTGGCGACCTGGGGAGTGTGAACCGGTTCATCGAACACATGCTGGGCCACCGTCCCGATCAGCGCTTCAAGGTCTTCCAGTGCGGCGAGCGATGGACGGTGCCGGATTAGCGTTCGCTGTCGAGCGCTTTCATCTGGGCAGTATCGTAGCGCGTTCCCGCCACGCTTTCTGGAGTGATGCTTCTCTCCAGAGTTTCGTATCTCGTCCGAGGAGAGCGAAGCACCAAGTGCGCCGATGGACTCTTCTAATTGTTTCCGCGTTCGCGCACCGATAACGGGGATGATATCGGACCCTTTACTGAGCACCCACGCGATCGCAACTTGAGATGGAGTTAAACCCTTCTCCGAGGCGAACTGAGCCGAGCGTTTCGATGAGTCGACAGTTCCGCTCGTAATTGGCCCCGCTGAACCTCGGCAGATGTGTGCGAAAGTCACCTCGTCCGCCCGGTCGGGAGCCGCTCAATAGACCGCGCGACAAGACTCCGTATGCCGTGACTCCAATACCTAATTCGCGCAGCACGGGCAGAATCTCACGTTCGATGGTCCGGCTGACCAGGGAGTATTCAATCTGCAAATCGCAGATCGGATGAGTGGAATGAGCGCGGCGCACCGTCTCCGCGCCTACTTCGGAGAGCCCGATGTACCGGACGTGGCCGCTCTTGATGAGACCTGCGATCGCTCCGACAGTGTCTTCGATTGGGACCGCGGGATCCAGTCGAGCCAGTCGATAGATGTCGATGTGATCCGTCCCCAGCCGCTGAAGACTGTACGAAGCGAAATTCCTTACGGCCTGCGGGACGGCCGTCCACTCCAATAAACGCGCCAGTCGGAGCGCGCATGGCCCCGAACTTCACCGACAGCAGGACCTTGTCCCGACGACCCTTTAGCGCGCGGCCCAAGAGCATTTCGTTGTGGCCCATGCCGTAGAAATCGCCAGTATCCATGACGTTGATACCCGCGTCGATGGCGGCGTGGATCGTAGCGATGCTCTCCTGTTCGTCGCTTTCTCCATACATGCCGGACATCCCCATACAACCGAGCGCGAGAGCGGATACCGATGGTCCTGCGGAGCCGAGCTGTCTTGTTTCCATATTTATCTCCAGAACGCTACTGAACCGCCTACCCAATCCATCCCTTTATTGTGATCCACGCCCATCATCTTGCCGCGACCCATACGAACAATCGTCGTCACCGCTTGCAGGCGTTCCTGCCAGATGTACATGATCCGGACTTCGGCTTTCGTAGGACCGTGGGGCGTTGTCAATGAGCGGAGCGAAATCCATGCGCTCCTGCAGGATGTATTGCGACGGATTCGTCACGCGCTCCACTTCCTCGCGAGTTGGTCCTACTAACACGCCAAGCCCCGCGAACGAGTAAAGCGGCTTCAACACCCAATTTTCGAGATCGTCGGGGATGATCGCTACCTCATTCAGGAACAGCGTACGAGGTACGCAGGGATGCTTCAGGAATGGAATCGAGAATTTGCTGATGCGGAAATACCAGTTAGGATGTCCCGCCCACTCGACGTCCAGTTCATCCCGGAAGTCAAAATCGAGATGAACATTCTTGCGGTCCAACTCGTCGGCGATCGCGCGATTGTAAATGCGCTCGATCGGGCCGTCTGGAGCGATCAGTTTTCTCCCTTGCTTACGGATATCCCTGATATTGACGATGCGGATCCCGAGCTGCTTCGCTGTAATCAGAAAGTCCGGCAGCGTTTTCTGCTCATACGGATCAATCTCGACCAGCGCGACTTCGTGCGGAGCCCGGTCGCCCAGAATCGCGCGGCGGAATAAATGCCCGTAGTCAGTCCACCAACAATGCCTGCAGATCTTCGTCGAGGCCGTAAGCGGCCCGGTACGCCTCGGCAAGCACCGGCTGATAAGCGTACAACGACGGGAAACCCTGAATCTCGACGAGTTTGGGCTCCAGGCTCTCGGTGATTCCAAAGTCCACTTGAACAAACAGCGGGTGTTCGCTTCTCGTTAGGAGACGCATAGCGCGGAGGCAACGCCGCGTCGGATTTAGCGCGATAGTCCTCGCTGTCGACGAGCTGGCGAATGAGGTCCTCGCCGTAGCCCACCATTGTGTCGAGCAGACTGCGTTCGATGAAGATGGGGGTCTCGGAATGCCGGAACTGAACCGGAGTGCCGCCCGCGTGCTCCACGCGCCGAAGGAAATCGGCGTACTTCTCAGGCGTGAAGCCCGCGTTGAAGCGCGCTCGCAGTTCCGGGATCATCGGATCAGATTAGGAATTGTCCAGCGTGCATGATCTGGCGGTCGTCGGCCCAGATGTCGAACTTCCGCGCGACCACGTCGATATGCGTGTTCGAGTGCCATTCGGCGCCCGTATGAGCCCCATACGGATTCCCGAAAGCGATGTGCACGCCAGGAACTTTTTCGTCCTGCAGTATGTTTCCAATCACATCGTGCAGGGCAAGATTCGTTCCGATCGCGAACTCACCCACCCGGTCGCTGTTTTCGTCCGTGTGCGTGTATTTCCAGAACTCGTCCCGCAATTCGCGGTTGTCGCTGTGCGCTTCGGTGAGACGATTGGCTTTGATTCGGATGGTGAGTGGCGCGGACTCTAGTTTTCCGTACTTGGAACACAGATAATCGCCGACTACACCATCGATCACGAAAGTTCCGTTCACTTCGCCAGGGCTGGTGAATATCTCGCCGCCGGGAAGATTACCCCACTTGCTCGGACTGATGATCCCGCTGGTTTTGATCCACTTGTAGTTCGGATTCATCAGGCCCGTGATGTCGGTACCGCACGGCGTGGTTGCGCGAATCGACTTAGCGCGCGAGGCGATGTCGAATACCCGAATGCTGAGTTCGTCCACCTGCTCGAAGTCCGCGCGCATCCCCTGCAGCATGATTCGCTTCTCGATGTTGACCATGTGAGCATGCCGTATCCTGCGGCGATTCACGACATCGGTCATTTGCATTCGCGTCTTCAGTTCATTGGCCTGCGCCTGCACCGCGTAGATACTCACAGCGCTGCTTTCGAGGTCTTCCAGCACCGCCCCTGGCATGTCGGCCAGAGGTCTAGGCGCGAGGTCCTCCAGCACGAAACGAGTTATAGGTCGAGCCCGACCGCCTTCAGCTCGTGAACAATGCTGGCGGCGATTTCCTGGCACGCGAGGTCCGTGATGACGGTGACCTTTTCGTGCGGCCTGTATTCGCAAACAGACACGGACTGCGTTTCGGGCGCCCTGACTGAGTTCCGGATCGAACGGCATGTTCGATAAATCAGTCATGTTGCCGTCAACTACCTCAGCCTCGTCCATCGTGGATCGCTCCGTTTCCTCAACGATGTAATCCACTACTTTCGTCAGATCTCCGGTCTCTTTGAATACTCTCAACTGCCGGTCGGCGCCCGATCCGTTTTCGAGAATCTGATAGATGTACAGAATCTCCTCGCGCGATCCAAGCTCATCCACCACGGGATCGATTATGCGCAGGTACTCATACATCAAATCCCGCACAGGTACTTCGATTTGCTTGCCGAAGTCGATCAGCTTGCCGTCGAGTCCGTAGCGCAGCGCCCGCCATTTGTTTTCCATAAGCAGAGCGCGCCGGTACAGCCGGAATCCCTGGTTCGCCGCGTGCAGTTTGTAGAGCATGGCGACGGTTGCCTGAATCAGCGCCGCAATCGCGATGGTCTCGTCCAGACGCATCGGAATGTCGCACATCCGGAACTCGAGCGTTTGGAATACAGGATGCGGGCGGATATCCCACCAGATCTTCTTCGCATTATCGATGCAGTTCGTCTTCACCAGTAAGTTGATAAAGCTCTCGTACTCACCCCAACTTTGAAAGTAATCGGGAATGTTCGTTCGCGGGAACTTGTCGAATACTTTACAGCGGTAGGATTTCAGACCGGTATCCATGCCCAGCCAGAAAGGCGAGTTGGTCGATAGCGCGAGTATGTGCGGCACGAAGTACCGCGCCGCATTCATGATGTGAATAGCGGTCTCGCGATCCTCAATTCCGACGTGCACGTGAAGTCCGAAAATCAGGTTGGCGCGCGCCACCATCTTAAGGTCCTCGACGATGGTTTCGTACCGCGCGTCGGGATAAATGGCCTGGTTGCGCCAGTCCGCGAACGGGTGCGTTCCCGCGGCCGCCACACGTAGGCCGTTTTCCCTGGCCAATCCGATAATCGAATGGCGCAGATTCTTCAGATCCTTTCTGGCTTCTTTGATGTCTTTGCAGACACCGGTGCCCACTTCGATGACCGACTGGTGCATCTCCGCCTTCACAGCTTCCTGCAACCGGGTCTTGCCTTTCGAGATTATCTCCGCCTCGATGTGCGAGCGAAGATCGCGAGTTACCGGATCGATGGTCTGGTATTCTTCTTCGATTCCGATCGTGAAGCTCGGAGTCATGTTTATCCCTGTTGAACCATTATCGCTGTTCCAGAAATCGCGCCCAGGAATAATCGGGAGGGGCCGGCGGTTTAGAAGCCTCCGCAACGGCGAACGTCGCGACGGCGTCTACGATCCATTCGAAGTTGTCCTGGCCCACGGATGCAAGATCCGCATCGGGTGCGGGATTCAGGAAGTCGATCGCGTACGGGATTCCATCCTGGACAGCGAACTCCACCGTATTCAGGTCATACCCCAGCGCGCGGCATAGCGTCAGGCAGTCGTGAACCACGCGATCATGCAACGACTTCTCAACCGGAGGTCCATTCTTCAAGTACCGCTCCGCGTGCGGACGCCGGGGATCGTACTGCATAACGTGCACCTGCTTGCGCCCCACTACGTAGCACCGGAAGTAATCTGTGAACTCGATGCCCTGCTGCAAGGTCATGCACAGGTCGGCAGTTTCGTCGTAAGCGCGGAAGAACTCTTCCGGATTATGCACCTTGTAAACGCTTTTCCAGCCTCCGCCGCTGTGCGGTTTCAGAAACGCCGGAAAGCCGATGTACCGGAAGACCTCCTCCCAGTCGAGTGGGTAAGCGAGGTTGCGCATGGAGCGATCCGTGGTTCCGGGCGGATGACTCTTGTGCGGCAGCAATGCGGTCCGCGGCACGGCCACGCCGATCTTCGAAGCGAGTGAGTAGTTGAAGAACTTATCATCCGCGCTCCACCAGAACGGGTTGTTGATCACCGTGGTTCCGCCCAGCACTGCGTTCTTCAGATAGGCGCGATAGAACGGAATATCGTGCGAAATGCGATCGACAATCACGCGGTACGGACACGGCTCGGCGAGTTTGACTGCTCCTATTCTTTATGTGTTCCGCGCTGACTCCGGAACCTTCATGGAGTTGATCCGATCCACGAGTGCGCCGGGAAAAGTGTTCTCCATGCCATAAATGATTCCGATCTTCATACACTCTCCGCGACTTAGAAGAACTTGCGCGCCATCTCCTGCCACCAGGGCCAGTCATGTCCGGTGCCATTCCCCCAAACATCCAGCCAGTGTGGAATGCCTCTCGAGTGCAGAATCGAACTGAGCTTCCGGTTCTCACCCAGGCAGGCATCCGTCTCGCCGGTCGCCAATACGGTACGCATTTTCGAATAGTGTTCCAGATGGTACGCATCCGTCATGTTGGCAAGAAAGTCCACTGGGCAGTTGAAGTAGCAGTTCTCGTCGTAGTACCCGTTGAGGAACTGCTTGATGTCGAATGCGCCGCCCATGCTGAGGCAATTCGTCGACGAGACCCGGATGCCGAAACGCGAGGTTCACCGCGTGATAGCCGCCGAAGCTGCATCCGGGGTCCCTAACTGGCTCCGGAGTTGCGGTTGCACGGATAAATGGCAGCACTTCGTTCGAGCAGATAACGTTCATACTGCATGTGGCGCAAACGCACGCTCACGCGGATGCACGGCCTTGTTGTACCAACTCTCGGCGTCCACGCTGTCGACGCAGAACGCCTGCAGTCCGCCATTCTCGTACTTCTCCCGTACTGCATCGATCATGCCGCGGCTCTCATAATCGAAGAAGCGGCCCATGGATGTCGGAAAAACGATGAACGGAGTTCCGGCGTGTCCAAAGACGAGCAGTTCCATGTCCCGGCCGAGAGCAGGGCTGTACCATTTGTGATATTCGCGATTCATTGTGCGAAGTGGCGGACTCAACTACAGCTTTAAAAGTGCGCGGAGACGTTTGGTTTGAACGCGGCTGACCGGTATCTCCGTCTGTTTCTTGTCATCCATGCGGAGTTGATAACTCGACTTGAACCAGGGAATTACTTCCTTGATCCGATTGATGTTCACCAGGAAGGATCGGTGGACGCGCCAGAACACTTCGGGATCGAGATTTGATTGCAGCTCTTCGATGGTGCGGTAATTCGATTGCCCTTCAAGTTGAGTCGCGACTATCGTGATCAGATCCATCGTCGATGGTGGCATAGATCACGTCCGCGCGTCGACAATGAAATTTCTGTTGTTGCTCTTCACCAGTACCTTGGTCCGCTGCAGCGCTGCGCGAGTGGTAGCGCGGCCGGGATTCCTGCTGTTCGGCCTTCGCCTTTTCGGCGATGGCGCGTCGGGCCCGGTCGATGGTCACCGCCAGCCGGTCTTTTTCGATGGGCTTTAACAGGTAATCCATGGCCTCCACCGTGAACGCCTCGATCGCATACTGATCGTAGGCCGTGGCCAGAATGAAGTAGGGAAGCGGAATCCCCTTTTCGCGCAATTTTCGTATCACGCCTGAGACCATCCATGCCCGGCATCTGAACGTCCAGAAACACCAGATCGGGCTCCAGCTTCTCGATCAGATCGAAAGCTTCGAAGCCGTTGCGCTCCGGTCGCGACCACCTCGACGTCCGGGAAATCTTTCAGCAAATACAGGAGTTCTTCCGACGCGAGTTGTTCGTCGTCTACGATGACGGAAGATGATGGTCGTCGTCGCGCGTGCCGACATCAAGCTGTTAGTATAACTGAGTACCGGCTTGCCCGGCTCTGCTTTAGTCTTCTCCAACCTCTACTGCCAACGCTAAAGGAATAAGTCATTTGCCAATAAAAAAGATAACGCTTCAGATCGCCCCCGCCGACGGAAAACTGGGTGTGCTGATTCCCGGTATCGGCGCAGTTACCACCACTTTTATCGCCGGTGTCGAAGCCGTCAAGCGCGGTTTTGCGCAGCCCATCGGCTCCCTCACTCAACTCGCGACTGTCCGGCTCGGCAAACGTACGGAAGGCGCGGACGCCGCTGATCAAGGATTTCGTTCCGCTCGCCGGCTTAGACGACCTGGTCTACGGCGGTTGGGACATCTACGAAGACAACGCGTACGAAGCCGCTTGCAACGCCCAGGTTCTGGAGCGTACGCTCGTCGATCAGTTGAAGGAGCCGCTATCGGCCTTAAAGCCGATGAAGGCGGTGTTCGATCCCGAATACGTCAAACGCATTAACGGACCGAACGTGAAGCAGGCACGCACCAAAGCGGAAAAGGCCGAGATGTTGATGCAGGATATCGAGGACTTCCGCCAGGCGAACGGCTGTTCCCGGATGGTGATGATCTGGTGCGGATCGACAGAAGTGTTCCACCGTCCCGGCGCCGTCCATCAGACGCTGCAGGACTTCGAATGCGGTCTGCAGAAGAACGATCCTGGACATCGCGCCCAGCCAGATCTACGCTTACGCTGCGCTGAAGAGCGGAGTTCCGTTTGCGAATGGCGCGCCCAACCTCACCACCGATACGCCCGCGCTGCTCGAACTGGCGCGTGAAAAGCAGATCCCGATTTGCGGCAAGGACTTCAAGACCGGCCAGACGTTCATGAAGACGCTGATCGCGCCCGGCTTGAAAGCGCGGATGCTCGGCGTGTCCGGCTGGTTCTCGACGAATATCCTCGGAAATCGCGACGGCGAAGTGCTCGAGGATCCCGGCTCCTTCCGCTCGAAGGAGGAGACGAAGCTGTCGGTGCTCGAACAGATACTGCAGCCGGATCTCTATCCGATGCTGTACAAGGACCTGTATCACGCCGTACGCATCAACTACTACCCGCCGCGTGGAGACAACAAGGAGGGCTGGGACAATATCGACATCTTCGGCTGGCTCGACTATCCGATGCAGATCAAGATCGACTTTCTGTGCCGCGATTCCATTCTCGCCGCGCCCCTGGTTCTCGACCTGGTGCTGTTCCTGGATCTTGCCCAGCGGTGCGGGATGCGCGGAATCCAGGAATGGCTTTCGTTTTACTTCAAGGGGCCGATGCATGCCCCGGAAGTGTATCCGGAGCACGATATTTTCATCCAGCTGATGAAATTGAAGAACACGCTGCGCTGGATGCGAGGGGAGGATCTGATCACGCACCTCGGCCTGGAGTATTACGATTAGTCACACATGAACGTCCTCGTTATCGGCGGAACGCTATTCATCGGCACGCCTCTTGTAGACGCTTTGCGCGCCGAGGGACATGAAGTCACTATTCTTCACCGCAATCCGAAGTCGGGAGCCGGCCTGATCGCGGATCGTAACGATCCGCGACGCCGTGGAATCGGCGCTGAAAGGCCGCCAGTTCGACGCGGTGTTCGATAACGACTACGACTGGCAGCGTGGGACTAGGGCGGCGCAGGTCGAAGCCACCGCCCGGGCCTGTTCAGCGGCCGTTTACAGCGCTACGTGTTTATGTCGAGCGTGGCTGCTTACGGTGCCGGGCTGGACCATTCAGAAGACGGTCCGCTGGCCGTCGCCGACCATCCCGAAGACTATGTCCGGAACAAAGCCGAGAGCGAACGGGCGCTGTTCCGCATGCACCAGCGCGACGGATTCCCCGCAACGACTTTCCGACCTCCGTTCATTTATGGTCCCGGCAACCCGTTCTATCGCGAAGCGTTTTTCTGGGATCGTTTGCGGGACGATCGGCCGATTCTCGTTCCGGATGACGGCAACCGGCTAATGCACTTCGTCTATGTTCACGATCTGGTCTGGTGCTGCCTGCAGGTCCTCAGAGATCCGGCCGCGGTGGGGCACGCGTTCAACGTCGCGGATCGAACTCCGGTAACCCAGGAGCAGGCGGTGCAAGCGTTTGCGAAGCGGCGAACAAAGAGGCGCGGATCATCAACGTGCCGCGCGAAGAGCACTCGAAGCAGGCGGCAATCCTATGGGGCCGAAACTATACTTCGGGACATATTACGATGTGCCGCCGATTACAATGCGTATCGATAAGGCCCGCACGATCCTGGGTTTCGAGCCGACTGCGTTCGATGAAGGGCTGCATTGCACCTACGATTGGTGGCTGCAGCACAACCCTTTCCCGCCGCCGGACTACCGTTTCGAAGACGAGCTTCTCAGTCGTCGGGGAACGTGAATGTGTTACCCGTATCGGCCACCCATTGGCTGAGGCGGCAATAGACTTCTTCCGATTGGATTCCTCGAATGCATCCTCGTTCAAGATCCCTCCAACCGTCACGAGTTGGCGGCCCGCGGTACGGTCACCGCGCGTGATAGATTGGCTGCCGGCACAATATTCGTTTGGGCCAGCGGCTGGATCTTCCCCGGAGAAGTTAAACCCCACAACTTCGC
>CAWKLV010000034.1:0-149357 GCA_963850575.1 uncultured Acidobacteriota bacterium | reverse complement strand
TATCAGGCACTGGGTAGGGTGGATGGAGCCGATATCGTTTGGTTTTGGAATGGCAGGCACGGCGATGACGACCGGCGCGTGATGCTTTGGCTACCCCGAGTTCCCGCTCGCGAGTAGGCGCCCTAAGCCGCATCCTGGACCGAGACTACCAGCCGCTTACCGACGGCCGCGAAGGCGGCCTCGAGTTGATCCAGGCGGCTGTGGTTGCGAAAATCAAACAGGCGGTCCACGTTCGTTTTGGGAATGCCCAGGGCGCGCGCGAGTTCAACCTTTTTCATCTTGGACCGGCGGAATGCCAGATACAGCCCAGCCTTCACCGCCTGCAGCGCCGGAAGCTGGATCATGCGGTACTTCCTCCCGCGCGGATGAGTGGGGCGAGGAAGATCCTCGCCTTTGCGGATGTGCTCGCCGATCATAGTAAGCAGCGCATAGCGCGCCATCTCCCGTGCGTCTTCTTCGTTGTCGCCTTGCGCGACGCCCCCTCCGAAGCCGGGAAACGTGATCACGAAGCCCCCTTCTTCGGCGGGCTCGAACAATGCCGGATACTCCATATCGCTACTCCTTGATGCCGAGCTTCTTGAGAATGGCTCGGTACGTGCCCGTCTTGATCTCCTTCGACGGGTGCCGGGGCATTAACGTGCGCTGCCCTTTGTAGTGAATGATGAGGTGCTTCGTGCCTTCATCGAATGTGCACCCGAGCTTCGCCAGCTCCGTTTCAATTCGCCGGCCGTCACACTCGATGCTAATCGAAGATGATTACTGGATCAAACGCAGGCTATCGTTATTGATTACGGCTATCGTCCTGAACGGGACTTCCGCCGCAAATACTGACATCGAAGCTGCCGGCGGCATCGTCTGGCCATGGCGCTTTGGATCGCGGCGCGCTCCATAAGGAATGTGAGGAATCCAAAGGAAGCTCGATTCGATAGAGAAGTACACCCGAACACGTTCACCTAAGTACCGTGGGCGCTTCAATGTAGTCCGCGGAAGCCGCAACGGAGGTGGAGCGTTTGTCGCGCCCAAGCTTCGAGAGATAGAGATGTCGTGCGATGAACGCGCGAACGCAGTGACCCGCTACTTACTGCAATGCGGGTTCGAGTTCCAAGTTCGACGGTTCGGCTGCCCGGCCGAGTTGCTTCACTTCGGAGTGCCACTTCCAGGCTTCGAAGATCGCCGGATAAACGATCAATTCGAGGAAGAACGAGGTGAAAATTCCGCCGATCATCGGCGCGGCGATGCGCTTCATGACATCCGCACCGGTTCCATTGGCCCACAGGATGGGAACCAGACCGATGAACATGGTCGCGGCGGTCATGAACTTGGGGCGGATCCGCTTGACGGCGCCGGCGAGCACGGCCCTCCGCAGGTCGGTACGTGTGAACAGAGTCTGCTTGCGCCGCTCGGCGATATACGCCAGATCCAGATAGAGCAGCATGAACACGCCGGTCTCCGCGTCCACGCCCAGCAGGGCAATGATTCCGACCCACACCGCCACGCTCAAGTTGTACCCGAGCAGATACACAAACCAGAAAGCCCCAATGGCCGAAAGCGGGACTGCCAACAGCACGATGCATGTTTTCACCACCGATCGCGTGTTGCAGTACAGAAGCAGGACGACAATCAAGAGAGTTACCGGAACCACTACCCGCAGCCGCGCGTGTACGCGCTCCACCGCTTCGTACTGCCCGGACCAACGGACTGAGTAGCCAGCCGGCAATTCGACACTCTTTTGAATGGCTGCGCGGGCCTGTTGTACGTACCCGCTCAAATCGCGACCCGCGATGTCCACATACACATAGCCGCGCGAGCAGGCCATCCTCGTCGCGCAGCATCGCGGGGCCGGAGTTGACCTGGATCTTGGCCAGTTGGCCCAGGGGGATCTGCTTGCCACCGTCCCCGATGGGGACCAGGACGCGCTCCAGTGACGCCGGATCGCTGCGGTAGTCGCGCATGTAGCGCACATTCACGGGGTAGCGGGCCCGACCGTCGATGACGGTGGTAACCGCCTCCCCGCCGATCGCGCTCTGGATCGTGGCCTGAGCCTGATCGATACTGAGTCCGTAGCGGGCAAGCTCTTCGCGACGCCATTCGAAATCCAGGAAATAGCCTTGTCCCGTACGTTCCGAAAACACGCTGCGCGTGCCCGGAATGGAGCCGATCACGGATTCGATACGGGAGCCGATGCTTTCGATAATGGCCGGGTCCGCTCCGAACACCTTGATTCCAACGGGCGTCCGCATGCCGGTGGTCAGCATGTCAATGCGGCCTTTCACCGGCATGGTCCAGGCGTTGGTCAAGCCGGGAATCTGCAGAGCCTGGTTCATGCCGGCGATCAATTGCTCCGTGGAAACGTGGTCCGGGGTGACATGCCGCAAGGCGGGTTTCAGCCATTCCGGCGACCACGCGGAATACCAGGTTGCAATCCGCGGCCACTGCGACTGCGGCTTCAGCGTGACCACGGTCTCCAGCATCGACAGAGGCGCCGGATCGGTTGCCGTGTCAGCCCGGCCGGCCTTGCCCAACACCTGATCCACTTCGGGGAACTGTTTGAGCAATCGTCCGGTAACCTGAAGCAGTTTCTGCGCCTCCGTAATCGAGATGCCGGGCATAGTGGACGGCATATAGAGGATGGTGCCCTCATCCAGCGGGGGCATAAATTCGGAGCCCAGCCGGCTGTACAGAGGGACCGTAGCCAGCACGAGGGCGGCGGTCACGGTGAAGACGATCGGCTTATTGTCGATGGCCCAAATCACCACCGGTTCGTAGGCTCGGATCAAAAACCGGCTGATGGGATGCCGGTCTTCCACACGGATTCGCCCAGCAAGTACGGTGGAAGCGGCACGCGACAGCCAGCGCGGACGAAATGAATAGCTGCGCAGGTGGGTCAGTGAAATCCGCAGCGCCGGATCGAGGGTGATGGCGAGGACCGCCGCTACCACCATGGCCAGCGTCTTCGTGTAAGCCAGGGGCTTGAACAGCCGGCCTTCCTGGGCCTCCAGGGCGAGTACCGGCAGGAACGAGATGCCTATGACGAGGAGGGCGAAGAAACTGGGCCCGGCAACCTCTTTCATGGCGCCGATCACCACATCGCTGTAGTCGCCGGGACGGCCATTCCGCTCCCATTCCTCCAGCTTCTTGTGCACCTGTTCGACGACCACAATGGCAGCATCCACCAGAGCGCCGACCGCAATGGCAATGCCGCCCAGAGACATGATGTTGGCGCTGATCCCCATCCCCTGGAGCGGTACAAAGGAGATTAACAAGACAACCGGTATCGTGATCGCGGGAATGAGTGCGCTGGGAACATGCCCGAGAAATATGAGAATGAAAAGCGCGACGGTGAGTACCACCTCGATGATGGTGGAACGCAGGTTGTCCATCGAGCGCTGGATCAGTTCCGAACGATCGTAGACCGGGACGATTTTCATGCCAGGCGGAAGACCGGGTTCCATCTCGCGGATGCGAGCCTTTACCTGGCGGATGACATCCATCGGATTCTCGCCCTGACGCATCACGATGATCCCAGAGACGGCGTCTCCGGACCCGTTGAAATCGACTACGCCGCGACGAAGCTCGGGACCAGCCACGACTTCTCCGACATCTTTAACGCGAACCGCGGTGCCCTCACTGGTAGCCAGTAAGACGGTGTTCTCGATATCGGCGATCGACCGGGCATACCCGACGCCGCGGACCATGTACTCAGTGCCGCCGAACTCAATCAGGCGGCCACCGACGTCGTTATTGCCGCCCCGCACTGCCTCGACAACACGGTTGATGCCAATCCCTCGGGCCTGCAGCCGGTTAGGGTCAACGTTCACCTGGTACTGGCGTCCGAAGCCGCCGACCGACGCTACCTCGGAGACTCCGGGAACGGACTTCAAGTGGTAGCGCAGGAACCAGTCCTGTTGCCGGCGTAAATCGGCGAGACTATGCTTGCCGGAAGTGTCCACCAAGACATACTGGAAAATCCAGCCGAGTCCGGTCGCGTCCGGACCGAGCGTTGTCTTGACGCCCTGGGGCAGGTTCGGCAGCGTTGCCGACAGGTATTCGAGCGTCCGGGAGCGGGCCCAGTACAGGTCGACGCCGTCTTCGAACACCGCGTAGACGAACGAGTAGCCGAAATCGGAAAAGCCGCGAACCGCCTTGACGCGCGGCGCACCCAGCAGGGCGGTAACGATGGGGTACGTCACCTGATCTTCAATCATGTCAGGGCTGCGGTCCCAACGTGAGTAGACAATCACCTGCGTGTCGGTCAGATCCGGAATGGCGTCGAGCCTGATGTGATGCATGGACCACCAGCCCCAGACGCACGCAATCGCGGTGAGCGCGAAGACCAGGGCCCGGTTGCGCGCGGAGAAATCGACGATCCGGTTGATCATGCCGGGCCGCTCGCGTCAGGGTGGGCCGCTGTTTTGGCATACCGAGCCGGATCGGCTTCAAACTTTCGGCGGCAGCGTTCTGAGCAGAACAGGTACGTCTTCCCGCTCCGATCGGCGCGCTTCGCAGAAGCCGGGTCGGCCAGGGGCATTGCGCAGACCGGGTCGACGACGGTGGACTCGGGTTGCATACCGGCCGCCGCCGTCTTAAGGCGGCTTTCTGAGTCGATGAGAAACGTGCCCGAAGTCGCAATGCGCTCGCCTGCCGCCAAACCCCGCTCGATGACCACGCGTTCGCCGTAATGAGGTCCGGTGATGACTTGCCGGGGCTCAAAATATCCGCCGCCGCGATCCACGAAAACCAGTTTGCGCCGGCCGGAGTCCAGAATTGCATCCAAGGGTACGGCTACGCCGGCAGCCATCCGCTTCGTAAACTCCACGTCAACGTACATATCAGGCTTGAAGACGAGGTGGGGGTTGTCTAAGAGTAGTCTCACTTTAATCGTTCGGGAAACCGGATCGATTTGAGGCAGCGTGGCGGCTACGCGAGCTTTGAACACTGCTTCCGGAGAATGCGGAACGGAGACGCGGGCGACTGTCCCGGCTGGGATATTATCCTCCTGACCGGGGAGATCGGCTGCGATCCACACGCGGCTGAGATCCACGATGCGGTAGAGCTCCGCCCCCTTCTCAAATTTTTGATCCGCGTAGAGATTGCGCATGGTGATAAACCCGGTCGCGGGCGCCACCAGATCAACCTGCGGCAGGACACTCTTGGTGCGCGCAATAGCCTCAATCTGAACCCCGGACATACCCAGGCTTTCCAGGTTCAGCTGCGCATCCCGGGCAGCGATCTTCAGCCTGCCGACCGCATCGGGTTCATCTCCATTCTTAAAGCGGTCCAGTTGGTTTAGTGCGAACAGGTACGCCTGCTGCGCGGTTTGAAGGTCCCTGGAGTAGACAGAAAGTAAGCGCTGTCCCTTCTGGACTAAAGCGCCTGTGGCGTTGGGGTAGATCTGCCGCACCCAGCCGTCAACCCTGGCGGTGAGCCGGTACACGCACGCTTCGTCGGGGGTGACGATTCCCACCGTACGGAAAGTATTCTCGCCCGACATCCTCTCCGCCACACCCACCTTTACCCCAATCAACTGTTGCTGTTCCGGGTTGATTCTTACGGTTCCGGGCGGATGTTCGAGCAAACCGTCGACTGTGGACGGAGACGCGCCGCCCGCGTATACAGGCTCCAGATCCATCCCGCAATCGGGCGCTGTTCCCGGCCTTTCCGACCGGTAAGCGGGATGCATAGGATCCCGATAGTAGAGAACGCGACGGGGATTGTCAGACACCCCGGCCATCACCCGCCGTTCGTGCCAGTGGCCCAAGCCAAAGGAAGCGGCCAGCAGTAACGGGAAAAATGTGATTTGTTTGGTTGTCAATCGAGAACTCCCCTGGGCCGGCGGAAATAAGCGGCGCCTCCAAATTGGCTGCGCCGCGTTTTAATCGCTGTTCAGGCCTCCTATGCGATCACGTCGAAGGGTCGCATCATCTCGTTGTCCTCGTGCTCCAGAATGTGGCAGTGCCACACGTACCGGAAACGTTGTCCCGGGGTCGTTAGGGTGCCCGAGGGCAGGTCAAAGCGGGCAATGATCCTGGTGACCATGCCGGGATAGGCGATAATCGTGTCCTTGCGAGCAGGCCGCTCGTTCGGCGCCGGAGCTTGCGGCGCCCCGGTGTAGACCAGCGTGCGACTCGCGTCCCAGGCTGCTTGGCTGAAGCTCTGGCGTGCTATCACGTGAAACTCGACCAGATGCACGTGGATCGGGTGCGCATCACCCGTGGTGTTTACAAGGTTCCAGATCTCCGTTGTGCCGGCTCGGGGGTTTTCCGTCACCGGATCGCTAAACTTCATGTTATCCAGCAGCCCAACGATGGGATAACCGTCCGAGGCGCGATCGAGCTCACTCAACTCGAGGTTGCGCTCGCGAACGGCGTCAGTCGGCGCAAAGAGGGTTAGCGGGTTCAGGATCGGGAAGACACTGCTGGTATCCCTGCCGGCCAGAGGCTTGGTCACCCGGAACTGCATAATCTCCGTTGGTACTACCTGTCCGCCACCGGGAAATGGCGCGGGAGCGTCGTTGGTCAACACGAAGCTCTTCCCTTCCTGGCCTGAAAAGTCGATGACAATATCGAACCGCTCGGCAGGAGCCATCAACAACTCCGTCAATTTTACCGGCGCCGGCAGTAACCCGCCGTCCGTGCCGATTTGTGTAAAGACAGGGCCAGCAACGGGGGGTGTATTGCCGACCGCCGGCTGGACCAGCGTCATGTGATAGAAGCGCGCATTCGAGCCGTTCAACATGCGGAACCGGTACTTGCGTGGTTCAACTTCGAGGTGCGGCCATATTTTGCCGTTCACCAGCACGGTGTCGCCGAAGAATTCCGGGATCCATACTTCCTGGGTTCCGCCGGTATCGATCGGATAGAGAAGACTGCCATCCGCATTGAATAAGCGATCCTGAATCATCAGCGGGATTTCGTACTTCCCGGATGGTAGATTAAGGCCTGCCTCCATGCCGTCGCGGATGATGTAAAAGCCTGCCAGGCCGGCGCACACATTCAAACGCGTGGTCCCGAGCGCGTGGTCGTGATACCACAGACAGGTTGCGGGCTGATCGTTCGGATATTCGTATTGTTTGCGCTGCCAGGCTGGTCCCGTTTGCTTGAAGCCAGGGGTAAACCATGCTTCCGGGTAGCCATCACTGTGCGGCAACACTTTGATTCCGTGCAGGTGCACAACGTTTCGCACCTCCGGCGTATACAGGTCGTCACCGAGCAGTTTGTGATCCACAGGTAGGAAATGCTTGGGGGGCAGGTTGCTCTCCCACTGAATGTGAGCGGGAGTGCCGCGCATGACCTCGATGGTTGGACCAGGATACATGTTGTTGTACCCCCAAACCTTAGTCTTCGGCATGTGTTGATGCAGACTCTGGTAGAACTCCGACATCGTAATTGTTGTCGGCTGATTGCCCGGTCGTAACACCGGTGGAATGGGAAGCGGGTCTACGTACTTCTGCAGGTACTGTGCATTTTGACCCAGCAGCTTTTTAGAGCCCAGGCTTGCGGCCGTCATGGCCAAACCAGCTTTCAAAAATGAGCGGCGTTGCATTTGAGCGATCCTCCGATTGATCCCGTTCAACGGGTATAAAATTTTGTCTGCCGCGGTTCAAAGCAGGTGAACTCAACGGAAGATGTAACGACAGTGTAAAATTTTTGTAAAAAGTCACCTATCCGTAGAACACGGTAATCGTCGGCGGGCAAATTACCATTCCCGTGCTCGTTCGAAGGGATACGTTGTTGGTTTATACCCTGCATCCGTCGGATGGGTTAGTCGTATCAGTTGCTTTCCGCGTGAGACCAAGGCAGCGAAGGGCAGAGAAAATCACGATTTGGAAAGAACTTAGCTTAGAGTATTGGGTTTAACAGTAGAATCGTGAGGGAGCCCCGCCGATGACCGACTTTCGCCGCCGTATGTTGATTCTGGTGCCGCTTGCCGTGGCCGCCGCTACGGTAAGCCGCTCGGCCGGCGGTGACAGCGCTTCCGGCGCAAACTGCACATTCCAGGCCTTGCCGGACCGGTTCTTGTCCGCACAATCCCGGGCGCGGACCGAAGTATTCCAACGATCGAAACTGTTGCAGATGGCGAGTATGCGCCGGCCGACGACGGTCGCCACGGACATCCCGAGGCGGAATTTCATCGATGACGAGATTTTTGGGGCGATGGCGGCCGCAGGCGTTCCCTCGGCGCCCCTGGCTACCGACGAGGAATTCTTTCGCCGCCTGAACCTGGACCTGACCGGACGGCTGCCGAGCCCGGCCGCAATCCGGGCCTACGTGGCGGACCCGAACCCCGGCAAGCGCTATGCCGCTGTAGATCAACTGCTGTGGGCGCCCGGCTTTATCGACAAATGGACGATGTGGATGGGGGATTGGCTGCGTAATTCGGCAACCAACTCCATGTCCAATACGCCGCAGGGCCTGGACGGCCGAAACGCTTTTTACAAGTACCTGTGGGTGTCGGTCTCGGACAGCAAGAGCCTGCGAGACATGGCCTACGAGATCCTGACGGCATCCGGCAATAACTACGAGGAGGCCAGCGGAAATACGAACTTCCTGTCGAGTGCGGGCACGCCCGGCGGCCCGATTCAGGACACCTACGACACGCTGCTGGTAAAATCCGCAACGGCGTTCCTGGGTCTAGGGCATTACGATTGCCTGTTATGCCATAACGGCCGCAGCCACCTGGACCAGCTCAGCGTTTGGGGGAAAAGCGTCCTGCGCGAAGACGCGGAGAAGATGTCCGCGTTTTTCGCCCGAACCAACCTCGTCCGCTGGACTCCGCCTGCGGGGACGCCGGCCAGCGTTACGCCGACCCTCTTCTACAACAACAGCTTCTCGATACAGGACGTCGGTACCCGCACTTACGACGTGAGCACCAATTACGGAAACCGGCCCAACCGAGTGTCCAATCCGGTGCTGCACCTGACGCCGGAGTATCGCGGCACCGGAGCCAAGCCCGCCGATAATAACTGGCGCGGGGCTTACGCTTCGTTCGTTGTAGACGATCCGATGTTCTCGCGCAACATCGTGAACCGCGTGTGGAAGCAGATGTTCAACCTGGCACTGGCCGATCCGGTGGACGGCCTGGATCCGGCGCGGCTGGACGTACAGCATCCGCCCCCCGCGCCATGGACATTCCAGGCCACGCATCCGCAGTTGATGGACCGCCTTTCCCAGGAGTTCATCCGCCAGAATTACAGCCTGCGTGAACTGCTGCGAACCATCGTGACGTCTTCGGCGTACCAACTCAGCTCCGAATACGATAGCGAATGGAAGGTGGACTATGTTCCGCTGTTCGCGCGCCACTACCCGAGGCGGCTGGACGGGGAAGAGGTTCATGACGCAATCTGCACGGCTACCGGGGTGTTCAATACTTACGTCCAGTGGACGCAGCCGGTGAATTACGCCATGCAATTGCTGGACACCGTGGAGCCCCGCACCAACACGGGCAATGCGCAGGTGTTCATGAACTATTTTCTGCGAGGCAATCGCGATACACAACCGCGCGGCCAAGCCACCTCGGTTCAAGAAGCGATGGCGCTGATGAACGACTCGTTCGTGACGAACAAGATCCACATGACAGCGTCGCCGGTGCTGCAGGCCGTCTCCAAACTGGCGACCAACGACGTCATTGCGGAGGAAATGTTCCTCACCTTCGTTTCCCGGAAACCAAGCGATGGAGAGCGTGCGAAAGCTGTTGGCTTTTTGGCGAAAGCGACGACCGCGGCCCAGAAGAACGCCGCCATCGAAGATCTGGCATGGGTACTGATCAATAAGATCGAGTTTTTGTTCAGCTACTAAGGGGCGAATCAAATGGCACGCGATCGATTTGGAGTGGACTGGAGCAATCTGCAGGGCCGCCCGTTCTGGCGCCGTCCTCAGATCGGACGCCGCATGTTTTTTCGCCATGCGGGAGCAGCGCTGAGCGGCTACTTCCTGCTGCCGAGCCGCCCGATGGAATCCGTCGCGAAGGCTGCCGCGACACCGATCGGCAAAGCGAAATACTGCATCTTTATCCTGCTGACCGGCGCCCCCAGCCACACCGATACCCTGGACCTGAAGGAAGGCGCCTGGACACCCTCGTACTTCAATCCGACGAGCTATGGAGACCTGCGCTTCCCGCAAGGCCTGATGCCGAATGTCGCCTCGCAACTGGATTCGATAGCAATTTTGAGGAGTGTTCGCGCCTGGAATACCGCCCATGGCCTGGCGCAGACCTGGGTGCAGATCGGCCGTAACCCGATATCGGGTTTGTCCAAGATTGCTCCGCATATCGGATCGGTGGTGGCCATTGAATTAGGCTCGAAGACCGGTGATCAGGTACTGCCGACGTTCGTCTCACTCAATACTCAATCGGGGCCCGGCCAAGGGTATTTGCCACCGCAGAACGGTCCATTTTACGTCAGTCCCAACGGCGGCGGATTGACCAATACGAAACATCCGGATGGCGCGCCCGCGCTGGATCGCAGGTATGGCCTGGCGATGGATTTGGATTCGGACATGCGGAACGGATCAACGATCGGGCCGGCAGCGGATGATTACACGAAGTTCAGCGTGGATGCCCGGCGCATGATGTACAGCGGCGAGATCGACGGGGTGTTCAACTTCGACCAGACCCGCCGAAATGCTTACGGAAACTCGAGCTTCGGGAATGCGTGCCTGACTGCCCGGAATCTGATACGCGGCAATCTGGGCACACGCTTCGTGCAGATTTCATTTGGAAGTTGGGATCACCACGCCAACATCTACGCTCCGAACGCAAATCTACAGTCCATGGCGACGCAATTCGACAAAGGCGTGGGGCAGTTGATCGCAGAGCTGAAGCTGGACGGAATTCTCGATCAGACACTCATTGTGGCAACCGGTGAATTCGGGCGCACGGTGGGTCCGCTGAATACAACCTCGGGACGGGATCACCATCTGCAGCAGTCCGTCATGGTAGCCGGGGCCCAGGTGTCGGCGCGCAAAGTGATCGGTGTAACGGACAGCCAGGGAGCGGCGATTGTCGATCCGGGCTGGTCGGGTGACCGCGAGATCAAGCCGGAAGATATTGAGGCAACCATCTACTCGGCGCTGGGCATCGACTGGACAACGGTGCGCTACGACGATCCGTTCAAGCGCGGATTTCGAGTATGTCCCACAGACGGACCGCTTCGCTTACGCGCCGGTGCACGAACTGTGGACCTGAGCCGGCAGAAGCTGTTTCCGAATGCTCGCGTGATCCAGACAGAATCGGCTGCCACAAGCCGACTTCTGGGGACTAATCGCCACGGCTTGCTGCTCATCGGGGAAGGCAGTTCGCCACGGTCAGGCATATTATAGGTGTGCACAGACGGCTGTTGCTTCAGGTCCTGCACGGCGCTTCCGATGCCAACATCCGGTTCAGCGACCTGGCCCTTCTCCTGAGAGATCTGGGATTTCAGGAACGCGTTCGCGGAAGCCACCACATTTTCACCCGGGAAGGCATCGAGGAAATCCTGAATCTGCAGCCGCGCGGGTCGATGGCCAAACCGTATCAGGTGCGGCAAGTTCGCAACGTGATTGTCCGTTATAAACTGGCGGAAGGACTCGAATGAACAAGTTTGAGATCATCCTCTACTGGAGCAACGAGGACCAGGCGTTCATCGCCGAAGTGCCGGAACTCCCGGGCTGTGCCGCTGACGGGACCACACGCCAGGAGGCTTTGGCCAACGCAGAGGTCGTCATCTCGGAATGGCTGGAGACCGCCCGTGAACTCGGGCGACCCATACCTGAGCCCAGAGGCCGGCTCCTGTTCGCCTGAATTGTACTCCGCCAAATCGGTGCGGATGTCCGCAGAATGGCGGAATGCGAAAGCCAAAACGTAAGCGCACCACAAAAACTGTACTCCGGCTGCCTGATCTGGAGCACTCGAAGACCGCCGTCCTCAACAGTCTGATCTCGCCGAGTTCCCGGCGTTCTTACGAGCATGCGATCCGTGAGTTCACGGACTGGTACTGTTCCGAGCCCAGGCTCGCATTCAACAAGACTGTGGTGACTCGATACCGCATCTTCCTGGAGCAGGCACATTATGCAGCTTCGACGATCAACCTTCGTTTGGCGGCGGTTCGTCGGCTTGCATACGAGGCCTCCGACGCCGGCCTCCTCAGTCCTGATCTCGCAGCTGGCATCCGACGCGTGAAAGGCGTGAGGAAGCATGGGGTTCGAATCGGCAACTGGCTGACCATCGACCAGGGCCAGACGCTATCGCAGACTTTCGACCGCACGACACTCCGCGGGAAACGAGATTACGCCATGATTGCGGTACTGCTCGGCTGTGGGCTGCGCCGTGCCGAACTCGCAGCAGTCACGCTCGCGGACCTCCAGCGCCGTGAGGAGCACTGGGTGTTTGCTGATCTGATCGGAAAAGGTGGCCACGTCCGGACCGTTCCAGTTCCAGATTGGGTCGGCTCCGCCATTCAGGCATGGCTGACCGCTGCGGCCGTGACTGCCGGACCCATGTTCCGTGCGATCAACAAGGCCGGCCGAGTTGCGCCAAACGGCTTCAGTCCGAAAGTAATCTGGTCCATCGTGACGACCGCCTGCCGCGCGTGCGGTTTGCCGGGTGTGGCTCCCCATGACCTTCGGCGAACGTGCGCCCGGTTGTGTCATGACGCGGGCGGCGAGATCGAGCAGATTCAATATTTGCTCGGTCATGAGAGCGTCCAGACGACTGAGCGGTACATCGGCTGTAAGCAGCGGCTCAGAAACGCGGTCACGATCGGATCGGGCTGGAGCCTAAGGACAGCAACGTCTGAGTGATGCTGGCCGACTTGTCAGTACGGATCGGCTGGCGGTTCGAAAAGAAGGCTCGTACAATGACTGCGCGTACACATCAACCGCGTGTTCTGCTCCACACGTCACGGCACACTGAAGGTATGGGGTTCGCCGCGTACTCCTTGAAGACGAGGAGGCCGAACAACGACGGATAAGTCACAATCAGGCAATCACGCGCGAGTGAAGCATTGCCCGGATATGCCGCGTCTGTAACTTGTGGAACCTTCCAACTCAAGGCGGGTGCTGCTGCTGGTGAAGCTTTCCCGCATCGATGTGCTCGTGCTCGATGACTTCGCCATGGCGCCGTTGAAAGATAGCGAGCGGCGTGATTTTCTGGAAATCTGCGATGATCGGTATGAGCGGCGATCCATGATACTCACCTCGCAGATGCCGGTCGCTCACTGGCACGAACAGATCGGCGATCCCACCGTCGCCGACAGCATTCTCGACCGGCTGGTCCATAACGCGTATCGGATCGAGCTCAACGGGGAATCCATGGGTAAAAACCGAGGCCGCAAGCCGGATTCCCAGGAGTCGTAAACCGGTTTCTGGAGTGCTGGGCGGGGGAAGTGGACTCAAACGCCGTCCCCTTCCCCCACACCCCCAACCCCGCTTCACACCGAAAACTCTTGACTCATGTGAATAAATTCCGGCATCATGCAAATACCAGCGTCGCTACGCTCCGACTTTAATCACATCCCGTCGGAACGGTCCATTCACATCCTCGGAATCCGCACGAGCCGACATGTCCCCGAAGCGGACTTCCTGCCCGTAACACCACAATCGAGCAGTTTCCTAATGCTCCGTGATCGACACTGAGCGGATTCCGCCGTCGCAGGCCTTGGCGCCGCAGGAAGTCCATCGGCGCACCTGGCCGCTGGGTACACCTACTTTGGTATCAATGCCGGCCAGTTGACCACCACCGTGAGCGGCTCGTCTGGCCGCCTGGAGTAAGGTGCAAGCACCAGGAAGCGCTGACCGTCGGGCGCGACGTCGTAGGAATATCCGCCGACGTAATGCGCGGGAAGAGCAAACAGAGTTCGCGGCGGCGAGAGGTCAAGCCTGTTCCCGAGCGGATTCACAGCCACACTGACTACTGAACCGTCCACAGCCTCATAGAACAACTCCTTCCCGTCTTCCCGCCATTTCGGAGTGTTGCCGCCCTGGCTCGACACCTGCACTCGGGGCCCGCCTTCGAACCTCTGCGCATAGACCTCAAAGCGGCCACTCTCGTCGGTGACGTAGGCCAGCCAATGACCGTCTGCCGACACGGCTGCGTGCTGTTCGTCGGAGGAGGTATTGAGCAATCGTCGAGCCGCTACGGAACCGTCAATCGACCTTATCCAGAGGCTATGCTTGCCTTGGGATCCAAGCTCAATGTATAAAACGGAGCGGCCGTCCGGCATCCAGCCCACGAAACTTTGTGAACGGCCCGCCGAGGGTGGAATCGCTTCCTGCGTCGCTCCGACGTTGAGAATCGCCACTTGGCCCCCGCGAGTAAAACCCAGCCGGCTGCCCTCGGGCGACCACAAGACCGGACTGCCGGCATTAGTAGCGGCACGGGTCGTCAGGCCCCGGCGAAACATCAGTCACTACCAAGAGGTGGCTCAGCCTTTGTAATACTGCCACCTGTCTCCCATCCGGCGATTGAGCCGGTGAGATCAGGGAATCAGCTTCCCCCAGCACTCCTAGCGGACCTCCGGCGCGGTCCACCCACTGTAGTTGCAGGCTGGACGCGCCGCTACCGTAAACGAGCAAACCGGAGTCTGAGGCGGTAAAGTTTGCTTCACGATAGCCCACTGGCCCGGCAAGTGGCACGGCGTCGCCGGAGGGAGGAGAGGAAGGGACGTCCACTTCTGTGCGACTACAGTATCGCCGCGATTCCACAACAGATAGCGGGAACCTTTTCCATGCGGACGAGCTACGGCAACGTTGGTGTTGGCGGGCAACACGAGCGTTCCTGATGTCAGATTGTGGAGCGAGCCCAGGTACCATCCTGATGAGACACCGGCTTCCCACATGTCCCCTCCGACGGCTCGATATAAGAAATGCTCCCCGTCGTCGAGCAGGACTGGATATGCATGGTACCGGACTGCGTGCGGGAGATTGACGGTGGTGACCGGAACCGCCGTGCCGCCGCCTGCGGGAAGTCGATAGATGGCGGCACCAAGCGTGTTGCCGGGCGAGAACAGGATGGTGCTGGGGGATCCCCAAGAGCCACCGCGGGGGGCGCGGATGTCCGCTGCCAATGACTGAAGGTTGCTGCCGTCGCTATCTATCCTTCTCAAACTGCCGCCTGCGAAAAAAGCGAGTGAGCGCCCGTCCGGAGACCAGAATGGCGTCGACGCGTTCTCCGTCCCGGGCAGCTCATGGGCCGTTGGGGAGTCGAGCCGTTGTACCCAGAGCCGGGACTGGCTATTGCGAATCGCCAGGAAGACGAGCCAGCGGCCATCGGGAGAAAGCGCCAAGCCATTCCGGTTCGGCACATTGAGAAAGTCAGCGCCGGGGGGCGGCGCGAGAGAGAATCGATAGACTGGCTGCTCCGGATCTCCGCGCCGGAGCCAAGCCACGCTGCCTGCAACACCGAGCGCAAGGCAGGCCAGGGCGGTCACCATCCCGAGCGACCGCCAGGTTCTGAAGGGCGGCGCAGAGACGGCCGGAGACGCGGCGCACGCACCGGCCCATTGCAATTCCAAGTTCACGTCGGAAGCCGATTGCCACCGCTCGGCCGGATCCTTGGTCAGGCAACGGGCGACTACGTGCGCGAACTGTGGAGGCGCATTCGGCAAATCCGGCATGTCGGCGCGCATAATCTCGGCGATGAGGCCAGCCTGCGTGCCGCCGCCGAACGGACGCCGCCCGGTCAGCATCTCGTACAGGATAATGCCGAGCGCAAAGATGTCGGTACGCGCGTCGCTTTCTTTACCGGCTAGCTGCTCCGGGGCCATATAGGCGAGCGTTCCCACAATCGCGCGCTGGGCGGTCTGCGTCTCGGCCGATTCTGCCGGACCCAGAGAAACACGCGCGAACCTGGCGAGCCCGAAGTCCAGCACCTTGGCGCCATCCTTGGTCAGCATGATGTTCCCCGGCTTGAGATCGCAATGGATGATTCCCTGGTGATGTGCGCGGTCCAGCGCCCCGGCGACCTCCGTCGAGATGCGCACGATGTGATCCACCGGCAGGGCGCCTCTGTTGAGCCGGTCGGCCAGGGTCTCGCCCTCGAGGCATTCCATCACCAGGTAGTCGATCGCGCACTCCTGCCCGATGTCGTGCAGGGTGCAAATGTGAGGATGATTGAGTGCGGAAATCGCGCGCGCTTCCCGCTCGAAACGCTGCCTCAAGTCCGGCCGCTCGCTGCTCTGGGCGCGAAGCACTTTGATCGCGACTGTCCGCTCGAGGCGCGTGTCGCGAGCCTTATAGACTTCGCCCATGCCGCCGACTCCTAGAAGCGTCAATAGCTCGTAGGGGCCGAGACGACTCCCGACTGGCATCGACATAGCTTGTGAAATGATTCTACCGCTGTGGTTATTTGGGCGGCGTGAGTCCACGGTTTTGAATTGCAGCTTCGATCGCCGTAGCCGGAGGCTTGAGGTTTGAGAGGCGGAAAGGCGAGAGGCCGCTGCCGATGCAGCGGTAGGCTTCGACCGCTGATCGATCTCGTTTCGTTAAGAAGCGGGTGATAATGAGGGAGTCCGTCTGAACACCTCATCAAGTTGGTTACATGCGTCACTCCATCCTCTTATTGGCAACTGCCTTGGCCTGCGCGGCCCAGGATAAACCGCAGGCGCTGGACATCGTTTCCAGCAAGCTGCCGAACGGGCTGCAACTGGTCATGGCGGCGGACCACAGCCGCCCCGTCGTGAACATCCAGGTCTGGTATCACGTCGGCTCCAAAGACGAGAAACCCGGGAGAACCGGATTTGCGCACCTGTTCGAACACCTGATGTTCCGAGGATCGAAGAACCTGGGACCCGAGGAGCATTTCCGGCTGATCAATCGCGCGGGCGGAACCAATAACGCCTATACGTCTTTTGACCAGACAGTGTATTGGGAGACCGTACCGCCGAACTACCTGGAGCAGATGATGTGGGCGGAAGCCGACCGGATGGCTTCACTGGTGATCAATCAGGAGAACTTTCAGAAAGAGCGCGAGGTGGTGAAGGAGGAACGCAGACTGCGGTTCGAGAATCCACCGTATGGTCTGTTGTTTGAGCGCGTGCTGAACAGTTTGTACCAGGCATATCCGTATAAGCACATGCCGATCGGCAGCATGGAAGACCTGAACAAGGCGACGCCCGCGGACGTACAGGAGTTTTTCGACACGTATTACGTTCCGAACAATGCGACCGTCGTGATCGTGGGCGACATCGACACCCAGCAGGCGCCGGCGTGGGCTGCCAAGTACTTCGGTCCAATTCCAAGCAGCAAGAAGCCGGTTCCTCGGGTCACTGCCACGGAGCCGCCGCAGACGACGATTCGGGAGGTCTCGGCGGAAATTCCGAATGCGCCTATTCCGGTGGTGGCGAAAGCGTATCATCTGCCGCCGCTGGGGAACCCGGACAGTTACCCGCTGGAGATTGCGTCGGCAATATTGTCCGCAGGGCAGAGCAGCCGGTTGTATCGCAAGCTGGTCTACGAAGATCAGAGCGCGGTGGCGGCACAGGGGCAGGCGCAGTTCCTGGAGGGCCCCTCGTTCTTCTTTCTGTACGGGATTGTGAATCAGGCCAAGTCGGATTTGAAAACCGTCGAGAAAGGGCTGCAGTCCGTGCTGGACCAGGTGAATAGCGAAGGGGTCAGCGCCGCCGAATTGGAGAAAGCGAAGACCCAGATTCTGCGCGGGTTCATTCTGAGCCGGGAGACGATGCAGGGCAAGGGAGACGCTCTTGGGCGGGCATCGGTTCTGCTGGGCGATCCGAAGCTTTACAACACGGAACCCGATAACTACCGCAAGGTGGCCGTTCCCGATGTACAACGAGTGAGCGATAAATATCTGAAGTCCGCCAACGAGACACGGATGCTCTTCACGGGCGAGAAGAAGAAGTAGGAGGACGCCAATGCGAAATCTTGTTTTATTTCTGATCGCGGGCGCGGCACTGGTCTGCGGGCAGCCTGCCGCTGCTCCGGCCACAAAGCAGAAGCCTCCCGCTCCGGGGCCTGCGCGGGCGTTTTCGTTCCCGAAATACGACACCAAGAAGCTGGCGAATGGACTGACAGTGTTCGTAGTGGAGGACCACCGGGAGCCAGTGGTTTCGTACTGGCTGGCGGTGAATGCCGGCTTCGTGATGAACGAGCCGAAGAAGGCCGGGCTGGCCGGGTTCACGGCGGCGATGCTGCGAAACGGGGGTACCAAGACCCGCACGTCGCAGGACATCGCCAAGCTAGTGGATAGCAATGGTGGCAGCCTTAACGCCAATGCCGCCGAGGATGCCGCGCAAATTCACGGCACGTGGATGAAGTCGAACGCAAACATGGGACTTGACCTGCTGTCGGATGTCGTGCTGAATCCGGTGTTCGATGCGAAGGAACTGGATCGTCTGCGGCAGCAGGAACTCTCCGGGCTGCAGATCGCGTTCAGCGATCCGGAGAGCTTGCTGAGCATGGCCGCGCCCCGGGTGGTGTACGGTGACAACCCCTACGCATATCCGGGTAGCGGAACGCCGGAGACCATTCGCGCCCTAACCCGCGATGACTTAGTCAATTTTCATCGGACCTATTTTGTTCCTGGGGGCGCATATCTGGCGATCACCGGCGACATTCAAGCCTCTGACGCCTTCGCGCAAGCCGACAAATTCTTCGGCAAGTGGAGCGGCGCAGCGGTCGCCCCTCCGAAACTGTCTCAGTCCCCGGAGGCTCAAAGACGCGTACTGATCCTCGACAAACCGGATGCACCCCAGACTCGCATCTTCGTCGGCGAGATCGGGGTGGCTCGGAATAGCCCGGACTACATCCCGCTGCTGCTGGCGGACGAGGCTTACGGCGGAGCCTTTACCAGCAGGTTGAATATGCGCCTTCGCGCGAATGAGGGCCTGACCTATGGCGCGCGCAGCACGCTGCAAACGTTCCGCGCAGGGGGAGCCTTTGCCACTGAGACCTTCACCAGGACGGAGAAGACCACCGACGCCTTGAAGGCCATTCTCGACGTGCAGCAGGATTTGACCACGAATCCAGTGACGGCGGTGGAACTGGACGACGCAAAAGCGCGCCTGGTGGGTGGTTTTCAACTGAGCACGGAGACGCCAGACGCGGTTGCCGAGCGGCTGATTATGGCCGCGGTGAACGGACTTCCCGCGGATTATTACAGCCACTACGCCGAGCGGCTGCGCTCGACCACGCTCGATCAATTGAATGCGACGGCCAAGAAATACTTTCATGCGGACAAGACCGCGATCGTCGTCGTGGGCAATGCCAGCCAGTTCGGGAAGCAATTGGCGGCGTTTGGTCCAGTGAAGACGATCAAAGCCGCGGATTTCGATCCTACGGCTCCGGATCTGACGCGGCCGAAGGAGGCTACGCCTGAGGCAACGGCTGAGACAAAGGCGCGCGGACGCCAGATGATCGACGCGGCGGTGAAAGCATTAGGTGGGGCACAAGCGGTGCGATCCGTGAACGATATCTCGTCCAAGAGTACCGTCACGCTAAAGACGCCACAGGGTGAGATGAAGGCTGAATCGAGCGAGGATATCATGTTCCCCGATAAATATCGGGCAGTCCTGAAACTTCCATTCGGCGAGATGACGCAGGTTTTCGATGGAAAGAGCTTCTGGTTGAAGCAAGGTCCGGCAGTTCGGGATATGCCGGCCAATCTTTTACCCGAGGCGCTGAGGAACGTCCGCGCGGCGGGAGCGATCGGCCTGTTGAGGGATGCGTTGGACGGCAAGGCGGAGGTGCAATCCATCGAGAACGAAGGCGTCTTGTGGAAGGAGGGCGACAGCACGATTAAGCTCTACTTCGACCCGCAGACGCATTTAGTCTCCAAGATGGTGTTCAAGTCGATGGGAATGACGGGCTCAGTGGATGTGGAGCAGACCTTGGCAGATTACCGCGCGACCGGTCCTGTGAAACTGCCTTTCAAAGAAAGTCTGACCCAGGGCGGCCAGCCTGGCGGGGAACGCATCTTTACGGAGCGGAAGGTGAATAGCGGACTGAAGACCGAAATGTTCGTGAAGCCGCAGTAAGGGTCAGTTACGTTTTGGACGGTCGCGGCTTTAGGCACCGCGACCGTTTTCAGCACAGACGTTACCAGGTAAAGCGAATTCCCAACTGCAGTAAACGTGGATCCAGTGCAGCCGTTTGGGCGAGGCTCGGAGGCACAACAATGTTTCCGAACGTGTCTACCTGCGCGGTGGTGTTGTATCCGGTCACATTCGAGTGATTAAAGACATTCCAGGCTTCGGCGAGGAACTCAGGACGAAACCGCTCGCGGATGGGGAAGAAGTGCGAGTAGCGCGCGTCCATCTGATAAATGGCTTGCCCGCGAATCGTGTTTCTGCCGATAAACAGCGGGCGCTGCTGTGATGCGGGCACTTGCGGATCGTTGGTGAGATTCCTGTTGCTCCCCATGTTGAACGGATCGCCGCTGGAGGCTACGAACATCAGCGATAACTGATTGTTATTGGCGATGTAGCGCAGCGGACGGGAATCGATGTTGAACGACGGATTGAGGACGGCGCTGGTGGTGAATGCGTGACGGCGGTCGGAGAACGAATTGCCTCGATCGCGCCGGCGATTGGTGGAGTCTTCGAGCCAGTTTGTGGTGCTGGAGTCGATGATGTTCTGCTCCGGCGCATCGTCAATCGCGTGCGACCAGGTGTAGGTGGCGAACCACTCGTAGCCGCGGCCAAATCGACGCTGCAATTTCACATTGAGTCCGTTGTAGTTCGAATTCGCGATGGATTCGTTGCTGATGATGCCGTTAAACCGCGGGTCGATACGTCCCGCGCCGAAGATCGGGCGGCCATCAGCCAGGAAAGTCCCGCCGGGAATCAGGTTGATGTTGCGATACACGGGAATGTGCGTTCCCTTGGTGTAGAGGTACGTCACGGTCAAGCCCATGTTCGAGGTGAGCTCGCGGCTGATTTGCAGATTGGCATTGGTAGAGTACAGCGTGCGGAAGTCGGGCGATATTGTCGTGACGTCCTGCGTAGGGAGGTTAAACCCGGTGGGCAGGGCGGTGAGAATTGCCGGAAAGGAGGGCGCCAGCGGAGAGGTCGCCGCCCACGCTGAAATTGAAGAACTGCGGCTGGCCGTTATTCAATAGCGCGCGCTGATACGTGTTGGTCTGCGGGGGATCGTAAAAGATGCCACCGTTGGCGCGAATTACGGTCTTCTGATCGCGGCCCAAGGCGTAAGATATTCCGACGCGCGGTCCAAAGTTATTCTTGTCAACGTTGAACTTCTGCGAAGAGGCCAAGAGAGAACTCGAGTTTGCGGTGGGTATCTTGTACACATCGTAACGGACACCGTAGGTCAGCGTGAGATTGGGCCGGATTTTCCAGTTGTCCTGGACGTAGAAACCGCTGAACAGTGAGTTGTACTTGAGCAGAGGATTTCCAAAGCTCTGTGTGAAATTGCTATACGACCTGGGACGCGCTCCGCTGACTGCGTCGAGGTAATCCTGAATCGACCCGAACGTGTATCGCGCGAAGGTGGGGCTGGTGTTTTCATCCCAGACCTGACGGATATCGGCGCCGAACTTGAAGCTATGCGTGCCGTGCAGCAGGGTCAGATTCTCCGAATACTCTGGTGTCCGCTCGGTGAATATCAGGCCGGTCTGATCGGAGCCACCGAAGCTGAGCACACCTGATATGTTGGTCACCGGTTGCGGGCCGGTGAAGTCAGCCGCCAGTTGACGCTGATACCGTTTCGGGAGCTGAAAACGGAATTCATTCACGATGGTTGGACTAAGAGTGGAGATGAGCTGAAGAGCAACGGACGGCGCGCGATCCTTGAACAGGTAGGTCTGCGTTACCGCCACCAGTCCACCGCCGTTGTTGTATGGCGACTCGTTCCGGAAGTAGCTATAACGGCCGGAGAGGCGGTGATTCTGGGTAATCTGCCAGTCGGCTTTGCCGAGAACGAAATAGACATTCTGACCGAACGGGATCGGATTCGCGTAAGTGGCAGGGAGGCCGATTGCGGCGATGTCGGCAGGTTTGGCCGTAACGAAATTCGGTATGTCACGTTTGATGTGTTCGAACGAGCCGAACCAGAATAGCTTGTCTTTGATCACCGCGCCTCCCGCATCGGCCAAGAAGTTATCCACGTTCTGATCCGGCTTTGCGGCTGTCCGGGACAGCAGCGTGCTGCGTGCGACCATGTCTGTGCGGCGGAACAGATACGCGGCCTCGCCGTGGAAATCGTTCGTTCCCGATTTGGTGATGGCGTTGAACACCGTGCCCACCGTGTTGCCGAACTCCGGAGCAAAGCCGTTGCTGATCTGCTGCACCTCAGCGACGTAGGTTTCCGAGATGGGCAGGAGGCGGATCCCGGAGCGGTCGCTTTGGGTGTTGTTGCTGCCGTCCAATTGATAGTTGATGCGGTCGGTAAACCCATTCGCATTCACCTTGCGGGGCACGCCGAACTCGACATTCGGATGCCCACTGACATTCGGCTGAACGAGAATAAAGTTATAACTGTTTCGCGAAACCAGCGGCAGGTTGGCGATTTGATTGGCGGAAAGGCTGAAGCCGAGATCAGTGCGGCCGGGCTCGATGACAGGAGCCGTAGCTCCCACTTCGACGACGCTGGTGGCCGCGCCGACGCTTAACGCTGCGTTCACTGTGGCCGTAGCGCCGGCAGTGAGTTCCACGCCCGTTGATGTGAATTTATTGAAGCCGGGTAGCTCCGCCGTCACAGTGTAGCGGCCAAGCGGAAGCACGGTGAAGCGGAAGAATCCGCTGGCATCGGTTGGTCCGGACCTTGTATATCCGGTGTTTTCGTTTCTGATATCGACCTTGGCGTTCGGAACAACAGCACCGGTCGGGTCAGTTACAGTTCCCTCAATCTGGCCGTTGATGGCCGAAGCCTGCGGGAATGCCGCGGGCGCGATAACAAGGAACGTGAGCGCGAGAATCCAAAGTAACCTCATGAAGATTAGACGGAGTAGCTGCTTTTAGGATTCGACAAATCGGTTGAAGCAACCGTAGCAACAGGTTCGCGCGCGCCTACTCGGTATCAGATGTTCAGATCATCCCAAGCGGAGTATCGTGATCGGGGGCGGGAAATGCGCGGTCGATGGCCGCATTGTCCTCCGCAGAGAGGCCCCAGCCTGCGCCGCCTGCATTCTCCTTCACGCGTTCGGCACGGGTGGTCTTGGGAATCGCAAAAACACCGGGATGCCGCGTGAGAAAGTTGAGCGTCACCTGCCTGGGCGTGCGCCCATGCCGTTCGCCGACCTCAGCCAGCAAGCGCCCACCGGCGCTCCGGGGCGAAGGGAACTCGCCGTGCCCGAAGGGAGAGTACGCCACGATCGCGATGCCTTGCCCGGCGCAATAGGGCAGAAGCCGGCGCTCGATGCCGCGGTCGCCCAAGTGATACAGCACCTGATTCGCGGCCATGGGATGGTGTCGAAGGGCCTCCTGCGCGGATTTCAAATCTTCGACGTCGAAATTGCTTACGCCGATGTTGCGGACTAAGCCGTCACTGACCAGTTTCTCCATGGCACGCATCGTGTCGCGAATCGGATGGGTGCCGGGCCAGTGCAGCATGTAGAGATCGAGAAAAGTGGTCCGCAGCCGCTTGAGGCTCCGCTCACAAGCTTGGAGAGTTCCTTCGTATGTGGCGTTGGAGGGGAGCACCTTAGTCGCCAGGAACACTTGATCGCGCCGGCCGCTGAGCGCCTCGCCTACTAGCTCTTCTGCGCGGCCGTCACCGTACATTTCAGCCGTGTCGATATGAGTCAACCCGAGATCGAGGCCAAGACGGAGCGTTTCGACAGCGCCCCGCTCGGCCGGGCGAGAACCCTCGATCATCCACGTTCCCTGCCCGATAACCGGGACATTGACATGGGCCGAGCCGAATTTTCTATTGAGCATCTTATCGCTGAACCGCGGAGGAATCACCCGCCTTGAAGCAGTACAACGCCTTCCGAGTCCGCACGTACATAGAGTCGTCCGCAATCGCCGGAGTCGCGTAAGCTTCGTCATCGAAGTCTATTGTTGCCACAATCTCCCATTGCGGAGCGGCCGTGAGTACAGTCATCTTGCCGGCCTGACTAATCACATAGACATGTCCCGCGCCGCCCACCGGCGAGGAGTAGTACGTGTCCATCGCGCCGGGAAGCCGGGCCTGCTTCAGTATCTGGCCAGACTTAGGATCAACGCTGGTGAGGATACCGCCGTCTTTGATCAGAAACAGAGTGCCTTTATACAGGAGGGGCGAAGGCACATTCGGCAGGTTCTTCTGCATGCGCCAGATCAAGTGTGCGCTCCCCGTAAGATCGCCGCGGCCTCCGCCCCGCACCGCGATGAGAGCGTTTCTGGCCGAACGGCGCGCGCGATAGAAATTCCACTCGCGCTCATCGAGAAATCCATCGCCGTCGAGATCGTTATCCCCCAATCCGCGCTGCATGCGAGGCTCGGATGCGAGTTCCTCGCGCGAGATCTTATGGTCGTGGTTGGTATCGTATTTGGCTAGCATCTCTTCGAAGGTGGCCGTTTCGGTGGTTGACTCTGACTCGCCGCCGTTCTCCCACCAGTGGGCGTAGATCATGTCGCCGTCGATTACCGGAGTAGATTTTGGCTGCCAGGACATGCCGGTAATCCACCACAACTTTTCCCCAGTTCGCGCGTTGTACGACGCGAGCTGATAGGATCCCGGCACGATCAACTCCGGAGGACCCGCGCGAGGCGTGTAGATGGCTGGGGTTGTGTAGGAGCGCGTTGCTTCGGGGCGCGGCGTCTTCCACTTCACTCGGCCCTTAACCCTATCGACGGCCAGCAAGTAGGAGCCGGTGTCCTGGTCGCACAGCAGGACCAGGAGGTCACCGGCGAGAATCGGCGAGGATCCGTGGCCGTTCACGTTGTTAAATGGACCGAGCGGTATCCGCCATTGTTCCGTGCCATCGAAATTATATGCGAGCAGGCCAAAGTCGCCGAAGAAGACGTACACGCGCTGGCCGTCGGCGACCGGTGATGGCGAAGCCGGCGAGTTCGTAGACTGATAGCCTTCGAATCGTGGGCGCGGCGCTTCGCGCTTCCACAGAATGTTACCTGTGCCGCGATCGAGGCAAATTGTATACAGGCGCCCACCTGCATCGATGATCTTGCCCCCGCCTGCGTCCATTCGTTTGCCTGGGTCCGCCGCGGTCAGGAATATGCGATCACCAAAGATGATCGGGGACGAGTGTCCGGCCGGGAGTTCGGTTCGCCATGTAACGTTCAGAGCTGGACCGAAATGCACGGGCAATCTCGTGGCATCAGATACTCCAGAACCGTTCGGTCCGCGAAACTGAGACCATTGCGCGAGGGCCGCACTGGTAACGAGAAGGGCGATCACGATCCCGCGGTCCATGGTTTAACCATGATACGCGCCCCAGCCGGAGCATCGAAATCGCGTAGAATGTCGGGTGCGTGACAACGGCATGGTTGGACTGATCCGTAAAGTACACATCTACGCGGGCCTACTGACCTTCTCCCAGTTGCTGGTTTACGGAATCGCAGGACTAGTGGCGACCGTGCAGTCCCCCGGGGAACGGCCGAAGTCCCCACATTCCGTCTATTACGTTCCGTTTGTGGTCCCACCTACGTCCGCGGACAAAGACGTCGCCGCCCTGGTGTACCGGACTCTGAATTTCCCGATTACGAGGCCGGTTCCAGACTGGTACCTGCAGCACACTGCGGATCATCATCTCCTTCTGGATTTTTACAACATCAACGGCATGCATCGTGTGGTGGTCCTGGAGCAGGAGCACCGTCTCCGCGTCGAAGAGATCCGAAACAGCACGGGTCTGTTCCTTGAAGACATCCACGCTGCCACGCCGGCAGGCGAGGACAGTCCTCCCCTCGTTCGTGCCTGGGCCGTATGGAACGAAGTGGGCATGTGGACGCTGCTGGCGTTCTGCGCGTCCGGAATCTGGCTGTGGCTGGCTTCCCGTCCCAGGTACAGGTGGGCCTGGATATCGCTGGCGGCCAGTACCGGCTCCATGACGGCACTCTGGTGGGCGTTCCGTTGACGGCTTACCCGATCTTACGGACCGCGCATCTGCTGTGCGGAGCGTTTGCCCTGCCGGTCCTTGTCATGTATGGCGTGAGTGCGGTCCAGATGGCGCATCCGAAGTGGTTCAACACAAAGCCGGCCATCACGGAGAGCACCATACCGATGAGCAGCGGATATGTGGACGGACGCGCGCTGGCGCTCAGCATCATGGCCAGCCGGAACATTCGCGGCGAAATCACATCTGTCAAACAGGGGCCGGCCGGCTTTGATATACGGATCGCCGTGCCTGGCACGGTGCATGAGATGCGCTACGAGCGTAACAGCGGGTCGACGCGGCTGCGCACCAGCGTAACAGGCTTCATGGGCATGTTAAACCGGTTGCACCACGCTGCCGGCCTGTGGCACGATTACATGCCGTTGAAGCTTTGGGCGGCTCTGTGCGGCGTGGTGTCGATCGCCACGATCGGGCTCGGCATCACGGGTATCTGGATGTGGTGGATGCGGCGACAGGAGCGGAGATGGGGGCTGGTCCTGCTAACGGCCAACGTGGCCTTCGCGCTAACTGTCCTCGTTCTGCTTCGCGCCGCAGGTCCATAAACGGCATCCAGACTCATCAAGGCGATTCCGGGCTAAGACCCGCCTCAAGGAACGCGGCATCGAGTTTCACGCCCATCCGGCTATCCGTCCCCGAAGCGGTGAAAGCCGCCGCAATCCATGCGAGGCACTGTTCGAACGTGGGGAAGGCGGGAAGTAGCGCGCCGGGCTGATATCGAACTCCTGAAACGCAACGAATCCACCGCGGGGAGGCAAGCGGGACAGTTTGCGCAGCATCGCGACGGATCCCGTTGATGCAGGATAACCAGGCGCCCAACACTTCATCGAACGGCTTATCGAAGGGGATCTCGGCAATGACCGAGCGCGTATCCCGCAGCCCCGACGATTCCGTCCATGTTTCCCCTCCTGAAATGCTGGAACGGGGCGCTTGGTAATCGCGCATTCCGGGTAGCATTTCTCTGGCGAAAATGATATCCACGACCTATTTCTGATCGGACAGCCGCTTGGACGTGCCGCCCAGGTCACCGGCATACACGCGCTGTGGCTCTTTTCCCGTTTTTAACGCGCTGGCGGGCATAAGGTTAGAAGCAGCGTTCCATCTCCGGCCGACATCGTCTACAGAGCTTTGGAGCATGCCGCGGCCTCGCGACGAAAAAAATTTGAGCCGGCCCGGAGACGATACGCCCACGGAGCGCACAGTATATGGCGGATACGTTCATGACCACTGTGATCACCAGCGTTGCCGTCTTGTTTGCTGCCGGACTCTTTGCGGCCCTCTCCATCGCCGGCGGTATGTGGAATCTCGTCGATGCCATCGCGCTATATCTCCATCGTGCGGCGAATCGCGGCCGTGCGCGCTCCCTGCGAGTTACCAACCGGCTCGGCCGAAGTTGGACGGATTCTTGGGAACGCGGAGTGAGCTACAGCACCGAGGTCGAGGCGCTGCGATATCACGCTGTTTCTCAATCGGATAGAGCCGACCGTTCGGCATTAGAACGGACGGCATGACGAGCGAAAGCTAGCCGTGCGGGGTGCTATCAGCACTCCCTTTCGACTCGAGTACCCGGTGCCAGCCTCAGGCGCGGCCCGCTCACCTCGGCGATCCGTGTAAGCTCATCAAGACGCTCCGCCGGGCATCGCTGCTTTACCGTCATCCCCCGCCGCGGCACTGCGTCACGGCTTACACTCTGTCCGTCCCAGCGGTCTTACTGCAATCGTAGTCCGGTCCGTCGCGCCACAACTCTCCCTGGAGCCGGCAGCGCCTCGTGAAATGGGCTGCTGTCTAGCCTGATCGACTTGATAGACTCTCAAGAAACCTATGTTAAGCGTAAGCCGTACCCTACTTACATTAATCTCCGCGACTCTCGTTGCATCAGCCCAAACCGGAACAGCCGTTCCCGCGCTGGCCCCTTTCGATCAATTGATGAACAACATCCTGGCCAAATACAACGTCCCGGGTGGTTCCATCGCACTCACCAATAACGGGCATCTGGTGTTTGCCAGGGGTTATGGCTACGCGGATCTGAACAAACAAATACCAGTCCAGCCGGATTCGCGCTTCCGCCTGGCCAGCATTTCCAAGCTGATCACTTCCGTGACGATTATGCACCTGGTGGAACAGGGATCGCTCACCCTGGACCAACCCGCGTTCGCCCTGCTGCCTGACCTTCAGCCCCCTGCCGGAGCAACGGTGGATCCCCGGCTGGGTTCCATTACGATCCGGAATCTGCTGAATCATTCGGGCGGCTGGGATGACGGCGCTAAGGGATCCAATTTCGATCCCATGTTTCACTCGCCACAGATCGCGGCGGCACTGAACGCGCCTGCTCCTGCGTCCACGGAGAATATTATTCGCTATATGCGCGGGCAGCCGCTGCAATTCGATCCCGGTACCCGTTATGCCTATTCCAACTTCGGTTACGCAGTCCTGGGACGCATCATCGAGCGGGTCACCCATATGAGCTATGAGCAGTATGTGAGAACCAACGTTCTGGCTTCCATGGGAATCTCGAATATGCGCATCGGACAAACCCTGCCACAGGGAGCGCAGCCGGGCGAGGTACAGTATTTCAGCAACGGAAATGCTAATAGCGTGTTCCCCGACACGGCCGCTGTTGTGCCCTGGGCCTACGGCGGTTGGTACATGGAAAGCATGGATTCTCATGGCGGGTGGATCGCAAGCGCAATCGATTACGCGAAGTTTGTGAATGCTATCGATGGCCGTCGGGGGCAGCGCTTTCTCTCACCGCAAAGCATATCCGCACTCACCGCCCGCCCCACGACAGTGACGGACTGGAAAACTACTTCGTATTGGTACGGATTCGGGTTGCTGGTACGGCCGAGCGGAACGGACTCCAACTGGTGGCACGACGGCTCGCTCGATGGAACTACGACGTACCAGGTCCGTACCTACGACGGCAATCAGTGGGTGGTGCTTCTGAACTTTCGCCCCGCTTCGAGCGCAGATCAAGGAAATCTCCTCAACGACTTGGATAGCGGACTCTGGAACGCAGCGGGAAAAGTTGCAGCGTGGCCGTCCACCGATCAGTTCGCGATGTATCCCGATTCGAACGCGGCCATAAGCCAACCGGCTTTGACAACTCGTGAGGGTGTAGTGAATGGCGCTACTTTCGACCGGGGCATCGTCTCCGGCTCTTGGATCACGCTGTTCGGCGTGCACCTGGCCCCGAGCACGCGGATCTGGCGATCATCCGATTTTGCTGGTGACAGCTTGCCTGAGTCGCTGGATGGAATCAGCGTGAAGCTGAACGGAAAACCCGCTTTTGTCTACTACATAAGTCCAAGCCAGATCAATGTGCAAGCTCCATCCGGCCTGGCGCCAGGCTGGATCACCGCGGAGGTAATTCGGAACGGCGTGAGTTCCGGCACCGTGCTGGCGCATGCCGCGCAGAATGCGCCCGGCGCTCTCACCTATCCGGCGGGCGGAATGCGCTTTGCCGTGGCAACGACGCCGGCCGGGACCGTTCTTGGCGACCCGTCGCTCGCGCCGGGAACCGTAACCACGGCGCCGGGGAGCACGATTGTACTTTACAGCTCAGGAGTGGCTCCATCGCAGGCGGGCGTTGCGTCGCCGGCGCCTCAGCCGATGCCCGTTCAGGTCAGCATCGGGAGTCACCCTGCTACGGTCAACTTCGCAGGTCTGATATCGCCGGGCCTGTTTCAGATCAATGCTGTGATTCCGGCGGTGGGCGATGGAAACCAGGACGTCGTTCTCACCATCAACGGTGCCCGCTCACCGTCCGGTGTGGTGATCCCGGTCCATCACTAATTTGATGTCTGAGTGCCATCCGGCCGCTGTGCTCGACCACATGCGCGAGGCGCTGCCGACCGGTTAAGCTTCCAGCATGACGAATCACTCCCAATCCGCGTACGATGCTGCCGTCATCGGCGCCGGCGTTTTCGGATCCTGGATCGCCTACCGGCTCGCTCAGTCGGGATACTCCGTGGTTCTGCTCGATGCGTATGGGCCTGGCAATCCGCGTTCCACCTCGGGGGGCGAATCGCGGATCATCCGCATGAGCTACGGTGACAACGAAGTCTATACGCGCTTCTCCTACCAGTCGTTATCCATGTGGAAGGAGATCGCCGGCCTGTTCATACCGACTGGTGTACTGTGGCTGGCTCCATCGGACAACACTCGATTCCAGGCGTGCGTTGAAACACTGCTGCGTCTGGATATTCCCTTTCAGCATCTGAACGAGCCCGAGATCCGGGAGCGGTACCCCCAGATGGCGCTCCCGCCGGGCACCACCGCGATTCTGGAGCCGGAGAGTGGGGCGCTGCTCGCGCGCAAGGCAGTGCTCGCCGTCGTGGAGCGGGCCCGGGCTCTTGGGACTGAGGTGATGCTGGACGCTGCGATCAGCCTGGACACTGACGGGTCCACGGTAATCACCAGTTCGGGGCGTCACATCCCGGGTTCGACGCTGATCTTCGCTTGCGGACCATGGTTACCGAAGCTCTTCCCGGCACTTCTTGAAGACGTGATCACATCCACGCGGCAGGAGCTGTTTTTCTTCGGTCCGCCCGCGGGTGTCCGTGAACAGATGCCGGCATGGCTCGACGACACCGATGCGCGACTGCCGTATGTGCTGCCCGATGTCGACGGTAGCGGTGTAAAACTCGGTTTCCATCGAGAGGGACCGCGCTTCGATCCGGACTCCGGCGATCGCCTGGTCAATCCGCAGCAGGTCGAGGAAGCGAAACAGTACATCGGGGAACGGTTCCCAAGCCTGGCCGGCGCTCCGCTGGTGGGGTCCCGTGTTTGCCAGTACGAAAACACACCGACCGGCGACTTCCTGATCGATAGGCACCCGGATTTCGCGAATGTGTGGCTGGTCGGCGGAGGGTCCGGGCACGGCTTCAAGCATGGACCCGCGGTGGCCGACTATGTCCTGGGTCAAATTGAAGCCCGTGCGCCGCAAGAGCCACGCTTCGCATTGAGCGCACACTCCGCTAAGTACGCCAGGACGGTTTTCTAGCCAGATCCGCGCCTGATCTACTTCCGCGGCCGAACCGTTAGCTCGACGAACTTACGGGCCGGCTGATCGCCCATTGTTACCTCGCCTGCTTCCGTCCACTCTCCTTTCTCGTTGATCCTCATCACGTACCTGGTTTTGATTGGTCCGAAGTCGAAGCCCCAAGTGAATCCCTTACCGCCGTCGGATAGCTTCAGGTCGGTCTCCAGATAGCGCCCATCGTTGTAGGCCCGCATGCGGCAGGCCCGGGTTTCCTCGTCGTACGACACGGTTGCGAGAGCACGAAACACTGGCTTGCCGTCGGACTTGTTACGCCCGGTTCCTTCGATGAGGAGCACCAAGCCGTCCAGCTTGGACTGTACATCCTCGGTCTGAGTCAGTTCAAGCGGCTCACCGGGCCCAAGTTGTACCCGCGCCTCCCCGGACCACTGTCCCAACAGGAAATCCAGCTTTTTCATGGCGGCGCGCTGTCCTTCCACGTCCGGAACCCGCGGCGCCTGCGCCGAACACGTGTACGACAGTGCCACGAGTAGAAGAGAAGATGCCGGCCGCATCCAGATAGTATAGGGTTTTGGATGTCTGATGCAGGAACTTCTCCGAGTCATCGAGGAGCCCAGGAAGTGCTCCTATCTTCCGCGCGAGACCGCTTCCCTCGAGCTCCGAGCCGTCACCGAGTTGAGTCCTGCCGAGTATGGCGACCTCCTGGCCCGCGGCTATCGGCGTTTCGGCTGGCAGGTGTTCCGCCCTGCGTGCCCGAAGTGCGCTGCGTGCCGCAGCTTCAGGATTCCGGTTCGCCACTTCGAACCTAATGGTCCTGAACGCCGCATTTTGCGAAAGAACGCGAATGTTGGGGCTCAGCTTCACCCGCTTTTCGTCACGCGGGAGCACGTTGATTTATACAACGTTTATCAGCGCTACATGCACGAGCACCGGGGCTGGCCGCTGCAACAGGTTACCGCCCGCTCGTATTACGAAAACTTCCTCTCCTGCGCGAATAGTGCAAACAAGCAATGGCTCTATTGGGAAGACGACCGGCTGGTCGGAGTCGCTCTCATGGACGAAGTGCCAGGCGCGATTTCGCTGGTGTACTGCTTTTACGATCCCGAGTGGAGGGCCAGGTCGCCGGGCACGTTTTCGATTCTCAATCAGCTGCTGTATGCCAAGGCTCGCCAGCATGACTACGCATATCTCGGGTACTGGATCGAAGACTGCCCATCGATGAGTTACAAGAGCCGGTTCCAGCCACACGAACTCTTGACCGAACATCCCGCCGATAACGCCGCTCCCGTATGGACGAGCAGCGCGGGTCAGGTCACGACACGCCGGTAGAACGTTCGAGTCCCGAGCAGGAACGTCACCAACACAGACGTCCCCAGAGCAAATAGAATCCAGTACAAACTGAGCGTCCGCAGTTCGTGGCCGCCCATACGCGGCACCATGGCGTAACGCAGTCCTTCGGCGGCGTAGGTGAGTGGATTGAATAAGGTCAGCACCTGAAACCAGCGAATGTTGGTCAGCGCTCCCCACGGGTAATAGGTGCATCCGGTGAACAGCAAGGGCGTGAAGATCAACGTAAACATGAGACTGATCTGCTCCGGCCGAATCACGGTTCCCATCAGCAGACCGATAGCGGAGCCGACGGAGGCGGTGAGTATCACCATGCACACTAATGTTCCAATCCGGTCGGAGCGCACGGCGAAACCACTGCCCAGAATCCACCAGCCGAGCGGGAATATCACGGAGCTCGCAATCGTACCCCGCATGGCCCCGAACAGAACTTTCTCGAGTGCGACCCACCAGATAGGAAGCGGCGATAACAACCGGTCATCGATCTCGCGGGCGAAACCAAGATCCAGTACCAGCGGCAGCGTAACGCCTTGAATCGCGGCAAGCAACCCGGTCAAGGCTACGATGCCGGGCAACATGAGGGCTCCGAAATTTCCGGCAGCCAGACCTATGCCGGGCAGAACCTTGCCGAAGATAAACAGGAAGAACAGCGGCTGCATCAAAGCTTGTAGCAGGAATGGAACGAACTCGCGACGCGTCACGACGAAGTCGCGCCGCAGAATTGCGAGAAAAGCTGTCACCGCCAGCCAGAATCGATTGAGAGAACCGTTCGTGCTCATCAGCGCAGATGCCTTCCGGTCATAAATATGAATACCTCTTCGAGCGTCGGCTGCTTGACGCTAAGATCGCGAACCTCAGCTCCGGCCGACAATATGGCTTGCGCGGCGGGTCCGATGAGCGTGTTCGCGGAATCCGAATAGACGCGATACGTAAGAACGCCGGGCTCCGCGGCCGGTTCCTCCGATGAATCCGCTTCATCCACTTTCGTGACACCGGGCAGGGATCGAAGTTCAACCGCAAGCCGCTCGCGGGTTGCCGTGCCGTCTGCTTCGGAAACCCAGGCTCTCAACTCCAGAACGGTGCCGCCCGGAATCAGCTTCTTCAGTTCGGCTGAGCTGTCATTCACCAGAATCTTTCCGTGGTCCATGATCGCGATGCGATTGCACAGCTTGTCGGCTTCATCCATGTCGTGGGTGGTGAGCAGGATCGTCAGGCCCTGCGCGTTGAGATCGTGGATCCTCTCCCACAGGAACAGTCTCGACTGCGGATCCAGGTTGTTCGTCGGCTCGTCGAGAAACAGGACGTCCGGTTCGTGCATCAGAGCCCGTGCGATCATCAGCCGCTGCGCCATGCCTCCGGAGTAGCGGTTTACCTTTTCATTTTTTCGATCGCCCAGCCCCAGCTCGCCGAGAAGCTTGTCGGCCAGCATCTCGCGCCGCTTGCGCGCCACTCCATGATAGGCGGCATGAAAGGTCAGAATCTCGCGAACTTTGAGACTGCGGTCGAGGTTGCTCTGTTGTGGCACCACCGCAATGTGTTGCTTGATGGCAATGGGATGGCGAGCGACGTCGATGCCGATGATGGAAGCCGAGCCCGCAGTGGGAACGATCGCCGTCGTCAGAACGCCGATGATCGTCGTCTTCCCGGCGCCGTTAGGTCCTAGCAGCCCGAAAATCTCGCCGCGAGACACCTCGAAGGAGACTCCATCCACCGCATTGTTCTTCGATTTGGGGTAGCGTTTTACAAGATCACGAACACTGAGCGCAGGGGTGTGTGGCTCCATAGCGCTCAGCCGCGCCGCAGTGCGATGATGCCCGCATCCACCTTGATGGTCTCGCCGGTGATCGCGGTGGCATCGGCGGCCAGGAACAGGACAGCTTTTGCGACTTCCTCCACGGTAGCGATCCGTTTCAGGGGCGCAAGCGCCGCACCGTGCACGAATGTTTCCTGCGGCCAACCCGCGAAGCGTGTCTGCACTAACCCCGGCGCAAGTGCGTTCACGCGCACCTCCGGGGCCAGCACCCGGGCGAAGGACTTGGTCATGCTGATGAGTCCTGCCTTGGACGCCGCGTACACGATGGTGCTGCCTTCCCCCGTGTACGGGGCAACGGAGGCGATGTTGACGATGGACGCGCCGGGATTTTTGCGCAGCATCGGAGCAGCGGCGCGCATGCAGTAAAATGCACCGCGCAAGTTCGTGTTCAGCGTGCGATCCCAGATTTCGTCAGTGAGATCGTCGAGCAATTCATGCGGCGTCCGCTTGCTCCACCCCGCATTATTGATCAGCACATCCAACCGGCCCCAGCGCTCCTCGGCGGCGTGCATGATGGCTCTCGCCTCGGCATCGAGCGCGACACTGGCCCGTACTGCCACAGCCTCGCCGCCGCTGTCCCGAATGTTGCGAGCGACCTGTTCGGCCTCATCGCGCGAGGCGCTGTAATTGACGATCACCCGCGCGCCCTCCTGTCCGAAGAGCTCGCAGATGGCCCGGCCCATTCCCGTACCGCCGCCGGTTACAACCGCAACCTTGCCGCGCAGCTTCATACATAGAAGGTGGCACACGCGGCGGGGTGCGGTCTACTTACGCGGCTCGCTAGATGGCGGGACGATGTTCTTCAGCCGCATGTACGTGACGATATTGCCGTAGTGCTCGTAATCGTGCATGTTGTTGAAGGTCAACACTCCCACCCGTGCCATGTCGTTGCCTCCGAACTTTACCTTCTCGGCGGCCGTCGCGTCGGTCAGCCCGTTGTAGGCTTTGTCGCAATAGGCGAAGGCCGCCTTTAACGCCTCCACCAGATCGGCCTTGGAGGTTTTCGTCTTCTCCACGTCGGCCGTGCTCGGACTCTTCTCGCCTTGCGCGGCGGAGCAGAAGAAGTAGCTTGCGTTGGCGACGTGCCCGACGATCTGGCCAAAACTCCGCACCTCGTCGGTGGCCTTGAAGGCGTAGTTACTCTCCGGCATCTTCTCGGCCGCCTTGGTCAGATTCGTCTTGGCGGAGTTGAACTGGTTCTTCACCGCCGCGCTGATCGGATTGTCTCCGGACTGAGCGCATAGCGAGAGTGCGGACAGGGACAACAGCATCGTAAGTTTCATGGAATCCTCCATGGAATCATCCCACACGGCCACCGCACTGGATTGTACGGCCTTAACCTCTGAAGGCGCCATTCTATCGTTCGAGGATCATTGGACGCGTCGAACGCCTTGCTGCGTTATTGCAGGGAACGCTAATTGAGTTTCCGGTACAGGGCCACCAACTCCCCAACCGCCAACTGCTCCGCTCGTAAGGACCCCTCGGGCAAGCCGTCGATGGCAGGAAAGGACGCCCGCAAGTTGTTCCGCAAGGTCTTCCGTTTGTGTTGAAATGCGAGCCCCGCAAAGGTCAGAAAAGCCGGAACATCATCGATTCCCCACTGGGTCACAGGATCCCGCGGAGTAAGCCGAACGACGGCGGATTCAACCTTCGGCGGCGGAGCAAAAGCGGCGCGAGTAACCGGAAACAGCAGCTCCGGGTGAGAGTGCATGGCGACGTAGACCGTGAGATAGCCGTAATTGCGGGAACCTGGTGAAGCCGTCACGCGCTCAGCCACCTCCTGCTGTACCAGAAAAACCGCGCCGGTCCAAGCCCGGGTCGAGAATACGCTGGAAATGATCGGCGAGGTGATATAGTACGGCAAATTGCCCGCAATCGCTACAGGGCCCCACTGGCCAAGATCGGTCTTCAGCACATCGCTATCGACAATCGTGAGCCGGTCGTTCCCGCGGAACTTTTGCCGCAAGTAGTGGACCAGGTAAGGATCCACTTCGATAGCGATCACGTGGTCCGCATGATCGAGCAAGCGCCTGGTGAGAGCGCCCTTGCCGGGCCCGATCTCAACCGCGGTGGCTGTGCGCTGGCCACAGGCGGCGTGCGCGATTTTTTCTAGAATTGATTCGCGAACCAGGAAATGTTGGCCAAGGCGCCTGCCCACAGATCGGCGGCGCTAACCCTTGATATCAATCCGGCTGGTGCGAAAAGAAACGCGAACCTTACCGGCCATCGGCTGTCCAAAGAAGTTAGCCGGAGTGAACTGACTGAGCAGCAAGGCGCTTTCGAAGCGGCGCCGCATCCCTTCGTCTCGCAATAGCGGACTGCCGCTCACGAGGGTGTAGTCGGTCAGCCGGCCGTTCTCATCGATGGTGAGGTCGACAACGATATTGGTGTCCCCAATCACCGGCCACGAAGCATCCTTCACGCTCGCATTTGTGAAGAGCACAGTCGGGACATCGTTATGTACCGGGTGTACCTCGACGAACATGTCCGGCACCAAAGCTCCAAACAGCATCAGTGCGGAGATCACGCCACCCGCTACCGGCAGGGCCATCGGCCGCATGAGGTCGTTCAACAGCAGGCTCAGACGGAGACGCCATGCGGCAAACGAGGCGGCGACCTTCAACCAGGTGATTCGCCGTGCCCGATCCCGCCTGGCGATGGAGCGCAGAGCCGTTCGCAGATCGGCGGAGGAGTGGCGTACCGGCAGGCTCCGAACGTGCTGACGAATGCGCCGGTGTTCGTTAACCATCGCCGAGCAGAACTCGCAGGCCTCCACGTGTTCGGTCCAACCCTGACGCTCTTGTTCCGGCTCAGCTTCATCGATTATTACTGAGATCGCGCTACTTGAGTTCAAGCATTCCATACGTCACTCCGCGGGCTGCGGTGTCCACCGCAAAGCCGCACCTTCCTTCGCCGGCGCTGCAAGACGCGCCGTCAATGCATGTCGAAGCGACTCGCGGCCACGCATTATCCTGGATTTCACGGTTCCTAAGCTGATCTGAAGAATTTCGGCAATCTCCTCGTAGCTCAAATCTTCGATATCCCGCAGCACGACGGCGGCACGGAAGATCGGATTCAGGCTCTGCATTGCGGCTTCAAGAATTTGATGGGCCTCCTCTTCCACAGCGATTTGAAATGGTGACTGACCCGGATCCGGCAGCGTGTCCTGGTAGCTGCGATCCTCCTCGTCGCGCTCCAGTCCGATCTCTTGTTTCCGGTGTCTGCAGAACCAGCGCCGGTGATTGTGCGCCTCATTGACGGCGATGCGGTAGATCCAAGTCTTCAGACTGCTCTGTCCGCGAAAGGAGGCGATGTTACGGAACACCTTGAGGAAAACCTCCTGTACAACGTCGTTGGCATCAGCCGGATTGTTCAGCAACCGATAAACCAGGTTGAACACCGGCTGTTGATAACGGACGATAAGGGTCTCGTAGGCGTGCTCCTGAGCCGCACGCAGGCCATCTACAAGATCAAGTTCTTCGGAGCGAGAATCGGCCTGCGAGTCGTAGGACCCTAAGCCGGTCTCCAGGTGCAGCCCGATATTCCGCACAGCGCCTCCGACTGCAATTCTATCTAAACCTGTAGACACCGGCGTGCCGGTTCCGGTTCCGGTTTTCTGTTTCCCCGCAGACGGCGTTACGAAATCACGCCGGCATGGCGAGTTCGCTAGTACGGCTGTCCAGCGCCCGGATCACTTCCCGGATCGCGTCCACCTGAGAATCCGCAAAGTACATGTCCCCACAGACTGTACAGATCCAAGCAGGAACCGCATCGAGCATCAAACGATACCCGCAGCCATGAACTTGAAATGGAGCGGTACTCCACTCCATCTGTCGCTGACATTGGGTACACCTCACCATGTCATCTCCAGTTTCATCCGCATAGGATCAATAATAGCCCCCAATGGGGGTACCCGATGAGGGCTAACCGTCAGGTTGCAACAAATAGGCAGATTAGTTCGCCCCACGCGGCACTACTTAGGGTTGAGCCTCGTCTTTATACATAGCGCGCGGCAACTGGTGACTCTACGCGGAACACCCGGCCCGCGCCGTGGCCCGGCTCTCAGCCAGCTGAATATTATTGACGATGGCGCTCTGCTCATCGAGGATGGAGTGATCCGCGAGGTGGGTCCGACGCGCCGCATCGAGAATCTTCCGGATGCGCGAAGAGCTCGAGACATCTCCGCGGCGGGACGGGTGGTGATGCCAGGCTTCGTGGATTCCCACACCCACCTGATCTCCGGCCCATCGCGACTTCCGGATGAACGGCCTTACGCGCTGGCCGGCGCGCCGAAGGATGCCCGGATCATTCTCGGTAACGTAGCGCTGGTGCGCGAGGCCACCTCTCGCCGTCTCAACGGCGAAGCGGTAGCGGTTCTCAGACAGTGCTTGAGCCACGGCACCACCACGGTGGAAGCGAAGTCCGGGTACGGGCTCAACGCGAGCGCCGAGATGAAGATCCTTCGTGTGCTGTCCACGTTGGGCGATGCACCCATTACGGTGGTGCCAACCTTCAGCGCTGCGTCGGTGGCTGCGCCTGAGTTCGCACTCCGCCCCCGGGAGTACATTGAATGGCTGCGTAACGATCTGCTTCCAGTGGTTCACCGGCGCGGTTTGGCGCGGTTCGTGGATGCGAGCTGCGACTTCGGCTCGTTTTGCGCGACGCAAATCCGGCCGCTTTTTGACGCGGCGAAAGCGCTCGGCCTGCCGTTGAAGATGAACCTCGCGCAGTATGGCGCATCCGACGGAGCCGCTTTAGGCGCAGAATACCCGCTGACAAGCTTCGACCACCTCGATCACCTGGACTCCGCCGGAGTCGCCCAAATCGCCGAATCCGGCGCCATCGCGACACTCACTCCGGCGGCCACATTTTTCCTGGACAGCCAGCCCTACGCTCCGGCCCGCAAGCTGATCGAGTCCGGTGTACCAGTGGCGCTCGGTTCCAGCTATTGCCGCGTCACCAGCCCGAACTACAACATGCAGGTGGTAATTTTCCTCGCCTGCCGCCAACTCCAGATGACAGCCGCGGAAGCGGTATGCGCAGCCACCATCAACAGCGCGCATGCGCTGAAGCTGGGTCATCGCATTGGCTCGCTGGAGGTGGGCAAACAGGCCGACATCATCATCCTCCGAGCCGGCGACTACCGCGAGATAGGCCACGATTTTGGTATCAATCTGGTAGACGTGACTATCAAACAAGGGCAAGTGGTACACGAGCGGCAAGGGATGAAATGGGCCGCACCATCGTAGAGTGTGTTCCGAATTTCTCCGAAGGGCGGGACCCGCGTACCCTGGATGCGATCGTCAATGCAATCGCCTCAACGCCGGGAGTGGCGCTGTTGGGGCATGAAGCGGATACCGACCACAACCGCTCAGTGGTCACCTTTGCTGGAGCGCCGCAGCCGGTTGCAGCCGCTGCCTTCCGCGGCATAGAAGAGGCTGTCCGGCGGATTGACATGTCGGCGCACTCCGGCGTTCATCCGCGGATCGGCGCGGCCGACGTGGTCCCTTTCATTCCCGTTGACGGGGCGACCCTGGAAGAATGCGTCGGCCTTGCGCATGAACTGGGGGCCGAAGTCTGGCGGCGGCTGAAGCTGCCGGTCTATTTCTACGAAGCTGCGGCACGCATCGAAGAGCGACGACGTCTCGAAAACGTCCGCCGTGGAGGACTGCCCTGGCTACGGGAACATATCTCCTCGCGCGCGCCCGACGTCGGAGATCCGGCGCTGCATCCCACCGCCGGCGCCGTCATTATTGGAGCGCGCAAGTTTCTCATCGCCTTCAATATCAACCTGAACACCGGCGATGTCGAAATAGCCCGGTCGATCGCGCGCAGCGTTCGCGAGTCCTCCGGAGGATTGCCGTCGGTGAAGGCTATAGGAGTGTACCTGGAGTCGCGTGGTCTCGCGCAGGTGTCGATAAATCTCACGGACTTCGAGATCACGGGTATCGGCGAGGCATTCGATGCCGTACGCAACGAGGCCGCACGGCACCAAGTGGAAGTGTTTTCGAGTGAAATTATTGGCCTCGCGCCGCGCCGGGCTCTGCTGGAAGCCGCGGCGACGCTTCTGCGGTGTGAGAACTTCAGCCGCAGCCGCGTGTTTGAGGACCGGCTCGAAGACGTGACGCCTCTGAACCCAGCCCTGGATTACCTGCTGGATCACATCGCAAGCCCCTCTTCACCAACGGGAGGCGGCAGCGCGGCCGCTCTCAGTGGGGCCGTTGCAGCCGCCCTCGGTCAAATGGTGGGCCGGCTTAGTAAAGTGGACTGCACGCCCTTCGTGCAACATCGCGAGTTCTTCTTACTGGCGGCTCGTCGTGACGCCGAGGCGTTCGGCGCCGTGCAGGCAAGCGAACGTTCGCAGGAGTCGCTGCGCCGTGCCGCGATGGTGCCGCTCGAGGTGTATGAACGTGCGATGGAGTTGAATCGCGATCTGCGGCGGTTGCAGAGGATAGCGGAATCGAAGTTGAATTCGGATCTCGCAACCGCCGTCGCGCTGGCAGACGCTGCCAGGTTGGGAGGGATGGCAACTGTGGAGTCGAATTTGCCGTTCATTGAGGACGCAGAAGCGCGAAAAGGCATCAGCGATCGGTTGAGCCACGCCGGGGAATAAAAGGCGAAACAGACCGCGGCGGTGTGGCGTCTCAAAGCTAGAGAACACACCTATGGCACTAGACGAACTCAGGAAAGACGGGATGATGACGCACCTGCTGGACGCATTGGAGGAGGGCAAAGATATCGGGCACTACGGACGGCTCACGTTCGCCATGGTGGCACGGCATTATCTGAATGAAGACGAGGTCATCTCGTATCTGACGAAGGATCCCGACTGTGACGAACCGAAGGCGCGCGCCTTACTGCGTCAGGTGGAGTCTCGCGATTACAATCCGCCGAAGCGGGAACGCGTGCTCGAATGGAACGCGAAGCAGGGATTCCCGATTTGCCCGAATCCGGACGATCCAGACTCGTGTAACATCTACAGGAACCTTGAGCTGCCGAACGATACGTACGAAAAGATCGAGCACTATCACGAGGAGAAGGCCAACGTGGATCATTGAGCCGGATCAGGATCCCGGCGGGCGAGGCCGGGACAGAACGGCCTCGCTGCAGTCTCCCCACTCAGGCGCCCCATCAAGGGCCCTCCAACAATGCGGTCAGCCGCGCATATCCCGACCGGCTCACCGGTAACTGGGTTCCATCATTCAAAATTGCCAAACGGCTGTCCTTGGTATACGGCTCAATTTTTGCAATCCGCTCCAGGTTGACGATGCATGAGCGGTGAATCCGAACGAACTGCTTCGGATCCAGCATAACTTCCAGGCTCGATATGGTCTGCTGCTTGAGATAGCTGCGCTTCTGACTGTGCAGCGCGACGTAGTCATCCTGAGCCTCCACATAATCCAGCTTCTCCACCGGAATGATGGTCACCTTGGCGCCATCCTTCACCACTACGCGCTCTACGAACTGGTCCGGGGCGCGAGCGGCTGCGCTCAACGCCGCCGGGTCAGTAACCAGCGCTCCCGGACGGATACGGCCGCGCGCCCGCTCGAGCGCCACATCGAAACGCTCTTTGCTGAAAGGCTTCAGCAGGTAATCAATGGCATGCGCGTCGAAGGCCTTCATTGCATAGGAATCGTACGCCGTGGCGAAAATGACGGCCACCTCTCTGCCGATCAGTTCGAGCACTTCGAAACCGTTCAGCTTGGGCATCTGCACGTCCAGGAATACGAGATCGGGGTGCAGGTCCGAGATCACCTTCACGGCATCGAAGCCATTAGAGCATTCGCCGGCGATTTCGACATCGGGGTTGGATGCCAGGTACTCGCGCAGTATGCGCCGGGCGAGTTCTTCATCGTCCACCAACACAGCTCGGATCTTCTGAACTTCAGGCATGATTAACGGGCCCTCCCGGAACCGCCGCCCGTTCTTCACAGGGCAGCAGCAATTCCACCCGGTGCAGCGTGCCGTCCACGGTCACGATCATATGCCCGCGGTTGCCGTGACGAGCCTCGATGCGGCTGCGCACATTCGCCAAGCCGAGGCCGCCGCGCCGCACGGACGGGTTCTCCGGATCGAAGTTGTTCTCTACCACCACTCGCAGCAAGTGGCTCACCATCGAGGCTCGAATCCGTACGAATCCGCCGTCTATCAAGCTCGCGATTCCATGTTTCACGGCATTCTCCACCAGCGGCTGCAGCAGCAGCGGGGGAACGACACAGTGCTCGCACGCTTCGTCGATGCTCTGCTCCACGTTCAGGCGCGATCCGAAGCGCACACGCTCCACTTCAAAATACGTGCGCGCGAGCGCAACCTCATCGGCAAACGGGATAGCCGCCTGCTCGCCCAAGCGCAGAGTGTTGCGAAGAAAATCGGAGAGGCGGATGCACATCTCGCGGGCCTGTGCGGAGTCGATCGAGGTCAGCGCGCTGATCGAGTTCAAAGAGTTGAACAGGAAGTGTGGATTGATTTGAGCCTTCAGCGCCTTCAATTCGGCTTCGCGGGCGAGCACCCGGGCCTCATGTTCCATGCGGACGGCGGCGCGGGCCGCTTCCAACTCGAGGTAGGTGTAGTGCAGGGTCACAGCCAACACGTAGAGCAGCATTCCAATACCAAACAGCAGCGGCAAATGCGGGCTGAGAAGCGCGTGCAATCCGGTGTGCCAGCGCTCCAGCCCGCGCGCCAGAAAGTTGGCCAGCTTCACCCAAAAGAAGGCCGCTACCGCCGCCGCCAGGAGATGGTTTAGGGTCACTTTGAGCGGCTTTGTCGTGCGTAGCGGAAGCACTCGGCAGAGATACCAGGGCGAGAGGCACACAATCGCGAACAAGGTGCATAGTGGACCACACAGAGCGATCGCCTCGGCAAGGGTTAGCCGGGCGGAGACCAGCAGCAGGTACGAGACCAGGGCGGCCGGCAGCTGCCAGGCCAGTATGTACAGCCCAAGACGCCGGGCTGAGGTGAAGACTGGGTGCATGCGATCTCAAGCGTTGGAAACCGACACACCGCCGAATACTGCAAACCCGGTGACCACCAGTTTCGGAGCAGGGACGGGCGAGTCCGCAGCCGGGTGGATCGTCTTGTCTTCGTAGCCTCCGAAAATTCCGGAGCCCCGCAGCACCACGTTCCAATTCATTGGCACCTTGATCTCCACGCCGCCGAACAAGGCGTTGGCATCGAGAGACGCGGCGTCCACGATGCGCGCCGGCCTAAAATCAGCCTCCACGCCGCCGAAGACGGCAAACATGTCGCCGCTTCGAAAGTCCTGCGTATCGATGATCCGCTTGGAACCTCCAAATACGGCCCACATATTCACCTGGGACTCTCCGACGGTCGGGACCTCCCCTGTGTTCACACATCGCTGTCGATCGAGGGCCCGAACCAGATGGATCACACCGAACCCAATGATGATCACCGGCCAGATCAGGCGGCGATCGAAGCGCAACACGTCGATGTTCTCGAGAAACCAGAGCGTTCCGGCGGCGCTTAACAAACCGCCAAACAGCAGCCCGGCGGGACGGGCCTGTCCCTCTAAGATCTTGGTCAAACCGACGGCCACCAGCAGGAGAGGCGCGTAATCCCAGAAGTCCCGGGCCTGCACAATTCCCAGGTTGTCCAGCAGCATGATGGTGCCCACGGCGATGATCACGATGCCGAACACGAAACCTCCGGTTGGCGAACGCCGCGGGAACCGCCGTCCCGCCCAACGATTCTCGCTGCCGTTCATGGTTCGAGTTTAAATTGGCCCGGAGTACACCGCACACTGGTTTTCGGCGGATGCCCCACCTGCGTCGGTGAACGCGGCTCGGCTGCACGGTGCCATGCTCGTGTCCAGCCGCGGACCTGCATTGCGAACGTGATGCGATGTCGGGCCGGGTACCGTACAATGCCGCGAAGACACATCATGGCGACAAAGCAGCGGCGGCGCGCGGTAACGTCGTGCACAAAAACAATACTTCGGTGCGCGTGCTGCGCTGGACCAGTATCCAGAGCTTTCCCGAACCGGACGGAGTGCTCACAACGGGTTGGTCAAATCTCTCGGATATAAGTGAGCAGCTGTGTACGACCCGACTCGTTGTGTCCGAACGACACATATTTCGCGCTTCAAATCGCCGTCACGAAAGCGTGGCAGAGAAGGTGCACATTGAAAGATTCACCCCCTCGGGCGAACCAGACTGGCGGTTCCATCCCGGCTTCATTCCGGCCGCAATAGCCGCCGACTCATTGGGGAACGTGTACTGTGTGCCGTCCTCCGGCGCGGCCTTCGTGGCGAAGATCAAGAGTGGCGGCAAAAGCAGCGCGCCCAGGCTCGATCTTGGCAGCGGACTCAAGGCCGCATTCATCGCGATCGACACAACAACCGCCGTGTGGGTTGGCGGCTCTACGATTGCCGGCGTCGATACTCCCCTAAAGACTACAGCCGGCGACTATCAGCAAACACTCCCGAACACGACCGCACCCACGGCTTCATCGCATGCTTGAACACGACCGGAACTGCGATCGAGTACGCGACCTACCTGGCCGGTTCCGAGAACGACATGCCGGCGGGCATCGCCGTAGATGTCACAGGCTCACTCACGATCGCGGGTACGACAACCTCCAGCGACTTCCCGCTCACCACAAAGACAGCAGTATCCGGGTCCTCAGTCTTTCTTACCCGCCTGAAGCCGGACGGCTTCGGCCTGATCTACTCGACCGTGGTGCCCGTGCGTGCCGCGCCCGGCTCACCCGGCGTGGAAGCTACCGGCGGCGCTGTCTTGACGTTGACAACGCCGCCGTCCGGGCTTCGACTGATCCGTTACGGCGCTGACGGAACGCTCTTGTTCACCCGGCAGGGGACCGGAGTAGGGTACGCCGTCGGCATTGACGGCCCTGGGAACATTTACTCAACTGGAATCGCTTTTCGCGGCAGCTATCCGGTCAGGAACAGGATAGCCACCTGCAGCGAGCCTTATCTCACCGTCTTCATTCCCGCGGGCGGCATTCTTCAAGCCACCTGGCTGCCTGCTGCCGCTGGATCCCGTTCCACCGGAATCGCCGTGCGGCCCGACTCCGCTGTCTACATTTGTTGGCGCGCTCCTTACTTCGAAGGTCAGCACTGAGGTCCTGACTCGCCTGTCACCCAACCCAGCAGCCAAGGCCCTCCCACTTGGCTGTCTGACGGACGCGGCCGTTCTTCAGATCCCCGGCGCGGCCCCGCCAAATGTAGCCTTCTATTCGGACACACCCACCGGCGTCGCCCCCGGTGAGATCGCCAGCATTTTCGGCAGCGGCCTGGGACCAGCCGAGGGCGTGCAGCCCTCGGCCGCGACCGCCAACGATTTTCCTCAGGACTTGTCCTCCGTGCAGGTGCGCTTCGACGGCCAGCTCGCGCCGCTGCTCTACGTTCAGGATTCGCAAATCAACGCCATCGGGCCGTCGTCGCTGGTTGCAAACAGAACTACAGAGGTTTGTGCGATCTACTCGGGAGTTCAGACGAATTCCTCACCCTTTCGGTAGTGGATCCGCTCCGGCCGTCTTCACGAGTGACGGTAATTTCGCAGCCGCAGTGAATGAGGACGGAACCCTCAACTCGGCTAGTCACCCCGCTCCTCCGGGAAGCATTGTGTCTGTGTTCGCAACCGGCTTAGGCCCCATCATTCCGGCCCCGCAGGACGGCGCCATACTCAATGTCCCTCTGCCGGTGAATCAGTTCCCGATGACGGCGAACGCTGTATTCGTCAACGGAAGTTCTAGGAGCGACCTTCGTCCCCTACAACGTCACCTACTACGGCCCGGCCCCGGTCCAACCCGCTGGCCTGAGCCAGATCAACCTGCGAGTGCCGGCGTCAGCATTCGCAACGCTCGCGATTACTGATGTCTACATACATGCCGGAAATGTGACCGCGAATTCAGCATCTTGGCCGGCAAGCTCTGAGGGGTGAATGCGGTGTACGACGAATAGGCGGTCAATCTGAACACGCCCACAGGCTGAGAAGACAGAATGGCTCCGGCCAAACCCACCCAGGCGATTTGATCGCAAGCTCCTTCAAGTCTTACCTTGGACCCATGAAGATACCCAGAGCGCTGCGTCTTTTCCGGCTATGCGCCTGCACCGCCCCTCAAGAACATCCCGCCCCGGTCATCGCTTTGCAACCTGAAGGCAATCTGCGTCGCCGAAAAACCGCGTTACGACGAATTAATTACGCGTCTGCGGGTCTCTGTCCGGGCTCGAAGCGAGTTGACCGACGGTTACGCCTACAGCCTCGACAGCCAGTCGATCAGCTTACCCGAAGGGGCTGAATGGATGAGGCATGGAGCGGCTCTGCTGTCCGTTTCTGACTCTGCAGCTCTCAGCCGCGGGCAATCGGGCCGTTTGGCTGTTGTCGCTCACCGGACCCTCAGGAAGGCGCTTCTTCAGGCTGAGTTCCCAGCGCCTTGCAAAGAGTTCTGACATGAACACCGAATCACGAGATGCTCGACGATGGGACAGAGCCTCCGGTCGCGCGCGGCTGTACTATCGGCGAGAAATGTTGATCGGCGGAGTATGTTCCAGGGGCTCGCGGCCTTGAACAGGAAGCGTGAAAAAAAACGTCGTCCCTCGACCTGGCTCCGATTCGGCCCAGATCCGGCCACCTTGCGCTTGCACGATGCGGCTGCAAATTGCCAGGCCCACGCCGGTTCCCGGATACTCCTGGGCCGTGTGCAACCGTGTGAACGGAGTGAAGATGCTGGACGCAAACTTAGGATCAAATCCGATCCCGTTGTCTTGCACGGAAATCACCCACTCTTCTCCCCGTTGTTCCGCAGCGATATGGACCTGGGGTTTCTCGCCAGGTTTGTGATACTTCACTGCATTGCTGATTAGATTCTGGAACAATCGAACCATTTGTCCTCGGTCCACCCGGACCGTGGGCAGAGGATCGTGGGTGACGGTAGCGCCAGTCTCGCCGATAGATTGCGCCAGCAGCGTAATCGCTGCTTCCAGGTCTTCATCCAATGCCACCGACGAGGGTCGTTCATCCTCGGTAGCCGTGCGAGCGTAGGCCAACAATCCCTGGACAAGAGCGCTCATTCGGGCGGCTGCACTCACAATAAATGTCAAGCACTGATCCGCTTCGTGGTCCAGATGACCGGTATACTTCCTCGCCAGCAGCTGGGCAAAAGACCCCATCGTCCTGAGCGGTTCCTGAAGATCATGGCTGGCAACGTACGCAAACTGCTCCAGCGCGGTATTGGAGTCTGTCAACGAGTCTTGCAGCCGCTTGCGAACCGTTTCATCACTCAGAACCTTCGCATAGCCAATCAGGGCGCCGCTCTCGTCCCGAATGGCGTTCATGAACCCATTGGCAAAAAACTCGGTGCCGTCTTTGCGAACATGCCAGCGGATGTCGGTTGCCGAACCCATTTCCCGGGCCTTCTGCATCTCCGACTCACAGACATCTTTAGCATTTTCAGCAGGTGTGAAGATGAGCGATGCGTGCCTGCCGATCCACTCGTCTTCGGGATATCCGAGAAGGCGTTCGACTCCAGCATTCCAGGTGAAGAGTATCCCTTCGGGATCCAGCATGAACATCGCATAGTCGGCTAGATCTCGTACCTGCATCCGGTACAGATCGCCAGGAGTGAAACGCATCTATTCGGCCGACCTGGAGCGCGGAGCACTCCACGCGTGACACTCTCGCGAGAAGTATGCACTCAGGTTCATTGTTGCGAATATAACAAAGAATAAACGCGGGCATTGCCCGAATCCTTCGCTACGCTGCCGCCTCGCCGATCGTTCAGGGAGATGCGGGCCTTCATGGCACCATAAGAACGAATGCACGTTGATGGATATCTGCCTTTACTGTACGCGGGAATTCGCGTTCTCGTTCTGTTTGCTCTCGGCTACCTGTTGATGATGATCATCAACCGGTCATTCCGCGCCATACGAACGTACTCCGTTCGGATGATGACACGAAACCATGGCGTGCTCGATATCGAAGCCGAAAAGCGCGCCTCCACCGTGACCTCGGTCATCCGCCGCACCCTCTTGACCGTGCTCTGGGCCGCGTTGGTGCTGATGGGACTCCAGGAATTAGGGTTCAAAATAGACGCTCTGCTGGCCGGCGCCGGCATCAGCGCAGGCATCATCGGCGTCGCAGTCGGTTTCGGCGCCCAAAACGTCATCAAAGACATCATCTCCGGACTGTTTCTTATCATTGAAAATCAGATCCGCATTAACGACGTGGCGGTCATCAATGGCATCGGCGGCGCGGTGGAGGAAATCAATCTCCGCACCACAATCCTGCGCGCGGAGAACGGCGCGGTGCATATCATTCCCAACGGTTCGATTCAGACGCTCGCCAATCTCACCCGGGGTTTCTCTTATTACGTGTTCGATATAGCCCTGAATTACGGCCAGGACGGCGATAAGGCGATCCAGATTCTCCGGGGCATCGCCAGCGCCATGCGAACCGAGCAGGACTATCGAGCGGCGCGATTCTGGACGAACTCGAAGTGATGGGTGTGGATCGGCTTACCACAACTGGCGTACAACTCAAGGCTCGTATCAAGACCTTGCCCATGAAGCAGTGGACGGTGGGCCGCGAGATGAACCGACGCATTTGGACGCAGTTCGCCGCCGCCGGCGTCGATTTAGGCACTTCACCCACGGTCGTCCAGCTCGCAGGAGAGCCTAAGGTATAATTATGCATTGGAGTGAATAAATAACCAAATGGCCCGCGTCGGTATTGTTGGTTTTCGAGGGTACAGCGGCGCTGAGCTCGTTCGCCTCCTCAAGGGACATCGCCAGGTGGAGACCGTTCTACTCGAACATCGCCACGATGGCGAAAAGGCTCCCGAACCAATCGGCCATGCTGGCCCTCCGCGCGCAGCAGCGACGCCAGAATCTGCGGCAGCCGAGTCGCTCGCCCTCGTTTTCCTGGCGACGCCTCCGGAAGTGTCAATGGAACTGGCGCCGGGCTTTTTGTCCGGCGGAATCAAAGTCGTCGACCTCAGCGGCGCTTTCCGCCTGCGGACCGCTGACACTTACCGGCGCTGGTATAAACAAGACCACACGGCTGCCGACCTGCTGGCCGAAGCAGCTTACGGTCTGCCCGAATACTGCCGCAGCCGGATTGCGCCGGCGCGGCTGATTGCTAATCCGGGCTGTTACCCGACTGCCGCGAATCTCGCGATCGCTCCGCTGATCGAGGCCGGGATCGTCGATCGCGGGTGCTGGGATCGTGTGCGACGCCAAATCGGGCGTTAGCGGCGCCGGTCGCAAAGCGAGCCTGAAGACCAGCTTTTGCGAGGTGACCGAGAATTTCTCGGTCTATTCGATTCTCGACCACCGCCATGTTGCCGAAGTCCTGATGACTTCCGGACTCGAGGAGGCCGAGTTCAGCTTCACCGCGCAATTGATCCCTGTAGACCGGGGCATCCTGGAAACCATTTATCTGCGAACCATTCCAGGCGTGACGGCCGAGCAGATCCTGAGCTGTGTATCAGCAGCAGTACTCCACTGAGCCATTCGTGCGGCTGTACCGGCCCGGCCAGACACCCAATCTGCGGACTGTCCAGCGAACGAATTTCTGTGACATCGGTTTCCAGTTCGATGCAGCGACACGTAGGGCGGTGATCGTGAGCGTGATCGACAATCTGGTGAAGGGAGCCGCCGGGCAAGCCATCCAAAACATGAACCTGGCACTCGGATTCGCGGAGACCGAGGCGTTACTGTGAAGATACTCATCAAAATCGGCGGGACTCTGCTGGACATCGCCGAATCCCGCGCCCGCCTGACTCGCGAGATTGTGGATCTCTGCGCGGACCGGCGCGGAGGTGGTGGTGGTCCACGGCGGCGGCAAGCAGTTGTCGCGCTTCCTGAGCGAACGAAATGTGGAGAACCGCTTCGTTAAGGGGATGCGCGTCACCACGGACGAGGTGCTGGACGGAGTGCTGAAGGTGCTGGGTGGGACGGTGAACCACGAACTGGTGGCGGCCTTCGTCGCCGCTCGGGCACGTGCGGTAGGCCTCAGTGGTCTGGATGCGGCCACCACCATCGCAGAGCCGATGGACGCGCGCCTCGGCGCGGTGGGGCGCCCGATAGGCGGCAGCGGAGCCTTACTGAACCTGCTGACCACGAATGGATACATTCCCGTGGTGGCATGCATAGCCGGTGACGCCCAGGGCCGGATTTACAACGTGAACGGCGACCAGATGGCGGCGGCGTGCGCGAGCGGCTTTGGCGCGGATTCGCTTTTCTTCCTGACCGACGTGGAGGGCGTGCGGGAAGCGGATGGCTCCATTGCTCCGACCCTGACGCCCGAGGGTATCGAGCGGCTCATCGGAACGGGCGTCGCGACCGGCGGCATGCAGGCCAAGTTGGAGGCGGCGCGGCAGGCCGTTGACAGCCGGAGTTGGCCGCGTCATCGTGGCGCCGGGGCAGATGCAGGGCATCGTCGGCCGCCTGGTGGCAGGCGAACAGGTTGGAACGCGCATCGCCGGGGAGAAGGCGGATGCCTGACCCTCGACTCGAGTCCCGCGGTTGAGCTGCGGCGGGCCACAGTCAAGGATATCGGCCCCATGTTGAGTCTCATCAACGCTTATGCCTCGCAGCGCATCATGCTGCCGCGCACGGAGTTTGAAATGGCGGAGAATATCCGGGATTTCCTGGTGGCCTGTTCCGGCAATGTACGTATTGGGATGCGGCGCGCTTCATTTTTACTCCCCGACCTACGCCGAAGTTCGATCGCTGGCTGTCGATCCGGAACCGAAAAGCTGGATGGAATTGGCAGAGCTCTGGTGGAGACATTGGAGCGCGAAGCGCGTGATAACGATCTGGAGTCAGTATTTGCGTTTACCTATGTACCTGAATTCTTTCGCAAACTCGGGTTTGATGAAGTCGACCGAGGAGAACTGCCCCTGAAAGCCTGGAAAGACTGTCTGAAGTGCCCGAAATTCCAGTGTTGTGATGAGATTGCGATGCTGAAGAGGCTGCGGGCCGCAGACCCGCACGCTCCCGAGATCTGGCCACAAATCGTTTCATCTCAGGTCGTCGCCAGATGAGGTTTTGGTGCAATTCCCACTTCCACTCCGTTAGGAAATACTCGTCTTAATTCCCGGCATTAGCTGAAAGTCAAAAATATTTTTACATCCGCTGAGATTTATTGTTGGTGCCTGTTACTTATTAGGTGTAGAATCGATCTAACCTGGAAATAATACCAGGTTAGTAGCGGTTCCGCTTAGGAACTCACTATGAAGGCTCTCACCGTTGAAGTACGCGAATCCACTGGGCGCATCTTATGTTGCACCATTTTCCGGCCGGGCGGTAAGAAGCTCCTGGCGAAGGGACACGTCATGAGCGACGAGGACGTTAAGCTCCTGGAAACGGAAGGAATGGAGCAAGTCTGGGTTACCCAACTCGAAGAGGGCGAAGTCGGCGAAGACGATGCCGTTCTCCAGGTAGCCTCCGAGATGGGCTGCGGCTGCCTCGAGATCAAACTGGCGGCGGGCGGACGCGCGAATCTGGTCGCAACCGAAGACTGCTGCATGCTGGTGGACGACGATTTGCTTCGGCAGATCAATTGTGCCTCCAGCATTGCGATCGCGACAGCGGTGAATTTCAGCTACGCAAGAGCGGGTCAACGCATCGCGACCGTAAAAAGCGCGCCATTTGCTATTGCACAAGAACAACTGGAAGCGGTAATCTCAATATTAAAAGAAAGAGGACCCATTCTTCAGGCGCGGCCGATCCGGCGCCCGTCAGTGGGAGTTCTGTACGCCGACCCGGTAAACGGGGAGCGCGCGCGGCAGTTGTTTGAGAACATTACGCGGCAGCGCCTGGAACGCTGTAACGTGACCGCGAATTTCGCGCTGGCGGTCACGGAGGATGAATTGTCCGTCACTCGAGCTCTACTGCATCTGCACCGCTCCAAGCCGACCTTGATGCTGATCGCCTCCACCACTGCGCCCGCCGGGCCCGAGGACGTGATTGGGCGGGCGATGGCGAAAGTGGGATGTCACATGGAACGTTTCCTCGCTCCTGTGGAACCGGGAAATTTGTTGATGCTGAGTTACAAAGACGATACTCCGATTGTCTCGGCCCCTGGATGTTTCCGTTCGGCGAAACCGAACGTGGTCGATTTGATTCTGCCGCCTTTGCTGGCGAGGTATCGGGTTACGGGTTGGGAAGTTGCCTGCCTCGGTCATGGCGGGCTCCTGGCCTAAAGAATATTCGCTCCTCCACAACCACCGGCCGCAACCTCCGAGCTGCCGGTGGGTGCTCCTCAGCCGGGTGCCCGACCAGCACCCGGCTTTTTTTGTCTCCAGCCAGATGCTGATAAGCTGACTAGCTTAGCGACAATGCGCATCACCAGCGTCCGATCCTTCCTTCTCTCCTATCCTTTCCCCGAACCTCTGAAGTTCGCCTACTATGGCGGCGAGCGCACGATTCTGAAGCGCGATGCCATGCTCATTCGGGTCGAAACCGCCTCCGGGCTGGTCGGATATGCTCCCGGTCAGGGCAGTCCGAAGGCTAAATCGGCGATCGATGATGTGATCGCTCCGTTTCTCACGGGACGCACTCTGGCGGATCCGGACGCTCTCCGCGTCCCCTTCCTGGCCGGTCCCGGAAAAGATCCGGAGCATTGCCAGAGTCTACTGCTCCGTCGAAATTGCTTTGTACGATGCATTGGGTAAGTCGCTCGGCTTGCCCGTCTCGGAATTGATCGGCGGCCGCGTTCGGGATCGTATCCATTTGTATGGCTCGGCCGGGATGTATATGCCGCCTGAGAAATATGCCGAGGAGGCGCGCGCCATCGCGGATTTGGGTTTCCGTGCCTACAAGATGCGATCCGGCATCGGACCGGAGCAGGACGTCGAAACCGTCCGGCTGATGCGCGAGGCCGTGGGTCCGGATTTCGATCTCATGATCGATGCGCACACCTGGTGGCGCATGGGAGATCGCAATTATATTCGATCCACTGTCGATTCCATCGCGGAGCAACTGGCGGAGTATCGTATCGCCTGGCTCGAAGAGCCGTTACCGCCCGACGATCACGAAGCCTATCTCCGTCTCAAGCAGCTCGATTATGTTCCCCTGGCCAGTGGCGAGCACGAACCGAGCGAGTCGCGATTCCTGGATTTGATTCTGAATTCCAGCGTCGACTACGTGCAGATGGATATCGTCTGCCAAGGCGGATATCCCACGGCGCGGCGCATCCTACCTGCTATTTCCTCGCAGGGTCTCCGTTTTGCCTTTCACAGTTGGGGGACGGCGCTCGAAGTGGTTGCGGCCGCGCAACTCGGGATCTGCTGGCCCGAGTCGCTAGTGGAATGGCTCGAATTTCCGTGCTATTCGACCCCTTCGAGGGCCGGCATGTATCCCTTCCCGCTGGCCGCCGAGATTCTGAAGGATCCCCTCGACATCGATCACGGTGACCTGATCTTACCCCGATCGCCCGGACTCGGCGTGGAAGTGGATGAGGCTGTTATCGACAAGATATCCCTGGATTCCTGGCCCCTGGTCGTACTTCGATGTGACTGAGCCGCAACAGACCTGGTCGGTCAGCGCGGACCATAGCGAGCAGTGGTCCGGCAGCTAGCCGGCAGTGACGGTCACACCCCATAAAATTCCGGTCAGGTGACGACAAACAAAACACAGCCAGAGATACATACGGCCGTGGAATTAGATGCCGGGCCGCTACGAATCAAGCATGGAGAATCGGTGACTCCAAGCAGGCTGGCGATCCAAGGCGAATACGAAACAAACCCAAGCTCCGGGCTACTCAATTCCCACGAGCACCGGAGCCGGGTTCTCCTGCAGCATTCTTAGAAAAGCCTCGCCCGGCCGATTGAACCGCTTTTTCTTACGATGGATAATGCCGAGCGGTCGATATAGCGGCGTACCCGCCAAGCGCCACCGCCACCAGCCGTCCCTGCGCCTATTCCGCCTGAATCACCCGCAATGGCATGATGCTCACCCCCACCCGGTGCATCACGGCCTCTTTGATCGATTGCAGATTGTCGAAATGCAGGACCAGCTTCACCTGAACGTCATGCTCCTCGAAAAACCGTCTGACCGCCTGCTGGATCGGGCAGGTCGTCGTCGAAACCTACGAAATCGACGCCCTTGAGCGCCTCGGGTCGCAGCGGATTGCTGCGCGGCCAGCGGGTGGCAGGGAGACGCAACCACTACCATCTCTTCCCGCCGCCAGGGAATAGCGGTGATGTCGCGTTTCGATTCCGGATAGCTGACCAGCCCCAGGTCGGCTCGGTCCGCCAGTACGGCTTCGTACACCTTCTCCGGACGCAAGTATTCCACCTGCAAAGTCGCTTCGGGGTGCCGCCGTGAAAAGCCGTGCTCCAGTTCCGCCATTTCCGACAGCCCCACGGAGTAGATTGAAGCCACCCGAACGGTGCCCTCCACCTGATACCTGAGCTGGTCCAACGCGGCTTGAAAATCTTCGCGCCGCCGGAGCACGTCTCTGCAAAAATCCAGATACAAACGCCCCGCCTCGGTCACATTCAGAGGCCGCGTCGAACGGTCCAGCAATCTCATATCGAGTTGCCGCTCCAAATCCTGCAGGTGCTGGCTGGCTGCGGACTGGCTTAAATGATTCATGCTCCGCCCCGCGGCTGACACTTCGTGAGTGGGCTATATCCTTGAAAAGCTTGCAATTGTCGAACGACACCAAAACTACTTTACCATAAGAAAAACCGATACAACGTATGCGCTTGTTTTGATTTGCATAATATTGCGATCGGTTGCTATACTGACCCATACCGCACCCTGTCCGTGTGCTTGTAAAATCCCTTTGAAATAAAAAGCCATGAATCAAGTCGATCCCTCTCATGGACCCCCACCCGCTCAGGGTCTTTATCATCCCTCTCTAGAACACGACGCCTGCGGAATTGGGTTTGTCGCCAATATCAAAGGTCGTCAGTTCGCACGACATTATCCAGAAGGGTCTGCGGATCCTGATCAATCTCACGCACCGCGGGGCTTGCGGCTGCGACCCGGAGACGGGCGACGGCGCCGGCATCCTGATCCAGATCCCGCACGAGTTCTTCGCACGCGTGTGCGCCGAAGCTCGGGTTCACGCTGCCGGAACGCGGGCAGTACGGCGTGGGCATGGTGTTTCTGCCGGTGGAGCCGCAGCAGCGACTGCTGTGCGAAGGAATTCTGGAGCGCATCGCCCGTGAAGAAGGATTGAGCGTTCTCGGCTGGCGCGATACGCCGGTGAACTCGGACGCGATCGGCCGTCAGGCTCGCGCAACGCAGCCCTACATCGAACAGATTTTCATCCGCGCTTCGGCGGGAATGAGTCAGGACGAATTCGAGCGCCGCCTGTATGTGGTTCGCAAACGCGCGGAAGCTCGAAATTCTGGCAGTCCGAAATCCGCGACAAGTCGTTCTTCTACGTGCCGTCGCTGTCCTCGCGCGTGATCATCTATAAAGGCCTGCTGCTGGCCCCGCAGATCGCCAACTTCTACGGCGAGCTGTCCGACCCGGATTGCATCAGCGCCCTGGCCCTGGTGCATCAGCGCTTTTCGACGAACACATTTCCCACCTGGCCGCTCGCGCATCCCTACCGCTACATCTGCCACAACGGCGAGATCAATACCATTCGCGGCAATGTGAACTGGATGCTCGCGCGGCAGAGCGTGCTCGCCTCCTCGAAGTTTCCCGAGATTCAGAAGATCTTCCCGCTGATCCGGCCGGAGCAGAGCGACTCGGCGTCACTCGATAACGCCGTCGAACTGCTGACCCTGGCCGGGCGCAGCCTTCCGCATGTGATGGCGATGCTGATTCCCGAAGCGTGGGACGCCGACACCACCATGCCGCCCGACAAGCGCGCGTTTTACGAATATCACGCGTCGCTGATGGAGCCCTGGGACGGACCCGCGGCTGTCGCCTTCACCGATGGCCGCGTCATCGGCGCCACGCTCGATCGCAACGGCCTGCGTCCGGCGCGCTATCTCGAAACTCACGATGGCCTGCTGATCATGGCCTCGGAAACCGGCGTGCTGCCAGGTGCGCCCGGAAGACATCAAGAGCAAAGGCCGCCTTCAGCCGGGCCGCATGTTGCTGGCCGACCTGGAGGAAGGCCGCATCATTCCCGACGAAGAATTGAAGGCGCGGCTCGCCTCCCGCCAGCCCTATGGCGAGTGGCTGAAAGAGAATCAGGTCACTCTGGATCAGATCCCGGCGCCCTCGCGCGTCATTGGCTCCGATCACGAGACGATTCTCTGCCGTCAGCGAGCTTTTGGCTATACCGAGGAAGATCTGCGGATGCTGATGCTGCCCATGGCCGCCAACGGCGAAGAGCCGATCGGATCCATGGGCACCGACACGCCGCTGGCCTGTCTGTCCGACCAGCCGCAGCCGCTGTTTCACTACTTCAAGCAGTTGTTCGCGCAGGTAACCAATCCCGCGATCGACCCGATTCGCGAAGAGCTCGTGATGTCGCTCACCAGCTACATCGGAACCGAGCGCAACATCCTCGACGAGACTCCGCAGCACTGCCACACGCTGAAGCTGCCGCATCCCATACTCACCAACTGGGATCTTGAAAAGCTGCGGCGCTTCAGTTGGGGCGATTTCCTGGCCACCACGCTCCCGATGCTGTTCCGCGTCGACGAGGGCGGGCGTGCTCTGGAGCGGGCGCTCGACGGTCTGTGCCGCCGCGCATCGCTGGCCATCAAGTCCGGCTACACGCTGTTGATCCTTTCCGACCGCGGCATGGACGACGAGTACGCGCCCATCCCCAGCCTGCTGGCGCTGACGGCGGTGCACAATCATCTGATCCGCGAAGGAACCCGCACACAGGTGGCCTTGATCATCGAATCCGGCGAGCCGCGCGAAGTGATGCATTTCTCTCTGCTGATCGGCTACGGCGCCAGCGCTGTAAATCCGTACCTCGCCATCGAGACTCTCGAAGACATCGCGCACCGCGGCATGCTGCCGGAAGGCGCCACGATCGAATCGGCCCTGAAAAACTACAAGAAGGCCATCAACAAAGGTCTGTTGAAAGTCTTCTCCAAGATGGGCATCTCCACGCTGCAAAGCTATCGCGGCGCGCAGATTTTCGAAGCCATCGGCCTGAACAAATCGCTGGTGGACAAATACTTCACCGGAACTCCGTCGAACATCGAAGGCGTCGGTCTCGACGTGCTCGCCGAAGAGGCTCGGATGAAGCATGCTCACGCCTTCCGCCCGGTGAGCGAATCCGAGCTGGAACTCGACATGGGCGGCAACTACCACTACCGTGTGAACGGCGAGTATCATCGCCTGAATCCGATGACTGTGGGCAAGCTCCAGCATGCTGTCCGTCAAAACAGCTTCGAGACGTTTCAGGAATTTACGGAGTTGATGGACAACGAGTCCAAGCAGCTCTGCACCATCCGCGGGCTGCTCGATATCCGCACCGCGTCGCCATCCGATCTCGATCGATGAAGTGGAGCCCGCGACGGAGATCGTGAAGCGTTTTGCCACGGGCGCCATGTCTTTCGGCTCCATCAGCAAAGAGGCTCACGAGACGCTGGCCATCGCGATGAATACGCATTGGCGGCCGTTCCAACACGGGCGAGGGCGGCGAGGACGAGGAGCGTTTCGGCGATAACCGCCGCAGCGCCATCAAGCAGGTGGCCAGCGCCCGGTTCGGCGTCACCGCCCATTATCTGGTGAATGCGGACGAGTTGCAGATCAAAGTCGCGCAGGGCGCCAAGCCCGGCGAAGGCGGCCAGTTGCCCGGCCATAAAGTGGACGAGGTGATCGCGCGCATTCGCCACTCCATCGCGGGCGTGCAGTTGATCTCGCCGCCGCCGCATCATGATATCTACTCCATCGAGGATCTGGCGCAGCTGATCTACGATCTGAAGAACGTAAATCCGAAGGCGCGGATCTCGGTCAAGCTGGTTTCCGAAGTCGGCGTGGGCACGGTAGCCGCGGGCGTGGCCAAGGCTCATGCCGATCTGGTGCTCATCTCGGGCCACGATGGCGGAACCGGCGCCAGCCCTCTCACTTCCATCAAACACGCCGGCACTCCCTGGGAACTCGGCCTCGCCGAAACCCAGCAGGTGCTGGTACTGAATGACCTGCGCAGCCGCATTCGCGTGCAGACCGACGGCAAACTGCAGACCGGCCGCGACGTGGTCGTCGCCGCTCTGCTGGGCGCCGAGGAGTTCGGCTTCTCCACCACTCCGCTGGTCGCCATGGGCTGCATCATGATGCGCAAGTGCCACCTGAATACTTGCCCGGTCGGCATCGCGACTCAGGATCCGAGTGCTCCGCGCGAAGTTCCAGGGCACGCCGGAGAACGTCATCAATTTCTTCTTCTACATCGCCGAAGAAGTCCGCCAGTGGATGGCGCGCATGGGCTTCCGCACGCATGGACGAAATGATCGGCCGGGTCGACATGCTGGAGGGACGCGCAGGCCGTCGAGCACTGGAAGGCGCGCGGCATCGATCTCTCGGCGATTCTGCACAATCCGCAGGTGCCGGGCCGCGTGGGCCGGCGCTGCATCATCGGTCAGGATCACGGGCTCGACCAGGCGCTGGACTACAAGCTGATCGATCACGCCAAGGAAGCGCTGGAGAATCGTACGCCCGTGGAGTTCAAGCTGCCCATCCGCAACGTCCATCGCACCGTGGGTGCGATGCTGAGCGGAGAGATCGCGCGCCGCTACGGATCGCAAGGGCTCGCCGCCGGACACCATCAAGTTCAACTTCACCGGGTCCGCCGGGCAAAGCTTCGGAGCCTTCCTGACGCGCGGCGTCACGCTAGTGCTGGAAGGCGATGCCAACGATTACGTCGGCAAGGGGCTGTCCGGTGGAAAGCTGGTGGTCTACACGCCGCGTGCGTCCACCTTCCAGCCGGAAGAGAACATCATCGTCGGAAATGTGTGCCTGTACGGGGCCACCAGCGGCGAAGCCTTCTTCAACGGTATGGGCGGGGAGCGATTCGCGGTTCGCAACTCCGGCGCGACCGCAGTCGTGGAAGGCGTCGGCGATCACGGCTGTGAGTACATGACCAAAGGTCTCGTGGTCGTCCTCGGCCGCGCGGGCCGCAATTTCGCCGCGGGCATGACCGGCGGCTTCGCCTACGTGCTCGATGAAACGGGCGAGTTCTCCACCACGATGTGCAATCGCGCAAGCGTCGATCTCGAATCCGCTGGACAGATCCCAAGGACATTCAACTGGTCCGCGATCTGATCGTCCGGCACCTCGAGGAGACCGGAAGTCCGCGCGCCCAGTGGGTGCTCGAGAACTTCGAAACAAAGATTCCCCAATTCGTGAAGGTCTTCCCCCACGAGTACAAGCGAGTGTTGGGAATCCCCAGATCGAAACTGACCACTGAACACCGGCCACCGACCGCTCCTCCGCCGCTAACTGCTCCTCCGCCGCTAACCAGTTCCGGAGTGGCCCATGGGTAAGGTTACCGGTTTCCTCGAATACACGCGCGAGCTGCCCGAGCGGCGGCCCGTCGCCGAGCGCATCAACGACTGGTTCGAGATCTATCACGACATGCCGGTGGAGCAAGTGCAGACGCAGGGCGCGCGCTGCATGGATTGCGGCGTTCCGTTCTGTCACACCGGCTGCCCGCTGAATAACGTGATCCCGGACTGGAACGATCTGGTCTACCGGAATCGCTGGCGGGAGGCCATCCGCGCGCTGCACGCCACCAACAACTTCCCGGAATTCACAGGAAGGCTTTGCCCTGCTCCATGCGAGGCGGCCTGCGTGCTCGGGATCAATGAGCCGCCGGTTACGATCAAGGTGATCGAGAAGCACATCATCGATCACGCATTTCGCCAGGGCTGGATTCAGCCGGAGCCGCCGCGCTTCCGCACCGGAAAGCGAGTCGCCGTCGTCGGATCCGGACCCGCCGGACTCGCCGCGGCGCAACAACTCGCGCGCGCCGGCCATTCGGTAACCGTTTTCGAGAGGAACGACCGTATCGGCGGACTGCTCCGCTACGGCATCCCTGATTTCAAAATGGAGAAACATCTGATTGACCGCCGTATCGATCAGATGTCCGCTGAAGGCGTCGAATTCAGAACCGAACACGCACGTGGGACAGGATCTTACGATCGAGCAGTTGCGCGGCGAGCTTCGATGCCATCCTGGTCGCCGCGGGCGCCGAGCAGCCGCGCGATCTCAACGTGCCCGGCCGCGAACTGAAGGGAATTCATTTCGCCATGGACTTCTTGCCGCAGCAAAACCGCCGTGTGGCGGGCGACCGTGTCGATAACGATTCTGCGATTCTGGCAACGGGCAAGCGTGTCGTCATCATCGGAGGCGGTGATACCGGCGCCGACTGTCTCGGCACGTCCCACCGTCAGCGCGCCGAGTGCGTCACTCAATTCGAGATTCTGCCCATGCCGCCGCCGCAGCGTTCGGAGACAACACCCTGGCCCTTGTGGCCGCTGCAACTGCGCGTCGAGAGCTCCCATGAGGAAGGCGGTGTGCGGGACTGGAGCGTCGCGACCACGCGCTTCACCGGCGATGAGCACGGCAACGTCAAACAGCTGCACGCCGTGCGCGTAGGACCGGCTCCCCGCTTTGAGCCGATTCCGGGTACCGAATTTTCACTGGACGTCGATCTGGTGCTGCTCGCCATGGGGTTCACGGGTCCGGTGCGAAGCGGTATGCTCGATGCGCTCGGAGTCGCTCACGACCGGCGCGGCAACGTTGCGACGGATGAGAATTACATGTCGTCGGTTTCCGGCGTTTTCGCCGCAGGCGACGCGCGCCGGGGCCAATCGTTGATTGTCTGGGCCATCGCCGAAGGCCGCAAGGCAGCCCAGGCTATAGATGTGTTCCTGAGAGGGAAATCATGAATATGGTGGAATGTCCGCTTTGCGCGCTCCACTTCGAGTCCGAAGAGATCTCTGATATCTTCTGTCCCCAGTGCGGAACGAAATTCTCGGCATCCTCTACATCCGAAAAGGTGGCACACTCCTCGACGGCTGGTGCATCCTAGTTAAGAAGAGGAGCTAAATGCCGTTTACCTTACCACCGCTACCGTACGCACCCGATGCGTTGGAGCCGCACATCGATAAGATGACCATGGAGATTCATCACGGCAAGCACCACGCTACATACGTGACGAATCTGAATAAGGCGCTGGAATCCGCACCGGATCTGGCCAACAAGCCGATTGAGGAACTGCTCGCGAATAACCTGAGCGCAGTCCCCGAGAATATCCGGACCGCGGTCCGGAACAATGGCGGCGGTCACGCCAATCATTCCATGTTCTGGCAGATCATGGGCCCGCACTCCGGCGGCGCGCCCAGCGGACAGGCTGCCGACGCGATCAAGTCCACGTTCGGAAGCTTTGATACCTTCAAGGAAAAGTTAAACGCCGCGGGCCTGGGCCGCTTTGGATCCGGATGGGCTTGGCTGGTGAAAAAAGGCGGAGGGCTCGAGATTACTTCGACCCCGAACCAGGACAGTCCGCTGATGGAAGGATTGCATCCGATCATGGGCGTCGATGTTTGGGAGCACGCCTACTATCTTAAATATCAGAACCGCCGCGCAGACTACTTAGCCGCCTGGTGGAACGTTCTCAACTGGAACGCCATCGCCGAGCGATTTAATAAGTAATCAGTATATTAATTGCTGTGGGCAGTCGGCACTTGGCTGTGTTGAGACTGCCCGCGCCTCCCGACTTCCGACTCCGCTCTCCAAACGTCCGCCGGAATAACGCCCCGCCCAACACGATACGCCCGCTTTGGTAGCGCTGCTTGGAACGGCCCGCAATTTTCAGGGGATCACTGACCAGTGCGATTTCCCGCACCCGCAAACATAATACATTAGGTGTACAATCGCTTAATCCTGAGAGTTTCGACTAAAGAACCTCGGATTTAGGAGAATTATGATGCGACATTTGGCTGCTTCATCCGCCGTGATCCTGGGATTATCGAGTTTGGCGACGGCCCCTAGTCTGCGGGCCCAAGTCCCGCTTACCACCGTGGTCAACAAACTCGGCGTGGACCAGGATGTCCGCTCGGGCATGAGGATTCTCATAGATGAGGTCCTCGGTAAGACCGTGACGCTGTCTGAACTGTCCAATCCAGTAACTCACCTCGACGTGGATCCGGAGATGGAGATGCGCGGCAACAACGTCCAGGTCAACTTCCCCTCGGACGATTACGTTCAGCAGTTCATCGGCTTCCGCCCCTTTGTTCGCGCTACGCAAAGCGAGGTTTCTATGGCCGCCTCCGGCAAGAACGTCGTCGCCGGCTATAACAATTCGGCGGGCATACACATCAGCCCCAATTTATCCGGACCCGGTCTGATCGTCGATCGCGTTCAGCTATCGGGTGTCGCGGCGTCAAACGACGGTGGCCGGAGTTGGAAGAATGCTTTTCTCCCTTCCTCGCAAAATTCGACAATGACTTTCGGCGATCCTTCGGTTGGCGTTGACCGGCACGGGGTGTTCTACTACGCCACCCTGGCGGCCAATTCCCTGGGGCGAGTCACGGTCCAGGTCAACGCATCTCATGACGGCGGCGCCAGTTGGAGCACAGGAGCCATCTTGCAGCAGGATGATGGCGCCGATAAGGAATGGCTGGCCGTGGGTCCGAATCCGGCGGACAAGAGCCGCGACAACGTATACGTGACGTGGACCAGTTTTCAACGGGCCGCTTGCGAGCTCCGCTTCGGGCGCTCGATAGACGGCGGAACCACCTGGACAGCGAAGACAATCTTTGTCCCGACGGGAGACACGACTCCCGCCAATCCTCAAAATTGCCTGCAGTTCACAAATCCCGTCGTGGATAGCAGCAAAGGAACCCTGTACGTGCCCTTTCTCCGATTCAGTAATTCGGCCCAGGACTTCATCCAGATGATGGTGTCCGACGACGCCGGCGAGACCTTCCATTTCGCGACTTTCAACGTTCCGGGCGCGCCGGGTCCCACCGTCCTGCCGGTCACTCAGCCGGGCGAGTTAACGGATTGCGGCGGTCGTAATCTCCGTCTTACGATTCACGGAAGCTTGAACGCAGGTCCGGGCATGTTTGACCTTCCGAGATACGTCAACGCCTCTCGGATGATATTGCAGCCGGCGGCAGCAGCCCGTAATGGCACCGTCTACCTGGCGTGGAATAATTCTGCCAATCCTTCATATGGCAGCACGGCGGGATCCAACGTGTTATTTATTCGGTCAAATGACGGCGGCAAAACGTGGAGTCCGCAGGGCCGTGTGAATCCGGCGGTCAGCACAGACAAGCACCACGTGCTGCCGTCCCTGGCCATCGACAAGGATTCGAATAACGTGCACATCTCCTACTACACTCAACACGTCGACTCATCCATCGATCTGGACCTGGCGAACTCGGACGAAGAGGGCGAAACATTCCCCGCCGAGGGGATGGTGCGCATCACGGAAACGTCCTTCCACCTGCCGCCAACCAACATTCCGTTGAGTAATGCGCCTCTATTTGCAGCGACAAACTTCGACCGACAGATCGCAGTATGTTACAGCCTTGGTGAGTACCAAAGCGTCACCACATCCAATGCATCGATCTATGTCGCTTGGGGCGACGCGCGCAATAAGATAACTGAACCATTGAACACGCTCGACCCTATCTCGGGCCAAACTCATCCGCAGCAGGATGTCTTCTTCCAGAGGGTGAAAGTCGATTAGCTTGAGCGCGGAACACGACTCCATGCTCGTCCGGAAGACAAGGTGACTCACTCGTAAAGGCCCGACGCGCTGGCGCTCTTTCCCTTGAAGAGGATTGCGCCATCAGTACTTCGGCCGTCTAACTCGGCTGCAACCGGAATCACCCTTGAATTGGGAGTTAGTGCGGTGTACACTTTCACCTGCTCGGAAATCACACGAAGGACCGGGCGCCAGGAGACTTGTCATGACACCAATTCAGTTTTCAAATCGATGATGGGAGCAGGCGCGGGGCTTGCTTTGATCGCCGCAGGAGGAATATTGCTCAGGTCGCCACAACTGCACGCGGACGATGGCGAGAACGATGGCGATAGCGAACAATCAAAGATCCAGCAGGGTTTCGCGATAACGCCTGTGCGCCTAAATCTGGCAGGCAAAAATCGGGCGCTGGTTGGGCTCGGCAGTTACATCGTAAACGCGCAAGCCGACTGCAATGGCTGCCACAGCAAGGCGCCCGAGACCGAATTTGTCATGGGTGGAAATCCTTACTTCGGCCAGCACCCTACCAAGATCAATCCGGACACCTACCTCGGGGGCGGAAGGGACTTTGGTCCATTTCCAGGGCCGGGTCCGTTTCCACACATCATCTCGCGCAATCTGACGCCGGACAAGACCGGATTACCCGAGGGAGGCCACACATTTGCGCAGTTTGTTCAGATCATCAGAACAGGCGTGGACATGGATCACCTCCATCCGACCTGTGTCGGTGCCCCCAACCGGAAGTGCATCCCGCCTCCATTCGACGGCTCTCGTCTGCAGATCATGCCCTGGCCGATCTACCACAACATGACTGACCGCGACCTTCTTGCCGTTTACACATATCTAAGCGCGATTCCCTGCATTGCAGGCCCGCCTGCGCCTGACCCATTGCACAACGACTGTCACTGACTCAGGCAGTGATTCGGCCTGGCGATGAAAAGCTAGCCTGCGTTGGTTTTACTCACCGACCCAGTCGGCAACCAAGCCGTCGGGGCGAAAATCCTATTTTCGAGCCAGCGATGCGACGGCGCGTTGAATTACGGCATCGCGTTGCGCTTCCACCTCGTCGCCTTTAGCAACGCCAAAGACCAGGTTCACAATTTCCTGTTTCAGGCGGTTTTCAATCCAGGCCCGGTCGGTCAGCCAATCGCCGACCGGGGGCTGGATGTTGTGTTCCGACAGATACACCTTGAAGTCGTCCAAAATCGTCGAAGTCATTTCGAAATTCTCCGCGATCTTATGCTTTTGCACGTACTCCGTCGCGAACGAAGTGAAGGATCCGCTGGCCTCCAGCGCCATCCGCAATCGCGTCATTTGCTCCGGCAGCACTATCTCATCGGGCTGTATCCCACCCCCGCCTTGAACCACACGGCCGGAGTCGGTGCGGTGCTCGCCCTTGCCCGCGAACTTCACCGGATCCAACTGACCGCCTGCGATCGGTTTCTGTATGGAACGGCCGCTCGGCGTGTAGTAGAACGCAGTGGTCAGAGCCAGCGCAGTGTTCTGCGAGAGATTGTACACGCTCTGCACCAGCCCCTTCCCGTAGCTCGGCTCGCCCAATATGGTGGCGCGGTCGTGGTCCTGCAGAGCGCCCGTAACGATTTCCGAAGCGCTTGCGCTCTTGCCATTGATGAGAATCGCGACGGGAAAACCGTAGGGTACGACCTTGTCTGGCACCTTCACCGGTATCGTCTTGCGTGGACCTTCCTCGGACGCTCAGAATGATTTGGCCCGGCTTCAGGAACAGTGCCGCGACCTCCATCGCTGCCTGGACCACCCCGCCTGGATTATTGCGGAGATCGATGACCAGACCCTTCAGGTCCGTGCCGCCAAGTGCTTCAATGCTCGACTTCAGCAAAGCGCCGGTCTTCGGCTCGAAGCTGGCCACTCGAACGTACCCGATGCCCGGCTTTAGGAGATACGAACGATCCACGCTCGGCGCGTCCATGAGCTCCGGTGAAAGCGTGAACTGGAGCAGGCGGGCGTTTCCGGGTCTGCGCACGTCCAGTCGCGCCTCATGCTGCCGTGCTTCAGTCAATAACTGCAGCAACTGGTCAAAGGTGAGGCGATTCAGGGGGATGTTATTGATGATGAGGATCTCATCGCCAGCCGAGAGTCCGGCTTTGGCCGACGGCGTACCGGGCAACGTCTGTAGAATGATCACCCGGCCCGGAAGAACCGATACCACGCTGCCGAACCCTTTCCGCTCAGACTTCTCCATTTCCTTCAACTGCCCGTATTGACTGGGATCCAGAAACGCCGAGAAAGGATCCAGCTTGCGCAACATGGCCGGAATTGCGCCCGCATAGAACGCCTGCTCGGTGCTGAAGGAATCGGCCGAGGATGCTTCGACCGCTGCGAACGCGTCGATGAATCTTTTGAGTTCGCGCTCTACTTGTTGGGGCTGGGGTTCGGCGCCCGCGCAGATCAGGCATGCACTCATGAGGAGCGCCGCCGGCTGAGCAAGTATACGCATGTAAATCGATGGACGGAACACTTTTATGCAGGTTACCGTTATCTCGAATAGCGCGTCTGCTTGCGGGATTCAGCGCGCTCCAGGGCCAGTCCAATCAGCCGGTCGAGCAAGTCCGGATAAGAGATGCCGGCATGTTCCCACATTTTCGGGAACATGCTGATTGAGGTAAATCCGGGAATGGTGTTTATTTCGTTGATGAAGATCTGGCCCGTGGCCCTCTCCATGAGGAAGTCGACACGTGCCATCACCTCGCAACCTACCGCCCGGTAGCATTGAACCGCGAGCCAGCGCATGTGATCCGTCTGCTCCGCACTGAGGCGGGCGGGCAGTACGGTTTGAGCCTTGTCCAGAAGATATTTGTCCTCGTAATCGTAAAACTCACGGGAGGGGAGAATCTCGCACGGCGTCGCCGCAACTGGATCCGTGTTGCCCATGACGGAGCATTCAAATTCGCGGCCCTCAACACCTCGCTCCACGATGACCTTGTGATCGTAAAAGGCGGCGGTCTGGAGAGCTACCGCCAACTCAGCGAAGTTGTGCGCCTTCGAGATACCCACGGAAGACCCGAGGTTCGCTGGTTTCACGAAGACGGGAAACGGAAGGTGCGAAGAGATCCGGTCCACCTCAATGCTGTCGCGATACTGAATCAGGTATTCCACGATGGGCAAGCCGCGTTCTTTGCACACCCGCTTCATCATCTCCTTATCCATCGAAACCGCTGACGCGAGTACGCCGGCGCTGACGTACGGCAGTTCTGCCAACTCGAGCAGCCCCTGTATGGTTCCGTCTTCGCCGAAAGTACCGTGGAGGATGGGGAAGACGACGTCGATGGTGGGATTCCCGCCGGGCTCGGGCGAGATGGAATGTGGCCGCCAACGGCCCTCTTTCGAAATGACGAATTCCGTAACGTCGTATTTTTCAGGATTGAGAGCCGCGAGGATCGACTTGGCGGACCGAATCGAAATCTCGTGTTCGCCGCTGCGGCCGCCATACACTAACGCCACTCGCAATTTGCTTTGCGGTTGATTTGTCATCAAAGAATTCTTTTGCCTAACACCGACATCGCCAATTCCACCGCAAGGATGGCGGTGCGGTTCGCCTCATCAATCACGGGATTCACTTCCACGACTTCGAGCCCCAGCATGCGATCGCAATCGCAGATATTTTCCATGGCCAAGTGCGCTTCCCGGTACGTCATACCGCCCTTCACCGGAGTGCCTACGCCGGGCGCTTCCTGCGGCTCTACGGAATCCATGTCGAACGAAAGGTGAAAGCCTTCCGTACCGTCGTTCACGATCTCCAGAGCTTCCTGCATAATAGCGCGGAGCCCGCGCTCGTCGATGTCGCGCATCGTGTAGGCGTGGACGCCGGCCTTCTGAACGTTCCGGCGCTCGTTGGCATCGACGGAGCGTAGGCAGATTAAGGCCACGTTGCGCGCTTCCACCTTCGGAGCGTAACCGTAGATGCTGGTCAACTCCGGGGGGCCCATGCCGATGCAGCAGGCCAGCGGCATACCATGAACGTTGCCACTAGGGCTGGTTTCCGGCGTGTTCATGTCGGCGTGTGCGTCCACCCATACCAACCCGATCTTCTCTCCCTGCTTGCGATAATGATTGGATAGACCGGAGACCGTGCCCACAGCGATCGAATGATCGCCGCCGAGCACGATCGGGAACTTGCCGTTGTCCACCGCCGTTTCAACGATTTCGGCAAGCCTCGTACAGGTAGTCGCGATCTCTTGCAGGTAGCGAGCAGACGTGGTTCCTTCCCGAACGCTCTCGGCCTGAACCACGTTAATATTCCCGAGGTCTTCTACGCTGTAGCCCAGGGACACGAGTTTCTCGTTCAGGTTCGCGACGCGCAATGCCGAGGGACCCATGTCCACTCCCCTGCGCCCCGCACCCAGATCCATCGGCGCGCCGATGATCGCGATTTTGGACCGGCGCATGGGTTAAGGCCGGGTCCTATACAGCATGCGCGGGAAAGCGATGGTCTCGCGGATATGCTCGGTCCCGCACATCCATGCGACGAAGCGCTCCACTCCCATTCCGAATCCGGCGTGCGGAACCGAACCGTACTTACGGAGGTCCAGATACCACTCGAAAGCCTCCCGCGGCAGCTTGTGTTCTTCCAAGCGCTTGAGCAGGAGATCCAAATCGTGAACGCGCTGGCCACCGCCGATGACTTCGCCATACCCTTCGGGCGCAATTACGTCGACGCCGAGCGCCAGTTCTGGACGGTCCGGATCAGTTTGAAAGTAGAATGCCTTTACCTGCGCGGGGTAGCGGTCCACCATCAATGGGCGATCGAGGTCCTCCGTAAGCAGCGTTTCATCGGCCCCGCCGAAATCGCCGCCCCACTCGATCTCGCTGCCTTTGGTTTGCAACTTCTTTACCGCATCGTCGTAGCTCATGCGGTGAAACGGCGCTTTGATCGCCTCCAGCTTGCTGACGTCGCGCTCCAAAATCTCGAGTTCGGTACGCCGGTTCTCGATGACGCGTCCCGCCACGAAGACGATCATCTCTTCCGCGACACGCTTGACGTCTTCGAGAGTGGCATACGCCATCTCGGGTTCCACCATCCAGAACTCGGTGAGATGACGCCGGGTCTTCGATTTCTCGGCGCGGAACGTCGGCCCGAAGCAGTACACCTTTCCGAAAGCCATGGCCGTGGCTTCGTTGTATAACTGACCGGACTGCGTCAGATACACCGTCTCGTCCTCGAAGTACTGCACGGGGAACAGCGTGGTGGTTCCCTCGCACGCGGCGGGCGTGAAGATCGGCGTGTCCACCAAAGTGAAGCCGTGAGAATCGAAGTAATCGCGGATGCCCTTGATCACCTCGTGACGGATGCGCAGAATGGCATGCTGGCGGCGGCTGCGGATCCACAGGTGGCGATGATCCATGAGGAAATCAACGCCATGTTCTTTGGGAGTGATGGGGTAAGCTGCCGATTCGGGCACTCGCTGCTCAACATGGGCGCTTTCGATATCCAGCTCGTAGCCGCCCTGTGCTCGTTGCTCTTCACGCACCTTACCGGTGACGCGTAAGGACGATTCCTGGGTCAGGTTCTTGAGCTGCTCAAAGGTTTCCTCGGGTAGCAGCGCTTTTCACTGCTACGCCCTGAATAATCCCTGTGCCGTCGCGCAGTTGAGGAAAGACGATCTTGCCGGACTTGCGCAGATTGTATAACCATCCGGCGATCTCAACCGTCTGTCCTACATGGTTTCGAGCGTCCGCGATGGTGATGCGCGGCGCCGCCGCTATCTTCGTATCTGTGGTTTCCATTACCGCCTGTTCGTGTTCTCCGGCGCCGGCAACTCCTCCAGCTGGTCGAAGATGCCGCGAACCACGCCAATCGGGTTCTCAATGCTGGGGACCTCCCTCAGCTCAAGCAGCAGCGGATATTGATTCGGGCGCGAGCGGAGCAGGTCCATCGTCGTCCGCCAGTCGATGCCGCCGCTGGTCGACGCCAGGGGAAAGAGATGTTGATCCTCGCTTCCATTATTGTCATGGAGGTGAGTGGAGCGGATACGATCCTTCATGATCCCGTAAGCGGATTCGACCCCTTCGTTCATGTGCGCGTGACCCACGTCGAAACAGAAATTCAGCTTCAAGTGTGTCTGCTCGGTAAACCGCACCAGCTCGTGAGCCGAGGACATTCCGTTCGGAGTGTTTTCCGCCAATATCTCTACGCCGCGCTGGCGGGCAAAAACGGTCAACTCCTCCATGCCGGTGAACGCAGCGTCCACCTTGCGTTGATCATACTCTTCGCCGGATACGCCAATATGCTGGATCAGGTACCGGAAAGGAATGATCTCAGCGACCTCGATTGCGCGCTTGATCTCGTCGACGCTCTCGATACGCTTTCTCTTCGTGGGCTCGGTAATTGTAACAATGGACTGCGGACCCGAGCGCCCCCAGATGTGATCGGTATACATCGGAGAGTGAAGAGAATGCAGCTCCAACTTCGAGTCGCGGAACCAGTGGCCGAGTTCGCGGATCTGTCCAGCATCGCGCCAATCGAAGTGCTGGCGTGCGCAAAATATTTCGACGGCCGGTATGCCCGCATCCCAAATTCGATCCAACCAGACCGAGGTGAGGCGATGATTTACGAACAAGTGAGTAGAAAGAACGTGATTCATCAAATCAATACCCGGCTGCCTTGCCCACTGCCCGCCCATCTGAGCCACCTTCCAGCAGGCCGTTACTCGACCGTATGGCTTCGACGCGAGCGATGACGGCATAGCGCAGATCGTCGATGATGTGCCCGCGCTGCTTGAGCAGGGCGATGGTGTCAGGCGAAATTCCGCGTTCGACTTCGAGGCGATCGGGCTTCCATTGATGATGAAATCGCGGCGCATCAACCGCGTCCTGAACATTCATTCCGAAGTCGACGACATTCAAGAAGACCTGCATGACGGCCGTGATGATACGCGAACCGCCCGGCGCGCCCAGGATCATCTCGAGCTTGCCGTCGCGCGTAACAATCGCCGGGGTCATCGACGAGAGCGGCCGTTTATGCGGCCCTATGGCGTTCGATTCTCCCTGCACGAGTCCGAACATATTCGGCTCGCCCGGCTTCGCTGCGAAATCGTCCATCTCGTTGTTCAATAGGAATCCTAGTCCAGGCACCGTAACGCCATTGCCATATCCGCCGTTCAGCGTATAAGTAACGGCGACCGAGTTTCCTTCAGCATCCACGACGTTATAATGCGTGGTTTCCGTGCTTTCCTGCATTGACGGCTGGCCCGGACCGAGTTGGTCGCTGAGCGTGGCGTGATCGCGATCGATGGAGGCGGCACGCTTGTGGATGTACTCCGGATCTAACAGACCGCGGACAGGCACCTTATAGAAATCGGGATCGCCGAGGTATTCGCTGCGGTCGGCGTAATAGCGCCGCATTGTTTCGGCGACGTAGTGGATGGAGGCCGCAGAACCGGAACCGGACTTCTCGTAACCGGAGTTCTCCAGCATGCCGAGCATCTGGAGTATGCCGATGCCTCCGGAACTTGGAGGAGGCGCGACGATCAAGTGATAACCCTTGTAGTTTCCCTCTAGTGGCTTCCGCTCTACAGCCTGGTACTGCTCCAGGTCTTCCAGCGTGATCAGCCCGCCGTTCCTGGCCATCTCCGCGGCCAGAGTCTTGGCGGTTTCGCCTTTATAGAATTCATCGGCGCCCAGACGCGCGATCCGCTCCAGTGTGTTGGCCAGTTCGGGCTGCTTCAGAACATCGTCCATTTCATAGAACGAACCGTCCTTGAGAAAGATGCGCTTCGATTCGGGGAACTTCGGAAGCAGCGTGTTTGAACGCAAACCTTCCGCCAAACCGTAAGAGACCGGGAAACCATTCTTCGCTAATTCAATCGCCGGGCGGACCAGTTCGGCCCATGATTTCTTTCCGTATTTTTTCTGCGCAAACTCGAACCCGCGAATGCTGCCTGGAACACCCGCCGCACGCCAACCCTCGATGCTGTCCCGCGTCGTTTTCCCATCCGCGTCCACGTACATGTCGCGGGATGCAATACCTGGGGCAGCCTCCCGAAAATCGATAAATGTGCTCCGGCCGTCGGCGAATCGAGCAAGCATGAACCCGCCCCCGCCAATGTTTCCCGCCGACGGATGAGTTACGGCGAGAGCAAATCCAACGGCAACGGCGGCATCCACCGCATTTCCGCCGCCCTGCAACACGGCGACGCCTACGTCTGTCGCAAGCGGCTCCTGCGCTGTGACCATCGCATGCCGGACTCGAACCGGCTGACGGGCTTGAAGCACCAGCGTCGAGACGAGCGCGAGCAACAGAATTGGCCGTCGTGCCATCGCTTGAAACCACACAGGCTCAATTCTACTATGTCGAGTACTTCTCGACCGGCGTTGAGAGAATCATCAAAGTGTGGACATCGCCAAAACGGCGAAACGCCTGCAATATATCATTCAGACGAGCCTCCGAACTGGCCACTAGCTTTAACAGAAATGCGTCATCGCCCGCCGCGTGGTGGCACTCGCGCACCTCCGGAAGATCTCGCGCCAAGGCGATGATACGCTGGAAGTGTTCTCGATCCACGCGCAGCCGTGCGTAGGCCGTAACCGGATTGCCGATCTTTGCTGAATTGACGCGGGCGTGATATCCCGCGATAATTCCGGCCTCTTCCATTTTGCGGACCCGATCGCCGATAGCCGGGGCGGAGAGCCCGACCTTGCGTCCCAGTTCCGCAAACGAGATGCGGGCGTTATCCTGCAGTGCGCGGAGAATTTCAAGTCCGGATTCATCGAGGAGACGATCGGGTTCCATCAATACAAACTCGGAGGCCATGCAATAGATGATGTCTAACTGACATTACGAGCGGTTTACGATTTTAGATCGCCGGCGCCACTCGAAAAGCACGACACCGGCGGCCACGGAAACATTCAGTGACGCGATCTGGCCGGACATGGGAATATGCAAGAGGATGTCACAGTGTTTCTTTACGAGTGCGTGAAGCCCTTTACCTTCCGCGCCGAGGACCATCACCGAACGGTCGGCAAACTCCAACTGGTCGTAAGGCTGTGAGCCGCGCTCGTCCAATCCAAAGATCCAAAATCCACGTTGTTTCAACTTCTCGAGACTCTGGCTGACATTGCCAATGCGTACAACGGGCGTATATTCAATGGCTCCCGCCGAAGCCTTGGCGACGGTGTCCGTCAAACTCGCCGCCCGCCGGTCAGGAATCAACACTGCATCGGCGCCCGCGGCATTCACGGTTCGGATTACGGCTCCCAGGTTGTGCGGATCCTCCACGCCATCCAAAAGCACGAGCATGTGAGCGCTCTCAATGACGTCATCGAGGTCGGCGTAAGCACGGGCCGCGCCGAACGCGACCAGTCCCTGATGTGTGCCGGTGGACGCCACGCGGTCGAGGGCTTCGCGGGGTTCGAACCGGACCGAAATTCCCTGCTGGCGACAAAGTTCAATGATTTCCTGGAGCTTGGGACCCCCGGCGCCGCGGGCCACTAGCACGCGGTCTAAAGGCCGCCGCGCCTTCAGCGCTTCATGAACGGGATGGATTCCGGCTAGAATCGCCATTAGAATAATGGTATCTTGATGGCGGAACCAGCCCCGACGCCGGCAGAGCCAAACATTCCGGACAAGCTGTATTTCCGCATCGGCGAAGTCAGTAGACTCACTGGTGTCAAGCCCTACGTCCTCCGATTCTGGGAAAGCCAATTTCCCGGGCTGGGCCCCAAGAAATCCGGCAAGGGGCAGCGCCTGTTCCGCCGCAAAGACGTGGAACTGGTGCTCGAGATCAAGCACCTGCTGTATGCCAAGCGGTACACCATTGAAGGCGCCCGCAAGTGGCTGGAAGTTCGCGAAAAGCCCAAAGCGGAAGCGGTAAACCCGGCAGCGGTAGCGCAGGGTGAATTGTTTCCCAAGCCTACGCCTGGAGTCGACAAGATCCGCGCCGAGTTAGTGGCCATTCTGAAGATCCTGAAGTAAACTCAACGCATGAGGACACGTGCGGCGGTAGTTTGTGCGATAGCCAGCGCGCTGATACTGGGTGGCTGCGGAGCCAATGTGGGGACCAGCGATCGCGATACGGGCGGTGGCGGTATCAGCGCCAACGAGGGTCACTCGGCACGCGTGCCTGGCGCAAGCGGCACGGGAAGTTCGAGCGGGGCAGGTGGATTGGGTCCGGTGGCGGGCAGCGGCGCATCCGCCGAGACCGGCAATGCGCAAAGCCCGTCGGAATCGAACGGTGGAACCGGCGGGCCAGCACCTAGCGCCGGTCAGCAATGAGCGATCAGTCGCGGCACTCCGCCTTGCTGCGCTATTTTCAGACGGAATTCCCGGGAGCGGTGCTGAGCGAAACTCCATCCGGTTCCGTGAAAATATCTGCTGGGTCCGGTGACGACGTCTATGCCGCCCAGGTCTCGCGCGAGTTCCTGGAGGATCATGAACCGGCTGAGATCGAGCGCTTGCTGCGGGAGTGGAACGTCGCGGCCGAGATGCGCCGGATGGAGGGGCTGGAGATGAGTGTGTCGAGCGGGGGAGTGCGGCTGGAGTCATCAAATTAAAATGAGGCGTGCTGAGAAGGCTGGCGATACCCGGCACCGACGTGAGCGGCGCCGGGATCGCGGATTGTCCGTTAGAAAGTAAAGCGGATACTCAAGTCGATACGGCGGTTAGTGGCGGCATTGCCGCGATCGCCGCCGAAGCCGCCGCCTGCCAGCGCGGTGGCCTGGCCAAAATACGTCGAGCTAAGGCTGCCGTTGTACTGTCCGAGATTCGTCGTGTTAAAGAGATTGCGCGCGTTGATACTGGCCACGATGTTGTAGCGCTTGCTGGTGGTGGCATCACCAAACATGCCACCCATCCCGCCGCGTCCTCCGCCCGCCCATGCGCATTCCTCCACCGCCGCCCGGACCACCGCGACCACCGCCGCCTCCGCCGCGCGGTCCTCCTCCCCCCGCATCACCACCGGGTGGCGGCGCTGCGGCCGAATTACGCTCCGGACCGAATCCAAACGTTCTGCTCAGGCGTACGTTGACGGAGAAGAATCCCGGTCCTGTGCCGTAGTTTCGAGGGATGAGTGCGTCCGTGGGCCCCGGTCTCGTATTGAATATGCCCCACGGCGTGGAGACGATCCCCGGCTGGGCGATCTGTGAGGAGGAGGCGAACGATGGGCGATCGTTGATCACCAGATCGCCATTATTGTCGCGGCCGGTCACGATGTTGAAGGGTGAGCCGGAGTGCGCGGTGATGAACGGACTAAAGCGGAGGTTCCATTTCGTCACCATCGACCCGCCCAGAAAGAAACGGTGGCGGATGTCCTGCGCCGCACGGCCATACTCCGCGGCAACGTTGTACTGATTGACGGGGAAACTGCCTGGCCCGTCCAGGGTGCTCTTTGCGAAGTTCAGACCGTAGCCGACGAACAGAGTTAAGCTGCGAGACATGCGTGTGTTCATGTTCGCGTTCAACTGCCGTTGGTTATAGAGACCCGTCGATTCATATAGGTCGAGGATTCCGACGTTGGGATTCGGCCTCACGGTGGTGCCCGGAAAGGGAGCATTGATATTCCGCGAGTTCAACTCGTGCAGTCCGTGCGAATTCGTAAAAGTAACCGCCAGCGTGGAACTCAATGGCAACTGGCGCTCGATGCCGATCGCGCTTTGCAGGATGTACGGAGCCTTCAGACCTGCATAGACCTCGCGGGTAGTCTGCGGCCGGGCTTGCGCCACCAGAGTTGAGATATCGGGTGCGTTCGGATAGAAGTTGATATCCGGACCGGCGAGAGTAAATTGCTGCTGATTGATCCCGTTGTAGCGGATGGACGAGAGAGTGAGAGTTTCGCTGAAACGGTCGTAAAATACGCCTGCTCCGCCGCGGATCACCGTCTTACCGGGCCGATTCCCTTTCGCGCCCGGCGCCCACGCGAAGCCGATGCGCGGCGCGAAATCAGTCCAGTCATGGATGTTGGTCTGGGTCTCGTAGCGCAAACCGAGGCTCAAGGTGAAGTTGGGTTTGATCCGCCAGTCGTCTTGGGCGAACACTCCGACGTCCACCTGGTTCACGTTGGCGACAGGCTGTCCACCGGCAATGGTGAACTGAGTGGGTTCGCCGCCCAGCGCTCGAATCTGCGCAGGCGTGTAACCCAGGCTCTGAAACAAGAGCGTTCGGCGAAACGCCTCGATCGACGTGATGGAGGGAAGAGTGTTCCCGGTGGGCTGATTATTAGGATCCAGTTCTGGAGCCGGATACCCCCCGGCAAAGATGAAGGTCCCATTGAAATTTGTAACGGAAGAAGTGTCGAGTTGAACCGCACGCAATCGCGCCCCGAACCGGATGGTGTGGGTGTTGTGCGTAATCGAGGTGTAGTTCTGCAATTCGTAACGGTTGTCGTTGTTGTAACCGCCGAGACCGATGGCCGAACCTCCTCCCACGAACGCATCGAGCACGTCGACCTGCGGGGCATTGTTCAGAGCGGCCGAACTGACGCGATCCCGCAGATACTGGAAGCGAGTCTCATTGACTACCTTGGCGCCTATGATCTGAGTTTCCGTCAGTTGCAGACTCTGCTGAGTGGAGTCCTGGTTGTACCCGTTCGAGGGCAGGACGAATTGGCCCACCCCGCTGTTGCTTTGCGAACTCTTGGTGAACGTGTAGCGGCCCATCAAGGTTATGTTCGGGGTCAGCTGATAATCCGCACGCGGGCTGAAGGTAGTGCGACGAATGGGTGTGAGAATGGCCTGCTCGATAGGCAGAAGACCAAAATTGTTCGGATCTAGAGTCGTGGCGTGGACGACGGCATTCTCATCCATGTCTCGCTTTTCGAAATCGATGAAGAACGAAGACTTCTTCGTGATCGGACCGCTCAGGTTGCCGCCATAATTCCGATATTGAAATGGCGCTTTGTTGGTCGCGAAAGGATTGCGGGAGTCCCAAATGCCGTTGCTGTAATTCATATTGGCTTGGCCCCGAAATTTATCAGTGCCAGGCTTCGTGAAGATCTCGATGCGTCCGAAGCCGAGGCGATCGTACTCCGCCGAGAATGGATTCTGGTTGATTCGGATTTCGCGGATGGATTCCTTCGGAGGCAGCCTGCCGCCGGTAAAGCCGTCAATGAACATCTGCGAACCGTTAGGACCGGCGGATGGTCCCGCGAGCGCCTGGAGATCTTCCGCAAGGTCGTCGGGATCGTCGGGCAAAGCGGCGAGGTCCTCACCACGTAGCACCAGAGCGCCGGCGTTACTTGAAGGATCAGTGCTGACCTGGTTCGTGGTGGTTTCCTGCACGGTCACTTGCTGGGTTTCCATCTGCACGCGCATCTGAATGTTCAAGGTTGCCGTTCCGCCCGCGTTCACCTGTACGGTATTGTTCCGGAACTGCGCCAATCCCGGTGCAACAGCGCTGATCGAATAGACTCCAGTCGGCAGCCCCGGGATGACGTACGTCCCGTCGGCGCCGCTCGCGACCGTGCGGGTGAGGGACGGCGAGGTGGCTGTCACCTTGGCGTTCGGAATCACCGCTCCGGTTTCATCCGCAATCGTCCCCCGCAGCGAACCTAGCGTCGCTTGCGCAAACGCCGCTCCCGCGATTAAGACCAGTAAACACAAGATCATCCACAAGCGCTTCACAGATATACTTCCTATTGATTGATATGCAGTTGTTTGTAGCCGGACGGGCTTCCGTGGCTTTTCATTGGGCCGGCATGTTCAGATCCAGACTCCACGACCCGAGATTCACGCCCGATCCCGCCGGCGCTGCGCGAAGTATCGGCTCTACCCCGGACAATACCGTGATCGCATTAGCGGCGGTGGTACCCGGCCGGGCTGTGGTGGACACGATCAGAGGTTCGCCAGGCTGAACTTCGGCGAGTGTGAACGCAGGCATACGCTCGAGCATTTGCTCGATATTGGGCTGCCCGCCGCCGGGGCCGCCCATGCGGGGACGATCACCATTCGGCGGACCTCCCGGCCCACCCGGAACCCCGCCCGGTCCGGCACGCCGGGCTGTGTCGTTAATCCCAGCCGCGACGCCCGCTTGCGCGCCGTCTTGTCCTCCGGGACGGCGCGCACCTCCAGCGTCAGTCGTACCCGCCACGGCCCCTGGCGCAGCCGCTCCGGGACGGAAGCCCCCGCCACCACCAGCGCCCGATGCACCACCGGGACCACTTGCGCCTCCCTGGAACGAGGGATTCAACCGCCGGGCCAGCATCATCGCGGCCATGGGGGGCAGCTTCTTCAGCTGGGAGTTCGTGTTCAGTTTGATAGTGACCGGCTTCTTAGTTTGCAGGTCGTTCATCTTAATTTCGTTATTCGCTGCATCCACCGATAGAACGGTGCCGGCGATCGTACGGAAGGTTCCGAAGACCAGATCTTCGGCGTCGATTCGCGTGCCATCAGCATTCTTCTCGCCGCGAACACGAGCCTGATCCCCTGGTTGTATATCCGTGAGAGAGGCCGGCTGCGCATCGGCGAACCGCACCGAATCCGGCGCATACCGCCGGATCTTGGCGCTCGCAGCAGCGGCGACGGTGACCAGGGACGTTACACCCTCGCGGGTCTGCCCGGAGATCACGATCTCCTTGGAATCGGGATTCACGGATTTCACGACGCCGGATGCGCCGCGCGTTTGCCACTCGGCTTGCTCCCGCTGCTGTTTCTGCGCGAGATCCTCTTTCGTCATGACGATGACCGTAATCGCCGGTACAGATTTTTCCTCTTCGGCCACCGTCCCTCGCGCCATAACCCGGTCGCCAATCTTCACGTCGTCGGGCGCAATCTTGGTTGCCTTCTTCAGGTCGGTCTCGCCGGGGGCAACGCGCAGAAACCCTGTCTTCTCGGACAGGTTAACCGTGTACTCTACGCCCGCGTCGGTTTTGACCGTAAGCTGCTTACCCGCCGGATCCTTGGTTGTTACAGCGCCGATGACACGCCCCGACTGAGTCTTAGGAGCCGGCGTTTGCGCCACCGCCAATGCCGTCAAGACGAGAAAGGACAAGAGCTTCATTCTCAGTAAAGGGCGATGAATCAGCAGGCAAGGGTTACACCGCGACCGTTAAGAATCGTAATCGGCGCGCGCCGTCCATGCGCCGGCAGGATTGGCGACAGGGCACCCAGGAGTGCGTGCGCGCCACGTTCCCCCTCCGGGAGAATTTCGTTGTGGGGCGTTTCTGGGGCTCTGGAGTTCCCAGGCGGTGCTCCCGCAGCCAGTTCTGGGCGTCCTTGGTGTTTCGTACCTAGCTCAATGGATCGTCGCTGATCCGGACCTCCTCGGCGGGAAACTGGCCATCCGTGGCACCCGGCTTTCGGCTTCTCTCCTTCTGGAATGCCTTTCGGATGGGATGATGTTCGACGACCAACGTTTTCCCCGCGGACGCCCTGCCCAAGTCCTCTAGGATGCTTCTGGATTGACCGTTCCTTCCACGTGGCTCCAGCTCGCCGGCGGATCGAGAATTCGCCAGAGAGGCCGTGTTGGCGGGCCGTTTTGGGCGACGGCGGCTTTGCCTCGAGGGATGTTTTCTGAGCATTCCGCCGATTGGCCCGGGCGAGCGGAGTATTACAAAGCCGTTCACTCAAGGGAGCACGGCTGTCAAGCCATCTGGGTGTAAGTTGTTGGTTGGGCTGTGGGTTAGTGTCGAACGGGGTTTGGGCGGTCAGATTAGAGTCGTCCCCAGGGCCGCAGCCTGGGAATGGCCAGCGTACAACAACTTTGCAGATCTTCAACCGATGAAGCCTGCTTGGTAAGCGCATCGACGACCTTCGATCCCATCACGCGCGGGAGGCAACTCATGCCGCAGCGTGATTCGTTGGATGCGGACGAAATCCAGTACGTCACGACACCGGGATACTGCGGGACTGAAGCGACATAATAGCCGCCTTCGTCCCGTTCGATCACGACATCGAATCGCGTGGCCCCGAATTCCCCATCTTAGCCGCACCGGCAGAGACTCTCAATGTGGCGATCAGCGCGTTCATTCGTCCAGACCCGCCGGCCGAGCCTGTTTGCCCCCGCGAAGCCTCAGCAGAACGGTGCATCAGCGCGCAGCCGACGAGCACGGCGGGCGGACATACCACCATCACCATCCGTGCCAAGGCTCGGGGCAGCGGCGACATGGGCGTACTTTGCAGCCCGGCACGGCACCGGCATCGTCCGTATCACTTATCCGACCGCGAACGTAAGCTGATTTTCAAGCGCCTCTCGGGCGCTCTTCATTTCAGTGAGCATGTCGCTCTGACCCTCATCTATGAGCGACTCGATCACAATCGGCGTATGTTCGGGTATGTATCTCGAGACTAACTGAAATGCCCGTACCGCGGACGTGGAAATTGGGTCGTGCCGACTCGACGTGTTTACTTCGCTGATATGAACCTCCGCCAATCTATGCCCGAATTCACGAAGAAGTAAGACCGATTCCGTCATGCTCGGATCAACTTGACGCGCATGCCCTACGTCGAAGCAGAATCTCGCCCCGGGCAGTACCCTGAAAACGGTTTCTAGCTCTGTCGCGGTCCGCCCGATCGGTTTTCTTTTGTCCATGTTTTCAATGAGGAGTCTGCGGTCGAAATGCATCCACAGCTCTGGAGTGAAAACCGACGTCGGGATGCACGACTATTGGCAAAACCGGGGCGATTCTGCTCAAACTCTCAACTATGGCTAACTCGTTGTTCCTATCGAACCGACTTGGGGCATGAATACTCACGAAAGAGAACGACGTTAAGTCAAGCGCCGGCAAAGCCGTCACCAGTGGTTCCAATTCTTCGACGCGTAAGGCCGACAGTTCGACGATGTGCAGATCGTGCGCAACGAGGAGCCGTAATGCCCGCCTAAAGTCACCTCGTGCAATCGCACCTGTTGAAAAGCCAATCTGCCGCATCTAGAAGATCCCGTATTCCATAGTTAATGTCTTCAGGCGCTCGTCATCTCCCAAAAAAAGATTGACGAGGGCCTGATGGAACGGCTTCGTGAGTTCCCGTACTTCTTTCCAAGCGCTCGAACTACGAAGGTCGTCGTGACTTTGGGCACGTGCCAACTCGTCCCGCTTCTCATCGTTGTCGAGGACCGCCAGAAATCGATTGTAAGATTTGAACAAGCTCGCCGCGGTCTCGGCTCTGATATCCAGATCCAAGCAGGCTTTTGCAATCGTGTCCAGAGGCGAAATCTCGAATTGATCCTCCAGGTACTTAAGCAGGAGAGAGACTTCAAGAGCGGGAGATTGAAGGGCGTTCCTGGCGTTCGCGGCAGAGTCATCGAGATTGCAGAAGAAACAGCGCAAAAGGCCAGCAGCAAAAACCAGCTTCCTGGACATTCGCAACTTGGCGTTCCTGAGAGCCCACTTTTTGTCTTGATCCGCGACCTGCTTGTAGACGAAGTCGACGGTCACCGTTCGCCAGTACCTTGTCAAGTCATTTAAGAGAAATCGAGGAATGCGAACGCTGCCGCTGCCGTGAGTTAGTCCTCTATCGTCGTCAAGGTACCTACGCAGTATCTGTCTTCGAACACGATCATAAGCCGCACGGTCGCCGAGGGGGAGCGACTCCAGCAGGAGGAGAACGCGACGGGTCGTATTCGAGTTTAGGTCATCCTCTCCGCCGATCCTGTGGATAAGGTCGTGGCTGCCCACGAACTTGCCAAAGATGCCACTCGGTCCGGGCTCGATAAACTTCTTCGACAGCAGCAACTGCCTTACGTCGGTCTCCTGTTTCTTGTGTTCTGGAGTCGCCGACCCGTCGACCAGCAGAATCCAATCGGTATCGCTCTTCGAGGTCACTTCAAAACCGGGCTACCGATCCGAAGACGACTACGCTAGTGTCAGAGGCCGACCGCTTGGAAAACAAAGCAGAAAGCCGTTCCCGTTTCCTAATCGTGTCGGCATGAGCCTTCCTGATTGATGGCCATTCCACACCCAATCGTTGTTGAAGGGAGTAGACCTTCGTCGTCGAGAACGATTCGTCCATGGATAATCTTTCCTATCGTACGATGAGCCAAGACGCCAGTAGGCTACTGACGGTCACGCTCCGGCCTCCATTCCTCTCCGTAGCAAAAAGCATTGTCGTTAAGTGTGTGGAACATCCTTGGGCGAGTGTGACTTGCGAGCGACGGCAAGAAACGAACCCATGGGCTTCAGGGTCCGGGTTTTAGGATGCTGGCCCACTTCGATTAGTCCCGGCAAGCCGGCCGGCGTCCGCCGACGGGCTGAGGTGTGCGGTGCAGATGTATATTGCGCGATTGCTTCCACGCATGGAAAAAGCGCAAGTCTGAATCCGTTCACGCGCACATGACCTCAACACCGAATCACGGGAGTGTGCTTACTGCCGCATGTTTTACCCGATGCTGCGCGTCACACCAGGACCGCACCACCCATGGCATCCTGGCTGAGTGCGGGTGTTAGCTTTCCTGGCCGCCATGACGGTCGCCCTGCCCTGCCGTGCCGATGCTCAAATTGAGACCCTGCTCCAGCGCCTAGCCGAAGAGGCTTCTGCATTCGAGCAGATGGCTCCTCATCTGATCGCCGAGGAGACACTGCGCCAGCGCGCCCAGAAAATTCACCGACGCCGCTTCCGGCCTCGAATTCCTAACGAAACCGCTGCGCCCGCGGCGGTGTGGCAGAACCGGGAGATCCGGTCTGAATATGCGTTTACTTCAGTGGGGGATCCACCCGCCATCGCGAGGTTCGCCAAGTGATCTCCGTCGACGGCGCCCAAATCACTTCTAACAAGCGCGGCCTCGCCGCTCTGCTGCGCACCCTGCAAGCAGGCGACGACGCATCCCGCAGAAAGCTGCTGGAGAATTTCGAGAAGCACGGCCTGGTGGGAACCGTGACGGACTTCGGCCAACTGCTTCTGCTGTTCGACCACAGCCACCACGACTTCTACCAATTTTCCGGTGGCACTGAACAATCATTAGGCGGAACGTTGCACCGTGTTCACCTGCGTTCAACACAAGGGACCAGGCGCACTCACAATTCGGGGAAACAGGGGACGCGTTCAGGCCCGGGCCTCCGGTGAAATCTGGGTGGCAAGCGACAACTACCGCGTCGTACGTATCACGATTCAATCCGTTCGCCGGGAAGCAACTACGCTCGTGCGCGACGAGGCGGAGGTGGATTACGACATGAGCCCTCATCATGTTCTGGTCCCTGTCGCAGTCAGCCACCACGAGTACCGCGATGGAGAACTGACGGCGGAGAATCTGTTTACCTACGGTCCCTTCCGGCGATTCGGCGCCGAGTCCGGCATTACCTACTGCCAGGTTCAGCAATCCGGCAGGTGGCCGAGTACCAGGCGGCGTCCGCACTACGCGCTGAATTTGTTACTCTCCGGCTATGCGTGTTCTCGTCACTGGAGCTAATGGGTGCATTGGTTCCTGGATTGTCAAACAACTGATTGATCGCAAACTGGACGTGCTCATCTACGATCTGGACCCGAGTCTCGGCCGTTTGAAACTGCTTGCCGATGCCGGCGCGCTCTCCCGGGTTCGCGTCGAGAAAGGACGTATCGAAGACACGGATCGCGTGAAAGCGCTGGTGAAGGACGAAGGCATTACTCACATTGTTCATCTCGCCGCGGTCCTGATGCCCTTCTGCCAGCAGAATCCGGTAGTGGGCGGATTGGTGAATGTCATCGGTACGCTGAATGTGTTCGAAGCGGCTCGGGATGCGGGGCGTCCGGTACGCATTGTGTACGCGAGCTCATCGGCGGTGTGGGGGCCGGAAGACGCTTACGAAGACCGCGAGCTCAACGAATCCGATCCGCTGCTGCCGGCGACGCATTACGGAGTCTACAAGGCCGCCAATGAAGGCAATGCCCGTGTATTTTTCACCACGAATCAAATCTCCAGCGTCGGCCTGCGGCCCTGGGCGGTCTACGGATTCGGCCGCGACCTGGGCCTCACCGCGGACCCGACGCTCGCAATCAGAGCCGTGGCGCGCGGCGAACCATTCCACATAAGGATTGGCGGCCAGATGGACATGCAGTATGTCGAAGATGTGGCCGAGATTTTCGTCCGCTGCCTGTTGTCGACGAAAGAAGGCGCACACGTCTTCAACCTCGCCGGGCAGCTATTCGCGATGAACGATTTTGCTCCGCTGCTGGAGCGTGTGAAACCGGGCGCGGCGAAATTGATCACCGCAGGCGGTCCGGCGGTGCCCGTGGCCAAGCGCATGGACGATGCGCGTCTGCGGGAGTACCTGGAGGAGGTGCCCGAAACTTCGCTCGAGGAGGGTGTTCGAAAGACTCTTGAAATCTTCGAACGGGTGGGCACGCAATATGCTTGAGGACGGACCATCCGTTGTTACAATCAAGATCGCGGGGAGCTAGAAAACTATGGCAGTGACAACTGGCGCGGGGCTTGAGGGCATCATCGCCACCGAATCCAAGATTTGTTATATCGACGGCGCGGAAGGCATCCTTGCGTATTACGGGTATGACATCCATACGCTGGCGGAGCACGCCACCTTCGAAGAGGTGATCTTTCTGCTATGGCATGGCAAGCTGCCGACCCAGGCGGAATTGGAGCAGTTGAAGACCAACCTGGTCAAGTTCCGGCACATCCCCAACGAGGTGGAGGCCTTTTTGGCGACGGTGCCCGAGGGCGTCCCCATGGACGTCCTGCGGACCGCGGTCTCGATGCTGAGCCTGCACGATCCGCTCGCGCAAGGACATGTCGGCGGAAGCGAATCTGACGAAGGCGCATAAGCTGATGTCGCAGACCGCGACGATCGTCACCAGCTACGACCGGCATCGCAAGAAGCTGCCCGTGGTCGAAGGCGACCCGCAGTTGGGACTCGCCGCGAACTTCCTGTACACGCTGACGGGCAAGCGGCCCGACGAAGTGATGGAGCGAGCCTTCGACATCGCGTTGATCCTGCATGCCGACCACGAATTGAATGCCTCGACCTTTGCGGCGCGCGTCACGGCTGCAACGCTGTCCGATATCTACTCGGCCGTCACCTCGGCGATCGGCGCGCTCAAAGGACCGCTGCACGGCGGCGCGAACGAGGACGTCATCCGCCTGCTGCTGGAGGCCGGCGATTCGAAAACGGCATTGGCGACGGTTCGCAAGCGGCTGGGCGACAAGAAGAAGATTCCGGGCTTCGGCCATCGCGTATACCGCACCGAGGATCCGCGCGCCACGCACCTGCAGCAGCTCTCCGAAGAAATCGGCCGCCGCACGGGCCACTTGGCGCTGTACGAGGCGTCTCGCGATATCGAGCAGACCGTAAAGGAACTGAAGAAGCTGAACGCGAATGTCGATTTCTATTCTGCGTCGACGTACTACTCGCTGGGGATCCCGATCGACCTGTTCACGCCGATCTTCGCGGTAAGCCGGATGTCGGGCTGGACGGCCCATATTCTGGAGCAGTACCAGAACAACCGGCTGATCCGCCCCCGCGCCGATTACACGGGCAAGCCGCGTGGGCCAGGAACTGGACGCCGATCGCGGAACGCACGTAGGCGCATGCACGACTTAGGCTGGTTCCGCTCCAACCTGGACGCGGTCGCGGATCGTCTGGCCACCCGCGGCTTCGAACTCGAACCGCGAAGCATTTCGTGAGCTGGATGCACAGCGCCGGGCCGTCTTGACGGAAGCCGAGCAGCTGAAAGCGCAGCGCAACGCAGAAAGCGCCGAGATCGCGAAGCTGCGCAGAGAGGGCGCGGACACGCGGAGCGCCAGCAGAAGGTGCGCGAGGCGGGCGACCGGATCACGGCGCTGGATGAAAAGGTCAAGCGCGCTGGACGGAGTCCTTCAAACGCCTGCTGGCGGGAATTCCGAACGTTCCGCATGAGTCCGTGCCGGTGGGAAAAAGCGCGGACGAGAACGTGGAGGTTCGCCGCTGGGGGCAGCCTCGCCGAATTCGATTTCACGCCGAAGCCGCACTGGGATCTGGGCGCGGAGCTGGGCATCCTCGATCTGGAGCGCGCGGCCAAAGTCACCGGCGCGCGGTTTGCCGTGTACTGGGATCTGGGCGCACAGCTCGAGCGGGCGCTGATCAACTTCATGCTCGACGTGCATACGCGGGAGCACGGCTATACCGAGGTGCTGCCGCCGTTCCTGATCAACTCGGCCAGCTTGTACGGCACGGGACAACTGCCCAAGTTCGCAGCCGATCTGTTCAAGTGCGAGAACGCGGATTTCTGGCTGGCGCCGACGGCGGAAGTGCCGGTGACGAACCTGTATCGCGATGAGACGCTGAACGCAGAGACGCCTGCCGCATACGTTCTGCGCGTACACGCCGTGTTTCCGGAGCGAGGCGGGGTCGTACGGGCGCGACGTGCGGGGCATCATCCGCCAGCATCAGTTCCAGAAAGTGGAGCTGGTGAAGTTCACGCGGCCGGAGCAGAGCTACGAGGAACTGGAAAGCTGACCCGGGACGCCGAAGACATTCTGGAGCGGCTGGGGCTGCCCTACCGCCGTGTGGTGCTGTCCACCGGCGATATGGGCTTTTCATCCGCCAAGACTTACGACATCGAAGTATGGCTTCCGGGTCAAAACGGCTATAAGGAGATCTCGTCCTGTTCGAACTTCGAGGCTTTCCAGGCGCGGCGGGCCAATATCCGGATGCAAGTCGGGGAAGAAGAGCGAGTATGCTCACACGCTGAACGGCAGTGGTCTGGCGATCGGGCGGACCTGGGTGGCGATTGTCGAGAACTATCAGCAGAAAGATGGCACCGTGACCGTCCCGGAGGCTCTGCGGCCGTATTTGAGCACAGATCGGATTACAGCTCGAAAATTGAAGATCTAAACTTACTCGACTTCGTGGGGGGCCGTGTAGCCCTGCTTCGCAATGATCTGGTACTTGATCGGCTTCTGCTTCTGGTCCACCACCCGTAACGGCTGATTGGTGGCCGGATCCACCAATTCCACTTTGATCCGCCGGAACTTGCCGTCCTTTGCCGTGTTCGACGGGTGGTACCCGAGCACATACTGGTTACGCATGGACCCGGCGATCTGCCGGAAAACGCCGGGCATTTCGCCTTCGAAGCGCGGGAAGAAGGACATACCGCCGGTCTCTTTCGCAAACGTCCGCATCTGATTGTCGGCCTGCAGAAAATCGAGCCGCTGAATGGCTCCCATCGCGCCGCGCGCGTCGTAAAGTTCGCGAATGGTCTGCATCAGGCCGATGGCGTAAATCGGTACGCCGGCATTCTGCAGAGCTCGGCGGGTCTTGTCGAACGTCAGCTTGCTGAAGGTATCCACGCCGCTGGATAGCAGCACGATGGCTTTGCGGCCTTCGATGTCCTGCATGCGTTCGGCGGTGTCCACCAAGGCGTCATACAGATTGGATTCCGAAAATGCCGGAATTCGCAGGCGCTGCATCGCTTCGTATGCGGTACGTTTATCCTGGGAGAAATCGGAGAGGATCTCGGGCTTGAGATCGTAAGCCACCACCGCCACGACGTCGTCCTGCTTCAGAGTTTCCAGGAATCCGTAGGAAGCCTGGAGGGTCTGGTACCACGTGTAGCTCCAATACTGCTGGTATAGGTTGCTGAACTCGATCACCATGCAGACCGTCATCGGAGCCTCACCCTTGCTGAACTCCGACACTTGCTGCGGTACGTTGTCTTCGAGCACCCGGAAGTTGCCGCGGGGGATGTTGGGTATGAAGTTGCCCTTGTTGTCCAAAACAGCCACATCGACAGAAACGGTAACCACATCGCTACGGAAGGTGGGAATGTTGACCGGCTCGGCCTTGTTCTTGCCGAACTTGGACGGGATCTTCTCGCCTTCCGGCGGCTCGGTAGGCTGCCCGTCGGCGGGCTTTTTCCTGGGTTTAGCTACAGTCTCCGAGGACTGCGAACCGGGGCCCTGCTGTGCGCTGATGGTGTACACCAATCCAAACAGCAGGCAAACCCCAAGCGGGACGGCGAGGGTTCTGAAGGATTTCATGGCAGGCAACTAGCTATCAGTATAGACGCCCAGTGGAGAAACGAGGTTGCCCGCCCGGGGCAACTAATTGGCCCAGGGGCCGCCGCGCCCCTGCTTGCGCATGTACACTTGGAATTTCCTGCGGGCCCGCTCGATCCTCCACTGTTTGTAGCGCATCTGGAGGGCGATCAGGGGATCAAAGCCGCCGCCGCGCCGTCCGCCCGCCAGGGATTCATACTTCAGATACATGTAGCCGAAGAGCATGCCGCCCAGATGAGCAACGTTTGAGACGCCGTTGTTGGCGCCTAGCGAGCTCAGGAAAGCCATCGCCCCGATGATCATGACGAAGTACTTGGCCTTGATCGGAAACAGGAAGCTGAACAGAACTGTGGTGTTCGGATACGTCATCCCGAAAGCCATCAGGAGACCGTAGATTGCACCCGAAGCGCCGATGGTCCGGGTATAGGGATTCCCGAATAGATAGTTTGCGATCACGACACACAGGCCCGCTCCGATGCCGCACAGGAAATAGAATTTCAGGAAGCGGCGAGTGCCCCACGCGGTTTCCAGATCCTTCCCGAACATCCACAAGGTGAGCATATTGAAGAGGATGTGGCTGAACCCGAAAGGGTCGTGCAGGAACATGTAGGTGAAGAGTTGCCAGACGGCAAACGTCGACACCACCTGAGCCGGAACGAGCCCGAAATGTGAGAAGAATGCGCCGGAGCCGCTTCGGACCGCCAAAAAGTACGCCAGCCAAAGGACAGTGTTCCCGATCAGCAGCCAACGCACGCCGGGCGGAAGCAGGCTGTTGGAAGAGAACCCGCGCGCGTAGTATCTGGTGGAATATCCCATTCGGCGGAGACCCGTCTGACTCTCAGAGTATCAGACTACTTCTGTTTGTTGACGAGATCCTGTTTGGCCAGCAAACGGCTGAGGTGGACCGACGTGAACTGGGTGAAGGCCGCCAGCGCGAACCAAACCTGCCAGTGAGAGAGGACTCCATGATTGATGAAGAAGGGTCCAGCCCATCCGAAGTCGTCGCCGAGACGCCAAATGCCCAAAGCCGTTTCCATGACGGCGAACGGCGTCAGGAACGCTCCAATGAACGCCACAAACTGGTTGGCTCCAGCCGAAAGCGGACCAACGAGCTCCGGAATGCGGGGAGTCCGCGCGTGAATCTCGGTCCAGCTAAACGCTTGCCAACTCATAACCTAACCTCGGTATCCTAAGTAAGTAGATGCTATGAGAGTTCTCCGGGTTTCGAATACTCCGGGCTCTGCTGGATATTCGCGCAAATCGGGCTGCTCAACGGGTCACCTCGGACGATCTCGTATAAATCTGGGGCCCGGCCGCATTGCAGCCGCGAGCGCCGCTCGGGCGAGAAATGGCAAACGCGTGCAGATGGGAGCCCCGCCCGTCGAGCCCAGTGACGCTCTCGCCCCTGACCGTCGAAACTCTCGTGTGATAAATGAAGCAACCGAAGAAGAAGGACGCGCGCGATCCCCTGGACATTCTTACGAAGGCCGGCAAAGGAACGATTGCAGGTTACGACAAGAACCGGATGATCCTCACCCAAGGGGACCCTGCAAACTCCTGATTTTTCATCCAGAGGGGAAGGTCAAACTCACGGTTGTTTCCAAACAGGGGAAGGAGGCAGTGGTGGCCATCCTGGGAACGGCGACTTCTTCGGAGAGGGGTGTCTGGCAGGCCAACTACAGCGAATGGCAACCGCGACCACCCTTTCCGAATGTCAACTTATTCAACTTGCCAGCGAGGATATGGTGCGTATCCTCCATGACGAAGTGACCTGTTCCGAGTTGTTTCTCACACACCTACTGTCCCGGAACATCCGAATCGAGGAGGATCTGGTGGACCAACCATTCAATTCCAGCGAGAAGCGTTTAGCGCGTATTCTTCTCCTGCTGGCAAATTTTGGAAAAGCGGGCAAGCTGGATCTTATTATTCCGGAAATCAGCCGGCAAACACTCGCCGAAATTGTTGGACCCACACGTTCCCGAGTGAGCTTCTTCATGAACAGGTTCCGCACGCTCGGCTTTATCAAGTATAACGGCGGCATCGAAGTCCACAGTTCGCTCCTCAATATTATTCTGCACGACTAATATTCGAACGACTCTCAGCCGAGCGTTTGGGTACTGTCGCCCGCCTTAAGTTTGGTGTGTGCGCCCGCTGACCTCAGTTGTATTCTGGCTGAAGCTGGCCTGCGGGGCGTGAGCAATTCTGGCATTCGAGCTTGAAATACTGTAATCATTGAGCAAAAGAAGACAGGTTTTTATCGGAGCCGAGTGTTACGCTGAAGCCCTAAATACAAATTGGAGGCGTCGTGGAACTCCGGATTTTCAAGGAAAATTCCCTCTGCGACGATGTGCGTACCGTTTCGACTTTGAACGAAGCGGCGTCCATCTACCGCCAGTATTCTTCGGCAGGTTATTCGGTCCGCGTTGTCGAAGTGTCAACCGGCCTTGAATATGCGATGTGGAACGAGCAGCTTGTCCGCGTTCCATACACGATCCGGCGGCGGCGTGTTCCGGAGTGGCGATGGCTGCACGGCGCAGCCCGGATTCAAAAGGTTGGCGCCTGACCACCGGCGCCGTCAAACCTCATTCGTCTGGGAAAAAGGTTGAAGCAGCATCAGGTTCGCAGAAAGCGCCTTGTATCAAAAAATACTCAGCCGCCCCAGATGCTCCTGTATTTTCCCCGCGCTTCCTCGTGTCGTTTCCGCTTGACGCGTTGCACGGCAGCTTGTTTTGACGGGACTGCGCGCGACTCAATGTAGTCGGCAAGTGGATCGATCACTTCATCGAGCAACTGCGCCCGGAAGCAGAATTCAATGCGCTCCGCAAACCCCTTCTCCGTTCCCGACTTGAAGAACTCTCGCCACTGGCTGCCCTCCCAGACCATCGGCCACAAGAGGATCGCAAAGTCGACCGCAGGATCCCCGATGGTCAGATCGTTCCAATCGATAACGAACCAGCCGTTCGCTGTGACGAGTACATTCCCTTCACCCATATCGCCGTGGATCGCTTCAACCGCTGGATGCTCAAATGGCTGCATGCGGCTGGCTGTCTCTCGCAACCGGTCTGTTTCCTCTTGCATCCACGCCAGCAATGCCGGAGAAACAAACGGCAGTTCACCGGCCGCGGCTATTTCCAAATCGGCCGTGAACCGATCAATGTAAGTCTCAACGAAGTGATCCAAATACGTTTTTCCCGATCCCGAACCCTTGATGCGAGACCTAATGTCTTCGTCGTTGTGAAGACGATCCGCTAATTCGATGAGTTGCTCGACCAGGACGGGGCTACTGCTGAAACTTACGCTGCTGGCATCCAGATGTTGAAACAGCAATCCCGCAAATCCAATCTCTGAAAAATCAATCCACTGAATCACTCTCGGAGCTCGGTATCGTTCTTCAAGGACGTCGTGAACCGTGAGCCACCTTTGCAGGCTGGCGATGCTGTCCAGGTCACGTGTAAGTTTCAGGTGATATCTCGCCGATCCGTCACTGACGGATAATGAAAAATTCACAAACCCGCCCAAGTTCAAAATAGGTGTGACTCAGGATGTTGTGCGGACTGAGATGTAGGCTTGAGATCCCCGGCGGCCGATGCTCTATCCATGATGCCAGCTCTTCAGCATCCATGGCATCCAGTTTACAAACGCCCAGGCAGCCTGGCCGGAATCTCGAATCCCGAATATTAGGAATGCCCTGAATATTTCCTGGACTCGTCGCGTTGTACTGCCAACTGCGGAACTGCACCGCAAGCCCGGAAGAACTAAGCGCACGAACGCCTGTAAAGGCGAGTTCTGCGTTAAATGGCAACGTAACCTGAGCCGGGCTCGCGGCGGTAGCCACGATAGACTGCCATCGAACAAATTACGCCGACCAATACTTAGAGAGATACCGTTCAACCGGTCGGGATCTGTCGGTGTTCGAGAACCTAGTCCGAACCTGGATTGCCGTCTGGCGGACAATACTCGAGATGATCAAAAGGGCGCTTAGCTTCGCAAACGCGGAAATCACATCTATTTATGACTAACCGCGTTTAGGTTGGGGCACGCATCGCAACTTCCAAGAAGACGTACTCGAGTTTGCAGTCCACGGCCCCACTCGCCGCCCAGAAACCGCTCCATCAGGGCGCTCGCCGGCTCGTGGTGCGCCTCTCGTTTGTTGTGGAAGCCACTCAGAAAACTCGAATCGAGCACCATCATCGTTTGACGCCGTAAACGATGGCGTCGATCTCGGGGCTAAGATCTTAGCTCCCCTCCGGATAGGGTTCCGGTTGGAGCGCCCGCAGCGGACCCCCGCCCGGACCGCCCGGTACGCCTGGGGTCGAGATTCGGACTGCGTATCCATCTTGTGCGACTTGTAACACAATGTCGGGCCGGCCCTTTTCCGACTTGGCGCCAGTTCTTGCGAGCGGGAGCGGCTGGCCGCATCGAGTTCTTTGCGCCTTCTTGCGCCCATCTTCGTACTGGAACGCCAGCCGTTGCGTGGCCGTCATCCGCTGCTTGCAACCGTGGCAGAGCCCGCTTTTCGCGCTTGTCACAGGACGAAATAGCGTCCGGCTCCACATCCCGTTGCTGACCTTCGAGAAACTAATCCCCATTCCCGCCAGGCGCAGCGAGGGGCGAAACCCGCTGAGACAATTGATTTGCGAATTCTTGGCTCTGATCAAAGAACGGGAAATGGCCCGCATTCTCAAACCAGATGAATTGCTTCGGGGTGCTCGGATCGTCTTGTTGTATTCCCAAACCAGCGACGGGCGGCAGAATGGGTCCTGTCTGCCTTCAAAGAAGAAGATCGTCGCGCGGAAGTCGGGCCCGAGTTTAGTCAAGTCAAGATTCGTCATTGGGGAAGAAATATATTTAAAGACAGCTGCTGACCTCTCACGAAAGCGTAGTCGTCGGCCAGAGAGTGTTCAGGAGCGGAGACAAGATCCAGCAAAAGCCTTTTGACCTTCGTAAAATCCGCTCGGCTTGGACGCGGCCCCAGCAATTCCCCCGCCCATTGGTCTATGATCGAGTCCTTTCGGAAGCTCAGATGCGGAGTAGGATACGGAGCGACACTCTCCAAATCTTTGATCGCATTCTCGTTGCCGCGCTCGCGCGCCTCTGCGAGGGCGTCGCGATACATGACTTCGCGGTTCTGCTCCGTATTGATGAATTGCCCGACCCCGACGTAGCCGTAGATCAGTTCCGGATGTTCGTGCGCCAGCCAAAGACCCAGCGTACTCCCCCACGAATGACCTACAACCAATATCTTTTCCCTTTGAAACCGCTCTCGGAGATAGTTCACCACTTCAAACGTGTCCTGTTCCATCCGAGAAATGTTCATCGTCGCGCCCTGGCGAACATGGATGACCATCCGCTCGCTGTCGCCCCGGCACACGCTTTCGCGCTCGGTCTGCCTTTTCACGCCGGGGCGCTTCCGATAAGGCCCTAGCGTTTCTCGGCAACCTCATGCTGCCGAAATTCTCTGTACAGCAGCGCGGCGAAGGATGTCGTGACGATCAAGAGAGCGCCCGCGATCCCGAAGTATTTCAGCTCTTCCTGATCATTGCCATCTGGTCGAAAAACTCGAAGGCTCAGTGTCTGGGCCCGCGGGGGCCGAAGTTCCAAAACATCACTTGGCCGTAATCTTCAGATTGGAAAAGTAACCCTCGGTGCCGGGTCCGACCCACAACGCGACACCTCCGTCCCGCGGCTCGAGTCTCAGGTCATTGACGATGAGGCAGGGTTGCTCCGCTCCGTGCACGTATAGGCGCGCTTTACGGCCTTCCACCTCGATCTTGTACTTGGTCCAAACACCGGGCTGCAAATCGACGTACGACTCATACTTCTCGGGAGTTTCATGCCGCAATCGGCCGAAGTCAAAATCCGGGAACGAACTATATTGGACGGAGTGATTCCGCCTGATCTGATCGTCGGCTCGACCGTTGGTGGGTCTGAGATAAATGTACTCGTGATGTCCGTCGCTCTGGAACCGAAAAAGCGATGCCGATAAATCCGCGAGCGTCCGCAAACGCACCAGCGGCAGGTTGACCGGCCACATCCACTTCGATCACCCCATCACGAAAAGACACGTCCTTGACTAAGGCATAGGACGTGGCATTTGCGGCCTCGGGCTTAGCTATCACCTGGATCGCACTCCGGCCCTTAAAATTGGTCTGCGCGATCGATACGTTCTTCCCCACAAGTCGGTCGGTACTTTGGGCCGCAAGAGGAACAGCCAGCAGCGCGAATAGAGGCGCGAACGCGAAAGTCATCACGGAAGAGAAACGTGTTTTCATACGAAGTACTCGAGTTGCTGTCACTGCGGGCCCGTCAATCGAGTCGGAGCAGCTTAACGGCTTCGTCGATCACGGCCCGGCGAACCCGATGATGCATTGAAAACACCGCCAATCAGCGGCATCGCCCTTACCTCAGCCGCCCTCCCAGATCGATCTGAAACATCTGCGTCAGCACTTCGGAGTCCATTTTTGACCGTATGAAAAGGAGCGCGTCCACCCCGGCTGGTAGTTGGGCTGGCCGTTGTGGTTTCGGCAGGTGCCCGTACACGAAACCGGGGTGTCCGCATTCGGACACAGGGCCCTCTCTCCTGGCATAAAAGGGGACTAGCCGGCGTTGCATCCGATGCCGGACATTAGCGGATTCATGACTCTAACCTGTAGCGTCACGGACGTCGTTGCTGAAGAGGAACCACGTCTCGTAACGCCCGCCGCCTTCGGGCGGTCAAGCCCAGAACGCTAGTTCCACGTTGTGCTTGACTTGTATATTTCCTAATGGCAATATAGCCACATGGAGATCCAAGATGCCGACACTTTGAGCATTACTCTGCACGCGCTGGCGGACCCCACCAGACGCGCAATCCTGGCTCGGCTCGCGAGTGGAGATGCGGATGTCTCCGAACTGACGAAGCCGTTCCCCCTTAGCCAGCCGACCATTTCAAAGCATCTCAAGGTGCTGGAACGTGCCGGCCTGATCGCTAGCGGGCGCCATGCTCAGCGGCGTCCCCGCAAGCTCGTCGCGGCGCCGCTCCAGAAAATTGATCAGTGGTTGGAGTCGTACCGGCAATTCTGGGAGCAGCGGTTCGCGAGTTTGGACGACTACTTGAGTGAACTAGAGAAAAAGGAGAAACGCCTTGGACCGACCGGGCAAACCGAATGCGACCGTTAGGGACGAGATCAGCAGCACGAAGGTGACGTTCCCGTCCGATCGCCAGATTGTGATCACTCGCTCCTTTAATGCCCCAAGGACCGTCGTCTTCGATGCCTGGACGAAAGCCGAGCACGTCGCCCAGTGGTGGGATCCAAGTCGTGAGCCGCTTGAAGTCTGTGAAATTGATCTTCGTCCGAACGGCATGTTCCGATTCGTTCACCGAGGGCCCGACCACCTGAAACATCCCTTTATGGGCACATACCGGGAAATCTCACCGCCCGAGCGGCTCGTTTTCACGACGCAGTTATCTCCGCTCGGCGCAGAATCGGTCGGCACGCTCGTCTTCCTCGAACACGACGGGCGCACGACACTTACGATGACAATCGAGTGTGCATCGAGAGACGATCGCGACGCCTTGCTCAGGATGCGAATCGATGTCGGAACTGCTCGGACCCTCGACAACCTTGATGAATACCTTAACGCGCTAAGTAAGCAAGGAAAAAAGTGATCCGTTTAGTAGGAGGAAGATGAACCTCATGACAATGAATACCTATGTGAACTTCGCCGGCAGATGCGCGGAAGCGTTCCGCTTCTATGAGAAGCATCTCGGCGGACAGATTAGCATGATGATGACGCACGGGCAGGCTCCCGGCCAGAGCAGGCTTAACCAGGACTGGAAGGATGCGGTTCTGCACGCGCGCGTCTCCATCGGCGGTACTGACCTGATGGGGGCGGATATCCCGAATGCGCAGCCCATGCGCAGCGCCTACCTGTCGCTGGGTGTTGACAGCGATACCGAGGCAGAGCGCATCTTTGCGGCTCTCTCCGACGGCGGTCGAGTCCTTATGCCGATGGAGGAGACGTTCTTCGCGACGCGATTTGGTCAGGTGCAGGATCAGTTCGGCATCAACTGGATGATCCTCCACGAGCGCCCCATGCCTCCGCAGTGAACAATCTCGCGTGCGCAACCTGGGGCGAGGGTCACTCGGACCTGTGCCGCCATCTCCGCCCTTCCTTCGATACAGGCGCTCACCGAACCAAGGAAATTCCGATGCCTGCGATTTGGTCCCGCCACAGTTCCTCGAATCCACAGTGTCGAGCAGTCGGTTCCATCCCCATGCAGCGGCCACCATTGCGCCATTCACGCCTCTTCCAAAATAAGCCCAAAGCCGACACGCCTAAATATCCCCGCAACTTACGGCGAAAACGGAAGCTGCGGGACAACCAGTCTCCCCCGCCCCGGGCCTTACTCTGAAATCGCAATGCAACTCTCAGCCCGCAAAATCAGAGCCAACCAGCGGAATGCCCAATCCAGTACCGGCCCGAAAACTCCGGAAGGCAAACAGCGATCAGCCCAGAACGCCACCCGCCACGGGCTCTCCTCGGTCTTTGCGGTTCTCCCGCATGAGGATCAGGCCGCATTCGCCCAGCTTCTCGAAGCCTACCGGTCCGAGTTCGCTCCCAAAACGACCCACGAATCGTTCATGACCGCGCAGATGGCCGAGTCCCGCTGGAGGCTCGAACGCACTCGTCGCTTCGAAGCGATCGCCTTGGATCAGATGTTATCTGAGACTGTTGACGAAACAAACCCAGACGCCGTCATCGTCGCCAGGCTGGCAGAAAAGTGCAGCGACGTCTTAACACTCCTGCATCGCTACGCGGTGGCCGCCGAAGCGTCTTATCACCGCGCGCATCGCGAGCTCACCCAGGCTCGTTCGCGCGAGTCGCGAAACAAAGCCAAGGAAGCGCAACTCTGGCTGAAGCAGCAACTTGCGCCGCTTACCTACACTCCCAAAGCCTCCGGCCCGGAGCACTGCGGCACAGAAGTGCCGGCGCGCGGCGTAGGGCCTGAGTTTGGAGATTCGGAAACGGCTCAGACCAACCGGTCGGCCGCCTGAATCAGTGCCCGGATGTAGCCATAACAAAACGCAAAGGACTGCAGACCGTCAGGATCGTTCGCAGCCAATGGCACATGATCCGGCATCAGCAGATAGGGATACCCAATTTCCTTGTAAACCTGGATGGCCTTCACGAAATCGATATCGCCTTCGTCCGGATACACTTCCTGGAAGTCGTCGCGGTGTCCTCGAATGTTGCGGAAGTGGACGTTGAAAATCTTCTTTCGCGAACCGAAATAACGGATGACATCGAAGATCTCCTTCCCCGGATCCTTCAACATCTCCGACACCGTGCCCTGACAGAAATTCAATCCGTGATACGGGCTTTCCTGGATCGTGATGAATCGCTTCAATCCGTCGACGGTTCCCAACACGCGATCCACTCCCTGGTATCCCTCGGGCGGCATTCCGGGATCGTGCGGGTGGCACGCCATGCGGATCTTATTCTCATTCGCCACCGGAATCACCCGATCCAGATAATAAGTGATGCGCTCCCAGAACTGGTCGGCGTTCACTTGCCCTGCCCGGGTAAGGGGCTTCTCCGGCCGCGCTTCCTTCAACCGCCACGTGCTGTACTTCGCATCTCCGCGGCCCTGCGTCCGTGGGGTGCGGACCACACCCAGGATGCTCATGTTGTACTTAATCGAAGGAATGCCAACCGCCGCGCAGTTGCGAATCAGGGTCTGCATCGACTCGATGTCGCGGTCACGCTCCGGGCTCTGCCCCAGCATGATCGCGGGATGCTTCTCCCGGTCGATATGACTCGACGCCAGGAACGGCGGCGCGAGACAGTCGATGCTGATCTGGTACTTGTCCCCCAGATCGCGCAACCGTTTCAGCTCATCCACCGTGGCGTAGAGCCGCCCATCGGCAATCGCCGGGTACCCGCAAACGCTGTGGATCCCGTAACGGGCGAAGTACTGAAAGTGCGTATCGTTGCTCGGCGCGCTCTGGCAACCCAGCTTCATCATTGCTCGATGGGCCGGTTCGGTCGCTCCCTGGGCGCCCGCCGCCGCTAACGCGGCTACCGATCCTGAAACAAAATTTCTGCGATTCATGAACTCCTCACCAATAAAGTTTCAGCGCCACCTGCATCTGCCGCGGATCGTTCACCTGGCTCGTCACCAGTCCGAACGCCGCACTATCCAGATTTGTGGATCCGGTGGAGAACACCGTGCGATTGAAGACGTTGAACGCTTCGCCGCGCAGGTCCAGCCGCAGGTTCTCCCGGATCGAAAACGTCTTTGCCAGGCTCACGTTCTCGTTCTGGTTCCAGAAGCCGCGCACTTTCGGGTTGTAGCGGGTGGCGTTCCCGAAAGCGGCCGGGGGCTGCGCCGGAAACGCCGATTTCGGTTTGAAGAACCGATCCACGTTCGGATCGAATTTGTCTCCCGCGGCCGGTGCCCGCCAGTTGTCGTAGGAATCGATCAACGGGCGCGTTGTTCCGTTGAAGATCGGAAGCGGGTTATTGCGCGTCAGGCCGATCGGCGTGCCGCTCGAGTACACCTGAATGGCCGCTACACGCCATCCACCAAGAGCATACGTGAGAAAACCGCTCCTCAACCAGCGCCGTCCTTTTCCGAACGGCAGGTCGTACAGTGTCGAGAACTTCAGCACATGCGTCTGATCGTACTGGCCAATCGACTTCTCCAGCTTGCGGTTGTACTGGTCCATTGCGGGCGTGGCGGAATTCGCGAAGTAGGTATCGGAATCCGTGAGCAGCTTGGAGAAGACGTAGTTCCACTGAAAAGTCAGCCCTTGGGAGAACCGCCGGTCTGCCTTCAGGATAAACGCGTGATACGTTGAGTGGCCGCTCTTGTCGCCATTCTGCGGCCCCGTGCTGATGGTCTGATACTGCGGGAACGGACGCAGAGATTGGGCCACTGTCCCCGTGAAACTCGGGTACGGCTTCTGAATTCCGGCCGCCTGCGCGGTCGTCGAGGTGATGTTGGCGCGGAGGATATTCAGCGCCTGCGCCGGCCCGAATTGCGCAACCATTTGATTGAAAGTCGAAGTCGGAACCTGGTTGTAGTTCAAAATGCCGGACTGCAGATGCGTTCCCACCGCCGCGTTGTACCCCAGTTCCAGTACTGTGTTCGCCGCCAACTGCCTCTGAACCGTGAATGTCCAGGATAGGAGCTCCGGCGCGCGCGTCGCGTCCTGTCCCTGCCACCAATCTACCGAGTTGCCGTTGGAGAACGCCGGATCGATGGAAGGCGGCAGCTTATACGGCGGCAGTCCCTGGTCCAATTTGAAGGTCGGCTGAACGCCCTGTGACGTGTTGTCAAACTGATACTGTCCGATGAACCCTGCAAAGTGGCCACTGCCCTGCACTGCCGTTACACGGGAGAATGACCGCCCGAAACCCGCGCGGAAGGTGGTCCTGTTGTCCGGCGTGTACGCAATCCCTAATCGCGGCCCGATGCCGCCATACCAGCCCGGCACCAGGCTGCGCGTATTCTCGCGTCCCGGCCCGAAACCCGCGAACCACAACGCGCCCGGGTATCCATCGGCGCCCGGATTCGGCCGGGTCGGGTTGAAGTCGCTGTATTCATCGCGAGCGTTTACAGGAGGCAGGGTCACGTCATAGCGCAGACCCAGGTTTACGGTCAGTTTGCGCGTGATGCGCCAGTCGTCCTGCACGTAGAAGCCGAAATAACGATATTTTTGGGAAACGTAGCGCACGGTCTCCGTCCGCCCCAGATAAGCCTCGCCCAGCAGGAATGAGGCGAACGAACTGCCTCCCGAAGCTGGGAAGGCGGTGTTGCCCGGAATGCTGGTATCCAGGAAGTTGAAGTCGGCGCGGCCCGCGATGTCCTGCTGCCCAAAGCCGTTCGCATTTTGATTCTGGTGCTGGAAGCCGAACTTCAACGCGTGTGATCCGCGAATATAGCTAAGGTCGTCCTTGATTCCCCACCCCGGCTGGTCCGTTCCGTTGTAAGAAGACGAGCCCCACGACGTGAATTCCGTGAAGTTGATGGTGGGGAAGTTCTGGTTGCAGTCGATCACATTCTTGATGCAGACCTTGTCCTTCCAATTCTTGTCCACGTTTCCCGAAAAGCTGTTCTTAGTGAATGTATTCCTGGCCCAGGAAAAATGGTTCAGCAGAGTCGGCGAGATGGTCCAATCGTGCGCGGCGCGGAACGCCTCCGTGTCCCACGCCTGAATCTGGCCGTTCCACAATGGCTGCGGCAATCCGGGAGGACCACTGTCACCCGGTTTGTTGCGGAACGCCGTAGTATTCCACAGCAGATTCACCCGTTGCTTGCTGGTCAGAATCTGATCGCCTTTCACACTCCACTTGTCAGTGGGAGTAATCATCGTACCGCCGCCAACAATGTAGTTCTGTCGAACGTAGCGGCTGGTGCCAGGCGCAAACCCCAGGTTGGGCAGTACGCCCTGTCCGAACTTGGCAATGGCGCAAGGCCGTCGTAGAAAACCGGTCCAGAGGAATCTGATTGTTCGGGAACGGATCGCGGATGGTTCCCGTGCCGCTAGGATTCTGCCGCGTCGTGTTCGGATCATAGATCGGAATCAGCTTGTTGTTCTGATCCACCCAGTTGCTGAAATCGCCCCTGTACATCTCCGGCGTCGGGACGCTCAGGATCGTGCTATTGGCGCCTACCCGATTGCGGAAGCCCTCATACGACACGAAGTAGAACGTCCGATCGCGGCCGTTATACAGTTTCGGGATCACCACCGGCCCGGCCGCCGTTGCGCCGTAATCGTTCTGCCGGTAAATGGACCGGCTCTGCGCGAAGAAGCCGCGGGCGTCCATGGCATCATTGCGCAGGAAGTCGTAAGCCGAGCCGTGAAAGCTGTTGGTGCCCGATTTGGAGGCGAACGTCATGGTGCCTCCACCGGCCTGCCCGTACTCCGCCTTGAAGCCATTCGTATCCACACTGAATTCGGTCAGGGCTTCCACCGAAGGTGTGTTTAACGCCGCCTCGTCCGTATCGCCCGAACGGTTCGTACCAACGCTATACCCGTCAAGGGTCGCATCCCATTGCGCCACCTGCCCGCCGCCGAGACCCAGCGATTGCCCTTTGCCCTTAGCCTCCGCCACCAGCGGCACAAGATTGAAAGGGCTTCGCATCGCGCCGCCCACCACCAGTGGCAGCTCGTCTACCATCTTGTTTTCCACCTGCGTCGAGACCTTCGCGTTATCGGTCTGGATTGTGGCCACCGCCGCCGTCACTTCCACCTGGTCCGAAAGTTGTCCCAGTTGCAGCTGAGCGTCCACGCGCACCGTCCCGGCTGCCGTTACGATGACATTCTGCTGGATGAAACGCTTGAAGCCGGCCGCCGCGATCTCCACGCGGTAGACGCCCGGTGGAAGATTCGGCGCATTGTACTCGCCGGAGCTGCCGGCGGCCACCTTCACCGTCGAATTCGTGTCGGGATTGATCACGGAGAGCTCGGCGCCGGCTACGGCGGCTCCTGTGGGATCACTGACGATTCCAGTGATGTTGCCGCGCTCGCTTTGACCAACGAGAACGGCTGAGGTCAGCAGACCTACAACCGCGATACCCCAAAGCTTCATAGTTGCGGAGTCTATCAAAGTTCACGGAGCCCCGCGCGCCTTGATACGATGAGTACCAATCATGCCAACCTTGTCTCGCCGGAACGTCATTCGTACTCTGTTCACTGGAATGGCCGCGCTGGACGCTGAGCAGAACGTTCGAGCCGCTCAGAGCAATTCGGACGCACCCATTCGGCCGAAAGACAAAATCAAGGTCACTAAGCTTGAGACCATTCTCGTGAAGCCGCGCTGGCTGTTCCTCAAGATCCACACCGATGCCGGGATCGTCGGCCTTGGGGAGCCTATCACCGAAGGCCGGGCGCTAACCTGCGCGGAAGCTGTGAAGGAGATTGAGCCGTACCTGGTCGGCAAGGACCCGCGCGCCGTGGCGCATCACTGGCAGGCGATTTACCGTCACGCGTTCTACCGCGGCGGCCCGATTCTGACCAGCGCGCTCAGCGGTATCGACCAGGCTCTTTGGGATATCAAAGGCAAGGCGCTGGGCGTACCGGTTTATGAGCTGCTCGGCGGTCCCACGCGTCATCGTGTTCGAGTATACGCCCATGCGGGCACGCCGCAGCAGATGAAGGATAAGAAGGCCCAGGGCTTCACCGCGTTCAAGACCGGCCCCGCGAAGAAGCGGCCCGCGAGATACATCGAGACCCCTGCCGCCGTACACTATGCGGCGGAGAAGTTCGGCGAATTGCGCAGCGCGATGGGCGACGACATTGACATCGCAATCGACTTTCATGGCGCCATCAGCCCCGCCACGGCGAAGCTGCTGATCAAGGCGATCGAGCCTTATCAGCCGATGTTCGTCGAGGAGATCATTAACTGCCAGGAGCACGACATTATGGCGGAGATCGCTCGCGGCACCCATCTGCCGATTGCGACGGGCGAGCGCGTGTTCACGAAATGGGGCTTCCGTGAGGTGCTGGAGAAGAAGGCCGCCACGGTGCTTCAACCGGATTTGTGTCACGCGGGCGGGATTACGGAGTGCCGCCTGATCGCGGGCATGGCCGAGGCGTTCTACGCGACCATCGCCCCGCACAACCCGCTGGGTCCGATTTCCCTCGCCGCCGGCGTCCAACTGTCTGCGTCCATCCCGAATTTTCTTTGCCAGGAACAGGTGAGTCTCGGCGAGGGATATCTCAAGAAACCATTCACCGTTCGAGAAGGATATCTGGACTTGCCGACGGGTCCCGGCCTGGGCATCGAGCTGGATGAGAACGCGATGGCCGACAAGATCGGACACGACTGGCGCAATCAGGAATCGTATGACGCGGACGACGGCAGCGTAGTCGACTGGTAATCGGGCGAATCTCGCCGCTTCCAACTGCAGGAGAAATCTATGTTGAAATTTGTAGCCCTGGCCGTCGTTCTTTGCGCGACGTGCATAACCGTCACCGCGCAAGTCGCTTCCTCGGAATTAAGCGGAACGGTTCTTGATTCCACCGGCGCGGCGGTTGCCAATGCCAAAGTTACGGCCACGAATCTGGCCACCAACCTTTCGCGCGAAGCAGTCAGCGACAGCGGCGGAAGCTACATTATTACTTTGCTTCCTCCCGGCGACTACACCGTCTCCGTGGAAGCGCCGGGATTCCGTAAACTCGTGCAGAGCGGTCTGAGCCTGCAGATCAATCAGCAGGCCCGCCTCGATCTGAGCCTGCAGCTAGGGCAAGTATCGGAGACGGTTGAAGTAACAGCGCAGACCCCATTACTGGAGTCGGAATCGTCGTCGCTGGGGACAGTGGTGAACGAGAAGCTGGTCAATCAGCTGCCGTTGAATGGCCGCAACTTCATTCAATTAGCCACGCTGAGTCCCGGTGTGAACGGCGTCGGATTTTCCGCGAGCGGAACTATTATGAGCGGCACGCGGCCCGATGACCGGCGCCCCGGCACCGAGATCTTCTCGAATGGAAACCGCGAGGGTTCCAACAACTTTCTCTACGACGGCATCGACGACAATGAACGCCTCACGCTATCCATCGTGTTACGTCCGGCGGTGGAAGCGGTTCGAGAATTTAAGATCCAAACGAACCTCTACAGCGCTGACGTGGGCCGCAACTCGGGGGCTGTGATCGATGTAATCACTAAGTCCGGAACCAACCAATTGCACGGAAGCCTGTTTGAGTTCCTGCGCAACTCGGCCATGGATGCCCGCAGTTTCTTCAGCCCCAAAGGAACGGCTTTTCCGGCTTTCCGGCTCAATCAGTTTGGCGGCTCCTTTGGGGGACCCGTAGCTTTGCCCAGGATCTACAACGGTAGGAACCGCACGTTCTTTTTCGTCGACTACGAAGGTTACCGCCGCGATTCGCAACAACTGCTGCTGGGCAACGTCCCCACTCTCAAGATGCGGAGCGGAGATTTCAGCGAGACACCCGCGATCTACGATCCACTCACGACGCAGCCCAATCCGAACGGTTCCGGCTTCGTCCGCACTCAGTTCCCCAACAATCAGATTCCTGCGAACCGTTTCGATCCGGTCGCTTTCAAGATGGTTAACGCGTATCCCTTGCCCACCGGTCCCGGCCGCTTCAATAATTATCTGGCGAACCTGGTGCAGCGTCAGAACTGGAACCAAGGCGACGTGCGCGTGGATCACCAGATATCACCGAAGGACAACTTTTTCGCGCGTTGGGCGATTCAAAACACGGAGACTAATGTCCCCAGCTCTTATCCACCCACGACCATTGCCGGGCTGTCGAAGCCCGTCAACCTGGGCGATGAAGGTTCGTTCGCAGGCACATCCTTTTCCCCGGACCAGCATGCGGTGGCCAATTACGTTCGCGTGTTCACTCCGAAACTGGTGAACGAGTTCCGCGCCGGCTTCAATCGATTCCGCCTGGATTATACGGCGGATCAATACCAGCCCGGCGCCGCGCTTGGCAATCAACTCGGCGTTCCAAACGCTAACGTCACCCCGAATGAGCAAAACCTTCCGATCTTCTCGCCCGGGAGTTACATCGGCATTGGCCAGACGCGTTCACTGCCGATCTTCCGCCGCGAGAATACCTTTCAGTACGTAGACAATATGAGCTACACCCAGGGCACGCACACGCTGCGAGTGGGGCGTCGATTTCCGCCGGCGCCAGCTCACTATCTATCAAACCAACCAGGGGAATGGCCGCTTCAATTTCTCCCCGGCCCTGACTGATTCGCGTCAAGGATCCGGCGGCGATAGCATGGCTAGCTTCCTGCTGGGATATCCTACGCTGATTGCTCACGACTACACCTTGAACTGGCCTGGCGAACGAGGGATCGAGCTCGGCATGTATTTTGCCGACGACTGGCGGATCACGAAGAAATTGACGCTCAACCTCGGCTTGAGATGGGATTATTACAGCCCGTACAGTGAGGTCGCAAATCGCTGGGCAAATTTCAATGTGACCACTGCCAAGGTCGACATCGCCGGCCAGAACGGAGTCGACAAGTACGCGGGAGTGAAGCCTTACTACAAGAACTTCGGACCCCGATTCGGCTTCGCCTATCAGCTGTTTGCGCACACAGTGGTGCGCGGCGGATTCGGTTTGTTCTATAACCCGACTGGCAGTGAAGGCGGCAGTATGCGGATGTTTCGCACGGTGCCGTTCGGATCGACGCTGAGCATATCGCCCGGCGATATCAACGTTGGTCAGCGTGTTAGCGACGGTTTCCCTCCCCTTCAGCCGGTGAACTTCGCATTGGCCAGCAATCCGTCCGGAGCCTTCGTGGCAGTCGCACCCGACTTTCGCCCTTCCTACGCGGAACAATTCAACGTAACTGTAGAACACGAGATCGCGCCGTTGGCTCTGGTGGTGAAGACCGCTGCGGTGGGCAACCTCGGCCGCCACCTCTATAACATCTACAACGTGAACCAGCCGGTTCCCGGCCCAACGGCAGTTAATGTCCGCCGTCCCTTATATTCGGTGGCCCCCAATGTCAGCGATGTAACCTACTTCGCAACAGACGGATTAAGCGAATATTACGCGTTCCAATTGACTGTCGATAAGCGTTTCGGCAAGGGTGTGAGCGCGCTGCTGGGATACGCATGGTCCCACGCGATCGACGACGTTCCCCTGGAATTTGGCGGAGGCGCGGCCGGACCGCAGCCGCAGGATCCGCGCAACATTCGCGCAGAGCGTGGTAATTCGGTCATCGATATGCGGCATCGCCTGACCCTGAGCTACCTGTGGGAGCTACCCTTCGGCAAAGGGAAGGCGATGCTGAATCACGGCGGCGTCGTGAATGCGGTCTTGGGCGGATGGCAGACTAATGGCATCCTGACGGTACAAAGCGGATTGCCGTTCTCCCCCGTCCTCCAGACTTCAACCACGAACTGCTGCGGCAGCCGGCCGGATGTTCTCCATGCGCCAGATAATCCGCATACTCTGCAACGGTGGTTCGATCTTACGGCCTTCGGTACTCCGGCACTGTACACTTACGGGAATGCGGGCCGCAACATACTCTTCGGCCCTGGCCGTACGAATTGGGATATGTCGCTGTTCAAGAACTTCGTCATTCGCGAACAGACCAGGTTCGAGTTTCGCGCTGAAGCCTTTAATGTGTTCAACCATCCGCAGTTCGGTTTGCCCAACCCGAACATCGGGAACGCGCAAGCCGGTACGATTACCAGCACGGTCGGCAACCCGCGCCAGTTGCAGATGGGGCTGCGCTTCCAGTTCTAAGTTTCACCAGCCTAAACTTGCATCTGATCCACGCTAGCGAGGGGTCTTAACTGAACTCCTCGCTTAACCGGCCCAGCGCCAACCGTGGCGAGAGCCAATCCCAGATCCCGCAAAGCCACGACATATGCGCCAACACGTGGCTTCACTGCCACCAGGAGGCCGGCGACAACTTCAACAACTCCGATAGTTACATCAGGTTGTGCCGCCCGATAAAGCGCCTTCAGTTCCGGTTGCAGTAGTCTGTGCCATAGTAAATCTCCCTCAGCCGTACAGAGTACGCGAAAGAGAATCGGTTACAAGTGGTAAAAGCTGAAGAGGAATTGCTCATGTCTGCGAGTGTCCCCAGGGAGCCCGACTTATACTGAAAGCAACCCGATCCCATTGATGCTGGAGACTCACATACTTCGAATCACGACCCTACTGGTGTGTGCGGTATCCGCAGTGATCGCTAGTGTTCCGGACGGAACCGCGGCCGCTGATGCTCTCCGCGCCAAAGGCGACCTGGAGGGGGCGCGCAAGCTTTACGAATCGATCCTCACCTCCGCGGTAGACAATTCGAAACAGGCGGGCATCCTCGAGAGCCTAGGGGAGACCGAACTCGCTATGGGAAAATACGCCGATGCAATTCGGCACGGCATTGAGTGCGCCAGGCTGTTTCGGGCCGCCGGATTGCCGGATCAGGAGATTAGTTGCCTCACCATCGCGGGCCGCGCCAATGTCTTTGCCGGGCAGTATCCTACGGCCGCGGCACTATTCGAGAAAGCCGCAGAGCTAGCGCGCTCGCGCTCCATTGCTTCGGGCGAGGTCGCAGCGTTGAACAACCTCGGAAATATCGAATACTTCCTGAGCCGCTACAGCGACGCCAATATCCGATACAACGAAGCGCTCTCCGTACTGGCGAGCAATACCTCTAAGTCATGGTATTCGCGATCGCACCAAGTCACGCTCGTTAATCTCGCAACCCTGTACCAGAGGCTCGGACAGTATGAGCGCGCGCTGAAAATCTATCGCGATCTGGAGAGAAACACAGGAACGCTGCGCTCCTCCGAGCGAGGGCAGATGTTATCCAATGTGGGCGTCCTGTACCGCCGTCTCGGCGATCCGTATAAGGCCATCCAGCAATATGAGACGGCACAAGAATTATTCGAGAAGGATCAGAATCGCGACGGTGAGATCGGCGTCATCAAAAACACGGGCATCGCGCTGGCAAACGACCTTAACGCCATGGACCGTGCCCTACCTTCCTTTCAACACGCTTTGAGGCTCGCCGGAGAATCTGGAAACAAACGAGAAATCGTGCAAGCCCACTTATACCTTGGTGAAACGCTACGGCGCCTAGGACATAGTACAGAGGCTTCGCAACATAGCAACGAAGCACTTCGGCTCGCGACGGTCATCGGAGCGACTGAGGAAACGTGGAAGGCTGCCTTCTCGCTCGGGAAGATCGAGGAAGATGCCGGCCGTAACACGGTTGCGTTAGACCGGTACCGGCAGGCCATCTCGATCGTCGAATCGATGCGCACCGGGATCTCGAGCATAGGTCTGAAATCCGCCTTTCTCGGTGACAAACGCGATGTGTTCGACGCGGCGATACGGGTTCTCCTTCGAGAAGCTGTTCCCGATGCCGGCGTAATATTTCGATATATGGAGCAGGGCCGAGCGCGCACGTTGAAAGATAGACTCTCGGCTGCCTCCCCGGCACTCACGATCGCCGATGTCCAAGGGCGTTTATCGCGCGACACGGCGATGCTTGAGTATTGGATGTCGAGCGGTCACGCAGCCCTCATTTGGATTACGGCATCCGCCAGCGGTGTAACTACTCTTGCGTCGCTCGAAGACGAAAAGATTGACATGTTGGTGGAGCAGTTGCGGTCCGGCAAGTCCGGCTGGGCCGCGCTCTCCCGGGAGATCGGGGCGGTTCTGTTGTCCCAGGTGCCCGCATCGATGTCGCGGCTGATCATCGTACCAGACGGCAAGCTGCAGTCCATCCCTTTTGAGGCGCTTGGCACATCGCGGGCGAACAAGCTACTCATCGACGACTATACGGTCAACTACTTGCCTTCGGCTTCGATGGTTGGCTCGACGCGCGAGGGGCGAGGGTGGAATTGGCGCTGGGGCCGAACTCTGGTGGCATTCGCCGATCCAGTGTCAGCCGGTGGGGATGGCACCTCTCTATTTGGGGAGACCCTCCAACCTCTGCCCGGCACGCGCGATGAGGTTCGTCAGATCGCCAGCACAATCGGCGGCGCCGCCGAGCTGCACACGGGCCCTAACGACCTTAAAAAGTATGCCGACTCAGATCATCTTCGCGGCGCTCGCATTGTCCACTTCGCCACGCACGGAATCGCCGATTCCGAGGATCCCGACCGATCCCGCCTCGCGTTCTCCCCGCCAACGGCGCGCGGCACTTTCGATTATCTGTTCGCACGCGAAATCTACGACCTCAATCTTTCCAGTGTCAGAATGATCGTTCTGGCGGCCTGCGATACCGAGACCGGACAGTCGGTAGCGGGAGAAGGAGTCGCCGCGCTCAGCCGCGCTTTTCTCAGCGCCGGCGCTCAATCCACGATCTCAACATTGTGGAGAATCGGCGATCGATCGTCGGCCGAACTCATGCGGCGTTTCTATCTGCGGCTATCGAAAGGTGAGACGGTCGCCGCTGCTCTGCGGCGAGCTAAGCTGGATCTCAAAAACTCAGCGACGCCGCTTGCACATCCTCGCTACTGGGCACCCTACGTTCTCAACGGAGACGCTGGAACGCAAGCGCCCCGAACTATCCCCGATGCCACCACAACCGCCCTCGCACTCATTGCAGGAGCGGCGGCGACGGTGGAAGCATACCGCCGGATTTGCAGGCGATCAGAACGTTGAAGGGTTATACAGACCCAGCGCGCCCGTGGCTCTATCCGCGGTAAAGCCGACGAGCTGGATGGGGGCACTCGCAATCACTCGCACGGATGTGGCCGGTGGAAGCGATCTGCCGAAGAACTCGCCAAGTTCGCGCACGATGTTATGGCCAGGCGCCAGCGTAACGCTTGATGTGGCGATCGTTCCGGTCATGGGACTCGACGCTTCCAGACTCACGGCCACGGAAGTGGTATTCGGATTCTGGACCGCCAATGCCGTTAAAACCGAGTTTGTAATACCGGCTGATTGCTGCGCCACCAAGACGCGCTGCGAAGTCAGAAGCGGGAACACCGGCACCGCCGAGGCCACCACGGGTTCGGCGCTCTGGCCGTCCGTCACCCCGCGCAGATAAGAAAAGTAGCTGTCCCCGATTCCGTCCACATTGGTTAGGGTTACGCGCTGGGCGTTCATGGCGGTGTTCGCGGCCACCACCAAATCGATTTCCGAACTGCTAACAAGCTGAAAGGACTGAATCGCGAACGTGGTGCTGACCTTCGTCCCGGTGTTGAAGCCGGAGCCCAGAACTCGCACCACGGAGCCGGCGGCCGCGACTCCGATACCGGGCACGACATCGTGAATGGAGAGGCTGCCGCCTACGGTGATCGTGCCCGGTTTGGGTACGAAAGCGGTGGTCTGTCCAAGAGGATCTGTGTAGCCCGAGCCGGGCGCCAGCGAAATGGACGTAGTGGCCCCGCGCGCTGCGTCTTGCCGCACGTGAGCGGCGACCGTCAGGATGGGGTAGTCGGCAGCGGTGCCAAGAGTCCCCAGCGGTGACATGAACTGCACCTGGACTTGCGCGTTGCCGTAAGTCGCAATCCCAAATGCATCGCCGCCCGGGCTGGAGAGCGCGATGCCAAATACATCGTCGAACATCCCAGCGTCAAGGCCAAACGCCTTTGAGCCCATCATGATCGGCTTCGGTTCGGTGAGAACGAACTTTAACTGAACGGTGCCGTCCGGCGGGATGGTTTCGTTGCGTATCCGGATCTCGGCCACGCCTGGCGTGGGGGCCTTCACGGGCACGGGGGTGCGCCCACCGGCGGCAAACAGCGGAGCCGCGACACAACACGCAATCGCAAATATATTTTTCAACCTTGTCTCCAGTACTGATCGAACTACTTAAGCTGACGGCGGAAATCCTGCGTTCCGCTCGCAAGGACTCGCCCACCGGCATCCAGCGCTTCCACTGTCCAGAGAAGCCGCTTTCCGGGCAATGCCAATTTTTGAATGGCTGCTGGAATGGCAAGCGGACTCGATGCGGCAGACTGCTGCCACAGCACCGTCCGGTCCACTTCCATGAGTCTGAGGTTATATCGTACTGCACCCGGGATTGCTGTCCATTTCAACTCGACGGGCATGCCGGCGAGGCTGCCTTTGGGAGCAATCGTCTCGACTGCCTGAGCCCGCTCTGCCGAGTCCGAAACCGGTCGAACGCGACCAGGCCCCCGCAACTCGACGCCAATACCGATCGCAACCACGACGGTCGCAAATGCGGCTGCTCCAGCCAGAAGACTGCGCGGATGAAACAGAGAGTCGATCCAGGACAGCAGCTTCGCTCTGCGCGGGCGGGCGGGGTTGGTGAGCCGCCGCACGATCCAACGCACGTCGGAATCTGCAATCGCCGTGTCTACCGCCATGAATTCGGCATACAAGTTCAATTCGGCCGCACAATGCGGACAGGCTGCTGCATGCCGGGCCGCGGCCGGGTCGCCACGCTCGATGGCAGCCGCCAAATCCGTGAACAGCGGACACTCCGTGCCCGACCCGAAGACCTCTTTCAGAAACCTACGCTCGCTCACCATATGACATCCCCCGAAACTAATCCGCTCTCCTTGCCTGTTGTGCTCGAAATCGCCGCGATGCTGCGCTCAATTTCCTCTTTGCGCTCACGATTAATGCTTTCGCGCCGCTGGCGTTCGGCAACTTCAACAGGCGCGTGATGGCGTCGATTGGAATCTCCTCGACGTAGTGCAGCATCATCACCTGGGCTTCCCGTTCGTTCAGCGTCTCTCTTACGAGCTGCCGTGCAAGACGGATTGCCGATTCCCGCTCCAACGTCGCCAAGGTGTCCCACTCTCTTGTATCCATCGGATCCAGGTCCAGCGAATGTGCGTCGCCCATCGGCTCCGTCGCTTTCTGGCGGACATGGTTGAAACAGTGATTCCGCGTGATGGTGTACATCCATGTAGAGAACTTGGCATCGGAGCGAAACGAACCCAGATGACTGTACGCCCTCATCAACACGTCCTGCGACAGATCCAAAGCCGCATCGCGATTTCCCGTGAAGCGCCAGCACCAGTTGGCCACTCGTGCGGAGTATCTGCGGAACAACTCGTCGGCGTGCAACTCGGCCACTCTCGGCTCCTGCGCCGATCGGATACGTTCCACTAGTTCTTCGTCCGTAAAGACCATCCGTAGCGCCGCTCTCCCCGAGTCCCTCCGTCGTTATCATGTCCACCCGATGTGACACGCACATCAAGGCCAGCGGAACACATATCCTCGGAAAAATCGCCGCATTAATTCCTGTTCCAGTGTTCAATGGCCGGTTGTCCTACCATACAGCAACACAAGTGAACGCCACGTGGACACTGGCTCTCACACCGTACACCGCCAGGTGAAGCGGCCGTGCAGCTAATCTTTGCCGATCTCAACTCGGCCTAAATAAGGAACTTAAGTGCAACAATTCTTCGAGGGAATCAGTGTGTCCGCCAGCCTGCTCAGGGGCACCGCGCTCGTCATGGCGCTGCTGGTCACTCCCGCCGCACTGCGCGCGCAAGCCGTGACAGTGTTTGGAACTCTCTCTAATTTCGACGTTTACAACGATACCGGGCAAGAAGCGCATGGATTTGAGATCGAGCTGGATGGCCTCACACCAGGACAAGTACCCTACTCGTTCAGCGCGTCGCGCTATGGCGGAGCCACGATAATACCCTTTGCCGGCGGGGTCTATGTTCGTTACTCGAGTCCATGGAATGCAGCGAATCAACAGTTTACGATCGCCACTCAGATTCCACCCGCCTTCAGCCCGACAGCCGGACATTCGTGCGTTCTTACCTTTGTAGCCGGTTGTGATCATTATGGTGTCGTCGCATATGGCACACCCTCGGCCGTTATCTATCGATGGCTGGTGGCCGATCCGCAGAATCCTGGATCTTTAATGAGGGCGACCACGACGGTGCCGATCCCGCATCCGACAGTAACGATCGTTCCTCCGGCGCAACCCGCGCAGCCGCCGGTTGTTGTGTTCAGAATTGCGGTTCCGCCGCCTCCGCCGCCGCCCGCTCCGCCGCCAGCGCCGCAGTATGGCGACGCGAAATGGGTCAAAATCTACAAGACCGAACTCCAGCGCGAAGTCGGCCTGGACGAGTTGGTCGGGGATAACCCGGTTGTTCCCCAAGACCCGGCTCTGCTGGAGACCGCGTGGAAGCTGCTCCAATTCAATCCGCACAGCGCCAATAGTGGTGCTCTTACCAATCAGGGCGGATTGAACAGCGGCTCACATTCCGTGGTGCGCCGCTATGAGTTCACGCAGTATTCCGGGAAGTACGACCCCACCAACCATAAAGCGTTGTGCATCGATCCCTTATGCAACGCTCCAGGGGACGGCGAACTGGGGAATTACATCGGCTCACAAATGGCGGCCGCAAACGTAGGCGTTCCGTCAGTCACCGTCACTAAGGTGGGAAGCGGCACTGTTACGGGCGCGAACGGCAAAATCAACTGCGGCGGCTCCTGTACAACTTCCGTAGCCGCGGGCGCGGTTGTCACCCTCACGGCTAACCCCGGCGGGAACGTGTTCAGCGGCTGGAGCGGCGCATGCAACGGCGCAGACCTAAATTGTACGCTGACGGTGAACAGTGCACTGAACGTCACTGCGACGTTCACCCCGATTTACACGCTGTCCATAGGACGGGGCGGATCGGGAACCGTAACGGGTACTCCCAGCGGAGTTCTGTCTACACAGATCAACTGTGGCAGCAGTTGTTCGGCGAAATTCACGCAGGGGACGACGGTCACGCTGAATGCTACTCCCGCAGCCGGACTGAGCTTTGTGAATTGGTCCGGCGCCTGCTCCGGTACGGCTTCATCTTGTGATGTGACCATCACCAAGGACACCCAGGTCCAAGCTAACTTCAAGTAAGTCCTAGCCAGGGGCGGGCCGGTTTTGAGAGCACATTCACCAGAGCACGATTCTCGTGACCGGCCGTTCCTGGCTTCTTTTGCTTTTAAGATCCGATTCACAATGCATCAACCGCGGCACGTCCTGAGCGTTTGGATCCACGGGAGTGAACGAAGATCCAATCGCGCTCAATCGCGAAGTTGACGAAAAAGAGGAGGCTCTCGACTAAGATCTTGGCCAGCAGCACAGGAGTCTGGCTCGCGGCCGTCGCCAGCCGGATGAAACCGTACGAGACACTTCCGCTACCCACAACCAGCGCCAGGTATTTGGGGATCGCGATGGAGTGACGGTCCCTCGCATGAAATACCTTCTCGCGGACCATCAGGTAGTTGAACAACACGGCGGCGCCGCGTCCCGCTAACTGCGCACCGAGCAAGCTTCGCCCGCTACGATACACGACATAGAAGACGATGTTGTCCAACACGGCCGTCGCCACTGCGACGGAGCAGAACCGTGCCAGGACAAAGTAAATCTTCATTGAATCAACCAGAGGATCGAAGTGAGATGACCTATTGCCCGGATCGTAAATAGTCTCGATACGTTCCTCTCGAATCGCAATCGAGTCATTTCTGGCGGCGATGAGCATGTCTAACTCGAAGTCGTAACCGGAGGAGGTTAGCGCGAGTAAGGATTCCGCAAAGCCTGCAGGAATAGCTCGAAGGCCGGTTTGCGTATCCATCAGATGCGTGCCAACCAGCAGGTGCACGACGTATCTGGTAAAGGTGTTACCGAACCGGCTCCGAAACGGTACTTTGCCTTCGAATACACGAGAGCCGAGAATCAGGGAATGTGGATATCGGCTGAGTGCCAGACCGAGATTGCGAATGTCGTGAGGACTATGCTGCCCATCAGCATCGGCGGTTACCACTCCAAGTAAATCGGGCATTTCACGGAGAGCGTACCGAATGCCGCTCTTCAGCGCCGCGCCCTTGCCTTGATTCGTCGCGTGATGAATGACGTGAACCCCGTCCCTTCGCGACAGGTCCGTGAATATCGGCGCGCAAGCAGCCCGACTGCCGTCATCCACAATGACCAGGCTTCGGAAGCCGATGGTTGACATTTCGGAGGCCAGGGAAAGGAGTGTGGTCTCTGGCTGATACGCGGGAATGATAACGGCAATGTCGCGCAATTTGGCGCCGTGTTGCGCGGTTAGCATGCCGAGCGCCATCTTACCATCGACAACTCGGATCGAGTATCATTGCCAGTTTGAGGAGAGTCCATGCCGTCCGAAGTTACAAAGGATAGTCTCATCGCAGACCTGATGGCCACCTGGCGCATCAATCAACGCATAAACGAGTACCTGATCGATCAACTCACGGACGAGGCCTGGACGGCAAAACCACCGGGCGGGAAGGGCCGCAACATCGTTGAGATCTTCGCCCACATGCACAATGTTCGCTTGATGTGGGTGAAGGCCGCGGACAAGAGCGCGACACTTCCGGCTAAGGCGGACGGGGCGGAGCTAACCCGGACCGCCGCGAAATCCGCTCTGGCCGAGAGCGCCAGTTCCATTACCAAAATCCTGGAGCAAGGCCTGGGCACCGGGAAAGTGAGTGGATTCCCGCCCAGCGCGGCTGCGTTTCTGGGCTACATGCTAGCGCATGATGCACATCACCGCGGCCAAATCACGATGCTGGCGCGCCAAGTGGGGCATGGCCTGCCGGCCGCCAACGGCTTCGGCATGTGGGAGTGGAACTCGAGAGCGAAGGAAGTCTCCGCGTCCTACGATGAGACCACCAAGCTGTGAGGGGCCCGCGGTACTGGGTGTAACTCGCTCCGCTGAAAACCAGCGTTGCGGAACATGCGATCCAGCTCTGCAAATGTGTACGCGTCGCCACTCGGCGTCGTGGCCAGCATCATCATGCTGAACGAGGCCGCCATGGGAGGGGTTACACGATCATCGTTAGGGACGAATTCCAGTGTTGCCGCGCGGCCGCCCGGTTTCAGTGCAGCGCGTACTTTACGTAACAAGCCCTCGCAGGTGGGCGGATCGAAGTGATGTAGGAAATTAGTTAGCAGAACGATATCGTAACCGCTTCCGAGGTCCACTTCGAAGGCGCTGCCGCCCATGCGGTGATAACGATCGGCGACGCCATGCTTCTCCGCATTTTCGTACGCCACCTGCAGCACGTTGGGCAAGTCGAGTCCCCAAATCTGAGCGCTCTTGTTCGTCTGGGCGATGGTGATTCCGAATAGACCATGACCCGCCGCGATGTCGAGCACTTTCCAAGGCTCGCCATTGGCGCTTCCGAGCGTGTCCGCGATGAACTTAGCGGGCATCGCCATCATGGGGGCCATGGAACGCGCGAATTCTACCCAGATGGAATCGTCAGCGCCCACGGTCCCTCCCTCTGCCCCCAGGGTGCGGCCGGTTCGAACCACCTCGGCAACATCGTCGAAGTAATGGCGGGAGTGGATTTGTGAAAGGAATGCGGCAGCGCTCCCCATGAATGCCGGCGATTGCCGGTCCAGGAAGACTGATGCCACTTGCGGTAGCGAATAGCGGCGATCCGTCTTGTTCAAAAATCCGATCACGGTCAGGTAGTCGCACAGAATCCGGGTACCGCGCTCGGTGCCACCAATCTGTTTTGCGATGGATGCAACGTTGTCGTTGCCCTTACCGATGGCTGTAAACAAGTCGAGATCGATGGCGGCCTTCAGACATGCCGAGCGTTGGAACGCGGTCAACGTCTCAAAAATGGGTTCTGGCGAGGGGACGGCGATTGGCTGTGTTGTGCTCATCGAGCCATTATCCCTCCGGCGTCAACGACGCACTGAGTGAAGGACCTGGTCTGCCGCGCGCCCGCCGGTACGGATGGCCGCATGCACTGTGCCCCAATGGCCGGTGGTGTCGGTGGCTTCGCCCGCGAAAAAGAGAGTGTCCTCGACGGGTTCACTCAGCACATCCACAGCGCCCAGCGCACCGGAGGGGACATAACTGTACGCTCCACGAGAGAACGGGTCCGACCGCCAGTCATGCGCGTACGAACTCGCCAGCATCTGTGCCAGGCGTTCCTCATCGATTCCTGAACAAACGGCGAGCGTATGCAGGGCGGATGCAACGGCGTCGTCACCCATGCAGCCGGCCTGCGGGCCTCCCGCCCAGCCGACGAGAAGCGGCGAGCGCACGGGTGATTGAGTCCAGAGCGTCGGGATTCTCTCGCCGGGCGCGTGCAGGAAACTTATGCTGCGAAGTTGCTCGTGCGATTCCCAAAAACGTTCGCGAAAGCGGAGCACGGTTCTGGAAACGTGTCCCATGGCCAGCGCGGAGAGGGCTTTGCGAGCTTCCGGCGGATCGGGATCGAACCGGATGGCGCCCGTCTGCCCGGGCGTGGACTGCAGAACTCCAAGTGGAATCGTGATGATGACGCGCGCTGCCCGAAATGCAAGGCGTTCGCCGGCGATTACTTCAACGGCACCGCGCGACCAGGTGATCGCGGTGACCGGCGCGTTCAGGTGAAGGACTTGCTCCGCGCCTGGGATCGAGTAGTACAAGTGCAGAGGGACATAGTCGTAGCCCTGCGCGACGCGATAGAGAGATTCGCTTCCTATTTCATTCTCCGCGCGCTGCTGGCGCATCAGTGCGAGGGTACTGATCCGGTTCTTGTTGGCCGCATTGAATCCCTCTATATACGAGTAGATCCGGTCGTTGCGGCGCCGATCTTTGGAGTGGGATTCGAGAAAATCGCGGAATGGCGAATCGGCTTCCGGAGGTTCACCCGTGAGGATCTGGTCCACACCGTCGATTAGTTCGTCGCATCTCTGGAGTTGCCCTTTTTCGCAGCACAGTTCGTCGCCCTGCACTTCGATAGCGGTCAACCGCGCGCCGTCGACCACTCGCCAGAGTTCAGGAGGATGACCGTGTACAAACTCCGCGCCGAGTTCGATGGGCACGGAGCACAGCGGATCGTGACGGGTCAGGATGCGGCCGCCGATCCGGTTTCGGGCTTCTAAGATGGCAAGGCGAAGGCCCGAGGTCGCAAGCCGTAGCGCCGCGGTGAGCCCGGCTGCACCTGCGCCAACGATGATGACATCCAGCGGTTCGTGTGGCATTGCAGTGGGTGTCGAGAACTCGCGCTGAGCGGACTGAGGCCGGGAGAGCCACGGGCTGACTCTCCCGGAAAAGCAGATTACGCGGTACGCATCGCTTCGCTTCGATCGCCTTTGGTGAGAGCGGCCTGAGCGGCAGCCAGACGCGCGATGGGCACGCGGTAGGGCGAGCAGGATACATAATCCATTCCCACCCGGTAGCAGAACTCGACCGAACTCGGTTCACCGCCGTGCTCGCCGCAGATGCCGACTTCGAGATCGGGACGCGTCTTGCGGCCCTTCTCAACCGCGATTTTGACGAGCTGCCCCACGCCTTCCTGATCGAGTACGGCGAACGGATCCGCTTTGAAGATCTTCTTATCTTCGTAGTCCTTTGAGAACTTCGTATAGTCGTCGCGCGACAGACCCATCGTGGTCTGCGTCAGATCGTTGGTACCGAAGCTGAAGAACTCCGCCTCGGCCGCAATCAGGTCCGCGGTCAGTGCGGCGCGCGGGATCTCGATCATCGTGCCGATCATGTAATGCTGATCCTTCAGATCGGCTGCGGCGAGGACCTCGTCCGCAACCCGCTTCACGATGGCCTTCTGATCCTCGAGTTCCTTTACCGAGCCCACCAGCGGGATCATGACTTCAGGGATCACTTTCACGCCCTTCTTCGCCACTTGAACTACGGCTTCGAAGATTGCGCGAGCCTGCATCTCCGTGATCTCGGGATAGGTGATGCCCAGCCGGCAGCCGCGATGGCCCAGCATCGGGTTGAACTCATGCAGTTCTTCGACGCGATGCAGCAAGTCGCCAAGCACGGTCTTCAGCGTCTTCACTTCCGCGCCGAACTGCTTATACTTTTCTACCAGCGCACGCTTCTGCTTGATGTCGGCGGCCGGCAAAGTAGCAAGGTCCACCATCAGATCCTCGCGCTTCGGAACGAATTCGTGCAGCGGCGGATCCAGCGTTCGAATCACCACCGGGAAGCCGTCCATGGCCTCGAACAGGCCGGCAAAATCTTTGCGCTGCAGCGGGAGCAGTTTCGCAATCGGCTTCTTACGGCCCTTCTCGTCGCGAGCGAGAATCATGGCCTGCATGTGCTCGATACGGCCCGGAGCGAAGAACATGTGCTCCGTGCGGCACAGGCCAATACCCTCTGCGCCGAATTTCCGCGCCACCTTGGCGTCGCGGGGTATGTCGGCGTTCGCACGTACTCCAAATTTGCCGCGGAACTCGTCAGCCCAGCCCATGAACTTCGCCATGAAACCTGACGAAGGATCGGCTTCGAGCGTATTGGCCTGGCCGGCGAAAACCTCGCCCGTAGAACCGTCAATCGAAATCCAGTCGCCTTCGGTCAACACCTGACCGGTCTTGCGAATGGTCATTTGCTTGCGTCGCCTTCGTCGACGTTCAGTTCCTCAGCGCCGGCGATGCAGGGCGCGCCCATACCGCGAGCCACCACCGCAGCATGGCTGGTCATACCGCCACGACCAGTGAGGATGCCCTTCGCCACTTCCATGCCGTGGATGTCGTCGGGAACCGTCTCTTTACGAACCAGGATGACGGGTTTCGTCTTGGCTTGCAAGACCGCTTCATCGGCAGTGAACACGATATGGCCCACCGCCGCGCCGGGAGAAGCAGGCAAACCTTTGGCGATCAGTTTCAGACTTTTCTTCGAAGCGGGATCCAGCACGGGGTGCAGCAACTGGTCGAGCTGCTGCGGCTCTACACGTTGTACCGCTTCGGACTTGGAGATGAGCTCTTCCTCCACCATGTCCACGGCGATGCGAACCGCGGCAGGACCCGTGCGCTTGCCATTGCGGGTCTGCAGCATGTACAGCTTTTCGTTCTCGATAGTGAATTCGAAATCCTGGATGTCGCGATAGTGCTGCTCCAGCTTGTGCGTAATCTCGCGAAGCTGATTGTAAGCTTCGGGCATCACCTGTTCGAGCTCAGCAATAGGACGCGGGGTGCGGATGCCGGCGACGACGTCCTCGCCCTGCGCATTTACCAGAAACTCTCCGTAAAATGCATTTTCGCCAGTGGCGGGATTGCGGGTGAAGCCGACGCCAGTTGCGCACTTGTCGCCCATGTTGCCAAACACCATGGCCTGAATGTTTACGGCGGTTCCAAGGTCGTCGGCGATCTTGTTCAGCTTGCGGTAGAAGCCCGGCACGCGGATTCCACCACGAGCGGAACACGGCATTGCGCGCCATCGTCAACTGCTCTCGCGCATCCTGCGGGAAAGGATGGCCGGTCTTGTTCTGTACCAGCTTCTTATAATCGGCGATGACTGCCTTCAGGTTTTCGGCCGTCAGATCGGTATCGAACTTCGCCTTGGCCTTCTTCTTCTGCGCATCGAACACATGCTCGAAATCGCCTTTCGGGATCTCCATCACTACGCTGCGAGAACATCTGAATGAAGCGGCGATAGCAATCGTAGGCGAACCGGGGATTACTGCTCTTGGCCACCAGACCTTCGACGGTCTGATCGTTAAGGCCGAGATTCAGAACGGTGTCCATCATTCCGGGCATGGAGAACTTGGCGCCGCTTCGCACACTGACCAGCAGCGGATTCGCAGAATCGCCGAGCTTCTGGCCCATTCGCTTTTCGAGTTGGGCGAGCTTCTCGTCAACCTGCTTTTCAATGTCGTCGGGAACTGTATTGTTGTTCTGAAAATAAATGTTGCAGACATCGGTCGCAACCGTGAATCCGGGGGGCACGGGCACACCGGTTCGCGACATCTCCGCGAGCCCGGCGCCCTTGCCGCCGAGAACATCCTTCATCTTTCCATCGCCGTCGGCCTTGCCTTCGCCGAACGCGTAAACGTATTGCTTCATTAAACAAGCTCCTAAGAAGTTGGTGACGATCTCTGAAAAGTCAGCGATCGTCGAGAATTCGGTCAAAATGCCGTTGAGCAGCGCGAGCCGATTGCGGCGCACGTTGGGGTCAGGTGCGTTTACCAGCACCTTGTCGAAAAACAAATCCACCGATGGGCGCAGCGAAGCGATGGCTTGCAGTGCAGACAGGTACTCGGTGGTGCGAGCCGCGTCGCGGACTCGCTGGAATTCGTCATACAGCCGCTGCTCCGGTCCGTCTTCGAGAAGGGCACGGCTGGCGCTTGCTGTTTCCGAGAACGCAGCCTGGCGGAGTATATTCTGGATGCGTTTGAAGCTGGCCGCCAGAGGTTCGAAATTTTCAGTGGGCCGGACGGCTTTCAGCGCCGTCAGCCGTGCTTCGATATCGGGCAAGTTGTCGGAGCCGGATGCCAGGACGGCGTTCACCTCGTCGTAGGCGAAGCCGCTCACCTCGCGGAAATAATATTTCACCCTGTCCAGCAGGAACTCGCGTAATTCTTTACTGTCGCCTGCAAGCGTGGAAAGCGGAAACTCGAGCTGGCCTTCGACGAGAATGCGAACTACGCCCTGCGCCGCGCGCCGCAAGGCGAACGGATCTTTCGAGCCAGTGGGCATGAGACCCACCCGGAAGCAGCCCCGCAGCGTATCCAGCTTGTCGGCAAGCGCTACCAGGCGTCCGGCGGCGGTGGCGGGAATCGAATCCTCCATGCCGACCGGCTTGTAGTGGTCGTACACGGCGCGCCATACCTCTTCCGGCTCGCCCTGCGCCTTGGCGTACAATCCGCCGATTATGCCCTGCAGATCGGTAAATTCTTTCACCATCTCGGTGGTCAGGTCGGCTTTCAACAACAGCGCCGCGCGTTCCACGAGAGCCGCATCGACGCCGGCCATCTCCGCGAGCTCTCGCGCCGCCACAATATTCCGTTGTGTCTTTTCGAGATAGGACCCGAGCTTCGCCTGGAAGGTAACATTCGCCAGATCGGCCACGCGATCCGCCAGCTTCTTGTGCTGATCCATCTCCCAGAAAAAGCGCGCGTCGTTGAAGCGTGCGCGCAGGACACGTTCGTTGCCGCGGCGCACCAGACCGTCAGGATCGGCGTTGGTGTTCATCACCGCGATGAATCGCGGCGCGAGTTCATGGCTCGCGTCTTCCACCGAGAAATACTTCTGATGGTGCCGCATCACCGTGACCAATACTTCGCTGGGGAGTTCCAGGTACTGCTCGTCAAATCCGCCCAGGATGGGAGTTGGATGCTCGGTAATGTAGACCAGCGTCTCGAGCAGATCCGGGTCCCGGCGGACATGCAGGCCAGTCTGGTCGAGCAACGCCGTCATCTCACGTTCGATCTTCTCGCGGCGATCGTTAGCGGAAAGAATCACGCCGTTGCTTGCGAGGCGGTCCCGATAGTCGTCTATGGTGACGGGAATGGAGGCGCTGCCGAGTTTGCGGTGGCCGCGGGTGATGTTGCCGGCATGCACTCCGGCGATTTCCAAGGGAACAACCTGATCGCCTAGCAACGCCACCAGCCAGCGAATGGGGCGAATGAAGCGAGGCCCGTTCTTGCCGCCTGTCCAATACATCGCCTTGGGCCACTGAAGTTTCAAGATCAGGCCGGGCAGTTCGGCGGCGAGGATCTCGCGCGATGCCTTGCCCGGCCACTTTCTTGGTCGCGGTGAGGTATTCGCCCTTTGGACGTCGAAGAGGTGCTAAGCGCGTTTAACGCGACGCCCATCTTCTTGGCGAAACCGGCAGCCGCGCCCGGCCCTGCGGACTTCGGCGGACCCATCACGACTTCTTCCGCATCGGCTTGGCGATCGATGAGACCATCGGCACGTAAAGCGAGCCGCCGTGGAGTTGCATCGGTCCACGTCACGCGGCCGCTGAGACCATGACCGTCGAGCAGCGATTGAAGATGGTCCTGTAACTGGTTCAGCCCGGAGACGATCATCCAATCGGGTATTTCTTCGGTCCCGATCTCGAGAAGAAACGGGAGGCCGCTCATGCCTGGGCCTCGGCCTGCTGCGTGTTCCAGATGTGCGCGACGCCCACCGCCAGTTTGCGAACGCGCGCGATCACGCCTACTCGCTCGGTCACGCTAATCGCGCCCCGCGCGTCCAGGAGATTGAAGAAATTCGAGCAGTTCAGCACATGATCGTAGGCCGGGAGTGTTGGGAAACGGCGCTTGTCGGGATACTTCGCATACGCGTCAATAAGCCTCTGCGCCTCGCCCTCATGCACCGCAAAGATCTTCCACAGCGCCTCGACATCCGCCATCTCGAAGTTGTATACCGAGTTCTGCAGTTCGTCGGCAAACCGGACGTCCGCGTACTTCACGCCCGGTGTCCACTCGATGTCGTAAACGCTATCCTTCACCTGCAGAAACGCCACCAGCCGCTCAAGACCGTAGGTAAGCTCGGCGGGGACCAACTCCAGATCGATGCCCCCGCATTGCTGAAAGTACGTGAACTGCGTGATCTCCAGCCCGTCCAGCATTACCTGCCACCCTATGCCCCAAGCCCCAAGAGTTGGCGACTCCCAGTTATCCTCTTCGAACTTGATATCGTGCTTGGAGAGATCGATGCCGATCGCCTCCAGACTGGCCAGGTATTGATCGATGATGTCATCCGGCGAGGGCTTCAGGATGACCTGCAATTGCTGGTGCTTGTATAACCGGTTTGGGTTATCACCGTAACGCCCATCCGCGGGACGCCGGCTCGGTTGAACATATGCGACACGGTACGGTTTGGGGCCGAGCACGCGGAGGAATGTCTCGGGCGCCATTGTGCCCGCGCCCACTTCCATATCGTAGGGTTCCGTGATGATGCATCCGCGTTCGGACCAGTACTGCTTGAGCTTGAAGATTGTTTGCTGGAAGGAATCCATTTTTAGCGGTATGTGTGTGCGGCTACAAGGCTTCGAGCATCGGCACGGAAAGCAGCTTGCGCTCCAGATGCTGCTCTATCTCGCGAACAAGAAAACGGCGCAGGTCCGAAGCAGTGGTCTTGGACCAGTTTCGCGCACCCAATTGGCCGATTGGCGTCTGCAGCATTTCCGTCGCGATCGTTCTCGATTGCTGGCTCACTCTCAAGTCCGGCAGAAATCCGGACAGACGAACCGCCCACAGGCTGAAGTACGTCAGTGCCGCCCAAATGTCGCCTTTCACATGCAAGTATTCAAGTACCGCAATCAGCAGGCGGAAAAACCGCTCGTTCGATTCCGCCGCCGGGAGCAGATGGTCGCTGACTTCCGCCATATAATCGAGCCCGACGCTTACGCTGTAGTCGGCGATCAGATCGAACTGGGACCGGATCAACTCACAGGAGGACAGTGTCACCAGTTCCCGGGTTTCCTTCTGGTAGTAAGTGGCCCGGACCTGGGACAAGCGCTCCAGCCCCGAACCGAAATTGCTTTTGGGCCGGCGAGCCCGCTTCGCCACGCCGCGTAACTTGCCTTGATCCCGGGTAAAGAAACTGACGATGAGGTCGGACTCCGAAAACGGGTAGGTCCGGAATACGAAGGACTCGCTCACCCGAGCCGGCATAAATTGGACCGGCGCAAATCCCAGATTAGCACACGAGGAATCCGGTCCCGGCGGAGGCGCGCATCTACGGCAACTCGCGCAATTCAACATTCCGAAAGCGGTGCTTGCCGCCGGGAATCCATCGATTACCTCCGTGCACCTGCACGGCAATCATTCCGTCCACAGCGCCGTCAGGCAGATGATTCTGGGTGTCGCGCCAGTCCGTAATCTTCACACCATTCAGCCAAACCTGGATATGAGGAATGTCGCCTTCGATGCGCGCGCGTAGTGTATTCCACGCATTGTTCTTCCACACGTCCTGCCATTTCGGAATGTACCCTTGTACGCCTTTCAGCGCCTCTCCATAGATGCCGCCGATGGCCCCGCCGTCCAGATAATCAAGCAGCACCTGATACGCTTCACCCTTCTCGGTGGATCGCAGAAAAAGACCGCTGTCGCAGCCGTAATCCGGATTAATTTCCATCGAAACTTCGAAATTTCGATAACGGCGATCGGTGAGGAGAATACCGCCGTTTCCTGGCTTATCCTGTGTCCCCAGCAGCGTTCCGGCATCCACGGTCCAACCCTGAGTGGCGCCGTGGTGATTCACCTGGCTGATGTGCCATCCGGTCAGATTCTGACCATTGAACAGGACGTGGAATTCTGAAGGCCCCGGCACCAGTTCAAACTTGTGCGCTACGGGCTGAGCCAAGGCGCGCTGCTGTTGCACCAGATCAGCATCCACCGCGTCCAGGGCATCCATCGCGATCTTCGTACTGGAAATATCATCCCGTTCGAGCGGGACCTGAAGGCTGCGCCATCTCGCGAAGTGAATATTGTTGTGCCGTATCGTCAGCGAGTGCACTTTGGAAGCCTGCGCCCACATCGGTGTCCTGGACTTGGCGAGGTTCACTCCCTGCGTCAGATCCGCGCTGTCGAAAGATCCGATCTCCTCATCATCGATGCGCAAAGTGTATTTGCCCGCACCCAGACCGGCCACTTTCAGCGTCTCGCGGTTCATCGCATCCTGAAAGTCCGAGGACTGCACGGTGAGCGCCATCACGGGATCGGTGGTATCAATGGCCATCGGGAGCGAGCGATCCATTTGCGTCCACGAAATACCGCGGCCGAACTGCACGCCGGAGATCGCTGTGTTTTCTGAGCTACCCACCCTCTTCGACGCGGCATCCAGTTCCACCGCGCTCACCACGGCCGGAGCCTGCCATGCTTTGAGCAAAGATTCGGCCATGATCAGGTGACCCGCTGCGCCCGGGTGAACGCGGTCCGGTATGATCTTCTGCGCCATTTCGTGGTTCGCCGCGTTGGCCTTCTCCAGCATCGCCGTCACTGGCCGGTTCAGGTCCGCCACCAACAAGCTGTCCGATCGCCCGAGTTCCTGCAGGAAGTCAGCATATTGCAGGAGCGTGCCGTTGTATCCTCCCTCGAAGGTCGGCGCCCGGGTCACGTCGTCGTAGGGCGAGGGTTGGATCGCGGTAATGCGCACGCCTTTCAGATCGGTCTTCAACTGCTGAACAATCTGACGATACCCGCCGGAGAAAATGTCGAAGAGCTGCTGGTCGAACTTGCGGTAGCGCCCGTCGTTCATCCCGAGCATGATAGTGACTACATTCGGCTGGTAGGCAACGACATCGCGCGCCAGGCGGACGCGAATGCCGCCTCCGGAGCCGCCGGTCACCCGATCGCCGCCCCAACCGGAATGTACGAACGTGACCTTGCGTTGCGGGAAGCGCGTGAGCACGTAGGTCTCGACAAAGGTCGTATACAGCCGCTGGTCTGTGATGCTATCGCCGAAGAAAACTACACGGTCTCCGTCCTTCAAGAAGAACGCATTCTGGCTGAAGCACAGTGGCGCGAGTAGAAGCGCGATGATTCGAATGAGAGTTTTCACGATGTTCCTACAGGTCCACATCGTACTCCAATGATGCGGCCCGCGCCAGTGAAGCTGCGGGACAATGTTGCCAATGCCGTTCATTTCTCTGACCCGCCTACGTATCCGTTCACTGCGGTTTGTGCCGCAGTTTATCTGGACCGCAGTTTTGAGCTCAAGACAGGCGAAACGCGCGGCTGGTAATCTCGGCCAGCGGCTGCTGCGCGATGCCCATCTCACGTTCTGGACGTTGACCGCCTGGGCCGATGAAGCCACAATGCGCAGTTTCATGATGTCCGGCGCTCACCGGCGGGCCATGCCGAAGTTGCTGGACTGGTGCGACGAGGCGTCAGTGGCGCACTGGGTTCAGGAGACGGCAGAGCTTCCGGACTGGAGAGAGGCGCATCGCAGAATGGTGAAGGATGGCAGACTATCGAAGGTCAGACACCCTTCACCCGCCCAACAGGCGAGGGATATCGCTGAACCGAGGATCCGCTGACGCGCTACTTCTTCTTGCCTTGCGCGGCGACCGCATCCATCGCCGCCTTCACCTTTTCCGGATCGCCAAGATAGTAATTCCGAATCGGCTTCAAGTGTTCGTTGAGTTCGTAAACCAGCGGCATGCCGGTGGGAACGTTCAATTCGACAATGGCCTCTTCCGACACGTTATCGAGATACTTGATCAGTGCCCGCAGGCTGTTCCCGTGCGCGGCGATCAGCACCTTCTGCCCCGACTTCACCGCGGGTGCGATGGTTTGGTGCCATAACGGCAGGAATCGCGCCGACAGTGTCCTTCAGGCATTCGGTGAGCGGAAGTTCTTCCTTGCTGAGCCTGGCGTAGCGCGGGTCGCGGCCGGGAAACCGCTCGTCCTCAGGAGTTAATGCCGGAGGCGGAATATCGTAGCTGCGCCGCCAGATTTTCACCTGCGCTTCGCCGAATTTAGCCGCCGTCTCAGCCTTGTCCAAACCTTGCAGCGCCCCGTAGTGCCGCTCGTTCAACCGCCACGAACGGTGCACCGGGATCCACATGAGGTCCATCTCGTCCAAGCACGATCCACAGCGTGCGGATCGCCCGCTTCAGCACGGATGTGTAGGCGACGTCGAAGGTGAAGCCTTCGCGCTTCAGAACCTCCCCGCCCTCTTTCGCTTCTTCCCGTCCCTTCTGGGACAGATCGACATCGGTCCAGCCGGTGAAGCGGTTCTGCTTGTTCCAATCGCTTTCGCCGTGGCGCACCAACACTAGTTTGTGCATCTGGTCTTCCGCTTACTGATGGAAACGCTTTGCGCCCCGCGTAATGCGCTCCCGCGCCGAGTTCTTCTTCGATCCGGAGAAGCTGATTGTATTTCGCGATGCGGTCGGTGCGGCTCGCCGAACCGGTTTTGATCTGACCCGCACCCGTGGCGACGGCCAGATCCGCGATGAAGGCGTCCTCGGTCTCGCCCGAGCGATGCGACACCATGGACGTGTAGCCGGCGTTGGCGGCCATGCGCATCGCTTCCAACGTTTCGGTCAAGGTTCCGATCTGGTTCACCTTGATCAGAATCGAATTGGCGATGCCTTTGTCGATGCCCATCTTCAAGCGTTCCGTGTTGGTGACGAACAGATCGTCTCCCACCAGTTGGATCTGCTTGCCCAGGGCATCGGTCATCGCCTTCCATCCGTCCCAATCGTCCTCGGCCATACCGTCTTCAATCGAGATGATGGGATACTGCTTCACCCAGTTGGCCCAGAACTCGACCATCTGCTGGCTGGTGCGCTCGCTCTTGTCCGATTTCTTGAAGACGTACTTCTTCTTGCCGGTGTCGTAGAACTCACTGGCCGCGGGATCGAGCGCAATGCCGACCTGATCGCCGGGCTTGTAACCCGGCTTTGTTGATGGCTTCGAGCACGACCTCCAGGGCTTCATCGTTGGATTTCAAATTCGGCGCGAAGCCGCCCTCATCGCCTACCGCTGTCGAATAGCCGCGCTTCTTCAAGACGCCCTTCAAAGTGTGGAAGATCTCCGTACCCATGCGCAGCGCCTCGGAGAACTTTCGGCGCCGTAGGGAGCGATCATGAATTCCTGCGGATCGACGGAGTTATCGGCGTGGGCTCCGCCGTTCAGGATGTTCATCATCGGCACGGGCAGAAGGTTCGCCTGCACTCCGCCGAGATAGCGATAGAGCGGAGTTCCTTGCGAGTTCGCTTCGGCGCGAGCCACGGCCATGGAAACCGCGAGAATCGCGTTCGCGCCTAGCCGTCCCTTGTTCGGCGTGCCATCCAGTTCGATCATCTTGCGATCGATAGCGGATTGCTCAGCAGCATCCATGCCGGAAACGGATGGAGCGATCTCTTCGATGATGTTGGTGGCTGCGGTGCGCGTGCCTTTGCCGAGATAGCGGCCCTTGTCACCGTCGCGCAGTTCGACCGCTTCGTGCTCGCCGGTGGAGGCGCCGGAGGGAACGGCCGCGCGGCCGTTGCTTCCGTCCGCCAGGAATACGTCAGCCTCAACAGTGGGGTTGCCGCGTGAATCGAGAATCTCTCTTCCAATAACTCTTGTGATTTCCATATTGAATGTGTGGGTTCCAGTTGTGTGTGCAGCGCGATATGTTACTTGCGCTGTGCAGTAAGCGCCGAACGACGAGGTTCAACCTTTCAGGTTACCCGATCCAATCCAGGCGTGCTCCGAATTAGGGAGCGGCGCACCAGGCGTGCTCGAAGATTGCTGGATCGCTGGGCTGCTCGAAGCACTGCGCGAGCTTGCCGTCGCGAAGATCGTAGACGTGCGCCGTCCGGTACTCCTTCGATTCAACGGCGCGAGTGAATTGATGACGGGCCAGCACGACGGCATAATGATCGTTCGCCAGCACGTCGTCGGACTTCTTCCTGGATAATTCCGCCTGTGGCGCCCATGGCCTTGCGTGCGAGCTCGTATATTCCGTCTTTGCCCCGATAAGTCCCGGATATCGCACCGGCACTTGGCCGCGGCAGAGTTCTCACCCCTGCAGTTCGGGCTGAAATTGATATGGTGAGTAGCATGATGAATCGGCGTACATTTTTGGGCGGCGTGATCGGCGCTGCGGTCGCCTCGCGCGCCACCGCTCAGCGAAGGCAACCCAACATCCTGTTCATGTTCTCCGATGACCACGGTTATCAGGCGATTTCCGCCTACGGAGGTGGTCTGAACCAGACGCCGAACATCGACCGCGTCGCTCATGAGGGCGTGCGCTTCGATAACTGCCTGGTGACGAACTCGATTTGTGCGCCGAGCAGGGCGGTGGTTCTCACCGGCAAGTACAGTCACCTGAACGGCGTGATCGATAACCGCCAGAAGTTCGATGGTTCGCAGCAGACCATGCCCAAACTGCTGCAGAACGCCGGGTACGACACCGCCATGATTGGCAAGTGGCACCTGCAGTCCGATCCGACCGGGTTTAAATATTGGGAGATTCTGCCGGGTCAGGGCAACTACTACAATCCGGATTTCTCTGACGGCCGGCGGGCGGCGGCGGCGTGAGGGCTACGTCACTGATATCATCGCCGACCTCTCTCTCGACTGGCTGCAAGAACGGCCGCGACGCCACGAAGCCGTTTCTGCTGATGTGCCACAACAAAGCGCCGCATCGGAACTGGATGCCCGCGCCCGATAAGCTGCAGATGTACGACGGCGTGACCTTCCCAGTGCCGCCGAACCTATTCGACGATTACGAGCATCGCGCTTCACCGGCGCATAAACAGGAGATGGAGATCGCGCGTCACATGTCGCTGATGGCGGACCTCAAGATCGTGCCGCCTGCAGGCGCGACCCCGGACCCCAGCGCGAAGGGCTACTTCAACGAGTACAACCGCATGACGCCCGAGCAGAAACGCATGTGGGATGCATCCTACAAGCCGCGTAATGAAGCATTCTTCAAGGCCAATCCCCAGGGGCGCGATCTCACGCTTTGGAAATATCAGCGCTACTTGCAGGATTATCTGCGCTGCATTGCGAGCGTGGATGACAGCGTCGGAAGGCTGCTGCGCTATCTGGATGCGACGGGGCTGGCCGATAACACCATCGTGGTATATGCGTCGGACCAGGGCTTCTATCTGGGCGAGCACGGATGGTTTGACAAGCGCTGGATCTATGAAGAATCCATCCGTACGCCGCTGCTGGTGCGTTGGCCGGGAGTTACTCCGCCGGGCTCGGTTTGCAAGCAGATGGCGGCGAATCTGGATTTCCCGGAGACGTTCCTGGAAGCCGCAGGGGCGATGGTTCCGCCGGACATGCAGGGCCGGTCGCTGTTGCCGCTGCTGCGCGGACAGACGCCAGCCGATTGGCGCAAATCCTTCTATTACCACTACTACGAGAAAGCCGAGCACAACGTGGCGCGCCACTATGGGGTTCGAACGGACCGCTACACGCTCGCGCATTTCTACGAGAGCGACGAATGGGAATTGTTCGACCGTGATAAGGATCCACATGAGATGCGGAGTGTCTATACCGATGCCGCGTACGCGCCGGTGGTGGGTGAATTGAAAGCGGAGCTAACGCGGTTGAGGAAAGAGCTGAAGGTACCGGACAAGGATCCGGACCTAAAGTGAGCGGTCCATCTGCGATGCGGTGAAATCCATAGACAGCAGGAGCCCGGCCGAAGTCCGGGCTGAAAACGGATAACTGAATGCCGCAGACCACATTCTCTCCGGCGGAACTTCGCGCGCCTCAACAGCTATGGGCAGTAACCCCAGGCCCATGGGAAAAGGCTACGATGACAGCGACAATGGAGAACCGGCCATGCAATTGAACCTCCCGCCCGAGCGTGTTACGCCATAAGCAAAGGACGTGGAGGAAGGACGGACCGACGAGGAACGCCGCGCTCTATCGGCGCACATCGATGAAGGTAGCAGCAAGCGGAACCCGGCGAACTGATCGACGGCGCCCCGGCTCGCCTTGAAATTTAGGGCATGAAGGAGAAATGGCGCTAAGGGCGTTTGCCCGGTCGATGACCGCGTATGTTCTCACGCCTCCTGCCAAGGCCGATACATTCGACATCTGGACATACATTGCGGACAACAGCGAGCCCGTCGGTAACCGCTTGGAACAGGCAATTTATGACGCTTGCGCGTCTCTGGCCGAAGGCCCGTTGCGCGGCCACACCGGCCTGACCATCGGGAGTATTCTCAAACAGCGCCCTTGATCTTTGTATCGGTACGACACTTGAAGCGCTGCCGCTCGCCGCGGGTGGCTTTGGCCGATTTGATGAGGCGCTTCAAGTCAGTTCTCACCGGCGAGAGACGCGGATCGCGCTCGCTGGGATTGGTTTATCGCCTTACGGATGGGATTTGCTCGCAGCGGCCGTGCCGCGCAAAGTCCGCAGGCGACGACCCTGCACCACGCGAGTCAGCCCAGCCCGGCGCGCTTCCACAACTCGTTCACCCGCTTCTGGACGTCGGCCGGCATGCTGATGACATCCGGCCACGGGCGGACGAAGCCCTCGGCGGGCCACTTTTTCGTCGCGTCGATGCCCATCTTTGACCCGACATTCGGCAGCCGGCTGGCATGATCCAGCGAATCGACGGGTCCCATCACGAACTCGATGTCGCGCTGCGGGTCGATGTTGTTCAGCGCGCGCCATGCCACTTCACGCACGTTCTGCACATCGACATCCTCGTCCACCACCACGATGCACTTGGAAAACATCGCCTGCCCCAGGCCCCAGATGGCATGCATCACTTTGCGGGCGTGCAGCGGATACGACTTGCGGATCGACACCAGCATCAGGTTATGAAACACGCCCTCGGCCGGCATGCACATGTCGCGCACTTCGGGAAGCTGCATGCGCATCAGAGGAAGGAAAATGCGCTCGATCGCTTTGCCCATGTAGAAGTCCTCCATCGGCGGAGGGCCTACGATGGTGGTGGCGTAGATCGGATTTTTACGATGCGTTATACACGTGACGTGGAAAACAGGATAGTCGTCCTCGAGTGAATAGTAACCGGTGTGATCGCCGAACGGTCCTTCGCGCCGGAGTTCGCCCAAGGTGACGTAGCCTTCCAGAACGATTTCCGAATTCGCCGGCACCTCAATATCGCTGGTCTCGCACTTGACCATCTCCACTGGCTTCGATCGCAGGAAGCCCGCGATCATCATTTCATCGAGATCCGGCGGAAGCGGCAGGATCGCCGAGTACATGGCGGCCGGGTCCGATCCAATAGCCACGGCGACATCCATGCGGGTCTGTTTGCCTTCAGCGAGTAAGCGCCGGTAATGTTCGGCACCCTGCTTATGGGTCTGCCAGTGCATGCCCGTTGTGCGCTCGTCGTAGACCTGCAGGCGATACATCCCGCAGTTGCGTTTGCCGGTTTCGGGGTTCTTCGAAAAGACCATCGGGAGCGTAATGAATCGGCCTCCGTCCTGAGGCCAGCAGTGCAGAATCGGGAAGTCGAGAAGTGAAAACCTGTCCTTCAGCACCACTTCCTTGCACGCGCCTTCGGAGACGATCTTGGGAAAAAATGCGCCGACCTCGGCGAGTTTGGGCAACATTTTTAATTTCCCGATCAGCCCCTGCGGCATGCGCATCGCCAGGAACTCGGAGATGCGATCTGCCACCTCCTGAACCGAATCGACTTCGAGCGCGATCTCCATTCTCCGCATGCTCGCAAACGCGTTGATCAGCACCGGCGTGGTGCTGCCCTTGGGCTTCTCAAACAGCAGCGCCGGTCCGCCGCTCTTCACCGAACGGTCAGCGAATTCCGTGATCTCCAGGTACGGATCGACTTCAAACGGGATTCGTTTCAGTTCTTTGTTTTTTTCCAGAGCTCGGATGAAGTCGCGTAAGTCGGAGAAAGCCATGCTCACCCATTCTAATCGGCGGCATAAAAAAAGGCCCGAACCAGCTCTCTGGATCAGGCCTGAGGGAAGATCGTTCAGATGTCTTTAGCGGCCTCGGCTGCGGCCACCGCTGTCGTGCGAACCGGTACTGGAACTCGGGCGAGAGGATTCTCCACCTCCGCTGTTTCCGCGAGCGGCAGGCGGGCTGTTTCCTCCGCGGCCGCCGCCCCTGGCCTCGGACGGCTGCGACACCGGCCGTTCCCTTACGAGCGGCGGGCTAATGTGAACAGCCTGCGGCTGGTAGGATCGGGCCGGCGCTTCCGTCCTGGACGGGGCAGCGTAATTGGTCCGCAGTCCGTCGGAACCGGGGGTACCGAATCCTGGCGGGTCGTAGTTGCGATCTTGACTAGTAGGTTGTGCCGCGCGCTCATCGCGGGCAGCGGGCACGGTTCGCGCCGGCGCACGGTAACTTCGGTCCGCTGCTGCCGGTGCTTGCGAGACGCCGTTGAAACGACCTGAACCGGAGACGGGTGCCTCGTTGGCATGCGGCGCAGTATCTCCAAAGCGGTGCCAGCTACCCTGCTCAGGCGCCGGGGCGCTCCGCACGTTGGGCGCGATCCCCGGCGCAGGTTCTATCCGGCGCCATCCGTTATTCACGCTTGGAGTTTGGTTGACAGCTGGACCACTCCGCGCCCCCCAAGAGGCTACACCATTGCCGAAAGTTCGTTGCGCAATTCGTTCTATGGCTTGCCGTTGTTGCTCGAAGGGAATACGATTCACCGATACCGGAGCCCGCCGCGAAACGAAGGAGCGCGAATCTGCCATTCTCGGCACCGCTGAAGCTGCGATACTCCGGTCCGAGAGACGTAGACTCTCGTGTCCCGGCGTCACAGGTAGCACTCCGCGAACCAGCCCCGCCCCTTGGATATCGGATCCAGCTACGCGGACGAAATCGCGGTTGCCGATATTCCGACGCCCGAAGACGTCGCTATTGACAGCAGTGATCCCGTTCGCGGAACGCGCGTTCCGGTACACGGTCGAGATATTCGTGTTATTGATGATCGTTGTATTCTGTACGATCGTCGTGTTCCGATATCCGCCGTACAGGCCGCGCCCGTACCAAGGATGAAATGGCTCACGAGGAGCCAGCGGGACCCAGCCGACGTTCGCGAAACCGAAACCGATATCTGAACCGAGTGCACCGCGTCCGCCAAATCCGAAAAACGCGACCAGCGCAGGCCGCCAGTAGTTACGCTCGCGAATGCCCCCCGGCCACCAGCACCAGCCAAATCCGGGCGCATGCAACCACCGTCCATAGTGGTAGGGGGCCCAGCCCCACGGGTCATAGCTGACCCACGTCCAGCCGTAGTAGTCGATCCAGGTCCAGCGGCCATACCTGTACGGCGCCCAGCCTGGATCCACGGCAGGCGACCAAACGGTCCCGTACCCCTCAACGCTGACCCAACGACCGTGGCCTTCTAAATCCTCCGCGCCGGAAATGTCGGGGGACACGTATTGGTACGAGGTGGAACGCTCCAGATCGCGATCCCGTGATTCATTCCAACGATCCCAATCGTCGATGGAGAGCGGCGACGCGACTTGAACTTCCGGATCAGCCGGGGTGCCACGGGCAAACAGCGTACGGCCAACCCGCAAGCGCTCTGAACCGCGCGGCGTGAAAATGTCCGCTTCGCCGTTGCGCACGGTGATCTCCGTGGCTCCATCTTCCTGCACCGTGACGCGGTACACTCCGCGCCGTAAAGGCCGGATCGAAACCGTCGGGGTGCTGATCTCCACGTCGGCGTTGCTGTTACGGAGTACTCGAAAGGTAGTGGTTCCAAGGGCAATTTGAATCTGATACCGGTGATTTTCGAGCTCACTCAGACGCACTTCGGCGTTCGAGCCCATGCGAAGCATGTTGGCCCAATCGAATTGCAACTCAGCGCGCGATTGCGGACCGGTCAACAGACGATCGGTAACCACCAGAGGGGCATTGAGTGCCGCCGCGATGACATCACCCGAGTCGCCGCGGCGCACGGATACCTCTCCGTCAACCACAGAAACCCGAGCGACTCCCCGGCCGGGAACGTCCTCTTCGCCCTGTTGCTGTGCGTCCGCAGACGGCGATTGCGATATCCGGCTGCTGCTGCGCCAGGAGTGCGACTAACGCGCCAAGTACGAAGATGTATACCCAACGCTTCATAATCAACGGCCCACTTACGTGCAATCACGAGTTGCACTCTGCGGGCCACTCATTAACTCTATGCGCGTCAGCGGAATCCAGATATGATGAGTCCTTATGCAAATGGCCGAAAAGCACCACCCTGATTGGAAACCATCAGGGGAGGTGCGCTTGCCGCCAGTCTTCTATCAGACGCTGGACCGCTCCCCTGCTGCTGTGTTTGATCGTAGTCGGCTTTTATTGGAAGCTGGTCCTGACCAACCAATTCACTTGGCTAGCGTCCAGCGATATCTCCAGCATGGTCCTGCCGTGGTTTCAGTTTCAAGCGAGCGAATGGCACGCCGGGCGGTTCCCGCTCTGGGATCCTTATTCCTGGGCGGGACAGCCGCTGCTGGCACAGGCGCAGCCCGGTGCTGCGTACCCGTTGAATTGGATGCTGTTCCTGGTGCCGCTCAAGCACACCTGGATACGGCAGGCTACATTGCATTGGTACTACGTCGCAGTCCGCATACTCGCCGGGGTGTGTTTCTACTGGTTCTGCCGCGATCTCGGACGCACGAGGCGGGCGGCGTTGGTCGCCGGAGCAGTGTACGGCGTCGCAGGTTACCTAGGCTCCATCGAGTGGCCGCAGATGGTCAACGGAGCCGTTTGGGTTCCTTTGGTATTTCTCTTTCAGTTCCGGGCGGCGCGAGGTGTCCAACCGATTTCGAATGCCGTACTTGCCGGATTTTTCCTGGGACTCGTCTGGCTGTGCGGCCATCATCAAATGCCGCTTTTTGTGTCACTTGGCGACGCTTTCCTATGGCTGTACCTTATCTTTCGAGACGGCTTGCGGCCGAACCTGCTGATACTTCGTTATGGGGCGGTGAGCCTCGGCATCGCAATCCTTGTCAGCGGGCTCCAGGCCCTGCCGACAGCCGAGTACGGACGCCTCGCACGCCGTTGGTCCTCGACGGATCACGCCCTACAATGGCGCGAGACGGTACCGTATGTAGTACACGAGGATTATAGTGTTAAACCATTGTCAGTACTCAGCATTGTAGTCCCTGGACTCGATGTGAACGAAGATCCCCTTGTGGGGTCGGTTGCGTTCGCATTGGGGGTGGTGGGGCTAGTGTTCGCGTGGAAGGATGAACGTGTTCGCTGGCTGGCGGCGCTGGCAATTGGTTCGGTACTCTTCGGCCTTGGACCCAACAGCGTGTATCACGGGTTGCTGTACTCCATTGCACCTTTGGTAGAAAAGGCTCGCGTGCCGGCTCAGGCGATGATCCTGTTCCATTTCGGCATCTGTGGTCTCGTGGCGTTCGGCGTCGACCACTTACCGGCTGTATCCCAGCGCGCAGCCGCGGTAACCGCAGTTAGCCTCGGCATTCTCGGAGCGCTACTAAGTTTGCTCGGGCTCATTTTGTTTGAGACACACGTGCTTCCCGTCCAAGGCGACACCCGGTTCATGATCACCGCGCTCGCCTCGCTCGTGGGCGGGGCCGTCATGTGGGCTGCATGGCGCGGTGCAATGGCGTGGCGCTTGGCAACTGTCGCACTGCTGGGACTGATCCTGTTGGAAGTGGGGAATACTAGCGCCTACTTCTTCGCCAGTTACGAACGGCAGAAGGAGCGCACCGCGAATCTCCGGAAGATGGCCGAGGATTCGGACGTTGCCGATTACCTGCGTAACCAAGGCGGGCGCTTCCGGGTGGAGTATGACGGCGAAGTCATTCCCCACAACCTGGGTGACTGGTGGGGCATCGAGACGTTCACGTCCTACGTGGCCAGCGCTCCTGATATCGTTCTTCGCAACGAACCCTATAACCCTCGAGTGCAGGCCCTGCTAGGCGTCCGTTACTACCTTGGTGCGAAACCGCTGCGTCCCGACCAGAAGGAAGTGTTCACAGGCTCCAGCGGACGCAAGGTGTTCCAGAATTTCGGCGCTTTTCCTCGCGCGTGGGCCGTGCATCAAGTCCGCCGCGTGAGGGAAACGGAAACGGGCCGTGTGATTACAGATCCCGCAGTGGATCTCCGAACCGTGGCAGTTGTCACGCGCGATGTGCCGCAACTTGAGGCTTGCTCGGGCGACGGCGTGGAGGTGACGCGGCACGAGCCGAATAGGGTGATTGTTGAAGCGGAGATGCGATGTCGCGGACTCGTCGTGTTGAGCGAGACCTCTTTCCCGGGATGGCACGCGACCGTAGATGACCGGCCGGCCGAAATCTACGACACCGACGGACTGGTTCGCGGGGTGGTTGTGGATCGCGGCAAACACAGGGTCGTGATGCAGTACCGGCCGTGGTCCGTGATGGCCGGAGCTGCGATGACGCTGCTGGGCTCTGTGCTGGCCGCCGTGGTGGCAATCCGATCGCGGCGATCTCTTTCGTCTTGACGGAATGTATTTATCCTACCGGCACGGCCGACGGGTCCGGTTCGCTCCACTCACCACTTGTCCTGGAATACACCGGCTATGGTGCAAGGAAAGCTACGCTCTATACCTTCACTGGGCCGGTCCGGAGAGGTATCGGTAATGATGCACTTCTAAAGAAGTCTGGCCGTACATCGTCGAGAACAACTTGACTCAGCGAATTTACCCAACCGCTTCTGCGACCTGGACAGTTTCGCGGAGAACGGGCGAGATCGGAATACGCGTTGCACTCGGGACTACCGAGAGGAGGTCCGATGACTGATCTAGACGGATCTCAAGAGCCGTCTCGTTGTTCGTCTTGGCGGCGCTTTCGACCGCACAAAACTGGGTTAATCAGCATTGTACGTGGATCAGGCAGCGACTCAAGTTCTTGGCGGTCGGGGCCGATAGAAGAGAAGAGATGCTGACGATTGTAGGAATGATTGTTGTTATCGGAGCCGTCATTGGTGGCTTCCTCATGGAGAAGGGAAAGATGGGCGTGCTGATGCAGCCCGCTGAGATTGTCATAATCGGCGGAGCGGCGATCGGGACACTTCTGATTGCGAATCCGCTTCCGGTGGTTCTCAAGATCGTCAAGAGCCTGCTTGGAATCCTGAAATCCAACCCGTATAGCAATTCTTACTATCTCGAGACGCTGAAGATGCTGAACGAGCTGTTTAGCTACGCCAGGAAAAGCGGCATGTCGCAACTCGAGAGCGATGTGGAGGAACCAGAGAAGAGCAAGATCTTTTCCAAATACTCGGCCTTCGTCAAGAACCATCATGCGGTCAACTTCGTCTGCGATACGCTGCGCATGTCCCTCACCGGCGGAGTTGGTCACTTCGAATTGGACCAAATGATGGAATTGGATATGGAAGTACACCACAGGGAGGTCAATACGCCGGTGCATGCGCTGAATACGATGGCGGAGTCTCTGCCGGGGCTGGGCATCGTGGCAGCAGTACTGGGAGTGGTGATCACCATGGGCGCGCTCGGCGGTCCACCGGAAGAGATCGGTCACAAGGTCGCCGCTGCGCTGGTGGGAACGTTTCTGGGAATCTTGTTGTGCTACGGTTTCGTAGGACCGCTAGCGGCCAGTATGACGAAGGCGAACGAGGCGGAAGCAGAGTACTATCACCCGCGTCCATGCGCCGGAATCGGGACCAATCCCGGCCGGATGCGCGGATCGGCCCCGGTGTCGCCCCGAGGACACAGGACGGGCGTCAAACAGGTCCGGCACGTTGACGCGATCGGGGCCCCGCTTGATGGTGGGCGTGACGGTTCCCCTCGGGGATCAAAAGGGAACGCGGTGAGGGGCTCGCCCCGAAGCCGCGGCTGCCCCCGCAACTGTAAGCGGCGAGCCCTTCACCACCACGTCACTGGGTCAGCCTCCCGGGAAGACGGTGAGAGGGCGGCGACCCGCGAGCCAGGAGACCTGCCGTCAGCCGTGGTCACACGCGAGACGCGCCGGGCGGGGTGTCCTGGCGGGTGTCGAGGCGCCCGCGCGCGAGCACGGCCGCCGAGGCCTCGTTCGCGGTGACGTGCCACTGCCGCCGCCCGAGGTCCCGTGCCCCGTCTTTCCCGCCGCCTCCGCGCTCCCCACCCTCGCCGCCCTGGCGGCCCTGACATCGGCGGCCTCAGCCCAGGACCGATCCGGGTCGGCCGCGGCCCCACCGAGACGCAGCTCGACGAGATCTCGGTGACCGCCGAGACCGCCGCAGCCGCGGCTCCGCAGTCGGTCCGGCCGCGAGTGCAGGCTACGTCGGCGGCACGACCGGCATCGGCGGGATCAGCACGCCCGTGGACTCCGCCAGCTCCGGCGTCATCACGGGTGCGCAGGTCAACAGCCGCCCCGTGACGCGCCCCGGCGAGGTGTTGGAGGCGGTGCCGGGCCTGATCGTCACCCAGCATTCCGGTGAGGGCAAGGCCAACCAGTTCTTCCTGCGCGGCTTCAACCTCGACCACGGCACCGACATCGCCCTGTTCCTGGACGGCATGCCGCTCAACATGCGCACCCACGCCCACGGCCAGGGCTACGCCGACATCAACTTCCTGATCCCCGAACTCGTCGGCGCGGTGGAGTTCCACAAGGGGCCGTACTTCGTGCGCGACGGCGACTTCGCCTCCGCGGGCTCGGTGCGGATCGACTACCTCGACGCGACCCCGAAGAACGTCGCCCTGACCTCGATCGGCAGCTTCGGCTACAAGCGCGCGCTGTCGATCACCACCGTGCCGCTCGGCGAGGGCAACCTGCTCCTGGCGGGCGAGGCGCAGGTCTACGACGGGCCGTGGGTCGTCCCGGACGCGCTGCGCAAGATCAACGGGGTCGCCCGCTACAGCCAGGGCACGGCGCTCGACGGGTTCTCGGTCACCGGCATGGCCTACGCGGCGCGCTGGACGGCGACCAACCAGATCCCGGAGCGGGCCGTCGACCGAAGGGCTGATCAGCCGCTACGGCACGATCAACCCCACGGACGGCGGCGACACCTCGCGCTTCTCGCTCTCGGGGCAAGTTCAGTGCGACGGACGACACGGGCGTGACGCGGGCCTCGGCCTACGTGATCCGCTCGCAGCTCAACCTGTTCAACGACTTCACCTACTTCCTCAACGACCCGGTCAACGGCGACCAGTTCCACCAGCTCGACCAGCGCATCATCGGCGGCGGCGAGGCGCTGCATATCTTCCAGGGCGACCTGTTCGGGCGGCCGATGGAGAACGAGTTCGGCGTCCAGACCCGGACCGACTCGATCCGCGTCGGATTGTTCAACACCACGAACCGCCAGTACCGCTCCGGCGTGCTCGACGATCGCGTGCTGGAGACGAGCGGCGCCTTCTACGTCGACAACCGGGTGCGCTGGACAGACTGGCTGCGCACCGCGATCGGCTTCCGCGCGGACGGCTACTCCGCGCGCGTCGTCTCGGACACACCGGCCAATTCCGGCAGGGCGCGCGACGGCATCGTCAACCCGAAGCTCGGCCTGACCCTCGGCCCGTGGTTCGATACCGAGCTCTACGTGAATTACGGCGGCGGCTTCCACTCGAACGACGTGCGCGGCGTGACCGCCACGGTCGATCCAACGAGTTCGCTGTTCAACACCACCCGCACGCCGTTCCTGGTGCCGTCCACGGGCTACGAGATCGGGCTGCGCAACCGCTCGATCGCCGGGCTGGAGACGAGCCTCGCCCTGTTCCGGCTCGACTTCGCCTCGGAGAACCTGTTCCAGGGCGATACCGGCACGACGGAGCCGAGCCGCCCGACCCGGCGCTTCGGCGTCGAGTGGACGAACCGCTACGCGGTGACGCCCTGGCTGTCGCTAGGAAGGGCGACCTGACGATCACCAACGCCCGGTTCTCGGACTACGACCCGGTGGGCAACCGGGTGCCGGAGGCCCCCACCACCATCGCGTCGGCGGGCGTCACGTTCGGCGAGCCGCTCGGCTGGTTCGGCTCCCTGAGGTTCCGCTACTTCGGACCGCGTCCGCTGATCGAGGACAACGCGATCCGCTCGCGGCCGACCGCGCTGTTCAACGGCCGGGTCGGCTACAACTTCGAGACTGGCATCAGCGTCTCGCTGGACGTGCTGAACCTGACCAACAGCAAGTCCGACCAGATCACCTACGCGTACGTATCCCGCCTGCCCGGCGAGCCGGCCGAGGGGCTGTCGACCGCGTGTTCCACCCGGTGGAGCCCACGGCCGTGCGCCTGACGATCGCGGGGCGGTTCTGAGGATGCGCGGTGGTCAGTGCTGGCCCTGGCCGACGGCCAGGATGGTCACGCCCACGGCGATCACCCCGATTCCGGCCAGCAGGGTCGGGTTGAGCGCCTCGCCGTACAGCCACGCGCCGCCGAGCGCCGCGCCGATCATGCCGACCCCCGACCAGATCGCGTAGACGACGCCGATGGGCAGCATGTCCATGCTGGTCGACATCAGCCACAGGGCGGTGCCGTATCCGAGGGCCACGATCACCGTCGGCCCCGGGCGCGTGAGGCCCTCGGCGGCCTTCAGCGCGAGGGTGGCGGTCACCTCTGCGCCGATGGCGAGCCCGAGGATCAGGTACGGATTCATGGCACGGCGACCTTTCGGGCTGTCGGGGCAGCGTGAATCGGGCGATCGAGGCGTGGAGAACCGGTTTCGGATCGGATGCCCGAGCAGACGGAGAGCCGCCGGTCCGGCCCATCCCTGCGGCGAAGCGACTGCAGGATCGCGGCGGACGCCCGGCACATCGCCACAGAATCCATGAACATTTCCGAACCGGCGCCCCGGATCGTCACCGGCGACGGAGGGCGTCCGTCGCGGCGGTCCCCGCCCGGCGGCCGGGCGCGGACCGGCAGCCGGGCGGGGACCGAGTGGGGCTTTCGTTAAGGCCTGCCCCTCACGGTGGCCGCGCGCCGGCCCCCCGCCGCGGGGCCGGCCGCGCCACGGCGACGATTCAGAGCGACACAGACCCAGCATGACCGCGTCCTCGGCGATCCCGGATCCCCCGGCCCGCACACGCCGGGGCCGCCGGTGGGGCGTGATCGCCGCGGCCGGCGCCACCGCCGTGGCGGGCTGCGCCTGGACCGCCGCCGCGCTGATCAACGTCCCCGATCCCCTGACCCTCACGGCGCTGGCGGTGATCGAGCCGTCGTCGGTGGGCACGTGGTTCCCGAGCCGGATCGTCCAGGCCGCCGGCCCGGGGAGCGCGCTGCCGGCCCGGCCGCGCCCGATCCTCGACCGCGTCCCCTGGAAGGGGAAGGCGGTCCCGCTGATGACGGTGCTGGAGGCCACCCACACCAACGCCTTCCTGGTGGTGCAGGACGGGGCGCTGATCCACGAGTGGCAGCGCCCGGGCACCGGCCCGGAGACGCTGTTCCCGTCCTGGTCGGTGGCGAAGTCCGTCGTCTCGCTGCTGGTGGGCGCCGCGGTGGCGCGGGGCCAGCTCGCCGAGACCGACCGCGTCTCCGCCCTCCTGCCCGAGCTGAAGAACGGCGCGGTCTTCGGACAGATCACCGTGCGCAACCTCCTCGACATGGCGAGCGGGATCGCCGTGCCGGAGAACTACGATCCCCGGCACCCCCTGACCGGCACCGCCGGGATGTACCTGACCCGGGACATCACGGCCTTCGTGCGCGACAACGCCCATCTGGCGTTCAAGCCCGGCAGCAAGGGCCGCTACCGCAGCATCGACACCGAGCTGCTCGGCCTGATCCTCGCCCGGATCGAGGGCAAGCCGCTCGCCGACATCCTCTCGGAGCGGATCTGGAAGCCGATGGGCGCCCAGGCCGACGCCACTTGGAACCTCGACAGGCCCGGCGGGATCGAGAAGGCGTTCTGCTGCATCAACGCGACGGCCCGGGACTTCGCCCGCCTCGGCCTGCTGGTGGCCGATCAGGGCCGCCTGAACGCCAACCGCATCATCCCGGCCCGCTGGATCGAGCGGATCATGACGCCGGCCCAGCGCGCGGTCGACGGCTGGCAGTACTCCGCCCAGTGGTGGCACGCGCCCGGCGGCGACGACGACGACATCTCGGCGATCGGCGTCTACGGCCAGTACATCTACGTCAACCGCGAGACCGGCACGGTGATCGTGAAGCTCAGCGACCACGGGGCGGAGCAGGACGAGATCGAGACGCTCGCGGTGATGCAGGCCATCGCGGCCGACCTCGCCGCCGGCCGCGCCGCCGCGGCCGGCAAGACGCCCTGAACGGGGCGGCACGCTCCGCCGTCAGGCCTCGGTCGGTCCCGCCTCCGTCCCGGCGGGCGCCGGCCGATCCGGCCCAGGCGCGTCAGGCTCGCGTGCCCGCCAGTTGCGCAGGAGCCGCCATCCGACGCGCCTCCAGGCGATCGACGGCACCGGCGAGACGGGATCGACGAGGGCGCTCAGCGCCCGCGTGTAGTCGAGCACCAGGCCCGGGGTCCACGTCATGGACCGCGCACCGCCGCGCAGGAAGGCGGCGGCCCAGAATTCCGGCGTGGTCAGCGCCGCGGCGAGCGTCCGCCAGGGATGGCCGCCGCGGCTGAACGCGCCCTCGACGGCGACATCCAGAGCCCGGGCCACCGTGGTGGAGCAGTTGCGGCTGATGAAGTTGTAGGTGGTGTCCGCGCTGTAGCCGCCCAGAAGGCCCGCAGCCGGGCGGCGTCGATGCCGTTCAGCCGCACCGCCACCGTCGCCGGACACCAATCCGCCACCTCGGCGTCGTGGGAGGGCAGGAACCGGCCCGGCACGTCGTTCTCGGGACCGGCGCGCAGGCTCGACCGCAGGTTGGAAGGTGAGCGGTCGATCTCCACCGCCGGATAGTGGCTGACGTAGAAATCGTCCTCCAGCTCGAGGGCGGCGTGGCCCGTGGAGAACCGCCCCGCCTTGTCGACGGAGGCGACGTAGCGCCGGATCAGGCGCTGCCCTGCGGGCGTCGTCGCCTGCCCGGTGGGCGTCCAGACATAGACCGTCAGGCTGCCGGGCTCGACGGCGCAGCCGGACAGGCCGGTTCTGCGACGCCCAGGCGCCGCGTCCGCAGGCCGACCAGCGCGAGGTTGGCGCCGTTCAGGATCAGGAACATCCCGATGCAGTAGCCCACCGTGCCGGCGTACCACGTCGGCCACGGCTGGAGATGGAACACCCCGAAGGCGATGCTGAGGCCCCCCAGGGCCACCGACATCCGCCAGCCGGCGAATTTCAGCAGGCCCGCGATCGTGATCCGGACGAGGCCGTCGACCACGAAGGCGACGCCGAAGATCATGGCGAGCAGGAAGGTGCTGTGCCGCGTGGCCATCATGATCAGGACGGCCATGATCGACAGCAGTCCCCCCTTGAACAGGCGCAGCCGGCGGGCGGCGCCGATTGCCGACAGCCCGACGGCGAGGGAACTCACGCCCTCCGCGAGCAGGATCAGGCCGAACCACCGGTCCGGGACGTGGAGCGCCCCGTCGAGGGAATCGACCACCACGAGGATGCCGAGGGACGACCACAGCAGGCCCTGGCCGCCGATGAGGTGCCAGTGCCGGCGGACCGCGGCCCGCCCGACGAGCAGCATCCAGAGGGGCGCCGTCCGGCCGCCGACCGCCTCCGCGCCGTCCGCCTGGAGCGTCGCGCGTCGACAGGGCGCGCGGCATGGAGGTCGAACACGGTCCGGACATAGGGGTCGCCCTCGAAAGCGCGTCGACGCGCCGGTCGTACAGCAGGACCCCGCCGCGCCGTCACGGCCGGATCCCGCCCGTCGTCCGGCACGCGCGCGTCCGTGAGGGGCCCCGGAGCGCACGATCCACAACTTGGCTGATGACTTTGTTAATCGAACGGCGCCTTCGCCCGGCATCGGCCGGTGCGGACCGCCGGATAGCCGACCGCGAGCCGAAGCCCGGCGGTTCACCGTCGCCCCGGTCGAGACGGGGCGCAGCGTACTGGTGCGATCCGCCTCCGGGCCCGCGTCGACCCGTGCGCTGCATCCGGCGACTTCGTGACCGGCCAGCCATCAATGTGCGACGCAGAACGCACTGCCCCCGAATAGAATACCTCTCACAGCGCACCCGTCTCCGCATGCCAGTCATGATCTTGCGCGCTCGCGCTAGACGCATAATGAATACGGTATTGAATTGCATACCAGACGCCTATGAATTCATAGCAAAAAATCCTACTATCTCTCTAAATACATCGAATCTGTTATTGTAAGATCAACTCAATATCTTAAACCTCACGCCAGAATAAGATTTTCAGGTACCTTGTCCGTATCAATACGCACGGCTGGTCGCAGTCCGGGGCTTTGCGAGAAGCGGCGCGGGAGCCGGCCCCGCAAACCTATACGACGCTCGGGCGCCCGTGAGCAGCTCGGCCTCGGCGGCGAAACCCTTTCATCGGGGCTGATTCGCGAGATCGCATCCTGTCATTGCGCGCCCGTCCGAAGTCATCGACCGACATCCGGCCCGATTTCGACGCGTGCGCAATATTTGCCATTCGCCTCCGCGAAGACAACCTCATGTTGCTGCCAGAGCAAAATTTGTTCAAAGATTATCCTAAGATAAACTCTGGACAAATCCGTATTGTTTTGTATTGTTAGGTGCCAATCTTGGCATATCCGAAGCAGTTTGGCGATCGTTGGGAGGTGAAAATCCGATGAAATTTTGGCTTTTCCTCATCTGCCTTCATGCCTCGCTTCTCCGACCGGGGGATCCATGAACACTATCGATTTGCACGAAAAGTCGACGGATCTGAACACGGATCTGATCAAGTGCACGACATCATTGGTTGCGGCCTACGTGTCTCGGAATGCGGTGGGCGTGGGGGATCTGCCGGTTCTGATCGACCAGGTACACTCGGCCATCTCGGTGCTGCAGGGCGGCGGCTCCGGGTCGGGTGCGGGCTGGACCGGCCCGACCGCGGCGCAGATCGAGGCCTCGATCCAGGATGACGGCCTGGTCAGCTTCATCGACGGCCGCTCCTACAAGACCCTGAAGCGCCATCTCACCGCGCACGGGCTCACCCCGGAGCGCTACCGGGCGAAGTATGGCCTCCCGGCCGACTACCCGATGGTCGCCCCGGGCTACGCCGCCAAGCGCTCGGAGATCGCCAAGGCGATCCAGCTCGGCCACAAGGCGGCCTGACACGATACCGCAGCCGCTTCGCCCGCCGTCGACGGCCCGCCCGGTCCGCCGTTCGAGGCGCTGCGCGGGCGGCCGCAGCGTGCCGGAGCGCCGCGCGCCCCGATCCGGCGATCCGGTCCGACGCGGGGTCGGGCAGCCGGCTACCGCGAGCGCCGGGCCGGGCGCAAGGCTGCGGCCCCGATCCTCGGCGGACCGCCGCAGATCCCGGCGCCGGTCGCGGGCGGCGCTCAGGCCCGGGCGACCGCCAGGGTCCCGTCATCCATGGCGACGAAGCGGACCCCCGCCCGGTGCAGGGCCTCGACCGCGTGCAGACGGGACCGGCTCCCCCGATGCTCGCTGTCCTCCTCCAGGCGCCGCACCGTGGAATGCGACAGGCCGCTCGCCTGGGCCAGTCCATCATCGACCAGTCGAGGAGCGCCCGTGCGGCGCGCAGATGGTGGCCGGCCACCGACTGCTCCAGCCCCTCGGGCAGGCCGCCGGCAGCCGGCGAACGGTTGCGGACGGGATATTTGAGTCCGCAGCGGCCGAGATAGGTCCCGTCCGGGTCCCAGATCGGCATCGTAAGGACCCGGAAATGCCAGAGCTCGCCGTTGGCGAGGCGCTCGTGGGCCGTGCTCTGGAAGAACGCCCGCCGCTCGATCTGCTCCAGGGCCGCCGCCTCGCAAGGCCTTGCGTTCCTCCGGGACGACCATGAGATACGGATCGGCGCAGATCTCGTCGAGCGGCAGGCCGTGGACCTCGGCGACCGTGAACGGGATCTCCCGGATGAGGTCGAGCCCCATCGAGAAGGTCGTGATGTGCTCGGTGCGATAGAGCGCGCCCTGGCGGCGGCGCTCCTCGTGCCGCAGGCGGGCCAGGTGCTCGCGGTCGCTGACGTCGAGGGCGGTCCCGTTGAGGGCGACGGGCCGCCCCTCGGCCGAGAACCGCACCTCCATCGCCAGCGAGAGGATGCGTGCCGTGCCGTTCGGCCGGATCACCCGGACGATGACCTCGCGGGGGACCTGGCCCTGCCGGATATCGGCGAGCGTGGGCATCAGGGCGCGATCCTCCGGATGGATCAGGCTCAGCAGCAGGTCGTAGCGCGCCTTCGCGGCATTCGGGACGAGGCCGAGCAGCCGGTAGAATCCCGGAGACCAGACCAGGTCCCCGCCCGCGAAGACCCAGCTCCACGCGCCACTCATCCCGCGACCTTCGGTGAGGGTCAGGAATTCGCCCGCAGAGAACGTCAGAGCACTTAAGGCCGTATGGAACATGTCAGCACCACAGGCGATCGCACCAGCACTCCCCAAGTTCATGGGAATGCTGGCCTCCGATAAAATTCAGAATTCATTCACGTAATTTTTCGACAAGCCCATCGATATCTTCTCACAAGCGGCATCATAACGCGTCTTACTGAAAAACGACATGGCGCCATCTGCGGAGAGAGCTTACGGAATCGACGCGGCGGCGACACCGGCATTCCGAAGCCGCCCGGCTCCGGCTTGCAGTCGCGCCACCGCTCCGGCACCGGTGCACCCAGCCCCCGTCGCAACCCCGCCATGTCAGACTCGTCATGGAACACTTCGCGTTTCAGATGTGTGATTTTCCAGGATCGCTTTGCCATCATTGCCCCACCCAGATCACTGATCGCGCCCCAATATGTTCGAAGATATTTGAGTTTTATTTTATCACGTTCGATACAAGACAAATGATTATTGGTGTAATGATTGTATTATTTCTTCCAATGTCAATTCAGAATTATTTCTACTGTCCGCGATGCTCTATTTCGCGCAGCCGCCGGGTCCGGATGGCCGAGAATCCGGCGCAATCCCGGGGATCCCTCGAGCGCGCCGGCGGGAATCGGCGGCCGGGCGGGAGATTGACAGAGCGGGCCGAACAATGCGGGAGACGGCATCGCGCATCGGGAGGAACCGCATGAGGGTCGCCTGCATCGGCGAGTGCATGGTCGAATTGTCGGAGCAGCCGGACGGGACCCTCGCCCGCGGCTTCGGCGGCGACACGCTGAACACCGCGCTCTACCTCGCGCGCCTCGGCGTCGCGGTCGACTACGTGACCGCCCTGGGCGACGACGTCTGGAGCGACGAGATGGCGGCGGCCTGGGGCCGCGAGGGCATCGGCCTCGACCGGGTCCGGCGGCTGCCGGGCCGGATGCCGGGGCTCTACATCATCCGCACGGACGCGGACGGCGAGCGCAGCTTCCACTACTGGCGCGACCGCGCCGCGGCCCGGGACCTCTTCACCGAGCCGGGCGCCGCCGAGACCGGGGCGGCGCTCGCAGCCTACGACCTCGTCTACCTCTCCGGCATCAGCCTCTCGCTCTACGGCGAGACCGGCCGCGCCGCCCTGTTCGAGACCCTGGCGGCCCTGCGCGCCCGGGGCGGGCGGGTCGCCTTCGACACCAATTACCGCCCCCGCGGCTGGCCCGACCGGGAGGTGGCCCGGGCGGCCTTCCGTGCGGCCCTGGCGCAGGCCGACCTGATCTTCGCCTCGGTGGAGGATCTGGACTGGCTGTTCGGCGCGGCGGGCGCGGACGAGGTGCTGTGCCACCGCGGCCGGGCCGAGATCGTGCTCAAGACCTCGGACGGCATCCGGGCCCGTCGCCCGGGTGCTGCACGGGGCATCCGACGCCACCGTGCCGGCCGGGCCGGTGGCCCGGGTCGTCGACACGACGGCCGCGGGCGACAGCTTCGCGGCGGGCTACCTCGCCGCGCGCATCGCCGGGCTGCCGCCGGAGGCGGCCGCCGCCGAGGCCCATCGCCTCGCCGGCGCGGTGATCGGGCATCGCGGCGCCGTGATTCCCCGGGACGCGATGCCGGTCCCGCCGTCCGGCCGCCCGGCCCGGACGCCTGAGGGCGGGCGGGCGTGTAGGCGCGGCGGCCAGTGCCCGCGCCGCCCTCGCGACTCACTGGGCCGCCGGCTTGGCGGTGCTGACCGTGGTGGCCCCGCCTCCGGCTTGGGCGCGGACGCGTTCCCGGCACGGTCGTGGCGTCGATCAGTCGAAGCGCACGCCGTCCTCGACCTGCTTCAGGGCACGTTGGCCTGGTAGTATTTCCCGTCGGCGATCAGCTTGGCGGCCTGATCGACGCCCTCGCTGGTCTTGACCAGCGGCACCACCGCCATGGTGAAGTCGACATCCACGCCGGCCAGCTTGAGCCGGTCGACCGCGCCCTGCCTGTCGCCCTTCTGGAGGTGCTGGTTCGCCTCGTCGACCGCCTTCGACTGGTCCTTGTTGCGGGCGACGAAATCGTCCGCGAGCACGAGCTGCGCATCCACCGGCAGCCACGCCACCGGCTGGGTCGAGGCCGTGGCTGCGCCCTCCGAGGGCTTGGCCGCCGCCTTGGCGTCGCCCTGGCCCGCCGCCGCGCTCGGCCTTCGCCCCGCCGGTCATCGTGGCGGCGGTCCCCAGGCCGGCGGGCGGCTTGAGATCGGCCTCGGCCTTGGTGAAGGCGGTGGAATCGGTCCTGGCCTTATCCAGGGCCGATTGGGCGTGGCTGACGAACATCCGCGCCTGATCGGGCTTCGCCTCGTAGATCGCCATCCGCGCGAGGTGGACGTCCCGGTAGGCGTCGGCGCCGTCGGTGGAGAGCTTGCCGGCATCGGCGTCGGCCTGCCGCTGCTGGGCGTTCATCGGCGCCGCGGGGGTCTGCGACGTGCTGAGATTGGGATGGGCGGCCTGATCAGCGGCCGAGGCCGCACCGGCGAGCAGGGTCGATGCGGCCAAGGCGGCCGCCAGTGTCTTCAGTCTGGTCATGTCGGGATTCCCGGTTCGCCCCGGCGGGCGTCGGCGACCGGTCTCGGCCGTCTTCTGAGCGCCGTCGGAACTGTCGTTACAATAGCGATCCGGGGGGCGGCGTTGCGTGAAGCTTTGGTCATGGTTCGGCGATCCGGCGTCCAGGCCGGCACACCCGCCCTTGAGGCGGGCAAGCGCAACCGCTACCTCTGCGGATGGGGGATGGCCCCCGCAGCAGGATCGCCGCGCGTGGTGCGGCCGAAGAGGGCACCCGTGGCGCCGAGTCCCCCGCCGATCCAGGTCCCAGAGCCCGACGCCTCCGGGCCCGGCAGCGCCACACCGAAGACGCGGGTCAGCGCCCGCGGCCGGCTCCGCACCGACCTCCTCACCGGCGTCATCGTGGCGGGCCCCCTGGCGATCACCGCCTACATC
>CAWKLV010000033.1:0-10469 GCA_963850575.1 uncultured Acidobacteriota bacterium | reverse complement strand
CACGGCACAAGTCGAATGCCCGATCGCGCCTGAAGCTCTGGTTGAGAGTATTAGAGAACTTTCTGCCTCCTGGTCGAATGATCTCTCGGATACGTATTTTACCCATGCCCGCACTTTGCCCATTCCGGTAGGCGAATGACTTATCGAATCGTCCACAAGATACGTACAATACAGGTCCCCTGTATCCTTCGAGATCACGTGGCGTGCCTTACGCCTCGGAATCTTCCGCATCACCGATGTACGAAAAATGAACTTCACATTTCGCCTCGCGTCGTCTGTAATCAGCGCACGGACTATTTCGGAAACCAACTCACTTTCTTCACGATTCAGGAGCCACACAGACGATTGGTGGTTGAAGCCCACAGTGAAGTCGTGATCGACGAAGAGGAAGGCCGCGGCCGGAGCAGTCCCTCGCCTGGGAAGAAGTTGCCGAATCCTTGCAGCATGGATCGATCACCGTCGTCGCTGGAAGCCTACGACTTCGTTTTCCAGTCTCCACGCATTCGTCCCAGTGCGGAGTTCGCTTCGTACGCCGCTCAGTCTTTCACACCCGGACGCAAATTCGCGGACGCGCTACTGGATCTTACCGGGCGCATTCACAGAGACTTCCGATTTGATTCCAAAGCGACCTCCGTGCGAACACCCCCGGAGGAGGTCCTTCGAAAGCGACAGGGCGTCTGCCAGGACTTCGCGCATGTGCAGATTGCCTGCCTGCGCTCGTTGCATCTGCCTGCGCGTTACGTGAGTGGATATCTGCGAACCTATCCGCCGCCGGGCCGCCCGAGGTTGGTGGGATGTGATGTTTCCCACGCCTGGTTATCAGCCTATTGTCCGCGCCTGGGCTGGCTCGATGTAGATCCGACAAATAACGTCGTCCCTTCCTGCAATCATGTAACGGTGGGCTGGGGCCGTGACTACGGTGACGTCAGCCCCCTCCGCGGGGTGATTGTAGGGGGGCGGGATCATACGCTCAAGGTAGCTGTTGACGTTGAGCCGATAAACACTTAGCCCTTGGCATTGAACCTGCTCTTAATCCGTTGTATCCGGCCGTGTGCGCGTCATTTCAAGGCCTTACCGACGAGCGCCTGGACCGATCCAACGCTCAATGAAACATTTACTTGAGGAACTCGATTCGCAGCATCGGAGACCGGCTCCACAAATACTCTCACCGCACTTCAACGGTCTTACGGATGTAAGTGCAGTCGCCCGTTTTCTTTCGTAACAGTCACTGTCTGAGTTGTAATACGCCGTTGGGGTATGAGCCGCGGTTGGGGAAGGTATTTTCGCTTGCGCCCGGTCCAGAGCCTCAGAGCTGGTATTTGGCCGGCTCCGATGTCCCGGAGAACCACGATGTGGTCTACCGGCAATGTGCTAACGCGACTACGGCGGCTGCTTGTAACTGGCTAACGCGGGTTGATCTCCAGCAGCAGCAGACGGCGCATGTGTACTGCCTGTCTTGTCGGCTGAATCGGACGATTCCGGATCTCTCCGTCCCGGAGAACGCCTTACTTTGGGGACGGATCGAAGACGCTAAGCGGCGGGTAGTGTCCGCACTGGTCGCTCTTCGTCTGCCGCTAACGTCTCGTCTCAGTGAAGACCCTGAGCATGGGCTGGCCTTCGACTTCCTCCGGTCCCCGGCGGACGGTCCGCGCGTGCTGACCGGTCATGACAATGGAATCATCACGCTGAATATCGAAGAAGCCGATGACGTCAAGCGTGAGCAGATGCGGACCTCTATGCATGAGCCGTACCGCACTCTGGTCGGCCACTTCCGGCATGAACTCGGGCACTACTATTGGGACCGGCTGGTAGCGAAGACGCACTGGATCGAGGAATTCCGGGCACTGTTCGGAGATGAGCGGTCGGACTACGATGCCGCTCTGCAAAAGAATTACCAGCAAGGTCCTGAGCCGGGCTGGCCAAAGCGCTACGTCAGTGCCTACGCCAGCATCCACCCTTGGGAGGATTGGGCGGAGACCTGGGCACACTACATGCACATGGTGGACACGCTCGGAACCGCTATGAGTTTCGGGATCGAAGCGGAAAGCATTGTCATGCCGTTCGACTGTTTCGGACCCGAGGCGGCGTGCGATGCTAAATTCACCGACCCGGGACCCAAGACTCGAAACGTTTTCTCTCGTTTCTGAATTCATGGTTGAAACTGACCGCAGTCATGAACGAACTCTGCCGGAGCATGGGACAACCTGACTTTTATCCGTTTGCGTTGCCGCGTGCGGCGGTAGCAAAACTCCATTTCGTGCATCTGGTCATCTGTGAAGAGAACTCCCGGGCGAACGGCTGAGCAGCCGCTGCGCCAGGCCACAGCGGCTATGCACTCTACCGCCTTGAAACCGAGTATTGCGGCGGATCTGTTGCCAGATCTCTCCGGCTTCTTTCGATGAATTTAGAAGTGGAGTGGCTTAGTTCGATGGCGTAATCTGGCAGCCTTCCCGGAAAACCAGGACCACGCCTTCGGGCGCCTGTTCGGGGGATTCGTAGGTGGCCCGCCCTGAAATCCGCTGCGGGTCGAACACCACGATATCGGCGGCATACCCCCGGGCTAACAGTCCGCGATTCTTCATCCCATAGCGTCGAGCCGGCTTGCCGGTAATCTTGTGGACGGCCTCGTGCAAGGTGAGCCAGCCGTTTTGCCTCGCGATCTCGCCCAACAGACAGGGAAACGTCCCGTAGAGCCTTGGATGCGGACGGCCCTTCACGTAGAAGCCGTCGCTGATTACAGTGCAGAGCGGGTGCTTCAAAAGCTTTCGCAGATTGGCCTCGCTCTGATTGAACGAAAGGATGTTCACTTGCCCTTTCTCTTCCAGCAGCAAATCCAGCGCAACGTCGACTCCCGCAGCTCCTCGCTCTTCGGCCAGTTCGGCGAAGCTCTTGCCGACGAGATGCTGATTCCGCTCGGAACCGATGGACGAAACAAAAATATCGGACCACTCCTGAGCCATCCCGGCTGTTGTTGCCAGCGCGATTGCGCGGCGATCGTCGGGGCTCTCGAGAAGGCGGAGCATCCCGGCAATCCCTCCCTCCATCACCTGTTGCGGCAGCAGTTGCGTCAGCACAGTGCTACCCGCCAGGTACGGGTAGCTATCGAACTCTACATCGACGTCCATGCGGGCCTCTTCCAGCAGACTCAGTGCGCGGTCCTGCTTCGGCCAATTGGCGCGGCCCACCACCTGCAAATGGGATATTTGCAGGCGGCAGCCGCTTTGTCTTGCAATCGATATCTGTTCTTCAAGAGACTCCAGAAGCCGATTCGAGTAATCGCGGATGTGGGTGGCGTATACCTTGTTGTGCCGGGCCACCACCTTGCATAGACGAACCAGCTCATGCTGCGAAGCGCTCGACCCCGGCGCATACATCAGGCCCGTGGAAAAACCCGCAGATCCGTCGGATAAACACTCGGAAAGATCCTGCTCCATGGCGTCCATCTCTTTCGCGCTCGGAACCTCTTGCCGCTGGCCCATGTGCGCGATGCGCAGGCTGCCATGACCAGTCAGCGACAGGACATTGGTGAGTCTGGCGCGCTGTTGTACGTCCTCCAGATACCGGCGGGCACTTGGCCAGCCCCAGTCGTCCCATCCGCAGAGAATGCCATCCGCAAATTGGTGCAGCGCCTCGCGGCCATCCCGGTATGGATATGGCGAGAAACCGCAGTTCCCGACGACTTCCGTGGTGACGCCCTGATCGGCCTTGGCGCGATGGTTCGTTAAGACATGCAGGTCCGAATGGGAATGGATATCAATGAATCCTGGAGCGGCCACCAATCCCGTACAGTCGAAGGTTCGCGCTGAAATAGGCTCCTCAAAGTGACCGATACCGGCAATGGTACTGTCCCCGATCAGCAGGTCCCCGTTGCGTGGGTATGCCCCCGTGCCATCGACGATCGAGGCGTTCTTGAGAAGAATCACTACAGAACGCCGTATTTCTGGAAAACGTCACGCAAGAATACGCCCTTCATCAATTCGTCCCGCGAATTGTTTTCCCGGCTGACCTTGTCGGCCGCCATCTTCGTGACTTCGCCAACCAAAGCATTTGGGATCACTATCACACCGTCCGTGTCGGCGAAGACGAAATCTCCCGGGTTTACCAGGACCTCGCCACATTCAACCGCCTCGTTGTAGGCAGTTACCATTCCACGGCCCATGGAGTCCACCGGCTTTATACCTGCTGCGAGAACGGGAAAACCGAGTTCCTGAATCTTGTCTACATCACGCACCAAGCCATCGATCACAGCGCCGCGCGCCTGTCTTGCCTTCGCCGCGGTGGAAAGCAACTCACCCCAGGGAGCATTGCGCTTGGATTGCTGCGTGGAGACAACCACGACTTCGCCCGGCAGGATGCTATCGACGGCTTCAATCTCGAGCGTGTAAGGATCGGGGGGGATGTGATACACATCCGAACAGGAAATGGTTCGAGCCCACCCGGCAAATTTGCAGGGCGAGTGCAGGGGGCGCAAGTATTCGCGCATCGCCTGATTCCGGACTCCCAACTGATCGAGAGAATCGGAGACCACCGCGGTATAGAGGTTCTGCTCCGCGAAGGCGCACAGTTCCAAATCCCATGCCGTTGTTTTCGACATTATCTTCTCGTACTCCTCCAGTGTGCCGCTAGGCGACTCGATATTGCCGGACGAGATCCTCATTGACCTCTACGCCGAGTCCTGGCAGCTCGGGAACCCGCAAATACCCGTCCACCATCCGCAGCGGCTCGCGGACAAGAGCCCGGCTTAATGGGCCCTCCGAGGTGCTGAACTCGACGAATGGCGCTCTTCTCAGGAAAGCGCAGAGATGCAGAGAGGCTGCCGTCAGTAGATCGCTTGACCAGGAGTGCGGGATGAGCAGTATGTTCGCCATGTCTGCCATATGCGCAATCTTACGGGCTGCGGTGAATCCTCCGCAGCGAGTCAGGTCCGGCTGAACCACATCCACTTTTCCCTGTTCGATCAATTGACGGAACCCCCATTCCGTGGCCTCCTGCTCGCCGCAGGCAATCAGCGTATCCACCGACTCCGAGACACGCCGGTACCCAGCGTAGTCTTCCGGATGGAGCAGTTCCTCAATCAGGAACGGACGAAATGGTTCCAACGACCGGACAACCTGAATGGCTTGTTTCGCCGTGCGCTCCCGGAACCATCCAGTATCCACCAGCAGATCGTGACGGTCCCCGAGTTCCTGGCGCGCCGCTTCGACCAGACGCACGTCAACGGCCGCATCCTTGCCGAACACGCCCCAGCCGAATTTGACCGCGGTGAAGCCCTCTCCGACGTATTGCTTTACGGCTTCGCGGATATCCTGAGGCGTCGCCCGAAACAATGTGCTGCCGTATGCCCTTACCCGGTCGCGCCACTTGGCGCCCAACAGAATATGCACCGGCTGGCGATAAAATTTCCCTGCGATATCCCAAAGAGCGATATCGATCGCCGAGATGGCTTGAATCGCTACTCCGCGCCGCCCGTAGTAAATGCTTCCCCGGAACATGCGATACCACAATCGCTCCGTCTCGAGCGGATTCTCACCCACCAGCAGTGAGGCAAGTCCGTCGAAGCACTCCATGCCCTCTTCGACGCTCCACTTCGGCGCTTCCACGGCAGCCTTCGCCACGCTCGCTGACGTCTCCATATCCGAATAGCCGCAAATACCGGCGTCCGTCGAGACCTTCAACAGGCCCATGTAGGTCGGGCCCAGAGGTTCTTCCGCACCTTCCGGATTGTTGTATAAACCGGGAGACTTCAAAACGAACAACTCTACGCTGGTGATCTTCACCTGAAGATCTCCTGCGGCCGAAGCTCTTCCGCGATGACATAGAGGGTAACGCCTTTGCGGACCCGGGCGCTCAGGTGCAGCATCAGAACATAGCCGGCTCGATGCGCCCGAATCTCCAAAGCCAGAGAACTGTGATCCGCGAAATCGTGCAAGCGGCCCAGGAGTTCCCCGCTTTGAACCTCCTGACCCAAATCGACAGCCGGCTCCCAAACGCCATCGCGAGCGCATGGGATATAGTCGGAGACCTCGTCGGCCCTGGCGAGGATCGCAGCGGGGGCATCCTTCGGCCGGATCTTGACGATCGGTCCGCTCAGCAGATCGTAATGGCGAAGCACGTTTCGGATGCCCTCATAAGCGTGCAGCGTGCCGGCACGGCTGGTGGATTCGCCCGCACCGAATTCTCCTCCCACTGTGATTTTCCCTTCAGCCTCCGCTTCGTCCGTGAGTAATCCCGATCCGATCCCACCCGAATAGACGAAAACGAAAGGAGTATCGAAGAGCTGCGCCACTCGGGCAATCTCGGCGCGCTGCGAGGGATCCGGTATCGGATGGAACGACGTACACAGCGGAAACACGCCCTCCCGGCCGCCGGAGTGAATATCCAGCACAACGCGCACCTGAGGGAAAACGAACTTCTTCACAAAATTCGAGATTCGGTATGAGATTGAGCCATGCGGGTTCCCTGGAAAGGCACGATTCATGTTCACGCCATCGAGCGGCGATTCGCGCCGGTTTGCAACGCATGCGCTTTCGCTCAACTGCGGAATCAGAATGATGCGGCCGCTCAGTTCGGAGGGGTCCAGATCGTGGCAGAGCCGCTTCACAGCTACCTGTCCTTCGTACTCGTTCCCGTGTGTCCCGCCGAAGGCAACGATTCCGTTCGGATTCGATCCGCGCAGTCCGTTGATAACAGTCAAAGGCACCAGCGAGTAACCCCAGGCACCATCCAGATGGAATGCCATATGGTAATGAGACTTGCCGGGCCTTTCGAAATCGATCTTCGCCGGATCGTATATGGTTTCAGGCATCGACAGGGATTTTCGCTCAATCGATTTCCAGAATCTGAAGCGTCTCGCGGAAGAACAGCTTTTCCATCTGATCCATATCCAGCCGCGGCAAAGCCGTGCCGTCCAGCATCTCGTTCAGCTTGCGCATACCCGCCAGACTCGCGTTCACCGTAGTGAAGGGATAATCGCTTCCGAACAGGACCTTGTCCCAAACGCCATACTCCTGAACCAGCATTAGCGAATGATAGAGCTGGAAGGGCCGGTAGTGCAGCGCAGAACAATCTGCATAAACATTCGGATGCTTACGGATAGTAACCACACACTCGCCCTCGTAGGGGTGACTCAGGTGAGCCATGATGATCTTCACCTTTGGAAATCGAACCGCCACGTCATCGATTAAGCGCGGCAACGTACACTCGAGTGGCGCCTTGTCGATGAAAGTAGTTCCCGTGTGCAACAGAACCGGTAAGTGATGCTTTGTAGCATAGGCCCACAGATCATCCAGTTCCCGATCGTTCGGTTTGAAGCCGGCGTACATGGGCAGGAGTTTGATACCTTTCATTTTTAAGTCTTGATGGCCCTCTTCCATTTCGTTCCGCCATCCGGACTGTGTTGGGTCGACGCAGAGAAATGCCCGGAGCCGTTCCGGTTGTTGGGCGACGTAGGCTGCCACTGCTCGATCCGGGACCCACAGGCCGGAAAGCCGTGCTTTGCCCCCGAAGACGATGGTACGGTCGCACTCCGTCGCACTCGAGTGATACTCATCCCAGCGGACCGTAAGATCGACTTCGACGTCCTTACGGGCGCGCCGGGCCTGATCTCTGAAATCGTCCGAGAAGTGTTCCGGGTAATGAAAGTAATGGCTATGCACGTCGACTAACAAGAAGATCTCCTTTAAACATGGGTCCGCGCCACGCGTTCCGCAAAGTACGAAAAGCCATCACTGCAACCAGCGGGAGAACCAGCGCAAGTTTCTCTCCATCAAGTCGCGTTGGTGCGCCGGTTCCGTGAAACCATGCGGTTCGCGCGGATAAACCACGTATTCCACCGGAATCTTATGATCGGTGAGCGCCCAATAGATTTCGCTGTTGTGATTAATATCCAGAGCGCCGATCTGCAGCATGGTGGGGGTTCGAATGTTGGCAATGCCGGTTCGAGGGGAGTGACGATTGTAATTCTCTGGCTTGTCCCAAGGAGTTCCGCCGAAATAGGTACGCAGCACGCTGCGCGGACCATCGGATTGTCCGTAGTAGGTAATCCAGTCCGTGGCCGGCGCTCCCACGGACGCCGCCTTAAAGCGGTTCGTGTGGCCGATCACCCAGGCGGTAAGGAAACCGCCATAACTCCAACCCATAACGCCAAGCCGGTCCGGATCGGCAATGCCCTCGCGAACCAGCGAGTCGACTCCGGTCATCACGTCCTCGAAGTCGCCGAAACCCTGAGATTCGATATTCTTCAGTCGAAATTCCGCACCGTAGTTGGCCGATCCGCGAAAATTGGGCACCAGAATCGCATATCCTTTCTGCAGGAAGGCTTGGGTCGGATACGTGCGGGGAATGGGAAAAGAGTCAAGCGCGGCTCCGGTCGGGCCGCCGTGTAGTTCGACGAGCAAAGGATCGCGATGGCCGGCGGCGTGATTGAACGGAAGAAGTAATATGCCTTCAACGGGAACGCCATCTTTGGACTTCCAGGACACTACTTGGGAGTGCACTTCCGGAAAACCTGCTAAGCTGTCGCCGGCGTGCGTCAGAGGTGATTCCTTGGTTCCTTCGAGCAAACTAATTTCCGGAGGATGACTGGGGCTGGCCTTCAGGAACACACCCCGGGCGAGGTCCGGCGTGAAGCTAGGGGCCGAGGCCACGCGCTCAGTAATACGCTCGATTTTTCTGGTGAAAAGGTCCTGGCGAACGAGGTAATCGCGGACGCCGTCTCCGGCGATGTAGGAGAGGAAGCGGCTGTCCGGCGACCACGAGAAGGAGTTACCGCCGCGGAACACATCGAGCGGGATATTGGGATGTTCCGTCAGATATTGGATCCGACCTCCGCCGGACGGAACGAGGGCCACCTGGCGGGCTTCAAAATAGTTGAGCGAGCCGGCTTGCGAATGGAAAGCAATCCACTTTCCGTCGGGCGAATAGGAAGGGTCGGCGTCGCGTCCCGGCTGCTCGACTATAGCTTTCGCGGAAAGCGTGGCCAAATTCAGCTCGTATAGATCGGCGTCGAAACTGTCCCGGTTGCGCGGCGTGGGCTGCGCTGCATATACCGCGCGCTTCCCATCACCCGAAAGGGCAAAGGAGATTACGTGCTGGGCGGCAGTAGTCAACCGTCGCGGCTCACCTCCGGACAGCAGTTGCAGGTAAAGACGGGAGAAGCGATAATCCTGGTCCGCCACAATCGGGTCCGGGTCAGGACCCGCATCGACAGAGAGATATCCGATACTGCGGCCGTCCGGCGACCAGGAATAAATGGTTACCGGAGATGGAGAGTGGGTCACCGCTGTCGCAGTGCGCTGCTGAAAATCAAATAGGTGAACCTGAGAATCGAGATAGGCGAGCTTTCCGGAATCGGGCGACCAACGCGGCGTGGCTACCTTTGGCGATAACCTGCGCCTCGCCGAAAGGGATGGACGCCGCGTACACCGTATTGACCCAGACATTGTGTTCGATGGTGCGACGGGTGTAGGCAAGAAATTTTCCGTTGGGGCTGATTTGCGGATCACCCAGCACCGGGATGTTCATGATCGCGTCCACAGTCCAAGATTGCCCGCCGGCCAGTGTTGGAGATATCGGTAAGAACGTGGCGAAGATCAGGAGACTGAATCGCGATCTCAATTGGATCCTCAATGCGTTTGCTTCCATTCGAGTCCTGGATTTTCGGTCCGGAACTGAACCAGGCGTCCGCGCTCCGCTTCGGTGACATAGCACGTCCGTCCGTCCTTGCCGCCGAAACAGAGGTTCGTGGGGCGAAGGCCGAGAACGTCGATTTCCTTGAGCAACTGCCCCTGAGGGGAAATGACCGCGACGGTTCCTTTCCCAGGGCGTGTGATATATAGGTTGCCCTTCACGTCGCAGCGCATTCCGTCGAGCCCGTGGTCTGGAAACTGAGTTACAAGACGCTTGCCGGTGAGCGTCTTGTCAGCCTTAATTTCAAAGGCCCAGACATTTCGTTGCACCGATTCGTTCACATAGAGGGTAGTCCCGTCGGGACTCACTTCGATACCGTTCGTCGACCCCATTCCCGAGGCAACCTGAGCGACTTTGCCGTTCACGTCGACACGCCACACCTGTCCCGTGGATTCCTTCCAGTTCGGGTCGCTGGCCCAGAGCGTTCCATCGGCGGAGATGGCGACATCGTTCGGCTGATCGTTCGTAGGTACGTGCGCGAAGACGCCGATTGTCCTTGCACGCGGATCGAGCCGCAAGATGTTGTGCCCCGTGTAGTCGGCGACAAACGCGATGCCCCTCTGATCGAACCGGATCCCGTTGGCGAGCGAGCCCTTCGGCATTTCAATGAACACCTCGCCGCGGCCATCGGGAGTTACTCTGCCGATGGTCGGCTTCCGTGCAAAGCTGACGGCATAAATATTGCCCTCGCGGTCGCACGCCGGACCTTCAATCTCGGCTGTAAAAGATCCCGGCGCAGTGAGTGGCTCCGCGATGAACAGACGTTCCGGAGACGCGAGCAA
>CAWKLV010000032.1:0-86915 GCA_963850575.1 uncultured Acidobacteriota bacterium | reverse complement strand
GCGGGCGCGAGGATCTGAAGCTGGAGGCGATCTCGCCGAAGTACAGGGTGCTGATCGTGCCCGGCATTCTGAGTTCCTGCGTTGGGGACTCGCCGGCCTTTCAGGAGGGCCAGAAGTCGTTAAAGGAGCAGTACAACATCGCCGTCGATTTGCTCAAGGTTCCGAACGATTCGAGCGAAGCCAATGCCAAGATGATCTCCTCCTTCCTGCGGGATGCATCCGCCGATCAGCGAAAGTTCATCGTGCTGGGCTATAGCAAAGGCGCACCGGACGTCATGGTCGCCTTGGCGCAAGAGGCTGGCGTGGCACAACGCATCGCGGGATTCGTGAGTGTAGCAGGCGCAGTGGGTGGGTCGCCGATCGCGGACGCTCTACCGGCCGCGGCTGACCGGTGGATCCGGCAGTTCAACATGAAGGGTTGTCAGGGAGATCTGGCAAGCGGGTTCAAGAGTTTGCGGCGCGAGACCCGCCAGGCATTTCTGGCTTCGTATCCACGTATGCCGGTGCCGTCGTACTCTATCGTGACCAAGAGCGACAGCGGAAATACTTCGAAGGCGCTGCTGGAAACATGGCGGCTGTTATCCGCGTACGGTCTGGTGGAGGACGGGCAGCTGCTTCGAGACGATGCGGTGGTGCCCTATTCCAAACTGTTGGGCATCGCTTTGGCCGACCATTTCGCGGTGGCCCTGCCATTCGACAAGTCTTCGGATTCGGCTATCAAGACTGGAATGGATAAGGCGCGCTACCCACGGGCCGCGTTGCTGGAAGCGATTTACCGCTTCGTATCCGGCGATCTGGACAGCACTGTTGCGCCTCGCTAATCCAGACGCTGATTGCGCCGGGTTGACGGGTCATAGCGCGGTGACATGTAATAGGCGCATGGAGCCAGGCTCTTGCACATCCCCAAGGACACGAACGTCCTGGTCACCGGAGGCGGCCGTGGTATCGGTAAGCGCCTCGCGATCGGATTCGCACGCGCCGGCGCGCGAGTCGGCTTGCTGGCTCGCAGCAAAGCGGAACTCGACGTAACGCACCTCGAAATAGAAGACAACGGAAGCAGCGCGCTGCGGATCCGCGCGGATGTGTGCGACCTCGAGCAGGTGGCCGCCGGCGTCGATCGTATGCGGGTCCATTTCGGGCCGGTGAATGTCCTGGTGTGCGCAGCCGGTGTGCAGGGCCCTATCGGGCCGTTTATCGAGACGCCTCCCAAGGCGTGGGCCGAGACCATCTCCACAAATCTGCTGGGTGTCGCCAACAGCTGCCGCGCCGTGCTGCCGCAGATGATGGAACGCCGATCCGGAAAGATTATCGTTCTCAGCGGCGGCGGCGCGGCTAACTCGCGGCCGAACTTCTCCGCCTATGCGGCCTCGAAAGCCGCCGTGGTACGTCTCGTAGAAACCATCGCGGAAGAGGTGAGGGACCACAATGTTCAGATCAATTGCATGGCCCCTGGGGCCGCCTACACGCACATGATCGACGAGATTCTTCGAGCTGGGGATCGCGCCGGATGGAAAGAGGCCGAAGAGGCGCAGGGCATCCGGATGAGTGGCGGCATTACGGCTGAAGCCCAGATCCAGCTGGCGCTGTTCCTTGCCTCTGAGCAATCGAATCACATCAGCGGCCGGCTGATTCAGGTCAGCGACGACTGGAAGAAGCTGAAGAATTCGAACATCGATCCGGACCTGTACACGCTCCGCCGCCGGGCAAGGAACGGATGATCCGCTTCGCCGCCGCTTACGTTCTATTCTTGCCGATTGTTTGCGGAGAAACCGCAGTACAGCATCTGCTCGAAAATAAGATGTTCTCGCGCATCCGCGACTACGATGCGTCCCTGCACGGCGCGCTGGGCGTGGCTACCATCGATCTCACATCCGGACGCGTATTCGTCTACAACGGCGAGGCGGTTTTCCCAACAGCCAGCTCGATCAAGATTCCGATCCTGGTGGAGATGTTCCGAGCCATGAAGCAGGGTGAATTCAAGTTATCCGATCGGGTGACGCTGCAGCCGTCCGAAGCAGTTGGCGGAAGCGGCCTCTTACAAAAATCGCTGGGTGAAGGACAACTGCAAATCACGGTACGAGATTTGATTACGGCTATGATCGAGCACAGCGACAACACTGCCACGAACCGCTGCATCGCGATGGCGAAGATGGATCGCGTGAACCGCATGATCGCCGGTCTCGGATTCCGCACCATTCGCCTGCGGAGGGTGATGATGGATTCTGCAGCCGCGAAGCGCGGAGATGAGAATGTCGCATCGCCGGTGGAGATGGCGCACCTGGTCGAGATGCTGTATCGCGGAAAATTGGGAGATGCAGAAGCCACACCGCAGATGATCAGCATGCTGAAGCTGGTGAAGGCGAGCATGCGAGACGCCATTCCACCGGAAGTGCCGGTGGCGTCGAAGCCCGGCGATCTCCCCGGAGTGGAGTGCGAGACGGGGATCGTCTACCTATCTGGAAGGCCGTTCGTTCTCAGCGTCTTCTCGACGTTCTTGGACGAAGGCGTTCATCCGGTCCGCGACATCACCAAGATTGTCTTCGACTATTTTTCAAAGCTGGATGCTTCGAACCAGTACGGCAACCGGCTGAAGTAGATTATTGCGCGGCCACCGACCAGCGGCCATACAACCGCACGACGTTCTCCACCAGTGACAATCCGCAGCTTCCGTCCATGCTCAAGATCGACTCCGGATGGAACTGCACGGCCTCGATCGGGAGGTCTCGATGCCGGACCCCCATGATGACGCCGTCCTCAGTCTCCGCTGTAACTTCCAGGCAGGCAGGAAATGTCTCTCTGCGTGCGAACAGCGAGTGATAGCGGCCTACCTTGAACTCTCGCGGCAAGCCTTCGAAGATGCCCACGTTGCGCGTGCGTGATCGAGGAAGGCTTCCCGTGCATCGGATATTCAAGCACTCCGAGTTCGCCGCCGAACGCCTCAACCATTCCCTGCAGTCCCAGGCACACGCCGAATACCGGAACACCCAGCCTGGCGGCATGACGCACCAGCGCGGGGACGCCGAAATCGGCAGGACGGCCCGGGCCCGGCGAGATCAGGATCAGGCTCGGCGAAACCTGCTCGATCAGCTCGAGCGGAAATCCAGCCCGATAAGTAACCACTTCTGCGCCGGTCTGACGGGCGTAATTTGCCAGCGTATGTATGAAGCAGTCGTCGTTGTCGACCAGCATCAGCTTCACGCCTGCCCCGGCCTGGCCTGCGGCTTTCACCGGCTCTTCGCGGGGTCCGCGGAGCGTTCAGGGCGCGGAAGAATCCAGTAGCCTTCATCCACGTCTCGGCTTCTTCGCTCTCTGGAATCGAATCGTAAAGCAGCGTCGCGCCCGCCCCGTAGCGTGCCACGCCGTCCTTCAAATGAACCGTACGGATCAGGATGCCGGTGTTGATATCGCCATTCATCGACAGCATGCCGAGAGCGCCGCCATACCATCCGCGCGCGTTCTTCTCGAGCTTTTCGATGGCCTGCGCGGCTGCCTTCTTCGGCGCGCCGATCACCGTCACCGCCCACATATGCGTGAGGAACGCATCCAGCGAATCGAAGCCCGGCGCGAGAGTGCCTTCTACGTGATCGACAGTGTGGAAGACACCCGCGTATCGCTCGATCAACCGGCGGCCGATCACCTTCACCGATCCCGGCACGCACACCCGCGACTTGTCGTTGCGGTCCACGTCGCTGCACATGGTCAGCTCGGATTCTTCCTTGGAGGACGAGAGCAATTCGCGGATGTTATCCGCATCGCTCATCGGATCGCCGGTGCGCCGGGCGGTGCCGGCGATCGGGCAGGTCTCCACTCGGCTCCCTTCCACCCGCACAAACATTTCCGGCGATGCGCCCACCAGTTGCTCGTCGCCGAATTGGAGAAGAAACTCGTACGGGCTCGGGCTGGCCAACTGAATCCGCTCGAACAATTCGGAAGGACTATCGGTGTAAGGCGCCGAGAACGTCTGACGTAGAACCACCTCGTAGTAATCACCCTGCCGCATGCCCTGGCGCACGGATTCGACATTTGCCATGTATTCCTGCGGGCGTGTGATCAGCGACGATTTCGTCCGGTGCCGACGTCTTCTTCGGACGCGGCAGCTTCTCGCCATCGCGAGGGAGACCTTCCGTGCTCAGCCCTTCGCGGGTGAAGTCGAAACGGTACCGCTCAATCTGCTCCTTCTTGCGATCCATGTAGTAGATGTCGTCACACAGGAAGAGATGCAGGTCCTTGGTGTTCTCGCGCGGCAGCCGAAACTCAATCGGATCGAATTGGAACAGCAGATCGTAGCCGAACGCGCCCACCAGACCCAGCCGCGTTTCCTGGGGGTTCTCGAATTCCTGGCAGAGGGCGCGGAGAATGGAAAATACCGACGGTTGTTTACTGCGATCCTCTTCGGGAAACAGTTTCGGCAGAGCCTTCAGGCGGCCCGCAATTCTCGTCTCGTCGGGCGTGAAGTCCTCCCAATGCGGATGCCGCTGAAGCACGGGGCGCAGCATGGCCAACAGCACTTGGCCCCTCTGATTCAGAGCCCGAAACTCGATTTGGCGGCCCCATGAGAGGATCTCCAAAGGAGGACAAACGCTCCCGATATCCCAGCGCGAATAACGCTCTGGATACTCGTAACCGGAGGACAGATAAATTCCGCGTTGGGTATCCAGCCGTCTCAGCAGCGGCTTTAGCCCCCTGTGGAAATCCGTGCGTGACAGAGTACGGGTAACGACAATTCCGTTACGGCTCTGGTACTTCAATTCAGACATAGTTCTGACCGCTGGGGTTTTTTTGAGGATATCACGCGGGTATACTCGGAACGTGGATCGCAGACTTTTCATCGAATCTGGAATTGCTTCGGTGGCTGCCGCCGCCACTACGTCGACGCTCGGCGGCATCAAGTCGTCCGTGATGCTTTGGACCCTCAAGGGCACCTTCGAGGAAAAGCTGGAAGTAGCTGCAGCAGCGGGATGCCAATCGGTCGAACTGGTGGGGGAGCATACCGGATGGTCGGATGCGGACGCGACGCGAATGAAGCAGCGCGCCCGGTCTCTAAAGCTTGGGATGGATACGCTGATTGCGACGCCGGATTGGGCGAAGCGGCCGGTATCCATGGTCGCGGCGGAGCAACGCGACGGCTTTCTAGCGGATGTTCGCAACGCGATCGTATGGGCCCAGAAGCTAGAGATTTCGCAAATCATCCTCATGAGCGGAAATGAGCTGCCAGGGAAATCCCGTGAAGAGCAGTATGCGAATCTTCTGGAAGCCACAAAGCGCGCGGGCGATCTGGCAGCGAAAGCCAACCTGACGATGATTGTTGAGCCGTTGAACAACAAGGTGAATCACAAAGGCTTCTTCCTGACCACCTGCGTGGAAGGTTTAAAGCTGATCAAGCAGGTGGATAACCCACACGTGAAACTGCTGTTCGATCTCTATCACGAACAGGTACAGATCGGAAATGTGACCCGCACCGCCATCGAAGCTGCCCCGCACGTTGCCGTCTATCACGTCGCCGACAATCCGGGCCGCAACGATCCGGGAACAGGCGAAATGAATTACGAGAACATCTACAAAGCAATCAAGAAGACCGGCTACTCTGGGTACATCACCATGGAGTACCTGCCGCTTGCCGATCAGACGGCTAGCCTGACGAAGGCCGTTAAAGAGATGCGAGCCGTTTACTTCGGGTAGGCTCAGCATTGCCGCAGCGAATGCCTCTGCTGAGAGACGGATCGCCAATAGCCTAGTCGCTCATCGGAGTGCGCCCGGTCGTAAATGCGATCTGTACGAAAACGGCAGGAAACCGGTTTGATCGATATCCGGCTCTATGATCCACGCTTGCCGGTCACGGAAAAACTGGCGTAGGTTGTCATCCTCTTGAAATGTCATCGAATTAGCCCAAACGATCTTGCTCCCGTCGATGTCCGCGCCATTGTAGACCCACTCCTCATGTGGACTGTGTTGTTTCATATAATGCACGAACATGAGGTGCTTACCGGGCATCTGTTCCAGTTTCGATACGATTGCAGCCCGCGGATCCCGGTGCGCCACATACGGGCGCTCCCAGAACGTCATCGGGATGTGAAGCACCTCCCCGCCTAGTTTCAATCCCGCTCCGCACACTAGAAACAGGACGAGACTGGCCATCAGTCGTTCGGGTACAAACCCCCAGCGGGCAACAAGCACGTACAATTGCCTTGCCCCGTTGACGATCAGCAAGTAAAATATTGCTGTTTCGGGAGCAACGTGCTGAGGAAGCGCCATTAATTGTGATAAATTCAGGGCAAACATCGCCAGGACGGTGTAGAACAGCGCTCGAACTTAGGGTTCGAATTGTCCAGGGAGCAGCAACAAGGGCAGCATTAGTGCCGGCCCAACAAAGAACTCCCATAGGGTGATATACCTGATCGCTCAAACTCTCTAACGCATGGCCGAAGGTCGAGTACGCGTCTCTGTTCGCTAGTTCCACTTATGCATGTTTTTCAAGATCTTGTGCCGGTATAGTCACCTTCTTGGGAGGCAGGAATAGCCAAGTTCTCGGGCCAACCGTAAGTTTCGCGATTCACCACATAGGGAATCTTAGTGGGGCTACCTGTCACTCGCCACGAGTAGTACGAGGTAAAACATCCTCCCAGGATAAGAATGAGTATTGCGGGCGCTAGTATGGGCCAGAGAATTTGCGGCCTCCCCGGCACAGCCTTCGAGCGCGATATGATCGCGACGGCCACGCATATAACGGCTAAAGCAGTGCCCTCGAATGGACGGGTGTTGACCAGAAGCACCACGGAAGGCCGCAAAGATGGCGGCGGTGGTCCACGCCGGCTTGCGCAAGAATCGCGGCATGGCTCCAAACAGAAGAGCACCCGCGATGGCGGGTGTAGCCCCCCCGAAGTAACTGTTCATCCAGTACCCACCGATGCCAATCTGGAGTGCGGTGATCAAAGCGCCGCCGAACGCCCACGCGGGTGGTACCCAGGCCTGTAACATCCAACACGCGGCTCCGCACATCAGGCCAACGGATAGCAGCACTCCGATCCAGGGGTTGTCTATGACTTCACCGGCCGCCAAAAACACGCCAAGGCCGGGAGGATACATCGAGGCATAAGTGGGTTTTTGAATGACGTGAATTGTTTCAAAGTGTGTCCAAAAAGGAGGAGTTGGATTAGTCAGTCGGCCGGAGTGGAATGTATCGGCCATCAATAACAGACTGAATTCGTCGTGAACACTGGGAGGCTTGACCGGCACGAAAGGGAGCAGCACTACCCGGACAAGTATGGGAAAAAGGACCGCGATGAAAATGGCGCGAGACCGATTCTGCGCCAGACGATGAAGCCAGGTGCGCATCGAGATGAGCATTCGCTCTGGCGCGATCCACGGATTAAAACACAGGAGCAGGCAAAGCGGCAGACTGACCCATTGCCAATACAGCAGATCGTTTGAGAACGCGTGTACGACCTGATCAATAATGAAGTCTGCCACCGGCTTCCAACCGGGTTCCAGGTACGTCACCAGTTATTCCGCTGGATCGAGGGACACTTCCGTGACCACTGCCCCCAATTCACGAATGTCTGTATCTGACGGATCCAGGGCTTTGTCGAAAGTAAATACGACTGGAAGCAAGTTGCTATTGAACACAGTAGGCGGCAGCCGTCGCGAATACGAGTAAGGCCCTGGCTTGGTGAGTACCTCAGGAGTTAGCCTCATGTCATCTGCGTAGGCGGTGAGTGTAAGTGGTCCAAGTTTTTCTAGCTGCGGTTGCGGAACAAAGAGCTGCAGCCGCAAAGTTGCTCCCAGTCGTTGTGAACTGGGCGGCGGCTGCAGCACAACTGCGAAACGCCGTGCCGTCCACCGCCACGATTCTGTTCCGCGGCGTGGAATCCCGCAATCAACTGCCGTTCAACCGTACTGTCCGACATCTTAATGTCACTTGAATAAGGGACGGCTACTTTCGCGCGACAGCCCCAAACCGCGAAGACGATGCCAAGAACAACAACCTGAATCGTAGACCATGGATGATTCATTAGGTCGTATGACGCTCCTCAATAATAGAGGACTCAGATCTTTGCCTGCAAGGATGCACCTGAGGTCCATAGCTCGCCCGTCTGCCGATGAACGGCAAGTTTCCCTGATACGTGCAAGTCCTGTACCTGAAGGGGTCGGGCTCCCGGCCGTGTCGTCCAGCAGCGGCATCGAGCGGACCGTCATGGCGACGGTTCGCGCCCAGCGCCACAAGGAGACGGCTGCTGGAATACCTTTTACGGCGGACGGAACATCCTGGCTTCGATGCCTGCTCGTGAAAGCGGCGCGTGCGGCGTCAATCGGGGATTTCGATCCGAGACCAGTCAACCCAATTGGAAGGCAGCATAGCACGCGCCACGAGGTGCGAGAATAGAACTGGCAAGCAGCTACCGGACGCGTCGACAGTAGTAATTTCCCTAGTGCGATACTTTCGACTGGTGAAGCGTCTTTAGCATGCACCGCATAAATAGCGGCTTCCGCTGAGTGGGCGCAATCCAACGCCTCCAGACGGAACCTGAATCTTACGGCTTGAGGAGTGGAATGAAAACTGTCTTACTAACGGGGGGCGCAGGGTTTTTCGGAAGCCTTTTGAAGAGCAGGCTGCTGGAGGCTGGTCATCGATGTGTTAGTATCGACCTCTGCCCTGATCCTGCGAAAGACCCGAATCTGACTACGATCCAGGGAGACATCCGCGATGTCGCCTTACTCGATCGTACTTACCAGGAGCACCGCTTCGACGCGGTGATTCATTGCGCCGCAATCCTCGCGCACGCAGTGAAGGACAAGAACTTCTTGTGGACCTCCAATGTGGACGGTACTCGCAACGTCGCCGAGATGGCTCGCAAGCACCAAGTGCGAAGAGTAGTTTTCACGTCGTCCAACTGTCTATGGGGAGAGAGCCTGGGTAGGCCGGTCGGCGAGGATGAGCCTCCCAAGCCCGGTGGAAATCTACGGTCAATCGAAATGGGAAGGCGAACGGATTCTCAACGAGTACCGGAACGATCTTCATAGCGTCATTATTCGCTGCCCCACCATCATCGATTCAGGCCGGCTGGGACTTCTGTCGATTCTGTTCGAGTTCATTCACGAAGGACGCAAGGTGTGGGTCGTCGGCGGTGGCCGGAACAAGTACCAGTTCATTTACGCACAGGATCTGGCCGATGCTTGCTTGAAGTCACTCGAGTACGATCAGTCGACCACCTTGAATATCGGCTCGGACAATGTCCGATCGCTTGCGCGACGTATTCCAGCACGTCATTCGACGAAGCAGGAAGTAAGTCCGAAATTGGCTCGCTTCCGCACAAGACGACACTGCTGGGCATGCGACTGGCCTATCACGCCAAAATTTCACCGCTTGGCCCCTACCATTACAAGATGATCGCCGAAGACTTCGAATTCGACACATCGAAAATCAAGGGCCAGTTAGGCTGGCGTCCGACGCTGACGAACGAAGAAATGCTGTCCCGGGCGTATCATTACTACATGCACAATCGGCACGACATTCAAAGCCGGACCAATGTGTCAGCTCACCGCCAACCAGCCAAAATGGGAGTCATCCGCCTGCTTAAGTGGGTCTCCTAGGCTGATGGCGCTTCGGCGGCGCGAGTGGCGCTGGCCACAGCCGCTGTTTTCTTGAGTTCCCTGCTTATCCTTGGGTTGGAACATTCGCGCGACTCGGATTGGCTCCGCGTCGGTTGATCCCATCGCTAACATTCTGGCTCAAGACGAGTCCACGTACGTGAACTCGGCCATTCGCATGACGCGAGGACCGGGACTGGCTGAATCCTAAGTTGATGGGGCGGTTGTTCCTATTCAAGGCTCCGCTCCTGCAGTGGATGGCCGCCCTATCCATCGAAGCCTTTCGGGCTTGGCCTGATTTCTGTTCGGTTGCCTGCGCTGCTGATGGGCGCCGCCGGGGTGGCGATCGTGTTCGCGTGGACGGCTCTCAACCGCAGTTGGGCGGTGGCAGTCGTTGGATCATTGCTGCTCGTCTCGGACTCGATATGGGTGATTTTCTCCCGCTTGTGCTTCACCGACGTACTCGCAAGTACGCTCGCTCTGATGGCTATGTTCACGCTGGCACTGGATCCACGCATTGAACCGGCGGCGATCGAGAATTCTGTTCGGCGCTCTCGCCGGAGCAGCGATATTGGCCAAAAGCATCGTCGGAGTTCTTCCTTTCGCCGCCCTGGTTGCTGTATTCGCTGCTGATGCCGCGGTCCGCCAGAGCCTCGCGCTGCGCCACATTGTCGAGTGCGCGGCGATCACACTCCTTGTCGCGGCGCCCTGGCCCTTGTACCAAGCGATCACTCATCCGCAGTGGTTTTGGATTGAGTTCGTGAAATATCAACTGCTTGCAGTGGGAGTCACGGCCGCGACGGGAGTCACCGGGTACCCGCTATTCTATATCCGGCGGCTGGCCGTCATGGATCCGGTGCTATGCGCCTTCTTCGCGCTTGCATTATATTCCGGGATTCGCAGCGTACGAGTACGGGAACCCGTTCAGATGGTCGCGATCTGCTGGACTCTGGTGGTATGGCGCGGCGCTCGCGGTATTCAGGGGGCGAAGCGTCTCCTACATGGTCCTTCTGGTGCCCGCGCCTGTGCATCTTGGCGGCGCTTTTTCTGCCGCGGTGGCTTGAGCGCCGACGGCCCGCCACGGTGCTGCTGCTGATCGCCATTTTCGGCATTAAGGCTGGCTTGGGCGCGCTGCCGTACGGCGCTCAGTCACTGGCGAGCGCCACGCGCGATACACGACTACTATTTGGAAAATCGAGACACTGAGCTGATCATCGCAGCGCCCGACGATTCGTTCTACGCCATCACGATTCCTCTGCCGCGGGTGCGCTATTGCTATGTCGATCCATCCCACGCAGTAGCCGGTTTCGCCCCTCATTATCTGGAACTTGGCATCGCCGTCACGCCGGCCCAGCTTGCGAATCTGTCCAGCTTGAGGCCCGAGTTCTCACGCCGCTTATCGGCTTGGGGCGTGCGATCCGAGGAACCGGTGGCATCCGCAATCCTGCTTCAGGAGCGCCAGCCGAAATCAACAACGTTGCTCGTTCACTGCCTGCCGCGGATTACGACATCCCGGCGATTTGGGAGACGCTACTCGCCGCAACATGTGAGAGAACACCCACGCAATGCAACGGTCCGGACAGCGAACATTTCTGTTGGCACGCGGCGTTCGTGCAAGGCAACAACCCGTGCGCCCTTTACCGCTCGGTTGGTAGAGCAGATCAGGTTCGCCTGTTGACCACCAGGTGATAAATAAACAGTAGGATCATCGCGCCTATGATCGACATGATGAAGCCGGCCGACGAGCCAGGGCCGTAGAAGCCCAACATGCGGCCGAGATAAGTAGCTACGATGGAACCGGCAATACCGATGGCAATTGTAATAAAGAAACCGCTTGGATCTTTTCCGGGCATGAGCAGCTTCGCGATTGCGCCGACGATAAGTCCAATGAACAAGTGTCCACAACAGGTGCATACGTTCCTCCTAAACCGGATTCGCGACTCCGTGTCAGCCGTTCATTCGATTGGCAACCTTCGCCAGCGCGATGGATAGAACCGCGCCGCCGAGTGTCTTCACCAAAGTCGGATGCTGCGCGTAAAATCCGCTGACCTGGTCTACAACAGACGGGTCGTGTTTTTCCGCGTGCGTGGCTAACTGAGTCACTACATCCGGCGAAACCTGGTCGGCTTCCTGCGGTGTGAGAGGCCGGTTGCCGCCCCCTGCCAGGCGCCCCAGTAACGCGCCCGCGCCGCCCGACATCAGGGCCGGACCCGCAGCGGCGATCAGCGAATTCAGCAGCCCTGCCTTCTGCTGCCCGTTGGAATTGCCGAAAAGCTGTCCCGCCAACTGGCCGAACGCCGGAGTCTGGTCTGACCGGAACGCATCGGCCAATCCGGAGGCCAGTGCTCCAGGGGGCGCAGCCTGCGCCATCTGATCGAAGTGCTGCTCGGCAGCCGCGGGCGAGGCTTGTCCACCGGCGAACTGCTGCACAATACCGCCTAATTGATCCATCCAGCTCATGTTCTTACTTCCTCCACGGCCTTCAGTGTGCCACAGTCGAGCCCGCGCGTCCGGTGGGGTGAATCTCCTGCAGGCTCCACACGCGGACGGGATCGCGGCGGCGGGACGCGACGGCTTCGGCGGCGGCTCGAGCACCGCTCATGGTGGTGATAATCGGCACACGCCATGCCACTGCCGTGCGGCGGATAGCGCGCTCGTCGCTGAAAGATGTCGCGCCGCTGGTGGGCGTATAAATCACCAGGTGGACGGAGCCCGCCTTCATCAGATCCACCGCGTTCGGACGGCCTTCGTTCACTTTGAACACGATCTTGCAGCGTATTCCCGCGGCCTGGATCAGCGCCGCGGTTCCGCGCGTGGCGGTGATTTGAAATCCGAGTTCCGCGAACCGCTTGGCCACTTCCAAGCGCGGCAGCCTTGTCCGTATCGGTGACGCTGATGAAGATGGAGCCCGATTCGGGCAGCGGCGTTCCCGCGCTGAGCTGCGCTTTTCCGAATGCCTCGCCGAAGTTCTCACCTACCCCCATCACCTCGCCCGTAGAGCGCATCTCCGGCCCTAGCGCCGGATCGACGCCGGGAAATTTGTTAAAGGGAAATACCGGCGATTTCACGAAGTATTTCGATACCTCGAGTACTCCGGAGTGCTTGCCCCCAGTCAGCTCTCCGATGTCTCTCAACTTGCGGCCCAGCATTAACGCCACAGCAGCTTTCGGCAGCGCTATACCCGTAGCCTTGCTCACGTACGGAACGGTTCGCGACGCGCGCGGATTCACCTCCAGCACGTACACAACGCCCTTCTGCACGGCGTACTGGACGTTCATCAAGCCGATGACGTGCAGCGCCCGCGCCAGCTTCGCGGTGTACTCTTCGATGGTCGCCAGCACCTCCTTGGACAGCGTGATGGAGGGCAGCACGCAAGAGCTGTCGCCCGAATGGATGCCGGCTTCTTCCACGTGCTCCATGATGCCCGGCGATCAGCACGTCGTCGCCATCGGACAGAGCATCCACGTCCACCTCGATGGCATCTTCAAGAAACCGGTCCACCAGCACCGGACGTTCCTGCGAGAACCCGATGGCCTCCTGCATGTAGCGGCGGACGGTGTCCTCATCGTAGGCAATCACCATCGCGCGTCCGCCCAGTACGTAACTGGGTCGCACCAGCACGGGATATCCAAGCCGCCGAGCCACCGCGCAGGCCTCCTCGACATTAGTAGCCGTGCCGTTGGGCGGCGATGGAATACCCAGTTCGTCCAGCAGCTTGCCGAAACAGCTTCCGGTCTTCCGCCAGGTCGATATGTTCCGGATCGGTGCCGATGATCGGCACTCCGGCATGCTTCAACGGCAGCGCGAGATTCAGCGGCGTCTGCCCGCCGAATTGCACGATTACGCCGTCCGGCTTCTCGGTGTCGTAAATGTTCAACACCTCTTCGAGCGTCAGCGGCTCGAAGTACAGCCGGTCGCTGGTGTCGTAGTCGGTCGAGACCGTCTCCGGATTGCAGTTGACCATGATCGACTCGACGCCGAACTCCTGCAGCGCGAACGACGCGTGACAGCAGCAGTAATCGAATTCGATGCCCTGGCCGATGCGATTGGGACCGCTGCCGAGGATCATCACCTTCTTGCGGTCGGACGGATTCGCCTCGCACTCGGACTCGTAACTCGAGTAGAGATACGGCGTGAAGCTTTCGAATTCGGCCGCGCAGGTGTCCACGCGATTGAATACGGCCGTCGATGCCGTGCTGCTTGCGCCTGCGCTCGGACGTCGAGCGGCTTCACGTTCCACATGCGAGCCAGGGCGGAATCCGAAACGCCGTCGCGCTTGGCTTTCAGTAACATTTCGCGCGAGATCGTATCGAGCGACTGTGTGGCCAAGTTCCTTCTCGAACCGGACCAGCATCGTTAATCTGGGTGAGGAACCAGCTATCGATCGCGGTGAGCGCGTGGATGTCCTCGACCGTGTAGCCCTGCTGGAAGGCGAAAAAGATGTACCCGAGCCGGTCTGGATTGGGCGTGATCAGCCGTCGCTTGATCAGCGCGGCATCGTACTTCTGCGCGCCCTCGCTCTTACCCGTTTCGAGACTGCGCAATCCTTTGCCGAGCGCCTGTTTGAACGTGCGCCCGATCGCCATCACTTCGCCCACCGACTTCATCTGCGTGCCCAGCACCGGCTCCGCGCCAGGAAATTTCTCGAATTGCCAGCGCGGAATCTTGACGACGACGTAATCGATGGTCGGCTCGAAACAAGCGGGAGTCTTCAGCGTGATGTCGTTCTTGATCTCATCCAGCCGATACCCCACGGCGAGCTTGGCGGCGATCTTTGCGATTGGGAAATCCGGTCGCCTTCGAGGCCAGCGCGGAGCTGCGCGACACGCGCGGATTCATCTCCACAATCACCATGCGGCCGTCCGCCGGATTGATAGCGAACTGCACGTTGGAGCCGCCGGTATCGACGCCGATTTCGACGCAGGCAGGCGAGCGAAGCATCGCGCATCATCTGATATTCGCGATCGCTGAGGGTCTGCGCGGGAGCGACGGTGATGGAATCGCCCGTATGCACGCCCATCGGATCGAAGTTCTCGATGGAGCAGACGATGATGGCGTTGTCGGCGAGATCGCGCATCACCTCCAACTCGTATTCCTTCCAACCGAGGACGCTCTCTTCGATCAGAACCTCGTGAACCGGCGACAACTCCAGACCGCGTTCCAAGATCTCGTACAGATCTTCCCGGTTATAGGCGATTCCGCCGCCGGTGCCACCAAGCGTGAAGCTGGCCCGGAGAATCACCGGGTACCCGATCCGGTTCGCGAACTCGATACCTTTCTCCAAATTGTTCACCAGAAGCGATTCGGGAAGATCGAGCCCGATCTTCCGCATGGCATCCTTGAACAGCAGCCGGTCCTCGGCCCTTTTGATGGAATCGATCTTCGCGCCGATGAGCTCGACGCCGTACTTGTCCAGAACGCCGGCTTCGGCGAGTGCGACCGAGAGGTTCAAGCCGGTCTGGCCGCCCACTGTGGAGAGCAGCGCGTCCGGACGCTCCTTGCGAATCACCTCCGCCGCGAACTCGACGGTGAGGGGCTCAATGTAGGTCTTGTCGGCGAGATCGGGATCGGTCATGATGGTCGCCGGATTTGAATTGATCAGCACTACTTCGAAGCCGTCGGCCCGAAGCGCTTTACATGCCTGTGCGCCGGAATAGTCGAACTCGCACGCCTGCCCGATGACGATGGGGCCGGAACCGACGATCAGGATGCGGTGTATATCGTTTCGCCGGGGCACTACGCCGTCCCCTTCATCAGGCGGAAGAAACTCGATCGAACAGATAGCGCGAGTCGTGCGGGCCGGGAGCCGCTTCCGGGTGGTATTGAACACAGAACACCGGATAATTGCGATGGCGGAATCCCTCTAGAGTCTGGTCGTTCAAATTGATGTGAGTCAATTCGATTTCACTCTGGTTCAGCGAATCGGGATCGACGGCGAAGCCATGATTATGGGACGTGATCTCCACCTTATTCGTGATCTGATTGAGCACCGGATGGTTGGCTCCGCGATGTCCGAACTTCATCTTGTAGGTCTTGCCGCCGAGCGCGAGACCGAGCACCTGGTGGCCCAGGCAGATCCCGAACACCGGCTTCTTGCCGATCAGCTTGCGAACCTGCGCGGCCTGATGCTGAAGCGGTTCCGGATCGCCAGGACCATTCGACAGGAACACTCCATCGGGCTTCAGCGCAAGCACATCTTCCGCAGTCGTGGCTGCCGGAACGACGGTGACGCGGCATCCGGTATGAACCAACCGGCGAAGAATATTGTGCTTGATGCCGAAATCATAGGCGACCACGTGGCAGCAGGGCTCCGCCGGTTCGCCGTTCTGCTCCGAGGGCGAGCAGTTCTCGACGCCCTGGGTCCATCCGTACGGGTCTGGCGTGCTGACGCGCGTCGCCAGTTCCTGGCCAGCCATGGAGGGAATCTCGCGGGCGCGTTGCACCAGGCCGGCGCTGCTGGCGGACGTGCAGGAAAGCACGCCGCGCATCACTCCGCGCGATCGCAGGTGACGCACCAGGGCTCGCGTGTCGATTTCGGCTGCGATGGGGATTCCGCTTGCTGCCAGGAAGCGATTGGCGTCCTGTTCCGAGCGCCAGTTGCTGGCGATCGGTCGAAAACTCCCGCACCACCAGACCTTCGATGAAGGGTTTGCGCGCTTCGCTATCGAAATGGTTCGCGCCATAGTTGCCGATCTGCGGGTTGGTGAGGACGACGATCTGGCCGGAATACGAGGGATCCGTAAAGATCTCCTGATAACCCGTGATCGCCGTATTGAAAACAACTTCTCCGTGCCTGTCTGTTTGCGCACCAAAGCTTCTGCCCTCGAAGACGGTTCCGTCCTCCAGGGCGAGGATTGCTTTGTTCAATTCTTAGAATCCTCCGGGAGTGAATCTAATCTATTTCAGCATGCTGGGCAGGGTTGATGGCTACTACTAGAAACCCTTCCTACCGCGCAATTCTTTAACGGTTACCGCGCGCATTCACAGTTGCGTTACGAAACAGGTACGAGGCGTCGGCCTCTTATTTCTCGAGATACATGGACTCAGCAGAACAAGCCATGAAGATGAACCAGATCCTCAAATGACGCCCCCTACTTCTTAGCGCTTTGATCCTCACTTTGTGCCTGGCATCAGGGTTCCGCGCCGCAGCCCAACCGCCTAGCGGCAAGACCCTGGCTGAGGTGTACCGCAATAACGATTTTCAACTCACCGGCGTCACCGTCTCGAAATCCGGCCGCATGTTCGTGAATTTCCCTCGCTGGTCGGATCAGTATCAGAATGCCGTTGTTGAGGTGATGAAAGATGGTTCCACCAAGCCCTTCCCGGATGAGTTTTGGAACCGCTGGGACATGAAGCCCGCCACGGCGTCCAAGCAATTCGTCTGCGTGCAGAGCGTGGTGGCGGACGACCAGTATTCTCTCTGGGCCGTGGATCCCGCCGCGCCGCTGTTGGCCAGTGTGGTTCCGGGCGGGGCCAAGCTGGTGCGAATCGATCTGACCACAAACCGGGTTTCCCAGGTCTATACGTTCGGGCCGGACGTCGCAAAGCCGAACAGCTACTTGAACGATATTCGTATCGACACCAAACGCAACACCGCGTACATGACGGATAGCGGGGCGGGCGGGATCGTGATCGTCGAACTCAACAGCGGAAAGGCGCATCGCGCGCTCGACGGCCATCCCTCCGTGATGGTGGAGCCCGGCATCAGCATCCGTGTCAACGGAAAGCCGGTGATCGGAGCGAACGGGAAAGCCCCACAGTTTGCTTCGGATGGCATTGCGCTTTCACATGACGGCGATTATCTGTATTATCAGGCGCTCACCGGAGCAACTCTGTATCGGGTGAAGACCAGTCTCTTGCGCCAGAGCGGAGCGCCTCCGGAGGCGGTGGCGGCGGCAGTGGAAAAGGTCGCCAAAACATTTCCGGTAGACGGCCTGTGGATGGATTCTCAGGACCGTCTCTACCTCAGCAACATCAATGAGAGCGCGGTGTTTCGCCTTTCTAAGAATGGTGCACTCGAGAAGTTGGCGGCGGACACCCGGCTCGAATGGCCCGACACGTTCTCCCAGGGGCCGGACGGAGCCATCTACATCACTGCCTCACATATCAACGACGCGCCACAGTTCAACAACGGCAAGAGTACGAGGACGAAACCGTATTCCGTTTTCAAGTTCATGCCCGGAGACAGCGGCTCACGCGGCACGTTCTAACCCCGCAGTACTAACGCGAACCGAGCCCCAGCCCCTGGCTGACTCTCCACCCCGATTTGCGAGCCATGTGCATGCGCGATAGCCTGGGCGATTGATAATCCCAATCCAACGCCCGACCCGCTGCTTCTGGCCGTATCAGCCCGGAAGAAGCGCTCGAAGATGTGGGGCAGCGCTTCCGGCTCAATCCCCTCGCCTGTATCCTGCACGGCCAGTGTAACGCCGTGGTTGGCTTGCGCGGTCGAAACTGTCACGACTCCGCCCCTCTGGGTATGCTTCAGGGCATTGTCGATGAGGGTCAGCAGTAATCTTCTTATGGCAGATTCGTTGGCGGGGGCCACAGCGCAGTCCACGGTTTCGGCTTTCAGCACGATACCTAGCGAGTCCGCAACGCCCTGACTCTGTCGAACGACATCTTCGATAATGGCGTTGAGATCGGTCGGCGAGAGGGCCATCGTGATACCGTCATCTGCCCGCGCGAGCGCCAGTAGCGACTCGGTCAGTTCAGTCATTCGCTCGGTTTCACCCAGAATGTCACGCAGCGATTTTTGATACTCAGAGGCCGTACGATCACGCCGAAGCGCCAACTCCGCCGTCCCCCGCATGAAGGCTAGCGGCGTCCGCAGCTCATGCGAGGCGTCAGCGGTGAATTGTCGGATACGCTTGACCGCCGAATCCAGCCGCTCCAAGACCTCGTTCCAGGCTTCCGACATCCGCTCCAGTTCGTCACCCGTCCGCGGGACCAGCAACCTCTGCGCAAGATTTTGGACGCTGATCGATTGCGCCACCCGCGTAATTTCATCGACGGGAGCGAGTGCCCTGCGGCTGATCCAATAGCCGCCACTACATGCGAGCGCCAGGACAGCGGGGATCATCAACAACAGCAACTGCCGGAAATCCTTCATCACCGATTCCAGATCGGCGAGAGAACTTGCCACCAGCGCGTCATAGCTCTTTGCTCCGCGTTGGATCCGGGTGGTCAAAACACGAACCGCGTGGCCGTCCCTTCGATCGGTGGTATAGACCGGATGATCGGAAGTCAACGTGATCGGATAGCCGAGCGGGAGTAGAGCGCCTGCCGCGTCCCGCAACTGCGTAAACGATCCTTCCGGAATGGCGTGTACGAACTCCGCCAGTTCCTCCTCAAGTTGCTTCCGGTCAGTGATGCCGCTTTCAGTCTCGAGCACCGTGCGCAACCCTTCCACTCGCTGGTTCAATCGCGAATCGACACCAGCCATCAGATGATGCTCCAAGGCGACGGACATCGCTGTTCCGAAGAGCGCCAAGCCCAGCAGCAGCACCGTCGAGTACCAGAGGGTAAGCCTCAGCCGTATGGAAATGTTCGCCATCACTCGACCTGACGCAGTGAATAGCCGATTCCGCGGATCGTATGGATCAGCTTCGCTTCTCCCGCATGCTCAATCTTGGCGCGCAGCAGGCGAACGAATGCATCCAGCGTATTGCTCTCGATTTCAGGCGATCCACCCCACACGGTGTCGATCAACGTGTCGCGCGAGATTACGCGGCCCGCGTTCCTCAACAGCAACTCGAGAATGGAGTATTCGGTTTTTGTCAGGGAGATCTGCCGATTGCCGCGCCGCACCTCTCGCGTACTCTGCGTCATGCTCAGATCGGCGATTCCGAGGCGTACCGGCTGCGGAATCGGACCGCGGCGCGCTACTGCCCGCACTCTGGCCAGTAGAACTTCAAAAGAGAACGGCTTGGTGAGGTAATCGTCAGCGCCGAGATCCAGCCCTTGGATGATGTCCGCGGTAGCGTCTCTCGCCGTCAACATCAGAATCGGGGTCTGGTTCCGGGCTGCCCGCAATCGCCTCGCGATGGTGAAGCCGTCCATGCCGGGCAGCATAACATCGAGAAGAATGAGATCGAACGGCCCCGTCCCGGCAGTATTCAAGGCTGTTCGGCCATCCATTTCGAGCATCACCGAGTGCCCCTCTTCGGTCAGGCCTTGACGGAGCAGTTCCGCCATTCGGCGGTCATCTTCCACTACCAGAATCCGCATGGGCCGGCTCGTTTGATGATAGCCCGGAAGTCTGAAAATTCTCTGTAGCCGCCGGCGGTAAGGGGATGATCAAGCCAGCGGAAGATTGCTGGACGCCTTCGTCTCGGTGTCGTGGTACTGCACCAGGTCTTCGAATTCTGAGGCTATCTTCCCGCTTCCGAAAGTCGCCACGAAGCGGCATGTCGCACAACCGCTCGATTTCGAGTTGTACTCCGCTTCCCAACGCCGGTACTGAGCTTCGTCCTGGGGAGTTTCGAACGGGAATTCGACCGGCGGTTTGCTAAAACCGCAGCGCCAGGGTTTTGGCGTCAGCCGCGCGCGGAATGATTCCTGGACGCGGCACAGATGCATGTACATCCGATCGGAGCCGAACTCATTCAGTAACGCCTCTGTCTCCGAAGTGCCTGCGCGGAAGGGAGCGCTGGTGATCAACACCCGGTGGCCGCCGGCGGTCTTGTAAATTCGTCCGGACAGGTTGTGGCGGGCCGCCACTTGTTGAATCGCTTCCGCCACCGTGTTTGCTGCCCTAGACGGCTTGGCGGGCGCTGATTTGCCAAACAGCGAGAAGATGCCGGACATCACTTCTTCGAGACCGCCCCCGCTCGAAGGCGTAGAATCCTCACGATCGATGTCGACAAACATCAGGTGGTTCGTATTCAGGACCAACGCCCCATAGGCGTTGCGAGTCACCACCGCATCCTGGTTCAATTGGCGGATCACCGGCTCGGGAAGGGGCCGGTCGCCATATTGATACTGGTTACGCTCACCCGGATGCGAGATTAGCCGCTGCGCCACTCGCCTCGCGATGTCCCCGGCACGGGCCCGCGCCGCATCCACACTCTCATCCGACCACCCCCGAGCAACCACCCGGATGGTTTGGCCTTCGCTGTCCACTGCCTCCGCCCGACCTCGGGTCCAGTAGCGTGCAAGTTTCATCTCGATCAGTATAGGGTATGGCTGCGAACCTAGGCAGCCCCCCGGAAAGGGAATCGCGCCTCTGCTACCGGCGTTCCGCGCACTTCGATTCGCCGTAGGTCGCGAGTCCCGACGCCGAGTTCCTCAGCCAGCCGCAAGGTGTTGTCGCAGGTCTCAAACGGAGCACGGCCGCTATCTGCCATGGGATCAAATCCCATGATCGCCATGGCCACGGCATCCGTAGTCACGGGATTCGTGCCCGCGATCAGCAATCCCGGCGACACGGGGGCCACGCCTGGTATCCAGCATCCTTCGCCCTTATTGATGGTCTTAATGCCGTCGATGATGGCCAGGTGAATCGGCCGGGCTGCCACCAGGTCCGCAACAATCCTTGGCACGCGATAGCCGCCCTCGCGCGGCGATTTCGAATCGTTCTCCGGAAACGAGCTCTTAGAAGGCTGCCGGTTGCCAGCGTGTAGCGGTCCGCGGCCGCTGCGCGGCACTAACGCCGGCTCATCGATGCCCGCACCCTCGCCGTAGATTGTGCAAGGCGTAATCCCGAAGCAATTTTTCATTGACAATGTCACGCCTGTAGTCGCATGTTCCTTCAGCTTTGCGATCGAAACAAACACGTCGCAATCCTGATAGGAGTGGTTCAGATCGAAGGCTCGAAACATGTGTCCGCCCTTGGGGACCGGCATTCGCACGTAGCTCTTTCCACGGCCGAGATAGTTCGTGTTCTCGAACTCTACTCTGGACGCGGCGTTCATCAGATCGCGAGGTTCCCAGTTGGCGGCCAGCATGTACTCTTCTACCGGCTCGATAGTCGCCCATGGACTCTCCAGCAGCCGGATCCGCCGCGCGCCCGCGAGGCCCATCAGATGCACCGTGGCTCCGATCACCGCCGGATGTGTCCAATGCGTGATCTCTTGCGGGAAATGTCCCAGGCGCTGGTCCGGCGAACCGGTAAGGTTGAGCTTGATCGCGACCGTCTTACCGTTCACGATCCGCTGCAACCCGCCGAGCTGATCGAACATGTGGCTCAGAGTAGGCGTGACATCGGCGCCATAGGACCTGCAACGCGCAACAGCGACCGGAGCTGTCGGAGCCGCAGTGTTCGCCCCGTAGCGGCACCGCGGAAGCGAACGCGGCAGCGACCGAACCGGCCAGCCACTCCCGGCGGGTGATGTCTCTCATGTGGTTATCCCTCTTTTGATCCTATCAACTCGACCGCTGAATACACTTCGAATGGTGGAACCGGAATTTCGCCGAACGTCTTCGAGGTGGCCGCCATCTTCTCCGGCTCCACCGACGCATCCAGTGACACGACTTCCGCCCGCGCGTAACTATCCACTGGAGCCACGCTGACCGGATGGCCCGCCGCACGGAGTGTGTAATTCAGCAGGTGAACGACACCCTTGTCACCATCGTTGGATCGGGAGTAGATGGCGCTCATGGACCCTGCATTGAACACTCGCAGCACGTCCGAGCGCCGTCCGATCAGAATGCGGACCTCCGCTGCCAGAACGTAGGGATCGTCCCAAGCCTTCCGGGCGACCGTGATTCTGCCGTTTCCTGACGATTTCGAATCGTAGCCCGGAATTGGACTTTCCACAGGCGCGCCCGCCCACTCCAGCACGCCCGAACCAGCCGTAGCGATCAGCAACGCCCCGCGGCGCGCGACCTGTTTCAGAGTTCCGGCGAGTTCCGGATCCGGAGGTTGTCGATCCAGGTAAAGGATCGCTCGCGGCTGACCGGAAATCCCCCGAACGGCGGCGGCGTTCGGCACGATGCGATACGGCAGATTTCGGCGGTCCGCCAGATTCAGGAACTCCTTTTCGAGACTACCGGCGAAGGAGGAGACAACGACGAGATTCGCCCTGGGCTCGAATGTGGCCCAGGGGCGACGTGTTTCGAAGAACCGGAAGGCGTCCATCATCTTGTGCCAGCGCGCCGTCATTCCGGCTTCACCCGCAACCAGTCCCTGCGCGAACGCCGGATCCAGGGTTAGCACCCAACGCGCGTTGTAGACCGCGGATTCCGCGATCGCGAGTAGATAGGATGCGTCGTCTTGAACAGAACCTTGGCCCGGCGCGGCCTCCACCCACACCGGTTTTCCCGGATTCTGGGCCTGCGCGAGGCGGATCGCCCAGCCGTTCGCATTGACCCAGGCGCCACCCGTGGGGCCCGACTCCGTGGCATCCACCTTTCGTGAAGCGCGAACTCCGGGCCACAGAGGCCGTGGGAGGAACTGTACCGCGGAGGCAGCCTCATCTCGAGTGAGAGCCACCATACCCTGCCCGCGAGCCTCGGCCGCAATTGCGGGGGGACTTCCCAATACACAATCTATGGGACTTCCCTTCAGTAGGGAAACGAGCCGGGGATCGCTCCACATGGCGGGCCAGCGGAGGGGAATCGAACGCTCGGACAAAGAGCTCGGCATGGTGTCCGGTTGCATTGTACCGGATTCTGGTCTGCAGAAACGCTTTGAAAGTGCCGATGAGCTTCGCGAGTGGGAGTCTATGTTTATCGCGCTCTGTTGGCCATAGCCGTAGGAATGCTTACCTATGGCTTCGTCCACCGGAACGTTGTGATCCGCCGCGAGGCCGGGGTCTTGGTGACGGAGCATCCGGCACAAGGAACGCTGATTACGCACACGTCCTGGCAGCATGGCCATCACATCATTAGACCCCTTGCAACGTACGGGATTACTGCGCGCGTCCTCTCGACGACGCGGTACTGGCTAACTCGCGAGGCGGAGGTGTCCCCCATCGATCTTGGGGTAGCTTGGGGCGAAATGTCCGATCAGGCTGTCCTCGACCAATTCGACATCAGCCAGGGAGGGCGTTTCTTATACCTTCACCCCCGGCAACCGGTGGCGATGTCACGAGAGGTGATCACGGCACACGTCGCGAACATGCACCTGATTCCTGAAGACGACGCAGTTGGCCAAAGTCTCAAAAACATACAGGCAGGTGAGGTGGTGAGGCTCGATGGATACCTTGTTGAGGTAGAGTACCCGGATGGCGGGCGCTGGAAGAGTTCACTGAGTAGGATCGACACGGGCGAAGGCGCGTGTGAGTTGATGTGGGTGCAGGGGGCCGCTGTTTACCGTTGAGAGTAGAGTCGTGCCGTCTTGAGCGGCTCGCCAGATGCAGCCCTGGTAAACCGGCCATCCGCCGTGGAAAGTCCGCCGGTTTGGGTATAAGCCGTACAGGACCTGTTGACCGCAAAGTTTGACGCTCCGGACGAACGCGCGTAGAATAGCCGCACGCCCCGACAGCATCTGGAAGTGCTTCTACCTGGTGGCAAGGAGAGTTAGTCGTGTCTCTATTCCTGAAGTTGCTGGCGATTGTCGCCGTCCTGACGTGGTGCACCCTGTCCGGTCAGGAGGTGCGAGCGGTCGTAACCGGTACTGTATCGGACCCCACCGGCGCACCTATAGCGGGAGCCATGGTTACCGTCACGAATACCGCGACCAACGCTTCCATCACGACGCGGACTACCGAGTCCGGTAATTACGTCACCCCGTTCCTGGCTCCTGGCACTTACGTCCTGAATGTGGAACAGAGTGGATTTAAGAAAACCGTCCGCGAAAACATCGTTTTGGAGAGTCTGGACAAAGCACGAGTGGATGTTCAACTCGAAATTGGCACTGCTTCCGATAGCGTAACGGTCCTCGGCACTGTCTCCGTGCTGCAGACCGAAACTGCCACCCGGGGCCAGTCTATCTCGAGCACGATGCTCGAGAACATCCCCACCATGGGACGTAATCCGTTCCAGCTCGCCTGGTCGGCCCCGGGCATTGTAAAGACCGGCTCCTTCCGCTACCTCCGCGCCTTCGATATCGGAGGTACTTCAGGCTTTTCAGTCAACGGCGGAAAGAATCAGGAAAACGAAGTGCTGCTGGACGGAATCAGCGACGTGCAATCCAGCAGGCAGGTGATCGGTGTACCCACCATCGATTCAGTGGAGGAATTCAAAGTCCTCACCAATACTTACGATGCCCAATATGGCCGGACCGGCGGCGGCATTATCACCATTGTCACGAAAGGCGGCGGGAATGAGTTGCACGGCAATGCTTTCGAGTATCTGCAAAACGACAAGCTAAACGCCAACCAGTCGGAATTGAATGCCGCCGGCACGCCGAGATCTCCGAACCACATCAACATGTTCGGGTTCAGGGTTGGCGGTCCGGTGTTCATCCCCAAAGTGTTCAACGGGAAGAACAGGCTGTTCTGGTCGCTTTCCTACGAAGGAGAACGCCAGAGGTCGGCGGATCCGGGCGTGGCCACTCTTCCCATCGATGCGTGGCGCAAGGGCGATTTCTCCAGCCTGCTGAATGCGCAGGGGCAGCAGGTGGTAATCTACGATCCCACGACTACCCAGGCGAATGGTACGCGCACGCCGTTCCCCGGAAACGTGATTCCTGCAAACCGAATCAACCCTATCGCGGCCAAGGTCCTCGCGTTCTATCCGGAGCCGAATACAAACGGCGTCAACGCGGCGCATCTCAACAACTACACGTATCCATCCCGTTGGGTAGGCGACATGAACGCCTGGGTAGGACGGGCCGATTATCAGATCAACTCCAAAAATTCGTTCTTCTTCCGCTATTCGGAGAATCCGTATACGGAGTTTCGAAGCCTGGTCTTCGTAACCGATCTTTCACAGAAGAATCCCGCCGAGCCAACCGGAAACGCTCCGCTGATCCGCAACGGCCGCAACTGGACGTTCGACTGGACTTCGATGCTCACGCCCCGCATCACCTTCGACCTGCGCGCCGGCTTGAACCGTTGGGAGGAGACCACGGGAAACATCTTCGGCGCCAACTACGATCCCACGCAACTCGGGTTTGCGCCTTCGCTCGTAGCCCAGTTCACGCGCCTCCAGTTCCCGTACTTCACGCTAGGCTCTTATCAGGCCATCGGCTCCAGCCGGCTTCTGAGCTTCTCGCCGCACGATACGTACACCGTTCAGCCGAATGTGAATATGGTGGTTGGCAGTCACTTTCTGAAGTTCGGCTTTGAAGCCCGCCGCTACAACGACAACACACTGAATCCAGGCATGGCCAGCGGCCAGTACAATTTCGACAAGAACTGGACTCAGGCGGTGGTGAATAAGCCCGATTCGGTTTCCGGCAACGAGGTCGCGTCCTTCCTGCTCGGCTATCCTCAGACGGCGAGCGTAGATCGTAACATCGATCCCGCCTTCGTTCACTACTACTACGCGACGTTCATTCAGGACGACTGGAAAGTCAACAACCGCCTGACCCTGAACCTGGGACTGCGGTGGGATTACGAGTCGCCGGCGGTAGAAAGGTACAACCGCATGCTGATCGGCCTCGACCTGAATGCTCCCAGCCCGATTGCACAACAGGCTCAAGGTCTCAACCTCAAGGGCCAAACATTGTTTGCGGGTGTGGGCGGGAATGGACGAGGCGCGTTCGCGCCAAAGCGCGCAAACTTCGGTCCCCGCGCCGGGGCGGCCTATCGATGGCGGGAGAAGTGGGTGATCCGCGGGGGATATGGCTTGTACTATCTCGGGCAAGGCGAGACGGGCCCCAATCAGGGCTTCAGCAATACGACGAATTCGATCACCAACTTGGATGGGTTAACCCCGGCGATAACTCTGCAAAATGCGTTCGCATTGCTTCCCGGCGGGCAATTGCTGGCTCCGGTTGGCAATTCCCTGGGCGCGGCCAGCTTTCTCGGCCAGAACTTCACGACCAATTGGTACGATCGGCCGTTGCCTTACTCGCAACAGTATTCGTTCGATATCCAACGTGAATTGAAAGGCGGCGTGCTGGTGGAGGCCGGCTATTCCGGTAATCAGACGAGAAGGCTACCGGTGGGCGTGAACCTCAATTCTGGTGTCAGCTTGAACTATGTACCCGCCGGCCAGCTGTATCAACCGCAGTCCTACTACACCGCGCAGGTCCCGAATCCGATGGCGGGGCTGATCCCGAACAACGCAGCCCTAAATGGCCCAACCATTCAGCGTCAAAGCTTGCTGTATGCCTATCCGCAGTACCCGCAAGTGACACTGAACAACCTCCCGATCGGGAGATTGCGGTACGACGGCTTCGTCAGCAAAATCACCAAGCGCTTCTCCGCCGGTCTGACTTTCATCGCCAGTTACACTTTGAGCAAAGACCTCGAACAGGTAGCCCTTCTGAATGTGCAGGATTTGAATTTATCCGACATTCACGCGACAAAACTTGAAAAGCGCCCAGCCAACCAGATAGACATTCCCCAGAAATTCAATTTCGGCGGCGTTTACGAATTGCCCATTGGGAAGGGCCGTCATTTCGCATCTGATATTCCGCGGTTGCTGAACTTGCTGATAGGAGGTTGGGAGTTGAACTGGAACTACAGCAGGTATCGCGGGTGGGCACTCCAGTATCCCAACGCCGCCCAGGTGGCGCCAGGCAGCGCGAAGCTCGACAATCCAACGATGGCGCAGTACTTCAATACGTCTCTATGGACCGATGCCAGCACGGGTAAGTATGTGCCGGCGCAGCCCGCCTACACCCTCCGCACGTTTCCGACACTGTTCAGCAACATTCGGCTGCCGGGTTATCATAATCTGGACGCGTCGGTGTCGAAGTACTTTCCTATTACGGAGCGAGTCCGGTTGCAGTTCCGATTCGAGGCCGTCAACGCGTTTAATCACCCGTGGTACTCGAACATTCAGTCCGTCGATGTCACTAATTCTGGCTTCGGACGCCTAAATCCGACTCAACAGAACCTTCCGCGATTTCTGAAGCTCGGCCTCAATATGCAGTGGTAGATAGCGTCGGGTTAGAGTTCTAGAAATTCAACTGAAGCCAACGCATAATGGCATGCTTGGAGGTTGGGTGTTTGATCTTAACCCAGCCTGCACCGGTCTGCGAAACTTCGCCGGCAGCAAGCACCTCGATCTGTACTGGACCGGGCTTGTATCCAGCGCCGGTCATCACCTGCTCGATGTCTTTCGCCGTGATGGTCACGCCCGGTTTGAAATCCAGAGTGATCCGCGATTTTCTCAAATCGTACTTCGCCCACTCCACGCCAGGCAGTTGGTAAAGCCGGACCGTGAGATTGAAGAACCCGCGCGGAGAGAATACTCCGTTCAAGGAGGCTACGGCCCGTGTGACCTGTAGCTGCCGGATTGCATCTTGAGCGCGCAAGCCTGTGCTGGCGATCAGCATGACGGCAGCAACAAACCCACAACTGCCCTTCACGGCGAAACCTTCCGATGCCGCCAACTTGGCGCCGCCAGGTAGTATTCAAAGAATAGAAAAAACCCGCTCCGCTGTTTGATCCGCCCTGTGCCGGTGAGATCCTGCATCATGGGAACTTGCGCCCCAAGACCGATCTGCCAATGAAGAGTCGAAATTTCCAAAATGGCGTCCTGCCGCAGGGTATTGCCGCCAGAGTTCGTCGAAATCGTCCCGTTCAGACGATCCCTGCTGTCGTGTATGTAGTTGGATTCGATGGAAAGGACCAATAGTTTGGGGAGGCCCTCTTCGGGCATGCGGAGAGGCAGCACCTTGTATTCGATCTGGGCATCACTTCGATACTGGTTTCCGGGACTAATGCCGCGCTCCGCGACCGGATTCAGGCGATATGTACTGTCCAGCGCCATTCCCCAACGGATGCTGTTATATCCCATGGTGATCCCGAAGTAAGGGTCCAGTGTGCCCGATCCCGTTTGCAGCGCCTTAGGCAGGAGTCCTTGCGGCCCCTGCAGGGAATTTTCGCCCGTCGGAATGAACGCACCCGCCAGCGGAGCAATCCGGAACGTGGATTTCGGTTTGTCGATCTTGAACAGCGTGTATCTCGCGTAGGTGATCATGTCGTTCAATCCCGCCGAACCGAGCCTGCTCGTACTCACTGGTGAGCTGTTCATCGACCCGAATCCTTGGCTGACGTTCAGGAAGAGCGCCAAGCGCGAGTTCAGACCATAACCCACGTTGACCGGGAACTGCACGCTGTGAAATCCCCGCGTCGAGAATACAGGCTGAGCGTTGAAGCGGACCAGCAACTGGTCCTTTGCCACAGGAAGTGCGGTGACAAACGTCGCGGGGGACGCGAACACCAGAGTGGCATTCGTGCCCAGCCATACGAATGGCCAGAGTATCGATTTCAGTACTTTCTCCTGGGGGCTAGCGGGATCAACTGTAATGCAATTGTAACAGGCCTGCGGGATTTGGAGGCGAGTACTGAACTGAAACGTTAGCGGTCGGCTACCTCGATCGCCACCGGCGCGAATCTCCGGCGGCCCAAACTGAATTCCAACGCGTGCGGACCCGGCGTCAGTTCGGACGGCAATCGGAAGTTCACCTCCCAACGGCGGGGCAGCGGGTCGGTGCAGAACCTGTCCAGGTCCGATATCTCCATTCCGTCCACCGACGCTCGAAACTCCTCCGCTCGATCAACCTCTTCCAGCGTCACCTTTACTGCCCCGGTCTCGATGCGAGTCCCCGACAACAGGTTGATGCCATCACTCACGGCGGTGATGCGCGGCACCTGCGGCCCTGCCGGGATGACTCGCAGCACGGCTGGATCACACAGAGGTTTTCCGAACCATAACAGTTCGACCGGCACCAACCCGGTATTATCGCTCTCGGTCAGGATGGCGTTGACCTGCTGAAGTCCCGACTCATCCGCCGGTCCGATATAGGTGCCCCGCGCGGGCAGACCGCCCACCAGGATCTCCAAGTCGAACAGATCCACATCCTGGGGTAGGCCCTGCACCCAGATGGATACTGACGCGAACCGTCCCCGATTCGGCGCCACCGGCTCGGAGTTGTGAGCGTTCGTAATGCGCCATATGCGCATACCTTCGCTTCGCCCAGCGGTGGCTCGCTGGCGCTCACGCCACCCCGGCTCGTGTTTGCGCCACGTGGTCCACATGTACTGGGTGGACGCGCCTTCCAACGAAAGCAATTGAAAGTCGTACTCTCGCGTGAATTCGACCAGGTCCTCCGGGCTGAATCGCACTCCGGACCACGTATCGTATACGCGAGCTGCCTGCGGCAGGCCATTCAATTGAAGCCGGGCAAGGCCGCCGGGCTTCAATACCCGGTGGGTCTCTCGCAAGTACTGCATCACGACGTTGCGGCTCGGAATATGCTGGAACACGGCATACGAATAAACCAGATCGAACGAGGCGTCCGCAAATTGCGCGAGTTCAGCGCCGTTGGTGGCGTGCACATGGGCGTGCGGAATCCCACTAAGCCGTTCGCGCGCCAGCCGGATCATCTCATCCGAGACGTCGACCCCGTGGATCTCCCCAAAATCACGGGACAGCGGTTTGACCAACCGCCCCGGACCGCATCCGATTTCCAACGCCCTGCGCTCTCGCGGATTGCCAGGCCCCAGCCGCTTCAGTTCCCACTCGACTCCCGCCACCACTTCCGCCGCCGTCTCGAGAAACTCGTCTTCCGTCTGGTCCCTGCGGCCGAAGGCGACGTAATAGTGCGCATCTTCCTTGGCTCGCGCATTCCAGTCCTCGCGCATGCGAGCCGCGACATCTTCCGTCATGGCTGAATCCCGCATTTATTTCCCTCGACCTTACTCTGATTCAAGTCGACGTCCGGGCCACTCATTACGCATCGTGTATCCATTTTGTAGCCCGTGATGACGTTATCGCGGATGATATGGCCCTTGGCTGGAGCGGCTCGCTCGGCTCGTCTACCCACGTAGATCCCCGCCTGCAATAAATCCGGTTCGCCCGGAATGGCCGCACAACCAAAGTATTTCGCAGCATTCTCATTGCAGTGTGCCAGATTCAGATTCAGCAGTTTATTGCGCACGACGGTGTGATTCGAGCCAATTAGGAAGATTCCGCCGAACTTAGCGCCGTCGATGGTGTTGTCAGCGATTGTGATGTGCTGGCTAGTCATATCGATGTTGGCGTTGTTCACTACAATCGCGAACTGGCCGTTTGGATAACTGTCGGCGTCGCGCTTGTTTACGCAAGTGTTGAACGTCACGTCGCCGTCGTGGAACCCATCCAGATCGATACACTTGCCGTTTAGCTCCTCAAACCGGTTCTGGGTGTAGATGCTATGGTCGACGTTTCCCGCAGTATCGATGCCCACTGGCGTAGCATTCGGGTCGACGGCATCAAAGGGGTACCCGATGCGGGTGCCAGTGTTGCCTTGCACACGGACCTCCGTGGCATGCCCAACCTGAATCGCGTCCCTTCCGATGTCGTGGAACCGGTTCTCTGCGATTAACCCGCGTTCGTTTCTCGGCGAGCCGTAATTGGAATGCGTCCAGATGGCGTTGCCGCGTATCCCCTCGAAGGTGGATTGCCGTACCTCGAAGCCCGTCGTGCCCTCCTCCAGCAGGATACCGCCCGTACTGTTGTTGCGGCCTTGGACATCGCGGCCCCCGGAATCCTGCACGGTAACCCTTTCGATGCGCACCCGCTTGGAGCGGCTGACCACAATCGCTAGGGCCCAAATGTCCCGGAAAGAAACGCGATTGATCGACAGGCCCTCCACCGCGTCCGCGAGGATCCCGTTCCGTTTGTAGAAATCAGCAAATCGAACATCCGACGGCGGCAGGCCTACGCGCTGAGTGGAGGCTCTCCCTCCATCGATGGCAAACGCCGATAGACGGATGTTCAGCCCTTTTTTACACACGATAGCCGCCCGGCCGCTGAACCCGGGCGCGAGCCGTAGGATAGTTCCATCCCTGTGGCCCGTAATCACCAAATCGTGAGCGCCGGCAGGAACCTGCATCTCCGACGTGAGGTTTACAACACCCGCGGGCAGCACCACTCGCCCGGTTTGTGGGATCGAGATAGTCAGCGCGAGCAGAAAGGGCAGCATTCAGAGCTATTCTATCTACTGGATGGCAATTGACTTTCGCAGCGTAAGTTATTCTCCGCTGCAAGATCTTACCGTTAGCGCGCCCGGAAAGGCCATCATCGGTATCGCAGGCCTGGAGGGATCCGGGCAAACCGCGCTTCTGCGCCTTGCGGCCGGGGTGGCAACGCCGATGCACGGGAGAGTGGAGGGGCCTCCGACGCGGCGCTTCATACAACTAGGCGAGCGTCTGGATTTCTCACCGGTTCACCTTCTTGCTCTGGATGCAGCGCTGTCGTGCTACGATGCGCTGGTTCGGGAGCGAGCCTGCTTCGGCCTGGAGCGGCTGCGGCAATCGGGTGCAACCATCCTGCTTGGGTCGCACGATGAGCCGCTGCTCACGCGTCTGTGCGATGAAATCTGGTGGCTCGATAAGGGCCGCCTCGCCGCAAAGGGAGATCCTCGGGAAGTTTATCCCAAATACAATCGCTTCATCACGGAGCAACTGGTCGCCTGGGGTGCTTCGTTGTCGGAGCCGATCGATTTGACCAGCCGCCGGGGGGACGGCCGCGCCCAGATCCTATCGCTCGAAACCATCGGCCATGCCGGCAATCCATCGATGGTTCTGCAAAACCACGAACCGGCTGCTATCAGAGTCAGGGTTCGCTTTACGCAGCCTGTCGAGAAGCCGGTCATCGGTATTCTTATTCGGACCCGCGTCGGCTTCGAGGTGTACGGTACCAACACTGAACTCGAGCACGTCAACCTTGGTCCCTGCGATGCGGGTGACGAAATCCGGCTCAATTTCGAGTTCTCTTGCGATCTCTGCCCCGGAGACTATACCCTCACTGCCGCCGCCCATGATCCGAGCGGAACGGCCCACGACTGGCTGGACGACGCCGTTGCATTCTCCGTGTCTGGCGGCCGCTACACGGCGGGTGTCGCCGATCTGCGCGCGAGTGTAACCGTCGAACACGTTAAAATACCGTGATATGGACCTACGCTATCCTGTGGGCCGCTTCCAGGCTCCGGCTACGATCTCGCCCGAAGATCGCGCCCGCTTCATCGATACAATCGAAGCCCTGCCGGCGCGTCTGCGGGCCGCGATTGCGGGCCTGAACGACGTACAGATCGATACACGCTACCGGGACGGTGGCTGGACAGTGCGGCAAGTGGTTCATCATCTCGCCGATAGCCACATGAACAGCTTCGTGCGGTTCAAGTTGGGCCTGACGGAGGACGCACCGACGATCAAGCCGTATCTTGAGGGGCCCTGCGCCGAGACTGCTGATTCCGTCAATGTCCCGGCGGATGCCTCCCTGGCGCTGCTGGACGGACTGCACCAGCGCTGGACCGTACTGCTTCGAGCCATGACCGAACAGGATTACCAGCGCACCTTTAAGCACCCGGAAAGGGGCGTCATCCGGTTGGATGCAAATCTTGCCTTATACGAGTGGCACTGCCGGCATCACACAGCGCACATCACGAGCTTGCGCCAGCGGATGAACTGGTAGCCAGGGCTCCGGCGATTTCGGAGGCTTTCTCGTACAACATTCCCGTTTCGCTGGAGCAGCCCAGAAAGAGCATGCCACGCTCCCGCCAGAATTTGGCGAGCGCCAGCGTACGGGTCTGCGTGCCAGGCACGACTCCGTGTTTGATGCACGAATCCCGGATCGCCTCCATGGCGGCCACCATCTTCGGATGCTGGAACTCGCCGGTGACGCCGAGCGAGATGGAAAGATCAACGGGGCCCACCATCACAGCGTCGACGCCCTTCACGGAAAGCAGTTCGTCGCGCATATCAACGGCCCGCTGGGTCTCGATCTGCAATACCACCAGCGTTTCCCGGTTCATGTGCTCCAGGATTTGTGGGATGGTCGCCTTCTCGTAGTTCACCTGGCTCGGCGTCAGCCCGAATCCGCGGACACCCTCGGGCGGGAACTTTGTCCAACTCACGGCCTGCGTCAGCAGATCCGCCGATTCCACTCGGGGAAAAATCACCCCCTGCGCGCCGCAATCCAGTGATCGTGCGACCAGGTCGTATTCCATGCTGGCCACTCGAACGATCGGAACCAGATTGTTATCGCTCGACGCGCGGCAGAGGTCCTGCACGGTTTCGATGTCGAAGGCGCCGTGCTCGGTGTCGACGAAGATCCAATCCAACCCTGCCGCCGCAAGAATTCTAACGCCTTCCGGCGACCGTACCTGACCGTATCCGCAACCCACTTGTACGCGACCCTCGGCCAGGGCTCGCTTCACTCTGTTGATTTTCATGTTTTCTACTTTGTTACTCCAACCTGACTCAGAAGCCACGCGTATTCAAACGCCTGCTCCTTCAGGCGATCGTAGCGGCCCGACGCTCCACCGTGTCCCGCGCCCATGTTGATCTTGAGCAGCAGCGGGTTCGCGTCGGTTTTCAAAGTACGCAGCCGCGCGACATACTTCGCAGGCTCCCAATACATCACTTGGCTGTCGTTCAGGCTGGTAGTCACCAGCATAGCCGGATACGCGCGTTTCTCCAGGTTATCGTAAGGGCTGTACGTCTTCATGTAGTCGTAAGCCGCCTTCTCGTTCGGATTCCCCCACTCCAGATACTCGCCGACGGTCAGCGGCAGGCTCGCGTCCATCATGGTGTTCATCACGTCGACAAATGGAACGGCAGAGTGCACCGCGCGAAACAGGTCGGGGCGCATGTTCACCACCGCCCCCATCAGCAACCCGCCTGCGCTGCCGCCCTCGATGACCAGCCGATCCTTGGACGTCCACTTCTCCTTCACCAGGAATTCGGCGCTGTCCACGAAGTCATTGAACGTGTTCTTCTTGTTCATCAGCATGCCGTCGTCATGCCAGGTCTCGCCCATCTCGTCGCCGCCGCGAATATGGGCGATAGCGTACGCCATGCCGCGATCGAGCAGGCTGAGCCGTGAACTCGCGAATGAGGCGGGCATTCCAAATCCGTAAGAACCATACGCATAGAGGAACAGTGGCGCCTTACCGTCACGCTTGAACCCTTTCTTGTAAACGATGGACAGCGGCACCTTGACACCGTCCCGCGCGGTGGCCCACAGCCGCTCCGAAGCGTATTGCGTCGGGATCGTACCCGCCCAGCACTTCCTGCTGCTTCAGCAGCGCAGCCTTGTGCGTCTCCATGTCATAGTCGAACACGCTGGACGGTGTGACCATACTCTGATAGCTGTAGCGGTAAACGTGAGTATCGTATTCCGGATTGCCATTTGGACTGGCGAGGTAAACCGGCTCGGGAAACGCCATGCTATGCCATTCCCCGGTGCGGAAATCGTGAATTCGGAGGCGGTTCACCGCCTCATGCTTTTCGAGCACGACACCATAGTTCTTGAACAGGTCGATCCCCTGCAGCAGCACATCGCTCTGGTGTGGGATGAAAACTTTCCAGTTCTTGGGATCCGGATCAGAGTCCGGCGTAGTCATGATCTGGTAGTTCTTGGCGTTTTTATTGGTGCGAACGTAGAACAAGCCTTCGCGGTGATCGATGTCGTACTTGTGCTTCTTCTCGCGCGCCAGGAAAACCCGAAATTGCGAGCCCGGCTGGTCCGACCGCAGATATCGTGACTCTCTGGTATCCGTGCTTCCGATATGCAGCACGAGATACTGCTTGTCGCGCGTGCGGCCCAGATGAATGCTGTACAACTCATCCTTCTCTTCGTACATCGGCTCCGGCTTCGCCGCTCCGAGTTGATGACGGAACATACGGTCCGACCGCTTGGTAACAGGGTCCTCCGTGGTGAAGAACAGGGTTTTATTATCCGCGGCCCATTGCACCGATGTGACCCGTTCCGCCGTGTCGGGCAGGGTCTGGCCGCTTCGAAGATCTTTGACATGCAGTGCGTATTGCCTGAAACCCGTGGGATCCGTCGTATACGCCAACAGGTTTGAATCGTCACTGACGTTGAACGCCCCGAGGCTCATGAACGTGTGGCCTTTAGCCAGTTCATTGACGTCGAGCAGGATCTCTTCGGGCGCCTCCATATTGCCTTTACGGCGGCACTGGATGGGATACTGCTTGCCTTCTTCGGTGCGCGTGTAGTAGAAGTACTCGCCGCGCCGCGAGGGCACGCTGAGATCCGTCTGCTTAATGCGGCCCAGCATCTCTTTGTAGAGTGCGTCTGCAAAGGGCTGCAGATCCTTCGTCATCGCGTCCGTATAGGCGTTTTCGGCCTCTAGATACTGGATGACTTCGGGATTCGATTTATCTCTCAACCAGTAGTACTGGTCGACAACAGTGGCCCCATGCCGCAATTCGCGGTGCTCGACACGCTTGGCGACAGGGGCTTCCACTTTGGGCTCGGCGGGACTGACTGGACTCAAACTCAAGGCAAAAACTCCGGCAACGGCCAAACGGCTAGACGACATGGGGTGCGCTCCGTAGACAGAATTATCCTATTATGGCGGATCTGCTCGCTCCTCGGGTCAGAAATGCCGCTACACTCGCGATAGGATGATGGCGTCGAATGTTTGAGCGATTCACCGAACCGGCACGGCGCGCGGTCTTCATCGGCCGTTATGAAGCGAGTAAGACACCCTCGAAGGACATCGAAGCAGATCATCTCCTGCTCGGAATCCTGGGCGAAGACAAAATCTTGAAGGCTCTGCTGACGGCGGAGACCATCGAACATATTCGCGAGGAGATACGCACTCAGCTCAAAGCCAGATACCCAAAGATGAAGCCGCTTCCTACAACCGTGGATATGCCGCTCAGTGAGGACGCAAAACTTGCGCTCGAATACGGAGCCGAAGAATCTGTCACGATGGGGCACGATCATATCGGTTGCGGACATCTGACTCTCGGGATTATGCGGCTGGGTAACTCTGTCGGCACGGAACTCCTCCGGCAACATGGAATCGAATATGGGACCTATCGGCTGAGTTTCAGCGTCTCTGCCGGCGTCCGGCCGACGAGCGATCCCATGGAACTCCGGGAGTCGGGAGGTCGGACTCAGTGGGACGACGCCGACGAACTAAAACCGGCGGCGCCCGCCCTCGGCGCCGCCATTGTGAGATTGAAAGAGTTGCTGGATCGCACGGTCAGGCATGTCGAGGACTACTCATACGAATATGGAGAACAACGTCTCAAACGCAAACCCTGGTCCCGCAACGAAGCGATGGGGCACCTGGTGGACTGGGCCACGGCTCATCATCAATGGGTCGCCCGCGCTTTGACTGAGGTGAAAGTGGTGGCAAGTGGCTACCCCCTCGATGAATGGGTGGCAGTCCAAAATTATCGGGATTTAACATGGCATGATCTCCTCGACCTGTGGGTCGGCTTAAATCGGCTGATCGTCCATGTTCTGGTCCAAATTCCCGAGGAGAAACTGAACACGATGTGCAGGATCGGGATAGCCGATCCTGTTCCGCTGTCCGGTCTAATCGATCATTACATCGAGCATTGCGAAGATATTGTAGGGCAGATCCTCGCCCGGTTGTGAACTGAACGCTTGTCCTCCTGCTAAGTTACTTCATGAGCCTGGCATCAGTGGACGTCGCCGCGCTATGGATCCAACTGGTTGTTGACCCCATACGGCCACCTTCAGCGCCTCCGGAGAAATGACGGTGGTCGGAGTGGGTGCCGAAGGCCCCATTCCGCGGTACTTGGACCGTTCTCCTGATCCACCCGGGATTCTGCTGCGGTCCGCCGAACCCGCTCAGCCTGACTCACGGCTGAGGGAAAATCCTTCGGAGAAATCCACTCGCCAAGCGCGACTATCAATTTCCAGTACCTGAGCAAATGAACGTGGAACCGGTCCTCGACCTGCAGACTGCGCCCGCGGGTCCAGCGGCCCGGCAACTTGCGCGTCTTCATCATTATTTCGAACGGCAGTGCGATTCGACGCCGGCAGCAACTGCGTTGATCTGCGGCGAAGAACGCTTCACTTATGCCGATTTGGATGCGCTGGCAAACCGGCTGGCCCACTATCTTGTAATTAGGGGTGTAGGTTCAGGTGACCGCGTAGGTATCCTGCTGGAGCGCTCGGCGCATCTTTACGCCGCGCTGCTCGCCATCATGAAGAGTGGTGCCGCATTCGTTCCCCTGGATCCTTCGTTTCCGGCCGAGCGCGTTGCCTTCATTGCTGCCGATGCAAATCTTGCGGTGTTGATGACCACCTCCGGTTTCCCGGCGGCGTCGATGAACATCGCGCTGGTTCTCGACGAAGTAGAAATACTTGCCATGCCGTCGCACCGCCCCGAACTAGCGGCGCACGGAGATCCTCTCGCTTATATCATCTATACCTCTGGCACCACGGGTCACCCCAAAGGCGTCGCCATCCATCACTCAAACATCTGCTTCTTCCTGAATGCCTGTACGCCGATCTATGGAATTGCCGCGAGCGATCGCGTATATCAGGGCATGACGCTCGCCTTCGATTTCTCGATTGAGGAAATTTGGCCAACCTGGATCGCAGGGGCGACGCTGGTGGCGGGGCCGGAGGATGAACGCCGCATCGGATCGGGCCTGGAGCGATTTCTGCGCGAGAACGCCGTAACAGCCTTGTACTGCGTGCCGACTCTGCTGGCAACGCTCGATGCCGTGATCCCATCCCTGCGGACCTTAATAGTCGGCGGCGAGGCGTGTCCACAGGAGCTTGCCGACCGTTGGGCTCCGCGAGTCCGCCGCATGTTAAACACTTACGGGCCGACCGAGACGACCGTGACCGCCAGTTGGACGGAACTCGCGCCGGGGCTCCCGGTCAGCATCGGACGGCCTATGCCCGGCTATTGGATCCACATCCTTGACGACGAGCTCCGGCCTGTTCCCAACGGTGATCCGGGCGAGATTTGTATAGGCGGCCCCGGCGTGGCGCGCGGCTACTGGAAGCGGCCGGAACTGACCGCTGCGAGGTTCGTGACCGATCCCCTGGAACCCGGCGGCCGGCTGTACCGCTCCGGCGACCTGGGCCGCTTCGCCGAGAATGGCGAAATCGAGTTTGTCGGTCGGATCGACACACAGGCGAAGGTTCGCGGCTTTCGAATGGAGCTGGGAGAGATTGAGGCCGTCCTGCTCGAAGATGTGGGCGTCGCGAACGTGGCGGTGGTGGCGCTTGGCGCACCCGCTTCGCATTTGGCGGCGTACGTAACACTGCGAAACGAAACCGCAGGTCTTTCGAAGATACGTGAACGGCTGGCTGACAGGATGCGGGGCCGCTTGCCGGGTTACATGTTGCCCACGTATCTCGAAGTACTCGATGCCATGCCGTCGCTCGCAAGCGGCAAAACGGACCGGGCGCACTTGCCGCCGCCGGTTCTTCCGCCAATCGCTGCGCGCAATGCCGGTATCCACGTGGAGCCTGCGACCAGTACCGAGCATGCGATTGCGGACGTGTGGCGCGCCATCTTCAGCTCCCACGAAATCTCAGTCGAGGCAGATTTCTTTCTCGATCTGGGTGGTCACTCCCTGTTCGCGGCGCGAGCTGTTTCACAGCTTCGCGGTCAACCTGCACTAGCGCACATCAGCATCGCCGACCTCTACAGGTGCCCGAGCATCCGCGGCTTGGCCAAGCAGCTGGAAACGACGGCTCCTGCGACACAGCCGGCACGCGCGCCCGCGCTGGCGCACTCAGCCATGCGTGTGTGGACGGCCGGGGTTGTACAAGGGTTGCTGCTGTACGTGGTACTCGCGATTCTCGCTACTCCCGGCGCGTGGTTACTGGCCCGGCACCGGCATTCTGCGATGGGCTTCACGGCGTGGGACTTCGCCATCCCAGCGCTGGTTCTGGTGCTCTCCCTGTTGCTGCCGATTGCGCTCAAATGGACGCTGATCGGCCGATTCCGTCCCGGTACGTACCCCTTGTGGGGCTGGTTTTACTGCCGCTTATGGCTGGTTCGCAAATCCATCGAGTGGTCCCCGCTACACCATCTGGCCGGCTCACCACTTCTCGCCGTTTACGCGCGTCTACTCGGCGCCAGTATCGGGAACAACTGCCACGTCGGCACTGCTCAGTTGAGTTTGCCGGACCTGATTCGAAATCGGGGATGGCGCGAGCATCGGCTATGATGTGGAGCTCCAGCCCTTCGTCGTGGAAGGCGGCCAAATTCATTTGGCTTTGATTCGTATTGAGCCGGGGGCTTTCATCGGCGCCAAGTCCGTGCTGATGGCTGGCGCGGAAGTCGGCGAACGCGCCCGGGTTACGGAACAGTCGCTTGTCGCAAGAAATCAACGTATCCCGGCGGGAGAAAATTGGGGCGGGTCGCCATCTCGGCCGTGCGCACTGGACCCCGCCGTCCAGTACATGGATTCCCGGCCGCGTTCAGCCGGGCGAACCCACTGGACCGGCTATTTTGTGGGATTAGCCGCGTTGGAGGGCGTCCGTTTCCTATCCGCTCTACCGGGTTTCCTCGTTCTCTCGGCCGTGTTTCGATCGACCGGCCTCTCCGGCGCGGTTGCGGCAATGCCGCTCGCCGGGCTTCTGTACGTTCTGACTGCATGTTTGCTGGTGCTCGCCGGCAAGCGGATGGTCTGGTCGCATCCCCATCCGGGAGTTTATTCCACAAACTCCTGCTTCGGTCTGCGGAAGTGGCTCGTCGATCAACTGATGCTGACCAGCCTGGCGCTGACCAATACGCTGTATGCCACCTTGTACGCGCTTCCCTGGCTGCGCGCATTGGGTGCTCGGATCGGTGCGCGATCCGAGGTGTCCACCGTATCCAACATCGATCCCGATCTTCTGGTGCTGGGCTCGGAGACGTTTGTCGCCGACCTCGCTTCGATGGGAGCGGCATCATTCCACAATGGCCACTTCATGCTCGGCGAGCTCCGGATCGGCAATCGTACCTTCATCGGCAATGCCGCGGTTGTGCGCAGTGGTGCGGAACTTCCCGGCAGCTGCCTGATAGGCGTCGCCTCGGTCGCGCCGGATCAGCGGGCCGGTCAAGGAACGTCATGGCTCGGGTCGCCCGCGATCTTCCTGCCAAAACGCCAGGTGGTGGACAAGTTCAGTGATACGCTAACCTACCGGCCTGCAGCCTCGCTGGTTGCTTACCGGCTAGCTATAGAATCTCTGCGGGTATTACTTCCCCCGACGCTCCTATATCTGCTCGGAACGTGCTTTGCCGCCACGTCCGCTACCTTGCTGGGCCGATTTGGTTTCTGGCCAGCCGCCCTCTGCATGCCGGCGATCTACCTGGCCTCAGCGCTCGGAGTGACCTCACTCGTAGCTGCCTTGAAATGGACCATCGCCGGCCAGTACCGCCCGCGCATTGAGCCGCTGTGGGCGCCCTTCGTACGGCATACAGAACTCATTACCGGGCTTTATGAAAGCGTTCCTGTTCCCGCCCTCATCGGATTCGCGACCGGGACGCCGTGGGCGGCTCCGCTGCTCCGCCTCTTCGGCTTGAAGATTGGCCGGCGCGTGTGGCTGGACACCACCTATGTCACGGAGTTCGACCTGGTGAGCATCGGCGACGACGCCGCAATCGGGCGTGCGACATCGCTGCAGACCCATCTCTTCGAAGATCGCGTCATGAAGATGTCCGCCATTCGTGTTGGAACTTCGGCCGAAATCGGCCCGCGATCCGTCCTGCTGTACGATAGCCACGTGCACGCCGGTGCGCGACTGGATGCTCTCTCGCTAGTGATGAAGGGTGAGTCCCTACCGGCATGCACCGAGTGGCGGGGGATACCTGCTCAACTCGCGCCGTAACCTCTCACCCGTGCTCCGCCGCGCCCTCGAGATTGCGCCGGCGCTGCAGTCCGCGTGCCGCAAGCCAGCATAGGGTCGCCCAAACAGCGCCAGCAGTCCAGCCCGCCAGGACGTCGGTGGGCCAGTGTACGCCGAGATAAACCCGGCTGACCCCGACGATCAATGTCAGAAAGACAGCCAGCAACATGAAGTACGCCTTGAGACGCCTCTGTTCATGAGATCGCGCCAGCAACGCTCCCAACGTCAGGTATGTGATGGCCGACATCATGGAATGCCCGCTTGGAAAACTCGACGTGGCGACGTAGACTGCGTGGGGAACGATGTCAGGTCGGGCGCGGTGGAAGAGATCCTTCAGAATCGTAGCCGCGATCAGGCCGCTCGCTACGGATCCACAAACGAAGAGGGCCATCCGCGTTTTCCCATCCAGAGCCAGGAATCCGCCAACGACCATGGTTAGCAAACCCAGCACAACCACGCCGCCCAACGCCGTCACGTCGCGCGCAGATTCCTGAACGGCAGGAGGTCCGATGGGCGAGAGATCGCCAGGGCGCCGCATCGACAGCAGCAACTTGCGGTCGATCGCCTGGGTACCGCCTTCCAACACTTCGTCGGCGATCAGCGCAAAGGCCCAGATACCCCCGGCAATGCCCACGACGGCGAGCAAGACGCCTAACTCGTGCGACCCGAGCCAGGCCAGCAGCCGATGCAATCCATTCCGTGGGGATTCCGACATGAGTCTATTCTGACGCGCGGACCCAGCCGGCTGCGGAGCGATGGTAGTGCTCCGTAGTGCAACGTGTGAAGTCGCTGGTCATGGCGGACCAGCAGCGCTGTTGAATGGTCACTCGATTAGAAGTCGCCTCGATCACGTTGAACGAATTCAACTCGCCTCGGGAGCGCGTGGATACAGCCGTACCCGATTGCACCAATAGCGCTGAATGGCCCCCAATACGAAGCCGTTCCGCAGGCCCGGAAAAACGACTCACATGAAGGTGGCCCGACAGAATCACGTCGATGCCGGAGTCGGTCAGCGCCTTCATGGCCATGCGCGCACGTCCTACTAGTGCCTGGCTGAAAGCCTCAGGGAGATCGAGAGGATGATGCGCGACCAGAATCTTCATCGCGCCTCTAGCGGCCGTCCCAAGACGATGGCGGAGACGGCTCACCTGCTCTGCGTTAATCCGGCCCCCTTTGAACGTTAATGAGCGCGCTGTGTTCACCGAAACGACGATCACTTCGGAGTCGGAATAAAATGGCTCGAGATCACTCGATATGTGCGTCTTGTATCGCTGCAGGCGTTCGATGAAGCGGCCGTAGAGATTGTAGAGTGCGATATCGTGATTACCCGGAATGACGATTTGCGGAGCCTCGATAGAGTCTAAAAAAGCGCGCGCTTCGGCGAACTCGACGGGGCGAGCCCGTTGTGTGAGATCGCCCGAAACCACGACAAGATCGGGCCGTAGTTGGGCCAAGTGATGTTTCACCTGCGTAACCATCCGCGGATCGGTTCGCCCGAAATGCAAATCGGAAAGATGCGCGATAGTACGCACGTCAGACCTCCTTCCCCGCCACAATCACATTGAGAGCAGCGGGCCGGATGGAATAGACTAGCGGCGATTTCATGCGGACGAGTTCGCCATCCAGCGCTACCTTCACGCGCCGTCGGAAGGTCTCAATGGTGGCCCGCTCCGTGCGAACTGTGTGCAGGTCCGGCGCCGCTGCGATCCTGCCGATCATGGCCAGGAACAGGGTCCGGAACAGGGCGCTGCGGCTGGGATCGCGCACCACGCACAACTGCAGGATTCCATCGCGCAACCGGGCCCGCCTTCCAGCCTCCAATCCTGAGAATTCGTATTCGTTGTTTCCTACGAATACCAAAGGCGTTCGAATCGTCAGACCAGTTTCGGCGGCGGTGACACGCACCGTCCGATTCGGGAATCTCCAAAGAGCTGTCATTGCCGCCTGACAAGTGGCCAGCCTCTTCGGAATCCCGCGTTTCATCCAGTTTTCCCGCACGCTGACCATCGTAGGATACAGTCCGATGCTCGAGTTATTCACAAAAACTCGGCCGTTGACCTCTGCGACATCGACGCACGCCGTCTGCCCCGTTGCGATCACACGGGCCGCAGCGTCCAGCTCAAGAGGAAGATGGAGATCCCTGGCGAAGTGATTCAGCGTTCCCGTCGCTAGCACTCCCATCGGCGTAGGCGTGCCCGCCAGAGCGGATCCGACTGCACTGACGGTTCCGTCGCCGCCCGCGGCGACCACCGCCCGGGTTCCGGAACGTACTTTGTCGGCGACGAGCCTGGCAACGTCGATGCCGCCATCCAACAAAATGATCTCAGGCTCAAGTCCTGCCGCTCGCAGCGCATCGCCTACCTGATCCCGAGAGGCGCCCCGGCGTTTGAGTCCAGATGAAGGGTTCAGGACCACTGTCACTCGCCGCGTATCAATCGCCATGGGCTGAGGCCTTTTGCCAGAAAACTCCCGTCCAGTCGATAAGCTGAATAGGCTCGGTTATCTGGTTCCGTGCGCGATAGTCCTCGACAGCTTGCTTGCAAGCCGGTACTGCTCCGTAATCGTCAATGATCGCGTAACCTCCGGGCGAAAGCCGAGGATACAAATTTTCCAATACGTCCATAGTTGAGGAGTACATATCGCCGTCGATTCGCAAAATCGCCAGGCGATCGATCGGCGCATTCGGGAGGGTGTCCTTGAACCATCCGGGCAGGAAGCGGACCTGGTCGTTTAGAAGGGAGTAGCGTTCGAAATTCGCTTTCACTTGATCCAGGGAAATAGCGAGCGTCCTGTGAAAACGCCAATGCACGTCACCACGATCCTGTTTGTAACGGCCATCCGGTTTGGGCAAACCCGCGAATGAGTCCGCCACCCACACTTTCCGCGTTGCGTCGCCATAGGCCTGCAACACGGCGGCCATGAAAATCACAGCGCCACCGCGCCACACGCCCGTTTCAATCAGATCACCGGGAATGCCATTTTGCAGAACGTCGGTAACACACTGCTGAAGTTGATCCAGCCGGCGTACCCCGATCATCGTTTCGGCTTCCGCCGGCCAGTCCACGCCGCGGCTGCGTTTCACGGCATCCACCCGGACTCGGCGATACAATCCAAAGTCGAGCTTGGCTAAAAGCCACCCCAGGTAAGCATGCGCGCCCCGGCCAATCTTGGTAGCGCCTGATCCGGGGTGAAACAGTGGGCGATACTCATCGGGGAAGATCGACCGTAGCAGACACTTCTTCATCAGATCGAGATACAGCTCCGCTGTTCTGCCGGACGAATTCAAACGAGGTCTCCATCGGCGTTGCGTACACATTACCTTGTTGCGGGTCGGACTGTGCGGAACTTCATTGACGAAGGTCATCTTGACGAGGAGGCAGACTGTAAGATCGCGAAAGGTCCCTACAGTGATTTTACGGTGCCTTTGAACGTTTCAGATGCACGGACACCATAGGATAATAGGTTTGACGGTTGAGCTTCACCTCGCTCGATCCTGGCCAGGTTTCCTCAACGAGGGTGGCCATATACAAACGTTCCTGCCCGCGTGGGGAAATCGGCAGACGCAACGGAGTTAAGGCTCAAGCCCTGAGACAATTATTTGCTTCAATTCCGTGTGAGGGGTCAAAATCCGGGATGATGATCGTACCGCCTCTTTTCGATTTATGCTTCTCTAAACAGTGCAATGTATTGATCAGCCGCTCGGTGCGCTTGCAGCCATTCCGGATATCCAGTATCTACAGTCTGCCTTTTCCGTTCGATTGATTGCGCGCCCATCAGGTAATCGTTTCGCAACCTGACCTATTCCTCTTCGTCGTAGTAGCCCAGTTGCACGGCGGCAGACTTAGTGAAGTACAGGTCCGCGATCTCATCATCAAGTTTCCTCACTTGGTTCATATCAGTCAACCACGCGTCGGGGTCGATGTTATCCGAGATCCTTAGAGCGCACGCGTTCGGCGGCATGGGGGGATGTAGAGCAAAGTCGATGAGATGGGGTGTTCCTGAACGGTCGTACATATATATTGAGGTTTTGATTGGTTGGAGGCTGGAGGGCATTTGGGGATTATACAACTAAGTACCCGCGCGATGGATTCAGCAAGGTTGTTACCCATCCAAATTAGGCCAGTTCAGTTGTAAGCGGATGCCGCCGTAAACGACATATATGATTCTGAGACTGCCTGGCTTATCATCCTTCGTCCAGGAACTTCCTTTCTGCCATTCGGGGGTTGACGGGTCCAGTTGAGCGCCGTTATTAAGCGCTTCAAAGCGCAGAAACGCTGGCTATCCGAAACATTCGCACTCGCACCGGGTATTTGATGGTCCGCCTTCATCGATCTCCCTCTTTCGTGCTGTCGCGGCTGTTTGGCCTCCACTCCCGCGCCCTCAGTTGGGCTTCGGCGATCTGTTGTGAAGTCATCTGGCTGGCAAGTTCGTCTCGCAACTGTGCATATCGCACCTGCTTATCGCCGCTCGCACGCGAAGCGGCCAAATTTAGCCACATGTGCGCGTTCACATAGTCCTGGAGCACGCCTTCGCCTTTCTTGTACATGACGCCCAAGTTGAATTGGGCGTCGGCGTCCCCCTGGTCAGCGGCTCTGCGATAGCAACGTACCGCTTCGGTATAGTTCTGGGGCACCCCTTGGCCAAGTTCGTACATATTGCCAAGGTTTAGTTCGGCAGGGGGGTAACCCTGGTCGGCGGCTTTGCGGTACCACCGGATCGCTTCGACATAGTTCTGGGGCACCCCGTGGCCATCGAAGTACATCAGGCCGAGTGCATACTCGGCGGAAGCGTGCCCCTGGTCGGCGGACTTGCGGTACCAGCGTACGGCCTCCGAGTAATTTTGGGGAACTCCATTGCCGTAGTCGTACATGTAGCCGACATTATATTCAGCCATGACGTTCCCCTGTTCGGCGGCTTTGCGGTACCACCGAATCGCTTCAGTATAGCTGTGGGGTACCCCTTGGCCGTGGTTGTACATGACGCCGAGGTTGTATTGAGCCGTGGAGTACCCCTGGTCGGCAGACTTACGAAGCCAACGGACGGCCTCCCTGTCATCCTTGGGGACCCCTTTCGCCTGCTGGTACATGGCGCCGAGATTGCACTGGGCAATTGCATTCCCGTGATCGGCCGACTTGCGGTACCAACTTACGGCCTCGGTGAAATCCTGGCGAATCCCCGTCCCATTGTTGTACATCGCTCCAAGATTGCCCTCTGCGGAAGCATTTCCCTGGTCAGCCGCTTTGCGGTACCAGCGCATCGCTTCGGCATAGTTCTGGGGTACCCCTTGGCCACTGTAATAGGCCCAACCGAGCTCGAACTGAGCGTCAGCATCGCCTTGGTCGGCGGCTTTGCGGAGTGATTCGATCGATCCGGTAAACGGCACCTTCTTCTCTTGCCCATGAATAGGGGGAGAGTACGACAATTCCCAAATCGCAAGGTTGAGCAGCCCAAATGTCGCGCATACTAAAACTCTTGGCAATGATCGCATTTACCCGTCGCCTTGTTGTCTCATTATGAAGCAAAGCAGACCGGTGAGAAGTTCCAACGATGGTGCACCGGTATATCCGCGCGAGCGAATTTACCCACGAGAACGGCTGCTTTCCAAAGTTGACAAAAGCCGCCCGCCGATGTCGTGGGACTTCTGATTGATACGGGTCTACGCCTTAGGAGAGCGCTCAGGCTGGAATGGCTGGACATCGATCTTGAAGCTACGGGAGCGTCGTACGGTCGCCTCAGTCAGGGATGGCGATCTCGCGTAGCGAGCTAAATCTGCGAGTGCGAGCACTCCTCATTGCATTCACCAATCGCGCGGCGGCGGTCCCCTTTTCCGTATTCACAATAGAAGCCCAACATGCTAAGCTGCGAGCGCCGCTGAGATCGCCCAAGGAGTTCGTGATTCACAGCTGAGGCAAAGGATGATAGCTCGAATCGGCGAAAGCCCTAGCGATCCGTCGAATAGACGGCCATTCAAAATCAACTTAAGGGAGCGCTTACGTGCATCCGTCGGCTGCCACCCAAGATCGCGCGATTCAGCGTCTCGAAGTTCGAAACGATAGAGTGGGACAAGGCGCGAGAAAGGAGAGCAAACACCTTATACATTTCTGCTACGAATCCCTCGAATCTCCATCGCGCCTAAGTTATAGTATTTCAATGATGCCCGGGTGGCGAAATCGGCAGACGCAACGGACTTAAAATCCGTTTTCCGGCAACGGGAGTGTGGGTTCAAGTCCCACCTCGGGCACCATCCTAACTACGTTCTCCTCACTTCGCTGTAGGTGGTGTGGCGATTCGCGGAGCCGAGACCGTGATCCATTTGCGCGGCGATTTACGCGTACCCTGACTGGATCTATCGGCTCGCGGCTGATACCCGGAGCACAACATGGAACGAAAACCTGTATCCGACGCGAAACTCGCCGACCTGGGCGAGTTCCAAGGGATCATCGACAGAAACTCGAACTTCGGCCAGCAGGCTGTCAACCACAATCTGGGCCGGAACATCCGGGTAATCAAGCTGTTGGGCTATCTGGGCTTGCTACGCCGCTCAGGCACGTCCCTCCCGGTAGCGTCCAGTGTGTCGCAGCAATCCGGCAAAACTTCTCCTCCAGCCAGTCCATGACTCAGATGGGTCTTCCGACGGGTCCTATGCAGGCGGCGCATTTCTTGCCGGGGCAAGTGCGGATCGCGGGCCGCCCGGTGTGGGAACATGCGAGCGACCCGGGAAGCCGGGGCAGATGGAGTTCCTTTTCGCAGAAGTAGAACACCTTCCGCTGGTTTTCAACCAGGCAGACAGCGCGGCCGAAGCCAAGGGGAAGGCCGCGGGCCTGTGTTCCGCGCTTGCAAAGGCGTGCAACACCATGCTCACCAAGCCCGAAGCCGCGGGAAGTGGCGCATTGAAACATCAAGTGCCGATGAGTCTGCTGGAGGCGGCTTACCAGGAGTGAAATGGCGACGCAGTGATGGCTTTCCGGAATGCGATTGGAGGCAAGCGCACCAAGGGCGTTATTCCTCCACTCATTGGCGACCGGTTCAGCGGCTACACTGCGGAATCGATTGCCGCTCGATCCACCGCCGGCGCCTCCGTCTGGAATCGCGATATCTCGGTGCGAGTCCTGGAAGCGTATCTGGCGGACCAGCAGCAGAGAACATGGGCCTGGGTGGCCGGCTCCTGTCAGCCCGCATTGCGTGAAATAGAAGCTAAGTTCAAGCCCTGACGCTACTTCTTTTGATTGAACGCCGCCGTGACGCTCGTGCTGCCGTTCTCGGTGTTGTAGCCGATCAGAACGGTCCGCTTGTTCACGGTATCTTCCGCCTGCAACGCGCCGCTGACTGACCCATCGGCGTCGTTGGTGGTGGTCGATCCCACTTTTAGACCCGCTGCCTTGAGCTGCTCCTTGTAAAAGGCGACGACCTTGTCGATCGGGTCCTTGGTCAGAAAGTGATAGCTGCCGGCAGTTCCCTCGGCCGTATCCGATCCCACCAGCCCTTCCGGCTGTGAACCCGGATATAGCGGCATCCAACTTGGCGCCTTGCCCGCACCAGCCCCGAACGTCCCGATTCCATCTTTCGTCTTGATCTCTACCGTTCCCGTCTTGTCGTCACCTGACGCGGCCATGGTTACAACATCCTTGCCGTTGGCCTGAACGACGACACTGCCCCTCTGCCCGTCGCCGCTGGCAGAGATGGTTACCGCGTCTTTTCCATCTTCCTGGAACACCATCTTCCCTTGCTTGACGTCGGAAAAGTTCATGGTGAACGTCTTTCCCGTCTGCTTGTCCCTGACATGGATGATGCCGCGACCCTCATCCACGCTGATCACTTCGGTATTGGGGTTCGCGGTCGTAACGATCTTAGAGGCGGCGAGTACCGGGTTCTTCCTCATCAGATCGGGATCGAAGCCGGCCTGCTTGACCTTGTGAACGAGAAACATGCCGCCCACGATGAGTACCACGGCGCAGATCGTGAACAAGCCGCCCACGATGATGAGTATCCAGGCCAGCGGTCCAAGGCCCGTCTTCACGGGAAGCGGAGGCTGCATCTGCGGCCCGCTAGCGTAGCTATTCGGATTCACTGGAGGTGTCGATGCCATAGAAGATTCCTATTCAACGGTTACAATGAATGCAATGATACCAAGGGTACGCAAGGCCGTCTTCCCAGCAGCCGGTCTAGGCACACGATTCCTGCCCGCCACCAAAGCACAGCCGAAAGAGATGTTGCCCTTGGTCGATAAACCTCTCATTCAGTATGGCGTAGAAGAGGCAATCCACTCCGGTGTGCAGAACATAATCATCGTGACGGGACGCGGGAAGTCCGCCATTGAGGATCACTTTGACGTCAGTTTCGAACTGGAAGCGCTGTTAGAGTCGCGGAATAAGAAAGATCTGTTGAGCATCGTCCGCAATGTATCGGACATGATCAATGTGGCCTACGTGCGGCAAAAGGAAGCGCTTGGTCTGGGGCACGCCGTACTGCGCTCGCGCGAGTTAGTTGGCCACGAGCCGTTGGCAGTCATTTTGTCCGACGATGTTATCGACTCCGACGTGCCTGCACTGCGGCAGTTGCTGGATGTTTACGAATTCTACGGCGCATCCGTAGTGGCCTCATGGAGGTGCCCGGCGACGCCATCTCCGCATACGGAGTGGTGGATGCGGAGCCGGTATCGCACAATGGCGGAAAAGGCCGGCTCTTCCGGGTTCGCAACATGGTGGAAAAACCGAAACCCGCGGACGCCCCGTCAAACCTGGCCATCATTGGACGTTACGTGCTGACACCAGAAATCTTCGACTCGATCGACTCCATTGAGCCAGGAAGCGGCGGCGAAATTCAGCTTACTGACGCCTTGAAACATCTGCTCCGAAGCCGTCCCATCTATGGCTATAAGTTCGAGGGCACGCGGTACGACGCGGGCGATAAGCTGGGATTCCTGAAAGCTACTGTGGAGTTCGCGTTGAAGCGCTCCGACCTGGGCGGTCCCTTTCGCGAATATTTGAAAGGACTTTCGATTTGACCACTTTGCCCGCTATCCCGCTCGAGCTGCCGGTTCGCGCCTCCGAAGCCGCGGCGCTCGCCGACGTTATTTTTCAACAGGCGGATGGGCGCCAGGCGCTGCGCGACGATGTCCGTAATCGCATTGCTGCCCGGATCGCCGGAGAGCGATACGAGACGCTGCGTGTCTTTCCAGGATCGCTGGCGCAGGACCCGGTGCACGCGGCAGCTTACTTCATTGCCGTGGATTCGTGCATGGCTGGGACTACCACGCCGCTGCTGCTGCGCATGGCGCTAGCTTCAGCTCCGGCAAGTGCCCTGTTTCCGAATGCGACTCTGATCACGCGTACGCGATCCGGCCACAACCAGGAATTCGTCATCAACGCGATCCCGTTCTCGCCGGGCAATCACAAAGAGATTGGCCTATACGTCGAAGAGGTCGATCGCGGGTTCATGCCGCGGCCTCACGGAGCACAATCCGCGGTAGCCGTGATCCCTGAAAATCCTGAGGCCGCGGTGCCCGCGGCGTTTCAAGCCTACCGGCGCATCCTGCGGGATTCCGGACAGAACGTGGCCGCCGTGGTCGTGCGCGGCAGGCGACCCTGAGCGGCTGCTGATGCCGCGCTCTGGACCGCGATTCGATCCGGGTGGCGGGAGGGATTCAGCGCCGGAATTCAGGTTTCGCTGGAGGGCGATCTCGACTCGGCGCGAAAGCTGATACGGCAATGTCAGAGGTACACCCGGTTTACGCTTTTGGCGAGACGCGGCGATTTGGACCAGTTGGAGACGTGCATCCAGCTCTATCGCCTACATCGCTGAGCTGAAATCCACCCAGCGTCCCTGGAAGCACTTTGATTTCGAGCTTTCGCTGGCGGGCTCGGGCGTTAGTTCTCTCGACGATATTGCTTATTGCCTGGAATCGCTGAAGCGCCGTGGTTGCGCGGCTGCAATCGATTGCGCCCGATCTCAGCCGGGTTGCCAGCTCCTCTGAATTGGACCTTGCGGCTTTCCGCGCTGGCAGAAGCCGTGCGACCGTTCAATGCGGCGCTGACCGTGGCACGGGCCGTTGCACCGGCCTCAAGTCTCCTTCCGCCGGGAACTCGGGTGAATTATCAATTGCCGGTCGGTTCAACGGAGGAGCCGTCCGAAATCACACGCAAGATTGTCGAAATCGCGGCGGGCCTGCGGGGATGACTCGACGAGGTGTTTTTGCGCGGCCGCGCGGTGCGGCTCCGGGACTCTTGGCGGCGGACGGGGCCGTTCGCCTGGGCATGGACCTGTTCAGTCTTCGAACGCAGCCGTGGAGCCCATTCGAATATCTGGATTATTGCGCTAAGTGGAAGGCCAAGGTCGTCCACTTCTCCGAGATTCGATTTCTGGGCGGCCTTGAAGACGAACATCTGCGCCAGGTTCGCGCGCACGCCGACCAACTCGGGATCGAAATCGAGATTGGCATGCGGTCGATCTGCCCGACTTCGAAGGCGTTCGACCCTAAGCAGGGATCCGCCGAAGAGCAGATCACGCGAATGTTGCATGCCGCGAAAGTAGTGGGATCGCCGATCGTGCGATGCTTCCTAGGAACCTTCGCTGACCGCACCACGCCCGGCGGAATCGACGCGACGTATCGATGATACCGTGCGCGTGCTACGAGCCGTGCGGTCGCGGGTTGTGGACAGCGGGCTCAAGATCGCCATCGAGAATCATGCCGGCGACATGCAGGCGCGCGAATTGAAGCGGTTGATCGAGGAAGCCGGCAAGGACTTTGTGGGCGTGTGCCTGGATTCCGGGAATCCGCTGTGGGCGATTGAAGACCCGCATCTCACGCTGGAGACGCTGGCCCCGTATGTGCTTGACCAGTCACGTTCGGGATACTGCCGTTTGGCGCGTGCCGGAGGGCGCCGCCGTGCAATGGGTCCGCATGGGCGATGGCAATATCGGAATCGACGAGTACGTTCGCAAGTATCAGCGGCTGTGCCCTGGCCGTGCGTTGTCGCTCGAGATCATCGTCACGCAGCCGCGCATTTACCCTTATCTCGATCCGAAGTTCTGGGATGGATACCGTACCACGCCCGCCTGGGAATTCAGCCGCTATCTGAATTTGGTGGAAAAGGGAAACCTCGCCCTCTCGAGCCGCCCGTGCCAAAAGAAATGGCGGCACAACGGGAGCGCGAAGACGTCGAAGCCAGTATGCGGTACACGCACCAGCTGCTGGCGTTATGACTCCGGTTCTGAAGGACAGGGTTGCGATCGTAACGGGCGCCAGCCGCGGCATCGGTAAAGCCATCGCGGAAATGTTCGCCCGCGAGGGCGCAAGCGTAATCATCTGCGGCCGGAAGCAGGAGACGCTCGATCAGGTGGCGGCGGGAAGTAGCGGCGGCCCTGGAAATCTGGTTCCGTGCGTGTGCCACGTGGGCCGTCCGCGAGATCTAAAGCGGCTGCTGGACACCGCTCATGCGCAGTTCGGGCAGAGTAGATATTCTGGTGAACAACGCCGCTACCAACATCGCGCAAGAGCCGGTTCTCCAGACGGATGAAATGAAGTTCGACAAGATGGTGGAGATCAATCTCAAGAGCGCCTTCCGGCTGATGCAAGCGGTTGCGCCCGGAATGTGCGACCGCGGCTGGGGTTCGATCATCAATATAGCGTCGATTGCCGGATTGCGTCCGCAGCATCACGGCATGTTGTACAGCATGACCAAGGCGGCGCTGATCATGATGACGAAATCGTATGCTTTGGAGTTGGGACCCAAGGGCGTTCGCGTGAATGCGATTGCACCGGGCCTGATCCAGACCACGCTAAGCGAATACTTCTGGAAGGGCGAAGGCAAGGTGGACGAGATCCTGGCGAAGCAGCCGATCCAGCATGTCGGCCAGCCGGTGGAGATTGCGGAAACGGCTTTGTTGCTGGCCAGCGACCGTGGATCGTACATCACCGGGCAAACGTTCGTCGTGGATGGCGGACGCTTGCTGCCGTAACTTGCATCCATGCAAAAGCGATTAATCTCCTACGCCTTGCTCGCAGCCTCGACGGCTTCGTCGGCCATCATCAGCGATGTGCGCGAGGCGATTGCGCGCAACGATCTGGCTCACGCCGACGCGCAAGTCGAGGCATATCGCAAACAGAACGGTACGACGCCCGAGGTGTTGGAGGCTATGTCGTGGCTGGGCCGTGGAGCCCTGGCGACTAAGGACTACGCCCAGGCGGAAGCCTACGCGCAGAAGACGTACGATCTCTCGGTCCAGCTGTTGAAGAGCGCGTCCGCTCGATCGGGAACGTCATTTGCCCATCGCGCTTGGCGCAGCGATCGAGGTGCAGGCCAATGTTATGGCCGCGCGGGGCGAGCGCTCCGCCGCTGTCGACTATCTGCGAAAGCAACTGGCAGACCTATCGCGCCACCTCCATCCGGGCGCGCATCCAGAAGAACATCAATCTGCTCACGCTTGGAGGGCAAACCGGCGCCCGCGATCGAGATCAAGGAGTACCTGGGACCCAAGCCATCCAGTCTTGCCGCACTAAAGGGTAAGCCCGCGCTGCTGTTTTTTTGGGCGCATTGGTGCGGCGACTGTAAGAGCGAGGTATCAGTGTTGTCGAAGATTCAACAGGAGTACGCGGGACGGGTGGCGATCATCGGACCAACGCAGCGTTACGGGTACGTCGCTGAGGGGCAGGAAGCACCGCCCGACGTAGAATTGAAATACATCGACGAAGTGCGGCAGAAATATTACGCCGCCCGGATCCCCGGCTTCCAGACGCCAGTGAGCGAGGAGACGTTCAAGAACTACGGAGCCAGCACGACGCCAACCATGGTGCTGCTGGACGCCAACGGAATCGTGCGGCTCTATCGTCCGGGCAAGATGTCGTATGAGGAGCTGAAGTCACACCTAGATAAGCTTACGGCCCACCCGTCGTAATATCGTTAGACCGCCGCGAGCTCCACCACCACCGCCGTCCCGTAACACAGAACCTCCGTCACGCCCTGCATAACCTCTGTAGCGTCATAACGGACGCCCAGGATCGCGTTGGCTCCCATTGCGTGGGCATGTTCCAGCATACGGTCGAAGGCATGGCCCCGCGTCTCTTCACACAGTTGGGTAAATAGCGTGATATCCCCTCCGACTAGGTCTGGAGACTTGCGCCGATAGTCCCGAACACCGAGCGAGAGCGAACGATGATGCCTCGGACCAACCCGATATTGCGAACGACGCGGTACCCGTCGAGAGTGAACGTGGTAGTTACCATCGCCGCGTCCACTCTCAGAGCGGGCTGCCCTTCGACCTGGGACATCTAGATATCGTAGTACAGCGCGAACTCGTAGGGATGCGGCCGCAGGCGCACGGCATCCGACTCGTTCTTCCGCTTGTAGGCGATATAGGTCTCCAACAACTCTTCGGTGAACACATCGCCCTTCAACAGGAACGCGTGATCCTCTTCCAGGCAGTTCAAGGCCTCTTCGAGTGAGGCCGGCATGGACGGCACGCTCTTCATCTCTTCCGGCGACAGATCGTAGATGTCTTTATCCAACGATTCGCCCGGATCGATCTTGTTCAGAACGCCATCCAGACCCGCCAGCAGCATGGCCGCGAATGCCAGGTACGGATTGGCCGACGGATCCGGCGGACGGAACTCGACACGTTTCGCCTTGGGGCTCGCCGAGTACATCGGAATGCGCACCGCCGCGGAACGGTTGCGACGCGAGTAAGCCAGGTTCACCGGAGCTTCATATCCTGGCACCAGCCGTTTATAGCTGTTGGTTGTCGGAGCGATGATGGCCGATAGCGCTCGGGCGTGCTTCAGCAGGCCGCCGATGTACCACAGGCCCATCTGGCTGAGGCCCGCATACAGATCTCCCGCAAACAGCGGTTGGCTTCCCTTCCACAGGCTCTGGTGCGTATGCATGCCGCTGCCGTTGTCGCCGTATAGCGGCTTAGGCATGAAGGTGACGCTCTTGCCATACTGATTCGCAGTGTTGCGAATGCAGTACTTGTAAGTCATCATGTTATCCGCGGATTTCACCAGCGTGTCAAAACGCTGATCGATTTCGCACTGGCCGCCGGTCGCGACTTCGTGGTGGTGGCACTCGATGTTGAGGCCGCAGTCGATCATCGTGTTCACCATCTCAGCCCGCAGATCCTGGTAGTGATCCGTCGGCGGCACCGGGAAATAACCTTCCTTGTACCGCGGCCGGTATCCCAGGTTGTCCTCTTTGCGGCCGGAATTCCAGCGGCCCTCTTCCGCGTCGATGAAGTAATACCCCGAATGCTGATTCTGATCGAAACGGATGTTATCGAAGATGAAGAACTCGGCTTCGGCGCCGAAGTATGCCGTGTCAGCCAAGCCGGTATTCTGCAGATACATCTCGGCTTTCTTCGCGATCCATCGCGGGTCGCGATCATACTGCTGGCGCGTGATCGGATCGACCACATCGCAGGTCATGATCAGCGTCCGCGTCTCCATGAAGGGATCCATGAACCCCGTCGTGGGGTCCGGAATCAGGAGCATATCGCTCTCATTGATCGCCGCCCAGCCGCGGATGCTGGACCCGTCGATGCCGAAGCCCTCTTCGAAGGAGTCTTCGCTCAGCTGCGTGATGGGATACGACACGTGCTGCTGCAAGCCCGGGAAGATCCGTGAAGCGCAGATCCAACTGCCGGGCCTCTTTCTTCTTCGAAAACTCGAGTATCTCTTTCGGATTCAATTGTAGCCTCCATGCAAGGATGGATTACACGCGAGGGATGTCAACTGGGACAGGGTGTAATCGGATAAACCGCTAGGATATCATACGAGGTAACGTACAACGTCCCTACCGACACGTGTTTCGGCTCATCGCATTTTTTTATGGGACGGATCAAGAAGCCCTCTGGCGCTGACACTGGCGGAACGCTGCCGCCGGACGATATCATACTGTACATACACTCATGGATATCGCCACTTCCCAGCAAGCGTCGAAGCGCTTCTCGCTAGTGTTGGTCAAGCCATCGCACTACGATGACGACGGCTACGTCATCCAGTGGCTCCGCTCTTCCATTCCGTCGAATACGCTTGGCGGTGATGAATGGATTGGCGCGTCGATTGCAAGGAGCGGCGGGTGCTTGGCGAGGATGTGGATATCGAGATCTCGTCGCTCGATGAGGCCAATGCGCGCGTCAGGCCGGAGCGGATTGCGCGGCAGCTGCGCGGCAAGAAGGGAATGGTGGCGCTGGTCGGCGTGCAATCGAATCAATATCCGCGCGCGATGGACATCGCACGCAAACTGCGCGCGGCAGGCGTCCAGGTCTGCATCGGCGGCTTCCACGTATCCGGCTGCCTCTCGATGCTGCCGGAGCTGACGCCTGAGCTGAAAGAGGCCATGGATCTTGGGATCTCGCTTTTTGCGGGCGAGGCCGAAGGGCGCTTCGAGCGGGTTCTGCAAGACGCCTGGAACGGCACGCTGCAGCCGCTCTACAACTACATGGACGATCTGCCGTCGATCGACGGGGCGACTCTCCCGATTCTTCCCGCCGCGCAGATCAAGCGCACCGGCGGCAAGCTCACCAGCTTCGATGCGGGCCGCGGATGCCCGTTTCTGTGCTCCTTCTGCACCATCATCAATGTGCAGGGGCGGAAGTCGCGGCGGCGATCGGCGGACGACGTGGAGCAGATCATCCGCCAGAACATGGCGCAGGGCGTCAACCGGTTCTTCATCACCGACGACAACTTCGCGCGCAACACGGACTGGGAAAAGATTTTCGACCGCCTGATCGATCTGCGGGAGAACGAGAAGCTGAACATCAAGTTCGTGATCCAGGTGGATACGATGTGCCACCGGCTTCCGCACTTCATCGAGAAGGCCAGCCGCGCCGGCGTGGTGCGCGTGTTTATCGGACTGGAGAGCATCAACCCGGACAACCTGGTTGGAGCCAAGAAGAAACAGAACAAAATCACCGAGTACCGCAAGATGCTGCTGATGTGGAAGCAGGCTCGGCGTGACGGTTTTCGCCGGCTACATCTTGGGCTTCCCCACCGACACGCCCGAGTCGATCACTCGCGACATCAAGATCATTCAGCGCGAGCTGCCGATCGACCTGTTACAGTTCACCTGCATGACGCCGCTGCCCGGCTCCGAGGATCATCAGACGCTTATACAAGGCGGGCGCGTACATGGATCCCGATCTGAACAAATACGATGTCGAGCACGTGACGACGCCGCACGCCATCATGTCCAAGGAGCAGTGGGAGCAAGCCTATCAGGACGCATGGAAAACGTATTACACGCCGGAGCATGTGAAGACTGTGATGCGCCGGGCGGCAGCGGCGGGCATCAGTCCCGGGCAAAGTGCTGACTCTGCTGATCTGGTCCTATGGCTGTGTCGCGCTGGAGAAAGTTCATCCGTATCAGGGCGGCTATCTTCGACGCAAGTACCGCAAGGACCGGCGCCCGACGCTGCCGATCGAAAGTCCGTTCGTTTTCTATCCTCGCTTCGTTCTGAACACCATCTACAAGAACTTAAAACTCGCTCAGGAAATTGCACGCTACTACGGCTTCGTGATTCGGTTGAAACGCGATCCCGAGGCACGCAATTATAAGGATCTGGCGTTGACCCCAGTGGCCGAGGACGATTTTGATACGTTTGAGATGTTCTCGGCGACGGACTCAGCGAAATCGGCAGTCATGAAGGTCCGGGGCGAGACCCAGCGTGCGGCGAGCAAGAGCGGCTTAGTCAAGATCGGGCAGTGATCGCCCGTTTCTTTCTCTTGCTTTGATTTGACTCACGGCCTTGCGAATTCTGGGAATTTAAACGGGTATGCCGTCGAGCGCGATCCGGGACGGCGGTAGCGTTCGCATCACCGCTTCTGGCGCAAGCCGCCAAACGAGATCCGCGACGTCTCTACCACATTCGCTCGATTCACAATCGCGGCGGCTACAAAACCCGGCTGCTGAGGATCTCCGAATCGAAGATCGAATACGTCGACTTCCGTTCCGCCGTCAGGTTCTGCCAGCGGCAAGGCACGCCATAGCGGGAAGGACGAAAACGAAAGGAAGCGTTGGAAGGTCAGCGTCTGGCTCGCGGCGATGGTGGCAGCACTGCCCTCCGCCTTATACAGCACCTTTCCGCCTGATGGATTGAACTCTCGAGCCAGATCCACGTCGAAGATTCGGTACGCGTCACTGGTCTCCACCAGCCCGCGCCACTTCAACGGATTCCAATACGTCGCAAACGCGGCAACGCGGACCGGCGCTAAGCCATCGTAAATACGCGCATTCAACACCGCCACTGCCCGATCGTGTGCCAAGTATCTCCCATACTCAAACCCGCACAGCACGAATAGCGCGAAGATGGCCCACCCTCGGCCCGTGCCCGATTTTGCGCCAATCTCCGAACTGACTAACTTGCCAAGCGCCGGGGCGATGATCGCCAACAACAGCACCGCCCAGATCCATGGATCCACAACTGCCGTCATATCCAGGCGGAGCCACTCCGGTGAGAATGGCAAGAACAGGCGGATGCCATAGGCGTTGGTCCAATCCAGGAGCAGGTGGCTACTCACGCCGATTACTGCCGCGAGCCAAGCCGCGCAGCCAGGGGAATGGTCCGCGCACGAACCACCGCGCAATGCCCACCGAAACGGCCGCCATCAACGGAACGGCCAAAATCGAGTGGGTGAACCACCGGTGATATTCAAGATAGGTGGATGTGCCGCCGAGCCAGGTTACGATATCCAGATCCGGAGCATTCGCAGCGACCATCAACAGGAGCCCGGCGCGGGGAACATTCCTGCCCAACCCTGCGCGCGCGAGCATCACTCCGGTGAGCGTGTGGGTGAGGTTGTCCAATCGTACCCGCTATCGAACGGGATCGGTCTTCAGCTTCGATCCGTAGCTCCAGCGGGAGAATTCGTCGGGGTTCTGATACGGCTCCTTGCGGGACTTCCAACTGGCGCGCGCAAAGTCGCTATTCATGCGCCCAATCACCTCGATTCGAATCTGTTTCGGGCACACGGCCTCGCACTCGCCGATATTCGTGCAACTGCCGAACTGCTCGCGAGTCATCTGCGCCACCATGTTCAATGCACGGTTGAAGCGCTCCGGCTGTCCCTGCGGCAATAGACCCAGGTGCGTGATCTTCGCGCTGGTAAACAAGGCGGCTGACGCGTTCGGACAAGCAGCGACACAAGCTCCGCAGCCGATACACGCCGCTGCGTCCATGGCACGGTCCGCGGCTTCTTTGGGAACCAGGAGGGCGTTGCCATCCGGCGCGCTTCCCGTCGAGACCGAGACATAGCCGCCGGATGCGATGATACGATCAAACGCGCTCCGATCCACCGCCAGGTCCTTCATGATCGGAAATGCCTTTGCGCGCCACGGCTCCAAATACAATTCCTGGCCGTCTTTGAAGTGACGCATGGTGAGCTGACACACCGTGGTAGCCGGTAACGGGCCGTGGGCAACGCCATTGATCATGAATCCGCAGGAACCGCAAATTCCCTCCCGGCAGTCGTGCTCGAACGCCACCGGCTCCTCGCCCCGCAGTGTGAGGTCTTCATTCAGTACGTCCAGCATCTCCAGAATTGACATGTCCGGGCTGACGTTCTTCACCTCGTATCGGACCATCTTGCCGGGACTGCTCGCATTCTTCTGCCGCCAAATGTGAAGCGTGAGGTTCATGGCTACTTGTAGCTCCGTTGCGACGGGTGAACATACTCGAACTCGAGCGGCTCCTTGTGCAGCTCAGGCGGTTGGTTCGGACCCCAATATTCCCAAGCGGCCGTATAGGAATAATCCACGTCGTTGCGGAGCGCCTCCCCATCCGCCGTCTGGTACTCTTCGCGGAAATGGCCTCCGCAGGATTCGTTCCGATGCCGGGCATCAATGCACATCAATTCGGCGAGATCGAAGAAGTCGGCGACTCGGCCCGCCTTCTCCAGCGATTGGTTGAGGTCGTCCGCGCTACCTGGCACCAGAACATTACGCCAGTACTCGTCGCGCAACTCGCGGATTTTGGATATCGCCAGATCAAGACCCAATGCCGTGCGCGCCATCCCGCAGTAATCCCACACCAGCTTGCCCAACTCACGATGAAAGGAATCCACCGTGCGTTTGCCCTGGATCGAGAGCAGCCTTTTCTGCATGGCCCCTACGCTCTCCACTACGCCGCGAACGTCGGGATGATTTTCATCCACCTTATCGAGTTTTGTTCCTGCCAGATAATTGCCCACGGTATAGGGAATGACGAAGTACCCGTCCGACAAGCCCTGCATCAGCGCGCTGGCTCCCAGACGGTTCGCGCCGTGATCGGAGAAGTTGGCCTCGCCCATTACGAACAGCCCCGGCACGGTGCTCATCAACTGGTAGTCCACCCATAGCCCGCCCATTGTGTAATGGATTGCAGGATAAATGCGCATTGGGACTTTGTACGGATCCTCGTCAGTGATGCGCTCGTACATCTCGAAGAGATTGCCGTAGCGTTCCTTGATTACGGGAGCCCCCAGGCGCTGGATGGCATCGCGGAAATCCAGATACACGCCCAATGCGCCGGGCCCGACGCCGCGTCCTTCATCGCACACCGCCTTGGCGTTTCGGGAGGCGACGTCGCGCGGCACCAGATTTCCGAAGCTCGGATACTTGCGTTCCAGATAATAATCGCGCTCTGACACGGGAATCTGGTCCGGCGCGCGCTTATCGCCCGGCTGCTTCGGCACCCAGATCCGACCGTCATTGCGCAGGCTCTCGCTCATCAACGTCAGCTTGGACTGATATTCGCCGCTGACCGGAATGCAGGTCGGATGAATCTGCGTGAAACACGGATTGGCGAAAGCCGCTCCACGTTTGTGCGCACGCCAGATGGCGGTCGCGTTGGACCCCTTCGCATTCGTGGATAGGAAATAGACGTTTCCGTAACCGCCCGTGGCCAGGCAGACGGCGTCGCCCAGGTGGACTTCGATCTTCCCCGTCACAAGACAGCGGGTAACGATGCCTCGAGCGCGCCCGTCGATCACGATCAGGTCCAGCATCTCTGTCCGCGGAAACATCTTCACCTGCCCGCGGTCGATCTGCCGCTCCAACGCCTGGTAGGCGCCGAGCAGCAATTGCTGTCCCGTCTGCCCGCGAGCGTAAAATGTTCGTGACACTTGCGCGCCGCCGAATGACCGGTTCGCCAGCGTCCCGCCGTACTCGCGCGCGAACGGAACGCCCTGGGCTACGCACTGGTCGATGATGTTCACGCTGATCTGCGCCAGCCGGTAGACATTGGCTTCGCGCGCGCGGAAGTCGCCGCCCTTCACTGTGTCGTAGAACAGCCGGTAGATGCTGTCGCCGTCGTTCTGATAATTCTTGGCGGCGTTGATGCCGCCCTGCGCCGCGATGGAGTGCGCGCGCCGCGGCGAATCCTGAAAGCAAAAACACTTGACGTTGTAGCCCAGCTCTCCCAGCGAAGCTGCCCCGGCACCGCCCGCCAGGCCTGACCCGACCACGATGATGTTGTACTTCCGCTTGTTTGCCGGGTTCACCAGCTTCATCTCGAACCGGGCTCGATCCCACTTCTGTTCAATCGGACCGGAAGGAATTTTGGAGTCGAGTAGCATGGATTTCTATGAAAGCGTGAGCCAGCCGGCCAGCACCGCGATCGGAATGGAACTGAAGCCGAGAAACAACAGGATCGAGATGGCCTTTGCAAAGTTCCGCAGCAGCGGCGTGTACCGCGGATGATTCACGCCGAGTGTCTGGAACATGCTCCACACGCCGTGAAACAGGTGCAGCATCAGAAGCGCCATCGCGAAGAGGTAGAACACCGACAATCGCCGGATTCTGGAAACCGCGCACCAGATTTTCGTAGGCTTTGCCTTCTTCGAAGTCCGTGCCGCCGATGCCCCATGTGAACTGCATCAGATGATATATGACGAAAAGCGGCGATGATGGGCCGCTCCAGTACATTGTTCGGGATGCATAAGATGAGCTGATCGATTTCTTTTTCACGTATCCTACAGGACGAGCTTCCATCTTGTTCAGCATCGCGAGCTTCACACTGGCCCAGATGTGCAGCAGAACCATGACCAGCAGCCCGATGCGAGCGGTCCACAGCAGCGCCGGTTCCAAGCGGAGGAATCGCGCGTAGGCGTTGAAATGCTCCGCGCCCAGGAACACTTGGAGGTTGCCGAGAAGATGCGCGACCACGAAAAGAAACAGCAGGGCTCCGCTGATGGCCATCACCAGCTTTTTGCCGATCGTGGCGTTCCAGAAGCGAGCCGCGCGTGAGTCACCGAAACCGGCTGCCGTTGCACTCATACGCTCCTACTTGTGTTGGGGGGTATCAACTTCAATTTTACACCGCGTTGAAGACGGTCATCCGTTCGAAAGCCGTTCTATCACACACAGCCGGCCAATACTGTATATGCTGTAAGGTAATCAAGTCCATTCCACTGGAGTAACAGTCATGACCAGTCGCAGAGGATTTCTTGGAAGCATGATGGCCGCCGGAGCAGTCCCCGGCTTGACGGGCGCTCTATCCGGGGCCGTGGTTTCGGGCACCGCGGGTGACCTTAAACTCGGGGTCGCCAGCTATTCCTTCCGCGAGTTTAGCCGACACCTGGCGATCCAGAACACGAAGAAGCTGAATACTCCCTACATCAACATCAAAGAGTTTCACCTGGCCCTGAACAGTACGCCGGAGGAGATCAAGAAGGCTCGCGCCGAATTCGAGAAGGCCGGGTTGATCATCCTTGGCGGCGGGAACGTTTCTTTTCAGAAAAACGACGAGGCGGATATTCGTAGCAAGTTCGAGTACGCGAAACTGGCCGGCATGCCGCTGTTGGTGTGCGCTCCCACCCACGAGACGCTCCCCAAAATGGAGAAGTACGTGAAGGAGTACAACATCAAGATCGCGGTGCATAACCATGGACCCGAAGACAAACACTTTCCGACACCCGAAAGCGTTCTGGAGGCGGTGAAGAACATGGACCCGCGCTGCGGGCTTTGTATGGATATCGGTCACTCGGCTCGAACTGGCGCCGACTTGGTCGACTCTGTCCGGAAAGCTGGACCGCGGCTGCTGGATATGCATGTGAAAGATTTGAAGGACGCCAAGGAAAGGGATAGTCAGGTCCCGGTGGGAGACGGCGTCCTGCCCATTCCTGGCATCTTCGCCGAACTGAAAAAGATGAACTACCAGGGCGGCGTGATGCTGGAGTACGAAGTCGACGCGGACAATCCCATGCCGGGCATGCAGAAGAGTTTCTCCTACATGCGCGGCGTTCTCGCCGGCTTGGGCTACAAGAGCTAAGAGGATCCTATTACAGGTCTCCATCGTTCACGTAAACGTCTCGCCCGGCGGAATACCTAAACGATCCATCGCCGAGGCGTATCTCGCTCCCACCGGACTGGCGGGCGACGCTTGGGCGCACCCGCGAATTCATGGCGGCCGGCTGCAGGCCATCCTCCTCATCACTTTGGAATCGATTGATGAACTTTGCGCGCAAGGCTACGCGCTCTATCCCGGCGCACTGGGGGAGAACTTCACCACTTCCGGGCTTGATCGGCGCCAGATCCGCTTCGGGGACCGCTACCGTGCCGGTGAGGCGATCATCGAGATCACAAAAATGCGAGTCCCCTGCGCTACGTTGGACGTCTTCAATGCCCCAAGGCTTCCGCGCATCCAAGAAGCAATATTCGATAAGCAGGTGAAGGCGGGTAATCCTGAGTCCCCGCGCTGGGGCCTGGCGGGCTTTTATGCCCGCGTAGTGCAGGACGGACTGGTCCGTTCCGGCGATCGCATCAGCTTTTTGGACACGTTGGCATAGGTGCCTGCACGAACATTCCGCAAGTGCGGCTGTTCGTGAACACTTTGTGAACACTTTTTGAATTCTGGCCGCTGCGGCCCGATCGCCGTAACCTTAAACTCCATTCCTGATCTGCTACCCCGAAGCGATGGCTCACGCAGGTAAGTGAACAAATCCACCCCTGGGAGATGACGACTCGATCAGGGTCGCATCTCGCTCCTGCACTGCTGTGCCAGGCTCCTGATTTTTTGGTGGAGGAGAACTCGGAAATGCTAAGAGGACTTATTTCGATTAGCGCGCTTGTGCTCGCGGCACTCCTGATTTATTTTGGAGTACTCTGTATCGTCAGGTCGTGCGCGCGGCCGACACTCCGAAAATCAGTTCAATCCTGGAAAACGCAGAGAAGACCATTCTTGAGGGCCAAGAGACTTTTCGCTTCGATATGTTCGGGGACGAGGCTTTTTGGGGTGACACGCTGCGGCTGCATCAGGCATTAGAAGGCGCGAAACTGGGCGGGGTAGGGACGGGCTTGAGCCCGGCGATGGCGCTCGCGCTGGGCCTCAAAGTCGATTCGCAAGCTCTGCCGCCACTCTGCTGGCTCAAATTCGAGCCGGGAAAGTGGACCTGAACGATCCTGCTACAACGCTCGCTTTGCTGAAGTTGAAGGCAGTCGTCGGGCTTGCTCACCGTCGTAAGGTCGTGGGGACCCGGAACATTTGATGCCGAACTCTTTCTGGATGGCAAGGGTTTCCAACCGGCTGCCAATCCCGTGCACTCCTCTGCGACTCTAATTCCACCCGCGTTCGGTCTTGCCAGCGTGAATCTTCACACCTGGACCGGATGGGGGTCGGTGACTCACTGGAACGCATTCGTGGCGAATCTGGAAATGCATGGAAAGGACGATTCTTCGATCCCCGCCTAGATAATCCGGCGCAATTCCCGGTCGCGGCCAAAAACCATTTCTTCGATCTACCGCACATCAGCCCCGATGAGGACCTGATCACCAGGAAGCTGCCGGCGCTCCACTTTTTCCAATTAGCCATTCGCGCACGGAGGCCGGAGCCTGGGAAGGATTTCGACCCCGCCGCCGCGAAGCGAGGCGATCAGCTCTTCAGCGGGAAAGCCCGGTGCAACAACTGCCACGTCGAACACCTCTGGACTGAGCCAGGCTGGAATCTGCATACCGGAGCAGAGGTCTGTATTGACACTTTCCAGGCCGATCGGGCGCCTGACCACCGTTATCGGACAGCGCCATTGGCGGGACTGTTTACTCATCAAAAAGGCGGCTTCTTCCATGACGGCCGTTTTGCCACCCTGAAGGACGTGGTCAATCACTATAACGCCTGTTTCAGCCTGGGCTTGAGTGAGCCGGAAAAGAGCGACTTGATCCAATACCTCTTGTCGCACTAAGGATGCAATTAGCCACAACAGCAACGCATCCGGCACTTAGTTTACTCTGGACCGCAGGGAGCTCGGAGTATGGAACGAAACCGCTGGATGGCCGCTGTGATCGCCCTTGGAATGATGGAGTCCGTCAGTAGCGCCGCCGAGGGTAAGACACCGCGTCCGAAAGTATTCGAGACGGCACACATTCAGGATGTCTATCGGGTGTTGCTGGACCGGGATGCGCTGCTGCTCGAATCCATCGGCGAGGTCATCCAGCAAAAGAACATCCAGGATGGCTACGTTACGGTGACAGCGGGGTCCGTGCAGGAGTGCACCTATCATTACGTGACCTCGACGGCGCTGAAGCCCGTGAATGCGTACAAGACCGTAAAAGGCCCTTTCGAGATTCTAACCGCGGGTGGAATCATCGCGGCCGGCGAAGCGCACGTGCATATTACTCTTTCCAGCTCTGATCAGGCCGCCTTCGGGGGACACTTGGAAAAGGGTTGTCGAATCCTGTACCTTGCGGAACTCACTCTATTCAAATATGCCGGTCCTCCGCTAACCCGAAAAAATAATGCAAACGGTGTTTCAATGCTTGAGCCGAAGTAGCCCAGCATGGCTCTCGCAGCTTCTGCACAATTTCCGGCAGATCGGCGAACTGAGGATGATACAAGTTGCTCGCATTGTCGCGGCGCTGCAGCGGAGCTTTAAGCCATTCACTTGCGATCAAAAACGAACACCGGGAGCTGGTTGACCGTTAATTCTTTAGGACTGTAACCAGCTTCTTTGAAACGCTCGATCATGCGGCCGGCAACTCCTATATCACCGACTACTAGAAGCAGGAAACGAGGGCATGACATTGTCGAATTTCGAATGATCCCATCAACGTATTGTTCCGCGTAGACAGTCATCTGATACGGCAACGGCAGTATCGGATTTGGGATCCGGTACACCGCCAAGGGCGCGAACAAATAACTATCTGCAGCAAGCCCCGACCTCCAGTTCATAGAAGTCGATTCATGGAGTCCACTGCTGATGAAGACCGGAACCCTGTCGGATCCGGCGGCCCGGACAATCTGATTGAGCGGCGCCCGAAGCTCGTTTGGTCCGCGAGCGAAATCGGTCCGCAACCCGCCCATGATGCCTGCCACTCCAACAATTGAGACCAGCATCACTAAGCGAGCTGAATTCTGCCGCAACGTGGAAAGTGGGATTGACAGCAGAACATAGAACGCCGGAACAGCAAAGAATAGATACCGTGCGACGAAGAGATTATGGTGTGTAAGTCTGGCTAGCAACCAAAAGCATGCCGGCAAGAGGAAGAGCCACAAAAATAACAATAGGATGTCGCGCCGCCGCAAATTCAGGTAACCGGCTCCTCGGAGTGCCCCGGCCCCGAACAAGACAAGTACCGCGCAGAATCCGACACACACACCATAAAGTGTCGTCGTCGGGAACCAAAATGAGAGGAGCTCCGACGCTGTGTTTAGATGATGCTGTGCGGAGAGCCGACCGGACTCGCGGGCCAGTAAAGCAATGTGGGTCCGAAGGGGCAGGATACAGAGTGCGGTTGCTGCGAAACCGAGTACGAAGCGCCTCCAGTCCGCCAGTAACGGGCGCCGGCCGTACAACACTACGTATAGTAAATGCACTACGAAGATAGCAGTGAAAAAATAATGCAAATAAATAACAGCCAAGCTTGATACAAAATAAATTGCAAGGTATGCTCTCGAGCTGGTTTCAATCCATTCCCAAAGTGCCCAGGTCGCGCCTACGGCGCAGGCCGCTGCCAAGGCGTATGGGCGCGCATTTGTAGCCGCAAATACGGTAGGCGGAGCGCACAAGAACGGCAGCACGGCGAGGTAGCCAGCCCCTTCGCCCACAAGGCGGTTGGTTAAGCGGTACAGAAACACCGCAGTTACGGCAATGCCGAAAATGGAGGGAATCCTCATTATGAATTCCCGGTGCGGCCCCTGCGAGACAAAGAACGATTCAATTGCTCCGAAAAGGATAGACTGCCCCGGCCACTGGGAACACTTCCGCAAAGCTCCGATTACGCCCTCGTTGGCCATCCAGAACGTTCCCGCCTCGTCCACCCAGAAACCCCAGAAGAGCTTGTGCACCCAAAGCAAAGCCACTGCAACCAGACAAAGCGACGGTAATAGATATTGTGACCATTGCCTCAGACTAGTTTTGAAATCCAGGTGTGCGTCAGCAAGAACCACGGGCGGAATGCGCATCAGGGCCGGGCTCGGGGACCAGGTAGAGGGGGTTGGATGGACGTAGCACTCGGAGGGGGAATAGCGGTGTGTAGGGCGAATTCACGGCTCAGTTCAGTCATTCGGCGAGTTATTGCGTGCAGCTTTGCATATAGCAGAATGAAGGAACAAGCAGATCCCAGTGTGACCAGGTACGTAAGCAGATCGGCACCTCGTCCAACCCCCACCGCGTGGGCGGCTCTGTTCATTAGATCGGGATTCAACACGCAGACGAATCCGAGAGCAACAAACGACACCATGACAAGCCGCGACGCGCCACGCGAACGCAAGGCTATCAAATAGATAACTCCGATCAGGCTTAGCAGAGTGATAAGAATCCACTGTATGAGCGTCACTCTACAATCCTTCTCATCAGCAAATCTAAGACGATAGTAAGACCATTCGATAGCCGCTGTCCCTTCCGGATAGCGTAGTCAGTGTAGGTGATTGTGGTAGGTACTTCCTGATAGCGCAGGTTAGCTCTGCGCATTAGGTCGAGAAACTCGGTCGCATGAGCGAACCCATTCTCTCGGAGCCGTATCAGGCAGGCTGCTTTTCGTGAGAGCGCACGGAAACCGTTGTGTGTATCCGTGAGCCAAACGCCTGTAAATAATCCTGACACCTGAACTCCGATCCGAAGCGCCAGGCGCTTGAACCAAGGAACGCGCTCTTCGTCGCAATACCGCATGAAGCGCGATCCTAGAGTAACGTCGTATTTCCCTTCCAGTAATGGTTCAAGTAGGTCGGCAATCTGCTCTGCGGGATGCTGGCCGTCCGCATCGAAGTGAACTATAAATTGGGCGCCACAACGGATTGCATAGTCCACACCGGTCTGAAGAGCGGCACCCTGTCCAAGGTTCACAGGATGCCTCAGACGGTGTACTGGCAGGTCTGAAACCATCTCGAGGCAGTGGTCCACGGAGCCGTCATCCACAACGACAATCGAATATCCGTATGGCAGCAGGCCGGAGATCGTCGCCGCCAGAACTGGACCCTCATTGTACGCCGGAACCACGACATACACGTCACTCGGGTTTGCATGCGGGCCGGGCAAGACGTTCGGATCCAAGTTATTGGATGCTTGCGCCAAAGTCTCTTCTTCCATAGGTTTCACTTGAATTAAGTTATGCGTCCAGGGCCCGTGTGAGTAGCGTATGGCGCACGTTAGTTCCCATCAAGCCTTCTTCTGCTGGAGCGAACTCTCCTCGCCAGAATCTAATGGAAGCGGCAGAATGGCTCCGCCGATCTGGTGTATGGTAATCACAGCAGCCGGAAAATGTCAAGAACTCTGAGGCGCTTGGCGACGAACAAATGGGAATCGCCTCTTCGCCAGATTGGCGCTCCGCCACAAACACTTGCCGGCGCCAACGTTCTCCATCTGGCGTCCAGGAGCCGAGACGAGTTCGGCCCAAACGGCGAAACATCGCCGTACGGCTCCGTAGTAGGATAAGACAAAGTCAAACTTCCGCGCGGAAATCTATGTCTCAACGCAACCGTTCTCTCGTCTTGGTGGCGTTATTTATCCTGCCGCTCGCCGCCGCAGCGGAAAATCCCGCTGTCCAAGCCGTTGCCCTTCTGCAGAAGCGTTGCGCGCAATGCCACGGGGAGACCACCGCAATGTCGGGATTGAAGGTCACCACCCGGGATGCCATCCTGCGCGGCGGAACGCGTGGCGCGGCTCTCAAACCGGGGGTGCCCGCGGAGAGTCCGCTGTTCCAGGCCGTCTCGCATAGCGGTAAATTATCCATGCCGCCCGGCCCCAAACTGGCCGAGCCCGAGATCGAAATTCTTCGCGTGTGGATTCAACAAGGCGCTGCATGGCCCGATGGGGCCGCGACGCAACCCGCGCGCGTGTCATCATGGTGGGCTTTTCAGGCTCCCAAGCGGCCGCAAGCTCCTACCATCTCTGCCGGCCCAATCGATGCGTTCCTTCTCGAAAAAATGCGCGCGGCGAAAGTGCAACCCGCTGGCGAGGCAGATCGCCTCACGCTCCTGCGCCGCGGCTGCTACGACTTGCTTGGCCTGCCGCCGACGCCGGAACAGGTCCGTGCCTTCGAAGCGGATCAATCGCCCGACGCTTGGGAGCATCTCATCGACAAACTTCTGGCCTCCCCACGATACGGTGAGAAATGGGGCCGTCACTGGCTCGACCTTGTTCGTTATGGCGACACCGCTGGTTTCGAGCAAGATCCGTATACGCTGGAGGCTTGGCGCTATCGCGATTACGTGATCAAATCGTTTAACGACGATAAACCATTCGATAAGTTTGCGAAAGAGCAAATCGCCGCCGACGAGCTTTATCCGGACGATCCTGAAGCGCGCACCGGCACGGGCTACTACCGCGTCGGGACGAATCGCGACATGCTCTTCAAAGTCGAAGATCTCAATGCTTTCGAGAAACTGACGGATTACACCGATACGACTTCTTCCGTGTTCCTGGGGCTGACGGTCGGCTGCGCGCGCTGCCACGATCATAAATTTGATCCCATACCGCAGCGCGATTACTACCGCATGCAAGCCATTTTCGCGCCCGCTGTAAACGATCGAGTGTTCCTCGACTACAATCCCGCCCGTTTCTACGACATTGCCGCCAACACTCGGGAGTTTAAGCTGAGGCAGATCGGCGCGGAGATCGACCGAATTGAAAAGCCCTATAGGAAGCGGCTCCGCGAGGAGAAGTTGGCGAAACTTGAACCCGCAATGCGTGAAGCGGTGAAAGTGAAAGAAGAAGATCGCACCCCTGCGCAACAGGCGTTGACGACGAAAGTCGAAGAGTCCCTCAAGGTATCGGACGACGAAGTGCGCGCGGAGCTTTCGCAGGCCGATGCCGAGCGGCTTCACGCCATCGAAAAGCGTCTGGTTTCGATTTTCGCCGGCTACACAGCGCCGCCTATGGCACCGGGAATTATCGATGCGGGCCGGGAAGCGCCGCGAACTTATATCGCCCAGCGCGGCAATTACGAAGCGCCCGGCGATGAGGTGGGCCCCGGATTCCTGACGGCGCTTGGCGGAGGTGATGTTCCGGAGCCGCCGCTTCATGGTAAGTCGACCGGACGCCGCAAAGCGCTCGCGAACTGGATCGCCCGCGCCGACAATCCGCTGTTTGCGCGCGTGATGGTCAACCGCATTTGGCAGGGCCACTTCGGCACGGGTCTGGTGAAAACGGCCAGCGATTTCGGTACGCGCGCGGGTCAGCCCAGCCATCCCGAGTTACTAGATTGGCTGGCGACCGAGTTTGCCGCGCGCCAGTGGTCCATCAAGTCGATGCACAAGCTCATCATGATGTCGGACGCGTACCGGCGAAGCTCGAACGCCACCGAGTCCGCGCGGCGCCTTGATCCCGCGAACGTGCTGCTATCCCACGTGAACCGCCGCCGGCTGCAATCGGAGGAGATTCGCGACTCGGTTTTGCAGGTTGCCGGCACTCTCAATCTCGAAATGGGCGGCGCGCCTATCGTTCCTCGGCTTGAGCCGGAGGAACTGTTCGGCATCATCGGCAAGCCAGAAAGCGCCTGGATGGTGACGCCCGATCCGACACAGCACACCCGTCGCAGCGTTTACATGTTGGTACGGCGCACTTTCCAGCAGCCCATGTTGGAGGCATTCGATTCTCCCGATGGCGTGCTGCCCTGTCCGCGCCGCAATGAGAGCACGACCGCGCCGCAATCGCTGGCCCTGTTGAACAGCCGCTTCATGGTGGACCAGGCGCGCGTGCTAGGCTCGAACATCCACACCTTGGATGACGCCTGGGAACGCGTGCTGAATCGGAAACCATCGTCTACGGAGCGAGACGCCACAAGTAAGTTCTTGGAAAAGCAGATTCCAGTGGCGGGATCGAAGGCTGCGGCAATGGCGGAACTGGCCCGAGGTCTTTTGAACCTGAATGAGTTTCTCTATGTGGATTAAGCAACAGCTATGACCAGACGCGATATGCTATTCCGCGCGGGTGCCGGCTTCGGCGCCGTGGCGCTATCCAGCCTTCTGCAAGGCGCCGAATCGAACCCGCTCGCGCCGAAGCCGCCGCACTCCCCAGCGCAGGCGAAGAGCGTCATCTACCTGTTCATGCACGGCGGTGTGAGCCACGTCGATACGTTCGATCCCAAACCCGAGCTCACGCGCCGCAGCGGTCAGCCGCTTTCGGTCGAGCTCGCGAAGACGATCAAGACCAGCTTTATCCACGATCCCACTAAAGCCATTCTTCGCGGCAGTCCGTGGGAATTCAAACCGGGCGGGCAATGCGGCACACCCGTGTCCGATCTCTACCCCAACATCCGCGAGCGCATGGATGATATCGCGGTGATCCGCGGCTGCTTCGGCGACGTTTTCGATCACGCACCCGCCATCTACCTGCGTACCAGCGGCTCGCAGTTTCCAGGACGGCCCTGTCTCGGATCCTGGGTAACATATGGCCTCGGCACGGAGAACCAGAACCTGCCGGCCTTCGTCGTGATGTCCGACGGCTCAACGAAATCGGGGCCGCCCGCTTACAGCGCCGGCTTCCTTCCGGCTGTTTATCAGGGAACGGTCTTCCGTGGCGGCCGGAACCCCATCCTGTACCTGCGGAACCCCGAAGGAATCTCGGAACGCGAGCAGCGCGAAACTCTGAGCTTCATAACAGCCGTGGATCGCGTGCACGCACAATCGCGGCCCGGAGATACCACGCTCGACGCGCGAATCGCTTCATACGAGCTCGCGTATCGCATGCAAAGCTCTGCGCCGGAGGTGGTCGACTTCAGCAAGGAATCGCCGGCCACGAAAGCGCTGTACGGGATCGACGATCCGCTCACCGGCGATTTCGGACAAAAATGTCTTCTTGCCCGAAGATTGGTCGAACGCGGAGTGCGCTTCATCCAGATCTATTCGGGGACCAACGTCGGCGACGACTGGGACAATGCGCACACGGATCTCGTCGCATCGCACACCCGCATGGCGGGCAAAACGGATCGGCCGATTGCGGCGCTGCTGCGCGATCTGAAGGCGAAGGGCATGCTCGATTCCACGCTGGTGGTATGGAGCGGGGAATTTGGCCGTACGCCGCTATCCCAGGGAAAGAACGGGCGTGACCACCACCCCTACGGATTCACGACGTGGATGGCCGGCGGCGGCATTAAAGGCGGCCAAGTGCTGGGTGGGACCGACGAGTTTGGCGTCCAGGCAGTGGACATGCGAGTCGATGCGCATGACGTAAACGCCACGATTCTGCGCTTGTTGGGCCTCGATCATGAGAGGTTGACGTTCCTGTATCAGGGCAGGGATCAGCGGCTGACGGATGTGCAGGGCCAGGGCGAGTTCACCAAGAGATTGATTGGCTGACCGGCAAACAGCCCGGCTCATCACCAGGACGCGTAAGAAACAAATGCGACGATTCCTGCCTCGCTCAGACAATCGCGGGCGTGCCCAATGAAGAAGGTGGGACCTTATCAGCGATTCATTTGCGGGGCACTACACGGCCGGCGCCGAACCTTTCGACACGTCTTGCGGGATCTCACCCGCACCTTCGGATCAGAGCGCCGAAATCTGCGAGCTGCCGCCGGCCCTTTTGCTCATGGCACACTCAGAATGTTAGCTTCAAAGCCAACTGGAGCTGCCGCGAACCGCTCTTGGTGGTAATCACTCCGAAGCTTCCAACATTGGTCACATCCGTTCCAGGAGCACCCAAAGTCGGATGGTTCGTCGCATTGAAGGCTTCGGCGCGGAATTGAACATTCATACGCTCCGTGACAGGGAAGTTCTTAAACAGCGATGCGTCCACGTTGTTCTGGGACGGCATGCGCACATCTGGCAAGGTCCGGGAAAGGTTTCCGAATGTGAAGTTCGGCGCCTGCGAGAACACGGTGGTGTCGAACCAACGGTCCATGGTCGGACTGTCGAGCTTAGCGCTCTTGCCGTTGTTGTTCGGCCGTTGCCCGGGGGAGCCCAGACCCGTGTTGTTGGCGCCGTTGCTGATCTGCAGCGGTATGCCAGTCTGGAATGTCGCGATCGCGTTCAACTGCCAGCCGCCAATGGCGAAATCGAGAGCCCTCGGAAGCCTCCCTAGAAACTGCTTGTTCCTTCCAATAGGGATCTCATAGTTGCCGCTGAGAGCGACCCGCCTGGAAACATCCTGGGTCGATATGGCGCGTTCCGCGGCCCGATTATAGAAATCCTGCTTCGTGCCCGCTGCGCCCAGAAACGTGACCGTTTGAGAAGCGTCGTCGATCAACTTTCCCGCTGTCAAGGACGCCAGGATTTGAAGACCGGCCGAAAACCGTTTTTCAGCACGCACCGTTAAGGAGTGATATATAGAGTTGGCCTGCGGTTTCCGGAACGCATTCAGGCTGGTGTACTGCGGATAGGGCCGCAGTAGTTGCGAAGCCGCGACGGTTGGCTGCGAGAGCGTAGAAGTCGGATTGGTGATGATCCCGAAAAATGGGTTGGGAACCTGATTAGTACTCAGCAGTTGATTGCCCAGCGCGAAGAACGAAGCCGGCAACTGGTTATATGTCATGTTGCTCTCACCATCGATCAGATGATTGCCTTTGTTCGCCAGATAGCCAACCTCGACGACAAACCCGCGCCCGAAATCCTGCTGGACGGTACCATTCCATTCCTGGATGACAGGATTCCTGTAGTCGTTAAAGAAGCTCGCGCCGATACCGAGTCCCAGATTGGTGTTCGGTCCGCCAGTCGCGTTGTTCGCGGGACCTTGCGGAAGATTGAATCCGTTCGGGAACGGGTTGCTGAGGTAAGCGGCGATAGTCCGGCCGCCGTTGTTGGAGACGATCATGTTGGTGGAACCTGTGAAACCCTCCGTTCCCGAACTTCCGGAAGTACCCGCCGCCTGCATGACGGAGCCGGAGTACATGATCCCGTAGGCGCCCCGAAACACGCTTTTAGGCGTGAACTGATATGCGAACCCAAATCGCGGACCCCAGTTGTTCAGGTCCGTGGGTGTTTGATGGCGGCCATATTTTCCGTTCGGACCGACGAACATCATGGCACCCTTCAGATTCGGATATCCCGGAACTTTGCCCGCGATGGGCGATGGAGCGTTGATATCGAAGTAGCTAAGCCGGTTGTACCGTTCCGTGCGCGGAACGTCGACGTCATACCGCAGCCCCAGATTCAGCGTTAGTTTGCGATTCACCTTCCAGTCATCCTGGACATAGAAGCCAAAGTACACGCTGGACGACGCGGTCGCATAGGTGTGCTCGACATTGCCGCTGGCCGGAATGCCGAGCAGGAAGGATGCGAATCCATTGCCCTGGGTCTGAGACGAAGCAGCCCCGATTACGCGTTGCGTGATGCTGCTATTGAAGCTGTAGGCCCCAGAGGGCTGCCCGAACTGGCTGAAGTTCATAAACAGTTTCCGAAACTCGCCACCGAACTTTAAGGTGTGATTGGCGAGGATTTTGGTAACGTCCGGGCGAACGATGTGCGTATAGGGGATGAAGTTTAAGGTGGTGAAGGTTGCCTGGCCCAGGTTAGAAAGGTTGGTGTTACCGGAGTAGCTGATATTCGGAAACTCAAGATTCTGTGTGGCCGCCTCTGCAGCCAGATACTGCGGAAAGCCTACAGAGGTCAGGTCGAAGCCCTGTGAAATCGGCAGAGAATGGATCACCTGCCGTGCGAATCCGTAGTTCACGTTCATGATCGTCGTGGGGCTGAATGTGTACACGCCGTTGAGCGATATATTGTACTGCTGTGTAGAATTGCTTCCGTTGCCTGCCAGCGAATTGCCGAGCGTTCCGAAGGCATTGAAAGCTCCACTGGCCGAGGTAGAGTACGAACCGCGGCCATACACATGGAACTTGTCCGAGAAGTTGTGGTCGATTCGCGAATCGAATTTGTCTTCATCGCTTGGCGACTTGCCGGAGGCGAAGAAGTTGTTCTGGTTCGTAAACCGGTTCGTTGGGACCGCGTTCGGCAGCGGGAAGAACTTCAGCAGGTTGCGCGCGACAGGATCCCAGCGATCCTGCGGGATTATGTTTCCTGGGAAGGGCTGACGTGCATAAACGGCTCCAGGGGTATCGCACGCCGACTCACAAAACGTCGTGAGCGGATCATAGAGGGTGATTAGCTGCCCACTCCCGTTCCTGAGATCGGAGAAGTCTCCGTTGCGCCAGGCCTCAGTGGGTACGCTACCCGTGGCCGTAGACGCGCTCCGCTGCCGGGTACTCTGCTCCGCGAAGAAAAAGAATGTGCGATTTTGACCGTTGTACAACTTCGGGATGGAGATAGGCCCGCCCACGGTTCCCCCGAACTGGTTCCGCTGAAACGCCGCCCGTGCGACACCATTCCGGTTGTTCCCCCAGCTATTGGCGTCCAATTGGCTGTTACGCAAGAATTCAAAGAGGGATCCGTGGAATTCGTTGGTGCCGGAGCGCGTGGCAACGTTAATCACGCCTCCGCCCGACCTGCCGTACTCTGCGGCCAGCGAGTTGGTGATCACGTTGAACTCAGCGATGCTGTCCACGATTGGCGTGTATCCGGTCTGATTGATGCTGACGTTGTTCTCTGGCAGAATAACGGAGGTCCCGTCGATCGTGATTTCGCTGGAGGAGTTTCGCCCCCCGCTGATCCAAGGCGTGGAGCCGGAGTTATTACTGGCGGGAACCACGCCTGGCGCCAGATTCGCGAGCGCGAACGGGTTACGTCCGTTCAAGGGAAGGTCCAGAATCGCCTTGCCCTGGATGACGGCACCCACGCTCGAAGTCGAAGTGGACAGTTGGACGGCGCTGGCAGTGACCTCAACCGTGGTCGCCGCCTGCCCGACCTGCAGCATGAGCGGCAAATCGACAGTCTGCTGGACATTCAGCTGGACGGAACTGGTGATCGAGGTCTGGAATCCGGGCTTCTCTACTGTGACGCGGTATTCCGCAGGGCCGAGATACGGCTTGACGAAGCTGCCTTCCGCGTTCGTCGTCAGCTCCTGACGAACGCCGGTCTTGACGTTCTCGATCGTGACCTTCGCGTCGCTGATCGCACCTCCAGAGGCGTCCGTAACGCGGCCCTGCAAAGTTCCGGTAGCAGTTTGGGCGGCGGCGCAGACGCTAAATACGATAGCAGCGGCGGCGAGAAGGGTGGATGTCGACAAGGCGATTTTGAACATGGCCTGTTCCTCCTGATGACGGGATCGGAAGCGACGTACTTTCCCCGAATATACATCAAAACTTCCCACGTAATGTACGTGTCGTCAAAGTCCCAGGTCGAGAGCCGCGAGTCCTCTCCTTCCCGTGCGTTGCGCCTTTCACACAAGCAAACGCTGTCATCAATGTCTCGGATACGTAACTAAAAGGATTACCGGGTTCGAGCCTGACGCAGTATCGCACCGCGTCCTCTCAACAGGCACTCCCGTTCGATAAACGCCGGAGTGCCTGTCGGGCGGGGCGTACCTATTTCGGCGAAATGAACAACTGCCGGGCCGAGTAGTTCATAACTGCTGTGTAGGTGGCGGTCAAGTTCTTCGGCATCGGCATGCCGGTGGATTTCGACTCCCGCGTGTTCCCGCTTCTGAGCCTGACGGAATTCACGCAGCCAAAAACAGTATCAGGAATCAGTCTCGGCGTGTCGTGCGCGGATACCTAGCTCGAGTCTGAGAAGGTGGCGTCCACCGCGCCTGCGTCGACGCCTCTCCTATCTGGCAAGAAGGTAATGATCAATCAATGGCACCGGCCAGACTTTCGGGACCGCGCCCTTCGCGCAGCCAGCGGTAGCCGTAAGCTTCGAGCCGAAACCGATGGCGGCCATCTTCGGCGACCGGTTGATCGCAATTTTTCAAAACGTCGAAGAGACCGACGAGCCGGCGACCAAAATCGATGCTGACGTCCACTTCGCGGTTGCCAAGATTGTGGATCGCAAAAACGCTCGAATGCTCTCCTTTGCAGCCGTGCGCGAGTACGGCAGGGTTGCCCGTTTCCAGCCAGTCGCAGCGGCCGACGCCAAATTCGGGGGAACGCATGCGCAACCGGGTCATGCGCTCCAACCAGTTCAAAAACGAATTGGGATCGCGCTCCTGGGCGGCAACGTTCACTTTTTGGTACCCGAACTCGCCGCCGCTGATGACGGGCAAGACGAGCCGGTCCGGGGGAGCGGACGAGAAACCGCCGTTCTTCGCATCGGCCCATTGCATCGGAGTTCGGATGCTGTCGCGTTCGTTCAGTGACAGATCCTCACCCATTCCAATCTCGTCGCCGTTGCGCAGCACCGGCGTACCCGGGAAAGTCAGTATCAGACTGTGGGCGAGTTCAAGCCGCTTGCGATCATTGCCGAGCATAGGAGCGATTCTTCGCCGGATGCCGCGATTGTAGAGTTGCATGTTGGGCTCCGGACCGAAGGCCTGGAACACCTCGGCACGCTCTGAGTCGCTCAAACGACCGAGGTCCTGTTCGTCGTGCGTCCGAAGGAAATTCGCCCACTGACAATACTTCGGAATCTGCGGCAGCGCCGCATATGCGTCGCGGATTGGCTGGGCCTCTCCGCGAGCCAAGGCCAGCCAGAGGTGCTGATTAACGTAGAAATTAAAGATCACGTGGATGCGGTCGCCCTCACCGAAATACATGGGCACCTGGTCCGGCGGCAGGTTCGCTTCGGCCATGAAGACGGCGTCGCCACGATGCCAGGAAAGCACTTGGCGCATTTCGATGATGAATTCGGGGTGGTCCCCGAATGCGGTACTGCCCGGGCCTTTGGTGGAAATGACAAAGGGAAGTGCATCAACTCGGAAGCCGGACACACCGAGTTGCAGCCATGCCTTCATAATCTTCGCGATCTCGGCCTGGACAGCCGAGTTACCGGTATTGAGGTCGGGCTGGTGATCGTAGAAGCGATGGTAATAATACTCGTCGGCTTCTTCATCGAAGGTCCACGTCGTCTTTTGCACGCCTGGGAAGACCATTCCCTGCTCCGCGTTGGGCGGCTTTTCCTTCGACCAGATGTACCAGTCGCGATATTTCGAGTTGCGGTCCCGGCGCGCCTGACGAAACCACGGATGGTCGATAGAGGTATGATTCACGACGAGATCCGCGATGATGCGGATGCCGCGTTCGCGGGCGGCCTGTGAGAACTCGACGAAATCACCGAGGGTGCCGTATCGCGGATCAACGTTGTAGTAGTCGCTGATATCGTAGCCGTGATCGCGGTAGGGCGACGGGAAAAAGGGCTGCAACCAGATACAATTCACGTTCAAGCCCGCGAGGTAGTCCAACTTTCCAGCTAGCCCGAGGAAATCGCCGATACCGTCACCGTTCCCATCGGCAAAGGATTGCAGGTCAACCGTGTAGACGATCGCGTTCTTGTGCCAAAGGCCTTCCATAGGTCTGGTCTTGCCGAAACTCCCATTCGTAGACGCAGGATCCAGCGATTCGGCAACATAGGCGAGCAATTCAAACTCTGGCGCGCGAGCCCAGAGACGTTCAACGGTCCTTGACCGCTCCATTTCATCGTTGGATTGTTTGCTGCGCTCGCCCCAACCACGCCTGCAAAGTGCATGATCGCGTTTTCTGGATTGCACTTCTCCGAGCTCGCCGCCGCGCGTGCGCCATCGTGGAGATCCTGGCAAGAGTTCGCTGACCTTCATGCAGAACCATCACGAGGTATGTGATCCTCGACCACGACTCGTATTTGATGCAGGAATAACTGTTTTCATCGGAAATTTCTGCCGCGAGCCTTGGCGAGAAGCTGCCTCACCGGGCGGGAGCGGTCTCCACCTGGCGCATCAATGCGGCAGCTCAGACCACGATTTCGTTGACGACGCTTCCGCTGACGTCGGTGAGCCGGAACTGGCGGCCCTGGAACAGGTAAGTGAGCTTCTGGTGATCGATTCCCAGCAGGTAGAGAATAGTTGCCTGGAGGTCGTGGATATGTACGCCGCCCTCCGCCACGTTAAAGCCGTAGTCATCAGACCTGCCGTGCGAGTAACCGGGTTTGACTCCTCCCCCCGCCATCCACAGGGAGAATACGCGACCGTGGTGGTCGCGGCCATAACTAGTGGGCTTGAGCGAGCCCTGCGCGTAGGGCGTGCGGCCGAATTCCCCGCCCCAAATGACGAGAGTATCTTCCAGCATCCCGCGCTGCTTCAAGTCGAGAATCAGGCCGGCCGCTGGCTGGTCGGTGTCGCGCGCCAGGACGGGCAACTTTCTCAGTCAGTCCGCCATGGTGATCCCAGCCACGGTGATACAGCTGAATGAAGCGGACGTTGCGCTCGGCCAGGCGGCGCGCCAGCAGACAGTTGGCGGCGAACGTTCCCGGCTTGCGGACGTCCTCTCCGTAGAGCCCATAGCACATGCTCCGGCTCGCCGGACGTGTCCACCAGATCAGGCACGCTGGCTTGCATCCGGAACGCCATCTCGTACTGGGCGATGCGGGTTTCGATTTCCGGGTCGGCCACGCGTTCGTGCAGCCGATTGTTCAGCGCGGCCAGCGAGTCGAGTTGGCTGCGCCGGAGTTCCCGGGTGATGCCGGGCGGATTGGAAAGATGCAGCACGGGATCGCCAGCGCTGCGGAACTGCACGCCCTGGTAGCGGCTGGGCAGGAAGCCGGCGCCCCACAGCCGCGAGAGCAAGCCCTGGTCCGCCATACCGTTGCTAGGCAGCGAATTCAGCACCACGAACGCCGGCAGATTTTCGTTCTCACTGCCCAGACCGTAGTCGATCCAGGAACCGAGACTGGGACGGCCCGGCAACTGGCTTCCGGTCTGGAAGAACGTGATGGCGGGATCGTGATTGATAGCTTCGGTGTACATGCCGCGCAGCACGCAGATCTCGTCCGCGATCTTGCCGGTATGCGGCAGCAGGTCACTGAGCCACTGGCCGCTCTGGCCGTGCTGCTGGAAGCCATACATGGTCGGCACCACGGGAAACCGGTCCTGCTGCGCCACCATGCCGGTGATGCGCTGCGTGCCGAAAATGGAAGGCGGAATGTCCTGATCGAAGCGGCCTTTCATCTCCGGCTTGTAATCGAGGAGATCGAGGTGCGAAGGTCCGCCTGCCTGGAATAGAAAGATGACGCGCTTGGCGCGCGGAGCGAAATTCGGAAACGCGCGTGGCGCCGCTGTGGCCAGTGGAACCGCCCAGCAGAGCGTGCAGTGCAGCCGCCCCGAGTCCGTAGCCGGCTCGCGCCAGTAACTCCCGGCGGGTGGTGAAGCGAGAGTAGTTGAGACATTCCATAAATTCGGCCTTCAACCTTTCGTGATGACCTCATCCATATTGAGGATGATGTTGGCAACCGCCGTGTAGGCGGCCAATTGATCGACCGGAATCGCCGCGATCCACATTCGAGGAGCCGACCGAAAGCAAAGAACGGGCGCCTGCCTCGTCAACGCGATAATTGCGCGAGCATTTTGTCCAGGATTGTTCGCAGAATCCGCAGTTCGGGCTGGTCCGGCGCGCGTCCGGTCGCCAGTCGAAAAGCAAGTGCCAAGCGGGCTTCCGGAGCTGCTCCGCCTTCGTGGATGGAGCGCTCCGCGAGTTTGCGCGCAGCCTCGACGAAGATAGGATCGTTGAGCAGGGTCAACGCCTGCAGCGGTGTATTGGTCGTCGAACGCCGGACGATACAAACCTCGCGGTCCGGCGCGTCGAACACATTCATGGTGGGGTGCGGAACTGTTCGTTTCCAGAATGTGTACAGGCTGCGGCGATAGAGATCGTCACCCTTGCTCTCAACATACTTCGTGCCTGGATAGTTGGCCGCTACGACGATTCCTTTGTACAGATCCGCGGGCTGATAGGGGTACACACTCGGCCCGCCTACCCGCGGCTTGAGCAGGCCAGAGATCTGCAACGCCTGGTCACGAATCACCTCAGCGGGAAGCCGGAAACGCGGCCCTCGAGCGAGCAGACGATTTTCGGGATCACGCGCGATCAACTCGGGCTGACCCTGCCGAATCCTGGCGGTAGGTGGCCGAAAGTACGAGCCGCTTCATCAGTGCTTTGACGTTCCAACCGGAATCAACGAACTCACACGCCAGCCAGTCGAGCAGCTCCGGATGACTGGGCCATTCGCCCTGCAGACCGAAATTGTCACTCGTCTTGACCAGTCCCTGACCGAACAGTTGCTGCCAGAAACGGTTCACAACCACGCGCGAAGTGAGTGGATGGTCAGGTTTGGTAAGCCATTGAGCCAAACCCAGCCGGTTCGCGGGCGCACCCGCGGGCCAAGCGCCCAGCAGTTCCTCCGGAACACCGGCTTGCACCTTCTCACCGGGCGCATCGTAAGAACCGCGAATCAGGATGTGCGTTTCGCGCGGTGTGGCCATCTCCTGCATCACCATGACGGTGGGTTCGTCGCGCCGGAGCGCGAGGTAGTTCGCCTCGCAGCTTGTGCAATTCGTCCAGGTCTTTGGCGAAAGCAGTGTCCGACGCTTTCAATGCCGCTTCGCGCAGCCAAGCCGTCTCCGCTGCCGAGGCTTTATGAGCCGCTTTGTCTCGCGGCGGCGAACGGTAGCGCGCGGCTCTCGAACATTGCGCTGATTTCCGGGGTACCCAGGGCGCGGTTCCAAACAGCGACCTCGTCCAACAGACCGCCATAGGTTGGACTGTTGGCAGCGTTGTCCCAGCCGATGCGGAAAGTGGTCAAGGTCGGCTTGTTTCCTGCCGCGTCGGGCAGCGCCAGATCGTCGTTCAGGATGAGCGTCGGAAGTTCGCGGCCGTCGGCAAACATGCGCACCCATGAAGCCGTACCCGCATGTCATTTTTGTCGGTCGACCCTTCATATACCAGCGTCAGGTTGCGCCATTGCCCGGGCTCCAGCCCGCGCACCTTGCGAACGGACCCGGATCGAATATGCCGGGTAAGCGCTCGCTGAAGCGGAATTCCAGCTCTCCGTCGACCAGACGCAGTTCGATGCCGCTGCCGTAGTTGGTCGATGCGGCGCTCTTGGAATAATCGATGCCAGAAAGCAGCGCGACATCTTTGTCCCGCTGCCGCAGGCCTGATCCACGCACTGAACGTGAGCGGATCCCGCTTCGAGACCGGCACGCCTTTGCCCGCGGTCTGGGGCTTCGGATTCGTAGTCGCTCACGGCGCAAGCATGGCCGAGCACTCCCTCGGAAGCGTTAATCCGTTTTCCGCCGCTTCACAGTGAAGCTCCAGAGCCGCACCGTCGGGAACTCTCGACGGCGCGGGGCTGGACTCGCGCTCTTTCCAGGCTTTCTCGCGGATTTCGATGCTCTTGGAAAGCTTGTCAATTGCGGCTTCCAGCACCCGCATCTTTCGCTGCTGCTCGGAAGTGGGCGCCGCGATCATCGGAACGGCGTTGGCCACCCGGCCATCTTCACCCTAGCTCCGGAACGTTATTGAAGAACGCGAAGAAGCGGTAATGGTCGCGCTGCGTGATCGGATCGAATTTGTGGTCGTGGCAGTGCGCGCATTCGAGCGTCAGCCCCAGCCAGGCCATGCCGAGCGTACGGACACGGTCGGTCACGTACTCGACGCGGTACTCCTCGTCGATGATGCCGCCCTCGGAGTTGATGACGTGGTTGCGCCCGAAGCCGGTGGCGATGCGCTGATCCAGCGTGGCATTGGGCAGCAGGTCGCCGGCCAACTGCTCGGTCAGGAAGCGATCGTAGGGCATGTTGTCATTGAAGCTCTGAATGACCCAATCGCGCCAGCGCCACATGGAGCGATCAGCGTCGTTATTGAATCCGTGAGTGTCGGCGTAGCGCGCCACATCCAGCCAGTCCATGGCCATGCGCTCGCCGTAAGCCGGGGAGGCGAGCAGGCGGTCGACCGCGGCTACATAAGCGGCTTCGCCTCGCGCCTTCACGTCCGTGCGAGAACGCTCCAGTTCCTGCGGGGAGGGCGGCAGACCGGTGAGGTCCAGCGAGACGCGCCGCAGCCAGACGCCGGGCGCGGCAGCGGGGCTGGGCTTAAGACCCTCCGATTCGCAGGCGCTTGCAGAACGAACGCATCGATAGGCTGTTTCGCCCAACTGGGCTCGCCAGTGACGGGAACGGCAGGACGCACCGGCGGCACGAAAGCCCAGTGCTTGGTATATTCCCCGCCTTCTTCGATCCAGCGCTTCAGAATTGCGATCTGCTCAGTGGTCAGCGTCCGGTTGGAATACGCGGGGGGCATCCGCCGGGCCTTTTGCTCCGATGTGATGCGCTGGTAGATGACACTGGCTTCCGGCTTTCCCGGAGCAAGCGCGACCTTACCACCCCGATCCGCCGTCGCGCCCGAAAATAGATCCAGCCGCAGACCGGCCATGCGCTTCTTGCTGTCCTGCCCATGACAGGGAAAGCAGTTTTCCGAAAGGATCGGGCGAACATCTCTATCGTAGATCAGACGCGCTTTTTCGGCGCTTTGGGCAGGCGGGGCGACATCCAGAGCCACTAACGCCAGACTCATCCAGACCAGATCGGCGAATCGCGGCTTCATAATGCCGGCCTCCGACGGTGCTGAGTAACCATGCCTTCATGATATCCAGATCCGCGTGGCTATCTTCCGGACGTTGCTTCGCAGGATCGGCAAACGAGATTCACTTCGCATGGATCCGGACTTGTAAACAATAGCTATCTTGCAATGTGTAGCGCCAGCGTCCTCGCTGCTACGAGATTGGCGGGGTGCTCACGTCGTGCGAATGGACTACGCAGCGAGCAAGTTTGGGAGTGCGCGCAGGCTGAATGGACGACTGAAGCGTGGGACGCGGATGCCCTCTACGCGCGCGCTCGCAAGACAACACCAGTGCGCGCGGGCATAGTGGTCGCGGCCTTCGACCACCTCCGTGCAGAAGGATATGTCGAGAGCCGGACGGGATCTGGAACCTTCGTCGCACTCGCGCTTACGGAAGAATCTTCACTCGCCAAACGTCATTCGAACCGGGCGCCGAGCAGGCTTCCCGCGCGGGTCTCTCCAGTTGCGGACGCACCGTGACGCCACTTCGGGCTTCGCGGTCTATCGGAAAAGCGTTCCGCTCCTATGAACCGGCGATCGATCTGTTCCCGTGAATCTGTGGTCACGAATTGCCGGACGAGGGGTGCGCCGCGCTCCCCAATCGCCCTTGGGCAGGGCGATTCACGCGGATATGCGCCGCTCCGCAAGGGAATCGCGCAACCGATCGGCAGCTCTCGGTCGTGCGGTGCGACGCCGATCAGATTCTGGTGATCTCGCGATTGCTGCTGGATCCTGGTGATGCCGTGTGGATGGAAGATCCAGGATATCCGGGAGCGGCGTTCGTCTTTCGGGCGGGCGTGCGCGGATTGGGCCTGTGCCTGTCGTTGCCGAGGGAATTCAGGTCGGCTGGGGATTGCGGGAACGGCACAAAGGTCGGCTGGTTTGTGCGACGCCCGCGAACAGCTTTCCGATGGGTGTCAGCATGTCGTTGCCCACGCGCCTGGCGTTCCTGCGGTGGGCTGTAGCCGAAGGTGCATGGATAGTAGAGGACGAATACGACGGGGAATACCGGTACTTTGGCCGCCCTGTTCCAGCGCTGCAAGGCTTGGATGAAGCGGCATCCGTCATCCACGTCGGAACGTTCACGAAGACGTTGTTCAATTCATAGCGCCTCGGGTTCGTGGTCGGTCCTACCTGAGCGACTGGTGGATGCCCTCGCAGCTGCGAGAAGCCTGACGGACCGGCACGCTTGACGCTCGAACAGGCAATCCTGGCCGAATTCATCCTGGAAGGAGAGTTTGCGCATTATGTTCGCCGCATGCGCCAGGTCTATGCTCAGCGGATGTCGGTGCTCATCGAGGCCGCGAGTCGCAAGGTTGGCGGCCGGATTCATGTTGTGGAGACCCCGTCCGGCATGCGAACGATCGGCTGGTTGAAGACGGCGAGCAGGATCTGAACAGTTGCGGACCGAGCCCGTTCCGAGGGTCTGAAAGTGACCGCTTTGTCCCAGTTTGCAAATCGTCACAGACCGCCCAGCGGACTCACGCTGGGCTTTGCCGGATGCACGCCCGTTGAACTGCGGAGAGGTGTCGATGTCCTTGCATCCGTACTGAAGCGGAGCTGATTCTACCGGAGATCGAGGGGCGCGGAGTGGGTCATGTATCACGAACCTGTGTTGTCACAGGGTGCCCTGGAACACACCGGCGGCAGAAGGAGAACGAAATGAACCAACTCACCATCATCGGCTTCACCGGCAACAAGGCTGAAGCCCGCTACGGCCCGAACGGAACCGTTACCACGACATTGTCGGTGGCGACCAAGGAATCCTGGAAGAACCTCGACGGTGAATGGCAGGTCGAACGGAGTGGCATCGGGCCGGCTTCGGTCGACTAGCCGGTACGCATGCACGCTCGCGAACGAGACGCACCTACTTGTGCAAGGCTCGGTACGCAGCCGCAAATACGAGCGTGAAGGCGCAAAGCTGCGGAGCTTTGAAGTGCGCGCCGACACGATCGCGAAGCTCGACCGCGTGGAGCGGCGTCAGGACGACAACCAGGGCCGCTGCTGGTGAGGCCTGATGGTCATTTATGCGCTTCAACGATCGTCTCCTGTTGGGTCTCAATAGACCTGATACACAAAGCACCTCTTGTTCAACTTTCCGCGGGACCGCCAGCACCGGGACTGTCGTGCATCTTGGAACCGGAACGCTGCTCGCGCCTGTCCAGCCCGTCCCTCCGGCAGATATACCCGACGTGCTGACTCGTGAAACGCCGGCCAAAGGCGCTGCGCAGGCCGGCACGATTGAGCGCAATGGCGATTTCTGCATAGGTGCGCCGCGGCGCCATTTTGTGAATCCGGGAAATGGCTTCCTCTGGCGTTTTCAACGAGCGCTCTCCAGGTGCAGCCCGTTTTACGCTGAGACTCGTTATCGTGCCAGAACGCCAACGAACCTGCACCTCGACCTGCCCCGCTTGCCTGCTCCGATCGACCTGCCACGGATTCGATCGCCATGCGCAGTAATTGCGTCCGTTCCTGGTTGGTTGTCGTTTCCGCGCTCCATATTGCCGGTAGATCGAGGGATAAGTCCGTGATCGCCGCGTAGAGACACGCGCATACAGCCCAGCCCGCAACATTTTCGATGGGTCACGTAACTGGCCAAAAACCTGCTTTGTTTTTGCCTTGCCAGCCGTGCGTTTTGCGGGCATTTTGGAGTGATGACTTTGGATGGCCGAAGACTATCCTTTTCGGCCAGCAACGTCTATCCTACTTCAGTCCGCGCCAGCGTCTCGCGGTAGTTCCAGGGCATCCATTCAGCCGGACGTTCCGCCAGTTCCCGTGCATGCCGCTGCAACTCGCTCAAGTAGTCGAAGCTGTTGGCTCCGCAAAGCTGGCAGGTATGAATCAGGCTCATGAAAATATCTGCTACTTGAGCACCGTTCAGTGTCCGATAGAACAGGGCGTTCTTTCGATGAAGCACGACGCGTTTCAACGACCGTTCAACGA
>CAWKLV010000031.1:0-1177688 GCA_963850575.1 uncultured Acidobacteriota bacterium | reverse complement strand
ATAATCAAACGATGCCTTATCCAGTTCGATGCCGATGAATCGCTTCCCGGCCATGATCGCGGCTACACCCGTGGTCCCGCCTCCCATAAAAGGGTCTGCAATTACGTTCCCACGAATGGAGTCACAGATATATCTCGCGTGCGGCAATGGCAGAGGACATGCACCGGATTGCCTGAGCCAAATCCTTCCCACTTGCCCATGTCGGCCGTCATCCAATCCATCGGCAGTTCATCTTGCAGCCAAGACCGGCCGCTCCAGAAGATGATCGGATCCCAAGCAAAGCATATTCTTGCGAGGAGAGGGCCCGCCTCGCGATCGTGCAGCATTGCCGCCCTCAGATGAGGGGCTTGCCGCCCGTCACCGCGACCGTCGCCCCGGCCATGTCGCTCGAATCCTCCGATGCCAGCAGCACGAACACCAGCGCACAGCTCGGCCGGCTGCTCGCACCTGATCGAGATGCGTCCGAGTCGCGGCAAGGGCTTTCCAGCCGGGCCACCAAATTAATTCCCATCCCCCGGACCCCTGGCCAGCAGCTTGTTGACCCGCAGCCACTCCTCGAGGCGGTCCATGAAGTGGTCGGCGCCGCCCCCTTGGCCGGTGCGACGCTATCATCGCCGGAGGCGAAGAGTGTCGCCTCTTTAAAGCTGATAGCAAGCCCCCTCGGTTCCATCGAAATGTTGATCTTTCCGGTGTCGATGTCTTTTTTAAGTGCCGCCGACAACACCTTCATCGACGGCATCAGTTCCACGATGTTGCGTTCGCGCTTCGGTTCCATAACGACTTTGTGCGCGCCGCCGGGGCCCTTCATCATGGCATTGCCCTTGCCGGAATCGGCAGCAGAACCGCCGAACATAGCGGTGACCAGCGCCGTCATTTTTCCCGGTTCCATCGCCTTCTTGACGGATTCAGCGACTTGGGCGGCCTTGCCCTTGTCGGTTTGAGAGTTGGCGAACATCAACACGAAGAATGCAAACAGGAGAGTGATGAAATCGGCGTACGACACAAGCCAGCGCTCGTGATTTTCGGGTGCCGCCGCTTTCTTCCGTCTGGCCATGAGTCGACGCTGCCCTTAGGCCTCAACAGGCTCAGCCGAGGCTCTTCCACCCTTGGCATTAGCGCTTTTGGAGCTTTTACCGCTAGGGGCGGCGTGCGCATAGGCTTCTAGTTTACTGCGGATCATCTTGGGATTGAGCCCCTCAACAATTCCCACAACCCCTTCCACGATCAGTTCCTTCATCTGGATTTCATGCTGCACTCGTGCCTTGATCTTGTTGGCAGCAGGCAGGAGGATCAAATTGGCTACTCCGACACCGTACACAGTGGCGACAAAGGCGACTGCGATTCCATGCCCAACTTCATCGACGTTGGCAATCTTTTTCATCACCTGGATTAATCCGAGCACGGCGCCGATGATTCCCACCGTCGGCGAGTACCCGCCAGCCGTCTCAAAGACCTTCGCTTCAGCCTCGGCGTGATGCTCCTGCAGCTCGATCTCAAGTTCCAGCATTTTGCGGATTTCCTGTATATCGGTGCCATCGATCGCCAGCGTTAATGCCTTGCGTAAGAACGGATCCGCGATCTGCTCTGCATCTTTTTCCAGAGAGACCAGTCCGTTCTTGCGGGCCTTCGTCGCATAAGCGATAATTTCTTCTACCAGGGCGTCGGCCGGAATAGATTGCTCGAACAGCACTATGCTCAGTCGCTTGATGGCGCGGATCATCACCGGAAGTGGAGTGCTGACCATCACCGCCCCCGTGGTGCCGCCAAGCACAATGAGCGCCGCAGTGAATTGTAGGATGTCGCTGATGTCGCCCTTCTCGAGCTTCAATCCTCCCAGGATGCCGCCAAAGGCAAGGATCAAACCACCGATCGTGGCGAAATCGGGCTTCGAGCCAGTCTTTTTCTTTGCTTCAGCCATGTCGTCGTTCTTTTCGCTCAATCCTCGATCGTCGAACCGGGTTCAACGTCGGCCCGCACCGAGCCGCGGGAGAATCCACTGGATCGAATGGAGGCGCAAGACCCCACGCCCTCGCAGATCACCTGACGAAATGCGATTACTTTCTGAACCACCTCAGCCGGGGTCTCCAAGACGACGTACTTCTGCCCTGTGGTCATACTGATCACGGTATCGGGCGTGATTTCAACGTGCTCAATCAGATCCGCATTGAGAACAACCGGTTTGTGATTGATGCGCGTTAGCTGAATCATTTCGAACCTGAGGCTCTTATCGACCCGGCGGACGCTTTGTTGAGAACACGTACGCTACGCGACAATGCGACCGTCACGCATACTGACAGTCCGGTGACCGTATGCCGCGGCTTCGGGATTGTGCGTGATCATGAGAATGGTCTGACCCAGTCGCTCGTTCAGGTCGCGCAAGATGCCCAGGACGGCCGCCGAGTTCTCGGTATCGAGGTTGCCGGTGGGTTCATCGGCCAGCAGGATGGCGGGACGGTTGACGATGGCGCGGGCGATTGCGACCCGCTGTTGCTCTCCGCCCGACATGGCGCGCGGTTTATGGTGCAGCCGGGAGGCTATCCCCAGGACGTTCAGAATATCTTGAAACTTCGGATCCGGTGCTTCATGGTTCCCCGCGATATCCCGGGCGATTTCGATATTGTCCGCGGCACTGAGTGTTGGCAGCAGATTATACTTTTGAAAAACGAATCCTACCGTGCGCTTGCGCAGTGCCGTGCGATCGGAGTCGGACATGGCCAAAAGATCCTGACCATTGATATGGATGCTGCCCGAGGTTGGCGGGGTGAGCCCGCCAAGGATGTGAAACAGCGTGGACTTGCCGGAGCCCGAAGGTCCGATCAGGGACACGAACTCGCCGGTCTGGATGGCCAGATCCACCCCCCGGAGCGCGGCCACATCCACCTCCCCGACACGATAGATCTTCTTCAAGTCGCGAGTCTCGATGATGGCGCCGTTAGTCATAGGCCAGCGCCTCGATCGCGTCCTGGCGCGCGGCCTTCATTCCGGGATAAGCGGCGCCGAGAAGAGAAGCGCCGAGTGCAATCGCAGATGCGATCGGCCACCAGTCGGGAACGATGGCCTGGGTCATGGTCGGCACTAGCGCCGAGATCAGGAAACGCGTACCGAAAGTGAACAGGATTCCGAGGATCGAGCCCACCACCGCCAGCAGTGCGGTCTCGCGCAACAGGACACCGAGGACGTAGCCTGGTGAGGCGCCGAGCGCCTTTAATATTCCGATCTCGCGCGTACGTTCCAGCACGGCCGTGTACATCGACAGGAATACGACCAGGAACCCAATCAGCACGCCCAGCGTTATGATGACCCAAATGAAGCTTCGCAGCGCGGGGATACTGTCGATGGAGATGAGCGACACGAACTCCTCCATAGAGTAGATCGGAAAATCCTTCAACTTGTCTTTCAATTGCGCGATGGCGCCGGCGGTGTACTTGGGATCGTCGAGTTTTACATACGCCGCGGTGACTTTGCCCGTATTGGCGAACATCTCGCCCAGCACGTCCATTTGGGCGAACATCCGCGATAGTTTGCCGGATTGGACCACGCCAGCAACCCTCCAAGTCGTGTTCAGCAGGTCCACGGTGTTTCCCGCGTGAAGGTTTTTACTGCCGGCGTAAATGTCGTCGATGAGAATATCTTTCGGAGCCTGGAACGGACCGCCTTCGAGATATCTGAAGCCGCCGCTCACCGCGTTGAAGTCTTTCAAATTAATACCCGTGATGCTGTCCACGCCGCCGATGGGCTGAATCAGCGCCCCAGCGACACCAACGACATGAGGCTGGCGGCGAATGACGTCCAGGTATTTCTCTGAGAAATTTGTGCTGAAGCCGATTAGCGAACTGCCGGGGGCTCGCACCAGGATGTCCGCGCCGATGCCGCGGGAGCGGTTCGCGAAATCGTTGAGCATTCCGCGGCTCACTCCCACCAGCGTCAGCACCATGGTCACCTGGACGCCTATGGCGATGGCGCTTAACAAGGTGCGAACAGGACGATGTCTGAGGTTTTCTAGAACGAGTCGATTTACCAAATGACAGCCTACTCAGCCATCATAGCGAGGTTAGTACTAGCCCCATCGTCTCCACCAAGACTCGAAAGGCTTCGAGGTCTGAACCGCGCACGCCGCCGAATCGCCTCTTCAGGAAGGCCGTCCATAAGCGGACCAATAGATACGTCGCGACGATGAGGATGGATCCCACGCGCATGCCGCAGGCGAGTGACGCGATCACTCCCTGCGTGATGGCGATCACGGCCGCAGGTGTGGAAAGCACGGATAAACGCCGGAACGCGACGTCACCGACTGGGCGGGATACCCAGGCCAGGGCGACGGCAGCGGCGGGTCCGAGGGTCATTGCCGCCACGACGCGACTTGGCTGACTAGAGAGCGGAGTGAGCCCATACCAGCGAACCAGGAGCGTGCTGAAGCCGATCAGCGTGCCGAGCATCGGCAATGCCGGCAACCAGGGAGCAAAACCGCGCTCGCCCTGAGCCGCGGTGATGGCGGTCCAGAATACCAACGCAGTTGTTACGCCGGGTGCGCCGGGCAGAGCAATCATCAAACCGTAGCCGCACAGGCCGATGGCGGCTCCCGCCAGGGGTTGGACTACCGCGGGAAGATGCGCGCTCACAGCCATAGACTACGGCGTTTGCTGCGAAGCAGCCAAATGAAGAAGGGTCCTCCCAACATGGCTGTAATAACGCCGACCGGCACCTCGGTGGGGGAGAGGATTGTGCGCGCCACCGTGTCGCACACGATCAGAAATGCCGCGCCCACCAGAAAGGAGCACGGGATCAGCACGCGATGATCGGCGCCGAAGAGAATACGGAGCCCGTGCGGAACGATCAAGCCGATAAAGCCGATCGGTCCGGTGAACGCTGTCACGGAGCCGGTCATCAGTGATCCGGCGATGTAGCCGGCCACCAGGGTGCGCGTCGCATTCACGCCACGCGATGCCGCCCATTCTTCGCCCACCGCCAGCAGGTTCCAATCGCGCGCGCGCCAGAATAACACCAGCATCACGGGCACAATCAACACAGCCAGTCCGGCCAGGACGTGAAACTCGATAGCATCCACGCCTCCCATCAACCACCGTGTGATTGCGAAAGATTGGGAGAAGGTTGCCACATTGTGAAGGAAAAGAATCGTCGCCATCGAGATGCTGTTGATACTGACGCCCGCCAGCAGCAGAGTAAAGGAGGACACCCGCCGGCGTTCAAAAGCGATGGCGAGCACCAGCAGCAGCGTCGCCGACGCTCCGACGAAAGAAGCCGCCCAAGTGGACGGGATTCCGAGAAAGGTGTGCCAGCCGAAGCAAATCGCCAGCACCGCGCCTAGAGACGATCCGCTGGAGATGCCCAGGGTGAATGGCTCAGCGAGTGGCTCGCGGAGAATCGCCTGAAACAAGACTCCGGTTACGGCTAGCGTTCCTCCTGCCAGCAGCGCAAGCAGCACGCGCGGCAGCCGGACGTAAAACAGGATTTCGTGATCCGGTGAGAAGCCGGCCCACGCTCGTCCGTAATCGATGTGCGCGGATCCGATGAGTGGAGCTGCTATAACCGCGGTGATCAGAACGGAAAGCGAAGCGGCGAGGGCGGTCCAGAACCGCTTACGGTTCATAAGCGATCCAGCCGCCGTGCACGACGGCGTGCACGCCGAAGATGCGGTCCAGGTTGTACGCAGTAAGCACGTCGCGCGGGGCGCCATCGGCTACGGCCCGGCCTTCTTCGATCAACAGAACGCGATCTGCATAGGTCAACGCCAGATTCAGATCGTGAGTAACGGTCACTACGCCCAGCCCTTTAGCGCACAGTTCCCGCAGCAGGCTGTACATCGCGATCTGATGCTTCAGATCGAGAAACGTGGTGGGCTCGTCCAGCAGCAGGAATTCGGGCGATTGCGCCAGGGCTGATGCAAGCACGACGCGCTGCCGCTCGCCGCCGCTCAACGATCGAAAATCGCGAACGCGGAACGCGAGTGTATCGGTGATGGCCATCGCGCGCTCCACCGCCTCGCGATCGCCGGGAGCTTCGAACAGGCCGTTGCCGAACGGCGTTCTGCCCATCATCACCACCTGCTCCGCCGTGAATGGAAACTCTATGCGCAGAGACTGCGGTACGAAGGCCACCGATCGCGCGAACGCCCGGCGCGGCCAGCCGCGCAGATCGCGTCCCTGATACGAACATGTCCCGCGAAAGCTGTCGCGTAAACCCGCCATGATGCTGAGCAGAGTCGATTTGCCCGCCCCGTTCGGTCCGGCGATGGCCGACATCTGCGCAGTCTCGAATACTGCGGTAATGTCCGACAAGCACGGCGCGATCGCCCGTACGACATCCCAACGGAATCGAGCCTGAAGCTCAAAAGCCCGCCTCCGGGTGCAGTATATGGGCGAATGCGCGCGCGGCTTCCACCATGCGCGGACCGGGCACCGTGAAGATGTCGGACGCTACGGCAATCACGTGATGATCGCGCACGGCGGCAAGTGATTGGGAACCGGTTCCACAGTGCGACGACGCTACGTTTGTGCTCCTCAGTGACACCTTCGGTTTGCGACATGTCGCCCATATCCACGATCACTTCAGGATTGCGGGCGAGCACGTCCTCCATCCCCACCTTCGGATAGGGCGCCACTGCATCCCTGAAGATATTGGCGCCGCCCGCCATCTCGATGATCCCGTTCAAATAGGACGCGCGGCCCGACGGCAATCAGATCCTCGATCGCATTGGGCGACCTGCCGACGATGAACATCATTCGCCTGCGGGGCAGTCCCGCGGTGCGGGTGCGGACGTCCGCAAGCTGCCGGCGCAAGTCGTCGACCACCGCGCGGCCTCGCGCCGGAACTCCGCCTGCAGTCGGCTATCCGCTGCATCGACACGAACACGTCATCGACGGTGTCATGAGAGACCTCGAGCACCTTCAATTTCAGCGCCTCGAGTTTGGCCGCGAGTTGGATCGGGTTCTTCTGGATAATGACGAGGTCCGGGCGGAGCGACGCGATGCGCTCCAGATTCGGCTCCGTGTAGGTTCCAATCTTCGGTTTGGAGCGCGCTGCGGGCGGGTAATGGCAATAAGTTGTGACGCCGACCACCTTGTCTCCGAGTCCGACCGCGTAGAGCATCTCGGTGATGCTCGGCGCTGTGGAGATAATGCGTTGCGGCGTAGCAGCGAATGCTGCCCCGCACAAGAACGCTAACAGTGCCCGGCGGGTCACCATGCCACACGGACTCCGCCTATCGCACTGCGCCTCAAGGCAGTGTAGCCCAGCACTTCTTCGTATCGCTGGTTCAGCACGTTGTCCATACGAATGTACGGAGTGACGTGTCTTGTGACAGTGTAGGATCCGCTCAGAAACATAGTTCCGTAACCAGGATTGCGCGTGATGCCGAACAGAAAGTCCGAATCCTGTCGCTCACCCGCAGCCTGCCCTCCGATCAGGAACGACCACCGCCGCGGATTCACCGAGAGCCATGCCGATCCCGCGTCCTTCGGCCTGCGCTGCAGTTCCTGTCCCACGCCGGTGTATGGACTCGACGGAGTTGGTCCGCGTGATCTTCGTATACAAGCGGGTGTAGTTCGCCGAGACCTGAACGTATCGCCCTAGACGCACGTTCGCCGAGGTCTCCAAACCTCGCGCCCAACTGCGGTCGATGTTGCTCCACGTGGATAGACGGGTGCTGGAATCGAACACGATCAGGTCCTGGAATGAATTCCTGAAGTAGGTTGCTTCCAGGCGAAGGCGGCGGCCAAACAGTTCCTGTACGATGCCGGCATCGAACATCGTGGTCTTTTCCGGCTTCAGCTTCGGATTGCCAACATAAAAAGATTCACGCGCGAAATTCTCAAGCAGCGTGGGCTCAGTGAATCCCCGTCCGGCGCTGGCCCGCAAAAACGTCGAAGGCAGAATCTGAAAAGTGGCCGACCCTCGTGGCACGAAGCGGTGCCCGAAGGTACTTGAGTTCTCGATGCGCCCGCCGCGCTGTGAGAAACAGGCGCCGGCGCACTGAGTACTGCTCATGAAAGAATCCGCCATTGTTGGTTCGGTCCACGTTGAGCTTCGAGATGATCCCGCTCTGCTGTTCGTAACGGTAGCCGAAAGCCAAAGCGCCCCCCTGATGCGTCCAGGTGCCCTGATATTCCGCGCTGGTCCGCTCGTCGACGCCCGTGAACGACGACGGAAAGTCGTACACGGTCTGACGAGCGAGTGTGATCCCGGGCGGAACGTCCGCGGCGGAGTAGTTACTGGGAACGAGGTTGAGCAGATACACCCGCGGAGTCGGCGTCGTGAGACGTTGAACCAGAGCGGCTATCGGAAAAGGGGCGTCCGCGCCGGTGTCCGAAAACAAATTCCGCAGGCGGTTGTAGCCGAACGATAGCCGCTGCACAAGGTGTGCTCCGCGTACATCGTCCAGGCGAACCGAGATCGCCGAGTCGCGATCGCCCCCGTACGCATTCGAATTGAACGCTCCGAAGCCGACCTGCCCAGGGTTGCCGGCCACCGAATCGAATTCGCGGTATACGGCGCGTAACTGCGTGGCGTTGCTCAGATGAAACCCGATATTGGCCGTGCCTGTCGTGTCGCGAAAGAAGTCATTCGGAAACATGCCGGCCGTGTGCAACTGGTCCGCGGTCAGCGAGTAGTCCACGCGGTTTAGCCAGCCCCCGTTCACGCTTGCCGTCCAGCGGTCCGTTTGGAAACTGCCGCGCTCATAGGATGCGGACCCGTGCGGGTATCTGGCTTCCGGGTCGCCCCGCGTGGTGAAAAGTTGTACCACTCCGCTTGCCGCATCGGCCCCGAACAGCGCACTCTCAGCCCCACGAACTACCTCTATGCGATCAATACCCGACGTACTAAGATTCTCGATATTGATCTGGCCCCCGGGCTGATTCAGCGGGATGCCGTCCAGCAGAACTAGCGTCGTGGTGCTGGCTCCGCCGCGGGTGAAGACACTGGTGAGCGCGCCGCGGCGCCCGCTGGTGGCGATGTTCACGCCCGGAACTTCCCGAAGCAGATCCGGCACGGCAGGGTACTGGCGCGCGGCGATATCGCGTAACGTGAAGACGGTGGCGGAGACTCCGGATTCCTCGATGCTGGTGGGTGTGCGGGTCGCCGACACCACGACCTTGTCGCTCAGCCGCGCGATACGCGAGCAGAATTCGAGCAGGCTTGCCGGGCTCGAGCCTGGCCCTCGCAGATTCAAAGCCGTCGGCGGTTATGGATGCTGTCGCACGGATTCGCGGTATCGAGCGTGAACCGGCCCTGCGTGTCGGTAGTGGCGCGGTGTCCGTCGCAATCGATCGCCGCGTTGGGAATCGGTCGCGATGAGGGATCCACTACGACGCCCTGAGTTGTGGATTGGCCAATCAGCGGCCCTGCCGCTGTGACCAGAAGAATAAAGAAGGTTCGGATCATCAGACGTTCTCCCGCGAAAACGTAGACTGTACTTGCGGCCTTACGGACCGCACACGGGGAACCGGTCTCCTGACTTGCGGCCGGCCATAGTTGGACGATCTTCCCACCTTGTGGCAGTGATCGCCCAGGCCAGGTGCGCCGCTTACAGTTGCGGGGCAGTGGCGGATTTACACCGCCTTCCCGAGCATTCCTCGCGTTTCAGTTTGTTTTCAAGTATCAGTGGCCGCGTTGAGCACGGCTGAAAGTGAGTATAGCATCGACAAATCAGAAGCAAGGCAAGCGGCGATACAGGGCTTCAACGATCTACAGCCCTGCTTGCCTCAGAAATCCTGCCGCAACATCCCGCACCGGGCGCCGCGTTACATCCACGTCAGAATTGAGCTTCCGGATCAGGTCGTTCGTAAACTTCCCAGATAGCTGCTCCAGCACTGCACGAAGTTTCGGCTCGCGATCCAGCGTATCCTGCCGCACAAGCAGGCAGGTTCGCGACTCGCGGAAGGCCTGCTTGTTATCCTTCAGCATCACAAATTCTTGCCCGGAGAGCGGACCGTCGGTGTCGTAACCGGCGACCATGCTGACCTGATTCTGCGAAAGTGACGGATATAGTAATCCCGGGAGCATTGGCTTGGGGGCCACCGCCAGAGGCAGATTGTAGGTACTCATCAGGGCCGAGTACCCGTCCATCCGCTCTCGAGAACTCGGAGGTCGGCCCGAGTGTCCACCCGAGATGCGACCGGGCGGCATCCGCGATAGTGTCAATCTTGTAGTCGCGCGCATCGCTGGCCCGTACCACGATACCCATCCGCCGGTGAATACCTAACGGATTGAAAACGTAGACCCTACCCAATCGCGCCATTTCGCCTCGCACGCGCTCAAGCACGATATCCGGATTCTGATCCATCGGATCCTTCAACACCGAGACCGCAATCGCGTTCGTGTCTTCCGGATAGACGTCGATCGAGGACATGAGCAGCGACTCGTACCCGATGCTCGGGCTGCCGAGATCCACTTTGCGGTTGACCTGCACTCCCAGCGCCTTCTCAAGATGCTGGGCGGCGATCTCCACCAGGATTGCTCCGCTCCGTGGAGGGCGTGGATGCCACCGTGAGACTCAGCGGCGCAGGCCGGGAGCATGCCGGCCCGCAAGCACAGCGGCGCTGAGTGCAAACTTCATGAATAACTGCTTTCAAATGTTGCCACCTCATCTGGATTAGTCCATAGTAAAATTTGGCGCGCTAGCCGTACCTATATGGGCTTGGGTCAAGGTCGATGGTCACGGACAATATCCTGTTCCTCACCGAACTGCTGGGCCTCAGGGTCTACGACCTTAAAGGGCGCAAGATCGGCGCTGTCCGCGATGCCGCTGTCGTCCCGCTGGTTGATCCCGGCCGCGTCGACCGGTTCCTGGTAGGCACCGGCTACACCTGGCTCAGCGTCCGCCACGATCAGGTGCGCGAAATCTCGCTCAGCGGCATCCATCTCAAGGACGAGCAACTTACACCGTACCACTCCGACGAGTACATGCTCCGGATGGTGCGCGATCTGCTGGATCAGCAGATCATCGACGCACAGGGCCGCAAAGTGGTGCGCGTCAACGATGTGACGTTCGAAATCCGGACGCAGGAACGGATCGAAGACGCTTCACATCCTCGAAGTCGATATCGGCATCCGCAGTATCCTACGGCGGCTGATGCAAGGAGTGCTGCCGCGCGATGTGGATTCGCAAGCTGCAGGAATCGGTGCAGCCGAACTCGATCGCCTGGGAGTTCTGCAACATCCTGGAAGCCGACCCGCAGCGACGCCTGCGCCTGAATATCTCGAACAAGCTGCTGGAGGAGATGCATCCGGCCGACCTGGCCGATATCGTCGAGGACCTGAGTCCCGACGACCGCGAGGCGATCTTCGAGACTATCAACAGCGAAGTCGCGGCGGACGCGCTGTCCGAAGTCGATCCGGATATCCAGGCCAGCATTCTGGAGTCGCTCGAAACGGAAAAGGCGGCGCAGATCGTCGAGGAGATGTCGCCCGACGAGGCCGCCGACCTGCTGGCGGAACTGGAGGAGCAGACCTCGCAGGAGATCCTGGAAGAAATGGACGTCGAGCCGAAGGCCGATGTCCGCGAGCTGCTCGGATTCGAGGAAGATACGGCGGGCGGCCTGATGAACACTGAGTATGTGGCTCTGCACGAGACCTCGACCGTTGGCGACGCGATCGCCGCTCTGCGCGGGAATGAAGAACTGCTGGAAACACTGAACACGTTGTTTCTGATCGATGCGGACGAGAAGCTGGTGGCGGCTATCCCGCTAGCGCGGCTCTTCATAGCGGACCCCGCGCAGCCAGTTGAAGGATCTCGCCACCGACACGTTGATTCACGTCCATGTCGATGAACAGCAGAACCGCGTCACGGAGTTGTTCGACAAGTACAATCTTCTCAGCCTGCCCGTAGTGGATGATGAGCAGAAGTTGGCGGGTGTGATCACCGCGGATGACATCATCTCGGTTCTCAGGAGCAGATGAGCGGTGAAGGACCCCGAACATGCTGAAACGGCTGCACTATCACATTGTTCTATTCTTCTCCGTCATCGGGCCCGGGTTTATCACCGCCGTTGTCGATAATGACGCCGGCGGCATTCTTACTTACTCGCAAGCCGGCGCGAAGTACGGCTATCTGCCGCTGTGGACCCTGCTGCCGATTACGCTGCTGCTGATCGTCACGCAGGAGATGTGTTCGCGCATGGGCGCCGTCACCGGCAAGGGCCTGTCCGATCTGATTCGCGAGGAATTCGGCCTGCGCACCACGTTCGTCATGATGTTCGTCCTGGTGCTGGCGAACCTCACCAACATGATGGCGGATTTCGCCGGCATTGCCGGCTCCCTGGAGCTGTTTCACATCAGCCGCTACCTGTCGGTCCCGCTGGCCGGGATCGCCATATGGCTGTTGATCGTTAAAGGCAATTACAACAGCATCGAAAAGATCTTCCTGTTCGCCTGCATCGTCTACGTCGCCTACATCATCTCTGGGTTTCTGGTCAAACCGGATTGGAAGACGGCGGCGATTGACAGCGTCCGCCCGGTGCTGATGCTGGATCCGGGATACATCACGATGCTGATCGGCATGGTGGGCACCTCCATCGCGCCCTGGATGCAGTTCTACCTGCAGGCGGCGATTGTGGAGAAGGGAATCACCGCGAAGGATTACGCCGAGTCCAGGATCGAGGTGATCGTCGGTTGTATCGTGATGTCGATCACAGCCTTCTTCATCATCGTGGCCTGTGCCGGCGCGATCTGGTCGGTGCATCCTCGGGACATCGAAACACCTGCCGATGCGGCTCTGGGCTTGAAGCCGTTCGGGCAGTACGCGTTCCTGCTGTTTGCGGCGGGGCTGTTCAACGCGTCCTTGTTCGCGGCCTCCATCCTGCCGATATCGACCGCCTATACCGTCTGCGAGGCGCTGGGGTTTGAATCCGGTGTCAACCGCCGATTCCGCGAGGCGCCGATATTCTACTGGCTGTTCACCGGCATGATTGTGCTGGGCGGCGGCGTCATTCTCATTCCGCAATTCCCGCTGGTGAAAATGATCCTGTTCTCGCAGGTGGTGAATGGCGTCCTGCTGCCGTTTGTCCTGATCTTCATGACCATCCTGATCAACAAGCGCGGGTTGATGAAGGAGTGGACCAATTCGCGGTTCTACAACGTGATCTCCTGGGTCTCGGTCGCCCTAATGATCGGGCTTACGCTGGCTCTGGTCGCGATTTCGTTAAAAGATATGATGGGCCATCCGGCCTAACAGGCTTCAGAGTCCCTTTTGGTTGTAACAGCGTCCCCGGGCGACGATACTTGCGATTCGGCCGCAGGCGTTACCGCGTGCGGTACAGACGCCAGACTTCCAGAATGTCTTTCCCGCGGAAACGAATGGTGCGATCGTCCAGAACCTCCGCGCCGGAGCGGGATTCGGCATCCAGTGGCAGCGAATTGCGGGTGGTGTACTCAATCTGCAACGTTACTGGTCCCGGAACGTTGTAGGGCTTGATGGAGCTAATCTTCGACATGCTTCGCCGGGCAGCTGAGCGAATCAAGTCGCGAGCTGCCGGAGCGGACAAGCTGATGCAAGTATTCCTGGCCAGGCCTTCCTTCACTACCGCGACTTCCGCGTCCGGCACTATTTCTCGCAATTCGTTGGCTGCGGCCTGATCCCCGCTCAGCATGATGACTGGCGTCCCGAAGTGCCCCGCCATCGCGGCGATCACGTCGATCTCCCCGACCGGTTTGCCGTTGAGCAGCATGTTTTGAATGCCGAGTGAACTGTAGCTGTGGGCCATGATGCCGCCGCGAACGTCGGCTCTGCTGTGTTGCCCGACGTAAGCCACTGCGGAGAAATGCCGCTCCATCAACATGGAAGCGCCCATTCCGCCCATCAGCAGCTTCGCTTGCGGGTGGATGGTTAGCGTGGAAAGCGTCTGGCTACCGTCGTGTCCATCCCAAACGATCACCTCCTCCGCGCCCCCGGCCAGGAAGCCGTCTACCGCGGCATTGATCTCCCCGGTCAGCAGCTGACGCATCTCTGTATCTTTTGGGTCGGTTTGATCCTGGCGGCATACGCCACCCACGCCTTCAGCGTCGGTGATAAGGAAGATAGTTCGTTTCTGTGCCCACCCATCGATACACGTGAGCAGCGTCAGACAGAGCAGCGTGCGCATACCTACGGATTATCACACTCGACTTAGCGGCGTCCGATCAACTCAGCTTCCGGAGTCATGCTCGACAGCCGATGGACCTGAGTTGTAACCTGACCGTGAATGGACCTGATCGCACATTTCCAGATGCTTGCTCGTTATAACCGGATGGCAAACGAAAGGCTTTTCGGAAAATGCGCATCACTCGAACCTGCGGAGTACCGGAGGCATCGCCAAGGCTCATTCGGCAGTGTCATGGCCTCCTGAATCATCTTCTGCTGGGCGACCAGATCTGGATGGCGCGATTCGAAGGAAACGGACAGAAGACGCCGCCTTTGAATACCGTTCTGTTGGACGAGTTCGCTGATCTGAGACGCGCCAGAATGGACGAAGGTGCTCGTATCGAAGCTTTCTTTGCGAACTTGAGCGACGGCTTCCTAAACAGGCAATTCCGCTATATCAACAATCAGGGCAGGGATTACGTGGAGGAAGCGCCTGTCGCAATCAGCCACTTCTTTAATCATCACCGCGGACAGGTGCACATCATGTTCAGTCAGACTCCGGTGGCTCCTCCATCCCTGGATCTGCACCGCATCATCAATCCGTGAAACGCCCAGCCCTGGACGCTATTTCCGGTTTACCGATTTCCCTTCTTACCAATCCACCACAAACAAGTCTGCCCGCTTGCCGCCAACAAACTGGATTAATTCATTCATGGCCAGGCACGACGGATTACTGGGATTGTTGTCGAACTCAATCGTGAAATTGTGGAGCGGGCGCGGCGAAAGGCAGCCGATCAACCATCCCACGTGAGGGGCCTCATGAATGAGGATGCCTTGCTCCGGACCCGGCTTACCACCGTGAACCCGAAAGCACCGCCCGTCGTGTCCTTTGCGCAAGTGTTTCACCGCGGAATTGCCCGACTCAAAGGTTATAAAGTAGGGTTGGGGTTTCGGATGCAGTTGAACGTAATAGCTCTTGCCGTCGTCAGTTTTGAATCGTTCCATGGAAGTGAACCGCTTCACGTCACTGATGGCGCCCTCCGTCGTGGCAAGCTCGAGCCTTCCATTCGTCACCGCGATGCCTCCTGCGCCTGCAGTGCTATTTCCTGCATCGGAGTCGCCACTGGGCGACAGTCGCACGGAGGTGACCTTGGGACCTCTCACGACCACCAATTCTCCCCATCGACCGCTTTGCCGGCCATGCCGGAACGGCTTTAGTGGATTTCGAGTGAGGATGAGTGTGACAGACATTTGAAGTTGCCTCCCTTCGTCGATTGCGCCCATCAGCGACAATTGACGAACACTTAGTGCGGACTGGGAGGCGATCGTTACAGGCAGCGGGAAATAGGCGGTGCAGCGGAATTTAGTGGTAGATGACGGCGGACTTCTGCGCCGCGCGGCGCCCTGAACAACGGTGGCGACGCGTCGAGATCCATTCCATCTCGATCACGAGTGCTGGTCCTTCGATGATCAGCCGTCTAGAACGAGATCTTCGCTGCAAAACGGAATAGCCGCGCACCCACCGATGTCCCTGTAATTTCCGTAAATCCGTTTAGCGCTCGGATGGAGTTGTCGGCGTTGCGAGTCAATGACGAGACTGTCGCGCCCGGATTCGAGAAAGACGGTGTATTGGTGATGTTGAATGCCTCGGCCCTGAACTGCAGATCGAACCGCTCTGTCAGCTTGAACGTCCGGAAAACACTTCCGTCAAGGTTGAAGACTCCGGGACCTCGAAGAATGTTGCGCCCCGTATTACCAAACCGCACGGCGGTCACAGGAGCGAACGCATTGGGGTCGAAGTAGGAGGAGCCCGATCCGTGGCCACCGATAATCGTGACCGTGGGTAGCACCTGATCGGCGGTCTGGGTGTTGCCCGGCGCGTTCACTGAGGTGCCCGAGGTCGCAATCGTGAACGGCGTACCGCTCATGCGGCTCATAATCCAGTTGGTCTGCCAGCCGCCCGCGATCCAGTTCGCGACGCCACTCTGAGCCCAGTGCTTCCCGCGCCCGAATGGCAGGTCGTAATTGCCGAAGAACTGGAAGTTGTGAGTGCGGTCAAATCCCGCCGTGGCTTTGTTTCGGTATAGCATGGGAACCCAATTCCAGGTGAGGCCGGAATCGCTGTTATCGGCGTAGTTTATGGCGTGCGAGAGCGTGTACGAAATCCCCACCAGAGCACCGTCTCTCATGCGGCGGGTGACTTGGGTTTGCAGGCCGTTGTATTGCGCCGTGTTGAAGGGCGTGAACAACGAAATGTTCGAAATCCGCTGGAATTGCGGGTACAGAGCGCGCCCGGTATTCCCGCCGCCGGGCCCCGCCGCGTTGATGTTTTGGATCGCGGTCTGACGGATCGCCCGGCTTCCGACGTAGGCTGCCTGCAGGTTGAATCCGCCGCCAGCGTCGCGCTGCACTGTGAGGTTATACGACTCGATGTAGCCGCGATGGAAAACCTGCGGGAAAGTCGTGGTCCCGACGGCCAGCGGCAGCGGCACCACACTCTGGCTGAGATCTGGGCCGATCACCTCGGGCAGCCCCGTTCGCAAACTTCCGGCTGGCTGGTAGCTGGTGGCCCCCGAGAACTGCGTGGAAATCGTCGCGGGGTAGTCGTCACGAAGGTAGCGGAATGAACTGGGATCGATGCTGATACCGAAGCCGGTACGAATCACGGTTTTCTCATCCAGGCGATAAGCAATTCCGATGCGTGGAGCGATCTGGCCGGCTCCGACGTCGAATCCGCCGCGATAAACTTTGTCGGTGTTCGGATCGTAGCGCTCGCCAGCCCAGTGATCGCGCCGGGGCGCCGGGTAATACTCGTAGCGCATTCCGTAATCGATGGTCAGTTTACGCGTCACCGTCCATTGGTCGCGCGCGTAGACGCCGTAGGATGGCATTCTGACCGTTGCCGGGTTCAGATATTGAACGTCTTTGCCCATGGTTTGCGGAAGTCCGAGCAGGAAATCCGCCCACCCGTTGTAAGTACCGGTTGCCGGTCCGCCATTCAGCGAAGTCAATCCTCCAGTGAAGTTGAACCCGCCGCGAGGTCCGTTGGAAGCCTGCGGTTGAAAGTGATTGATATCGTATTTCGCGAATTCAAACCCGAAGCGCAGCGAATGAGACCCACGAATCCAGCTCACGTTCTCGTTGGTGACGTATTGGTTGTCCCGAAACAAGAAGGGGTTGGATTCGTTTGGATTGCCGAGGTTCGAAAAGCCGCCGGTGGCGAAGGTGAACCGCGGGTATCCACCCTGAAGGCGATCGGATCCGTTCGTGCCTGGAATGTGGAGGACATCCAGCCCGTAGTTCTTATCGATATCTACGTTTTGTGCTCCAAGCCGTTGCCGTGTATAGCCCGCCACACCGTCAAATAGGATCGTCGGGCTGAAGGTGTAGGTGCCGCCGACAGAGGCGCTCTGCACTCGTCCGGGCGCATGGCCGGGCTGACCTCCATTGGTTGCGTCGCCGCCGGCCGCTCCGAGCGATGGAGGATCGAATATATTGCTGGGCGAAATGCTGTAGCGGCCGAAGATCGACGCGTTGCCGGTTGGATTGTAATTGACCTTGATATCCACGTTGTCGCGATTAAATTGATAGGTGCCAGTGGCCAGATAGTTGTTCGGAAATACGGTCTGGTTCGGCTGTGGAATCAAATTTGCCATGTAGGCCGCCGCGGGATCGATTCGCGTCAGCGGAATCTGATTGTTCGGAAATAACGTACGCCCGGTACCGTCGGGGTTGCCGGTCGCCGGGTCATAAATCTGGGCTCCCGTTCCGTTGAAGTCGCCCTTGATCAAAGCCGCCGTCGGCACCGTGCGTCCTGCGGAGGCCGTCTGCCGCCGCACCGTGCGTTCCCAATCGCCGAAGATAAACAGCTTGTTTTTGATAATCGGGCCGCCGAACATGCCGCCGAACTGATTCAGAATGTTCTTCGGCGCCCGGTTCGGGTCCCCGGTGCAGGAGTACAGGCAGTAGAAGTACTCGCGGGCTTTCAGGTCGCTGTTCGTGTGGTACTCCCAACCGGAGCCGTGATATTGGTTGGTGCCGGACTTGATGGATACGTTCACGGCGGCGCCGCCGGCCATCCCCTGCTCCGCGTCGAAACTGTTGCTTACGATGTTCACTGCTTCCACGGCCTCGGCGGGCGGCAAGTACGCGACGATATGCGGCAGCCAGGGATAGCTGATGGTGGCCCCGTCCAGCTTCGTATTGTTGTTGGAGTACGTCATCCCGTTGACGTTGGTCCCCATCGAGCGTTGCGGATTGCCTGCATCCGAGTGGAGTTCGGCCGGGGGTGAAAAGCCAGGGATCAGCTTATACAGCGCCTGGAAATTCCGGCCTTCCGAGGAGATCATCGGAAGATTGCTGAGCTGCGTCGACCTGATCTGGTTGTTTACATCAGCGCGATCAGTTTGCAGGGTAACGGCATTCGCGGCAACGGTGACGCTCTCCGATATTTGCGACACCTGGAGCGCCACATTGAGCCGGAACACCGTGTTGGCGTCAATGACTACTCCTTCCTGCACCCGGCTACCGAAGGACGGCGCCGAGACGGTCACCTTATAGGTGCCGGCTTGCAGATCGGATATCGAGAACGCCCCGCGATCGTCGGTTGCGGCTTGCTTGGCGATTCCGGTGGCGACGTTCAGGGCCTCAACTTTCGCGTTGGGCACGCTAGCACCGGTACTGTCGGTGACATTGCCGGTGAGAGATCCGTACAGCGTCTGCGCAGACGCCCCTGCATGGAAGGCGATGAGCACGGCCGCTAGTACAAAGAAGGATACCCTGAGCGTCAAGGCTCGCATAACACCTCATTCCTGGAGACGTAGACTTCGAGGGTGCAGATGACCGCACCAAAGCTTTTGTTTGCTTGTTGCGATTATATTAAGTTACGCCAGTGGCCGGAGGCGGGCGACGGAGGGTTCCCATGGCGAGCGAAGGCTTGAGCCTACGAGGTATAAACTGACCGGGGAGGGGTAGGAACTGCAAGGGGTAGGGGCGTCTGCTGCCCCTGGCCCCGATTTCTACTTACCGGCTACGCGCTGAACGAGCTGCCGCAGCCGCAGGTGGATTTCACGTTGGGGTTGTTGAACTTGAAGCCGGAGCCTTCGATCGATTCCACAAAGTCGACTTCCACCCCGTCCAAGTACAACAGGCTGGCTTGATCGACGAAAATCTTCAGGCCGTCGTAGGTATAGGTCTTGTCCAGGCGGTTCGGAGTATTCTCGAAGGCCATCGAGTAGCTAAACCCGGAGCACCCCCCACCCACCACCGCAATGCGCAAACCGGTCGGCTTCGGCTCCTGCGTATCGAGGATCTCCTTCACCTTGTTGACGGCCACCGGGGTCAATTGAACCATTTGTATTTCTCCAGAATCTAAAATCCGCTATTTCGATCTTACACCGGTTAGCGGTATTGTTTCCACTGCGTTGGATGACGATCGATCCCGTCGCGTCTCTGAAATCTGTTAACCTTGGGCTGGATCGCTCTGCTCGGAGCCTTCTGCTTGAAGTGTAATGAAGTTTGCGTTGCACTCCCTTATAAGTGATTGAAACCTCGATGCTCCCAGGCACGTCGGTGAGAATGTATGAACGGCTTGACCGGCGTGCTTCCATTTCCCGCCACGAGCGATCAGTCTCGGGCTAAAGCTCGCGTGGATCACAAGAACAGCGAAGAAGCATCTCTCGTAAAACGCGTTCAGGCGAGAGACGAGATGGCGTTTCGCGAGATCGTGGAGCGCTATCAAGCGAAGGTTTTCTCCATTATCTATGGGATTCTCCGCAATCGCAACGATGCTGAGGATATCGCGCAGCAGGTTTTCGCTAAGATCTATTTTTCCATCCAAAACTTCGATTTTCGCAGTTCGCTGCTCACCTGGATCTACAAAATCACCGTCAACGAGTGCTACGACTACCTTCGCAAAAAGCGCGTACGTAAGCTCGTTTACGAGAGCGACTTCTCGGAAGAAGATGCGCTGCAAATGGAGAACACCGGATCGTCAGTACAGTCCGGGCCCGGAATCGATGAGACCCTAGCGAAGCGCGATCTGGTACTCAAGCTGCTGGACCGGCTTTCGGACGAAGACCGGAACCTGATCCTGCTGAAAGAGGTTGAGGGTCACTCGGTGGAAGAGTTGTCCGGGATGACCGGGATGAACGAAAATACGATAAAAGTAAAGCTGTTCAGGGCGCGTCAGAAACTTCTGAAAGCGGCCCATAGAATCGCAAAGAAGCGCCCGGACTAACGGGCGAACGTACAAAGAAGAGCGGACGAAAACACAAAAAAGATCCGCGAACTAGTTGTCAGGACTGAGGGAAGGAACGATGCACGAGCCGGTGAAAGTAAACCTGGAAGACTATCTCGCTGGGTCGGAGAGTCTGCCCCGGCAGTTTACAATCCACCTTCTGGAGTGCGAAGAATGCCGCCAGGAGGTTGCCGAACTGAAGGCGCAATCGACGTTGTTGCGGGTGCTGAGGAGTCCGGGGGACTTCGAGTCCCGGCCTGGCTTCTACGCCCGCGTCATCGAACGTATCGATGTGCAACGCCAGTCCTCGATCTGGAGCATCTTTCTAGAGCAGGCCTTTGGCCGCCGCCTGGCGATGGCTTCCGCGGCGCTCGCGATCCTGATGGGATTGTATTTGGTCGGCTCGGAGCCTGGTAACCCCGGCAGCGCTCCGAATACGGCGCGCACCATCGTTCTTCCAGGCGAGGATGAGCCCGGACAGGTGGTCCTCGGTCACGATCAGGACCAGGATCGTGCCACCGTTCTAGCGAACCTGGCGGCGTATCGGCAATCGCCGGAGCAGTAAGGATGCACGTTGCGGAACGCGCCTCGTGGCAGAATCCCAAAGTCCTGACCACGCTCTTGATGGTGTTTGTCGCAGGAGCCTTTACGGGAGCGCTGAGTATGCGCTGGGATCTGCATCGGCGACTGCACCCCAGCGCGACCTCGTCCTCGTGGAAGGACCCCAATGCCGCGAAGATTTTCATCGACCGCTGCCGCAAAGACTTGAACCTCTCTCCCAAACAAAGCCAAGAGATGTCCGCCATTCTCGACGACTATAAGAGCTACTACCAAAGCGTCCAGGATCAACTCGATGACGTCCGAGCTACCGGCAAGGGCAAGATTATGGAGCTCCTGGACGACGAGCAGCGGAAAAAGTTCGAGAAGATGTTGACCGAGGTCCCCAAGTGATCTGGCTTGATAATCGCGACGGCGGTCAGATCGAACGCGGCATTCGGAACCATCGGTAGCCAGATCCGCCCAGAGTCGCGAAAATGGTTCCGAAGAGCTTGCCATGGAACGGCACATCACCGAGCTCCATAGACGCTGGAGAATCTTCCTTAGCCTGTCTGGAAAATTTGTGCCGTCCCGAGAGACCACCTGCCACAATGGGACGAGATGATTTATGTCAGATGAAATAGCGACTCTCGGAGGAGGCTGCTTCTGGTGTCTCGAAGCGGTGTTCGATGAGTTGCAGGGCGTCAAGTCGGTCGAATCCGGCTATGCCGGTGGACGGCGGGAGAACCCGACTTACGAACAGGTCTGTTCGGGCGCCACCGGCCATGCGGAAGTTGTCCGCGTCATCTTCGACCCTGATGTGATCTCGTACCACGACCTTCTCGAGGTGTTCTTCACCATCCACGATCCAACTACCATGAACCGCCAGGGGAACGACGTCGGTACGCAGTACCGGTCCGTTGTCTTCTATCATTCGCCGGAACAGGAGGCCACTGCGCGGCAGGTGATTCGGGAAATAGCGCCTATCTGGTCCGACCCTATCGTGACGCAGGTCGAGCCCGCCCCGGAGTTCTATGTGGCGGAGAGATATCATCAGGAATACTTCCAGAACAATTCCCGCCAGCCTTACTGCCAGGTCGTGGTGGAGCCGAAAGTCCAGAAGTTCCGGTCAAAGTTCGCATCGCGCCGGAAGACGACAGCCTAGCTCGAATACTGCCGTTTCCACGTGCCCAGTTCAACGGCCAAATGATCGCGAGCCGTGACGAAGCGGGGATTGTCGTAAAGATTCACCTTCTCGCGAGGGTCGGTGCGGAGATCGTATAGCTCGTTGGGGCCTTTGCCATCATTTCGCTGTACCAGTTTGAAGCGAGTATCGCGGGCCATCTCCGTGTTCCGGAAGTGCCCAAAGACCAGGTTTCGCCAAGGCTGCCTTTTCGGCATCGTCTTGCCTGTCAGCACCGGGAGAAAACTTTTTCCACAGAGATTCCGGCCTGGCGGCGGAGCGGCGCCCGTGGCATCGCACACGGTCGGGAGCACATCGTAGAAACTGACCAGCTCCGGCCGTGACGATTGAACCGGCACCTTGCCGGGCCAATTCCAAATCATCGGGACCTGCATCACTTCTTCGTACATGTTGATGGGGTCGGATGCCAATCCCTTACTCCACAGACCGTGACGCCCCAACAGGTATCCGTTATCCCCCACGAAGAGAATCAGCGTGTTGTCCCTAAGCCCGCGCTCCTGCAGTTTGGCCAATAACACGGGAATCTGGTCGTCCAGGGCCGTAGTGGCTGCCGCGCACTTGCGGATGTTGCCCACGATGTCCTTGAGATAATCCTTTTCCCGCAAAGCGTTGGGGGCCGCGCGCTCCCAACCCACGGTATCGAACTTCGTGTTCGCGTACATGTCGTAATACTTCTGCGGATGCCCCTCGTATGGCGTATGCGGGTTGAAGTAACTGGCCACCAGGAAGAACGGTCGGTCTGCTTTCTGGTTCTCCAGGAACCGGTTAGCGCGCTGTGTGATGAGATCCGCAAGGTAACCTTTCTCGTCGACGAGTTGGCCATTGAAGCTCATCCGCGGGTTTTGATAAGTTGTTGATCCGCCCAGCATCGAATACCAATAGTCGAACTGGTGCTGGGGTGTCTGATCGGATCCCATGTGCCACTTTCCGGTATAGCCGCACCGGTAGCCCTGCGCGGCTAAGATGTCGGAGAGCATGACCTCGCTTGAAAAGGATGCCGGCGGGGCGAGTTGCCCTTGGGGCGGGGTCTCGATCGGCCTGTCCGTCAGGAAATCCTGAATGCCGTGCTGCATGGGCGTGCGGCCGGTGAAGAGCGTGGCGCGGCTGGGCGAACAGATCGGCGTACACACATAGTTGTTGATGAACCGAGTCCCTCCGCGAGCCAGGGCGTCAATATTGGGCGTGCGAATCTCGCGGTTCCCGTAACAGCCGACCATCCAGGAAGCCAGATCGTCCGCAATGATGAGTAACACATTCGGCGGAGCGGTGGATCGCTTCTGCGCGAAAAGCGGAGCAGCGGCCGCACCCAGGACGAATTGCCGCCTGGTTGGGCAGGATCTTGTTTGGTGGTCCAAGTAAGATAGTGCGACACAGGCCGGTGTTCAGGCAACTGATCCAAGTGGTCAAGCGGATATAATTGCAGTAAGTGGACATCTACGAGGAACTGGTTCGCCTTCGCAAATTGGGGCAGAAGTGTGCGATCGCGACAATCGTCCAGGTCAACGGTTCTATCCCAAGTTTTGAAAGCGCCAAGATGCTGATCCGGGAAGATGGCTCTATCGCGGGCACCATCGGCGGCGGATGCGTGGAGGCTGAGGTTTGGAATACCGCGCGCGAGGTGATGGAAACCGAGAAGCCGCGCCATCTCAACTTCAACCTCGGGCAGGATGCGGCGTACGATAACGGTCTCATCTGCGGAGGCCAATTGAATGTGTTCATCGAGCCTGTAATCCCCTACCCGCGCGCCTTTATCTTCGGCGCTGGACACGTTTCCAAGTCTATTTCGAAGATCTCCAATATCGCCGGATTCGCAACCGTAGTGATCGATAATCGCGAGCAGTTCGCCAACCGCGACCGCTTTCCGGAAGCCGATGAGATTTTCGCCGAGGAATACGAAGACGTGTTCCCTAAGCTGCTGATCAACTCCTCCAGCTATATCGTCATCGTCACTCGCGGGCACCGCGACGACATGCGGGTTCTTCGCTGGGCCGTCACTAGCCAGGCCCGCTACATCGCGATGATTGGGAGCAAGCGCAAGACCATCGCGGTAGTGAAGGAACTGGAAAAAGAGGGGATGCCGCGCGAGTCGTTCGAGAACGTGCATGCCCCCATGGGCCTGGAAATCGGCGCTATTACGCCGGAGGAGATCGCGGTTTCCGTGGTTGCCGAGATGATCGCGGTTCGCCGCCAGCCGGGCGGGAACTGGCGATCCGCGTCTAAATCGATCTTCGCCCACGATTCCCTCCGGGCTCTGTTGAAGTGAATGACCGCCTGATCGCGGGCATCATCCTCGCCGCTGGTTCGTCAACCCGGATGGGCAGCGCCAAGGCGCTGCTTCGCTATCGCGGCGAGACCTTTCTGGAACGGCTCATTCGTTTGTTCCGGGTGTATTGTCAAGACGTGCTCGTCGTTTCCAGCCAGCAATCTCTGGTCGAAGGAGCCCGCGTAATAATGAACCCCGCTCCGGAGCGAGGCATGCTGAGTTCACTGCAGTGCGGCCTGGCGGCGGTAAACAAATCCGCCCGGGCGGTGGTGTTTACGCCCGTGGATTACCCGGCGATCCGGCAAACCACCGTCGAACGCGTGATCACCGGCTGGTCCGGGGAGCTACTCCGCATCCCCCGGCACGGCGGACGGCGGGGACATCCGGTGCTGGTCTCGCACGAATTGATTCCGGAATTTCTTGCCTTACCCCCGGAGGCAGAAGCGCGTGAGGTAGTGCGCCGGCATGAGCGCGACATCTCGTATGCCGAGGTCGACGATCCGGGCATTCTAATGGACGTCGATACGCCCGCTGACTACGAGCAACTCCGATGAAGCTAGCGCGCTATGTAGGACTCGCGCTGGCCTTCATTCTGCTGGTTGGTATAGCCGTACCCTACATCGACGCGGAGGGCTATCGCGAGCGTATTCAGACTGCTCTCGAGTCGGCGCTGAATCGCAAGGTGACGGCCAAAAAGGTTCGCTTCAACCTGCTTACCGGCCCCGGCTTCACCGTCGAGGAGGTCACCATTCAGGATGATCCAAGGATCGGGATCGAGCCGCTGGCGTACGTGCAGAGTCTGAATGCCCGCGTGCGTCTCACGACGTTGTGGACGCGGCGTCTTGCCTTCTCCAACTTGCGCCTCAACAATCCCACCGTGAACCTGGCCAAGGCCGGCGACGGAGTGTGGAATTTTCAGTTGTTGTTGCGAGACGCATCGGCGCGAGCCTCGGCTGCACAGCAGTTTCCGTCCATCCAGGTGCGAGCCGGCAGGATCAACTTCAAATTCGGCGATTATAAGACCATCTTCTATCTGAGCGACTCCGACCTGGATGTAAACCCGCTCAGTGTGGACCGGCTTGACGTCCGCTTCTCCGGACAGCCCGCGCGCACCGATCAAGCGGCGCAAAACTTCGGACGATTGCTGGGGCGCGGAGTTTGGAAGCGAATTCCGGATGGCCCCGGCGAGCTGGACGCTAACATTGAGCTGGAGCGCAGCGGCCTCTCTGAGCTGGTCCGCCTGGTGGAAGGCCATCCCATCGGGGTTCACGGAATGGTCGCGTCGCGGGCGCATATCGCTGGACCCATCGAGAAGCTGAAGTTCTCCGGACAACTGCGCGTCGAAGACGTTCACCGGTGGGACATGATTCCACCGAAGAGCGGCGGTTGGGACCTGAACTACCAAGGCACGGCGGATTTGATGGCGCAGCGCATTGACTTGCAAACTAATCGGGAGCAGGAGCCGCGAATCCCATTCCTGCTTCGCTTCCGGGTTAGCGATTATCTTTCGGACCCAAAGTGGGCGGCCATGCTTGAAGTCAAGGAAGCTCCCATCTCCGGATTCCTGGAAGTGGCGCGCCACATGGGCGCCGCTCTACCCGACGGATTCTCCGCCGATGGGAAGGTCTCCGGCCTCATCGGATACTCGCGCCCTGGAGGAGTGCAGGGTCGCTTCGCCATACGGGAATCGTCCCTGCGGCTCCAACAGGCGCCGCCCTTGGATGTTCGCAGCGCCGAGTTCGTGATCGCCGGCAACAGTGTGCAGATCGGACCGGCCACTGTCGCTCTCAGCGATGGTCAAACGGCGGAGGTCCAGGGATCCTATGATGCGCGAACCGGGGCGGCCAACATCGAAATCCAGACACGCGGGATGAAGGTGCAGGATCTGCGGACCGGCTCCGGCCGGGTGCTTGGAGCGGGGGCTATTCCGCTCCTCGAAGCGTGTCAGGACGGCACTTGGCGGGGCTGGGTGAAGTACAACCGGGACGAGGTGGATTCGGCATGGTCCGGCGCGTTCGAGTTGCATGGAGCGCGTTTGGAGCTCGACGGCATCTCGGCCCCGGTGCGTATCATCTCCGCGTTTGTTGAAGTGGATGGTCCGAAGATAGCCGTTACCCAATTAAAAGCGCGAGTGGGAAGCGCTCACATCAGCGGCGAGTACCGCCGCGATCGGGATGGCCGGCCCGATCGAGCGAAATTGGATATCGATGACGTAGACCCAGCGGAGCTCGAACGTTGGTTTCTCTCTACGCTCCGACGCGATGCCGGATTCCTGGCGCGCTTTCGCCTGAAAGCCGCCCCGATTCCCGAATGGCTGCAGTTGCGGCATCTCGAAGCGGCCATCCGGATTGAGCGGCTGTCCTTGGTGGATCAAATCTGGAACGTGGGCAGGCTGCGGCTGCTTTGGGATGGGATCTCGGTGCGGCTCAGCGCAATTGACGCTCGCCAGGGCGATGCGCGGGCTTCGGGACAAGTGGCTATCAATTTGACCGGGTCAGCACCAGACTATCGTTTTGAAGGCAGGATCGAACACGTCGAGTATCGCGGCGGCAGGCTGAGCATCGAAGGAACCGGCGATACGCGAGGACTCGGTCCTGCCCTGTTAACTAACGCGGCGGCCACAGGCACGTTCAATGGGGCCGGCCTGACGTTGTCGCCTGACGTCGAACTAGGGTCCATGAGCGGGGACTTTGAACTCACTGCGGGTGGACGGCTGCGATTAACCGGCGTCCAAGCGGAGCAAGGCGTGGAGGCGTATTCCGGTCAGGGAGTAACTCAACCCGACGGTAAACTGCTGTTGGAACTCACCAGCGGGAAGCGTCAGGTACGGGTGGCCGTCGCGAGGTAGCGATGGACTCAGCTCTCGCCCTACATCGCCTTTACTTCGCCTCTCACCATCACCTTTCATAATCTATTTCCGCAGTTGACGATTAGCCTCGCCCTGCTGATTCTGGGCTCAAGACGATGGCGATCCGCACTGGAAACGAGCGCTACGATAACGCAGCCCGTTTCTGGGGCAAGATCTTCGCCAACAACTTCGCTATCGGGATCGTTACCGGTATCCCCATTGAGTTCCAGTTCGGAAGAACTGGCCGTGGTTCTCCCGGCCGCCGGCGGTGTCATCGGCCAGACACTCGCTATGGAGGGGATATTTTCATTCTTCTTGGAATCCACCTTCTTATTCTGGGAGAAAAGCCTCGGGCGATGGGGCCACTGGGGCGCGGCGGTTTTGCAGTGTGGTTGGGATGGTGGCTTTCGGGATTCTTCATCGTCGCCACAGATGCGTGGATGCAGCATCCGGTAGGATACCACCGGCCTCAAAGGCGAGATCCGGGGTGAGAGCATGCATCGCGAGTATGGGCGGACCTTCGTCCGAATCGGAGTCATCGCCGCCTTCATGGCGGCTCCGCTGCTGCTGTTCCCGACGGGGGATGGCCAAGGGAAGAAGCGCCAAATAGCAGCAGCCCACGCTGGCCGCGACCGAGAGCCTGTTCGAAACCCCCATGGCCATCATGGGCCAGCCTGATGTGAACAAACAGCGGTCGACAATCCTTTTGTCATACACAACGTACTCAGTTTCATCACCTACGGCGGCTGGTCCGCGGAACTAAAGGGGCTCAACGAATTCCCGCGCGAGCAGTGACGGGACAACATGCCCTTCTCTACTACGGTTTCCACACCATGTGGGCCTGGGCACACTATTCATAACCGTCACCGCGATCTACTCCTATGCGGGCGCCGGGACTACGGCGTGATTCACATGCTCGGAACCATCTGGTTTTGTTTCACCGCACTGTTGATCACCGGCTACTTCGTTCTGGATGGGTTCGACCGACGCCGAACCGCGCATGGTGTTGCGCACTGTCGGACCCGTATGCAAGAGGTGTGGCTGAAGGCAGGCGGAGGAAGCCTCTACTTCGCGTTCCCAGGACTGTAGCATCCAGTTTGGCGCGGCCCTGGGTAACGTCATCCGCGGCGTTCGGCTGGATCCCGGCGGCGACTTCTTCCTGCCGCTGCGGAGCGACTTTCAACCGGCGCCGAGCCCGGCACCCTCGACTGGTATACCGGGCTGGTGGCGGATTCTTGCGCTCGCGACATTAAGCCTGCATGGGGCGCTGTGAGTGGTCTACAAGACCGAAGGCGATCTCAACACCAGAGCAAAGCGCGGCCCATCCCCAGGGGTGCGCCTGAAAATTTTTCCAGATCTGCGGCTGCAATCGGAACGAGATCACGGTCGTTATCGGTGAGTATCGCGACCGCGAACCAAACGATGCCTACCTTTCCCGCCGCCGCGCTGGTCGGCCTGGCCGGAGCCCGACTCTTCAAAAACGATTTCAAAGCGTTCTTTGCTTCATGCGCCTATATCGCCGGCCTATCGAGCAGCGCCGCATCCCGGGGTGTTCCGTATGTGCTGCCGTCGATGTCAACCAGGCTCTCGGGCTCACGATATTCAACACCGCTCCCGCCGAATACGGACTGAAAGTGCCGCTGGCGTGGTGGATACCAGGAATGCTGCTCGCTCTGGCTTACACCATATGTGTCTATCGAAGGTTTGCCGGCAAGGTGCGCGGCGCAGGGAGTCTCACACTGATCGCTGCTGCAATTCGCGGTATCGCATGGGCGTAATCAGGTGAAACCGGACTTCCAGCGCAGTATGCCCGCGCAGTGCCCGTTCCATCGCATCCACCGGCAGCTCCGGGCTTGCAACGTCCAAGCGTCCGGATTCGATGCGGAACGGCAGCACTTTCCACTGCGCCGCGACATGCGCCGGCAGTGCCCGCGCCACTCTTAACGGAACGGTCCTGGCGTCGACCGTGGCAAGGGGAAGTTGTTGCTGCAGACTGAGAGCCTCGTAAAGATCCTCTTCGCTGAGCTTGCCCATCGCAATGAGATGCTCGCCAAGGCGCAACGCGGCAGGCTTGGTGGCGATCGCCGCCTCGAGATCTTCTGCTTGAAGGTACGCGGATCCGATCAGGATTTCGCCAAGGAGCCGGCGCTGGTGGACTAACGCTGCTCGCGACGGATAGGCATGCTCGGTCTTGACCCAGACCAGCGCCTCGCCGCGGATCCGCGCCCGAGTGTAGCGATAGATCGCCTTCACCACAGCCGTGGAATTGATGATGTTGGCCACCACCACGCGCGCCGGCGACAGCAGGCTGAACGCGAAGCCATAAACACGGGCGGTGCAGCCGATGCGAACACAGGTCCGGATCAGTTGCAGGGCCAAAGTAGCGGCGAGAACCTGTAGTAGATACGGTGGCGGGCTGATCCGTTGCCAGATCTGGGTTGAGATCGCGTATGCGCACACTGCGTTGGTCATTAAGCTAATAGGATTTGCGAGCAGGCCCCTACGGTCGCGCCAAAGCCAGTACAGTTGGCCGGAATCGCCCCATCCATGTCGCTCCCAGCCTTGGAGTGCAATGCCCGTGGTCCAGCGGGTCCTTTGGCGTATAGCGGCCCGCATGCGCCGCGGAAAGTACTCGCGGGTGGCAACGAAGGTACCCCGGAACGTAATTGGAACGATCAGTTGGCGGATGCCGAGCGCGTGCAGCCGGTAACCATTCTCGTAATCTTCCGTGAGGCAGACCGGCTCGAAAACACGATTAGACGCCGAGTTGGCAAGAGCTTCGAGCGCCTCTCGTGAATAGGAGGTTCCAACGCCCGCGGAAGGCAGAAAGCCGCCCAGGAAGTTCCGCACCGGCAGATCGCGTGTTTGGAACTCCGCAAATTCATCACAGTACACGCCATGAGTGAAATTCAGCGGCGGAGTCGAAAGCGCGAGCACTGGAATCTGCACAAAGCCATACTGATCGCTAAAGTGATTTACCCACCGCAGCGAATCCGTATGAATGATGTCTTCCGCGTCGTGCGTCATCATGACTTCGAATCGGACGCTGCTGCTTTCCTCGAACAACAGCATGCGTTGATAGATCCAGTTCAGGCAATCCGCTTTGGAGGTTGGTCCGTCGTGAGGACACACGGCCAGATGCACATTCGGGAATCGGGCTTCAGCTGCTTGTACGGCGTCCAGCGTCGGCGCATCATTGGGGTAAGCGCCTACGAAAAAGTCATAGCTCTGATACCGGATCGCGGCGATGTTGTACGAAAGCATCTGGCCGATAACCTGGTGTTCGTGCCATAACGGCACGAAGATCGCAATCCTCTTCTCCGGATTGGCGGCGAGCTCCTTTTCGCTCGGTAGCGCCACGCGAGGGTGTCCGAAGAACATGCCCCGCAGTGAAAAGTAGAACCAAACAACGTCGATAAACAGGTCGTCCAGGCCTGTGAAGAGAATATAAAAGCCGAGAGGCACAAGAGTCCACAGCACCCCCTGATCGAGGAGATCGCGAACCGCGGCGACACCGTTCCCCACGGACTCTAGTGGGTGTGTGTTCGCGATGTTCTCGATCAGTCTGCGACAATCCAGGCATGCGCATTGGCTCGGTTCGGACCTGTGTTTTCGCCGTCGTAGGCCTAGGCTTGCTATGCGGTTCGATCGGCAGTGGAGCCGGCGGGGATTTTCGCTTCGCAATCATCGGCGACCGTACGGGCTCCACCCAGCGAGGAATCTACGAGCAGGTCTGGCGCGAGGTGGATGCGTGGCGCCCGGATATGGTGATCAACGTCGGCGACACCATCCAGGGCGGCAGCGACGCGACAGCTCTACAGGAATGGACCGCGCTGAAGCCCCTGTTTGCGAAGTACCGGCGGTACGCTCTCTATTTCACGCCCGGCAATCACGACATTTGGTCCGAGCGCTCGCGCCGGATATACGAACGCGAGACGAAACGCCCGCCACACTACAGCTTCGATTACGGGAGCGCGCATTTCACTGTGTTGGATAACAGCGAGAGCGAGTCGCTAGCCGATAGTGAGATGCAGTTTCTGGCGGCCGATCTCGAAAAGAACCAGAACCGGCCGCTGAAGCTCGTATTCTTCCACCGGCCGTCGTGGCTGATTCCCGTGATGCTGGGCGGCGATTTTCCTTTGCACCGCCTCGCTGTCAAATACCACGTGCACTATATCGTGAGCGGGCACGCCCACAAATTCGCGCGATTTGAGCGCGGAGGCACAACGTACCTGATGGTGGGCAGTTCCGGCGGGCATCTACGCGGGAAGGGATTCGAGGACGGTTGGTTCTTTCACCATGTCCAGGCGACCGTATCGGAGGGCAAAGTAAAGATGACGATCAAGGAGGTGGATCCCCCGTTGGGCCAGGGGCGGTCGTTCACTGAGGAGGATTGGGGTACCGGACCGGTCATGGCGAAGCCGGCCAGGCACTCGTGACGGCCACATCGGGGCACTTTGAATCCAGCGCCACCGGCTCACAACGTTTCTAACGCACGGTGGCTGCGATTGTCCGCATATCCGCAGATATCCAGCGCGAAGCTCAGTATCCGGCGGGTCTCCACCGGATCGATGAGGGCGTCCACGTGACCTCGCGCAGCGGCGAACTTTGCATCCAGCCAGCGATCATAATCCGCTCGCGTCCTGGTTATACGTTCCTCCAGTTCCGCGGGAGCCGGCTGCCCGGAAGCCTTTAGTTTGTCGAGCTCCGGCCCGAAGATGGCCTGCACCGCCGAATCGCCTTCCATAACGCCGATACGCGCCGTCGGCCAGCCGAACGTGAAATTCGGATCGAAGCCCTGGCCCGCCATCGCATAATATCCGGCGCCGCTGGCGTGATTGATGGTGAGCGTGATTTTAGGAACGGTCGCGCAAGCCATGCTCTCCACCATCTCCGCGCCCGCCCGGATGATGCCCCCGGCCTCCGCGTCCACGCCCACCATGAATCCCGAGACGTCCTGCAGGTAAATCAGCGGCAGGTTCAGACGCTCTGCGTTTTCGACGAAATACGCCACCTTTCGCGCGGATTCGGTGTAGATGATGCCGCCAATGCGCGGGCCCCCGGAGGTCTTGTGGAATCCGCGGCGGTTCGCCATCACAGCCACGGGACGGCCGCTCAGCCGAGCGTTCGCGCAAAGCATTTCGGGCGCATGCTCCGGTTGAAACTCCAGGAAGTCGTCTCCATCGAATATGCGCTCGATAATCTCCTCGATTCGTACGGCTTGCGATGATCGGCAGGCAGCAGTTCGTACAAGCCCTCGACGGGCTCCGGGGGTTCGACTGCCTTGCGGCCGCTCGGGAGCGGATGGTAACTCGCGGATCTTCTGGCGAATGATTTCCAGACACTCGTTATCATTCAGGCCGTGTAGTGCGCCACGCCGCTGATGGTGGTGTGCATGGTGGCGCCGCCCAGCGATTCCGAATCCACCACCTGGCCCACCGCGCCCTTCACCAGATTCGGTCCGCCCAGCCCCATGAAGCTGGTACCTTCGACCATGATGATGACATCGCTCAACGCGGGCAGATATGCGCCGCCCGCGATGCATGGACCCATCACCGCCGCGATCTGCGGGATCACGAAGCTTTCGCCGCATCAGGGAGTTGTAGTAGAAAATGCGCGCCGCTCCATATTGGCCGGGAAAAATGCCGTCCTGATACGGCAGATTCACGCCGGCCGAGTCCACCAGGTATACGATCGGAATGCGATTGCGCATCGCGATCTCCTGCGCGCGCAAAATCTTCTGGATGGTTTCCGGCCACCACGCGCCGGCTTTGACGGTGGCATCGTTGGCGACGATCGACGGTCGGGCGCCCTTCGATGCTGCCAATCCCGGTGACTACTCCGGCTCCGGGCGCCTGTCCATCGTACTGGTCGTAAGCCAGCAGGAGCCCGATTTCGAGGAACATCGATTCGACATCGAGCAGGGTGGTGATCCGCTCCCGCGCCGTCAGCTTACCGTCCCGATGTTGTTTGTCGACCTTCGCCGGACCGCCTCCCGCCCTGAGTCGCTCCTCCAGTTCGTGCAACTCCTGAACGGTCTGACGGGTGTGGTGAGTAGGAGTGTTGACGGGCACTTACCGAGGATACTACCGGGAGGCGGCAATCACTTCGACGGCGAAGGAGGCATCCAGAGACGGCAGTGACTCAAAAGGCAGCAGGGTACTCGCCGGCGCGCGAGTCTTATCGAAGAACTCGAAGCGCCCGGTGCCTACCTTCTCGGTAATATCATCCGAGACCTGGTAGATACGCGAATACACAACATCCTTGAAATCGGCGCGCTGCGATTCCAGGGCCTTTCGGAGGCGCTCAAATGCCAGCCTCACATCCGCTTCTGCGGATCCGAATCCGAGTTGGGTCCCGGTGATCACCAGGCGGCCAGGCCCCACCAGCGCGACTTGCGTATAGTTCGGCGACTTCTGCAAACCCTGCGGATTCATCAGTTCCACCCGGTCCGGCACCGGCCGCTCCAGTGCCGCGACAGCCTCACACTCCACCGGTGTTCGCACCGGTACACGTCGCATTTGTACGAAGTCGACCGCCGCCGACGGGAATGCATTCGAGACTATCTGCCGGGCGTTTGTGTATCCATCCAGGGTGCTCACGAAACAAGTCGCCTGCAAGACTCGCCCGCTGGTCACGTTGAGCCCGGTGAGAGCAGTCCGGATCTGCTCCACCGATTTGTCGATAGTTGGCGCGGCCTGCCCTGAAATCAACGCCAGGCCTCGCGGATTTACGGCCTTCTTCTGAGCGGCGATGGATTCGAGCGCCACTTGTACGCCCTCGCCGGGTAACGCACCACCCTGTACGGTGCTGAGCGCAGGCAGGGGAAGTCTCTTCTCCGTGAATAGCTCGCTGACGATGGTCTGCACTCGCCGCATGTCGCCCGTGCCGGCGACAAAGGCTCGAATTTTGACGATGGGCGCACCGTGAGCCTCGTGAATCAAAGCCTTCAACCCATCCCGCACCTGCTGCGATAGCAGGCCTTTGGCCGAAAGTGGCGCAACTCGGAACTCGAGGCGCTCGGAGTCCGTCGCCACTGCCGATGGGGGATCCTGCAGCATCGGCAGACTTTGGGTGACGGGTTCTTCGTCCTTCTTCCTTTTCTTTTTGGCGGCTGCGATGCCGCAGACGATGGTCAACGCGAGGATGCCCGCTATCCAGCGCTGGTTCTTCATGTACCTTAGGCCTCAGTTTAACAAAGCGCCGCAAGCGATACTCAGTGGGTCGCTCGCCTTGCTCGGCGGCGAGTATTCAGGCATACTAAATAGAACTAAAAAGGGAGGCCAAATGCGGCCACGAACCCGGTTGCTCGGGCCGGTTTTCCTCGGAGTTGCCCTCTGCCAGCTAGGTGCTGGCGCGGCAAATAATAACGTCGCGGTGAAGGATCCCTTCACACCGGCGCAGCGCAAGTTCTGGGCCTTTCAGCCCGTGCATCGGACGGCTCCGCCGACCGTGCGCGACACCGCCTGGGTGGCCACCACCGTCGATCAGTTCATCCTTTCCAAGTTGGAGAGCCAAGGTCTGAAGCCCGCTCCTCCCGCAGATCGGATCACACTCCTCCGACGGATCAGCTTCGACCTGATCGGTCTGCCGCCGACGCCTGAAGAAGTCGACGCGTTCGTGAACGACCAGTCGCCCAACGCTTACGAAAAAGTTGTGGACCGGCTGCTCGCGTCTCCGCACTATGGCGAGCGTTGGGCGCGGCATTGGCTGGATCTGGCGCGCTACGCCGAAAGCGAAGGCTTCAAGAGCGACGAGACGCGCCCGAATGCCTGGCGCTATCGCGATTATGTCATCAAGGCGTTCAACGACAACAAGCCGTACGATCGGTTCATCAAAGAACAGACTCGCGGGCGACGAGTTGTGGCCCAATGATCCCGAAGCGCGAGTGGCAACGGCGTTCAACCGGCACTATCCGGACGAAAGCAACGCCCGCAATCTGATGCAGCGCCGCCAGGAAATCCTGGACGACGTCACCGACACGGTAGGGGCGACGTTCCTGGCCATGACCTACGGTTGCGCGCGCTGCCATACGCACAAGTTCGATCCCATTCTCCACACCGACTACTACCGGCTTCAGGCCTTCTTCGCCAACACGGCGGCCGACGACGAGATCCCGATGATTGGGCCCGAGCAGATGGCGCAGTATCGCGCGCGCAAGGCAGCGTGGGAAGAGAAAACTAAGCCCGTTCGCGATCAGATCGCGGCGCTGCTCGAGCCGAAGAAGCAGAGCATCCTAAAGGAATTCGTCGACAAGTATCCGCAAGAAATCCAGGACGTCATCGCCAAGCCCGCCGCGGAACGGAATCCGTTTGAGTGGCAGATGTACTACAAGGCCAAGCCTTATCTGAGCATCGACGATAAGACGCTGCTGCCAGCGCTGAAGGGCGAGGACAAGAAGAAGTATCGAGGAGCTGACGGCCGAATTGAAGAAGTTCGCCGATCTCGATCCGGGCGATCCGCCCCTCGGCATCGGGATGCGCGATCTGAGCGCCAAGGCTCCGCCAACGCACCGTTTGGCCGTCGGGTGCTGGGATGCGCCGCAAGAAGAAGTCCAGCCTGGGTTTCTATCGATCATCGATCCGAACCCGCCGAAGATCGTACCACCGCCCGGAGGCAATTCAACGGGCCGGCGGACAGCGCTGGCCAACTGGCTCGCGAGCCCTGACAATCCGCTGACGTCGCGGGTTATGGTGAATCGAATCTGGCATTATCACTTCGGCCGCGGGATTGTCGACTCGCCAAGCGACTTTCGGAGCGATGGGCGGCCGCCCCACGCATCCCGAACTTCTCGATTGGTTGGCCGCAGACTTCGTGCAAAGCGGCTGGGACATCAAGCGCATGCACAAGCTGATCGTGATGTCGAATGCCTATCGGCAGTCGTCGGCCTACAGTGGCGAGGCTGCAAAGGCCGATCCTCGCGAGAAGCTGCTGTGGCGGTTTCCGCGCGAGCGGCTGGAAGGGGAAGTGATTCGCGATTCGGCACTCGCCGTCGCGGGTCTGCTGAACGAGAAAATAGGCGGGCCCGAGCGTGTTCCCGGAACTTCCGGCGGGAGCCGGCAAGCCGCGCGGGGGATGGAGCGTGAATACCGATCCCAGCGAGCGGAACCGGCGCAGCGTCTACATCTTCGTTCGACGGAACGCGCGTTATCCGATGCTCGAAGTGTTCGACATGCCGGATACGCACGAATCCTGCGGACGCCGCAATCAGACCATCACCGCACCGCAGGCGATGTCGCTGTTGAACGACAAACTCAGCTCTGGAATGGGCGCAGGCCTTTGCAGGGCGCGTTCTGAAGAAGGCGGGCGCGGATCCCACGCCACAGGTGAACACGGCGTATCGTCTGGCCTATGGCCGGATCGCCGAACGGCGCAGAAAAAGACGTCGTGCTGACGTTCTTCGCGAAGCAGAAACAGCTTGATCGAAGAGCGGGCCGCGGCAGCGCAGAAACTCGCACTGCCGGCTGTCGATGCCCGACGGGCTACGATCGCACCCAAGCCGCGGCGCTGGTAGATTTCTGCCAGATGCTGCTCAACTCCAACGAATTCGTTTATAGGAACTAGGCCAGCGATGTCCGCACAAACGTCTCCCATACTCCCGCCGCGATTTTCTCCGGAATGGCGGAAGCGGCTTGGGCGCGATCGCGCTCGCCGCCATGATGCAGGACGACGGCCTTCTCCCTCAAGCCTCGGCCGCCACGGTGGCGGATCCCCTGCGGCCGAAAAACCCGCATTTCAAGCCGACGGCCAAGTCGGTGATCTGGCTTTTCATGGAAGGCGGCCCCAGCCACATCGATCTCTTCGATCCGAAGCCTGCTCTGGAACGTCTCGCCGGCCAGCCGTTGCCGGCTTCCTTCGGCAAGCCGATCACCGCGATGGGTACCGGCAACAACTCCCTCATGCCGTCCAAGCGGACTTGGAAGCAGCACGGCCAGAGCGGCATCTGGGTCTCCGATTGGTACGACCACATTGCCGAGCATGCCGACGACCTGACCGTGTTTCGCGCCTGTTACGCCGACGGTTTGAACCACGTCGGGTCGGTGTGCCAGATGAACACCGGATCGATTCTTGCGGGACGGCCGGCTCTCGGCGCATGGGTGACCTATGGACTCGGATCGGCGAATCAGAACCTGCCAAGCTTTGTCGTCCTCACCGACTCGGGCGAAGTGGTGGGCGGTCCGAAGAACTGGAGTGGTGGATTCTTACCCGCCACATACCAAGGAACCCTGTTCCGGAAAGACGGCGCTCCCATACTGGATCTGATCCCGCCCGACAGCATCGGAGATAAGCAACAGCGCGGCCGGCTGGATCTTTTGCAAGCCGTTGAACCAACGCTTTGGCGCCGACAAGCCGGAGGACACGGAACTCGAGGCCCGCATCAACGCCTACGAGCTGGCGTATCGCATGCAGGCGGCCGGACCCGAAGCCGTGGATCTCAGCACCGAGTCGGAAGCCACCAGCAAGTTGTATGGTATGGACGACCCCGCCACTGCCAAGTTCGGAACGAACTGCCTGCTGGCGCGGCGATTGGTCGAGCGCGGGGTCCGCTTTGTGGAACTATACAACGGAAGCGGCAGTGGTTGGGATGCGCACTCGAACATCGAGGGCAATCACTCCAAGATGTGCCGCAGTTCCGACAAGCCGATCGCGGGCCTTTTGACGGACCTGAAGGCACGCGGTCTCTTGAAAGATACGCTCGTCGTCTGGGGTGGTGAGTTTGGCCGCACTCCGTTCAATGAAAAGGGTGACGGCCGCGACCACAACCCCTGGGGATTCACCATCTGGATGGCGGGCGGCGGCATCAAGGGCGGGCAAGTCATCGGCACCACCGACGAGATCGGCTTGCGTGGGATAGACAAACGCGCGCACGTCCACGACATTCACGCGACCATCCTGCATGCGCTAGGGTTGAATCACGTGAACGTGACCTTCCTGCACAACGGTCGTTCGGAGCGCCCAACCATCGTCGCCGGCGAAGTGATTAAAGAGGCCTTCGCTTAGGGCTTTCGGGCTGTGGCCCACTCTGGCTCAGGCGAGAACTCGTACCCGGTGAGATTCGCTATCGCCGATATACACGGCGCCGCTCTTACTGGCGAATACACCGTGCGGTCTCGACAGCTTGCACTTTAATGGGTCGCCCGTCGGTCCGTCACCGCGCTCACCGGTCCCAACCACCGTGGTAATGATCCCCGCCCTATCGATTCGCCGGATAGTGTGACTCTCTGTATCCGCGATATACACGCTGCCGTCGGATGCGCACGAGATTGCCTTCGGACCGGATAGTTTCGCCAGCTTGGCGTCCCCACCGTCGCCCGAGTATCCCTTATCACCCGTACCCGCGATGTGGTGAAACCGTCCACCCTCGAGGCGAAGGACGGCGTTGCCTTCACGCAGAACCACGTAGAGATTTCCCGCAGCATCGAAGTCGATCGCGCGAGGTCCGTTCAGCGACGCGGTTGCGATGGGAGCCCCGTCGGCCGTAGCCGAGCGGTCTCCCGTACCGGCGAACGTGGAAATCGTGCCCGTCTTCAGGTCCACACCGCGGATTCGATTACTGCCAATGTCGCAGATCAACAATCGCCCGTCCGGATGAACGGCAATACTATGTGGATTATGCAGCTTCGCCTGGGTAGCCGGGCCGTCATCACCGCTGAACCCCGGCGTTCCCGTTCCGGCGATCGTGGCTACGGCTAACGTTTTTCGGTCGACCCTGCGGACCACGTGAGCGGGCATGTCCACGAACAGCAGATTACCCTCCTGATCGAAGGCGACTTCGTACGGCTCCTTCTGGCCGTCCACAATTGTGCTCAGGCTTCGAGTGCCCAAATCCAGGCGGCTTACGCGGTGATTGCCGATCTCGCAAATGTACAGCGCGCCATCGGGGCCGGTCTTCAATCCGTAGGGATTATTTACGGCTCCAGGCGGCGTCAAATCAGAAATCGTCTTAGCAGCCCCGCGGATACTCAAAGGAGCGGCCAACATAGCAGCTATGAATTGGCGTCGGTACATGACACTAAAGTGACATACAATGTCCCCAAGTGCCTGCTTGCAGTTTTTGCGGCGGGAAGGCGCCACGTGCGCGCCGGACCCTTTGGGAAAAGCTGGTCTACCGCTACTGCTATGAATGCGGTGATTGCCGGCGGAGATTTTACAAGCCACGGCCCTGGGCTTCCACTCGCGCACGCTGCCCGCGGTGCGGTACCGACGAATTGAAACGGCGGACCGCGCCGGACCGGATTGATTCGTTTCCCCTTACACTAGTCGGCATTCTCAGTCGCCTGCTGGGCGGACGCCTATACCACTGTTTCGCTTGTCGTCTCCAGTTCTATGATGTTCGGCGATTGAAAATCGGGTAAGAAGCCGGCGTGCGCCCACATTTTGGGGCCGACTGTGATACTTTTCAATACTGGAGAGTGCATGAACCGACGTAAGTTCCTGAGCGCCGGCGCTCTAGGTTTAAGCTCATTTCCGCATCACCTGTTTGCGTCACATACGAAGAAGTCCGCCGCTGATCGGGTAAAGCTCGGACCTATGGCTGTTGAGGTCAGCCGTCTGGCCCAGGGCAGCGGAACCAACGGTGCGGGCGGTAGTTCGAACCAGACCAAGAAGCTCGGCGTGCAGGGCTTAGCCGACCTGTTTCGCGCAGATTTCGATCAGGGCGTCACGTTCTGGGATTGCGCCGATCAATACGGCACGCATCCGCATGTCAAGCTCGCGCTGAAGGGCGTCCCGAGAGAGAAAGTGGCCCTGTTGACGAAGACGCACGCCAGCACCGAAAAGGAAATGCGCGCCGACCTGGATCGGTTTCGGCGCGAGATTAGGCACTGACTACATCGATATCCTGCTGCTGCACTGCATGCTGGACGACGACTGGCCGGAGCGCAAGAAGGGCGCCATGGCCGTCATCTCCGAGGCACGTGAAAAGGGGATCGTCCGCACGCATGGCACGTCCTGTCACACTCTGGGCGCGTTACGAGCGGCGGCGAAAAGTCCTTGGGTGCAGGTAGATCTGGCGCGCATCAACCCAGCCAGAGTCGCGATGGATGCAGATGTCGCGACGGTTGTGTCCGTCCTGCGGGAAATGAAGCAGGCGGGTAAGGGCGTAATCGGAATGAAGATTTTGGGCGCAGGCCAACTGCGGAATCGCGTAGACGAGTCGCTTCAATACGCGCTTGCCCTGGACTGCGTCGATTGTTTTACCATCGGAGCCGAGAGCCGCGCGGAAATGGAAGATCTGGTGCGGAAGATTCCGGCTGCCAGTGTACGCGGCTGATTCGTTCAGGAGACCATAATCATATGATCAAGACGTTTGTTACTTGCGTGTCGGTGCTGGGATTAGCCGTCACTGTATACGCTCAAGACAAGACTGACGCAGCGAAGCCCAAGAGCGCCGCTTCCACATCGGGAGCAGCGAAAGGGAAAGGATTGCATCCGGAGATGACGGTGGCCGGTGATGCGGGGACTTTCGATGCTCCCATGGGCAAGATGGGAGAGAAGTCCGACGGCCCCTGGACGGCTACCACGACAGCAGCGGGGGTCAACGGCAAGCCTCAGCCCGGCAAACCCGTGACTGTCACCGGCGAGATCATCGACATGTCGTGCTATCTCCAACTCGGCAAACATGGCGAGAAGCACGTCGCTTGCGGCAAGAAGTGCCTCACCGCGGGCCAGCCCATCGGTCTGCTGGCAAAGGACGGATCCATATACATGCTGATGGAAGAGGAGCACGATCCGCGGCGCGACAGCCAGACCACCGGATTCCGCAAGGCCGCCACTGATCACTTAGGCCACATCATGGAAGTCACGGGGACCGAGGCCAGCGTCGGCGGCAATCACGGAATCTACGTGCAGGGTTACGTCAACAAGTAGGACCACGTTCTTGCGATCAATCCTGTTACTGGCCTGCATGGCCGCAGCTCTTTCACGAGCTCAGACCAGCGACTTGAAAGTTCCCCTTGGGTTATTGCCGGTGCAATGGCCCAAGGACAATCCCTATTCGAAAACCAAGTGGGAACTCGGACGAGCTCTGTACTTCGATCCGCGGATTTCGGCGGACAACAGCCTGTCCTGCGCGAGTTGCCATTCACCGAAGATCGGTTTCGCCGACGGGCAGCCGAACTCAGCGGGGATTCGCGGCCAGCACGGCAGCCGCAGCGCGCCCACGGTGATCAATCGCGCTTACAGCCTGGCGCAGTTTTGGGATGGCCGGGCTGCCACTCTTGAAGAACAGGCGAAGGGTCCCATGGCCAATCCCGTGGAGATGGGCCACACGCATGAAGGGATTGTCACTCGCCTGAAGGCAATCCCGGGTTATCGCAAGATGTTTGCTTGCGGCTTTCGGTTCCGATGAGATCGACATCGATCGCGCGGCGAAAGCGATCGCGACGTTTGAGCGGACCGTTCTATCCGGCAACTCCCCCTACGACCGTTATCAGGCCGGCGATAAGAAGGCGCTCACGGCCTCGCAGATCCGGGGGATGGACGTGTTCGTAAACAAGGCCAAGTGCGATCAGTGCCATGAAGGCATCAACTTCACCACCAACGCTTATCATAATCTTGGTGTCGGGACCGACAAGCCGAATCCGGACGTGGGCCGTTTCGCGGTGACGAAGAACCCGAGCGATTGGGGTGCATTTAAGACTCCCACCCTACGCGAGATCGCCAATACCGCGCCCTACATGCACGATGGAAGCCTGAAAACGTTGGACGAAGTAGTAGAGTTCTACGACAAGGGCGGGATCAAGAACAAGAACCTTGACGAAAAATTGAAGCCGCTGCATCTCACTGAACGCGATCGCAAGGATCTGGTGGAGTTTCTGAAGGCCCTAAGCGGCGAGGGCTGGCAGACAATTCGGCCTCCAGACAAATTCCCCGAATGAAAATCATCCAGCTCGGTCTGATTCTCGTCATCGCCATCGTCGGCTGTAATCGAGACAAGAAGAGAGTGGTGGCAGTGGTCCCGAAAGGGAGCGCCCACGAATTCTGGCAGTCCGTGCATGCCGGCGCCGTGAAGGCCGGCCGGGAATCGAACGTGGATATCGTCTGGAACGGCACGCCTTCAGAGACCGACTACAACGGTCAATTGCAGATCGTGGACGCAATGATCAACCGCCGCGTGGATGCTATCGCTCTGGCGCCGATCGACAAGAAGGTGATGGTTAGCGTGGTGGAGCGCGCGGCGCGCGAGAAGATTCCCATGGTCATTTTCGATTCGCCCATCGATACGGATAAGTTCGTCTCGCAGGTGGCCACCGATAATTTCCGCGCGGGCGAAGTTGGCGCGGAGCGCATCGGAAAGCTGCTCAAGGGAAAGGGTAAAGTGGCTATGGTCAAAGTACAGCCGGGCGCCGCCTCCACCATGGCTCGGGAGGATGGATTCGAGAAAAAGCTGAAGACGGATTTCCCGGGTGTCCAGATCGTGGCGCAGCAGTACGGGTGGGCGGATTTTGCAAAGAGCCTGGCCGCGACCGAAAATATTCTGACCGCCAACCCGGATCTGGACGCGATTTTTGCTTCCAATGAGTCCAGCACCGTAGGTGCTGCCCGAGCCCTGAAGGAGCGCAAGACCGCCGTCAAGCTCGTGGGTTTCGATTGGAGCCCGGCACTAGGTGACGATTTGCGGTCGGGTCTGATTGATTCCTTGGTCGTCCAGGATCCGTTCCGCATGGGGTACGAATCCGTCAAGTCGGCCCTGGCTTACCTCGACGGGAAGCCGGTCCAGAAGATCAATAACATTGAACCCAAGCTGGTGGATCGCGACAATCTGAACACGCCCGAAGTGCAGGCCCGGGTCAATCCCGACCTGAAGAAGTACCTGGATTAGGTTGTCAGCTCGCGTTTAAACTGGCCGACAGTTTGGAGTACAGCGTGCTCATAACAGGCACCACCTGATTGGGGATGCTGGCGGCGACCAGCACGGCCACCGACGCCGCCAGCAACGCGTATTCGATCATGTCTTGACCCGAGCAGTTCTGCGCGACATTCCGTAGTCCGTCCCGAAATCTTTTCACGCTAGTAGTATCCTGCGCCACCGCTCAATGGAGTGCTATCCACAGTTCATCGTAGAACCCTGCCCGAAAAGACCCTACCGCTGGCAGTTTGCGGGAACAAGGCCGGGACGATTTCCGTCCTCAAACGTAGTGAACACAAACGCGTCGTTCGTGGAATCCGCCCGACTCGCCGCGGATTCCCTGAGGTCCAGCAAGCTTCGTAGCTTCTTGACGTTGCTGGGCATCATTCTGGCCACTGCGACGCTGATTGCCGTGATGTCCATCATCAACGGCATGAACCTCTATATCGCCGAGAACGTGTCCAACATGGGCGCGGATGGATTCCGAGTAGTCCGGATGGCCTTCATCGGGAACTGGGACCCTAAGAAGTTCCTGGAGTTCCAGCGCAAGAACCCTCAGCTGCAGGTTGAGGAATTCGAATTCTTGAAGAGCCATGCGACGAAGGTCCGCGAGCTCGGAATCGGGGCAGGCCGCAGCGGCACGGTGTCGCATAACGGCGATTCCCTGGACAGTGTCGGCATTCAGGGAGGCACGCCGAACTATGCCGTGATCAACGATTTCCAGGTCGCCTATGGTCGCTTTATCACCGAGATCGATAATCAGCACCGGCTGCCCGTGGTGTTCCTGGGCAACGATCTCAAGGAGCGCTTCTTTCCCAATGTCGACCCCCTCGGGAAGACAATCCATGTGGAAGGGCGACCGTTTGAAGTGATCGGGACCGCAAAGGCTAAGGGTAGCGTCTTCGGTCAAAGTCAGGACAATTTTGTCGTGCTCCCAATTGAGAGCTTCTTTAAGATGTACGGGGCGCGCGGCGGCATGGCCTACATCGCTCTGGCCCAGGATCGTACGGTGCTCAGCCAGGCCCAGGATGAAATCCGGGTGCTGCTGCGTTCCTTCCGGCACCTCTTGCCGAAACAGGACGACACGTTCGCCATCATATCGTCCGACTCCCTGACCAGTGCATGGGACCAGTTGACCGGCGCAATCGCAGCGACCGCGATCGCGGTGGTCTCGGTGTTCATGGTGGTGGGTGGAGTAGTGATCATGAATATTATGCTGGCGGTGGTGACGGAGCGGACGCGCGAAATCGGCATCCGGAAATCGGTGGGCGCCCGCCGGAAGGATATTCTGAACCAATTTTTGGTGGAATCGTCGATGCTGTCGGGGGCCGGCGGGCTGATCGGGGTGCTTCTCGCCTGGGCCGTGGCCATCGCGGTTCGGCATCTCACTCCTGTACCTATGCGCATGCCCATCACATCCGTGATTATCGGTGTGGGATTGTCCGCGGCCGTTGGCCTGTTTTTTGGAATCTATCCCGCCCGGCAGGCCGCTAAGCTGGATCCCATCGAGGCGCTCAGGGCGGAATAAATGAAGCCATCCCAACTTCTGTCCGGCATTCTGTTGGCGCTGAATACTATTCGGGAACATAAGCTGCGCGCCTTCCTTACCGTACTGGGCGTCATCATCGGGACCGGGACCATTATCGGCGTGGGATCCATCATCACCGGTCTGGATGGGGCAATTACGGGCGTTCTCCGAAGCTTCGGCAGCAATAATCTCGTCGTGTTTAAATTCAAGCTGGTATCGTTCGGCAACCGGTCGCCGCAAGAACGCCAGCGCAAGCCCATCACCCTCGAGAACGCGATGGCCATCGCCGACCGGTGTCCGTCGGTCGAGCGGGTCAGCCCGTACCTGTTTCCCTGGGACCCGAACGCCCGCAGGCCGCAAATTGACAGGATCCGGTATAAGGGAAACGATCTTCTTCAGTTGGACATCGGCGGCACCGAGGAGGGCTACACCTTCGGGGGAAACGTACAGATGAAGTCCGGGCGCTTTCTCACCGATTTCGAGAACCGGCATCACATGCCGGTTGTCATAATCGGCGAGGACGTCGAGCGAGCACTGTTTTCGGGCGAGAATGCTCCGGGCAAATCCGTTGAGCTGAACGGACAGGTTCTGGAGGTGATGGGCGTAATGAAACGGCCTGCGGCTTCGATGCCCGGGCAGGATGATCGCCGCGTGTTGTTGCCGTACTACACGATGCGTAAACTTTTTCCGTCGGCACGGGAAAACATGCTGATCGTGACCGCGAGGCCGGGGAAACTGGCCGCGGCCGAAGACGAGGTGCGCGCCGTGCTTCGCCAGGAGCGTCGTGATGGATACACGAAGCCGGACAGCTTTGACATCTCCACATCGGATCAGATGGTGGAAGACTTCCGGAAGTTCACGGCTGTCACGGCTCTCGTGATGGTGGTGCTGAGTTCCATCGGATTGCTCGTGGGCGGCATCGGAGTGATGAACATCATGCTCGTGTCGGTGACGGAGCGGACGCGCGAGATCGGCGTGCGAAAAGCGATCGGCGCGCGGCGCATCGACATCGTCGTACAGTTCCTGACGGAGGCGGTGGTCTTGACCTTTCTGGGCGGTTTGGTGGGCATGGCGCTCGGTTGGACAATTTCGCTGGCAGCCCGGCTGATCTTCCCTAATCTGCCGACGTCGGTACCCTTGTGGGCCGCGGGACTGGGCGTGGTAGTGTCCGTCGGCGTGGGACTTTTTTTCGGTATCTGGCCGGCGAACAAGGCGGCGCGGCTGGACCCGGTAGTAGCTCTCCGATATGAGTAGATTGTAGCGGCGCACAATCAGGCCCGTGTAGAATAAGGGAGTACCTTGCCCCTCACGTGCGGATGTGGCGGAATTGGCAGACGCGCTAGATTCAGGTTCTAGTGTTCGCAAGGACGTGGAGGTTCAAGTCCTCTCATCCGCACCACAACATCAACAACATACAGAGATAACGCCGGTCCTCAGTTGACCGGCGTTTTTGCGTCTTGTGTGCCCAGAGTGTGCGGAACTGCCGGCGCTGTCCGTTTGCGTGCGAGATACTCGCCCAGACGGCCCGCCGCCTGTTTCAAATCCGACTCGTTCACGATGTTGTAGCGGTCAAAAACCGCCCGTGTCTTGTGGCCAGAGATCATCATTGCGACGCGCTCGGGAACACCGGCGCGGACGAGATTGCTGACGCCGGTGCGCCGGAGATCGTGGAACAGCTTCGAGGCTTCTCCGTTCTGATCGATCAACCCCGCCTTCCTGCATGCCGCCTCCCAGGCGGCACGGAAATCGAGAATCCGCTCCCCAGCCCTAAAGAACACCCCAGGGACACTGCGGGAAGTAGCGGTCCCGAAGTTCCTTCTGCATGGTGAGAATTTCGTAAAGATCGTGAACCATGAAGATCATCCGGCCCTCATGGTTCTTCGTCTCGCCTGGGTTGAGCTGGACCACGCAGTGGGCGCTTGAACAGTGCAATGGACTGTCCGAAGGCGTTCGACCGTTTCGGCGAGCCGATCAAAACTTTCGTCGCGCATGGCAAACTGCTTGTACCTCCAGCGGGGGCCCTGATCTTGAGTTTCACGATCTACGACGCACAGTGGTGCGCAACATGCGCCGCGCGCGTGTGTCCCAAGTCGCGCGTAGTCGCATCACGGGACACCGGACGGATTCAATGGAACGCCGCTACAACATCGTGGACGTGGAAGACCCTCAGGCGGCAAAGAATTCGATGGAGCGTTCAGAGGATTGGTTTGTTGCTGACTCTTGGCCCGAATCAACTGTTTTTCGGAGGTTGTGCTTTGCGGCGCGCACGGCTGAATATAGCTAAGCGCTGATTGAAATTCGGATGTGGGTCACCTTCCATATCATTGCGAGCTGGTTCATCGAATTTCAATGATGCGGTCGCCCGCTTTCAAACTCGCCTCGATCTTCGGCCATAGGATCTCCATTGCGGTAAGCAGCGCTTTTGCGGCAATTCCCCAACCGAATCCAGATGAAACGCGCCTTCGCTGAATGGGCGTTCGCCAGGTAGAGAAAATCCTCGTCCTTGCTGATGACAACGCTGTCGTTGCGGGTAGCGTGTTCCCAGATTTCGTTATCGGAAGCGTCGGCCAAATCAACGTCGAGAACGTGCTGACAATCGACTCCGCGAGACGCAAGAAAGCGTGCAAGCGCTGCGGGCGGCTGGTTATCGACCAGAAACTTCAGATGCTTGCAGGACTATGTGGTCGGTTTGATGGGCCGCGTACTCAATAGCGGCGTAGATGTCTTCACCCTCAAGGAAGCGAGTCAGCTAGAATCGATCGTGGCTCGCGCCATTAGCCAGAAGTTCCAGAACGCCCGTGACGCGGATGCGTTGGCCGCGAATGCAGGGACAGCCCCCACATTTGCCCTCTTCGACGGTGATTCTTTTGAGTCTATCTGCGCTCATACTGAAGCCCTGACTATTCTTAAACATACGCTCTAAACAGTGCTCTGGCAAGTCTGAGTCTTGTCTAATGCAGGATGAGCCTGAAGGGGAGGTTTGTTTCTAACGCAGGATGAGCCTGAAGGGGATCGGAGCCCGCATGCTGGGAGTTGAGAATCAGCGTGCAAAATGGAGAGCGGCTAACTCTGGAGCAGATCCGGACGTTTCTGGAAGGCAGCCAGGAGATGCAGTTTGTGGCCGTGGATCGGCAGGAGGTGTATGACTGGGTAACGCGGACCTTATGCGAGCAAGAATACTGGAATGCAGCGCAGCGTAAAAGGGCTGTTGCGGCGCTACATCGGCAAGATGACGGGCCTGAGCCGGGCGCAAGTGACACGGCTGATCCGACGTTACCAAGACAGCGGAGCCGTCCGCGAGCGGAGCTACCGGCGGAACCAGTTGCCCACCGCTACACGGCGAGCGACATCGAGTTGTTGGCAGCGGTAGACGAAGCGCATGAAAGTTAAGCGGGCCGGCCACACAAAAAATCCTGTACCGCGAGTTTTACGAGTATGGGGACGCGCGCTATGCGCGACTGGCGGGGATCTCGGTGGCGCACATTTACAATCTGCGCAAAACTCTGAGGTATCGCGAAAAGAGGGTCACGTACCACAAGACGCGGCCCGTGCAGGTGGCCATTGGCGAGCGGCGGCGGCCGGAGCCGCATCGGCAGCCCGGCTATTTGCGGGTGGATACGGTGCATCAGGGGGATTTGGAGGGGACAAGGGCGTGTACCATGTCAACGCGGTGGATGAGGTAACGCAGTGGCAGGTGGTCGGGGCCACCGCGCAGATCAGCGAAGCCTGGCTGATTCCGGTGCTGGAGGCGATGCTCGCGGCAGTTCCCGTTCCGGATTCGCGGCTTTCATTCCGATAACGGCAGCGAGTTCATCAATCACACGGTAGCCCAGCTATTAAATAAGCTGCTGGTGGAGCAGACCAAATCGAGGCCCCGGCGATCCAATGATAACGGCCTGTGGAAGCCAAGAATGGAGCGGTAATTCGCAAACACATGGGCTACGGGCATATACGATCGGATCATGCCGAAGCCATCGGAGTTTTCTACCAAGAGCACTTCAATCCATATCTGAATTTTCAGCGGCCATGCGGAGTGCCGGAGATGAGCACCAACGCCAAGGGCACGAAGCGGCGGGTATATCGCTGGTACGCGACGCCGTGGGAAATTCTGCGGCAGTTGCCGGATGTGGCGCGCCATCTGCGGCCGGAGATCACCACGGAGGAGTTGGAGCGGAAAGCGAAAGCCGCAAGCGATACGGGGCCGGCAGATGCAGGAAGCCAAGCGAACATTGTTTGCGGGGCTTCGGCAGAAAAGGAGTGCGTGAAGTGGAACGGCTCGAACTAACCCCATGGAGCGGCTCTGAGCTCACCAGCAGGATCATGGCCTCATGAACCCACCGAAGCCGCCCGTCGCTGTGGGTGCAAATGCCAGAACGGTGCTCGCGGGCAAGGGTTTGCTTCGCCGCGCTAAAACCGGGCGCGCCCTTGCCCGCTGTGCGCCGTTCTGGCTATCAGAAGTCAAGCGACGGGCGGCTCCGGCGGGATCATGAGGGAGGCGAGATACATCACGAATCGTTTATTCGAAAAGAGGCTTGGCAGCGGTCGCTACGCTCCCGCCTTCAGGCTCATTCTTCGATTAGAAAATGCTCTTTTTGACGCGATTGTGTACTGTGGCGGAACACAGGATGCAAAACCGCTTTGTGCATCAATCCGACGGGTCCGTCCACACGTCGGCCGACGGGCGGGCTTACCGCTCGTGGGGAACGGGAGCGGCATACGTTCAACGTCTTGCCCTGGTAAGCAGGCGATCGAGGATGTCGGGAATCTCAAATACAGCTCGATTTTGGATGGCCGCTGTGTTGCCGCGATATGTACTCAGGGTGGCTGGATCTAGCAGAGACCGCACCGGCTCGACGATTCCGCTGAAACTGCGAACCACGAAACCCACTCGGTTCTCCATCACCCATTCAGCGTTGTAGCGTTCCTGCGGGAGAGTCCAAGCGTTGCGTTCGACAATGACGGGTAAGTGCATCGCGATGGCCTCGCTGATGCTGCCAGGACCCGGCTTACCAATGAAGAAGTCCGCCAAGGACATGTAGTACGGGATCTCCGACGTGAAGCCTTCGACGAACATGGGACAGCGCAGTTTTAAGGCACGTAACCGGGCTGCCAGTTCTTCATTGTGACCACAAATCAGGATGAGCTGTAGCGGCAGGCCGGAGTTGCCCAAACGTTCAGCGATCTTCAGCATCACGCGCGATCCCTCGCCGCCGAACATCACCAGAGCAGTTGGAACATCGGGGTCCAGCCCCAGACGAACGCGTTCCTGAGCGCGGTCCACCCCCACGGGGGTATAAAATATTGGGCGCAGGATCATGCCCGACGTTCGAAAGACACTCTCCGCCGAGTGCCCGCACGCACGCGCCTGGTCGACGGCGCGCTGGGTCCCACAGACCAGAAATTGGTTCTGCCGCTCGATCCAGAAGTGGGGCGGATAATCGGCGAAGTCAGTGAGGATGGTGACGTAAGGAATGGTTGGACGCCCACGCCGCAAGGCATCGTACATCACGCGATTGAAATTCGGGACCAGCGAGACAACCAGATCGGGGCGGGTGCCGCGCCAATATTGTTCCAGCAGCCGTACAGCAGGGCGGTAGTTGACGCGGATGACGCCGTGGATGACTTGCAGCAATTGTGCCGCGCCTAACGTCCAGCCCTTCGCCAGGATCAGATTGTACAAATTCTCAAGGCGTACGCCCGTGATCTTCCGGAAGATATCAAGAGAGTCCAAAACCTCTTGCAGATTGACCAGACGCACCTCCCAAGGCCGCTCCTGCTGTTGCATAACGGCGGTGAGTGCGTTGGCGGCCGCGCGATGGCCGCCTCCGGCGTCAAAATAAACCAGGTCTATAACGGGCATGGTGGCGGTAGCGGCGACGTGGGAAAATCAGTAGGTGGCTTCCCGTGCGCTCCTGAGCTTTGTGACGGCTCGGGACCATCGCGTGATGAAGCGCCTAAACGGCTGGCGTCCGCCACGCTGGTTCCAGATCTGGATGGTGTGGGCGACGCGCGGCGGCGATGGATGGCTGTGGCTGTTCACAGGTGGGTGTCTGTTCGCATTCGGCGGCTTGGAAGCTCTGCATTCGCTGGAGGCGGCGGGCACGGCGGGAGGTCTCGGCGTGGCGTGCTTCCTGGCGTTGAAGCGTGCCTTCCGCCGACGACGGCCGTGCTCGATTCAAGCTCATTGTTGGTCGGAATTACTTCCCCCGGATCAGTTCTCGTTTCCTTCGGGGCACTCCATTACGGCGTTCGCCATGGCCGTCTGCCTGGGACTGTTCTTTCCCAGCTTAATGCCCTGGCTCCTGTTTTGCGCCTGCAGCATCGCGCTGTCCAGAATCGTGCTCGGCATGCATTTCCTGAGCGATGTCGTCATTGGCAGCGCCATCGGATCGATCCTCGGCTATTCAGCATTCATTCTGATCTAGGTCTTCGGATAGAGTTGCGGCACTCATTGCTGCGCCGGTGTGGTCTTCTTGCGCATGGCGATCACCCGCGCATCGGAGGCAGCTTGCACAGCCTGACGCGAGGTAGTGGTGAGAGTATTCTGGTCCGCTTTACGTGAATACTGGGCCTCGGCGTCGCTTAACAACTGCTCGGCCTTTCTGAAGGTATCGGCGGCATATTTTTCCGCCCCATCGGCTCGCGCGATCTGCACCGCATTGCGGGCCTGGTACAGTTCGAGCAAAGCCTCATAGTCGGGCATCGACAGGCCGTGCGATGCCGCGTTGAGCCGCGCGGACGGAAGATCCTGCGGCTTGATATTCAGAGTGTACTGACCACGGGGCAGCAGGTCGGCCTTGGCCTGGATATCTTCGGTGCGCCCCACCGTGTCTGGCCGGATCACGTTCTCCATCACCACCACGTCACTGGGGTACGGCACCGAGAAGTACGGCTCCGCGGTAACCAGCAGGCCGAAGGTCGAATTCGGACACGTGACCCGCATCTTCCCCTTATTGGAGCCATTGGGGATCAGCTCGCCCAAATTAATGGATCGACCGTCCGGCGTGATTGCCCACAGTAGATACGTCAGGTACTCGGGTCCGAACTTGGTCGGCGGTTCCACGTTCTTGAAACTGACATCGATTTCGGTATAGCCGTTCTTGACCTCCACCTTCGCTTCCCCTCGCGCCTTATTGAGCAGGACCGTGCCCTGCATATCGATCTGCGTAGGACCACTACGACGTTGGTAATTGACTGCTTTCAAGGCGCGCTGTACAACTGTGATCCGGTAAAGCGGGACACTGTCGGAGGATTGTGGAAGAGCCGCCGGAGCGCTGAGTAGAAGCGTGAATAAACCTAGGGCAACAAATCGCAGATGCATAGCTTCTTCCAGTATGAAACAGAAGGGGCCGCGAATCGCTCTCGCAATCGTAACCAGATGGCAAAAAAGAAACGCCCATCCGCCGCCCGCGACGACACTTTGAAATCTGTCACAATCATTCAGCGGAGCGTTGGCCAAACGGGTGAGTAAAGAAGAAGCCGCCGAAGTGCTCTCGATCGAGGGCCGCGAAGTCCGCGTTACGCACCCCGGCAAGCTGTATTTTTCGAAGCAGACCAAGCTCTCGAAACTGGACCTCGTACGATACTACTTGTCCGTAGCGCCGGGCGCTCTCGCCGGAATCCGGGACCGTCCGATCGTTCTCAAACGTTTTGTCAACGGCGCAGAGGGTGAGGCGTTTCTACCAAAAGCGCGCGCCCGCGGAGCGTCCCTCGTGGCTGCGAACTGTAACGCTCTCCTTTCCTTCAGGCCGAACTGCGGAAGAAATTGTCGTCGACGATGCGGCCGGGCTGGCCTGGATCGTCAATCTGGGCTGCATCGAACTGCATCCGCATCCGGTGCGCTCCAGCAACCTCGAGCACCCGGACGAACTGCGAATCGATCTGGATCCCGGCCCCGGCGTCAGTTGGGCGGACGTTCGCCGCGTCGCCCTGGAAGTGAAAGTGCTGCTCGAAGAGATCGGTCTTCGCGGCTGGCCCAAAACCAGCGGCTCACGCGGGATGCACGTGAATGTCCGCATCCAGCCGCGCTGGACGTTTAGCGAGGTGCGCCGCGCGGCGCTGGCCCTGTCGCGTGCAGTGGAACGGCGCGCTCCCGCGCTGGCCAGTTCGAAATGGTGGAAGGAGGAGCGTCACGGCGTGTTCCTCGACTACAACCAAAACGCCAAGGATCGCACCACGTGCTCGGCTTATTCTGTACGCCCGCTGCCTGATGCCCGCGTATCCGCGCCGCTTCACTGGCAGGAGGTTCCGGACTGCGATCCAGCGGACTTCACGGTTCTCACGATGCCCGAAGCGCTTCGCGGACCTCGGCGATCCCCACGCCGGGATGGACGCCGCGCCAGGTTCGCTCGAAAAGTTGCTGGATCTGGCAGAGAAAGACGAGGCTGCGGGTCTGGGCGACGCGCCTTGGCCGCCGCATTTTCGCAAGATGGAGGGGGAAGCGCCGCGGGTTGCGCCGTCGCGCGCCAAGTCCACCGCCAAAGAAGACGTCGACGAAGAAGCCGCGGACGAAGATGCCGCTTCTGGTGGTCGCCAATTCTCCGAGCAAAGACGCCGCCCTGGCAGGTCTGGAAAGGTGGAAGAGCAAACATCGCGAGGCGGCCGAACTTCTGGCCGTGGACGACGTGCTGGTGGATTCCATGCGAGGCAGGTCGTCCACCTGGACCCGCATCCGCGTGAACCTGCGCCATGTTCCCGAAGCGCTGCGGCCGCCGCAGGAGACTCCCGATCCCGATGACGATCCAACGCGTGAATGGCGTACAAAGCGCGCCTCGAAGAAGGAGGCGTGATTACGTCTCGCCTGTCACCGGCCGGCGGCGAAAATTGCCATCAGTTCCTGAGGCGGAACCACTTCGAGCTGGGCGTAGGTACAGTCGCTCGGCTTCTTATCCGTCCGCCATCTTCGAAATTGCGCCATGTGGCGGAATCGCGCGCCCTGCATGTGGTCGTAGGCGACCTCGACGACCAATTCGGGCCGCAGCGGCTCCCACGACAGATCCTTGCCCTGGCTCCAGCGGCTTTGGCCGCCCGGCATGCGCTGCCCGCCATCCCCCGCCGCGGATCCATGCTCCGCCCAGCCCTTCCAGGGATGATCGGCGAGCGCGTCCTCGCGATACGGCTGCAAGAAATTCCACCAGCTCCTGGCGCTTCTGCTGCTGTAAAGCTCGCGCACACGCCGACGTGCTGCAGCGCGCCCGAATCGTCGTACAGGCCGAGCAGCAGTGAGCCGACCGCCGTGCGCTCGCCTTTTTTGTGCCAGCGAAAGCCGGCAACCACGCAGTCGCAATCGCGCTCGTGCTTGACCTTGAGCATGACGCGCTTGTCAGGCTCGTAAGCGCCTGAAACCGGCTTAGCCATCACGCCGTCGAGACCGGCGCCCTCGAAGCGTCGAAACCAATCCGACGCGACGCTCCGCTCGTAGGTGGCCGGCGTAAGATGGATGGGCGGCGCCGCGGATGAAAGCAGCGATTCCAGCTCCTGGCGCCGGCTTTGAAACGGTTCGCCGCGCAGATCGCGGTATCCTTCGGCAAAGCAGGTCGAAGAACACGACGGATGCCGGGATCTCTCTGGACAGCAGCTTCACTCGCGACGCGGCGGGATGAATGCGGAGCTGCAGTGCATCGAAGTCCAGCGCACCATCCTTGGCGATGACAATCTCGCCGTCCAGCACGCAGCGATCGGGCAACTGCGACCGTAACGGATCCAGGAGTTCGGGAAAATACCGGTTCAGCGATTTCTCGTCGCGGCTCTGGATCAGGATTTCGTCCCCGTCGCGAAATACCAACGCGCGAAATCCATCCCACTTCGGTTCGAAGATCCAGTCTCCATCAACCGGCAATTCGGCAACTCGCTTGGCGAGCATCGGCAAAATCGGCGGATTCACAGGAAGATGCACGCCTCATCTTATACCCCACGGCCAATACCACACCGCGCCTTCTTGAACGGGTACATCGCACTCAATTTGAAATCTCGCCGACTTCCGAACCAATTAAACTTGTATGCCCATCCGTTCACGCGAGTATAATTCATACTGCGATGGACCCCGCCGGAGAACCTTGCTTTGTGCCCGGCGCCGACATTGACGTGTTCGTCAGTTACGGACATGTCGACAACGCGGCCGAGCAATGGGTGACCAAGCTCCATCTGCGTCTCAAATCCGAAGTCGAAGGCATTCTCGGGGAAACCGTTAATTTTTGGATGGATCCGCAGTTAAACGGCGGCGAGATCCTGGATACGGCTTTGAAACGCCGGGTTTCGTCCAGTGCTTTGTTTTTACCGGTTTTGTCACCGCGGTATGTGAAATCCTCATACTGCTGTCAGGAAGTGCAGTGGTTTTTCGAAGCCGCTTCACAGGGTGGTGACCTCTGTATCGGTGACCGGTGCCGGATCGTTCCAGTCGAGAAGTATCCGCCTCCGGAACTGCCCGCTTCGTTGGCGCAGCTGAACGTGGTATCCACGCGGTTTCACGTGAAGGACGTAGCCAGCCAGATCGTGTCCACGTTTCCAGCGGACGAGAACCTGCCGGGCTTCCCCGATTTCTATAGGACGTACAAGACCCTGGCCGCGAACCTTGCCGCTACGCTGACCGAACTTCGGACGGCTCGCTCCGCGGCCAAGAAGACCGAGGGCAAGACTGTGTTCATAGCGGCGGTCGCATCCGATAAGCGGATGGAACGTGAGCGGTTGGTGAACTACCTTGCCGGAAAAGGATACGGGGTGAGCGGGTCCCAGGCGGCGCCCGAGACTCTGGCGGAAGTTGTGGCGGCCGCGGAGCAGGACCTGGAACCGGCGGCGCTCGCCATTCACCTGATCGGGAAGGGGTATGGAGTGGTGCCCGAGGGCGAGGACAGCAAATCGGCAATCTGGCTTCAGTATGAGCTGGCCAAGAAGACCGGCAAACGGCAGCTGGTCTGGGTGAGTCAGGAGACCGACCCTCCGGCGCCTCGGCAGAAAGAGTTTTTGGACGTGCTTGGCGAAGAAGGTGATCAGCAGACGGAAGTGTTTCACACCTGCTTCTCTGAGTTCCTCGACGCATTGCCGGAAGAGCTGGGCAAGCTGGAGCAAAAGCCGCAACAACGCGATTCCGGGATCTACGTCATTTGCGATCGGGGCGACCTGGCGGATGAGCAACTCAAGGCCTTGCGCGGGTTCCTCGAACAGAAGGGATTTCCGGTGGTTCATCCGGCGTTTCAAGGCGATGCCGGGCTGCTGCGTGAGCTGGAAGAGGAGAGTATCGCGGCGAGCGGCGCGACAGTTATTTACTACGGCTCGGCTCCGGATGCCTGGGTAATGCTGAAGCGGAGAGTCGTACTCAAGGTATTGCAAACCTTCAAGCAGCAGCACTATCCCGCGCGGGCCCTCTACCTGTGCGAGCCGGCTGACGACATTAAGACCAACATGTATCTGGGCTATACGGGGAAGGCACTCCCGGAAGGCCGTGGCGACTTCGGACCGCTGCTCGTTCTGGGAGATTGCACTTCGTTCCAACCCGAAAAAGTAAAGCCGCTACTCGATATACTCGAACAGCACGCATGAGCGACCCGTCCGCAATCCGGCCGTTTCCGGGTTTGCGCCAGTTCCGGACCGATGAAGCGCACCTGTTCTTCGGACGCGAGGGGCAGTGCGATGCCGTGGTCCGTAAGCTCGCCAGCCGCCGATTTCTGGCCGTGGTGGGCGCTTCCGGGGGCGGAAAGTCATCCCTGGTGAGAGCTGGACTGCTTCCGTCGCTGATTGGCGGATATCTCGCAGAAGCAGGTTCTTACTGGCGGTTTGCGACGATGCGTCCGGGGAGCGATCCGGTCACCCGGCTTTCTGAAGCGCTGGCCGCCGCCGGCCTGGGAAAAGGGACGCTGCCAGATCAACTGCGTACCGATCCTGGCGCCATCGCCAAGTCTTTCCAAGCGGCTTTGGACTCCGGCAGCGTCCGCCCGGGCTCGAATCTTCTGATCCTGGCGGATCAGTTTGAAGAATTGTTTCGCTACGACGTTCACAAGGCAAACGCCGGAGCGGATCGCGATGAGAAGGCGATCTTCGCTCAGCACCTCATCGAGTGCTCCCGGCAGCGAAAGCAGCCGATTTACGTCGTGCTCACGATGCGTTCGGAGTTTCTGGGCGACTGCGCTCGTTTTCGCGAACTGCCGGAACAAATCAATGAAGGACAGTACCTGGTTCCGCGACTCACGCGCGAGGAGCGGCGCGCCGCCATCGAGGGTCCCATCGGTGTCGCGGGCGGGACCATCGCTCCCAAGCTGGTTCAACGCCTGCTTAACGATTTCGGTGATGAGCCCGACCAACTGCCTGTCATGCAGCATGCTCTGATGCGGACCTGGTCTCATTGGCTGGGGAAAGGCGGATCCACCAATCCGGAATTGCGCGACGATCCGGTGGATGTGGACGATTACGTTGCCATAGGTGGGCTGGAAAAGGCTCTCTCCATTCACGCGCAGGAGGCATTCGCCGAGGCGTCCAAGGCGGTCGGACCGGGTGGCGCTGAAATCGTGAAGCGCACCTTCCTGCTGCTGCGGACTCGTGATGAGCGGGGCCGGGAAGTCCGCCGCCCCACTACGATTTGCCGAGATCATGGCGGTCACCGGGGCGTCGCTGGACGACGTTCGAAAAGTCGTTGCGTGCTTCAGCGGCCCGGACCGCACGTTTCTGATTGCCTCCGATGAGAAGCTGGATCCCGCCACGGATATCGACATCACGCACGAGAGTCTGCTGCGGGAGTGGCCGCTGCTGGCCAGTGGGTGGGTCCGCGAAGAAGCGGAATCTCAGCGCATCTACACTCGCCTGGCGCGGCGGGCGGCTGAGGACTCCAAAGATTACCTCAAAGGAGTCACGCTCAAAGAGACGCTGGATTGGTGGAAAAGCCGCGAGCCGAATGCGGCGTGGGCTGCCCGGTACCATCCCGGATTCGATGCCGCCCGGCAGTTGCTCAACGACGAGTAAGAACCGCCGCGTCTATGGCGTGGGTGGCACGCTGCTGGTGGCCGTGGTGGTGATCGCGGTTGTCAGTAGCCTGTTTTGGGCCAATTACATTCAAGCGCAATATTTGGCTGCGACGGCGGCGCTAATGTTTTCTGAAAGCGAGAACTCGATAGAAACCAGCGCGTATCTGGCCTACGCTTCACTAAAGAAACGCTCCACCATCGAGGCCCAGAGTGTGTTGTCGCGAGCCCTCGCGCTGATGCCGGCGCCGCTCAAGAGTTTTGATCATCCCGGCGGAATACTGGTCGACTACAACCCGGATGGCACGTATCTGGCCAGTGTAGGGAAAGATGGGTCGGTGCGCATCTGGAGGACGGTGGACGACTCCGCTAAGGATGCGCAGGAGGGTCCAGAGCTGCACATAGCGGGCGAAGTAGGCGATGTCGCGTGGACCGATAGGAACCTGCTGGTAGGCTCCGAAACCGGCATTACCGAGATTGCCCCGGATCCACCTCGCGTGGTCCGGCAGTTGGTATGCGAGAAATACAGCGCGCTCGAAACGGACTCCGTCGGCGACATCGCCGCGGTTTGCGGGGGGCAGTTGAATTTGTGGTTGAAGGAGAGAGGCCGCATGCCGGCGTTCTCCATCCCCGCTCCGCAAGGGAAGGGCACCGCGGCCATTCCGCGCATGCTCGCTTTGGCGCTCTGGGAGAATCGAGAACTGAACATTGGAGTGGTGTCCGGCGTCGAAGATCTTCATGGCCCGCCCGCTCCCTCTCTTCTGCCGAAGATCACACCTGCTGAACAAGGCGCTGACGTTCAGGATTGCCTATCGGTTTACTCGCTGGACGTCATGAATCCCGTGCTTCGGCCCGTCGCTCAGGCTTGTGCCCAAGGACCGCTCGGCACGCGCATCAGGAGCATCAAGTTCGATCCGAAATCCCGGAAACTGATAGTGGCCCAGGTGGATGGCACAGTCAGAGCATGGAGCTACAAGGATCCGAGCATTCGCGATGCGGAGGTCCGCTTGACGGTGACGGAACCCATCACCTCCCTCAACGAAGACGCCAATTTTCTGGTCACGACAGAGGAGGGGGCAGCTCACTTGTGGCATCTGCCCGCGCGCGCGGAACTGGCCCGCCTCACGCCGCCGCGCGCGCTGAAATCGGTGGATCTTCGCCAGGATGGATCGCAAGTCGCCGGCCTGACGGATAAGGGAACCATCCTGCGCTGGGATCTCCGCAAGAATCTTGGCCGTTTAGCGGCTGTGGCGCCGCTTGCTGTCATTAACGGAGCGAGTTTCAGCAACGATGGGCGTTCGGTGGTGCTTCGCACTGAAGATGCTTCTATGTTGTTCGACGTCATGACCGGACATATAAAATGGCGTCGCGATCTGAAGGGGCCCAAAGCGCTGCTATTGTCGCCGGATGGAACCAAGATGTTGATGCGGGATGACATCGCTCCAGACAACTCCCGCTTGATGTTGGATCGGCTGACGGCGCAGCCGGGTGCTGAACATATTTGGCCCCGTCCGTTGGACATAGGGACGTTCCGGTCTTTTCCGGTCTTCGGCGAGGACGGCCTGCACCTGGCTGCTGTGCGAGTGCACGGGCAAAGTCGGACGCTACTGTTGTGCAGCGCGGAAACCGGGGCGGAACTCCATAGTTGGGATTTGGACAAAGGCACACATCACGACCTGATCGGCTTTGTGGACGGGGGCCGTTCAGTCCTGGTGCGCTCTGGAACAGATTTCCACTTGTTCCACAACGATGGCGGCCGGACCAGGTTACCCGTCACGCTTTCAGCAGGAGTGGGCGCCAGCAGCCTCAGCAGTGATGGGCGTCGGTTGGCCGTAGCCGTCGCGACAGGAGTCCGCCTCTTCGATACGGATTCCTGGAAGGAGTCGAATCCAATTCCCGCGACTGGCTTGACCAGCATGGCCTTCGGCGCGGGTGCATCGCGCTTACTCACTGCGGGCACCGACGCCGTGGTCCGCGTTTGGGACGCGTCGAAGCAGCTTGAGATCGCCCGATTTCTGGATCTGCAAGCACGTTCGAGCCTTGGCGCTGACTCCGGATGGCAGCGTGTCTGTCGTGCAGCACTTCCGAGTGACGAACAATCCGTTCCTGAGAGATAAGATCAGGAAGGACCTGTGCGATCGTGTGAGCCCGAATTTATCGGCGGATGAACGCGCCAAGTACTCGATCGCCGCTACTGACGGATGGAAGGTCTGCCGCTGAAATCTGCGGATTCCGCTTGGCATTAATGCTGTGGCACAGGACGGCTAAGATAGCCGCGCTAAAATCAGGGTAAGTTCCAGTGACGCTCTATTACGATGTAGCTACAGCGGCCTCGCTGGCACTCGACTCCATTCGGGCCCACAAGCTGCGGAGCTTTCTCACGCTCCTGGGCGTCATCATCGGCGTGGCGAGTGTCGTCCTGGTAGGCGCCGCCATCGATGGATTGGGATCGTATGCCGAAGGCATCACATCCAAGCTGTTCGGAACGGACAGCTTCATGGTCGCCCAAATTGCGTCTGTCGGCCGCCTCACCCGAAAACAGATTGTCGAAAAGCAGAAGCGCAACAAACGCATTCGACCTGAAGATGTTGCGTACCTCCAATCGGTCACCGGCGACCGGATCATTTATAGTCCGTACCAGCAACGCGCGGAGGACGTGAAAGGAGATAACCAGGTGTACGAAGGCGCGAGCATCATTGGCGCCTCGGCCTCGCTGGTGGAAATTCGTGAGGTCTCCATCGCCGACGGGCGCTTCTTCAATGAAACAGAGGAGCGCATGCGAAGACGGGTGGCCCTGATCGGCGATGACATACGGGCAGCCCTGTTTCCCGGCGTGACCCCACTCGGGCGCACCGTCCGGATCTCCGGTATCGGATTTGAGGTGATCGGCCTCCTGGAGCGCCAAGGCTCGTCGTTCGGACGCAGCTTGGATAATCCGGTCTACATCCCGGTCTCGGTATACAACCAGTTGTATGGCGGGCAGCGCGGATCTGCGGTGTTCGGCAAAGCGCGGCCTGGCACGAACCTGACGATGGACGATGGCCTGGATGTCACTCGCGCCGCTCTGCGATCCCGCTTTCACACAGGGCCGGGGCAGGAGGACAATTTCGACACGCTGACTCCTGATTCCGTGCGCTCGTTTGTGGATCAGATTCTGGGCATCATCGCGGCTATCGTCGTGCCGGTGACCAGCATCTCGCTATTAGTGGGCGGCATCGTCATCATGAACATCATGCTGGTCAGCGTGACTGAACGCACGCGCGAGATCGGCATTCGGAAAAGCCTGGGAGCGCGCCGGAGCGACATCATGCTGCAGTTCCTGACCGAGTCCGTGATCCTGTCGCTAACCGGCGGATTAATTGGCCTGGGGGGCGGTGCGCTGGTTGCGAAGTTGCTTTCCGCTATCTTCGGTGCAACGCTGAGCATCACACTGCCCTATGTGTTCATTTCGATTTTCGTTTCCACTACGGTAGGTATGGTGTCCGGCTGGTATCCTGCCCGAAGGGCGGCGCGCATGGATCCGGTGGTCGCGCTGCGCGCCGAATGACATCGCCGATGCGCATCGGCGTCCGCGAGACGCTGGCCATGTCTCTTCGCGCGGTGTGGACCCACAAATTCCGCTCGGGCCTGACGATTCTAGGCATCGTGATCGGTATCACCACCGTGGTCACCGTCGCGTCCCTGTTAACCGGACTTCGCAAGGGGATCGTGGATTTCTTCCTGGAGTTCGGCCCCGACAACATCTTCATCGCGCGCGTCAGCGGCGACCCGAGCGGAAGCCAGGCGCGCCCGAAGGAGTTGAAGCGAAAACCCATGCGGCCCGAGTACGCGGAGTATCTGAAAACCGTTGCGCGCTCAGTGGAGGATGTCGGAACCAGTCTGTTCATCAACCCGCCGGTGGGTAGAGCCTTCAATGCTAAAGTTTCGGGATTTGAAACCGATAACATGGCGCTGGCCGGCGCGAGTCTGAACATCTACTTGATCTCACCGAGAGAACTGATGATGGGACGGTTGTTCACGCAGGAGGAGGCGCAGCGCGCCCAACGGGTCGCCGTCATCGGATCCAGTCTTGCGGAGGCGCTGTTTCCGGCGGGCGACGCGCTTGGACGGAGTCTCATGATCGATGGCGCCGAGTATGCGGTCATCGGCGTGTTTGCGCCCGCTAAAGGAAGCTTCTTCGGCGAGAACGGCCTTGACCGGCAGATTGTGATCCCGCTCGATACCGCCAGGGTCCGCTATCCGCAGTCTGATAACTTCTTCCTGACCGCCAAGGCGCGTCCGGGCCTGCGTGCCGACGCGATAGAGGAGATTCGAGCAGCTTTGCGCAAAGTGCGCCGCACTTCTCCGAAGGAGGACGACGATTTTGCCATCTCCACCGCGGACTCCATCATTCAGAACTTCGACAAGATCACTGGCATGATTGTGCTGGTCTCGATCGCCATCTCCGGTCTTGGACTTCTGGTGGGCGGCATCGGAGTGATGAACATCATGCTGGTCAGCGTCACAGAGAGGACGCGCGAGATCGGCGTGCGGAAGGCGCTGGGTGCGCGGCGCAAGGACATCGTGCTTCAGTTCCTTAGCGAGGCCGTTGCACTCACCGGCGTGGGGGGCATCATCGGCATCGTGTTCTCGATTCTGGTGACGCTATTGGTCAGCGTGCTCGCGCCCAGGTTGCGATCCGAAGTGCCTACTTGGGCGGTGGTGACCGGCTTCACGGTTTCGGTAGCGATCGGCGTCTTTTTCGGCGTGTGGCCGGCGGTGAAGGCGTCCCAATTGGATCCGGTGGAAGCGCTGCGCTACGAGTAGCTTCAGGGGTTACAGTGAAGAACATGCGCCACCTGCTGTGTTGGTTGCTCGCTCTTCTGCCGCTGGCTGCTCAGGATTGGAGGCCGCTATTTAACGGCAAAAATCTGGATGGATGGGAAGTGATCGGAGATGGAGCCTGGTTAGTGATGTCGGACGGCACGCTGTCGGCCGGGAGGCGGTATTCGCGCGATGCCCCAGTGCCCGGCGCCGCCACCATCACCAGGGCCCAATACAACGGATGGCGCGATCAGCAATCCTGGCTATACACGGTCCGCAACGACTTCGCTGAGTTCGATCTCCATCTCATGTTCTGGACCCGCGTCCAGGGCAACAGCGGTGTATCGATTCGCGATTCGTCGCGGGCCAAGGACGCCATCACGATACCGCCTAACTACAAAATGACTCCGTCCAAGATTGGATATGAGATCCAGATCAACAATCAATATCCGGATCCTCATCCTACGGGCAGCATTTATGGATTCATGGATGCCAGGGTCGGGGCGCAAAAGGACAACGACTGGAATACGCTGGACATCGAGTCGCGGAACAATATGATCCGCGTGAAGCTGAACGGAACACCGGTGGCGGAGCATCCGGGCGATCCGAACCGGCCGAAGACTGGTCCCATCGGGCTCCAGTTGCATGACCAGTTCAGCGTGATCCTCTTTCGCGATATTCGGATTCGAGAGTTGCCGGCGAAGCGATAATGCCCGGTCAGAACGGCAGGATCTCTTCCCGCAGCGGATCGAAATCAATGCGCCGCCTTTCCAGATAGGCGATGTTGCCCAGGTGCGACGCTTGCGCCGAGCGATGGCCGATCAGGACATCGCCGTTTGGACGCTTCCGGCTGCGCACGCATTCCAAGAAGTTCTTCACGTGATCCTGGGTCAGCGGGTCGCCGTTGGCTTCGCCCCGCTCGGCTTGTACTACGACCGGTTGCGCGCCGCGCGTCGCTTCGCGGAATTCATAGCGTCCGCGATCGATATACAGCCGGCCCTTAGTGCCGCACATCTCCACTGCCGCGCCGGTGATTCCGGGCGCTAGCGTGGCTTCGAAGGTGGCCGTGTAGTCTGCCGGATAATCGAGCAACACATTGATCGTGTCGGGAGCGGTACGGCCGTCTTTGTAGGCGTAGACGCCACCCGAGGCTACCGCCGCGGTGGGCACGTCGTGCCCCATGAACATGTGTACGACGTCAATCCAATGGGTAAACAAGTCAGTGACCTGGCCGCCGCCGAAATCCAGGTACGCGCGCCAGTTAAAGTATTGCTGCGGATCGTAATCCCGCCACTTCACCGGTCCGAGGAAATGAGCCCAGTCCAGGTTCGACGGTTTCGTCTGCAACGACTCGGGAGCACGGCGGAGGTGATAGGTGTTGCCGTGCCACCAGGTTCGCGCCAGCGTAATCTTCCCCAAACGCCCGGTGTCGATGTACTGCGCCTTGGCTTCCAGATAGTGCTTGCCGGAACGCTGCTGCATGCCTACCTGGCAGACCCGCTCGTTCACGCGCGCCGCCTTCACGATGGGAGGACCCTCCGCGATGGTTCGCGTCAGCGGCTTCTCCACATACACGTCCTTGCCCGCGTTCAACGCGTCGATGGCGCAGCGCGAATGCCAGTGATCCGGCGTGGCGATCAGGACGGCATCGATTTCCTTGATCTCCAGCAGCTTGCGGTGATCGCTGAAGCTCTTGGCATCGGGCGCCTTTTGCTTCGCAAGATCGATTTGCTGGGCGTACACGTCGCAAACGGCGGTGACATCCACCTGCCCCGTGTTCTGAAACATCTGCATGTCGTGGCGACCGCGATCGCCCACACCGATGGCCCCCAGGTTGATCCTGTCGTTCGCACCCAGCACGCGTGAATACGAGGCCGCAGAGAGGGATACGGCGGTAGTGCTCAGACCACGAATCAGGTCACGGCGTTTGATGTTGTCAAGCATGATGAGCGGATTATATCAGCAGGCAGTGACCGAAATGAGGGCTTCTTTGACCCCCGGGTTGGAGTGCGATGCCGAGAACAGAGGGGAGAAAATACTCGTCCAGAGAAGGCCCTTTTCTGTCGAGCCTGCCTGGCGACGGGCTATGTTCGTATCAGCCATTGATTCGCTGCGAATTATGTCGCTATCGGCCCACTCATACTCGTGACCAGATTTCTTACGTTCCTGATTTTCAGTTCTATGTTGGCGTTTGCCGGCTCCACCCCGAAGGCGCCGCCCAAGGCCGCCGTGCGAAGCGGGACCGGTGTCTCGGCTCAAAGCGATGCCGCCATTGAGAGCGCGATTAAGGCGAAACTGGCACGGTCGAAGATAGGCAAGGATAAATTGAAGGTCCACGTCCAGGGTGGCGTCGCTTATTGGGAGGGGAACACCGACGTGGTCCAGCACAAGGGCGCTGCGACGCGGATGGCCAAGACGGCGGGCGCCAAAGCCGTGGTGAATAAGATCGCCATCAGCGACGCTGCCCGCCAGAAGGCCGCGGCCAATCTCGAAAGCGGCCGGCGGCGAGCGCAGGTGAAGCGCGGCGATACGCGCAGCGAACCCAGGTCCGAAACGGCGAAACGTTAAACACCAGCCCGGTCCCGGCTGAGATATTGTGAAAGGTCTATGCCGCTCGGAGCCATTCAGCGCAGGACCTTCATCCAAGCCGCGGGCGGTGCAGTCTGCGCCCGTGTGTCAGCCGCCGCAAACCGGCCCCCCAACATCGTTTTCATTTACGCCGACGATCTGGGTTATGGCGATCTCGGCTGCTACGGATCCAAGATCCGGACGCCGAACCTGGATGGGATGGCAGCGGAAGGCGTCCGCTTCACTCAGTTCTATTCTGCCAATCCAGTCTGCTCCCCGTCCCGCGCCGCCCTCCTCACCGGCCGGTATCCCACTCGCGTAGGCGTGCCGCGCGTTCTATTCCCCAAAGACACCACTGGACTCGACGCGGGCGAGACCACTATCGCCCAGATGCTGAAGAAGCGGAACTACAGGACCATGTGTATCGGGAAGTGGCATTTGGGACGTCCCACGGAGTACCTTCCGACAAATCGGGGCTTTGACGAGTATTTCGGCATCCCGTACAGCAACGACATGACGCCTCGTCCCCTGATGCATAACACGGAGGTGATCGAGGAGCCCGCCACGCTCGAAAGTCTGACGCCGCGCTACACGGAGCAGGCGCTGCGCTTTATTGACCACTCCAGGAACTCGCCTTTCTTTCTGTACATGCCTCATACGTTCCCACACATCCCGCTGGCCGCTTCCGGACGGTTCCGCGGAAAATCGCCGCTCGGCTTGTATGGGGACGTCATCGAGGAGCTGGATTGGAGCGTCGGCGAGGTGCTCGGTGCGATCAAGCAGCGAGGCCTCGATAACGAAACCCTGGTGATGTTCTCGAGCGATAACGGACCCTGGTATCAGGGTAGTCCGGGACGCCTCCGCGGGCGTAAGGGCATGACTTATGAAGGCGGTGTGCGGGAACCCTTCATCGCGCGATATCCAGGCAAGATTCCGGCCGGCCGTGTATCGCCAGGGGTGGCCGGAACGGTCGATATCCTGCCCACGCTAGCCAAACTCTCCGATGCACCGCTGCCCGACAAACCTCTGGACGGCGTCGATATCTGGCCGCTGCTCACCGGCGCCAAGCAACAACTGGATCGGGAAGCGCTCTTGTATTTCGACGATTGGAACGTGCAGTGCGCTCGGTGGCAGCGTTGGAAACTGCACTTCGCACGCTATAACTCCGCGGCCTATAACCCCGTCCCGCCCGGGGGCCGCGTCAACCTGCCGCTGCCGTCGCCCGAGTTGTACGATCTGGAACTCGATCCCGACGAGAGCTACGACGTCGCACCTGAGCATCCCGAGATCGTGGCCAACATCCGGTCCAGGGTTGACAGGTTGATTGCGGGATTCCCGGACGAAGTCAAGAAGGCTTACGCCGAAACCAAGGCGCATCAGGTCGCGCCGACGGCGGTAGCCGCGCCGCCGCGGCGGGCCAGAACCGGAGTCGAACCATGAATCCGGTGCTCCGACGCGACCTGCTGAAGAGATTCGCCGCCGCGGGTATAGCCGCTCAGCCCAACGTCAACCAACGCAGGCGTCCGAATATCGTCTATCTGCATTCCCATGACACCGGGCGATACATCCAGCCCTACGGACGGCCCATTCAAACACCAAATCTGCATCGGTTCGCGCAGGAGGGCGTCGTATTCCGCAACGCGTTCGATGCCGCGCCCACCTGCTCTCCCAGCCGTGCGGCACTACTCACCGGACAGGCCTCACACTCGAGCGGCATGCTGGGACTCGCGCATCTCGGCTTTACGCTGAACGATTACCGGCAGCACGTGCTGCATACTCTGCGCGCGGTGGATTATCGATCCACTCTTATCGGCGTCCAGCACATTGCACCCCGCCCGGCGATGATCGGCTTCGATGAGATCGTTCCAACCGGCGGCACTCGCGTGGCCGATGTAGCACCCGCCGCCGTAAACTTCCTGAAAAACACACCCAAGACCCCGTTCTATCTGGAAGTTGGCTTCTTTGAGACCCACCGTGAGTTCCCTAAACGGGGTCCCGAAGATGATGCGCGATGGATGCAGCCCCCGCTCCCCTGCCCGACACGGGCCGCGTGCGCGAGGATATGGCCGCCTTCCACGCGAGCGCGCGAACGCTGGACCATGGCATCGGGCAGGTACTCGGCGCGCTGGAATCATCTGGTCTCGGCGGCAACACGCTGGTCATCTGCACCACGGATCATGGGATCGCGTTTCCGGCCATGAAATGCAACCTCACACACCACGGAACGGGCGTCTTCCTGATGCTGCGTGGTCCCGGCGGGTTCACGGGCGGGAAGGCTTCGGAAGCCCTGGTATCGCAGATCGATCTGTTTCCCACCATCTGCGATCTTGTCGAGGCGCCACACCCCGGATGGCTCCAGGGCCGGTCGATGCTGCCGCTGATTCGAGGTGATGCTAAAGAGATCCGCGACGAAACATTCGCGGAAGTGAACTTTCATGTGTCCTATGAGCCAGGCCGTTCCATCCGGACGAAGCGCTGGAATTACGTCCGCCGTTTCGGTGACCGGCGCTTACCTTCGCTCGCCAATTGCGATGATAGCCCCAGCAAGGACGAGTGGCTGGAGCAGGGTTGGGGACGGCGCGTTCAGGATCGTGAATATCTCTTCGATCTCGAATTCGATCCGAATGAAACGCGGAATGCGGCCGGCGACTCCGGACTCCGGCCCGCGCTCGACGATATGCGCCAGCGCCTGGATGCATGGATGCAGCACACCGGCGATCCTCTGCTCAAAGGTCCGGTCCAGCCCCCGCCGGGCGCCCTGGTGGGAGATCCCGATTTCGTATCACCCAAGCAACTTACTCGCAGAACGGCTTAGCCGCTCAATCCAGGTGGAACACTTGACGCGCTGACTTAGCGGCGATTACACAGGGGTGCGTATTCTTCGACAAGCCGCTCTTGGCGGGAACTGCGTGCGGAGGCTCTGCAAACCTCGAACACAAAACCGGTCGGATCCATGCCTTTTAATGGGCTGGTTGGCGCAAGGTGGCTCAGTAGCGCAGCCCGGATGTCATCGGCCTCTCCAATCAGAAGCCACTTCCGTGAGTTCGTAATGCCGAAGACTCCGGGCGCGGCCGGGGCGTGCATCGAAACTGAACTGCTGGAAAACTTACGAGGGTAGAACGGTACGAACGGCAAAGCCACTCCTTGTCTTGTCTGAAGTTACCCGTTTGAGAGCGGGCAGCAGGGCTAAAAAGACAATTCAGGCCACGCGTGCGGGACGGTCAAACTATTAACAACTATAGCAGGTGGGACATCGTAACAGAGCCGACTTATGGCGGCTCCTACTTGCGAACTGCTATAATAAACTGCACGTAACTCGTAACGCCATATTTCGCCAAGGCTTTTTTCGCGCATTGTTCTGTTGAGTCGCTGTCACACTGCGGTTCGCGACTCTGCGTGATGACTGATCTCGGTGACGCGTGGGGACGATCCCGGGAGGTCATCCGATGAGAGGCAAGATAGAAGTTTTGGGTGCTGGGGCCCTACAAGGGCGCATCCGCGCCGAAGATGGCAGTCGTATTCCGTTCGACCTTTCGGGGATCCTGGCTTACGATGTAGGACGTCTGTGTGTGGGTCATTCCGTTACCTTCGATGTGGATAAGCGGGCCTCCACCGCTATCAATGTATCTCGCGAACAAGAAACAGCAGTTCCGCCCGAAAAACGCCCGGGCGAAGCCCAACTTCGCTACATGGGGTTTGAGCAAACCGCCGGGGTTCGCACCTACAGGTTCGAACGCGTGGTGCCTAGTGAGGGCTCGCGTATCATCATTGTCACCATCGACGTGAAGCTCTTCGTGAAACACCGGATCGGCATGCAGGAAGGGCCGACGCTGTGTCTGCGTCATCTTGCCATACCGGAAAACACTACGCTCGAAAATCAGATCCTCACTGATGCCGATATGCTGGCGTTCATAGCCAGTAAACCGGCTGCCGGACCTTCGCGCGCTTTCCGCCGAAAACACTCACCGCCGTCGGCTGCTTCCCAGCCAGGGGTGGAAGGACCGGTAAGACCCGCTCTCCCACAACACGATCGCACCTCTCTGTGGCCGCCGCGCCGTCTCCCCAATGTCTAAGATCGCTCCTGAACTCCCGTGTTATGCTGTAAGGCGAGCGCCGAAACTGACTGGCGCGTCTGCGTGTTAGCTTAGCCCTTCGTTTTTCGTCTGGCCTAGATTAGCTCGCCAATGGAAACCCACTGCCTTCGCGCAGAATTAGGAGTGAACTTGACCAATATCTTTGTAGGAAACTTGTCGTACCAGACGACCGAGAGCGAACTCGAGGCCGCCTTCGCAGCATTCGGAACAGTAGAACGTGTCAGCGTCGTTCGCGATCGCGATACCGGGCAACCCCGCGGATTCGCGTTTGTGGAGATGACGAATGCTGCCGAGGCCGCCAGCGCTATCAGCGTGATGAACGGACGTGAGATCAACGGCCGCGCGTTGAATGTGAACCAGGCTCGTCCGCGTGAAGAGCGTGGAAGCGGCGGCGGTGGCGGTGGACGCGATTCTGGCGGTGGCGGTGGATTCTCGCGCGGGCGCAGCGGCGGCGGTGGCGGCGGCAAGCAGCGCTGGTAATTCGACGAAACGGAGGCCACGCGAACGCGTGGTCTCTTCCTCCCCTGACGTACCCCGATTCTACCTTCCATTTTGCAAGTCTCCCGGCCAGGTTCACAACCTGCGAGCTATCCTAACCTAGACCATTTCCCAACCGGCATCCAGGCCGTGTACTGCATTGCTTATACTCAAGACGGCGAGCGTTTGCCCCGCCGAGCGACTATGGATCTCATACGAACGATATACCCCAAGTGGAGACAAAGATGATGCCTAACTTTGCTGTCGCTGCGCGGATCTGTTTATTCACAGTCGTGCTCTGCGTGGTGGTGAACGTACCCGGGACTCAGGCGCAGGAACCGGCCAAGGCACCTACCAAGGCGGAGATTGAGCAAATCGTCAAAGACTACATACTTCAGCACCCGGAAGTGCTCTTGGAATCGGTGCGATCTATGCAGGAACGGGACCGTGCCGCGCAACAACAGAAGGCAAAATCTGCTCTCACCACGCGGAAGGCGGAGCTGCTCAACGATCCCACTTCGCCCGCCACGCAGCCTCTAGCCTCCAAGGTTGCCGATCAGGTCACGATTGTCGAGTTCTTCGACTACCGCTGCGGGTTCTGCAAGCGCGTTAATCCCACTGTGATGAAAGTGCTCGCCGACAACCCCAAAGTGCGGCTCGTATTCAAAGAATTCCCTATCCTCGGTCCTGAGTCGGTGATCGCGTCCAAGGCGGCATTGGCTGCCGGGAAACAAGACAAGTATCTAAGATTTCATCAGGCCATGATGACTTCCAGCGCGCCCGTCAGTGCCGCCAGTGTTGAGCAGGTGGGGAAGGAAGTCGGTCTTGACATCGCAAAGATGAGGGCCGACATGGAAGCCCCGGAGACCGCGGCCATCATTGCGAAAAACACGGAACTGGCCACCGCTCTGGACGTATCGGCGACGCCTACGTTTATCGTGGGTTCCGAGTTGGTATCAGGCGCGCTGGATGCAGCCGGGCTCCAGAAACTGATCGCGAAGGCACAGGCGGAAACCAGCGCCGAGAAGCACTAATACAAGGACAACGATCAGGCTACTATCAGCTATGATCAAGGAGTAAGAAGGAGAACTGCGTTAGTTCCCTCACTCGCCGTATGCCTGCACACTTTGACCCCGCACTTGGAATCAACAGTTGGTTGGAAGACGAACTGTATCAGCAATATCTTCACGACCGCAAGACCGTGGACGAAACTTGGAAAGATCGCTTCGAAAGCAACGGTCACACTGCTGCCGACGGCCAAGGCGATGGCGTGGCAACCGCCCCGGCGGCAGACGGCACACCCAGGGCTGTCGCGCCAGCTCCAACCGCTCCGCCTGAGGCCGCGGCCGGCGAGGAAATCGTTCCGCTGCGTGGCGCCGCCGCTCGAATCGCCGAAAACATGACTCAGAGTCTCGCGATTCCCGTCGCGACCTCCCAACGCACTATCAGCGTCAAGGTGATCGACGAGAACCGGCGCATCATCAATGAGCACCGGACCATCCACGGGCAGGGCAAAGTGTCCTATACACACATCATCGGCTGGGCGATCTCGAAGGCCCTGGGCGATGTGCCGGCCCTCAATAACGCCTATGCCGAAAGCGACGGCCAGGGATTTCGCCGCGTTCGTTCCCAGGTGAACCTCGGAATCGCCGTAGATGTCTCGGGAAAAGACGGCAGCCGCTCGCTCACTGTTCCCAGCCTCAAGCGCGTGAATTCGATGAACTTCGGTCAGTACGTCGAGGCCTTCGATGACATCGTGTTGCGTGCGCGCAAGGGGAAGCTGACGCTACAGGATTTCGAAGGGACCACCATCTCGCTCACTAACCCGGGTACGGTAGGCACCGGTGGGTCCATCCCGCGCCTGATGCCGGGTCAGGGCGCAATCATTGCCACAGGCGCCATCGACTATCCGCCGGGATATCAGGGAGTCAGCGAAGAAACAAAGGCGATGTTCGGCGTTAGCAAAGTGATGACCATCACCTGCACCTACGACCACCGCGTAATCCAGGGGGCTGAGTCGGGGGCCTTCCTCGGCCGTCTGCAGGGCCTCTTGCAAGGCGAAGACGGCTTCTACGATGATCTGTTTAACGACCTCGCCATCCCTTACCATCCTGTGTTGTGGCAGGAGGCGCCGTCTTCCGTAGCGCGGCCCGGAGCGTTTCCCGGCAGCACTGAGGAGTTGGCGCGGCAGGCTTCTGTCCTGCAGCTCATTAACGCCTATCGAGTGCGCGGCCACTTGATCGGCGATCTGGATCCGCTGGGCAAGCCGGCCAGCTATCATGCCGAGCTTGACCCGGCCAGCTACGGTCTTACCCTGTGGGACCGCGATCGCCACTTCATCACCGGTACCTTGATTACAGGCCATCCCACCGCTACTTTGCGCGAAATCCTCGAACGCCTGCAGCGGACTTATTGCCGCAAGCTCGGGTGCGAGTACATGAACATTCAGCACCCGGAGGAAAAGAAGTGGTTGCAGGCTCGCATGGAGCCCTCGGCTAACGAGTGGCCTCTAGACGCAGGTATTCGTACCCGTGCCCTGCGCCGCCTCATCGAGGCCGAAGAATTTGAGCACTTTCTGCACGCGCGGTTCGTCGGCCATAAGCGTTTTTCCCTGGAAGGCGCCGAAGGAGCGATGGCGATACTCGACGAGGTGCTTGAGCGCGCCGCCACCAACAACGTGCACGAGACCGTCATGGGGATGGCCCATCGCGGCCGGCTCACCGTGCTGGCCAACATCGTGGGCAAGAGCATGATTCAGCTGTTCTCCGAATTCGAAGGCGACATCGATCCTGCCAGCATTCAGGGTTCCGGCGACGTCAAGTACCATCTGGGCGCGAGCGGCGTTCGTAAGACCAGCACCGGCCGGGAGATTGTTGTTTCCGTCGCCTTCAATCCCAGTCATCTCGAAGCCGTGGACCCGGTCGTCGAAGGACTGGTCCGGCCCAAGCAGGACCGGCTCGGCGACGTCCAGCGCGAGCGCGTTATCCCGCTCTTGATCCACGGCGACGCAGCTTTCGCCGGACAGGGTGTCGTGCCCGAGACGCTGAATCTGTCGCAACTGGAAGGTTACACCACGGGCGGCACCATCCACCTCATCATCAATAACCAGATCGGGTTCACCACCAACCCCGCCGAGGCCCGATCGACGCCTTATTCCACCGACGTTGCGCGCATGGTGCAGGCCCCCATTTTTCACGTCAACGGCGACGATCCGGAAGCTTGCCTCCGGGCCGCACAGCTGGCCTTCGACTATCGGCAGCAGTTCAAAAAAGATGTCGTCATCGACATGATCTGCTACCGCCGCCATGGTCATAACGAGACCGATGATCCCAGTTACACTCAGCCGCTGCTGTACCAAAAGATCAAGGATCACCCGTCCGTAGCGGTTCTCTACTCAAGGAAACTCCAGCGCGAGAGCCTGGTTTCCGCCGAGCAGGTCCAGCAAATGCGCCGCGACATGACCACTTCGTTGAACGAAGTCTATGAAGAAGCGCAGCGGGCGAAACAACAGTACGAATTGCAGGAGTTGAGCGGCGTTCCAACCGACGAGATTGCGCCCTTCTGCGCCACTACGGCCGTCGCTCCGCAAACCCTGGAGCGAGTTGCAAACGGCATCACGACATTCCCTCAAGACTTTCACCTGCATCCCAAACTCCGCGGCTTTATCGAGCGCCGCCGCGAGATCCTCAACGGCGCAGCGATGGATTGGGCCACGGCTGAGGCGCTAGCCTTTGGCAGCCTCGTGCTGGAAGGCACGCCGGTACGGCTCAGCGGCCAGGACAGCGCGCGCGGGACATTCAGCCAACGGCACCTCGAGTACTACGATTACGAAACCGGGAAGCCGTACATTCCCATGCAGCACCTGTCCGGTGATCAGGCGAAGTTCAACGTCTGGGATAGCTCGTTGAGCGAGTACGCAGTGATGGGATTCGAGTTCGGTTACAGCGTAGGCGACCCGACGGCTCTCGTCATGTGGGAAGCCCAGTTTGGCGACTTCGTGAATGGCGCGCAGATCATGATCGATCAGTTCATTGTTGCCGCCGAATCCAAATGGGGCCAGCCCAGCGGGTTAGTGCTTCTGCTCCCGCATGGGTACGAAGGACAGGGTCCGGAACACTCCAGCGCCCGCATTGAACGCTTCCTGCAACTGTCGGCCGAAAACAACATTCAGGTGTGCAACGCGACCACACCCGCGCAGTACTTTCATCTGCTGCGCCGGCAAATGCATGGCGGTGAGAATGGCCGCGGAATACGGAAGCCGCTGATCGTCTTCACGCCCAAGAGTCTCTTGCGGCATGCCAAGGCGGTTTCGAGGATGAGCGATCTGGTCTCCGGCGGGTTCCGCGAAATCCTGAGCGATGCGGAGAACCTCGATGTCAACCGGGTTTCGAAAGCGCTCGTGTGCTCTGGAAAGGTCTACTACGATCTGATCACCGCGCGCGAGCAGCGGAAAACGGAAGACATTGCCATCATTCGCACAGAGCAGTTGTACCCCTTTAACTCCGCCGATTTTACGGATATCCTTCTCCGCTATCCCGTAACGGCGGAGGTGGTGTGGGTACAGGAAGAACCAAGGAATATGGGTCCGTGGCGGTTTATGCAGGATCAAATCCAGCCCTTGCTGGAGCCGTCGAAGCGAAAGCTGCGCTATGCGGGCCGTCCCGAAAGCGCCAGCCCCTCCGCCGGCTCATTGAAACGTCACCAACAGGAACAATTGGATTTGATCGAGGACGCCTTCTCGTCATCGCCAGTTCCGCGCAAGACCCGCCGCCTGATCCCGAAGAGAAAGAAATAGGCCGGGAGCCTCCGGAGCGCAGGCTAGCGGGCTTCCCGTACCTCGATCTGTCCTGATCTCACACGCACCTCCAGGAGCGGCTGCGGGTGCGTCGCAGGACCGTCGATCACGCTGCCGTCCTCGAGCGAGAATCGCGATCCGTGCCACGGACACTGCACCGTGCAGCCCTCGAACGTGCCTTCCGCGAGAGGCCCGCCCAGGTGTGAGCACACTTCGGATATAGCGTAGATCCGGCCGTCACGTTTGGCCAGCAGAACGCGGCCGTGCTCGGACTCCACACGGCGCATCTCGCCTTCGCCCAACTCGGAGACGGCCAGCACGGCCTTGAAGGTCTTGGAGAATTGTTGCCCTACGGTGTGGTTGACGCCGATCTGCTCGGAGTACACGAGCTTGCCGCCGAGATATGCAGCTCCCATCGCAACCGCGAAGCCAAGCATACTGAGCCCGCGGCCCAGCGGACGCGACCCGCTCTTGCGGGCGATATAAGAGCCGGTGTAGAGCAGCGCTCCGGTGCTGTTGAGCATCGCATGCACGAGACCGATCTGCCGCGCCCGGCCGTCCGTGGCCTGCCAGTCGGTAAGGCCGGTGATGGCCGACGCCACAGCTCCCACCAGCCCCACCCCGATCGCCGTGTCTGCGCCGCGCCCGTACTGTCGCTGGCCGGTCATATCCTCCATCGCGTCCATGACTAGAGCGGCTGTCCAGGAGCCAATGGGGATGTCGGTGAGCACGGGGTGCAGGGGGTGGCCTAGCCAGGTTCCATGCAGGAAGTTCTTAACCGCCTGACCAGCGTCGCCCGCCTGTTCGAAAGCTGACGAAACCGCTTTCTGAACCTGCTCTCCTACTGGTTCCAGCCACTCCTGACGCTCGATCAGCGCCGTGGTCCTGTCATCTCCCATTCGCATCCTCCGCAGGGTAGACGCCCGCACCGCTATTTAGTGACGATGTATGAATCCTCTTGCGACCCTGGTGCATCCAGGTAACGTGCTTCAACGGATTGGGATTCCACTCATGCTCATCTCCAGTGCCTTTGCCGCCTCCAGCGTTCACGAATTTACGATGAAGTCGATCGAGGGCACGCCCGTGTCGCTCGCCGACTACAAGGGCAAGGTTCTGCTGATCATCAACGTAGCCTCGCAGTGCGGGTACACACCGCAATATGCCGGCCTCGAAGCACTGTATGAAAAGTATAAAGATCACGGGCTGGTGCTGGTCGGCGTGCCAGCGAATAACTTCGGCGGGCAGGAGCCGGGAACCGATGCGGAGATCAAGACCTTCTGCACCCGCAAGTATAATGTGAGCTTCCCGATGATGAGCAAGGTCTCGGTGAAGGGCAGCGATAAGACGCCGCTGTATCAATACCTGACCTCGGCCGGCGAAGTGAAGTGGAACTTCACCAAGTTTCTCGTCGGCAAGGACGGCAAGGTAATTCAGAAGTTCGATTCGCCGGTGAAGCCGGATTCTCCGGAATTGACCGGTGCGATAGACAAGGCGCTTGCGCAGTAATTGGTAAGGTAGCCATATGACGAATCGTCAATGGCGCCTGGCCGCCCGTCCCCAAGGGCGCGTTTCCGAATCTGATTTCGAATGGCGAGAGGAGCCCGTCCCTGAACCGGGAGCGGGAGACATTCGCGTTCGAAACGTCTATCTCTCGCTCGATCCCACCAACCGCGTATGGATGAATGCGGCGGACTCCTACCTGCCCATGCTGTCCATCGGCGCCGTGATGCGCGGCATCACTCTTGGAGTAGTCGACAGCAGCCAAAATTCCGGCTTCCAGCCAGGCGACCTCGTGCAGGGCATGGGCGGCTGGCAGGATTACTACACGGGAGAAGCGACAACCTTTTCGAAGCTTCCCAGAATCCCGGGAGTGCCGCTCACGGCATATTTCGGCGCGATGGGTCACATCGGCTTCACCGCGTTCTTCGGCCTCCTGGATATCGGGCAGCCCACAGAAGGCGAAACGCTGGTTGTATCGGCCGCAGCCGGCGCAGTGGGGTCTCTGGTTGGCCAGATCGCTAAGATCAAAGGCCTGCACGTCATCGGCATCGCCGGAACCGATGAAAAGTGTCACTGGATAACCTCTGAGCTCGGGTTTGACTCGGCCATCAATTACAAGAAAGAGGACGTGCGGAAGGCACTGGCGTCTATGGTGCCACGCGGTGTCGATATCGATTTTGAGAACGTCGGCGGCGAGATCCTGGAAGCCGTGCTCGACCACATCAATCTCAAGGCGCGCATTGTTCTTTGCGGGCTCATCTCGCAATACAACGAGAGTGCGCCGCAGGGACCATACAACTTCGCGAATATCCTGACCAAGCGCGCGCGAGTGGAGGGCTTCATCGTCCTTGACTTTGTGCCTAGATTTCCCGAGGCCACCGCGCAGATCGTCCAATGGTTGATGCAGGGCAAGCTGAAATATCGTCTCGACATGGTGGACGGCGTGCAGCATGCGCCCGCGGCGCTGAACCGGCTCTTCGATGGGGCAAACACTGGAAAGCTGCTGGTCAAAGTCTCCGACGAACCCCAGTAACGATGTTTCGCAAGGTTTTGGTCGCGAACCGCGGCGAGATCGCGGTCCGCATTTTGCGTGCCCTGCGTGAGATGGGGATCGGAAGCGTCGCCGTCTACTCGGATGTTGACCGGGCCGCGCTCCATGTCCGCATGGCGGACGAGGCCGCGCACGTGGGTCCTGCGCCGTCCAGCGAAAGCTATTTACGGATCGATCGCATTTTGGCGGCCGCCAGAAAGCACGGCGTCGATGCCATTCATCCGGGATACGGATTCCTGAGCGAAAACGCTTCGTTCGCCGAGGCGTGTGAATTCGAAAAAATAATGTTCATCGGACCTTCGGCGGAATCCATCCGCGTAATGGGGTCGAAGACCGCAGCCCGCAAGTTGGCGATCTCCATCGGCGCCCCTGTGGTCCCGGGTACGGAGGATCCGGTGGAGGATGCCGAAGAGGCGCGTGAAATCGCGCGCCGGATCGGTTATCCGGTGATGCTGAAAGCCGCTGCCGGGGGCGGTGGCAAGGGTATGCGGCGCGTCGATTCGGAAGCCGAACTCGAGGGCGCGCTGCGGAATGCCTCCAGTGAAGCCGAGCGGGCGTTCTCCGACGGTGCAGTGTATATAGAGAAACTGGTGGAGCGGCCCCGGCACATTGAAATACAGGTCCTGGGTGACCGCTGCGGCAACATCGTGCACCTGGGTGAACGCGAATGCTCGATTCAGCGGCGGCATCAGAAGGTCATCGAGGAATGCCCGTCGCCTCTGGTCGCCGCTCATCCGGAGATGCGCGAGGCCATGGGCGCCGCCGCTGTGAACATCGCGCGAGCGGCGAACTACTACAACGCCGGGACGATGGAATTTCTGGTGGACTCAAATCGCAATTTCTATTTCCTGGAAATGAATACCCGGCTTCAAGTGGAGCATCCCGTGACGGAGCTGGTCACCGGATGTGACCTGGTGCAAATGCAGATCCGGATCGCCGCGGGTGAGCCGCTGTCCTTCAGTCAAGGCGCCGTCCGCTGGCGCGGTTCCGCCATGGAGTGCCGCATTTACGCGGAGGACCCGGACAACAACTTCATGCCCTCTCCCGGCATTATGCATCGTGCGGACGTGCCGGAGGGTCCCGGCGTGCGCCTCGATAATGGAGTGTATCCCGGCTGGGAAGTGCCGATCGAGTACGACCCGCTTCTTGCCAAGCTCGCTGTTTGGGCCGAGACTCGCGATCTAGCCATCGCTCGGATGCAGCGCGCGCTGGGCGAATACTACATTTCAGGCATCCAGACGAACATTGCGTTCTTCAGGCGGATTGTCGAGAATCCTGAGTTTCGGGCGGGGAACTTGCATACGGGATTCATTGACGAGTACCTCGCATCGCTGGCTCCCGAAGCTAAGAAGCAGCCTGATCACGACGCTGTCGCCGCACTGGTGGCGGCCGTGTTCTCGCTCGATGAGAAAATGCCCGTCGCCGCAACTGTCAGCGCCCCGAGCCGTTGGCTAACCCAAGGCAGACAGCGGTGGTTGCGATGAAGCTGATGATCACCGTGGATGGCCAGCCCCGCGAGTTGGAGATCCAGCGCCAGAACGGGACCTACAATTTCGTCTTCGGGGCGGATCCAGCGCGCGAAGCGTCCCTGAACGCGGTCGAGCCGGGCGTTTACTCCGTCCTCCTGAATGGCCGCAGCTATGAAGTCAAGATCGCGCCAGGGCCGGACGGTTATCTCGTGGACTTCGCAGGGCGTCGGTCTGTGGTCCAGGTGCGTGATCCGCGCTCGCTGACGCAACGCAGCCGCGGCGGTGCGGGAGAAGGCCGGCAGACCTTATGCGCTCCCATGCCCGGGAAAGTGGTCCGCGTGCTGGTGAAAGAAGGCGATCAAGTGGAGGCCGGCGCAGGGCTAGTGGTGGTGGAAGCCATGAAAATGCAGAATGAGCTCAAAGCGCCCAAAGCCGGCAGGATTGTGCAACTCAAGGCTGCAGTAGGAGCGACCGTGAAACACGGAGAGATGCTCGCGGCCATCGAGTAGTACACTGTGGCTGAATGCCCGAACAAGCGGCAGCCGCGGCCTGCAATCGTTGTGGTGGTACAGGTTGGGTGATCGTCGAGCGCGACGGCATCTCGGGCGCTGAACGTTGCGACTGCGCTTTGCTGGGCCGGCCGCAGCGCATAGAAGCGTTGGCCGGCATACCGAAAATTCATCACCGCTCCAGCATTGACAATTTCCTCATGCCCGAGGGCAATCCGATTCTCAAAGATAACCTGGGGCGCGTGCAGCGGGAAGTGAACAGCTTCGTTCGAGGATACTTGCCGAACGGTAAGGGGCTGCTGTTTTTTGGCGGTCCTGGAACCGGTAAAACCCATTTGGCCGTCGGTGCTCTGCGAGGCCTCATCGCCCGGGGGTTCGACGGAGTCTTCTTCGATTACCAGGACCTGATAGAACGCATTCGAAGGGGTTGGGACTCGAACGCCGGCACCAGCGATAAAGGGGCATATCAAACGGCCTTGGATGCCGAGATCCTGGTCCTTGATGATCTGGGAGCACACCGGGCCATCGATTGGATCGAAGACGTAATCCACGGCATCATCGGCCAACGCTATAACAATCAGAAAACAATTATCGCGACCACCAACCTCGCCGATGACACCGACCAAATCAGAGAGAGTTCGACGTTGGGAGGGCAGGCCCGAAACCGCCGGACGTTGAGCGAAGTCATCGGCGAGAGGTCAAGTTCACGGCTGCACGAAATGTGCCGTGTGACGAAACTATGGGGCGTGCCGGATTACCGCCTGCGCACCCGTTAACGACCGACCTCGCGACCGCACCCGATCACAGCCGGTACAGCATCCAGTACACGACAACCCCCGTCACGCTAACATACAGCCAGATCGGAAACGTCCACACCGCGATTGCGTGGTGGCGAGCAAAATCGGCCCGCAGGGCACGCCGTAGCGTAAGGATGGCGAGCACCGGCACGGTGGCCGCCAGCAGCGTGTGCGTGAACAGGATGCTCAGATACACGGTGCGGATCGTGCCCGTTTTTGGAAAGCGCACACTTCCCACCTGCGCGTGATATACCAGATACGAGATCAGGAATAGTGTCGACGCGCCGAATGCGGCCAGCATCACTTTGCGATGCATTTGGATCTTGCGCCGGCGAATCAGCGTATACCCCCAGAGCAGCAGCACGGTGGCAATCGCGTTCAGGGCCGCATTCACCGCCGGCAGATCATGCACTCCGATCAAGCCTTTTCCTTCAGAAGCGACTCAATGTCGTGCGTCAGTTGCCGCACGCTCTCGGGTTCCTCGCTTCTGTAGAAACCTCGGATACGGCTCTGGCGATCCACCAGGACGAACCTCGTGCTGTGGTCGAGATTGCCGTTCACGTCGCCAAGCATGAATACGCCTCGGCCCAGAAAATTCAGCTGGTCCAGCGGTCCGGTAAGGAAGAACCAGCGGTCCGGCTCGGCACTAAAGCTCTTCGCGTAGGAGGCGAGAACAGGCACTGTGTCTCGCGCGGGGTCCACCGTCATCGACACCAGTTTAAGATCCTTGCGGCTTTCAAACTTCTTTTCTATCTGACGGAATCGAGAGTTCATGCGTGGACACGGGCCGGTACAGTGCGTGAAAAAGAACTCCGCCACCCACACATTTCCGTGCAAAGACGCACCGTGAAACTCCGCGCCGGTTTGCGATGTCAGTGTAAAATCGGGAACTTTGCCGTAAACCGGCAGCGGCGTCGTGCGGCAACCTGTCGCCGCCACTCCCAGTACCGCCGCGGCGGCCAGGCTACAGGCCCGTGCGGTCGAAGACCAGCAGGCCATATAGAACAGGAAGATAGACGACGGAGGCCAGCAGCACCGCGCGGGCTCGCACCCGGCTGTGGTCTGCCACGATACGCGCGCAGTAGTAGACAAACATCAGTCCGGCCAGGATGGCTCCGCCAACGTAGATATTACCGGCCATCAACCAGAGCTTCGGCAGAAGACTGATGGGGATCAACGCGATCGAGCACCAAATGATGCGCCGAGCGGTGGACTCGCCATCCGGCTCTACAACCGGCAGCATGCGGATGCCGGCGCGTGCGTAATCCTCGCGATACATCCAGGCGATAGCGTAGAAATGTGGGAACTGCCACAAAAAGAGAATGATGAACAGGATCCAGGCCTCGCCGGTCAGAGTTGCCGCGGCGCCCGCAAATCCGATCAGCGGCGGCATCGCGCCGGGTATCGCGCCAATCGTGGTGGAATGCGGCGTTCGCTGCTTCATCGGAGTGTAGGCGAACAGGTAGGTCAGCAGCGTGAATAGACCCAGCAATCCGGTAAGCAAATTGGCTCCGAGTGCGAGTTCCGCGAACCCTATGATTGACAATGCTGTAGCGAAGAGAAACGCACCCTTCGGAGAGATTCGTCCAGCCGGCAGCGGACGATTTTGGGTCCGCTTCATTTTGGCATCGGCTCCGCGCTCGTACCACTGGTTGAGCGCGGCGGTGCCCGAAGCGATGAGACACGTCCCGCAGATGGTGTGAAACAACGACCACCAGTTCCATCCCAGCTTGGCGCCGAAGAAGTAGCCTATACCGGTGGTAGCCAGGATCAGCCAAGTGACGCGAGGTTTCGTGAGCGCGATGTAGTCTGTTATCACGAGGCTGATTTTCGAGGCCCTGACTCGATTCTACTCCAACTGGAGGATTTCCGACTAGAGTAGAATTCTAGAAGACTCATATGGCATCAGCTATTCCTACATCCAGACCCGTCCCGATCACTGTCGCACATGGCGACGGCATCGGCCCCGAGATCATGGCAGCGACGCTCAACGTGCTGCAGCAGGCAGGTGCGCAGCTGCAGATCGATACCATCGATATTGGCGAGAAGGTCTACTTGAGCGGCAACACCGCCGGTATCGAAGACAAATCCTGGGACTCACTGCGCCGTACCAAGGTCTTCTTGAAGGCGCCCATTACCACGCCCCAGGGCGGCGGCTTCAAGAGTCTGAATGTGACCACGCGCAAGGCGCTGGGCCTGTACGCCAACGTCCGGCCCTGCGTTTCTTACCACCCCTTCGTAAAGACCAAGCATCCCAAGATGGATGTCGTGATCGTTCGCGAGAATGAGGAAGATCTCTACGCCGGCATCGAGTATCGGCTCAGCACCAACGTCATGCAGACGCTGAAGCTGATTTCGCGGCCAGGTTGCGAGAAGATCGTCCGTTACGCGTTTGAATACGCGCGGCGATACAACCGCAAGAAAGTCACCTGCTTCACGAAGGACAACATCATGAAGATGACCGATGGTCTTTTTCATAAAGTGTTCGAGGAAGTTGGCGTGGAATACACGGATATCGAGCAGGAGCACTGGATTGTCGACATCGGCGCCGCCAAGATGGCCGATACGCCCGAGGCATTTGATGTCATCGTAATGCCGAACCTGTACGGCGATATCCTCTCCGACGTCGCCGCGCAGATTGCGGGTTCGGTAGGATTAGCGGGATCGGCAAACATTGGCGAGCGCTGTGCGATGTTTGAGGCCATTCACGGATCTGCGCCGCGGCGCGCCGGACAGAATCTCGCCAACCCCTCCGGTCTGCTGCTGGGCGCCGTGCTGATGCTGGTTCATATCGGCCAGCCCGAAGTAGCAGAGCGCGTACACAACGCATGGCTGCGCACCATGGAGGACGGCGTACACACGTATGACATTTTCCGCGACGACGTCAGTAAGCAGAAGGTGGGGACGAAGGAATTCGGCGAAGCCGTGGTGGCGCGGCTGGGTCAAAAACCGGAGACGCTGAAACCGGCATCCTACACCGGCCGGGGCGTCGCGGATGCGCCCCGACCCGTTACCCTGAGGCCCAAAGAAGCTTCGGAACTGGTAGGCATCGACGTCTATGTTGAGTGGACCCCCGCCGACCCGAACTCGCTCGCTTCCGAGATTGTGAAAGCCAACGGCGGCGGGCTCGAGCTTACGATGATCTCCAACCGCGGCGTGAAGGTGTGGCCCGACGGCTTCCCGGAGACTTTCTGCACCGACAGCTTCCGCTGCCGTTTCATGGGCGGCAGCGCGGTAACGCACGCCTTGATCCTGGGCTTATTGGATCGCGTAATCGGGCTCGGATTCGAGATTGTGAAAACCGAGTATCTGCGCAACTACGGCGGCGAGCCGGGGTATTCGCTGGCACAGGGTCAATAGCGTGGACCCACTGGTCGGGGTCGTCATGGGCTCCAAATCCGATTGGGAGACCATGGTGGGCGCCGCGGACATCCTGAAGGAATTCGATGTGGCGCACGAGTGCCGGATCGTGTCGGCGCATCGAACGCCGCAATGGATGGTGGAATATGCGTCTTCGGCGGAGAAGCGTGGCCTTCAGGTCATCATCGCCGGGGCGGGAGGCGCCGCGCACTTGCCGGGCATGGTGGCCGCCAACACTGTGCTGCCGGTGCTCGGTGTGCCGGTTGAGAGCCGTTCTCTGAAAGGCATGGATTCCCTGCTCTCCATTGTGCAGATGCCTGGCGGCGTTCCTGTGGGTACCCTGGCCATCGGTAAAGCGGGCGCGACAAACGCGGGCTTGCTCGCCGTCGCCATTCTCGCCACCTCGCGGCCGGACTTGCGAGCGAGGCTTCACGCCTTTCGCGAACAACAGTCGAAGAAAGTCCGTGAGGACTCACTCGAGTAATGCAGCCGATTCTACCCGGCGCGGCGATCGGTGTCCTCGGCAGCGGACAACTGGGCAGGATGTTCGCGATTGCCGCGCGTCGGATGGGTTATCGCGTACACACCTACTCGCCGGAGGTCGATACACCCACCGGCCAAGTCTCGGACGTCGAGATCTCCGGCGAGTACGACGATCTCGATCGGGTCGCCGATTTCGCGCGCGGCGTGAGCGTCGTAACCTTCGAGTTTGAAAATGTTCCAGCGGTTACGGCTGCCACGGCGGAGCGCTTTACTCCCGTGCGGCCCGGCGGCCAGATCCTTCACACCACGCAACAGCGCGTTCGGGAAAAGACGTTTCTCACCCGCGCCGGACTTCCGGTCACGCCGTATCGTGTGGTCCACTCACTCGATGATCTGAACGCGGCCTTGCGCGAGGTAGGCTGTCCCGCGATTCTCAAGACAGCCGATTTCGGCTACGACGGCAAAGGTCAGGTTCGCATCAATCAAACCGGGGAAGCGGCGCAGGCCTGGACCAACCTGGCCGTCCAAGAGGCCGTGCTCGAAGCCCTCATCGATTTTGAGTGCGAGATATCGGTGGTGGGCGCGCGCGGCGTCGACGGAGCCTTCGTGCACTATGGTGCGGTCGAGAACCGCCATTCCAAACGGATCCTGGATGTAACCATCGCGCCCGCCGCCGTCCCTCAGTCCGTGGCTGCGGACGCTGTCGAAATCGCTCGGACTATTTTCGAGAGGCTGGATGTGGTTGGAGTGTTGTGTGTCGAATTCTTTGTAACGAAAAGAGGAAAGCTGCTGGTAAACGAACTCGCTCCGCGTCCGCACAATTCGGGACACTTCAGTTTCGATGCTTGCGTCACCAGCCAGTTTGAGCAGCAACTGCGTGCCGTGTGCGGTCTTCCGTTAGGATGCACCTCCCAGATGCGGCCCGCCGCGATGACGAACCTGCTCGGCGATTTATGGTCTGGCGGCGAGCCGGATTGGGCCGCGGCGCTCACCCGTCCGGACGTCAAGCTCCATCTATATGGCAAGCTCGAGCCGCGCCCCGGCCGCAAAATGGGGCATCTCACCGCGCTAGCTACCGATGCGGCGGTAGCGCTCGAGGCGGCCTTCGGCGCTCGCCAGGCTCTGACCCGCTCTTGATCGCCGAAGTTCGAGAACTGATTCGGAAGGCGCGGCGAATCGTCGCATTTACCGGAGCCGGAATCTCCGCCGAGAGCGGCATCCCGACATTCCGCGGCCCCCAAGGCTTGTGGCGAACGTTCAAGCCGGAAGAACTCGCCACCCCGGGCGCGTTTCAACGCGACCCCAATCTGGTTTGGGAATGGTACGATTCGCGCCGTCAGAGCATGGCAAAGGCTCATCCGAATCCAGGGCACCGTGCGCTGGCTGAACTCGAAGGTCGCGCACCTGAGTTTACCCTGCTCACGCAGAACATCGATGGTCTTCACGACCGTGCGGGAAGCGTCAACATCGTCAAGCTGCACGGCGACATTTGGATGTTGCGCTGCCTGGCATGCGGCCGCGAGCGCGAGGATTTCCGCGCGCCGTTGCCGGATCTGCCGCCTCGCTGTGAATGCGGCGGGACATTGCGTCCAGGCGTAGTCTGGTTCGGCGAGTTGCTGCCGCCGGGCGTGTGGTCAAAGGCCGAATTCGCGGCCTCGCGCGCAGAGGTGTTTCTTACCATTGGGACCTCGGCCCTGGTTTATCCCGCGGCCGGTTTGATCGACGTTGCACGGGCTGGGCAGGCGGTGACCGTCGAAGTCAATCCCGAGGCGACCGGCTACTCGGACCAGGTCGACTACTCGCTGCGAGGGGCGGCTGGGGAAGTGCTGCCTGTGTTATTGGCCGCTGCCGAACGCCCGCCTGGTTAGCGCGAGGCTGCGGCGGTCAGGCTTCCCAGATACAGATCGCGTCCCTTGGCCAGGGTGGCGATCTTCCGGTCCACCACGGTCCGCTTCAGCATCCAGAAGCCACAATCCGGATGGATCCAGCGGATACGTCCAGGCCCGAGTGCCCGGTCAGCCGCTTCGATCCTACGCGCAACTTCTTCCGGCGTCTCCACCTTATTGACCTTGACATCCACCACGCCAATGCCCAGCTTGATACGCGGATCCACGCCGCGCAGAGCCTCCAGATCCTCGAGTGGCCGGTGCGCCACCTCCATAATCAGGTGATCGGTGTGCAGCGCGTTGAGAAATTCCAAAATCGCCGCCCAGTGTCCATGCTGGATCACCTGGCCGCCGTAGTTGCCGAAACACAGATGCACGGCTGAGCGTCCGCCAAACGCATCCAGCACCGTGTTGATGGCTCGCGCGGCAAGCGGACCATCTTTAGGATTGCCGGGAATGTTGGCTTCATCCACTTGGAGCGTATCGCAGGGGAGGCCGCGCACCTGGGCCGCCAGCGCATTCGCGATCGCCATCGTCATGGCCCCGAAGTCGCGATAATGGCGGTCCAGCAAAGTGCGAGCCAGCATGTATGGGCTGGTTACGGTGAACTTGAAGGGTCCGCCCGCTACGGAAGCGGCAGCTTCGCAATCCGTCAACAGATTCAGCGAGCCCTCACCGAGAGGGCCTTCGATCACCCCCGCGGGCTTATTGCGAAACTTCAAGTGTTCCACGCCGCGGCACGCCTCCCAATCGGCGCGACCGGTCTGGGTACGAACACCCGACATGCGTCCGACAAAGTAGTCGATCATGCCGTTTGTATCGGGATGATTCGGATCGAAGCGATATAGTTCGCCATCCGTGGGCAAATCGATGCCGGCTTGCCGCTGGATATTGAAGACCACGCGTGTAGCGTCCAGACGCGCCTCTTCGGTCCGCGTGCCGCCCAACCACTCAGGCGTTGGATAAGAGCCTACGGTCGTAGTCAGAATCAACGGCTCAGGCATGGGCACCGCCTGTAACAACGCAGTATTGCATCATCAGTCTTTAAGCGATGATATAGGGTGCCCTGTAAGGGTTCCGCGCCTTCATCCTATTTGCGTCATTGTCGCCGGGGAAACTCTGCGTTTTCGGATCGAACGATAGCCGGCGTCCCAGGCGGTAGCTGGTATTGGCGATATGCACCAGCATCGCCGAATCCGCGCCAATGGCCACTTCGCCGTGCAGATCCTGATATTTCCGGCTCTTGATCGCGTCGATGAAGTTGGCGAAATGTGCGATGGTTTCGTCGCCCTTCTTGACGGCCTGCATACTTTCGCCCGGCTCCCGCTTATCGCCGAGAAAAATGTGGAAGCCCGTATGGTCGAGGGACATGAATCCTTTCTCGCCATAGAACAGATTCCCAACAAAGTTGGGGCCCGACGGCACAAGATCCGCCTCACCCCCCGTGTTCAGGCCGCGCACTTCGAAGGAGATCTCAGAGTCCCCGTAGTCCAGCGTTGCCACCTGCGTATTCGGCGTCTCCTGATCGTCAGCATAAACGTACTTGCCACCCGTGGAGACACCGCCTTTCGGCAATCCGGCGCCCATCCCCCAGCGAGCGATATCCATCTCGTGGATGCCCTGGTTCCCGATATCGCCGTTGCCCGTGTTCCAGAACCAGTGCCAGTTATAAATATGCCGGTTCTTGCTATACGGAGTCATCGCCGCGGGTCCCAGAAACAGGTCCCAGTTCACGCCGGGAGGAACGGGTTCATCCGGCGTGTGTCCAATCGAGGGCCGGCGCTTGTAGCACAGCCCTTTCGCCATGTAGAGTTTGCCCAGCGCGCCATCGTGGAGCAGTTGCATCGCCCGCATTTTGTGCTCGGTGCTGCGGCTCTGCATGCCCACTTGCACCATGCGATTGTATTTACGGGCCGCCGCCACCATGCGTTGGCCTTCCCAGATGTTGTAGCTGGCGGGCTTCTCGCAATACACATCCTTCCCTGCCTGGCAGGCCCAAATCGTAGCCAGTGAATGCCAGTGATTAGGCGTGGCGATGGAGACCGCGTCGATGTCTTTATCGTCGAAAACCTTGCGCATGTCTTCGAACACTCGAGGCTTGCTGCCCTGCGCCTTATCCGCGAGAGCGACCGCGCGCTCGGTCTGGGCCTGGTTCACATCGCACACCGCCGCGACTTGCGCATTCGGCTGTTTAGCGATGTACCCGACGTGGGCGCGCCCGCGCCCGCCTACACCGATCACGGCGATATTGACGCGATCGTTTGCGCCCAGCACGCGCATCGCGGCTGCGCCGCCTGCAACGAAGGTTCTGCGGTTCATAAGGTTCAGTTTATACCGCTAGGGGTGGACTCCGGGGTTCTTTGGAAGAGTAAAGAAAAATGTGGAGCCCTGATCCACTTGCGACTCAACCCAGATGCGTCCCTGGTATCGTTCGACGATTCTCTTGCACACCGCCAACCCGATCCCGCTGCCGGGACGATCTGCCCCGTGAAGTCTCTTGAAAGGCGCGAATATCTGGGTTTGATATTCAGGAGCAATACCAACGCCATTGTCCTCGCAGGAAAACCGCCACTCTCCGTTATGCTCTGTTGCGGAGATGTGTATCAGTGGCGCCTGAGAGCCGCGGTAATGAATCGCATTGCCGATAAGATTCTGGAAAATCTGTACAAGGCTTGTGCCGTCAACCGGAACTATGGGCAGAACATCATAGGTGATCGTCGCACCGGATTGGTCGATGCTGCTGCGCAAGTTGTCGATAGCTGTCCCGACTTGAGTGTTTGCGTCAACTGGCGTGGGAGAACTGGGGACATCGGCGGAAAGGTTCGCGTATAGAAGAAGATCTTGAATCAGCCGGCCCATGTGCCCAGCGGCACGTGTGACATACTCCAACAGCTCCTTGCCATCACCAAGCTGGCGCCCATACTTGCGCTCCAGCAGTTGAACGAATTGCATGATGGTGTTTAGGGGAGATCGAAGATCATGAGAGGCAACGTAAGCAAATCGTGAAAGGTCTTCATTAGACCGGCGGAGTTCAGCGGCGCTGGTTTCGAGTTGCTGGTGCGCTTCGATCAGGGCCTTCTCGGCTTTCCTTCGCTCTGAAATATCCCTGAAAACCAGAACGCCACCCACAACATTGCCGGGGTCATCCCTAATGGGCGATGCGCTGTCATCAATGGGAATGCGCCGTCCGTCCTTCGAAAGAAGTATGGTGTGACTCGATAACCCCGCACTCGTTCCCCTGCGCACCGCATCTGTGATGGGATTCTCTACCTTTTCCGAAGTATCTTCCCGAACTAGTACCAAAATGTCATCGATTGCGTTTCCCATCGCAGAATCGTTCGTCCACCCGCTAAGCTCTTCGGCAACGGGGTTCATGAACGTGATCCGCCCTTCGGCGTCAGTCGCAATCACGCCGTCGGCTATGCTCGAAAGTGTGGTCTTAAGCAGATCGCGGGCTGCCAACAACTGCCGCTCGTACATTCGGCGTTCACTGGCGTTAAAGATTGTAAAGCGATTGAGAAGGGGTTCGTCGGCGGCATTCCGCTTTTGTCTGGCGTTGATGAGCGTTGGGAGAATGCGGCCGTCTTTGCAGACAATGTCTAGCGCGATTTCATCAACCGCTCTCTGCATTCGAAGAAGCAAGTTAAAGTGCGTATCGTAAAAGATTCTTCCGCCGGCCGTCAGCAGGTCGACAAAGCGCTTACCCCCTGTTAACTCGTCGTGGGCGTAGCCCAGCCATTCCGTTAACGTTCTGTTGGCCTTCACGATGCGCCCTTCGATGGTGGTTGTGAGATAACCGCACGGGGCCATCTCGTACAGTTCCTCGGGACTCTCGTCGAGAGGGAACTCCGCTGCCCCGTCGGGTTTGGTTGGCATCTACAGGCTCAACTCTTGAGGTAAGACCTGATTTTTTGTATCGTCTCGGCAGGGGAACTCAGATGCGGGCAGTGTCCTGTAGCGCGCATCTGAACCAGGCTGCTGCCGGGAAGATGTTTGTGCACGTACTCTCCGACGCTCTGTGGCGCGATGCTGTCTTCAGAACACTGCAAAATGAGCGATGGGACGGTAACCGAAGAGAGATCCGCGCGGTTGTCCGACAGGAAGGTGACCCGGGCAAAGTGCTTAGAAATCTCCGGATCCGTTCGACAGAAACTTTCGGCAAGCTCAGCCGCCAGTTCCGGTCTATCTTCGTTTTTCATGATGACCGGCGCCATTGCCTTGGACCATCCCAGATGGTTTTCGTCCAGGGTCTGCAGCAGCCCGTCAATATCTTGCCTGGTGAACCCGCCCACGTAATTCGTGTCATTGATGTAGCACGGCGATGGACCTACCAGCACCAGCCGCTCGAATGCCCCCGGTCTCTTGTTCGCGGCGAGCACTCCAATCATTGCGCTGACTGAGTGGCCTACGAACACCACGGGCGCGCCTGAAACGGCATCAATGATGTCGAGGACATCTTCGGCATATCCGTCCAGCCTTCCGTACTTCTCTCGGCGGTACTGCGACAAATCGGATTTGCCCGCACCCACGTGATCAAACAGCACCACCCGGTAGTCTTCCAGAAAGGCGGGTGTCAGCAATCGCCACATCATCTGGTCACAACCGTATCCGTGGGCGAACAGCATCGTCTTGCTGCCTCTTCCCTGGACATTGATATTGTGCCGCTGAAAGATAGACATATAAGGCTGAGCCGTCTCGTCGGCTCCATATTATTGTCGTCCAAATTTAAGATGTATACGGGCTGCGCTGCCCCCAGCGCAACGCCAGGGACAATAAGCCTGACCCAGATCCCTGCCCACCGCGGCGATCATTTCTGGTCCAATGCACGGAACGCGCGTCTTGGCGCTTGACGTCTTCTCCATATTTCTACTATTATGGAAATATGTTGGATGTAGACGAGCTTCTTCCCGAAGACGAACTTCTGGATCAATCCTGCCTGACTCGCGACGATTGCATTCAGGACCTCATACGCGAGGCTTCCCCTGAGTGCCTTTACTGTGCCCTCGAGAGCCTGGAAACTGAGGAGGACGACTAATGGCCACCCCCAGGCAGAAGCACGACACAGACCAGATCGTACGGTATGCCGACATGCTCTCCGCCATGGGCACAGAGCCGCGGCTGCGAATCATGCAGCTATTGCTCTCAGCACATCCTGCAGGGCTCGTCGTAGGGGAAATCGGCAGTGAGCTGGAGATCCCCAGTTCGACGCTCTCCCATCATTTGGAAAAGTTGAAAAACGAAGGTCTCGTGAAGGTGCGCCGCGAGGGCACTTTTCTTTGGTACTCGGCCAGCACCGAAACACTCCAAGAGCTTCTTGGGTTTCTGTACGCAGAGTGCTGCACGCGAAACAAAGCGGTTGAGCCACGCAAGGTGGTTTGCTGCAAGTAGGTCTCAAAAAAAGCCAAACAGCAGGAGAATATGAGTACACCTAATATCAAGGAAGTAGTGAAAGAGAAATACGGGCAGGCCGCGCTCCGGGTGACCTCCGGTGGAAGCTCCTGCTGCGGAGCAGCGTCAGCTCTCGACGGCTGCGCTGACCCGATCACTGCGAATTTGTACGACACGGCTCAGTCAGATCAAATTCCGGAAGAGGCGCTCCGAGCCTCCCTGGGTTGCGGCAATCCCACTGCGCTCGCTCAGTTGAGCCCCGGCGAAACGGTACTCGACCTTGGCTCCGGCGGCGGCATCGATGTCCTGTTGTCTGCAAAGCGCGTGGGGCCCTCCGGCAAAGCTTACGGTCTGGACATGACCGATGAAATGCTGGCGCTTGCCCGTGAGAACCAGAAAAAATCGGGCATTCAAAATGCCGAGTTTCTGAAGGGCGAGATCGAGCATATTCCGCTTCCGGATAACTCAGTCGATCTGGTCATTTCAAACTGCGTGATCAATCTTTCCGCTGATAAGGACCGCGTGCTGCGCGAAGCCTTCCGGGTGCTCAAGCCGGGCGGCCGCTTTGCGGTTTCGGATGTGGTGGTGCGCGGTGACGTTCCGGACGAAGTCCGCCAGCATATGCTGTTGTGGGTGGGCTGCATCGCTGGCGCGTTAAAGGACGTGGACTATATTGCCAAGCTCGCCGAGGCTGGTTTTGAGGACATAGAGATCGAACCCACCCGGGTCTACAACATTGAAGAGGCCCGTGCGTTCTTGAGCGCGGAGGGCATCGATGTTGACGCTATAGCTCCGCAAGTAGACGGCAAATTCATGAGTGCTTTCATCTGCGGGCGGAAGCCCGCCGCCTCGTGCTGTGCGCCGGGCTGCTGCTCGTAACTGAGCGGCAGAACCCGGTCGGCGCAAGAACCCAGCGCTCATCTTATGCATAGGAAATTCCGGCTGCAGCCAGATGGCTGAAGCTCTCCTCCGTGGACACAATCCGTCAACCACTTATCCGACTCCCTGCTCATTGTCTATGACAACGCGCAAGAGAGTTGTCGCCTCTGATTCAATGCGTGTAGGTAAATTACCCCAGGGAAAAATCCTGTTGAAATTCTTGACCGGGTCATGGATCCAGTACACCAGAGTTACGGAACACTGTAGCTAGCAACACGCAGATTTGAATCATTAACTAGATGACGTAATCAAAATCACTCTTGGAGGCCAAGATGGAAACAACCGAGTTGTTGTTCTCCGGATTGTTTATTCGCGCCGGGCTGAGTTCCAGCCGGTTGCCAAAAATTCGCGTGGCGCACGCAATCGCGCACGCCCGACTCCTTTATCCTGCACTCCTCTTAGCATTCCTATTAATTCCCACCGAACGTGCACTGGGGCAAGCTGCCGGTGCGGAATGGACGACGCCAGCCGGAACAATTGAGGGAACTCGGTTTAGTTCCCTGGATCAGATCACAACCAGCAATGTTGCTCAACTGAAGGAAGAGTTCCACTTCACGACGGGCGTAAAGGCCGGGCATGAGGGAGCTCCGTTGGTGGTCAAGAACACGATGTACGTGGTGGGCCCATTTCCCAACAAGCTTTTCGCCCTGGATCTCACGCGTGGAGGTAACACGCGTTGGGTGTTCGATCCGGCGGCGGATCAGTTCGCCAGAGACAAAGCCTGCTGTGACATTGTGAATCGAGGAGCGGTCTACGCCAACGGTAAGGTGATCTACAATGTCCTGGACAACACGACCGTGGCCGTGGATGCCGTCAACGGGCACGAGGTCTGGCGAGCCAAGCTCGGAGATCCGCGCACGGGACAAACCATCACAATGGCGCCGGTTGTGGTCGGCGACAAGGTCTTCGTCGGGAACAGCGGTGCTGAACTCGGTGTGCGCGGCTGGATTCAGGCGCTGAACGTGGACACCGGGGCCAAACTCTGGAAAGCGTTCAGCACGGGGACCGACGCCGATGTTCTCATCCGTGACAAGTTCAAGCCGTTTTACGCCAAAGACCAAGGGAAAGACCTCGGTACAACGACATGGCCGGGTACCCTTTGGCAGCACGGTGGCGGCACCGTGTGGGGCTGGATTACCTACGACCCCAAGCTCAACCTGCTGTATCACGGTACCGCTAATCCTGGCGTATGGAACGCCGATATGCGTCCTGGCGACAACAAGTGGTCAACCACGCAGTTCGCCCGCGATCCGAACACGGGCGAGGCGATTTGGGCATATCAGATGACGCCGCATGATGCTTGGGACTACGACGGCGTCAATGAAGGCATCGTTGCGGATCTCACGATCGGAGGAGTTCTGCGCCAAGCGCTGGTCCGGTTCGATCGGAACGGTTTCGCGTACACCTTCGACCGTACGAGTGGTCAGGTGCTCGTGGCGAACCCTTACGTGTTCGTGAACTGGGCGACTGGAATCGATCTCGCAACCGGCAAGCCTAAAGAAGACCCGTCCAAGCGGACGCACGAAGGCGTTGTCGTGAAGGACATCTGCCCCGCGGCGCCTGGTGGAAAAGATCAGCAGCCGTCCGCCTTCTCGCCCATGACCCAACTGTTCTACGTCCCGACCAATAACCTTTGCATGGACTATGAAGGGCTGAAAGTAAACTTTATTGAAGGTACGCCCTTCCTCGGCGCGAGCGTAATCATGAAGCCAGGCCCCGGCGGCTTCCGAGGAGAGTTGATAGCCTGGGACGCGGCGACGGGAACGAAGAAGTGGGGCATTCAGGAGCGCTTTCCGGTCTGGACCGGGGTCCTCGCCACTGCGGGCGGCGTGGTCTTCTACGGCACGCTCGACCGGATGTTCAAGGCCGTCGACGCCACGACAGGGAAGTTGCTCTTTCAGGTGCAGCTCGAGTCGGGCAGCGTGGGCTATGCAATGACATTCCTCGGCGCGGACGGCAAGCAGCGCGTCGCCATTTACTCCGGACCGGGAGGCTGGGCTGGAGCTCCGGTAGCGGGCAAACTCGCGACTGATGATCCATATGCCGGCCTCGGAGTGGTGGGCGCGATGGCGGACCTCCGATCGGCCACGCCCCCCGGCGGCACGGTGCATGTGTTCAAACTCCCGTAGCCACAACGCGGCGACGGTAACAGATCACTTCAAACCAATCATCAGGGTCCGGCCCGGAGCGGGCCGGTTATGGGAGATAACATGACTCGACCAACCAAGACTGCGGTGCGGACGTTTCGATCCATAGGAACCCTTGCCATCGTGCTGGGCACAGCAGCGGCGGCGGACCCGCCCAGGGAGTTGCGCGTGTGCGCAGACCCGAACAACTTTCCGTTCTCGAACGAGCGGCTGGAGGGATTCGAGAATAAGATCGCCGAAGTCATCGCCAACGATATGAACGCTTCCGTGCGGTACACCTGGCATCCCCAGCGCCGTGGGTTCATTCGGGAGACGTTGAAGGCCGGATTGTGCGACCTCGTTATCGGCGTCCCCACGGGGTATGATCTCGTGCTCACCACGAAACCGTACTACAGATCCACTTACGTCTTCGTCTACCCGAAGAACAAGAATCTGGATCTACGCTCGTTTGACGATCCGGTGCTGCGAACGATCAACATCGGTGTCCACGCCTTCGGCGAAGACGGCGCCAACTCGCCGCCGGTGCACGCCTTGGCGCGCCGCGGCATCGTGCGCAACGTCGTCGGCTTCACGCTATTCGCGACGGACGACAGCCCGCCGGGAAAAATCATCGACGACGTGGCCGCTGGGAAAATCGACGTCGCGATTGTTTGGGGGCCGTTCGCCGGATATTTTGCAAAGAAGCAGCCTATCGAGCTGGCGGTATGGCCTGTCTCGCCCAGTACAGACCGGGGAACGCTTCCATTCACCTACGAAGTATCAATGGGGGTGAGGCGTGACGATAACGCGTTCAAGGAGCAGGTAGAAGGCATCCTGAATCGAAGGCCCGGTGAGATACGGAAAATCCTGGAAGACTATGGGGCTCCCCTCGTAGATAGTGCCACCATTTCTTCCACCACAGACACTGTCCAATCTGGAAATCAATCAAGTCAGAAAGGAGGCAAACATGCCAATTAATTTTAAGAGTTTCATATGGGCTGCTTCTCTTGGACTGCTGCTGGCAGCAGCGGCAGCGGCCTTAACTCCGGCCGAGGAGGGGCGTCGCGTCTTTCTTCGTGAGAATTGTTACGGGTGCCACGGCGGCCGCGCCGGGGGCGGTATGTGCCCCAATCTTAGGGACAACAGACCTGACGAGGGCGATGTCGAAGACGTAGTCCGGGAAGGGACGGAGACGGGTATGCCGGCCTTCCCAAATCTCACCGATCGGGACATACAGAATCTGGCGGCGTACTTTAAATCGCTGCGCACCCCTGCGGAACCCGTTTTCACGCATTGGTGGGAGGGCGTGCCCTCCCAATAGCCGCGAGTTTTCCCCGGGAGAAAACACGGTGGAGGATCCTTCTGTGGGTCCGAAGATATGAAACGCGCTCTTGCAGCTCTGATCCTTTGCCTTGGTTGCTCGACGCATCCATCGGAGATTCCCCGGGGCATCTTGTTAAATATAAAGGCGCCCCTTGGTCTGCCGCCGGTTCCGATTCCACCCGACAATCCGGCGACGGTGGAAACAGTCGCACTCGGGCGAATGCTGTTTTATGACAAGCGGCTCTCGGCGGACGACACGCTGGCATGCGCGTCCTGCCACGATCCGGCGCTGGGCTTCTCGGACGGTCGCAGCCACTCGACTGGCGTCGGCGGCAGGTTGGGCACGCGCAATGCGCCAACCATATCGAACGCGGCCTACATGCCGCTGCAGTTTTGGGACGGGCGTGCGCGCAGCCTGGAGCAGCAAGCTGAAGGCCCGATCGCGAATCCAGTGGAGATGAATCTGGCCCACGAACTCTGCGGTTCAAAGCTGGATGGCGACCCGAACTACAGGGCTCGGTTCGGGAAGGCATTCGGTCCCGGGCCCGTGACTATGCGGCGCATTGCCAAAGCCATAGCCAGCTTCGAACGCACGGTGATCAGTGGGAACTCGCCGTTCGACCGCTACAAGTATGGACGTGAGCCTGACGCACTCAGCGCCGCCGCTATCCGCGGGCTGGCCGTGTTCACCGATTCTAACCGCGGCAATTGCGCCGTATGCCATACCATCGGTGACAAGTATGCGCTGTTCACCGATCACAAGTTCCACAACATCGGCGCGGGCGTGAACGGCGAGGGCGCGTTCACTGACGACGGCCGCTACAATCAGACGTACTCCGAAAAAGACAAGGGATCGTTCAAAACACCAAGTTTACGGAATGTTTCCGACACCGCGCCTTACATGCACGACGGCAGCCTGAAAACGCTCAAACAGGTCGCAGAGTTCTACGCGGGCGGCGGCAATTCAAATCCGTACCTGGATCCCGAGATCACGAAAATTCACTTGACGGGGCAAGATCGCGCGGACTTGGTGGAATTCCTGAAATCCATCACGGGCGAGACGCCGGCCGGCAGCGGGCCTCCGAAGTGAAACCGGCTGTCACGATCGTTGCGATCGTCCTCCTCGCTGCCTGCGCCGCAGTTCCGCGGAAACAGGATTCCGCGGAACCTCCGCCCACTTTCTTCAAGGTAGACCCCGCCACTGCCGCAGCTCTCACGGGCAGGATTACATACAGTGGACGCAAGCCCCCGCCCACGTTAGTGGACATGAGCGAAGACCCCGCTTGCGTAGCTGCCCACAAAAGCGGGCGTTTCCACGATGCCGTGGTTGTGAATTCGAACGGCACGCTCGCCAACGTTTTCGTCTGGATCAAGAGTGGGCTGGAAGGTAAAAGGTTTCGAGCCGCTGTCCGCGCCCGCGGTGATGGATCAGAATGGCTGCTGGTTCCATCCGCGCGTATTGGGGATTCAAACGGGTCAGTTGCTGCGCGTGACGAACTCCGATCCGGTCACTCACAATATTCATCCTCTTGCCCACATCAATCGCGAGTGGAATCACAGCCAGGGGCAAGGCGACCCGCCGCTGGCCAGGAAATTCCAGAAGCCCGAGGTCATGATCCGCGTGAAATGCAACATCCATAGCTGGATGCGGGCTTACATCGGTGTCGTCGAGCATCCCTACTTCGCCGTTAGCGGACCCGACGGGCAATTTGAAATTCACAACCTGCCGCCTGGCGAATACACGCTCGGCGCATGGCACGAGACACTCGGCGAGCAGGAGAAGAAGATGACGGTACCGTCATCTGCCAAAGTCCAAGCCGACTTCAGTTTCAAAGGACAATAATCAATGCACGCCGGCCATTGTTGCTTGCTCCCACTTGCTGTCCTCTCCATGAGTTGCTCGATGCCCGTGGAAAGGCCAGCCGCTACGGCCGGCTATCGAATCTACGTGACCAACGAAGTCTCGGGCGATATCACGGTAATTGATTCATCCACCTGGACGGTGTCCGCCACGGTCCCAGTCGGCAAGCGGCCTCGAGGGATTCATCCAAGTCCAGACCGGCGAACCCTTTACGTCGCACTGAGTGGATCGCCAATTGCCGGTCCGGATGTGGACGAGAGCACGTTGCCCCCGCCAGACAAGAACGCGGACGGAATCGGCGTGTATGACGTGAACCAGAACAAGATCCTCCGCGTAATTCGTGGCGGATCCGATCCGGAGAACTTCGACATCAGCAAGGACGGCAGAAAGATCTATATCTCAAACGAAGACGACTCGGCGGTGAGCATTGTCGACATCGCTTCCGGCACGGTGGAGAAGTCGTTCAAGGTCGGGGGCCAGCCCGAGGGCGTGAAGGCCACGCCTGACGGCAAGTACGTGTGGGTGACCTCGGAGGAGACCGGTACCGTGTCCGTGCTCGATCTGGAAGCGGGCAAGATCACCAACACCATCCGGGTGGGACACCGGCCGCGCTCCATCGCGTTTACGCCGGACGGGAAACGGGCGTTCGTGAACGCCGAGAACGATGGCGGCATCGTTGTGGTGGATGCGGTAAAGCAGAAAATGATCGAGGCAATCCCTTTGGGTAAACCGGGCGTGATCAAGCCCATGGGCGTTCTAATGGCGCCCGACGGCTCAACTGTATTTGTCAGCACCGGCCGCGGGCACCAGATTTTCGTGATCAGCTCGGATTCCCAGAAGCAGATTGCTTCGGTGGAAGTCGGGGGCCGCCCATGGGGTATTGCGCTGTCTCCTGACGCCAACACACTCTTCACGGCCAATGGTCCGACCAACGAAGTGGCCGTGGTCGATGTCGCGACCAATGCCGTGCTGAAGAAGGTTGCCGCGGGCAAAGGCCCGTGGGGCGTTGTGGCGCTCGGACGATAAGGCACAGTAGCGGACGATCAACGTTCATCATCGGTCATAATATGCAGAGGCGGACCTCAATATCAGCAACAAAGGTGACCCTCAATGAGCCAACACTCGCACGATCCCGGCGATCCGAAAACTGCCATAGCCCCCATGCTCTCGGTTCGAAGGGGTGTGAAAGCGATCGGGTTCTATCAGAGCGCATTCGGGGCTCGCGAGTTGTTCCGCATCGACAGCGAGAGTGGAGATGTGGTCGCTCGCCTAGGCCTGGGGTCAGCCGAATTCTGGGTCTCTGACGAATCTCCGCAGCACTCCAACTTCAGCCCCGAAACGCTCGGAGGCGGTTCTGTACGCATGGTGATGACCGTCCAAGATCCGGATGCGGTTTTCGACCGGGCTGTCGCGGCAGGAGCAACGGTGGTTTCGCCCGTGAGCAATCAGTATGGTTGGCGCTTAGGACGAGTCGCCGACCCCTTCGGGCACCACTGGGAGATCGGCAAGCCATTGTCATAAGGCTCTTGAGCCGTTCCGATCAGTCCTTCGTCCCTGCGATAGGATACCCCTGCCATATATATTCCAGAGCCTCGGGCAGGGTTTGTTGTTTCACGGCGCGGTCGGTGTGGCCGGCGTTACGCGCAAAGACAAACTGATAATGATAGCCCTTGGCGGCCAGCACTTTGGCCATATTCTCATTGGCGAGAACCCAGTCGTGCATGTTGTCGCGCGTGATCAGATTGAATCCCTGTCGCCGACTTCCATCCAGATGCGCATCGGCTTGGCCGGGCTGTTGGGGATGAGGTGTTCGTGGAACTCCCATGCACCGTGCGGAGTCTTGGGGTTCGACGGCCACTGCTGGTTCACGTAGGTGCCTGAGTAGGTGAGAACGCGGTGGTACAGCTCCGGGTGATACCAAGCCATGATCAAGGCGGCACGACCCGCCGGAGCTGCCGCCCATGGTCGCCCGGCCTTCGGGATCTTTGGTCAGTTTCACGTTGTATTGCTTCTCCACCAGAGGCAGCACTTCCTTCTCGACGAACTCCGCGTACAGGCCCGACATCGTGTCGTATTCCAGTCCGCGCTCGCTGCCCTGCGCGTCGCCGCTGCCGTTGCCAATCGAGATCGCGATCATCACCGGCACGCGGTGCTGGGCGATCAGATTGTCCAGGGCCGTGAACAGCGCCCGGTCCGGTCCGTCCGCTCCGACGATGAACGGCGCGGCCGTGCCCGGGACATATTGTTTGGGGACGTACACGGCCACGTTTGCGCGTGTAGGGAGCGGGGTGGCTGGTGGTGACGATCAGCTTGGCGGGGTCGTTGGGGTCTGGCGTGCCGATAAGTGCCGGGCTCGCGCGCGATGCCGGGATAGATCTTGCTGTCCGTCGATTCCATGGTGAAGGTCGAGACCGTCCCCTGCGGCACGCCTTCCTGCGCGGTCATCTCCGGCGCGGGGTTGTGCGTCGGCCCGAGGATGAAGTTGCCGTCCTCATTCGCCGGAGCATTCGCCCCATCCGGCAACTCTTTCGCTTGCACATAACCGGGAGTGTGCGGATCGCGCGTAGGAGAGGCGGGGCGTGCCGGCCGCACCGCCGGGGCTGGCGCTTGAGCCATTGCCGGATCGAACCCACTCGCGATGCTGATCAGTAACGCAATGCTGAAAAGACGGACCATAGGACTCCTGGTTTGCCTTCCTTGATGTAAATCCCACCGGAGCGGAGGCGCATCATACTCGCCTCGCCTTATGCTAGCGATTCGCGCTGGGACCACTCGCGCAGATCACCACTGATCTTATCCCAACCACAGCAGCACGACACAACTGGTAATGGCACTGTGGAGGCGTCGAAGAGGCAGCAGACGCTTCAGGCAGGATTGCGCTGATCTGGTAGCTTACTGCGTGGGGATATAGTGAAACAGAACCAGATAGACATTCTCGCCTTTACCGTGCTTGGCGACCTTGAGTAGATCAATGAGGCCCAGGAATCCGGCCTCCCGCGCCAATGCCGGCGTAATATCCGGAAAACCGATCGGCTCAATCGAATCCACTTCGATGTCACCTTCATCCATACGGTACCGCGTCCCCACTTTGACGTGGGGACGCATCCAGATTCGAACACTGCAGGTGATTTCTCCTCGACGAATTCCATCGCGAAGTCGCTTGGTAAACGTCATCCAGAGAGTGTACACTCGGCGGCCCTTGGAGTGGGGCCTCGACGACTTGGAATTACTGTCGCCTGTGCTTCACCCACGTTGTGGTTCGACATGCACAAGGGGCGAACGCGCTTATGCGACCGCTTGGCGCCCGATCACGCGTCCGAGGGCATGCGAGTATTTCGAGCGTGGGGCCGCACGCTGCGGACACGAACAACCTCCAGTCATTAAGCAGTTGCCGATTCGCAGTAACGATGACGCTGAGTGGGCCTTCCGTGAGTGTCGGCGCGCAGCGCAGAGCGCCTTACAATTCCAATTCCAGGAAGATCGCGCCCGGAACGGGGTTAAAGACGTAAGGCTCCGTCGGTTTAAAGCCCATCGCCGTGTACAGCTTGATGGCCTCAGTCATGGTGGGGAGCGTATCCAGGCAGATTCGCGAGTAGCCCGCCAAGCGCGCTTCTTGACAGACGCGTTCAGCCAGTCGGCGCCCAAGCTGCTCGCCCCGTGCCTGAGGCCGCACATAGAGGCGCTTCATTTCGCAGGCAGAACCCTCCAGGGGCCGCAGTGCGACGCAGCCGACCGCTTTCGTGCCGCTCCAAGCAATTAAAATCCGCCCTTGGGGCGGCTCGTATTTGCCCGGCAGGGCAGCTAACTCGGCTTCGAAATCCTGGAATCTGAGGTCGACGCTCAAACTGTCGGCGTACTCGCGGAGCAGGCTGCGCACCAGGCTGAGATCTCGCGGCAGTTCGGCAGGTCGTATGTCGGTCATTGTCGTCGCGGGGTCCGGGTGCTTGAAATTGCTGCTCGACCTTTCTCCACCTCTCGAACCGCCTTCGTGCTCGCTCGATGCTGACCAGCGTCGTCTTGGTCATCGTCCTTCCGCATTCCGCTTATTCTTGTCGTGGAGCGATCAAGCCTCAACCCTCGTTGCGCGGTAAGCGGGCACGCACCTCGCTACGAAGGCAACAGCCATCCACAGTCCGGCGCCTGCAAGAGCCGTCGTCAGGGCGTCGCCGGTCACGAGCTTACGATCGCGCCTTGTCGCCCCAAGCGCCGCGCGAATTCCAAATGCCCGCGTCTGCTGCTGGGCTGCGAACGCGATCACGCCGATGCGCCGTGGAACGAGGCTTCTGTCGAATGTCGACGTATTCAAGACCGAGATCTTCGCGACGCTTGTTAGAGTGAGAGCTTTCGCTTTAAGCCCTTCGTCGGGTGCGAACTTAGTGTGCCACCGTTCGAACTCACTAACCAGCGCCAGGGGATCGTAACCGGCGTTCATCATGTATCCCAGCCCGAGCATATCGGCTTGGGACTCGAGAAGGTCTGATTGAGCAAGGAACGCGGCGGGCACCAAGAAATGGGCACCATCCGCCGATCGAACGCACGATCCCACCTTAAACTTATAAATATCCAGGGAAGTCCAGTTCCAGTCGAGGTGGCCGGTCGACTGAACTGTCCCACCTGCACATGGCCCATCGCGTGGGACAGCAGGCCCGCCAACTCCGCTTCCGTGCGGGAAAGAGTTTTCAGGACGCGGTCGACTAACGCGGTCACTTCCGCGTCGGTAATCCTCTCTTGCTCAGAATTGATTTCCGCCGCCATGTGCCGGCCGATGATCAACTCCTTGTCCGCTGAGAACTGCGCGAACGCAGCGCCTGCGATTAGCACGAAAAGGAGCAAGCCGCTGAGCCGATGGATCATCACGTTGCTTCTCGATCAAAGTGTAATTGATCCGGCTGCACGGAACACGAATGCGAACGTTGTCGCAAGTCAGGGGAGTAACCGACCGTCAACGCGAGCGCCGGTAAGATCGTCTTCTTAGTAAAGGCTAAAATGCTAAAGTTCGCTGTCCTCGCAGTTCTATCATTCGCGTTCGGCATCGAAGCCGGCGAAAACAAACGGATTGTCTACTATGGAAGAGGCTACGGTACGCAGCCTCTTCCCGCGTTCGACAAAGGCTACCTCCTGTTCACGCATCACGATGAACCCGATGGGGTTGAGGTCTGGGGGCCAGATGGGAAGTTGGTCTTCAAGACTGGGTTGGCGACTCATCCTGACGGGCACGTGATGAGCGCGGCGATAGACAGCGACGGCTCGGTAGCCGTAGGAATCGGATACTCAGGCTCGACTCTCACACATCGGGGTGGCATTGCCTTCCTGGACCGGTCGGGGAAAGAAATCCGATTCGTGGACACTGACCGATACATGCCGGCACACGTTTGCTTTGATGCCAACCACATCCTGTGGACATTTGGATGGCAGCGCGACATTGCTCCGAACGATACCGCGGACTCAGAGGACTACTTCTTGTTCCGCAAGTATACGACGGACGGAGATATGCTCGGCGCTTATGCCAAGCGCTCCTCATTTCCAAGGCCCGGCCTGGAGCCCGGTTCGCCACAGGGGGGTCTGTGGCGGCTGCGGATTGCGAATGATCGAGTTGGCGCTCTCGCCTACTCTGGCCACACCTCTGCAAGCCGGGAGTGGATTGAACTGGGGTTGGATGGTCACCTGATTGGGCACTGGAAAATCGGTGCCGAAGTTCACGGAGGAGAAGCATTTCTGTCCAGGCGCGGCCTGTGCCGGCAAACAATGTAGGTACGCATCCCGAGATCGACTGTTTTGATCGCGACGCGCAGGACTGGAAGCGTCTAGACCAAGTGCCGGCTACAGATGAGGACGGCAGTACACTTGGAATTCTTCTCGGTGCGGAGGGCGACCACCTCATCTTTGGAAAAGACAGCGGCGGAATCCGTCTGAGTTGGGTCCGCGATCCCTTTCGGTGAGATGTTTCGAACGAACGGAGGCGAGCCGGTAGAGCCTGGCTAACCGGGGGCGTGTACTGTCATGCGCATCCCATGCTTGGGGCGCAACGTCATCAACGCGCGGTAGTCCACAGGGTGGCCCGGTTTCAGACTCAGCTTCCAACGGTGGGCTAGCGTGGCGAGCATCAACACGCCCTCCATCCAGGCGAAGTGCTCGCCGATGCATACCCGCGCTCCGCCGCCGAAGGGAAAATACGAAAACTTCGGGCGGGCGGCGCGCTTGTCCTGCGTCCAGCGATCCGGGTCAAAGCGCTCAGGATCGGGGAACCAGCGTGGATCACGATGCACGACGTATTGACTCATCAGGACGATGTCGCCGGGCTCGATCTGATACCCACCCGCCTCGTAGTGTTTCAGCGCCATACGTCCGACTCCCCAGGCCGGCGGATATAATCGCATGGACTCGGCGAACACTGCCTCGGTATAGGGCAAACGTGCGAAGTCCTCCGGCACCGGGGTGCGGCCTGCGAGCACTTCGTCAAGCTCCGCGTGCAACTTCTTCTCGGCATCCGGATTCTGGGACAACAGATACCAGGTCCACGTCAGCGCGTTGGCCGTGGTCTCATGACCAGCGAGGAACAGCGTTAGCGCCTCATCCCGAACCTGCCGGTTCGACATGCCGCCTGTTCCTTCCTCGTCCTCGGCCAGCAGCAGCATGGAGAGCAGGTCGCCTGTATCGTCTCCACTACGGCGCCGTTCGTCGATGATGCGATAGATGATCTCATCCAGACGCTTCTTGCCTTGCTCAAACCGCCGCACTGAGGGAAGAGGCAGCCGCTCCACGACTTGCGAGAACGGCATCATGACCAAGTCGAACAGGTGCAGCACCGCGGTGAGTGATTCGCCGATGGCGGCAGCTTCGGCTTCCACGTCGGCGCTAAACAAAGTCTTGGCGACCACCGCGAGCGTCAACCGCATCATCTCGACCGCGACATCGAAGGTCTGTCCGTCTTGCCAGCGGTCGCGGGTTCTTGCCGCATATTCGATCATCGTGGCGGCGTAACCCACCAGGCGCTGGCGATGAAATGCGGGCTGTACCAGGCGGCGCTGGCGCGTGTGCAGCGGCGCTTCACTGGTGAGCAGGCCCTCGCCCAAAAGGATCTTGGAGCGCTGCAACACACGGCTCTTCACAAAGCTGTGCTGGTTGGTAACCAAAACATCCTTGATCAGATCGGGGTGCGCGAAATGAAAAATATTGGCGGGTCCGACGCGATAGAAAGCGATGTCGCCGAAGGTTTGCGCCAAGCGCTGCAGGAAGCCGGGCGGATCCTTCCGGAACGTAAGATAATGACCTAGGATCGGTGGATTTTTAGGACCCGGCGGACGCGAAATTGCGGATGCAAGCATAGGCTTGCCTAGCGGGAATTCACTTTATGCAAGGGCAAGTACTTCTCGTAATCCAGCGTCACGCCTAAAAATGCCAGGCACATTTCGTCGGTGGTTCGTTCGCCCCAGCCGACCGCCACAATTGGATTGTTGGGGTTCCTTAGGTTGCTCTCCGAGTTGTTGTAATTGCACGTGACCTTAATCCTGGCGCCGGACTTCACCACCATTGGCTCCACGAACGTGTAAGGGCCCTGGTAGTTAAAATCCCACTTGTCGATGTAGATCATCGGACGCGAGGTTTTGTCTGCGTCAGTCACTTCCACTTTGATCTGAGTGCCCAGGAGATGCATGTGGGGATACACGGATATCACCTTGGCATCCAAGAATGGCAGCACCGGGAATGTCGCACTCACTTCCTGATTTTCGGCGCCGGCCGGGATCTTGAAAGTATCGTTCAAGATGGGGACGTTGAACAGCCGCTGCTGAATGTCTTTCTTGGAGAAATACACGCCGACACGGGTCAGGTCGGTCCCCGTCTTTCCGACGGGATAATAGTGAACCTGCATCACCATCTGGGAGCCTTTCGGCAGTTCCACGCCGATGCCGTCCGGAAGAAGATGAGGACGCTGCCCCGGCGCCCATCCGGCCAGAACGGAGTTGATGGACAACTGTATGCCTGGGCCGCCAAAGCAGTCGTATCCGGGCCGCCCGTCCTGCCCGTCGAGCTTCGCGCCCTGGCCCTTGGTGTCTGCGAATAATAGAACGTGGTGGACGATGCCGCGAACGCCCGGCAGCACGTCGAAGGCACTCGCGTACTGCGTGGTATCGAAGGTGCCCGGCAGCACGAAACAACGGTAAACGTCTTTGCCCCGCGGCGGGGTGAACTCCTGGGTCATGGGCAGGATCAGGTCTGGCGGGCCCAGGACCCATTCGCCTTGGTCAGGAAGCGGGTCGGGCATATCGGCCGGGTCGCCCTGGAGGCGTGTCGGCAGCGACCCAGTCCAGAATCGTCTGGCGCTCGTCAGCGCTCAGCGGGAACGCGTCGCGGAATTCTCCGAATCCGGCTACGGGTTTCCACGGTGGCATGATCCCATTGCCCACCACCCGCGCGATATCCAGCGACCATGCGACCGCAGTATCGTAGTCCTTCAGAGCGAAGGGCGCGATATCGTTATCGCGATGGCACTGCTGGCACTTGGTCTGAAAGATCCGGGACACCTCCTTCGAGTACGTCGGCTGAGCGAAACACAGCCCGGCGTTCAGGAGGAAAAGCGCGGCAAACGGACGTCTGGTTAGAGTCAAGGTTAGAAGCCCGATGGCTTCATTGTAGCTCCCGGCTCAGCGTCACAATCGCCTGAGCTTCCGCCGAGCGTCCTTCGCCTACGGGACCGACCTTCTCGGCCGTCTTGAACTTCACCGAGATGCGGTCCAGTTCAAGACCCAGGATGGCGGCGAGGTTTTCGCGGATCGCGAGGCGGAAATCCTTTAGCTTCGGACGCTCGAGGATCACCGTGGAATCAAGATTGATGAGTGTATAGCCTCTATGGCGGACGAGTTGGAGGGCATGCTCGAGGAAGCGCGTGGAGCCGGCGCCTTTCCATTGCGGATCGGTATCCGGGAAATGCATTCCGATATCGCCCAGCGCCGCGGCGCCCAGCAGCGCATCGGTTACGGCGTGCAGAAGGACGTCGGCGTCGGAATGGCCTTCGAGCCCGAACTCCGCCGGGATTGTGATACCGCCGACGATCAGCGCGCGATGGGGGCCGGTGCGGTGGACGTCCCAGCCCAGCCCAGTACGATACTCGATCAATGCGTTGCTTGCTCCGCCGCCTGCTCGGCCAGGAACAATCGCGCCAAGTCCATGTCGCTAGGCTTGGTGATCTTGATGTTACGGTCACTACCCTGAACCACACTGACTTCGACCTCTTCCAGCCGCTCGACGAGACTGGACTCGTCGGTCCCCGTGAACCCGTCCGCCGCTGCCCGGTCGAAGGCGAGCCTCATCAGGTCGAACCGAAAGACCTGCGGCGTCTGAGTGAGAACCAAGTGTTCCCGGGGCAGGGTCGCGCGGACCTTGTCCTTGTGGATGCGCTTCACCGTGTCGACCGGTACTATGCCGACGATCGCGGCGCCGGTCTCCGCGGCAGTACGAATGACCTGCTCGATGCGCTGGCCGTCGATAAACGGACGGACCGCGTCATGGACGGCCACCAGGTCGGTATCCGGACTTAGTGCCTCCAGAGCGTTTTGGACGGAAGCCTGACGGCTGTCGCCACCTTCCACCAACCGAACCGGCTTGGATAAATGCTCCTGTCTGAGCAGCTCCGAAACCCATTCGATGTCGTCACCACGAAGCGCGACCACGATCTCGGTCACCAGCGGGCACGCGTCGAACTTCCGGATAGTATGCAGCAGGATGGGGGAGCCGTCCAGCAGCATGAACTGTTTGCGGCTGGTCCCGGTCTTTTCCGGCGGCGCTTTGCTCATCCGGGTCCCTAGGCCGGCGGCCGGGAGTATGACGGAGACTTTCATCGTGGACCTATATTGTACGCCCGCCGCGATGGAGATGACAGAGCCAATCCGTGAACAATAGTGGACTGCATCGTGCCTGATGGGGCCTCGCTCGCATTGGGAATGATGGGGTCTGGGCGGCGTCCGGGAGCGGGCTCTCTGTTGCGTAAGTGCACTGAAACTGTGTGGATCTTGTAGTCGCGAAAAGAACGGGTGGGTGTCGGAAGACTCTTGTAAGGGACCGATTCTGCCGATATTACGGAAGGTGACAAAACTGCGCCCTGAGTGGGGATCTGTAGCTGCGGTTCGTGGATTCGGCGAAGGTACCCTTTGGTCGCGGCTGAGGAACTCGGCGCCATTCATAGTGACGGCTTCGGTCGTTCTCGCGGCCGCGTTGCTCGTGGCGCCGGCAGCCTGGTCCGCGGCAGATGAAGCGCGGTATGCCTGCTACTTTGCCGCCGCCCTGTTCGCGGCGAGTCTGAAGATGCCTGGCTCGTTATCGATGCCCTTCGTTTTCGTGATCCTAGGGCTTATCGAACTGAACCTTACGGAGACGGTTCTGATAGGCGGCCTGGCTATTATCCTGCGGGCCGCCGGCCAAAAAAGTACCCCGACTAGAGCCGTGGACACGCTCAGTGTCTTACTGGGCACGCTTGCCGCGGCGTTGACATCGCAATGGATTTACCGATCGCAGGTACTTCAACCATTGGAACTGGAACTGCCTGTCCGGCTCGCCGTGGCAGTCGCGGGATCATTTATCGCGTACAATCTTCCCGTCGCGCTCACGGGTCTGGTTCTGGAAGGGTTCAGTCAGAAGCGATTATTGGACTCAATGTGCTTGTGGTCCTTTCCCTATTATGTGATCGCGGGTACGATTACGGCGCTGTATACGCTCACCAGCCCGTTTGTAAGCTGGTATGCGGCAGGATTGCTGCTGCCGCTGATGTACCTGATCTATCGCTGGTATGGACTTTGCATACGCCAGCTTGAAGATCAGCGGCGGCTAGCAACCATGGTCTCGAACCTGCAATTGCGCACGATCGAGACTGTCGCGCTCGCGATCGAGGCGAAAGATCAGAACACGCACGATCATCTGAGGCGAGTTCGGATCTATGCGGTGGAAGTGGGCAAAGACCTGGGGCTGAGCGAAGCGGAGTTGGAAGCCCTGCGCGCGGCCGCAGTCCTGCATGACATTGGGAAGCTGGCGGTTCCCGAGCATATCCTCTCGAAATCCGGAAGATTAACGCCGGAGGAGTTCGAGAAGATGAAGATCCACCCGGTGGTTGGCGCGGAAATCCTGGAAAGGGCGCGTTTTCCTTACCCGGTGGCCAGGATTGTAAGAGCACACCACGAAAATTGGGACGGTAGCGGGTATCCGGAGGGATTGAAAGCAGAGAAGATTCCAGCGGGCGCGCGGATTCTCGCCGTCGTGGATGCATTGGATGCGCTAGCCTCCGAACGGCCTTACCGGAGGGCCTTACCGATGGCCCGCGCCATGCAGGAGATCACGGAACGAAGCGGCAAGGATTATGATCCTCACGTGGTGGAGGCGCTGGGGAGGCGGTATCGTGAGCTGGAGGCTCTGGCGCGAGATGCGGAGCCGATCGAGCCGCTGACCCGTACGGCGTGGGATAGCGCGACTGCCACTGGTGCGCAAGCGCTGGAAGATGTGGCCGCGGCGCCTTCCTTCCCGCAATTTCTGCGCAGCATTGGCGCGGCGCGAGAGGAGGTGCAGAAGCTGTTCGAACTCGCCCAGGAACTCGGCAACTCGCTGGAGACTCGTGATACGTTCGCTGTGTTGAGCCGCGGGCTGCTGCCCCTGGTGCCCTATGATGCGATGGCCCTATTCCTGGCGTCTGGAGACAATTTGCTTCCGCGGTTTGTGGCCGGCAGCGATGCGGGACTGTGCAGTTCTCTCTCTCTGGTGAAGGGCAGCGGCATCACCGGATGGGTGGTGGCCAATGGCAAGGCTGCCGTTAACTGCGACCCGGCTCGCGAAGCGGTGTCGATGGACGCCTTCGGATGCATGCTGTCAGTTCCATTGACGGGACGCAATGGGATCGTCGGCGCCCTCTCCTTGTATAGCCGGAAGCGAGCGTGTTACGGAGCCGATCACATGCGGCTGCTGAATGCGATCGCTCCCAAGCTATCCCTCGCCATCGAGAATGGCCTGCATTTCAAACACGCAGAAAGCTCCGCCACAACGGATTACCTGACCGGGTTGCCGAACGCGCACTCCCTTTTCGTGCATCTGCAGCGCGAGGTGGAAGTAAGCCGGTATCTCTCGGCGCCGTTGGGCGTGCTGGTATGCGATCTGAACGGGTTTAAACATATCAATGATACACAGGGGCATCTCACCGGAAACCGGCTGCTGGGGGCGGTTGGAGACGCGTTAAAATCACGCTGCCGGGAGAACGATTACGTGGCCCGCATGGGTGGGGACGAGTTCGTCATTGTCTGCTCCGGCCTCACCCGGCCGACGCTGGCGGCCCGGATCCCAGAGATGAGGTCCGCCATCCGCGAGGCAGGCGATGAGATCTGCGGCCGGGGTTTATTGGACTCGGGTTTCGGATCGGCCGTATTCCCCGAAGACGGAACCACCGCGGACGAACTGCTGGCCGTGGCGGACCGCTTCATGTATCAGGACAAGATCAAGATCAAGACCGGCTCCGGACAGCTTCTGGATGCACCGGCCGTCACTCAAATCATTCAGTAGCCGTTTAGCCGAGGATCCGACCGGGTTGAATCCAGCCTATGGACACGCCGGTCATCACCAAGCCGAGTACAATTACGACCACTGCCGAGAAAACGGGTACGTAGCGAAGAACAGGAGCCGCAACAACGGCCCGCTCCGGCAGCAAATTCTTCGCGTAAAGAACCAGCGCTCCTATGGCCATCAGCACCACCGCGAGGCCGGCACTGAACCCGACGAGGAGGATTAAGCCGAGCCCGACGCGTCCCAGCGCCACGGCGCTTAACAAGAGCACGAGGGCGGAGGGGCAGGGTACAAGTCCGCCGCTGGCCCCGAGAGCGATGAGGCTGGCCAATGTCAGCTTGCCTTCGGGTACGTGACTGTGTGGACGACCGCTTCCGTGGGTATGCACGTGGGGATGCGTGTGTCCGTGATCATGCGTGTGGCCGTGATCATGAGTATGTCCGTGATCATAGGTATGTCCGTGGTCATGAGTATGCCCGTGATCATGAGTATGCCCGTGATCATGCGTGTGCCCGTGGTCATGAGTATGGCCGTGATCATGTGTGTGGCCGTGATCATGAGTGTGGCCGTGATCATGAGTGTGCCCCACGTCATGATTGTGGGCGTGGCCATGATCATGAGTGTGGGTGTGAACGTGGCCGTGGCCGTGGTTATGATTGTGCCCATGACCCTGAGTCGCTAATGTCTTTGTCCGCTGATAGAGCAGCATCGCTCCGATTACCACGATTGACAGGCCCGAGATCGCTCCCAGGATGGGGATGACTTTTTCCGGCACTACATATCTCTGGAAAAAAAGGACACCGATGCCGAGAGCAAAGACGCTGATCGTGTGTGTGAAAGTCACCATGCCGCCGAGAAATAGAGCGTGGCGGAGAGTGCCGCGGCTACCTACGAGGTAGGCGGCGACAATCGTCTTACCATGCCCCGGCGACAAAGCATGCATCGCACCCAGGCCGAAGGCGACGCACACACCGATCAGAAGCATACCGAACGTGATCTCGCCGCCGTGCAGCATGCGCGATAGATAGTCCCCGCGCACCACGGTACCCAAAGCCTTCGCCTGCTGCTGGTCGGAATAGCTGCCGCTTGCCGGAGAGGGCACCGATTGGGCCGCCGTAACGACTGGAGGCGCGGGCGTTGGCGCCGGCTCACGACCGGTACGCACTGCCGGAATGGCGGGCGCGCCCGCAGACCATCGGAACGAAGCAGTGGTCTCTTGCGGCGGCGCGGCCGTGGCATCGGCGGGATAGGACGAGAGCACGCGGCTGCGATCCTGGGCAGTCGCGGTGGACTGCTCGAGTGAAGCCCCCTCATTGGGAACAACGACGATCTCCTTCCATCCGGCGCGGCTCGGGTAATTTGAGTCCTGGTAGTCGAATGCACCGCCCGCAGCCGGCAACGACGCCACGATCGTGACACGCAACACTTGCATGCCACCCGCGCCCTCGGCGACCTCGGAACTCGCCTTCACGAAGTGCACCGGCGTTGGGCGTCCATCGACTGTGACCTTCACGCCCGAAAGCCACTCGCGCGCTTGCTGGTTGGCGCGTGCCACGATCGCCTGACGATTGTGACCATCCAGATTCCAACTCTGCAGCAGTTCAAAGGTAGGAATCTCCGCGAGGTCGAGAGCGTAAGTGAGGTCGACGGCGTGGGAACGCAGATCGAACCGGGCGTAATGACTCACGCTGAAGTTGCCCATGGGATGGGCATTCGCGGCAACAGAAAAACCTAGAAGAAGAGGAACGAGATGGACCGGTTTCATCACGAAGTATACGTGTAAAGGTTCAAGGCAGATTTAATAATCCAAAGCGAGGTCGGGAAGCGTATGGATAGGTGAAGTCGCACAATCGACGAAAGGAAACACAAAGATGAAAATGCAAAATACACTTCTCACCGGGATGCTGATTGCCACCTCGCTGACATTCGCAGCTAAGAACCCAGTAGTTGGCGGACAGGAAATGCTCCCGACTAAGGATATCATCGAGAACGCAGTGAACTCAGCCGATCACACGACGCTGGTCGCTGCCGTAAAGGCCGCCGGCTTAGTGGACACGCTGAAAGGCGAGGGCCCGTTCACGGTGTTCGCCCCAACCAACGAAGCATTCGCAAAGCTCCCGGCCGGCACCGTAGATACTCTACTCAAGCCAGAGAACAAGGACACTCTTACGAAGATCCTCACCTACCACGTGGTGGCGGGCCGGGTCACTGCCAGCGATCTGAAAGAGCAGATTAAGGCGGGTGGTGGAAAGGCTGAGTTAAAAACTGTCAGCGGCGGGACTCTCACGGCAATGATGCATGGCGGCAAGATCATGCTGCACGATGAGAAGGGCGGCATGGCTACCGTCACAATCGCCAATGTGATGCAGTCGAATGGCGTGATCCACGTTATCGACTCGGTAGTGCAACCGAATTAGCTGATATCGGCCCCGGCCGGTAGGGAGAAGTGGCATCGCCACTTGTTTCTACCGGCCGGCGTTTTTACCGCGTATTTGTGTGCATAGCCTGAGGCTAATCAGCGGAGTGCGGCGCACGTCGTATACACTATCGGACTAGCGCGGTCATGTGGCGAGCGCTATACGAGAGGAAGGAATATATGATACTGCCGCGATTCCATTGGATCTCAGCCCTGGCTTTGGCGACTACAGGGCTCGTCGCGCAACAGGGTGCTCCTGGCCGCCGCCCGGCGAACATGATCCCGCCGCTCGAGGAAGCTGGCTTCGAGCAGATCTTTGATGGAAAGAGTATGGCTGGTTGGGATGCGGACCCGGATTTCTGGCGCATAGAAAATGGATCGATCGTCGGAGAGACGAAGGCCGATCATCAACCGAAACAAAACATCTTCTGCATCTGGCGCGGCGGCAAGCCCGCCGATTTCGAATTCAAGGCTCAATATCGAATGACCGGGGGCAACAGCGGGATCCAATACCGCAGCATCGAAAGGCCGGACGTCGCCAAGTGGGTGATGCAGGGATACCAGGCTGACATTGACGCTCAGCAGACGTACACGGGCCAGATTTATGAAGAGCGCGGCCGCGGATTCTTAGCGCTACGAGGAATGTTCAGCTATGTGGGTGACGGCAAGAAGCCGGCGTCAGTGGGGGTCATCGGAGACGGAGATCAACTCAAAAGTCTGATCCGGAATGAGGACTGGAACGATCTTCACATCATTGCTCGCGGCAACGTTTTGGTCCAGTTGATCAATGGCCATGTCATGAGTATGCTGATCGATGACGATACCGCCAAGCGAAAAATGGACGGCCTCATTGGTATCCAGCTGCATCTAACCACGACCGGGATGAAGATGGAGACACGGAACATCAGGCTCAAGAAGCTGTAGGCCGTCATTGTGGCTTTTGACGAAGTTCTTCGAAGCGTTTCGCCTCACGGTCGGCATCCTCTGTCCGGCCCAGCTTTCGATAGACCTGCGCGAGTTGATAGTGCGCCGATTCGGCCAGCTTGGAGGAGCCTTCCTGCGCCAGTACCTGCAGCAGGGCCTTCTCCGCGGCCTTCAAGTCTCCGGATAATGCTGTCGCTTTGCCTAGCTCCAGCAAGGTTTCGGGCATACCGGGCAGCAAGGAGTCGGCGCGCTGCAAGGTCTTGACCGCGCCCGAGATATCGCCGCGATTCAGCTTCACGAGTCCCAATTTAAAAGTGGCGGCCGCGGATCCCGGACTGAGCCGGACCTCCTCCAGGAATTCGCGCTCCGCCGCTTCATAGCTTCCGGACCCGAGATACAAATCCCCGAGGGCCAAGTGTACGCCTCGCAGATCTTGCCGCAACTCCAGAGCGGCTCGAAAGTGTTTCTCCGCCGCATCGCGATTGCCCGAAGCCGCAGCCGCCTCGCCCAGGAATTGCCGGGCCCGCGCGGAGCCGGGATTCTGGGCAGTGAGAAGCTCAAACGTCCGCCGCGACAAACGGGCGTGCGCCACACCCAGGTAGTACAGAATGTCGGGATCTCCCGCGTGCTTCTGTAACGCGGTCTCCAACTTGTCGACGGCCTCTCTTTCGCGGCCCGATTCCAGCAGCGCAACTCCCAGTAGTTGGTCCGCCTGAGCTTTCTCCAAGTGTGGAATGGATTCGGCCGCGTAGCCTTGCGCAAGCAGCGCCACGCCGAGCAATTCATGAGCGCCCGGCAGATCGGGATTGATCTCAATCGCTTTCCGCAAAGGATCCAGCGCGTGCGCGTAATCTTTTCTATCGCAATAGACAGCTCCGAGGTTGACGTGCGCCGCGGCTAGTCCGGGCGCTAAATCGGCCACGCGTTGAAATTCGCGAACGGCGGTCTCCAGGTCGCCCGCTTGCTTGGCGGCGAGACCCGCCTCGACATGCTGCTTCAATTCGGGACTTACCTGTAGCGCAAGACCCGCGATAGGAACACTGCGATCATTCCGGCTCCTTCACAGTGAGTATGCGATTGGCGGCGACATGTTCGAGGACCTGCCGCCGGCCGCTCGGCCACAAAATCTCCACAGTCACTTCGGACGCCGATCCTAGTCCGAAATGTACCCGCCCATCACTGGCCGAAAGATAGCTGCCCGAGGTCGTCGCGTACTCCCACTGTTCACCGGCCCTCACCCGCGCGCCCACGCCATCCCAATTGCTGCGTACGCCGACCAGCTTCAGAGTTAGCCAGTGACTATTTCCGCCGGAATTCATGAGCACGATGGGACTATCGCCGAGCACTGACATAACAACGTCCACGTAGCCGTCGTTATTCAGGTCACCGAATGCGGCGCCGCGGCCGGCAACGGCGGGCAGATGCTCCCACGTCCTGCTTCACGAACCTTCCGTCCAGATTGCGGAACAACGCAGGAGGTTCAAGATAGCGTAGCCCCGAATGGATCCGTTCCACGTTATCGAGGACATGACTTTGCGCGGCGAAGATATCTTTGCGGCCGTCGATTGCCGAAGTCGCGCAACCCCACGCCCCAGCCAGAGTTCTGGGCTGTTAGTCCGGCCAAGCCGGTAGTGAGGCTGGAATATCGAAATTGACCGTGGCCCTCATTCCGATACAGCGCGTATTTCTCCAGGGCGAGATCTGTCACCAGGATATCCGGACGGCCATCATTATCGTAATCGGCGAATGCTACGCCCATGCCGGAATACGGCTTGCCGTCGTCAGACAAGGCCACGCCCGCCTCCAGGGCACGCTCACGAAACGTCCCATTCCCCTGGTTATGGAAAAGAAACTGCTCCATTCCATCATTGGATACGAAGATATCGGGGAAGCCATCGCCATCGTAATCGTTGAATGCTACCCCCATGCCTTTGCCACGTGCAGAGGCAATTCCGGAAGCCTCGCTCACATCGCGAAAGCGCCCGTTCCCTTCGTTATGGAACAGCAGATTCGTTACACCGGCGAACTTGTCCGGCCGGCAGTAGGAATGAAACGGACTTCCGCACAAGATGTTGCGGCTGATATCCCAATCCAGATAGCGCGTGACGAACAGATCCAGCCGCCCATCGTTGTCGTAGTCGAAGAATCCCGCTGAGACGGACCACCCGCCGGCCGCAACGCCCGCCGGAGCGGTGACGTCTGTGAACGTGCCGTTGCCATTGTTGTGGTACAGAAAGTTGCGGCCGTAATTGGTAACGTACAGATCGGGAAACCCATCGTTGTCGTAATCGCCGACCGCTGCTCCCATACCGTAGGTGTTTCCGGCATCCGCCAGGCCCGCCGCTGCGGTGACATCAGTGAACGTGCCATCGCGGTTCTGGCGGTAGAGCCGGTTCCAAAAGGCGGGATCGCGCCTGCGAAAATCCGGCGGGCGTCTTGACCGGGTCGTCGAGCTTGCCGCCATTCACCAGGAAGACATCGAGCAGTCCGTCGTTGTTGTAGTCGAGTAGCGCGACACCGCCGCCCATGGTCTTCGATGAGGTACTTCTGCGACGTGGGCGAGTTGCGATGGTGGAAATCGAGGCCGGCAGGACGGACGAGTTCAAGCGGGGAGCCTGCGCCGCGAAGGTTGATATCGCGGCGCAGAAACTCAGCCGGAACATCCAGCACATTCTAAAACAAGAGTCGTAACGCGAACTGTATCAGACGTGGATCGTTATACTGACTGCTGATCACACCGAATTGTGGATTGCCCATCGATGTCCCGGATAACCAAACCGCACGCGGTTGAAAAGGTTGAATACCTCAGTCCGGAACTGCAGGCCCACACGTTCCGTGATGGTTGTGTTCTTGAAGATTGTGAAATCGTAGTTGGCGATGCCGTGCGACCGGGCATCGGGGAGAGTGCGCGAGGCATTCCCGAAGGTGAAGGACGGCGGCAGGACGAATGCCGCTGTGTTGAACCACTGGTTGAGCCGAGATTGGGCAGAGCCGTCCAAACCGGCGCTCGCGCCCGTCCGGTTCGGTCTCTGACCACCGCCGAATGAGTTTGTTGTGTTCACCGCCACGCCGATGGGCAGAGGAGTGCCGGATTGAAATGTAGTAACTCCGTTGATCCCCCAACCCGAGATCAGCTTGCCGGCAAATCCGGTGAGATCGCCGCCGAGCGGTTGCCCTTTGCCAAGCGGCAAGTCATAGATATAGCTGATGACAGCCCTATGCGGGGTGTCGTAGAGCGCCAGGGAACGTTCAGCGCGGATATTGTAGTTGTCCTGAACGCCGCCGGCTCCGCCGCCCGGTTCCAGCCAGCCCGTGAGCGTATCCGTGTCACTGATAAGCTTGGACCAGGTGTAGGCGCCTAGAACCGTGCCGCCCTTTGCAAACCGCTTCTCCAGCTTGAGCTGCCCCGAATGATACGTTGAGTTGCGGTTGGGCGGCGATTGCATGGCGAATCCGTTGTACTGCGGATACGGCCTCAACAATTGCCCATACGCGACTTTTGGCTGCGCCAGCGCACCGATCTGAACCAGGCCAAAGAATGGATTGGGCACCTGATCCTGCAGCTTGCTGCCAAGCGAAAGGAACTGGGTTGGAAGCTGATCTAACTGCTGGCTCGGACCGGGCAGGTGCGTGCCCTTCGAACCTGCGTAGGCGACGGACAGCACCATTCCGCCCGGCAACTCACGCTGCACGTTGAAGTTCCACTGCTGGGCGTAGATGGGGTTCGTCGTAGATCGGAGCCGTGATGCCCTGACCCCAGAACAGTTGCTGCACATTCGGGCTGCGGCCGGGAGGCGCGATGAGCCCGTTCGGGAACGGATTCCGCAGCATAGTCGTTGGGAGTCACCGAGCCGTCCAGCGTTCCTAAGAACGGGGTGGTGTAGGCGTTCACTGGATCGCTGTTGGGAGCGAAGCCGAACGCGACGTCGTTCCCGACCCAGAAGATTCCATAACCGGTGCGGATCACCGTGTTGTTCGTCACGCGCCAGGCCAGGCCTAGCGCGGCGACCAGAGGTTACCGAGCTTGGTGTTGTTGCGGCTCGGACTGTCCGGCGAGTTCACCAGGCCGATTTTGCCCTTCAGGTTCAAGCCGGTCAAAGACGGAAAGCTCGTTAGGCACACCGGGCAACAGCACGATCATGCGATCGTAGCGCTCGGACCAGGGGCCCATCTGCTCGAAACGCAGACCGTAGTTTAGCGTGAGGCGCGGGCTGACCTGCCACTGATCGCCGACGTAATACGCGCGGTAGAGCTGCTGACCGGCGACCAGCGAGTTGTTCGTGACGCCGCCGCCCGTGCCGTACCCAAGCAGGAACGATGCAAAGCCGTTGCCTGTGCCGGCGGCCGCGAACGGATTCACCGACGTCAGGAGCGCGTCGAAATTGAAGTTACCAGACGGATTGTTCTGCTGATAATAATTGTGCGTGTTGCGCCGGAACTCCGCCGCCGACTTTCCACGTGTGACTGCCCCATATCTTGGTCAGACTCGGAGCTACCGAATAGACGTCGTTACGGGCGATGATCGTGCTGCCGCTGCCGCTGGTGCTGAACACTCCGTTATATCCTGTGACCGTCGGCTGCGGCGCTACGCGGAAGATCACCTGGTTGTTGAGCGCAGACGGCCACCCGAGCTGGGTCAAGTCGTAGCCCGCGGTGAGTGACGTGCGGTCGTAGCTGAATCGCAGATACGAGAGGCGGAGATCGCCGATCAGCGTCGGCGTAAACGAGTGCGTGTCGGCGAACACGGCTTGATTGGTGTTGAACGTCTCGGTGCAGCGATCAACGCACGTCTTTGTTTGATAAGGATCGATGGGCAGGTTCAGGTTCGTCCAGTAAGTGTAGCGTAGGAACGCGCGATTCTTCTCCGAAAAGGTATGGTCAACACGGGCATTGTACTCGTCGTTGTTACCGCCGACGCTGGCGTTCGCCGTATAGTTGTTCACGTTGGTGAAAGCGGAGCCCGGCCCGTTGGCGTGCGCCCACAAGTTGGACAGAACTTTGGCCGCCGGATCGATCCGGCTGGCAGGAATGATATTGCCGGGGAACTGGGTGCGCGTGATGATGTCATTGCCGCTGGCATCCTTGGCGCAAGCCGGATTTCCGAAGCGCCCGCAGGTAGTGAGCGGGTCATAGATCGGTATCACGTTTCCTGCTGCGTTGCGGACGTTGGAGAAATCGCCTGCGCGCATGGCATCGGTAGGCACTGAGTACACGTAGGAAGCGCCCTGTCGCAGACGGAATCCCTCCCAACTGAAGAAGAAGAAGGTCCTATCCTTCAAGACCGGTCCACCGACATTGGCTCCATATTGGTTTTGGGTGAACGCTGGGCGCTGAACGCCGGCTCGGTTATTGAAAAACGTGTTCGCATTCAGGGAACGGTTGCGGAGGAATTCGTAGACGCTGCCGTGGAAAGCGTTCGTTCCGGACTTCGTCGTCAAGTTGACCGCGCCGCCCGCCAGACGACCGAATTCCGGTCCCAGGTTGCTGGTCTGTACCCGAAATTCCTGAATCGCGTCCTGAGTCGGTACCAGAGCCGTCAGATTGACATACGAAGTGTTGATCGGGCCGCCATCGATATATGCTGCGCTCTGGTTGGCTTGGCCGCCTCCAATCTGATAATTTCCCCAGGCGAACGGATTCGTACCGGTCGGCGTCGTTCCGGACTGGCCGCCCGGCACAACACCGGGAACCAGAGCCACGAGACCGAACACGTTGCGTCCGTTGAGCGGCATTTCGAGAACCTTGCGCGCTTCCACGACCTGGCCCAGCGAGGACGTCTCGGTTTGCAACAGAGGCGTTTGCGCGCTGACTTCGACAATCTGATTGACATCGCCGACCTGCATTCCTACGTCAATTCGAACGACGCTTTGCACCTCAACGTTGATGGGATCGCGGGCAAACCGTCGAAAACCAGACTTCTCTACTTCGACTTTGTATTGGCCGGGTACCAGGTTCACGAATTGGTAGTTGCCGGAACTGTCAGTCATCATAGTGCGGCGCTCGGCCGTACCGAGGTTCGTAAGAGTGACGGTAGCTTGCGGCACGGTACCGCCCGTCGTGTCAGTGACGGAGCCGACAATGGATCCGTAGAAAGTTTGGCCGGAACACGCAATGGCCGCCAACAGCCACACGAAACAGAGTGTGAGTCGAGCTTTCATGCAGTCTCCCCGAAGTACGAAAGGGTTTGTCAGTGAAAAGCGTTGTGAGCCATGATACCGCCCCTATTGGGGGAATTCAAGCCCTTCCAGGATCGCGGAGGAGAAGCGCGAGCTGCTACGCCATTCCAGCGACGATTTGCCGATATTCCTGTTCTGTAAACGCCCGGCAAGTCTCGGAAGTGACACTTCCTTGAGAGCACAAGGTCAGGATGGCTTTCGCAAGAGCGATATCGTCGGGGGCGTCAATCATCGCCACCATGTCATAGTGGCCGGTCACCATGTAGAAGTCTTTCATCTTGACGCCAGCGGCCTCAAAGGCCTTTCGTCCTGCGTCCAGCCGAGACGGACTTTGCTTCAGATTTTGACGCCCTTGCGGCGTCCAGTTCAGTAGAGCCATGTAAGTCGGCATGAGTTCACCTCGGGCACATTTTACGCTCCTTAATACAGAAGGTCTACGAGAGCCCGAAAATGTTTTTGTTCAGGAATTCGTTTCGGAATTTGCCCTGCGGATCGAGTTTGTTGCAGAGCTGAATGAAGTCGGGCATCCTCTCATACGCGGCTTTCAAATCCCTAGCAGGCATGGTGAATAGCTTGCCCCAGTGTGGCCGCGGCTTGAAAGGAGCGAGTTCTCGCTCAATCACCGGCAGAAGGCTCCTGACCGCGGGCCAGTCTTGCTTCCACGTAAAGTGAATCGTCACGCTCGGCTGTTTATAACAGGGACTCATCCACAGGTCATCGGCGGCGATCGTGCGGATCTCTGAGATCAAAAGGTGTGGACTGATCTGGTCGCGCAGCCGTTCAATGGAAAGAATCGCCTCAACCGCATGCCGGCGTGGCACGTAGTACTCCGATTGCAACTCCTTGCCTGCGCTCGGTGTGAAGCCCATCCGGAAATGAGGCAAGCGGTCGTACCACGGGCCGGGCACACCCAACTGCCGCGTGCAGTTCTCTGCGGACAGCTCTGCAATCGGGTGAAGATCCCGGGTTGCGTGTGGAGCGCCGAAAAATTTCGGAGCCCCGTGAAATAACTTGCCATCTTCGATGCGGGTCTTGACCCAAACCTCGTTGATGCGGTGATTTCGCCAGTCGGTAAACAGGCTGACGCTGTAGCCGCTTGACTCAATCGCGTCGAAGTGGTCCTTCATCTCCTGGAACGGCAAATTCTCAAATACGTACTGCCGCATCACGAACGCGGGCTGAACATTCAGCGTGACTCTGGTAATCACGCCGACGGCACCGAGGCCCACAACGGCGCCGCGAAAGGTTTCACCGTCTTTTTCGCGGGACAGAGTCAGCACATCCCCGGCCGCGGTGACGATATCCAACGCCGAAACAGCAGTTGCGAGATTGCCGTTCTTTTCCCCCGAACCATGGGTTCCTGTGCTGCATGATCCGGCGACCGAGATATGAGGTAACGAGGCCAGATTGTGCAGGGCCAAACCCTTGGCATCGAGGTAAGGGCATAACCGTCCATAGGTCATGGCTCCACTCAGTGTCACCGTGTGTCCCTTCGGGTCCAGTGACACGGCATCCTCGGCCGACTTCTGGGAAAGAAGGCCGTCCGTGCTGTCTGCAATTCGGTTGAAGCAGTGTCGCGTGCCTAGCGCTTTCAGTTTCCTTTGAGCTTTGACCATGCTGCGGACTTGTTCAACGCTGTTTGCGTCGTACAACCGGTCGGTGCTGAATTCGAAGTTGCCCGCCCAATTCGTAAGTTTCTGACCGCCGGGCGAGGCCATCAGGTACTGAAGAATAGAGCCCGGGAGCATAGCAGAAAGAAGCTTGACGAAGGTTCGCTTGTTCATACTCACGATTACACAAAGATGAGACTGGAACTACTGTACGGATTCTGCGATGGTTCTGTAGTCTATCACTTTCTGAGCGTCGGGCAGATCAGCGCGCGTTTCGATACCAGCGCGCCAGCCGATAAGGGGAAACTCCAAGCCAGTAGAACACTTGCAACGTGATCCACAGCACCCACACTCTCGCGTATCTCGGCCCGCTGAACCGGCGCGCGGAGGTGAAGATCCGCGCATCGAGATGAACAAACCTGCCGTGGCGCCGCATACGCCGGATCAGGTCGACATCTTCGAAGAGGGGGTAAGGGCGGCAACCGCCGATGGCCTCATAAACGGCTCGCTTGATAAAAATGCCCGCGTCCCCATAACTGAGGCCGAGCCATCTCAGATACGGATAGATGCGAGTCATCTGCCGCGCCGAGTAGTGGTTGCCTTCAAAGACCAGAGAGAAATTGCCACCAGCCACAGTGGCGCTCTGGAGAGCTCGTTCGATGTGCTCCAGCGCTTCCGATTCGGGCCGTGTATCGGCGTGAACGAACCAGAGAACGTCGCCAGCCGCTTCAAGCGCGGCAGCCTGGATCTGGCAACCCCGGCCCCGGGGGCACCGCACTACGCGTATCCGAAACGAGCCTGCAATCTCGACTGTCCGGTCGTCACTACCCCCGTCGGCCACCAGGATTTCTTTGTCGCCGGATAGCTCCTGCAAAGCGCGGAGTGTGCCGGCAAGCCGGCCTTCCTCGTTCAACGTTGGCACGATGATGCTTACCATGTCACTCTGGACTTCTCGGGAAGATTCCTGGCATGCTCCGCCCTCTCCTCATCTTATTCGCCAGAGCGCCGATACCCGGGCGCGTCAAAACACGGCTCTGCCCGCCATTGACACCGGCCGAGGCTGCCGGTTTGCATTCCGCACTGGTGATGGACGCCGGCAACATCCTCTTGGGTCTGTCCGCGTCGGTCGACACGGAACTCTCGACGGACGTAGCCACCCAGGCATGGCCCGATATCACCCTCGCGCGTTCCCTCCAAACCGAAGGGGACCTGGGCTCGCGATTGTTCGGAGCGCTGGAGCGAGGGCTCGCAAGAGGGCACAGTAGAGTTCTGGTGCTCGGCAGTGATTCGCCGGGCTTACCCCGCGCCCATCTCACTACTCTGATTGCATCGAAAGCCGACGTCGCACTCGGCCCCACACCGGACGGAGGCTTCTATGCGATCGCGTGCCGGGTAGTGCACACAGCGATGTTCGCCGGCGTTCGCTGGTCCAGCGAGCACACGTTAGCTGATGTCTTCGCCGCGGCTTCGGGATGCGGCCTGACGGTAGAGTGCGGTCCCGCATGGTTTGATGTGGATGTGCAAGAGGATCTGCTCCAGCTTCTGCAGAGGTCTGATCTTCCCATTAACACGACCGTCTGGCTGCAGCATTATCGGGAGGTACCGAGATGATGAGACGCGTTTCGCCGTGGATCGCCGGCCCTCTCGTGGTGGGAGCCTTCGTTTTGCTTGTCTGGCAGGAATCCCGGCGTCCGCTTCGCACGCGTAAGGAACCACGAAACAGGCACCAACTTCGCAATTTCGCCATTGCCGCCCTGGGAGCCTTGACGACGATTGCCTTCGAGTCGCCGCTGATTCAACCACTGGCGGGGGTGGTGGAGAGTCGCCGATGGGGGATATTGGGCGCCTTCGAGTTGCCTTTCTGGATGGAGGCCGGCACGGCGCTGTTGCTGATGGACTACACCTTCTACATCTGGCATGTTCTGCTGCACCGAGCTCCGCTTCTTTGGCGATTCCATGCGGTACATCATGTGGACCTGGATCTGGATACCTCCACCGCGCTGCGATTCCATTTCGGCGAATTGCTGGTTTCCATACCCTGGCGCGCCGCACAGATTCTGATCATCGGGCTTTCGCCCCTCACCTTTTCCATCTGGCAGGTTTGGTTCGCGCTATGCGTTATGTTCCACCATTCGAACGTTCGCGTTCCGATCGAATGGGAACGGTGGATCAATCGCATCCTGGTAACACCCCGAATGCATGGCGTGCATCACTCCAATGTTCAAGAAGAGACCGATAGCAACTGGTCGAGCGGACTCACCATCTGGGACTGGCTGCATGGAACTCTCCGGCTGAACGTGCCACAGCAGGCGATCGAAATCGGCGTCCCTGCGTTCGATGATCCGAGCGCGGTTGGCCTGCCAAGGGTACTAGCGATGCCCTTCCAAGAACAACCCGAGTACTGGCGTCATCCAGATGGGACGACGCCGGATCAGCATTCTGCCGCGTCGAAACCCGATCGGCTTCTGTCTTAGGAGGTGGATATGAGATTGGCGTTTTTGTGCGGCCTCACGCTCTGCGTTTCGGCTTGCGGCCAGGTCGTCGATCACGGGGCATGGACCGCCATCCTCAACAAGTATGTGACCCCGCAGTCGCGCGTGGATTATGCACGAATCAAGGCAGAGGGAACAGGCACGGTCGACCGCTTCCTTCAGGAACTTGCCAAATCTTGGCCGGAGAAGATGGACCCGGATGACATCAAAGCCGAACTCATCAATGCTTACAACGCTCTGACAATCCGCTGGATTGTATCGAACTTCCCCGTTAAGAGTATCTGGCGAACCAAGGACCCATTCCGCGCCGCGCGGCATAAAGTGGACGGGAAAATGGAATCACTGGACAGCATCGAGACGCGTCTCCGCAACATGGGAGATCCGCGCATTCATGCCGCCTTGGTCTGTGCTGCCCGGAGCTGCCCTCCCTTACGCCGTGAGGCGTATTCAAGAGCCTCACTGAATGAGCAACTCGATAACAACTTTCGGGAGTGGCTGGCTGATACATCCCGCAACAACTTTTTTCCGGACCGCAAGGTTGCGAAAGTGAGCAAGATTTTTCAGTGGTACAGCGGCGACTTCAACAAGTCAGGCGGCGTGCCGGCATTTCTGGAGAAGTTTTCGCCGATCGGCTCGTTCACTTCCACAAATAAGCTCGCCTATCAAAACTACAATTGGGGTTTGAATGACTCCGGCTCAGTCGGCGAGGGTTACTCAGCATTCGACTTCTACATCGACTACGTTCGGAATGGCGGTCTGACGTCGAGGTCTGGGTCTTGAACCTTGGCGCGCATCCGCTATATGCGTTTCTGACCTGCACTCTGCCTTTCGGCGCAAAGTCATGAAACACGATTACGATCTGATTGTGATCGGCGGAGGGGCAGCCGGGTTAACCGCGGCCGGCATGTCGGCGGTGCTAGGGGCCAAAACCGCTCTCGTTTCATCCGCCAGACTAGGCGGTGATTGCACGTGGCACGGATGCATTCCGAGCAAGAGCTTGCTGAAAGCGGCGAAGGTCGCGCACGCGATGCGCTCGGCTGCCAAATATGGATTGACCCCCGTCGAGACATCGCATAACTGGAAGCAGATCATCGGTCGTGTTCACGGCATCCAGCAAGGTGTGTACGAAGATGCCGACGCGCCGCCGAACATGGAAAAGCTCGGGGTGGAAGTGATTGCCGGGCAGGCGCGTTTCACAAATCGTAACTGTATCGAGCTGACTGCTGCTGCTGCTCCGAAAAAGATCCTGACATCGCGCTTCTTCGTTATCGCGACGGGTAGCGCGCCGGTTATGCCGAAGTTGCCCGGCGCCGATTACGCAGCGGTGCTCACGAATGAGAACCTGTTCGGGTTAGACCGCCTTCCATTACGACTGCTGGTTCTCGGGGCGGGCCCGATCGGGGTGGAAATGGCCCAGGCCTTTCGGCGCCTTGGTTCAGAGGTCACTGTAGTTGGCCGCTCGCAGAGGATCTTGGTCCGTGATGACCCGGAACTTGCAAATATGCTGGCGAAGCACTTGCAAAGCGAAGGAGTGCACCTGCTTCTCGACCGTAAGGTCGAGCGCCTGGAGTCAGGGCTCGCATACGTGAATACGGGAGAACGAATCGAGTTCGATGCCGTTCTTGCTGCGACTGGAAGACGCCCAGTCATCGAGAACCTCGACATCGAATCAGCGGGAGTAGTGGCTACAGAGAAGGGGATCGTGGTTGATCGCCATTGCAGGACCAGTGCGAAGAACATCTTTGCCTGTGGCGACGTCACCGGCAAGCACCTGTTCACACACATGGCCGAGCACACGGCCAAGGTGGCGGTCACGAATGCCATTCTGCACGTCCCGGCTTCAACCGACGAAGGTCGTGTCTCGTGGTGCACTTTCACCGACCCTGAGTTGGCGCACGTCGGTATTGGCGAGGCAGAGCTGCGCAGACGCGGTGCGAAGTTTCGGATTTATCGGGTTCCTTTTTCGCAGCTGGATCGTGCGATTACCGAATCCGAGTCCACAGGACTTGTAAAAGTATTCGCGAATAGCCGGGGGACCATCCTCGGCGCGTCGATCCTGGGAGCTAACGCGGGCGAAATGATCGCCGAATATGCGCTGGCAATGCGCGCAAGAATTGGGTTGGGTGCGATCGCTTCCACCATTCACCCGTATCCGACATACGCGTTGGCCAACCGCAGAGCAGCGGATGTCTATGTCACAAATCGGCTCACGCCATTTCTGGTTTCATTGCTCAAGCGGCTATTCCGGCTTCGAGGAAGCACACGGGGGATCCTGAGTCTGAACACGTCTGTGGACTGAGCGAGAGCCGCAACCGATTGGAGATTACTATGCCTAAGATCATCGTTTTCGATGTGAACGAAACCTTGCTGGACGTTCAGACGCTTGGTCCAACTTTCATTCAGATGTTCGGCGACAAGAACACTCTCAAGGAATGGTTTTCACTGTTGCTGCTTCATTCCGAGGCGGCAACACTGGCCGGGCCCTATTTCGATTTTGGAACGCTTGCAGGCGCCGCTCTCGACATGGTGGGGGCCAGCCGGTCAGCGCCTGTTTCGGAATCGGACAAACAGCGGGTGCTCGACGCCATGCTCAGGCTTCCGCCGCATCCGGAGGTGAAGGATGCGCTTACGGGTTTGAGAGCTGCAGGCCTCCGGATGGTGACGCTCACCAACTCCAGCCAGAAGGCGATAGAGCAGCAGGTCCGCAACGCAGGACTAGCAGAGCTCTTCGAGCGTAACTTCTCAGTAGATGCAGTACAGCGGTACAAGCCCGCTCCGGAGCCATACAGGATGGTCGCGGCGGAACTCAGGGTGGCAATGTCTGATCTCCGCCTGGTGGCTGCACATGCCTGGGATGTTCTTGGTGCGATGCGGGCGGGTTGCTCCGCTGCATTTGTTGCGAGACCTGGGAAGACCCTGTTTCCACTCGTGCCGGCGCCGGACATCGTCGGAGAAAATCTCCGCACGGTGTGCGAACAGATTGTGGAGCGAGAACGCCGAGCAGAAGTTCAAAGAGACGTCTAAGGATGCTTAGCGATCATCCTTACCAGCTGTTCGGCGAAATCGGGAGGGGCCTGTGAACAGTAAAGGGCCGTGGTATCCGATCTGATGGATTTATCCGCAATCAGGTAAGGCTTGTTCGGCACTTCACTCCCGGACGCCGTGTCGTCCGGCAGTTGTTCGATTCGCATCGGAAGTCGATCGCAGATATAGCCGGCCGGAGCAATAGCGTAACCCACCGCGAGCGTATCAAATGGATTGAAGCCGTCAGCCGCCAGGTTCTTTTTCCAAAACTCCAGCCAATCCTGGGCGGCGTCAAGCACCCATCCGAGCGAGGTATTGGACGACTTTAAATGGGCCAGATCAGCTTGGCGGATCCACACCTTGGAGGAGATCTCCCAAGGCGCCAACACGAGCGGTACACGTGAATCCAGAAGAACTTGAAAAGCGGCGGCGTCCAATTCGAAGTTGAAATCGCGGAACGGCCGTACTGAAGGACTAATAGAAAACTTTTGGTGCGGCCGTCTACCGGCCACTGCGATTATAGCTTTGACACGAGGCCGGAGTTCCGGGTGGTTCTGAATAACCGTTGCCACATTCGTCGCAGGTCCGAGCATGAGGATGACCAGATCTTTGCTTCTCAGCGCGGCAACCAGGGCTCGTGACGCATCGGTCTCGATACCGCGATCGCGCGCTGACGCAGCCCCGCGAAATACACCAAGGCCCTTGGGTCCGAAGTCTTTCACCAGTCGCTGCCCGATTGGAAAAGCCGCGTTCAGCGGAGCGTTTCCGAAGACCACGCTGACGCCACTAATCGCGAGAGCCGATGAGTGAAATGCCTGGATCAGAGCGAAACCGTCGTCCACCTCGTGGCCGCCGCGGCCTACCGACGGGTCCGTATCAATCCACACGGCAATCGGAGAGGCTAGACAAGAAGGGGCGAGAACACTCGCCAGGATCATGGCAAGTGAAGCCTTCAAACGGCACCTTGCCCTAGGACCAGCCTGCGCGATAATTCCAGCAATTCGCGTTTGCGCTCCAGGCTGAAAGCGACAGGAAGTTGCGCGACGCCATTTAAGCGCCTCATGATCTCTACTCCTGCGAACTGCTCGACAAGCTTCGCATCGATGGCTGCGGATTGGGCATAGCGCTGTAAGACGTCCTCGATGGAGGTTGAAGATTGGGAAGTGAGGTGAAGGTGCGCGATCAATACTCCCATATCCCACTCCGGTGGTCCATAGAAGCAGAACTCCGGGTCGATCACATAAACGCGCTGCCGCGCCTTCAGCCAGCTTCCAGGGAAGTAGTCGCCGTGGACTAGGCACACTCCTTGCGAACTATCCAGGTACCGTTTACCCAGCACGCCTACCTCGCCGGAGTAGACGTCGTTCTCTTGCAACTGCCGGGCTAACGAGCAAAGTCCAGGTGTAATGGAGTCGAGATCGAGATCATTATTCTTTCGGAGCGGAAGCTCGAAAATGTGCTCGTGATTCAATAAGCGCATTTCGTTGTTGGAGAACCTGGCGGCAAGGTTCGGGTCGCGGAACGACGTGTGAAGCGCGATCAGGAAATTGGTCAATTCCTCCAGATCCGCTTTGTCCACATCAGTACCCGGCTCAGCATACAGAAATGTAAGGTCTTGCGCCTCACCCAAGTCTTCGAGCATGAGCATCCGTTCCGAATTATCGGAAGCCAAGAGTTTCGGCATACATCGCGCGACTGTTTCCCGCGACTGCACTTCCCGATAAAATCGCGCTTCTACCAGAGCTCGATCCCACGGAGCGGGTATACCCGGATACTTCTCGACCCAGGGCCTCGACTGTTTCAGAATGAAACTGCGCTGGGATGTCACAATGCGCAGCACACAATTCATGTTGCCTTCCCCCGCAGGTTTCACCTCCTGGAGAATCTCACCCGCCTGCAACCAATTCATCGCTGCAAGGTAAGCACCCAGCGCGGAAACCTCGCCGAGGGCCAAGAGAAAGTCTCCGGGGTAGGTGTTCTGTAGCGGGTTGGCGATATTCATAGACTAGCCGGCCCCGTGCCCGGTCTGACGCTCCCACAGAGAATCGTACCGTGGTCACGGATCGGAGTGTACATTCACTGACGGCCGAGGGTAGGTTTATCAACAGAGACTGAGGCGATGACGTTATACTCAGCATCCTGCGACGATAGCTGTCATGAGAAGCAATGCAATCCGCGCCGCCTTCGGTCCGCTGCTCTTGTCCGCGCTAACCATCATTAGCGGCAGTGCACAAAAGGGCCTGCAACCTGCTGCCACCAATGCGGGAGTGACGCTCCCTCCTGTTCCGGCTTCCCAGGGAGTGCCTAAGCCGGCATCAACGAGCGACCAGGCCTACGCTCCTGCGCCAATATTGCCAGGCGGCGTGGTGATCACTCTTTATCGTTCTGACTCTCCTTCGCTCAAGGCAGACCGCATCCGCGAGGCCGAACAATACAACATGAGTCAGGCCGTGCCCGGGCGAATCAACAGCATCGTCAATATCCACAATCCGTCGATCGAAGTACACACGGTTGATCGCGGCATCAACACCGGCTCCGCAGTTATCTTGGTCGCTGGCGGTGGACACAACACGCTGAACGTGGGCAGCGAAAGCGCTGATTTCGTCCCTTTTTTTTACAACTACGGTGTGAATACGATCATCCTGCGGAATCGGTTGCGGCGTGACGGCTACAACCCGCAGATTGACGCATTCAATGATGCTCTTCAATCCATCCGGTTGGTGCGCGCATACTCGAAGGACTGGAACATCGATCCGAACAAGATCGGCATCATGGGTTTCTCGGCGGGCGCCGAGTTAGCAGCTGCCGCGGCGGTTCTGTTTCCCGAGTTTGATAAGAAGAACAGCGATCCCAGAGACCCTTTGACAGGCATCACTTCACGGCCGGACTTCGTCGGAATCATCTATCCCGGTCCCTCGCCCTTCGCCGTCAACCGTACTGCGCCACCTATCCCGCGCAATGTTCCTCCCGCCTTCATCGCCTGCGGCGGTTCGGGTGACCGAGTACATGCTGTCTGGGCAATCGAGTACTTCTCTGCGATGCTGGCCATCAGCGTGCCGAACATCGAGATGCACATCTACGGTAATGGACGGCATCCAGGCGACGTATTGAGCGACGGCGGGCGGATGACCGGGGGCCTTACCGACCGGAACGGGACACCATTTGGAACATGGAACAACCGCTACATCGACTGGTTCCGCGACCTCGGATTTTTGCAAAAGCCTGGTGTCGAAACGAAGGCTGCCAAGGACATCGCCGCGTTCGTGAGTCAGCCTGCATCCGGAGGTGGCCAAGGTCGAGGTGGCACTACGAACGCCCCAGCCCCGTTCAAGCCGAATGACGCAGGCCCAACGGGGCGTTAATCGCGAGCGCTAACATTTTCCAACGCGTCTATATTTGGAGGATCAGGACAGGATCGACCTCGTGCGTGTGAAGGAGGCCAACCCGCTGCGGCATATCACTGGCCGCACTCACTTCTCATGCGCGGACTCCTTTTCGCGCCGCAGCCCACATCGCAGCGACGGACACAAGCGGCTGCCACTCTCGCTTGTTGCCGAAATTGCGCGAATGCCGCAGATTCACGAACAACTTTGGCGACCTTACGGCAGTCTTTCGCTCTACGGCCAAACGGCTCCGGGCAGAGCGCCGTATCCATGTGCGTTCGGGCCGGCTACAGCAGCGGGGCAGCAAGCATGGGCTGGGCATTGCGAGTGCCGTTTCACGGATCGGATTTACGCGTTGTTGGGCTGCGGCATTCGGCCTGAACGTGATGGGGCCTTCGTAGTTCCACCTCGTTGGGCCACCTCCGGATGCAGGCTGACTCACGAACGCAGCGATGTCCTGGGCAGCATTCGATCCGACACCAGTCTTTGCAAGAGTCCGAGGTCGCCGAACCAGTCGATGTCGCGGTCGTCACACGATAAGGCTTCTCACAGCGCTCGTCTGTTGTTGATCACCAGACCCGGCAAACCTTCGGCCGCATCATGGGCTGGCCCGCCTTGCACGAGAACGCGCCGGCAAACTCGGGCAGATTGGATACTACCCCGTTGACCCGGTACTCGAGAGGCGAATGCGGGTCCGTGATGGCCGTCGCCCGTTTGCTTTCGGGACGCTCGTCGCCGCACGCCCACTGCGCCATGCCGACAAAGAATCGCTGGTCTGGTGTCAGTCCGTCCCGCTGCTCCAGTTTCTGCTCCCGGGTGGCATTCTTCCACGCCATGTAGGCAAGCAGCGTCCCGCCCAGATCCGCGACGTCCTCGCCCAGAGTCAGCCGGCTATTGATACGGATATCGTCGATCACCTTATACTGTCCGTACTGCTCCGCGACGCAATCGGTGCGCTTCGCGAACTCGACCGCATCCTCTTTGGTCCACCAATCGCGAAGATTTCCGTGCGCGTCGAACTGACGGCCCTCGTCATCGAAGCCGTGCGTCAGTTCGTGTCCGATGGTCGCGCCCGTGTTCCCGTAATTCGGAGCATCATCCAATTTCGGGTCGAACAGCGGAGGCTGCAAGACTCCAGCAGGAAAATTGATGTCGTTCATCTGGGAATCGTAGTAAGCATTCACTGTCGGCGGACTCATCTGCCATTCGCCTCGATTTAAAGGCTTGCCGATCTTGGCGAGCTGCCGCTTGTTCTCGAACACTGCCGCTCGCTCTACATTCCCAAGGAAACCAGTGCGCGCGATCTCAAGCGAACTGTAATCGCGCCATTTGTCCGGGTAGCCGATCTTATTCACCAGGCTGTGAAGTTTCGCGAGTGCCTGCTGCTTGGTTCCGGCGCTCATCCACGTGATGTCATGAAGATCGCCCTCCATGGCCTTCTCAATCTCGCGAGTCATGGCGAGCGCACGAGCCTTGGTGCCGGGTGCGAAAGTTTTTTCCACGAACACCTGGCCCAGCGCCTCGCCCAGATCGCGGTCGACATACTGGACGCATCGCTTCCAGCGTGGCTGCAACTGTTTTACGCCACGGAGATAGGCGGCGTAAAATTCGAAGTGCGCAGTCTCGAAGCGGAGCGGCAGATAGCGCGATGCGTCGTTCACGACATGCCAGCGCAGATACGTCTTCCAGTCGCCAATAGTCCGCGACTTGATCAGCACTTCGGTTTGTTTGAAGAAATCCGGTTCAGTGACGTTTAATTCAGAGATGTTCGCCACGCCAGACGACCCCAGATAACGTTTCCAATCGAACGCCGGCGTTAATGCGGACAGTTGCGAGCGCGTGAACTTGTGAAACAGCTTGTAGGGATCGCGCTTTTCGACGCGAGTTAGTGAGGCCTTGGCGAGTGCGGTCTCGATCTGCATAACGGTCTGCGCGCCGGTCTTCGCAACCGCTGGGGAATCACCGAGAAGTTGGAGCATCCGCTGCACGTGCTCCACATATTTGGCGCGTATCTCGATGGACTTGGGATCTGTCTTGGTGTAGTAATCGCGATCCGGAAGTCCCAGGCCGCCGCCGTAGACAAACGCGATGACGCGGGTAGCGTCCGCGTAATCCTGGCTGGATCCAAACCCGAACAGGGTGCCATTGCCATCCAGCTCGAAATGCAATCTCGCGATCAGCGGGGCCAACTCGCTGGAGGAACGAAGCGAGCCGATGTCGGCCAGGATCCTGCGCAGCGGCTCTGTACCGGCTTTTTCAATGCCCTCCTCGTCCATGCACGAACCGAAATAGTCACCCGTCTTTTGCTGCGACGCGGTGCGCGAGGGAGACGGTCTAGAAGCTTCTTCCAGGATGCCCCAGAGGAATCGTTGATTGTCGTCCGTCACTTTGGCGTACACACTCCAGCGAGCTTGATCGGCGGGAATCGGGTTGTGCTGGATCCAGCTTCCGCATGCGTAGCGGTAGAAGTCGAGACAGGGGTCCACGGAACGATCCATGGCCTGAACGTCGAGACTCGGCGTGTAGGGGAGGGCGGTGAGGGGGCGCTCTACGGTCGTCGGCGGGGCCGTTTGCGCCAACAGCGGTCCCACACACACCAATATCAATGCGATTCTCATTCGGCTCTCCCGCCTCCCGTTAGAGGCGCTCCTTAACTCCGTCGGCCTGCAGGTTGATTCCTCCGACTTCCAGGTTCCAGTCTGACATGCGCACAATGCTGACCGAGGCGGGATCGATGCGCAACCGCAGAAGGTGATCCATCGGCATACCCAGCGCATACACCAGCAGCGACCGAATCGCGTCCGCGTGACTTACCAGGGCCACCGTGCCATGGGCATGACGGTCGCGGGCGTGCGTGAGCTCAAGGAACATACGGCGCTGCGTGTCCAGCATCGATTCGCCGCCTGGCGCCCGTCCGCAACTGCGTAGCGTGTTCCATTGGCGCCACCGTTCGTCCTGGTCTAAGTCCTTCAGCTGCTTCCCGGTCCAATCGCCGAATTGCACTTCGCCCAGGCCCTCACGTTCGGTGACGCCAAGTCCATGTGGCGCCGCGATGGCTTGCGCCGTCGCCGCCGCGCGCTCCAGAGGACTGCTGAAAATGGCTTCGAAGCGCACAGTCCGCAGAGCGCGGCTCAGTGCCTCCACTTCCTGGAGGCCCCGGCCATTCAGCCCAACACCGGGCATCCACCCCGCGATGCGCTGGCCTACGGCATCCGTCATGCCGTGGCGAATCAGCAGCACAGTTGTCATCTTTTTGATTCTCCGGGACATGCATTGTTCCCCGCAAGACGTACTTTGCTGAAACACATGCAGGGCCAGGACGTCCTACGTCTTGCCGGTACTTAGCCAGTCGCAGACATGAAGCTAGTCATCTTCGGACTCACCGTTAGTTCCAGTTGGGGCAATGGTCACGCCACGTTATGGCGTGGTCTTATCCGGGCGCTGGTAGGGCGGGGGCACGAGATTCATTTCTTCGAGAAGGACGTTCCGTATTATGCCAACCACAGGGATATGTGGGAACTGCCGGGAGCGCATCTGCACCTCTACTCGGAATGGCACGAGGCGGCGTCCCTGGCGCGCTGCCATCTGAACGACGCCGATGCGAGCATGGTTTCGTCGTACTGTCCTGATGCTCTGGCGGCGGGCGAGCTGGCATTCGAATCTCCGGTATCTCTGCGGACCTTCTACGACATGGATACGCCGGTAACGCTCTCCCGTCTTGAATCCGGCGAGCCGGTCAATTATATTGGACCGCGCGGCTTCCGCGATTACGACCTGGTATTGAGCTACACCGGCGGCAAAGCTCTCGCCGAACTGCAGAACGGATTGGGCGCCCGCAAAGCCGTCCCGCTATATGGTCATGTGGATCCGGACGTGCACCGCCCGAGTGAACCGTTAGAACGTTTTCGCGCCGATCTGTCGTATATCGGGACGTACGCCGCAGACCGTCAGGAGGCGTTGAAGCAGCTGTTCATCGACCCTGCCCGAGGCCTCCCGTCGCGCCGCTTCTGTCTTGCCGGCGCGATGTATCCCGTTGAATTTCCCTGGGCGGACAACATTTTCTTCGTCCGGCATCTGCCGCCAGCTGAGCACCCCGCTTTCTTTTGTTCCTCGCGCCTGACCCTGAATGTAACGCGTCAGGCGATGGCCAGAATGGGTTACTGTCCCTCCGGCCGCCTGTTTGAAGCGGCTGCATGCGGCGGTGCTGCGCTACTGACGGACGCGTGGGAAGGCCTCGACCAGTTCTTCACCCCCAGGTCTCGAGATCCTGGTGGCCGCCAGCACCGCCGACAGCACTTCCGCGCTGGATCTTTCCGATGCGGAGCTTCAGAAAATTGCCCGTGCAGCCCGCGAGCGTACGCTTGAGGAACACACGTCGGCAGCCCGTGCCCGCGAACTGGAACAGATTCTCGGAGAAGCCCGGAGTCCAGCAGCAGAACGTCATCTTGCGACCCCGGTGGAGGCCTGAACTATGTGGGGAATTATACCGGCGGCCGGAATCGGCAGCCGAATCCAGCCTCTGGCGTTCTCCAAAGAATTGCTGCCGGTCGGAAGCCGTCAGGACGGCGGCACGGAACGCCCTCGGGCGGTCAGCGAGTACCTGGTTGAACGCATGATCGAAGGCGGAGCGGACCGCATCTGCTTCGTCATCTCAGCCGGGCAAGTCCGACATTCTCGAATATTACGGCGGCAACGTCTTCTCAGCCGCGGTGTGCTACGCGGTCCAGCCTAAGCCCGCTGGCCTGTGCGACGCGATATTTCGCGCGTTGCCCATGATTCATGACGATGAGCAGGTGCTCATCGGGCTGCCCGACACCGTTTGGTTCCCAGAGGACGGACTGTGCGCACTGGAGGACGACCAACTCTCGTTCCTGCTCTTCCCCGTTGAACACCCGGAGCGTTTCGACGCAGTGATAACCGACAGCCACGACAACGTTGTCGAGATCCAAGTGAAGCAGCGGGATGCGTCAACTAACTGGATTTGGGGCGCGTTCAAAATGCCTGGCCGGTACATTGCGCGCCTTACACCATCTCTGGTGCGCCCGTGATCGCCGCGACGAGTACATGGGCACGCTGGTGAACGCATGGCTGGAGCGCGGCGGAAGCGCCAAGGGGATCCGGGCAGGACAGGCGTATGTGGATGTAGGAACCTTGAACGGATATCGCGAAGCGCTGCGGTTGCTGGAAGAGCGGACGCCAACCCCCGAGAGGCGCGGCGGCTGCCTCCGGCGCGCTGAATTGCTCGCCGCTGCTCCCGAGCCGCGGCCCTCAGCGAGTGTCTTGAACAGGAGCTAGCGATGGATACTCGCCCTACAGTTTGCGTCGATCTCGACGGAGTTCTCAACACATTTGATGAATGGCGCGGCCCGGAGTTTTTCCACCCGCCTCGCGAGGGGGCGCGCGAGTTCCTTGCCGCTCTTCAGGCGGGCGGATACCGTGTCGTCGTGTTTACGGTGCGTTGGCACGAATGGGCCTCGAAATGGCTCGACGAGTTTGGTCTGAGCACATTCGTCGATGAGGTGACCGACCGTAAGCCGCCCGCTCATGCCTACGTCGATGACCGCGCCGTTTGCTTCCGCGGCGATTTTCGGGAAACCTTGCAACATGTTATTGGCTTCCGGCCATTTTGGAAAAGGGACTCCGCTGCGTGATTGTGTATCGCTCGCAGGAGCGCAACGTCCAAACTGCGGACGCCATCGCAGAGATTGCAACGCTGATCCGGAAGGGCACGCAGGAGCCCCTGCACGATTTGCTCATACGTTTCGGTGAACTCGAGGCGGCGGTGGTGGACGCGATCACGCCCGGGCCGGACAGGGAGACGGCCGAATCCTCCGCGTTTCGTTTGGCGGCTACCGCCCTGGGCCGGCTGTTTTATCGCTCGCAAGCAAGGCAATCGATCTCGACACAGCCTTTCCTCAAGTTGTTCGATCAGATCCGCACACTTCGACTTCCGCGCCAGATTCGCGTTTCGATTCCCGAGGGATATGCGTTCTATGCGTTGTACCCGGAGACATACATCGAAGCTTCGCGGCGCTTCGTCGAGGAGTGCCATCCGAAGGATGTGTGCGTCATCGGTATTCGAAGTATTGGCGCGAGCCTTAGCGCTGTAGTCGCCGGCACGCTGGAGGAACTGGGCTGTGCGACGCGATCCTTCACGGTACGTCCCCAGGGCCACCCGTTCAACCGCCGACTGAATCTCGCGACCCCGTTTCCTGGCGCCTCACAATTCTACGCCGTTGTGGATGAAGGCCCGGGCTTGAGCGGTTCCTCGTTCGGCTGTGTAGCGAACGCCCTTCCGCGGGACCGGGTGGTATTGTTTCCGAGTTGGGCCGGCGACGCGAACCGTCTGTTGAACGATCTTGCGCGTCAAACCTGGGCATCGTATCGCAAATACTATGGCTGTTTCGAAGCAGCGTCCATCTGCGGCGACGAACCCTTTCTAGATCTCTCAGGCGGTCAGTGGCGAGGCGAAGAGAATGACATCGCCGTCCACCCCCAGCATGAGGCATGCAAGTACCTGGCCGGATTGACATTGCACAAATTTGCAGGGTTGGGCGCCTATGGCCGGGCCCGATTTGATCGTGCCCGAATACTAGGCGAGGCGGGCTATGCTCCTCCGGCAATCGCCCTGGAGAAGGGTTTCCTGGCGTTTGAGTTCATGGCCCGGATCCCGAAATGTCCCCGCGACCCGGACGTCACCGAGCGTATCGCGGAATATCTCGCGTTCCGCAGCCAGACGTTCCCGGCGGAGCGGTCCGTGAGTTTCGATAACATACGCGAGATGATCGCAGTGAACACGTCGGCTAACGTGAATTTGGAGGCCTACCGTCGTGAAGTTGCAGACCGCCCCGCAGTGGCGATCGATGGCAGGATGATGCCGCACGAATGGATCGGAACTATGAACGGCTGGATGAAGACCGATTCGGTAGATCACTGCTGCAATCATTTCTTTCCCGGATGTGCCGACATCGCGTGGGATCTGGCCGGGGCAGCCGTCGAGTTCCAAATGACGCCGGATGGGCGAGAACATTTGCTTCAACGCTATCGATGCCATCTCCGGCGACTGCATTTCGCCAGCCCTCATGCGCTTCTACGAAATCGCATATCTTGCGTTCCGGCGAGGCTATGTCACCATGGCCAGGGAAGCTACGGCGGGAACTCCGGACCACCCACGCTTTGACGTGCTCGAACGGTATTACTCGGGAGCTCTGGAGCGTCAACTCGCCACGCCGTTGGTAAGGGCGATCGCATGACTGACATTACAACCGAGCAGATCGAGCAGCGAATCCAGCAGCTTGGGGAATGGTTTCACAACCTTGATCTACAGGGGGTGAAGACGGCGCCCAATCATTTTCTGGGCGACTACCCAGCCGTAAAGTGGAAGGGTTTTGCCCACGCCATACCAGCGGATTTGCGTGGAAGAACGGTGCTGGACATCGGCTGCAACGGCGGGTTCTATTCGATGGAGATGAAACGGCGCGGCGCCGACCGCGTGGTGGGAATCGATTCCGACGAGGGATACCTGGCCCAGGCGCGTTTCGCCGCCCAGATTTCGAATCTCGACATCGAGTTTCGCCAGCTCTCGGTGTACGACGTCGCCAAGCTCGGCGAGAAATTCGACCTGGTTCTGTTCATGGGCGTGCTCTATCACCTGCGGCATCCGCTGCTCGCACTGGATCTCCTGCACGAACACGTCGCCGGAGACACGCTCGTATTTCAATCTTTGATGCGCGGAGATGCTGAATCCGGAGAATTCGAACGCGATTACCCCTTCAGCGAGACCGCTATTTTCGACGATTCGCGTTTCCCCAGAATGTATTTTATAGAGCACGAATACTCCCACGACTGCACTAACTGGTGGATCCCGAATCGCGCTTGCGCCGAAGCGATGCTGCGCAGCGCGGGTTTCGAAGTGATGAATCAACCCGAGGCCGAAGTCTTCATTTGTAAACGCGTCGAAATCCATCCGATGGAGCCGAACCCGGTGTACCCCGCTCGCCGGAGGAGCTCCCAATGATCGAAGCCGTGATGTTGTGGAACGAGCCGAACAATCTGTCGCACTGGGACTTCGAGATTGATCCCGAGTGGGACAAGTTCGCGGCTATGGTGAAAGCTCGCTTGCAATGCGATTGAAGCGGAAACCCCGGAAATGCCGAAGGTCCTGGGCGGCATTTCGCCCATCGACCCTAACTTTATAGACCGCATGAAGAGTTTCTGCGTCCTGAGCCGTGTGGACGTGATTGCCGTGCATGGATTCCCTCTGGATTGGAATCACTGGAGTATTCATGAATGGCCCGACAAACTAAACGAAATACAGGCCGTCACGGAGCTGCCCATTTGGGTGTCGGAAGTGGGGGTATCGACCTTTGGAGCCGAAGAAGTGCAGGAGTTTGGATTAAAGTGCACGGCTGAGCTGCTGCTGGGCCGTGCTCCGCGTATCCATTGGTACAGCCTATACGATCTGCCCAGGGCTTGGCCCGCAACCACCCGGCACCGCGAAGCGGAGGGGTCAGCCTACTACCGGCATTTTTATATGGGGCTCCTGCGCGAGGACGGAACCCCCAAGCTCGCGTTAAAACATTTTCACGAATTCACGCCGCAACTCGGAATTTGCCAGTGGTTTCATTTTGAAGACCACAGACTCGATAATGCTGTGCGATGGTTTCGCGATTTGGGCGTCAAATATGTGAGGACCGGATTGAGCTGGGCTGACAGCTTTCGTCCGGATGCCGACAGGTGGTTCGATCGGCAGATGAAGGCGTTGGATGAGTTCGAAGTCACGGTGACATATTGCTATACACCGGAGCACTGCGGGATTCGCCCGCACCACACGAGCCCACCGCAACGTTCTGAGGAGTTCGCGGAATTCTGTGCCCGCATGACGCGCCGTTATGGGACCTGACGAACCTTTTAGTAGTAGCCCCAAACGGGCTCTTCATCGACGTACCAAAGCCGATGCCGTCGAGCATCGGCTCTTCTCCGAGCGGGTCCTGATCGTGGCCGCCCACCCTGACGATGAAATCATCGGAGCGGGCGCTCAGTTACCGCAGTTCTCCGGCGGCGTCGATGTCCTGCATGTAACTAATGGATCGCCCGACCGCTTGGGCGATGCGCAGCGCGCCGGTTTATCCACGCGCGAAGAATACGCCGAGGCACGGCATCGCGAGATGCTGCTGGCGGTCGCTTTAGGGAACGTCCCGCAGGAGTCCTGTCATCAGATTGGACTAACCGACCAACGGGCTTCTCTGGGCCTGCCCGACTTGACCTGCAAACTAGTCGGGTTCATCAACCGCCTTCGTCCCGCGCTGATCCTGACTCACCCGTATGAGGGAGGGCACCCGGACCACGACGCGTGTGCGTTCGCCGTTCACGCTGCCGTCACCTTGAACCTGGGGCCCGGCGCTGAAATATGGGAGTTCACTTCGTATCACGCAGGCCAGAACGGCGTCGAGACGGGAGTATTTCTACCGCCTCGGGAGCGGGTTGTCGAGTTCCAACTCACCCCGGAGCAACAGGCTTTAAAGCGCGAGATGTTCGATTGTTTCAGGACTCAGCAGCACGTGCTCAGAATCTTTGGGACGGAGACCGAAGCGTTCCGGCCTGCGCCGGAATACGATTTCAGGCAACCGCCGCACCCCGGGCGGCTTCATTACGAACAGTTCGATTGGGGAATCACGGCGGTCCGCTGGCGGCAACTCGCCGCGGATGCTCTTCAACAAATGGGATTGGAACCAGATGCAACGCACAGTTCTTAGCGTGGCGTATCCATTGACGCCGGTTGGTCCGGACGCCGTTGGCGGTTCGGAACAGATCTTGACAGAGATGGATGCGGCCTTGGTACGGGCCGGGCATCGCTCGATCGTGGTGGCCTGCGAAGGGTCGAAGACCTTCGGCGAGTTGGTGGCCACACCGAAATGGCAAGGCGACCTGACCGACAGCGTTCGCCGCTGGGGTCAGGCCCGGCATCTCATCGCCATTGAGCAGGCGTTGAACCGCTACCAGCCCGACGTGATTCACATGCACAGCTTGGACTGGCACCAGTACTTGCCCGCGCCCGGCGTCCCCCTCCTGGCCACGCTGCATCTGCCGCCCATCTGGTATCCCGAACCTGCGATGCGGTTGAAGCGTCCTCGCACTTTCGTGAACTGCGTCTCGCACTCGCAGCGCGCAGTCTGCCAGACTTCTCACATGCCGATCTTCGTCGTCGAGAATGGCGTGCCTCTCGATGGATTGTGCAGCCGGGTTCAGAAACGCAATTACGCGCTGGCTCTGGGACGCATCTGTCCGGAGAAGGGTTTGCATTTCGCGCTGGAAGCGGCGAAGCGAACGGACATGACCATGCTTTTGGCAGGCGAGGTATTCCGCTACGATGCCCACGTCAAGTACTTTGAACAGGAGATTGAGCCGCGGCTGGATTCCCGGCGGAAGTTCTTGGGTCCCATAGGTCTCAAACGAAAGCGGAGATTGCTAACCGGTGCGAGGTGTCTACTGGTCCCCAGCCTGGTGGCTGAGACCAGCTCGCTGGTCAGCATGGAAGCCTTGGCGTGCGGAACTCCGGTGATCGCGTTCGCCTCGGGGGCGTTGCCGGAGGTGGTGGAGCACGGCCGCACCGGGTTCATCGTCCGGAATGTCGACGACATGACGGATGCCTTGCGGCGAGTAGGCGAGATCGATCCCGAGGAGTGTCGCCGCGTTGCGCGGGAGCGCTTCTCGTCGGACAGAATGGCACGCGATTACATGGCGTTGTACGAGCAGATGCTAGCCGCCAGTGCTACGGAAGTTCGGGAAACCGAATCCTTTCCGCAGCCGGCGCTCGAAACCGAGCGGCGGCTGTGACCCCGGCCAGCTACGATCCCTTCGCGTGGCTCTATTCCACTCACTGGGGTGGCGGACTATCATGAGCAGGCGTTAGCCGTCCTGCAGCGTCTCATTCTGCACCAACTTTCCCGGGGCGCGGCTATCCTGGACCTGTGCTGCGGCGATGGGCGCCTGGCGCAGGCGCTGGATTGGAACGGCTTCCAGGTGATGGGTCTCGACGGTTCTGAACGGATGCTGGAGTTCGCCCGCGAGCGCTGTCCGGGGCTCCGATTCGTAGCAGCCGATGCGCGCAAGTTCCAACTCGACTGCAAATTCGACGCCGTTATATCGACGTTCGACGCCCTGAATCACGTGATGTCGCCGGACGACTTCGCCGAGGTATGCCGGCGCGTCCACGAGGTGCTGCAACCCGGCGGGTATTTTGCGTTCGATCTGAATCGAGAGGAAGCCTATACCGAAATGTGGGCTCAGACCGTCACGCAGGTGGAGCCCGAGATGGTGAGCATCTCCGCCGGTTCCTATGATGCTCCCAATCGAATCGCGCATTGCGACATTACATTTTCCGGCTGTGTGTCGACCAGTGGACGCGCTCTGATTTTCGTTTGTCGGAGTACTGCCATCAGGAGCAGGACGTCCTCAACAGCCTGTATGCCGCGGGGTTTGCCGAAGCCAAGGTGTTCGATGCGTCCGCTGATCTTGGGATGTATGGCCACATCGGGAAGGGACGCAGCTACTTTCTGGCCCGTCGAGGCGTCTAAGAGAGAATGATCCCTGGCTTGCATCACGTCACCGCAATAGCCAGTGACCCGCAGCAAACTTACAACTTTTACGCGCGCTTCCTCGGTCTGCGCCTGGTGAAGAAGACCGTGAACTTCGACGACCCCGGCACGTATCACTTCTACTTCGGTGACCAGCGCGGCACACCCGGAACGATACTTACGTTCTTCCCGTGGCCCGGCGCACACCGGGGTAGGATCGGCACCGGTCAAACCAGCGTCACGTCTTTTGCCGTGCCCCGCGAAGTCGCTGGGTTTCTGGACCGCGCGCGCCAGAGTTAGGAATATCCCATGCGAAGGTCCCGTGAAGCGTTTTGATAATGAACTGATTACGATTGCTGACGACGACGGTTTGCGGATCGAGTTGGTGGCGTCGGACCTGGATAGCGAAACTGTGTGGGACGGTGGTGGAATCCCGGCGGAGCACGCGATCCGCGGATTCCATTCGGTAACTCTCTCGGAAGAGGGATTTGAGCGGACAGCGGAACTGCTCACGGCGACCATGGAGTTTCATCCCGGGCCTGAAGACGGCAACCGGTTTCGCTTCAAGACGGGTGACCGCGCATTCGGTAGCTTTGTGGACCTGCTGTGCCTTCCGGCAGGCCAGCGCGGGAGACAGGGTGCGGGCACGGTTCATCATATTGCCTGGCGCACGCCGGACGACGCGCGCCAGCGGGAGTGGCGCACAAGGCTGGCTGCGGCTGGACTGGATGTGACACCCGTGATGGACCGCCAATATTTCCGGTCCATCTATTTCCGCGAACCCGGGGGCGTGCTATTTGAAATTGCAACCGATCCTCCGGGCTTCGCCGTTGATGAGCACGTGGATTCATTGGGGCAGAGCCTGAGGCTGCCAAACTGGTACGAGCCCGTGCGCCCGCAGATCGAGGCTGCTTTGCCGCCGCTGGACACCTCTGGAATCCCACTATGATCGGCAGCTTCCGCCATCAATTCATCCCGTCTACGCAGCCTCCTCCCGCGTCGTGTCTGTTGCTGCTGCATGGCACGGGCGGAGACGAGCACGATCTGCTCCAGTTGGGGCAGAATCTGGATTTCGGCTCGGCGCTGTTAAGCCCTCGCGGCCAGGTGCTGGAGAACGGTATGCCCCGATTCTTCCGGCGTTTATCCGAAGGCGTCTTCGATATCGAGGACCTGAAGGCCCGTGCGAACGAGCTTGCGGATTGGGTGGACGAAGCCGCCAAAACCTACCGGCTTGATCGAGGCCGCATCACCGCCGTGGGCTATTCGAATGGCGCAAACATCGCATCCGCAATGATGTTGCTACGTCCCGAGATTCTGTCCGGTGCGATACTGCTGCGGCCCATGGTTCCGTTTATGCCAGACGACCTGCCGGACCTCAGCATGGTGCGGGTTCTGATCGCTGGCGGCCGGGTTGACGCCATCGCGACGATCAACCAGGTGCAGTTGCTTACCGCGCTGCTATCTAAAGCCGACGCCGAGGTAACGGTACACTGGTCGCCCGGCGGACATTCACTCCAAGAGGACGATATTCAAGCAGCGCGAAACTGGTTGCGCATGTCCAGTAATGGCTGAACCTGGGGCGGGCGGGCGCCGCCTTCCCAGCGCGCTGCTGCCTCTGGCCACGCCGATCTTCCGTTCCATCTGGATTGCCGCGATGGCCTCAAATGTCGGCACCTGGATGCAGAACGTAGGGGCCGCGTGGATGATGGCTACCTTATCGGCGTCGCCGCTCCTGGTCGCGCTGGTGCAAACGGCAACGACACTCCCCATCTTCCTGTTGGCGGGCCCGGCAGGCGCCATCGCCGACATCGTCGACCGGCGCAAGCTGTTGCTGATTACGCAAGGCTGGATGCTGTTCGCGGCCGCTGTCTTGGGAGTGCTAACCGTCGCGGGTAAGGCCGGTCCCGTAACCCTGCTCCTCCTCACCTTTGCGCTTGGATTGGGTGGCGCCATGAACGCGCCCGCGTGGCAGGCTACCGTTCCGCAGTTGGTTCCTCGAGAGCAGTTGGCTAGCGCTATTGCGCTCAATTCCGTGCAGTTCAACATCGCCCGTGCCATTGGCCCTGCCCTTGGCGGATTCGTGATCTCCGTCTGGAACCCCGGCGTTGCGTTTGTCCTGAACGCAGCATCGTTCCTGGGAGTGATGTTCGTCTTGTGGGCCTGGAAAGGGGAAGCCAAGAAGGACCACGACGTAGGTGAGAGCGTGGTTTCCGCGATGTGGGCCGGATTCCGCTATGTGCGCCATTCCCCCGAGTTGCACTCCGTACTGGCTCGCACCGGAGTATTCGTCATAGCGGCCAGTGCTCTGTGGGCCTTGCTGCCGGTTATTGCCAAGCAGGAACTGGCAAGCAGTTCCAGCGGTTATGGCATTTTGCTGGGATGTCTGGGCGTGGGCTCGGTGATCGGAGCCGGCTTCTTCTCGCGCCTCCGTGGTACCTACAACGCGGATGCGATCGTGGTCGTATTCACGGTTCTGTTTTCCGCCGCAACGGCCGCGCTCGGCTATGTGAACCGCTTCGGATTACTCGCCTTGGCCATGTTCGCAGGCGGCGTTGCCTGGATGTGCGTCATGTCGACCTTCAATGTCTCGGCGCAAATCGCATTGCCGGCTTGGGTCCGCGCGCGCGCGCTGTCAGTCTACATCCTGGTGTTTCAGGGTGCTCAGGCGGTCGGAAGCTGGATGTGGGGCGAGATCGCTTTGCGGGCTGGGACGCGGGTCGCACTGTACTCCTCGGCCACGGCCCTGCTGGCCGGAGTTGTCATATCCGCACGCTTCCGGCTTCGCGAAGTGAAAGAGCGCGATCTTACCCCCGCCATGCACTGGCCCGAGCCTGCGGGAATGACTGGTCTCGATCCGGAGCAAGGTCCCGTCCTGATCCAAGTGGAATACGAGGTAGACCAGGAGCGCGCCCCGCAGTTCCTGGATGCAGTGAAACAATTAGAACGTATACGCCGGCGCGATGGTGCTCTGCGCTGGGCCGTGTTTGTGGACCCCGCCCACCCGCGCAGATACGTCGAGACTTTCGTCGTGGAGTCGTGGGCCGAACATATGCGCCAACATGAGCGAATGACCGTTGCAGACCGCGAATTGCAGGATCAAGTTAATGCCTTCCACACCGGCGAGCACCCGCCGCTGGCCACGCATCTGTTATCGGCCCTAAGCCGAGGCGGTACCCACAACCACAATCGATAAGTTCAAATCGCCGATTTTCCGCTGCAGCACCCAATCCGACTCACCCTGTTGAGTCAAAGTCTGGTTCATGTCGTCGGCTTTCCAGATGCTCATCACCCCTGGGTGCTTCGTCCCTAGTGCAGCCTCGCTCGACGTTGTCAGTGTTTTGAAGTCGGGCAGGGCTTTCGGATCCGTATCGCCCGCGGCGGCTTGCAACACCAGGAAGTCGCGTTGCGGAGCCACGCCCTGGTGATCGCCGTTAATCGGGAACATGCTGTAGCGCAGCGTATACACGCCTGGCTTGATCAGTTGACCGCGCCGATCCTTCCCGTTGGAAGTGAACCGTATAACCCCCAATAGCGCGCCATGCGGGATGTCGGGTATTGTGACGTTCTGCTCACCGGATGGCGCGCCCTTCGGGGCGGTACTCACGAGCCAAATCTCGCAAACGGTTCCGCTCGGCCCGGTAACTTTCGTGCCCTCTTTCTGTAGCGTTGAGGCAATGGCAGGAGGTACCCCCGTCGGCGGCGCCCCGGCTGGCTCCGCTTTGTACTGGGCCAACGCGGCGACAGCGGTCAGGATCCCGCAGAGAACTGTTTTTGAGAATGGCAGTCGAGTCATGTTAGTTAGATGCAGGTAGCGCAGCTTTCAACTTCTAGAGTTCCATGTTTTGGACGGTAAATGTGAAGGGAACGTTACTGAGGACACTTAAGGATTACCGGGATCCAGGTCCTCCTCGTCACAACATCCGAGCTGTAGCAAGACGTCACGAACTCGTTGAACAGCCTCAATAAGCCGCTCCAATGAGTCATTTCCTCTGATCCAAAACTGGCAAATCGTGCACTTTCAGTCTCGCGTGAAAGCGTGAAGAAATAAGACTTTCTCCTAAGAACATCTTTCTCAAATTTTTCTGTAAAGCAACGCTTTTAGGTGTATACTCGACTGCGCAGCAGCAACATAGGTCACTTACAAACAATATTACGCAGATTACTGATGGTATTAGCGACCCAAGTAATCTACCGCTTCACCTCAGCACTGAGTCGCTCGTCCTCCACAGTTGGATGAGGGTCGGGCGCGCGGCGACTGCTTGATTCATGGACCAGTGGACAGGGATCGCTGTTTGTTGTTGAACTCACTCCAACGCTAGTCGCAAGTTGCGGCGCTTTAGCTAGACCGGCTCACGCCTCTCGGGTGCGGTGTAGCGCCTGTGGCGGTGGTGTATCCGGATCTCGTGATAGTACCGACGCATAGGAGAAATGAAATGACGAGGATAGTATCCAGGAAGTTATTGTTGATAGTAGCAGTAGCTGCATTGTCGGCTGTTACCCAATCCAATATGTCCGCTGGCCAGGTCCTTGCCGTCGGCAACGATGGCAAGACGCGTGTCCTTTGGCATGGCACCGACGGACGTATTTCCTTGTGGGTAGTTAATTCCGCACTGGCTATCGAGTCCTTCAGAGAGTTTGGGCCCTTTGTAGGATATCTGCCCGTAGCGATTACCGTCGGAACCGATCTAAGAACTCGGGTGCTGTGGCGTGGTACAGACGGACGTATCTCCTTCTGGATTCTAGACACTGCCCTAAATTTAGCAAGCTTCAAAGAGTTTGGACCTTTTTTCGGTTATCTTCCGGAGACGTTTGACATAGGCAATGACGGCAATACGCGCGTACTCTGGAAACGGACCGACGGGCTGATTTCCTTGTGGGTGGTAGACGGTGCTCTGAATGTGATCAGCTTCAAAGAGTTCGGACCCTTCTTCGGATATGAGACATCTGAGGCCTTGTCCGTTGGCCGCAAAGACCTACCCGCGCACTTCGTTGGTCCAGGTTCAGCTAAATCACCGAGGTGATCGTTGACGATTCCGTGATCCCATGATGGCCAAAGCCGGAGCGGAGGGAGACCTCCGCTTCCGGCTAACCAGTAGGCCGAGACGCTTGAAGATCGTTGGTCTCAATGCGCTCCGATACGCACGAAAGCGTAGGTTACAATCGTTCAATCAGTGCCCAGATTTGGTGGCCGAAGTCAGTCACCGGCCTTCGTCAGTATTCGCTATCCACTTTCTCTCACTACGTCGTAACCGTATGTACACTGCGGTCATCACAGGCTTCCTGATCTCGGCGATGGGTGGCTCCCGTGTCCAGATCGGCGGGCCGACGGGGGCTTTTTGTCGTAGTGGTGCCGGTATCGTGGCGAAACACTGCGTCGACGGTTTGTTCATGTGCACGATCATGGGGGTGTATTGTTAGTGGGTAGTTCGGAAGGAATGCCTCCGAAGCGCGTTGCAATAACCCTGACTGCGATCGATGCCACAGACGTCGCGCTGATTCTCGGCGGCGCCCGTGAACAACCGGCGCGAGTGCTGGCGCGAGCGGAGTCGGCGAATCGCGAGATGATCAACGCACAGGCAACAACGGCAATATAACCCGATCGATCTCGCTATCCGTCAACGAAGATAGGCGGATGTCCTTGTGCAAACTCCACCGCTCCACGTGCTCCACCGCCTCTCCCTGCCTCACCATTTGGAGCGGCCCCACGGTTTCCAATTCCAGGAAATCTGAGTTAGTAAACGTCTCGAAGGAACAACCGTCGTCTGGATAGCGCTTAGACGTATCGGCGGCGGAGCGCTTCACAAATACGTCCGATCCCAACAAATACGCCGCATAGGTCTTCGAGTTGAAGCTGCCGATTTTTTGTGGAGTCGTCGCCTTTGCGTCCTGCCGGAGAATCAGGTACTTCCTGGTGATTTTCCACCGCAAGTCGCTAAGGTCGGTGAAGGCCCACATCACCAGCGGGTTCGTGGGAGCCAGGATCTCCATGTGCTTGCCGCGCGGTGGAAAGCCATGGATACCAATGCCGCCCTGCGCCATCATAGTCAACGCCCAGGGCGCAAACTCGCGTGACTTCTGCGAAGAATTCTTAATCCGATGAATCACTTCCACGCCCGAGCCGGTGGGCGCGAGCTTGACAATGATCTGCTTCTGAAGCCCGGTCTCCTTTTCCACCGCCCCGGTCAACTCCAACGTGTCGCCATTCTTCACGGCTTGGACTGGACTGTTATCCAGTGCGTAACTATCGGGCACTTGTTCCGGAGCAATCCACAGGCGATGCCCTCCACGTGCCTGCCACGTGTTCCCGCCGCTTTTGCCGAGCTGTTCCTTAAATTCCTTGAAGATGTTCTGGCCGCGCACAAAAGCGTAGCGGATGATCCGCGGCCCCACATCGGAGGTGACGATCAACTCCACCTCGCCGTTGGTGATGCGATAGCAATTGGGCCACCCGGCGTAGCTGGTCTTTACAATGGTCACGGCGGCGGTAGCGGTCATGATGAATAGGTGGGCGAGCAGAAGTGTTTTGCTCAACATCGGTACAGTTGTATCACGGCTTCAGGGCCAGGACCGCATCCAGCGGCGTACCCGTCCGGCGTCCTTCTACATTTGTGAATCCAACGGCTTCCAGCAATTGGCGATACTCGGCGAGACTACGCTCTTTCCCTTCCGTACACACCAGCATGTTGAGCGACTGGAGGTGAGCGTCCAGGGGAGCGAGCTTGTCATCGTCGAGCAGGATCTCGGCCACCAGGAGCGCGCCGCCGCGTGGGAGTGCCTGGTACACTTTCGCCAGCAGGCGCTCGATTTTTGGCTCGCTCCAGTCGTGCAGGATGCGTCCGACCGCGTACAGATCGGCCTGCGGTAGAGGATCTTTGAAGAAGTCTCCGCCAATCAGCTCCACTCGATCCGCGGTGAACTCACGGGCGAAATCGACTGCCGCGGGCAAATCGAAAACCGCGGCATGCATCTCCGGCCACGCATCCACCGCCGCGAGAGCGAGGTGGCCCGTACCGCCCCCGAGATCGACGAATCGTCGGAAACCGCTGAGATCGAAGGCCCGGACGACATGAGGCGAGCTGATCTGCCCGAAGCCGTGCATCCCAAGCAGAAACTCGCGTTTCTTTTCGTCGCTCTTGTAAAAATGCTGGAACAACTCTGCGGCGGGGAACCCAAAGCTCGCTTGCCACCGGTTGGTCCCCTCTCGCACGGCATCTTCGAAGTGCTCCCACATCGGGAATAGCACGGCGTTCGAGTACAGGATGTATCCGGCAAGCGAGTCCGGACTGCGGCGGCACAGGTACTTGGTGGCCAGCCGTGTATTGCGATACAAACCGTTTTCTTTGAGTAGCAACCCGAGCGACACACAGGTATCCAGCAGGCGCTCTATGGCTTCCAGGCCCGGGAAGGCCGAAATACCGGCAGGCCCCTCTTCCAACTGCTCGAAGATGCCCAGCGAAACGGCAGTGAACATCGCCTTGGATCGCCGGAACGCGTAGATGAGTTCAATGATAGGTTGTGGTTCGGTCATACCGGAAGTGATCGTACCCGCGCGGTTCGATCAGTTGCCCTTTCAGTCGCATCTCGCCTGGCTGGCCCCTCACGATCGAACCGATCCGAAATGCACGAAACTCCTCGCTCGCTCGATCTGGCGCCGTGAACAGCAGCTCGTAATCTTCACCCTGGTGTAAGGCGGCCTCCAGTGTGGACCCCTTCACCAGGGGCACGCACTCCAAGTTCGCGGCAACGCCCGACGCCACGCACATGCGGTGTAAGTCGAGGGCCAAGCCGTCCGTCAGATCCATGGCTGCCGTCGCCAGACCACGAATCGCCAATCCCACATCGATGCGCGGGTTGGGCCGGACGTGGCGCTGCCAGGGTTTGCCCAATTTACCAGATACGTACAACCCGTCACCCACGCGAGCTCCATCGCGCTGCAACGCCTTACCGCGTGGGACCGCTCCGCATACAACGATGTCGCACGTGACCTTGCCGGTATGGGACAGATCGCCTCCTGCCAGGGCCGTCTTCCACTTCCGGGCCAGCCGGAAAAATCCCGTGTAAAACTCATCCACCCAACGATCGACCACCCATGGGGCAAGCGCCAGCGACAACAGCGCGAATCGTGGTTCCGCTCCCATAGCCGCGATATCGCTCAGCCCGCGAGCCAGGGCTTTATGCCCAACATCGCCGGCCGAGTGGGTGTCGCGGCGGAAATGGACATCTTCGATGAGGAAGTCGGTCGTGAAGACCAGGTCCTCGCCCGATCTGGGCCGGAACACGGCGCAGTCATCTCCGATGCCGGTCACGATTTGAGAACTTACAACGGCTGCGGCACGCTTACGGATGCGATTGACTAACTCGGTTTCAGACTTCAAGTACCAGCCCCGCCGGCAGTTCTTCGCCGAACACGCGGCCCATCGCGCGTAAATCGTCGCGATCTTCACCTTCGAGATCGGCATTGGGAAACTTGCGCCGGACCAGGTCGAGCGTATTCGGCGGCAGATCTCGACTGGAGTCGCCCGTCTGACGGGCAATTGCTGCTACGGCATCCTCCGCCCTCTCCACTTTCAGCAACGCGTCCACCCAGCGAGACGCGGTTGACGCCGGCACAACCAGGTTATTCGGTGCGTAGAACAGCTTCCGTGCGCCGATCCGGGACACGCACCATAGCGCCGTCTCGACGAAATCGTTCTTGCGGATTCGATCGACTAAAGCATCCCCGAGCTGCGTCTTCGTCCCAACGGGCAACAGTTCCAAACTGGCGGCGGTACGCCACATCTCGCGAATTAGACTCGGGTTCACCCGCTGCTGCTTCTTCACTCCGCGCGGCAAGAGAATCGGCGACAAGCGCTGGAACATATCCGCTTGCTGATTACGGTTCAACCCGCCCGCGACGCGCCCCCAGAAAATCCACCATTCCACTTCGCTCTGGACTTGATTTGAAAACTGGATGCCGCCGGCGTACACGCGGCGCGCCTGCTCGATCCGATACTCGTCGCCGGGAAAACCGAAACCGGGGCGCAAGCAGAATCCGCAAAGATTCAACCACCGCAATTCGTGCGCGGGACTCCGCCGGCGAGCCTCCGGCGCTTCTATCATGCGATCCGCCAGTCTTCGAATGGTTGACACCGGCCAGGAATTCCGGCCCAAACCGATCGCCTGTTCCAGGCGCGCAGGCAACTCCTCCGGTGCCAGTGTGTAGTCGACGAACGCCGACCGGACCAGCGCTTCAGCGGTTTCAAGCGTGTGCTCACCGATCACCGTCGCGGCGCGCTGTGACTTTGCCGCTGCAGTTGCCGCCGCCCTCTTCCGCAGTTCGAATTGCAAGCGCCAGCGATGATCGCTGACCTTTGAATCGGCCCAGATGTCCAGTGTCCCGACCTCCGTCAAGCGGGCGCCGAGCTTCACCGGCACCAACCGCTCCCCCGTTTTGCCGAAACGGATCACGGCGTTTAACGGAGCGTGCAGATGGAGGCTGTTCTCCAGTTCATCTGGCGCAAACTCCACCACTTCGCCCGCGCGATCCTCGGTCCGAACCAGCGAGCTATATAAGCGGAATGAAACCGGCTTGTTCGCCACCAACTGCAGATTTGCGCTGTCGAGTTCGAGCGTCGTCCCTTCTTCGGTGCCGCGGGGCACCAGGCACATCGTGTTGATTTTGGACGCGTCCGCGCCCGCCGTCTCGATATAGTACGCGCGCGGCAAACCGCCTCGCACCAGCAGGCCGGCGCCGGTGGATCGAACGTAGCTGTAATAGGCAGCGCCCACCGCAACCGCCAGGTCCAGATCGCGATTCTCGAAGATCACCGGCCGGCGTCCATACCAGCGTTCCATCACATCGGCGACGCGTTCCCGGCAGATGTCGGGGATGAAGAAGCCGCCGTTGAACAGGATCGCATCGGGCGCGGCGCCGGCCGTCCCCAGAAACGCCGCTAAATGCCGCGTAATAGCAGGGTCCGACACATATGGCAGGCCCAGTTCGCGAAAAACGCTCTTCTTCTCTTCTTTAGGTCGGTCGTTCAGGTCGCCAAAAGGAAGAAAGCCGTCAAGCGTAAGCTCCAGGGCCTCTTCACGCAGGATTTCGGTCTTCAGTGTTCCGCCCACCAGCGACGATCCCGCGCCCAGCACGGTGATCTCGACACTCTTCAACGATGCATCCGCCAGCATCCGTTCCTTGGCCGCCGCGCACTGCCGCCGCAGCCCGCTGCGCTGGCGGATCGACAACTGCCGCCCGAGTTTCGCCTCCACGAGCCACGCCAGCGTCAGGTCGAGGTTGTCGCCGCCCAGCAGCAAATGACGGCCCACCGCTGTACGCGTGAAGTCGATGCGATCGCCCTCGCGAGTCACCCGGATCAATGTGAAGTCGCTGGTGCCGCCGCCGACGTCACAGACCAGGACTACTTGCCCGTCGAATAGATGCTTTCGCGACCGCGAAAGGTCGTTTGCAATCCACGAATAGAAGGCTGCCGCAGGCTCTTCGAGCAGCGTGAGGTTCTCGATGCCGGCTTCCCGCGCCGCCACAACGGTCAGTTCACGCGCCTCTTCGTCGAAGCTGGCAGGAACCGTGAGCACAACTTCTTCAGCTTGCAGTGGCTCGCCGGATTTGTCGCTCCACGCTTTCCCCAGCGTCTGCAGAATACGTGCCGACGCCTCCACCGGACTCAGGACATGCCCGGCCTCCTGCGCGTCCCACGGCAGTATCTTCGCTGTGCGATCCACTTCGGGATTCGACAGCCACGACTTGGCCGAATGTACTGATTTGGTGGGGATCAGCGCGCCCTGCTCACGCGCGTACGTGCCCACGTACTCCTGCTCGCCAAGAAACAAGAACGACGGAAGCGTGCGGAGCGCCTCTATGCGGCCCGGCGCGACGGCCTGTGGAATGTCGAGCACGTGGATGGGTGGGAAATCCGCATCTTCGGCCTGTTTCGGATCAATGTATGCGAGTGCGGAGTTGGTAGTGCCCAGGTCGATGCCGACCTTCATTGCGCAACCTGCTCCCTCACATTGAACTCCAATTTCCAGCGGCGGCCGTCGCGCGCAACGCACCACAATTGCAGCAAGCCGGTTTCTGTGACAACGGTCTCCAGCGTCACCGGCACCAGGTCGCCTGCATTGCCCGTAAGGTTCACTTCCACGGGCGATAGCTCCACGAGGTCCTCGCTGACATCTTCGATCAGCGAGCCGGGCGTGTCGTTCTTTCTCACAGCCGAATTGAAGAATCGGAACTCGGCAGGCTCTCCCACAGCGAGTCCGAACTCACGGCCGTCCATGTCGAACTTCCGTTCCTTCCTCCATGCCGAACGGCGCGACAGTGAGAGCTTTGAGCGGGACCGGCATTCCGGGCACCGCGGGCATCGAGCTTTCGATGCCGACATAATACGTGCGGGGGATTCCGCCACGGATGCGGACTCCGCGCCCGCCCCGCGCCATTCCATAATAGGCCGCGCCCCGCGCTACGGCGTGCATCAGATCCTCGCCATGCAGCGCCTTCACCGCGCTCCATGGATTCTTGCTTGAGCCAGTTGTTCAAGACTTCAATGATGCGCTTGCGCACGATGTCGGCGCGCAGAACGCCGCCATTGAACAGGACGTGCGTTGGGCATGCAAGCCCGCTGGCCGATCGCCGTACTGAGCCGTGTTCCGCGTTCGCCACCTGCTGCCGCAGGAAACGAGCGAGATGGCGCGTGATCGCCGCATCCGCCGCATAGGGAAGCCCTAGCTCCGCCAGGCCCATGCGCCGCCGCTGGGGCATTTCGTTGCTGCTCACCACGGGAAAAAAGCCCTCCAGAAGAATGCGATCGATGTCGTCCTTCAGCAGCTTAGCCTTAATCGTGCCACCCACCAGACCAGTGCCCTTGCCGAGAATGGTGACCGGAAACTCCCCCTTTTTGGTTTCTTCCGAAAGCAGCTTCTCCTTCGCCACCCTGCATTGCTGCCACAGAGCGTGCAGTTGCAGCGCATCCAGTTTAGTACCTTTGGCGGCGAGCTGCTGCTCCAGATGGCGAGCCAGCGCCAGGTCGATGTTATCGCCGCCCAGCAGTATGTGCTCACCGACCGCCAGCCGTTCCAATTGAAGCTCGCCGTCGCTCTCCGTCACCGCGATGAGGGTGAAATCCGTCGTCCCGCCGCCGACGTCAACCACCAGAATCAGATCGCCCATGTGAACCCGGTCACGCCAGTCGGAATGCCGTTGCAATCCAGGCGTAAAATGCGGCCTGCGGCTCCTCCAGCAGTACGACGTTCTTGTATCCCGCCTGTTCGGCCGCGTTCAGCGTCAATTCGCGCGCTACTGCATCGAACGAAGCCGGAACCGTTACCAGCACCTGTTGATCCCCGAACGGCGCTTCCGGCATTTTGGAATCCCATGCCGCGCGCAGATGCTCCAGGTAACGCCGGGAAGCATCCACAGGCGAAACCTTCGTTCACTCCTTCGGGCGCGTTCGCCGGAAGAATTGCCGCCGTGCGATCCACACCGGCATGCGACAGCCACGATTTCGCCGAGGAGATCAGCCGGCGGGCATTCTCGGCGCCGCGTTTCTTGGCGAGCTCGCCCGCGACGAACGATGGATCCGACGGCCATGGCAGCTCCAGCGTGCCGGCGGGAAAGTCGTTCGGGCCGGCGACGTACAGGAAGGACGGCAGCAGCTCTTCGTCGCGTACTTCGCCGGGATTGACCAGTTGCGGGATGCCAAGCAGAGCGACGGGGGCGAGTTCACGCGGGTCGTCGGGCGGCTGCGCGAACGCGATTGCGGAGTTGGTTGTACCTAAGTCGATACCGATGACGTACTGGTTTGACACGCTTGAGCTACTCGACTTCGATTTCGGCCGGTGATACGACAGAGCCGGTCTGGCTGGGCTTCAATGCGGGCAAATCGATGTGGTCGGCGCGCCAGCCCTTATGACGCAGGATGCCGCCCGTGGCCTTTCCGTTCGCCGGGACATTGCCCAGCAGTTTGATCGTCGCCGGATCGTTGGTATCCACTTTCGTGAAGGAACCTTCCACGCCGTCGACTACGGGCGAGAGCTTGACGTAGCGCTGGAGCGCCGCGCGGCATTGTTCCTGCAGAGTACGGACCGCCGCGCCCACCTGCTCGTCATCAGCTCCGCTGATATCCTCCATGAGGAAATCCACCAGGCGGCCGTCGCGTTGCAGAATGCCGAGAAGCTGAAGCGCGCCGTCGGAAGGCTTCAGGACAGGCACAACCGGAGCTGGCGGCTTCACAGGTTCCGGCCGCACATACCCGAACTCGCGAGCGACGTCCTCCGGCAGCACTCCCTTGAACAGAATGAAAAAGAAGCTCTTGAACGATGAACCGATGCGACTCAATGCTGGATGCCTCACACCAGAATAACAACTCATCCCCGGCGTTGAGCCAGTACGTCAAAGCTCAGAGGAGGTGAAACCGCGCTGACGGCCCTATGTGTGTCCATCTGGGCGGAGTGAATCGGCGCTATCCGCGGCCTCAGAACCATTTAACGTGGGGCTTCTGGACTGTCCCGAGTGGTCGGCTTAACCGGAACTTGGCCACTTCGGATCGCGTCCCAAAACGAGGTGCCAGCCGCCCCGTCTACGCGGTTGGCCGGGATGCTGACTTGCAAGATGGCCGGGCGTTTTGTAAGACTTCCGCGGCTTTCGCTTACAACCCCGACTCCGAAGGTCTGCCGAACAAGGCGAGTGGCCGGGTTACCCCGCAACTGTCATACTTGGCTCTTCTCGGAGGAACCATGCCAGTCGAGTACAAGGTAACAAAGTTCAAGATGACCTGCGATCATCCAACCGCCACCACTGATTCAGGAACTTCCAAGACGCTCTGGTGCCGGGGCGTTCAGATCGATGCGGAGATCGATGTTACGAAGTACCAACCGCAAACGAAACGCAAATAACGAGGTCGGCCTCGTGCAGGCCCTCGACTATTCCAACCAAAAGGCGTTGTACAAGCTCAGCTAGGCACGTTACAGAGGTTTAAGATCATTAGCTGGGAACAGAAGCACCTGCCCGTCTTTGACGGTGATCCTGCCGAAAAGCTGTTCTACGATGCAGCCAGCCGCAAAACCATCACGGGCACCGGGACCTATTCGGTACAGTTGCGTGACTACCCCACGCTACAGGCGAATAAGACCGACAACGACGTCAACAATAATGCCTACAACTTGATACGCGCAATCAAGTACAACAAGTTCCACGTGTTCTTCATCGTCAGAAGAAGCGATTCCAATAACATCCAAGACGGCATATGGTGTGATTATCTGCGAGATCTCGAATGGTCGACGAAAGTGGAGGCTGCATTTGACCCTGGCAACAACTTCACCATAGACCGTTACATGCCCACAATTGCTGTCTAGTCCTACTTAATAGGAGCGGTCGCGAATTTCGCCGAGCCAGTTGAAGAAATACGGCGCGGCGGAGGCACTTTGCTGCTCACCCCTGGTGAGGCCGACGTGGCTACGAGGACGGAGTTCCGGGTCTTCCAGCCATTGGAGCGGAAAAAGATCCCGTTCCAACTTTGCCAGTTTACCCAAAATCCGTATGGCTATTCACGGCCTAACAGAAACGCGTTGAAGAAAATCTTGAACGTCTGATAACTCTGCGCCCTATATTGCGGGCGCATCCCGAACAGCACGACGTGTCCAGCGCCCACGGGTATGTCGACGATCGACGCCTTGCCGGCAATGTATTTCTCGCCCAGCAGCCAACCTGATGCCAGGACACCCTTGGCCGGGTAACGCGCGACCACCGTACCGGCGCCCTCCGGTACATCCCAAGCCGGGCTCCCTTCGGACCAGACGTGAACCGTCTCCGGCAGTCCCAAGCTTAACGGGTGCTTGGCATTGAGGCTGCTGTACAGAATTGAGCCTGGCGAGTAGAAATCGCGATCCGAAAGACCCTTAACGACGTTCTTGATCTTCAGGCCAAATGCATCAATGGCAAAATCCGTGGCGTGATTCAGAAATACGGCCGTACCGCCCTGAGTGACGAAATCCTTCACAGTCGCTCCATTCCCCAATCCGCCTACGAATTGTGGCGGCATAACACCGGGCCGGAAGCCGTCTGCCAGTGTCGCGGCAGACTGATCTGGAAAAACGACAACATCGGTGCGGCTTCGGATGTTCTCCGCAAAACTTCCACTGTCCACGCTGATATATGGAATGCTGAACTTCTCCAGCAACCACCGCGTCCACCCTTCGTCCATATTCGGCACGGGGCTCTTGTAAATGCCGATGCGAGGCTTCGGAATCAATTTGAGGTTCTTGCCTTCCGGAGGGAGGAGAAAAAGTCTCCGCTGACACCGTCGCGAAACACGCCCGGGCTGTTTTCCCAGGCTGCCCCGAGCAGGCGCCACGCTTCCACATCTGAGGCGGGCAGCACTCCAGCCGGACGCGGCTTATCGATCTGAAAGGGAAATACGGTCGCCGCTTGCGACTTCGGCTCAAAGGGTTTGTCGATAGTGTCCACTTGCACTCCCATGAGCATCGGCAAAGTCTGTGCCGTGACATCGTAGGGCCGTTTAGGCGGACCGCCGGGATACAACCGCATGTCGGGATAATTCTGGCGCTCCAGCAGCGTTTTCGCCCAACTGCTGTAAGGCTGCTGCATTCGCACGATATACGTGCCTTTCTTATACTGCCGTCCGCCCGCTTCGAACGGCTCCGCCGCCTTCTCGATTTCCACTTGGCCGAAATGCAGCGTCTCCAACAGCCGCTGCGACGAGCCCGGATCAAACTGTTCACCGGGGATGACAAAAGCATAGGGAGTGCTACGTGCCACAGCCCGCCGGCCTACTTCGTAGAATCCGCGTAGCAGATCCTCACGCCGTATGGCGGCTTGATACAGGCAGGATTCCAGAGCGATTGACTGATAGTCGATGATGTCGCGCAGCGTCCAGAGCCCGCCTTTCCAGGGCTCCAGATAATTCCACGAACGCTCTTGCGGGTTGTACCCCAGGGCGTTTGACGTGATTTGCTCCGGGCGCACAGTGATCGGCGTTGCAAGATTGGCGCTGGCCGATTCGCTTAAAATGCGCAGCCCTCCATGGTAGGCCTGATAATGGCGCGCGGGCGTCCAGAAATCGTAAAGGGCGTTGATCGCCACCCCGGACTTCCCTGCCGCTGTTAGATCGGCGGCCATACCGGCCCCGATAGAATTGCACTCCTGCGCGATGATCGCGTCAATGTTCGGATCGACAGGGTCCATCCACGGTGGAACAAAGATGCGCGAGGCGTAGGGGCCCTGCTGGTGCACGTCGTACACGATCTGCGGATGCCACACATTGTGCAGTTGCGAGACCGTCAACTGTGTCTCCGCCTGCGAGAAGATGTACCAGTCGCGGTTATTATCGTGACCCACGTACTTTTGATACAACTCCGGCGGTGAGGTGCCTTCCCACTGACTGCCGAGTGTGTAGCGGTACCACTTGGTAACGATATCCACGCCGTCCGGATTCAGTGAAGGCACCAGGATGAAAATCGTGTTGTCGAGAATGGCTCGAAACTTCGGCCGGTCCTCACGTCAGCAGTCGGTAGGCGAATTCGACGGCGGTATGCGTTGATGCGACCTCGGTCGCGTGGATCGAACAGGTGATCAATACGACAGTCTTGCCTTGAGCGATGAACTCCCGCGCCTGTTCCGAAGTCGTTTTGCGAGGGTCTGCGAGTCGCGCCTGGATCTCACGGTATTTATCGAGATTCTTGATTGTCTCCGGCGACGCAATCCAGGCTGCGATGAAGGGCCGGCCTTCCGTGCTCTTCCCGAGTTCCTTTACAACGATTCGGTCGCTGGACTTCGCAAGCGCATTGAAATAGCCGACTACTTTATCCCAATCGAGTAGTTGCCGCTCGACGCCGATAGGATGGCCGAAATGGCTCTCCGGCGTGGGTACGGCTGCATAAGCGGTGCGGATAACCAGCAGTGCGGTGACCGCGAGCCTGGCTAACATTCGCGATTCAACTCCGTCCACAAAGCCTTGTCGAACCGTAGGAAGCGTTCGGGCTCCAATTATCGAGAACTTTGTACGTGACTGCTCCGAGTTGCATCGAGTAAGTCGCTATTGTAGCGAACCGAGCCGCCTTACCAAGTTACGCGGACCAGAGAGACGGCGTGCCGCGGCAGCGAGAAATCAAAGTCCACGGCCCCTCGTGCTACCGGAGCCCAGCGAGGCGAATCCAACAGCCCGAGTTGTCCTGCTGCTTCGAGTTGCTGGTACTGCGCCGGTGTAGGGCTCTGCGGCGCGCCCATTTTCTTCCAGCCGGTGTATGCATTGCTGTGCGTTTCATCAATCCGGTAGTGCTGGATGAGTGCGCGCGGGAGATCCAGCGGCAGTCCCTTGACGTTGAGTTTGACGGGCGCGGCCGGCCCTGCGGTTTCGTCATCATGATAGTTCCACACCAGAATCCCGATCTCATGCGAAGCCCTGGTGGCGAACACGCCGATATCCGGCTTATCCCGCACTCCGGATTTCAACACTGCATCCAGCGCCAGCGCGCCGGAGCTTTCGGCTGTCACTCGCTCGCGCGGAAGTAGCCCAGCCATCCGGAAAACGTTCAGCACCGGCTTGTCGATCCCATTCGTCGCCAATGTCCGGAAGCCGTCGAAGTACGGTTGCCCCTCGAATTCAAAGGCCCATGTCAGCATGCCTTCCAGGTTCGCTTCGAAACGGTCGGCAAGCTGGATCATCTTCGCCATCGCCGCGGCGGTGTAGACCGGATACAAGGTCCCGTTGCGGTATGCATTTTGCGGATACGTACGCGCGGAGCAGGCCGCGCAGCCCTCTGGATCGGCCTCGGTCAACACAATCGGCAGCTTCCGGAACTGCGGATAATGATTCACAATCTCGAATCCGCGTTGAACGTCGATCAACATCTTGGCAAGTCCCATGCGGACGCGGCCTTCGACCACGGTTGGCGACCCTTTCGCGTGATACGTGATGAAATCGAGCGGCGCTCCCGGCTTCCCGGTCACCGCATTCGTACCGCGGGCGCAGTGCTCGAGAAATTGCTCGAGGAACGCCGCGGCTTTCGCGCTGCCCGGTCCAGTGGTGGCCGGACCCCCAATGCGGGCCCGCGGGATTGACCGCTTCAACGCGTCGGCCGTGTAATCGTAGAGCCGGTTGTATTGTTCCGGAGTGCCACGCCAGTACGAAATATCGGGCTCATTCCACAACTCCCAATACCATGTGACAACCTCGCGCTCTCCGTAACGCTCTACGCAATGCGCAGCCCAGCGGCGGATCAGTTCCGCCCACTTGGCGTAATCTTTGGGAGGGTACGACCATCCCGTGCCATCATCCGGCTTCGGCCATCGCCGCTCGTATGGTTGGGGATGCGTCGAGAGCGCCTCGGGCATAAAGCCAATCTCCACGAACGGCTTTGCCCTGGCCTGAATATAGGTGTCGAAAATGCGATCGATTATTGTCCAGTCGTATACTGCCTGGCCGTTTGCGTCCTCCGTGTATGCATTAGTCGAGCCCCACTTCAGGGCTGGAGTTCCATCTCCAGTGACCAGTAGGTGATGCGCTCGAATATGAACCGGCACCGGGCTAAGATCTGCGAGTTCGCCGATCAGCTTGCGCCCGTTTTTCATGTACGTGTAATTTGGCTCGTCGTATCCGAAGTAAGAGAAAATGGGCTTGAACACACCCGCGCGGCTGGCCGCATCCACGCGGATGACCACCGCTTCCTGGGCGGCGCAGGAGGTCACCAACAGCGCAAGTCCAAGAATGGACCGGCTACTCATGCACGTTCACGCGCAGGATGGTCAACGAGTGTTTCGGGAAATTATAGGCTATTGTGTTTCCTGAACCTGGAACTGTCCGCGTCGCGGGCCTCACCTTGCGGTCGTCCCCGAACGTGTGAGTCGCTTTGAGATCCGCATGATTCATTTCCCAGACCTGGATATCGCCGCTCAGCTTACCAGTCGTATTTTCGATGCGAGTCGCGATATCCTCCTTCTCACTCCGGTTGAGCACGTTCAGATACAGCAGACCCGTTCTTCTTATCTAACGTCGCCGAAGTATCCAGGTAGGGAATTGCCGGGCGGTTGGCCGCCGTACGGTACGTAGGCGAAGTGATCCAGAGATCGACCGCCGTGTTGCCTTTCTGTTTCGCGTATTCAGCGATCGGAAAGTAAATCGGCTGCAGGAAAAGCCCTTTCTCGTTGGTGAAAATCGGCGCGATCACATTTACGATCTGCGCCAGGTTAGCCATTTTCACGATGTTTGCGTGCCGGATAAACGAATTGAAGAACATCCCCATTGCGAGCGCATCTTCAAAGTTATAAATCTCCTCGAGCTGGGTCTTGCCGGTGGCGAATTCGCTTTCCCCGCGCGCCCGATACCAGACGTTCCACTCGTCGTAGGCGATATAGATGGGCCGCGGCCTCGCATCGCCCGCCTGTGCCGCCTTGATCAGGCCATCGACGATTTCAATTCGCTGGTCGATGTTCTGCGAGGCGCCGAGAAAGTTCTCCAGATTATTCTGCGGATTGCCGGTATAGGTGTGCAGCGAAATGTAGTCGATTTCGCTCTTGAGTCCGTCGAGTATGGTTCGGTTCCATTCGATCCAATTGGAACCCGGACGGAAGTTGCTGGACCCGCTGGCGATGAGCTTGATGGATGTATCGGCGCGGCGCATGGCCTTGGCGGCTTCGAGAGCGAACTTCACATAGTCCTCGGCGGACTTGTGTCCTAGCTGCCAAGGCCCATCGATCTCGTTCCCGAGACCCCAGTATTTTACTTTGTACGGCTCGTTGCGGCCGTTCTTACGGCGCTGCTGGGCCCAGTAGGTGTCGCGCGATTCGTTCGTATATTCTACCCACTGGCGCGCTTCCTCCACGGTCCCCAGGCCGGCGTTGATGCAGACGTATGGCTCGACCCCGGTCCGCTCACAGTATTTGAGAAATTCATCGGTGCCGAACTGGTTGGGCTCGAGCGATCCCCATGCACCTTCGGGACGAACAGGCCGATCCTTCTTCGGACCGATCCCGTCCTTCCAGTTGTACCCGGAGACGAAGTTTCCGCCCGGCCAGCGCAGCATCGTGACACCCAGACCATGGATGGCCGACATCACATCTTTCCGGTATCCATCGGCGTCGGCGAGCGGGCTGCCGGGTTCATAGATGCCGCCATAGATGCAGCGGCCGAGATGTTCGGCGAAGTTGCCGAAGATGAGCGGATGCACCTCGCCAATGGTTCGGTCCGTGTCTATCTTGATTCGGGCCTGCGGTGACTGTCCGAAAGCGAACTGCCCCGACAGGGCAAGAAGAAGTAGAAGCAGTAGGGTAGGCATGTGGTGAACGCCTTTCAGCGTATCGCAACAAAGCCGCCCGCGGACGAAGGCGCTATTCGCCTGGATTGTAGAAAAAATGCTCGCGTACGATCTTTCCGCCCTCGACTTGATAGAGCGCCATCTCCTGCATCTGAAATCGCTTGCCGGTGGGCTTCTGCGTTACATCAAATTGGAAGTGGACGGCAAACTCCTTCTCGCCGATGTACGGTCCGTCGGCCTGGGAACTGTGAATTTCGTGGTTTTCCAGCCACCATTGATTCTTCCCCTTGACGGCGTCGATTCCCTTCATCTCGGCCGGCATGTTGGGAGCGCTGGCCGACTCAACGCTCACGATGTCGTTGGAGTAGTATTTGGAAATTGCCTCCAGATGCTTGCCTTCCCGGCACAGATTAACGAGGTCTTTCGCGATCTCAGCAGTAGACATCAGCTTCTCCTAGTGATGATTTCGGCCTCCCGGACGGAGGCGATGGAACGTCGTCCAGCGTAGCACGCATGACCCGATGGCGAGACTCGCCTGACCAACTTCGAGCGCAATATAAGCACGCGCGCCACACACGTTACGATAGGTCGTGATGTCGGACGCACCGGCGATCGGAGTCCATCAGCTACGCAAGGTGTACGGCAATAAGGCTGCGGTCGACGGACTCACTCTCTCCGTTCCCCGCGGATGCTTCTTCGGATTTTTGGGTCCGAACGGCGCCGGCAAAACCACTACCATCCGCATGCTGATGGGACTCGCGCCGCCCACCTCCGGCGAAATCTTTATCCTGGGGTTGCCGATGCCCGCCAGCGCCGTCCAGATCAAGGGTCGAATTGGCTTGGTTCCCGATGAGACGCTGCTCTTTGACCACCTCACCGGTGCGGAATACATTGAATTCGTCGCGCGTATTTACGGACTGGAACGTCCCATGGCCCGCGAACGCTCCCGCGAGTTGTTGGAACTTTTTCAATTGAGCGGCAACGAGCGCAAGCTGATCGCCGAGTATTCAAAAGGCATGCGCAAGCGCGTGGCGATGGCGGCCGCCCTCGTTCATCGGCCCGAGTTGTATCTGATGGACGAGCCCTTTGAGGGAGTAGACGCAGTGGGCGCCCGCCTCATGAAAGATCTGCTGGTCGAGCAGGTCCGTCATGGTGCCACCGTGTTCCTGACCTCGCACGTGCTTGAAGTCGTAGAGCGCTTGTGTGACCGTGTGGCCATCATCAATGAGGGCCGTCTCATGGTGGACGACACGATGGCATCGCTCCGGTCAGGCTCGGAAACGCTGGAGGATATCTTCGTACGCATGGTCGGCGCGGGCCGCCATGCCGAGGCGCTGGACTGGCTATGAACTCCCAGGCGCGTGCCATTTTGTGGGCGCAATGGCGCAGCTTGCTGAACTACTATCCGAAGGCCAACAAGACCGGTATGGCCGTGGGGGGCCTCCTCGTCGCCTCCTGGTACGGGATGTGGCTGGCCTTCGCCGTACTGCTCGGACTCATGTTCTCGGATCCGGCCAATGTGAGGTTGCTGGCAACCGCCGTGCCGGGAGGACTTCTGCTCGTATTCCTCTACTGGCAGGTTGTTCCCATCCTGCTGGGTTCCACCGGCGTCTCGCTGTCCACTAGGAAGCTGCAGGTCTACCCCATCCCGAGTTCCCAGATGTTCTTTATTGAGCTGTTGCTTCGCATCTCTACCAGCTTAGAAATGATGCTGGTACTCGCAGGCTTCGGCATCGGACTCCTCGCGAATCCGGTTGTTCCGAAGTGGAGCGCGGCCGGTATCGTTCCGTTTGCAATCTTCAACCTGTGTCTCTCCGCCGGCATGCGAGAGGTGATGCTGCGGCTGCTCGCCCGCAAGCGCGTTCGCGAGATCACCGTGCTGTTCATGGTGATGCTCGGTGTACTGCCCCAACTACTGATCGCTACCGGCGGTGATAAGAGGCTGGCAGCGCTTTTCCGAGCGCGGGTAGGGGTCATCTGGCCATGGTCAGCCACCGCGTCCATAGCGGCTGGTGACGCTTCGTTGTGGGCGGCGGCGGCGCTCAGTGCCTGGACGATTGGCGCTTATTTCTTCGGGCAATGGCAGTTCGAGCGGACCTTGCGGTTCGACGCCAGTGAATCGAATGCCTCCAGCTATCCGGCCGGTCGCAAACCAGGGCCATTCTACGCCCTGCTAAGTTGGCCCTCGTGGTTGTTCCCGGACCCATTGGCCGCTCTGGTAGAAAAGGAAATCCGGTTTCTGTCCAGGGCCCCTAGGTTTCGGCTCGTCTTCATCATGGGTTTTACGTTTGGCCTGGTGCTTTGGCTGCCGGTCGCCTTCGGCGGCAACAGCTTCAACGGGATATTCGGCAGGAATTATCTCACTCTGATCAGCGTTTACGGGTTGCTGCTGTTGGGCGACGTGTGTTTCTGGAATACGTTTGGTTTCGACCGCATGGCCGCCCAGGCGTATTGGGCCATGCCTGTGAAGTTTTCCGTCGTGCTTGCAGGCAAAAACATCAGTTCGCTCTCATGGGTGCTGCTGGAGACCACCTGCATCGTCACGGTGTGCGCCCTTCTGCACATGCCTATCACGGCTGCGACTCTCGCCGAGGCATACGGCGTAACCTTAGTGATCTCCGTGTTCCTGATCTCGCTCGGTAATCTGACCTCCACTGCCAATGCGCGCGCTGTGAATCCCGCGAAGGCGATGCGCACGGGAGCACCCGGACGCCTACAAGCGCTGCTGTTCCTCCTGTACCCGGTGGCTGCCACGCCGGTCCTTTTGGCCTACGGCGCACGGTATGCGTTTCGAAGTGAAGCAGCCCTGTTCATCGTGCTCGTCATCATGGGCTTCATCGCCGCGGCGGTTTACTGGGTCAGCCTGGAGTCGGCGGTCGCTGCAGCGGAGAAGAACAAGGAGCGGCTTATGACATCGCTTGCGCAGGGCGAAGGCCTCATGCAGGCCTAAGCTGTCCGGCAGGCAACCGCTCCAGTTGTTCGCGCTCGTTTGGCCTTCCATCCCGAAACCCCAACCAAGATCTTAAAAGGATTCCAGATCGCTCCCGTTCCACTCAACATGGCGGGATTCCCTACATGGGTCAGCCCGCTCGAGCAAATGCATCCCGGCTCCGTTCAACGGTGACCTTCTCCAGATCATGCCGTGGCCTGCGTTCTCCAAGATGACGGATTACGATTTGCAGGCAATGTACGAAGCCCCTCAGAGCCATCCCGTGCCTGGAAGGAGGTCCTGGCGAGCCCCAATCGTTGCGCGCCTGGTATTCAAATGGCAATGAGTTGTCCTATCTATGGACCATACCCCAGGGCAGTCCATCGGCAGCAATTCTCGCCGGTGACACGGCGACACCGACGGTGCAGTTGGGGCAGGGCCGCGGTGTCTACATGTTCCAATTGACGGAGACGGACTCGGCGGGAAAGTCTTCCACCGACGTAGTGACGATAAACTTCCAAGAGAATTGAACACCGGTGCGAGGCGTGGCGGGGCATCGCAAATGGCCGGCCGCGCCTCCCACAACGAACGCGCCTTTTCTCAGATCCACCGCCAGTGAATGTTTTGGGTTGAGGCTCCAACGGTGACACCGTGCAAAATCTCGGCGACGATCTCCGCTGTTTGTGAAATCGTCATGCCCGATCGGTTGAAGAAAAGATTCCCGTCGGCGAACGCGACTTTCCCTGCCTGAACCGCCCGCAGTTCACGCCACCACGGATACGCTTCCAAGACGGATCGCTCGTTCAACGCCCGATTCAAATCGAAACCGCAGGGAGCCACGATCAGGTACTCCGGGTCGACCGCCCGAAGCTGTTCGGCCGGAACCGCGGACGAGTGCTGGCCCTGATGGCCCATCAGCGGTTCTCCCGTTGCGGCTTCGACCAGTTCGGGCCCCCAGTTTGCCATTGCGAAGATGGGATCTGTCCATTCCAGCATCACCACCGTCGGTTTGCGCCGCCCTGCCGTTCTCTGCCGCACGGCATCAAGGCGCCGCCGTTCACGGCGCACCAGCGCCTGGCCTTCCTCCTCCAACTCCAACGCAGTTGCTATCTGCACTACTCCTTCGAAGATGCCGGTTAACGAGCCGGCGGTCAGTGCCAGCACCATTGGCGCGGCCGGACCGCAGCCACTTCGCTCCATGTCGTCTGGAGTCACCGCGCAAACCTGACAGTGGGCTTGCGTGATTATCAGATCAGGAGCGAGTTCGCGGATCCGATCTGTATCGATCCGGTAAAGCGGCTCCCCTGAGCGGATTCTGCGATTTACCTCAGTGTCGATTTCGCGGCTCGAAACGGAAATGTCGAAAGCCGGCTCTGTGCATTGTGGAAGAGAGCGGACCCATGCCGGGTTGTCACACTCATGCGAGCGCCCAACCAGCATGCCGCCGGCCCCCAGCTCGCACATAATTTCCGTGCCACTGGCGAGCAGGGAGATGACCCTCACGCTCGCGATCATCGCAGATTTCGTCCGAACGCGCTAATCTCGGGATGTGCCGCAGCACTTCTTGGAGCAGGCAGGCCTGTGTGAACACTGCCGGCATGTTCGCCTGATCCGTTCCGACCGAGGCTCCGTGTTCTACATGTGCGGGCTCAGTTTTACCGATGTCCGTTTCAAGAAATATCCGGCTCTACCGGTTTTGGAGTGCCCGGGCCATGAGCCGGCATCCGCGTAGCGTACAATCGCAAGTGTCATCATCCGAAGAACGAATGAAGCAAAATTTGGATGTTCTGAAGACCGAGATCCGGGACCACCTGGAGACCCGCAAACTCGCCATCTTCCACGGCTATTCCCGCGCCATGGATTCCATCCCGATGGTTTTTTGGGACACCCAGCGCCACCCCGACTACAAACAGTTCCTCGATACGGCCGAAGCCGCCGGCGCCAAGATGATCGTTCTGCATGCGCGTGAGTTTTCCGCGCTGTTAGTAGACAACGCGCTCGATCAACTCGAGGATGGTGACTTCGTTCCGGAGGACCGCCGCGCTATCGAACGGCGCCTGCGGGAACTGCGGGCCTACGACGGATTCACTTGCGCCGTTGAGCTGTCTTTCGATCTGAACGGCCGCGTCTACCTGTTTGAACTCCGAACGGAGTGGTACGACGAATTCTCTGACCTGCTCGACGACATCGATTCCGCCGTTCCGCAGCCGGAAGATGAGCCGGACGAAGGACCTATGGGTGGCTACTTCTCCAAGAATTGAGATTCCGGGTTCCGGCTCGCGCAGAATGCGCTGGATAGTTCCGGACGCCAACCCTGATCGTATTCGCGCGTTCGCGGCGGACTTAAACATCCAGTCGCCGGCGGCCCAGGTGCTGTGGAATCGCGGATATCGGGATCCGGTGGCCGCTCGAGCCTTTCTCGAGGCGCCCATCGAGCACTTGCATGATCCGTGGCTGATGAAGGACATGGACAAGGCCGTGGAGCGTCTGCTGGCTGCTATCCGTACGAAACAGCCGATCTTGCTCTATGGCGACTATGACGTGGACGGCACCAGTTCAGTCGTCATCCTGAAGAAGGCGATCGAACTGGCGGGAGGCGTCGCGTCATTCCATGTACCGCACCGCTTGCGCGAGGGATACGGCATGCGGTCGGAGGTGGTGGAAGAAGCCGCGGCGCATGGGGTGAAGCTGATCGTCAGTGTGGACACGGGCATTCGCGCCGCCGAGGTGGTGCAACACGCGAGCAGCATGGGGATCGACGTCATTATCACGGATCACCATTTGCCGGAGGACGCTTTGCCCGCCGCCGTCGCCGTGCTCAATCCGAATCGCCCCGACTGTCCGTATCCGGAAAAGAATCTCTGCGGCGCTGGGGTTGCCTTCAAACTCATTCACGCCCTGCTGATACGCCTGGACTGGACTCCCGAACGCGTCTTCCGTCTCCTCGAATCCTTTCTGAAGATCGCCGCGATCGCCACCATCGCGGATGTGGTTCCACTGACGGGCGAGAACCGGATCATTGTGAAGCGGGGTCTGGCCGGGTTGCACACGGTTCGGAATCCGGGGCTTCGTGCGCTGCTGGACATTGCTGGTCTGAATGAAGGTGCGTCTCCAACCGCATCTCAGGTTTCGTTTCGCATTGCGCCACGGATCAACGCCGCGGGCCGTATGGCGACGGCTACCGACGTCATTGACCTGTTCACCACCGAAGATCCGGAGCGGGCGCGGTCACTGGCCGAGCAGCTTCACAATCTGAACCAGGAACGCCAGGACGCCGAGAAGGAAATCGTACGCGCCATTCTGAAGCAGTGTGACGACTGTCCAGTGACAGAGGATCAGTTTGCGCTGGTGTTCTCAGCGTCTAACTGGCACCGCGGGGTGATCGGGATCGTGGCCAGCAGAATCGTCGAACGTTATCATCGCCCCACCATCGTGTTGAGCGAGGAGGGAGAGGAAGCGCAGGGATCCGGGCGCAGCATCCGGGCATTTCATCTGCTCGAAGCGTTGGAATCCATGTCCGATCTTTTCACGCGATTCGGAGGACACCGTCAGGCGGCCGGGCTCGGCATGCCCTTGTCCAATCTGGTGGAATTCAGAGAACGTCTGAACCGCTACGCCGCCGAGCGTCTCACGCCCGAGGATCTCAAGCCCACGCTCGAGATGGATGGGGTCCTACGTTTCACTGACCTCAACGACGAATCCGTCGCGGAAGTGCTGGCCCTTGCTCCGTTCGGGTTCGGCAACCCCACGCCGGTGTTTGCTGTGAAGGGCACTGAGGTGTACGGGCCGCCGGAGACGTTTAGTGAGAAACACTTGAAGGTCCGGCTCCGGCAGGGCGGCCGGAGTTTTCGCATGACCGCATGGAGCTTTGCCGAGCGCGCCGGCGAGTTTGAACAGGGTGCAGTCGTGGATGCGGCGGTTGGATTAGAGGAAGATCCGTATTCGGCGGCTCGTGGTTATCCGCCGTGGTGCGTGGTGCTGAAGGACGCGCGTCCGGCGCCTCAGGCTAACAACGGCTGAGTCTCGACTACCGCCGCCCACTACCCCCAGCCAACATTTGCTTCACTGCCGCATCGTACTTCGGCCGATCCTCCACGGTGGCATTGGCCATCATCGAGAGCAGCAATCGATACGCGGCGTTAGTTACCGCAGCCTGCGAGTCCCGCGCCATTTGCGGCAGCACGGTAAGCACCAGTGCCGCGTCCATCCGGTGCGAAAGTACCAGATCCGCTGTATCATCAATGACGTTGAGTTTCTCGGGCGTGCTCAGTTGCTCCCATCCATCCTTCACGATCGCCTCCAGCATGGCGGATGTTAACTGCACCCGGAAGTACCCGGCACCCCCTCGATTTGGCCATATCCAAGTTGGACAATGGCGGAGCGTCATCCGCTTCTGGGCCGGCGCAAGCAGTGTGCACTCCGACGCACCATCGTCGCCGTGAACGCAAACCGGCACGAACCAACGGGTTGCATCTCCCGACTCGATCGCGCACTCCGTCCCTGATCGCACAACTGGAAAGCCCGACTGGTCCAGAAACGTGTGAAGCACCGGACCCACGTCGACCCCGGAAGCCTGCGTCAGCGCGGCGGCCAGATCGTCGGTCGTGGCAGTGCGTAACGCATGCTCCCGCAAGTACGTTTGCAGGCCGCGCTGGAATGGCTCCGGACCCAGCCATTGCTCCAACATATTCAGTATTGCCGCGCCTTTCTGATAGACCATCCCGCCATACACGCGTCCCATATCGGTGCGAGAGTTCATTTCCAAGCGCACCGGCCGGGTCTCCGAAGATGCATCCAGCTTCATGACGTGGCTCCGGCTTCCGGCGGCTGCGAGCGAACGCTCGAACGGAGGCAACTCAAGATCACTTGTCTTACCGCCCAGCCAGGTCGAGAAACCCTCGCTCAGCCAGACATCGTTCCACCAGGCCTGCGTCACCAGATTCCCAAACCATTGATGCGCCAACTCGTGAGCCATGGTGCCCCGCATGCTTCGCTGGCGTTCCAGCGTGTCCCGCTCCGGTTTCGCCAGAAGAATGCGATCCCGGTAAGTGATCAGCCCTGGATTCTCCACTGCGCCATACGGCATGTCTAGAACAGCAACGTGATCCAGTTTGTCCCAGGGATAGGGAATTCCTGTGTATTTTTCGAGGCGCGCCAGGATCTCGGGAGTGGCGAGTTTCGCCGCGCCAGCCTCTCGCGCCCGCCCGCGAGGAGCCAGGATCCGAACGGGGATGTGATTGAGGCCCGCGTGGCCGGCCTGTATGACATCGAACGGACCCACCGCAAGCGCGACCACCTCCGACGCGATTGGCTTTGTTTCGTCGAAGTCCACCCGCTTCAGCCCATCAGTTTCCACGGTTTCGGTCACCATGCGGGTGTTCGAAGCGGCTACGTCCGATGGAGGAACGTGGAGAATCAAATGCCACGGGGCCTTGTACATCGGTTCATCGAAGCACGGGAATGCTCGACGAGCCTCAATGGGAGTGAAAGTAGTGAAGGCGTACCAATCCGAGCCGCTGCGTTTCCGATACAATCCGTAATTTTTGTTCTCGCTGAGTTGGCCTGTGAACGCGATCTGCACCAATGCGGGACCCGGCGCCACGTCGCCACCGAATTCGAGTTGAAGAAACTCGTCCAGCGTGGTTGCGTTCGCATTTTGCCTGGAACCGTTCACATCCAGGAAAGCGCTTTGCACATTCAGGCCTTTCGCATTGAGCCATAGCGACTTGCTGCGTTTCGTGAACTCCACAGTGATGCGCGCGACGCCGCGAAACGCCGATTCACGCGGTATTATGGTCAGCTCCAGTTCGTAGTGGGCGGGGTGCGCGATGTCCGGCAGGCGGAACGGCGGCAGTGCTGCGCCGGCGATCAGAACCGACAAAACGAACCCAGCCGCGAGACGCATAGGCGGGATTATCGCATTGTTTTCGCAGCCCTTTTCAATTGACCTAGAACCGGAGTGTGCTAACATAAGGTTGCTTCCATGGATCTGGTCCCCGAAGCTCTTCCCCAACATCCCAAACGCGGAGTTAATTGTCCCTCAGCATGAGTTATACCGTTTTTCTCGGAAATCTCCCTCTGTGGGTGACGGCCGACGATATCAAGTCGTGGCTCACCGCAGATAACCTAGTGGCCGATAACGTCAAAGTTATCCGTAACCCTGAAACTCAGGAATCCAAAGGTTTCGCCTTTATCGACGCGCCGAATCAAGAAGAGATGAATTCCATCATCCGAAGATTTGATCGGGCGCCGTTAGAAGAGCGTTTACTGCGTGCGAACCCCGCACAGCCGCCGAAGCCGAAAGGCAGCGTGAAGCCTGTTGTGAGTGCACCGCCGCAGGCCGCAGCAGCGTCCGCTCCACCGAGGCCCGAACAGCAACGGGAGCCCCGCCGAACCAGCAATGGTCCCGCTAAGACACGGCCCGCCAGGCGTCCCCAGGGTCCGGCCAGTGCATTCGCGGAGGAGCTGGCCAAAGCGCTCTAGTTCAACAATAGGGTCGGCCCTCCGCCTATTTGCTCAGGGCCGTTTAGCCCGTTGTTTGAAGCTGTAACCGGTGTGTTACTAATCACCCCACTAATTTCTCTTCATCTTCAAGAATTTCCCGCATAGCGCCTCAAAATTCAGATGCAACTGATGATATAATCGCGCTCAGACGAGTCAAGGGTCTGCCAAGCGGGCCTACCCTTGCGTGGGGTTGTCATGTCCGATCTTTTAATCATCCGAATCCTCTTTGTCCTCGTAGTCGCCGCTGCGGCATTCTTTCTTCGTCCTTTCAACTTAGAAGCGCCCTACGCGGCCGCATCCGGAGCAGTTCTTGGTTGCGGCATCGTGCTGTTTGAGATTCGGCTACGGAAGGTGACCCTCGCACGGCTGATAGGGGCGGCTTTTGGCTCGGTGCTCGGCATTCTCGGCGCTTACCTCATCTCCCTGGTTCTCGCGCAGGCCTTACCCAACAGCTACAACACAGTGCCGTTCCTGCAAGTGTTGGTGCTCTGCTTCATGGCTTACGTCGGTCTGCTGCTGGGTGCACAAAAAGGAGACATGTTAAACCTGGGCGCCCTGGGCGGCGTCTTCGGCGGCGAAAAAGCCGGCAAGCCGGCCTTTAAGATTCTGGATACCAGCGTCATCATCGATGGCCGGATCGCGGATATCACCGACACGGGTTTCATGGACGGAACCCTGGTTATTCCTCAATTCGTTTTACGGGAATTGCAGATGGTGGCTGACTCGGCCGATTCTATGAAACGTAATAGAGGACGGCGCGGCCTGGACATTTTGCAGCGTATTCAGAAGATGGCCCATCTGAATGTGCAGATCCTCGAAGACGATTTCCCGAATGTGCGGGAAGTCGATATGAAGTTAATTGAACTGGCCAAGCTCTACGCCTGCAAAATAGTAACGAACGATTTCAACCTGAACAAAGTTGCGCAACTGCATGGCGTCGAAGTCCTGAATATCAATGAGCTCGCCAACGCTTTGAAGCCGATCGTTCTGCCGGGCGAGACCATGCGCGTGTTCATCCTGAAGGAAGGCAAGGAGTACAACCAGGGCGTCGCTTACCTGGATGACGGGACGATGGTGGTGGTAGACAACGCGAAGCGGATGATCTCGAAGACCATCGATATCGGCGTAACCAGCGTATTGCAGACTACTGCGGGCAAGATGATCTTCGGACGGTTCGATGAACGGGTCCACCACATCTACGACGCGGGCTCCAAGGGCGGAGCGGACCGGCAGCGCGAACACAGGGAGAATGCTCCTGCTCCGATGGCCGGTCCTCAAGCTACGGGTGCTTAGCTGTCCCTACGGAACTCAGGTTCTCCAGCAGCTTATCTTTTCACCAGCTGAAACGCGAATTCACGACCCAAGCCGCCTGAAAACGCCAGCCAAATCCATAACATCGCAACCGGCTCCAGCAAACGCGCGTTCGACAGCGGTCCCGCATCCACTGGGTCAAATCCGACATCTTTCGCTAATTTCGCAGCCGTGCTCTTGGCGCCGGCATCATCCCCGCAATAAAACATAGGAATGGGCTTACCGCCGTAGGCCGGATTCGCCATATTGTTGGCACCAGTTGTGTTGAAGATCTTGACGACCTTCGCGCCCGCCGCCCACTGCGCGACTTGTTCCCCGGCCGAAGTCGTGGTTCCCACCTCCAGACCAGCCAGGTTCGGAAGTAGAGGGTTGGCCGCGTCGAGCAGTATCTTATCTTTCAGATTGACCGACGAAACCACGCCTTTCGCAGCCTCCCACGGAAGCGCGTTGACAATCACCTCGCCGAACTGTGCGGCCTCTTGCACAGCGCCCGCTCGGGCCCGGCCATGACAACGGCTCAAGGTCGCCTTCATCTCCGGTGCGTCCGGCTGCCGGACCCCAAAAACAACCTCGTGGCCGGCGCGCGCCCATGCCTCGCCTAATGCGCCTCCGACACTTCCACCGCCCAGAATTCCGATGTTCATAAGTCCTCTCCTAACCACACTGTACATTCATGACTGTTGTCCTGCTAAGATCGTGTTCGAATGCGGGTGATTGCGGCTTGCATGCTGCTCGTGTGCCCCCTGGTCGCGTCGGATGACAATATCCCTCTACCGGAGCGCGCGCGCCAATATCTGGTCGACCTCATCAAATTGGACACGACGAATCCACCAGGTAATGAAACCCGTGTAGCCGATTACTTGAAGCAGGTGGCGGACGCCCACGGCATCCCGTGTGAACTACTGGGACCCGATCCCAAGCGCTTGAACTTTGTCGCGCGTCTGCATGGCAGCGGCAGGAAACGACCGCTCCTGCTGATAGCGCATAGCGATGTCGTTCCCGCCGACCGCGGTCTGTGGACATCGGACCCGTTTCGCGGCGAGATCCGCAACGGGTTTATCGTCGGACGCGGCGCGATGGATGACAAGGGGCTGCTGGCGGCAGAACTCGCCGTCCTGGTAGAGATGCGCCGGCGCAATATCCGGCTGACGCGAGACGTGATCCTGTTGTCGGAGGCCGACGAAGAGGCCGGCTCAACGGGTATGCAGTGGCTGATCGCACAGGCTTACCCCAAGATTGATGCCGAGTTTGCGTTGAACGAGGGAGGCTACATCCTGGACACGCGGGAGCCAGGCCGCATCTATAACATCCAGACGCTGGAGAAAGTGCCGACTCGGGCTGTTCTGACGGCGCACGGCACCGCCGGGCACGGCTCGCTTCCGCGGCCCGACAACCCCGTCGTGCGACTGGCCCGGGCTATCTCCAAGTTGGCCGAAGCCGACCAGCCAGTTCGCATGAACTCTGTTACCCGCCGATATTTGCGCGAGCTGTCGAAGCTGGACGATTTCACCTGGCTGCAGCCACTGCTGCCGAAGCTGGACAATCCCGCGACGGCGAGCGCGGCAGCAAATCAGATCCGGGCCCGCGATCCGGAGCTTGAAGCGATGCTCCGGACCAGCGTTTCACCTACCATGCTGAAGGGCAGCAGCAAAGTGAATGTTATCCCCAACAGCGCCGAAGCGCAACTGGACGTACGCCGCCTGCCGAACGAGACGCGCGAAGAGGTATTGGCCCGGTTCCGACAGATCATCAACGACACCTCCGTGGAAGTTTCGCTTGCCCCCGGACAGCAAATGCCTGCCACCGAGTCTAGCTCGCTGATCAGTCCGCTGTACAAGGCCATGGAACACACCTTCAAGACGCATCCGGAAGATTCCGTTCTGCCATACATGTCGCGAGGCGCGACAGATGGATCGTACCTGCGGGCGCACGGAATGCCCGTGTACGGCGTCCCGCTGTTCGAAAAGGAAGGGAATGACAGCCGCGCGCACGGTAACGATGAGCGCATATCGCCGAAGAATCTTGACGATGGCGTCGAGTTGCTGTGGCAGATCGTGCTCGAAGTTGCGGGTAAGGACTAATGACAAATTCAACCCAAGACGCCCGCCCGCCGCTGGACAGTCACGAGGATCTTGCGCGCATGGTGGATTATGCCGCGCTCGCTCCGAACCACTCGGAGGAGCAGGTCTCCAAGGCCTGCGACCTTGCCCGCAAATATCGCGTAGGACGCCTGACGGTGCGTCCGGCGGATCTCGACCTGGTAGCGCAATGGATGCAAGGCAGCGGTGTCGCGATCGCGACCGTAGTGAGTTACCCGCACGGTGCGGACACCACCTCCGCGAAGCTGTTTGCCGTGCGCGATACCCTGCAGCGCGGCGCTACAGCCATCGAAACCGTGCTAAATCCAGGCAAAGTGATTTCGCGGCAGTTCCGGTACATCGAATCCGAACTGCTGCAAATGGCTCAGGAATGCCACCGGGCCGGCGCCGTGCTGATTGTGGATTTTGAAATGGGCTGGTTGCCAGAGGATCTCCGTGTGATCGCCTGCCGCATTGCCAGGCGCGCCGACGTGGACTGGGTCCGGGCAGGGAGCCTTTTTGGTCCCGGTCAGTACACGAACGCGGATTTGGCATTCCTCGCCGCCAAGTTGGGAGAAACCGTGAAAGTGGATGCCGGGCCGGCCATCCGGACTGTGGAGGAAGTGCTCAGCGCATACCAATCCGGAGTACTGGGATTCCAAACTGACAATCCCGGGCCGTTACTCGAAAGTTGGGTGGCGGAACTGAAACGTAGGAGCGAAGCGGATCCGAGCGCTTCGTCACCCTCCCGGACCGTCAGCGAGTAGTCAGCGCACGCGCTGGCGCAGGTTCGGCGTGTAATACCGCGACAGCCACCTGCTCAGCCCGTCCAACCCCGGATACAGCATGCGCTCCGTGATCCCCGCCTGATCCAGCTTATCGCGCACTTCCCATTTCAGCTCGGCAGGGATGATGATTTTCTTCGCCAGTTCCGGCTGATGGGAGAGTAACTCGTCCAGCCCCCTGGCCGGATGATTCACAGCGGAGAACAAAGCGAACTGATTGACGATGCGCGCGTCGAGCGAGGGCGGCTCCAGGAATACGATGAACTCCCGGTCCGACAGCATGTCAAATTTTTCGAGGGTGTCCGCCACGCGGTCTAGCATCTCCGCGCTGAAAACATCGAAGCCTGCTGCCTCCGCCTGCGCCCGCAAACTATCCGGCAACAGCGCGTTCGCCTTACGATGGTTCAAACACCAGACTGCTCCGTCGCACCCGAAGGTCCGCACGTCGTCCGTGGCGAAATGAATGGCCACCAGCGGGGAATAGGTCCAATCCAGCAGACGGGTCTGCAATCCATGATGCTGCGCCAAGGCCAGCCAGTTCCACACGGACCGTCCAATCTCTACGCTGGCGTCGAGGTGAGCATACTTTTGAAAGTTTCGGAGCATGTGGCTCTCGAGCTTGGCCAGATCTTCATAGCTGCCGGCCAGCCGCATCAAGCTGGTGCTCAGATCGGAACAGGCGTCGCACATGCCCGCGGAATACGTACGGCGACCGGAAGCGCTCCAGACCCGGCATCCCAGGCCTCGTTGTAGACTTCTTCAAACAACTGCGCCCAGCTGGAAACGCGTATCGTGTTCATCGCGAGGTAACCCAGGTGCGCGGGATCGCTTCCGGCGAGAGCCCGCCGGAGGTCGCCCGCGAGCTCCCACTGGCCGATGATCGGGTACTCGAGCATGGCGAGTTGAGCCATCGCCCCGGAGCGTTCCAGCGCGGCCCGGATGGCGGTGCGCTCATAAGCCTTTACCGCCAGCACCAAACCTCGGACCGACTCGGGCAGTGGGCCGGTGCGCCGTGGGCGCGGGCCACGGCTGTCGATGTCGCACGGAACCTCCACCACGTCGTCGTCCCGCAGGCCGTCAATGGCTCCGTGATTGAGAACGTTCAATACCACCTCCTTCGGCTTCGTAGAGACGAGACCCGAAAGAACGTCCAGGGCGATGACGTGGTACCCCGTTGCGGTTTCGAACGGGTCGTATTCATCCTGTTCGATCTCGAATGCGGATTCTGCCTGCGCTTCCAGCTTCATGTATGAGGAATTGCGCCGCAGCAGGTACTCCCGATAGGTCGCCAGCCCGTTCGCGCCATCCTGACCGGCCAGTGTGTTGAACAACCCCCAATTCAGACGTTCCAGTTCTTCTCCGCGGCTGGCTCCCGCGCGCAACTGATTCTGGTGCGCTTTGCGCTGGCTGTAGTAGAAGAACAGATACTCGGTGGGAATCAGGCCCAAGGTCTGAATCAGCTTCGGGTCGAACAGGTCGGCGGGATAGAGGCGCCGCAGCGTGGCCTCGTCGGCCAGGATGCGGGCCGTGACGTCCTCTCCCGCGCAGAGTGACGCGCCGCACCCAGCCCAGATGATTCAGTCCGGCGTAGTCGAAAGTCATCTCTTCGTACGGCTCGCCCAGCGCCCACGCGATGCGGTGGAACAACTCGATCGGGCGTGTCGCAGATGCCGATCACTTTGAGGCCCGTGTTCTGCGAGATGGCCTGCGTGATCAGGCCCGCCGGATTGGTGAAGTTGATGAACCAGGCATCCGGCGCGACCCGCTCGACCATCGCGGGCATGCTCCAAAGTGACCGGGACGGTTCGCAGAGCCATGGCGGCGCCGCCCGGTCCGGTGGTCTCCTGGCCGGCCAATCCATGCTCGATCGCGATCCGTTCATCCCGCGCGCGGGCGGCCATGCCACCCACGCGGATGCTGTTCAGAATCGCGCCGGCGCCTTCGACCGCGCGTTTCCAGGCGGTCGGAAGTGGTGATGCGGAAATCCGCTCCGAGCCGGCGAACGATCTCGCGGCCGATCTCGGCGAGTATTTCGGTGCGGCGCAGGTCGATGTCGAACAGCGCGAGTTCGGTGAGGCCGAGTTGCCGCTGAGCTTTGGCCAGACCGTGGATCAACCAGAGGCGTTCGCACGCCGCCGCCGCCGATGATCGCAATCTTCGAAAATGTCATCGGGTGCCACCCGTGAGTGCAGCGCTTCCTTCAAGCGCTTCTCTGGTCGGAAACGCGTCGATGCCGCCCAGCGCCTCGGTGGACAGCGCGCCGCAAATCGTCGCCACCCGCAAACACCTCTCGGGCGGCTCGCCCTTCAGCCAGGCATGCAGGAATCCCGCATCGAAGCAGTCGCCCGCCCCCGTGGTGTCGTGAGCGTCCACGGGAAATGGGTCGCCCATGATCACACGGCCGCCCCACAAGAGTGCGGCGCCGTGAGCACCCAACTTCAAAACGACCGCTTTCACGTTGGCGTCGGCAAACGCTTCGAGGATGGCTCGCGGTTCCGTTTCACCGGTCATGCACGACGCCTCCGACTCGTTCGGAAAGAAGATGTCGACGTTCCGCACGACAGCCATACTGCGCGGGTCGCGCAGCCACTGCTCGTGCCAGCCGACGTCCAGCGATATGCAGCAATCGTTTAGCTTCAGCGCCTGCAACAGTTCGCCCGCCGTGTCCAGATCCGGCGCGCAGGCCAGATGAACGTGCCGGGCTTGAGCCAATAATCGTTCGGTGGCGGCCTCCATCAGCACGGAACCAAATCTGTAATTCGCGCCGGGATACGTAAAAAAAGACGCGATCCTGCGGACCCGAGACCGCCACCGTGAATGCCGTCGGTTCGTACAGGTCATAGGCAATGCCGCCGGTGTCGACGCCGTGTTCTCGAAGCCGTTCCACCAGCCAGGCCCCATCCTCGCCCACGATGCCCAGTACGCCCGACCGCGATCCAAGTTTTGCAAGGCCGGCGGCCGTGATCGCCGCGCCCCCTCCCATCTCGCGGCAGTATTCGCTGGCGACGGCCTCCTGACCAGGTTCCGGCCAGAAGGAAAAACCACTCATTATGATGTCGATGAACAGATCGCCGGCCACCATCGCGTCAAGTTTTTTGGTGTTCTTTACAGCCAGGCGATCACCTCCAGCGCCGATTCATGTTGTTCTTTCAGAAGGTCCTGATCCGATGGACAGCGGAGCCGGACAAATGGTTTCCCGCAGCCCCATGCAGTTACATGGAGGGCGCCAACGGGCTATCGTCTCATGCGATCGCGATGAGGCGCGTTACGACTCTGCTATGATCCCGGGCGTGACTCAGCCGGTTACGCGAACCCGGATCTAGGCGCGAGCAGCCTTCGACAGAACCTCGTGGAGCCTGCGCGCTACAATCAAATCCTCTCCGGGCTCCAGCATCCACAACCCAACCACAATCATGTTCGGATCGGCGGGTATGCCGGCCGATGCGCCTCGACGGCTGCCCGTGGACGGGTTCAACTCGATACTGGGTGTACCGTTGCGCAATTCCGACATCACGTCCCGCGCCCCGATCTTCACCTTGTCAGCGTCGTAGCGAAGCAGCAAATGGGGGACATGATTTGCGAGCGGGGGTATCACGATTTCCGATTTCAGCGTCGGGATATCTTTCAGCCGAGTGGCGATACGGCTGGCCCTTTGCCGGAATTCGGCCTCAAGGCCGGCGTCGGACTGACTGAGAAACCAATCCACAGCCGCTACCATCCCGACGATTTGTTCCTTCGCAACTTTCATCCCGCGGCCGACTCCATCGTAGGGATTGTTATTCTTCGCGGCGGCTTCGATCAGGTCCTTCCTTCCCAAGAGTAACCCGGCGTTTTGCGGACCCCGGATCCCCTTGCCTCCCGAAAATGTCACTAGATCGAATCCCATCTGCGTGTAGTTCCAGAGATTTGAGATAGGGGGCACGTCCGCCGCGGCGTCGTTGAAGGTGGGGATCCCGTGAGTCTTCGCTACCCGAATCCAATCCTCCCGGCTGATGTCGCCTGAGTCCGATGCGTTGTAGAAGTGCGCCATCACGGTCTTGTCGTTGAAAGCGCTCTCATACTCCTGCATCGTTCCCACTTCCACGAAGCGCACTCCGCAGCATAGAATGGCCTGATCGTAACCGTAGCGGTGACCCTTTTGAATGATCACCTCGTTCTTCAAGTGCGGCACTTCGTTCGGAATGTCGCGGATCCCGCATTTGTTGGCGAGCATCACGCATGCCGCCGTTCCCAGCGTCAACGCCGAAGCGGCTCCCGCGGATACCAGGGCGGCCTCGCATTTCAACTTTCCGGCCAGGTATTCGCCGGAGGCTTTCTGCAAGTCGAGCAGACGCACCGGATGCTTTGCCGCCTTCGCCACCGCAGCCTGTACGGACGGCGGCATGATAGACGCCGTCAGCGAGGTATAGGTGCCGGCGGCGTTGATGATCTTCGTCACCCCCAGCTTGTCGTAATAGTCCTCTCCGGCGGACGATGTTGCCTGGGTTGCCGCGGGCGCGGCTTCCAACAACCCGGCTTGGCTGGCGAATCCTCCAGCGGCGAGCAGGTTGCGAACCCGTGCGAAGAAATCTCTGCGACCGTTTAAGTGTGTCGGCATTCCGCCTCCCTTTATACCTCTAAACGCAACACGGCGGCACGACCCCGGTTACGGTCTTGTACCATACTCCAATGAGCCGTTCGAGGTCTTTCTACTACGCTTGCGTCATCCTCGCATTCCAGGTGTGTCTATTCGCTGAGAAGCGCCCCCTAACCCACGCAGATTACGACGGATGGCGTCATATACAGAACCAGCGCCTGTCGGATGACGGCAGGTTTCTCGCCTACGCGCTGTTTCCGCAGGAGGGAGATGGCGTCGTGGTGGTGCGGAATCTGATAACGGGGAAAGAAATGCGCGAACCGGTGGGGCAGTTGCCGCCGCCTCCCCCGCCCGACTTCTCGGAGCCTCAGGCTGAGCCGGGTCCTCCTCCAGCCAGGAACCTTACCGTGTCTTTCACGCGCGACGGACGCACGCTGGTGTTTGCCACATTTCCCACCAGGGCGGAAGTAGACGCAGCCAAAACAGACAAGAAAAGGCCGCAACCGAAGCCGGGCCTGCGGATTCTCGAACTGAGTTCCGGCGCGGTGGCTCGGATCGAACGCGTGAAGAGCTTTCAGGTGCCCGCCGAAGGCGACGGTTTTGTCGCTTACCTGCATGAGGCCGAAGACGGGGCGAAGAAGGACGCCGGCGGGATGCTGGTCCTTCGAACCCTCTCCAATAATGCCGAGCACACGTTCAACGACGTCACCGAATATGCGCTCGCCAAGGACTCACGGCTGCTGATCTATTCTGTGGCGTCGAAGGACGAAGTGGCCAACGGCGTCTACGCGATCGCTCCGGGGAACGATGCTTCGCCCAAAACGCTGGTCGCCGGACCTGGCAAGTATACGAAGCTCGCGTGGGACGACAAGCAGGACGAACTCGTGTTTGTGGGCGGCCGGGAGGCCAAGCTCTACTTATGGCCTCGAGAAAGCGAAAAAGCAGTTGAGATCGTGGGACCGCAGATCGCCGGCTTTCCTTCGGATTCCGTAGTCAGCGAAAAGAGCACCATCGGGTTCTCGAAAGACGGTCAGCGCATTTTTTTCGGCTATGCCCCCAAATCCAGGCCATCCACGGCCGATAAAACTCCAGCGGAGGACCGCCCATCCGTCGACCTCTGGCACTGGAAGGACGACTATATACAGCCCATGCAGAAAGTGCGCGCGAAAAGTGATCGCACGCGATCGTTCCGCGCGGTCTATCACCTGCCTGAGAAAAAGCTGACTGTCCTGGGCGACCGCAGCATGTCCGAAATCACACCCAGCGAAGATGGGCGCTACTCCCTCGGCGGCGACGACCGCGAATATCGCTCCATGGTGGAGTATGACGAACGCTACATCGACTCGTATCTCGTCGACAATCAGACCGGCCAGCGCACACTGCTGGCGAAGAAGCATATCGGGCGCGTCACCTGGTCTCCGGATGCGAAGTATGCACTGTTCTTCAATGGAAAGGATTGGACCACGCTGTCCGTTCCAGAAGGGAAGACGACCAATCTGACGTCGCGACTCGGTGTCAGGTTCTGGAGCGAGGAGCATGACAGCCCAGGTTCGCCGCGAGCCTACGGACTGGCCGGCTGGACCAAGGACGGCAAATTCGTGCTGCTTTACGATCACTACGACATCTGGCAGATCGCGCCCGATGGCAGCTCAGCGAAAAATATCACTCAGATTCGGGCGCAAGCAGAGCGTGATGTTCCGTTATGTGCGGGTGGAGACCGATTCCGAAGATCGCGGGCATCGACCCGGCGAAGCCAATTCTGCTGCGGGCCGAGCACGTTGATCTGCGCGATTCGGGCTTTTACAGTCTGCGGCTGTATGCCGATGCCGCGCCTCAGAAGCTGATGATGGCGGCGAAGAATTTCACCAACGCCCATCAAGGCCAAGAACGCCGATGTGCTGGCCCTGACTGAATCGACCTTCAGCGAATTCCCCGACCTGCAAGTCACCGACCTCAGCTTTCGCGAGTTGCGAAAAGTGAGCGATGCCAATCCGCAGCAGGCCGGCATTCTCTGGGGTTCGGCTGAGCTGGTGCATTACAGCAATCTCGACGGAACGCCCCTGAGCGGCATTCTGTATAAGCCCGAGAACTTCGACCCGAAGAAGAAATATCCGCTACTGGTCTACATTTACGAGCGGCTCACGCAGGGTCTGAACAGCTATGTCGAGCCGCGCCCCAGTCACAACATCAACGTCAGCTATTACGTGAGCAATGGCTATCTGGTTCTGGAACCGGACATCGCTTACAAGATCGGGTATCCGGGCCAAAGCGCGCTGAAGTGCGTGCTGCCCGCGGTGCAGGCGGTGGTGGATCGGGGCTTCGTGGACGAAAATGCTATCGGCATTCAAGGCCATAGCTGGGGCGGATATCAGATCGCGTACATGATCACGCAGACCAACCGCTTCAACGCTGTGGCGGCCGGAGCTCCGGTGGCTAACATGACCAGCGCGTACGATGGCGATTCGCTGGGGTCCCGGACTGCCGCGGCAGTTCCAGTATGAACGGACGCAGAGCCGGATCGGCGGCACGCTGTGGGAATATCCGATGCGCTACATCGAGAACTCGCCGGTGTTTCATGGCCGATCGGGTGAAGACGCCGATCATGATGATCCACAACGACGCCGACGACGCGGTGCCGTGGTATCAGGGCATCGAGTATTATCTGGCGCTGCGGCGGTTGGGCAAGGAAGTCTATCTGTTCACCTACAACGGCGAGCCGCACGGGCTGCGGCGGCGTCCCAATCAGAAGGACTACACGGTTCGGCTGCAACAGTACTTCGATCATTATCTGAAAGGCGCGCCGGCAGCCGGACTGGATGGTCCACGGTATTCCCTATCTGGAGAAGCCCGGCGTAGTCTTGGAGACGGATCAGTAGCGGTCGCCGATCCGTGTTGCAGAAGACGCTTCGTTGTATTATTATTCATAGTGCTGAATAAACATTCAGACACCCGCGCCGGCGAGCGAAAGGAGACTGCGATGGCCGCACCCTATCCGGAGTTTCCGTGGAAAATGTCCGCGGGCGATTTTACCCAGGATCTGGACCTCTCGCACGACGAACTGCTTTCCCTTCTCGACCTGAGCGCACAGATCAAGCGCAACCCGACGCGGTTCGCGCGTGTACTATCGGGGCGCTACGTGGCGCTGCTGTTCGAGAAGCCCTCGCTCCGCACGCGCATTACATTCGAGCTTGCAGTGAAACAACTCGGCGGCGATTCGATTCTGAGCACTGGTCTGATCGGCGAACGCGAGCCTATCAAGGATGTCGCACGCAATCTTGATCGCTGGACCAATGCGATCGTCGCGCGCACGTTTACCCAACGCACAGTGCAGGATCTCGCGAAATATTCAAGCGTCCCCGTGATCAACGCGCTCAGCGATCTGTATCATCCCTGTCAGGCGCTGGCCGACGTGCTGACAGTGAAAGAGAAATTCGGAAAGTGGCGCGGCCTGAAACTCGCGTTTGTGGGCGATGGAAACAATGTGGCGCATTCGCTGATGCTTACGTGTACGCGGTTGGGAATGGATTTCGCGCTCGCTTGCCCGCCCAGCTACGACCCGAATGCGGAGATCGTGCGCGAAGCCCGCGAACTGGCTGCCGATCTCCATACGACAATCACGATCACGCATTCCGCCGAGGAGGCTGTGGAAGGGGCGCACGCCGTCTACACCGATGTGTGGGCGAGCATGGGCCAGGAGGCCGAAGCGATCGACCGCCGAGCGCGCTTTCAACCCTACCAGGTGAACGAAGAACTGATGGCCCAGGCCCAGCCCGATGCGGTATTCATGCACTGCCTGCCTGCTAAGCGAAATCAGGAGACGACGGAAGGGGTGATGGAATCTCCTCAGTCGGTGGTCTTCGATCAAGCGGAGAACCGCCTTCACGTCCAGAAAGCACTGCTGCTGATGCTGCTGGCCTGACTCGATTTTTAAACATGCCGAAACCGAAAAAAGTTGCCCTGGCCTACTCTGGCGGGCTCGATACATCCATTATTATTCCGTGGCTGAAGGAGCACTACGGTTGTGAAATCGTCGCCGTTTGCGGCGACATTGGACAGGGCGGAGACGAACTCACCGGCCTGGAAGAGAAGGCCCGCAAGACCGGCGCGTCCGAGATTCACGTGGAGGACATGCGCGAAGAGTTCGTGTCCGAATACCTGTGGCGCATGGTCCGCGCAGGCGGCATTTACGAACATAAGTATTTGCTGGGCACCTCCATCGCGCGGCCGCTGCTGGCCAAGCGGCAGGTGGAAGTCGCGCTGAAAACCGGCTGCGACGGTCTCGCGCACGGCTGCACCGGGAAGGGCAACGATCAAGTTCGTTTCGAGCTCACCTATAAGGCGTTGGCGCCGCATCTGCAAGTGATCGCGCCGTGGCGTGAGTGGGACATCGTGTCTCGCGAGGACGCCATCGATTACGCCGCCAAGCACAACGTCCCGATCGCGCAGACCACGACGAAGATCTACAGCCGCGACCGCAATATCTGGCACATTTCGCACGAGGGCGGTGCGCTCGAAGATCCCGCCAACGCCGCGCCGGATGATATCTGGATGCTGACCCGCAGTCCGCGCGAGGCTCCCGATAAGCCGGTCGATGTCACCATCGGTTTCGAAAAAGGCGTGCCGGTGTCGGTGAACGGCGAACGAAAATCGACCGCGGTCGCGCTGCTCGAACAACTGAACGCGATCGGCGGCGAGCACGGAATCGGGCGCATCGACCTGGTCGAGAACCGCTTTGTCGGCATGAAGTCGCGCGGCTGCTACGAGACTCCGGGCGGCACGCTGATCATGGCGGCGCATCGTGAACTCGAAGCGCTGACTCTAGATAAGAACACGCTGCACTACAAGCAGAAGCTCGCGCTCGATTACGCGGAGCTGGTCTACAACGGGCTGTGGTTTACGCCGCTGCGCGAGGCTCTCGACGCATTCTTCGATGTGACCAGCCAGAACACCACGGGCGAAGTCACTCTGCGCCTGTATAAGGGCAATCATCGAGCCGGTCAGCCGCAAGTCGCCGTACTCGCTCTACTCGCTCAACATCGCGAGCTTCACCATGGGCGCCGAGTACGATCAGAAGGATGCGCTTGGATTCATCAACCTGATCGGATTGCCGATCAAGATGCGCGCCGCGGTCACCAAGGCGGTCAGGCGGCAGCGTCAACGCTGGTCGGTATGAAACTCTGGGGAGGCCGGTTCGAAGCCGGCCCTTCGGAAGCGTTTCAACGCTTCTCCTGGTCGCTGCATTTTGATAAGCGCTTTCTCGACGCTGACGTGCGCGGGTCGCAGACGTTCGCTCGCGAACTCGCGCGAGTGGGTATCTTAACCGCGGACGAACGTGACCAGCTCATAGCGGCCTTCGATCAGATCCGCCGCGATGCGGGCTCGCCGGCGTTCTTTGAGGGCGCCGACGATGAAGACGTGCACACCGTCGTCATTCGCAAGCTGAAGGAGAAGGTCGGCGGCGCTCGCCGACAAAATTCATACCGGGCGCAGCCGTAACGAGCAGGTCTCGCTGGATGCCCGGCTCTGGCTTCGCGACGAGATTGACCGCTCACTGGCACTTCTCAGCGATCTGGCTGCATCGCTGATCGCGATCGCGCGGCGCTATCCGAACGCCGTAATCCCGGGCTACACGCACACCCGGCGCGCTCAGGCGGTTCTCTGGCCGCACTACATTCTCGCGTACTTCGAGATGTTCGCTCGTGACCGCGAACGGCTGCTCGAAGCGCGCCGCCGCACCAACGTTTTTCCGCTCGGTTCAGGCGCACTCGCCGGAAGCGGTTTCGCCTTCGATCGCGAAGGCATGGCGCGCGAACTCGGGTTCGAGGGCATCACAGCGAATAGCATGGACGTCTCGGCGGATCGGGACTACGCTATGGATTTCATCTACGCGGCGTCCCTGGTCCTGCTGCATCTCAGCCGATTTGCTGAAGACTGGATCCTGTATTCCGGTGACGAATACGGCTGGATGGAATTGGGCGACGGCGTCACCAGCGGCTCCAGCTTGATGCCGCAGAAGAAGAACCCGGACTCTCTCGAGCTGATTCGCGGCAAGGCCGGCCGCGTGTTCGGCGATCTCAGTGCACTGTTCATGACCGTGAAAGGTCTCCCCATGACCTACAATCGGGACCTGCAGGAGTGCTGGGAGCCGTTGTTCGATGCTGTGGATCAACTGCAAGGCTCGCTCGATATGGCGCGTGTAGTAGTCGACACGGCGGAACTTCGTCCGGCTGTCCCAGCTCAAGCGGCCGAAGAAAGCTGGGTGATCGCAACCGATCTCGCTGAAGCGCTCGCCCGTGCCGGTACACCGTTCCACCAAGCCCATCAGATCGCCGGCCGGTTAGTCCTGGCCAGCGTGCAGCAGGATAAAAAACCAGCCGAGTGGACCCCCGAGGAACTGGCAGTGTTCGCTCCGGAATTCAAACCCGATATGATCCGCCTATTCCATCCTATTGAGGGAATGAGGACGCGCGAACTGCCGGGCGGTACGGGGCCGCGAACGGTGGCCAAAGCACTTGACGAGGCGGAAGCGCGAATTGCGGGGTGGCGCGCATGAACAAAAGCTACCGGCAAGGTCAAATAGCCAAGCTGATCCGGAACCAGGCGATCTCAACACAGGAAGAACTCGCGGCTGAGCTGAAGAAGATCGGAGTGGCCGCGACGCAGGTGACTTTGTCGCGCGACATCCGCGAACTCGGATTGGTGAAGACTCCTGATGGTTACCGGCAAATCGCACCTCAGTCCTCCGGCCCCGACCTCGCCACAATCCTCGCGGAGTTTCTGCAGGATGTACGCGTTGCGCAGAACCTTCTGGTATTGAAGACTCCCCCAGGCCACGCCAGTACGCTGGCTATCGCGCTCGATCAGGAAGAATGGGAAGAGGTGGTGGGAACCATTGCGGGCGACGATACCGTTCTGGTGATCGCTCCTGACAAAGAAGTTGCGGCTACGCTGCAAGGCAAACTTCTCGGCTATCTAAGCGAGTAGCGATTTTCTCCATCAGTTCTAACCTCACTAGCCTCTAACACTTAGAGGTCCACGCCAGGCCGGCCGCCCGCCTGTACCAATCAAACCCAATGAGCGTCTTTCGAAAGCTTTTGCGCGAACGGCAGAGCGATCCCTTGAACCGCCGCTGGCTATTCATTCCCTATGACCAGTTGTCCGATCAGATCGGACCCCTCTCCAGCGAGGATCCACGCACGCTCGGGATCGTTGTCGTCGAGAACACGTGGAAAGCGGGGCTTCGGCCATATCACAAACAGAAACTGGCGCTCATCATCGCGAATCTTCGAAATTTCGCTCTGGAACAAGCCGCTCGTGGCATCGCCGTGGAACATATTTACGTCCACGGCCCGTACCGGTCGGCGCTGGAGGAAGTAGCGAAGCGACGTGGGAATATCCGGGTTATGCGGCCCGCCGAGCGGGAGTTGCGAGTCGACCTCCAGCCGCTATTGGAGGCCGGGCTGATTGAGGAGATTCCGCACGAAGGCTGGCTCACCACCACCGAACAGTTTCGGATGAGCCACCCGAACGGATCGCCGTACCTGCTGGAGCGCTTCTATCGAAAGGTGCGGCGCGACACCGGCGTCCTGATGGAAGGCGGCCAGCCGGTAGGTGGTCAATTTAACTTCGATAAAGAGAATCGTAATCCCTACCGTGGCGATCCTCCGGCGCCCGCGCTTCCCACGTTCAGAGCAGATGCAGTGAAAGAAGAAGTCGGGGAGCTGATCGAGTCCGCATTTGGCAGGCATCCCGGGAAACTGAATCTAGACTCGCTTCCCGCGACGGCCGAGGATGCGGAGCGGCATTGGAGTTGGGCCAAACGTCATGCACTGCCCTTGTTCGGTAAGTACGAAGATGCCATGGCAACGCATGCTTCCACGCTGTTCCACACACGAACCTCCGCGCTGATGAACATCCACCGGCTGCTGCCTGCGCGCGTGGTGAACGATGTGGCTGCACTCGAGATTCCGATCGCGAGCAAAGAAGGCTTTATACGCCAGGTGCTCGGATGGCGAGAGTTTATGCGGCATGTTCACGAGGCCACCGGCGGCTTTCGCGTGATGCCCGAGGGCCCGGCGGAAGTCGCGGCTGCGCCGGGCGATGGAGGGTACGCGCGGTGGAGCGGCGAGCCCTGGAGTGCGAAGCAGCCGCGTGACAACCCCGATGGCGGAGCGCTGGTGTCTATCCTGGACGCGAGTGCGCCTCTGCCGCCCGCATTCTGGGGACGGAAGTCCGGCCTGGCCTGCCTCGATCAGGTAGTGGCGGATGTATGGAACGAAGGCTGGAGCCACCACATCACACGATTGATGATCCTGTCGAACTTAGCTACGCTGCTGGACATCTCTCCGCGCGAGCTTACAGACTGGTTCTGGGCGGCCTACATCGATGCCTATGATTGGGTGGTGGAACCGAACGTTCTTGGATTAGGCACATTCGCGACAGGTCAACTCTTCACCACCAAGCCGTACGTTTCCGGAGCCAACTACATACGACGGATGAGCGATTATTGCGACGAATGCCGGTTTGTGCCGGGTAAGACATGCCCGTTCACGCCGCTATATTGGGCGTTTCTGGAAAGACATCGTCCGCTGCTGGAAGGCAACAATCGTCTGCGGATCATGTATCGCGGCATGAAGCAACCTCGGATCAAGGAGCAAGACACGTTCGAGCGAGTACGTGAACTGCTCACGGCGGGAGAGGAACTCACGCCAGATAACTTACATGCAAGTCAGTGACAAGCTGAAGATACTCGCTGACGCGGCCAAGTACGACGCATCCTGCGCCAGCAGTGGATCCTACCGGAAGCGTGTGGAAGGTGGGCTGGGCAATACCGAAGGCATGGGCATCTGTCACAGCTACACGCCGGATGGCCGCTGTGTGTCGCTGCTGAAACTGTTGCTCACGAATTATTGCATTTACGATTGCAGTTACTGCGTTAACCGAATCTCGAGCGATACTCCGCGAGCGAGGTTCACTCCTGAGGAAGTCGTATTTCTCACGCTCGAGTTCTATAAGCGTAACTACATTGAAGGGCTATTCCTTAGTTCGGGCATTATCCAAAACCCGGATTACACGATGGAGCAAATGATCTCGGTGGCGCGCATTTTGCGCGTTGACCACGGCTTCGGCGGCTACATCCACTTGAAGGCCGTCCCCGCCGCAACCTCCGAGCTCTATCTGGAGGCGGGGAAGTGGGCGGACCGGCTGAGCGCCAACATCGAGCTTCCCTTGGATGCCGACTTGCAATCGCTGGCACCCGCGAAGAGCCATCCCGAGATCGAAAGCGCGATGCTGTCCATTAAAAGCGGAATTCTGGACGCGCTTGACAAGGCGAACGCGCAAGGAAAAGGGCCGGTCTTTGCACCAGCCGGCCAGAGTACGCAAATGATCGTTGGCGCGACTCCCGCGGCGGATCAGGAAGTACTCAAGAAGGCTTCGCAGTTGTACAACGATCACAAACTCCGGCGCGTGTACTACTCGGCGTTCAGCCCCATTCCGCATGCTGACCCGACGCTTCCGTTGAAGCGGCCGCCCATGATCCGCGAGCATCGACTCTACCAGGCCGACTGGTTGATGCGGTTCTACGGCTTCAAAGCCCATGAACTCACGACAACGCAACATCCGAACCTGCCGCTGGACCAGGATCCGAAGCTGGCGTGGGCGCTTCGGAATCGCGAGTTCTTCCCGGTGGATATCAACAAAGCCTCCCGCTCCGCGCTCCTTCGAATTCCGGGTATTGGCGTCCGCAATGTGAAGCGCATTCTTCGCATCCGGAGATTTCAGGCTTTGAAATTGGAGGACTTGGTGAAGCTGAATATTTCCATGGGCAAGACGCGGTTCTTCATTATTGCCGCGGATCACAATCCTTCAGCATTGGAGATTGACTCGGTAAAGTTGCCGGTACGATTTGTTCCTCAGCCGCAGCAGCTTGCCCTATTCGAAGCGACATCCGGTGAGTTGTGAAACAGGTCGTCGTTGGGGATCTAGCGGAGTGGCGCGAGCAGGCGCGCGCCTGCCTGAAGGGCGGCCTCAATCCCCAGCATGTCCACTTCATCGACGCTCGATCCGGTCAGGCGGCTTTGGACGTAGATGCTGGTCCTCTACCCGCCGCGGAGCCGGGTGCCACGGGTTCCGTTCCGCGTGAATTCCTGCGCCTTGCCGAGACTGCGGCTATGTTCCGGGATGCGGAACGATGGAACCTGCTCTATCGCGTGCTGTGGCGTCTGATGCATGGTGAGGCGCACCTGCTGGAGGTGGATATCGATGATGACGTCCGCCGGCTGCGATTGATGGAGAAGGCCGTGCATCACGACATGCACAAGATGCGGGCGTTCGTTCGCTTCCGTGAAGTGGTGACAGATCAGGGATCGGAATACGTCGCATGGCACCGGCCAGACCATCTGATCGTGGCAGCCAGCGCTCCCTTTTTCGCGCGACGTTTCGGCAGTATGCGTTGGGCGATTCTCACGCCAGATGAGAGCGCGTACTGGGACTTGAGAGAGCTCCGCTTGGGGCCCGGCGTGCCGCGCGAGGCTGCTCCCGCCGGAGACCAACTCGAAGAGCTGTGGAAGACCTACTATGCGTCGATCTTCAATCCTGCCCGCGCGAATATGAAGGCGATGCGCGCCGAAATGCCTGTCCGGCACTGGGCCACGCTCCCCGAGTCTCAAATCATCAACGATCTGCTTCGTAATGCGGACACACGGGCGCTCACCATGGTGCAGGAGCAGCCGACTTCCGCCGCGCCGTGGATTCCGCAGCAGCGTGACATGCCGGCGTTACGCGCTGCCGCCGAGAGGTGTCAAGGCTGCGAACTGCACGCGCCCGCCACCCAGACCGTTTTCGGAGAGGGTCCGGTTACCGCCCGAGTGGTGATGGTGGGCGAACAGCCCGGAGATCAGGAAGACCTGGCCGGGCGTCCTTTCGTCGGACCCGCCGGGCAATTATTGGATCGCGCTTTGCAAGCCGCCGGCGTGGATCGTCAGGCGGTCTACGTGACCAATGCAGTGAAGCATTTCCGATTTGAAGAGCGAGGCAAGCGCCGCATTCATCAGAAGCCGACGGGGCTGCATATCTCGGCGTGCCGCCCGTGGCTCGAGGCGGAACTGGGCGCGATTCGTCCGGAGCTCATTGTGTGTCTTGGTGCTACCGCCGCACAGTCCCTGATGGGCCGCGATGTTCGGATCCACGCAGATCGAGGCAAATTGTTCGACCATCGCTGGGCTAAGCACCTGCTGATCACGATTCATCCTTCCGCTCTGCTGCGCCTGCCCGATCCAAGCCAATTCGATGAGCAGTATTCGCTATTCGTTCGTGACTTGCGGCTCATCGCACAGCATTAAGCGAAAAATTGCTGTAGTACACTTACGTCAAACCATGCGGCTGGTCTCCCGGCGCGCCCTGTTGCGGGAATGCGCTCTCGCATCCTGTCTGTCCAAGCGTTTAGCTATAGCGAGGAAGAATGTTCGGACTGATGCAGTTTCGAGCAACACCTGACGGCAGCGGCGACTTACGCCGCCATTGGCGCCTGCACTATTGCGGGTCCTGCAAGACCATCGGCCGTGAATACGGGCAGAGTGCACGGCTTCTGTTGAATCACGATGCCGTGTTTCTCGCCGAACTGCTCACTGCGCTGGCGGGGCACGACGTCGAGGAACTGTCGCCGTCCTACCGCTCGTGGAACTGCGCCAAGCTCCCAGGCGAAGCGGAAATTCCTGCCATCCTTCGGTATACGGCGGCCGCAACTGTCCTGTTGAGCGAGTACAAAGTTCGCGATCACGAGCTGGATTCTGGACACAAACGCTGGATTTGGATTCGACGTTTCTTTTCCCGCCGGTTTGGAAAGGCGCGGGGGCGGTTGGCCGCCTTTGGCTTTCCGGTAGATGACTGCGACCGCGTTTTGAGCCAGCAGGGGAAAATCGAGGCACGCTCCGCGCCACTCGACGTCGCGGCCGTTCCAACGGCGGAAGCCACGGCGCTGGTATTCCGGTACGGTGCGCGGATTGCCGGGCTGAGTGATAATCAGACCCAGGAACTCGGTGTCATTGGGTATCGATTCGGCGTTCTGATTTACCTTCTGGACGCCTGGGAAGATTTTGAGAACGATGCCCGAATTGGAGCCTTCAACGCCCTCCGACTTAGCGGAGTCGATCGGGACTGGGGAGCAAAGCGCATCCGGGCCGACTCGATCGAGATGCAAGCTGGCCTCGCCGCGGTCGGCTGCCCACGCGGATTAGTGACGCGACTCCACGCCAACGTCGAATCCCGATTAGCCCCGTTTACAGTTCTACAATCCTGTCGCAGTAAAGCGAAACAAAGTCTCGGAGATCGTTGGCGCTGCGCGCTGGTGACCACGCGCCACTTGCAGACTTCTGCGTGGAGCTTCGCGGCCGTACTCGGAATGGCCTTCTTGTTCCCCGCTCACGCCCGATCTGTTCGTTCTTCCTCCGAGTGCCTCAGCCTGGGACTCAACGCGATGGCGGTAGGTGGCCTTATCGCGACTGTCAAACTTGGCGGCAAGAAGGGAACGCTGCGCAGCATGTATAACTCGTGCTGCGGCGGATGGCTTGGCGAACTCGATTGTGATTGCTGCTGCGACAGTTGTTGCGATAGTTGCTGTGAAGGCTGCTGCAGTTGCGATTGCGGCTAGGATTACCGCTTGCCCCAGAACGCAAATATCACCGCGGCCAGAATACAGACAAACGAGGCAGCATAGTTCCAGCGGACGGGCTCGTCTAGAACGAAGTAGGCGAACACAGCAAAAACCACCAGCGTAATGCCCTCCTGGATGATCTTGAGTTGATATCCGGTGAATTCGCCGTAGCCGATTCGATTCGCGGGCACTTGAAAACAGTATTCGCCGAAAGCGATTAGCCAGCTAACAAGGATCGCGGTGAACATCGGCATGGAACGGTGCTTTAGGTGTCCGTACCACGCGTAGGTCATGAATGTATTTGAGATGAGTAGCAGGACGACAGTTAGCATTACGTGTGATTCAAATGCCTGAACCTTTTGACTGGGATCTATCGCGTTTAGTTTCAGAGGCGATAATCGATCCGGAACTATCTGGCAATAGTAAGTGCGTCTGTCACCTTGGCGGGTGCCTTCGGGCAGTGATGGGCCTTCAGGCAGCTGCCGCTTCTTGTAGAGTAATGAAACGGACCCCCACGGCCGGTGCCGACCCAAATGAGGATATGGACTGTACATGGGACTGTGTCAGCCGGTGCAGCATCCATGGCGCGAGCGGGCGCAACCTGGATCGAAATCCCGCGGCGCTATTTCCCTGCTGCGGCGGTCAGCTCGGGATATTGATCTGATCACATGCGATTCGAGGCAAGCACGCCACTTTTGCGCCTAGCGGCGTCAATCGTGTATTCTACAAGAGTCTACTGCACCAAGCCGCTGTAGTTTTCCGCCCTCGTTGACCTTCTGCCCCGTTCGCCCGTCCTAAAAATCCGACAATTGGGGGCCTATGTCGCTACGCGACTTTCGAAAGGCGGGGCATCCCCCGACCTTGCTCGCCGCATTCCTCTACTTTGATATCAGTTTCATGGTCTGGGTGATTCTCGGACCTCTGGCGCCATTTATCGGAGAGGCTTACCAGCTGTCAGCCACCCAGAAAGGCTTCCTTACCGCTGTTCCACTACTCGGGGGATCGTTTTTTCGCCCCGTGCTCGGATGGAGCACCGAACGCTTTGGCGGACGCAGGACGGGATTGATGGGCTTGGGTGTGACCGTGATTCCGCTCTTGCTGGCCTGGCTGCTTGCCGATAGCTTTCCGGCATTCCTCGCGGTCGGGCTGTTACTCGGAGTCGCTGGTGCAAGCTTCGCGGCAGCGCTCCCGCTGGCGGGCGCGTGGTATCCGCCGGAGCACCAAGGCCTGGCAATGGGAATCGCCGGCGCCGGAAATAGCGGTTCTTTGCTGGCCACCTTGTTTGCGCCGCGCCTCGCGCAGATCCTCGGTTGGCGCAGTGTATTCGGCCTGATCATCATACCGGTCGCACTGGTCTGGATTGCCTTTTTTGCGCTGGCGCGAAATGCTCCAGGCCAACGTAAAATCCGGCGCTGGTCGGATTATGCCGCGGTCTTCAAGATTGGCGACACCGGCTGGTTCTGTTTCTTATACAGCCTGACGTTTGGCGGCTTCGTCGGTTTGTCCAGTTATCTCGCCATCTTTTTCCACGATCAGTACCACGTCAATAAGGTCCAGGCGGGCGATTACACCACCTTCGTCATCTTGTTCGGCAGTTTCTTGCGGCCAGTCGGCGGAGCTCTGGCTGATCGCGCCGGCGGCTATCGTCTACTGCTCGGGCTGTTGGCGGGCGCCGGCATCTGCATGGCTGGAGTGGCGACACTTCCAACGGCCGGACTCGCGCTTGTACTACTCGCCGCGGGTATGGGCCTGCTCGGCATGGGCAACGGCTCGATCTTCCAACTTCTGCCTCAGCGCTTTCCCGATTCAGTTGGTCTATTGACGGGAATTGTCGGAGCCGCGGGCGGACTGGGCGGATTTTTTCTGCCCTCCGCACTGGGGCTTCTGAAGGGCAGGACCGGCAGCTTCGCACCTGGGTTTGCACTTCTGACTACGCTGGCCTGCACCGGAGTAATAGTGCTGCTGGCGCTGCGAAAACACTGGCGTCTGAACTGGCCTCAAGAAGCAGCGCTTCGCGCGGGCATTCTGCCCAAGTCCAAGGAGCTCGCTGAGACTTATGCTACCGCTATGTGAAATTGAAACCAGCGCGGTCGCGACGCACTGCCCGTACTGTGCGCTGCAGTGCGGCATGAATTTGCGGCCTGACGGGGAGGATTCGTGGACCGTGGCACAGCGCAATTTCCCGGTGAACCGGGGAGGGCTATGTCAGAAAGGCTGGAGTGCCGCAGAACTGCTGGGAAGTCCGGACCGCCTGCGCACTCCTCTCATTCGCGACAATCGGACGGAACCGCTTCGCCCGGCCACCTGGGAGGAAGCTCTGGAGCGCGTCGCCGCGGCGATCGTTCGTGTTCAGGAACGGCACGGCAGGGAGGCCGTGGGAGTCTTTGGAGGTGGAAGTCTTACTAACGAGAAAGCCTACCTGCTGGGCAAGTTCGCACGAGTCGCCTTACGTACCTCGCAGATCGACTACAACGGACGGTTCTGCATGTCCTCAGCGGCGGCGGCATCCAATCAGGCATTCGGAATTGACCGGGGTCTTCCGTTCCCAGTGGCGGACATCGCTCATACAGACACGATTCTTCTGGTGGGCAGCAACCTGGCGGAAACCATGCCGCCCATCATGCAGTATTTCCAGGAGCAGAAGAGCCGCGGCGGCGCACTCATCGTAGTAGATCCGCGGGCGACGCCGACCGCTGTAGCTTCCACGCTTCATCTGCAGATCACGCCGGGGACGGATGCCGCGCTCGCCAACGGACTGCTTCACATCGCGATGAAAGAAGGCTACCTCGAGGAGGCCTTCATCGCTGCCCGCACACAGGGTTTTGAACTGGTCCAGCGCATAGCCTCTTCCTACTGGCCGGCGCGTGTCGAGCGCATCACCGGAATCAGTGAACAACACCTCCAGCGCGCCGCCCGTCTGTTAGGAACGGCCGGAACCGCGATGATCCTGACAGCGCGCGGACCGGAGCAGCAGAGCCACGGCGTAGACAACGTTCTCGCCTTCATCAATCTGGCACTCGCGTTGGGTAAGGCCGGTAAACCCTACTGCGGCTACGGCTGCCTTACCGGTCAGGGCAACGGCCAGGGCGGACGCGAACATGGCCAAAAAGCGGATCAACTGCCAGGCTATCGGCGCATTGACAATCCGGAACATCGCGCGCATATCGCCAGGGTATGGGACATCGCGCGAAAAGGACCTGCCGGGGCCTGGCCGGTCCGCCTACGAAATGCTGGATAGCATGGGGGCCCAAGGCGGAGTTCGCGCGCTGCTCGTCTTCGGTTCTAATCTGGCTATTTCCGCGCCGCGCTCCGGTCACATCGTGCAGCGGCTGGATGCGCTGGACTTGCTCTGATCGTCTCAGACTTCTTCTTATCGGAGACTGCCGAGCGGGCCGATGTGGTTCTTCCCGCGGCGCAGTGGGCTGAAGAGGAAGGCACGATGACCAATCTGGAGGGGCGGGTCATACTCCGGCAGCGTGCGACGCCTCCGCCGGACGGTGTCCGTACCGACCTGGAGATTCTCGCCGCACTTGCCGGACGCCTCGGATACGGAGGGTTCTTCCCGTCGCGGCCCGCCGAAATCTTTGAGGAGCTCCGTCGGGCATCCGCTGGTGGAGCGGCCGACTATTCGGGCATCAGCTATGAACGGATCCTTCGCGAAGATGGTGTGTTCTGGCCCTGCCCTGACGCGGAACATCCGGGCACCCCGCGCCTGTTCCTGGATCGTTTCGCCACCCCCGATGGACGGGCCCGATTCCATCCGGTGGAATTCAGGCCTCCGGACGAAGAGCCGGATCGCGAGTTTCCGCTGTATCTCACCACTGGCCGCATCATGGCGCAATATCAGTCCGGGACCCAGACCCGGCGCGTTGCGGCCCTGATGCAAGCCGCGCCGAAAGCCTTCGTACAGATCCATCCCTCGATGGCGCGCACCTATAGCATTCGGGAGGGCGATGAGGTGCGGCTGACCACCCGGCGTGGCGCGGCCCTTCTCGCGGCCCAACTGACCCCCGCTATTCGAATGGACACGCTGTTCGTTCCGTTCCATTTCAACGGAGCCGGCCGCGCCAACCTCCTCACCAATCCCGCCTTGGATCCTGTGTCCCGCATGCCGGAGTTCAAGGTTTGCGCCGTCCGTCTGGAGAAAGTAAATCCATGTTAGAAAAACCTGCATTCCTTCAAGGGCTCTTCTCGTACGAGGGCCGCGGTCTCGAGAATCCGACCGGATTCCAGCTGCCCGTCACCTATCTGGTGCCACCGGATAAACGCTCGCAGACCATCTATTTCCGTGCGGGGAACCCTTCGTCCGAGATGATTTACCTGGTTCTGACGCGACGCGGAAAGCCTATGCGTTACTTCCCGGTCGGGGCGAAAGGCGCCATCCATGTGCCCCTCGCCGTGTTGGAAGATATCCCGGCCGGCAGTCCACTTGAAGTGCTTGTGGCGGCCCCTGACGGATTGAAATCGTCGGCGCTGCTCGACATCGGATTCATGGAGATCGCCTAATGCGGAACAAACGAAAACTAGTCGTAATCGGTAACGGGATGGCGGGCGCCCGTACGGTGGAAGAGATCCTGGCACGCGGCGGCGGTGACCAGTTCGAGATCACGATGTTCGGGGACGAACTCACCGGGAATTACAATCGCATCCTGCTTTCCAACGTGCTGAACGGCTCCTATCAGGAAGAAGACATCTTTTTGAATCCGCTGTCCTGGTATGTCGACAATAAAATCTTCTTGCATGCGGGTTTGCGAGCTTCCGGACTTCTGCGGAGGGCCAAGCTGGTGTACGGCGAAAACGGCGAGGCTGAGCCTTATGACAAGCTGATCATCGCCACCGGAAGCCGCCCGTTTATCCCGCAGATGGAAGGGATCACCATGCCTGACGGCAGTTTCAAGCCGGGTGTGTTTGTGTTCCGCACCTTGGATGATTGCCGCGACATTGCAGCCTACGCGCAAGGGAAGAAGCGCGCCGCCGTCATCGGGGGAGGATTGCTGGGGCTTGAAGCGGCCCGCGGTCTTCAGAACTTCGGTCTTGAGGTGAACGTCATTCACCTCGCCGGACACCTGATGCAGCAGCAACTGGACCCGGGGGCCGGAGCCATTCTCAAAACCAGCATGGAGCAGTTGGGCGTCAAGGTGCTGCTGCAAAAGAGCACAACCGCGATCCTTGGCGCGGACCGCGTGCTGGGGCTGCGGTTCGCCGATGACAGCACGCTCGACTGCGACATGGTCGTCATCTCCGCCGGTATTAAACCCAACTGGGAGATTGCCGCCGGATGTGGACTCAGCGTCGAGCGCGGAATCGTAGTCGACGACCATATGCGTTCGGTGGACGATCGCGACATTTACGCCGTGGGCGAATGCGCCCAGCATCGCGGCCGCGTATACGGCCTGGTCGCCCCGTTGTGGGAGCAGGCGAAGGTGCTGGCCGATCACATCACCGACAAGAATCCGCGGGCGGCGTATCACGGGTCGAAAATCGCAACCAAGCTCAAAGTCATGGGGGTGGAGGTCGCCTCGCTCGGAATCATTGAGCCGGAGTATCCCGAGGACGAGGTTGTGCAGTTCTCCGAAGCCAAGCGGGGAACCTACAAAAAGCTGATCATCCGCGATGGCCGTCTGGTGGGTGGCATTCTACTGGGCGATATCAGCAAGGCCGCCTACTTGATGCAGGCCTTCGATCGGAATACGCCCTTGCCGGAGGAAAGACTCCGTCTTCTGTTCGATATTGGAGATCCGCCGAAGCAGGTCACTTTCGAGGAGATGAGTGCCGATACGCAGATCTGCAATTGCAACGGCGTAAGCAAGGGAGCACTGATCGCATGCGTGAATGGCGGTAAGCGCAGTGCCAAGGCGGTTATGGACTCAACGCGCGCCGGCATGGGGTGCGGCTCCTGCAAAGCGATGGTGTCGGACATCGTCGAGTGGGCTTGCGGCGGGCAGGCCGAAGAAGATCCCGCCGTTCACTACTACGTTCCCGGCGTTCCGTTGACTAAACCGGAACTGATCCGCGCGGTCCGGGAGCGCAATCTGAAATCGGTTTCAGCTGTCTTCCATTACCTGGCGGGCGGGAAGGAAGACGCGGCGAGTAAACCGGGCTTGGCGTCGCTCTTGAAGACTTTGTGGCACGCCGAGTACGAAGATGAACGGGACGCACGATTCATCAACGAACGGGTCCACGCCAATATTCAGAAGGACGGAACTTTCTCCGTTGTCCCGCAAATCCCCGGAGGCATCACCAACTCTGCTCAGTTGCGCCGCATTGCCGACGTGGTGGACAAGTACCATGTGCCGCTGGTCAAGCTGACCGGCGGTCAGAGAATTGATCTGTTGGGGCTGCGGAAAGAGGACCTGCCAAAGATCTGGCAGGATCTCGACATGCCATCCGGGTACGCCTACGGCAAGAGTTATCGAACCTGCAAGAGTTGCGTCGGTTCAGACTTCTGCCGGTTCGGCGTGGGTGACAGCATCGCGCTCGCGATGAAAATCGAGAATCAATTTCAGGGGCTGGACAGCCCGCACAAGATGAAATTGGCTACAGCCGGATGTCCCCGTAATTGTTCGGAAGCGATGGTGAAAGATTTGGGAGCCGTCGCAGTGGAAGGCGGAAAGTGGGAGATTTATGTCGGCGGCGCCGCCGGATCGTCAGTTCGGAAGGGCGACATACTGTGCGTTGTGGATAGTGAAGAGGATGTTTTGAGGTATATGGGCCGCTTTATTCAGTACTACCGGGAGAACGCCAAGTATCTCGAGCGAACACACGGCTTCGTAACCAGAGTGGGCATCGATAAGATTCGAGCCATCGTCGTGGATGACAGTGAAGGCATTGCAGCGCGCCTCGAACAAGAGATAGCCGAGTCGAAGGCTGCGTATAAAGATCCCTGGAAGGAAGCATACATGTCCGTAACCCCGAATCAGTTTGCATCGGTACTACCGGTGCTGTCATGACACAGACCATGTTTGAAGTGAAACTGGGTCCACTCGGCGCAATTCCGCCAGGCGAAGGACGCAGCTTCTCGGCTTTCGGCGAGAACATCGCGGTCTTTCGCACGCGAGATGGCCAGGTGTTCGCGACCCAGGCTACGTGCCCACATCGCGGGGGACCTCTAGCCGATGGGTTGCTGGGCGGAACCACCCTGATTTGCCCCTTGCACTCCTGGAAATTTGATCTCGCGAGCGGAGCCGGGTTAATGGGGGACTGCGGGATCAGGACTTTCCCCGCCCGTGTCGACGAATCCGGCCAGATTGTCGTCACCCTCGATCATTCCTGTTCAAACTGCTGAGAGGTGGCGTGTCGAGAGTTGGGCCGAACCTGCTAGAGGTTGTCCCAAACAAATGCGGCAAACGATCGCCGCGGGACAAAGCCCATGCTGCGGTAAAGGCGAATAGCGGTTTCATTCGCCGTGGTTACCGTCAGCGTTGCCTTCCGGCATCCCCGGCGCCGCAGTTCGACGAGACTGCGCCGAAGCAACTCATATCCCACATGCAACCCCCTCACTTCGGGTCCCACGCAGATCTGGGTGATGTGCCCAACCTCGGGTCCCACCAGGCTCGCGAGACTGATTCCCGTGACCCGATGGCTTGAATTCAGCGCTACTTGCGAGGCTGGTTGGAAGAACGCGCCGCAGCCCGGATACTGCACGATATTTAGCAGGAAGCGACGGGCCCCCGCGGGCGAGCGGTACTGATCGTTGATATCGCTGTCGATGTGTCCGCGATATGCGGCCGCAATCACTCGCGCCGCATCGTCCTGGAAGCGCTCAGTCCACGTCTTGTATGTGAGGCTCGGGTCCTGTCCCTTCACCGGAAGCTGTTCGATTCCATCCAGCGAGATCTCCATGAAAGTGCGGGGGTACAATTGCAAGCTCTCAGCTCGCGGCATGACACGGTCGAAGCAGTGGCTGAGCATCATCAATTGCGACTCGACCCGCCGTACCCAGCTCGCTTGTGCCAGGTTATCCAAGACCGGCGCGAGAAGCTGCTCCTCTGCGGCTTCGGATCGGTATTTCTGCATGACGTACAGATCTCCGATGAGGCCTTTACGCTCTTCGCAGACATAGTAGGTGTAACCGACCACGCGATTATTGAAGATCAGCCCGTAACCGGTGAGCGAGTGCATAGATACGAAGCGCTCCACCAGCTCAGCGGAACCCCGGAAGTCCCAATCCAGCTTCTCTTGCCACTCGACAACTTCCTCGGCCAGCAGCTGTTCCAGGTCGTCGGCCCGCAGTTGCCGTAGGTCGACCACGCGAGGGAACCCGGCATCGGACAATGCAGCCACTAGGGGAATTATAAGCCCCGCGCCAGGGTAGTCGCGGATCAGGCCACTGGAGCTTCAGGCTCGTCGTCACAGAACCAGCACGCCTTCACCCGTATGTACAACATGTAGAAAACGATGGCGAGGTTAATTGCAAGTATTCCAAAGTGCATCGGACTCGGCCGCACGATGATCTGATAAATTTCCCAAGGTAAATACAGCAGTCCTGAGAGCAGGGCAAACCATTCGGCCCACACGCGAGCGTGCCACAGACCGTAGGCTTCTACGAATCGGACGGTGGCGTATGCCGCCGCAGCGCCCGCCAGCGCCCACAACCGGGCGTCGGTCATGTTTTGCGCGGCCGACAGAAGCGCGTGTGGAAGGTGGCGTTCGGGATTCATGTGCAGCCTGTGCACAATATCCTCGGCGATTCCGCCTACGTCCCGGCCCAGCATGGACAAGAGCCCGATTTCGACTAGCAATACCAGCGTGCCCTTCGCGGCTTCGAAGAGGGCCACGGCTCGCAATCCCGCCAGCGCGGAGTGTGTGTCTATGGCTTCGGGAGGTGGCGGTCTGCGGAGTCGGCGGGTGATGCGCACAGATACCGCTTCGATCATAACCTGAGGGCGTCCTTCGATGTTTCCAATCACGCCTCGAGCCGGGGATCGAAAACCGCATGCCCAATCGCGAAGTGGTAGATCACTTGTCCTCGTTCTGGTGTGAGGTCTAGATAACGATGCACCTGCTCGTCATAGAAAGCGCCAATCCCTGTCGCGCGCAGACCCTGCGCTTCTGCGGCGATATACATTCGTTGTCCTATCGCACCTGCTTCGAAGTGCGCATAGCGATATCCACGGTTGCCGTGGGCCGCGGTCGCACGGTCGAGATCCGCAATCATTGAGAAGGCGACGCATGCGTTACCCGCCAGGTCCTGGCCCAGGCTCAGGCCCGCGGCGGCAACGCGCTGGTCACCTGACTTGATCTGCTCCAGCCGTGTTTCCTCAGGCCAATACCGATACAAGCCCCGCTCCAGCTGATTTCACTCGATGCACATAAAGATAGAGTTGGATAAAACGCGTCACGCCGAAGTCAGAGCAGAACGGCCGCACGGCCTCTTCGAGAATCGTCGAGAGTTGGGCCATCGACATCGATTCCAGCCCGCCCCGGAAGTCCAGCGCCGACCGCCGCGCGCGCACGATCGAACCGAAATCGTGAGCCGGTTTCACCACGGAACCGCACGGTGGGGATGTGGGCGTCGGGACGCCGCCCGCCAGCTTTGTGGCGCTTTGAATTGCTTCGATGCTGGGATACGTAATCGTGTGGGGAGACAGGCGGTTTGCCACCCCGCCAAACCAAACGGCCTCGTTACCGTCGGGGTCGCGGATCGGAATGGAAGGGCCGTGCAGGGCAACAATCAACATCGGCCATTCGTCGGCACTCACACGCAAGCCACTCGCCACGTCGTCGTCTGCGAACCGGCCATGGGCGAAGCTCTCGCAACCGAGCGCGGCAGCGGCTAGAGCCAGCGCTTGCCATGCATGCCCGATATCGTGGAGGCAGTAGCGATAGGCACGGTCGCGGTACTTCCACGCCTCGCGCCAGGCAATGCTGGTCAGCGCGAACACGATGGGCGCGTCCACGCCCTCCAGGTGGACATCGCCCAGCGCCCGCTGTTCCGCCATGTGCGACGAGGGGCGATAGTGATAGGCCCCGTCGGGCCAGCCTTCAACGCCGCGAGTAATGAAGTGGAACTCCGTAGGATGCAGATTCCCCGAGGACGGGTTCACGCGCAGCGCGTAGGTGGATCCTGTCGAAGGCACGCGCTTGGCTGCACTGATCGCCGCGGAGTAGAACAGGAGTTGGGAAAGGAACCCAGGTCCATCGGGCGCTGGTGTTTCGGGGTCGGGCGGATCGGCGGGCAGGTCGAGCACCGGCACGCCTTCGTAATGACGGAACGGATCCGGCATGTTCTCCCAATGGAGCATGTGCGGCGTTCGCCGCAGCGATTCGACGCTGTGCTTCGTGAATTCGTGATACTCGCGCCACGCCACTCTCCGAGGGTAGCGCCCCCCATCAACGTACGGCAGCGGAGCCGGCGGGGTATTTCTTCATAGCGTCTTCCCACCTGAACGGCAAAGTATCAGGGACGACGCTCACCTCAGTCGTAAACTTATGTGGTTCCTTGCCGGGTCCCGGGTACGTCAGCTCGACAAAGAACGCCGAGTAGCCATGCTCAGGTTTGCCGACTTTCCCTACATACACGCCATGCTTGTTCGAGGTGAGCGACGTCGATGTGTAGGCCTTCCCGATAATGTCGAGTCTGAAATCCCGAGCCTTCGGATTGGCCGCTTGCCACAGCTTCACCTCGGATGGCGCGTCCAGCGCGGTTACCACCAGCGATCCGTCCTTTTCCTTCGTCCACGAAAATCGGGGCCGCGGCCTCCCGGTGGTGACCGCCTGAAAGAACGCGACTATGCTGTCCACCTCATCGGAGTCTGCGAGGCTATGCTTCGTGTTCGGCACATAACGAAGGTGCTTTTCTTGGGGCAAGCCTGAATAAATAAAATCGCGAATTGTCGGACGAACCTCTCTACGTTCACACGGCCGCCTGCTTCGCTCTTCAGAAACTCCTGAACCGCATCCATGGCGCGAACACCGCTCTTCACCATCGCGAGCCGAACCAGCCAGGTATCGTCCTTGATGGAGAAATGCTTCACGCGGGTATAGGCAATGAGATCGTCCTCGGAACGGCCCTTGTCGGGAGAATCCGTAAAGTGCAGCGGCTGATTCTGGACCATGAACAGTTCGGCGAAAATCGAACCGCTCTCTCGTGCGATGCGGGCCGCACGTTCGGACGGCCCGGTAGGGGTGGGATTGTTGTTGCCACCGCCCCCGATGAAAAGCAGCGCCTTAGAGCTGGTCAGGTGGCCGGGATGTACAACGGTCAGCCAGTGCTTCCACACCGGGTGATCCACATCCCGGTCAGAACGCCAGGTTTGCGAAGTTAATTCCAGGACATGCGTTCGGAAGCCGTCTCCCTGAACGGTATTCAACAGCTTCCAGGCATATACCGGATCCTTCTTCGCGACGTAGCGGTCCAAGGCGGTGCTCTGTGCGCGCGCCGCCGAGGAAACCAAGAGCATGACCAAGAGCACGCGTCCGATCATCGGCACCTCGCCACGTAGTCTATCAGCCGGAATTATGCGGCGAGTAAGCCAAGATCTGCCCGGCAAGGTACAATTAGATTTCGATAGAGGCGCGGTCGGTCAATAGTATCCTGTCAGGAGGAGAAAGGGGCCACCGCCGAAATTGGCGCTCTCGCTTGCGAAGCGCCGGTTGGGGGGCAGGTGAATAACCGGTCCACTGTCATCCGGGCATCCGGGTGGAGCGCTATCGGGACCGGGCCCATGCCCATACCCGCCATTAGCGTCTCCTCCGGGACTAAGAGACGCATGAATCTTTTCGAATTAACGCGCACGCTGGTAGACATCGAATCCATCACCGGCAACGAGGAGCAGGTCGGACAGTTTCTGTTCAGCCATCTCTCGGAACTGGCCGCCGGCTACGGACGGGCGCGTCGAGATCATGGACGTCGAGCCGCACCGCTTCAATGTCTTCGCGCATTGGGGCGAGCCGGCCGTAACGCTGTCCACGCACATGGATACGGTGCCGCCGTTCTTCCCGTCCCGTGAGGACGATGAGAATATCTGGGGCCGCGCCTCCTGCGATACCAAGGGCATCATCGCCGTCGATGATTCACGCCGGCGCGAGGTCTGCTGGCGGAGGGCACGCGCAATTTCGGACTGCTGTTCGTGGTGGGCGAGGAGCGCAACAGCGCGGGCGCATATGCGGCCGCGAAACACGCCCGCGGCTCGCGATTCCTGATCAACGGCGAGCCGACGGAGAACAAGCTGGCGCTCGGCTCCAAAGGCGCGCTGCGCTTCGAGATTCACGCCCACGGACGCATGGCGCACTCGGCCTATCCGGAGCTGGGCGAATCGGCCATCGAAAAGCTGCTGGATGCTCTGAATAAGATCCGCCGCATGCCGCTGCCCACCGACGCGATCCTCGGGTCCAGCACTCTGAATATCGGAACGCTGTCGGCGGGCCGCGCGCCGAACGTGATCCCGGATCACGCGCAGGCGGAACTATTCATCCGCCTGGTGGACGACGGCAAAGCCACGCAGCGAGGCCGTTCACAAGCTGGTGGAGCCCGAGGTGGAAGTGAAAGACGTCCTGGTGATCCCGGCCATTCATCTCGGCTCACTACCGGGCTTTGAAACAACGATCGTTTCGTACACCACGGACATTCCGGCGTTCGGCGGCGCGTGGGGTCAGCCGTTCCTGCTCGGGCCCGGCACAATTCACGTCGCGCACACCAGCGAGGAGCGCGTTCCCAAGCGCCAGCTTGAAGCGGCGGTCCACATCTATCAACAAATGGTAAGGCAGTTACTTCAGCAATGAATCATCCAGAAAATCGAATTCCAGTAGGGGTGCTCGGCGGAACCGGTATGGTGGGCCAGCACTTCATCAAGTTCCTACGCAATCACCCGTGGTTCGAAGTCACCTGGGTGGGGGCCAGCGATCGCTCAGCCGGCAAGAAGTATCCGGATGCCACGGCATGGCGCCTGGATGGCGAGATGCCCGCCGGCATGCGCAACCTGATCGTTCACGATTCGCAAGCCCGGCAACGGCGCGCCGCGGCTGATGTTCTCCGCCATGGATGCTTCGGTTGCCACCGAGATCGAGCGCGCCTTCGCGCAGGCGGGACACGTGGTGGTGTCCAACTCGAAGAATCACCGCATGGAGGCCGATGTCCCGCTGCTGGTGCCGGAGATCAACGCCGAGCATCTCGAGCATCATCCCGCTGCAGCAGCGCCAGCGCGGCTGGAAGGGGCAGATCGCGACCAATCCGAACTGTTCCACCGTGGTACTGACCATGGGCCTCGCGCCGTTCAAGCAGTTCGGCATTCGAACGCGTGATCGCCACCACCATGCAGGCGATCTCCGGCGCTGGTTATCCGGGCGTCGCGTCGATGGACATCAACGCCAACGTGATCCCCTACATCGGCGGCGAAGAAGAGAAGATGCAGCAGGAGACGCAGAAGATCCTGGGCGATTTCGCGGGCGACAAGATCACGCCGCTGGCGGCGAAGGTCAGCGCGCACTGCAATCGCGTGCCGGTGGTGGACGGGCACACCGTGACGGTCTCCGTGGAGCTGGAACGAAAGCCGTCGCTCGAGGAAGCCATCCAGGCGATCAACGAATTTCGAGGAGTGCCGCAGCAGCGGAATCTGCCGAGCGCGCCCGCTCAGCCGGTGGTCTACATGGACGCTCAGGACCGGCCGCAGCCGCGCCGCGATGTGGAGCGCGAGAACGGAATGACGGTCTTCGTCGGACGTCTGCGCGAATGCCCGGTGCTGGATTTCAAATTTGTGGCGCTGGGCCACAACACCATTCGAGGTGCGGCGGGCGCAGCGGTGTTGAATGCGGAGTTGATGTATTCGGAGGGGCTGCTGGATTGATCGTCATGAAATTCGGCGGCACGTCGGTGGAATCGGCGGCCGCCATTGAACGCGTAGCAGGAATCGTGAGGGCCCGCTTGGCGCGGCGGCCGGTGGTGGTGGTATCCGCGATGGGCAAGACCACCAACCGCCTGCTCGCGATTGCCCATCACGCCGTCAACGGGCATCGCGACGAAGCCATCCGCGAACTGCTCGCCCTGCGCGATTACCATCTGCGCGAGTCCGGCATGGAGCGCACCGATCGACGAGCATTTTCAGGAACTCACCGAACTCACCAAGGGACTGGCCGTGCTGGGCGAGCTGACGCCGCGCTCGATCGACGCCATCTCCAGCTTCGGCGAGCGCATGTCGAGCCTGGTTGTCACGCAACCATTTCGAACGGCTGGGCATTCACGCGGTTCATGTCGATTCGCGAAAGATGATCATCACGGACAATCACCACACGCGGGCAGGCGCCCTGTTCGACATTACGTACGAGCGCCTGGCACGAGACAATCCCGCCGCTGACCAAGCAGGGCGTGGTGGTGATGGGCGGCTTTATCGGCGCCACCGAATCCGGCGTCACCACCACTCTCGGGCGCGGCGGCTCCGACTACACGGCCTCGATTGTAGGCGCGGGAATCGGCGCCGAGGAGATTCAGATCTGGACCGACGTGGACGGAATGCTTACGGCGGATCCCACCATCCTGCCAGGTGGACACCGGGTGCGCACCTGCTCCTTCGCCGAAGCGGCCGAACTCGCCTATTTCGGCGCGAAAGTTCTGCATCCCGCCACCGTGCTGCCGGCGGTAGAGAAGGACATTCCGGTGCTGATCCTCAACTCCCGGCGGCCGGAAGTGGAGGGGACCCGCATCGTCGGACAGGCAGTGCCATCGGCGAACATCGCCAAGAGCATCGCTTGCAAGAAGAACATCACGCTGGTCAATATTCATTCGACGCGGATGCTGATGGCGCATGGCTTCCTCCGCCGGATTTTCGAAATCTTCGACCGGCATGAAACCCCCGTGGACATGATTGCGACCTCAGAAGTGAGTGTCTCGCTCACCGTGGATCGTCCGACTAACTTGCCGGAGATCCGGCGGGAGTTGGAGCAGTTCTCCGAGGTATCGATCGAGGAAGGGCAGAGCATCATCTGCCTGGTGGGCGAGAATATCCGCTATACACCGTGCGTCGCGGCGCGGGTGTTCACAGCTCTGGGGACCGATCAACGTCCGCATGGTGTCGCAAGGCGCTTCGGCTTTGAACATTGGATTCGTAGTTGCTGAAACGGATCTCAAGCGCGCCACCGAAGCCTTGCACAAGGAGTTCTTTACGACTCTCGATCCGGAGGTGTTCGCGTGAAACTGGCGTTAGTTGGGTACGGTAAGATGGGCCGCCTGATCGAGCAATTGACGCCGCAGTACGATTTCGAAGTATCGGCGAGGATCGATGAGAGTGATGATGTGGATAGCGCCAGCGGAGCCGACGTGGCAATTGAGTTCACGCAGCCCGAAGCGGCGCCGCGAAATATCAAGCGCCTGGCGGAGTTGAAGGTGCCGGTTGTGTGCGGAACTACGGGATGGCTACGCGAGCTGCCCGAAGTGCAACAGGTGGTGGAGCGTAATGGGGGCGCGCTCGTGTGGAGTCCGAATTTCTCAATCGGCGTCAACGTGTTCACGCGATTGATCGCTGAAGCCTCTCAGTTGCTCGCGCACGAAAGCGAGTACGGCGCCTGGGCGTGGGAAATCCACCACATCACCAAGAAGGATGCGCCATCGGGCACGCTGCTAAAACTGGTGGAGACGATGAAATCCGCGGGTTACGCGCGTCCTATCGATGTGAGCTCCAGTCGCGCCGGGGCGCATCCCGGCACCCATGAGATCGGGTTCGATTCGGCTGCCGACACGATCACGTTGCGGCATTCGGCGCGCAGCCGGGAAGGATTCGCCCGCGGTGCTCTGAAGGCCGCGCAGTGGATCAGCGGCAGGCGCGGTGTTTTTGAGTTCAGCGAAGTGCTGTTCGGGAGGTAAGACATGTTCACTGGATGCGGTACTGCTCTGGTCACTCCGTTTCGTAACGATCGAATGCTCGACGAGCCCGCCTTGCGGCGCCTGGTCCAGCGTCAGATTAAGGCCGGCATCAACTTCCTTGTGCCCTGCGGCACGACGGGAGAGAGCCCGACGTTGACGCACGAGGAGCATCTTCGGGTGGTCGAGATCACCATGGAGGAGGCACAGGGCAAGACACCGGTGCTGGCCGGCGCCGGCGGCTACAACACGGCCGAGGTGATCCATCTCGCTCGGGAGCTGAAAGCGATGGGGGCGAACGGAATCCTGTCCGTTACTCCGTATTACAACAAGCCGACGCAGGAAGGTCTGTACCAGCACTACAAAGCAATCGCCGCGGCGGTCGCGCTGCCGATCGTCATTTACAGCGTACAGGGACGCACCGGCGTGAACGTCGAGCCAGGAACGCTGAAGCGCCTGGCGGAGATCGACAACATCGTGGGCGTGAAGGAGGCGTCAGGCAACATCGGTCAGCAGGCGGCGGTGCTGAACGCGGTGCCTGAGCGTTTCGCCGTGCTCTCCGGCGATGACGCGATCACGATCCCTCTGATCGCTCTAGGCGGCAAGGGATTGGTGTCGGTAGTGGCGAATGAGATTCCGGCGGAAACGACGGAGCTGGTGCAGGCCGCTTTGCGCGGCGATTTCGCGAAGGCCCGAGAACTCCAGCGCCGGTACTTTGCGCTGATGGAAGTCAACTTCGTCGAATCGAATCCGATTCCGGTGAAATACGCGATGTCCCAGATGGGCTTGCTGGAGCCGGTGTGGCGCCTGCCGATGGTGCCGCCATCAGACGCAAGCCGAGCGAAAATCGATGCCGTGCTCCAGTCGCTGAAGATGTTCGAGAGCGTGCATGCAAGCTGAAATCGAGCAGTTGTTCGATCTCAAGCCGGACCGCTATGACCAGCACGCCTTCGACATCATCGCGCGCCTGAAGCAGCAACTGAATGCGGGAGAGATTCGCGCCGCGGAGCCCGATCCAACCGCGAAAAGCGGCTGGCGAGTGAATGGCTGGGTGAAGAAAGGCATTCTGCTCGCGTTCCGCATGAGCGAGGTCGTCGATTGGTCCATCGATCGCGAGCGCCAACCGTGGTTCGATAAGGCGCTGTTTCCTGTAAAGCAGTTCAAAGGCAGCGAAGGCGTCCGCATCGTGCCGGGCGGATCCTCCATTCGCGACGGCTGCTATGTCGGCCGGGGCGTCACCTGCATGCCGCCGATGTACATCAACACTGGCTCTTACGTCGGGGACGGGACGATGGTGGATTCGCACGCGCTGATCGGAAGCTGCGCTCAGATCGGACGCAGTTGCCACATCTCCGCGGCGTCTCAGATCGGTGGAGTGCTGGAGCCGGTAGGCGCGCTGCCGGTGATCATCGAAGATGATGTGCTGGTCGGCGGCAACTGCGGCGTGTATGAAGGCACCGTGGTGAAGCACCGCGCCGTGCTCGGCACCGGCACGATTCTAAATCGTTCAACGCCGGTCTACGATCTGGTCCGCGGCGAAGTGTATCGGGCCACCGAAGAGGAGCCGCTGGTGATCCCGGCAGAAGCAGTGGTGGTGGCGGGCGCTCGCGCGATCACGCAAGGGCCAGGGAAGGAGTGGGGAATCTCGCTCTATACTCCAGTCATCGTCAAATACCGTGACTCGAAGACCGACACAAGAATTCAGTTAGAAGATCTCCTGCGGTGACGTTGGGCGACGGCATACAGGCCTGGCCGTCGTTCGAAACGGCGTCTTCATCCTCGCAACGTATCCCGTGCTGAGTGCGCCTCCAAGCGACTGGTTTGGTACGGAACCTCACTGTTCCGCTCCATGTGACGCGCCGTTACGAGCGACCCATTTGAACTAAGTTCCGCGTCCTCCACATTCCTCTCCAACCAACTTAAAACTGTCGAAAAAAACCTATTCTGAGAGGCGAACAAAAGGCGTACAAGCGATTGATTACAAAAAACTATTGCATCCCAACTACGCGTGTGTGACAATCGCTCAGGGTGGTCGAAAGTGGTTCAAATTGGCTGGATGTAGGGAGAAGTGGAAGAGAATGCCAGACGCACGATGGTAGAGCCCCCTCGCGGGTTCCACCCGGCTCGTGTCGACGACAAAGGCAGACTCAAACTCCCCTCGATCTTCCAGCAATACATGGCCGATCTCGGGGAGAAGCAGGTCTTCATCACCACTCTCGATGTACGCACAGCTCGACTATATCCCATCTCGGTTTGGAAAGAGAACGAAAAGTTGCTGGAGAACCCTGGCGAAGAGGCGGAAAACGCCGATGCTGTGGCGTTTCTCTCCAAGCACTATGGGGCGGATTCGGAATTGGACGGACAAGGCCGCGTGCTGATGCCGCAGGGTCTGCGCCGGGAACTGGAGATCGAAAACCAACCGGTGTTCGTAGGCTACGACAAGGGCGCGATCGAAGTTTACGGCGAGGCAATGTATCAGCAGAAGCTGGCCGATTACAGGGCAAAGATCAACACGTCGGTGGGAGCTCTGAAGAAGAAGGGTTTGAAGTAGTGAGATATGCACGTTCCGGTGATGGCGGGCGAGGCGCTGGAGTTTCTCGCCGTGCGGCCGGAGGGCGTGTATCTGGATGCAACCTGCGGTCTTGGAGGGCATACCGGGGCGATCGCGCGGCAACTGTCAACGGGATTCGTGATTGCGAACGACAGGGATGCGGACTCGTTGGAAATGGCGCGCCAGAATACAGCGGATTGCGCCGATCGAATTCGCTTCCATCACGGAGCGTTTTCGCGACTGCCGGAAGCGCTCGAAAGCCTTGCAGTAAAGCTTGTGGCCGGTTTGATTGCGGATCTCGGAGTCAGCCGGTATCAGTTGACCGCGGCGGAGCGGGGGTTCTCGATGATGGCCGAAGGGCCTCTCGACATGCGCATGGATCGCAGCCAACCGCGGACGGCGGCCGACATAGTGAATTACGTGTCAGAGAAGGAACTTGCCGATCTGATTTATCAGTTCGGGGAAGAAAGGAGGTCGCGGAGGATAGCCAGAGCAATCGTTCGGGCGCGGCCAATACGAAGCACTACTCATCTAGCCAGTGTAGTAGAGCAGGCCGCGCCGCGAACGGGAAAACTGCATCCGGCGACGCAGACCTTCATGGCACTACGGCTCTTCGTGAATGGAGAGCTGGACGAATTAGACTCCTTGCTTCAGGTGGCGCCCCGCTTGGTGGCGCCCGGCGGCCGAATCGTGATCATCACCTTCATGTCGCTGGAGGATCGTAAGGTTAAGCAGGCATTCCAGGAGTGGGGACGCTCGGGCCATGCCACCGTGTTGACGAAACACGTTGTGAAACCGGGTGCAAGCGAGATTTCGAGAAATCCTCCGTCGCGCAGCGCCAAGCTTCGCGCCGTGGAAGTGTGTGGGTGGTGAATCGCTCCCGTCCGGGAAGCGAATTTCGGGTTTGGTTATTCAACAAGGTCATAAGAGGGCAAGGCAATAATGGCGACGATCGCGACGGTTTATAACCGGTTCGTTGGAGCAAAGGTGGCAGTGGCCGCCGGCGCAGATATTGGAGTAGTTGCGGATGACCAGTTCGCGCTACGAACCCTTCCGAACGAGAACATTTATCTTTTCGTGAAGGACATCGATAACAGCCGCGTGGTGCGGCAAGCCGATCCGAAAGCGCGGCTGGCGTGCTGGAGGTTTATCGTATCAAGTGGTATCGCGGTGACGCTGCTGATCGGCATATTGCTGCCGAGTGCCGCCGCTCGCATCGCCGGTTATCAGATGGAATCGCTGCGCCAGGAGCAACAGAGTCTCGTGTCGGAGAAGGCGAATCTGGAACTCGAAGAAGCCCGTCTGCTCAGTCCGGAACGTTTGGAGCAGATCGCCCGCCAGCAAAACTTTGTTGACCCAGGGCCGCGCACAGTGGTCTATCTGAACGGCAAGGGCGCTGTCGCCATGAACGTAAGAAAGTAGCGTTCACTTCCAACAGTTACAGCGGTGCCAGCGGCAGGGTCGAGTCATGCAAGATTTTGGCGAGAGTAGACGTGTCCGGTTCCTGATCCGCATCGCCCTGATATGGGCTGCCGCGATTCTGATCCGACTGATTCACCTGCAGGTGATTTCACACAGCGAATTACTGCACCTGGCGCAGCAACAGCAGGAACACCAGAGTGAAGTAAAAGTTTCCCGCGGAACTATTAAGGACCGGGAAGGGAAGACCCTCGCCAAGAGCGTCAAATTGGATTCGGTATGCGTGAACCCGATGCGGGTTCCGGATCCCGATGTGGCGTCGCGTATGCTGGCCGGCGTCTTACAGGTTGATGCCGCGGCCCTCCGCAACCGCATTCTTGCAGCCAGCAGCCAGCGTCGCGGCTTTCTATGGGTACAGAGGCTCATCACCCCGGAGCAATCGGAACGTCTCCGCAGCCTGAACCTGGACTGGATCGAGTTCCGTACGGAGAGCAAGCGCGACTACCCGAACCGGCAGCTCGCCTCGCATGTGATCGGTAGCGTCGACTTCCAGGAGCATGGAAACTCCGGGATTGAGCTGGCCTTGAACGACGATCTGGAAGGCCAGTCCGGCGAGGTCCGGTTCACCACCGACGTTAAACAGCGGGCCTACGAATCTGAGACGGCAATGAAGGCCGTTCCGGCCAAAGAAATCACGCTCACCCTCGATAGCCGGATTCAATTCATCGGCGAGCGGGAACTGGCCGAGGCCGCAAAACGAAGCCACGCGCACAGCGGCAGCCTGGTGGCAATGAATGCGAAGACCGGAGAAATTCTGGCGCTCGCCAATTGGCCCACCTTCGATCCGAACGAATCTCCATCCAAGGGCGAGCCAGCCTTCGCTCGCAGCGATGTCGCGGTCACGACTCCGTATGAACCCGGTTCGGTATTTAAAGTAGTCACACTGTCCGGCGCCCTGGAATCCACGCGCCTCAGACCCGATTCCATAATTCCGTGTGGCAACGGCGTCATGCGGCTCGGATCGCGGGTGATCCATGAGGCCCATGGCGGTCACGCCTATCTGTCCATGGCTGACGTACTAGCCAAGTCCAGCAACATCGGCGCCATCCAGATTGCGATGAGGATGGGCCAGGAGAAGCTGTACGATTACGTTCGGCGGTTCGGCTTTGGACGCCCGACAGGGATCGAGTTACCTTCCGAAACACCCGGCGTGCTGCGACGCTTCGAACGTTGGGGGAAAACATCGTTCGCCTCTGTGGCCATGGGTCATGAGGTCAGCGTAACGGCCATACAACTTGCTCAGGCCTGTTCCATCATCGCGAATGGCGGCGTACTGATTCCCCCGCGGCTGGTTCTTAAGAAGCAACGGCCTGGCGAGCCGGCCGAATACACAGCGCGCCCCAAGCCGGTTCGGGTGATCCAGCCCGGAGACCGCGATCACCATGCGGCAGATGATGGAAGGCGTCGTCCTGCATGGCACCGGCAAGAATGCGCGATTGAAAGGCTACACATCCGGCGGCAAAACCGGAACGGCCCAAATCTTCGATCCCGCTACTCGCACTTATTCGCATCGGTATAACGGTTCATTTATCGGCTTCGCGCCCGTCGCAAATCCGGCCATCGTGATCGTAGTCACCCTGAATGGGACTACGGGCGGGAGCGCCGGATATGGTGGAGCGGTTGCCGGACCGGTGTTCCGGGAAGTCGCCACCGCGGCGCTGCGCATCCTGGATGTGCCGAAGGATCTGCCGGAAGACTCCGGCGAAGTCGATAACGAACCCGTCGACGTAAACGATCTGTCCATTGCGGGCTTGGATCTGGAAGCAGGTTCCGAGCTCGTGTCCTCTAACCCTCAGAGCCTGGCCCCGTCGAGAGATCTTCCGGGTCAGGCTCCTTTTTTGGGACCGGTTGCTCGACCAGACGTTATGATCGGACTCCGTGTTCCCAATTTCAGAGGCAGGACCCTGCGCGCTGTCGTTGAAGAAGCGGCTTCTGAAGGCATCGAAGTTGAATTAATTGGCCACGGGATGGCGCGCGCACAAAGGCCTGAAGCCGGTACCCTATTGCCGCCCGGAGAGCGTGTCAGAGTTCAGTTCACCCGTTGAATGACTGCATGGCGAAACGATGAGCGCGGCGAAGCCGGTCGGCCAGGTGCTTCAAGGCGTGCCTACGCTCGTCCCCATCCCCGCGGGAACAAGTGAACGGATCGTCAGCGGTCTCGAATATGACTCGCGTGCCGTCCGGCCGGGCTTCCTGTTCTTTGCATTCCCCGGCGCCAAGGTGGACGGCCGCGCGTTTGCGCGGCAGGCCATGGATAAAGGCGCAATCGCTGTCGTCAGCCAGCAGCCAGCCCCCGAGACGTTCACGGGAGTGTGGATTCAAGTAGAGCATGGCCGCCGCGCGCTGGCGACAGCGGCCAAGAATTTCTACGATGCGCCCGACGAGCGGATCGCGTTGACCGGCATTACCGGGACTAACGGAAAAACCACCACTTCCTATCTTGTCGATTCCGTGATGCGCGCCGCCGGGCGGACTACAGCGCTGATCGGAACCATCGAATATCATCTCGCCGGGCGCGTAATGAAAGCCGCCAACACTACGCCAGAATCCCTGGACCTGTTCCGGATGTTGGACGAACTGGAACGGGAAGGCGGCTCTGTGGCGACCATGGAAGTCTCATCGCACGCACTCGATCTCGGACGTGTTCACGGTCTGCGATTTCCATACGGCGGTCTTTACGAATCTCACGCGCGACCACCTGGACTTCCATGGAACGATGGAATCCTACTTCGCTGCGAAACGTCTTCTGTTCGTGCCCAAAACGGGTCCTGCGCCGAAACATGCCGTTCTGAATTTTGACGATCCGTGGGCCCACCGCATCGGGCCGCTCCGAAGCCCGGGAAGTGTACTGGTACGGGCTCGCAGCAGGTGCGGACTACCGGGCCGAAGATATCCGGTATAACTTCGAGGGAATCCAGTTCCGGTTGAACGCCAGGGGCACGGTCTCACAGATCGCGTCTGCATTGACAGGGCAGCACAACGTGTATAACGTACTGGCCGCCATCTGCACCGGCCTGAGTCACGACTTTGATATGTCTACAATCACCGCCGGCATCCAGGCATGCCGCTCCGTACCCGGACGTTTTGAACGCGTCGATATGGGGCAACCGTTTCTTGTCGTGGTGGATTATGCCCACACCGATGACGCCTTGCGAAACTTGATCGCGGTGGCGCGCGGGCTGAAGCCCAACCACATCATCACCCTGTTTGGCTGCGGCGGCGACCGCGACCGGACCAAGCGCCCGCTGATGGGGATGGCCGCTGGCGAGGGCAGCGACTTCGTAGTGCTGACCTCCGACAATCCGCGATCCGAAGACCCGCTGGACATCATCAACGACGCGCTGGTGGGATTGAACCGTTTCGACACTCCGCACTTGATCGAGCCCGATCGCGAGATCGCTATGCGGCGAGCAATTCGACGTGCTGAACCGGGCGACATCGTCCTGATTGCAGGCAAGGGACACGAGCCCTACCAGGTCTTGGGTGGTCGGACGATCGACTTCGATGACCGCGAGATGGCCCGCGAGATCCTGCGGGGCTTGGGATATAGCAACAGCAATAAGCCTCGATGAAGATTGCGCTCCAGGATGTGGCCCGCGAACTCGGTTCGGAAATCGAGTCGAGTTCTGTCGTTACCGGTTGGAGTGTAGATACGCGGACCGTAGAGCCCGGAGATCTGTTCTTCGCATTGCGCGGTCCGAATCACGACGGGCACGATCACCTTGCGGACGCGTTCGCGCGGGGCGCGATCGGCGGCAGTGGTGGATCGGAAGTTGGATGGAGACCCCAGGCCTAGGCTGATCCGCGTCGCCGACACACTTTCGGCACTTCAGCGGGTAGCGGCGTGGGCTCGAAACCGCTGGGGTGGAGAAGTGATCGGGGTTACGGGCAGCGCCGGCAAGACCACCACGAAGGACGCCATTGCGCGGATGCTGGAGGTTCGCGCGCCCGTCGGCAAGACTACCGGGAATTTCAACAACCACGTGGGCGTACCGCTCTCGTTATTGCGATTGCCGGACGAGCCTCGGCTGGCCGTGATCGAGATCGGCATGAACCACGCGGGCGAAATTCGCGAACTCGCGAAGATCGCGAAGCCCAGCGTCGGAGTGGTGACCAACGTCGGTCACGCGCATGTTGAGAATTTCGCGTCCATCGACGAGGTGGCGGCCGCAAAGCGAGAACTGATCGAGGCTCTGCCGCCGACGGGTATTGCTGTGCTGAATGCCGACGATGCGCGTGTTTTCAGCTTTCGCGAGTCGCATCCCGGGCGCGTCGTGACCTTCGGACTATCCGCCGGCGCCGATATCCGGGCGGAACATGTGGCGTACACCAGCGATGGCGTAGAATTCCAGGTAGCGGGAACGAAATTCGCCAGCCGCGTCTCCGGCCGCCACGGAGTTTCGAACCTGCTGGCGGGCATCGCCGTCGCCTCGCTGTTACGGTATTCAGCCTGCAGAGCTAGTCGAGGCCGTGCATGACTTGGAGCCGGGCAAAATGCGCGGAGCCCGATTTCAGCACGATGGAATTTTGATCATCAACGATTGTTATAACGCGAATCCTGACGCAGTGCGCGCCATGCTGGACGTACTGCGGGACACTCCTGCGAAGCGGCGGGTTGCCGTTTTGGGGGAGATGCTCGAACTTGGCCGCTGGGCCGAGCCCTTGCACCGCGAAGTAGGACACTACGTAGCGGCTGCGGGGATTAATGTGCTCGTGGGCATACGCGGCGTGGCCCGTCATATGGTCGACGCAGCCATTGACGGGGGCTTAGCAACAAGCGCCGCGTTTTTTTTCGAGCAACCCGAAGAGGCGGGGGCTGAATTGCGAAGCCTTGCGCGCTTCGGCGACGCTATCCTATTTAAAGGCTCTCGCGGGACCCATGTCGAAAGAGCGTTGGAGACGTTCCTGGGTTAAGCTCGCCCTATGCTTTATTGGCTGCTCTGGGAAAAGCTCTTCCACTACATCTCGCTGTTTCGCGTGTTTCAATACAGCACGTTCCGTACGGCGTTCGCCAGCCTCACTGCGCTGTTCCTTTCGATTCTTCTGGGTCCGCTGCTGATTCGCAAGCTGCGCGAATTCCAGATCGGCCAGCATATTCGCGAAGACGGTCCGAAGAGCCACATGAAAAAAGCGGGCACGCCAACCATGGGCGGCCTGCTGATCGTTTTGTCGGTGGGAGTGTCGACACTGCTATGGGCCAACCTGCGGAATCCCTATGTATGGATCGCGTTGTTTGGGATGGTGGGGTTCGGAGCCGTTGGTTTCTACGACGACTTCACGAAAGTCCGGAAGATGCGCAATCTGGGACTCACGGCGCGCATGAAGATCCTATTGCAGGTCGCGGTTTCGCTGGTCATCGGCTTCATCCTGCTCGGGCTTCATGCCCAACGCGCCTACTCGACCAACGTCAACGTTCCGTTCTTCAAGACGTTCAAGCCGGATCTGCTATTTGATAGCTTTCTCCAGAACCAGTGGACCTATCCGCTCGCCTTCTTAGGCTTTTACGTGTTCATTGCCTTTATCCTGGTGGGCGCATCCAATTCGGTGAACCTGACCGATGGACTCGACGGGTTGGCGATCGGGCTGATGATCATCGCGGCGGGCGCTATGACCATGCTCACGTATGTCACGGGACATGCAGCCTTTGCGCACTATCTGGACTTGGACCGGCTTCCCGGTGCGTCGGAGCTCACTATCTTCTGCGGCGCTCTCACCGGAGCGTCCATTGGATTCCTGTGGTACAACGCGCATCCTGCGGAGATCTTCATGGGCGATGTGGGCTCGCTCGCGCTCGGCGGCAGCCTTGGCACCGTGGCCGTGCTGATCAAGCAGGAGATTCTGCTGGTGTTCATCGGCGGGGTCTACGTATTGGAGGCGCTGTCGGTCATCTTGCAGGTCGGCAGTTTTAAGCTCCGCGGCAAGCGCATCTTCAAGATGGCGCCGCTGCATCATCATTTCGAAGCGCTGGGCTGGCAGGAATCGAAAATCATCACGCGATTTTGGATCGCTGGCCTCGTTATGGCGCTCTTCGCCCTGACCACGTTGAAGCTGAGATGAACTTCACGGGCAAACGCGTGGTTGTGGCGGGCATGGGGAAATCCGGGTTCGGGGCTGTGGAAGTCTTGCTCAAGCACGGGGCGAAAGTTCGCGCCGTCGATGAGCATCGCCGACGATGGCCATGCGCGAACGCCTGTTGCCGTGGGGAGTCGATTGGTGCGCCAGACGCCGGACGCGTTTCTGAATGCCGACCTGATCGTGCTCTCGCCGGGCGTGCCGGTGAACATCGTGCCGCCGGAAGCGCGCGCCCGTGATCGGGGAAGTCGAGTTGGCCGGTTACTACCTGCAGGGGCCGGTGATCGGCATCACTGGTTCGAACGGAAAGACGACCACGACGGCTTTGATCGGGCACATCCTGAAAGAGAGCGGCATCCCCTGCCAGGTGGGCGGCAACATCGGCACCGCGCCCACGGCGATGATCGACACGTCGCGTCCCGATCAGTGGAATGTCCTGGAACTTTCGAGCTTCCAGCTGGAGACAATCCATAGGTTCAGCGCACAAATAAGTATCTCCCTCAACATCACGCAGAATCATCTTGACCGGCACGAGACTTTCGATAACTATGCTGCCGCCAAGGCCCGCCTGGTAGAACTTCAGAACGAAAAGGGCCACGCGATTTTGAATTGGGATAACGCGACAACCAGGTCATTCGCGGGGCGAACTCCTGCCCGAGTTGTGTGGTTCAGCAGCGCTGAGCCCGTACAGCCAGGCTGCTGGCTGCGCGGATCCGAGATCGTAAGTAATGGCGGAACGCTGATGAATGTTCACGACATCCCTTTGCGTGGGATGCACAATGTAGAGAACGTCATGGCCGCGGCCGCGGCGTCGCTGATCGCCGGCGCGACTCTCGGACAGATTCGATCCGCGGTGATGACGTTTCAGGGAGTCGAGCACCGCATCGAGTTTGTCCGCAAGCTTGCGGGGATCGATTTCTATAACGACTCGAAGGCCACCAGTGTTGACGCGGCTTTGAAGTCCATCGCTGCCTTCCGCGGCGGTCTGTGGATCATTCTGGGCGGCAAGGATAAGGGCAGTGACTACCGGCCGATGCGAGAGCCGCTTCGGGAGAAGGCACGGGCAGCCCTGCTGATCGGCGCCGCGGCCGATAAGATCGCAGAGCATCTGTCTGGAGCGCTGCCGTTGATCCAGTGCGGCGACATCGCCACCGCGGTGAGGGCCGCGCAGGATCGAGCCGTTGCCGGCGACACCGTACTCCTGGCGCCCGCCTGCGCCAGCTTCGATCAGTTCAGCAGCTTCGAGCATCGGGGCCGGGTTTTCAAAGAAATCGTCTTTGGGTTAGAGGAGCAGATGCATGGCGCAACGACTTAAAACTGATTGGACCCTCTTCTTCACCGTCTTGTTCATGGTCGCCCTGGGACTGGTGATCGTTTATAGCGCGTCATCGGTGGTAGCCGAACTAAAGTTCCGCTCAGGCAGCCATTTCTTTGTTCGCCAACTCGGCTGGGCCGTCATCTCTTTCACCGCCCTGATGTATTTCAAAAAAATGGATTACCGCGTCATGCGGACACCGGCGTGGGCTTTCGGCTCGCTCGGCGTCGTGCTGCTGATGCTGGTAATGGTGTACTTCCTCGATCCGAAGAATCATCGTTGGTTCCGGATCGCCGGGCTCTCGCTTCAGCCCTCCGAGTTTGCCAAACCGGCCCTCATCATCTTCCTTGCCTACTTCATTACTCTGCGTCACAGGTTTATCAACAACCGGTACACGCTTTTGCCGGCAGCGATGGCCATCGCTATCCTTGCTGCCTGCGTGGTGGTGGCGGACTTGGGAACTGCAGTAGTATTGGTGCTGACGGCCGCCGCCGTGTTCTACGTCGCCGGCCTGGACAAGCGCTACTTCGCAGCGGCCCTGGCGGTCGGCATTTTGCTGGGAGCGGGTGCAATCCTGTCCAAGCCATACCGGTTCGGACGCATCGTCGCGTTCGTCGACCCGCATGGTGAGCTTCTCGACCGCCTGGATCCGGCTGGCCGCGTGAAGAACTACATGCACCGTGCCGCAACGGCTCACGACCCCAGTTATCAGGCCAGGCAGTCGAAGATCGCGGTCGGCAGTGGCGGCGTGCTCGGCGTCGGGTTGATGCAGGGGCGGCAGAAGATCCTCTATCTGCCCGAAGCTCACACCGATTTCATCTACGCCGTTGTGGGCGAGGAACTCGGGCTCTGGGGCTCGGCGGCTCTGCTGGCCGGGTTTCTGATCATCTTGTGGCGAGGGATGCAGCTGGTATGGACGGCCCCCGATGACTTCGGCCGCTACCTTGCGCTGGGAGTTACTGCTGCAATCGTCGTTCAGGCCTTCATCAACATGAGCGTCGTGCTCGACATGGCGCCAACGAAAGGAATTCCCCTGCCGATGATCAGCTCCGGAGGTAGTTCTCTGTTCAGCACGCTGACCTGCCTTGGCATTCTGCTGAGCGTTGGCGAGCACTCCGGATGAAGCAGCCGGCCCACTTCGTCATGGCGGGCGGCCACACGGGAGGTCATATCACTCCGGCTTTGGCGGTGGCTCGTGTGCTCAAGGAGCACGGTCATACTCCTGTGTTCATCGGGACGCAGCGCGGTCTCGAGGCGAAGCTGGTCCCTGCCGCCGGATTCCCGATCGAGTGGATTGAGGTGGGTGGTCTGAAGGGCGCTGGATTTAATAAGCGATTTCGGACGCTGCAGCAACTGCCGGCGGCGATTCGCCGGTCCATCGATTATTTGAAGAAGTATCGGCCTGCGGCGATCTTCAGCATGGGCGGTTTCGTAGCCGGGCCGGTGGTGCTGGCGGGCATTGTTGCGCCGGCTGCCCATCATCATCATGGAGCCGAACGCGATGCCGGGCGCGGCGAACCGATATGTCGGCCGCTTTGCTGCTCGTGCGCTGCTGAGCTTTGCCGAAGCGGCCGCCTACTTTCCGAAAGGGCGAACGGAGCTGTCAGGCATGCCCGTGCGCCGTGAATTCTTTCTCTTGCCGCCGAAACCGGTGGGTGACACGGTGACCGTCCTGATCACCGGAGGTAGCCAGGGCGCCATGCGCTTGAATCAGGCCGCACAGGAAAGCTGGCGGTTGTTCCACCGATCGAAATTGCCGATCCGGTTGATCCATCAAACCGGGAGCGCCCAGTACGCCGAGATTTCACGAGCATTCAAGAAGGCTGGCGTGAATGGCGAGGTGGTGGCCTTCATCGCGGATATGCCGGCCGCTTTCGCCGCCGCCGATATCATCGTCAGCCGTTCAGGCGCGGGTACCGTGGCGGAGATTGCTGCTGCGGGAAAAGCATCGATTCTCGTTCCGTACCCGTTTGCGGCGGATCAGCACCAATTGAAGAATGCCGAGGCGCTGGTCAACGCCGGAGCGGCGCATATGGTCTTGGACAAGGATTTCACGGGCGACCGCCTCTTTCAGGAAGTCCGACGTCTGTATGAGATTCCATCCGACATCGCAAGACTCGGCGCTGAGGCCCGTCGCTTTGCCAAGCCGCAAGCCGCTTCGCGAGCCGCTGAGATTCTGGAGGCGTACGCATGACGGAGCGCCTTGTACTATCGTTTGGCGCCGGAGCGGCGTGTCTGAGTACGGTTGTATTTGCGTTGTGCGCCCTGGGACTCGCGCGGACTCCCTGGCTGGTTCTCAGCGCTTTGACGATCGGCGGGGTATTCGGTTACGGATTCAAGTGGCGGATATCGCGGACCTCCGTGCCAATCCACTTCTGGCTGATCGCAGCGCCATTCGCAGCGGTGTATCTGGTTAACGCTGCGGCTCCGGAGATCAGTCCCGACGGAAGCTTTTATCACCTTGGCCTGGTGCGGCGGTATCTGGCCCATGGAGGCTTTTCCCGGATCACCACCGACTTATTCGCCAACCTTACGCAGGGATGCGAAATGCTGTTTCTGGTTGGGTATTCGGTGGGCCGGCACTCCGCGGCGGCATTGACGCATTGCGCCTTTCTGATGGCCTTGCCGGCGTCGCTGATCGCCTACGGCCACCGATTCAGTTTGGGGGCCGCGGGCGTGATTGCCGCGGCTCTCGTATTTGTGGCGCCGGTGGTGGGGGTGGATGGATCGTCGGCCTACGTCGATGTGGCCCTCGCGTTCGCCGGGTTTGCTGCTTGGTATGCCTTGGAACTCTGGGATGCAAGATGTACCGATCGGTACCTGATCCTCGCAGGACTCATGGCGGGCTTTTGCTTCGCGATCAAGTACACGGGCGCGGCCGCTATTGGTTTCGCGCTAGCACTCGTTCTCTGGCGCACGAGGCGCTTACGGCCGGTGATCACCTTCTTGATACCGGCTTTGATCGTCGCCTTGCCATGGCTCATCAAGAACTGGATCATAGTCGATAACCCGGTCTCGCCGTTTTTCAACCGGCTCTTCCCCAACCCATACGTCCACATCTCTTTCGAAGATGACCTGCGAGAGGGGATGCGGCATTTGAACGGATTCCACATCGACTGGCGAACTCCTCTTGAACTGACGATCCGCGGTGGCCTGCTACAAGGCACGCTGGGTCCGGCGTTTTTACTAACGCCTCTAGGTTTGCTGGCGATCCGCGATACTCATGGACGTAGAGCGTTAGGAGCAGCGGCACTTTTTGGATTGCCCTGGTTTTCGAACGCCGGCACGCGATTCCTGATTCCTGCTCTTCCCTTTCTCGCTCTGTCCATGGCCATCACGCTCGCACGCTGGCCGCGTCTGGCGGCAACACTGGTGATACTGAATGCCATCGCGTGCTGGCCCTGGGTCCTGAATCTGTACTGCGCTCCTTACAACTGGCGCATCACGCGGTTCCCGATCGCGGCAGCTTTGCGCCTCATCCCTGAGCAGCAGTTTCTGGATACGTACGCGCCGGAGGTTCGCTTCGCGCGATTGCTGCAAGCCAAGGTTCCCGCGGAGGGAGTGGTGTACACGGCGCAGCCGGTGATGAATTCCTACACCGATCGGACCATTCTCTTGAACTATGGCGGCGCGCTCAACGAGCGTATGTACGACGTGCTGTACACGGTCCTCCAGCCTATGGATCGAATCTCCTTTCGGTTCCCGGCGCAGGAACTCCACAAGGTGCGGATCGTCGCTACCGGCGCGGCCCGCATGTGGACGGTTCAAGAACTCTCCGGAACGCGCACCCAGGCGGAACCGAATCCGTGGGATGCCGGTCTGGCTGCCGATGGCCGGCTGGTGACCTCCTGGCGATCCTGGCAGACAGTGCACAAAGGCATGTATCTTCAGGCTGAAATCAATGCGCCTGGCCCGGTTGGCTTTGTTTCGTTCTTGACCCGCCCGGCCGATCCGCCGCCTCCTATGCGGCTGGATGCGGAGCTTCCGTCCGGCCAGTGGCATACGCTCACCTCTCAGCCCGAACGCGAGCCGGGCGTTCCCGTTCCAAATCTTCGCAGAGAGGCCATGGAGGAGCTGCGGCGCTGCGGAATTACTCACTTGCTGATTCACGATGAGGAGCCCCTGGGACCCGATTTCCGAGAGCACCTGGGGGAATGGCGAGTGCGTTTGGCCGGCGAGGCGGCGCCCGTCCGTCTTTATGTGATTCAAGATGTCATTTCAGCGGCCGAAAGCATTGACACTACGCATGAACTCCGAAACAATACAAGGTAAAAGTGTTCTTTAAGCAGCAGCACTTCCACTTCACGGGAATCGGCGGCATCGGGATGAGTGGTATCGCCGAAGTGCTGTTAAACCTCGGTTACACGATCAGTGGATCCGACTTGAAGCTGACTCCGATAACAGAGCGGCTGGCAGCCATGGGCGCCCGGGTGTACGAGGGACACGCAGCGGGCAATGTGGGTTCGGCGAACGCCGTCGTGGTCAGCTCGGCTGTCGATACGGGCAATCCAGAAGTAGGAGAAGCGCGGCGCCTGGGGATCCCCGTGATCCCGCGCGGAGAGCTTTTGGCGGAGTTGATGCGGCTGAAGTATGGCATCGCCATCGCCGGCAGCCACGGAAAGACGACCACTACTTCGATGGTGGCCACGATCTTGAGCGAATGCGGACTGGACCCGACGGTGGTGGTAGGCGGGCGCGTGGCGACGATGGGCGGCAGTAACGCTCGCGTCGGGCACAGCGATTTCCTGGTGGTGGAAGCGGACGAGAGCGACGGTTCGTTCTTGAAGCTCTCGCCGATTCTGGCGGTGGTCACCAACATCGATCGGGAACACCTGGACCACTATCCGTCGATCGAAGAGATCCGGGCGGCCTTCCGCGATTTCATCAATCGGATTCCGTTCTACGGGGCGGCGATCCTGTGCCTCGATGACGAGAACGTGCAGCAGATGCTGCCGGAGATCAACCGGCGCATCATCACCTACGGCACAGGCACTCAAGTGGATATTTCGATTGTGGATTCTGAGTGCGGGCACTTCTCAAGCGATTTCCGGCTGAGAGCGCGCGGCGCGGATCTCGGCGTCTTCCATCTCAAGGTCCCTGGATTTCATAATGTACTGAATGCCTCCGCGGCGATTGCGATCGCTCTGGAATTGGATGTACAGCCGGACCGGATCCGTGAAGCGCTGGCATCGTTCGCCGGCGTGGATCGAAGATTCCAGAAGCGCGGGGAAGAGCGCGGCATAACTGTCGATCGACGATTACGGCCACCATCCGACCGAGATTCGCGCTACCCTGGCCGCTGCACGACAGTGCGACTACGGCCGCCTGCTCGCGATCTTCCAGCCGCACCGGTACACGCGCACGCTCGCCTTGATGGACGAGTTTGCACGCTCCTTCAATCAGGCGGACCAGGTCTACCTGCTTGATATCTACGCCGCTTCCGAGAAGCCGATCGAAGGCGTAACGTCGACGGAGCTGGCTTCGAAGATGCGAGCGTATGGCCATCGTGGAGTACACTATGCGGGCACCATCGACCATGCAGTGGATGGCGCAACGAAGGACGCTCAATCCGGCGATCTGATCATGACGCTGGGCGCCGGGAATGTTTGGCAGGCGGGTGACCGCATTTTGGAACGTCTACGGGGCGCGGCTTAATGGCACGCAAATCAGGATCCGTTTCAGCCTCTAAACCGCGGTCCTGGATCTCGATGCTCGAATACGGTACGCGGATCTCGGTGGCGGGCGTGCTGCTGGTGGGCGGCTTATATGGATTAAACCGCGCCGAGCGGTATCTGGTGCGTGACCCCCGATTCCGGTTCGTATCGCCCGACTTCGGCCTGCAGAGTCCGAGTCTGCGACTGGAAGGCGCCCGCTATGCCTCGCGCATGCAGATCTTGCGCGTATTCGCCCCGGATTTTGGAAGAAGCATCTATTTACTGCCGCTGGAGCAGCGCCGGGCGAAGCTGAAGGAAGTGGATTGGGTGAAGGACGCTTCGATCTCGAGAATCTGGCCGAACCACATCTTTGTGAGGGTGCATGAGCGACAACCCGTGGCTTATGTTCACCTGCAGATGGACCGCTCCGCGCGTGTGGGACTGATCGACGCCGAGGGCACTATCCTGCAACAGCCGCCGCGCTCGCGTTTCGTGCTGCCGGTGATGATCGGCATCCGGGCTGATGAACCGCAGTACACGCGACATGAAAAAGTTCGGCGGCTGACGCTTCTGATGCAGGAGATCGGCCCTCTGGGCCAGCGAGTTTCTGAGGTGGACGTCAGCGACGGGGAAAACATCAAGGTGACGGCACGAGCGGAAAATCGCGCAGTTGTTTTGTGGATGGGGGATCATAATTTTTCGGGGCGTCTTCAGAACTTCGTAGATCATTACGCGGACATTCAGCGCCGGTTGCCCGGCGCGACGACGCTGGATTTACGACTCGACGATCGCATCACCGTGGTGGAGGGGCGTTGACACGGACCTTTCGGTGGCAGGAGAGGGGCTAAGCAGTGCACAGGAATACTCAAATCGCAGTCGGTTTAGATGCCGGAAGCTCGCGAACCCGTTGCGTTATCTGCGCCCTGGAGGATTCGCGCCTGCGATTCCTGGGGTACGGGGAAGCGGCATCGGAGGGATGGAACAAGGGCCGGCTCTCGGACGCCGCGGCCGTATCACGTTCAATGCGGGCGGCGATTGAAGCGGCCGAACGCAGCGCGCATCGCCTGGTGGACGCTTGCGTGGTGGGCATGGGCGGCGCCACGGTGCAGGGCGCTTACTCGCGCGGCGTGTACGAGTTCGGCCACATGCGCGAAGTGCAGCAGGACGACGTCCGGTTCGTCATTGACCGTGCTACTCGGGTACGCCTGGAGCACGACAGGATGGTGCTGCACGTATTCCCACAGGATTTCGTGCTGGACGGGCGCGCGGGATATCGCAACCCGCGGCGGGCGACGTGCGCGCGGTTGGAAGCAAACGTTCATGCCATTACAGCGTCGGCGCAGGAACATGATGCCTTAGTGGATGCCGTTCACCAGGCGCACTTAGCTGTCGAAGAGACGGTGTTCGAGCCGATCGCCGCAGTCTACGCCGCAGTAGGCGCGGAGGATCGGGGGCGCGGCGTAGCGCTGATTGACTTCGGCATGCATTCCACCGACCTGGCCGTATTCGATGGCGAAGCGCTGATGCTCGCTGCGGCACTGCCGGTCTGGTCGGACCACTTTACGCGCGATATCGCGTGGGTGCTGAAGACCTCGTACGAAGACGCGGAGCGCATGAAACATGAGTATGGGTGTGCTGTTGCGGCACTGACCGGCGAGAACAGCCTGGTGGAATTGCCGTCCGCCGAGGGCCGGCCGAAACGCGAGGTGCTAAGGCGCGAGCTGAATGACATCATACAGGCCCGCGCAGTGGAGATGCTCCGCTTCGTCCGCGCCGAGATTTCTAAAGCGGGGATGGAGCAGGCTTTGCTCGATGGAGTGGTGCTGTGCGGGGGCGGCTCGCTGCTGAATGGGCTGTGCGATGCCGCCGAAAGCATACTGAACTGCTCGTCGCGCAATGGGCTTGCCACCGGGATTAAGGATTGGCCGGAAGAGTTGGATAATCCGGTCTGGACAACAGCGGCGGGATTGGCAATGTATTCCGCCCGCCTGAAGAAGCGCTTCGAATCCAAGCGCAAAGCGCCGGGTTTGATGGGCATGGTGCTGCGGTAGTAAGACGAAAGGACAGGGGAATCGAGATGGAAGATTTGAAATTCGTGATGCAGAATGAATCGCTGGCCGGGACGAAGATCAAGGTGATCGGCGTCGGCGGCGGTGGATCCAATGCCGTGGCACGCATGATCGCGGAAGGCGTGGGCGGCGTAGACTTTTACATTTTAAACACCGACCTGCAGGCTTTGAACGCCTCCACGGTGCCAAATAAACTGACTATCGGGTCGAAGATGACGAACGGCCTCGGAGCCGGCTCGGACCCGAACGTGGGGCGGCAGGCCGCGCTCGAAGACACGGAACGCATCATCGAAATGCTGGAAGGGGCGGACATCGTGTTCGTCACCGCAGGTCTGGGAGGCGGTACCGGCACCGGCGCAGCGCCGGTGATCGCATCGCTCGCCAAGGAATTGAACGCGCTGACGGTGGCGGTAGTGACGAGACCTTTCGGATTCGAAGGTTCGCGCCGCATGAAAGCGGCCGAGCGTGGTCTCTCGGACCTGGCGGCCACGGTCGATACGGTGATCACGATTCCGAACGAGCGGCTACTGGAACTCGCGCCGAGAGGCACCAGCTTTTCCGCTGCTTTCAAAATGGCAGATGACGTCTTACGGCAGGCAGTGCAGGGCATTAGCGACATCATTACCACGCCGGGTCTCATCAATCGCGATTTCTCCGACATTCGGGCAATCATGCTCGGAATGGGTCATGCCATCATGGGCACGGCTTCCGCGCGTGGCGAGAACGCGGCGGTGGAGGCGGCTAAGATGGCGATCAACTCGCCGTTGATGGAATCGGGTGGCGTACACGGCGCGCGCGGTCTTCTCATCAACATCACGGCTTCCAGCAATTTGGGCATTCACGAAGTGAACGAGGCGTGTTCCCTGATCCGGCACGCCGCCGAAAACGACGACGTGCAGATCAATTTCGGCGTTGTGGTGGACGAGGCGCTGAAGGATGAAGTGAAGATCACCGTGATTGCGACGGGCTTCCAGCGCGAGGCTCCCACGGAGGCTGGCAAATCGATGGCAGCGTCGGCGTCGGCGGGTCCGCGGCTTGCGCCAGTGCCTGCGGCGAACGAAATGTCTGAACCGGTGGAGCCCGCGTATTCCGAAGAGGCAACGGAACAGGCGCCACCTGCGGCGAAGGCGGAACCCGCCATGGAGTTCGACGATGTCGACGTTCCGGCTGTGCTGCGGACTCGAAATCGACAGGTGTTTCAGTAGCCCATCGACCGCTTAGCGATCGCGGCCCGGTCAGCAGGAAGGCTACATTCCTGACCGGGCCGCGCGCTGAGACGCGGTTCAATCCCAGAACTTTGATGCGTTATGGCTGACGTCGTTATTCCCGATGATTCGCCACCTGTCCTCGCTACCAGCCCGGCATTCCAGAGACTGCTGGGCGCAGCGGAGGTCCGACATTTCGATACACTTCCGGGTTCTGTTGAAAGGCTGATAGAACGGATCCAGGACGCGCGTGTAGTCATCAACATCCGCTCATCATCGAAGTTTACGGCCGAAGTTTTTGAGCGCTGCCCCACGTTGCGGATCCTGTCGATCTGGGGTACCGGAACTGACCACGTCGATCTCGCTGCGGCCGAAAGGCATGGCGTTCGAGTCGCCAGCACGCCCGGGGTCTCGGCCACCTCCGTTGCCGAGCATGCGCTGGCGCTGATGTTAGCCACAGCCCGGATGATCCCCGCCCAAGATGCCGCCGTACGGAGCGGGCAGTGGCCACGCGGGCAGAGCGTGGAATTAAGCGGCAAAAAGTTGGGCGTGATCGGGCTCGGCGCGATTGGACGCCGTTTCGCCCAACTCGGTCAAGGAATCGGGATGCGGGTGATGGCCTGGACTCTGCATCCGAATCCGGCGCTTGGCTTCGATCTCGTGGACTTGGATGCACTGTTAAGCGCCAGCGACGTGGTCAGCCTGCATGTGCGCCTCTCGCCCGAGACCGAAAACATGATCGGTCCGCGAGAGTTCGACCTGATGAAAAATACTGCGATCCTGGTCAATACCGGGCGCGGCGGCCTGGTGGATGAACCGGCTCTCATTGAGGCGCTCTCAACGAAGCGGATCGCGGCTGCGGGGCTCGACGTATTTGCCACAGAACCTCTGCCCGCGGGGCATGCGCTAACGAAATTGCCTAACGTTGTATTGACACCCCATTCGGCCGGCATTACGCCAGAGGCGCTGGAAGCGGGTCTTCAGATGACAGTGGAGAACGCGCTAGGCCTGAAGTCTGGCGAGTAAACACGGCGGTCAGCGTGCCCTACGGCGTTTCTTCGCGACGCGATGCTTTGCGGTTGGCCGGGATGGGGAACCCGGTGGCTCCTCGATCGCCTTTGCCGCTTGCTCAGGCGCTGGAGCCGCGGTCTGAGGTGGAGGATGTGGCGGTGCGGCGGAGACGGCGGGCGCCGGCTGCTGTTGCAGCCACATGAACCAGTAACCCAGGGCTAATAAACACGCAGCCAGGCCGGCCGCGGGGATCCACCTCCAGCGAGCAGGCCGATCCAGCACCGGGCCCGACAAGTACTCAGGATCAAATGGGAATTCTCCATAGTTCGCGTACCCGTGCACGTCACCATGCTCCTGGATGAAGAACGCCGCGCGGTCGGGTCCCGCAGGAGCGGCTGCGACTACCAAATACACCATACCGGGGTGCGTGAACGCGCTTTGGATGAAGGAGGCATCCAGCCGGTCGAGCTTCAGTTCATCGCCGGCACGGCGGCGGTATAGGCCTACTACACTCAGCTCGGTGCCTCGCGGCGCGTGAGGGCGTCCGCTGAGCTTGGCCGGGTCGAATGGTTCGAAATCTTCGACTGATATGATGAAGCGACCCCATCTCCGCCTGATACGTCCCAGCAGGAGACCGAAGGCTTCCGTCGAGTGCAATGCAGGATCACGAATCCATGGGACCATGTACCGCAGCATGGGCAGATTCAACCGGACTTCAACCGGTTTGCCGCGCACACGCCAAGCGTAATGGTCCATTCCGATCCCTATATTTGCATGCGGATTGCCGGTTCCGCGAGGGCCAGTGCTGGAAAAAGTTACCAGGAATATGACGATAGCTCCCCGGTGCCTTAGGTAAACTGTAGTAAGCATGGCAAGTAAGAACAGTTTTGGCGCACTTTCAACGCTTCAGGTGGGAGATCAGCAGTACCAAATTTATCGCCTGGAGGCACTCGAAAAGGCTGGTGTCGCGAGTATCCACCGCATCCCGTACTGCATCAAAGTTCTTCTTGAGAATCTCCTGCGGTTTGAAGACGACCGCACGGTGCGGCCTCCGGACATCGAGTATGTGGCCCGCTGGACTGTCGCCGGGCCCCTGAAGGAAATTCAATTCAGGCCCGCGCGCGTGCTGCTCCAGGATTTCACCGGCGTGCCATGCGTCGTTGATCTGGCAGTCATGCGCGACGCACTTCAAGCCATGGGCGCCGATCCGAAACTCGCGAATCCGCTGATCCCGGTGGATCTCGTCATCGACCACTCCGTGCAGGTGGATCAGTTCGGGTCCAAGCAAGCCTTCGGCATCAACGCCCTGCTCGAATTTCAGCGCAATCAGGAACGATATTCGCTGCTCCGCTGGGGTCAGACCGCTTTCCGGAACTTCCGGGCGGTGCCGCCCGATGCGGGTATCGTGCACCAGGTGAACCTCGAATACCTGGCGCACGTAGTGTTCTCCGATTCCTCCGGCTGCCGGCGCTCCCGTCGCGTATCCCGACACCGTTATGGGCACCGATTCGCATACCACCATGATCAACGGACTCGGCGTGGTGGGCTGGGGTGTGGGCGGCATCGAGGCCGAAGCCTGCATGCTGGGGCAGCCGATCTCGATGCTGTTGCCTCCCGTGGTTGGCTTTAAGCTGACGGGCAAGCTGCCGGCCGGCACTACGGCCACGGACCTGGTGTTGACCGTCACCCAGATGCTGCGCAAGAAAGGCGTCGTCGGCAAGTTTGTCGAATTCTATGGCGCTGGAGTCAAGGCTCTGAGCCTGGCGGATCGCGCCACGATCGCGAACATGGCGCCGGAATATGGCGCGACGATCGGCTTCTTCCCGATCGACGAGGCTTCGCTCGACTATCTGCGCATGACCAACCGGCCTCAGAGTACGATCGACCTGGTGGAGGCGTACACCAAAGAGCAGGGGCTGTTTCTGATGGCGGGAGCGGCCGATCCGGTTTACTCGGATACGCTCGAACTCGATCTCAAGAACGTCGTGCCCTCGGTGGCCGGGCCGAAGCGTCCGCAGGATCGCATCAATCTGCCGGATGTGAAGAAGAATTTTCTCAGCACGCTGGGCGAGGAACAGCGCTGCACCACGGTAGGCGAGAATGGGGACTCCTTCGAACTGCGGGATGGGTCGGTGGTGATCGCCGCCATCACCAGTTGCACGAATACGTCGAATCCCTCGGTGATGCTGGCGGCGGGGCTGCTGGCCAAGAAGGCTGTGGAGCGCGGGCTGAAGGTGAAGCCGTGGGTAAAGACCAGTCTGGCGCCGGGCTCCAAAGTGGTGATGGATTACTACGAAGATGCGGGGCTGGTTCCCTACCTGGAGCAGCTCGGGTTTCACCTCGTGGGCTACGGCTGCACGACGTGTATCGGCAACAGCGGTCCGCTGCCGGATAACGTAGCCGCGGCGGTGTCGAAAGAGAAGCTGGTGGTGGCCGCGGTATTGAGCGGAAACCGCAACTTCGAAGGCCGCATCAATCCGCTGGTTCGCGCCAATTACCTGGCGTCTCCCCCGCTGGTCGTCGCCTACGCGCTGGCCGGCAGCATGGACGTGGATATCGCGCGCGAACCGCTGGGCGTCGATCAGAAAGGCAAGAAGGTTTACCTCGCCGATATTTGGCCCACGCCCGAAGAGGTCGATGCCGCGGTGCGGAAATCGGTACGAGGCGAGATGTTCCAGAAGCAGTATTCGGAGGTGTTCGAAGGCGATCTGAACTGGCGGTCGATGAAGGTGCCTACTGGAGACAGCTTTGCTTGGGATCCGAACTCGACGTATATCAAGCGGCCCGCCGTATTTCGATGACATGGTAGATCCCGCGACGTCGGTGAAGGATTTCACCGGGATGCATGTTCTCGCGATGTTGGGCGATTCCGTGACCACGGATCACATTTCTCCTGCTGGAAACATCCCCGTGGATAGTCCGGCGGGCAAGTATCTGATCGAGCACGGCGTGAAGCCGTCAGACTTCAATTCGTATGGCTCCAGGCGTGGCAATCATGAAGTGATGGTGCGGGGAACGCTGGCGAACATCCGATTGCGCAACCTGCTGGCGCTCGGGACCGAGGGCGGTTGGACGACCCATGTTCCATCCGCCGAGAAAATGTTCATTTACGACGCCGCGATGCGATATGCGGAATCCGGCACGCCGTTGATGATCGTCGCCGGCAAGGAGTACGGGTCCGGCTCCTCGCGCGATTGGGCGGCAAAGGGTGTCCTGCTGTTAGGTGTACGCGCGGTCATTGCCGAGAGTTTCGAGCGCATTCACCGTTCGAACCTGGTGGGAATGGGAGTATTGCCGTTGCAGTTCACGACGGGCGAAAGCCGGGATTCGCTCGGCCTTACGGGTCGGGAGACCTATGAGATCCACGGTGTGGCGGAGGGAATCGCGGCCACCCGGAGGGCGTCCGTAACGGCGACGGCTCCGGATGGAACCAGCAAGACGTTCGAAGTCACGGTGCGTATCGATACGCCGCAAGAGGTGGAATACTATCGTAACGGCGGCATTCTGCCCTATGTCTTGCGGCAGGTAGCCGGGGCCGCAGTGGCGGCTCAGCGCTGAACGCCCCCGCCAGGTTGAAGCGTTACAAGGCCGCGAGCACTTCCTTCATCACGTACTTTGCCCCTTCCACCCCGTCCCACGGACCATCCTCGTACTCCAGAGCGAAGAGGCCCATGTACCTGGCGTTGGTCATGATCTTGACCGATCGCTGAATATCGTTCTCTTTCCAGCGATTCCAATACTTGGCGTGCACAGTGGTGTGGGCGTAGGGCGCCAGGGCCTGAAGTCCGTGATACAGCAGATAGTCGTGTTCCCAATTGCAGAAGTCCGGCGACGCTTCACAGAACGGATGATTCACCTCGTCGAGGATGGCCCTGACGTTCATAGGATTCGCGCTCAAGCCCCAGTGATTCTCGATGGTCACCTTAGTTCCGACCTTTTCGCCGTAATCCGCCATCTCCTTGAACGACTCGATCGCGTTGCTCATGTATTTCACAATCTCATCGTTCTTTGGGTAATCCGCCGTCGCCAGCGGCGGCGGAGCGATCCTGGGGCCGCCCGTGTTGACGCGCATCGACTTGGCGCCGAGCATGCCGGCTCCGTCCAGCCACTTCTTCGCGACCACGATACCGGCCCTTCGCTTTTCAGCATCCAGATCGCAGATATCGCGCGGAGCATTATTCGAAATGTGATGGCACTTCACTCCGCACGCCGCCATCTTATCGGCCAGCCGGCCGAGCCATTTCTTGCCGGAGGCACTGGAGGGATCGAATTCATAGTTAGTTCGTGCGTTCCCGTTAACATCGATGCTGCTCTGGGCATACATGCTGTCATCGGAGAAGTCGCCGAACACTCCCGAAAAAAGGTCCATGTGCCAGACGCCTGGGAAGGTGTCCTTGGTGTACTGGGGGAAATCCAGCATCGTGATTTCCCCGTACTTCTTTTTCATGGCTTCGGCCTGGGCATTGGGTCCCCGGCTCGTGCTGCGTGTCTTGAACAAATAACGCAACGGCCAGCAGTTGGAGGCGATGCGGGCAAGTTTGTCTTTTTCGGTGAGCGGGCGCGCTGTCACTTCAGTTGCTGAACCTAAGAACAAACCGGCAGCGGCGACGCTCGCGCTGGCTGCCTTTATGAAGTCGCGGCGGTCGGAAGTATTCATGTGAGCTTCTTTCAAGTGTGATCAGTATACACCGGCTCTGGGGCTCCAAGAGCCGCATCTAACGTGCGTGTAACCCATGAAGAATTATTCATTTAGCTCGAACTCCCGGTCCCCTAAATCCGGAGGACTGCTATAATCTTAGTTTCCCTATGCGAGACGACACTAGTACTTCGCCGGAACTCGGGAACAAGAAAATCATGCTGCTGCGGCCGCGTGGTTTTTGCGCTGGAGTGGTGCGGGCGATCGATGTTGTGAAAATCGTTCTGAACCTGTATGGCGCGCCGATTTATGTCCGCAAAGAGATCGTGCACAATCGTCACGTTGTGGATGAACTGCGAAAGGCGGGCGCGATATTCGTTGATGAATTAGGCGAAGTTCCAATAGGCTCGCGCGTAATATTCAGCGCTCATGGCGTCTCCCCGGCAGTGCGTGAAGAGGCGCGCCGGCGGGAGTTGCAGGTGATCGACGCCACTTGCCCGCTGGTTACCAAAGTGCATCTGGAGGCGGTGAAATTCGCCCGCCAGAATCACACGATTGTTCTGATTGGTCACAAGGATCACGACGAAGTAGTCGGAACTTTAGGAGAGGCGCCCGAATCTACGGTACTAGTGGAATCGGTGGAAGACGTAGACAAGCTGGAGGTCAGAGATCCAGCGCGCGTATCGTTTATCACGCAGACGACGCTGAGTCTGGACGAGACGCGGGATATCGTGGCGCGCTTAAAAGAGCGATTTCCGGCAATCAAGAGCCCTGCTGCTCAGGATATCTGCTACGCCACGGAAAATCGGCAATTGGCGGTGAAGGCCATTACGCCACTGTGTGAGACGTTACTGGTGGTCGGTTCGCAAAACAGCTCTAACTCGCGACGGCTGGTAGAGGTTTGCCAGCAAGCGGGCATTCCGGCCTATCTGGTGGACGATCAGCGGGATGTCAGTCCGAATTGGCTCCGAGATGTAAAAACGGTGGCGGTCACCGCGGGCGCTTCCGCCCCGGAGCACCTGGTTCAGGAATTGTTGGACTACTCTACGGGACCACCACAATTTTCATGAAGTAGAAGAAGTGGAACTCAAAGAAGAAGATGTCCGGTTCTCGCTCCCCGCGGGTCTGGAATCGACGCTTCAATTAACGACTATTTCCAACGCCACGATATGAGTTCGAGCGTTCAATTAGCCGGCGCCTTATCGTCGGCCTGCGCTGAAGCCACTCGCCGTGCTGCCGGCGCCTTACTGGACCGGCAAAAAGAGCAGGGATACTGGTCGGCGCATCTCACGGCAGACTCGACCCTGGAATCCGACTACATCCTGCTGCAGTTGTGGCTGCATCCGCCGGTGAATGGTGTGTGGAATCCTCCTACCCGGCCACTCGTTGAAAAAGCGGTTCAGGCGATCCTTGATCGGCAGCTCTCCGATGGCGGATTCAATATCTTTCACGGCGGTCCAGCCGAGATCAGCGCCACGGTCAAGGCCTATTTTGCTCTGAAGATTGCCGGAATCGCGTATGACGACCACCGGCTGGCGGCGGCGCGGGAATTGATCCTCGAGATGGGCGGCATTCAGGCCGCCAACAGCTACGTCAAGGTCAATCTCAGCCTGTTCAATCTCTACCCACGGGAAGGCACGCCCTCGATACCGCCTGAGCTGATTCTGGCCGGAAATCTCATCTACGAGATGTCCTCATGGACGCGGGCCATCGTAATCCCGCTCTCCATCGTGCACTCGATGAACCCCGCTCGACCGGTTCCCGCCGGCTTTACTTTGCAGGAGTTGTTCACGCCCGGAGTCCCAGTTACCTTTCAGTTCGACAAGGAGCTGTTCTCCTGGCGGAACCTGTTCCTGACACTCGACCGGGGATTGAAGTGGTGGTCGCGTTACGGTTCCAAGTCCATCCGCAATCGCGCGATCCGCCGGGCCGAACGCTGGATCCTGGAGCGCACCCGGTACACGGACGGTCTAGCCGCGATTTATCCATCCATGCAGTACGTCATCATGGCGTTGGATTTGCTTGGATATGCGCCGGACCACCCGGATCGCGCTGAAGCGCAGGCAAAGTTCGATGGCCTGATGGTGAACGAGAACGGGCGCTTCTTCTTCCAGCCCTGCTTCTCGGTGGTGTGGGATACGGCGATTGCCGCTTATGCGCTCGGGGAGTCCGGTCTTGCGCCACGGCAGGCGATGACGCGATGCGCGGATTGGCTGCTGACCAAAGAAGTACGGCGCAAGGGCGACTGGTCAGTGAAGCGGCCAAATGTAGAGCCTTCAGGTTGGTACTTCGAGTTTGCCAACGAATTTTATCCCGACATCGACGATACCGCGCAGGTGCTGCTGGCTCTGCACCATGCAAAGGCCGGGGACCGCAATGCTCACCGCGCCACCATTGACCGGGCGGTGAAATGGCTGCTCGCCATGCAGAGCACGGATGGCGGCTGGGCCGCATTCGATGTGGACAACGACATGAAGCTGTTGTCCTTTGTCCCCTTCGCCGATCACAACGCGATGCTGGATCCGACCTGCCCCGACATTACGGGACGCGTGCTGGAGGCCCTCTGTCTGCATCTGGACAAAAATCATCCGGCAATTCGCCGGGGTGTGGAGTATCTGATCCGCACTCAGGAAGCGGACGGTAGCTGGTATGGCCGCTGGGGCGTCGACTACGTCTACGGCACTTTCCTGGCGCTGCGTGGTTTGCAGGCGGCGGGCGAGAGCGATCGTGAAGCCTACGTTCTGCGCGGCGGGCGAGTGGCTGCGTTCCATTCAGAACGCGGATGGCGGCTGGGGCGAGAGCTGCGAGAGCTACCGGGAGCACGGGTTTGTACGTTCGCGCCGAGCACGCGCGTCGCAAACGGCCTGGGCCGTGCTGGGGCTTGATCGCCGGCGGAGATACCACCAGCATCAGCGTCAAGAAAGGAATTCGAATATCTTGTTGAGACGCAGCAGCACGACGGGACCTGGCATGAGGATCTGTTCACAGGAACCGGCTTTCCGCAGGTGTTCTATCTGACTTATCACCTATACCGGAACTCGTTTCCGCTGTTGGCGCTTTCGACGTACCTCAAGACAATGTCAGAATTCGGAGTAGATCGAGCATGAGATTACCGCTTTCGATGGTGGCCGGGATGGCCGGCTATATCGCGAAGAACAAGATGCGTCCCAAGCCCGAGTGGCAGAAGACGGTAGCTCCGGCGAACGATGCTTCGAATCCATTCAAGATCGTCTACACGCACGTCTCCTCCGGCAATGAGACCGCAAGCCGCATCCGTTCCTGATCAACAAGCGCTTTCCGCTGGTGCTGATGCTGGAACCGCTGCACGCCTGCAATCTCACCTGCACGGGATGCGGCCGCATCCGCGAGTACGAGAACACGATTACGCAAGACATTGTCGCTCGAGCAATGCCTGAAAGCTTCCGACGATTGCGGCGCCCCGACGGTATCCATCTGCGGCGGCGAGCCGATGCTGTATCCCAAGATCGGCGAGCTTTCCCAGAAGTTGATCGAGCGCGGCCGCAACATCATCCTCTGCACCAACGGGATGTTCATCAAAAAGAAGATCCGCGAATTCAAGCCGAATGATACGTTCTTCTTCAACGTGCACCTGGATGGCCTGGAGAAGACGCACGACCTGTGCGTGGAGAGAGACGGCGTGTTTCAGGCCGCGATGGAAGGCATCCAGATCGCGAAGCAGAACGGCTTCAAGGTGATGACCAACACCACGGTCTATCGCGAGACCGACATGCAGGAGATCTGGCAGTTGTTCGAATATCTGGAAGGCTTCGGCGTCGACGGCCATACCATCTCGCCGGCGTACGGTTACTCCGCCGTGAATGATCGCGATATTTTTATGACGCGCGATGACATTTACGAGAAGTTCAAGGACATCGACAAGTTCTCCAAGCGCTTCCCGGTGATCAACTCGCCGATGTACTCGGAGTTTCTGAAGGGAGATCGCGAGCTGCCTTGCACGGTCTGGGGAAGCCCGACCTACAACGTGCTGGGCTGGAAAGGCCCGTGCTATCTGATCACCGACGCGCACTACGAGACCTTCGAAGAATTCATGACCCATACGCAGTGGGCAGTCTTATGGGCCCGGTAACGATCCGCGCTGTGAAAACTGCATGGTGCATGTCGGTTTCGAGCCATCCGCGGCGATGGGCCTGAATTCGAAGTTCACCGACAGCTTTCAAGTCACTCTCGTGGTTGCTGAGTTAGTCCGCTCCGTGCTGGCGCGGCCCGGTCGCCTGAGTCGACCGCGTCCGCAGGCGTGACCCGTTTGAAGCCGACGCTGATCACTGGCGCGAGTGGCTTCTTGGGCTGGCACGTCGCGCGAAAGCTGATGGAACGGGGCCATACGGTTCGGGCACTGGTCCGGCCGGGCAGCCAGATTGCAGGATCTGGACGTCGAGCGGGTGGCCGGGGATCTGCGCGATCCCGAGTCCCTCGATGCGGCGGTTCAAGGCTGTGGCGCGGTGTTCCATGTCGCGGCGGACTACCGGTTGTGGGCGCGGGATACCAGGGAATGTACCGCTCGAATGTCGAAGGCACACGAAATGTCCTTAGCGCGGCGCGGAAAGCCGGCGTGGAGCGGGTTGTGTACACCAGCACAGTGGGCTGTATCGGCATCCCTCCTGCCGGAGTCGGTGACGAAACGACGCCGGTTCGCTATCGAGGACATGCAGGGCGCGTACAAGCGATCGAAGTTCCTGGCGGAGCAGACCGCCCTGGAGTTTGCTCGCTCGGGCTTTGAGGTGGTGATCGTGAATCCGACGGCGCCGGTGGGCGACCACGATTTCAAGCCGACACCCACCGGCAAGATGGTGGTCGATTTCCTGCGGGGCGGGATGCCGGCGTTTCTGGATACGGGACTGAACGTAGTGGATGCGGATGATGTCGCCGAGGGGCACCTTCTGGCATTGGAACGCGGCCGGGCCGGGGAACGGTATATCCTGGGCCGCCAAAACATGACGCTCAGAGAGATCTTCCAGCATCTTGCCATCTATAGCAGGAGTCCGGGCTCCCCGCGTCTCGGATACCTTATGGGGTCGCTTTCGCGGCCGGCTTGGCCAGCACCGGCTGGGCTTATCTGACGGGTACTGAGCCGCGTGCGCCTCTGGATGCGGTGCGGATGGCGCGAAAGAAGATGTGGGTATCTCACGATAAGGCGACTCGTGAAGTTGGGATACTGCCCAGGCGCAGCGGAGGGCGGTCTGAGGAAAGCTGTGGAATGGTTTCGCGCGAATGGGTATTGCTAAGCCGGAGTAACTTACTGTGAAGACCATTCTCGTTGTCGCGGCCGAAGCTAGGGAATTTCATGGGTTGCTGTTCACGACAACGCGTGCGTACTCTTCAGTGGGGATTGCAGTTCTGCTGCGAAACGGACTTGAATGGGCATAGGGCTATCCTGGTCGCGGACGGACCCGGCATGCAGCTGGCCGGGGCCGCCACCGATATCGTCGCCGGAGACACCTGCGACCGGATGTGGTGGTGAGCACCGGATTTTGTGGTGCCCTCGATCCGGCGCTGAACACCGGTGACGTGTTTGTCGCCTCGGTCCGTGATCGATAAGGAACACGCCAAGACCTACGCATGCAACTGATCCGGATACCGCAGCCGCTTATCGCCGGGGAGATCTGGTTTCGGTTAACCGTGTGGCCAATACCGCAGCGGAAAAACAGGAACTCGCGTTCCACGGGCGCTAGCGTCTTAGATATGGAAGCGGCAGCAGTGGCCAGCCGCGCTCAGGTCTGGGATGTGCCCTTCTTATTGCATAAAAAGTGTTTCGGACAACGCCGCCGAGAGCTTTCGAAATCGACTTCAACCGGATGCGCGACCGCCACGGCAGGTTCAGCCGGGGGCGGATCGTGCTGTCCGCATTAGCGCGGCCGTGGTCGCGTATACCGGCGCTGTTCAGGCTGGACGCGCAGTTGCCGCCTGGCTTCGAAGTCACTAGGAGATTTTCTTGCAGACTGTCGATTTTGAGCGGTCCGCAGATGGATACGGCAGTGCGACCGGCACTATGCGCGCCGCAGTATATACCGGTGCTGAGCACGGTATCGCGTTAGCTCTGTTCCCGTGCCGCGAATCGGACCTGGGGAAATTCTCGTCCGCGTGGAAGCCTGCGGCATCTGCCACACGGATCTCAAGAAGATCGAGTATGACTTGTTGCCGGCTCCCCGCATCTTCGGGCATGAGACAGCCGGGGTTGTGGCGGCGGTGGGCGAGGGCGTCACGCGGTTCCAACCGGGCGACTGGCGTCATCGCCTTTCATCATGTCCCCTGCCGCGACTGCTTCTATTGCGAACACAAGTTATACGCCCAGTGCCCCGGCTATAAGCGCGTCGGTATCACGGCAGGTTACGGCGAGCCCGCGGGCGGCGGATTCGCCCAATATGTTCGGGTGATGGACTGGATTGTCCGGGACGGCGTCGAGAAGATCCCCGCGCGGTGTCTCCTTTGATCGCGCGTCCTTTGTTGAACCCGTCAACACCTGTTTGAAGGCGGTGGTGCAGGCAGACCCGCAGCCGGACGAAACTGTCGCCATTCTGGGACAAGGTCCGATCGGGCTGATGTTCACCATGCTGATGCGGCGGACCGGCGCACGCATGTTCGCCACGGATACGTTTGAGTCGCGCCGGAAACTTTCGGAGCGTTTCGGCGCCGAGCAGGCGTTTGATCCACGCGATGCAGGAATTTCGAAGATACGATTCAGAAGGCGACCGCGAATCGCGGCGCGGATCTGGTGATCGTTGCGGCATCGGCCCGAGACATCGTCGAGCAAGCGATGCGTATCTCGCGTCCGGGCAGCCGTATACTTCTCTTCGCTCAAACCTCGCACAAGGAGCGGGTGGATGTTTCGGGCGCCGACATTTGCGTTGGAGAGCGTACACTTTTCGGCGCATACAGTGCCTCCATCGATTTGCAGGCAGCAGTCCGCTGAGTTGGTCTTCAGCGGAGCCATTCCCGTGGAAGAGCTGATTTCTAACCGGGTTCCGCTGGGCGAAATCCGCTGAGGTATTGAACTTGCGTTGCATCCTAACGAACAATCATTGAAAATAGTGGTTCAGCCACAGAGGTCCAATTGAATACTGAGATGATGGCCGCCGTGCTCTACGGAAAGGAGCACTTATTGATTCAGCCGGTGGCTGTTCCGGCGATCGAGGCGAGCGACGTTTTGGTGCGGGTGAGGACCGCGCTCACGTGTGGCACGGACGTCAAAGTTTTCCGCCGCGGCTATCATGCGCGGATGATTGTGCCGCCGGCGCTGTTCGGTCATGAGCTGGCCGGTGACATCGTGGCGGTGGGCGAGCGACGTCCAGGGCTGGCGCGTAGGGCAGCGAGTCGTCGCGGCAAATTCCGCGCCGTGTCTGGAGTGCTATTATTGCCGGCGTGGCCTCGAAAACCTGTGTGACGACCTGTTGTTCAACAATGGAGCCTACGCGGAGTACATCCGCATACCGGGGCGTATCGTTGAACGCAATATGTACGAGCTTCCCGCGCATGTCGGTTACCGCGATGCGGCCTTAGTGGAACCCTTGGCGTGCGTTCTCCGCGGGCTGGAGGAGACCAACATCCGGCCGGGGGACAACGTGGCCGTGCTGGGTTTGGGCCCCATAGGATCCATGTTTGTGCGCATGGCGAAAGTGTATGGCGCGCGCGTAATCGCCATCGGACGGCGTCAGAGCCAGCTGGATCGTGCCGCGCGGATGGGCGCCGACGAAGGTCTCATCGCGAAGGATGGCACCGACGTGGTACCCCGGGTCAAAGACATCACGGGCGGAAGAGGCGTGGATATTGCCATCGAAGCCGTCGGCCAGCCGGATGCATGGAAGGCGGCAGTTCGCATGTTGCGCCGCGGCGGAACGGTGAACTTCTTCGGCGGGTGTCCAACGGGTACCAGCATCAGCCTTGACACCAACCTGCTGCACTATTCCGAACTGACTTGCAAGGCAAGCTTCCATCACACGCCTAAGCACATCCAACAAGCGCTGGAATTGGTGAGCGATGGGCGCATCACCTCGGATGATTTTGTGAACCGCGTCGAACCGCTGTCGAACTTGCTGGAAGTCATGCGGCATCTCATGAGTCACAACGGCCACATGAAGACCGCCATCATCCCGTAAGGGCGAGCATGTCTCCCGCGTACCTCGGGCCTAAGGACTTTGTTGCCTCCCCCGAGGCGATGTCCCGAGTTTGGCACGAACCCGAATCCCTGGATTACACTCGCTGGCTAGCCACACATCATTACGAGAATTTCCACGTCGTCAGTTTCCTCCTGCCCAGGCGTCTCCATCAGGACTTCTATAACGTATACGCGTTCTGCCGTTGGGCCGATGACTTGGGTGACGAGATTCCGGATACCGGGGAAAGCCTGCGCCTGCTCGGCTGGTGGCGGCAGCAGCTGCACGCAGATGTACGCCGGCCGCGCAACTCACCCCGTTTTTGTAGCGTTGCGCGGTACCGTGGAACGCCACTCCGTTCCGATCGATCCGTTCGACGATCTGATCTCTGCCTTTGAGCAGGATCAGACTGTCACCCGCTATCGCAACTGGGACGAATTGTTCGCTTACTGCAGGAATTCCGCAAATCCGGTGGGGCGCCTGCTGCTTTATCTGTGTGGCTATTCGGACCCGGAACGGCAGGCGTTCTCCGATGCGACCTGTACAGCGCTGCAGTTAGCCAATTTCTGGCAGGATGTTACGGTCGACCTGCAGAAAGATCGTGTTTACATCCCACTCGAGGTGATGGATCGTCACGGATATACGCTCAATGACTTACAGGCTGCGAAATTCACGCAGCCGTTCGCTGAAGTGATGCGCGAAGTTGTCAGCGTCGCCCGGGAATTATTCATCAAAGGGTTGCCACTCGCCGATACTGTAGACCGGCGATTGGCCATTGACTTAGAACTATTCAGCCGCGGCGGCCTGCGAGTGCTCGACAAGATCGAACGCCAGAATTTCGACGTACTGACGCGTCGCCCCGCTGTATCGAAAGTGGAGCGCGCCGGCTTGCTGTTGAGCGCTATCGCGCGGCGTGCGTGGTTGCGGGCAGCGGCATGACACTTCAGGAATCTACTGCCTATTGCACCTCGGTGGCACGCCGGCGCGCACGCAACTTCTACTACTCCTTCGTTCTGCTGTCGCCCGAGCGGCGTCGCGCGATCTGCGCGATGTATGCGTTCATGCGGTACTGCGATGATCTCAGCGATGATGAATCCCGTTCGGATCGCGCCCAGGCGATCGCGCAGTGGAGCCGCGAACTGGATGCCGCCCTGAAGGGAAGCTTTTCAGGGCATCCCGTCTGGCCTGCCTTCTACGACGCGGTTGTGCGCTATCGCATTCCCCACCGGTACTTCCATTACATGATCGAGGGCGTGAGCTCGGACCTCGAGCCGCGTCGCATCCGGACCTTTGATGAACTTTACGGCTACTGCTATCGCGTGGCCTCGGTGGTGGGGCTGACCATTATCCACATCTTCGGATTCGAATCCGACGAGGCGCTCGCACTCGCCGAGAAATGCGGCATCGCGTTCCAAATTACGAACATTCTGAGGGATGTGAAAGAGGATGCGGAGCGGGGCCGAGTCTACTTGCCGGAGGAGGATCTAACCCGGTTCGGGATTCACGCAGCGGCACTCTCTGGAAGTCAGAAGCCCCCTCGATTCGAGGAGTTAATGGGATTCGAGGCGGCGCGCGCGGAATCGTACTATCAGGCTGCGATGCCGTTGGTGGATTTGATCGCCCCGGAAAGCCGATCGAGCTTATGGGCGATGATCCAGATCTATCACCGTCTGCTCATCCGTATAGAACGATCGGGATTTAATGTCCTCAGCCGCCGTATCCACGTCCCATTTTGGGAGAAAGCTTGGATTATGGCCCGAGGGTTTACCGGAGCGGCAGGCCGCCCCATTAGAAACTCCCGAACGCCGGCCATGCAGGCCTGAGCGTACATAATAACCCGTAGGACGCCTTACGGGTTTGTTGCCCTCGGAATACGCAACACTGAGAATTTTCCTACCCCGCTCCGCCGCATAGAGTAATAAATGCGAGGTCCAAATGTTCTCTGTGCCGCTCGTCCCCGATCCGCTCCCCTCTTTCGCTGACGTGGTAGATAATGTCCGTAACGGACATCCAGACGGATTGGATCAACTATATAGAGTGTTCCGTATCCTGTCTTCTTCTCTCAAGCGTCAGATCGGATTTCATGATTTTGAGGACCGTGTGCACGACATGTTCATCGTAGTCGCCGAGGCGATTCGCGACGGCAAGTTGCGCGACCCCGGCTCTCTACCCAGCTACATTCACGGGGTAGCGCGGCTTTCGCTGTGCTCCAAGATCAGTGTGCGGGCGAGGCACGACCGGCTCTCGGGCTGTTTGAAGCAGTGGGTCACGCTGCGGGCCAATTGTCACACGCCGGAGGATGCGTTGGCCCACCGCGAACGCATACAGTTGATGCGGAACATGCTGGACACGCTGTCAGTCCGGGAACGGGAGATTCTTCGCCGCTTCTACCTGGAAGAGCAGACCAAGGAACAGATCTGTGCGGAGATGCAGCTGACGGATACGCAATTCCGGCTGGCCAAGTCCAGGGCCAAGCAGCGGCTCAGCCGTTTGGGAAAAGATCAGCACGCACCTGCGGTACCATTGCAGGCGGCCTGAGCGGCAACGTCTTGGGTGCGCTAAACTAAGAACTTACGGGCCGTGGCGCAGCCTGGCTAGCGCGCTTGCTTGGGGTGCAAGAGGTCCCGGGTTCAAATCCCGGCGGCCCGACCAAAGCCAGTTAAATCAGCCACTTACGGCTGTTTACGAAACGAAGCAAACCGACGAAAGGACGCTTGCTTCGTGAATCTCTGGGACCACACTGAACCATTGATCCGGGAACGCATGTACGTTAAACGCGTCACCCCGGCAACTGTCAACTGGTATAGACACAGCTTCAACGCCTTCCGTCCGGGCTTCAGACTGCGCTTTCGTTTCAGTCCGTCAAACCCGGCAATCCGTCATAGCTCGAATCGGGAGTTGAAAGGTGAGAAGTGCGGCAACGCAGCCGTTTCCATCAATACATATCTCACGTGCATCAAGGCATTCTCACCTGGGCCAGTAACGAGGCGATCATTTCTTAACCCTTGCGTCTGGATTGGCTCAGGGAAGAAGACAAGGTAATAGCCGCGTTCTCTGAGGTGCAAGTGCGGGCGCTGATCTCCTGCAAGCCGGTTACCTTCGGGGATCACCGCCTCTACGCGTTTTTTCATTGATACTGGATACCGGCCTGCGGGTCTCAGAGGCCCTCGGACTGACACGGGACCACGTTGATCTGGAGGGGCTTTTGATCACTGTCACGGGGAAGGGACGCAAGGAACGGGCCGTTCCAATATCCTACGAAATGCGGCGCGTTCTCCATCGGTGGAGCATCTCACACCAATTTCCCCTGATGTTCCCCACGGCGGAAGGAGCCCGCCAAACACAACGTAACGTTCTGCGACGTTTCAAGGGATTGGGCGAGCAACTCGGCATCACGGGTGTGCGCGTCAGCTTCCACACCCTCCGCAACACTTTCGCTCTGAACTACATCCGAAACGGGGGCGATGTATTCCGGCTTCAACGCATCCTGGGCCATTCCACCCTGGAGATGACCCGCCGCTACGCGGCAGTTGGTTGACAGGCGAGAAAATCAGTTACGCAGAACACTTGACACTACCGGGTAGTTGACTGGGTCGTAGCCCGGCAGTCGCGCCAGCAGGACAACGCATTTCTGAATTACTAAACCCGCGGATCTGTCCTCAGCAGTACCGCCGCTTCCGACCCGTCGACAGGTCCAACCTCCGCGCTCGCACTATACACACCATTCGAGCGCCTTGAATCGGAAATCAACGCCTGCTGTGAACAGGAGAGGCTCGCTGCCTAAACTTGACGCATTCGAATTACAATTTCTCCAGACAAGGACTGCCAGCGAGCTAACCGAATCCCCTTTCCTGCGTAGCTGAGCAGTCGGCCTTTCCCCGGTGACCTCGGCCCCGCTCACTTCACGACGACATTCACCAGCTTGTCGGGTATCACAACCACTTTCACCACGTGTTTGCCATCGACAAAGGCGTGAACCTTCGGTTCCGCGAGCGCGAGCCGTTCTAATTCCTTGGCTGGCGTTCCAAACGCGGCCATGATCCGCGCGCGTAATTTCCCGTTCACCTGTACGGGTATCTCCGCCGCGTCCTCTTTGGCGAGCTGCTCGTCGTACGCCGGCCAGGGCTGGCGGAAGACTGGACCGGTGCGGCCTAGCTGCTCCCATAACTCTTGCGCCACGAACGGGGCAAACGGGGCGAGCATTAGCGTTAGTTTCTCCAATACCTCCGGAATCGATGCGGAGGTCATCTCCCTGTTGACGTCGTACAACTCGTTCACAAATTCCATTAACGCCGCAATGGAGGTATTGAAGTGCCAGCGGTTATCGAAATCGCCAGTGACTTTGAGCACCGTCTGATGCAATTTCCGAATCGCCCTTTTGTCGCCATCACTGGGCGTGGTAGCCGGATGATTGGCGCGATGCAGGTTTGTGGTCACAAAGCGATACACGCGCTCCAGGAAGCGGTGCGGCCCGCTAACAGCCGCCTCCTGCCAATCCATATCCTTCTCCGGCGGCGCAGCGTACAACACGAAGAGGCGACATGTGTCAGCGCCCCACTTCTCGACCATCTCCTCGGGGTCTACGACATTGCCTTTCGACTTCGACATCGCAGAACCGCCCATTAAGACCATGCCCTGAGTAAACAGATTTCTCGCCGGCTCGCTGTTCTGGATCAGGCCTATATCGCGCATCACCTTGGTCCAGAACCGCGAGTACATCAAATGCAGGATGGCGTGCGTCACGCCGCCGATGTACTGATCCATCGGAAACCACTTGGCGATACTCGCCGGATCAAACGGAGCGTTCCTGTTATGCGGGTCGCAGTAGCGATAAAAGTACCAGGACGAATCGACAAACGTGTCCATCGTGTCCGTCTCACGGCGCGCGTTGCCGCCGCACTTCGGGCAGTTCACATTCAGAAATTCGGGCACATTCTCAAGCGGCGATCGCCCTTTGCCGGTCATCTCGAATTTCGGCGGCAACAAGACCGGCAGCTCATTCTCGGGTACCGGCACCATGCCGCACCTCTCGCAGTGAATCACCGGGATGGGAGTACCCCAATATCGCTGCCGCGAAACGCCCCAGTCCTTGATGCGATAGGTGATTGCAGTTTTGCCGAAGCCTCGCTGTTCGGCGAAGTCGGTCATCTCCTTCTTCGCCAGCGCGCTGGGCAGACCCGACCATTGCCCCGTGTTTTCCGTAATGCCGTACTCGGTGAAAGCCTCCTTCATCGTTGCAGCGTCTGCCAAGGCGCCTTCTACCGGACGGATTACGGGGCGAATCGAGATGCCGTACTGTCGGCAGAATTCAAAATCCCGTTGGTCATGCGCGGGTACCGCCATTATGGCTCCGGTTCCGTAGGTCATCAGTACGAAATTGCCGACCCAGATGGGGACCCTCTCGCCGCTGTACGGGTTGACCGCGTACCTGCCGGTGAACAGGCCTTCCTTTTCGAGATCGCCCGGATATTTCCGCGCACGGGCATCCACCATCGCCTTCAAGGCATCGTTCAACTCCGGCCCGATCAGGCTCTCCACCAACGGATGCTCCGGAGCAACGATGACGCACGTGGCGCCGAAGATGGTGTCCACTCGGGTGGTGAACACGCGGATGTTTTCACTGGTTCCCTCCAGCGCGAAATCCACCTCGGTCCCTTCGGAGCGCCCAATCCAATTGCGCTGCATGGTCAGCACACGCTCGGGCCACCCGCCTTCCAACGCGTCGTAGGTGTCTCTCAGCAACTCGTCGGCATAAGCCGTGATTTTCAGGAACCACTGCTGCAGAGCACGCTGCTCGACGGGCGTAGTCTCATGCCGCCAGCAGCAGCCGTTCACCACCTGTTCGTTGGCCAGCACAGTGCCGCATTCCGGACACCAGTTGAGCAGAGCCTCCTTGCGATAAGCCAGTCCGCGCTCCAGCATTTTCAGAAAAAACCACTGGTTCCATTTGTAGTACTCGGGCTCGCAGGTCGCGATCTCGCGAGTCCAGTCGTAACCGAAACCCATGCGCTTCATCTGGCGCTTCATGACCTGAATGTTGTCGAGCGTCCACTCGCGCGGGTGACGGCGACGCTTCAGAGCTGCATTTTCGGCCGGCAACCCGAAAGCGTCCCAACCCATGGGGTGCAAGACGTCATAGCCGCGCATCCACATGTAGCGGGCCAGAGCATCGCCAATCGAATAATTCCGCACGTGGCCCATATGCAAGGCGCCACTGGGATACGGAAGCATCTCTACGACGTAGTACTTGGGGCGGGCCGATTGGCTGTCGGAGGCGTACAGATCGGCGTCGTCTTTCCACCGATCGTGCCACTTCAACTCAATTTCTTTGTGATCGTACGGCTTTTCCGGCATAGGCTTTTGAGCATTTCGACGTTTCGTAAGTCGTCGCCTTCGTTGTCGTATGGCGTTTCCGCGACGAAGGCTTTCCCGCGGAGTTTCGGGTGGGACAGGATTCTACGAAACCCTTCCTTTCCAATATAGCCGTCGCCGATATGTTCATGACGGTCCACGTGCGACCCGAGCGGCGTTTTCGAATCGTTGGCGTGAAACACAGGGATATTCTCCAGCCCGAGAATGTTATCCAACAGGCACACGGTGTCGTGCAGGCCTGCCTGTGTTGCGACGTTGTAGCCGGATGCCAGGCAGTGACAGGTGTCGATGCAAAAACCGATCGTGAGATCGGTGAACTGTGCCGCATACTGCCGCATGGCGGCCAGCTCTTCAAAGCGGCTGCCCAACGCGTTGCCGGAACCCGCAGTATTTTCGATGAGCATCGTAAGACCGGCGGTGTTCAATCCCTGAGCCGCTTCGCCCAGCGAACGGCAGAACGTGTAAATGCCCATCTCGACGCCGTGTCCCTTGCAGTTGCCGGGATGGGCGACCAGGTACTCGGCGCCGATGGCCAGCGCGCGTTCTAGTTCTCCGCGGAACGCGAGTACAGATTTGGATCGCAATTCTTCGTCGCAAGACGCAAGATTGATCAAGTAGTTGTCGTGGATAACCAGCGGATAGAGATCGTGCTTTTCGCGCGCCCGGGCGAGCAGGCGGATCTCATGAGGGTCGGGGACGCATGCGCGCCACATGCGCGGGCTCGCGGAAAAGATTTGGAAAGTGTGCGCGCCGATGCGAGCCGCGGTGAGCGCCGCTTTTCCGAGTGACCCTGCGATAGAGGTGTGAATACCGATGCGCAAGTCGCTCTACTTCGATGCTCCTAGCGCCTGATCGAGATCGGCGATGATGTCCTCCACCGCCTCGATGCCCACCGAGACGCGGACCAGGCTGTCGCGAATGCCCAGCCGCTCCCGTTGCTTAGGAGCCAGGTCGCGGTGCGAGGCCATGGCGGGATACAAGACCATGCTGTGCACGTCGCCCAATGAAGTGGCTCGCACGATAAGCTTCAGGCGATCCATGAAGGCAAACACCTGCTCGCGCCCTGCATCCTTCAATTCGAAGCTGATCATGGCGCCCCATAGTCCCGCAGGTAACAGCCGGCGTATGTTTTCGGCATCCGGGTGATGCGGGTCCGCCGGGAAGTTCACCTTCGAGATAGCGGGATTGGACGCCAGCCACGACGCGATCCGGCACGCATTGGAGCACTGACGTTCCATCCGAAGTGCGAACGTCTTGATGCCGCGCATGGTCAAGTACGATTCGAAGGGGCCGAGCACAGGGCCGTAAATGCGCGAGATCTGGCGCAGCGGTCCGTAGTGCTGCTCGTCGGTGATGACCAACCCGCCGAGTACGTCGCCGTGTCCCGCCAGATACTTCGTCGCGCTGTGCACTACGATGTGCGCGCCCAGATCCAGCGGCCGCACCAGCAGCGGTGTCGCGAAGGTGTTGTCCACCACCAGAGCGGCATTCGCGTTGCGCGCGAGTTCGGCGATGCGGTCCATTGCTCCCACCCGAAGCAGCGGGTTCGAGATAGTCTCCATCACTACGCAGCCCGGCTTGGTATGCGCGATTGCGTGCTCGGCGGCGGAGAGATCGCAGATATCGACAAATGTGGTCGCGACGCCGAACGGCTCCAGAATCTTCGTCAGCAGACTCATCGTTGCGCCGTACAGCGCGTTTGCGGCGACGATGCGCTTTGGTCGATCGATCAATGCGATTTGAAGAGCTGCATGGACGGCCGCCATTCCCGATGAACAGGCCAGCGTGCCGAAACCGTTTTCGAGCGCGGTCACGAGTTCCTCGAGCGCCGAGTTAGTCGGATTGTCATAGCGCGAGTAGGAGAATCCGCTATCCGGCTGAGCGAAGACGGCGTCCAACTCCTCCATCGACTCATAAAAGAAACTCGAAGCCGTACTGATTGGCGTAGTGACCGGGACATGCGGGCCGGGCTTCTTGCGGTCGCCCACATGAACCGCTTTCGTATGAATATTCATTTTCGTTTCCAGCGAACGCCGTCTTTCGTGTCCTCCAGGACAATTCCGGCGTCCAAAAGCTGTTTGCGGATCTCGTCGGCGCGCGCAAAGTTGCGCGCCTTCTTGGTTCGACTCCGCTCGGCGATCAATTGCTCGACGTCCGCATCGGCGATGGTTCCATCCTTAACAGTAGGACGCAGCACGTCGAAAATTGAATCGAAGCGGGTCAGCAATTCCAGGGCAGCCGCAGCATTTCCGGCGACAAATCCACCACTGTCCATCGCTGTATTGGCATCCCGCACGAATTCGAAGATGGCCGCCAGCGCTTCCGCGGTATTCAGATCGTCATCCAGTGCTGAGTCGAATTGTTGACGGGCTGTTTGGATACGGGACGCCATCACTGCATCGTCGCCTTCCGGATACTTATCGGATTCCAGGCGTAGCTTGAAGTTGCGGAGCCGGTCGATCGCTGTAGCCGCGGCGGTGAGCCCCTCCAGCGTGAAATTCAGCTTCTTGCGATACGGCACCGACGTGAGCAGATACCGTAGTGCCTCCGGCGAATGGCCCATCTCGACGATATCCCTGAGTGTGTAGATGTTGCCCAGCGACTTCGACATCTTCTGCATGTCGAGGCTGAGATGCTCCGAGTGCAGCCAAAAACGCGCGAACTGCTTTCCGGTAAGGGCCTCGGACTGCGCGATCTCGTTTTCGTGATGCGGGAAGATCAGATCCACTCCTCCGGCATGAATGTCGAGCGTCTCACCCAGGTACTTCATGGCCATCACCGAGCACTCGATGTGCCAGCCGGGACGGCCATCGCCGATGGATTCATGCCAGCTCGGCTCGCCGTCCTTCTTCGCTTTCCACAGGACGAAGTCGCGCGCATCGGCCTTGTCGTATTCGTCAACATCCACGCGCGCTCCTGCGCGGATGCCGCTGAAATCGTTGTGGGATAGCTTGCCGTACTCGGGAAAGTTCGCGATGCGGTAGTAAATAGAGCCTTCGCTATCGTACGTATATCCCTTGTCCTTTAGCGTCTGGATAGCCTCCGCCATCTCATGGATGTGCTCGGTAGCCTTGGCGAATCGTTCGGGACGCTGTAGCCGGAGAGCCGCTGAATCTTGCAGGAAGGCTTCGGTATACGTGGCGGTGTATTCGTCTAGGGACTTTCCCTGAGCCAAGGCGTTGCGAATGATCTTGTCTTCCACGTCTGTGATGTTCATGACGTGGTTCATCTTGTGGCCATGCGCCTGCAGCCAACGCCGCAAAATATCCTCAAACGCGAAGGTCCGGAGATTGCCGATATGCGGATAGTTGTAGACCGTTGGCCCGCACGTATACATACGAACCTCGTTGCCGTGGAGGGGTGTAAATTCCTCTGTACGTTGCGTCAGAGTGTTGTATAAGCGGAGCGCCATGAGTAAACCTCCATGGTAACTTGAAGGAACGCCGTGAAACGCATCTTGGTAAGAACCCTCGCTGTCTTGGTAGGCGTGTATACAGCGCTCAGCGCCGGTTTGTACTGGGCTATGTCGCAAACTCCCGACCGGTTTGGGCGCGTCATCGCGCACATGCCCACCCCGTTCATGATCGTGCTGCCATTCGCTCCGCTCTGGAAACATGCGCGAACCGGTCAGGTCCAACCGGGCGATGCGGCCCCGGATTTCGCGCTGCCCACTTTGGATCATTCCGCCCGGGTGCAACTATCTTCGTTCCGAGGCGTGCGGCCTGTAGTGCTGGTCTTCGGAAGCTACACTTGACCGCCTTTTCGCCGGGAGGTTCCCGCGCTCAATAAGCTCTACGAAACGTATCGCGAGCGGGCTGCCTTCTACGCCGTCTATATACAGGAGGCGCATCCGAGTGACATATGGCAAATGGCCAGCAATGTGAATGAGGGCGTGATATTCCAGGATCCTCGGACCGACATGGAGCGCAATCAGATTGCAGATTCCTGCGTGCGGAAGCTGGGAATCAAGTTCCCTGCGCTGATCGACGGCATCGATAACGCGGTAGAGCGTCAGTACACGGGTTGGCCGGACCGGATGTATCTGATCGATCGAGAGGGCCGTGTGGTCTACAAGAGCGATCCCGGCCCGTTCGGGTTCCATCCAGCGCAGTTGGAATCAGCCCTGCAGCGGACGCTGCGGTGATTGCCGTTCACCTCGAGCATGGGAGCGTGGGAGTACGTAAGTCGGCGCGCCCCCGAAGGCCCGAAGGATTCGCGTTGGTCCGCCTGCTGTGTGGCGGCATCTGCAACACTGACCTTGAACTGCAGCGCGGGTACTACAACTTCCGCGGTACTCCCGGCCATGAGTTCGTCGGCGAAGTCGTCGAGGCCGACACTCCAGCATTAGTCGGCCAACGCGTCGTTGGCGAGATCAATCTGGGCTGTGGGCGATGTGATTGGTGCGCTGAGGGGCTGGAGCGGCACTGTCCTCGGCGGAAGGTCCTCGGGATCGTTAAGCATCCCGGTGCATTCCGTGAATTTCTGACGTTGCCGGAACGCAACCTCCATCGGGTTCCGAAGTCGGTATCGACGGACGAGGCGGTCTTCGTCGAGCCCGTCGCCGCTGCATGCGAGATTCTTGATCAGGTGAAAATTCCCGGGGGTGCGAGAGTCGCGGTTCTGGGCGATGGCAAACTTGGGCTCCTGATCGCGCAGGTTCTGCAGTCCAATGGAGCCGCGGTCCACCAATTTGGACGTCATCCCGAGAAACTGCGCATCACAGCCCGAGCGGGCGTGATCACGGAGATCGTTAAATCGAGACTGCCGGTGGCCGAATTCAACTATGTAGTGGATGCGACGGGGTCGCCGAAAGGCTTACAGCACGCGATTTCGATGGTGCGTCCGCGCGGGACGGTCATCATGAAATCGACCCTTCACGGAACCGTGGCCCTCGACACGGCGCCCGTCATCGTAAACGAGATTACTCTGGTTGGCTCGCGATGCGGCCGCTTCGAACCGGCGCTGCAATTGCTCGCCTCGGGCAGGGTCCGTGTCACTGAGATGATCGCCGATCGCCTGCCTCTGTCGGACGCACGGAGCGCCTTCGCCCGTGCGGCGAAGAGTGGAACGCTGAAGGTCTTGCTCGATGGGTAGGATACATCTGGCCGATAAAGTGAGTCACTCCAGCATCGGCGCCATCCACAATAGTAGAGACTGTGACACGCATCGCCATCGCAGGTAGTACTGGTTATATCGGAGGACGTCTCGCGCCTCGGCTGTTGGAGGCAGGATACGCACTACGGTGTCTGGTGCGGTCGCCGAGGAAACTGGAGAGCCGCACGTGGTGTGGCGATGAGCGGGTGGAGATCCAGAAGGCTGATCTGGGGGATCAAGCTGCAATCGCGAAAGCCCTTCGTGGGTGCGACACGGCGTTTTACCTTGTTCACTCGATGATGTCGGCCGGCGCTGAATACGCCCAGCGAGATAAAGACCTCGCAACGAAGTTCGCCCAGGCCTCGCGCGATGCCGGCGTAAAACGGATCATCTACTTGGGCGGGCTGGGGGAAACCGGCCCCGGCCTGAGCGAGCACCTCGCTTCCAGGCGCGATGTAGAGACGGCGCTGGCGTCAACCGGCGTACCGGTGACGGTTTTCCGGGCGGCGATGATCATAGGCTCCGGCTCGGCCTCGTTCGAAATCCTGAACTACCTGGTACAGCGGCTTCCAATGATGATTACGCCGAAATGGGTAAGCACGCCCTGCCAGCCAATCGCCTTGCACAACGTGCTCGGGTACCTGGTGGGCTCGCTATCCGCGCCTGAAACCGCAGGCGGAGTCTTCGACATCGGCGGGCGCGACATAATGACCTACAACGAGATCATGCGCGTCATGGCCGAAGAACTGAAGCTCCGTAAGCGCCTCATCATACCGGTTCCGATTCTGAGTCCACGACTCAGTTCGTACTGGATTCATCTGGTAACGCCCTTAGGTCACGAGATCGCGAAGCCGCTCGCCGAGGGGCTGCGCAATCCAGTGGTCTGCCGCGACACCCGGATAGTGAAGTTGATTCCCCAGCAACTGCTGAGCGTTCGCGAAGCCATTCACGCAGCCATTCAACAAATTTCTGAGCGCGAAGTGGAGACGAACTGGTCGATGGCGGGTCCGATCGCGGGGGACCCCGACTGGGCCGGTGGAACCGTATTTCGAGATGAACGCAAGATCAGCATCGAGGCTCCGGCTGCGGCGGTGTTTCACGCTGTATGTCGTGTTGGCGGCGGTCACGGATGGTACGCGGGCGACTGGCTTTGGAGAATTCGCGGATGGATGGACCTTCTCGTAGGCGGACCTGGTTTGCGCCGGGGGCGCCGTGATCCCCGAGTAGTTCGTTACGGCGAGGCGCTGGACTTTTGGCGAGTGGTCGGCGTGGAAGCCGAACGGCGGCTCGTGCTGCGCGCCGAGATGAAGCTCCCTGGCGAAGCCTTGCTCGAATTTCAAGTGGAGCCGGAGGGTGAGAACAGTTGCACCCTGACCCAACGGGCGCTGTTTCAACCTCGCGGTCTGTTTGGATTGCTGTATTGGTACGCGGTGGTTCCCTTCCACAACATAGTTTTTAATGGAATGCTGCGGGGTATACAACGCGAGTCCATTGAGATTGCGGCGCAAGAGATTAGGACGTAACAGGTGCGCGCACTCCGCGCGGGAGTCTCAATCCCGGTTGATTAGTGTCCAACGGGACTATTCGGGCACCAATTGCTCACCGTGCCGCTCGAGATTTCGCGAACCCTTTCCAGCTACCGCAATAAAATGATACGTCAGCAAGCCCATTGGTATGGGGGCAAGGGGCTCGAGAAGGACCGGAACTCCGATCAGTAGAGCTGTCTGGCTGGCAGTGAAGTGCAGGATCTCTCGAAACCGGGGCGCAAACGCGCTAATTACCCAAGTCTCGAAATTGGCCGCATGGACGCTCCAGTCTGCTCGCCAGCGTGGATCAAATAGGCTGTACGACCACCAGCGTCTCAGCCGAACGGTCGATGCGAATCGGATTGCGCAGCGCGCGTCCAAAGCCCTGAAACTCGATCACCATTTCGTCACCTTCTTCCAGCGATATCTTATCTCCGAAGCTGAAGGCGTCTGCGCCAAAGAAGTGAATGTGCACATCTCCGGGCCGGCGGTGAGTCTCATACTTGAAGTGATGATGCTCCAGGTTCGCCAGCGTGTGCGACATGCGAGCATCTCCGGTGGCAATCTCCTTCGACCAGATTGCGCGGCCATGCCGTTCGACGGAGGCGCGTCCAGGCACTGACGAAAAATCGGGATCCACCACCAACTCCGGACCAATCGCGCAAGTGCGCAGCTTCGAGGGCGCGAGGTACAGGTAATTCTTGGATTCGATCTTGTGATCGGAGAATTCATTGGCGACGGTCATTCCAACACGGCGGGGAGCACCTTTGCCATCGATCACGTACACGCCCGCGATCTCCGCTTCTTCACCGCCGTCTTCGCCGAAGTTCGGCACCACGAGCGGCTCGCCGTCGGCGCGCAGAATCGCTCCCGTGCCTTTATAGAACCATTCCGGCGGGACACCGATCCTGCCGGGTTCGGGACGCCCCCCTTCCAGGCCCCACTGGTACATGCGCATGCTGTCGGTCAGGGACTGTGCAGTCTCGTGCATCGAGTCGCGATTAGCGGCGCTCGCTTTGTGCGTGAGTCCTGTGCCGGTGACGAAGCACCGCGCGGCCTCCGTAGGATGATCGAAGGACGGCAGAATACGCCAGTCGCCCTGCAGCGCATACGCGTCGTCGTACTTCAACGCCACATCCGAAAGCTGATTCTGAACCAGGGTATTAAACCGCAAGCCCTGCTCCAGAGCCGCGTTGACCAGCGAGTACGCTGATTGGTAACCGTCGATCATGCGCAGATTCCCGTCCTCAACGAGGGCAACCCGGCGGCCCTCGGATGGATGATGCAGTTGGATAAGATGCATGTCGTGATTAATAGACTAACAGCCGTGGCCAGCGGTCCGACGCGCACCCGCTATTGGGTAGTAGCCTTCGGCGTGAGTCTTGCGTTCATCACCTATATCGACCGCGCGTGCATCGGACAAACGGCTCCGGCGATTCGTCAGGAGCTTCGGTTGACGCCGGTTCAAATGGGATACGTCTTTTCAGCTTTCGCGTTGGCCTATGCGCTCTTCGAAATCCCGAGCGGCTGGCTGGGCGATTGGATTGGTTCCAGGCGGCTGCTGACGCGTATCGTGCTCTGGTGGTCATTCTTTACCGCGGCAACCGGATGGGCCTGGAGCCTTCAATCACTGGTCGTTACACGGTTCTTATTCGGCGCGGGAGAGGCCGGATGTTTTCCGAGTCTGGCCAAATCCTTCAGCGTCTGGCTGCCTCGGAGCGAGCGTCCCATGGCGGAAGGCATCAAGGCCTTGAGCGCGCGCTGGGGCGGCGCAGTGACCCCGATTATTATCGTCATACTGATGCAGCACGTATCCTGGCGGGTCGTATTCGAAATTTTCGGCGGCCTCGGCGTGGTTTGGGCCGCTCTGTTTTATTTCTGGTATCGCGACGATCCTGGCGAACACCCAAGCGTGAATGGGCCGGAGCTGGCGCTGATCGGAAGAACCACGGAAAAGGCTCGCGGCAACCGCGACGCCCCGTGGGGACGTTTTCTGACATCGCGGAGCTCGTTGCTGCTTTGTATCCAGTGGTTCTGTTACTTCTACGGATTCTACTTCTATCTCACCTGGCTACCCACCTATCTGCAGCAAGGCCGCGGCATGGCCGTAAACAGGAGCGCCCTGTTGGCGAGCCTCCCTCTGTTCACCGCGGGCGCGGGCAGCCTGCTCTCGGGTGTCATCTCCACCTGGTTCTACTCCCGCACTATGGACCTTCGACGCTGGCGGCGGACGGTAGCCGTCAGCGGCTTCTGTTGCGCAACGTTGTTGTTCGTCTGGTTTATCACCATTCGAGATCCAACCCTGGCTATGGCCGCGCTCAGCGCATCCAGTTTCGCCGCGGAACTCAGCGGACCCATTTCCTGGGTGACAAGCATGGACCTGGGCGGAAGATACGTGGGTTCTCTATCGGGCGCGATGAACACGATGGGGCACCTGGCCGGGATCGTTGCTCCTACGCTGACGGGCTATGTCCTGCAGAGCACCGGCAACTGGAACATCGCCTTTGCGGTATCGGCCGGCATCTATTCGTTCGGAATCCTGTGCTGGCTGTTTATTGATCCCGTCACGCCTCTCGACCGCCCTTCGAGATCTGAAACGCTGTGATGCCATTGGAAGTCGACGATCTCTCGATCAAGCGGCGAATGTTATTATCAACAGCTTCAGGTATGCATTGCCTTCTCGTCCTCTTGCTCGCCTCTGTCTGTCTCAGCGCAGCCGACCGCGCAACAATCATCGCAGATCCTCCGACCGCGCGAGCCTTCAAGAACAAATACCTAGCTCTCACTGACTCGTGGGCCGCCAGTACCGTGTTCACACCGGCTGAGCAAGCCGCAATGCAAGCCGGAAAGAAGTGGGAAGCGGCGATGACCGCAGGTCCGGATGATCCCATCGCCAGGAAGATCATGGCTGCCGGCGAGCCTTCGTACCAGGCGATGCTTTCCTACTATCCGGGCAAGATCCTGGACCGAACGGTGCTCGGCACGTATTCCGATCCGCATGCCCCGGCGGGCGACTACAACGACGAATTCGCGATCTACTGGAATGGCGCGATTGGCGCAAATCTCATCAAAGGCCGATTGACCGACCGTTACGGCGCGACCGGCGTGCAGCCGCTGGCTCTCAACACCGCAATCGTGTTCCGCGTCGGACCGGATGCCGAGATGTTCGGTCGGGTTCGATCCAATTACTCGAGCATCGGCTACGAACAGGGCTACCTGCCCATCGTTGCGGCTACATATGAACTGGATGGCGTGCGCTATCGTGAAACGGCGTTCGCACACAAGCCCGACGGGGAGACGGCGGGATGGGATGTTGCGTACGTCCGTTTTGAAATGACGAACGTCGGACAGAGTCCTCGTACGGCATCGCTGTATGAGGACATCCTGCTGAACGATGACTCCAAAGCGCAGTTCAAGGCCGGCAGGTTATCCGATGCGGGTGGGGCCACCCTGATGACGGTCAGCGATCCCAACGTGACTTTTGACCCGGACAAGCAGCGGCTCGTCCACACGTTCCAAATAAAGCCCGGCGAGGTGCGGCAGACTTACCTGAAGATTCCGTACATACCGGATTTGAAGGCCCTGGTCCGCGACGCAACGCCGCAGGACTTCGATGCCACCTACAGCTATCAGCGGCGGTTCTGGAGCGAGCTAGTCGCGAAGGCAGCCCAGGTCGACGTGCCGGAGCCGCGCTGGAACAACGTTTGGAGAGCCCTGCTGCTGCAGAACTTTGTCCTTGCGGATGGTCCCAAGTTCACGTACGGTTCCGGCCTCCGCTACAACGACTCGACGTATCCGCAGGAAAACGGATTCGGCGCTCACGTTTTTGCGATGTACGGCTATAAGGATTACGCCGACGCCCTTCAGCCCTGGTTCGTCGGTATGAGTGTGACGCATGAGGGCGCCGGGCGCAAATATCAGAACCGGCGAGCGATGGTGCTGCACCACTTGCTGGAGGATTACAGGCTGACCGGCAAGAAAGATCTGTTCGAGCGGTTCAAGTCCGATTACTTCCGCGTTGCCGACGAAATCGTGTCCGACCGGCACAGCACCATGGGTGAAGTGAAGGGCGAGAAGCCGCTGTATTGGGGTCTGCTCCCGCCGGACAAGCCGGGCGTTGACGTTCAGGCCAGTACCCGAGTGGTGTATGTCTTAGCCCATAACGTCACGAACTGCCAGGGGCTTCAGGATTTCGGACGCTTTCTGGTGACTACCGGGATCGATCGTGAACGCGGTGAGCGCTATCTGCGCGAAGCGGCGGATTTCCGCGCCACGCTCACGAGCGCCATGCAGCGCGCGGCTATACACATGCCGGGACGGCCTCCGTTCGTGGATGTCCAGACTCTGTTTTTCCGGCAGACCCCAGACTACGGACCCGAGCCCTATGATGACCTTGCATTGGGGAGATTGCAGGGCACCTACTTCCATTATTGGGTCGATATGGAGCTGCACTACAATTTCTTCAACCCAGAGGATGAGATCGGCCAGGGGCTCGCGGACTATGTCCAGCAGCGTAATGGATTTGTATTGGGCTGCACGCGCGCAAGATCGGAAGTCGCTCCAGCCTATGGCTGGATTAACAATGTCTACGATGGCGGTTATTACAACTACCGTCTGCGGCAAGGCAAGATTCAGGACTTCTTATTGGGCCTGTATGCGAAGCTTGCATTCGGCATGTCGCAATACACGTATGTCGCATCGGAAGGATCACCGTTCATCCGCTACAACACGGAGAAGGGAGGTTACGTAGGCGCCGACTATTCGTTTCCGAACTCGGCTGCCAACTCCGATACGTTACTGATGCTGCGCAATGCGCTGGTATTGGAAGAACTTCGGGACAATGTCGAGACCGGCACGCTGTTTCTTCTGAGGGGCGCCCCGCGAGCGTGGTTTGAATCGGGCAAGCGCATCGCTGTCAGCCGGCTAGGGACGTACTTCGGCGAAGTATCATTCTCCGTCGACTCCCGCCTTTCCGATCGAGTGATGAGAGCCTCGATCACCCCACCCACCGGCGACTGGAAAACCATTGCCGTTTCGTTCCGGCATCCTGATTCCGCGCCGATCCGCCGCGTTCGCGTCAATGGCGCCGATGATGCCGATTTTGATTCGGACGGGCTTGTCCGCTTGAAAAATGGTCCTGCCACCCTGTTCGTTGAGGTGTACTACTGATCGAGACAGCGCGCGTTGGCTTGAACGCCTATGAAGTCGCGATTTTCGTAGGCTACCTGTTACTCACAGTCGCGGTAGGATTCCTTGTCTCGCGCAAGGGAAGAAGCAATCCCAAAGACTACTTCATGGGTGACAAGCAACTCCCGTGGTACGTAGTCGGAACCTCAATGGTGGCCACCGCCATCAGCAGCGATCATTTCATCGCGCAAGTGGGGGCGGGCTACACGAATGGAATCGTCATCGCGGCATTCGGCTGGAATGCCTGGATCGTCTACACGCTCCTGATCTGGATCTTCCTCCCCTATTACATGCGAACCGGGCTGTACACCATGCCCGAGTTCCTGGAGCGGAGATATAACTCGACGGCACGGTATCTGTTCGCGGTGTTCTGCATCGTTGGATATATCGTGTCGTTAATCGCGGGTCCGTTGTACGCGGGCGGGCTTGCGCTTGAAAGCATGTTCGGCATGGATCTGGTGTTGGCGATTGTGCTGCTGGGTTTGCTCACCGGCGCGTACACCATCTACGGAGGATTGAAATCCGCAGCCTGGACGGACTTCATGCAAATGGGAGTTCTTCTGATCGGCGGGATCTTAGTCCCTGTCATCGGCCTCTGGAAAGTCGGCGGCATATTGCAGCTCGCGAGCGATCTGCCGCAGAAATTCCAGGTCTTTCACAGTCCCAGGCACGAACTATTTCCATATACCGGCGTCTTTACCAGCTTCCTCAGCGTAGGCATCTGGTACAACTGCACGAGCCAGCACATCGTGCAGCGCTGTCTGGCGGCTAAGGACGAATGGAACGCACGAGTCGGCGTGGTCAGCGCCGGATTCCTCCATATCATCACGCCGTTACTGTTCGTGCTGCCGGGGATCATCGCCTTCAAGCTATTCCCGCACCTTGCCCGGCCGGACCATGCGTACATCCTGCTGGTGAAATCGTTAGTGCCGCAGGGCCTGCGTGGCTTGATTCTCGCGGCGATCGCGGCCGCTTTGATGTCCCATCTGTCCTCCATGATCAATTCCACTTCGACCATCATGACCATGGATCTCTATAAGCGCATGTGGAGACCGCAGGCCAGTGACCGGGAGTTGGTGATCTTCGGCCAGTGGAGCGGCGCGATGGTGATGGCGCTCGGCATCGCGATGGCGATTTACTTCAGCACGACCCAGCGTTCTCTATTCGTGCTGATCCAGGAGGGCTTCGCCTATATTGCCCCGCCTTTCGCGGTGATCTTCACGACGGGTCTCTTATGGAAGCGCGCCAATGCGAAGGGGGCATTGACCACCATCTTCGCTGGCTTTGTCTTCACGCTGCTGCTGCAGTTCTACCTTTTCAAGCAGGTACCATTTCTGGTGCCCTACGCGAATTATCTGCATCGCGCCGTGATCTCCTGGGCGTTTTGCATGGTCGTGATGATTTCCATGTCATTCCTGACCGCGCCTCCCGCTCCTGAAAAGACGAACGGAATTATCTGGAGCTTCCGCTACGCCGCGCTTCCCGCAGCCGAGCAGGCACGCCACACCGGATGGCAGGACCTCCGGCTGTGGTGGCTGCTGTTTGTGTTGACGGTCCTCTCGATATACGGCTTTTTCCTCTGGTTCCGCTTCCAACATCCCGAAATGCCATGATCGAGGGCAACGAAGTTACCTGCGAAAAAGGCGTGGTCTCCACTGGTCCGGCCGGCGGGGCACGCGTGGGTGCGGGAATGTTCGAGCGCGGAGGAAACGCCATGGACGCCGCCGCCGCCGCATGCCTCGCCTGCGCGGTGTTGGAGCCGCAAGCTGTCGACATTGGCGGGTATGTATTAGCCGCCGTGGTACTCGACGGCAAGACTGGGCGAGTCTGGTCGTTGGATGCCAATTCAGTTGCGCCTGCAGCCGCTCGCGACGATATGTTCGAGACCCTTCCGCCCGAGCCCGGCACGCGCGGCATCAACGAACTCGAATATGGCTGCTCAGTTCGGGGCGACGCCAACATCTACGGTCCCCTCTCGGTGGGTGTTCCCGGTTTTGCGGCGGGCGTCGGCACTCTTTGGGAACGGTGGGGGCGCCTGACGTGGCCGTATATCATCGCGCCTGCGCGGGAACTGGTGGAAGGCGGCCTGCGATACTCGTTGGTTCGCGACGCGATCGTCGCCAAGCAGGAGACGATCCGGCGATTTCCCAGCACCGCAAGTGTCCTTATGCCGGGTGGGCGCGTTCCGGATCCGGATGATCAATGGCTTCGCGACGATCTGGCGCGCACTCTACGCCGGCTCGAAGCTGAAGGGTGGCGCGACTTCTACGATGGCGAGATCGGACGAACGATCGCGGATTTCGTGTGCTCGCAAGGTGGAATGCTCACCCGGGAAGACATGGCCCAGTTTGCGCCGAGAGTCACTGAGACTTGTTCGGGCAAATATCGCAATGCTGAAGTGCATACGGCCATTGCGCCTAACGGCGGATTCAGTGTAGTTCACGCGTTGTCCGCACTTGAGAGCGCCGGTCTCGTGCTCGAAGATGATCCGCGATACTGGAGCGGGCTCGCCGGTGTACTGCGCGGCATGTGGGAACAGCGGTTACAAAGTGAATGCCGGGGTGTTAAGCCTCACGGTACGGTCCACGTTGCAGCGGCCGATGCGGAAGGCAACTTGGTCTCCGCCACGATCTCTCAGGGCGGCTTGTTCGGCTCCTGTCTGGCCGTCCCCGGTACCGGCATTATTCTAGGACACGGAATGTGCAGGTTCGATCCTCATCCCGGATTGCGCAACTCTCCTGGGCCACGGAAACGACCTCTGAATAACGTCTGTCCGCTGATCATCCGTCTGCCTGAGCGGGATGTGGCGATCGGGGCACGCGGAGGCCGGAGAATCGTCAGTGTCACGCCGGCACTAGTCCAGCACGTCGTCGACAAGGGATCCAGTACCTATGCCGCTTCCGTCGCTCCGCGGATGCATACCTTGAACGGCGACTCGCTCGAGGTTTCAGAGAACTTCGATCCCGGCATCAGGCAGGCGCTATCAGGCATGGGTTATCACATTGAAGTCCCCAGCGAGGTGGCCGGAGCCGTGCACGGGGCCGAGATTTTGAGATCCATAGGCCGGCTGCGCGCCGGCGGAAATACATGGGCTGCGGGAGTGTGATGGTGTGCGGACTGGTGATGTACACTGGCTCAAAGCGCTCCCGGAGGTTAGCATGCGTTATGTTCGGGTCTCTTTCCTCTTTTTGACCTCGCTTGCGTTCGCTCAAACCGGCACCGAGGGCTCGATCCTGGGCGTTGTTAAAGATAGCAGCGGAGGTCTGGTTCCATCCGCGTCCGTGGTGGTTACTAATACCGATACGGGCCTTTCGAATCCGGTGAAAACGGATGCCAACGGCTTCTTTCAAGTCATGGCCCTGCCTCGCGGGACGTATTCGGTGACCGTATCAGCGGCCGCTTTCTCCACGTGGCGGTTGTCCCGAGCAGAGCTGACCGCCGGCGAATTCAAACGCATCGAACCGGTCCTGACAGTGGGCGATGTCAAGCAGGAAGTCAGCGTCCAGGGAGGAACGGAGCTGATCCAAACCGAGCGTGCCTCCGTCGAAACAGCCATTGAACAGAAGCAAATCCGGGACCTGCCGTCCAATGGCCGCGACCCCGTGCAGATGGTCAATCTCGCTCCCGGCATGCGTTATCTGGGCGTAGGCGGCAACGTCCAGGCCCACCAGGTACAAGGACTGGGGCAGCATAGCGACGCGACACAATTTTCAGTCGACGGGATGGATGCCAACGATCCCAGTCTGGAGCAAGGCGTCGCACTGCCGAACCTGGATAGCGTCGCGCAATTCCGCGTGCAAACCTCAAGCTTCAGCGCCGCCGATGGGCGTCAACCGCTGCAGGTGCAAATCATCACCAAATCCGGAACGAACCAATTCCACGGGACGCTGTGGGAGTTCCTCAGGAACGACACGCTGGATGCGCGGAATACATTTGCTCTGACCAAGCCGAAACTCCGGCGCAACCAGTACGGCTTCAGCGCCGGCGGTCCAATCATCAAAAACAGAACTTTTTTCTTCACCAGTTACGAAGGCCTCAAGATTCGGCAGGATACAATCTATAACCAGAACACTATCGACCCGGCCTTTCTGAACGGTGATTTCTCATCGGTTAAGACCGCCATCATCGATCCCCAAACGGGCAAGCAGTTTCCTGGCAATCAAATTCCAGTGAGCCGCTTCTCCAACGCTTCTAAGTTCTTCTTCCCGTACCTCGTGCTCCCCAACTCGCCAGGCAATCTTTTCAGGTCACTAGCCTCAAATCCGGAGGATGGCTCCAATTGGATCACCCGAGTCGACCAACAGTTGACGCAACGGCAAAAACTCTACGTGCGCTGGATCCGCGTGGGCGATGGCCAGGTCAACACCGGGTACCGGCCGGACGTCACCTCCGACCAGGAGATCGTGCAGCACAACACGGCCCTAAACTACGATTGGGCGGTTACGCCAAGCATGCTGCTTAGCCTCTCCGGGGGCTTTCTGCATTCAAATACCGGCATTACTTCACCGCTGGTGGGAAAGGAAAACCTGGATGACAAGGCCGGCATTCAGGGGTTCGCAACCGCATTTCGCCCCGATGCGATCGGGTTGCCCACCGTGGCAATTGCCGGCTATCAGGGTTTCGGCTGGCCCACGCAGGTTCCGGCAACATTCAAGCGCGAGATTCTCGATGGGCGGTCCAGCCTGAGTATCGTGCGTGGCAAACACACCATCATCGCTGGTGGCGAGTATCTGGACCATCGTACGTTAGTGCATCATGCATCCGCAGACCCGCGCGGCACCTTCACGTTCAACAACCAATACACCGGGAATGGCATTGCGGACTATCTGCTGGGACTGGTGCAGTCCGCGCGGGCTAATGTCCCACTCGCGGCGTTCGGAATTGCGCACTCCCCCTACTCGGGCTTGTACGCGGACGAGACCTGGCGGATTCATCCCAATCTGACGATTAACGCCGGCGTGCGTTGGGACCAATGGTGGGAAAAGGCATTTGTGCGCGGCGGAGGCACCACCTTTGATTTGACCCTGGGCAAAGCAGTGGCGGGCGAGGGCAAGAACGGGCAAGTCGACCTGAGCGCGCAGCCGGTTGCGCCATTCTTCGCCGCCGCCACGCAAGGACTCTGGGTGCCGGCCAGCCAAGCCCACGTTCCGGCGGGACTGTTCGATCCATCCGGGTATGTTTCGCCGCGTTTAGGAATCGCATGGCGTCCCTCGGGCAAGCAGGATTTCGTGGTGCGCGCCGGTTACGGCATCTTCGCATCCAGTTTTTACGGCAACGCCACGGGTTCGTCGATTATCGGACCGCCATACTGGGCTTCTCAGCAAATCACGTTTGCCAAAGCCTCCAACCAACGATGGGAAACCGCGTTTCCGGCGGACCCGAGCTCCTTTGTGGCTCCCTCCATCGCCTCAGCCGTTTCCAACATAAAGCCGATGAAGATTCAGGAATTTAACTTCTCAGTGCAGCATGCGATCCCATTCCTGGATGCGGCGGCGACGATTTCCTACATCGGCAGCCGTGGCCGTGACCTGACGGCGTTGCCGCAAATCAACACCGCGCCTCCAGGAAACTACACCAATTTGCAGGCAGCGCTCCCCTATCCGCAATTCGGCACCATCAACCTCTATCAGAGCCTCGGACATGACTGGTACAACAGCTTGCAGGCACGACTGGATAAACGCTTTGCGAACGGCCTGACCTACCTGGCGTCGTATGCGTTTTCCCGCGATATCGCGGAGTTTGGGGCCGAGTCCACCGCAAAGCCCACGCCTTATGCTCCGGCTGGTTACGATCGAGGTCCGTCGCCGAACGAGCGCCGCCACCTGCTCACCATCAGCGGTATATATGAGCTACCCTTCGGCCGCGGGAAGCGGTTCGGAGCCGCGATGCCACGATTGATAGATGCGGTTTTCGGAGGATGGGAAATAGCGGGCCTGTACCGTTTCGCTTCCGGCTCGCCATTGACGTTCACGGTGCCGGGTGCCACGCTGGGCAACGGAGTAAACACTCGTCCTAATCTGGTGGGAGATCCTCACGCCTCGAATCCGAACTCTGACTCATGGTTCAACACGGCGGCCTTCGCCGATCCTCCCCGTTACCAGTTCGGCAATTCCGGGGTCGGCATTCTGCAAGGTCCGCGCACGCAGGTGTTGGACACCAATTTAATGAAGAATCTCCACGTGACCGAGAGCACATATTTTCAGTTTCGTTGGGAGATGTTCAACGCCCCGAACCATGTGAATCTGAATAGTCCGAACACCACAATCGATCAGCCGAGCACCGGGAGAATTCTGTCGGCGGGCGATGCGCGGCAGATGCAGCTCGCATTGAAGTTCATATTCTGATCTTGAAATCACCGGAATAGAGACCATCCCCGTCCGGGTACCGATCCACGAGCACCTTGCCATTCGCGCGAAGGGCGGATCCCACTCTGTCTCGCCGTTTCTGATCGTCCGCATCCACACCGACCAGGACTTAGTCGGGCTTGGTGAAGTATCGTGCACACCGCGATGGAGCGGCGAGGACCAGGTCACCGCGGCCCACTTCATCAACACGATTTTTGTCCCCCTTCTAGTGGGAGAGGACCTGCGCGACGTGGAGGCGCTCACCATCCGTATCGGCCGTTCGCTCGCCGGCAATTCGTTCACGAAAGCGGCTATCGAGATGGCGTTATGGGACCTTCTCGGGAAGGCAGCGGGACTTCCGGTTTACCGCCTCCTCGGCGGTCCGGTGCGGGATAGCATACCCATCAAGTGGTCTATCTCGGGCGTTGAGCCCGACCGCGCAGCCCGTATTGCCGAGTGGGCTCTCGAACATGGCTTCCGGACGATGAAGGTGAAGGTCGGGATCGATCCGGAGCAGGATGTCGCGCGAGTGCAAGCAGTCCGGAAGGTCATCGGGGAGGATGTCAGGTTGGGTGTGGATGCGAACGGAGCCTGGAACCCGGCTACGGCGGTCAGCATGATTCGGCGTTTATGTCAGCACGGGATCTTCTTCGCCGAACAACCCGTGCCACCGGGCGATGTCGAGTGGCTGGCACGCGTGCGGCAACAAGTGGAAGTGCCCATCGTCGCGGATGAGAGTGTCTACACCGCCCACGATGCGATCTCGCTTGCACGTGCGGGCGCGGCGGACGTCTTATCCATCTATGTTGGCAAATCTGGTGGGATCGGTCCCGCTCGACGGATCGCCGCGATGGCCGAAGCCTTCGGCATGGGCTGCACCGTTGGAAGCAATCTCGAGATGGGCGTCGGCAGCTCTGCCATGCTCCATCTCGCCATGGCGACATCCGGCATCACGCCAGATGACTTCCCGTGCGATATCATCGGACCGCTGTTTTACACCGATGACCTTCTGGACGAACCGTTGTGGATCCAGAATGGAAAAGCCAGAGTGCCGGTGGGCCCGGGTCTGGGCGTCGAGCTGAACGAAGAACGGCTCCAGCGTTATCGAGTCGGTTAACCCCTCTCGATACTCAGCATCTGCGGGCCCTCCCATCTGCACCGGCGGCAGGCCTGTGCAAACTCCCGCCAGTCGTGCTTCCAATCGCCGGGGATTCGCGCGAACAGGCTGGCTTGAGTCGGGATACCCTCATGCGCTCGCAAGGTCACGCCCCGTCCGTATACAACGCAAATCTCACCCACCGCTTTGCCGGCGCCAACCGCTCCGCTACCCTCGTCAAAGAAGTACAACAGTTCGCCAGGAAGGGGTAGTTGCACCAGGTTTTCGCCCGGGCTCGGGAATGGGTCCGCCATCAGGATGAAGACTTCCGCGCCCGAATACATTCCGTGTATGGCCTTCTGCTCCTCGGGGAGACGACTCCAGATGAGCTCGCAGATTGCGGGCGCCTCTTCGGAAAGCAGGTCGGCGTACACCGATTCACCGGTAGCTGGAAAGCTCAGTTTCAGACGGCGGGTCTGCACACTCGAATGGTAAACTGACTGCATTGCCGGGATGGGCGCCGCTTCCACATCTACATATCGAGTCCGCGTAGTTCGATCGGCTGAAAACGGCATCTCCACCGGTGTGCAGGAGTTCGAGGTGGCACTCGAGGAGCGGATGACGGTGCTTGATGCGCTTTTCCGGATTCAACGGACGCAGGACGCATCGCTGTCCTTTCGTTGCGCCTGTCGCGTCGGTATGTGCGGCACGTGCGCAGTATCCGTAAACGGCATCCCGCGCCTGGCCTGCCGGACGCGTATGCGCGTTCTCCTCGCGCGAACCATCACCGTTGGACCATTGCCCAATCTGCCGGTGTTGAAGGACCTTGTGGTCTCGCTGGAGCCCTTTTTCGATCAATGGAAGCGAATCAGACCGGCGATGCACCCGTCGTCGCCCGGGTCCACGGAGTTGGCGCGCATTCCCGCCACATCTCAGTACGCTCGCCAGACGCGTTCGAAACGCGATTGCATCACATGCGGCATCTGTTACTCGGCTTGTGGGGTCAAGAGTTCCAGCGGCGAGTATCTCGGGCCTGCCGCCATCAACAAGGCGTTTCTCCGGTTGATGGACCCGCGCGATGGCATGGTTCAGGAACGAATGAGTGTCCTGAACCAGGAGCGAGCCGGCGTTTGGCGCTGTCACACGCAGTTCAACTGCACTGCCGTTTGTCCTAAAGGCATAACATTGACGGATAGCATCGCGCGGCTCAAGAGGGCGATGCTGCTTCCGGGGAGGTTCAAGAAAGCGTGAGCGCATTCGCCGTCCGAGTGCGGAAGTACAGCGGCCAGTTCAGCGGCATGACGGCGCATGTTATGCAGAGGGTCAGTGGGATTCTCCTGCTGTTGTACCTGCTGCTCCACGTCCACACCATTAATCAATTGAGCAAAGGCGAGGCGGCGTTCGATGCGGCGCTGCTCACCTTCCGCCACCCCGCCTTCAAGCTGCTCGAAATAGCTTTGCTGGGGACGGTGATTCTCCACGCGCTCAACGGCATTCGCATCACCCTCCTCGACCTCGGCATTGGCCACTCCCGGCAACGGCAGCTCTTTTGGGCATGGTCGATCGGACTCGGCGCGCTCCTGTTTCTAGCTGGAGCCATTCCGATGTTTCTCGGTTCCGTGCTGAAGGGGTGACGATGTACCGCAATGTAGTCGCCTGGTATCTCCAGCGCGTCACCGGAGCGCTTCTTCTGGTGTTGTTAGTGGCGCACTTCTGGGTGGAACATTTCATGACTGCCGGGCTGCGGCGGGGCGACCTGACGTATCAGGCCATCTTGACACGCATTTCCAATCCGGTGTGGCAGTTCATCGACGTATCCTTTCTCATCATCGCGCTGTGTCATGGATTGAATGGATTGCGAAACATCCTGCTGGATTTCAGCCGCGTTGGCGCGAGAGCGGCGCAGGCAATCACGCTGGCCCTGATCGCGGTTGGCGTCGCCTGGGCGTACTGGGGAATCGAGGCATTCCGAAATCTGTGATCCCGATTGAGCACCTGGAAGCAGACATTCTGATCATTGGAGCCGGCGGCGCAGGTCTGCTGGCCGCTTTGCACGCTCATGAGATCAGCAAGCATCTAAAGATCGTAATCGCGGTTAAAGGATTACTTGGGCAAAGCGGTTGTACACGCATGGTGCAGGGCGGCTACAACGCCGTGTTGAATCCTAACGACTCGCTCGAGAACCATTTCGGCGATACGATTCGTGGCGGCGCATACATTAACCATCAGGAACTCGCCTGGAAACTCGTCGAGGAGGCTCCCCGCCGCATCATCGAGTTGGAGAACAAGTTCGGCTGCGTGTTCGACCGCAATCCTGACGGAACGATTCATCAGAAGCCGTTCGCAGGGCAATCCTTCGACCGCACGGTTCACAAAGGCGACCTCACCGGTATCGAGATCATGTCCAATCTGCGGGATTACATTCTCGAAGAGGACATCCTCGTGCTGCAGGAAACGCGCGGCCTCGACCTGCTGGGGGATGGGGCAAATATCGCTGGTGCGCTGTTGCTGAACATCCGGACTGGACGAATGATTGCGGTTAGCGCCAAGGCAACCCTGCTCGCCACTGGCGGCGGTGCAACGATGTATCGCATCTCCTCGCCGTCCCTCGAAAAGGCAGGCGACGGAATGGCCATGGCGTTCCGCGCCGCCGCCAGCTTCGTCGATATGGAGATGCTGCAGTTCCACCCTACGGGCCTGCTGGTCGGAAATTCGATCGCCACCGGCGGTCTGCTGGAGGAGGGACTGCGCGGCGCTGGCGCCCGGCTCTATAATGGCCTCGGCGAACGCTACATGGAGCGCTACGACCCGGTCAAGCTCGAGCGCGCGACCCGGGATGTGATCTCACGATCCAGCTATCTTGAAATTATGGCGGGACGCGGTACTCCCAGCGGCGGCGTATTCATCGATCTCAGTCATCTGGACCATGATGTTGTCCGGCGCAGTTTTCCCGGGATGATTGAGCGCTGCGCGGATTATGGTTTCGACCTGGTCCACGATCGCGTGGAGGTCTCCCCCAGCGCGCACTTTCAGATGGGTGGCGTGGCCATCGATGTAGATTGCAGAAGCAACCTGCACCGGTTATTCGTCGCCGGCGAAGATGCGGGCGGCGTGCACGGCGCAAACCGGCTGGGCGGAAATGGCGTGGCGGATTCTATCGTGTTTGGCGGGCGCGCGGGCGACAGCATGGCGGATTTTCGTCGCCGGCCGGAGCCAGCCTGCCGTCTCCACTTCGCAGGTCGTTGAGCTGGCCGCATACTGGTGTGGTCCGCTCCATATCGCGGAAGGCGAAAATGTGTTTGAGCTGCGACGGGAACTGGAAGACCTTATGTGGGAGAAGGTGGGTGTGGTGCGCAATGGTCCGGCCTTGAGTGAGGCGCATGGCGAGCTGCGGGATTTGCAGCAGCGGGCCCTCAAGATTCGAGCGCGCGGACCTGCTGCCTCCAACCCGCCGTGGAACGAAGCCATGAATCTCGCGAATCTGTGCGTGGTCGGCGAGATGGTGGCGCGCAGCGCAAGCGTGCGCACGGAAAGCCGCGGCGCGCATTACCGCCAGGACTACCCGGAGTCGGACGGAAGCTGGCTGAAGAACATCTATCTGGAGTGGGGAGGTGCGGAGATGCGATTCAGTTCCAAGCCGGTGCAGTTTACCCGCCTGGCGCCGCCGGAATCCCTTGGAGCAGTTGTACATGCCAACGATTTACGACACAGTTGAGACGGTGGCGCGGGATCTGTATTGGATGGCGCTAAAAGACATCCCAGAAGATGTCCGCACGGCGATTCGCGGCGGCCTGGAGGCGGAGCGCCAGGGCGGCAACGAGACTGCGGGCCAGGTGTTGTTCACGATTCTCGAAAACATCCGGACCGCCGATGAGCAGGACACTCTCGTGTGCCAGGACACCGGGCTTCCAGTGTACAAAGTGCTGGTCGGCAGCAAGTTGGCGATCGACGTGCCTGAACTGAAGGCCCGAATTCGCCGGGCCTGTGAACGCGCCACCGCCGAGTATCCGCTCCGCTCCAACTCAGTGCATCCGATCACGAGGAAACATACGGGTACGAACACTGGCCAGGGCATTCCGATCATCAAGCTCGATTTCGTACCCGATTCGGATAGGATCGAAATCATCATGGCTCCCAAAGGATCGGGGTCGGAGAACATGAGTTTCTTGAAGATGCTGAATCCATCGGAAGGTCGCAAAGGCATCAAGAAATTCGTATTGCAATGCATCTTCGAATCCGGCGCGCGGCCATGCCCGCCGATGATCGTCGGTATTGGTCTCGGTGGCACCTCGGACGTGGCCATGCAGTTGGCGAAAGAAGCGAGCACGTTCCGGAAAGTCGGTTCGTCCAACTCCGACGAAGATGTCAGGCTGCTAGAGCGCGAACTGCTCGGGTTGATCAACCAGACCGGCATCGGTCCGCAGGGCCTGGGCGGCGCCACGACGGCGCTGGCCGTGAACATTGAATGGGCGCACACCCACATCAGTCAAAATCCCGTCGCCGTGAACATTCAGTGCTGGCGCGGCGAGCGGGCGCAGGCCGTAATTTCGGCCAACGGTGAGGTCAGGTACGCGAATGGCGCATCATAAACTTCAAACGCCCCTCAGCGAGGCGGACATTCGCCAGTTGCGCCTGGAGGACACGGTCACGATCGATGGGACGATCTTCGGGATTCGCGATGCCACACAGATCCGGATCTTCGATGAAGGTATCGCGCCGCCAGCGGATTTGACCGGTGCAGTCTGTCTGCATACTGCACCCGGTGTTCGTAAACGCCCTGACGGCAGCTACGAGAAGCTGTCGATCGGAACCACGACCAGCACCCGTATGGATCGATTTGTACCGGGACTCGTGGAGACTTACGGCGTCCGCGCCATCGTCGGCAAAGGCGGTGTCCTGGAAGGCAGCATCCAGGCAATGCAGCGAATCGGTGCCGTGTATCTTGCGATTGTAGGCGGGGCGGCGGCTCTCGAAACTTTGCAGATTGAAGAAATCGAGCAGGTCTGGTGGGAAGATCTCATGCCGGAATGCTTTTGGAAATTCCGTGTGAAGGATTTCGGGCTGCTGTTCGTAGCCATTGATTCGCACGGCAACAGCCAGTATCGAAACATACAGGAGCGTGCGGCTGCTCGCATCGCCGCGTTCGAGATCTGATCACATTGCGGTCCAGCCGCCGTCCACCGGAATCACAGCCCCCGTAATATACGAGGCCGCTTCGGACGCGAGAAAAACTGCAAGCGGCGCGACTTCATGCGGCTGCCCTACGCGGCCGAGAAACGTCTTACTGATCTGACGCTGCTGCAGTTCAGAGCCTGGCTGCGGCGAGATACGAGTCTGAATCGCTCCCGGACAGATCGCATTGGCTCGAACATTCTTGGGACCGTAATCGTAGGCCAGGCTGCGCGTAAAGCCGATAATCGCGTGTTTGATGCTGGTATACGCAATGGATTCCCGAGCCGCGACCATTCCTTGTACCGAGGAGATGTTGATGATCGATCCGCTCTCCTGGCGGACCATGTACGGCAAGACTTCCCGCGTGAAATGTTGCGACCCCAGCAGAGACACCTGGAAGCACCGTTCGAACTCGTCGTCATCGGCTTCCATGGCCGCATGTCCCGCACCCAGGTAAGCGGCGTTATTGCACAGTACGTCAATTCGGCCTGTTATGCCGGCGGCGAACTTCACGGCTTTCCAGACGTCGTGGGACGAGAAAACATCGGCCTCAAAAAATCGCGCCCGGGGAATTTGAGCGCCTGCCTCACCATCGACATCCACGACAACGACCTGGCCACCTGCTTGTGAAAACGCCTCTGCAATGGCGCGACCGATGCCATGCGCGCCACCGGTCACAATGGCGACCTTGTCCTTGAGCGTGATCATACTTGGTTCGCCAAAGGCCTCCCCTGTCGTCCGACCTGTGCACGTGTGATCGTCGTCCGGCCCAGATTCGAAACGTAGATGTGGCCATCGTAGAACGCCATGTTGGTGGGCCTGCTGAGCAGAATGGCCCAGCGATCGTACGCAAACAGTGTCTTTTCACCAGATGAGCTGATGCGATGGATGTCATCTGATGCGTAACACGAGACGAACAAGTCTCCACGCGTATCCAGCGCCAGCCCATCCGGCATGCGTCCCACCTGCTCTGCAAACACTTCGGCCTTTCCGGTCGCAATCTCAAATCGGAAGATGCGGTCCGTGTCGCTTTCCACCATGAACAAGTGGCGGTCATCGACGCTCAGGGCCAGTCCGTTCGCATAGCCCAAAGCTCCGGCGATCTCCTCCCCTTGCCCATTGGCTTTGAATCGCAAAAGCCGCCCGTTGCGTTTTCTCCATTTTCCTGAGTCAGTTACAAAATAGTGGCCGCCGCCGTCGAACAGGCCGTAATTAGGACAAATCAGCCCCGTAGCGAACACGCTCCACGCTCCGGCGCGATTTACTCGAACGATTCCGTGAGCTGCGTTGCACACGAATAACTCATTGTCATCGGGCGTCAACGCCACGCCTGCACAGAACCCGCCCAGGTTCGCTATCGTTTCCGCGCGCCCCTGAGCGTCGATGCGGTACACCTGCCCCGCTTCTCCGCCCGCCCACACAAAGCCATCGCGGTCAAACGCGAGACACTCCGGATGATCCAGGGCGGTCGCGAAAATCTCGAAGCGTTCGATTGGAATCTCCGGCTCCAAATCAATACCCGGCCGCTTTTCCTTCGCGCCGCGGGTCGATCCCGCCTTGCATCCAGTCGCCGTCGACGAGGATCATATTCATGTCGTTGTTGGAACCTTTGATCTCGACGTCGTGGCCGCGCGCTTTGAGCAGCGCGATCGTATCGGGTGAGAATCCAGGCTCCATGAACAGCTTGTCGGGATACCACTGGTGGTGAATCCGTGGCGCGCTCACCGCGTCTTGAGCGTTCATCTGAAAATCGACGACGTTCACCAGAGCCTGCAAAACGGAGTTCATGATTGTCGGCCCTCCTGGGGTGCCCACCACCATGAACAGCTTGCCGCCTTTGAGCACGATCGTGGGGGTCATCGAAGACACAGGACGTTTGTGTGGTTGGATGGCGTTAGCCTCACCCTGCACAAGGCCATATTGATTCGTCTTGCCAGGATCAGCCGCGAAATTGTCCATGTTGTTGTTCAGCAAGAAGCCGAGGCCGGGCACAGTCACGCCGCTACCGAACTGGCCATTCAGCGTAAAGGTGACCGCAACCGCATTGCCCGCGGCATCCACGACGGCGTAATGCGTAGTGTCGGAGCCTTCGCGACTCGTGAACTGGCCAGGCCGGACCTTCGAGCTCGGTGTCGCATGATCAGGATCGATGGATGCACGCAAGCTCGCGATGTACTCCTTATTAAGGAGCGCCTTGAAAGGGGTCTTGAAGTAATCCGGATCTCCGATGTGATCGCTACGGTTCGCAAAAAATCGGCGCATCGCTTCGGCAATGAAGTGGATGGACGCCGCCGATCCCGCGCCCGACTTCTCATAACCCGAGCCCTCTAAGACGCCCAGCATCTGCAGCAATCCGACTCCCCCGGAACTGCTTCCTGATGCGGTGATCACCTCGTAGCCGCGATACTCGCCTACGAGCGGCTGGCGCTCCGATACGTTGAATATTTTCAGATCGGCGGGCGTAATTAGTCCGCCATGAGTCGCCATGGCATCCGCTAAACGGTGCGCGGTCTCACCTTCGTAGAATTCATTCGAGCCGCCCTTGGCCACTCGCTCCAGTGTGTGCGACAGCTCAGGTTGAACCAGCGTATCTCCGGGCTCATAAAAGCGTCCGCCGTTGAGGAAAATGCGGCGCGATTCGGGATCCTTAGCAAGGCTCGATGAGTTCCGAAATGCTTGCGCCCTTCCGTAGGTCAAAGGATAGCCTTGCGCGGCAATCTTGATCGCCGGCTGCAGCATTTCCGGCCAAGGCCGTGTGCCGAACCTCCGGTGCGCGGCTTCGAACCCCTTCACATTTCCGGGGACTGCCGCAGCGCGCCACCCGATAAGGCTATCCGGAGAAAGCTTGCCGCTCGCATCCAAAAACATTTCCCGCGTCGATCGACCGGGCGCCTGCTCTCGAAAGTCGAAGAAGTCCGTGCGCCCGTCCGCCATGCGAAGCAAGATGTACCCGCCGCCACCCAGGCCGCACATGCCCGAGTGAGTCACGGATAGCACGAAGCCCATTGCGACAGCCGCATCCATGGCATTACCGCCGCGCTTCAGGACGCTCAAGCCCGCTTCACTTGCGTTGGTTTCTCCGCTGACTACCAGGGCATGCCGAGCTCTGAACGGCTGCGCCCCCCAGGCAAGATCCATGCACGCCAAGATTAACAAAGCCGAGGCGCGAGTTGATCGTGTGTTCATGCGGTAGTCCTGTTCTACGTATAATACGCCTGAAGACATGATCAGGAACTGGCCTAAGTCGCGAGCATATCTGGAACGCGCCAAGCGATCTCTTGCCGGAGGCGTCAGCAGCCCATTCCGAGCGAAGGCGCCCGTGCCGCTCTATTTCCAGGGCGGTTGCGGAGCGCGCTTGCAGGATGTCGATGGAAATGAATACATCGACTATGTCCTGGCGTGGGGTCCGATGATTTTGGGGTATTGCCATCCCGTGATCGTCGAGATGATGCGCCGCCAGGCTGACTTGCCTACCGATTATGGAGCTCAGCATGAGCTTGAATACCTGGTATCGGAACAGATTCAGGCCATGCTGCCGTGCGCCGAACGCGTTGCGTTCACTTCGAGCGGGAGCGAAGCGGTCCAGATCGCATTCCGCCTGATGCGCGCCTTCACCGGCCGCCAGCTAATCTTAAAGTTCGAGGGACATTACCACGGTTGGCTGGACGGCGCTCTGATCAGCTACAAGCCGGCACTTGATCGTGTTGGCGCGTTGGAACGCCCAGAGCGCATCCTGGGATCCAGGGGACAGGTTCCGAATTCGGCCGAAAACTTCCTGGTAGCTCCGTGGAATCGCATCGATGTTCTCGAGCGGCTCATGACCGAGAACGGGAGCAACATCGCCGCCGTTGTGATGGAGCCGGTGTTGTGCAACAGCGGATGCGTGCTTCCGCAAGATGGCTATCTTGCCCAAGCGAGAGATTTGTGCCGGCGGCATGGCGCTCTACTGATGTTTGACGAGGTGATCACCGGCTTCCGCATGTCGCCAGGCGGCGCGCAGGCGGTCTACGGAGTGGTGCCTGATCTGGCGACTTTCGGAAAGGCGGTGGCCGGCGGAGCGCCCCTGAGCGGCATCGCCGGGCGCGCCGACATCCTCATGCAGATGTTCGACGGCGGAGTTTCTTTCGGCGGCAGCTTTAACGGCAACCCAGTCAGTCTCGCGTCTGCGCATGCCACCTTGACTGAGCTGAGCCGCAATAACGGAGCCGCCCTCGAACGCGCGAATCAGCTCGGAGTCAGCCTGATGGGCAGCGTTCGCGAGCTCATCCGCAAGCACGGTGTACCGGCCATCGTTTCCGGCTTCGGGACTGCGTTTGCAATTCATTTCACCCGCAAGACGGAACTGCTCGACTATCGCGACACGCTCGCTGACGACTCGCACATGCTGCAGCGATTCCTATTCCGAGCGTTGCAGGAGGGCCTGCACATCGTTCCTGACGGACGCTTCTATGTTTCCGCGGCGCACACGGCGCGAGATATCGACGAGACTGTGGAGCGTCTGGATACGGTTCTTGGTGACATCCGATGATGAAGGCCGTGATCCTGATGGCGTGCCTTCCGCTCTGCGCCCAAGTAGTGAAAATCCGCGGCAACGGCGTATTCGAGTTTGGGGGCAAACCGGCGTTTCCCATTGGCTTCACCACCGCCCCACAGCCCGCAGCGAAAGCGCCATCCGGCCAAACGGCCTACTCTGAACTCGCCTCGGATGGGACGGTGTTCAACCGCTGCGGAGTCCCCGGTAAGTGGGGGCCGGCATCGGAGGCGGCGCTGGATGACATGCTGGACGCATCGGCCAAAGCGGGCATCTTCTGCGCCGTGTACATCCCGGATCTGTCGGTAATCAAACCTGGAGAGACCGTTAAGGAATCCGAGCTCCGCCGTGTCGTGAACAAATACAAGCGGCACCGCGCGGTCGCGTTCTGGAAAGGGGCGGACGAACCCGAGTGGGGCAAAGTGCCGGTGGAAGATCTGCAGGCATTTTATCGCATTGTGCATGAACTCGATCCGGATCATCCGGTATGGATCACGCAGGCCCCTCGAGGAACCATCGAAAGTCTTAAGCCGTACAGCGCCGTGTACGATGTGGGAGCCATCGACATTTACCCGGTCAGCTATCCACCCGGGCTGCATTCCGACATCCCGAATAAAAGCCTGAGCGTCGTGGGGGATTACGCATCCATCATCCGGCAGGCGAGTGAAACAAAGCCATTCTGGATGGTGCTCCAAGTCTGCTTCAGTGGTGTTACGAAGCCTGGCAGAACGCTTCGCTTTCCGACGTTTGCCGAGGAGCGCTACATGTCATACCAGTCCATCATCGCGGGCGCCCGTGGGTTGCTGTACTTCGGCGGCAACGTTGCAGCGTGCTGGAACGATCGCGATCGCGCGCTCGGATGGAATTGGACTTTCTACAATAGGGTCCTCAAACCAGTGCTCGATGAATTGAATCCGCAGAGTCCGGTGTACCCGGCGTTGATTGCTCCGGATTCCCGCTTGCCAATACAAGTGGAAGGCGCAACGGACGTGGAATTCAAGGTTCGCGAGACTTCGGATGCTGTGTTCATCCTTGCCGCGAAACGCGAAAGCTCCACCGCGCAAGTGACCTTCCGGGGCTTGCCGGAGGGCTTGCACACGGGCGATCTGTTATACGAGGAACCCCGCACGGTAACCGTCGAGGCCGGAAACTTCACTGATTGGTTCGGCCCCAACGAAGTACACGCGTACCGCTTTATACGACGGTAGAGGACAAGATGAAGGGGTTTGCCTCGTGACGAAACCGAAAAGCGTCTTTTTCGCCGAACACACGCGCGAAGAATTGCGGGAGCTTGCGCCCTCGGCCCTCGTCGTTCTGCCGTTGGGAGCGACGGAACAGCACGGGCCACACCTGCCGGTCGGCACGGATTACTTCATCGTTGAATATTTGGCTCAAGAGGCCGGACGTCAGATCGCCCCGGAGGCGCCGGTGCTGGTCCCTCCCGCCTTCCCATTCGGCTGCTCCGAGCACCATTTGCCGTTCGGCGGGACGTTTTCGTTCTCAACGGATACGTACTATCGAGTGCTCTGCGATTTACTGAGGTCGCTGGTACGGGATGGCTTCCGGCGGGTGTTCCTGCTGAATGGTCACGGCGGCAATCACGAACTGATTCAACTGGCGGCGCGGGATATCGCCCTCCAGCACCCTCTCGAGATTGGAGCGGCCTCGTACTGGAATCTGGCCTGGGAGGACCTGATCAAGCTCGGTGCACACAAGGGCGCAAGGCTGCCCGGTCATGCAGGACGATTCGAGACATCCGTCATGCTGGCGCTACACGAAGAACTGGTCAGCCACTATCGCCCCCAGCGCGATAACGCCGGCGATGGAGATCAACAACCTGGCTACGGTCCGTACCGGCACGAGCGGCATGGCTCCTGGCAGGCGATCGAGGGCTATAGCGACTCACCAGCGAACGCCACCGTCGAGCTGGGACGACAGTATGTCCCTGTGTTGGTCGCCGGCGTGGCGCGTGCATTGCTGGAGTTTTACCGCGCAAGCGAGCCTTCGAAGTGACCCGCACTCTTCTGTGGGAACATCGTGATCACTTTGCTATGATCGGCATACCCATGCGCCGGTTTCTCATTTTGACGTTGGCCGTCAGCGCCCTGCTTTCGCTGACTCTCAGCCTGGACGCACGCTCCAGGAGACGCGCCAACCCCGGGTCGGGTGAAGCTGGCAAGTTCGATTACTATGTGCTGAGTCTGTCCTGGTCCCCGGAATACTGCGCTGGCCGGACGAGTGGAGGTGATGACCAGCAGTGCGGCGGGGCTCGCCGCTTCGGGTTCGTCGTGCACGGCTTGTGGCCGCAATACGAACGCGGCGGTTATCCGGAGTCATGTCCGCCGTTGTCGAGAGTGCCGCCCTCCATTGTGAAGTCGATGCTGCCGCTCATGCCCAGTCCCCAACTGATCGAACACGAATGGGAGACGCATGGCACCTGCTCCGGGTTGGACGTCAACGCTTATTTCCAGACGATTCAGAAGGCATTCGCAACCGTGAAGGTGCCGGACGACTTCAAAGCTCCCATCCAGCAGATCGAGATCGCGCCCGCTGCCGTGAATTCCAAGTTCATCAGCGCAAACCCCTCCTTCCCGCCCGACTCCGTTAAGGTGCAGTGCCGGGCGCGCTACCTCTCTGAAGTGCGCGTGTGCCTCACCAAAGATCTGAAGCCCCGCCCTTGCGCGCGTGATGTTCGCGATACCTGCCGCGGCGACAGCATCATCATGCGTCCGTTGCGATAACATTCTCTTCATGCTTAAAGTTCTGGTTGCGCTGATTTTCACAACGGCGGTCTGGTCCCAGCAAGTGAAGTCCGGCCCGTTGCTCCCCAATAGCCTGGTGGCCGACTGGGCTAAACTGCCCAAGGGCTGGAACTTCGGCGAGACTTCAGGCGTGGACGTAGACAAGAACGACAATGTCTGGGTGTTCAATCGCGGACCTCACCCTGTGATGCAGTTCGATCGCAACGGAGTCTTTCTGCAAGCGTGGGAGAATGTGCCGGTGAAGTCATCCCACGGGATTCACGTAGGTCCTGATGGTAATATCTGGGCGGTGGATGTGGCCGCTCACACGCTGTTCAAGTTCACGCCGCAAGGCCGTATCCTGCAGGTGATTGGTGGAGTCGGAGGACAGCCCGGCAACATGGAGTCCAAGGATGCGTTCAACCGGCCCACCGGCATTGCCTTCGCCGCAAACGGCGATTACTACGTATCCGACGGCTATGTAAATTCGCGTGTGGTGCGGTTTGGAAGCGACGGGCTTTTTCAGAAGCAGTGGGGAAAGAAGGGCGCGGGCGATGGAGAGTTCCAGATCGTTCACGATGTGGTAGTGGACGCCAGAGGCCGTGTGTATGTCGCCGACCGCGAGAACCGGCGCGTACAGGTGTTTGATGGCGACGGCAATTTCATCGCGAAGTGGACGGATGCCGGATCGCCCTGGGGGCTGCACTACGCCGCCCGCGAAAACGCGATCTACATGTGCGATGGCTACAATAATCGGATCGTCAAATTGAACACGGAGGGGCAGGTATTGGGCGTGCTCGGCTCCTACGGAAAAGAGCCCGGCAAACTCGATTTCGTCCACAACATCGCCGTTGACTCGACCGGCGCGATCTATGTCGCCGAGATCAAGAACTGGCGTGTTCAGAAGTTTGCGAAATAGGCGGAGTTGTTCTACATCTTCGCAATCTGCGGAATCAGATTCCCGTACACATCGGTCAGCCGCATATCGCGGCCGTTGAAGCGATACGTCAGCTTCGTGTGATCCATGCCCAGCAGATGCAGAATCGTCGCGTGCAGATCGTGCACGGCAATCGGCTGCTCCTCGGCCTTGTAACCGAACTCATCGCTCGACCCGATCACCTGCCCGCCCTGAATCTTGCGCGCCCGCCATCCACATGCTCATGGCGCCGGGATTGTGATCGCGCCCCAGACCGCGCTGCGAAATCGGCATGCGCCCGAATTCGCCGTGCCAGACCACCAGCGTCGAATCGAGCAGACCCGTCTGCTTCAGATCGGTCAGCAGACCCGCGATCGGCCGATCGACTTCAGCGGCGTGCCGCCGATGGTTGTCCTCCACGTTCTCGTGCGCATCCCAGGTGTCCACGTTCTGAATTCCCAGGCCGCCGTGGTAGAGCTGCACGAACCGCACGCCGCGCTCCACCAGACGCCGCGCCATCAGGCACTGCCGTCCGAACGAGTTCCGTCTTCGGATCGTCGAGCCCATACAGCTTCTTGACGGCTGCCGATTCCGCTCTTAACATCCACCGCTTCCGGCGCGCAGCCCTGCATCCGGTACGCAAGTTCATAGGACGCGATGCGCGCCGCAAGCTCCGTGTTGCCGGGATACTTCTGCGCATCCATCTCATTCAGTTTCATCAGCAGGTCGAGTCGCGCCCGCTGCTGCTCCGGCGTAATCTCGGCGGGCGGCTTCAGATCGACAATCGGCACGCCCGACGCGCGGAACACCGTGCCCTGATACGCCGCCGGCATGAAGCCGGAACTCCAGTTCGCGGGTCCGCCGAACGGACCGCCGTGCGCGTCGTAGATCACGACGAACCCCGGCAGGTTCTGATTCTCCGAACCCAGCCCGTAGGTCACCCACGAGCCGACGCTCGGAAAGCCCATCCGGATCATGCCCGTGCGAAAGTTCGTAATGCGCCTGCACGTGATCGTTCGACTGGCCGTACACCGAACGCAGCAGCGCCAGTTCGTCCGCCTTCGCACCAATGTGCGGGAAAATCTCGGAGACGTCCATGCCCGCTCTGCCCATACTTCTTGAACGTGAACGGGCTCGGCATCAGCGGTCCCGGATTTCCCTGCCGGACAACGATCTCGCCCTTGCCGGTCAGCGGCTGGCCGGCGTATTTCGAGAGCGCCGGCTTCGGATCGAACGTGTCCATATGGCTGACGCCGCCGCTCATGAACAGCGAGATCACGGCCTTCGCGCGCGGCGCAAAGTGCGGCTTGCGCGGCGCCAGCGGACTGTTCACGGGCGATGCCGCGCCGCATGCGCCGTCCGCCGCCAGCAGGCCGTCCTGATCCAGCAGGCAGGCCAGCCCCAGGCCGCTGATGCCGCCGCAGCTTTCAAACAGGAATTCGCGGCGCGAGCGGAAGTGTTTCAATCATCACCTCACGTATAGAAATTCGTTCAGGTTGAAGCATCACGTTGGTGAAATCGGCCAGCGTGCGCGTCTGCAGGAAATCCTCGCCGAGCCGGCGTTCCTCCGCATCGGGCGCGCGCGCAAGCGCAATCGAGTAAGCCAGCGTCGATCTGCTTGGCTCGATCGCCGGGCGCGGCTTCCTCCAGACGGTTCGCAAATAAGCTGCGCCTGGCTCAGGACGAAATCGTCGTTCATCAGCGTCAGCGCCTGTGTGGGAACCGTCGACACATTGCGCGCGCCGCAGGAGATGTTCTGGTTCGGCAGATCGAAGACTCCAGCAGCGGGAACGGCAGGCCGCGCTTGCGATAGACGTAAACGCTGCGCCGCCAGACCTCCGGGCCGTCCTCCTTCTGCTTCCAGATGCCCGTAGATCATCTGCTTCAGGACTTCCGGCGGCAAGCACGGGGAACACGGGCTTGCCGCCCATCTCCGGATTCAATGTCGCCGCTCACCGCCAGGATCGAATCGCGAATGATCTCGGCATCCAGCCGCTGCACGCGGTAGCCGCCACTACAGCCGGTTCTCCGGATCCTTGCGCAGGTTTGCATCCAGCGTTTCGGAATCCTGAAACTGCGACGCCATCTGGTAGGTCTCCGACGTCATGATCAGCCGGTGCATCTGCTTGATGCTCCAGCCGCGATCCATGAACTCGACCGCCAGCCAGTCGAGCAGTTCGGGATTGATCGGCGTCTCGCCCATCTTGCCGAAATTGTCGAGCGTGGCGACGATGCCGCGGCCGAAATGATGGTGCCAGATGCGGTTCACGATCACGCGCGCGGTCAGCGGATTTTCAGGCGAGACCAGCCACTCCGCCAGCGCCAGCCGTCGGCCGGAGGTATGCGGAGTTGGCGGCGGAAGTTCGCGCGGGCGGATTGCCGTAGGTGATCACCTTGATGAAGCCGGGCTGCGTCAGCGAGCCCATGGCTGTTCACATCGCCCCGGATCAGGAAATAGGAAGGCGGCGCCTGGTATCGGCCCGCGCCGGTATGCAGGTAAGCTGCCTTCGATCGCTTCGCGCTTCTTGCCTTTGCCCGGCGCGGGCTCGTCACCGGGACCATCCGGAGTGAAACGGTAATCGCCGTCGGTCACCGCCATGGCCACCGGAATCGGCGCGGGACGCTGCTTTTCCAGCGTCTGCGATCAACTTCAGAATCCGCTGCTTTTCCGCCTTGTCTTCCGGGCGACATGATGCGATTCGATCTCGGCTGTCGGAAACCGACACGCCGCGGATCACCTGGTCCGCCAGCAGCACCTGGCCCGGCGTCCGCTGGTCTTCCGGCGTCGCGATCGCGTCCTGCATGTTCTGCGGGAAACTTCTTGTATTTCGCGGGCAGCAGCTGATCGCGATAGGGCTTTTCCAGAGTCTCTCAGCTCGCGACTTCAGCTCGCGATCGCGCGCGTCGATCTCCGCGTTCTTCTGCGTCCATTGCCTCCGCCTGCTGCTTCGGGGACGTCAGCGGGTGATCCACCTCCACGTAGCCGAACAGCGAAGCCTGCAGGCGGTAGTAATCCCCCTGCGCGAATGGGATCGAACTTATGGTCGTGGCAGCGCGCGCACTGCACCGTCAGCCCCAGCACGCCGCGGCCGATCGTCGCGATCATGTCGTCCAGATACTCGTAACGAATCTCGGGATTGTCCTTTTCGCGGAAGCCGACCTTGGCGTAACTGCGCAGAAATCCGGTCGCGATCAGGCTGTCGTGGGTCACCTGCGGCAGTTCGTCGCCCGCGATCTGCTCGCGCAGGAAAGTGTTGTAGGGCTTGTCCTCGTTGAATGCGCGGATCACGTAATCGCGATAGCGCCAGGCGTTGGGGCGGTCGAAATCGTGCTCGAAGCCGTTGGAATCGGCGTAGCGCGCGACGTCCAGCCAGTGCCGTCCCCAGCGCTCGCCGTAATGCGGCGAGGCGAGCAGACGGTCGATCAGCCGCTCCCAGGCGTCCGGCGAATCTGTCCTTCAGGAATTCGGCGGTTTCGCGCGGGCGTGGGCGGCAGACCAATCAAGATCCAGATAGGCGCGCCGCAGCAGCGTGCGCTTATCGGCCTGGGGCGCGGGACGTATGCCCTGGGCATCCAGCTTGCTGCGAATAAATGCGTCAATCGGATTCGGGTCCGCCGTCGGCACACGGGCACGGACGGGCAACTTGAAGGCCCAGTAATTCCGGGCTTCAGGCGGTACTGGGGCTTCCACAACCGTGGTAGAACGGGCGTGCGAATCAGCAGGCCCGCCGTCCCATTGAAGACCCTGATCGATCCAGAGCCGGATGGTTTCGATCTCGGCCGCGGTGAGTTTACCGCCAATCGGCATGGAGGGTTTTTCGGCGCCCGAAATCAGCTTATAGAGCCGGCTCTTCTCCGCACTTCCTGGCACCGCAACAGCGCCGTGCTCGCCGCCCTTCAGCGCATCATCACGAGTGGCCAGACTCAGCTTGGAGAGTTGTAGCGAAGCGCTGTGGCAATTCCAGCAGCTCTTCTCGAAGATGGGCAGGACGTCTGCGGAAAAGGACACAGTCCGGTCCGCGGCGAACCCGGATGATGCGGAGATTGCGACAACCGCTAATAGCAGAGCTCTGCGCATGACACATGCCACCCGACCTGCGGCACGCCAAGTGGAGTGTCCTGATTATATGTCAGTTTCGGCACAACCGTGGAGCCTTGGTCAGGCACTTGAAACGAAGCGGCCGCGATCTTGCGTCACGGCCGCCCCGGATTACAGCGCTTTATAGCAGTTCCGAGTCTCGTTGCACTCGTAGTCATCCACGAGTTTGCCATCGGGACCCAGACAATTGTGCGTATGGTGGCACCAGAACAGACCATCGTTGGAATGGCCCACGTTTGGGTCCACGTCACTCAGGACATACATTCCCTTCCAGCGCAGGAGTTGGCAACGGTCGTCGTCAATCCGTGCGAGCGATGAGCGCTCCATGCAGCTACGCCCTCCCGGCTGCCGCCAGCAAAGCGCGTTTTACAGCCACTTTCGCAAGTTGAACTTTGTACGCGTTTTGACTCAGCGGCTGAGCGCCTTCCACCGCCATCTTGCCGGCCTCTTCGGCCGTGGCATCGTCGATGGTTTTGCCCGCGAGATACTCGCCGGCTTTCGCCGACATCCAGGGAGTTGGCGCCACGTGCCCCAGAACAACTTTAGCGCTGGAGACCTTGCTACCCGACATGGTCAGGGCGACCGATGCGGCGGCCAGCGGCCAGTCCATTGCTTCGCGTTCGCGAATTTCATAGGTGGCGTTCTTCACGCCCCGGACTGCGGGAACCGTGATCTCGGTGAGGATCTCGTTGGGCTGCAGGTCGATTTCGCGCGTGTTCTCATCCTTGGGAGCGACGAAAAACTTGGCGAGATCCACGTTGCGCTTGCCCGAGGGCGATACTAACGTGACAGACGCGCCCAAAGCAATCAGCGCCGGAGCAAGGCTGGAAGCGGACACAAAATAGGCCGGCCCGCCCCCGAGAATTGCATGATACTTATTTTCGCCGCCGGGGATAAGGCTCTTGCCGTCCTTCATTCCCAACAGCCCGTAGCCATTGCGGAAATACCAGCAGCGTGGCCGCTGGCAGAGATCGCCTCCCACCGTACCCATGTTGCGGATCTGGGGACTCGTAATGCCGAGAATTGCGGTCTTGATTGCCGGATAATCGGAACGTAGAGCGGCACTGCCGGCGACTTCATCCAGCGTGGCCGTGGCGCCGATCCGCAGCATTCCGCCGCGGTTAACGCCCACCCCGCCAAGTTCCTTGATGTTCTTGATGTTGACCACCGTCTTCGGAGAGACAATGTAGTCCTTCATCAGGCTGATCAGATCGGTGCCACCCGCGAGCACCTGCGCTTCGCTCCAACTGGAGCCGAGAAGTTTATTCGCCTCGGCGAGAGTCGCCGGACTGGCGTACGAAAAGGCTTCCATTACGCATTCCTCCTTGCGAGGGCTTCCAGCACCCGGTTAGGCGTTAAGGGGACCATCGGCACCCGGACGCCGACCGCATTCGCCACAGCGTTCGCGATGGACGCGATACCGCCGATCGCGGGCGGTTCGCCCAGACCAATAACCCCGCGTTTGTCCATCTCCGGACGAATATCCATGTGGACGATGATTTCGCCGATGTCGGAAATGCCGGCCAATTTGTAGAACTCCATATCGGCGTTCAAGGTTTTGCCGATCTGCTGATCCATGACGCGCTCTTCCATCAGAGCAGCGCAGGTGCTCATGATGCAGGCGCCGTAAATCTGGCTCTCGGCAAGCTTCGGGTTTACAACCAGTCCGCAGTCCTGCACCGCCACCAGCTTGTTCAGCTTCACCAAGCCGGTTTCGATGTCCACGGAGACATCGGCCATCTGGACCCCCGCCGCGCCTCCGGAGATGAGGCCCTCGCGCGGAGCATTGCGGCCGATGTTCTCGCCCATCTCCTCAATCTTGTTGACGCCGAGTTTCTGGCAGGCAGCCTGCCACGTCAGGCTCTTGGCGGAATTGCCCTTCACCTGGATGCGGCGATCCACGGCTTCGAGATTGTCGGCCGTTGTGCCTAAGCCGGGCGCGACCGCTTCGAACAATTTATTGAGCGCGTTCACGCTCGCCTTGCGCGTGGAGGCGCTGACGCCGCCGACGGTAGTAGAACCGCCGGATGCGCCTGATGTCGGATAGGCATTGCTGCCCAGATTCACCTTCACCGCGGTGATCGGCAGACCAAAGGTTTCGGCCGCGACCTGCCCGATGATGGTCCGCGTTCCGACGCCGAGATCCTGGCTGCCGATCTCGATCGCGACTGTACCGTCGGGGTTGATGATGGCCTTGCATTTGGAGTCGTGCCCCAGGCCGCCCCACATGTTCATCCCGATGCCCAGCCCGCGCTTAATGGGACCCTTGCCGGAGTCGCTGCGCAGATGTGCCCTGCTTTTTCCAGTCGATGATCTCCGCCGCTTTTTCGAGCTGGTACTTGTAAACTTCGGGACGCGCTGTCAGGTTCGTGTTCTTCAAGAAGAACTCGAGCGAATCCATGTTCAGCTTGGCGGCCATGTCTTCCAGCGCCGAACACGTGATAAACGAAAGCTGCTGGTTGTTGGGAGCCCGCCACGCCCGCGCGCTGCCCGCGTTGATCGAAACGGCCGTGTGATTGATTTTGCGGTTCGGAACGTTACGGAACACATACGGCATCTGGTCGGCGTTGAGATTGCCGCCATTGAGACCGCCGGTGGCCCACGTCTTCGATTGCCAGACCGTGAGTGTCCCGTCCTTCTTCGCGCCCAGCTTGATCTGACCGTACACCGAGGGCCGGTTGCCGCCGATCAGGAGTTCCTGCTCGCGATCCAGGAAAATCTTCACCGGCTTACCGCCGCTCGCTTTCGAGAGTTGCGCGGCTTCGGCGCTCCACAAGTCGGCCGGGAACTTGCTGCCGAATCCGCCGCCCATGTATTGCATTTCGGTGTGAACCTGCGTCACCGGCACATTGATGGACTTCGCCAGTTCTGCGCCCACGGCGGACACGTTCTGCGTGGATGGCCAGTAGTTTACGCGATCCCCCTGCCACTGCACCACTTGGCCATGCGGCTCCAGGCAGCAATGCGTGATGACCGGGATTCCGTACGAACCCTCGCTGACCGCGTCGGCTTCCTGGAACGCCTTTTCCGGATCGCCGGTGGTAACTTCTCCACCCGGCTTGGCGCGCGTACCCGCTTTGGTGAGATCGGCTTCGTCGACGAAGTGATCCAGCACTTCATACTCGATCTTGATTTTGCGGGCGGCGTCGCGCGCGACGGTTTCGCTGGTGGCGGCGACGGACGCAATCTCCTGCCCCTCCCACTGGACCTCTTTTCCCGCTCCGGTGATGACTCGAATGGCCGTCACTCCCGGCAATTTCTCGGCTTCGCTGGTATCGATGCTGGTGATGCGGGCATGCCCGTACGGCGAGCTCAGGACGATGCCAAACAACAGGCCCGGATTGCTGACCGGGCTGAGGTCGGAATTGTACTTGGCCTTCCCTGTCGACTTTGCGATTCCATCCACGCGGCTGATCCGTTGCCCGATCACCCGCCGCTTGTCCATTGGCGGCCAACTATAGTCAGGCATTCTTTCCTCCCATGACCTTGGCGGCTTCGAGCGCTGCCTTGCGGATACCCATGTAGGTTCCGCAGCGGCAGAAGTTGCCGCCCAGGCCGTGCTTCACTTGCTCTTCAGTGGGATGTGGATTGTGATCCAGAAATCCCTTGGTGGCCATCACGAACCCCGGCGTGCAGTATCCGCATTGCTGCGCGTCGTTGTTCACGAACGCCTGCGATACGGGATGCGGCTTGCCGTTTTGCGAGAGGCCTTCCAGCGTTTGAATCTGCTTGCCCTGGGCATCGATGGCCAGCACGGTGCAAGCGTACACCACTTTGTTATTCACGATGACGGTGCAGGCGCCGCAGGTGCCGCGATCGCACACGCGTTTGGCGGCGGTGAGATCCAGCTTATCGCGCAGCGTATCCAGCAGCGTCATGCGCGGCTCAACCGATACTTTCGTCGGCTTGCCGTTGATGGTCAAAGTAATCGGCACTTCGCCGGGGCCGCTCAAATTGGCGGCGCCGGAGGTTTCGGCAGCTTCGGCTTCGCTGTTCAAAATGCCGGTAGTCAGGGCGCCGCTGCTTATGCCGACGCCACGGAGGAAGCCGCGCCGCGAAAATCCTTTACCGGGCTTCTCTTCGGCGTCGGGTTGCTTGGGATCCTTGGGGTCCTTCACGAATCACACCATCCTTTCCTGGCCGGGTCGGAACTCAGGCTAGATAAGACTTAGAATCTCCCATGATGGTAACACCCCATCAGGCAAGTTGCTGTCCGTAAATAGCGCCCCCAACCCGTCTCATCCAGGCCTGCTGCTCGGCGGATAATGGTCCGAGTTCCAGCGCCTGTACGGCCTGCCTGGTTTGCTCCATGTCCGATGGACCTGCCATGCAGAGGTCCACGGACGGATTTGAGAGAACGAACCTGTAACAGTCAGTTGCCGTGGGCGTCCGCTCACCCGCTGGAGTTCGCTTCGAGTCGAGCAGTTGACCCCAACTGGTGGCCGTAAACGAAACAATACCGGGAGCGTTCGAGGCCGGGAGCAGCGGAAAGATCTCGCGTTCGGCACCGGTGTGCTTGGCGTTGTAGCGAACATGGAAAATGTCGTACGCAGAATCCGCCGCGAGCTGCGGAACCAGCGGCCGCGTGTGCGTCGAGAGAGCAAGATGACGGACCAGACCACGCTGTTGCAGGCGGCGGCAAGCATCTAGGATGCGCGGCGGGACCGCGTGTCCCCACAATCCGAGCAGTAGGACATCGGCGTACTCGGTCTTCAAACGTCGCAGCGCGCGTTCGAGGCTGAATGGCACCAGCGCGCCGATTCGTGAGTAGGACTGAATGACGAGTGCATACCGGTCGCGCTTCGCTGCCAGCCGCCGCAGTCCTTCGCCGAAAGCCGCCCGCCGCATACTGCCCCAGTAGAAGTAAGTGACGCCATGCTCAAATGCAAACTCGACAGCGTCGGCCGGCGCGCCATAGCTGGCAGCCAGCCCGATAGCGCCAACTTGGAGACCGCTACGGCCAAGGATGCGAGGTTCAAACGGCATAAGTAGCGTGACACCATGGTACCGGTTGAAATGCGTTACGAGTAACAGCTGTACCGTCTCTGGCTCTCCCCGCCTTCCCTCGCGATTGGATACACGGGGTATTCTGAATGAGGGCACGGTATAGCGTCACGGCCTGGGAATGCAGCAGTGCCCGTGTGCCAAACGCCTTGTTCTGACGCCTGTTCATGAGCGACACCATCAAGAGCCTTACGATCGGGGGTTTCAAGTCGATCCAGCGGTTGGAAGACTTCGAATTGCGTCCTCTCAACGTCCTGATCGGCGCGAATGGAGCCGGCAAGAGCAACTTCGTCAGCTTCTTTCGGCTTCTCCGTGAACTGATTGAAAAACGACTTCAACTGGCGCTGACGACTACGGAGGGCGGGGCGGATGCCTGTCTCTACATGGGGCCAAAGATTACTCGCCAATTCTCCGCAGGAGTTTACTTCGGCAAGAATGGATACGAGTTTGAACTCAGGCCAACTGTTGACGATCAGTTTGTGTTCGCCGAAGAGACGACGTTATTCAAAGGGAATTTCGGCACGACGAGAACGTCGTTCGGATCAGGCCACCGTGAGGCGAAGCTGAGGGACTCTAAGGACGAACCCGGCCAACAAGCGCCGCACGGAGTGCCCTATTACGTGTACAGCGCAATCTCCTCGTGGGTTGTATATCACTTTCACGATACGAGTCTCGCTGCGGGCGTTCGTCGTCGCCGACCACTAAACGACAATGAACGGTTGCGGCCGGATGCGGAAAACCTCGCTGCGTTCCTTCATCGTATCCGTGAAACGAGTCCCGTGAACTACTCTCAAATTCGGGACCGGGTTCGGCTTGCGGCTCCGTTCTTCGATGACTTCCATTTGAGACCCGTGCCAACGAGCCCTGACCTCATTGAGCTAGAGTGGCTGCAGAAGGACTCGGACCATATTTTTCGGGCCAACCAGCTTTCCGACGGTACGCTTAGATTTATTTGTCTAGCAACCGCACTTCTCCAGCCGAAAAGTCCGCCAACAATGCTGTTCGACGAACCGGAGCTCGGGCTGCACCCGTATGCACTGACATTGCTGGGAAGTCTCTTTCGGCAGGCATCAAGCAAGACCGGCAAGCAGATCATTATCTCGACACAATCAACGACGCTTTTAAACGAATTCACTCCAGAAGACGTCATTATCGTTGAGCGCAACCACGGACAAAGCACGTTTCAACGCCTCAGCTCTGCCAATTTGTCACAATGGCTTGAGGATTACACTCTCGGGGAACTTTGGCAAAAAAATGTTTTCGGAGGAAGGCCCCATGCCGAAAGCGCGCTGCCCGTTGACGCGGATACAAGCGCTTTTCGCTCGTGACCCGTGTCCACGTTATCGTCGAGGGTCAAACTGAGGAGTCCTTCATCAAAAATCTCCTCGCCACTAAGATGTGGCCACGGGAGTTGTACCTGACAGCTATTCTCCTCGGTGTACCCGGCCACAAAGGAGGAAGACCCAAGTATGTTCGGCTGAAGCGGGATGTGGTCACGCAGCTCAAGCAAGATAAGACAGCTTACTGTACAACAATGTTGGACTTTTACGGACTCGGTCAGGATTTTCCGGGAATGTCTCTGCCGGAGAGCGCTTCCAGTCGCGAAAAGGTGAGACACCTTGAGCAAGCGATGCGGCATGACATATGCGCCCAGATACCGGAACTGCGCCCAGAAGTTCGATTCGTGCCCTACATTCAGCTTCACGAGTACGAAAGCCTGCTCTTCAGCGACCCCGCGGCACTCGCCCGCGCTCTGAATCAGCCCGAATTATTACCAATATTTCAAGCAGTTCGCTCCGCGTGCGCCACTCCTGAGGACATCAACGACGCACCGGGCACCGCGCCATCCAAACGAATCGCGCGCCTGCGCCAGTCCTACAAGAAGGTGGTGGAAGGCACGCTCGCGGCGATCGAGGTCGGCATTGACGCCATGCGCAGCGAATGTCCTCACTTTCGGGAATGGCTTGAGCGCCTGGAGCAACTTCCACCGCTCTAGAAGTCGGTGGTGCCACTATATGCCCGGAATCCAGAGCGGCCGCCATCAAGTACTCCCCTGCACCACCTCCAAAAAAGCCCGCGCCGCATGACTCAGCGCGCGCTTTGCCGGATACACTAACCGGATCGGCCGCTCCATCTTCAATTCCGGCACCTTCACCTCGCATAGCACGCCTTGCTCGATCTCCTGCTCCACACACATGCGCGGCAAGAACGCGACACCTTCATTGCGCTGGACCATCCGTCGAATCGTCTCCACTGTCGGCATCTCGACATCCATGTTCAGCGGCACCTTGTAATTCAGGAACGTCTTGATCACCAGCGCCCTGTACGGCGAAATGACGTTGTGCGCCACAAATGTCTCCATGCCTAACTCGGTGATCGACACCTCCTGGCGATTCGAGAACCGGTGCTGCGGCGATACGACGAAAGCCAGATGATCTTCGTAGATCACACGCGAGACGAGGCGATCATCCTCGGGGTCGTAGCTGATCAGGGCAAGTTCCAGGTCGCCGTCGATCAACTGGCCCGGAACCTTGCTCGACAGACTGCGCCGGACCTCCACCTTCACCTTGGGGTACAGGCGCCGGTAATTCTCAATGTGCTTCAACAGGTACAGCGCGGTCGATTCGTTCGCTCCAATGCTCAACCGGCCGGCCGAATGGTCGCGCAGTTCCTTCAAGGCCGTGTCGAGATCACGCTCGATGTTCTCGAACCGGCGCGCGAACTCGAGCACGATTCTGCCCGCATCCGTTAGAATGAGCTCTTTGCCGGACCGGTCGATCAGTTTTTCCTCCAGTTCACTTTCCAGGCGCTGAACCGCCAATGAGATAGCGGGTTGTGTACGCAGCAGTTTCTCTCCCGCTCGTGAAAAGCTCTTTTCAGTCGCCACCGTCAGGAACACCTTGAGTGAATAAAGCTCCATAAACCCGCTTATCCTATCATTAGTTATTATAGAGTACCCCAACACTATAAATTTGCTAAATCACTCACACGCTTGCATAATGGCGAATGAGGACGGCTAACCAGCTACCTCCACGAGGCAAAAACGTGAGCAACCGCGTATATATCTTCGACACCACGCTGCGGGACGGCGAACAATCTCCCGGCTGCAGCATGACCGTGCATGAGAAGCTCGGAATGGCCAACAAGCTGGTCGAACTGGGCGTGGATATCCTTGAAGCTGGGTTTCCCATCGCCTCCGATGGGGACTTCGAGGCTGTGGATGCGATCAGCCGCGAGTTCCCCTGGGTGCAAGTGGCTGCACTGGCCCGCGCCAACACCATCGACATCCATCGGGCAGCCGAGTCTCTGAAGCACGCCCGCCGGCCGCGTATTCACACCTTCATCGCAACCAGCGATATCCATCTCAAGTTCAAGTTGAAGAAGTCGCGCCAGCAAGTGCTGGACGAGGCGGTAGCCGCGATCGAACTCGCACGCCAATATGTGGACGACGTCGAGTTTTCCGCCGAGGACGCCACCCGGACCGACGGCGATTACCTGGAAGAGATTTCGCGAGCCGTGGTGGCGGCGGGCGCGCGTTGCGTCAACATCCCCGATACCACCGGCTTTTCGGTCCCCGACGAGTACAAGCAGCTCATCGGCCGCATCGTGAACGCGTTGGGCGATTCGGCCATCGTCAGCGTGCATTGTCATGACGATCTGGGCTTGGCCGTTGCGAATTCGATTGCCGCCGTGCAGGCCGGCGCGCGGCAGATCGAATGCACCATCAACGGAATCGGCGAGCGGGCCGGCAACGCCTCACTGGAAGAGATCGTAATGGCTTTCCGGGTCCGCAACGATCAACTTCCGTTCAAGACGAACATAGCCGCGGAGCACTTGTACTCCTGCAGCCAGCACCTGACCTCGATCATTACGTTCGGCCCGCAACCAAACAAAGCCATTGTGGGGGAGAACGCTTTCGCTCATGAGGCGGGAATCCATCAGGACGGCTACCTGAAGGAACGCACCACCTACGAGATTATCGATCCCAAGAGTGTTGGCGTCCCCGAAACCAAACTGGTATTAGGCAAGCACAGCGGCCGTCATGCGTTGGGCAAGCGATGTCAGGATCTGGGATTCGAGCTCACCAAGGAGCAGCTCGAAGATCTCTACCATCGTTTCACGACGCTCGCCGATCGCAAGAAAGGCGTCCGCAACGAGGAGATCGTCTCGCTGGTGAATCATCTTTTGGATGGCTCGCACGCGATGTCCGCGGCCGGCGACGACTGAAGCCACCCTAGCGAATGCATTTAAAAGTTCTTATTCTGCCCGGCGACGGAATCGGCGCCGAGGTGACGCGCGAAGCGGTGCGTGTTCTACAAACCGTGGTGAGCACTTTCCATCATGAGTTAACCCTGACCGAGGGCTTACTCGGCGGAGTCGCCATTCACAAAACCGGCGGTCCTCTGCCCGAGGCAACCATCCGCCTGGCTCAGGAGGCTGATGCCACGCTCATGGGCGCGGTCGGCCTGCCCGAATTCGACAATGCTCCTCCCGCCCAGCGGCCGGAGCGCGGTCTGCTCGGAATTCGCAAAACGCTGGGTGTCTTCGCGAATCTGCGCCCGGTGCGCACCTACGCTTCGTTGATTGATTCTTCGCCCCTGAAGAACCATCTCGTCGAAGGCACGGATATGATCATCGTCCGTGAACTGACCGGTGGTATCTACTACGGAACTCCGCGCGGGATTTCGGGTGAAGGCGCCGAAGAACGGGCTGTGAACACGATGACCTACACCCGGCCGGAGATCGAGCGCGTGACGCGTATGGCGTTTCACCTGGCTCAAGGCCGCCGCAAGAAGGTGACCAGCGTCGATAAATCGAACGTTCTGGAAAATTCACAGCTTTGGCGCAAAGTGGTCACCGAGGTTGCTCGGGATTTTCCGGATATCGAGCTCGATCATCTATTAGTTGATAACTGCGCCATGCAACTCGTACTCAATCCGCGCCGTTTCGACGTCCTGCTGACGGAGAACATGTTCGGCGACATTCTGAGCGACGAGGGCGCCGTGCTGGCGGGTTCCATCGGTATGCTGCCCTCGGCTTCGATCGGGCGACAGAAAGCCGTCGGGGGTCTGGGTTGGCCTGTACGAGCCGGTCCATGGATCGGCGCCGGACATCGCGGGACAAAACAAAGCCAATCCGCTTGGCGCGATCGGGTCGGCGGCTGCGATGCTGGAGTATAGCTTCGGTTTGAAGCGCGAAGCCGATGCGGTTAACAGCGCCGTTGAAAAAGTATTGAACGGCGGATGCGTCACCGCGGATTTAAAGCCGAAGGGAACGCCCGCCACCACCGAACAAGTTGGACAAGCGGTTTGCGCCGCAATCGAGTAACAGACCAATGCCACGCACGATCATCGAAAAAGTTTGGGACAGCCACGCCGTCTCCCAGCAGCCCGGAGCCCCGGTGCTGCTATTTATTGACTTGCATCTCGTACACGAGGTCACGTCTCCACAGGCCTTTGCCGGTCTTCGTGAGCGGGGGCTGAAGGTCCGCCGCCCCGATCTGACCATCGCGACTACGGACCACAGCACGCCCACGACGGACCGCTCGCTCCCCATTCTGGACAAGATTGCCGCCACGCAGGTCGCTCAGCTGGAGGCGAACTGTAAGGAGTTCGGGATCCCCTGCTTCGGTTATCACAGCGCGAGGCAGGGCATCGTACACGTGATGGGGCCGGAGCAGGGCCTCACTCAACCGGGCATGACGGTTGTCTGCGGCGACAGCCACACCGCCACCCATGGCGCATTTGGAGCGCTGGCGTTTGGTATCGGGACCAGCGAAGTGGAGCACGTGCTCGCGACGCAATGCCTGCTGCAGCGGAAGTCGAAGACGTACGAAGTGCGTGTCGATGGCGCCTTGCGCGATGGCGTGTCGGCGAAGGACATCATCCTGGCCTTAATTGCGCGCATCGGCATCGCGGGCGGTACGGGCTGTGTATTCGAATATCGCGGGTCCACCATTCGCGCTCTCTCGATGGAGGAGCGGATGACCATCTGCAATATGTCCATCGAGGGCGGCGCGCGGGCAGGCATGGTCGCTCCGGACGACACCACTTATCAGTTCATCGCCGGACGTCCGTTCGCGCCCAAAGGCGCGGATTGGGACGCGGCCGTCGCGCGATGGAAACAATTGCCCACCGATGAGGGAGCGGCCTACGACAAGAGCATCACCATTAACGCCGCGGAGCTGGAGCCGATGATTACCTTCGGCACCAATCCTGGCATGGGTATTCCGATCACGGGCGCGGTCCCGGATCCGGGTGACGTCTCCGATCAGGTGGAGCGCGACACGCTGGCCAAAGCTCTGCGCTATATGGATCTGCAGCCGGGCAAGCCACTGCTCGGCCATCGCGTCGACGTGGTCTTCATCGGTAGCTGCACGAATTCCCGCATGTCCGACCTCCGCGCCGCGGCCGGCGTATTGAAGGGCCGTAAAGTGAATCCGAACGTGCGTGTCATGGTCGTACCCGGTTCGCAGCAGATCAAAGAGCAGGCGCAGGCCGAGGGCCTGGATCGCATATTCCGAGAAGCGGGCGCGGACTGGCGGGAGGCGGGCTGCTCCATGTGCATCGCGATGAATGGCGATCAGTTGCAGCCAGGGCAGTACAGCGTATCCACCAGCAATCGCAACTTTGAAGGCCGCCAGGGTAAAGGCGGGCGCACATTCCTGGCCAGTCCTTTGACTGCCGCGGCCAGCGCCGTGACGGGAGTCGTCACTGACGTACGAGCTTTTCTGAACGGAACGGCGACGGGGAGATAGGCATGGATAAGGTCACAGCATTCGAAAGCCAGATGGTGGTGATGCCGGTCGACAACATCGACACGGACCAGATCATTCCCGCGCGATTCTTGAAGACCATCTCTAAAGAAGGCCTTGGCGATCAGTTGTTCTATGACTGGCGCTACGAAGCCGATGGCTCACCGAAGAAGGATTTCATTCTCAACCAGCCTGAAGCGAAATCCCGCAAGATTCTGCTGGCCGGCGACAACTTCGGGTGCGGCAGTTCCCGCGAGCACGCCCCGTGGGCTCTGACTCAGTACGGATTCCGGGCCGTGATTAGCACCTCTTTCGCCGATATCTTCAAACAGAACTCGCTGAAGAACGGTTTGCTGCCCATCGTGGTGTCGCGCGATGAGCACGCGTTCCTGTTCGCCCACCCAGATTCTTCTCTGAAAATCGATTTAGCGGCGCAAACGCTCACGCTTCCCAATGGGCGCGCGGTCACTTTCGATGTGGATGCTTTTTCGAAATACTGTTTGCTGGAGGGTGTGGACGAACTGGGCTACATCCTGAAACAGAACGCCGCGATTTCGGCCTTTGAATCCGGGAGGCTGGGATCCATCGACACGCTCGCGGCGTTCCGGGGTTAGCAATTAGTTACGAGGGCCGCCTTGGCGCATGCCCTGACGCATGCCCATTGGTGCGTTGTTACCCCGCGTAGTGATCGTGTAGTTGGATGGAACCTGGAACAGCGCCGGGTCTGGCTCGGTCTGGGCCTGTACGTTTAGAGTCATAAGAGAATCGCCGAACCGTGGATCCGACGTCTTGATGTAGACCGGAACCTTCAGGACCGTGGCGATCCAGGTCTCGCGGACAACTTGGATCGGTTGTTGATTTCCGATTGCGCCCGCGGGAATCGTCGTTGTGGCGCGCGTGCCCGTCGCCGGAACATTCACGCCGGTGGGCGGAGTGGTCAGCGTCTCAGTAACAACCGCCGGCGGCGTCATACCTTCGTGATTGCGGCCCCCGGTCCGCGGCACCGAGTCACTCGCGGAAGGAACCCGGATCGCCATTTTGACCGCGGTCAAATTCGCAGGGTCCAAGACGTACGAAAAACCTCCGACCGGGTCGAAGATCGTTACGCGCGTCTCAGCCGTTTGGCCAGGACGCGTCATAGTATGTTCAATGCGGACCCGGCCCTGGCTGTCTCGGTAAATCTTGGAAGTCTCCGTCCGCGTGATTAAGTTGCCGTCTTGCAGCTTTTGTTGACTCTGGCTGGTTTGAACCGCGGTGTACGGGGCTCCTGTAACCGGAGCGCTCGAACCGGGGCCGGCCGAGATGATTCCCAAACCTCTTCCCGGTCCCCCGTGGTGGCCCCACGGATCCGGTCCACCGGGAGGTGGGCCCTGCGCCGGCGCTACTGCGGCGGCTGCGAGCATCAACGAGAAAACTATCGCGGAATTATTCATACTACTCTCCTTATAGATCTCCAAAACTAATGTCTTCTAGAATTCGTACAGCGCGGGGCGATCCGTCCTGACCCAAAACCACCTCAGCCGGGATTTGGCCGTTGCTGGCCGGCGCTGAAAAGCCCATTCGGTGCAGTGCACCGGCATACAATTCCGTGCGGACCACGCTGACGAACTCCCCGGCGGCTAAAGGCGCAGCGTAGGGGACAGCCACGAAACCGTTGTCGTCCGCGACCTCCTCGATCGCGGTCACTTTAGGTGATGCAGAGTGCCGGGTTGACCCCGAGGCGAGGGCGAACAGGACCGCCGCCGCCACGGCAGCAAAGCTCCACGCCCACTTGCGACGCCGGGCGGTCTCGTGCGTCCTGGTAAACTCCTCCATCAGGCGCGTGCGTCCGGAACTGGAACAGCGCTCGGCCGAAACCACCGCGCGCAGTTTCCGGATAGGCCCCTCCAGGGCCTGCTCGGCTTCCCAGCGAGTCCGGCACTCCGCGCAATCCTGCACGTGCGTTCGCAACGCCCGCCCCGGCTCGGCCCCCGCTCGGGAGCACTCAACAATTTCGGTAGTCCACTCACGGCAGTTCATCTTTACCTCGCAGCCAGCGCCGTTTTTCGCGGATTCAATTTTGCCGCCAGCATTGCCCGCGCGCGGTGCAATCGAGATCTGACCGTCCCCACCGGACATTCCATCACCTGCGCCGCCTCTTCATAACTTCGCTCCTCCAGATCGCATAGAACGACAGCGTCGCGGTATGCGACCGGAAGTTCCTGCAGAGCTGCATGCAGCGCGGTTGTAATTTCATCGCCGATCAAGGCTCCCAATATGTCGTCCCGTACGGGGGCGTCGCCCAGAGGTTCCGTGCTGCGAGTCCGGCGCGTCGCTCGGATCAGATTACGGACCGTTCCATACAGATACGCTTGCACATACCCTCGCTTCGCATCGAACCGCGACCCCGGCTGGATCAAACCTAAAAACGCGTCCTGGATAGCCTCCTCGGCCGCCATGCGGTCGCCCGACATATGCAGCGCATACCGGAACAGGCCCGGTTCGCGGCGCTCATACAATTGCTCAAAAGCGCGCCGATCGCCCTGTTTCATACGCTGATACAGTTCTTCATCCGTAGGTTCCATTCAGGCGATCACCTTCCTATTTGTCCGCGAGTCTGAAAAAGTTCCAGCTGAGCCAACAACAAAGACGGCCCATCCCGGCCTCCGGCGCGTAAAGGTTTGTCAGGTGAGGAACTTTCGATGCTTCGACCGGCAATTGACAGTAGAATGCAGTCCATCCCACAAGCAGCCCAGCGATTCCTTGATGGCCTCTGCCATTTCGATATTGACGAGATTACTTCGACACTATGCCAGAATGCCTGCCTTTCCCTGAGTAACGGAGCCTGCGTCATCGGCAAACCAGGCATTCGCACCGCACTGGTCCGGGCGATGGGCTCCATTCATTCCTTCGGGTGCGTGCCTGCCGTGGTGTGGAAGAAGCGCGACGTCGCAATTATCGAAGCTGACGTAAGTTGTCAGCGCGTGGATGGGGCGCGCGTCGAATTCCCGCTAACGATGATCTTGCGATTCCGGGACGGCCTTATCATGGACATCCGGCTGTTGACCTACGAACCGGCCGTGTCAAGCAATTTCCCTTGTCAGCCTGTCCCTCCCACCGGCCTACACGACCGCAATCGCGTCGATTTCGACGCGCACGTCGCGGGGTAGCCGTGCCGCTTCTACCGTCGAACGCGCCGGCGGACTCGCTGAAAAGTGCCGCGCAAACACCTCGTTCATCGCTCCGAACTCGTCCATGTCTTTCAGGAACACAGTGGTTTTCACAACCTTGTCTATGGAAGAACCGCAGGCCTCCAGCAACCCGCGGATATTCCGAAGAACCTGCTCAGTTTGTTCGCCGATGCCGCCCTCCACAAGCTGTCCAGTCGCGGGGTCAATTGGAATCTGTCCGCTCAAGTATGCCAGGCCGTTATGCACTATCGCCTGCGCGTAGGGCCCGATGGCTTTCGGCGCCTTGTCTGTTGTGATTGCTGTTTTCACTGACTCTCCTTGAAACGCAACGTGCCTCTCAAATTCGACACGTGCGCAATATTCTGTTCCTTCAGAAAGCTTTCCAACTCACGCGTGATACGCGCGACAGCTTCTGGATCCCAAAAGTTAGCGGTTCCTACCTGTACCGCGGATGCGCCCGCGATCAGGAACTCGGCAGCGTCGGCTCCCGTCGAGATGCCACCCATGCCCAGCACCGGAATCCGTATGGCCTGGCATACCTCATATACGAATCTCAGAGCCACAGGCTTGATGGCTGCGCCGGACAGCCCACCGAATCCTGCGCCTAGCCGCGCCCTCCTCGTCCTCGGATCGATAGCCAGGGAAACAAAAGTGTTGATCAGTGAGATGGCATCGGCTCCCGCATCCTGGGCAGCCTTGGCGAGCGGCTCGATCCTGGCGACGTTTGGCGACAATTTGACGATCAGGGGACGCACTGCGGCCTGGCGTACCATTCCCACCACTTCAGCCAGCAGGACGGGATCCGACGAGAAGACGATACCGCCGTGCTTCGTGTTGGGGCACGAGACGTTTAACTCGTATCCGGCGATGCCTTCGGCGTCCTCCAGCACTCGAACCACTTCAACGTAATCCTCGGGCGTGTAGCCGAATACGTTTGCAAAGACGGCTGTCCGGTATGCTCTAAGCTGCGGCAGTTTATCCCGAACAAAGGCGCGCACGCCTATATTCTGCAAGCCCACCGAATTCATCATCCCGCCGTGTGTCTCCCACAGGCGGGGCGGCGGGTTGCCCGGCATCGGTTCCCGCGATAGCCCCTTGACGACGAACCCGCCGATCGAGTTCAGATCGAGAATGCCGGCGAACTCCACCCCATATGCAAAGGTCCCTGAAGCTGCCAGGACCGGCGCGCGCAGCGGTATGCCGCACAGATCGGTGGCCATTGGGTCAGGCATGATTAACAACCTAGCGTAGCAACCATAAGTAAATGAGAGCACTGGACCGGAAGCGGCACAAGTATATAGCCGCGCATGAACGGAATTGAACACGAATCGGCTGTGATTCCTGAGCACCCGCTAGAGCAGGGTGGAAGTGTGTTCGCGAATCTGCTGCTGGAATGGATCGATTGTCCCCTGATTCTGGCGGAAGCGGGTGTGGTGGTGGACGCGAATTCTCGCGCCTGCGATCTGTGCGGATGGACGCGTGAGGCCTTCGCGGGCCTGACTCTAGGCGCTTCCATCGACTTGCTGTATCAGAATTCACGCGGAGCGGAAGTCGAAGTTTACCGCTTGACTGTGGAAGAGAAGCCCTGTCAGGTGGCCGTTATGCGCTTACCCGCGACGCCCGTGCCGGCACTGCTCAATCAGGGCTTTGATAGCTACTGGATTGTGGGGCCGGACGGGAATTTCGTCGAGGTCAGCGGCACGTACGCCGTCTTGACCGGTTACGGGGCCGAAGAGTTGCGGACCATGAATATCCAGGAGGTGGATCGCCACACCGCCTCCCGAATCGCTGGAGCCCGTAGCTCGGGATTCGACCACTTTGAAGCTCGCCAGACCATACGAGATTCCCCGCAGCTCGCTGATCTGGACGTCACGCTGTCGGTTCTGCCTCACACCGGCGGCCACGTGCTGGGCTGCATTCGCGACTTGACGAAAATCAAGCGTGCGGAAGCGGAACTCGCGCGGGCCAAACGGTCCCTGAGCATGGTGGGACAGTGCATACGGCTCACCCAGACCGCGAAAACCCGCGCCGAGCTGCTCAGCGGGGTCTGCGAATCCATGGTGAACACGGGGGGGCATGCGATGGCCTGGGTAGCCATCGCCGACCCCGACGGGAGCGACAGAGTTCGCGTAGAGGCATCGTTCGGGACCAGTCTCGAATACCTGCACGACCATCAAATCGCGATTGAGGATACCGCGCTCGCCGGTATCGGAGCGGACCGTGTCGCGATGTGCAGCGATTTCCAATCCGCCGAGTTCACTCCCTGGCGCGAGCGGGCCATCCGATACGGCTTCGCCTCTTCGCTCAGTCTGCAGATACGCGCCGAGGGTCGCCCCGAAGCTGCCCTGATGATCTACGCCGGGCAGCCTGACGCATTCGACGAAGACGCAGTACGCGTCCTGGCGCAGGTGGCTGACGCGCTCGAAATCGGCCTCGAAGTACTGCGCAAACGATCCATGCAGAAAGCCATGGAGCAGAACGCGCACGCCTGGGACGAAAACTTCCGTGAGGCGTTCGAAAATTCACTGCACGGGATGCTGGTCTACGATCTGGAGGGCAAGATTCTGGATGCGAATGCGGAGTTCTGCAACCGCCTCGGCTACACACGACAGGATTTGGTAGGCGCGGGGCTGGACCGGATCGTCGCACCCGAATACGTCCGGGTAGCAGGCGAGCGGCTGGAGGCCATCCGCAACGATGGGTTCGCGGTGTTTGATACCGGCCATGTGTGCCGCGACGGATCCATTCATCGCGTTGAGTTGTCGTGCCGGACCTACGCGTATGGCGAGGATCAGATTGTGCTCGCGATCGCGCGCGATTTAACGCAGCCGGTTACCGAGAGCGGCAAATCGCTGCACCTGGCCTTGCAGGCTTCTCAGACTGGATTATTCGACTGGGATCTTCGGACCCACAAAGTCACGTTTTCCAGTGAGTGGAAGTCCCAGCTCGGGTATAAAGATCACGAGATCACCGACGACTTCGCCGAGTGGGAGCTGCGGGTCCATCCCGACGACCAGGAACGCATGGTGCACGGATTGAAGGCGTGGCTCGGCCACCCGGGAGATCCTTACGAAGCGGAGTTTCGGATGCGCCACAAAAGCGGAGCGTATCGTTGGATACTGGCTCGCGGAGCCATACTTTACAGCGAGAGCGGAGAGCCAGAACGGATGCTGGGGTCGCATGTGGATGTAACCGGCCAAAAACGCGCTCACCAACAGGCGAGTAATGCGCAGCGGCTGGAAAGCATAGGCCGGCTGGCAGGCGGAGTCGCGCAGGATTTCAATCAGCTGCTGACGGTCATCAACGGCTATTCCGATCTGATGCTGCCGGAATTGTACGAAGGCGATCCTCTGAAAGAGAAGCTGCGCGCCATCCGCGAAGCGGGCGAGCGTGCCGCCGGGCTGACCAAACGGTTGCTCGAATTCAGTCCGCGTCAACCTGCCGCTCTACGCTCGGTGGATCTGAATACCATCGTCAGCGGCGCGGAGGACACGCTCCGAAGGCTAATCGGGAACGAGATCAAACTAGTGACTCAGCTTTGCCCGGATGGGGCGTGCCTCTCCGCCGATCCCGGGCAATTGTCTCAACTGGTCGTAAGTCTCGCTTTGAACGCCCGTGAGGCGATGCCGAAGGGAGGTCAACTGCGGATCGGGATCGAGACTGCGCGCACCCTTCCGCCCCACCTCGAAGCTGGTCGCCCCACCGGCCCGTATATCCGGTTAACGGTATCTGACACAGGGATAGGTATGGACGAGGAGACCCAATTACGCGTGTTCGATCCGTTTTTCGAAAAGAAGGAGGGCAGCAGCGCGCAAGACCTATCGTTTGTCGCGGGAATTATCAAACAGCACGCCGGTGTGGTCGCGGTGAGTAGTGACTCAGGAAAAGGCACTATATTTGATGTCTATTTTCCGGCGGCGGCTCCGGATCGGCATAAAACTCCGCGTGGCGGCAAAGTGAGTTGGCGCAGGACCGCTGCTATTTTGATCGTGGAGGAGGATGCAGCTTTGCGGAAGCTCGCCGCGGAGATCCTGACGCGCGCCAGATACCGTGTTCTAGAGGCTGCAAATCCCCGCGAGGCGCTCCTCATCCATCAAGACCCGGACGCGCCGGTCGATCTGCGGACCATTCAGCTCGAGAAGTCGTTTACGGCGGAGTCTCTGCTGCGCCAGGTCGCGCGGACTCGCGTCCCTCGCACGGAGCCCCGGCCTCCGGAAAACGATTAACCGCAGAACTCTCGCGCTACGCGCACTAGGATATCGGCGGCCAGCGCTAGTTCGTCCAAATTCGACCACTCCACTGTCGCGTGCGCTCCCGCGCCGCCCGGGCCGAAAACAACGGTCGGGATCCCCGCGGCGGAAGTCAGTGCAGAGTCCATCCAAGGAGTGTCGCCATACACTCGCGGCTCAACGCCACGGATGGCAGCGGTGTGCTGGCGCACCAATCGAACGATGTGTTCATCGGCATCCACCTCGAATGGATCGCGAACCATCGAAGTCCGGAAGGACAAACTCTCGCCGTGCAACAGACTCTGGATCTGCGACTCCGCCTCGTGCAGCGTTTCACCGGGTACCGTGCGGCGTTCTACCGATAGCGCGCAATGTTCCGGATAGCTCGAGAGCTCTTGGCCGCCCGAGATCAACGACGCATGGATGGAACCCGATCCGAGTAGGGCGTGACGGCGGCCCGCCTTCAAACGCTCCGCCAGGTCCTCGATGCTTGTCAGTACGCGACCCATTTTCGCAATGGCGTCCACTCCCAGATCGGGTCTCGACCCATGAGCGGCCACCCCGCGGGATTCGATCGCAAACCATATAAATCCTTTGTGCGCGATGCATATATCGAGACCAGTCGGCTCCGTGACGATCGCGGCGTCAGCGGTCCAGCGCTTCAGCACCGATGTCGTTCCGAGGCTGGCGTACTCCTCGTCGCAGACGGCGGTGACAATCACGTCTCCGCGAAGTCCCAACTGGCGTACCCGCGCGCCGGCCAGCAGGATCGCCGTGAGGCTGCCTTTCATGTCGTAGGCGCCGCGTCCGTAAAGGCGGTTGCCCTCCACCTTCGGCGTGTGCGGATCTTCCATACCCGCCACGCCTACGGTGTCCATGTGGGCATTGAGCATCAACGACCTGCCGCCGCCCGAACCTCGTGCGACGCCCACCACGGAAAGGCGTCCCGGGGCGGCTTCGTCCACGGTGGTTTCAAGTTCACTCGCCCTCATCCACGAGGCGACGTAGTGCGCGATACCAGCCTCGCCCGCAGCGCCGGGTACGAGGTCAGGGTTCACCGAATCGATAGAAACGAGATCGCCCAGCAGGCTAACGTGATCGAGTCCCATTATCATAGTGTCGTGCTGGATTGGCTATTTTCAAAACCTCTGCCCGCTGGAACACCTGCGCCGGACTTCACGCTGTCCGATCAGGATGGCAAGGCGGTGACACTATCTAAATTGCGCGGACGGAATGTGATTCTGGTGTTCTATCCCGCCGATGAAACGCCCACCTGCCGCCAGCAACTCTGCGAGTTCCGTGATCAGTGGCCGTTGGTGGAATCGAAGAACACGGCAGTTTTCGGGGTGAATCCGGGCAGTGCGGAAAGCCACGCGAAATTCCACGGCCATCGGTCGTTCCCTTTCCCGCTTCTGGTGGATGCCGGCAAGACAGTCGCCAAGTTGTACGGCGCCGGCGGTCCCATCGTGAAGCGGACGGTTTACCTGATCGGGCCGGATGGCGTAATTCGGTATGCACAGCGAGGCAAGCCAGAGCCTGCCGAAGTGCTCAGCGCGGCGGTCCCCACATCTTGAACACCCATCGCCCTCCGCACCTGATCCGGTGCCCAGGATGAGAATGGGCGCGTATGGTTTAGTGATGATTGCATCAGGAAGATGGACGATCGGTTCCAGACGTTCGACCTGTTCACCTCCGATTGAACCGCCGCAGCACAGGTCCTACAATGGCCCGGATGGACGTATCCAGGTCTTGCACCCTCAACACCCGGCTAACGCCGTAGTACACTCCCAGGCCCAAGGGCAGTGAAACCGCCAGGTCCGCCAGGCGACCGAATTGGGACACACCGAATCGAGATGCCATCAGATGGCTGGAGGTCCACACCACAGCGCCCATGCCCAGTGAAGCGAAAACGATCTTGCCCACCGTCGTCAAAAGTTCGCGTCCGTGGATTCCGTCAAGACGATTTCGCAGGAGCCAGAACTGGGCGACAAAACCGAATAAAGCGACGGCGGACGTCGACAGCGCCAATCCGGCGTGGCCGAGGCGCGTAGTGTGGATCATCGTATATGCGACGCCCAAGTTGATCGCGATCGACACCAGACTGACCATCATCGGCGTCCGCGCGTCGCCCAGCGCATAGAACGACGGACTCAACACCTTAAGCGCCGCGTACCCGGCCAATCCTACCGCGTAGCAGGAGAGGGCCAGCGCCGTTTGCCGGGTGTCGTAGACCTGAAATTTCCCACCTTGATAGATGGCTCCTACGATGGATTGGCCCAGCACCATCAGACCGATTGACGATGGAATGGTGAGCAGGAACACCATGCCCAAGGAGCGCGACAACGTCCGGCGAAACTCTTCGATATTGCCGGCCGCAGCGCTCCGGGAGACCGCAGGCAGGGTAGCCGATGCGATCGCGACTCCAAAGATTCCGAGCGGAAGCTGCATGAAGCGGAACGCGCAGCCCAGCCAACTGACGGGACCATCGAACCCACGTACCGGGTCGCTCAATTGCGACGCGAAGTTGGTATTCACGGTCACATTGATCAGCGTCGCGGCGTTGCCGAGGATGGCGGGCCCCATCAGTTTGAGGATGCGCATCATACCCTGATGGCGCAAGTCCAGCCGCGGCCTGAAAATGATTCCCGCCCGGATGAGGCTTGGAATCTGCACGCCTAACTGCAGCGCGCCGCCGCACACCACACCGATGGCCATACCTTCGATGTGGGTGATACCGAGATACGGTCCGGCCAGATAGCCGGCTACCAACCCGAATACGACCGAGCCGAGGTTGAAAAACGTCGACGCCATGGCGGGCACGAAGAACTTATTGCAAGCGTTCAGTATCCCCATCGCCTGCGCCGCAAGGGCGACGAGCAGGAGGAAAGGGAACATGATGCGCGTCATGCGCACGGCCAGGTTGAACTTGCCGGGCACCTGCGCATAACCAGGCGCGAGCAGCCATACCAGCGAAGGAGCAAAAAACATGCCCAGCAGGCACAAACTCCCGACAACAACAATCAAAGCGGTGGCCACCAGGCTGGCGAGTTGAGCGGCCTCGTGCCTGTTTTTCGTTGTGAGGTATTCAGTGAAGGTGGGGACGAACGCCGAGGATAGCGCCCCTTCCGCAAACAGGTCTCGCGTCAGGTTCGGAATACGGAATCCGAGGTTGAACGCGTCCATCACCAGGCTGGCCCCGAAGAGCCGCGCCATGGTGCTTTCCCGCACTAGTCCGGTGATGCGGCTCATAAAGACCGCGACCGAAACAATGCCCGCTGAACGAACTACCTGATCGGACGACGCCGAATTCCGGGATCGAATCTCTTCAGCTGCCGTATTGTTCGAAGAAGTGGGCAATCGTCATGATCCCGCTGTAGTAGTTCTCGACTTTGTATTTTTCGTTCGGTGAGTGCAGACCATCATCCGGCAAACCGAATCCCATGAGGATGGTGGGAATGCCCAGGTGGCGGGCGAAATCGCCGACGATCGGAATAGATCCGCCGCTGCGGATGAAAACGGTGGGGCGCTTCAGCATATCGCTGAATGCCCGGGCGGCGATCTGAATCGCGGGATGGTCCGGATTCACCATCACCGCAGGTCCGGCGCTCAGTACGCGGACTTCAGTCTGAATGCCGCGCGGAGTGTTGCTCTTAACGAAATCCTTGAAGGCCGCCAGGATCTTGTCCGGGTCCTGATTGGGGACCAGGCGAATGCTGACCTTCGCGGTGGCCTTGGCGGGGATCACGGTTTTTGCGCCCGCGCCCGTGAATCCGCCGGCGATGCCATGCACTTCGAGCGTCGGCCGAGCCCACACTTTCTCCAGCACTGTAAATCCGGGTTCCCCGGTAAGCTGCGTGGAGCCGACTTCCTTCTTCAGGAACTCCTGTTCGCTGAATGGGAGGCTTTCCCAGCTCTTCTTCTCGGCGGGCGCCGGGGCCTTTACGTCGTCATACATGCCCGGTATGTGAATGTATCCGTCAGCGTCTTTCAACTTCGAGAGCAGCTCGATCAGTCCGAAAACCGCGTTGGGCGCCGCGCCGCCGTAAAGCCCCGAGTGCAAATCCCGCATAGGGCCGGTAGCTTCGATTTCGGTGTAGACCAGTCCGCGCAATCCAATGCAGAGCGTCGGTATACCTTCCGCATACAGGGCGGTGTCGGAGACCAGAGCGACATCGGCCTTCAGCTTGGCGGGGTTCTGCTCGACGTACTTCGCGATGGATTCGCCCCCGATCTCCTCTTCGCCCTCCACCAGGAATTTCAGGTTGATGGGAAGTTTGCCGTTCACCGCGCGTAGGGCTTCGACCGCCTTGATGTGCATATACATCTGGCCTTTGTCGTCGGCTGAACCTCGAGCGTAGAGATTGCCGTCGCGCTCGGTTGGTTCAAAGGGCGGCGTCTTCCAAAGCTCCATCGGATCCGGCGGTTGGACATCGTAATGGCCGTAGCACAGGACGGTAGGCTTGCCTGGCGCGTGCATCCAATCGGCGTATACCAGCGGATGTTTGGCTGTCTGGATGATCTCAACATTCTCAAGACCGGCCTTTTTCAAGCTGTCGGCGACGAACTGGGCCGCGCGATCGACGTCCTTGCGGTGCTCGGGCAGAGTACTGACGCTCGGAATTCGAAGAAACTCTTTGAGCTCGTCCAATAACTTTTGTTTGTGGGTTTCGACGTACTCGACAGTGGTGGGCATGGGCACCTTCATTCTACTGTGCTGACACTCGCCAAGGGGCCAGTTTCCGATTTGCCGGCGGTACGGCCTAGTCATCCAGCGGTCCGCAGTACCGGTCCGGGAGCAAGCCTGAATTTTCGACGGTACTCGAACTTGCCCCGTAGTCAAGTACGGGTTCTAGACTGGTCGATAGAAAGGCGCGTGGCACTGTGACATTGAAAATTGGTGAGCTGGCGAGCAAGGGCAAGGTCCATCTGGAGACCATTCGCTATTACGAACGCGAAGGACTGATGCGACCTCCACAGCGCACACCCTCCGGACACCGGGCTTACGCACCGGGGGACTTGCTCCGTCTGCGGCTCATCAAACGATCACAAGCACTCGGCTTCACCCTGACCGAGATCAAGGAACTGCTCGCGCTCAAAGTAGCGCCTAACCAACCCTGCACCGACGTTGTGCATCAGATTGAGGCAAAGGTGCTTGAAGTCCAAGTGAAAATTGCCTACCTGCGAGCTATAGAGCGCACGCTCGATAGCATGAAAGCTTCGTGTGAGGGGCGGTGCGCCGTGAGCGAATGCCCGATCTTAGAGAGCTTGGACTCGGAACGTCGCCTGTGAGAATTGCGTTCACGCTTCTCACGCTGACCGCCACATTGATTCCAGTGCTCTCGCAAGAGCCTCCGCACGCTAAGATTCGCGTCGAAGTGAGGACGGACACTCACCCGCTAGCAGGAGCAGCCGTGAATCTGAACGGCGTGTACGTTATTTCGACGGATCAGAACGGCATCGCAGTAATCGCCCTGCCATTGGGGAAAGTCGACGTTAGTGTCTCAGACGAAGGATTCTTGCCCGCGAAGGTGTCCCTTATGGTGGATGAGGCCCGTGAGTGGCAGATCGCTTTCGAACTTCAACCCCAACAGCAACGAGAAGAAGAAGTAACCGTTTTCGCGACGCGAACCGATACACGACTCCAGGACCTACCGACGCGCGTGGAGGTGCTCGGACCGGAGGAGATCGACGAGAAAACAATGATGACGCCTGGCGACATCGTGATGATGCTCAACGAAATGGGCGGACTTCGGGTACAGAGCACCTCACCGTCGCTAGGTGCAGCGAGTGTGCGCATTCAAGGCATGCGCGGCCGCTACACCGCCTTCCTGGGAGATGGCCTTCCGCTTTTCGGTCAGCAGGGCGGCGGCCTGGGGCTGTTGCAAATTCCTCCCATGGATCTTGCTCAAGTTGAGGTGATCAAGGGCGTTTCCTCCGCCCTCTATGGCGCTGGAGCGATGGCTGGTGTGGTGAACCTGATCTCCAAACGCCCGAGTTCGGAGCCCGTTCACGAGGTTCTTTTTAATCGTTCCACGCGGGGTGCCACCGACATCTCTCTGTTCGCCGCGTCGCAGCTGACGCCGCACTGGGGGGCATCCCTCCTGGGGAGCGGTGACTGGCAACAACGCACAGACATCGACCATGATGGCTGGGCCGACATCGCCGGATACGCGCGCGGCGTGATCCGGCCGCGATTCTTCTGGGGCGGCGGGAACGGACGAACAGCGTTTCTGACGAGCGGGGTCACGTACGAGAATCGTGAGGGCGGGACACTTTCCGGCGCGGTCCTGCCAGCTATCGGTGCGCCCGACACAGAGGCCCTGAATACCCGTCGTTATGACCTGGGCGGCAATGTACAGTACACCGTCCAGAAGCGCTATGTCGTCAGCGCTCGGTTTTCCGCGTCCCGCCAGGACCATGACCACCGATTCGGTGACGTCGGCGAACGGGATCGCCATCAACTAGTTTTTGGAGAACTCACCGCGCGCGGCACGTTCCGGCGCAACACCTGGGTCGTTGGGGTTGCCGCTGAACGAGACGTTTATGTCTCCCGCGACGTTCCCCAGTTCACCTATCGGTACACGACTCCCGGCATTTTCCTGCAGGACGAGATCGAGATCGCCCCTTGGCTTTCGGTTTCGGCGAGCGCACGCGCCGATTTCCAGAGTCAGTATGGGACCTTCCTCAGTCCGCGAGTTTCTGCCCTCCTTCGCTGGCACGGCTGGACCAGTCGCCTCTCCGCTGGGCGGGGATTTTTCGCGCCAACACCGTTGACCGAGGAAACCGAAGCAGCCGGGCTCATTAGGCTGGCAATTCCCAAGCCGCTCGTCGCCGAGCGGGGGCGAAGTGCCTCGTTCGATCTCAGCCGCAAGATCGGTCCGGCCTACTACACGGTGACCTTATTCGAATCCAGCGTGCGCCACCCCGTCAACGTCGGGCGCGGCGAAAGCTACCAGCTAGTCAATCTCGCCCAGCCGACACACAACGTCGGTCTCGAATTTCTGGGGACGCTGAGAAAGGCTCGCTTTTCTGCCACGCTCAGCTATTCCTACGTTCGCTCGCGCCAGTTCGAATTCGGCGAACGAGTTGATACACCGCTGACTCCGCGCCACAGTTTCGGACTTGTCGGGATGTGGGAAAAGGAAAAAGCGGGTCGCATCGGCATTGAAAGCTATTACACGGGGCACCAGCGTCTGGAGGAGAATCCGTATCGCACCGAGTCTAAGGCGTATGTTCTCTTCGGTTTGTTGGCAGAGCATCCCATTGGCCGCCTCAGACTCTTCGTAAATGTGGAGAACCTCAGCAACGTTCGTCAGACTCGATGGGATCCGCTGCTTCGTCCGAATCGCGGCATCGATGGCCGATGGACCGTCGACGCGTGGGCTCCGCTGGACGGCCGCGTTCTCAATGGGGGAATCCGTCTGAAGTTCTGAGTCTTGCCCCACAAAGTGCCGGGTTCATCCAGGGAGCCGATTGTACGATCCCAACGCCATTCCAGAAAGCATGACCGAGTCCCTAACCGCTCGAACTGGCGCATACTGGTTTGCAATGCCCGACACCAACGCCCAGGCCGCCCGCATGTCTATGGAGGGCCTCGATTCCGAATTCAAACGTGGACTCGGGCTGTTCGACTCCACCATGGTTGTCGCCGGTTCCATGATCGGGTCCGGCATTTTCATCGTGTCGGCCGATATGGGGCGGTTGATCGGCAGCCCCGGATGGCTCTTGATGGCCTGGGTGCTCACCGGGTTCCTGACGATCACGGGCGCCCTGTCCTATGGCGAACTCGCTTCCATGATGCCGCGAGCCGGAGGTCAGTATGTTTACCTGCGTGAGGCGTTCTCACCGCTCTGGGGATTTCTCTACGGCTGGACCCTGTTCATGGTGATTCAGACGGGAACGATCGCTGCCGTGGCTGTCGGGTTCGCACGGTTCCTGGGCATCCTGCTTCCTGGAATTTCGGAAACCAACTACCTCATCCCGCCCATTCATCTATCTGCCGGCTACGCTCTATCGCTGTCCACCGCGCAGTTGATCGGCGTGGTCATGATCGCACTCCTGAGCTGGACAAATTCACGCGGGCTGGAATACGGCAAGATCGTGCAGAACGTCTTCACCAGCGCGAAGATCGGCTCACTGCTCGGGTTGATCCTGGTGGGGCTGCTGCTGGGCTGGAATCGCGCCGCGGTGTCCGCCAACTTCGGCGATCTCTGGACTGCACGCGGCTTCGATCCGATTGTGCCCGGGCTCACCGCCGCCACTGTATTCGGATTATTTGCGGCTCTCTGCGTATCGCAAACCGGGTCGCTGTTCTCCGCCGACGCCTGGAATAACATCACCTTCACGGCCGGCGAGGTAAAGAATCCCAGGCGCAACATTCCGTTGTCGCTGGCTATGGGAACCACTCTGGTCATCGCCACCTACCTGCTGGCGAACGTCGCCTATCTGGTAACGCTGCCGTTCGACACGATCCAGCACGCGCCGGCGGACCGCGTCGCTACTGCGACGTTGAACGCGATCTTCCCCGGTTTAGGCGTGACTCTGATGGCCATCGCCATCATGATCTCGACGTTCGGCTGCAATAACGGCTTGATTCTCGCGGGCGCGCGCGCCTACTTCGCCATGGCGCGGGATGGCGTGTTCTTTCGCGGCGCTGGGAATTTGAACGATGCGCGCGTGCCCAGCCGTGCGCTGCTGTTGCAGGGCATCTGGGCGGCCCTGCTGGTTCTTCCACGCACCTTCGACCCAGCTACCGGCAAGTACGGCAACCTGTACGGAAACCTGCTGGATTACGTGATTTCCGCCGCACTGATCTTCTACATCCTGACCATTGCCGGCATCTTCCGCCTGCGGGCGACCCGTCCCGATGCGGATCGCCCGTACAAAGCATTCGGCTACCCGGTGATCCCGGCGCTCTACATTCTGGGAGCGGCGACGGTACTCGTCGTCCTGTTTGTTTACAGGACGGCGACAACGTGGCCCGGCCTGATGATCGTGCTGATTGGAGTGCCGGTCTACTTCGCGTTCAGGCGGCTTCAGCCGCAACCGGATTCCGCAACTCCCCAATCCCCTGTACACGGATGATCGACCTCGTCCCCCGCCTTCAGAAAGCGCGGCGGTTTGCGCGCAAAACCCACGCCCGCCGGCGTTCCGGTACATACGACATCACCCGGCTCCAGCGTGACCACACCCGATATGTAGGCCAGCAACTCCGGAATCTTGAAGATCAGCTCCCGGGTGTTCGATTTCTGCAGAACCTCGCCGCCGATTTCCAGGCTGATGTCTAGCGCATGCGGATCGGTGATCTCGTCCGCAGTGACGAGGCACGGACCCATGGGGGCGAAAGTGTCGAACGTCTTACCCATTAGCCACTGGGTAGTGGCCATCTGGTAATCGCGCGCGCTCACGTCGTTCACGATGGTGTACCCGGCAACGTGATCCTTCCACCGCTCCGCCGAGATATGTCTTCCGCCGCGACCGATGACGAACGCCAACTCCGCTTCATAGTCTGGTTTCGTCGACAGCTTTGGAAGGACGATGGTTTCGCCGGGAGCGATCACCACGTTCGGGAACTTGTTGAAAATTGTGGGGACTTTCGGAATTTCCATGTTCGATTCGAGCGCGTGATCGCGGTAGTTCAGACCCACGCAGATCAGCTTGGGCGGCCTTGGCACAGGCGCGAGCAGCTTCACCGAGGCGAAGTCCGAAACAGCCTCTGAGGGTGGGTTATAACTCCAGTTCTCGACCTTGGCGCGCCCCTCGTCGCCTCTGCGATAATAAGTCGACCACGTCCGAAAAGCCCGCTCGCGGCCAGGCTGACCACACGACCGTCCAGCACGACACCGGCCTCCGGCGTCTTGCCTCCACGCTGATAAGTAACTAGTTTCATTCCTGCACAATTATAGCGGCGTGGTGCGCTGGGATGAAACGCGTGCGTGCCGGCGGGGTTCTAACAACTTTGAGAAGTTTGATTGGCGTTCTGTTGACGTTGCCGGTTTTCGCGCAACCGGCAGTTACTTCCCGCCCCTTCCGATTGGACGAGTTGAAAACGCCTCCGGGATTTGAGGTGTCGGTCTACGCGCGTACCAACGCCGGAATCCGGCTAATGACCTTTGGTCCTAACGGAGTTTTGTACGCCGCCGGAAGCGATGCGGTATTCGCGGTTCCATCCCAGGACAAGGTTTTGCGGGTGATTACCGGCTTACCCGGAGCGCACTCCGTGGCGTTCCGCGATAACGACCTTTACGTCGGGGCGGCGGACGGCGTGTACCGGTTTCGCGGGGCGATCACTTCTGACCTGGTCATACCCACCCAACCGGAGAAGGTGCTTTCACTCCCGACTGGCGCTGGTCATGGCAGCAGGACGATGGCGTTCGGACCCGACGGGCGCATCTATGTCACCGCCGGTTCCAGCTGCAACTTCTGCATCGAGTCGGATCCACGCCGCGCCGCGATGATGCGCTTCGAGGCGGACGGATCCGGGCAGACGATCTTCGCTCGCGGACTGCGGAATTCGGTGGACTTCGCGTGGCACCCGGTCACCGGCGAGATCTGGGCCAACGACAACGGTGGTGACGGATTGGGCGACGACACTCCTGCGGAGGAGATCAACATCGTCAAAGAAGGCGCGGATTACGGTTGGCCCGATTGTTACGGCCAGCAACGGCCGGTCAATTGGGGAAGCGGAGCGCGTCCCACTCGATGCGCCACCACGATGGGACCCGAAGTCGAGATGCAGGCTCACTCGGCCCCGCTGGGGATCTCGTTCTATACGGGAGCGCAGTTCCCGGCGTCGTACTTGAATGACGCCTTCGTTGGGTTTCACGGCTCCTGGAATCGCAACGAACCTACGGGCTACAAAGTTGTGCGAATCCATGCATCGACGGGGCACGGCGGGGCCGTTGAAGACTTCTTGTGGGGATTCCTGGACGCGAGTTCGCGAACGCACTCCGGCCGGCCGGTTCAGGCGTTGAATGGGCCGGATGGAGCAGTCTACGTATCCGACGATGCGACGGGAAACATTTACAAAGTGATCTATACCGGGCCGCGGATCAGTCCAGGCGGGGTAGTGAAGCGTGCGCCAGGAGTTTACGAGCTGTACGGCACGAATCTGACAGGTGATCCGGCGCAGTTCACAATCACAGCGAATGGAGTGGCCCTGCAAACCTTGTACACGGGGTCGAGCCAGGTGAATTTTGTTCTGCCGGATGGGCTTGGCGGAGACGTTAGCATCACGGTCAAGAACGAAAAGGCATCTGATGGAATTTCGTTGCGGGTTGAGTAACCCAGGTCCAAATAGCAGAGGGGCAGGGGAGGGAAGCCCGGCGTGCTAGAAGACCAAACGCTCAATCGCCCAATACACCGCTAGACAAGCAATCATCGAAGATACAGGCACGACGATCCGCCTCCTGTACCAAAGTTGGTGTGAGCACAGCCAACCGAAAAGAAGGAACGCCGCGGCGATGACGGCAAGCTGTCCGGCTTCTACGCCTACGTTGAAGGTGAGGAGGGCGGTCATGAATTCCGAGCGCGGCAAGGGTAGTTCCTTTAGAGCTCCCGCGAAGCCCAAGCCGTGCAGCAAACCGAACGCAAACACCAGCGCAACGCGCCATGCTTTGAGTTCCGAAACGAGGATGTTTTCTATAGCCACATAGGCGATCGAAATGGCGATCATGGGCTCGACGATTGTAGGAGAGACTTTCACCAATCCATACATGCTGAGCCCCAACGTCAGGGAATGCGCAACAGTAAAGGCACTGATTTGCCACAACACGTCGCGCGTGCGGCGGCTAAGGAGATAAATGCCCAACACAAAAAGCATGTGGTCGAACCCGTTCGGCACAATGTGCGTGAAGCCTAGCTTAAGATAGCGTGAGATGGTTGTCAGCCGGCCCTCCGGTACAGCCGGCGGCGCTGACAGCGAAATCGGCGTGCTGCTTCGTCCGCCTTCCAGCCATTCAGTCATGGGGGCGGCGCCGTTTTGCACGGTCAATGCATAGGTAGCGAATGTCCAGGCGTAGCTCCAGGAGAATTGGTGCGCGCCGTCAGGGATCTCGCCCGACAAATGAATTGTGGCCGCGGGCACGGACGTCCGATCGACCGCGGGCTCCACGAGGTATGTAATGCTGGGCCGGACCGTCCTGCTATCGAAGATGATCTTCACGCGCTGCCGGAAATGAGCGTCAGAATCCTTAAGTAGATTCTGAAGATGGTGGGCATCGGTGATCGAGCCCGGCTCACGGCCGATTACCGTCTCCAATTTTTCGGCCAACGCCGTCGCATCGGTGACTACGTTGATGTCGTATGTCTTCTCGTTTCTCAACACGACGGAGACACGTGTCGTACCGATCTCATGCGCCTGCGTGAGCGCGCCGCAAAGCAGGAAGAATATGGCGACGGATCTCATTTCGCTCCCGCTTTACTTGCAGCCGGCAGATCGAACGTGAGTGACGCCCAGTAGCTCTGCCAATCTGCGCGGCTTGCGGCGGGCGCTGGCACCATGTGAACGGTCTTCACCAGCCACATACCGCCGGCGGGTAAACGCAAGCGCACGCGGCCATCGTTACCGGTGCGGGCCGTGATCTTTTCCGAAGGATTACGGCGGTTTATCGCCATCACCTGCGCACCGGGCAGCGGATGATTTTCGTAGGTCAAGCGTATCGGAAGTTCTTCACCAGCGAACATGCTATAAGGATTCCGTTCGGCGACCAGTTCCAATGTGAAGCCGAGCGCGCGATCTGCTTCGTCCGTCCTCGCGGAGGCAAGCAGGCTCTTCGCGCAGCGCGAAAATAGCTCGCGAACGCCGTTCTTAGTTTCGGCGCGTCGGGCTCTCTGAGCCGCGATGGCATCCAGTCCTTCGTCCTGCAAATACTGATTAAACTTTTCCGCGGTTTCTTCCACTGAGCTTGGGTTGCTGTGATAGCCGATGACGTGAAGGCCCGGCTCGGCGACGCGAACAAAACCAGCGGGGTTACCGCCAGCGCGCCCGATCACCGGTTTGCGGCCGGAGCGGTCTTCGAGAATGAATTCGCGGATCAGCGTGGGATCGCGGGGTAGCGGATCGCCAAGGAAATCCTGGCCGACCAGCAGACGAACTGAGACGATATCGCCCGGCGCTGGGGAAAAAGTCTGCGGCTGAATCCACATGTCGTGGGCACACAGCGAGGTGCATACGATAAACAAGAGTCGCGTCATGGTTATTCCTCTGCTCAAACCGGAAACCCGAATGCCCCCGCGGTTGCAGGGGCCATTCAATACTGGCGATTCACTACGGAAGCGGGATATCCGGAACTGTCGGAACGTTAGTGCCGCCATGACCCTGCAAGAGGCCCTGGTGCGCAGGAGCCAGGAACGGGAACCGATCTAGATAGTTCTTATCGTTGACTTCGACGCCTTTGGCCAGACCCGCTCCAGGATCGCCTGCAACAATCAGGCTGATCAAGACGCTGTTCACGTTGACCTGATTGCGATTCGGCGCAGTGCCGCCGCCCATGCGCCGCCCATTGGGGAAGCTCGAGTCGATCGCAACATCCAGCGTTAGCACGTCACCAGTGAATCCGTCGGCGACGGGAATCGGCCGGCCCAGATTAATCGCGTTGATGATATCCAGGCGCGGCCCTTTCAGACCAGCCACGGTCGCGGCGGGAACACCCAGCGCTTTGTAGATACCCAGCGCTTCTGCGTCGCGCACCAATACCGGGAACAGAATGTCAGCGCCGAAATTGCTCACGTCCTTCATCGGATTGCTATGCAAGTACAAGGTCTGGCGCTGGGTCCCCACGAGACCGGCGTTGAATAGAGGCAGCGCATTGCGGCCGACCTGCACCCACTCGCCGGATCCTTTCAGACCAGTAATGATGTTGTCGTTTGTCACCGTCTGTGTCTTTTGGCGCAGAATACGAGACCACACGCGGATCAAGCTGTCCGTCGACTTGGCGTTTAGTACGCCGTTGTGCGGTATACCGTTCGGGAAGATGTCATGGATGGGGACCTCGAGTGCGATCGAAAAAATGTTGAAGCCCGTGAAAACGTCCTTGATGGGTCCACGGCGTGCGCCGGGAATTCCGCCGAGATCGTCTTTGCCCAAATTGACCAAGTCGAATATTCCCTTTTCATCCAATTGATATGGATCATCAAACTGGCCTGCGATCACGCGCCCGCCGTTCGACAGAGTGTGGATATATTTGTCCACAAAAGCCTGATTGTAGAGGCCATTTTCACGGCTGCTAGGATCGCCCGAGTCATACCCCTTAAACGGGCCTAAACCATAAACCAGGCGGTCTGTTTGCGGGCCGTGATTGTTGGGCAGAACAGGAAGGTTATTACCCAGCACAGTATTGGGCCCGTTAGGGTTACCATCATCATCACCTTCATCATCAGTTTCCATGTTGGGAGCGTTGATGCGCGTGACCTTCATCGTTTCCGTGCCGCCGGTGAGCTGCCACAATATCTCGTTGCCGCCTCCCAGGGGATCGGTGGGACTGGGAGCTGCTTCCTTCTTCAGAGTGTTGGTGAACTCGACGCGGTACACCGCTTGATCTTTTAAGCTAGTGCCCTTGGCGATGTGAAATTCGTAACGATATCCATTGCAAGCGCGCAAGCCCTGATTGCCTTGCCCGGGCTCATGAAGCGGATAGAAGTCCATGATCAGATAGAGTTTGTCGTGCGAACCGGGTGTTACCCAGGCATAGGTATCAGTGTTGTCCGCACAAGGCTCATTAAGGATCGCCAACGCTTCGCGGTGGCTGGATCCGTACGTTGTGAATCCGGCTGCTGCCATTGCTGCCGCCGCAATTGTGATTTTTGTGAAAAGTTTCATCTGCTCTCCTCAGCTGCTGTATACGGGCGCGGAGAATGCAACGGATTGAGAAACGGCAAGATATTTCTGCGTTGTGGGACCGTGAGCTCTCCTTCAGTATGAATGGATACAAATTGCGTTCTCACTCCGTCGTGACGCCGCACGGCAACGGCGAAGACCACCTTGAAGCTGCTCCGCTTCCTCGTAAAAATGGGCTGATCCTTTTCGGACCCCAAGGCGGGGGATGCCGGAAGGAAGCACACTGGATACCATGACTGTGGTGAATCCGCTTTATTCAGAACCAGGAGACGGCGCCCTCGGCGCCCTAACCCAACCCAAATGTCGATGTTCCTGAGGCTCGCGACGTTCCTGGCACTTGCTTTTTGGGTGTCGGGCTCCGATTGGCCGCAGTTCCTCGGCCCCAACCGCAACGGCATTTATGCGGGGCCGGATGCCGCCGCGGTGTCGCTCCGAGACGCCCGTTTGGTATGGAAGAAAGACGTGGGCGCCGGCTTCAGCGCGCCTGTGGTCATCGGAACCAAGCTGATCCTGTTCCAGCGTGCCGGTGATCGGGAGTCCGTCGAGTGCATGGATGCGGCATCGGGTAAGCGGATCTGGATCTTTGAATATGCCACGAATTACCGCGACGACTTCGGCTTCGACGAGGGCCCACGCGGTACTCCTGCCATAGCCAATGGCCGCATCTACACCTTCGGAGCCGAGGGTGTACTGCATGCGATTGATTTAGCCACAGGTAAGCAGTTATGGCGGGTGGATACTCACTCGAAGTTTGGCGTTCCCAAGGGATTCTTCGGAGCGGCCGCATCGCCTTTGGTTGAAGGCGCGGCGGTGTACGTCAACGTGGGCGGTCCCAGTGGGGCGGGGCTCGTCGCATTCGATAAGAACACCGGCAATGTCCTGTGGACTGCCACCAATGATGAGGCCGGTTATTCATCTCCCATTGCGGCCACGCTGGAAGGCTTGCGCACGATCCTGTGCCTCAACAGAAGCGGCCTGGTCGCGGCGGATCCCTCGACCGGTAAAGTGCGATTTCAGTTTCCGTGGCGATCGCGGAACAACGCTTCGGTCAACGCCGCGGTACCGGTCGTGGTGGGAAATCTCATCTTTCTGTCGGCAAGCTACAAAACGGGTGCGGTTCTGCTCGAAGTGAAGGGAGGCGCGCCCACGAAGGTCTGGTCCTCCGATGAGGCGCTGTCGAACCATTACGCGACCAGCGTCTACAGCAAGGGCTTCCTCTATGGTTTCCACGGCCGCCAGGAATACGGGCAGGCGCTTCGGTGCGTCGAGATGAAATCAGGAAAAGTGGCCTGGAGCGTGGACGACTTCGGCGCGGGCACCGTGACTCTGATGGGCGATCGCTTGCTAATCGTCCGGGAGTCGGGTGAGGCGGTGATTGCGCCCGCCACTGCCAAAGCATTCCAGATCGAGACCCGGGCGAAGCTGCTGCCGGGAGTCATCCGGAGCTACCCGGCCCTCGCCGACGGGCGTATTTACGTGCGGAATGAGAAGACGTTGGCGGCCTATTCGATGACGTCCGGCCGCTAATTCGGCCGCTTATCGAATTATCTTCTGTTCAAAACAAAAGTATGAGAGAATGTCGCTTCTTCAATGAAGCGCCATTGTACTTCAGATTCCCGATTCGAGATCCGCGAACATGCCGCGGATGGGAGCAGAGCTCTCCACACGCACACAAATTTCGACCCGGGACAAACCCTGGTTCACTTTAGCCCTCAAGCGATTCTGGCGGAGCCTTCAGTCCACTCCATCCAACTGAACGCGTCGCAGCACATCCTTCTTGATCCCGAATTTTTGCGGTACACCAACCACAGTTGCTCCCCCAACGTCGTTTTCGACGTTAAACGAATGGTTGTCTGCGCCATCGAGCCGATCCGCGCGGGCGATGAGATCGTGTACTACTATCCGTCCACTGAGAGTTCGATGAGCCAACCGTTCTCCTGCTTCTGTAAGTCGACGCGCTGTCTGGGATGGATCCACGGTGCGGCGATGACCCCGGCGAGCGTACTCCATCAATATCATCTCGCCCCCCACATTCAATCCCTTCTAGAGGAGCGGCGGTCCATACCGCTGGTCGCGGATCAACTATGCAAAGCTTCGGTCACAGACGCCCGCTGAACGGGTGGCGGCCCATGGTGTGGGCATTCACGCCCTACCTGATCCGGGATCATAAGCTGATCGGCGAGTCCTATGACGATCACCCGACCAAGGCGGAACTCGCGTGCGCTTTTCAAGTGCTCGGACTCCCGTGGATCTGGCAGCCGATCGTACCGGATTCCATGGACGCCGTCATCGCTCAAGTTGCGAAGTACAGGGAAACCCATGACGCCGTCGTCTTGAATCTATGTGACGGTGACGATGTTAATGGCTATCCGGGCGTATCCGTGCCAAAAGCCCTGGAGGCGGCGGATATTCCATTCACCGGGGCTGAGCCGCTCTTTTATGAGCTGTCGACATCTAAAATCCGGACGAAGGAAGCGCTGATCGAAGCGGAAGTCAGCACGCCTCCGTTCGCGATTTTGCCCCAATCCGGATCGGTGCAAGGTTTTTGCGAAAGGCTGGGCACGCCGTTGTTCGTCAAACCTGCGGTCTCGGCGGCCGGCTGGGGACTCACATTGCGGTCCGTCGTATTCAGCGACCAAGAAATCGCTCAATGCCGGGATGAACTGACGAGTGGCGGCATGGCGCAATACTTCGCTGACGACACTCTATTTGTGGAACGATTTATCGACGGTCCGGAATTCACCGTTTTCGTGGGCGGCTTTTGGGACCGCCCGGAAGAGATCTGGACGCTGCCGCCCGCGGAGCGCGTGTTCAATCCGGCTATCCCCGATCGGGAGCGCATTTTGTGCAATGAGCGCCTGGGGCGGCCCTACTATCACTATGACGCCTGCGAGCCGTCGTTAGCCGAACCGCTGAAAGAGGTCGCCATCCGGGCGTACCGGGCAGTGCAGGGGTCGAGTTATGGACGTGTGGACATACGCCAAGATCGAGCCACGGGCGCGTTGTACGTACTCGAGGTGAACGCCAATCCCGGCATCTCCGGAGACGAAGAAGTGGTATCGGTAGGTTGTATACTGCGGCTTGCGGACATGACCTTCCCCGATTTGCTGGCCGCCCTTCTCCATCAAACCCTGTCTCGTTGCGCCAGCCTTCCCCGCGCTCAGACGGCATGAAGGTCTGCGTACTGCAGCCGGACTACGCGGACTCCTCCGTCGCCTACCGGCACTTCGACCCGCCGAGAAACCTCTCCGCCCTTTTGCCGGACTGCGACGTTGATCATCTCTTCCTGCGGAAAGCAGTCGTCTTCAAGCAACTGCGCGAAGTTGCCGGGCGGGGCTACGATATTTTCGTCAATTTGTGCGAAGGCTACCTGGATTGGGACATTCCTTCCCTCGATGTCATCTGGGCTTTGGATCTCTTGAAGCTGCCTTATACAGGCCCCGGCACGCGCTTATACGACCCGTCCAAGGGCCTGATGAAGTACGTCGCCTATACGCAGGGCGTGACGTTCCCCGCCTTCATCGAGGCCGAGACGGTTGCGGACTGCGATGCCGCGGCGGGTGAACTGCGCTATCCCCTTTTCGTAAAGCCCGCTCATGCCGGCGATAGCCTGGGAATTGATGCTGCGTCCTACGTGACCTCCGAGGCTGGATTGCGCCGCAAGTGCGTAGAAGTGATCCGGGAGTTCGGGAAGGCGCTGGTGGAAGAGTACATCGAAGGACGGGAATGTACGGTACTAGTTGCGGCCGACCCTCACGATCGTTTTCGGCCCCAGGCGCTCAGGCCTATCGAATTCGTCTTTCCCGCAGGGGCGCGCTTCAAGACCTACACTCTGAAAGTGGAGCAGCACCATCCCGAGTGCAATGTTCCGGTCGACGATCCGGAATTGGATAACCGGCTCCGTCTGGCGTCGCGAGACATCTTTGCGGGTTTTGAGGGAGAAGGCTATGCACGGCTGGATTTTCGGGTGACGGCGGCGGGAGAGATCTTTTTTCTCGACATTAACTTTGCGTGTTCGCTATTCTATCCCGATGGTTATGAGGGCTCGGCTGACTACATCCTGAAGCACAGTGAGGGTGGAGCTTCCGGCTTCCTTCGGCAAATTATCGAGGAAGGAATCGGGCGGCACCTGAAAAGGCGAAAAGTTTACAAGCGAGGCGGGAACGCAGTGGACGGGTTCGGCATTTATGCTACCGAGGGAATCACCAAAGGGCAGGTGGTGTTCCGCGGCGAAGAGCGAGCTCACCGTCTGGTCAGCCGCCGTTACATCGAGAGTACCTGGCCGCCGCGCCAGCGTGACATTTTCGGCCGCTACTCCCTTCCGCTCAGTCCGGAAGTGGCTGTCCTGTGGAGCGAAGATCCGGCAGAATGGGCTCCCCAGAATCACTCCTGTCATCCGAACACAGCATTCGCGGGTCTGGATCTTATCGCCCTCAGGGAAATCCGAGCCGGCGAAGAGCTAACTTTCGATTACGCGAAGCTTTGCAATGAAACGATGACGCCGTTCCAGTGCACGTGTGGTGCTTCAAATTGCCGTGGCGAGGTGCGCGGAGGGGTAGGGCGAAGGCTAGGTGCCACCTAGGACCTCCAATTGCAAGTGTATCCTGCGTGATGCGGTCTCAAACAGGGCAGAACGTAAGATGGTGTTCTTCGGCGCTCACTGTTTGGGGTATGGTGGCTATCGCCTCAGCGCAGCACAGTGCCGTTCCCGCCGTAGATGACATCGTCGATAAGATGGTCAAGTCCGAAGATTGCCAGCTGAAGAAACTACAGCACTACCGGATGACTCGGACTTATCAGCTGAAGAGCGCCGACGGCAGCAAAGACGTTCAGATGCTGACCCGAGTCAGTTACGACGGTACGAAGGGCAAATCGATACAAGTCTTGGAGGAACGTGGCACGGAAGGTTTATACCGCCGCGCGCTACGGAAGGTACTGGAAGCCGAAGTTCGCACCAGCCACACCGACGGACGCGACGAGACGCGGATAGCTCCGGAGAACTACACGCTTCCGCCTACTTGGGACAGAAGTACGCGAGGCACGCAAGTGTTACGTACTTCAGCTTCTACCGAAGAAGAAAAGTAAGTACCTGCTGGACGGTAAGGCCTGGGTCGCAGCGGACGACTACGGGCTGGTGGCACTCGAAGGCCGGCCCGCGGCAAGTGTGTCATTCTGGGTCGGAAAACCCTTAATCACCCAATCCTTCGAGAAAGTGGGCGACTTCTGGCTGTTGTCCCGCAACCACTCCGAAGTGGATGCCAAGATCGTAGGACGGATCGCGCTGAACATCGACACTCGCGACGTAGAGATGGGCGGCACCAAGGTAGAACTTGCGACCCGGCGTAAGGGTCCCCACGGCGTCGTGTTGGACTAACGAACGCCGCCGATCTATTCGAGTTCACTCTCCCGCATCAGCCGACGGTAAACTTCTCGGGCATGATCATACGCCTTGGCGGCTTCAGGCAGTTCGGCCGCAGCCATTCGAGCGGACTTTCTGCGTCCAGCACTGATTGACGGCGTTCAGACACCACTCCGCGCTGCGGCGCGACGCGCGCACCGGCTTCCCGCCCAGCATTGCGAACACCGGATTGGTGTGGGCGGCCGGTAATACACGGGCCGCAATCCAACTGCTTTCGCTGATCGGGACATCGAACTCGAGGTTGCGTACTTTCCCGTCCGCTACGATCTTCTGACGCGCCACTGCCTTACCGTTCACGACGATCTCCACCGGCACCTCTCGGGTGTCGCCGATCCGCGCGCGCTCGATGTCCCAATACGGTTTCTGATCGTAGGGCCGCGTGCGGATCTCATTGTCCGGCAGTTCCGGCAGGTAGGCCGACGGCTTTCAAACGTCACCTTGACGGTTCCGGTCGAAGCGGATCTTGAGTTCCTTGCCTGCTTCGGTCCCGTTCACCCGGAAATCCATCAGATGCGTCTTGCCGTCGGAGACGTAACTGCGACCGGATTGCAGCCCGTCGAGCCACGCCGGATAGCTCAACGCTCCATCGAGCTTTGCGTACGTTCGTCCGATCCCCACGCGGCCGTCATAGATGCAAGGGAAATCGGTCTCGCCGGCGATCTTGGTCCGGAATCCCACGTTGAGCGTGTGATACCAGATGTTGAGTTCCCAGACGTACGGTGTGTCCACGGCGGAGATGAAGTCCACGGTGTCCGGGTGAGTGACATCGACGATGTACTCATTTGCCCCGATCCCGTCGAATCCGGGCATCTCGTAAGTAGGCAAATCCTTACTCATCACCTGCAATCCCCAGCCGGAGTGCGCAAATCCGACGATGGCGCCCTGTGACTTGGCCCAGCGAAAGATGGGGAGGTCCCAAGTCGGCCAGTCCTCGATGCGCTTCGTACCGGGGTAATCCTGCTCCTTCAGCTTCAGCAGCACGATGTGTCCGGCATGGCTCGACGGGAAGCCGGAGACCTCCAGGTCGTAGTGCATCAGCCGGTCGGGCTTCGACAGCGGATCGTCTTTTCCCGAGAAGAACTGCTTCTGATAGTAGTAATCCGGACCCCACGTCAGGACCGATGCGAGATTCAGACGCTCGCCCAGAATCTGCCGGATCATGTCCCGAGGCTCGACGCCCTCGGTCGGGTTCATGTAATGCGAGCAACCGGCGGCGTGGATTGATGATCGCCCGAATACCAGCCGTACTTCGAAGGATCGATCCAGCGTTCCAGTTGAAATGCGACTTCGTTCGGGACCCGCGGCGTCAACCGCAAACTCGCGGGTGTGCGGCAGGTACTCCGGGCCCGCCGGTAAATTGCACCGTGTAATATCCCTCGGGCAGACGCACCGTCTCGCCATCGGCGCGATAGATCTGGGGCTGGAAAAAGAAATCGGGCGCGAGGCGCTTAGAGGGAAGCGGATACAGCCGGTTCAACCGGTCGCGAATGACGAAGCTGGCCATCGCCGGCTGGCCATTCTCGTCTTTTACCCGCAGCGTGATCGGACGTGCCGGCGCGGCGTTGAACAGGATGGTTACGTCGTTGCGAAACCCGATGTCCTGGCTGCCCTGTCCGGCGTTAAAACTGATCTTGGCGGAGCGCTGCCCGGCATCCCGGCTGTAAACCTCCAGGATCTGGTATTCCAGCGCCAAACCGGACAAACGCTTGCGCATGGGCGGCCGCTGATACAGCGAAATATCGGCCCATCGTTCCGCAGAATCGCTGGGGGTCAGACTGATGGGCGGCTTAGGGCTGTTGTTGGACGGTAGATATACTTTGCCGCTATTCGGGCTCACCACGTTCAACTCAGCCGTTACGTTCGCGTGATTGATCACTTTCACCAGAAACAATCGCGCGCCCGCTTCCACCAGTTCGGGCTTGGCCGCCCCCTGCTCCACTTTGACGCGGCTCTCGGGATTGATGTCGACAGTAGCCAGTGCGTGGCGGTCCAGTACGGATTGCAGGGCCGCCACGGCGGCGGGTTCAGACGTGTTGCCGATGGCATCGTTGATCTGGCGGTGCTCGGCTGGCGGGAGCGGCTGCCCGAGGTAGTTCAGCGCTTCTTCGAGTTGCCTCACCTGCTGAGCAAGCGGCTGCAGCGGAATGGGGGCAACCCCTCCGGACGGGTGCTGGCGGGTAGGTTCCTGGGCAGCGGCGAGGCCGCAGAACAGCATGGCTATGAAGGTTCTCACGCTCCCTCCTGGATCTGCCGATCAGCATACCGCAGTGTGGAGGGGGCCCGGATGGCGCTGAAAAGGTGAACTACAAGGGCCGACATGGCTTTAAGGGCGACATTGGCCTATGACATTCGGCCTTGGCTGCAACTTGTAACCGTGTTCGGAGGCATCTCCGCAGCAGGTAAACTCATGTGCTCCGTTCATAATGGAAGAGGCCCCGCCTCTTAATCCCCATGAACACGAACCGGCTTGCAAACGAGAAGAGTCCGTACCTGCAGCAGCACGCGCATAATCCGGTGGACTGGCACCCGTGGGGACCCGAGGCGTTCGAGAAAGCCAAAATCGAAGACAAACCAATCTTCCTTTCTGTCGGTTACTCTACCTGCCACTGGTGCCATGTCATGGAGCGCGAGTCGTTCGAGAGCGAAGAACTCGCCGAAATTCTGAACCGCTACTTCATACCGATTAAAGTAGACCGGGAGGAGCGTCCGGATGTCGACCGCATCTACATGCTGTTCGTGCAGGCGACCACGGGCAGCGGGGGGTGGCCGATGTCGGTTTGGCTAACGCCGGAATTGAAGCCCTTCTTCGGCGGCACGTACTTCCCGCCCGATAATCGCTACGGGCGGCCGGGATTCAAGATGGTGCTCGAGAGCCTCGCACGAACGTGGATTCAGGACCGGGCGAAAATCGTTGAATCGAGCATTGACGTCACAAAGCAGCTGGCCGAGTTCTCGAGTTCGGGACCAGTGTCGGGCATAGCGGACGCGAGCGTCCTGGATAAGGCGTTTTACGGCTTTCGCCGGAGCTTCGACCAGCAGCGCGGCGGGTTCGGGGGCGCGCCTAAGTTTCCGAGGCCCGCGGTGCACAACTTCCTGCTTCGTTACTATGCTCGGACGCACGACGACGAGGCACTCGAAATGGTGCTGACCACCTTGCGCGAGATGGCGAAAGGCGGCATGCACGATCAGATCGGCGGCGGCTTTCACCGGTATTCCGTCGACGAGCGTTGGTTCGTCCCGCACTTCGAGAAAATGCTGTACGATCAGGCACAACTTGCCAGCTCCTACCTAGAGGCTTATCAGATCACGCACGATGAATCCTTAGCCGCTGTTGCGCGGGATATCTTCGACTATGTCTTGCGCGATCTTACCCACCCCGACGGCGGTTTTTATTCGGCCGAAGATGCCGATAGCGCCTTGTCGCCCGAGCAGCCGAATGTAAAAGGCGAGGGCGCGTTTTATATCTGGAGCGACAACGAGCTCGCGCGAATGTTGGACAGCGGGACGCTCGAATGGTTCCGCTATCGCTATGGCGTCGAGCCGCTTGGGAACGTACGCGAGGACCCGCATGGCGAGTTCCGAGGCAGTAACATCCTCTACGAAGCGCATACGGTGGAGCAGACGGCTTCGCACTTCCAGGTACCCCTGGAACAGGTGCGAACAGCGCTGTCAGCGGCACGGGCCACGCTGTTGGAGGCGCGTTCCAAGCGCGCTCGTCCCCACTTGGACGACAAGGTGCTCACGGCGTGGAACGGGTTGATGATTTCGGCATTCGCCAAAGGGGCTCAGATTCTGGGCGAGCCGTCGTACCAGAAGGCAGCCCGCCGCGCCACCGACTTCGTCCTGCGGCACCTGTACGATCCGGAGCGAGGCGTTCTGCTGCGCCGGTTTCGCGCCGGAGAGGCTGCCATTCCGGCCTTTCTCGACGATTACTCCTTCCTGTTACAGGCTCTGCTGGATCTGTATGAGTCGGGATTCGAAACCTACCACTTGGAACTAGCGATCCAACTCACGCGCAAGATGCGAGAGTTATTCGAGGACAACGAAACCGGCGGGTTCTTCAGCACGCCGGAAGGAGATGCAAACCTGATCCTTCGCATCAAAGACGACTACGACGGAGCTGAACCGTCCGGTAACTCGATTGCGGCGAATGTCCTTTTGCGGCTGGCGCGAATCACCGGCCAGGACGACTTGCGCAAGTCGTCGGAACGCACCTTGGAGCTATTCTCTTCGAAGCTGGGTTCCACACCATCGGGCGTGCCGCAGATGCTGGCTACGCTCCTGTTTTCCCTTTCGCCGCCACGCCAGATTGTGATCGCCGGACCGAAAGATCAGGCCGGCGAAATGCTGGATGCCGTTCGCTCCCGCTTCCTGCCGGATACCACTGTGTTTCTGCTGGATGACGAGTCCCGCGCGGCACTCACGCGCATACAGCCCGGGCTGGCGGACATGACATCAATACACGGTCGAGTCACGGCCTATGTGTGCGAAAACTTTGCGTGCCAGTTGCCTACCACGGAGGTGGATAAACTCGCCGCCTTGCTACAATGAGCATCGAAGCACAACGAGTGTACAAGGAGAATTGGATGGAACGACCAGGCGCGACGACGATGAAAGGCAACCCGCTTACACTGATTGGTCCCGAGTTGAAGCCCGGAGATCCTGCGCCGGATTTCGCGGTTATCGATAAGAGCTTACAGCCGGTGACTCTGCAGTCCACTGGGTCTGCCACGCGAATTTTCAGTGTGATCCCGTCCCTCGATACCCCCGTATGCGACGCTCAAACCAAGCGTCTCAACGAGGAAGCGGCGAAGCTGCCGGATATCAAGATTTATACCGTCAGTATGGATCTTCCGTTCGCTCAATCCCGGTGGTGTGGCGCTTTCGGCGTCGACAACGTCAAGATGTTGTCTGATCATCGGAGCGGTTCATTTGGCGAGCACTATGGCACGATGATTAAGGATCTACGGATTGAAAGCCGGGCCCTGTTCGTGGTGGACGGCGACAACAAACTGGTGCACGTAGAGTACGTCAAAGAAGTCGCGGATTTTCCGGATTACGAAGCCGCGTTGGCCGCCGCTCGCAAAGCCGCGGCAGCCAGCACTGCCGCCTGAAGCACCCGGTTGGACCGCTAGGCGCGTTTCGAACGATTTTTCCACCACGCCAGCGTACCCAGTGCGGCGGCCAGTCCCATTCCCGCGGTGCGCGCGAGGTTCACGTTCGTACCGGTTGAACGAGGGCTCTGGTCGCGCGGAGACGGAGGCGGGGGTTCATGGCCCGTGACCTGAACCGGCACCGTGACTACAGCAGTGCTGCCATGAACACTCGGCGAGTGGGACCCTTCCCTGAGTGCGTAGACGTGAGTAAACTCAGCGCCGAAGAAAAAGACTTGAGACGAATAGTAGATCCAGACCAGGACGACGACTAGTGATCCCGCGGCTCCATACGTGGAAGCAATGCCTGCATTGCCCAAATATAAGCCGATGGCGAGCTTACCAACGGTGAACAGCACGGATGTGAACGCGGCGCCCAGGAAAGTATCGCGCCACGTAACATGCTCGTCCGGGAGGAAGCGGTAAATCAAAGCGAACAATACTGTGAAAACAATGAGGGACAGTAGCGAACTGGCAGCATGAAGGGCCCAGGCCGGCACCGGAAGAAGTCCACCGACAAAGGCGCCTGCCGCCGAAATCCCGGCGCTAACCACCAGTGAGACCAGCAGAAGGAAGCCGATCGCCAGCACCATCCCGAAGGAGAGAAACCGCTCACGAATCATGGCCCAGATCCCTCCATCCGGACGCGGCGGCACCTCCCAAATCTTGTTGAGGGAATCGCGGAGCTCTACGAACACACCAGACGCTCCGAGAAACAGTGTGATCAGCCCGAGGACGGTGGCAATGACTCCAGACTTCGGTTTGTTCGCATTCGCAACAATGGCCTGAATGGCCTCAGCGCCCTGGCTACCCACCATGCCCTGGATCTGCTGCATGATCTCACCGCGGGCCGCCTGTTCTCCAAACGCCAAACCGATCACCGCCATCACGACAATCAGCAAAGGGGCGAGCGACAGGATGGTGTAATAGGCCAACGCCGCACCGAGTTTAGGGGCCTGGTGGCGGTTCCAGTCGGCGTAAGTTCCCTTCAGTAACGTCCAAATCTGCTGCATGTTCCTCTTCAGGACGCCAACGGGCCGGGGATGTTACTCGATTCCACCCCGCGTTGCGGTAAGATTGCATTTGCCTGGACTTTGATCGGAGTGCAGCATGGATACAATCCAATTACTGGGCTCGACACTAGGTCTCGGCTTTGTGGCCGGAATCAGGCTCTACGCCACCGTGTTGGCCTTAGGACTGGCAATCCGGCTTGGCTGGTTCCATCCCTCGGCGTCGCTGGAACACCTGCGGATCCTCGCCCAGCCCGTCGTCCTGCTACCAGCAGCTGTGGCGTTTGTAATCGAATTCGTGTCCGACAAAATTCCCTGGCTGGATAGCGTCTGGGACTCGTTTCACACGTTTATCCGGCCGATTGGAGCGGCAGTCTTGGCGGGTTTGGCGCTGGGGCCTCTCGACCCTGGTCTGAAGATAGCGTTGATTATCTTGTGCGGAGGCATCGCAGCCACTAGTCATAGTTCGAAGGCTGCGACGCGGCTTTTCGTGAACCACAGCCCTGAGCCGTTCAGCAACATCGGCCTGAGCCTCATCGAGGATTTCTCGGCGCCGTTGGGGATCTGGCTGGCGTTCCAACATCCGCTAGTGACTCTTACTCTTGTTCTTGTATTTCTGATCGCGTTCGCGTGGGCCTCGCCCAAGGTGTTCCGGCTTATTCGAGTTCAACTCGCCGCTCTTCGCGCTTGGATGATAAAGCAGCCCCGAGTTTCGCGAGACCCAGTCCCCACCTACGATACGGCGCCAGAACTCGCGAACGCGATCTCCTTCATCAATCGCAACGCCAAGCCTCTACCTGACGCCCGCGCTCGCTCGCTTTCCGGACCAACGGGTATCCGTTGTGCGGCGTCGAAGAACATCAAGGGTCTGCATAACTCGATCGGTTACCTGGTGATTGACGACAAAGAGATCGCGTTTATCGCGAGACGGATGTTTCGATTTCGCGTTTATCGGATGAAGATCGGAGAGATTCAAGACGCTGAAGTGAGGCGCGGTGTCCTGATGCACAACCTCATTCTGCGCACTGCTTCTGGCGAGAGCACCTTTTACATTTTCAAGGACGTCGATATTGGCGAATCGGCTCCGAAGGAGCGGGCGGTGCGACCTGTAGGCTTCGAACCTACCATTAAGGGCTTGTGAATGCCGGTCCTGACTCTGTCACGGTTACACGATCGTGAGCTTACAATACTTGCACTTTTTCGCCATCTGAATCCACGCTGACACTCGTAAACACCTCAGTAGCTGTACAACGATCCTGAACAACGGTAGCAGCCTGATTTTTCGCCAACTATCAAGTGACCAAGTTGCTGACGGTTCAACATCGAAGCACAGCCTTTTCCAATCTATGCCAATAAACAAAAGAACTCTGAGAAATGCGCTCCTAACAGGAGGCTTGGTAGCTGCAGCTTTTGGGCAAGCTCCTACCTTTACGAGTGGGTCGATGGCGAGTTACAACCCCATAGTCGCGCCGGATTCAATCGCGGCCGGTTTTGGAAACAATCTCGCTACCTCGACCACACCGGCTAGCTCTCTTCCGCTGTCGACCACCTTGGGCAATGCTCAAGTCTCCATCACCGATAGCAAAGGTACAAAATTGACGGCGCAGTTGTACTTAGCTTCGCCGACGCAGATTAACTACTTGATTCCCGCGAACGCCGCGCTCGGAAAAGCGACCGTCACAGTCACGTCCGGGACCAGCACTGTTCAGGGCACCTTGGAAATTTCCAATGTCGCTCCTGCCCTCATCTCGCTGGATGCAAGTGGAAAGGGTGTCGCTGCCGCGCAGGTCGTCCGCAGTACGGCGGCGGGCGTTGTCTCGGTCGACACTCCTTTTAAGGCGGGAACTGGTGCTAATACCTTCGTGACCGTTCCCATTAACCTCTCCCCAGCAACCGATCGCGTATATCTGATGTTCTATGGGACTGGGATCCGGCGTCACTCCGGAAATCCAGTTAGGGCGACTTTTGGCGGAGTTAGCATCCCCGTGACTTACGCCAGTGCCCAGAGTCAATTCCCTGGCTTGGATCAGATCAACGTAGGCCCGTTGCCGTCGTCTCTGGCGGGCAAAGGCGAGGCGGATTTCGTCGTTGTCGTCGATGGAATTCCGTCTAATGCCGTTCGCGTTGCTATCCAGTAGTTAGCACAGAATCCTAAGAAGTTCATCTTAATTGGCGCAAGCCATGGCGTTTCAAATAGAGCCGCGAACAACGCGGCAAGGAGAATTATTTTGTCAAACAAATTAAATACAAATGTCCCAGTTATTCAGACCCGTTCATCTAGGCGCGGTTTTATCGGCCGCCTGGGATTGGCCAGCGCCGGCGTCGGAGCCTTCCTGGCGACTACCCGTTCCAGCCATGGGCAGGCTGCCATTACCGATGCCGACATCGTTCAGTTCGCTCTGAATCTCGAGTATCTGGAAGCTGAATTCTACACTGTAGCGCGCACCGGTAAGACCATTGACCAATTCGGCGTAGGAATCACCGGCAGCGGAAATTCTGGGCCGACCACGGGCGGGCAAAAGGTCACGCTCTTCGAGAATTCCACTCTGGCCGCCAGTGCCGACGAAATCGGCGCCGACGAGCGAGCCCACGTAAATCTCCTGCGGTCCACGCTCACCTCCCTGGGTATCCAGCCGATTGCTAAACCGGCAATCAATCTCAATGCGTTGGGGATCGGCTTTGAGAGTCAGGAGGGTTTCCTGGCCCTCGCGCGTGCATTCGAAGATGTGGGCGTTTCGGCCTATGGCGGCGCCGCGCCTCTCCTGCAGAACAAGACAATCCTGGCGGCCGCTGCCCGGATCCTCGCTGCTGAAGCCGAGCACACCGGCAATCTCCGGCTCCATGTGGCTCTCTACCAGGCTCAGACAGCGGCCCTGGATGCAGTGGATATTATCCCCACACCCGCCGGTAAGCGCTACATTTCTGTCGACAGCAATGGACTATCGGCCGTCCGGACCCCCGGCCAGGTCCTCAACATCGTCTATGGCGGTAAAGCGAATGCCACCTCGGGTGGCTTCTTCCCGGCTGGTGTGAACGGCACGATCAACATGTCCTCGGAGGCTACGCCGGCGCCCTCAGCGTAGCTTGCCTCCAAATCAGATGGCGGTGAGTTCCCACACTGCCATCTGATTAGGAACGGCCGGCTGATTCCCTTTTTTGCGGTTTTGTTGGTGGGCCCTGTAGGATTTGAACCTACGACCAACGGATTATGAGTCCGCTGCTCTAACCGCTGAGCTAAGGGCCCTGTACTAAGTTGAGGATGGTGGCCCAAACCTTCGGACACCGATCAAACCCCGCACTCCATTCTACCTTCCAGGAACTGCAAGCTGCTTCATTCCATCCTCTCCAGAAACGGGTGGAGAACCCCCCTGGACACCTTGCCTGAGTCTGCTTTCAGCTTAGCGCGCCGCGAAGCCATTGTATTTCCCCTATACTGAACCCATGTCACACTTCAGTAGCCGGGTCCAGTCCTCTCCTATTCGCACCCTGATTCGAATTAGCCTGCTGCTTTGGATCGTTCTGGGCGCACGGCAGGATCTGTTGCGTGCAGACGTGACCGCCGCGATTCTCGGAAATGCGAGAGACACTTCAGGCGGCGCATTGCCGAACGTAAAAATCACGGCCACCTCACTCGACACGAAATATAGCCAGTCCGCCGTGACCGACTCCGCAGGCGAATATAGAATGCTCGCTCTCCCGGTAGGCCGTTACAATGTCGAAGCCGAGTTAACCGGCTTCCAAAAATCCGTGGAGCAAGATGTCGTTTTGACCGTAAACGCGCAGCGACGGGTGGACTTCACTCTGCAAGTCGGCAGCGTGCAGCAGCAAGTAGAAGTCACGGCGCATGCTGTGCAGGTAGAAACCAGCAGCACTCAGTTGAGCCAGGTCATCGACGAAAAGACGATGTTGTCCCTGCCCCTGAACGGGCGCAGTTACATCAACTTGTTGTCGATACAGGCCGGCGTTGCTCCTCAGACCTCGGCAACCGGGAACATCTCGGTCAACGGGCAACGTGGGTCGTCCAATTCGTTCCTGGTAAATGGAGGCGACGTCAACGAGGGTGTGAACTTCGGCACCGAGATCATCCCTAACCTTGACTCCATCGCCGAGTTTCGACTCATCACCAACAGCTTCGACGCCGAGTACGGGCGCTTCAGCGGAGCAGTGATGAACGCTATTACCAAGTCCGGGACCAACTCCTTTCACGGTTCCGTCTTTGAGTTTTTACGTAACAGCGACATGGACGCGCGAGGATTCTTCGACAGCCGGGTGCCCGTACTGAAGCGCAACCAGTTTGGGTATGCGGTCGGCGGGCCGGCTTGGAAAAACAAACTGTTCTGGTTCACCGATTACCAGGGCACCCGGCAAAGCCAAGGCTCCTCCAGCAGCCTGAGTGTATTGCCCAGCGCGGACCAGCGCAACGGCCTTTTCGACCCCGGCGAACTGAGCGGGACCGTCAACGGATCGTACTGGGCGCAACTGCTGTCCAAGCGCTTGGGCTACCCTGTATCCGCGGACGAACCTTACAGTACCCCGAGCTGCAAGACCACTGCAGCGTGCGTCTTTCCGGGAGGAGTGATCCCCAGTGCGGCTGTTTCGCCGATCGCAGCCAACTTGCTTAAAAAATACGTTCCTCTTCCCAACGTAGGAACCACGGGATTTTTAACGGCCAGCCAAGTCTCGACGGTGAGGGATGACAAAGCAGGACAACGGGTCGACCTCAACAGTCAGAAGTGGGGAAACTGGTATGGCTATTATCACTACGATGACTCGACGAATTTCAACCCGAGCGGGTTCGGCGCTGCCTATGGCAACTTCAGCACGGCGAATCAGGTTCGAGCTCAGCAGTTCGTGCTAGCCAATACCAGAACGCTTGGTCCCACGGCGGTGAATGAAGCTCGAATCGATTTCACGCGGCTTGCAGGAAACACCACGGTACCCACGGACCCGAATGTACCGCTGGAGAGCCTGGGTTTTGTCACCGGCGTCGGAACACTGGGGATCGTCCCGTCCGTGCCGAGTGCCGTCTCGGTTCCTCCTATCTCGCTGAACAACTTTAGTTTCGGACGAGGCGATCAGCAGGCGCAGGGCAAGTTCAATAACACTTACCACGTGGCCGACTCATTCTCCAAGATCTGGAACACTCACACCTTCAAATTCGGAGGCGAATATCGCTATCTGCAAGTCAATGAGCGGAACATCTATGATCCCAATGGGAGCTTCACCTTTGACGGGTCGGAGACCGGCAGTGACTTCGCCGATTTTCTGCTTGGCGCCCCGAATAGCTACACGCAGGCATCGCTCCAGGTACTTGACTCCCGCACGCGATACGGCGCGCTCTTTGTACAAGATTCCTGGCGCGTAAAACCGAATTTCACTTTGAACTATGGACTGCGCTGGGAGGTCAGCATGCCGTGGTACGACACTCAGAATAAGATCGAGACCATCGTTCCCGGCCAGCAGTCCACTCAATTTCCGGGGGCGCCTCCAGGATGGGTGTTTCCTGGCGATAAAGGCATTCCGTCAACGCTGGCTCCGACCACCTGGAAGAATTTCGGCCCCCGACTGGGTTTTGCCTGGTCACCGGCAGCGTCCAGCGGGTTTCTGGGCAAGCTCTTAGGCGGTCCGGGGAAAACCAGCATCCGCGCCGCCGCGGGTATCTACTACACAGCCATTCAGGATGCGGGACTTTTTGAGGAAGTGGCCGATGCGCCGTACGGCCTGTTCTGGCAAAATAGTTCAAACCCCACGCTGTTTGATCAGCCGTTCCTCATCCGGGCAGACGGCACATCGCAAGGGCAACGGTTTCCGTTCATACTCCCCGTACCTGGCTCAGCGGCAGTGAAGAACCTGGACTGGTCCGTGTTCTTTCCGATTGCGAGTTCGCCGGGATATAAGACCGACAATAAACTCCCCTATGCAGAACATTTCAACTTCTCCATTCAGCGGGAACTGACCGCCAAAACGCTCCTGACTGTCGCATACGTGGGGACTGAGGGGCACAAGCTGTTTTCCCATTACGAAGCCAATCCGGGCAACGCCGCTCTGTGTTTGAGCTTGCGTGGAGCCGGAGTGAAGAAGGGAACAACCCAGTGCGGGCCGAATCAGGAAGATGCCACGTTCACTCTGCCGGACGGCAGCCAGGTGATCGGCACCAGGAGCCCCCTTGGATCGGTGTACTATTCTCACAATAGTTACCTCGCGACTGTGGCTAACTCGGCCTACAGCTCATTGCAGGTGACAGTTGAGCGTCGGGCCGCGGATTTGACGTTCCTGGCCGCCTACACATTCAGCAAGTCGATCGATGATGCTTCCGCTTATAATTCCTACTTGGATTTTTACAACTTCAAGCTAGGCCGTGCGCTCTCCACTTTTGACGCGACTCACAATTTTGTGGCCAGCTATACATACAGTGTGCCTTTTGATCGGGCATTTCGCGTGTTGCCAAAGCGACTCACGCAAGGGTGGACCATCAATGGGATTACGAGGCTGGCAACAGGCTTCCCCGTCGGCTTGTCCGAGGGTGATGATCATTCTCTCACTGGCGCGTCTGGGGTCGACCGGCCGAATTATCTGGGCGGGCTCGTCATCACTTCGGACGTAAGACACACCCCCAATCACACCTACTTCGCCAAGAGCGCGTTCAGCAAAGAAGAATTGGGTCAACAGGGCACCTCTGCTCCCCGCTTCTTCCATGGCCCTGGCCAGGAGAACTTCGATTTGGGTGTGGATAAGAACACGAGAGTGACGGAGCGAACGTCCATTCTGATTCGCGCGGAGTTCTTCAACGCGTTCAACCACGCCCAGTTCAATAACCCTAATGGCAATATCGCCAGCGGCAGCTTTAGCCGAGTGACCGGCGCCGGTCCGGGACGTATCGGCCAGGTAAGCGCGAAGTTCCTTTGGTAGACGTGCCGGAAGGGGCGTCATTGTTCTTGATGCTAGGGCTGACGATGCCGGCGGTGTGCGCTCAGGCGCCAGAATCCTGTGAGGTGTCTCGCCCCACCGCGACGTTCGCGATAACCCACGTCCCGTCTGCCCGCCAGTTAAACACGAATCCGAATTCGGCAACCTGGAAAGACGCGCGGTCGGCATGGATCGCCAGGGATTGCAGCCGGACCCTCGACTACCCCGACCTCAAGACCGAAATCCGGGGGTTCTGGACGGATACCGATTTGTACCTGCTGTTCATCTGTCCTTATCGCACTCTCAATCTCTTTCTGCCGGCCCAGAACGATAAGGCTCGCCGGGGGCTTTGGGACCGCGACGTGGTAGAAATGTTTTTCGGGGATGATTGGGAGAACATCCGGCATTACCGCGAATACGAGATCGCACCGACCGCGGACTGGATCGATTTGGCAATCAATCTGGATGACCAAACGGCGGGCCGCGGCTGGACCTCAGGCTGGACAACAACTGCCCGCATCGACGAGAAGGCCAAGATCTGGTACGCCGCTTGCAGGATTCCATTGAAATCTGTACGTGAGAAACAGCCTGTGCCAGGTACGCGCTGGCGCGCCAATCTTTATCGGATTGATGGCGACGGTCCGGATTCGCAGCGCCGATTCATGTGCTGGCAGCCTACCTGTGTCACCAATCGCGATCCAAATCACGTACCGGAAAACTTCGGGACTCTGGTTTTCGAGAAGTGATCGGTCCGAACGCTATCCCTGCTCACGCCGGCGGAGAATTGTAGTCTTGCATGAGTTCACATTACATCTTCGGAGTATTTTCGTTCGCGTTGTCGATATTATCTTTCGCCCAGAACTACACGGCTGCGCAGATTTCCGAACACGGCGTCGACATCCTTCGCCTGACCGACATTGCCAGCGGCGTCGAGGTTTCCATAGTGCCTTCGATTGGAAACCAGGCCTACGAGATGAAAGTCCATGGGAAGAACATTCTATATTTCCCGTCTGCTGACATTGCCGAATTTCAGAAGAGGCCGACGCTGTCCGGCATTCCCTTCCTGGCGCCCTGGGCGGATTTGCTGAACGAACCGGCCTTCTGGGCGAATGGAAAACGTTATCAGTTCAACATGACCCTGGGCAACGTTCGCGGCCAGATGCCAATACACGGACTCCTCATTAATACGCCCTTCTGGCAGGTGACGGAGGTCGCGGCCGACTCGCGATCCGCCCACGTCACAAGCCGTCTCGAGTTCTGGAGACATCCTGACCTGATGGCACAATGGCCATTCGCTCATGAGTACGAGATGACCTACAGCCTAGCCCAAGGCATGCTGGAAGTAAAGACGACAATCACGAATCTGAGTGCGGAGCCGATGCCGGTGGTCATCGGATTTCATTCATTTTTTCAGATACCCGGTATCCCGCGGGATGATTGGGTCGCGCACTATCCTGCGCGAGTACACGTGATCGCGGACGAGCACAACATTCCCACTGGCGAGATGCGCGCACTCGATGTACCCAATCCCCTGCCTCTACGCGGCAGGACGTTGGATGACGGCTTCACAGATCTCGCGCGGGATTCACAAGGGCGCGCTCACTTCTCCATCGAAGCCGGCGGAAAAATCGTTGAGACACTGTTTGGGCCCAAATACCCTGTCGCTACAATTTGGCTCCCTGCGCCTCCGGCCGGACAAACCAGAGAATTCATCTGCTTTGAGCCGCTAACCACGATCATTAGCGGCGTGAACCTGGCGCACGAAGGAAAATATTCAGGTCTGCAGACGCTGCCTTCCGGCGCCAAGTGGACCGAGAGTTTCTGGATCCGGTCCAGCGGGATCTGACGGAGTTGCTGATATCGCGTGGCTTTGTTCCGTTACCGCGATGATCCTGCGACGGCGCCGGTCGTCGGGCTGCTTGCCGACGCATACAGACGCTTCGGCATGCGCCCCGCCAGATATGCAAGCCGCCCCGCCTGTACCGCAAGGTTCATCGCGGACGCCATCTTTTCCGCGTCATCCGCCGCCGCGATCGCGGTATTCAGCAGCACGCCGTCGAAACCCATTTCCATGGCAATCGCCGCGTCCGATGCGGTGCCCACGCCGGCATCGACGATTAGCGGGACTTCCGTGATCATCTCTCGAAGAATCCGCAGATTCGTTGCGTTCTGAATGCCCAGGCCGCTGCCTATGGGAGCCGCCAGAGGCATTACCGCCGCCGCCCCCGCATCGATGAGCCGCCGCGCATTAATCAGATCGTCATTGGTATAGGGCAGCACGATAAACCCTTCCCGGGCCAAAACCCGGGTAGCCTCGAGAAGCCCCTGGTTGTCCGGAAACAACGTCTTTTCGTCGCCAATCACCTCCAGCTTCACCCAATTCGAAAGTCCCACTTCACGCGCCAGTCTCGCCGTGCGAATCGCGTCATCGGCTGTGTAGCAGGCCGCGGTATTGGGGAGAATGAACAGCTTCGAGCGGTCGATGTAGTCGAGCAACGACTCTTTGGATTTGTCGGTCAAGTTCACGCGCCGCACTGCAACCGTGACCACCTCCGCTCCGGACGCTTCATGACACCGCGCCATTTCGTGGTGGCTACGATATTTTCCAGTTCCGACGAAGAGGCGTGACCGGAACTCTCGATCGGCAATTCGTAATACATCGGACATGCTTCCATTCTATCGCCCATACGGACGGACTGAAGACGCCACGTTCGTGGCGCGGCTGGCCCGCTGGAGAACACTAATGCCGGAACGCGTTACATCCGATGAGACAGTTTGTGAGTACGTTCGGAGCGATGAAGAGTAAATTAATACCGCTGATCGCGATTGCGTTCGTGCTGGCGTCTATTTCGACAGCTGTCTTCTATTCGCTTTTCGCAGGCCGATTGAATGCGACACCAACCCGTTCGATGATTCTGGAACAGGGCGGCGGGTTACCAGTACCCGAAGGAATGCGCGCCGTCTCAGTGCACGTCTCGGATTCCTCCGGCGTCGTCGCACTGTTGAAACCTGGATACAAAGTTGATGTTCAAATGTTTGCGTCGCAGGCTCCCAAGGCCCTGAAGGAAGAGATGAAGACATTCCTGCGTGGTCTGTCCGTGCTGGCCATTAGCGCGCAGCCGGAACAGAGTTCACAAGGCTACTTCAACGGGCCGGTCGTCACTTTGATCGCATCGGCGCAAGATGCCGAGCAACTCGCCCGCGCGGACTCGTATTCCCGTCTCCGGATTATGTTGCGCAACCCCCACGAGCGATCCGACAGCGTCCCGGCAGCCCTCAATCTGCGAGTGACAGTGTTCCGGGTAAGTGATCAAAGTTTCAGGAGAGTCCCGAGCCGGATGAGTGTCATTGTAGCCAGCGAAAGGTTGGTCGAATCGCTAAAAACGGATAACGCTAGAGTCCAATCCGAGTCTCTGGTTGCGGTTCCAGGGGGTCGAAATGTGACATTCGATCTGCCCGGTGATGGGCGCGGCGTCCGTCTCAATATCACGGCGGCGGACGGAGGCGGAAACCTTCGAATTCGACCCGAGGTGACCCGCCTTTGGAGTGGGCATCTGGAAACCCACAGCGTAGAGACGGAGGTTGACGCGAGTCCCGGACATCCAATTCTGATTTCAGGGTTGGATCAGGTGCAGAAGCGAACGGACAAATTTGGCCACTTGATTGTACTGATCGTTCGCGCCGCACAGCGCTAATCCATGCCGATGTGGTGGATAGTCCTGATCTTCAGCGTCACCTTTACGGTCATAAGCCTCGTCCTCTTGAGCCTCGCCTTCAGCGGTTCCGGACCAGATCCTTCCCTGTTCAAAAATGAGCGTTTGAGTTCTATTTCCGCTTGGCAGTCTTTGCTGTCCCATTTCGACTTCGTAGAAATCCTGAAACAGCAATTGGCTCAGGCGCACCTCGGATGGTCAGTCGGGCGGCTAACTCTGGCCGTGCTCCTGAGTGGTTCGCTCATGCTGGCCCTGGTTTGGCGCGCGCGGTGGGTTCCACTCTGGGCGGACATCGCGAGTGCCTGGCTCGCGGCGCTGGTCCCTTATTGGTACGTTCTAGGACGCCGCTCGAGAAGGCTGGAGGCATTCTCGATTCAGTTCCCGGATGCGCTGGACTCGTTAAGCCGGGCTATGCGCGCAGGCTACCCGCTCCTCTCCGCTCTCGATGCCGTTGCGGCTGAGAGCGGCCCACCCATCAATCTTGAGATCCGGACAGTCTGTGTAGAGACGAAACTGGGCTTGCCTATTGACCGGGCACTCGATAACCTGCGCGACCGGGTGCCACTGCCCGAAGTAGATCTTTTTGGCGCCGCGGTCCAATTGCACGGGAGAACAGGTGGACGACTCACCGACACCATGGCAAATCTCGCTGAGAGCATGCGGGAAGGGGGAGCCCTGCGGGGGGAAGTACGCGCCCTCGCCACCCACGGCAAAGTTACAGGAGTCGTACTCACCGCACTGCCCGTGGCCATCGCGATCATGATGGCCATCATCAGCCCCTCATATATCGGAGTGCTGCTCGCCCACCCCTACTCCAGGCATATGATCGCTGCGGCCGTATTTTGCCTCATTGCCGCGCATTTTGTGATTCGCAAGATCGTGGACATTCGTGTATGACGGGCGTTTGGACCACTGCTGCCTTCTTCCTGATCATCATGGGCGGGGTGATGGCCACCGGGTACTGGTTGGAGCGTACGCCGAACGGCCTGACGTTCGAGTCAGTCGGGAGAGTGCTCATCGGCACTCGGAGCGACAAGCTGTTGCGCCGTCAGTTGGGTGCAGCCGGCTACTCGCAAGGCTCCGTACTTTCCGTCTTTTACGGCGTGAGGTGCTCCGTTGCTTTGGCGATGGGTATCGTTTTCGGGCTCGCTGCGTTGGTGACGGAAGGCAATCCTATATCGACTCTGGCGACCGCGTTGGCTGGAGCGTTAGTCGGGTACCTGCTTCCAACGGTCGTTCTCGGGCGGATGGCCCGGAACCGCCGGTCGAGGTTGGTGCGAGGCCTACCGGCTGCGTTGGAGTTCTGTGTTCTCTCGCTCGATGCCGGCCAGACACTCGATCAGGCTCTGATTGAAACCAGCCGTGGCCTGCAGTCTTCTGCTCCAGAACTCAGCGTGGAACTGGAATTAACCTTCCTCGAGGCCCGAACCGGTCACCATCGCGCGTCCGCCTTGCGGAACCTCGCCGACCGGACTGACGAGCCTGAGATGCGCAGGATCGTTGCCCTGCTGCTGGATGCCGATCGGTTCGGCGCCAGCATCGTTCCGGCTCTCCGTAACCACTCGAAATACCTGCGCCTTCGAGTGCGTCAAACAGCGCAAGAAGCGGCGCGGAAAGTCGCCGTCAAACTGCTCTTTCCTGTGTTTTTCCTAATTTTTCCCTCAGTGATCCTTGTAACCCTCGGGCCCGCATGCATCATGATCTTCAATCAGATGAACCTCTTGCTCGCCTCGAACTAAACCGATCGTCCTTGGAGGCCTGCCTCGATACTGCGATGGGCGCCTGCGATGCGGGTCCACAACGTTTCAGCGATTGACCACCTCCACCCGGAACAGCGGCTTCGACCGCTCCCGATCCTCCATCTGATACATCTGCTCTGTCTTGGAAGGATCGTAATCGCGCCAGATCCAGGCGAGTTCGGCGGCGGCTTCCATCTGGCCATCCAGGCGTCCATGCTTGCCCGGGTCCGAAGCTGAGATGGAAGTCGTAGCCCATCATTTTCAGCGAATTTGCCATCTGGAGATTCTGCATCGGCCAACTCCCGTGTTCGTTTTCCAGGTCGTCGGCCCCATCCTGCAGCCAGACCCGGATGTTGCGCTTGGGCTCCTTGCGAACTTTGAACGGATACACGTTGCCGCCTTCGATCTCGCCGGGATGCCATTGAATACTCGTGAAACTGCCGACGCGCGACACCACGCGGCTGAACATCTCCGGGATGGAACCATGCGGCATTGAACGCGCAGATGCCGCCGGACGACTCGCCAATGATCGCGCGGCTGTAAGCATCTTTGCCGGATGTTGTACTGCTTGGCGACTTCGGCCAGGATCTCGTCCCGCAGGAAACGAGTGTACTTGTCATTCACCGTGTCGTACTCGATGCTGCGCATCGTTGTGTCGCCGACGAGCCCGGGCGAGATGAACACATTCACCGTCACGGGAATGCGCTTTTGAGCGGTCAGGTTGTCGATGACATTCAGCGTATGCGAGACGCCCGTTGCGGTCGACATTCACTTCGCCGTCCTGCCACACCATCAGCGCGGCGGGCGTTCCTGGTATCGTACTGCGGCAGGCACGTAGACCCAGTAGTCGCTCTTCATCCCGTCATAGATCTTGCTGGTGTGGACGCGCTTTTCGGTCAGCTTGCCCTTGGGGACGGCAGGCTGCTCGAGCGCGTCGTCGGTCCAGTAATTCGCGCCCGGGAGGAACGCCGTCTCCGCGATTTGCGATCAGCAACACGAAACAGCGGCGCCTGCTTTTCGGCGGCTCCTGCACGAAGGTCTGCTCGGTCTGAGCTGGATCGTAATCGCGCCACAGCCACGTCATCGCGTCAGGCTCCTGCGCGTTGAATTGGGCTCCGTTGTGAGTGCCGGTCCCGAAACTCAAGTGGAAGTCGTATCCCATGAGCTTGAGCGAATTCGCCATCTGCAGGTTCTGCAACGGCCAACTCCCGTGGTTGTTCTCAAGATCGTTGGCGCCATCCTGCAGCCACACGCGGATGTTCCGCTTAGGCTCCTTGCGGATCTTGAACGGATAGACATTGCCGCCCTCGATCTCGCCGGGATGCCATTGGATGCTGGTGAAGCTCCCGATCCGCGAAAGCACGCGGCTGAACATTTCAGGATGGAACCAGGCGGCATTGAAGGCGCAGATGCCGCCGGAAGAACTGCCCGTGATCCCGCGGCTGTAGGCGTCCTTCCGAATGTTGTATTGCTTCTCCACGTCGGCCAGGATCTCGTCGCGCAGGAAGCGGGCATAGGTGTCGTTGACGGTGTCGTATTCGATGCTGCGCATCGCCTTATCGCCCACTTTGCCGGGCTGAATGAAGACCGCGATCATGACCGGAATCTTCTTCTCGGCGATCAGGTTGTCGAGAACGGTCAACGTGCGCGAGGCGCCTTCGCGATGGATGTGGCCTTGGCCATCCTGGTACACCATGAGGGCGGCGGGCGTCTGCGGATCGTATTGAGCGGGTACATAGATCCAATAATTCGACTCCATGCCCGGATAGATCTTGCTCTGGTGGACGATCTGGCTCCGAGAGCTTGCCTTTGGCGACGCCGGGCTTTTCGTAGCAATCGGGAAGATAAGCAGCGACATCCGTTCTGCCCCCCAAGCTAATCCCATTCAGTTCGTATCGAAAGCTGTGTGAGGTGCCTGCGCTGAGAGCTACCGGTCTGAAACCAAATGGGCGGACCCTCGCCGGGCAGTTGCTGCATCGGCTCTGGCCAAGTGGCGTTATCAACCAGAAGAACAGGACGCGTGGGATTCTCAACTGCCCATAAGAACTCGGGGCCGTTAGTCGATACGGCGGTTCCCCTCCGCAGTTCGTCCGGCGGGAAGGTGCCGGTAAGCGCCGCGCGCAGAGCATTTGGATTTGTCTTGGCCAGCGCCGTTAATTGTTCGGGGCTAAGTTTCTGAGCCGCGAGCGGCACATGAAAAAAGAGCAAGACGGAAAGTCGCATTGGTATCCTGACGATTATATCCATGTGCTGAACCGGAACCGGATTCACCTAACTCTGATGGCATCCCATGCAGTTAAATCGACGTCCGCGACTGACGGCGCAACTCGACTTGTCCATCGCCTTACTCCGCCGGTCGATGACGCTTCGGCCATGACTCGCCGGCTTCAATTCCGCGCCTTTGACGTGACATCTGCAAAAACCCGTGACTGCTGCCGTCCGGATTGTAGAGATTAGTGGCCGCGCGGTCCCGGCGGACCGCCCGCGTCGACGTTCGATTCCGAACCGACACCGATGTACATCTTGTCCCCCGCTCTGTCGAACAGGATGCTCCGCGTAAGTGGCCCCGGTCGAAACCCTTGTACGACACTACATCCTCACCCGGCCCGCCCTAGCTGCACCCGCATTGTACTTGTAGCGCTTGATCGAAGTAGGTCCTCCAACACATAAATAATCCTCATAGAGCGCGAGACCGTAAGTTCGGTCGAGGCCTTTGATCAAGACTCTCCGCTGGGTAGGGTCAGCCCGCGGGAAAACATACACCGACCCTGTTCGACTCATGTCAGAGACAGAATCTCGCAGCTATTTCCCTGGAGCAGGTATCTCGGGATCTCAAAGCCCTCCGCCCACACAGGGACTGCAAAGCCCGCTTAGACGCGCAAGTTAGCCGTTGCTGGTAGGCCGACGGAGTTGCAAACAACGGAGGTCGTTTAGGGTCGGACTTTGCCGCTATCTACCGGGCGGCTGCGGCCAACACCAAGATTGCGGCGGATAGCTCCAGTTTCATCTGTTCCAGTCTATCTCTCGAGGTTCTGATTATCCTGGCTTATCTACAGAGGACGCGACCTTTTGACACCTCCGGATGTAGAAATTTTCTAGGAACGTCGGTGCCGTCAGTGTCTCATCCGGTACAATTCAAGCGAGGAGAACAAATTGACGGAATTCGCAAGCATCATCTCACAGCTCGAACAAGAGCGTGAACGTATTGACCGCGCGCTTGTCGCCCTGCGGGAAATCACGGGAGGTCTCTCGTCGACAACGCCCGTCCCTGCGTCCGGAAAAAGGCGGGGTAGGCCGCCGGGGACAAACAACGCCTCAAAAAGGCACATCAGTGCTGAAACGCGGAAGCGCATGCGCGAGGGCCAACGGCGCCGTTGGGCTGAGAAGCGTTCTGCGGAAGACACCGCCCAAAAAAAGTCAACCAAAAGATCGCGGACTTAAATGCGGAGGCTCCGCACTGAGGCGGCCAGTCGGACGCATGATGCAGATCTGCGTAAATAGAGCTATTTGTCTTGTTCTACTGGGAGGAGTGGCCGCCTCTTGGTCTAATGCTCGTCTGCTCGCCCAAGATCGAGGAAAAGTCCCATTAGGAATCGCGCTTGAGTCCTACTTATACCCTTATCCGGTGCGCTTCCTTCCACTCGAAATGCAGGGACAACTCGTACTCATGGCCTACATGGATGTGGCAGCATCAGGTACCTCTAACGGTCAAACCATTATATTGCTCCACGGTAAGAACTTCGGCGGCTATTATTGGGCCAACACGATTCAGAGATTCGCCGCACTGGGCTATCGTATCGTCGTGCCGGATCAAATTGGTTGGGGCAAATCGTCGAAGCCCGATCTCCGGTACAGCTTCCAAAAGCTAGCCGAAAACACGGCGCGTCTACTGGATCATCTCGGGATAAGTAATGTGATCCTGATCGGTCATTCCACCGGCGGGATGCTGGCGGTGCGCTTCGCCCGGAGCTATCCGGAACGCGTGCATCGATTGATACTGGAAGACCCTATAGGTCTTGAAGACTATCGGACCAAGGTCCCACCGCAATCCGACGAGACACTCTTTCAGGCTGAGTTAAGAAATACGGATCCGGAGAAGATCCGTGCTTTTTATGCTAACTACTTCGCCCAGCCAGACCCGGCGGTCTACGAACCCCTCGCCGAAGTGCAGATCCGTGTGACGCAGAGCGGGGAATTCCCTCGTTGGGCGAAGGCTTCTGCCCTGGCTTATCAGATGATCTACGAACAGCCAGTTTGTTACGAGTATGGATTTCTGCAGCCGCTCACGCTGCTACTGATCGGGGAGCAGGATCACACAGCGCCTTTTGCGAGCTATGTCAGCCCGGACGTTAGAAAAACGATGGGCCACGTTCCTGAGCTGGCGAACGCCGTCATGAAAGGGGTTCGTCACGGCAAGCTTGTAGTGGTACCGCAGGCGGGACATATTCCTCATCTGGAGCAGCCGGATGCATTCGAGCGGGCCGTTGTAAAGTTCTTGCAGGACCCGGTGCCGTAGTATCGCGCTACTGGAACACTGCGGCCAACGCTTCAAGTTCGATCTTAAATTGACCCAGCCAGTGTGCTGCAGAGAGGTCGAGGCCGAGAGGTGCGAAGGGTTGTGACGATCGCCGGGCGTCCGCATCTGGAGTCTTGAAGACCGACATCCCATTGCTCTCGACGTAGGTATTAGCGCAGTCCAGGGTAAGCGCCAGGCTGTATTCACTACCCGTTTTAGCCTGAGCTTCGGGTTCATGCTGCAGGCGAACCGCGTCCTGAATCGCTTTGGGGATATTCCAAACGGCCAAGGCCTCCGCGGAGAGGTCGGCATGGGATACGCCGATTACCTCCAGTCTCGCAATCGGTAAGCGAGCCGAATCCCGACGATGTAATTCCTGGATTTCCTTATACTCCTCATGCAGCCCGACGGCAATCAGCATGAGTCCCAGATCGTGAAACAGCCCTGCAGCGAACGCGCCTTCGGGATAATGGACGGGCAGGCGTTGCGCGAGAAAATCGCACATCAAACCGCATGCCACCGAGTGCAGATTGAAATGCGAAGTAGACCAGCCCGGAGCTGTGTGCACGCTGCCCCAAACGCGAGTGATGGACATGGCAAACACTGCGTTACGCAGCTTGTTGATGCCGAGAAGAGAAACCGCGTGGCGCACGGAATTAACGGTCCCGCGCCGGCCGTATAGCGCCGAGTTCACCAATTTCAAGATGTTTCCGGCGATGACGGTGTCTGTTTCGACGATGTCCGACACTTTGGCGATAGACACGCTTTCGGTAGTCAACGTCGCGAGTAACCGGTCCAAAACCGGCGAGAACGGGGGCAATTGAGTTAGCGCTTTCAGCGCGCGTTGACGGCAGCCTGTTGCGGCGTGCGTGATGGGTGCCACAACGCACTTATCGTCCGCTGGGAGCCGATCCTTTAGACCGGCGGCTGTTTCAGCCCCCACCAACGATCCAGCTCTAAACGAACTTCCAGCCTTTCCGGAAGCGCGGCTTCAGATAGTTGTTCGCCTCAGCGTTATTCGTGAAGCGCATCTTCTGCGCGTCCCATTCGAGCTTGCCCTCGAACCGCATCGCAATAGTGCCCAGCAGCATCCATTGCACGAACGGCCCCGCCACGCTGAAGTTGGAGCAGGCCGGCTCGCCGCCTTTACACGCGCGAATCCAATCCCGATAGTGCCCGGGCGATCGCGTGAGCACCTGCGGCGGGCATCTTGTAATCCTTCATTTTCTCGGCCGGCACCAGGCGCGTACGTTCGCCATAGCAACCCGTGGTGACCATGCCCTTATCGCCGATGAACAAGCTGCCGTTGATGTCCGAGTCGCCCAGCAGTTCCCCTGCCGGAACGCCCTCGATCTCCGGCTGCTTGTCCATCGAGTCATGCCAGAACACCTTGACCGGCGGCATGCGACCCGCGCTCCGGGAAATCGAAGCGGATCACCTGCTTGTGCGGGAACGTGTACTTCGCCTTGCCCTTCCTGCATCGACGCATTCGACGCTGGTCGGATTTCCCAGCTTCAGCGCCATGTTCGGCGTGCCCAGGATGTGGCAGGCCATGTCGCCGATAGCGCCGCAGCCGAAATCCGGGAAAGCGCGCCAATTATGCGGCACGTAAGCGGGGCTGTAGGGCCGCATCTCCGCGACGCCCAGCCAGACCTCCCAATCGAGCGTGGCGGGAACGGGCGCCTCCGCCGGCACCACTTCCGGACCCTGCGGCCAATACTTGCCGGGCCGGTCCGTCCAGGCATGCACTTCGGTGACGTTGCCGATCTCGCCCGACCAGATGATCTCGCAGCACTGGCGCGCGCCTTCGCCCGAATATCCCTGGTTGCCCATCTGCGTGGCGACGCTGTACTTCTGCGCGGCCATCGTCAATTGCTGCGCTTCCCAAACGGTGCGGGTGAGGGGCTTCTGACAGTACACATGCTTGCCGCGCGACATCGCCCACATGGCAGCTGTGGCGTGCATGTGATCCGGCGTGGTCACCGTGACCGCGTCGATGTTCTTGCCTTCCTTGTCGAGCATCTGCCGGAAATCTTTGTACTTCGGCACGTTCGGATATTCTTTGAACGCCCGCTGCGGCGCGCTTCTCGTCGACATCGGCCATGGCGACGAGGTTCTCGCGTTTGCAGCCCTTGATGTCGCTGTAGCCCTTGCCGCCGCAGCCGATGGCAGCGATATTCAGCTTCTCATTCGGCGATTTGTAGCCGAGATGCTTTAACGAACCGACCGTACCGAACCCGGCCGCCGGCACCGCGCCAGCCAGAATGCTGCCGAAAAAGAAATGCCGTCGAGAGAGTCTGTTCTGGGACATGGAAGGGATCAATCCTTTTTCCTGAGCTTATCATGGGTCGCCGGCTTAATCGGCGTGGCAGCCCGGCGTGAGCGCTCTCTCCTCGGGGTGCATGATATTTTGAGGTCCTGCTGCGACACTCTCGCGGGTAAGCCATGCCGAAGACATCAGCGCCGCGTACGCTCAAGGTTTCTCTCGCTTCGCCATCCGATGTCATCGAGGAGCGTGACGCACTATCCCGTTTGATCCGTGATATCAACGACGTGCTAACATTTTTAGCTCCGGAGAAGCGGCTCAACTTGGAGTTGGTTCGGTACGAAACCCACGCTTACCCGGATATCGGCGCTCCCAGGAAGTAATAAATCGGCAGATCCCGGTCGATTACGACATCTTTATCGGTGTTATGTGGAAGCGCTGTGGGACGCCGACCCAACACGCACCCAGCGGCACCGTTGAAGAGTTCCGCCGAGCGTGTGAGCGGCGTAAGCAGGGCCATCTGCCGCGGGTCATGTTTTACTTCTGTGAGCAGATGATACCCATTCCGGATCAGGACGAGCTGAAGCAACTCGCGGATGTGGTTAAGTTTCGCGACGAACTTGCAGCCCTTTGCCTGACCTGGAGTTATCCGAACGCACGCCGATTTTAGCGAGCATCTTCGCGGTGGTCTCTTGCACGCCATTCGCGACGTCCTGCGGGAAGAGGCTCCCTATCCCGCGGAGCTTCCTACCCAAACGTCCGAGGTGATCAGTTCTACAGCTCAGGCCGAGATCATTGATCTGGCCGAGCGCTACGAACAGATTCGTCGCGAAATGCCATCCGGCGGGACGCGCACCCGCCGAATGACGGAGGTCTTCTCGAGCATGAAAGCGAAGGCGGCCCGAGTAGTCCCGCTCCTACCCGAATTTAAGCAGAGCGCGTCCCCTGGCAAACGGCTGGCTGGCATCGCCATTCTTCAGATGTTTCCGAATGTGGAGCACCTTGATTGGCTGGGCCAGCGCTTGGACCCGGAAGTAGAGAAGCCCTTCGTCGGATACCAAGCGGCCGTAGCATTACTGGAGGCTGCCCGGAGCCTGCCTGTTTCTGAATGTCAGAAGGTGCGCGTGGCGCTTGCTGAGGCGAGAGAATTGGCTGACCGATTGAAAGCGATCCAGACCGGCTGCGGGTTCTGGAGTCCGCCGGACAGGAGTTGTCTCGGCGTTGTCCGGGTATCGTCCGCCCGCAGTGACAATCCGGGCACGAATCGGTCCTGGGCAAACGCTCAACGAAACTTCTGCTCAAAAAACCAGCTTGAGCGCGGCCTGCATGTTGCGCGGAAGGCCTGCACTGCTGATTACCCCGAAATTCGCCGATCCGAGCGCGCCTCCCGGAGCACCGAACGGCGGCGTGTTGGTCACATTGAACGCTTCCATCCTGAACTGTACCGTTATGCGCTCGACCGGTCGAAACTCCTTGTGAATCGATAAATCCAGGGACTTCCGTCCGGGGACGTGCATGGTGTTCCTGCCGACATTACCAAAAGTGTAAAGCGTCTGCGGGGCGAAAGCAGCAGTATTGAACCATTGATAGACACTCTGTTGGAAACCGGAATTGGGGTCGCCGATGAGATTGGGGCGATCGCCGGCGCCCGTGTTGGCGCGAGCCGCAGCGTTGGTGATCGAGAACGGTATTCCCGTACTCAAAATCGTAATCGCGTTGAGGCGCCACCCCTTGGCGAGCACTCCAGTGAACCCTTTGGCGCTCCTCGCAAACGGGAAATCGTAGTTCGCCATCAGCGTGAAACGGTGCCGCACATCCAGGAACGAGTTACCCCGCTCCCCTTTAGGATCATTTGCGATCACCGGTTCGTCGTCGATGCTGTGTGCCCAGGTGTACGTGGCCAGCGTACTGAAGCCGTTTTGGAAGCGGCGCTCCAGCGTGGTTTGGAGCGAATGGTAGTTCGTGTTGTACCACGGGGCAGTAATGGTGATGGCGGCCACGTCCGGCCACAACGCATAATATGGGCGCCTTGGTTGAATCGCGCCCGGGCCTGGGGCCGGCTGGTTGATGTTGATGCCACCGTTGAAAATGTATTGCCGGTGTCCCAAGGCGGCGGCGTAGCCTGCGGTTGCAACCAGGCCCCCGGGCAATTCGTGCTGCAGCGTTAGATTGTACTGGTGGACATACGGGGTGGCTCCGCTAAATGCCACGGGAGTCAGGCTGCCGGTGGGGTGAGCCGGGTCAGTTGCGACCGGCAGCGGCAAGCCGTCCGAAATCCTGTTCAGGGGCGTCAATGGAGTAGCCGTCACCGTGTACAGACTGACAAACGGAGGATTGCGGAGCGCCATCGAGCTGGCAATCATGTTCGGTACGAAGCTGATTCCATAGCCGCCGCGCACCACCGTTCCTTTCGCAACCGTCGCCGCAAATCCGAAACGGGGTGCGAAGTCCAGCCTGTCCGGCTGCACACCGGCGGACGATGAGATTCCGTCCTGCCCCGCGATGATGATCTTGCCCTGGACCAGATCAACGTTCGAGATGCGGTTGGCGACCTCCGAGTTTGGGCCGAAGTAATCGTAGCGGAAACCAATGTTCAGTGTTAGCCAGCGGTTTACCCGCCAGTCGTCCTGAACGTAGGCTGCAGTTTCCCAGTTTCTCAATCCGGGATTGACGAGATACTTGCTGCGAGTCGTAGCGGCAGGATAACCAAGGAGAAGGGAAGCGAGGGAGTTTCCGCTTCTGGCAACCGCGCCCGAGGGATCATTGGTCAGATTCGAATCAAAGTTGAATTGTCCCCGCGCGGTGGGACTCTGGAAAGGATCCGTCTGCCGCCGCCGCAAATCACCTCCCATCTTGATGCTGTGAGACCCCCGCAAGTACGTCATGTTCGCGACTTCCTGGAACAGATTGTTGATCGTGATCAGCGGAATGAAGCTCGCGTCGCCCAAGGTCGCGAAACCGGAGCTGGCAACGATGGAAAGCCCCGAACTGTCCGGATCGATGTTGACCCCTTTGAGGCCTATCTGCTGGGAAACGTTCTTGCCGTAATTCACGGGTAGAGAGTAAACAAAGTAGCGGCTGAACCCGGCTTTGAGCTCCATCACCAGGCGGGGGCCAAACACGTGGACATCGTTGAGTTGGGCCGCTTGGGCGCGCTGCTTGGCGGTCCCTGAGCGGCCCGTGTCACACACCGGATCGATCCCACTCGGGGCGGTCGGGCATCCCTTCGGGATCAAGGTGTTGGTGTTGTTGAAGGAATAACGCGAGAAGAAACTGTTGTCGTCCGAGAAGCGGTGGTCCACTCGCACGTCGAATGTGTCATTGTCTTGGGTCTTGAGCGGATTGTAGGTGAAGTTGTTCACCAGCCCCGTGGTGAGCGGCAGGGGGTATAAATTGACCAATGCGAGCGAGACTGGATCCATCCGGTTGGCCGGGATCACATCTCCCGGGAACCGGTCGCGAACAGAGACCCCGGGCCTCGACGGATCGGATCGCGTGCTCAGTGGGTCGAAGATTGGGTTCAGTCCCGAAAAGTCGCCTTGGCGCGCAGCGATGCTGGGCACGGTGTTGGTGAAGGTCTGGCCCTGCCGCTGGCGGAATACTTCGTAGTCGCCGAAGACGAAAGTGCGGTTTTTCCTAATCGGGCCTCCAATGCTGCCGCCGAATTGGTTTTGCTTATAACTCGGTTTGGTCGCGCCGGCGAAGAAGTTCCTGGCGTCCAGTTTTTCATTGCGGAGAAACTCGAACAGGGAGCCATGCCAGGCGTTGCTTCCCGATTTCGTAACGAAGTTCAGGACGCCTCCCGACGTTCTCCCCAACTCCGCCGAGTAGAGATTCGTCTGCACCTTCATCTCGACCAGAGCGTCTATCGACGGCTTCACGATCACAGTGCCGATGAATCGCTCGTTGTCGTCCATTCCGTCGATCAGGAAGTTGTTGAAGCTGGTGGGCTGTGCGTTCACTGATACGGCCGAGGTCTGACGCCGGTCGTCCGGGCGGGTCCCGCTGGGTAAGCCGGTGGGCTCACCCTCGGTGGCTCCCGCGGCGAGTTGGGCCAGAATGACGAAATTACGGCCATTCAGCGGAAGATCCTGGACCGCGCGCTCGTTGATCAGGCTGCCCAACGACGAACTGTCGGTTTGCAGTGCTGGAGAACTCGCCGATACTTCCACCGACTGGCCCACGTTTCCCAACTCGAGGTGGACATCTTGTCTGAGCCGGTCGCCGATGGCGAGTATGACCTCAGGGACACTCCATGTCTTGAAACCGGAAGCCTCGACCCGCATCCCGTAGTGTCCGACCGGGAGTAGCGTCACTTGGTAGTTCCCGGAGTTATCAGTGGTCGCGATAGATTCCGCTCCGGTGTCCAGATTTCTGACACTGATTTTCACCCCCGGCATCACCGCGCCCGTCGCATCGGTGACTGTGCCGACGATGTCGGCTGTGGTCCTTTGCGCCCAGATAGGGGGACTGCACGGCAGAAGCAGAAAACCAGCGAGTAGGGCCGTTGCGACCCTGCGAAAAAACCTGTGCGACATGGCGCACCTCCCCTTCATCCGTTCAATGATTTGAACAGGGTTCGAATTTGATACAGGGAGTTTACTCCGCAATAATGACCCTTGCAAGCTTTTCGATCAAGTCGGCGAGGCCTCGTGGCCGAGCGGCTGCAGAGCGCGGCCTTCTTTTCAAGGATGATAGTCTCTAGAGAACAAGGAGGCTCACATGCAAAGAAGGTCGTTTTTGACCATACTGTCCGCTGCTGCCGCGGTGGGCACGTCGCAGACCAGAGAAGCGGTCCTGAACCGCCCGAAAGTGCCGGGTACCCTGAGCCTTCAAGCCCGCAGGCGAAGTGATAAGGTCTCCGAACTAACTTTGCGCTGGGAGGTGGCGCAGACAGCCATCATCATCTGCGATATGTGGGACGCTCATACCTGCAGGCGGTCGGCGCAGCGCGTCGCGGCAATGGCGCCGCGGATGAATCAGGTGGTCAGCACGGCCCGCAGCCTGGGTGTAATGATCATCCACTCTCCCAGCGACACGATGAAGTTCTACGAAGGAACGCCCTGGCGAGAGCGAATGCAGCGCGCGCCCATGGCCGTCTCTCCTTCGCCCATCTTGGTTCGTTGCGCACGAGAGCCTATGGAGGAGCGCAACTTCCCCATCGATGATACGGCCGGCGGCTGCGACGACCCGATCCCGAAGAAAGAGACAGGCCCCCCGTATCCCTGGACGCGCGAACACTCAGCCATCGACGTCGTCGGTTTCGACGGCGTCAGCGAAAGCGGGCAGGAGATCTACAATTTCTGCAAGCAGGAAGGCATCACCAACGTGGCCTTGATGGGCGTGCATACCAACATCTGCATCCTCAACCGCTCTTTCGGGATCCGGCAGATGACACGGCTCGGGTTCCAGGTGGTGTTGGTCCGCGACCTGACTGACTCCATGTACGACCCGCGAACACGGCCGTTCGTCAGTCATGCGCGCGGCACCGAGTTGGTGATCGAGCATATCGAAACCCGATGGTGCCCATCCATATTGGGTGACGATCTGACTCGAGTCATCCCAGGGAGCGATAGCCCGGCCCGTTCGAGTCTGAGCCGGTAGCTAGGATTTAAGGAGACGGCCCAACCAGTTGCTCCCAGCGCCCGCTGACGAGTGTTTCACGATACCCATGTGCGGCCCAGTTTCAGAATCCCTGAGACCTGAGGATTAGTTCTCACCGTTGATGGCGATGCCCGTTGCTTCGCCGGCCGGTGTACCTGTGCCCCAGACCAAGTTCGTTCCCCAGACCGCGCCCGTTCCCCAAACGAGGTTAGTGCCCCAGACTACGCCGGCGGCGGAAACCATAGTGACGGACTTCCCTGATGCATCGAACTGCACCCCCGGCGACTGCGCGGAGCCAGTGGCGACATCCACGCTGTTCAACGCAGCCAATTACGTCCAGATATCCCGCTCCGATGGTGAAGATGTCGTAGTTGGAAGTATAGGTTTGCCCCGTGATTGGATCGTTGCAGAACTCATCGGCCGAGGTCATTCGGTTGCCCGGCGCAACGAGATCCGGCTTCACCACGTGGTCCAATGCTGTTGGTCCCTTGGAACTGTAGCTGGCCACTGTGTCGTCCGACGGCGTGTTGGTATTGTTCGTCTTCATCGCGCCAACGGTGATCACGTAGGGGTCGTTGCCCGGAGCTGTAACCGCGCCGTAGTTTTGGGTGCCCTGCGAGTTGTTCCTGCCTCCGTTGGGGCCGGCCTAGCGACAGGTTCTTCACTCTAATGTTGTATGTCGATTTCATCGCGATGGCTTGTTGATCGCCGCGATCACCCAGCTATTCGGCCGGAGCCGGTGTCATCGAGCACTTTGAAGCTCACGATCCGGACACCCGGGGACACTCCTTTGTAAGCCGAATTTGTCCCGGAAGCCGCAAAGACTCCCGCCACAAACGTGCCATGCCCGTACCAGTCGCCGGCGTCCCCTGTCCGTGTGAAATTCTTGTTGTAACCTACGGCTGAACCGAGGATCGCTGGGAAATAGACGCCGCTGTCGAGTACGGCCACTCCGACGCCTCGCCCGGTATAACCGAACTGCGCCGCCACGTTGCTCCGACCGTCACCGCCGTCATGTCGAGCATCGGCTTCAACTCGCGGTCGGGTGAGATCGCGACTACATCGGGGTCATTCGCGAACTCCGCCGGGCTTTTGCCGGCAACGAGTAGTGGCTGCCTTTGATTAACGGCAGATCTCCCTTGTGGTTGCCTCCCTTGTCGCGAATTTTTAGTGATGCGCGCTAGCGGGCGCCTGCCTGTACTGGATGATCACGCCCACCGTGGATTCGGGATGGATGGTCTCCAGGTTCTTCGCTAGCTTGAAATGCCTCCGAACGCAGCGAGCGCCCCCGTCAAAAGAATCAAGACGCCGCTGAAGGTTCTGAACATTCCTCCTATGGCTCGCGGTTGCCTTCTTCAACGCACGTCGGCAGCCAGTCCGGTTATGATGCTAAATTCTGAAAATGAACAGTTGAGGGTTACCGGGCCGATTCGGGTACCACACATCTTGTCCAGCGCAAGCCACAGTGCCTGAATTAGGACCGGAGTACTATCCAAGCCGAATCGGTCGATCCATACTCGTCCGGCCATACAGGGTAGAGAAGCCGGCAAGGCTACGGAGACAACACAAGAACGGCGGAGAAATGTGTGATTAGAGGACGTATGGCGAGGGAGGAAACCTGGCGGATGTCCGCCACACGTTACGAATCGAGACATCTTGTCCTCACTTCCGGGAGCCAAAGGCGCCAGACGCTCGCCCGCCGGTCTAGCGCACCAGCACTGTGCACAATGACCGCTTCCGATCTATGAATCTGATCTTAAAGCCCGAAGCACATCACGTTCGAGCCCACCGCCAGAGCGACGAACTGCTTCCCCTCCACCGTGAAGGTCATCGGCGAAGTTTTCATCGTCGCGTTCAGCGGAACGCGCCACAACGTTTTCCCGTCCCGCTCATCCGCTGCGATGAAATAGCCGCTTGGGTCTCCATAGAACAGGATCCCTCCGGCGGTTCCCAACAAGCCCGCCACTCGCTTGCCGTCTATCGGGCCCACTTGCGGGACCTCCCAAGCGATCTTCCCGGTCTCGATGTCTAATGCCCGAAGGTATTTCTTCCCGGGTTCCTCGCGCGGGCGCTCGGTCTTCCAACTGCCCGGCGAAAGTTTCACCGAGCATTTCTCCAGGGCCATCACGTAGTACAGGCCTGTGGCCGGACTGAAAGCAGTTCCATTCCAATTCGTCGCATGGTCCGGGCAGCTTACACTACTGTCCGGCGCTAGCTGAGGGCGGCCGTCAGAGCCGATGCCACTCGCCCACGTGACTTTTCGGACGAACTTCTCAGCCAACAAGAGGTGGCCGTTGGTGCGGTCGAAGACGTAGAAAAAGCCATTCCGGTCGGCATGCAGCAGAAGCTTCCGATCCTGTCCGCGGAATTTTGTATTTACGAGAACGTTGGGCTCTGTCGCATCCCAATCGTGGACATCGTGTGGGGTGAACTGGTAATACCACTTCAGCTTGCCCGTCGCGGGTTCGAGGGCCAGCACGCAATTTGTAAACAGATTATCGCCGCCTCGCTCGCGATCGTCGGAATCCGGCCAGGGATTGCCCGTAGCCCAGTAGAGAGTATCCGTCTCTGCGTCATAGGATCCGGTCAGCCAAGTGGCCCCGCCGCCAAGGGTTATCGAGGTTCCTTTCCAGCTCTCGGAACCGGGATCGTCCTTGGCCGGAACCGTCCAATGGCGCCAGACGCGTTCGCCAGTGTCGGCCTTATAGGCGTCGAGGAATCCCCGGATACCCCAGTCGCCTCCGGCCACGCCGGCAATCACCATGTCCTTTACAACAAGGGGAGCGACGGTTCCCCCGTAATGCTGAGCCTCATCCGGCATCACCACTTCCCAAACCAGCTGGCCCGTTACCCGGTGCAACGCAATCAGGTGTGCATTGTCGGTGACCATGAACACTTTGTCTCCCAGGATAGCGACGCCGCGATTGGTACCCAGGGACGGGTCCGACACCAGGCCCGCAGTGCGTGGGCGCGAGTAGTGCCAGATCTCCGTGCCCGTGCGTGCATCCAGCGCGAACGCCTGATTCGGCCCAGTGACGTACATGATCCCGTCGGCGACAATCGGGCACCGTCTCCAGTCCGAAGTACCGCATGTTCTCTCGAAAATAAGGCGTATCCGGAAGAAACTGGGACCACAGGGGAATAGAGAAGGTCCATTTCAGGCTGAGCCGGTTCACATTCGCGGCGTTGATCTCCTTGAGCTCGCTATATCGATTCCCGCTCAGCGAGCCGTTGTAAGTAAGCCAATCGCCTGCTTTCGGATTCACAATTCGCGAGAAGGAAATTCCGCCTTCGTGGGGAGCCTTGGCTGCAACCGGCATTCCAGGTTGTACGCCCGTCAACCGGCTCAGGAAAGCGACGAGATCCTGCAACTCATCCGCGGCGGCCTGTACGGGGGGCATCAGCGATTGTTTTTCCTCGGTGATGCTGGACAGTCGATCGAGCGAGAGGGGGTGAATGACGCCCTTCAGGTCTTGCAGGGCGAGGTCAAAGGCGGTTCTGTTTCGCGCGAAGCCGCGCAGCGTTTGCCCATCGCGGAGGTGTACGGTGACCATCCCGTAACCCGGTGCGATCCGCAGATCAGGTTGAAGTAGCGATTGTCGAATCTGGTCTACAGTCATCTCCCGCGCGAGATTGGAAAGATCGGGACCCACCGCTGAGCCCTCACCGTAGACCATATGGCAGGAGGCGCATTTTCCTTTGCCGAAGAAGAACTCTTTGCCGGCAGCGCGATCCCCACCGCACGGTGCTCTCCGCAGCCGATGCATTTAGCGAGGCGACCAGGGTTACAAGACTGTCCACCGTGGCAGCCGGCAGATTGAATCCGGGCATGCCCGCCGCCGGAATCCCATTGCGGATCACGTTCCGCAAACTGTGAGCGGAGCGCCTGCGCACGGACAAATTTCCGGCAAGCCCCGGCCCCTGCTGTGTTCCCCGTGCGTCGGCCCCATGGCAGCCGCCGCAAAGCTTCACATACGTTTGCTGCATGTCCCCGCCCCCGGCCGGGGCGGGAGGACTTTGGGCCAGCACCGGGCCGAATAGGAGGGTCGCGAGAATGCCCAATTTGCGTCTGCTCATAGAGCTGCGAGTGGCCACTCCGAACAGATTACATTAACGGTCAAATGGCTTCCAACTCTTCTTCCAGCAACTGCTTCTGATACAGATCCGCGTAATATCCGCCAGTGCTCAGAAGCGTCTGATGCGAGCCGGATTCCACCACCGTCCCGTGCTCCAGCACGAAAATGTGATCAGCATTCCGGATCGTCGAGACCCGGTGCGAGACCAGAATCGTCGTGCGCCCCCGCATGACGCTCGCCAGACCAGTCAGAATCCGTTCCTCCGTCAATGTATCTACGCTCGACAGCGCATCATCGAGGATCAATATACGCGGATTGCGCAACAGCGCTCGCGCAATGGCCGTGCGCTGTTTCTGCCCTCCGGAGAGGGTCAGTCCACGCTCTCCCACCATCGTGTTGTAGCCTTCCGGGAAGCCCGCGATATCGGGGGCCAGTCCGGCTATTTCCGCGACGCGCTCAATCTCGGCCGGCGTTGCCCCGGCCACTCCGAACGCGATGTTGCCCGCGATGGTGGCGCTGAATAGGAAGGTCTCCTGTGGGACGAAGCCGATCTGGCGGCGCAGTTCCGCGGGCGACAATTCGCGCAGATCAATGCCATCTACGGTCACGCTGCCCTCCCCAGGATCCAGCAAGCGTGGGATCAGATTGCAGCAGGGTACTCTTGCCGCTGCCGGTATGGCCGACGATGGCCACCGTCGATCCGCCCTCAATGCGGAGGTTCAGGCGGTCGAGTGCGATGCCGCTCGAATACCGCACCGCGACGTTGTGGAATCCAATTTCACCGCGCAGGGAGGGCGGCAGCGGGCGGGCATTCGCAGGCGCGGAGATGCTGGCCTGCGCACGAAGCATTTCGTTGATCCGGCCGAGCGATGCCGTGCCCCGCTGGATCAGATTCACCACCCATCCCATCGCGATCATCGGCCATACCAGCATTCCCATGTAGGTGTTGAACATGACGAAACTGCCCAAGGTAATGTGACCGCTCAGCAAGCGGTAAGCGCCCACCCACAGCACAATGAGAAACGTCACGCCGATCAGAGCCTGCAGCAGCGGCATGAACACGCCGGAAAGTTTTGCCAGGCGAATGTTCTGCGCGATGTACTCCTGGTTCAACACTTCAAAGTGGCGCAATTCGGCTTCTTCCTGGACGTAAGCGCGAATGACGCGAACGCCGGAAAGGTTTTCCTGCACGCGGCTGCTGATGTCGGAAAACATTTCCTGAATCGCCTCGAAGCGATCGTGAATACGCCGGCCAAAGTAAATCACCGCAAAGCTGACGAAGGGCGCTGGAACCAGAGAGAGCAGCGTAAGGCGCCAATCCACGGATAGCATCACACCCACGGCCAGCACCAGGGTGAGACTCGTCTCGCAGAGGTACATCACCGCGGGGCCCAGCATCATGCGCACAGCATTCAGGTCGTTGGTGGCGCGCGCCATGATATCGCCCGTCCGGAACTGGCTGTAGAAATCCCAGGAGAGGCGGATCAGGTTGTCGAACAAGTCGTTACGCAGGTCGTACTCAATGTCACGCGAGATGCCGATCAGCGTGACGCGCATCCAGTATTGGAAAACGCCCTTCAGTGCGGAGATGCCGATCAGGGCGCCCGCAAACCACAATACCGTCCGCATGCTGAATCCGTGATTCAAGGAATCGATACCGTTCTTGATCAGCAGCGGCATCCCGGCTCCAAGAATATCCTTGAGAATCAGCGCGCTCATGCCCAAGGCGAATCCCCGGCGGTATCGCCAGATGTAGGGGCGTAGGGTCTTTAATGCTTCTTGCATCTACATTCACAGCCAGAATGCGACAGTTTTCCCCCATTCCAGCAATATCGCTTTCCTGCCTTCGCGGCTCTGCCACCAGCGGTCCAACTGAAACTCGCGATCCGGAGCGGCAACCACATGCATTTCGAGATCGGAAGCCGCCCTGCGGAATAGCCGGCCGGCACGCCTCGTATGGTAATCGCTGGTAACCAGAATGAAGCTCTTCGCGCCAAGCCGGCGTAGTTCCGGAACGATCACTGCGGCCTCACCCTGCGTGGATCGGGTTTCATTCCGTCCACAGATGAACATCGACTCAGGAAATCCGTGTTTCACTGCGAAAGCAATCGCCAAGTCGCATTCATACAAACCATAAAAACCGCTCGGCCCGCTGACCCAAACCTTCGGGACGTAACCGCTGCGCGCGAGTTCCGCGCCTTTCAGCACGCGATTCCCGAAGCGATCTCCGCCTAAAACCACAGCGATGTCAGCCTTCTTCGGCGGGCCGGAGTTTTCGAGTGTAGTACCAATCAGAGGCAGCGAGAAAGCCGACGTGGCCACCACGGCAGCAGCCAAGGCAGCGAACACGAGCAGGCAGCCCAGGGAGTGCCGCCGCCACGTCACGCGCTACTTCTCGTCAGATGACTTCTTGGGATCGATATGACCAACGGTCTTCAGGCGCTGGAACATGCGTTCCACTTCCGCTTCGTCCTCGGACCGAAGCAGTGGATAGCGCGGCGAAGGCAGCTGCTTACGTTCTGGCGGGGTATTTAGAGCCTCGCCCCAGAACTGGCGGTAGGGGATGCCGTCGATGAGCGCCTCGCGCGAGTATCTTCGCAAATGCCGCAGCAGACTGTTTGCGGAATCGAGATCGCCAGGATAGATCAGAAGAAGTCGTTGATCGTCCAACAGGGTAACGTGCACTACCAGCGGCGACACCCAACCGGTGCGATCCAAACGGCGAATTTGATTCCACGGGATCACCCGCTTGTTCACCCTGAGATGGGTTTCATGAATTTCGATCGGCGGCTGGAAGGCTATGAACAACACTGCGGCAGCGCTTAGCAGGAACAGAAAAGCGGGCAGAAACGCCGGCGTCCAGCGGAATCCCACCCAGGTTGAAAATGCAGCCAGTCCTAAAGCAATAAACCCTGCGGAAAGATAATGACGCGAAGGCAAATAACGGGACACGGGTACAGCCACAATTCAGCGTACCCCCGGAACCGTGCTGCGTCAATTCGCGGCCGGGCGGGCGTCGGCGGCCTGAAGCATCTTCCAGCCTGTCCACCCGTAGTGGACTGCGCTCCAGCCGGTCGCGGCAACTGTCAGCAAGATCATCAGCCATTCGAGAATGCGCGGAAACTCGCCCCACATTGTCGCCCGCCCCAGCAGGATCGCCAACGCCGTGAAAATCTGAATCGCGGTGCTAAGCTTGCCCCAGACCGTTGGCTCGAAGCGCCGGATTTTGGTAAAAAGGATGGCAAAGCCGGCAAATCCGAGGATGAGCAAGTCTCGGCCGAAGACCATCGCGGTCAACCACCAGGGGATCACCCGATCCACGCCCAGTACCAGGTACGTACCACTCAGCAGCAGCTTATCTGCAATTGGGTCGAGATAGGCGCCGGCCCGCGAGGTCGCATGAAAGCGGCGCGCCAGATAGCCGTCCAGACCGTCTGAGATTCCCGCCACGAAGCACCACACCAGCGCTCGTTCGTAAAGGCGATTCCAGATAAGAATCAGGATTACCGGCACCAGGCACAGCCGTGCGAGGCTGATCAGGTTCGGCAGAGTACGGATCAACGATCAGAATACCAACGTGTCCACTACGCGCGCGGCAAGCTGGTCGAAGGTGAGAATCTCATATAGCGAAGGATCCGACATGATCTTCGCCACCAACGCGACATGCATAGCGTGGCCTGCGCGTTCGGCAATGACGTGCCCCAGCAGCGGCCGCCCGGTCAGGGCCAGATCGCCGATCAGATCCAGGGCTTTGTGCCGGCAGCATTCATCTGGGAAGCGCAAGCCTCCGGGATTCAGAACGTCGGTCTTGTTGAAACACACCGCATTGTTCAGGGTTGCCCCCCGGATCAGACCCATGTCGCGCATTTGCGCCAACTCGTGTTCGAATCCGAAGGTTCGCGCCGGAGCGATGTCGGAAGAGTACCGATCCGGAGTCACTTCCATGTCAACGGTTTGGCGGCCCACCGCGGGATGTTGAAAGAAGATGTCGCATGTCAGCAGGAAACGGTCGGCGGGAATGATCGTGATGCATTTGCCGCTGCCCTCCACTGATATAGGCTTCTTGATACGAAGATAACGCTTCTTCCGGCGATAGGTCTTGAGACCGGCTTCCCGCAGTAGTTGAACGAAGGGCAGACCGCTCCCGTCCAGGATCGGCACTTCAAGATTATCAATGTCGATGAAGGCATTATCGATCCCCATGCTGTACAGCACGCTGAGCAAGTGCTCAGTGGTCGAGATCAGTACGCCTTGCCGCATCAGGCTGGTGGCATAACTGACCCGGGCGACATTCCGCCAGCTCGCGGCAATCTCAAAGTTATCCAGATCGGTGCGAACGAATACAATGCCGGTCGAGTGCGGTGCGGGCCGGATACGAATGCTCACCGGGACACCACTGTGAAGGCCAACCCCTGTGGCCTTGACACTGCTTTGGATGGTAGTCTCGAACCGCAACGTAAGACCAAGTTAGCAATGTTAGAACTTTACCGCTAGCCATTGAGAGTAAAGGATTTGAAAATTCGGAAGTGTGGCGAAAATGCCACGCTTTGGCCAGTTCCCTTGTGGCTTTTGGGGGACATTCACCGCAGGTGCACCGGCTGGGTGAACGCGCCATTCCCAGCCGAGTCCCACACTGCGAAACGAACCCACTTCTTCCCCGCGACGTCGAACGGCATGCGAAACCGGTGCTTGCCGAAGGGTGCCAGATCGGTCGCCGAAATGACCTGCCGGTCGACTACCTTTCCGTCGCCCCACACGAGTTCGACGAACTCCAGGGGAAAGGTCCACTCGACATTAGCTACGAACGTCCGCTTTCCGCCGGTGCCCTCCAGCGAATAATCATCGAACAGCACCTCGCCGCTCGAAACAAAGTAATTGCCGGCTCTCATCGCGCTCAGGATGGGATTCCAGTCCTCGTCGAACTTCGGCAGGCGCTCCAGTTTCACATAATTGACGATTAGGTGTGGATAGGTCTCATCGTCCGGAAACTTCTGGTAAGTGTCTCCCTCGGCGATCATGTATTTCGGACCGCCCCAATTATTCATGTCATCGAGCACGCCGAAGCAGCGCTGTTCGCAGATCCGTTTTTCCGATTGATCGACGGGGAGTGACTGGTAGGAGCCTCCCAGAAATCGATCGCTCAGAAAATGGGCCTTGTCCCGCACGGCGTCGGGATACCCAGAGGATCCCTTGGTGCGCGGATGAGCCTGCCACATCAGTCCCTGTTCATCGCGGAGCATCTTGAGTTCGTCCGCTTCCGACCCGACGTGGTAGACCTTCCCGTAGTTGTCCTGTTCAACAAGGGGCTGTTCAGGCTGACGCACGTGCGTCCAGAAAACGGGTCTGGGGAAAACCATCGTGTAATGCCCGCCTAAGAAGGCATCGGGCTCCTCGCCCGGCATGATCAGAAAACTGCGATCGGAGTGGCGGCGGCAACCGTCGAAATATACCTTCTGCTCCTTGAGCCGGAGCGGTCCGGGATCCGTGGCATGACCGTCGCCATGGAAATCGGACATCATTGCGATGTTGATCCCCAACGCCCGAAACACCGGCAGCCACGTGGGCTGCAGGTCGATGGTGCCCGCATCCGAGAGTTGTTCGTTGAAGTGCGTGTGGAAGTGGCTGACGGCCACCTGGTATCCAGGCAGCGCCTTGTAACGATCGTCATGCGTGAAGGCCAAGACGGCCCGCTGCGTGGCGTCGGCGTTCTCCGAACTCAGATAGTAGTAGACCGGCATTCGCTGCCACGTTCCGGGAGGCGCGTTATACAAAGCGAAGTTGCCTAGATTGTGACGGGACTGATTCGCCCGGCGGGTCCAAACGTCATCGGAGACGCCATGCGGCCGGTATTCCTCTTCGTGTTCCGCTTGCCGCACACCGGCCGAGAACGATTCCGAGCTGTCCTTTCGATACCAGACGTAACCCAGGTTCAACTCTATTTCGCGCGCGAAGAAGAATTTGTGCGGCGGCGGGAAGATGGCCAGCGATCCGTCACCGGTCTCGACCACCACCAGGCGGTTCCGCGCTCGCAGCGCCACCGGATCAACGTTGATCTCGCCTCCGAATTCGTACTGTTGCGACGCCCGCGCTACGTCCCGCCAGCTTACGCGTGTTCTCGGGTGGACTGAGAATCCCTGCAGGCCGGCGTTGTACTTGTAAGCAATGGACGGCTCCTCGGTTTTGGCAATAGCTTCCTGGCGTAACAGGTTCGTCCCGTTGTAGACCGTGAATCGCAATTGGCCGGAGAAGATGCCCATCGAGAGCCCGGGAAACGTGACTTCCAGACGGGCGCCATCGGTCTTCACCTGGCAGGCGGAGACGTTAAAGGTCGCCTTAGCGCGGCGGATCTCCTCCGGTCTGCGCGGCAGATCGGGATTTGTGTTCCTGGCTCCAGGTATCTCCAGCGGCGCGTCCCAAAAGGCGTTCCACTTCTGCTGCTCGATCAACTCCGGCGTCAGCTTCAGCCCAAGTTGCCGCATCGGGGCGAGTTGCTGCTCGGAGATGCGTCGGCGGCCGCTGGTAACCTCGAACTCGGGAGTCAGATCGCTGCCGAGGACAGCCCACGTGCCGTCCGGCTTACGCACGGCTAATTCATGAACCAGGGGTTGTCCATTACGGATTGCGAAATGGCGCGTAGTTGTTGGTCCCGATCTCCCTTCCAGGACACCTCCAACCCGCCCGCTACCGCCCGGGCGCTCAAACCAGGAAGAGAATGATACTCCTGCAGATCGCATTTGAGTTCTTCAGCGTAGAGTGTGCAACAGCTCATTGCCGCGGCGACGAGGAATGGAAATTTCATGATGATGATGCGCGACTATTCTATACTTTGTGCTGAGTGACTTCCACTGCCTACGATAAAGTCGCTTATCCCTCACGTCCTTTCTGGGTCACTCACCCGTATTCATTGGGTGCAATCGCCAAGCTGTACGGGCTGCAGCCGGCGCCCGTGGAGTGCTGCCGGGTTCTGGAAATCGGGTGTGGAGGGGGCGGTAACCTCATCCCTATGGCGGCGGCGCTGCCAGCGTCGACTTTTTTGGGATTCGATCTCGCCGGTGAAGCCGTGGCGAAGGGCCGTGCCATGGCGCTCTCGCTTTCGTTGCGCAATATCGAGCTTCGCCAGATGAATCTGCTGGACGCGCGCGATCTGGGCCAGTTCGATTACGTGATTGCTCATGGCATTTACACTTGGGTGGCGTCCGAAATCCAGCATCGTTTGCTCCAACTCTGCGCCGAATCGCTGTCGCCCCACGGTGTCGCCTACATCAGCTATAACGTTTATCCCGGAGGTTATGTCCGGCAGGCGGTACGGGATCTTATGCTGCTGCATACCAGATCCACCACGGATCCGTACACCCGGGTCGCTGAGGCCCGACGGCTACTCAGCGTGCTGGCTCAAGATCGCAAGAAACCGGATCCGTGGCACAGTGTGGTACGGCAGGAACTCGAGGACGTCGAAAAGTGTGGCCCGGAGCAGGTTTTTCACGACGAGTTCGCCACCGAATACCACCAGGTGTACTTCAAGGACTTTATCGCTCGCGCCCAGGACAACGGCCTGGATTATCTGGCTGAAGCCGAGCTCGCCGACATGACGCCTTTCGGCTTTGGTGAAGCGGCCACTCAGACGCTGACCGAACTCGAATCCAGAGGCCGGATCGAGTGGGAACAGTACCTCGACTTCTTCGGCTTCCGGAAATTTCGACGAACGTTGCTGTGCCGCAAGGAGACGGAGCACCGGTCCAAGCCCGATCCGCTTGCTTTGCACGGGCTTTATCTCACCACCCGCGCTCAACAGGCGAATGGAGCCAACCGCTGGAATGGTCCCGAGAAAGCCATCATCGAAATCGTTGATCCTCAGATTTCAGGTCTCATGCAACAACTCGCCGCGGCTTGGCCGCAAGCCGTTCCGGGGAGCCATTTGATCCGTCAGGCGCCCGGAACTGAGCAGGCGCTCCTGGACCTGTGCACCATCAAGTTCATTCAGATGCATGCTTGGGCGCCGCCTGTGGCGAGAGCCGACGTAGACAAGCCGTATTGCAGCGGATTGGTCCGCGCCCAGTCCCCCAAAGTCACGAACCTGTATCATGAGCCGCTTGACATCCAAGGCGACCTGGCGCTTTCGCTGCTCCAACTCGCGGATGGGACGCTGGATCGCAGGACCCTGGTGGCGCAACTCGCCTTGATGCACCCCAAGCATTCGGTTGGCGAGATCGCGGGCGGATTCGATCGGCAGATCACGGAGCTTGCCCGGCTGGCGCTATTGACTGATAAGACACGGGCATGAAGTTGATGTTTCAGGAAGGCGCCGGCACACCCAGTCATAGCGTAAGAAGTACCTGCCATATCCTCTCGTACAAAGCTTGCCCTGGGTTAAGAGATTGAATCACATCACTGGCAGAATGCGTGCTATCTTTCTCCACAGTGACTACGCCCGGTCCCCTAGCCGCTACGGAGCAAGCCAGAACCATACTTTTCTATAAGCCGCTTCAGTTCGTCCGAGCGCATCTGTGGGCCACGGGGATCGCGGTCAGCCTGATCTTGTTGACCGTGCCCGCCATTCTGATCTACGCCAAGTACAGCCGCATTGTTAATGAGACCCTTCGGATGGGCCCATTCTCTAACTCCGCTAACATCTTTTCCGGTCCGAGGCTGCTGGTGCCCGGCGAAGTGATTGATCCGGAAGTGATCGTGACCGGCCTCGAGCGAGCGGGCTACTCGAAACAGGAATCCAATGCCAAGGGCTGGTACCGAGTTGGAAAGGATTCGCTGGAGGTTCATCCAGGGTCGCAGTCGTTTTTTCAGCCGCACCCGGTTCTTGTGACGTTCAAGAAGGGGGCCATCGCCGACATGCTGAGCCTGACCTCCAGATCCAAATTGGACACCTATCAACTGGAACCCGAGTTGATCACGAACATCGTTGGCGACGATCGTGAAAAGCGGCGCCTGGTGACCTTCCGTGAAATTCCGCCGGTGCTGGTGAAGGCCGTAGTCGCCACAGAAGATAAGCGCTTTTTCGAACACTTGGGCTTCGACCCCTTCCGGCTGGCAAAGGCCGCCTGGGTGGACGCCAAATCCAATCGTAAAGAGCAGGGGGCCTCCACCATCACGATGCAGTTGGCCCGGGCGCTCTGGCTGGATCCTGAAAAGCGATGGCGGCGTAAGTTCAGCGAATTGATGATCACGTTGATCCTGGAGCACCGGCTTTCGAAGCAGGAGATCTTCCAGTACTACGCCAACCAGGTGTACCTCGGACGCAACGAGACGTTCAGTATCCACGGGTTCGGTGAGGCAGCGCGTACGTTGTTCGATGAGGACATCTCGCAGGTGACCTTGTCGCAGGCTGCGTTGCTCGCCGGAATGATTCAGCGGCCCAGCTACTTCAATCCGGCACGGTATCCGGCGCGGGCCAGGGACCGGAGAAACGTCGTACTTCGATTAATGCAGGACAACGGCTACATTACTGCCGCCCAATACGCGGCCGCAGTCAAGGAGCCTGTGAGGCTGGCGCCTCGCAAGCTGGACGCCGGGGATGCCCCCTACTTTATTGCCTTGCTGAATGAGGAGTTGCAGGAACGATTGGCGAACAATGAGGATGCCACCAGTCTCCAGGTCTACTCATCCCTCGATCCTGAGTTGCAGCGCGCGGCTGTGGAGTCGGTCCGCGTCATCATGCCGAAAATCGACGCGCTGGTGCGTGCCAAAAAGATCGCCAAGGACGGTGCTCTTCCGCAAGTCGCCTTAGTCGCGCTAGACCCGCACACCGGTGAAGTAAAGGCACTCGTGGGCGGGCGCGATTACACCAAGAGCCAGTTGAATCACGCACTCTCCATGCGCCAGCCCGGCTCGATTTTTAAGCCGTTCGTCTACGCGGCCGCGCTGAATACGGCCATTGACGGCTCGGGGAAGCCGTTCACGGAAGCCAGCACCGTAGTGGATGAGCCGGCCACGTTTCGATACGCAGGCGGCCAGACTTATCAGCCATCCAATTTCCACGAGCAGTTTTATGGCATAGTTACGCTGCGCAAAGCCCTGTCGAAATCGATGAATTTGGCTACGGTCAGTTTGGCTGAGAAGGTAGGTTACGATCGCGTTGTCAATCTGGCGAAGCGCTGCGGATTGAATGACGCGATCCAGGCGACTCCAGCCGTGGCTCTCGGGGCCTATGAGGCGACGCCCCTGGAAATGGCGGGCGCTTACACAGCATTCGCGAACCACGGCGACTACGTCCGCCCCACATTCATCACCAAGGTGACGGCGAATGGGCAAACGGTGCTCAGCGGTACAGCGGCTCGCCGGCGTGCGCTCGATCCCCGCATTACATTTCTCATGGACGACTTGCTGCAGGAAGTCATTCGAAGCGGCACGGCCGCCGGCGCTCGGTCACTTGGGTTTAAGGCGCCCGCGGCGGGCAAAACGGGTACATCGCGTGACGGTTGGTTCGCTGGTTTTACGCCGAATCTCTTGTGCGTAGTGTGGGTCGGCTTCGACGACAATCGCGAACTGCAGCTGGAGGGTTCCAAATCGGCGCTGCTGGTGTGGACCGATTTCATGAAGCGTGCCGTAGCCTATCACCCGGAGCGGAAGCAATTTGATCCTCCGCCTCCGGGTGTCGTAGCCGCCAGAGTGGACTCGATCAGCGGATTACTTGCGTCGCCCGACTGTGGGCCGCCCGTTCAGGCGTACTTCATAGCAGGAACCCAGCCGCGTGAGACTTGTCAGCCCGAGTTGCTCGATCCGTTTCTGGATGTGAAGGACGGACCCCCTGCGACCGTATCCGGCGCCGCTGATCGAGCCGTCCGTCCACCCGCACCGTCAGTCGAGCAGGAATAGGAGGAATTATGAAGGTCAACGCCGAGGCGATCCGAGCGAACCGCGACTACTTCGCGCAAAAGCTTCAGGCTGAAAAGCAGCGTAACGATGTACTTCACGCCGTAGAAGCTGCAGTATCCGATTTCGTTCTCCTCGATACGCGAGGTAAAGAGGCATTCGACAGCGCTCACATCCCGGGTGCACTCTCTGCTCCACTAGCGGATCTGGAGCGGGTCATGCAGCTTCTACCCAAGGACAAGGAAATCGTGACGTACTGTTGGAGCCACGATTGACAGCTCTCCGCGAAGGTCGCTCTGCAGTTGGCAGAGCAAGGATTTCTGGCGAAGGAACTGAACGTTGGTTGGAAAGAGTGGACCCACAATCGTCACCCTACACATCAGGGCAAAGTTGAGGGGTTTCGGTGCGAATGCAGCAAACTATAGGCCAGGGCTGAGTCTCGAGATCGTCCACGATAGGACACCAGTTTGGATGCGTTTCGCGTTAGGGATACCAGTTCAAACCGATGCTGACGCTAACTCCAGAGAACAGGCTAGACAGGAAACCGAAACGTCCGAGTTTCTCGTGTACCCGTCGTTACTTGTATTCGACGAAATTCGACGTCCCGACACTTGCATACGGAGCTACAACAGCCAAAGCAGTTGGCGTAAGACACTTGGTCTACTCTAAGCGGATTGTTGTTGGGAGAGCGCATGGAGTTTTCAGGATTGGCCCTCTAATTAGTGTTGCTCCGAGTCTTTTGGCGTTTGCGCAGCAACCTAGAATATCAAGCGGCAAGGTTAGGTCGCCGGTGGCCGGACGTCGATGGTTGGGCTGTTCAGGCCACTGGAGGCGGTCACCGCAAATTGATGCAGACGGAGATGCGACGTCTATTCTTCACGCGTCCGATGCCGCCGTTGAGCCGTTACATGTCGAGTCCTGCAGGTCGATTATGCTGTGCGAGCGTCCGGGTGGGTTGCAATGGCTCGGCGTGTTAGCCGTTAACGGGTGTTCCGAGCCGAAGGCTTGCTTCGATGCGCTTGCGGTCTGCCGGCTCCTGCAGGACCGAAGCTCGTCGTTCCGGACATGGATTGAATTTCAAATCCATACTCTTGGTGTTGACCGTAGGCCCATCAACGAGTTACACCGGGCCGATAAGCAGGCCATCGGTACAAAGCTCGTACGTGGGATGCAGCCATTACCTTCTAATTTACTGAAACAAAAAGTGTGGCTCCCCGGCATGGATTTGAACCACCAACTTTACAAGATTCTGAAGTCTCACAAGTTGCTGATTCTACAAAGTCGTCGAAGTCGTCAAAGGCATCAAAGCAGGCATCTGGTACGAAATCGGTACAAAAATTTCGCCACCAAATCTCGCGCGCATCTCGCTTCAATCGTTTTGCGGAAACTTGCTCAGGTAAGCGCGCAGTTCATCCCGGACCTTGCGAAAAACGCCAAGCCGCTTTTCATCCGTACCCTCGACTGCGGCGGGATCGTTGAAGTTTTGATGCAGGCGGACAGCCTTTCCGAAGAACACCGGACAGCTCTCTTTCGCGTTGTCGCAGACTGTCAGCACATAGTCGAAATCCTTCCCCTCGAACTCATCCACATGCTTCGAGCGGTGCGACGTAATATCGATGCCGATTTCCTGCATAGCCGTTATCGCCTCGGGGCGGACGGTGCTTGGTTTCGTGCCCGCGCTGTCGACCGTGAAGCGGTCCCCAGCGTCATGCCGCAGCAGGCCTTCGGCCATCTGGGACCGCGCTGAATTGCCAGTGCACAGGATGAGCACTCGCTTCTTATCTGCCATGCGAGAATTCCTTCTCTGTGTGAGGCACCACAACGTCCCGTGCCTGTTTGGGCAAGGACGGCACAAGCCATCGGAAAAGCAACGTCGCGGCGAACGCACGATAAGCTGGGCCGCCATAAAGCCCGGAGCATCGGCGGGCCGGATGCCGGGGAAGGTATTCGTGAATGCCCGCGCGAGCGTCACGGCGGGGTTGGCGAACGACGTGGACGCAGTGAACCAGTATGCGCCGGTAATATAAAGCCCGACCGCGAAGGGCACGGCTTCTGTGCGCAACCGCCCGCAGCCCCAGATAACGGAGAGCAGCCCGAAAGTGGCTATGAATTCACTAAAGAGCTGGGAACCTCCCGCCCGAACGTGCTGGGATACCTGAAGCACCGGCTCCGCGAACATGAGATGAGCGGCCCACACTCCGAGCATCGCGCCAGCGGCTTGCACCGCGATATAGCCCGGAACATCGCGCCAGCGCATCCCGCCCTGGCTCGCGTCCGCGAGCGTGACGGCAGGATTGAAATGCGCGCCGGAAACCGCGCCGAAAGAAAAGATGAGCGTCACCAGCGTCGCGCCCGTCGCCAGTGTATTCGCGAGAAGCGCTATAGCGGCGTTGCCGCCGCTCAGACGCTCGCCCATGATGCCCGAGCCGACGACGGCCGCAAGCAGCAGCGCCGTTCCTAGCAGTTCTCCGGTAAGACGACGCGCCAGCGTCATGAGCAACAGCCTGGCGCGCAGCAGGCTGCAGGTTTTTTCGCGCGCACAAAGGCGCTCATGAACTTGTCTTGTACCAGCGGCGCGATCGCGTCTACGTCGAGGCCTTCGCCAGTCAGAAATTGCCGCGCATCTTCGATGCTGTAAATGCGCGTGGGTTCAATGTCGATCGCATCGAACCCGGCTTTCGCCAACCGCTTTACGTAATCCGTTTCTCCAAGCGCACCAGCGATGCAGCCGACCCACAATTCCATGCTTTTCCTGACTTCAGCCGGAACTTCGCCACGCACGACGACATCAGAGACCGCAAATCGGCCACCCGGCTTCAGGACACGGAAAGCCTCTCGCATCACGCGGTCCTTGTCGCCCGAGAGGTTGATAACGCAATTCGAGATGATGACATCGACCGAGTTTTCGGGGAGTGGGATGTTCTCTATCTCGCCCTTAAGGAACTCGACATTAGCCATGCCGCTCTTGCGCTTGTTCTCTTCTGCAAGCGCAAGCATTTCATCGGTCATGTCGAGCCCGTAGGCCTTGCCCATGGGGCCGACGCGCTTGGCCGACAGCAGCACGTCGATCCCGCCACCAGAACCCAAATCCAGAACCGTTTCACCGGGCTTGAATTCGGCGAGGGCGGTGGGATTGCCGCAGCCGAGGGATGCGAGCATTGCTTTTTCCGGCACTCCGTCTTTTTGCGCTTCGTCGTAAAGGTCTGAAGTGATGGGGTCGCATGACGACGCGGCGGCACCTTCACAGCAACTCATCTTTGAGCAGCAGTCTGCCGGAAGTCCCGCCCCGGTACGCACGCGCCTGGCAGCTTCGCCGTATTTCTCTTGAACGATTTCCTTCACATCAGTATTCACTTTGTATCTCCTATTTGCAGCAGAGGATTTTTTCCGGCTGCACAGCCTTATTCCGGGTGCAGCATTCGGCGTAGAGGAAGCCGAGCAGATCCTGCAAGGCCTCCGTATTGGCCGAATACCAGAGGTAGGTGCCTTCGCGCCTGACGCGCACCAGGTCCTCATTCTTTAGCTTTTCGAGGTGATGCGAAAGCGTGCTGGAGGGGATACCCAACTCCTCGCCGACCTCACCGACGACCATCCCCTCGGGATGAGCGCTCAGGAGAAGACGCACGATGCGCAGGCGCGGCTCCGTACCCATGGCCGAAAGCATGTCGGCACAGCGCGCGACCAGTTCAGAGTCTTCCTTCTTTGCCAGTTAGGTTTCTCCCTCGCAATATTTCGATTATGTTAGAAATATAGAGAAAGTCAAGGATGGCTGGCTGAGTCCACCCCGGAGGGGCTGCAAACTGCCTTCGAGCGCCCCGCACCTGTGACTCGCTTCTCCGCTCACAGCGGTCACCTTGCGCGTCGGCGGCAAGTAGGATTCGGCGGACTCCCAGCTTTTTCGTCTTCGCGTTCTGAGGTGTACAATGATCTCCATGCGTCGCGTTTCGGCAATACTGCTGATGGCTATGTTCAGCTTTTCGCTGATCAGCCCGGCAGTGTTCGCGTCGGATGCGGACTCGAAGCTTCCCGCCTGCTGCCGGCGTGCCGGCAAGCATCATTGCACGTTGACGGCGACCCAATCGGAGTCGTCGTCGGGACCCGCCGTGCAGGCAGGCAGATGCCCTTTTTTTCCCACCGGCAAAGCTGGTCCAGCCATTCGACCATTAAGTTTGCATGGGATTTCCCGAGCGATCTCTGCCGGACTCGTCAGTCATCCCGCTTCCCCCCCACAGACGCAAGTGCTTTGCCGAATTTCCTATAGCCGCGGTGGCCAGAAGCGCGGCCCACCGACGTTCCTGTCCTAACCAAATCCAGTCTTCCATCTGCGTCTTTCGCGTGAACTGCGAACCAGCGCCAGACGCGCGACTTTCGCGGGTGTGCGGCCCTGAAATGATTCCGAACTTATTGGAGGTGCATTATGAAGCGAGTACGTAGATCGATTTCAATTTCTGCAGCGGGTCTGTTGATAGCCGCGGTCTGTTTTGGACAAGCCGGCCCAGGTAAAAAGGAATTCACGTTCCACGGCAAAGTAGAAGCGGTCAATAAAAGCGCCAAGAGCCTAACGGTCAATGGCGAAAAGGTCGAGGGATGGATGGATGCCATGACGATGAGCTACAAAGTCGATGATCCCTCTATCATCGACAAGATGAAGCCCGGCGACCAGATCATGGCCACGGTCTATGAGGGCGACTACGTGCTTCACAAGGTCCAAATCATGGGGAAGAACGCCGGAGATTCAAAGTCTAAGAAATAAGCAAGGTTGAATTTACCAAGTATGAGACGAAGCTCAGTAATGGGGCGCTTGGCCGGTCAGCGCATGACCGCTCTGCTGCTGCTTGTCTCATTTCTACTATTCCCGATCGCACCTATCCTTCAAGCTGCCGCAGCCTTTTGGGAGGCGTGTCAGTGTTGCCGGCACACACTGATGAAGTGCAGTTGCCGGCATTCCCACCCGGGGTCACCGACAGGGCCTTCTTGGAACGCTGCTCCGAGATGCGGGGATGAGTGCGGGCAGGCTGGCAGTCTGGCCACATCCGCGCTGTTCTTCGCGCCAATAGGCGTGCGAGCCGTCCGTGTGCCTCCCCAAGTTGCGGCAGTCGGGAAGGCGTCCTCTTCGCTTCGAGGCGACACGTCCTATTTTTTGTGGCATTACCAACGTCCTCCTCCACTCACATAAACGTCTTCCGGACTCAGGCGCAGTCCGCGCGCCTTTTGGATTTGTGAGTAATGAGATTTGCAATGGAGGATTTATGTTTCGTTTGAGACGTCTCACGAGTTTTGTATTTTTTGCGGGTTTGGTCCCCGTTGTGATCTGGGCAGCGGTTGTCGGTACCGTACGCGGCGTTGTTCACGATCCGGACCATCGGCCGGTCCAGGGAGCGGAAGTGGCGGTGAAGTCCAGCACCTCGGACTACGCTCAGAAGCTCACTACAGACGCCGATGGAGGCTTCGAGGCGAGTGCCTTGCCTGTGGGAGCGTACCTCGTGACGGTGAGCAAGGACGGTTTCGCGCGTTCAGTCCAGGAGGTCGTGATCGCGTCAGGAAGCGCTCCTGTTCTGCATTTCCAGCTCATGATTGGAGTACGGAGTGAACAGGTGACCGTTGCAGAGGCTGCTCTTACCGTGAACCCCGAGCAAATGACGCCCACCACCATCGTCAGCCGCAGCGAAATCGCAATGACGCCAGGCGCGGACTTGAGCAATAGCTTTACCTCGATCACGAATTACGTTCCTGGAGCATGGATGACTCATGATCAGCTTCACGTGCGCGGCGGACACCAAGTGACTTGGGCCATTGATGGCGTTCCCATCCCGAATACCAATATCGCCAGCAACATTGGGCCTCAGATCGACCCCAAGGATATCGACTACCTCGAAGCTCAACGAGGCGGTTATTCCTCAGCGTACGGCGACCGCACGTACGGCGTGTTTAACGTGGTGCCGAGAACCGGCTTCGAGCGGAACAACGAGGGCGAGCTGTTCACGGCTTTCGGCACCTTTCACCAGACCAACGACCAGATGAATTTCGGCAGCCACACCGAAAAGTTCGCCTATTTCGCGAGTGTAAATGGCAACCGGAGTGACTATGGGCTGGAAACGCCCGGCCCGGATGTCCTGCACGACCGCGTCTGGGGCCTCGGAGGAATGGGGACGCTCATTTACAATCGCGATGCCAACAACCAGTTCCGGTTCGTCACGTCGCTTCGCCGGGACGATTATCAAATTCCGAATGACCGGGACGCCGAAGCCGCTGGCACCCGTGACGTAGAGCGAGAGCGCGACGCACTTGCAAGTTTCTCCTGGGTACATACGTTCCAACCCGGCTTGCTGCTCACCGTCTCGCCCTTCTACCACTTCAATCGAGCCAACTACGATGGTGACCCCAATGACACGCCAATCAGCACCACACAACACAGGGCTTCACAATATGCCGGAGCGCAAATCGCCTTTAGCGCAGTGACCAAGCAGCACAACGCGAGCATGGGGTTGTATGGTTTCGGGCAACACGACGATGAGTCCGTCGGTCTCATCGCCAACGACGGTTCGGGACTCTCCCTCGCGCAGGACAAGATTACGACTGGCCACCTGGAAACGCTGTTTCTGGAGGACCAATACAAGGCGCTGTCGTGGCTTACTCTGACGGCGGGCGTCCGGCTAACGCACTTCAGCGGTGCGGTCTCCGAGAATGCGGCCAGCCCGCGGCTCGGCGGGGCCATTCGCATCCCGCACTTGAACTGGGTCTTGCGGGGCTTCTGGGGCGAGTATTACCAGGCGCCGCCACTCTCCACGGTAAGCGGCCCGCTGCTCGAATTTGCCGTGTCGCAAGGGCTTGGCTTCATTCCCCTCCGTGGAGAGCGCGACCAGGAGCACCAATTTGGGCTCACGGTCCCCCTTCGCGGGTGGTCGTTTGACGTGAACAACTACCACCAGCGGGCGCGGAATTATTTCGATCACAACGCGATCGGCAACTCGAACGTCTTTTTCCCGCTGACAGTCGATGGCGCGAGATTGTACGGCTGGGAAGTAGCCGTTCGTTCGCCGAGGATCGCGCACCGGGGAGAAGTTTATGTCACCTATGCTTACGCACACGTCGAGGGGGCAGGCGCGATCAGCGGCGGCTTGACAGCCTTCAACCCTCCGTCCAGCGGTTACTTTTTTCTGGATCACGACCAAAGGCACACCCTTCACACGGGATTCAACTTCAACCTGCCGTGGCGAGCCTACGCGGGCGGCAATATGTATTACGGCTCCGGATTCACCGACGGATCCAGCGATGTGCCTGCGCATTTGCAGGAGCACACCACGTTCGATCTCTCACTCGGTAAGGCTGTTGCCGAAAACCTGACGCTCTCTGTCACAGCTCTGAATTTGGCGAATCGCCGGTTCTTGATGGACAACAGCCAGACGTTCGGCGGCACACACTACGCTGAACCCAGACAGATCTATGTTCAGGTCAGGTATCGATTTCACTTTTGAACCTGCCTCCGAGCAAGAACGCGCCTGCTTACCGCTGTCATCTTGGCACAGGCGCCCGCTTTGTCCTTAAGTGAGGGACGTTATACCAAGACAGCAAGGATTACAACTATGGGCATATGTCTGCTGCTGGATTCGATTTTGAAATCCATGCCCTGCGTCTACTCCGGGCCCATCAATGAGTTACGGGAGACAAAGCTCGGTACAAACTCCGCACATCGAAACGAAAAGCTCCTTCTAATTTACTGAATATAAGGTTTTGGCTCCCCGGCATGGATTTGAACCACGATTCACGGCTCCAAAGGCCGCTGTCCTACCATTAGACGACCGGGGATTAGTCGGGCAGAAACTACACGTAGTTTAACATGAGGGTTTGAAGTACATCCTCCTCAACAAGCCCTATGACGTTGTCTGTCAATTCTCCAAATCCGAAGAGCATCCCCGTACGCTCACCGACTACATCTCCGCGCCGGATGTGTATCCGGTAGGCAGGCTCGATCACGACAGCGAAGGCTTGGTGCTGCTTACCGACGATGGGGGACTCCAGCATCGCTTGAGTGATCCCAAATTCGGGCACCCCCGTACGTACTGGGCCCAGGTGGAAGGCGTGCCGACCGCGGATGCCATCCAGCGGCTCGCCGCGGGGGTTCTGCTGAAGGGCTTCAAGACCCGTTATCGAACGCGCCCAGGCGAAGCTCGTGTACTAGATCCGCAGCCCGAGCTGTGGGCGCGAGATCCGCCCATTCGGTATCGCGCGAACATTCCCACCACGTGGATCGAGATCGTATTGGAAGAAGGCCGCAACCGGCAAGTCCGCCGGATGACTGCGAACGTTGGTTTTCCGACGCTACGGCTGGTGCGTATCGCCATAGGCGACCTCACCTTGAAAGGGCTGAATCCAGGCGAGTCGCGAGAACTCCGTGCGGCTGAGCTGGCGAAGCTGCTGCGATTTCGCGACTCGGCCCCGCCTCGGCGCAGCCCCCTCTAACGTGCCTTGCTGCGGGGTCGCGGCCAGCTGAGAACAAATGAGCAATCGCCCCCGCCCGGCATCCCGACAATTTGTACTCGCGCCGTGTAGTTGTTCTTCGAGGACGGCTCCTCGATCAGCCGAAACTCCGCCGGGCCGTCCGTCCGATCCAGGAACACGCGCATCTCTTCTGCCGGCATCGGTCGTGTGAACCTAGATCTCTCCCGGCTTACGGGCTGGCCGCGCTCGATCTTCGATTCGCAGCTGCTCTCCCTGCAAGCGATGATTGCCTCGCCGTCCACGTGCCCGCTCCACGAGACGTGATCCATACGTCCGACCGCGCGATCCGGTTCATTGGAGAAACTGCCTCGGTCTGATTCCCAATAGAGAGCAAACGAATAGAAGGAAGCGCCGTCCTGCCGGTCCTCAATGGTTACTGCGGCGGTATAGCTGTTCTCGATGCGGGGCTGCTCGGTGATTCGTACTCCGCCGCGACCCTGGCGCACCTCGAGGCGAACGTCTTGCCGGCTGTCGGGGAGAGTCGACTCGAACTTGAAAGCCTGATGCTCCACCGGCACACCCTGCCTATACTCGATGTCCAACTTCTTGCCGTTGATGTGCAGGACGACGATGCCGTCCACTTCGGCTTGCCATGTGAACTGCGGCTTGGATTGCGCCCGCAGGTTGAGCGCAATCAAGGCCAGGGCGACCGGTAGAATTCGCATCGGCTCCTTCTTCGGAATCTTCTACTTCAAAGCCCGTTCAAACAGCGCGAAAACTCGCTTGTATTCGTCCGCCCAACTGCTAGGCTGCACGAAAGCGTGATCCTCAACCGGGTACACCGCAAGATCCCAATTCGTTTTGTGCAATTCAATCAGTCTCTGGACCAGACGAACGGTGTCCTGAAAATGGACGTTTGTGTCCACCATGCCGTGGCAGATCAACAGCGAACCCTTTAAGCCGTTCGCGAAGTAAATGGGCGACGACTGGCGATACGCCTCCGCATCCTTCTGCGGCACATTGAGAATATTCGCGGTATAGCCGTGGTTGTAATGCGCCCAGTCCGTTACCGGCCGCAGCGCAGCGCCGGCAGCGAAAACCTCCGGCTGGGTGAACAGCGCCATGAGAGTGATGAATCCGCCGTAACTGCCGCCGTACATTCCGATCTTCGATGGATTGACGCCCTGGTGAGAGATCAACCATTTCGCGGCGTCCACCTGATCGTCGAGATCCTTGCCGCCCATATGGCGGTAGATCGCGGTACGCCAGTCCCGGCCATATCCCGCCGACCCGCGATAGTCGACATCGAAGACCGTGTAGCCATGCTCCATCAGAACGTGATGAAACATGTACTCGTGATAGTAACTCGACCAGCCGCGGTGTACGTTCTGCAGATACCCCGCTCCGTGTACGAAGATGATCGCCGGGCCGCCCTTCTGGAAATTGGCCGGTTTGTATAAGCGTGCCGGAATCGATACTCCATCCCGCGCGGTGAAGTGTACGATCGGCGCATCCGCCCACGGATAACTCCAAAATTCGGCCGCCGGCGAGGACGTGAGTTTCTTCTCTTCGGCGCCCGTCCGGTTTTGCATCACAAATAATTCTGGCGGCCTGTTGGTGTACGAATAGAGATCCGCCATCCATTTTTCGTCGGGCGAGAGCACCGGCCGGTGATTGCCATGCACCGTCGTAATCCTGGTTCGGGGACCGCCGGCTGCAGGCATGGAATACAGATGAACCTCCGCCGGATCGCCTTCGTTCGTAGTCAGGTAAAATTGCGTTTTATCCTCTGACAAGCGGGCGCTGGCAACCTCCCACTTCCCGGAGGTGAGCGGACGCGCCTCGCCGCCGTCATACGAGACGACATAAAGCTGGGAGTAGCCGGTACGCTCACTTTGAAAGTAAACGTCACGATCGTTCTTCATCCAACCCAGCGAGAACATGCCGGGTCCGCCGACCCAGGCCTCGTCATGATCCGAGGCCATCACGCGGGTCTTTCCCGTGGCCGGGTCGAGCGCCAGAAGCCAGCGGTCTTTGTTGTCCGCTGAACGCGCGATCATCACCGCCTTCGTACCATCTTCGGACCACTCCGGCCGGAGCAGCGTGACTTCGCGATCCTGCGGTTCCGGAGAACGCCGCGGCGTGCCCTTGTCATTCTGGCTCTCCGCATTCTCGGTCTTGGATTGGGGCGGTTCGGGCATTTTCTGGCCGTGATCCACCCACTTCACAGCACCGTCGGTGACGCCAATGAGGGCCATCCGCGCGCGCCCCTGCAGATCTCCCACCTTGTTTCTGGACCCGATATCTTCCGTGTATCCGGACTCTGTGACGAAGTTCGGAACCACCGTATTCTTCGTGCCCTGCCCAGGATCGAGGATGGTCGCAATCACCACCTTCTCATCCGGCGAGAGAGCCAGCGACGTTGTCATCTGGCGCGCTTGCAGCAGCATCGGCTTGCGAGGATTCTCTCGCTTCTTGCGGGCTTCTTCTTCCTCGCGGATCTTCGCGCGCTGGTTCACTACATCCAGCAGTTCGCGCTCTTCCTTTTTCACGAATTCCTGGCTCTCGGTCCCTTTCTGCTGTTCGCCGCTGGATCGCGCAGCGGCCGTACCGCCGCGCTGGCCTTGCCCCTGCCCCTGGCCTAAACCCAATGCAGCGCCGCCTATCTGCCGGGGGTTCCTGAGGCGCGGCGCCCGCGGCGCGGATGTCTGTCAATTCCTCGAGCAGGCCATCCTCCAGCGACAGCATATAGAGATTGTTCGACCGTGTGAACCAGATGCGCTTTCCATCACGCGTGAAGTGCGGGTTCGATTCCACATCAGCGGTTTTCGTGATCTGTCGCGCGCGGCCGGTCGAGTGATCGTATAGAAAGATATCGCCGTCGCGAACAAATACGGTCTTGGTTTTGTCCTTCGAGCGATCGCCTACCGCCGGGGGCGCCAACTTTGCATCTTCCTCGCTCAACTTGCGCAGGTCCGACCCGTCGCGGTTGACCACGTAGGTGTTCATCGGCTGCAATACTGGATCCGAAGCCTGCTTCCACTCGAAGTAAAGTTTCTGAGAATCACCGGACCAGCGCGCCGCGGACGGCTCATAACCTACCAGTCCCGGCCCCCGCATGATGTTGTCGATCGTAAGTTCGAACCGCTTCTGCGCTCCAGTCGAGGCAGCAAAGACAAGAACACTGATACCGATGACGTATGGGCGGGAACGCATGAGTGATGATCCTATAGCAACGGGCGATTGGACAAAAGCGTAGTTACTCCCGGGGGCTTCTGATCATGAATACGGCGATTTCGGCCATAAGATTCGGCACATAGCGAATGGTCCGATTGCCGGAGAGGAAGATCCGCCGTTCCACTTTCCATTTTTCGCGATGCGCCAGCGCTTCAAAATCGTCGATGGTCAGAAAATGAATGTTCGGGGAATCGTACCATTCGTGCGGAAAAAGCCTGGTTCTAGGAGCACGGCCGGTCCACAGATGCGAGAGGCGCACCGTCCAGTGTCCGAAATTGGGAAACGCAATGATCCCGCGCCGCCCGACGCGGAGCATCTCCCTGAGCACTTTCAAAGGCCAGTGCGATTCCTGCAGCGTCTGGCTGAGGATGACGTAATCGAAAATCTGATCGGGATAGTCGGCGAGTCCTTGATCGATATCGCCCTGGTAGACGGAGACCCCGCGCGCTATGGCGCGCTGCACTTTCTGGCCGGAAATCTCGACGCCGCGAGCCTCCACCCTCTTGTGCTCCACCAGCCACGCCAGCAACTCCCCTTCGCCGCAGCCCAGATCGAGCACCTTGGTCTCAGGAGCCACGAGTTCGCTGATCATCGCAAAATCGCTTCTGCCGAGCACGGAACTGACGAACGGGCTTTGCTGACTTTCGGAGGGCGCCGTCATTTAACGAGTCTGAGGGGCAGCGGCGCTTCGCGATCGGCAAGCCGGCGGTAGGTGCTGGCCAGAAATCCGCGAACCAGATCCGTCTGTTCCGCCACGTCCACCAGAAAGGCGTCGTGGCCATAGTTGGACGGCAGCTCGCAGTAGGCCACGTCTTTGTTCCGGCCGCGCAGTGCACTGACGATCTCGAGCGATTGGTAGCTGGGATACAACCAATCCGACGTAAAGCTCAATACCAGGAATCGTGCGTTCACATTTTCGAGCGTGGCTGCTAACGTCGGCGCACGGCCGGCCGTCAGGTCGAAATAGTCCATCGCCTTGGTGATATAGAGATACGAGTTGGCGTCGAAGCGGTCGACGAACTGGCTGCCCCGATAGCGGAGATAGCTTTCCACCTCGAAGTCGATATCGAAGTTGAAACCGAATTGATCGTTGCGCATCCGACGGCCGAACTTTTCACGCATCGAATCGTCGCTCATGTAGGTGATGTGTCCTACCATGCGCGCTACGGCCAAGCCCCGGGCCGGCGGCTTCGTGGTGTAGTAGTTCCCATCGTTCCAATCCGGGTCCGCCATGATCGCTTGCCGGCCGACTTCGTTGAAAGCGATCTGCTGGGCGCTGTGCCGCGCGGTGCTGGCGATGGGTAGCGCACATGCGACAGCGTCCGGATAGACGACGGCCCATTCGAGCGCCTGCATGCCGCCCATGGATCCACCGGCTACGGCCAATAGCCGCCGAATGCCGAGATGGTCCACTAACATCTTTTGCAGGCGCACCATGTCGCCGATGGTGATCACCGGGAACTTGGTCGCGTATGGGCAGCCCGTCTCGGGATTGATGGAACTGGGACCCGTTGTTCCCATGCATCCGCCAAGAATGTTCGAGCAAAGGACGAAATAGCGGTCGGTGTCGAAGGCTTTTCCCGGCCCGATCATGTTGTCCCACCAACCCGTTCGCCCGTTGTCGGCCGCGATCCCGGCAGCATGTGCGTCGCCGGAAAACGCATGGAGAATCAGGATTGCGTTGGATTTCGAGGCATTCAGTTCGCCCCAGGTTTCGTAGGCCACCTGCACGGGCGCGAGTGTGATGCCGCAATCCAGGGAGATGTGATCGAATCGCTGATACTGCGTCTCAACGGTCATTCGCCAGGAGTTGTCAGTAGTGTAACAGACCTCCGGCGAGGACAAAAACCGTTAAAAATCTATCGCCCTGACTACTCCCGCTGTGCCGCCCTTCGGGTCCGGCTGTTCCGCATACTCGATGACCGCGGCAAGTCGCTTCTGGGCGCCGCAATTGAATTCGAACGCCGCGGCTTTGCCATGGTTGAGCACAATCTTCTCGGGTTCCGTAATCAGAAGGGAAAGACGCGTGGATCCTGCCATGACGAGCAGAGTCGCACCTTTACCCGCGCAATCCAGTTGTTCGATGGTGCCCTGAACGCGCCGGATGACCTCGTCAGTTTGGACGAGGCGGTTCGGCGCGCGATTGAGTCCGTTCGGCATGAAGAGATGCCGGCGCCTCTTCTGCCGTACTGCCGCTGGCAGCACCTGCTGCGATAGCCAGGCTGCTGCTCGGTCGCTTTCTTCCGCTCATCCAGATAGCGCAGCAGCGAATCAGCCTGCTGCGCCTGCTCCGCCTGTGTGGACCACTTCTTTGCAAGTTCCGCACTTGCCCGCGCGTCCTTCTCATCGCCGAGTTGGAGTTGCGCGTAGGCCAGAGCGCTGAACAGGTGCGGCGCCTGATCGGGGTTCACCCGTTTGACTGAGCCCAGTGTTCGAAGAGCCGCCGCATAATCCTTTGTGTTCAGCTCCATAAAGCCGAGTTGCAATCGCGCTTCTACATAATCGGGCTTAAGTGACACAGCCTTCCGCAGCGTTGGGATGACTTGAGCTTCCGTCTCCCCGGCCTGTCGCTGCAACATCGCCAACTGATAGCAGAGCTGAGCATTCTTAGAGCCTCCGGTCAGGGCACGGCTGAAGTGCTCGATCGCCTTGGGCCTGTCGTCAGTTCGCCACGCCAGATACCCCAAAGATTCTTCGATCTCCGGCCTTCCCGGGTTGGAGGCTGCAAGCCTTTCGTACGCAGACCGGGCCTGTTCCCGCTTCCCGGTTTGTGCCAGCAGATCTGCTAACACCAGCTCACGTTCAAGGACGGGTGCAGTCACCACCTCGGGATCCTCGGCGGATTTGTCCAGTTTCAAATTGAAAACGCCGCCGTACAGGGTATTTCGCGTCAGATACTGGCGCAGGTCGCTTTGTACTTCGACAATCGATTTGTGGAAAGCCGATTTGAACGAGTCTGCGGCACTCTTCCCGCTCGCCAGAGCTGCGACGAAAGGGGTGAAATGCTCGCGATACTCCGGCGACATCGTCAGCATGTGCGCCAGCCCCCAGCTCTCGGAATAGAACATACCGGCCTTGGCTTTTTCATTGTAGAAAGGCGAGGAAGCATCAACGCTCGTGAGGGTAGCGAGATCGATCCACTTGCCGGTCATCAATTCGTGCGCTCGCCCGGGGATGATCTCGCCGATCAAAGTCTTCTTGCCCAAGGGCTTCAGCGTCGAATTCACTTCGGCCCAACCCTCGTTCAGCCAAACCGGCAACTTTAGTCCACTGTGTTCAATGATGAGGTGACAATATTCATGGATAGCTACCGGATACCGCTCGGCTGCGATGTTCTCCATGACGATGTAGTCCCGGCGATCGTTGCGGGTGTAGAAAGCTGCCGCGAAGTCGTTGATCCGGTATGGCTTGTACTCTTTCTCGGAGCGGAACGCGATGATGCGAACCGGGAACTCAGGAACCTTCTTGGAAGGGCTGGCTTCAAGGAAAAAAGTGCGCACCTGCTCGAAATACAGAATGGCCTCGCGGGCTTTCTTTTCTCCCGCTGTGGTATACAGCTCAAAGTGGGGCGTGGTTAGCTTAATCCATTCTTCTTCGGCGCAGAGCGTGCACGTGATGAATAGAAAAGCGGCGAGAATGCGAGGCATATTGCTGTAATAGAATAGTGCTCCCCGGTAATCTTATCTCTCGTAGCAGGATAAAACTCGGTCGGCCGCACAATCCGCCCGTAGCAGATTTTCAATCGGCGAGCGTGTACTCGAACTCGTACGTATGTTTCCCGCCATCAATATTGATCGCCATCTTGCCCGTCAGCCCCGCCAGCTGACCGGTCCCCGAGTCCGGCACCACAGTGACGATCATCTGCGGTACGCCACGCGTCATCGTGCCACTATGCTGGAGTATGAAAGTACCAGTACGGCCATGTAATGTTCCGCTGACCCGCTCCATCGCGACGTAACCAGCCGACCCCTTCACTTCTGTACCCGCGGCCAGCATCTGGCCTTTACTGGTCGCCTCGAGATCGCCGTGGAACTGCTTCTCGAGACGTCAGTCTGCCGAGTTCTACGTCTCCCGTTTTGTCGTCCTGAGGTGTCAACTTTACGTCGAACGGGCCACTTGCATGCTTCGTCATTTCATAACACCGTCGGCATAATTTCCAGCTCGGTGATAGTGACCCTCGGGTGGAAGCGCGCCACGTCAAGGATCACCTCCGCCACATCCTCGGGTTGGAGAGCCTTGTCCAGCATCTCGCGAGACGGCTTCACGGGTCGCTTCTCGAGGATCTCGGTTTCCACGAGTCCGGGGCACACGGCGCAAGTCCGTATTCCGCTCTCTTTCTCTTCGACCCGGATGGCATGCGCCAGGCCGATAATGGCGCGCTTGGAGGCCTGGTAGGCTGCGCCGGATACGTCGGGGGTCCGGCCGGATACTGAACTCACAAAAATCAGGTGGCCTTTCCGAGCTTCGCGCATGGAGGGCAGCAAAGCGCGGCTGATATAGTATGCGCCGTTCACATTGATCTGCATCAACTCGTTCCAGATGGGAACGGTGAGGCGTTTCAACGCCCGGTCCGGGGTGTTCGTACCTGTGGCGTAGACCAGAATGTCTACCTTACCCATTTCGCCGACCGCCGCCACCGCAAGAGCCTCCATCTGCGCGGGGTCGGCCGCATCCGCCGAGAATACGGAAATCGCGTGGCCCTGGCTCTCCAGTTCGCTTTGTAATTGTAGGAGGCGGTCCACGCGCCGCGCGCTGGCCATCACGCGCGCGCCTTCCTTAGCAAACAGAACCGCAGTCGCACGCCCTATTCCGCTGGATGCGCCGGCGACCAGAACACACTCACCTTTTAATGAAATCGGCATCAGCCGAATTCTACCAGTTACATCAGCCCGGCTTCGCGGAGCTTCGGCCGCAGGAAGTCCACGTCGCGTTTCATCTTCCCGATCAACTCGGCCTTCGGAATGTCCAGTGTCGCGTTCCCGTGTTCCGCACCGCCGAGACCTGGGTACTCATAGTGCACCTGGACGGGACCGCTGAACTGCGCCGCCTTGACCATCGCGAGAAACCGGGGGAATTGGACCATCCCCTGGCCGGGCGGACACCACTCCGCCGACCAGTCGCCCCGGACGTTCTTGGCCCACCGGAAGTCCTTGAGTGCGACACCGCGCATGTATGGCGCGGACAGTTGCGCGCTGCGGATCCAGCCGCCTAAGCCACCCTCGATGGTCGCGTGCCCGATATCGTAATTGATGCCTGCGTACTTCGGATCTACGTCGCGCAGGATCACCCACAGATCCCATATGGGGGCCCCGACCTCTATCCCCGAATGGGTGTGATACATGGCTGTGACGTTATACCGCTTGTTCAGATCCGCCAATCCCTCCACTCGTGGTTTCAGGGCTTCCAACTGTTGCGGGATCGGCTTGTTGTTGTCGTACTTGAAACCGCCCCAGCGATAGTTGCGGATACCGAGGGCGGCTGCCGCCTTCAGAATCGATTCGGCGTGCGGCGATTTCACATCAACGATGCCGGCGGTGATCATCGGCATCTCGAGCCCAGCCCTGCGGACGGCTTCAAAAGCCCTGGGCAAGTCCTCCGTAACGCGTTCGGGTGCCACGTGACCACCGGCACGGACGGAGAGGTCAACACCGTCGAACCCGCATTCGGCAGCCACCGCCGCCATCTCATCCCACTTAGCCCACTGCAAGTGCTTCGAAAAGACACAAAGTTTCAAGTCCGGACTTGGCTTCGGTGGCTGCACCCGCGGCTGCCATTGCGCCAACGAAGTTACGGCGGGTCATTTCGGATTCGGACATTTAAGCTCCTTAATCGTCTCAAGCACGCCCTCCATTTTGGCACCGGCCGGATGATCCATGGGGGACCGCAACGGCGGACGTGGTAACTCGTCCGGATGAATATGAATTAAGACAAATTTTTGTTGCACGGTTGAATTTTACGTGGGAGAATAATCCGAAGCAATCAATGAGTTGTTGTAGCAGTCAGCGGGGCACTCGAACCAGAAGTGTCGAGTCGCATCCACACCTCACCTGCGTGTGTGCACCGCCCTGCGAGTGCAACCAACCAGGAGAAATAAGCAGTGAGAGAAAAAGGTGTTGTGAAATGGTTTAACGCCGCAAAGGGCTATGGATTCATCCAAAGGTCCAACGGTGAGGATGTGTTCGTGCACTTCTCGGCCATACAGATGACCGGATACCGGACATTGGACGAAGGGACTGAAGTAGAATTCGAGGTGAAAAAAGGTCCAAAGGGACTGCAGGCCGAAAACGTTTCGCGGCCGTAAGCCTGGCGTAAATATTTCACACGATTTCGACCGAGGCCGCTGGATTACGAAGGCGGCCTTAATGTTGTAGCTTCCACAGAATCTGCTTTAGCATTCCCAGCCAGACTTCCGCATCGTGCGCCGATAAGTTCATCCGCCGCAACAACCGTCGCGTTTTCATTTCAGTGGATCCCGCAACCCGCGCGTGCACGTACCCCGACTCCTTCAGAATTTCCAGCAACAACACCGTTATGCGTTCAACGGCAGCCGCCGCTGCGACATGCCTCTCTTCCGGCACGTTGCGCGCCGCGGCGCTGGAGCGGACCAGTTCATACAAGCAGACCGCGACCGCCTGGCCCAGATTCATCGACCCGTGTTCTTCGCGGGTGGGGATCCGGACCAGCCAGTGACAATGCGCCATGTCCTCGTTGCCTAGTCCGAATTTCTCGGAGCCGAACAGCAGCGCCAGCCGGCCGGAGACGAGGTGTTTGCGAAGGAGCCGTCCGCCGTACTCCAGCCGCCGTATCGGATGCTGCAGTACGCGATCGCCCGCGGATGTTGTGCCCACCACCAGCGAACAATCACCGACAGCCTCGGCGAGTGTAGGATATTCACGCGCATTCTCGAGAATATGGGCCGACTTTACGGCCGATTTCGCCTCGCGAAATGCCACCGAGTACGCATTTACCAGGCGCATATCCGTAAAACCGAAATTGCTCATGGCACGCGCGGCCGCTCCGATATTCAATGGGTTTCTAGGCGCTACCAGGACCACCGACAAATTCTCGAGCATGCGTCAATGATACGAGGCGGCAAGTGGCATGATGAAGTGAGACGTGGAACAAATAGCGCTGCAGTGGGAAGCCGGCCCGAGAGTATTCACGGTCGGTGAATTCACCGAAGCTCTGCGCGAGCTGATCGATCGCGAGTTCGGTACGGTCTGGATTTCGGGCGAGATCTCCGGATGCAAGCTGGCGTCCAGCGGCCATTTTTACTTCACTCTCAAGGACGGGGAAGCCCAGCTGAAAGCTGTTTGCTTCCGCGGCACGGCTCGCTATCTCAAGTTCAAGCCAGTGGACGGCGTCGCCGTGATTGCGCGCGGACGTCTGGACGTATATCCCGGGCGCGGCGATTACCAATTAATCGTCGAGACGCTGGAGCCTCGCGGCTACGGAGCGCTGCAATTTGCGTTCGAACAGTTGAAAAAGAAGCTCGCCATGGAGGGCCTGTTCGAGCAGTCTCGGAAGCGCGCCCTGCCCAAGTTGCCGATGCGCATCGGCCTGATCACATCGCCGGGCGGTGCGGTGATTCAGGATATGCTTAACATCCTTTCGCGGCGTTTTCCCGGCCTGCACATCCGCCTCTATCCCGCGCTGGTGCAAGGCGAAGGGTCAGTGGAAGCGGTGTGCCGTGCCATCAAGTATTTCAGCCGCGCACAGTGGGCGCAGGTGGTGATTGTTGCCCGCGGCGGCGGTTCGCTAGAAGACCTGTGCACCTTCAATGAAGAGCGGATCGCGCGCGCGATCGTCGCCTGCATGGTGCCGGTTATTTCGGCCGTCGGACATGAGACCGACTTCACCATCAGCGACTTCGTGGCGGACCTCCGGGCCCCGACGCCTTCAGCGGCGGCGGAATTGGTGATCTGCACCCGCGAACAGCTTTTAGATTCTATCGCGGGCTGCCGGCGGAAGCTGGTCCAAAGCGCGCGCTACAAGATCGTGCAATCGGCGCGGCAGCTGCACCAACTGGGCGTGGATCGCGCCACCAACGTCCTGCATCGCGGCCTTGGACGCCGCGGCCAACGGATTGATGAACTCGATTATCGGTCCCGCGATCGCATGCGCGCGGAGATCGAAGCTCGGAAGCGGCGTCTCGGAGAACTGGAGGCGCGGGTCAGACGGCAGGACGTGGAACTGCGCTTCGCACAGGCACGGCATCGACTGGAAACGGCACAAAAAGACATGCTGCAAGCGATTCAGTGGAGACTGTCGAAGTCGCGAAACCAGCTCTCTCCGGTGCTCGCCCATCTGACACAATTGAGTCCCCTGAAGATTCTGGATCGCGGTTATGCGCTGGTGCTGAGAGAGGATGGGCGTTTAGTGAAGTCGCCGGCCGATGCGCCTCCGGGAACGGACATCCGCGTTCGCTTGGCGCAAGGCGGCTTGGCAGCCACTGTGAAGAATCCGCCGGAATAGGAAGCCGCGGCCTATTCCACGCGATAGTTCGGAGCTTCCTTCGTGATGATAACGTCGTGTACGTGACTCTCGCGCAGCCCCGCCGATGTAACTCGCAGGAATCGCGCACGTTCCTGTAGCTCCGGAATTGTAGCGCAACCGCAGTATCCCATGCCGGCGCGCAGCCCGCCGATCAACTGGTAGACCATTTCCGATAGCGCGCCCTTGTACGGAACCCGGCCCTCTATACCCTCCGGCACCAGCTTCCCACTCATATCCTGCGCGTAGCGGTCGGAGGAGCCTTGCGCCATTGCCCCAATCGAGCCCATCCCGCGATAGCTCTTGAACGTGCGTCCCTGATACAGAATGGTCTCACCGGGGCTTTCTTCGGTGCCGGCGAAAAGCCCGCCGATCATCACTACATCCGCGCCGGCTGCGATCGCCTTGCTGACGTCGCCCGAATACTTCACGCCGCCATCGGCGATCAGCGGAACGCCCGTACCTCGCACCGCGCGCGCGCAATCCGCAATGGCGGTGATCTGCGGAACGCCCGCGCCGCTCACCACCCGTGTCGTACAGATGGAGCCCGGTCCAATGCCAACCTTAATCCCGTCCACGCCGAGTTCGATCAGATCGCGAGCGCCTTCGAAAGTCGCTACATTGCCGGCGATCAATTGCACCTCCGGCAGCGCGCGCTTCACCGCCAGCACCGCCCGCATTACGCGCTCGCTGTGACCGTGCGCCGAGTCTACCACCAGAGCGTCCACTTTCCTGGCGAACAACTCTTGGGCGCGCTCCAGAAAGTCGCCGCTGGAGCCTAGCGCCGCGGCGACGCGCAAACGTCCCTGCTCATCTTTCGCGGCGTTCGGATATTTCAATTTCTTCTGGATATCTTTAACCGTGATCAGGCCCTTCAACACGTGCTGATCGTCCACCACCAGCAACTTCTCCACGCGATGGTGGTGCAGGATCTCCCGCGCCTGCTCGAGCGTGGTGCCCACCGGCACCGTGATCAGGTTGTCTTTCGTCATCGCGGCCGACACTGGCTGGTCGAAACGGGTCTCGAATCGCAAGTCGCGATTGGTGAGAATGCCGACGAGCTTTCCATTTTTGGTCACCGGGACCCCGGAAATGCGAAACCGCTTCATCAGTTCGAGAGCTTCGGCGATCTTCCGCTCCGGATCGATAGTGATCGGGTCTACGATCATCCCGCTCTCACTGCGTTTCACCCGGTCCACTTCCTCGGCCTGGCGGTCGACGGTCATGTTTCGGTGGATAACGCCGATCCCGCCTTGCTGGGCGAGCGCAATGGCCAGGTGCGACTCCGTGACGGTATCCATCGCGGCGCTCACCATGGGGATGTTTAGCGGGATTTTCCGCGTGATCCACGTTCGAGTGTCGACGTCGGCCGGAACTACGGCGCTCCGCGCGGGCTGCAATAAAACATCGTCAAAAGTCAGCCCTTCAGGAATCGTCTCCGGAATCATTACTGATTTAATGATAACAACGCACGTCGTAGAGGCACTCTTGGGCGGAAAACCGTTCTGAAGCGCGAAGCCGAATGGTAGCGCGAGAACCTGTTGAACGGAGAGTTCCTGATCAACGCTGAAAACGCGGGTTATATCCGGTTGCGACGCGGCCTGCATGTTCATCGGCGATAATGTCGTCAATGAGAATCTTAGTAACCGGCGGGGCCGGCTTCATCGGCTCGGCCCTCGTGCGAATGCTCGTTGCCGGGCATCCCGAGCACTCCGTGCTGAATGTCGACAAGCTGACGTATGCCGGCAATCTGGACAACCTCGAGCCGGTGACCGGAAATTCGCGCTACCGTTTTGTGCAAGGCGATATCGCGGATGACGCTCTAGTCGGGCAGGTATTCACGGATTTTGCACCGGAAGCCGTTCTACATCTCGCCGCTGAATCTCATGTGGATCGCAGCATCCTATCTCCCATTCCTGTGTTCGACACGAATCTGCGCGGCACTTTCGCCCTGCTCGAAGCGGCGCGCAAACACGGCATCGCCAGATTCGTGCATGTCTCGACCGACGAGGTGTACGGCAGCCTCGAAGCTCCTGAGGAAGCGGATGAGGAGTATCCGCTGCGGCCCAGCAGCCCTTATTCGGCGACGAAGGCCGGGTCGGACTTACTGGCGCTGAGCTATCGCACGACGTACAAGCTGCCCGTCATGGTCACTCGTGCCTCCAACAATTATGGCCCTTACCAGTTTCCTGAGAAGCTGATCCCCCTGATGATCGGTAATGCTCTGGAGGACAAGCCCCTGCCCGTGTACGGCGATGGTTTGCAGGTGCGGGACTGGCTGTATGTGGACGACCACTGCCGTGGCATCCTGGCCGTATTGGAAAGCGGGACGCCCGGGGAGGTCTATAACATCGGCGGCTCTAAGTCGCTGCCGAACATCGAAGTCATCAAGCGCATTCTCGCCGTCACCGGTAAGCCGGAGAGCCTGATGACTACGGTCACCGACCGGCCGGGTCACGACCGCCGCTATGCTCTAAACTGCGACAAGTTGAAGCGGGAAACGGGTTGGCGGCGGCAGGTCGAATTCGACGCGGGCTTAGCCGCTACCATTGCCTGGTATCAGAACAACCGTGGTTGGATGCAACGCGTGAAAAGCGGCGAGTATCAGGATTACTACGCGCGGAATTATTCGGGAAGGTAAGCCCATCCGGCGTTACCTGGCAACGGGCACGATTACGTACGGCGTCTCCACATCGAGATCGGGATACATGCGTCCAGAGCGGTTCTTATCCACCACTTCGACAAAGTACATCAACTCCCATTTCGGGTCGACGAACGCCGCGGGTATCCGCCCCGTGTACACGTGCCGTTTCGGATCGAGCGTCATTTCGGCTGTGGCGTAATCCTCGAATTGTGTCAAATGGCGATAGCGCAATCGGATCCATTTGACGTCCTCCGGAGCCGAGACACTCACCTCGACATCGCGTCCCTGGGTAGCGCGGGATACCGGCAGTAGTTTGACCGAAGGCGGCCGGTTCTCCGCAATTCGCGGCCGGAGATGAGGGGAGCCCTCCTTTGCAGCCGCCGTTTGCCGCTCCGCTAACAACTGTTCAAAGTCTCGTCCCAAGAGCTGGTATTCCTCCTTCCAACTGCCGGCTGAAGCCCGACGGCGTGCGCTCCGAAGGCCAGGTTGTGGCTGTAGACGTCCGCCGGCGGCCGCGACCATCTGGCCCCAAGCCTCCAGCGCATGCCGTTCGTAGGCGATGGCATCATCGAATGCGTCCAGATCTCCCGCTTGCTTGAACAGGTTGTAGCTGACGCCCGCCAGCAATCGCCAAGAATGATAGCGCGCCAGTCCGGCCAGAATCTTCAGATCCGTTACCGTCGATCGTGAACTCGTTTCCGCCGGCTGCTGCCGATCGCCGCCTCTGCCCGTGCTACTTCGGCCAGGATGAGTCCGCGGTCTGCGCAAACCAGCGGCTGGTTTCCTCCGGGCGGCGCATCGCGGTATCCGTACCCTTGCAGGATGCTCTTGGCCTCGTCGCGCACGTTCATGAACTGCTGGATGTCGCTGCCGTCCTCGCCCGCATATCTGGGCAGGCTGCCCTGCCGGTTCATCTCCGCCCATCCGCGGGTTGTCGGGAAGTTCTGATATCGATAGCTGGCCGCGACGATGCGCGGCAGCACCTGGCTCGCCAGATGGAGCCCGTTCATCACGTGCGGGCCCGCCTCCGCTCCGAAGCGTTGAGTGAACTCGTGCTCCCAAACGTCGGGCTTCGCCTGCGGATTATAGGTCAGCCGGCCCCACACTCTGTAGAAATGCCAGTATCGCTCGAACTCGTAATCGTAATAGCGGTATGCGGGATTCAGAATGTCGAGCGGCTTCTCGTCCTGCGGCTCGCCCGAGCATTTTCGTCGCGAGCATTTCGTTGACTTCGAAGCTGTCGCCGTCGTACAGCCGCACGGTTCCGGCGAAGCGGCGCACGTAATCCGGATCGCCCCACAGCAGCACGCGGGCGGTGCCCCCGTTCCACAATTGCCAGTGAATCCGATAGCGCTGCGGATAGCGCAGCAGATCGGCGTATCCGTGCCGGCGCTCGCGCTGGTTCTGAACATTGATGTGCGTCGGATGAAAAGGCAGGCCCATCTGCTCCATCCAGTACTTGGTGCTGATCTTGGTCTGCAGCCCCAGATTCAGCGCATCGTTCGATGACCGCATCCGGCAATTCCTTTGCTCGCAGATCGAGGCGAAGTTTGGGATGCTCCTGCTGGATGGAAACAAACACGTCGTGCCAGAAGGGCTGCATCTCTTCGTGCTTCAGCCCGGATTCGTCGTGCATCCGGAACTGGATGGCATCGATTTCCGGGAACACCTCGAGGAATTCGTTCAGCGCGGCTTTGGTGTAGGCCGCAAGATTGTCCGCCGTCACGCCCCATACCAGGCCGGGAACCCGCTTACCTGCGTTTTCGGAGGCGCCCGGAATACCGCCGCCCTGCACTCCACCGCGATAGATGTGATCCCAGATGCCGGCAGTCACCTCGATGCCGCGCTCGTGCGCGATGCGGATCATGGCCTTGAATGCGGCCGTATTGTGCGCCTGCTGCTCCGGCGTGATTCCCACCATCTCCACGCCGGGGAACTGTTGAACGTTGAAGAAGAACGGATACAGCGGCGCCATGAAGCCGCCGTTCTCGTAGCCGAAGATCACGACGAAGCTGTTGATGCGGCTGGCGGCCAGCATGTCGAAATAGCGGGTCCAGTACCGCTCGTCGTACAGCCGGCTCTCGAAATAGGCGCGCTGCATCGTGTACGTGGAGACGCCCCGCGCGGCAATGTAAGGCTTCTCGCGGAATCGCGGACATACTGAAAGGGATCCACTCCGGAGCTCCAGGCCACTCGATCGGCGGCATCCAGGGCGGCATACATCAACCCTCGCGCGTCGCCTCCGGAAAGGATCATTGCGGGTTTGCCCTGATAGGTGCTGCGCTGCACTGACGAGCGATTCGGGGCCGGTCGCGAGCGGAGCAGCGCCGGCCACGATTATATAGCCCGCAGAAGCAGGGCTTTGCATCACTGTGAATCCCTTGGAGCGCAATACCTGCTCCAATCTGGTCATTCCGTACTTCGCCGGCGAACCCAACTCACCGCGAGAGACAACCGCAACTGTCGGAGCGGCAGTCGCCGTCATCAACAGCAGAGGCAAAGCGGCGCACGCGGCTCTCAATGCCATGGTTCAGACCATCGACTTTGTTTCCGAACCCACTACGACGGTCTCCTCCGGGGCCGGATCTGCCGGCGGCACGCCGCCCTTCCCACACGGCAATCTGTTCCAGGGTCCCCGCCAGGGTCGTGAGCAGGGCGTCAGGCCTGGCGTGTCCGAAGCGCTCCCTCGCTTTGGCGGTATCGGACGAGAACCCCCAAATGCCCACAATGATCTTCACGTCCGGCGCGGCCGCGCGAACCCGCTGGCATGCCGTGCGCGCATGGGTGAACGCGAAAGGAGGCAGGGCGGCTATACAGACGACGTCATCGCTTCCTAGCGAGAGCGGCTTCAAGGCATCGTCCCAGGGCGAACCCAACCGGAAACGTAAGGACGCTGTAGCCCTCCTGCTCCAGCAATTGCCCCAGCATCGTGGCCGTAATCTCGTCCGCTTGATCGTGCGCCGGTATCGAAATCACCCGCGTCGAATGCGCCCGCACGCAGCAGCGGCGCTCGCTCGGGCTCTTCGGCCGAGACTGGCTCCGGCCTGTATTCCGCAAGTTCGGCAACAAATTCGCCGGTGCTGAGGAACACGAAACGTCTCCCGGGTTTCATCCAGAGCGCCTTTATGACGGTCCTGCTCGGCCATGGCCAGAGCAGGAACGAAAACGCTGTCGTATAGCTCAATGAGCGGCCTGCTCTTCAGGAAATCCTCGAAAATCGTATGCGCCTCGGCGGAGTCCATCGCCAGCAGACGCTGATAGAACTGCGCATCGGGCGTCAAAGGCGCCTCGTCGCCAAGCAGGATATGCAGGAACGACAGATGCGGGACATAGCGCCCCAATACGATCACGCATACCGTTAGCGGCGTGGATAGAATCAATCCAGCCCAGCCCCACAGCACGGTCCAGAAGACCGTGGTAACCAGCAGAGCCAAGGAGGAAACGCCCGTGTGCGTGCCGTACAGCCACGGCTCGATAAAGTTCGAGAGCGCGCCTTCCAGCACGAGGTACAGAACAAAAACGAGCACGGGCGGCATCCAGGTATTGAAGACCGCCAGCGCCAGCACCAGCGGCAGTGCTGCGCCCGTCAACGCTCCAAGATAGGGAATGATTCTCAACGCCCCTGCAAGCGCGCCCCAGAGCAGCGCGTGAGGGAGTCCGATGAAAAACAGACCGATGCCGAAGACCGTGCCGTATGTCGCATTCACCAGAAACTGCATTAATAAGTACCGGCTGATCCGTTGCGCGCCATCATCCAGCGCCTGCGTCATTACGTTCAGCCGTCCCAGGCCGGCGAGTCGCAACACGCGGTTTCTCAGATCCTCACGCTTAATGAGAATGAACACAGTGAAAACCAGGACCACCACGGCTTGCCCCAAAGGCTTTGTTGCGGGCACCAGCCACTCGCGCACATACTGCAAGTCGGTTTGCGGCGGTTCGACTACCTGAACAGGGACAGGTTTGCCGGCATCAGCATTCTGCAACGTCGAGCCGCGCCTGCCGGATCGAGGTTTCTCAGGAGCGGGCGATCCGGTCACCGTAGCCGCGGTGTCGCTGAGTTCTTTCCCGATATCCTTTACCGCCTGAGTGGCCTTGCCGAGAGGTCCGCCCGAGGGGCTGTGAAATGCCGCGATCTTCGCTCGGATGTTGTCGCGGTATTGCGGCAGGTCGTTGGCCACGTCAAGCAGTTGCACTCCCACCAGATATCCGATTTCGCCCGCTACGCCAAGAGCCATCAGCATGACCAGCATCACCGCCGGGACGCGGCCCAGTTTGAGGCGCTGCAGGCCGGTTACCGCGGGCTTCAGCACGAAACCGAGGGTCAAGGCTAGCGCCAGCGGCACGAAAATCTCGCGGGCGAAATACAGGACGAGAACCACCGAGCCCAGGATGATCAGCGGCCGGCCGCTGGAACCTATTCGACGCGGATTTGCCATGGATTAAGCCGATGTTTCGCTACCAGAATAGAGCATCATCTCTTCGTTATCTCATTCCCGGCAGTTGCAATCCTTGGGCCAAGCGCCGCGCGCATGGCGCGGATTCCCGTCGAATTGGGTTATCGCCCTTCGCTGGAAGGCGGTACCACGCCCTTTAAGCGCAGGTATACGGCGAGGTAACCGTACTCTTCGTTATCGTGGATGACCATTGACATCAACCCTCCAAGCTTGGAGCGCTGCGCGTTCCGCATTTTCACCATTTCTGTTGCGTTTGCGTCGGTGAGGGCGGCGAAAGCGCTATCGCATTCTGCGATCGAATCTTTCAAAGCGGCCACCAGGTCAGCTTTTGCCGTCTTGCTGGAAGCCGTCGGTTGCTTAGTCTCACCCTTCACCGCCGAACATGTGCGTAATTGCGAATCGGCGATGTGCCCGATCAATGCGCCGAAGCTCCGGATTTCCGGCGTCGGTTTGAAGTCGTAGGTCTCCGGCGGCATCTTCTCCGCGGCTTTCAGGAGGTTGTTCTTGATCGCGTTATAGGCCTGCGTCGATTCTGCGATCAGCGGGTTCGTGCTCTCCGCCGTAGGGCCAAAGCGCATACGAAAATGGTTGCGGTCAGCTTCCAGTGAAAACGGTTCATTGAGCTATTCTCGCTCAACCAGCCGGTTAAAAAAGACCCCTACCGATGAGTGCAGGCCCCCAACACAACGCATGAGAACGGCTGAATTTCGGCATCGCCATCGTCGGATCTGGATGACGTCTGCGCACCATTCTCGGCCCACTTCGGGTCCGACGAATCGAAACACTTGCGCCAGTTCGGCCCCGGCCAGGCGATGCTTCGCGAGTCTCCACTGAAATTCAAAAAAACCGTAATCCCGCAATCGTCGGCTTCGCCGCCAAACTCGATCACCCGATCTTCGGCGCGGCACTCCACACGGATTGCCTCCGGCTCCAAAGGACGCAGGGCCCTATGCGATCTTCGCAATCGGATCAATTCTGTGTAGAGCGCGTGCATCACCGCGTGACGCCCCCGCTCCGCCAGGTGCTGATTCAGCTTCGACCGTAGGAACGTCGCCTCGTCTTGCGGATCGGGAACCTCGCCATGCTGAAAAAATGCGAACTCGGCCTTGCGTCCTTCCCGCACCGCCCGCTGCAGGTCCGGGTCAGTATGGCTGACATGGTATTGGAACGGCGCCACCTCGGCGTACTCCTCCCCCATGAACAGCAGCGGCGTGAAAGGCGCTAGGATCACAGCGGCTGCCGCGAGTTTGGCGCGTTCCCAGTCCACAATGTGGCACAATCTTTCACCTAGCATTCGATTGCCCACCTGATCATGATTTTGAGCGCAAACCACAAAGCGTTCGGGCGCGATCCCTTCGGGCGAGTTCCCAAAGCGCCGCCGGCGGAACTTCGAATATTGCCCACGATACACCCAACCCGAGCTCAGAGCAGCGGCGAACTGCCGGATGTCCGTGAAGTCCCTGTAGTAGCCGGATGTCTCACCCGTGAGTAGCGAATGAAGGCAATGATGGAAATCGTCGCTCCACTGCGCATCCAGTCCGTAGCCGCCCCGATCCTTGGGACGGAGCAGGCGTGCGTCGTTCAAATCGCTTTCGGCGATGAGATACACTGCCCGGCCGCTCTCCGTCCCGTACCGGTGTACCCTATCGCCAAGTTCTTCGATGAACGGGTACGCCGAGCGGTCAAAGATGGCGTGAACGGCGTCCAGCCGCAGGGCATCTATCTCGCAATCACGGACCCAATACAGTGCGTTCTCGAGAAAGTAACGTCGCACGGGATCGCTGTTGGGGCCGTCGAAGTTGATCGCCTCGCCCCATGGCGTGTGGTACTGGTCCGTGAAATAGGGGCCGTAATCGCGGAGATAATTCCCCTCTGGGCCAAGGTGGTTGTAGACAACATCCACCACCAGCGCCAAACCCCGCGAGTGGCAGGCGCGCGCCAGCCGTAGCAGCGCTGCGCGCCCCCCGTAATGGGAACTCACTGCATAGGGGCATACGCCGTCATAGCCCCAGTTGCGAGCACCCGGATATTCGGCGAGAGGCATCAGCTCGATAGCCGTTATTCCCAGCCGCCGAAGCCGGTCGAGGCAGGGTATGATCGCGTCCAGCGTACCCTCTTGAGTGAACGTCCCCGGGTGAATTTCGTACACCACGTAATCGCGCAATTCTGGCGCAGCCCACCGCGAGTTACGCTGTCCAGATCTCCATTCAACGACTTCGGACGGACCATGCACGCCCGCCGGCTGAGAGCGCGAAGCCGGGTCGGGCCGGTCGTATTCTCCGTTTAAGCGATAAAAATACCTGGTGCCGGCCGCCACACCTGGAATGTAGGTGTAAAAGTACCCCTCGCGATCGGCCTGGAGCGGCTGTATAGAGTCCTCTGGCTCGACGATGTGGACATCAACGGATCGCGCCCGGGGCGCCCAGACCAGGAACGAAGCACCAGCCCCGGTGATTGCGGCCCCCAGCGGGACAGACCCCGTATTGATACTATGCGCGGGCGGTACTCTGGCGATCAAGCTCTCCAAATCTTAGGCTCCTACGAGTCTAAAGTTGGATGCGTACTGGGAGGGGGAGTGACACTGGGGGATCGCCCGGGGACGTTAGTTGTAGCGCTGACGGTTCGGCCGCCGAGCCCGTTCCGGCTGGCGGTGGCTTTTCCCGCTCCCGTTAATTTGTTTCACAGCACTCCTCCGCTGGAAGGGCCACATCGCTCGCCGGGAACACAAATCTGCCGGCAATCGCCGCCGCTCCCAGAGCCGCTGCCGCCATAACGAACGCCGCAGCATATCCGAATCGATTCGCGACGGCTCCCGCGGCGAACGAACTGATGCCGACGAACAGATCGTAGAATGCGCTCAACACTCCCACCGCGCTTCCCCGCTCGCTCTCGGGCGTTTCCCGCAAGACCGTGGACGCCACTGACGACCATGGAAATGAGAACCCGAATCCCAGTAGGGCCGCGGCGAAGATCGCTACCGCCGGCGCGGGCGAAGCGGCGAGAGCGACCAGACCTACCGCCATAGCCGTGATCCCGCCATAGTACGTGATTGACGGATGAATGCGATCCGGCAATCCGCCCAGGAAAAATCGTGACAGCAGAATCATCAGGGCATAGGCTGAGAACGCTGCCGGACCGGAGTTCCCGCGCTGCGCCAGGTGCAGGATCAGAAAGCCCGCCACTACGGGATAGTGCACGTTGACAAACCCGATCGCAATCCCCGGGCCGACCAGTGAAGACGGAACCCAGCGGCGCTTTAGAGGCCGCTCGCCCGGTTCATAATGCTCGGGAATGCGCGTCAACAGCGCAAAGGCTACTAGCGCGGCGATCATCTGCATCAGCGCGGCCCGCTCAAACGACCCTAGCCAATGTCCCACCACCGGACCGGCCGAAATGCCTCCCCAAATACCGCTGCTGAGATACCCGAGGGACTGCGCGCTGCGGTGGATGCCGCCCGCCTCCACCACCCACGCAGCCGCTCCCGTGTAGAGGCAGGCTTCCCCGAACCCTTGGAGGATGCGGCCTAGATAAGCTCCTGGAATCCCGAGCGGCAGTAGATACGCCCCGCCCGCCATCGCGCAGCTGAAGAGGCCGGTAAGGAAGGCGATCTTGCGGCCGCGCCGATCCGCGAGGGGACCTGAAAAGAAGCGGCTTCCCAGGGCGACAAAGGAAAACGTTCCGATCACGAGTCCGACAGTCTGATCCGACCCGCCCAGATCGTGACGAATGTGCGGCGCAAGTCCGGGAAGAACTGTTCCGATGCCAAGGAACCCCAGGAATGTTGCGGCAATCAGAGACCAGAAACGCGCGCTGAAACCGGTCATCGGACGAAGCGAGCAAAAACCCCTAAACGCATGCTTCTAGTGTCCCATTTCAACCGCGACGCGTCCATAACATTTGTCGGATGTATGCTTGACCGACCAATCTAGGCCGGATGCAATGCGGGATCGAAATTGGCTTGATTGATGACTTCCAGCCATCACGCGACCAGCCGAAGCTGACGCGCCCTCGTGCTTCATCGGCAACGCAATTGGGCGCGCTCTAAACTCTCTACCGTGACGTGAAGAGCCGGGGACATGATTCGTTTCCGAGATGGCCGCCGGGCGCTGAGACAGCCGATCCGCAGTGGAGCGGCAGGGACCTGACCGATTATCAAGAACAACTCTGCCGATAGCTGCACAGTGCTGAGTACAAGGGGATAGCCCCGGCTCGGCAGTACCCGCTCCAGGGCTATTTGGGAGGTTACCACATCCATCGCCAAACCAAGACAAGGCCCGAGCTAATTCCAGCCAGGCCCAGCAGTACCAATGCGCCGCATGGAATTACACATCCCACACACCCGCCCGCTTCGGCGTTGTGGCCTTTCGTCTGGGACATCCGGGAGCGGGTTAAACTGCCGTCCTGCCCCGGACGAAGTGAAGCACGAGTGAAATCAAAGCCACGATCAGCAGAAGATGGATTAGCCCGCCGGCAACATGAAATGCCGTGAATCCGAGAATCCAGGCCACCAGCAGCACGAGAAACAGAATCAGGAACATAGGCCTCCTTAGAATCGGTACGCTGGCGTCACTCTGACGTGCTGCCTGGCGTCCTCCGCTGAGTTAGACGGAAAATCCAGCTAACAATTTCAACTGACCTGAAATAGGTTCTATATGTCGGTACTGTAGCCGGCTCCAGAATGAACAGCGTTAGGCACGGAATTTCGGCTAACTCTTACTCGGCAAAGACGAGCGTCCCAAAATGTTCTGGAACGTGATTGGGGTCCCGATTCCCCGGGCAGGTAGGCTGCCAGCATAAGAAATGCCGTTTCGCGTCCGGACCTTCCCCTTCAATCCGGTACAAATTCACCCGCCAGCGTGTGCCGGCCTTGACGGGGGCTTCACTCACCGACGCTAGTGGCACCCGTGCCGCGGCGTACCATACGCGTGACTTCTCGTCGATTCGCGCCGAGGTCTTCCAACCTGAGCGCCAGCTCTGATCGTAGCTCTTGCGGCTGAGGTCGATCGCCAGATCGATCCAGTCGCCGGTTGGCGCGATTTCGAACTCGCGATATTTCCTGATCTCATTCCAATCTGACCCGAGGAAAAATTCCACCACGTCGCGATCCCACAACTTGTTGCGAGGCTGGTCTGGCTGAGCCGGTTGAAAGGTATTGAGCCTCTTGTACGGACAGACGAACAAGACGTACAGACTATCGTCCGTCCAGAACATTCGAACTTCGGAGGCGATATCGGGGTAATCCAGCTTGCGGCTGCAATCCTTCAGCAGCGGCGTCGAAGCTGACCGCGACCAGACGGCGGACCGCGGGTCTGTATTCAGCTCCGGGGCGCCAGTCACATGAGGGATGGTCAAAATCGCCGTCGGAGGAGTCACTTCGCACGGCTCGGTCAAGGCGAGGTTCTGCATCGCAGGCGAGAACTCCGGCTTGAGTGACAACGCCCTATGAAATTCCTGCCGCGCACCCTGGAAGTCATTCATCTGCAGCAGCACCAGGCCTAAGTTATTGTGGGCTTCAGCGATCTCAGGCTGTTGCCGTATCAACTCGCGATATACATTCGCGCTGGATGAGGGGTCACCCTCGGCCGCAAGTACGATAGCCAGCTGGATCCGAGACGCAACGTGCCGCGGATCGAGAGTAACCGCCTCGGCCAGCTCGCTCATCGCGCTGTCGGTCCTGCCTTGCTTTGAAAGTGCGAGACCCAGATTATAGTGAGCCTCGGCATCGTCCGGATTGGAAGCCACCGTCTGTCGAAATTCATTCACGGCCGCTTCGAAGTTGGCTGCCCGCGCGTACATCAGGCCGAGCGCGGTGTGTGTCTGCGGGTAGTCGGGCTGCAGCTCAAGCGCCTTCATCCATGCCGCTGAGGCCCGCCCGGAGTCGCCCTGGCGATAATATGCGACTCCCAGATAGTGCCAAGCGGTGGGCAGCGTAGGGCTCTGCCTGCAAGCTTGGTCGAACAATGCGATGGCTTCGTCGTTTCGAGCCGCTTCCATCGCGCTTACGCCACGCAGGATCAGAGTCTTGGATTCGCTGAGCTTCGAGCGGAAGTCGTGCAGTCCGCGGACCTCCGCCAACTCCTTGTTCGCGGCTTCCTGGCGCCCCATCGTTCGCATCGCAATCCCGAGATTGTAGTGGGCCTTTTCGAAGTCGGGTTTGAGTGTGATGGCTTGTTGAAATGCCTCCGCGGCGCCCTGGATGTCGCCTGCTGATTTGCGTGCCAGGCCCAGGTTGTACCAAGCCTCGGGGTCCTTGGGATCGTATTCGGCCGAAGCCTGAAATTCCGCCAGTGCACTCTTTTCGTTATCGAGGCGGCGCAACGTAATGCCGAGCCGCTTGTGAGCCTCAGCAAAGCTCGGACGGAGTCTTATTGCGGCACGGAACTCGGCCGCCGCTGGCTCTAGTTCACCGGATTGCCCGAGCGCGAGACCCAGGCCCACATGGGCCTCGGCAAGGTTGGACTTGATTTGAATGGCGCGCCGAAACTCGCCCATTGCCCCCGCCGGGTCCTGTTCGGCGAGCCGGGCCAGCCCTTTGGCGTGATGTACCTCGGCTGAGCGCGGTTCCAGCTTCAGCGCTTCGTCAAACTCGATGAGGGCTTGCGGGGCATTCTGGTTTCTGAGCAGCTCCATGCCCCGCAGGTAATGCGACTGTGCCGGCGTTTCCGCCTGTATGCTCCAGGCGCACAACACAACTACGATGGCGCGCTGCATCCTTACCAGACGATTTTCGCGCTCACCTGTCCAATCCGAGGATCCTTGGCCGAAGTGACCGTTCCAAAACGGCTGCTTGAGAAGTTGCCGTTCGGATTATTGAACTGCGTGTGATTTGCAAGATTGAAGAACTCCGCCCTGATCTGTAGCGATACCGCCTCAGTGATGTGGGTCATTTTGTGCAGTCCGAAATCCCAGTTGTTGAAGCCCGGACCGTGGAAAAATCTCCGGCTGGAGTTGCCGACCCCGCCCAGCGCTTCCGACCGGAACGCAGTCTTATTGAAATATCGATTGGGGGCGCCATCCGGCCCTGCATTACGGGGATCGTTGAAACACCAGGCCGCCGATGAAATCAGGCTCGTCGACGCCGGAAGTGCCAGTGAGCGACCGGTCGCCGCTTTGCGTGATGGTCACTGGAAATCCGCTTGCGAACCGCGTGATTCCGTTGACGCTCCAGCCCTCTGTCAATCTCCTGGGAGCGCCGGAGAAAGCGCGCCGGAACGGAAGTTCGTAGTTATAACTCACCACGAAATTATGCGTGAGGTCGAAGGAGGAGAGTGCGCGGCTCTTGCGATAGTTCATGAAATTGACAAACTGCCCGTAAGCCGAGGAATTATCAATCGCTTTGCTGTAGGTATACGCCGCAAGGAATGTCAAGATCGCCGGCTCGCCGCTCCAGCGTGGCCTCGCAACGCATTGTAATTGGAATTCGCGATATTCGAACGTGTAGGAATTACTGCCGAAATCGGGCCCTAGTGGGCCTCGCGTGCCGTTAACGGTCGACCCGTCGGGTCTGGTGTAGACGCCAAGTTCTCCGCCCGGTCCGCACTGCGGTGTTCCCGCCAGCACCCCGCTTCCGCGCAGGCTCAGGCAGAGCGCTGGATCGCCGGGATTGGATTCACGCTGGGCAATCAATTTGTGGCCCTGCGTTCCTACGTAGCCGAGTGTCATGACGGTGGATTCGCTCAACTGGCGCTGGATAGCTGAAATTGTAGTGCTCGGCATACGGCACCGTGTTGTGGATGTCGTAGCCGGGTGAGCCCTGAATCGGAAGAAACACCGAGTAGTCCAATGTCTTGTTATTCGGGTCGCCTGGCGTCGGTAGAACGAAGGGGAAACGCTGACCTTGCGAACTCCCGTCCGACCGGGTTCGGAATGGCTCCTCGAACAGTGGCGGAACAATGCTGGGCCAGTAGAGGCCATACGGGGCGTCGCCGACTTCATAGAACAGGTGCAAGTCTTCGATTGAGGTGTAGTAGAGTCCGAAACCTACGCGGACGCTGGTCTTGCCAGGGCCTCCGAAGATCTTCTTTGCCAAGCCCATCGGAGAAATCGGGCGACCACGCGACCCCCACGCGCGGCGCGAAGTTGGTGTACTGAGTGGGAGCCAGCGTGCGCGGAATGCCGGGATCGCCTGGGACAACCCAGCCTTTGGGCGCGGTCGGAAATTGCGTCGACTGCAAGCCCGGAACGATGGTCTCGATTTTGTCCTGAGTGTCGTACCAGGGCTGATTGACATCCCAACGCAGGCCGTAATTGAGAGTCAGACTCGGCCTGATCCGGAACGAGTCCTGCGCGAAGACGCCGCCGTAGTGCGACCTGGAATCCAGCACCTGGAAGCTGCACTGCGTATATCCGCTCGGAGCGCCCAGCAGATAGTCGGCAAAGTCGTTTCCGGTCTCCGATCCGTCAAAAGTGAAGCTGCCGTTCGGCGCGCATACATTGCGCTCGTTGACCTGGTAATAGCGGAACTCTCCCCCGAACTTCATCGTATGGCGGCCGAGAATCTTGGAGAAAGCTTCAGACAAGTGCCAGGTGTTATTCGGCTGAAAGGTGGTCAAAGTGGGGCTGCCCACGGTGAAGTTGATGAAGGAAAGCGGCGGCAGTCCTTCGTATCCCGCCGGTCCGGACGGAATGATACCCAGCGTATTCAGGCCGGTGACAAAGCCGAAATCGGAGATCTTGCCGAAGCCGGCCGTCGGCTGGTCGGTGATCACGGCGGATCTCGTGAAACTGACGCGCGCCTCATTCACCGCTGTCGGCCCCAACACCTTTGTGTTGCTCAAGACCGCCTGCTGAGCGCGGGATGGCGTGATTGTAGGGAAACCGGGGATATTGTCCGGAAGCGGATTGGTGACGGTGGCGTCATCGAACATGTAATACATGAACCAGTTTCCGGTGCTCTGCGTTAGCAAATCCACTCGCTGGCCGGCTTTATCATCTACAGTCTTTCTGTTCTGACCGGAGGTGACGAATCGATTTAATCCGGAGTTGGGAAGCGGAATGAACTTGAGCGTTCCCTTCGCCGCGGGTGAAAAAGCGCTCGCCGGGATGATCCCGCCGGGAAACACGCAGGTTGCATTGCTGCTGCAGTTCGGGAGGCTGTAGGGTTCATTTGCGGCGACGTTGTAGCCCAGGCGCTTCGAGAGTACACTTGCCCAGTACGGCCCGTTCACCACCATGGCATTCCCTTCACTGTCCGTGAACGCATCGGGACCGAGTACGCCGCTACGTTGAGCGGCGCTGGGCAACGTCACCAGGCCTGAACTGAGGCCTCGCGTCTCACGCGTTGCCCTGATAATCCGTGAACCAGAACAGGCGGTTCCTGATCGCGGGCCCGCCGACGGCGTATCCAAATTGATTGCGCTTCAGCACACCCTTGGTCTGATCGAAGAAGTTCCGCGCGTCCAGAGCGTCATTGCGAAGGAACTCAAAGCCGGCGCCGTGGAACCCGTTGGTGCCCGATTTGGTCACCGCATTCATGATGGCTCCGCTGAACTTTCCATACTCGGCGTCGAAAGAATTGGTAATGAGGCGGAACTCGGCAATCGAATCGATGTTGGGAATCACCGATGTCCCCAGGTTTCTCCCCTCGCTGACGTCACCTCCGTTCACCAGGAAGGCGTTCGCAGTTTCACGCTGGCCGTTTACCGAGATGTTGCCCGCCGATAATCCGCCGGACACTGCTCGATCCTGTTGCATGGACCCGGTTGTGGTCGGCGCCACACCAGCCTGCAGCCCGAGCAGGTCGATATAGCTGCGGCCGTTCAGCGGCAGACCCAGCAGCTTCTTTGTTTCGATCACCTGTCCAAGTTGGGTAGCGGTAGTCTCCACGGCCACAGCCGCAGCGGTGATTTCCACCTTCTGCTCAACGCCGCCAACCTGCAGCGTCATGTCGACCCGCCTCTGCTCATTAACGGTCAGTTCCACGCCGCTTGCAACGAACTTCTGGAACCCGGTATGGCTGGCCTCCAAGGTGTACCGGCCAACCGGTAGCGCCAGCAGGCGGTATTCTCCTGTACCGTCAGTCTTCGTGCTGCGAGTCTGGTTCGTTCCGGCGTTTGTAGCGGTAACGGTTGCACCCGCCACCACCGCGCCGGTCTGATCATGAACCACGCCCAGCAGCGAGCCGGTCACATCAGCGCGCGCTGTCTCGGCCGTGGTGAATAGTAGGATTGGCAGGACCACGACCGCCGCTCCCACCAACATCTGTCGAATTCGCATATTCCCCCCTGAACAGTTCCTTTGGTGTTGCCTTGACGGCGTTGAGATCAAGAATGCCATTAAAACGCGCGGCAATCAACCCGGCCGGCTAGTCCGACTACCGCGACCAGCACGGCTTCCACCAACCGCCTGCAAAGGCCGAGCGCTAAACTGTGGAAGTTTCTATGATTTTGAAACAGTACTACCTGGGCTGCCTGGCCCACGCATCCTATCTGCTCGGAGACGAGGCCAGTTCCACCGCCATCATCGTCGACCCGCAGCGCGACATCCAGCAGTACCTGGCCGACGCCGAAACATTTGGTCTGCAGATCCGCCACGTTTTCCTCACCCACTTCCACGCCGATTTCGTCGCCGGCCACCTGGAGTTGCGCGACCGTTGCGGCGCGGCCATCCATCTCGGCTCCCGCGCCCAGGCGGAATACGCCTTCGTGCCAATGAAGGACGGCGATACCCTGGACTTCCCGGGGCTGCGCCTGCAAGTGCTCGAAACTCCCGGCCATACCATCGAGTCCATCTCGATCCTGGTATTCGATCTCCAGAAGGACCCGGCAAAACCCTACGCCGTCCTCACCGGCGACACTCTGTTCATTGGTGACGTCGGCCGCCCCGACCTGCGGGCTTCGCTCGGTTGGAGTGCCAGCGACCTCGGCGCTCACCTCTACCACTCGCTCCACGACAAGCTCCTGACGCTTCCCGACGAGACGCTGGTCTACCCGGCCCATGGCTCCGGCTCCCTGTGCGGGAAGAATCTTTCCTCCGACACGGTCTCCTCACTCGGAGATTCAACGGCGGATGAACTACGCGCTGCAGCCCATGACGAAGGAGGAATTCCTTCGTCTCGTCACGGCCGACCAGCCCGACGCTCCGCCGTACTTCACCTACGACGCCATTCTCAACACTCGAGAGCACACTTTGCTCGACAAGAATCTCGAACAGGTTCTCCATCCCATCGATCTCGAGGAGGTGCTCCGGATGGGCGATGCGGGCGCTCAGATTCTCGATGTTCGCGACGCCGCCGAGTACGCCAAGGATCACTTAGCCGGCAGCATCAACATCGGACTCGGCGGCCAATACGCCACCTGGGCGGGCACGGTCCTCGATCGCGCCAAACCCATCGTCATCATCGCCGAGCCCGGACGCGAGCAGGAAGCCGCTCTGCGCCTGGGCCGCATCGGTTTCGATCACGTCAAAGGCTACCTGAAGGGAGGCATGGAAGCGCTGGCGAGCCGGCCGGACCTGGTGTGGCCGACCGAGCGCGTCAGCGCCCCGATGGTGGCGGAGGAGTTGGCGAGCGCCGATCCGCCGCTGTTGCTGGATGTCAGAAATCCGCGCGAGTGGGCGGCCAGGCATATTGACGGCAGCGTGAACGTTCCGCTCAACCACCTGCAGGAGCGCATCGCCGAAATTCCGCGCGACCGCCGGATTGCGGTCCATTGCGCGGGCGGCTACCGCTCATCGATCGCCGCCAGCATCCTGCATCAATATGGGATCACCCATCTGATCGAAATGGCCGGCGGCCTCGCCGCCTGGGATGCCGCTAAACTCCCCGTAGTTTCAGAAGCTTAGCAGCAGCTGAGATTGCACTCCACATCCGCATCCATTTAGGCCGGCCCGGTCGATCGGTAAACGCAGGGCGAGTAGGCAGTGTTAACCTGTGTCTTTGCTACGCCTGCCCTCCGTCCCCGTGCGCCGCTACCCGCGCGGTTCTTATGGAACCTCCTCCACTTCGCATAGCGCCGCAATCTCTCGGTTGCCCGATTCTCGGGCGAGCCGCCGAAACGACGTTCCATTTGTGTCGCTCGCTTGTCGAAGTGCAGGAAACCGCTTCAGGAATCGCGCAACCCACCGCGTGTCTCCCAGCTGAATGGCGTAGGCAAGGTCGTTAAGCTCGATGGCGAGGTATCCACCCCTCTCGCGCAGACACTCAATCGCCCAACCTGATGGCGTAGCACCGGACTGACTGTCGGTCCTGTTGATATCAGCCCCTCGTTCAACCAGGAGCTGCACGATCTGACGATTCCCGTTCAGTGCCGCATAGTGGAGGGGAGTTGCGCCTGACTCGTCGCTTTGGTTGGCTAGTCCGTCATCTGAGTCAAGGATCGCCCTCACACGTTCCCGGTCGCCCTGCTTCACTGCCTCGATCAACTTTCCTAAATCGCCCATTCGATTCCTCGCTCCGGCTCGGTTCCATGACAGCGGGACTGTACTCGCGTGTCCTGTCCCAGGTTCTCAAGAACTATTGGGCGTGGAAACCCACCAGCGGGCGGCGCATCCAGCCATAATGGCCGCACTGCTGTATTGATCATTGTTCCTGATTAAGCTTTGAATCCCTCCGCGCTATTCTGGGATCGTAAGACGATTTGTTGAAGACACGCCCGATCCGAGCACGACCCAAAAAATCCCACTCAACTGAGCTATCCGCGACGTGATCAAACCTAAAATTTCTGCCGCCATCCTTTCGCTGTTGTTCGTATGCGGGCGTGACTTGCCAGCGCAGCAGTCCACGGACATAAAGCCGTCAGGTTCATCCCACGAACAGACCGCGGCCGGCTCTACACTTGTTCATTTCGGGGAGGTGGACGATGGGGTGTACAAGGGCTCCAGGCCCAGAGCCGACGCCGACTACCAATTGCTTCAATCGCGCCATGTGAAATACATCCTGGACTTACAGCTCCTTCCCATTCTGCAGCGCGGCGAGCAAAAAAGGGCCAGGCGGTATGGCATGGAAGTCATACATGCGCGTATCAACGCCTCTCCAGTCCCGCCTTCCGAAGAGCACATCGCATCGATTCTAACAATCCTCAGAGATACTCGTTACCGGCCTATCTACTTTCATTGCGCTCTCGGGCGTGACAGGACGGCCCTGGTGGCCGCGCTGTACAAAATGTATTTCATGGGGATGTCGCCGCCAGACGCGTGGCGCTACATGCAGGAGGCCGGTTTCAAGCAAGCCTGGATACGCGACGGGTTGAAGAAATATCTTCTGCATCACCCTACTCCACCCCAGCTCGCCCCGGCTGCTTTAGAGGGAAGAGTTCGCTAAACGGCAGCGCACCCGCTGTTGGATCCCATAGCGTCATGATGTAGTCTATTGGGCGCACCACGACTCTTGGGAGAAACCATCGTGACCACCGGTTGGTTCCATAACGTGCCGCACATCCTGCGCAGCCTGCGCCGCGATCCTTTGCTCGTACTCTCCGCCACCCTGACACTTGCGGTCAGCATTGGCGCAAACACAACGCTTTTCAGTGTGGCGAACTCCATCCTCATTCGCCCGCTCCCGTACCCTCGCTCCGAGCTGATCGACTGGATCGCCGAGCGCTCCGGACCGGGTCAGCAGGATATCGGCACGGCGCCCGACTATTACCGCCTGCGCGACTGGAGCCGCGTCTTCGAAGAGGTCGCGGCGGTCACTCCCATCACGGCAAACTGGACCGGGGTGGAACTACCCGAGCAGTTGGACGCGGCACTGGTATCGGCATCGTTCTTCCGGGTGATGGGCAAGCAGCCGGCCACGGGGCGTTATATTGCGTCCGGAGAAGAAGGGAGCCATGCGCCCAAAATTGTGGTCTTGAGCTATGCCTTCTGGCAGAGTCGCCTGGGCGGGGACTCAAAAATCCTTGGAACTACGATCGCCCTGGATCGCCTGGCGCGCACCATCGTCGGCGTCATGCCCCAGGGCTTCGATTTCCCACGCGGCACCCAGGTCTGGATGCCTTTGCAGCTCGACGAGTCCTCTCAAAAAATAATCACCCCCTCGCGTCCGATCTTCACGGTCTCGATCCTCGCTCGGCGCAAACCAGACGTCTCTCAGCAGGCAGTACAGACCGATCTGAATCGTCTGGCTGAAATGCTCCGCGCCGAATATCACATCTTTCCGACGAAGTTCCGCTGGGACCTGAACATTAGCGCGAGTCCCCTGCAACAGCACCTGACCGGTCAGATTCGGCCGGCGTTGCTGGTGCTGAGCGGCGCCGCCTTTCTGGTCCTGCTGATCGCTTGTGTAAACCTCGCGAATCTGTTGCTCGCGCGCGCCACGAGCCGCCGGCGTGAGTTGGCCGTCCGGTTGGCGCTTGGCGCATCCCCCAGCCGCATCGTCAGCGAAGTGCTGACGGAAAGTCTGCTTCTCGCTCTGCCCGGCGCTCTAATCGGTGTGGGCCTCTCATGGCTCGCCGTCTACCTGCTCAATATCGCTCGGCCCGGCATGCTGCTGCGCTATCCGCCGGTTTCGATGGATCTGCGAGTGCTCGGCTTCACATTTGCCCTGACACTCGCCACTGCCCTGTTATTCGGCCTCGCGCCGGCTCTGTACGCAGCGGCCACCCGGATTTACGAATCGCTCAAGTCCGGTCATGTGACACACAGCGGAGGCCCGGGTGCGTCCCGGCTGAGGAAGATACTGCTGGTCGGGGAGCTGGCCGTATCCATGATCCTTCTGATTGGAGCCGGTTTGTTGACTCGCACCTTCCTGAATGTTGTGCATACCGACCTGGGTTTTCGGACCGACCATCTGCTTACCTTTCGAGTAAACCCGATCGGACCGCTCGATCACGACTACTCCACCTTCTACCATTCCGTGCTCGACCGCCTGCAGCAACTGCCCATGGCCAAGTCCGCGGCGTTACTTACCGATATTCCGCTCAGCGAAGAAGATTTCTACATGAGTGGGCGAATTCGCGTAGTGGGTCGAGTCTTGGTGCCGTTTAACGAACGGCCCATCATCAACAACACGGTAGTCAGCCCCGGTTTCTTTCACACTCTGGAAATTCCGCTGCGCAGGGGGCGCATCTTCGATCCGCTCGATTCATCGCGCCCCGTGCAACTGACCAATTACGGGATAGCCTCCGCCGCGCCTGTCGTGGTCAATCAGGCGTTTGTCCGCAAGCTGTTTCCCGAGGAGGATCCGGTGGGTCGGCAGATCGCCTTCGGTCCCGACCACAACTCCGTTACCTGGACAATCGTCGGTGTCGTGGGAGACGTGCGCGGCGCTGCACTGGATACGGACCCCCCTGCAATGGTTTATCGCTGCACCTGCGAAGGTAGCCGGGTTTTTCGCGCCGGCTTTATCATCCGCACCGCCGTTGATCCCAAAACCATGATCCGCGCCGCCGAAGATCAGGTCCACGCGGTCGATCGTGATCAGCCGGTTTTCGATGCGAAGACTATGGATGAGCGTCGCGCGGCTGCCCTGACTCCAGAGCGGTTTCAACTCGGCGTCATAGGCAGTCTGGCCGTAATCGCACTTCTGCTCGCCGCCGCCGGTGTCTACGGAGTGACCTCCTATCTGGTGTCGCGCCGTACCCGCGAAATGGGCATTCGGGTCGCGATGGGTGCCCGGCCCGCCGACGTGCTCGGCATGGTGCTCCGCGAGGCGCTGATAGTGGTGTTGTTTGCCGTCGGCGCCGGGCTCGGCGGCGCCTGGGCGCTCACCCGCTACATTCGATCTATGCTGTACAACGTGACAGAACTCGATGCCGTCACTTTCTCGTTCACGCCCCTGCTGCTGACGGCAGTGGTCCTGGTGGCAGCTTTCGCACCAGCGCGCCACGCCTCCCGTATCGATCCGACCAGAGCTCTGCGGGAGGAGTAACGACTCTCATGCCGATGAACACTGGATGGCTCTGTGATTACTCTACGACCGCCTGCATCACCGCACCCTCGAAATCGCGGTCCAGTTGCCGGTCCGGGTTACTGGTCTGAACCATCATTATTCCCACGATCTTTTCTTTCGGGTCCACCCAAAAGTGCGTACCGTAAGCGCCGTCCCACCCATAGCTGCCGGGCGAAACGCGCTGGCCCGCCGCGATAGGGTCATTGACCACCTGTACGCTCAGGCCATAGCCTCGGCCCGGCTGCCTGCCGGCAAGCGTATCCGGGACGAAAACCGAGGACATCAAGTGCACGGTTGTCGGACTCAGCAGACGCTTCCCATTCAGCTGTCCGCCTTCGGCCAGCATCATCGCGAACTGAGCATAATCGTGCGCCGTCGACATTAGGCCCCCTCCGCCCGAGAAATACGTCTTGCTCACCAGCCAATTCGGCTTCTCTACCTTCTTTAGCGCGCCGTCGGCGCGCGTATACGCGGTCACAACCCGCGGCCAACCCTCGTCGCCAGGGTGAAAGAAAGTCTCCTTCATCCCGAGTGGCTGGAAAATGTGTTGGCGTAGAAACTCATCGAACGTTTGCCCGGAAGCAACCTCGACAATGCGCCCCAGAGTGTCGAAAGCCGCTAGAGGGCTGTAGGTCCAGCGCGAACCGGGCTGGAAATCGAGCGGCGTCGTGCCCAGTCTCGGTATGTAGTCTGCCAGGCTCTCACCGTCTTTCCTGGGCATTTTTGCGATTTCGGCGCTGCTTGCCGGACCGCTGCCAAGACCCGATACGTGCGTGAGGAGATCCTGTATCGTAATCTCGCGCGAGGCCGGAACCGTATAGAACTGCTGCGGTGGTGGCGGCGAACCCGGAGGACCCGGCTTCACTTCCTGTGCGACTGCCACCTTGATTCCCCGAAACTCAGGCACGAAGTTGGACACCGGATCATTCAGTCGTACCTTGCCCTCTTCCATCAACATGAGAATGGCGACTCCGGTGACCGGCTTCGACATCGACCAGATCCGGAATATCGAATCCGTCTTCATCGGCATCTTCGATTCCACGTCCATGAGACCGTGGGCTTCCATATGCGCAACGCTGCCTTTGCGCGCAACCAGTGTTACGGCGCCCGATATATGGTGCGCATCGATGTGCCGCTGAATCGTGTCGTGAATCCGATGCAGTCGCTCCCCGGAGAAACCAACCGATTCAGATTTCAGGGTCGCGGCCGCCAATGACAGCCCGGCCAGCGCAACTAGAGCAAAGTTCACCTTCCAACGCATAGAAACCTCCGGTGCCGAATTAGCTTTGGCGCATTGGAAGTGTATCGCAACCACGCACTTGATGAAAGCGGCCGTCTGCAACTGCTTTACTACACCTTCAAAACGCCATACGGGCGACATTCTCCGCAATGCCGTTCTCCTGGAACATGTTTAGAAGTGTGACGCGAACCCTGTACCCACTCTTATTACGAAGCTCCGTGGCACCCGCGATGAGTAAGATAAGAGGATCCGATGCGGATCTTTCTTGTTTTTGCCACCGCTGCTTGCCTTCTCGCCCAAGTGCCTCAGCCCCTAAGCTCCGAGGCCGCTGGCGTTTTCGCGATCTGGCCGGGAACGCCTCCCGGATCGGAAGGCTGGAACTGGCATGAGCAATCTGAGAATCGCGGTGGCAACCGCATGATCCGTAATGTGGTCACTCCCACGCTCACCATGTACAAGCCCGCTGTAGGGAAAGCGAATGGTACCTCCGTCATCATCGCTCCCGGTGGGGCATTCCGCTTCTTGATGGTCGACTACGAAGGCGTGGACATGGCGCGCTGGCTCGCTGAACGTGGAATCACCGCTTTCGTCCTCAGGTATCGGCTGCTACACACTCCCGAAGAAGAAGCCGCCATGAGCATTTACCTTCGAGATCTCGGAAAGACGCTGGCCGCCACTGATACCAGGTCGGAGAACCCGCCGGCCTATGATGACGCGACCAAAGCGGCCATCGCCCTCGCCGAGGAAGATGGGCGCCAGGCGATTCGATACGTTCGCCGGCACGCCGCCGAATGGTCGCTCGACCCTCACCGCATCGGCATCGCCGGATTCTCAGCCGGCGGCGGTGTGGTCATGGGGCCGGTAATGCAGCACGATGCAGCAAGCCGTCCGGACTTCGCTGCGCCGATCTACGCCGCCTACCGCTCGGCAGTTCCCGTCCCGAACGACGCGCCTCCGCTCTTCATCGTTATCGCCGACGATGACAAACTCATCTCTCCAAATTCCAGCGCCCGGCTCTACATGGTTTGGCACTCCGCCGGGCACCCCGCCGAACTTCACATCTTCCGTCGCGGCGATCACGGCTTCGGCATGAAAAAGACGAATCGTCCCTCCGACAAATGGATCGATCTTTTCTATTCCTGGCTGGACTCCTCCGGGCTCCTGAATGCAGCAGGCCAACCCATCAGCCGCATTTACGTCTTTGGCGACAGCTACTCAGATACAGGTGCAGGCTATCTGGACGGTGATGGGCTCACGGCCGTCGCTTATCTCGCCAATCGTCTCGGGTTGAAGTTGGCCCTGCCCGGCGACCCCGATGGCAACTCCCAGAGCCTCAACTTCGCTGTCAGCGGAGCGCAAACCGGGCGGGGCAGCGGACGCAAAGTGAAGAATGCGCTGCTCGGCCGCGGCATGGTTGACCAAGTGGATGAATTTGTCTCCCGCGTACAGTCGAAAGCCATCATTTTCGATCCGGATCGGGCACTGTTTTTCCTCGCTGGCGGCCTGAATGACCGGCGGCTTCCATCGTCCGAGACTGTGGCTAACCTGAAAGACGAGATTAGGAAACTGTACGCAGCCGGCGCCCGCCGTTTCCGCCTCGCCCTGCTCCCTGTTGCCATCCCCGCGTTCAGCGAAGTGGGCCAGCGCCTCAATCCTGAATTGGAGCGGATCCCGCGTGAGATCGAGGCCGAACTGGCCGGTGTCCAGGTGCGCCTGAGCCACTGGGGACCTTTCTTCGACGAGGTGATGCAGAACCCCTCAGTCTACGGAATCGAGAACACGAAGGAAGCGTGCGCTGGTCGGGCCATCTTCGACGAGGACGCAATGCCCTGCACCAACCCGGCAGCGCATTATTACTATCACGCGGGGCACCCCTCCACCGCCGTTCACAAGGTTGTTGGCGATAAACTGTACTCTGAGCTTGTCACTCCGCATTGAGGCAGCCGCTGGCGTGATGAAAAACCAGTGCCGAGTCTGGGGCGGTGGTGTACTGGGCGCATCACTTTGGAGAGAGGACTTGCATCCGGCCCACCGGTTGTCAGTCCCGAACGCACCGGACAGAGAATGCTCTTTGCTTCTCGCCATCGGTCTGACGATTGAGCGATAGCGAGCCATGAGCGAAGTTGTAGTACCATGCAACGGCCGGATTATTTTCTGAGGCCGTCCAGTAGAATCCATGGGCTTGCAACCGCGCATACTGGCCATCTCCGGATCTCCCGCCACCCAGCAAGGCGTCGAATCCGGAGTCTCCTTTTATCAGAAGTGCGATGTGCGCTGCTTTAACTTCATCTTTGGAATCCTCACGGACTCCACCGTAGTGTTTCGCCAGACGCCGCCATTCCTCTTCCAACGGCAATCGCCAAGCATCTCCCAACGACAGACATGCTCGCCGCGCTGCCTCCCAGGTGTACAGACGGCCATACTGAAGACAGTTCGTCTCCGAATCTTCGTAGCAGTAGGACGAAACAGTTTTGACGTTCAGATTGCGTGTCGTCCATTGCTTGCCATCCGCCATCCGCGCGGAGGAGTGCGCTGCCGCGGACGCTTTGCGGTCTTGCGCTGCAAGTACGCTGAGGAAGTAATAACAAATCCTGTCAGTACACCCAGTGAGATTGATATGGAACCAAGTCGAATTTGCCTGCTGTTGCGCTGAACCCTACTCACAAATGACCTTCCTCGCACGCCGAACCATTGTACCGGCAATCCCTGCGCCTCACCAGCCTGCAGAGCTTCCAGAGCAAGTAGTTGCCCTGACTCCGCTTATCGGCCATGCTGGATCGCTATACGCGTCGTCGCAGTAACGGGCTAGGGCGTTCTGCTTCGACTGGACCGCCGGGCAGAAATTATCGCTGCCGTCGCCACCGCTACTGCAATCAGAAGCCAGGAACCGAAAGGAACAACAAGGAAAACGAAGCCTGCTTTCGCTTTGACGTATTCGAAAGCAACCCCACCGTAGATAGCCAAAGAGCCGAGCGTAACGGCAATCATTGAAATGTACAGCGTCGCTCGGGTACGGACGTGCCACCGTTTCGAAACCGAATCGGCAATTAGGGCCGCGGTGAACGGCGAGACTACCCAGATCGCAAATAGAAGTACCAGAACTCGGGACTGTTGGCGACGACCTGCATGAAGCATCAGAGTGAGCGATCCGGCAGCGCCAGCCAGCGCCGACATAACAGCCACTTTGCGGAGGACGGTAATCAACCCAGCGTCGCGCATCATCCGGCTCACCTTAGCCGAAATACGTTCGATCGCAAGCGACATTCGCGCTGATCGTCGCACATCATGACGTCACGTCATTTCCATTCTACGTTGCGCCGTCCAGGCGACATCAATTACTCGTACCGTAGAGCGATCACCGGCGAAATCCGAGTCGCTCGAAGGGCCGGGACCAGCGTAGCCGCCAGTACGACTAACATCATTCCCACCGGCGCAGCCGCAAAGGTCAGCGCGTCCGTTACGCCCACTCCAAACACCATTGTGTGCAGCAAGCGCGTCAGCGCCACCGCTCCGCCGAGTCCCGCCAGGATTCCGATCGCCGGCTAGCGCGGCCCCCTGGCGCACCACCATCCGGACCACGTCGCCGCGCTCCGCACCTAGGGCCATCCGCACACCGATCTCATGCGAGCGTTGCACCACTGAGTACGCGATCAATCCATAGATCCCCACTGCGGCCAGCAACAGCGCGATCATGGCGAATAACGTCAGCAGCATCGTGTCGAACCGCGGTTGCGATACTGACTTTGCCAGCGCCTCCTCCATCGTCACGACCTGCGCCAGCGTGATGCCCGGGTCTATCGCTTGTATCTCCAGCCGCAGCGACTCGGCCATCTTGCCGGCGTCGCCCGACGAACGCACGATCAGGAACATTCGCTGACCGTAGGATTGTGCGAACGGCATGTAGTAAGCAGCGTCGGAATCCACCGTCAGTCCCATGTACTTCACATTGCCCACAACGCCGACGATCTGCATCCAATCGTTGCCCAATTCCGGCCCGCTCTGCTTGATTCGCTTGCCGACCACCTCCTGGTTTGGGAAGAAGCGTCGTGCGAACCCCTCGCTAACAATCACAACCCTGGTTGACCCCGCCTGGTCGTGCTCGTCAAACGGGCGTCCCTTCTCCAGCGGAACGCCGAGCGTCTCAAACAGCCCTGGGCTCACCGCGGCCGTCGTTACGATCGGGTTCAGTTCACCGGGCGAGAGTGTCTGCCCCTCGAGTTGAAAGGTGTCCGCATCGCCCTGCCGGTCGGGCGGCAGTGAATCGGTTACAGCCGCTATCTCCACGCCTGTTAAACTACGAGCGCGCCGCAGCACTTCGTCGTACAACGCCAAGCCCAGGCGCGCATCGCTATACTTCCGATTGTCCGGAGAGATCAACATGCTCAGTAGCTGGCGTGGTTGTGTTGAAAAGCCGCCATTCAACCGCTGCAGATTCACGAAGCTTCGCAGCAGCAATCCGGCCCCCACCAGTAGCATCAACGACACCGCGACCTCGGCCACCACCAGCGCCGCCCGGGAACGCCCGCGCACCCGGCTCTCCGAAGCCGTTCGCCCGCCTTCTTTCAATGTCGAGTTCAAGTCGGTCCGGGCGCCCCGTAGCACCGGCGCGAGCCCGAACAAAAGTCCGGTCAACGTCGCCACCAGCAGCATGAAGCCGAGCGCATGGCCATCCAGCCTCACCGATTCGATGAACGGCAGGTTGCCCGGATTCCACACGCGGATCAGTTCGATGCCGCCCCAGGCCAGCGCCAGTCCGGCCAGGCCGCCTACCACCGCCAGCAGCATACATTCGGTGAGCAGTTGGCGAACCAGCCGTCCATGGCCAGCACCGAGGCTCAGCCGCAGCGCCATCTCTCGTTCGCGGGCTGTCGCCCTTGCGAGCGTCAGGTTAGCGACGTTCACCACCGCGATCAGCAGCACCAGTACAACCGCGCCCCCCAGCGCTGTAATCGCCGGCTTCAGCGTGGTGCCCAGCACCGCATCGCGCAGGCTCAGTACCGGCAGCGTCAAGCGCTTGTAGGAAGGGTTCCGCTGCATCATACGCTGACCGATATTGTTCAGCTCCGCCTGCGCCTGTTCCATTGTCACTCCCGGTCTCAGGCGCGCCAAACCGCGATAGAAGTAGGGACCGTAGCGAGTGGGCGGGTTCAGCGGCAGGTTAGTCCAGACCTCGGTATCGTTCCGAGGCGCCCGGAACTGGTCGGGCATCACGCCGATCACCGTGGCAGCGGTGCCGTTCACCAGGATGCTGTGCCCCAGCACCGCCGGACTGGCGCTGTAGCGCCTCCGCCAAAAGGCTTCGCTGAGTACGGCCACTAAGTCGCTGCCCGGTTCGTCCTCGCCCGCCGCGAACGTCCGTCCCAGCAAGGGTCCTACTCCGAAGGCCCGCAAGAAGCCGGCTGTCACCCGGGCGCCCTGCACCTGCTCCGGTACCCCTTCCTTCCCGCCGATGTCCATCCGGGTGCTTGTAAATATCGATGGATCTTCGAAGGCGTGATTGTTCTCCTTCCACATCAGGTAATCGCGAATGCACATCGTGCCGAATGCGACATCCCGCGGAGAGTACCGCATATGCACCACCGCCAGCCGCTCGGCGTCGGGATAGGGCAGCGGCCGCAGCAGGATCCCATACGCGACGCTGAACATCGCGGTATTCGCGCCGATTCCCAAGGCCAGCGCCAGCACTGCGACGACGGTGAACGCGGGGTTCTTCGCCAGCGTCCGAGCGCCATAGCGCAGGTCGTGGAGGATGTCCTCTATCCAAGTTATGCCCCGCGCCTCCCTGCACTCTTCCTTGTTCTGCGTGATGGCCCCGAGTACCCGCCGCGCCTGGTAGCGCGCATCTTCAGGACTCATCCCTGCGGCGACACGTATCTCGATCTCACGCTCCAGGTGATAGTGGAATTCTTCATCCAGTTCCTGCTCTATCTGCGTTTTGCGGAACCAGGATCGCAAACGAAGTCGAAGCCGCCTCACCGCGTCTCCGGTGAAACCGGTCGCACGATCATTGCGATGGCCGACGACAGCCGCTCCCATTGAGCTGCTTCCTTGCCCAGAGCCTTCTTGCCTGTGGCGGTGAGCGAGTAGTACTTGGCCCGCCGGTTATTCTCCGAGACCTTCCATTCGGCCTCGATCCAACCCTGTTGTTCGAGCTTATGCAGGGCGGGGTAAAGGGCACTCTGCCCCACCTGCAACACTTCGTTCGACTGCTGCTGGATGCGCTGCGCGATGGCCCATCCATGCATCGGCTCAAGGCTGAGCATGGTCAGTATCAGCAGGTCCAGGGTACCCTGGACCAAATCAACCGGCTTGCTCATGTACTTCCCTCAGTAACTGACAACAGTATGCCGGAATCATCCCTCCAGTTCAAGAGGAAACGCCATCGCGATGGAGGTGCGCGGCTTCATCACTTTGGTGCAGGCGCAGCGAAGGCTCATAATCCGGGAGACACTGTACATCTTCCGTCAGCCGTTCATAGTCCTGCCAGAACCGCGGGTTCGCAGGGTCGCACGCGCCGGCTTTGGCGAGACCGCATTGGCGGTTCCGGCAAATGTCCACGAAGCAGCCGGGCTTATTCAGAACGCGATCACAAAGCTTTACCCAACAGCGACCGACTCCATTGGCGGAGCGCTTGGCGAACGAAGAGTCCGGACATCCCGCATCGGCGGTTGGCCGAAGAAACGGCTGTATTCGCGGGTGAATTGGCTGGCGCTTTCGTACCCGACCTCAAAAGCCGCGCTCGCGGCGTCCAGACCATCCACCAGCATTCGTGACCGCGCTGCCTGCAGCCGGAGTTGCTTCTGATACTGAAGGGGGCTCATCGCGGTCAGCGCCCGGAAATGGTGATGCAGCGTGGACACGCCCATGCCCGCGATCTCGGCGAGATTCTCCACCCGTAGCGGCTTAGCGTAATTCGCCCTGATCCACGCGATGGCTTTTGCGGTCCGCTGGCTCTGATCTCCTAACGTTGCAATTGCTCGTAGACGTGCCCCTTCCCGTCCTCGCAAGATTCGGTAGGTGATCTCGCGTTGAATCAGGCCGCTGAGAAAGGGAATGTCCTGCGGGTTGTCCAGCAGGTCCACCAGCCGGCAGCAGGCGCCGAGCAATTCCACAGTGGTCTCGCCAGTTGCCATGGCAGGACTCTCAGGCGGAGGGTCAGGCACCGGAATTTCCTCTCGGCTGAGCAGCTCGCGGACAACGGGCATCTCGAACTTGAGTGCCAAAGCCAAAAAGGGTACCGCTTCACTTGCCTCAATCACTTGGCTGACGATTGGCAAATCGACAGACGTCAGCAGGAATCGCGATGCATCGTACGATGAAATTGGTTCGCCCCAGCTCTACCCGCTTTCGCCCCTGAGCGATTACGGCGACGCTCGGCTCATAGGTCATGCACGCCGGAGCCGTCAGGGTGGTTCGTCGAACGAGTGTCAGACCGGGAATGTCCGTTACCCGTTTCTCTGCGGATCCCATGAACACGGCAATCTTCCTGAGCCAGCTCAGCCCGCAATTCGTTTGCTCGATCGGAGGTCGGAGTGGCAGCTCCCGTGTGTTTCTTCACAGTAACGTGTTCCTGTTCTCTGATTTCAGGATAGCTTCGCGATGAACGATTCTGCCAGCTTCGAAGAGGAATAGGCAATAAATCGGGAGGATCGGGATACCTTTTCTGTCGCCGCAGGCTCTAACCTGGAACAGAGAGACGGTTTCGAAGAAGTATATATGCAGAAGCGCAAACTGGGAAAAAGCAACTTGGAAGTTTCAGCCCTCGGACTCGGCTGCATGGGAATGAGCTTTTCGTATGGCCCGCCCAAAGACAAACAGGAGATGACCTCTCTTCTCCGCGCGGCCGTGGAACGCGGCGTCACGTTCTTCGACACGGCCGAAGTTTACGGCCCCTTCTCGAACGAAGAGCTAGTGGGCGAGGCTCTCGCTCCGTTCAGAGGACAAGTCGTGATCGCGACGAAGTTCGGGTTCAAACTCAAGCCCAATCGAGAGCCGGGCTTCGGGCCTCGACAGCCGGCCACGAGCACATCAAGGCAGGTCGCCGAAGCGCTCGCTCAAGCGGCTCAAAGTCGACGTGATCGACCTGTTCTACCAACACCGTGTGGACCCGGACGTGCCGATCGAAGACGTAGCGGGAGCCGTGAAGGATTTGATTCAGGAGGGCAAGGTCAAGCACTTCGGTCTGTCCGAAGCAGGAGTGCAAACCATCCGCCGCGCGCATGCGGTTCAGCCGGTCACTGCGCTTCAGAGCGAATACTCGCTGTGGACCAGGACTCCTGAGAAGGAGGTAATACCGGCTCTTGAGGAACTCGGAATCGGCTTTGTCCCGTACAGCCCCTTGGGAAAAGGCTTCCTCACGGGCAAGATTCGACGAAGACGCGAAGTTCGACAGCTCGGACTTCCGTAGCACCCTGCCTCGCTTCACGCCGGAAGCTCTCAAGGCGAATCAGGCATTGATTGATCTGCTCGGCAGCATCGCGGAGCGGAAGAAGGCCACGCCTGCTCAAATTGCGCTGGCCTGGCTGTTGGCCCAGAAGCCGTGGATTGTTCCGATCCCGGGCACCACCAAGCTGCACCGCCTGGACGAGAACCTCGGGGCACTGTCGGTCGACCTCACGCCCGGCGATCTGCGTGATATCACCGGCGCGGCCTCCAGAATCACTGTGCAAGGCGCTCGTTACCCGGAACACGTCGAGCAAATGACCGGTCGCTGAACGGCAAAGAAGAGAGGAGGAATCCATGCGAAGGCGAAAGTTTGTAGGCAGCGCATTTGCCGGTATCTCCATCACAGGCGCATCTGCGGCGCCACAGAAACTGAAGGCTGGTGACATTCCCACCACGACGTTCGGCAAGACCGGAGTCAAAGTAAGCGTCATCGCACAGGGCGGAGCCCGGATGGATCTCCATCCCGATGTCCAGACCGCGGCGGAGCACGTCCGCAAGGTGTACGACCTTGGCCTGACCTACTTCGACTGCGCGCGTTCCTATTGGAACGGGCGTTCGGAGGAAGCTTACGGCATCGGTCTCGACGGTATCCGGAAGAACATTTTTCTCACAACGAAGACTCTAAAGCGTACAGCGAAAGACGCTGAGCAGGAGTTGGAGACCTCCCTCCGGTTGCTGAAGACCGATCATGTCGACCTCTGGCAGATGCATTCCATTGAGAACCAGGGAGACCTCGACAAAATTCTTGCCCCCGGCGGCGCTATGGAAGCGTTTGAGGCAGCAAAAAAGGCTGGCAAATGCCGCTTCATCGGCTTTACTGGCCATTTCGATCCCGAGGCCCACGTGGCATTGCTCAAGGCGTACAACAAGTGGGACACAGTGATAATGCCGATACACGCGGCGGACCATGCTTACCTGAGCTTTGAGAAAACGGCTCTTCCCGTAGCGAAGGAGTATGGCGTTGGCGTTCAGGCAATCAAGGTCTTCGGCAAGGCGTTCCTGCTAAGATCGCTCAGCCCCACCGAATGCCTGAGATACGTGCTGAGCCAGCCGGGCGTACACGTCGCGGTCTGCGGCGCTGGCACACAGGGACAAATGGAAGACAACATCCGGACTGTCCAGAATTTCAGGAAGATGACCCCCGAAGAGATTGCGGATGTTCGGAAGCGAGCCATCGGTGGCTCGGGAGTCTATACCGGTCCCACGCTGGAGTATTGGAAAAAGAAGGCTTGAAAGTGGACATCAAAAGGAGTGGTTCTCAACCTTCCGGCAAAGGACCGGCGGAGTATTTCACCGGCACAGTGCGTATCGACCCGCTGTTGAATCCACCCGCTCCTGCGCGTGTTCTCTGCGCCAGCGTCACCTTCGAGCCCGGCGCCCGTACGGCATGGCATACACACCCGCTCGGTCAGACTCTGATCGTCACGGCGGGCTGCGGCCGCGTACAGCGCTGGGGCGGGCAAATTGAGGAAATTCGCCCTGGTGATGTGGTCTGGATTCCGCCCAGTGAGAAGCACTGGCATGGGGCCGCGCCAACCACGGCATTGACCCATATCGCCATTCAGGAGCAGCTCGACGGAAAGGCTGCCGACTGGATGGAACACGTCAGCGACCAACAATACGAGGCCTGACTCAGGGCCGAAAGAAAGCGAGTCACAAAATACATCGTGTACAACACAGAGGCGTACTCCGCTACGAGTGCGACATCACCACTGGCCCCGGCCACCATTCCGCGTAGCGACCCAACCGATCACGACCTGCAGATCAAAATCCTGTTCTGCGGCAGCTGCCACTCCGGTCTCCATTCGGTCCGCAACGAGTGGAGTGAGTTCTGTCTACCCGATTGTCCTCTTCCATGAGATCCTAGGGCGTGTCACCAACGTCGGCTCGGCTGTCACCGGATACAATCCCGGCGACCTCGCCGCGGTCGGCTGCCTGGTCGACTCGGACCGCACCTGCCCACGTTGCAAAGCTGGACTTGAGAATTTCTGCCGGAACCTGACGCTCACCTTTAACTCCCCGGACAAGGTCGGTCTGGGTCACATGGGCGTGAAGTTTGCTCATGCGTTGGGAGCGCACGTGGTCTTCACTACCTCGCAAAACAAGAAGGAGGACGCTCTCCGGCTCGGCACCGACGAAGTGGCCGTTTCCCGGGATGCGGACGAGATGCAGAAGCACGCGGTCAGCTTCGACTCATCCTCGACGCCGCTGAGCGTCTCCGTTCGGCCTTATCATGGGCCGTCGCAGCCTTTCCGCCTCGAATATCGGCGGCCTCCCCGAGAGTCAGGAGATGCTGGATTCTTGCGGCGCTCATAACATCACCGCGGATGTAGAGGTGATCCAATTCAAAAGTTCAACGAACCTTACGAGAGACTGCTCAGGTCCGATGCGAAGTGCCGCTTCTCCATCGATATGAATTCCGTTAAGTCGGCGTTAAGCGACCACTCGCTCATGCGGGGCGGCACACTCGGAAGGGAAATGGAATGCGACCTTAGGTGATTGTCACATGCTCTCCGCCGTAGACCGAAAGATCGGCGGAGGAGCGCTGAACGCGGTGACCGGCAAGGGCGAGTCAGACTTCCGGATACGCCTTCATCCGCTCGCGACGCCGTAGCCCTTCCACTGCGTTCAGCCGGCTTTTGGCTGGAGTGCAGGTCGCACAAACCTTGGTGCGCCGTCATCGTCTTCCAATCCTCGCAGACGCGGAACGCAGTTCTCCACGTTCCGGAGGATAGATGGAGGTCTGGCATGATGTCCCTCAAAGGCAGCCGCCGGTCGCACCTGCTCGCCCCACACTCAGCGGTTTGATAGCGTCGGTGTTAAAGTCTTAGTACCGTGCCGCAATTCGTAATCGAACGCGACATCCCTGGAGCCGGATCACTTTCCGAAGCTCGAGATCCGGGCGATCTCGCTGAGTTCATTGAACACGCTGAAAGAAATGGGGCCGCAGATTCAGTGGCTCCATAGCTACGTCACAGAAGATAAGGTCTACTGCGTCTATCTCGCGCCAGAGGAGGACAGCATTCGGGAGCACGCCCGTAGGGCAGGCATTCCAGTCGATCGCGTTGCCGAAGTCCGCCGTCTGATTGATCCCACTAACCTGCCATAGCAGACTCAGGCTCCCCCAAAGAGTATTCGATTACGTTTTCCAGGCTCATCGCACAACCTTCTGCCCACGCGCGCTTGCCCTCCACCTCACTAAACGCCGTCCAGGCAGGTTGCAGCGTTTGATCCAGCTTGTATTGTTCCGCTGGATGCAGGGGAGCGCTGATCGACTGGCGTAAATGGGATCGCGGCCCCGGCAAGTTTCAACGCACGTTCGGCCTGATTTTGAGCCAGGGCCAGGCAAGCGAAGCCTTCCAGTGCCCGGGCGATACCACGCCGGTGCCCCAAGCCCGCAAAGATTTCCAGCGATTCGCGGCATGCCGCGTGTGCAGCAAGATGATTTCCTTGCGCACAGTCGAGGTAGGCCAGGTCCGTTAGAGACCGCGCGGAACCCCACGGATCTCCGGCTTCCCGGAAGACTGAAAGCGCGCGTTGATACAACCTTCTAGCAGCAGCCATGTCGCCCTGTGCCCGCGCGATGTCGCCCTGCTGGTTGATAGACCAGGCGGCGCCGGTGCGATCACCAAGTTCCTCAAAGATATCCGCCGCCTCATGCAGAGCCCATCGGGCGCGTGGATAGTCGCCGCGAACCTTGACCACATCTGCCAAGTTGTGAAGACAGCGCGCGATTGCCAACCGGTCCGACAGCATACGCCAGCACGCAAGGCTTCGCTCAAAATTGCTCTGTGCCGCCGAGTAGTCACCCCGATCCCGCGCCGATACACCTAAAGCGTTCAAGGACGCGGCGATGCCCGGCTCATCGCCCAGTTCTTCATAAAGAGACAGGCTCTGTTTCAGGAAATGCTCGGCAGCCGGGTAATCCCCCTGAGCCGTAGCTATGGCGCCGAGAAAATGCGAATACCCGAGCCCGTTCTTTTGAGTGCTCAGCGCCCGCCAGGCGCAGAACAGTTTCCAGCCGCGTACGGCCCTCGGTCAGGTGTTCCCGCATATCCCAGAATCGAAACAGAGCCATGCAGAGACGTAACCCCCAGTCCAGATCCCGCGTCTGAAACAGCCAGTCCAGAGCGAAACGGAAGTTATCGATCTCTACGTCGCATTGCGCCAGCCAGCGAGCCCGATCGGCCGGACTCAGTTCCGGATTTCCTTCCTCGGCCAGGACGAGCAATACGCCGCATGTGCCCGCCGCGTCGCAGATTGCTCACCGCTATCGGTGAGACGCTCGAGCGCGTACTCGCGAATTGTTTCCAACATGGCGAAACGCGGCTCGGCACCGGCCCGGTCCACGCGCTGAACCAAGTTCTTGTCCACCAGCGATGACAGCCCTTCAAAGAGATCGATACCGAGGTCCTCGACTTGTATTGCAGACCGCTTCCGCCGCCTCCAATGTGCATCCGCCGGCAAACACGGATAACCGGCGAAACAGTTTGCTCTCAGCCTCATTTAAAAGACCGTGACTCCAATCAATGGTCTTGCGCAGCGTTTGTTGCCGTTCCGGCAGGTCGAGCGCACCGCCGGTGAGCAACTGCAGCCGGCTTTGCAGCCGGTCCAGGATGGCCCTGGGCGAAAGCACCTTGGTTCGGGCAGCCGCCAGCTCGATCGCCAGCGGCAATCCATCCAGCCGCAAACAGATTTCCTGAACCGCAGGCGCATTTTCCGAAGTAATTGCGAAATCGGGCCAGACTGCTGCGGCGCGTTGCGCAAACAATTCGATGGCGGAATTCGGCGCCAGCGCCGTTACCGGGAATTCCTGTTCGCCGTAGACACGCAAGCACGACCGGCTGGTGACCAGGATCTTTAGAGATGGGCAGGCCTCCAACGTTTCGGCCACCACGGTAGCAGCCGGGAGGACCTGTTCGAAGTTGTCCAGCAGGAGCAGGAATGGTCCCGAGTTCTGCAGCTGATCGCCGATGAGTTGCGGGATGCTGCGGTGGGCCACTTGCTGGATTTCGAGCGCGTCCGCGAGTGCCGTTGCCACCAGGTCTGGATCCGTGATCGAAGCCAAACCAACAAATTGAACACCCGCCGTGAACCGGTCCGCAATAGCGGAGGCTAAAGCAATTGCCAGCCGGGTCTTTCCGGCGCCCCCCGGTCCAGTGATGCTCAATAGCCGAACATCCCGTCGGAGTAGCAACTCGCTGGCATCTGCCAACTGCTGTTCTCGTCCGATGAGCGAAGTACGAGGGGTTGGCAGATCGTGACGCTTCCTGCAAGCTTCGCCGGCTGCAGCTCACGACCGCTGGACCTGTCAAATGGATCAGTTGCTGGAAGAGGATCTGGCTTCGTGCCGCGTTGAATCACCTCAGCAGTAAACAAGTATCCGCGCCGAGGCACAGTCTTGAGCAATTGCTGACTGCGATCATCCAGGGCGCGACGCAACTCGAGGGTACACTGCACCAGCGAATCGTCAGTAACGAATGAATCGGGCCAGACCGCTTGCATCAATTCCTGCTTGCCGATCAGCTGTCCAGGGTGTTCCACCAGGTACTTGAGGGTATCGTAAACCTTAGGACGAAGCTTGATCTCTTCGCCTGCCTTGAACACACAACCCCTTACGACGTCCAGCGTGAACTCGCCAAATTGATAGTTCAGGGATCTCGTGTCCAAGTGCGCTCCCATTCATCAGGATCAAGCAGCTTGCGCTTCTTGATTTTTTAGCCTTTTCTTTGGCTTTGTTTCGTTACTTCTCGTCCTGATGCCTGTTACTTTGCAATTGTCAGGCGAGGGCTCAGCACTCCATGGCGCACATTCTTGACTGCAACTTACGATGAACCGCTCGCACAGAGCGGATTCTAGCAAATGCGGATGCCGACGACGCCGTCAGGCAATAGCCGCAATGGAAGATGAGTACCAACCCGCAAAGGAGAAAAATCTAATGAGTACATCGCAGGTTCTCGCTATCAACATGAAAGTCAGACGATTCGCGACGCAACTCGCGTATTCCGTGATCGCTCTGATTTTCATGAACGTTTGTCCTTCGAGCGCCCTGGCGCAGGATGGCCACTCGCATACGCCAACACCACAACAATACGAACTGACGCCGGAGCAGCAAAGCAAGGCGGGCGCGCTTCTCAGCATAGTCCGCAAATCAACAGAGCGTTTCAAGGATGTGTCGGTAGCTGAGCATGAGGGGTATGCCCTTCAATTCGGCTGCCTGAGCGGCGACGACTTTGGGGCAATGGGCCTCCACTATGTAAACGCAAACCTGGTGAACAGCGGCGTTCTGGACGCCACTCGTCCCCATATCGTGATTTACGAGCCGACGCCAAGCGGAGGCTTGCCATTGATCGGCGTCGATTATCTGCTCATCGCCGACGCGTGGAATGCAATACATCAGGGTCCGCCCGAGCTCATGGGACAGCTCTTTCATTTCTTCGAGAGCCCCAATCGCTTCGGGCTCCCGGCATTTTACACGCTGCATGTCTGGGCGTGGAAGGACAATCCCAAGGGCGCGTTCGTAAACTGGCACCCTAACGTTTCGTGCGAATCATTCGCGGGCCAACAGCCCTGAGTCGGATAGCCCGACGAGAATGACGGCCAACAGCGAAAGAGGACGAAGCACTGATTCAAAAGGAGACAAAATTCATATGAGTACAGCACCCGTTCCAGCAATTGACATGAACAAACTGAACGCTTTTATCGGTCAATTCGTGACCGATCTCGGCGCCGCGGTTCATACCGGCATGGTCGTCATCGGAGAGAAGTTGGGGCTCTACAAAGCGCTTGTGGGAGAACCAATGAGTTCTGCACAACTTGCTGCTAAGACGAAGACCGATGAGCGCTATGTGCGCGAGTGGCTCGCTTCGCAAGCGGCCGGAGGGTACATCACCTACGATGAGAAGAACGACAAGTTCAGCCTGAGTGCGGAACAAGCGTTCACGCTCGCAACGGAAGATAGTCCCGCATATCTGCCCGGGGCATTTGAATTGGCTTTGGGCTCGCTGGCGGCGGTGCCCCGTATCTCAGAATCCTTTCGCTCTGGCGCCGGCATGGGCTGGGATGAACATGTTGAAGGCGTCTTTCATGGATGTGAAAAGTTCTTCGCTCCAGGTTACGCGGCTAATCTTGTCAGCTAATGGATTCCCGCCTTGAGCGATGTCCAGGAAAAACTCGAGGCTGGGGCGCGAGTGGCCGACGTCGGCTGCGGGAAAGGGGCCTCCACTTTGTTGATGGCGAAAGCATTCCCCAACTCTCGATTTTTCGGATTCGACTACCACGACAAGTCGATTGAGGCGGCACGCGAGTCCGCCGCGCGTCGACGGTGTCGCCGACCGCCTCACCTTTGACGTGTCAAAAGCAAAGGATTTTCCCGGAAAAAACTACGACTTCGTGGCCGTCTTCGATTCGTTGCATGACATGGGCGACCCGATTGGGGCGGCTGCGCACGTATAGGCAGTCCTTGGCCAAGGACGGCACGTGGATGATCGTTGAGCCTTTTGCCAATGATCACTTGAAGGACAATCTGAATCCTGTGGGGCGAGTCTATTATTCTTTTTCAACGCTGTTGTGCACGCCGTGCTCACGATCGCAGGAAGTCGGACTGTGTTTAGGTGCCCAAGCCGGCGAGACGCGCATTCGAGAGGTTGTGACTTCGGCCGGGTTCAGTCGCTTCCGGCGGGCAACGGAAACCCCCTTCAACATAGTTTACGAAGCTCGGCCGTGACTTGCTTTACAAGAAGGTGCGGCGGTCTCCCCACGAATGTAGGCCGCCGCTCGTCCACCGCCTCGCTGGTTGGTATGCTCCGACTCTGAACTGGAGTGGTAGCGCCCTTGACACCAACTCCATTGATGCTTACGTCCGAGTGGTTGAACACGCACCATCCGCACAGGACGTCATCCGCCCAGAACCCTGTCAATGAGTGACTTGGCAATACTGCGCTTGGTTGACGACGCGCAAGAGATGGCAAACCCTATGACATTGCGCGTAGGGAAGCCCGAGCGCAGTTGGATCGAGCCATTCCGTTTGCTAGCTTGGCATAGATGCCGCTGCCTGTGCCCGAACAACTCAGCAAGACCATTGAGACCCTTTACGGGTCGGAATCGGGCCGGGTTCTGGCTACGCTCGTGCGTCTCCTCGGCGATCTCGATCTCGCCGAAGAGGCCATGCATGAGGCATTCGCCGCCGCCCTGGAGTCCTGGCCGCAGATCGGTATCCCGAACAATCCCCGTCCGTGGCTCATTTCCACCGCCCGCTTCAAGGCCATCGACGCAATGCGCCGGCGCGCGCGTTTCAACGGAGCGCAGAGAGATCTCATCGCTCACATGGAATCGCGCGTCAACGACGCTCCCATCGGAAACGAAGAGATCGAGGATGAAGAGATCGAGGACGATCGCCTGCGTCTGATCTTCACCTGCTGCCATCCCGCTCTGCCTCCGGAAGCACAGATCGCTCTCACTCTGCGCGAAGTCTGCGGCCTGACGACGGAGGAGATTGCCCGGGCATTTCTGGTGACACCGGCAACGCTCGCGCAACGCATCGTGCGCGCAAAGGCAAAGATTCGAGAGACACCGATTCCATACGAGGTGCCGACGCCACAGGAATTGCCAGAGCGGCTGAACGCGGTGCTTCAGGTCATCTATCTCGTCTTCAACGAAGGTTACTCGGCTGCGGCGGGAGCTGAGGTAACACGGGCCGAGCTAACCGCCGAGGCGATTCGACTGGGCCGTCTGCTCGCTGAACTCCAGTCGGAGCCTGAAGCCATTGGGCTGCTCGCCCTCATGCTGCTGCAGGAATCCCGTCGCGCCGCCAGAACCTCAGCAACCGGCGAGCTGATTCTACTGGAGAATCAGGACCGCGCGCTCTGGAACCGCACTCAGATCGCCGAAGGCGTGGCCTTGGTGGAGAAAGCCCTGGGTTCCCGCCGCTTCGGCCCATACACACTGCAGGCTGCGATTGCGGCCGTTCATGCAGAGGCGGAATCGACCGCTACGACCGACTGGCGGCAGATTGTTGCGCTTTACAGCCAATTGATACGCATTCAGCCTTCGCCGGTAGTCCATCTCAATCGCGCCGTGGCCATTGCCATGCGCGATGGCCCAGAGGCTGGCCTCGTGCACATCGACGCGCTGTTGGAGCAAGGCAAATTGGCGCATTACTACCTGGCGCATTCAGCCCGTGCAGATATGTGCCGCCGCCTAGGTAGGACGGCCGAGGCCCGGTCCTCGTATGAGAAAGCCCTGGCGCTGACCCAGCAGGAACCAGAGCGGCAATTCCTCCAAGAGCGGATTCGGCAGTTGAAATAAAAAGCTGATCCAAAATGGAGCAGCTGTCGATTTCCGATCTTCGCAACGACTATCTGATAGCAGACGATGAGCTAGAGGCTCCTGAGTGAACAGGAAACGAGTCATCGGAAACAAGCCACAGGAAAAGAGTCACGGAAAACAAGGAGAAAAGTCATGCCACAGTATCTAGTTGCTGTCTACCGCCCCGACGACTACAACCCGTCCCTCGAAACCGAAGCGACTATCGAGGCCATACACGCGCTCAACCGCGAAATGATTGCTGCCGGCGCGAGAAAGCTCGCCTGCGGCCTTTCCCCGGTGGGCAGCGCCAAGTCGCTGCGGGCCCAGCCTGACGGCAACGTGCTCGTCACCGACGGGCCGTACACTGAGACCAAAGAGCACATAGGCGGTTTCTGGATACTTGAAGCCGCCGATATAGAAGAGGCGCTGGCGTGGGCCCGCAAGGGTGCCGTCGCCTGCAGGGCGTCGGGCGAGGTGCGCGAGATCCTTTCCGCCCCGCTCCGACAGAAGAACCGTTTGGAAGCAAGTAAACAACCTGGCCACTGCGGCCTCGGAACACGCGCCGTAGTGACGAGATGACGGAGCCGGCGCAAGCTGTGCTGCTGGCTTCTTTACAGAGAAGAAGGAACAGGAGAAGAACCATGAAATACGTCTGTTTCGGATACTACGACAAAGGCAAATTCGAGGGCATGACCGCGGCCGAACAAAACGCCATGTTCGACACGTGCTTTGATTACGATGACCATCTTCGCGCCAACGGGCACTGGGCTGGCGGAGAAGCGCTGCAGCCTGCGGAAACCGCTTTGACTCTGTATTGGAAGAACGGCAAAGTCGCAACTACCGACGGTCCCTATACGGAAACCAAGGAACAACTCGGCGGCATTCTCGTCCTTGAGGCGCGGGACATGAATCACGCGGTACAGCTCATGGCGCAGCATCCGGCGCTGACGTATGGCAACGTTTTCGAGATTCGGCCAGCCGGGGACATGAGCGAAATCATCAAGGCAAGCGAGCAGCGGCGGCGGCAGAACACTGCGTCCTGAAGACGCTTCTGCTTTGTCGCCGGTCAACTGTTCCGGACAGGCCAATGCGCTCGTCGACAGGATTGCGGGCGAATGGCCAGATACCCGGACGTGGTGTCGAGAACCTCGCCCGCGGGTTCGATGCGTTGACCGCATCGGATTCGCGGCTTGGAGCCGAGATACCGTTCGGTTGTTTGAATCGAGACGTGCCCGAGTAGAAACTGGATCTGTTCGAGCTCACCGCCGGACGCATGACACAACCAGTTCCCGAGTCTGACTCCAATCTTCTTGACACCCTTGAGACGTCGTATGCCGGCCGCGAGATCTGGGCTTAGCAGTCCGCAATCGACCGCCTCGTAGGCCGCCGCGACACTGCTTTGGGAGCCCCAGCCTTCCGCCTTTTCGCCTGCTTGTTCGCCACAGCTCGCGGCCCTCCTCGACCGAAGAGCGATGACGACCTAATGACGTAATAAGGACGAGTGGCGCGTTGGTAGCGGGCCCGTGCCGGAAAGCCGTTATTTAGACAACCGAAGATCGAGAAACGAGGAAACCGACTGCGCTGCCGGTAAATCAATATTGCAAAGCACAGCAACAACGTAGCCGGATTTCGGATAGATTCGTAGGTCGCCGCTGATGCCGGGAGCACTCCCGCCATGCCCCACCGCACCTGCGCTATCTTTACGCTCGTCTTCGAACCCGTACGCGTAACGTCGGCCCTCTCCTGCATCCACTTTGCCCTGCAGTAGAAGTTCGGTGTATCGAGCATTCAGCAGCTTGTTGCTGAGGAGTGCCTCCGCGAATCTTGCAAGATCGCCGACTGTCGAGTACCCGCCGCCGGCGGCGGTACCGCGATACCGCAGCACCTCCGTATTGGGGGTCAAACCGTCGCCGTCGCGCGACCTCATGTAGCCTGTCGCGCGATCGGGCACCTCCTGATCCTCCGGTTGAGAGCCGGTCCTTGTCATCCCGGCACGCTTGAAAATATGTTCTTCCACATAGTCGTAGTAACTTTGTCCGCTCACCCGCTCGACGATGACTCCGGCGAGGATCATGCCGAAGTTGCTATAGGCGTATGAGCCCGGTACCGCCATCGAAGTGCGCTTTCCGAACAGGCGAACGTAATCGTCGTGCGTCCTGAGTTCGAGCCGGTGCTTGAAGAAATCCGCGCCGAAGATGTCACCGGTGCCTCCGGTGTGTGTTAGAAGATGGTGAACCGTCACCGTCCTCGCGACTTCCGGGTTGGGGTAAGTCCTTGATGTATTTGCCAATTGGATCGTTGAGGGCAAGTTTGCCGGCCTGAGCGAGTTGGAGAACAGAAGTCGCCGTGAACATCTTGTTCATTGATCCCATCCGAAACCGCGTATCAGGCTTGTTGGGCGTGTTCTTGTCGCGATCCGCGAGACCATAAGCTCGGCCGAAAAGAGTCGCGCCGTTCCTTGAGACCATGACTGCGCCCGAGAAACGCCCGCTCGCGGCGTCACGCTCGAGTTGCGCCTGAAGCGCGGCAATCGCCTCCGCCTCGGTCAGGGCGGGCCTCTCGACAGCGGCTGGGTGCGATGTCGCGCTGGCGCTGGGAGAAGGTGCCGCGTCGAAAAGGCGCATCTCCGCGATACGCGGCGGCGTTTCCGTGGTGATTCGCGAACTGATGCGCAAGAGCTGCTTCTTCGGACCGCGAGCGCGGACCAATACCACGACCTCCGAATCCGTGGACGGTTCCACCTGCTGAACGTTGAGTCCTCCGGTCTGATCGAAGACAAAGCCCGTGAAGCCAGGATGCGCATTCGGCAGGTTCGTCTGCGTGAACTGCTGCATGGCGGTGCGGTCACCCTTGTTCAGCGTCTGCAGCCACGCCGAGAACAGCCGTCCGGCCGTGGAGTCGGGAAGCTGAACCTTTGCCGAGACCACGCCGCTATACAGAACGGCCAGCACCAGTGGCCACCCAATCGGTCTCCTCAACTGTGTCCTCCTTGCTATCTCTTGACAGAACAAGTGGTTGTCCCTGGGCGAGATGGCTCAGCATCCACAGGACGTCAATGACGCGAGCCTTCGAAGGTTGATAACTCCTACTAGTCGCCAGTCGATGCTACTATGTTGTCGTAGGACTGTCAAGGGGAGGTAGATGAAACTTACGCGGCTGGAGCTACGAATTCTCGAGGCGCTTTGGGAGTGCGGGCGGGCCTCGGTCCGTGAAATACTCGAGCGATTCCCGGAACCTTTGCCTGCGTACACGACGATTCAAACAGTAGTGAACCGGCTGGAATCAAAAGGCGCGGTCAGGCGCGTGCGAAAGATCAGCAACGCTCATATTTTTGAGCCGGTGATAGAACGAGATGTTGCCCGGCGGCGCCTGCTCGACGACATTCTTGGGATGTTCGGCGGCAAAGCTCAGCCGATGATGGCACAACTGGCGGAGGCGGGGAAGATCACGATCGAGGATGTTCGAGATCTCGAGCAACTCGTGATCACATTGAGTCAGGGGCAGAAGAAACCTGGGAAGGCGGGCAGAAAGAAGTGACGGCGCTCGGCAATTACCTCTGGCATTGCACAGTTGTGGCGGTCGTCGCCGCGGTCACTGCGCTCGCGCTACGGCAGTATGGGGCCAAAGTGAGGTTTTGGATCTGGTTCGCTGCATCAGTGAAGTTCCTTCTGCCGTTTTCACTGCTCCTTAGCTTGGGCGCGTTCACGTGGTCTCTACGCGATGCAAGTCGCCCACACAATGCACCACGAACTTCCGGAGTCGCGGTTCGGGTCCTCCAGCCGTTCGGTCTTGAAGAATCCACGGTTGCCCAAGACCCGGCCCCGCACAGGATGGATCGGATGACACTCACCTTCCTGGCGATCTGGGCTGGCGGGTCTTTGCTCATCGGCATGCAAAGGTTTCGCGACTGGGATCGCCTGCGAACCTCGTTGCGCACGAGCACGCGGCTAAGCATGGCCGCGAACATTGAAGTGCGGGTCTCGACTCGGTTGCTTGAGCCGTCCTTGATCGGGTGGCGACGTCCGGTTCTGCTGCTGCCCGCTGGAATTGCCCATCGGCTCACCTCTTCGCAACTCAATGCCGTCCTCACGCACGAGATGGCTCACGCACGTCGCAAGGACAACTTACTCGCTCTGCTCCACATGCTGGTCGAATTGTTGTTCTGGTTCTGCTCGGTGGTGTGGTGGATTGGAGCGCGGCTCGTCGCGGAACGCGAACTCGCGTGCGACGAAGAAGTAGTCAAGCAGGGCATCGAGCCTCGTGCATATGCCGAAGCGATTGTCGAGGTATGCAAGAGCTACGCGTGTTCGCCCATGATGTCTGCGCCCGGCGTGACGGGCGGCGGTACGCGACAGCGGATTGAGCAGATCATGACGAACTGCAGACCGCGAGAGATGGGCCGGGTCCGAACGACTGCTTTGGCCAGCCTTGGATTGGCGATCTTTGCCCTGCCTGTTATCACGGGAGCTATCCATGCCCCGCTCTGGATGGCCACGCCTGTTTACTTTGAATCCGTGAGGGTACGTCAGTGCAGCGATCTCGCCAATCAAAGATGGGGCGCGGGATATCGTTTCTCCGCCGGAGAACTCCGGACGGGTTGTATGCCGCTGGCGGACGTACAGGGGTTAGGTTTGATCCAGCGGGCCTACGTACGTTTCGGCGGCAGCGGTGGGTCACCATGGCCTGCGATCGTTCCGGTAACGAACAAGCCTGCGTGGTTTTCTTCCGAGCTATATGAGATCACTGGGACCGCGCATTTGCACACTCCACAATCCACAATGGAAGGAGCAATGCTGCGGGCGGTACTCGAAGACCGCTTTCGGTTGACGATTCGTGAGGAGGCGGTTCAGGTTCCGGTATACGAATTAAAGAGCGATGCGATGTAGCAAGAACAAGGCGGAGCATATCCGGCAAGACGGGATGTATGCCGATGCCTTCAATCTTTCCGCCTCCTGCACCTCCCGATGGACAACGTTATTGCACGGTAAAGATAGGTCTGCAGCCGCCCACAATCTATGCTGAGGCTGTGAGCCTGTCGGCCTTCGCCGCCGTTTTGTCGCGTCTGCTTGACAGGCCAGTGATCGACCGAACCGGAATCACGGAAAGAATCACGGTGCAGGCCACGTTCAAACCGGATGCGATGACACCGGGGTTGCTGGGCAGCCGGGACATGGCGCACCTTCTGCTCGCGCCGGAAGCGCCGACATTGGCTCAGGCGCTGGAACAGTTTGGACTGCGACTTGAGCCGGCGACCGGGCTGGAGAGGCGACTTGTCGTAGACCACGTGGAACGGCCGAACCTGTAGATGTCTCCGTGTCCACTCCGTAACGGCAGCAAACCGAGCGAACGCCAAATTCCATGAGAGTCGCGTTAACGGGCTACACGGACGCGGGACGGCAACATCAGCTTTCGGGTCCGATGCCACACAGTCTTTCACGGCGGCGTGAATGCGCTGCTTGCAGCCAAGGTACCGCTCGGTCGTTTGCGTTGAGACGTGCGCGAGGAGAAATGGAATCCGCTCCAGTTCGCCACCCGCAGAGTGGCAGAGCCGGGGACATGTCGGCGCAGATCGTGAGGTGCTAGGTTCTCGATACCCGCTTTACGGGCGTACTCGCGGAGCACATGCCGGTGGTCAGATGGGCGGCCTGAAGGCACTCATCGAGCACGGCCTTGACCCAGCCCGGCATCGGTACTGTCTGGTGTGGCCGGCCTTGCCTTTCAGGTCGACGATGGCCCAGTGAGTCCTCGCGCTGCTGGATGTGGGCTAAATCCAGGTTCACCGCCTCGTGCCCTCGTAGCCCGCAAGCGAGCAGGACGGCCAAGAGCGCCCGATCCCGTTTGCCCTTCAAAAGCTGAGAGTCAGGCGCATTCCATAGCCGCTGCCTCTGTTCCGGCGTCAGCCGATTCTCGAGCCGGACGCCGATCTTCTTGACTCCCTTTACGCGCCCTATGCCGGCGGGTAGGTCAGGGCTCAGCAACCCGCAGTCAGAAGCCTCGTGAGCGAGCCGGCGCACTGCGCCGAGACGGAGCTCGATGGTGCCGAATGCCAAATGGCGAGATTCAAGGTGGATACCTTAACGGAGGACGACGGTTTTGCTGAAGGAGAGCCGTGGCTCCGAACAACACCGTTCAATGAATTCCTCGATCGCGTCGCGGTACCCCCGCTGTGCGTCTACCGAATTAAGGCTGTTCAGAACCGCCCACTTCGCCTGGTCCAGGTCCGGCAGCCGCAGGAGTGTTTTGGGGACACGCCGTTTCGCCTTTCCCGAGTGCTTCTTTGCCATCGCCGCGGCCCTCCCTGGCCGCAGACCGATGATGGCGCGGGCTCAAGAGACGAGTGGCGCGAAATGCGGCCACCAGTTGATTGGACGGTGTGACCGCAAAATACGCAATCGCCGGGGGGGAGGCCCATCCCCTGCGCGTCCAGCGCTACGCTTCCGGCACGTTGCGTAGCGCTCGATCCAGATCGGCCCAAAGGTCCTCGACGGCTTCGATTCCAACGCTCAGCCGCAGCAGCGTCGCGGGCAGGTGCTCCTGCCCAGGAATTCCGGCCCGCCGTTCGATGGTGGACTCCACCGCACCTAGACTCGTGGCGTGTTGGATCAGCTGCACTCCGCCGCAAACGGCGTCGGCAGCGGCGCCATCGCCCCGCACGTCGAAAGAGATAACCGTGCCGAAACCCTTGAGTTGGCGTCGGGCGGCCTCGTGGGTCGGATGGCTAGCCAGGCCGGGATAGCGCGTCAGCGTGACGTTTGGATGGCGCGCAAGCCGTTCAGCCACCGTCATTGCGTTGCTCTGCGCCCGATCCAAACGCACGGCCAGCGTTCTAACCCCACGGACGGCGAGGAACGTTTCGAGGGTTCCGGGCGTTGCGCCTGCGAGTTCCCTGGACTGCCGCAGCGCTGCGAGCAGATTCGTATTACGCACGGTCACGACGCCTCCGAGCAGGTCCGAGTGTCCGCCGATGAACTTGGTTACCGATTGCACGGCGACATCGGCGCCGAGCGCCAAAGGGCGCTGATTGAGCGGCGTTGCGAAGGTATTATCCACGCCGACAATCGCACCCGGTTTGCGCGGTGCTGTGCAGATAAGGTCCAGGTCGGCCACGGCCAGAAGTGGGTTCGACGGTGACTCCAGCCAGATCAGGTCGGCCACGCCGCACATCTCGACCCAGCGCCCGGTGTCGGCCACATCAATGCGATGCACGGTCCAGCGGCCACGCGCTTGGCCGGCGGCGGCGAGACCCGCGACACCCTGGTAGCAGTCGCCCGGCAGTGCCACGACCGATCCCGTGGGCAGTTGATCGAAGATCGCCGCAATCCCCGCCATGCCGGACGCGAAGGAGACCGAAGAGCCACCTTCAAGGCCGCCGACGATCTCCTCCAGTGCCTCCCACCCCGGCGTGCCGTCGTCACGAGAGTAAGCACGCCGCTCGCCTAGCACGAAGTTCGACGCTGGGCATGGCGGCACATTTAGCGGTGAGCCCGGGCGGCGGTCTCGTCCTGCCGAGACCAGCCACGATTCGACCGAACCTGGATCACCCGCGCTGTGCCCCGCCGGATTCCGCGATGTCATGGCTCGATTTTAGCGGGTGGCCCTTCCCATGAGGCTCGCGTCCCTGGGAAACGACCATCGCCGCTCCGGACCGTTGGCCCCTTCATGTATGGTCAGCAATCTGGACATGTTCCCTCGCTACAGTGTCAGGCCCGGATGGCGCCTTTCGGAATCGGTAAATCCAGCCGACCGATCGCGAGGAATGCTTTTACTGGCGGGTCTCACGCCTTCGTCAGGCTCTCGAGGTACTCCATGGGACAGCCAACACCCTCCACCTTCACTCCCAGTCCCCGCAGCACATCGATGGCAACCATCCGCCGGTAGGCATTGAAGGTAATTACGTGTGCGAACATGCCGCCAAAGGTAAAGGTTTCCGGGGGTTCGCATAGCGCATCGACAAACGTGTCCTCCCAAGCGCTCCGATTGCGGACATCTGTGAGTACGCTGTGGAACGCTGCGATCCGCTTTCTCCAGGCGCGCCAGCATGGCCGAAGGAGTTCGGTCCTCCGGCGGGGCATTGTCAAACAGCGGCGTACTGCCGCCACGTCAGTGCCGCGGCCCAGGCTTCCTTGGTTTGCACCATCCGGTCCAGAAGCTGGCGCAGGCTCTGATCCGGGCCATCCCAGGGAAATACCGTATCTGGTTTTTCAGAGGGCGGTCCAACTGTTCGTCGTTCAGCGTCTTCGCCAGATCAAGAAGACGCCGTGTATGCCAGGACTCCTGGCCAGAGAAGATATCAAAGAGATCCATGAATCGACCAGCTCCTTTCGTGTCATCCTTACCGGAACGGTGGTGAATTCCATTCGCTGTGTGGAGGTGAGTGTACGTCGCCCCCATGCGGCGATAGAGGCTCGGTGAAACACCGAAGGCATTTCGGAACGCCCGGGTGAACGCTTCCAGCGATCCGTAGTTCGCGTCGAGACTGATGTCTGTCACCGAGAGTTGGGTGCGAGACAGCTGCCATGCCGCCCTCTCCAGCAGCAGCCTCCGGCGCATGGCAACCGGCGTCTCCTCGATCATTGCCCGGAACACACGATAAAACTGCGTCCGGCTTCGATAAGCGTGCCGGGCGAAACCGTTCGCATCCTGCTCTTGGTCGAGCGAATCAAGAACGATTTCGCGTAGCCGCTGTGCTTCGTCCACACGAGGAAAATACCACTTTGCAGTGCACGTCCGCCTGACAGGGAATCCCAAAATTCGAGGCGGGATGCGTCGGTGTGGCGGTCACCCGCGGTGCGCCCCTACGCCGCCGCAATTTAACTCGTCGCTCTGAACAGATGGTCAGACACTCTGAAGTTGAGACGAAACCCAGCGGTTGAACGAGTCTGCCGGTCTGGAGCGGCGCTTCCGACACCATAGGAGGGATGACAACGGGCTTACGGGTGCACCACAGCCCGGCGGCGGCAGCAGTTCTTCAAGCCGTTTCACCGGATGTTCCGCAACTCGGCCGGGCACATCGCAGGACCAGGCAAACGGATCGATCCCCGCCAGTTCACACGAAGTAACGAAGCAGCACTGCCGCGGTCTGCCGCCCTGATCGCTGCCGAAGAAGGCGATGCCGGCTGCAACCGAGCGAATCGCACCGGCTCACGCTCGGAGAGCAGCTTGCGCCAGAAGGCTTGGTCGCTGCGATCACGGCAGGAAGCGCTGACCGAAGCCCGCTCTGCTGCTGTTGCCGCATGGGTTCTGTCCACTTCCTCTCACTCGTCCTGCCCGCCTCGACAGCTCTCATCTGTCCAATATCGGGTTCTCCGGCGCCGGGTGCTTACGTTTCTGCTACGGCCCACCCCACGATGCCGGGCCCTTCCAGGCCGATCGGAAATGTGCTCGCGTAATAGGCGTCCTGCCAGAGTGTTCTCTTCGTGCAAGATTCCTCTCGCCAGATCTGCCGGGGAGACCTCTCGTCGGCCCGCAGTATGGGCGATCTCCCGCGCGGCGGCGATCACTCCGACGGCTTCGTCGGCCCAGCCGTAAGTCTTCCATCGGTGGGACGCGCCGCCCGGCAGGTTCACTCGCCTCGATCCTTCGTACCACCGTTTTGGCCAGGCACGCAAGCTCGCACAAATGTTTCGAGTGGGCTTGTACGCCCGGATTTCACCAATGACCAGCCAGACTCTGGCGATGCAGAATCGAGCGATGCGGGAGTATGCCGCCCGGCGGGGCTGGCCGAATGCCTTGCAAGTCCGCGAGGTGAACTCCGGTGCCGTCCGGAGAGAAGCCCGCGAGAAACTGATCGAGGCAGCCTGCCGCCGGGAGATCGACGGGGTCCTGGTTTGGCGACTGGACGTTGGGGCCGTTGACGGATCTACTGGCCACCCTGCTCGAAATGGAGCACTTGGGTGTCGGGTTCGTTTCCCTGACCGAGGCACTGGACCTGCCACGCCCGCTGGTCGCGCCATGGCCGGACTGCCGGCCATCCTCTCCGAGTTCGAAAGAGAAGTCCTGCGGGAACGAACTCGGGCGGGCCTGGCTCATGCACTGGAGAACGGGAAACGGCTCGGTCGGCCGGCAACCGCGGCCATACACTCTGCGGAAATCCGGAACTACATCGTGCCGGTAACAGCAAATCCGAGATTGCCCGCCGCTTGAAATAGGCCGCACCTCGGTTCGCCGGCTTTTGGCCTGACCTATTTCCGATTGACTAGGGTGCGCAGCTTTTCGACGCCTCACAGTGGAATGTTGCCTTGGCGAAAGCGTTCTTGGGATCGTTCTGGAGTGCGATAGATTGGTCGGTCAGGAGGGAATACCTTGCGTCCGATTGTAACTTGGCTAATTCTTGTGGCGTTCGCGGGCTGCCTTCTCGGTCAGCAGTCCGAGCCGGTCACGGTGATGCGACTGTACTCCGTTTCGCATGGTCCAGCGCTCGCGGACACCTTCGAACTGAAGCTGACGCCGTCGGGGGCGTACGCCTTCGCCGAACAATCGGAGGCGTTCAAAGCGTCGGGCATACAGTTCCTCCGGCTGACCCGCGGGAAGGTTCAGGACTGGCATAATCCGGCACACCGACAGTACATTCTTGTGCTCAAGGGAAAATGTGAGGTGGAGATCGCGGGAGGCAAGAAGCTTCTCATGACTCCTGGTCAAATCGTTCTGCTCGAAGATGTGACGGGAAAAGGCCACATCACGCGTTCGATAGGATCGGAAGATCTGCTGATGGCGGCGGTTCCCTTGATATAGCCCGTTACAAAACATTCACCGCCCATGCCCCGAAAACGCCGCGGGCCAACAGCGTTCCCCACACAACGCCACCCGGTACGGCCTATACTCGGTAATCGGGGATCCGAGGACCGTCGTGAACTTCGAAGACGTGCGCGCGCTTGGGCGCGAGTTCCCGGGCCTGCAGGAGAGCACGATCTACGGCTCGCCGGCGCTGAAGCTCGGCAATCGGCTAGTCGCGTGCCTTGCTGTCCACCGGTCAGCCGAACCAGGGTCGCTTGTCCTGCGCACCGATTTCGAACACCGCGCAGCGCTCCTCACTGACGACCCGGAAACCTACTACGTCACGGACCATTACGTGAAGCACCCCGTCGTACTCGTCCGGCTAGCCCGCCTGAAGCACGACCAAATGCGTGACCTGCTTGCCGCTGCTCGACAGTGCGTTCTCGCGGACGCGGATCGATCGCGCAAAAAGAAGCGGCCGCCAGAAAATAGAAATCATGGCTCCAGACGATAATCAGGAGATTGAGGAGAAGGCCGTGCCTGTTACGGGCTTAGTCCCGATGCTTGCCGTCGTGGATGTGGAACGCTCCGTCGCTTTTTACAGATTGCTCGGCTTTGAAGTTGGGAATCGAGTGCCGAGAAGCGGTCTCCTGCACTGGGCATGGGCTCTATGCCCCTGGCGTTCCGGATTGGCGTCGCGGTCCCAACCTCATGGTGACGCGCAGCGATGGCGCTATCGATCCGGACACACAAAAACTCGTGTTGTACCTCTACGCGACCAACCTCGCCGCGATGCGCGAGGAACTTGTGCGTGCTGGACAGAGTCCAGGGCCGATTCGATACCCTGACTACCTCCCTAAGGGAGAGCTTCAACTTGCTGACCCGGACGGGTACCGCCTCATGGTCGCCCAGAATGCCGAGGACACCCCTTAGCGGGGCTGATCGCCGTACTCGCCGCTTCGGCGAGAGGACCACTTACATCAGACGGAACCACCAACACCCACCATCTGCACCCTGACCGTCCGGAGATGAGGCAAAGGGCCGAGTCACGCCGCTATCAATATTTCTCCACCCGCCACCCGGAACCATAATTCCAACAACTTACAGGTCTCAACTAATGCCCGCCCAACCCGGTCAACCGCTCCTGTCACGCTACGCTCAAATTGCGATGCAGGTCTCAGCCAGAAAAATCAAAGCCAATCAGCGCAATGCGCAATCCAGCACCGGCCCGAAAACGCCGGCTGGAAAACAAAGGTCTTCGCACAACGCCACGCGGCACGGCCTTTCCTCCGTTTTCGTCGTGCTCCCGCATGAGGATCAGGCCGAATTCGACCAGCTACTCGAAGCCTATCGCCAGGAATTCACCCCGAAGACGACCCACGAGTCGTTCCTAAACGCGCAAATAGCCGAGTCCCGCTGGCGCTTGAATCGCACTCGCCGCTTCGAAGCTCTCGCCCTGGAGCAACTGCTATCCGGCGTGGACGAAACAAACCCAGACGCCATCATCGTCGCGAAACTGACAGAGAAGTGCAGCGACGTCCTGGCGCTGCTGAACCGTTACGCCGTAGCCGCCGAAAGGTCCTACTATCGTGCCCACCGCGAGCTTACTCAGGCGCGTTCTCGCGATGTGCGAAACAAAGCCAATGAAGCGAAACTCTGGCTGAAACAGCAACTTGAGCGGACCACTCGGATGCCGGACCCGCCGCCTTTCGACCTTGGCTCCGCCCATCCCGGCCACGAGGGTACTGGTAGCCGGTTCAATCTGGAGCTATAGTGAAGTAACCAGACCGGAGGCCAAATGGTTTCCACAATATTTGTTGTAATTTCATTGCTTGCATTCGCAGGACAATCCACGAAGTCCGTTGCCGAGCTTCCAGCTAACAATCTGCGCGCCGACACCAGACCCGATTCCAGGAAAGACGGTCTCGCTCAACCCAAGGCGCCGGCGAAAGAGAACGCGATCTCGCCCGAGTTGCGCGGCGACATCTATATGGCCCGAAAGATGTTTCGGGAAGCTGCAGACGCGTATCAGTCGGGACCGGAAAACGCTGTGCTCGTCAACAAGACCGGTATTGCCTACCATCAAATGCTGGAGTTGGATGCCGCCAAGAAATACTACGAGCGATCCCTCAAGCTGAATCACGAATATCCCGAGGCCATGAACAACCTCGGCACCATCTACTACGCCAAAAAGAGCTATCGCCGCGCCATTTCGCAGTATCGAGAAGGCGCTTCGGATTACCCCCAACTCCGCTTCCATCTGGAGCAATCTAGGCACCGCGGAATTCGCTCGTAAGAAGTACGACGAAGCCATGAAGTCTTACGAGAAAGCCATGTCGCTCGATCCCGAAGTGTTTGAGCATCGTGGTTCGGCCGGTGTTCTACTCCAGGAACGCAGTGTCGAGGAACGTGCCAAGTTCCACTACTACCAGGCTAAACTGTACGCCAAGAACGGCATGAACGACCGTGCATTGCTATATCTTCGGAAAGCCCTGGAAGAAGGACTGAAGGAGCGTGACAAGGTCCAGGAAGAGCCGGACTTCGCCGGTCTGCGCGAATTGCCGGAATTTCAGGAACTCGTTGCCACGCGTCAGAGGGTCCTCTGAGCAATTCACGGCGGACCCCCGGGTCCGCGGCCGGTTCCTCAGTCGGAATCTTCTGCATCCTTTGGTTAGCGGCGCTCGCCGTCACTTCCTGCCACAGGAAAGAGACCAGGTCAGTCGACCGCCTCGCCATTCTTTCCTTCGAAAATTTATCTTCGGATCCCGCCTTGGACTGGGTAGGACCCGCGCTAGCCGGCATGCTCGCAGAACAGGTCAGTGCCTCGCTCACTCTGTATCCATACCGGGTCAGCGATTTTCGCAACGCGCGCCTTACCGGCGCCGCCCGCGTGGTGCAAGGATACTACGCCGTTGTGGGTGATCGATTAGACATTCACGCCGTCGTCGAGGACCTCGGCTCGCGCCGAAACGTCCAGGAGGTTGCGGCCAAGGCCTCGCCTCGCGGAGATTTGAGCGCGGCTTCGGCATCCATCGCCCACGCCATCGACTCGCGCACGCGCCCCTTCGGTACCCAAAATGCAGATGCGATTCGTGCTTGGGGTGAGTCGCAAGTTGCCGCTACCTTGCCTCAAAAAGTGGAGGCGCTGCGGCGCGCTCTGGTCGCCGATCCGAACTTCGGCGAGGCTTACGGCGAGTTGCTTGGCTTGTACGCCGGTATGGGCAATGGCGCCGATGTCCAGGACACTCTGAAGCGCGCCTCCGATCGTCTGAGTCAGTTCACTGACCTGGAACGTGCGCGCGTCGAGTTGATCGCTTCGCAAGTACGAGGCGATCAGGCCCAGCGCCGCTCTGCGCTGATGGCCTTGTCGCGCTTGGTCTCCACCGATGTGCAGGCCATTGAAGGTGTCGCTCAATCGGAACTCGCGGCGCGCCGCTTCAATTCCGCGGTGGATTTTTCAAGAGCGCGGCCGCGATCCAGCCCGATAACCCGTCGTTGTTGAATCAACTGGGGCTACGCGGAATCCTATCGCGGAAATCTGGACGGCGCCCGCGTTGCACTCGAGCGCTATCGTTCTCTCCAGCCCGGCCAGCCCAACGCGCTTGACTCCCTCGGCGAAGTGCACTTCTTCGCCGGGAAGTTTGCCGATGCGGCAAAGTATTTCCTCGACGCCTACCGTGTCCAGCCCGGCTATCTGGGCGGCGTGGAGTTACTGAAGGCGGCTCAGTCCCGGTATATGGAGGGCAACTTAAACGAGGCAGACCAGCTCTACAGCCAGTGGGAGAAACCGCGAAGCGACGCTCGCGACCCCTCCGTCGATCTCCGAAGGGCGGAGTGGTTGTACATTACTGGCCGGCGGCCGGACGCGATGAAAACCGCCCAGGCCGCGGCGGCAAACCCGAATCCCAGTGTCTCTGCGTATGCCCTGTGCCACTTGGCGCTATGGTCTATGGACTCCGGCGATCGGACCAAAGCTGCCGACTTTGCCGCCCGCGCAGCCCAGCTAGCCACCGGGTCTATTGTTCCAATCGCCGGGATCTGCAAGTACATTGTCAGCCCGGCACCTGGGCCCGAAGGTCAGCGGATTCCCGATTTCGCTCGTGCGTATGCTGCTCTGTTCGCGAATCGTCCCGCGGAGGCCGTAAATTTGCTGACGCCGATATACGCGCAGTCCTCGCCCAACTCCGACGCCGATATCCGCACTTTGTATGCGTGGGCCCTGTTCGAAGCCGGGCAGCGCGATCAGGCCCGCCCGCTGCTGGAGCGTTTCCCCATCCCACTAGGCGCGGCGGATAACCCGATCTTCATGACGCAGCTGTTTCCGCGGTTCTTGGCGCTTCGGTCCTCGATAGCCGGGTCCACAGGTAATACACCGGCACGCCCGTAAGGATGATGGCCGCCGCCGTCAGCGACGGCCCCGGCCGTTCCCTCAACATATTCATCAGAAACCAGACCGTGGTCGCCACAAAAAGTATCGGTGTAACCGGGTAGCCCCACATCCGATAGGGTCGCGGCCGTTCGGGCTGAGTTCGTCGCAACACGATCAGCGCCGAGGTGCTTGCGGCGTAGAACACCCAGATGGCGAACATCGCGTAATCGATCAGCACTTCGAATGAGCCCGTCAGCAGCAACACCGACGACCAGGCGAATTGCATCATCACCGAGAAGCCCGGCGTGTGAAACCGTGGATGCACCTCGCCGAACTTGCTGAAGAAAAGTCCGTCGCGAGCCTGCGCGAAGTAGACGCGGGGCTGGGTCAGCAGCCATCCATTCAGGGCTCCGATGATGGAGAGCAGAATGAGAACGGTCACCATGCGGGCTCCTAGCGCACCCATCGTCTGCCCCGCCAGTTCCGCGCCCGGACGGTCCGTCAGCATCAGTGCGGCTATACCGAGCCTGTGCACATAAGCGGCGTTGGCGAGAACATAGATCGCGATGCAGACGCCGGTGCCCACTGCGAGCCCCCGTAGGATGTTCTTCTGCGGATTCCGTATTTCTCCCGCAACCGAGGCCGCCGTTGCCCAGCCGTCATAGGTCATCAGGCAGGCGATCATCGCGACTCCGAAATCGCTCCACCGGAATATGAGGTGGTTCGCCTCGGCGGGCCGGCCCTTGGTCAGATAAGCGCTGCCGATCAGTACGCCCAGGCCGATCACCTTGGCTAGCGTGAACGTCTTCTGGACCCAGGCGCCCAGCCGGACTCCCCGATAGTTCACAGCTGCTAGGATGCCGATCACAGCTAGGCCGATCAGCTTATGCTGCAACGGCGAGAGCGGGACCAGGTAAGAGAGGTACAGCGCGAAGCTCACCCCCAGCCATGCAATGGCGGCGGACTGGCTGACCAGGAACGAACTCCAGCCGCATAGAAATGCCGGCATGGGACCGTATGCTTCGCGAATGAAGACGTACACACCGCCGGTGGCTGGAATCATGGCCCCGAGTTCCGCCATCGCCAGCGCTCCCAGAAACGATAGCGCCCCGGCGCAGATCCACACTCCGAAGATTGCGTTCGTGGACGGCAGCGTACGCGCCACCAGGCTCGGAACCAGAAAGATACCCGCTCCGATCACTACGCCGACAACGATACTGGCAGCGTCCCAAAATCCGAGTTGGCGCTTCAGTTCCGTAGACTAAACTATACTGCAAGGATGGTAAGGCGCCTTGTCACGCTGGCGGTAACGCTCTTAGCCTCGCTGGCATTCGGCCAGCTCGACCCTAACTCGATCACAGTTTCCGCTACGCGCAGTAGCAACGTACAGCCGGACCAAGCCGTCTTCGCGGTGTATGTTGATGCCGGAATTAACGCCAGCTTGAATGATGTGCTTTCCGCGGTGCAGAGCGTAGGCATTACCGCCGCGAACTTCTCCGGCGTCGGCAGCCCTCAAGGACTCAGCCTGACAACACCGGATGGCCGGCCCTCGAATGTGCTTCCGCCTCCGATGCTGGAGTGGGCTTTCGGCTTACCCGTGCCGCTGTCTAAAGCTGAACGACACGGCCAATGCGCTCACGAAACTGCAGGCGACGATCGCCGAACAAAAGAATGGATTGGCCCTCACCTTCAATGTCCAAGGCACCCAAGTCTCCCCGCAGCTACAACAGACTCAGCCCTGTTCGGCATCGGACCTGCTGTCCGATGCGCGGGCCCAGGCGCAAAAGCTCGCCGACGCCGCCGGCCTCACGCTTGGCCCCGTTCTCGCCATGTCGAGCTCTACATCGGCGAATATCGGGACTCCGCCCACCACGGTCAGCCGCTTTATACTGACGTCCCCCAGTTCCTTCCCACCGGTCTGTTCGGTGGCGGTTAAGTTCGGAGTGACGCGGTACTGATCATGCGGATACTAGCTCTCGGAGTCTTTTCCGCATCGCTGCTATTTGGGCAACTCGAATCGAATACAGTCACCGTCACGGCATCGCGATCAGTATATGTGCAAGCCGATCAGATAACCTTCTCGATATCGAGCCCCACCGATATCGCCGCCGGACTCCAGGCGGCCGGTATCTCCGGTGCTCAACTCGTCGCTGGCGGGTCTGGACTTCCGTCAACATACACGATTGCTGTCCCACTGAACGACACCTCTGCTACGATCGCCCAGCTCACCGCTGCTCAGAAGAAGCTGAACATAAATTTCAACGTGCAAGGAGTGCAAGCCTCGCCCCAGGCGCTCGCCTCTAAGCAGTGCTCGAACACGGACCTTATCGCCGATGCCCGCGCTCAAGCCCAGAAGCTGGCTCTCGCGGCAGGACTCACTCTCGGCCCAATCACCTCCCTGTCAGACACCGGTTCTGGAGATGCCTTTATTGCAGGCAACTACTTGGCGGTAGCGCGAGTGGGCTTCTTTTCGTTATTAGGAGGCATAACAGGCATCCAGTCGATCCCGGCGCTCACTTGCTCGCTCACGGTCAAGTTCGGACTGGTTCGCTTTTAGTCCGGCTCTTCTTGATCCACTTGTAAATCGAAAGGCCGCTGCCCACAATCGAGATCACCGCTAATCCGATAATCACCCATCGCACTGCCGGTAATTGCGCCATTTGTATAATCTGATGTCCGTAGAATACGGCCAGGAGTCCAATGGCAGTGAAGCGGATCGCGCGGCCCGCTGCAACACACCCCAGCAAACGCTTACGCGAATACTGAAGCGCAGCGGCAACGATAATGAAAACGGTGAACGGGAACGGCGGCGGCATCAGCGAGATTCCGATCAGCGTTAGAGCGGCGTGCTTCTCAAATCGTCGCCGAACGAAGTCCAGCCGTTTTTTCGGAACACGGTCTTCGAGGCCGGTCTCGCCGAGCTTGCGGCTGGTTGATTCCGTGATGAGCGTCCCCAGCACTGAACCAACCGTGGCCAGAGCCGCGTAAAGCGCCAGACGGTGAGGCCGCTGCGCAGTGAACGCCACCATCAGCAGGTCATTGCCCAGGGGCATGAATAGGAACGACGAGTCCAGAATGCCGAGCCCCAGCAGGCCAAACCCGCCGAGTCGTGAGAAGAATTGAAATAACCCGACTACTAAATGTTCCAGCACAGCCGCTCCCGTGGTGTGACGATGTTACCGTCGTGAATTGAACACGGAAGATCGTAGATTCGACGCCATTATCCTCGGAGCCGGCGCGGCGGGGCTCATGTGCGCAATCGAAGCCGGAAAGCGCGGCCGTCGCGTAGCACTGATCGAACGTTCCGAGAGAGCCGGCAAGAAGATCCTCATCTCGGGCGGCGGCCGTTGCAATTTCACGAACCTGTATTGCCGTCCGGAAAACTTCCTCTCATCGAATTCCCACTTCTCCAAGTCGGCGCTTGCGCGGTACACCCCCGCTGATTTCATCGCCCTGGTAGAACGCCATCGCATCCCGTATCACGAGAAGACGCTGGGCCAGCTATTTTGTGACCGCTCCGCGGGCGACATCATTGGCATGCTCGAAGACGAATGCCGCCGCGCCGGTGTCCGCGTCTTCCTCAACACGCCGGTCCGCGAAGTCCGCCGGACCACCGAATATGTGGTCGATGAATTCCGTGCGCCTGCTTTAGTCGTTGCCACAGGTGGACTGTCGATACCCAGGATGGGAGCCACCGGATTCGGCTACGATTTGGCACGGCAGTTCGGTCTTCGCATCCGGGAGTGCCGGCCGGCACTGGTCCCTCTCACGTTGTCAGGCTTCAGCGACTTGGCAGGGGTCTCTGCCGAAGTTGTCGCATCCCACCGCAGCCAAAGCTTTCGCGAGAAGATGCTGTTTACCCACCGCGGCCTCAGCGGTCCGGCGATTCTCCAGATTTCGTCCTACTGGCGGAAGCCTGATCCGCTCTCCATCAATCTCGCTCCAGACCATGAATTCCAGCCACGGGATTTGGCCGCGGCCAAATCGCTGCTGCGCCAGTTGCTACCGGCCCGCCTAGCCGACCGTTGGCTCGACCTTCACGCGCCTCAGCGATGGACCAAATATGCGATAGCCGAACTGGATCGGCAGATTCACGCGTGGAAGATCACGCCCGACGGCACTGAAGGTCTTCAAAAAGCCGAGGTCACCGCCGGCGGCGTGGATACCAACCACTTGTCCGCTAAAACCATGGAGAGCCGCGAAGTGCGCGGACTGTTCTTTATCGGCGAAGTGGTGGACGTCACGGGTCATCTCGGCGGGTTCAACTTTCAGTGGGCCTGGGCCTCCGGCTACTGCGCCGGACAGGCTCTGTAATCCATCATCTTAGTAACGCGAGCGCGCGGTCCGCCGCCCGTACGCCGCGGTACTGGGCCTCTTCAAAGATCGAAAATCCACTCAGATCCGAGTTAGCGTAAAGGATGCGGCCATCGGGCGAGGCCCAGCGCTTACGATCCGGCGAGTTGAGAAATCCGGGAACAGGGCGAGCCATCGCGTGTCCGAGGCGCAACACGTCAACGCGGGAAACACACTGCCGGATATCGGGGTGCGGACGTTCCAGATCGTTGAGAATCAGGTTCGCGATGGCTTGCCAATCTTTGCCCAGCATCATCGTCCGGTTCTGTGCGGGCTCTCCGTCGGCGAGTGCCCAATACCAAGTCCACACCGTACGATCGATGCGCGTCCGCAGGCTCATGTGCGTCGCGACGACGTAGCCAAGCGCAGCCGAATCATAAATTACGTTATCCCAAGCGGGTTCGGAGCCGCGCTCCCGGGGAAGGCGATCAAGCGTGAGATTGGCGGTGATCCACGGCGAGTAAGTAAAGCCATGAGCCCCCGGCGCGTCTTCTACAATGTACGGTGCCAGGAAAGTCGGAGCCGCGAAAATCACAACGTCAGCATCGTATTCTGTGGACTCGGTAATAACTCGGTATCTCGTGCCGGCTCGTCGGATAGCGTAGACCGGCGACCCAGCTTTCACGTGTGCCCCCACCTGCTTCATCAGTTCGCGAACAATCCAGCCGTTTCCTTCAGGCCAGGTCACCGGGCCTTTGTCCTCGTGTTGTCGACTAGCGAAGTAATGAATGCCGGCCCAAGCCGAAGTGCTCCCCGAACGGGCGCCGTAATCGTCGCGGCACGAATAGTCGACATACCAACGCAGATATGGCGAATCGAATTTCTGCTGATCGAGCCACGCTGACATGGATAACTGGTCCAGAGCGGAAGCACGGGCGCCGACCTCCATCGGGATGGTGAACTGGCCAGTAGCTCGAAATTCCTGAATCTGCAGATTGAATCGCCGGTACTGCTCGCGGTCTTTCGGCGTGGCAGCTACCTCGGGCTCCAACCCCTCTTGCCAGCGTCCGTGCAGGAACAATCGCTCCTGGGGTGCGAAGCAGAGGAATCGTTCGTCGCACTTGCCGTCCTGCATCACGCCGAGTTCCTGGAACAACTCGTGAACCAGCGTGGACTCAGCATTCGGGACGGGCACATAGTGGGCGGCCCACGGATAGCGGCTCACTTCGTTTTCGCCGGATCGCGCATTACCTCCCGGCGAGGCCTCCAGTTCCAGGACTACAAAGTCGGAGAACCCTTTCTTCCGAAGACGCCACGCGGCGGACAATCCCGCGATGCCGCCGCCGACAATAACTACTGGCACTCGCGCATTGTCTTTTGGTCTTTGAAAAGTCTTGCGATCACGGAGCTGGTGCCCTTGCGGAAGACCGTCGTCGAAGAACGATCCTGTGACCCGCCGCTCGCCCTTGGCGGTCATGCCGATGAGCGCTGCCGATAAGAAGAGCCGGCGCGCTATCGGGCGATCTCTTTCCATTCGTGCTCGTAATAGCGGACCAGCACTTGATCGTTCAACCGGTTTGGCTCCGCGGACACGCGCTGCATGTCGAGCGGAAATCGGAACAGTTCAGGAACATTCGCCGCGCTAAGAAATCGTAAGCCGGATGGAAGTTGCGGCGGCGGGTCATAGTCGGATTTACCCGCCAGGACAAAGCCCCATTCCCCGAACGAAGGAACATACACGTGATAGGGATATGTTCTGAGGCCAGCGCTGTCCAGTGTATTCACGATGCACCAGTATGACTGGCGCGCGAAAAGTGGTGAGGTGCTCTGTACTACGAACATGCCGGCGCGGCTCAGGTGTTTTGCAAGTAAGCGATAGAACGCCGTAGTGTATAGTTTTCCGAGTGAATAGCTCGTGGGATCCGGAAAATCTACGACAGCGAAATCGAAGAACTCCTGACTTGTGTCGAGCCAGGCAAAAGCGTCCTGGTTGATCACATGCACGCGCTGTTCTGAAAAAGAACCTCCGTTGAGCTTCGAGAGGAGAGGGTGCGTGGTGAACAGCTTGGTCATCTCCGGGTCGAGATCGACCAGAGTAATATTCTCGATAGACGGATACCTGAGGATCTCGCGCAACGCCAGTCCGTCGCCTCCGCCCAGCACCAGCACGCGGCGCGCTCCCGGCAGGGCTGCCAGCCCAGGGTGGACCAGAGCCTCATGGTAGCGATACTCATCGCGCGAGCTGAACTGAAGATGCGAGGCGAGAAACAGCCGCAAATCGTCTTTCCACTTCGTCACGACGATCCGCTGGTATCGAGTATTCCGCGCGAAGATGACCTCGTCGGCGTATAGGCTGTTGTCGGCTGCCGATGAAATCTGGTCAGCAAAGAGCAATCCGCCGCCTAACATTGCGAGCACGGCGAAGCAGCCCGCGCGAAGCGGCAAAATCGAGGGCAACTGCAGGCGGAACAGATAGGTAGACCACAGGGCCACTCCGGCGTTGATGATGCCGAACAGGATTGCTGACCGGACCAGGCCCACCTTCGGTACGAGTATCAGGGGAAACAGAAGCGATGCGCCCAACGCACCTAGATAATCGAAGGTGAGCACATGCGCCACCAGATCGCGGAATTCGAATCGTCCCTTCAATATCCGCATCAATAGCGGTATCTCAAGTCCCACCAGCACGCCTACGACAATTACGACGCCATACAGGATGAGTCGAAAGCCCTGGGTGTAGGCGAAAGCTAAAAACAAAATCGACGAGGAGAATCCGCCCACCACTCCGACCATTAATTCGATAGAGACAAACTGCGCGACGAGGCCGCGAGTGATGAACCGAGACAGGTAGCTTCCGATGCCCATCGCAAACAGATAGCTTCCTATGATGGTGGAGAACTGGAGAACGCTATCGCCCAGCAAATAGCTAGCCAGAGTTCCCGCAATAAGCTCATAGATGAGCCCGCAGGCCGCAATCAGAAAGACCGAGATGAAGAGTACAACCGACAAAGCTTATTAGTGCACGGCGGCAGCGATGATGATGCACATCCCGATGCTCATCGCGCCGATCAGAACCGCGAGCGCCAGGTTTTTCTCCTCCACAATCTCCTTCCAGAGATGATAAGGAGTAATCCAGTCGATAACGGCAAACGCCACCACAAAGATAAGGATGCCAAGAGCGGCGAAGACCGCAGCATTCAGCAGATAACTCGGATGGAACTCAGTCATTATTTGCCTCCCATGTAACGCGGGTAGAAACCATAGTGTGAACGGTAAGCGCCAGGGTTGTCGCGTACCGTCTTGGGAACGTCATTTACTTCATTGATACGATTCCAACTCCAGCCGCGGTACTCGGCCATGGTCAGGGTGCCCAGCACCATGATTCCATAAAGTAAGTAGAAAGGATGTTTCGGCATCAGTCGTTACCTTTTGCGCTGCCTATCGCGGCATAGTCGCTCTCCTGCCATCTCTGGTATTCGAACCGGTAGCGCCGCCACGTTATGGCTATCGCGGGTAGTGGCAGCAGCAGCGCCGCAACCACAAACATCCAGTAGGATGGAACGTCGCGGCGCACAATGATGTCGTAATGGACCGACGCGGAATTCGGCTCGGCTTCCGGTTCCACTCGCAAATAGTAGTTACCGGGGGCCACCGACGGAATCGTGACGCGATCGTTGCGCCCACCCTCGCTCCAGCTTCCGTCACTATCGCGCCCGTAGTAATACCCGACTTCCCGCCCGAAGTTGAAGGCGTGCCCGGTGTCGTTGTTAATCAGCGCGTAATTAAAGTAGACCCAGCGATTCTCAACATCCGTGTGGGTCTGGATCTCGACATTGGATGGCCGTCCCTTGAGTTGGAAAATGGGAGTCACGAAACTCGCCTCGCCGGATGGCGTCTGAACAAATTGATGGCTCTCCCTGAGAACCACCTCCCGCCGCGAAAGGACGACAATCAAGAGCAACAATCCCAGCAGCGCCAACTCCAGCAGGCCGCATACCCTGATCGCGCTTCCCGGGCCACCCTTGTACGGGGAGGGCTGATTGAGGTAGATGCCAGACGGTGAGGGCGGCGATCCCTTGAGTGCGAGCGCTTCCCAGATTCTCCGGCCTTCGACATACTCGCCCTCCGACCACGTCGTCTCGTTGCCGGTGTGCTCAGCGGACAGAAGGAACGGCGGCGAAGTATAGTCGTCCACTTTCACGGTCTCGCCAACCTGGATGCGCCACGGGAACTCGCCAAGCACGAAGATCGTCTTCGCCACATCATGCTGGAAGTGGCGATATGTACGGCCGTTCCAAAGCGCGACGGCGCGGAGCACGGGTAAGGCGTACACCGGACGCAGCAGGTTCCAATGACCCTGATATTCCGTGAGGTAGAGAAATCCTTTGTAAGGGTTGAAAAGAAGATACTCGGCCCATTCCCACACGGTGTCATCATCCTCAATCCCTCGCACCTGAAATCCGATGACTTCGTACGTCGTGCTATCAAACTTCCCACGGGTGCCAAGGGGAATCCGAGGCTGGCGGATTTGCCGTTTGTCGAATTTGTGGAGGATAGCCACGGCGGGCGTGCTGGTGTCCAATACCGTGGTGCAGTGAGCACAGACCGCAGTCAATGTATTGGCGAATCCGCGCAGTTCCACCTGACCCCCGCAATTGGGACAGAACAACGTCTGTACTTTGACTGGGGTCGCGGCCGGAGCCATCAACTCCATCCCTCAAAGGCCCGGACATTCTTGAGTTTCAGCGCGTCGAAATCGGTGACCTGGCCCAGGAAAAGGAGCGGAGGGTTCTCGCTGTAATCCAAGGTGCCGAACCTGGCGTCCGAAGTTCGCATATCCACAAACGGCACCGATGTCTTGTCCCAGTATTGAAAGGGTAATTCGCCCTCCACTCCTCGGTAATGCGCTTTGGTGATGGACGTCAGCTGATACTCGACATTGTCAAAGCTCAGGCGTGCTCCGATATTCAGGTCACCGGCGGGCGGAAGCGGAGGATGCTTTTCACTCAGAAACGAAATGTCGTACTCGAGTTGGGCATCGGATAACCAGCCGCTGACCCCGTCATTGAAGATGATGTGCCACTCATTCCAATTGCCCTGATCGTACTCATAGATGATACGCCCCGCCACGGTGAAAGCCCGGTTCCCGAACACACCTTCGGTGCCGAGCTGGATGGGGGAACTGTTGGCCGGAAGATCGGCCACTACGCCCACTTTCTCAAGATCCACGTCCGTGCGAACCACAATCGACTTACAGTACTCGCACACGGTCTGTACTGAGCTCGAAAAACGGAACTCGATGGGGGCGCCGCAACTGGGGCAGGAGCCGGACGGTTTACTCATTGACGGCGAGAACGCCATAGGGCCGGTCGATTCGGCGAATGGTGACACGCGACGCGCCGAACCTTTCTGCGAGATATCTTTCAAAACCCCATTCTGCGCGCGGCACGCAGCAGAATACGTTCAGGCACAGCGACCCGAACTCAGGGAAAGTGTGACACGCAATATGCGACTCGGCAAGCAATGTGAGACCCGTGATTCCGCCGCACCCGGGAAAACAATGCCACATAGGTTCGGCGACCGGACGCAAACTCATGCCATTGACTAAGTGGGTGAATAAGGCTTGAAGAGCATCGACATCCGCCAGGGTGGACGCATCACAGCCGTGGGCATCTATGATCCACTCGCAGCCAGACATGCTGTCGCCGACTATTGTTGTGCCGAGCCGCACTCCGGACAAAACTTCGCCTTCCTAGGCATCGGCTTGCCGCATTCAACGCAAAACTTTGTCTCCGTGCCGGCCGCGGGAGGCGGTGTTTGCGAAGGAGCATTTTCCGGCGCGGCAGGCGCTGCGGGGGGACGTGCGGCGTTGGCGGTCGCGTTCATCATGGCATTCGCCATCGCCATCCCGGCGCCTAATCCGGCGCCAATACCCGCTCCGCCTCCGCCTTCATTCGCCGCTGCTATCGGCATCGATTGGGCAACCTGGAACTGGGTGTACTTGTTCATGTCGCCGATCATGTTCATGCCGATGCGTTGGTCGAGAATCTTCTGCAATTCTTCGGGCAATGAGAGATTCTCCACCACGAAGGTATCGAGCATCAGTCCGAGGTCCTGGAACGAAGTCTTGACGAACTGCCCGATGCGGTCGCCAAGAGCAATCTGGTTGGCCGCCATGTCCAGGAATGGGACCTGGCTCTGCGCGAACGTATCGGACATGCGCGCGACAATCGTATTTCGTAGTTGCCCCTCGATGTCCGCGACCCGGAATATGTCGCGCGTTCCGCTGACTTTGGTATGAAATTGCCGCGAGTCGGCGAGATGCCACGAGTAGATGCCGAAGGCCCGCAGCCGCACCGCCCCGAACTCCTTATCCCGAATCGTAATCGGCATCGGAGTGCCCCACTTCTGGTTGGTCTGCATTCGGGTGGAAAAAAAGTAGACATCGCTCTTGAACGGCGACTGGAACGCCTTGTCCCAGTTCATCAGGTTCGTCAGCAACGGTAGAGTCTGGGTGTTCAGGGTGTACAGGCCGGGTCCAAAGATATCGGCGATGCGCCCCTCATTCACGAACGCCGCCATCTGAGATTCGCGAACGGTGAGCTTGCCGCCGTTCTGAATTTCCATGTCTTGCATGGGATAGCGATAGGCGAGGATGCCGTCCTCGGGCTCAGTCCAGTGGATAACATCAATGAACTGTTTTGAAATGAAGTCTCTGAGACTCATGGTTACACCCTCCTCTCACCACACTCGAAGCGGCCAACTCTAGTGAATGGGCTTATCCTTGGTAACGCTCTTTTGCAGTATAGCGGAGGGTCTGATAGCCCTGCCGACTTCACCGGCCAGGCAGTTGCTTACCTTTCGCAGGGGATCGGGTCGTTTTGTTAATCTAGCGGCCATGCACCGCAGGCTCGCGTTTCTTATGCTTTGGATCCCCGTCCTGGGCCAGGTTCCCAAATCCAAAGTAGACGCCGTGACGGAAACCATACACGGCATAAGGATCAGCGATCCTTATCGCTGGCTGGAAGACCAAAACAGCCCCGCTACTCGCGAATGGATCGAGCAGCAGATGCAGTACACGCAATCGCTCATCGCGAAGTTGCCCATGCGCGACAAGTTGCGCGACCGTCTGAAGGAGCTTTCCACTATCGAACGCGTATCCATGCCGGTCGAGCGTGGTGGGCGTTACTTTTTCATGCGCCGGTCCCCTGGTCAGGATCAGGCCGTCGTAACAATGCGACAGGGCCTGCACGGCAAGGATGAGGCGCTTATCGATCCTAATCCCATGAGCCCGGAGCATACGACCTCAGCGGTGATGCTAAACATCTCGGATGACGGCAAGCTGATGGTCTGGGGTAAGCGCGAAGGAGGCGAGGACGAGGTGACGCCGTCCCTGTTCGATGTTGACGCTCGCGCGACCTCCGGCGAGAGCCTTCCGAAGGCGAGATATATGGGAATGGCACTCACGCGCGACAAGTCGGCACTGTATTACTCGAAACACAGCAATGGCTCGAGCCGGGTTTATGTCCATAGGTTGGGCGCTGACGCCGCCCAGGACAAGATGATTTTCGGTGAGGGGTACGGGCCGGAATATGGGATCAGTGCTCGCCTGGACGACGGTGGCAAGTACCTGCTGATTACCGTCGAACTCGGATCTGCCGGTACAAAGACCGAGATTTTCGTAAAGAATCTCAGCGACGAGGGACCGATCCGCCCCGTGATCAAGGGCATTAAAGCGCACTTCGACGCAGAGATCGGTGGGGACACGCTGTTTGTAAGAACGAATTGGAACGCTCCCAACGGCAGGGTGTTGGCCATCGATTTATTGAATCCGGCCGAGGATCGTTGGCGCGAGATTGTGCCCGAGCGCTCCTACAATCTGGAGGACCTGTCCCTCGCCGGCGGAAAGGTCGGGTTGAGTTATCTAGAAAGTGTTCACTCGCGAATTGAAATAGTGTCCGTTGACGGCAAACCTGTCCGGCAGATCCAACTGCCGGGACTCGGCTCGGCTTCCGGACCGTTGGGACGATGGCACTCGCCGATCGCCGTGATCCGATACGCTTCGTTCGCGCAGCCGCAAATACTGTATGACTATAACGTCGAGACTGGCAGCATGGAGACTTGGCACGCTACTCAGGCGCCCTTCAAGCCCAAGGAGATCGAGGTGGAACAGGTCTGGTATGTTTCCAAAGACAAGACGAAGGTACCCATGTTCCTGGTCCACAAGAAAGGTATGCCGCGCGACGGGAACCGGCCGGTGTTTCTGACGGCGTATGGAGGCTTCAATATCAGCCTTACACCGGAATTTCAGGCCACCGCCGCGCTGTGGGCGGAAATGGGCGGCCTATTCGCGGTTCCTAATCTCCGGGGCGGTGGGGAGTTTGGCGAGAAGTGGCACCGGGCCGGCATGTTCGCGAATAAGCAGAACGTGTTCGACGATTTCATTTCCGCGGCTGAATACCTGGTCTCCGCGGGTTACACCAAGCCGTCTCGAATCGGCATTGAGGGAGGATCCAACGGCGGTCTCCTGGTGGGGGCGGCAATGACGCAGCGTCCCGATCTGTTCGGCGCGGTGGTGTGTGCGGTGCCGCTGCTGGATATGATCCGCTACCAAAACTTCAAGATCGCCAAGTTCTGGGTTTCCGAGTACGGTTCATCCGATGATGCCGAACAATTCCACTACATATATAAATATTCGCCATATCACAACGTTAAGAAAGGGGTAAAGTATCCGGCGGTCCTGTTCGTCAGCGGGGATTCGGATACGCGCGTCGATCCACTGCACGCCCGAAAGATGACTGCACTCATGCAGGCCTCCACCGGCTCGGATCGCCCCGTGCTGTTGCACTATGACGTGAAAGGCGGACATTCCGCGGGGTTGCCCGTAACGCGCCAGGTGGAAAATGAAGCGGACGCCCTGGCTTTCATGGTTTGGCAGCTGAATGGAGGAAAGGTTGCGCCAGTTCCCGAAGTGAAAGCACGATAACAAGTCTTTCCAGCGATTGGTAAAGATGCCTAACCGGCCCCGCCGCGATCCGTCTCAACGCTATGCTGCGCGATTTCCGCTACGCTTTTCGTACTCTGTTGAAGACGCCACGCTTCACCGGGATGGCTATTCTGGTTTTGGCGCTCGGTATCGGCGCAAATTCCGCAATGTTCACCGTCGTTTATTCGGTGCTGTTGCGCTCTCTTCCGTACACTGACCCGTCCCAAATAGCAGTCATCCTGGCGAGTAGTGAAAAGCGGGGTGGGACCATGCCGGTAACGCCCGGTGATTTCCAGGATTACCGGGAACAGAACCACAGCTTCACAGACTTGGCCGCCGCAGGTCTCTGGGCACCCACGCTGACCGGAACGGACCGCGCCGAAAAGATAGAAGGTCTCAACGCGTCGGTGTCGCTGTTCCGGATCCTGGGCGTGCAACCAGCGCTAGGACGGCTGTTTGCGCCGGAGGACGGCCGCGCCGACGCTCCAGAAGTGGTGGTACTCGCGTATGATCTGTTCCGGCGGCGATTTGGCGCAGATCCAAAAATAGTAGGCCGGACCATCCGTTTGGACGGCAAAGCTCACACGGTGATCGGTGTCACGCCTCCGGGATTCTATTTCCCGCCGTTCTGGGCTGTGAAGGCAGATCTTTACGCACCCGCGGTCATCCGGCCAGGCGGTCAAGGGGGGCGAGGACCGGGCTACCTGCGGCTATTTGGACGCTTGAAGCCTGGAGTTTCCATGGAGCAAGCTCGCGCGGAGATGAAGACCATCGCGAGGCGTCTGGCGAGCGAATATCCACGAACGAACGGAGGCCTGACCGCGACCGTGACGCCCATCCATGAAATGTCGGTGGGCAGCATCCGGCCGGTTCTGCTGGTGTTGTTCGGCGCAGTTGCATGCACCCTGCTGATCGCCTGTGCGAATATCGCGAACCTGCTGATCGCACGCGCTTCCAGCCGCCGCAGAGAAATGGCAATTCGTCAATCCCTAGGGGCGGAGAAGTTCCACTTGATCCGCCAGTTCCTGGCGGAGACGATGGTGCTGGGGGTGGCCGGCGGCATCTTCGGTCTCCTGCTTGCCTGGTGGGCGGTGCCGGTGTTTGTCGCGAATATTCCGGAGTTCGGAATGTTCCAATTGCCGCGGCAAAGCGAGATCGGTCTGAGCAGCGCCGTGGTGCTGTTCAACTTCGGTGTATGCCTGTGCGCGGGACTGTTCTGTGGCCTGCTCGCGGCACTGCATGGCGGCCAGACCGACCTGAATGCCGATTTGAAGGAGTCCGGGCGCGGGCAGGCAGCCACGCGCCGCGGCTCGAGAATGCGTTCCGTGCTGGCCGCAGTGGAGATCGCCCTTGCGCTGTTGCTGCTAGCCGGAGCCGGACTTCTGGTGGAAAGCTACCGCAAGCTGCAGGCCGTGGATCCCGGATTTGAGCCTTCGGGCGTGCTGGCGATCACCACCGGGCTCGCCGCGTCCAGCCACGCCCAGCCAGATCGGCGTGCGCAGTTCTACTCGCAAGCTTTGGAACAATTCCGGGTCCTACCCGGCGTGGCGGCGGCCAGCGCGGTCAATCATGTCCCTCTGGCCGGCGATCGATTCGGCATTGAACTAACGGTTGAAGGGCGTCCGGCACCGGCTCCCGGCAGCACTCCCAACGCCGTATATCGAGTGTCGATGCCGGGCTATTTCGCATTAATGCACATGCGATTAATACAAGGCCGTGACTTCACGGATGCGGATGATAAGAATTCTCCAGGCGTAACGGTGGTTAATGCCGCGGCCGCACGGAATCTATGGCCCGATGAAAACCCGATAGGGAAGCGACTGCGGCTCGGAGATGCCCAGTCCTCGTCGCCGTGGCTAATCGTCGTAGGAATGATCGCCGACGTCAAACAATCTGATTGGAAAGGACCTGTGGACAACGAGATCTATCGCCCGTTCGCACAGGACCCATTGTACCGGGATAATCCTGCGTCTTTTGCGACCATGACACTGGTGCTGAGAACAGGCAACTCCCCCGGTACCCTCGCCCCGGCCATACGCGAGAGAATCGCTACCATCGACCGGAATATATCCGTTCCGAGTATTTTATTAATGGATCAGGTAACCCGTAATATCATCTGGCAATCGCGTATATCAACCACATTGATACTTTGTTTCGCGCTGCTGGCGTCGTTGCTGGCTGCCTTGGGCATATACGCGGTGGTGTCGTTCGTGACCGCGGGCAGGACACAAGAGATTGGCGTACGGATGGCGCTGGGCGCGCAGCGCATCGATGTGCTTGGTATGGTGGTGCGGCAATCGCTGCCGCCCGTACTTGCTGGACTAGTAATGGGCCTAGGGACTACCCTAGTATCGACGCGGTTGATGGCGAGCCTCCTATTTGGAGTGAAGCCCCTGGAACCGGCGCTGTTTACAGGGGTTGCGGCGGGTCTGGCCGCCGTTGCAATCGTCGCATCCGTGATCCCGGCGCGGCGCGCGGCGAGGCTGGATCCGTTGACTGCGTTACGTCACGAGTAGCCGTGAGCCGTCAAACGATGACGCTATCGCATGAATTTAAAAAATAATCGGTTTGCAATTCGCAGAATTCTCCGGTATTCTAGCTGCGATAGATGGAGGATAAGTTCAAGTGAATGCTTCCTGGGTTTTCTTGATGGTGTCCCTGGCCATCGTGCTGGGCTTTTATTGCCTGGTTCTGGTGCACCGGCGTGGGATCTCACGCGTCACGGACGCCAACTGCGACTGGGCCGAAGACTTCTCCATCGCGAAATACCGCCCGATGCAGCGTCTCTTGAGCGGCGACGATCTCACGTTTTTGAGAAGTCAGCCTGGTTACGACCGATCGCTCGAGAAATCGCTCGGCAAGGACCGCCGGCGCGTGTTCCGATCTTACCTGAAGTCTCTCCGCCGGGATTTTGACCGGCTGTATTTCGCCGCGAAACAGTCCATTCTTTACAGCGAGACTGACAACTCTATGCTGGTGCAGGTGCTGGTTCGGCAACGGGCAACCTTCTATTTCGCTCTCGGCGTGGTCCAGATCCGCCTGGCGATGCACGCACTAGGTTTGGGAACTGTGGAAATCCAACCTCTGCTTGGGGCCGTCGACGCGATGCGAGATGCTGCCCGGCTGTTAGAATCCGCGAACACGGCCACTGCCTGATTACAACTCTTTCAGGAGCGCCTTCGCTTCGGCAAGGCGCTCGAATCTCCGCTCTGCCTCCTTAAACTCACGAGTGTGAACACAGCGCTTGGCGGCTCTGTGCTCCACGGGATGCCGCAGGTGCAGCATTTCGTGATACAGCACGTACTCGACAACTAAGGGCGGCACGGCCGCCCGGTCCAGCAATTTACTGATAACTATGGCGTTATGTGAAGGGTCGTAGTGGCCCAGAGTCGCGCGTGATACGCGCAGGCTCCAACCCAGAGTGGGCATCGCCATTAATCCGAAGAAGTATCGGAAATTCAGTTCCTCGAACATCGCCTTAAGATCGTACACCGACCCCTGAGGCGGTGAAATCAGTTTGCGACCGCGCGCCTGGCGCACGCTCTCGAGAGTAGTTCGAACATCTCGCCGATTCAAATAGCGCCGATAACGATCTGCATACTCTGCCGGAATGTGTTTCCGAAATAGCTTTCCAATTAGGATAAAAGCCAAGGCTTCGAAGACGGGAGCCGGCGCATCCTGAAGAAGGTCGGTGACGCGAAACTCCAACCGGTTCCCATCCATGCGGATAAACGAGTTGGCATTGGCGAACGGGCGGAACTGGAGTTCGATCACGGGACGCGGCGTCCGGGGCCGGATTTGCTTAAAAACGCGAGCGCAAATTTCCATCTGCGTTTCAAAAAAGACTGCTGTTTCCAGGCCAGTTCTCGGCACTCGGTTCGATCTTAGCAAAACGTCTGAACGTGGTGAGAAACGAGCATTCGACTTCGGGTAAATGATTATTCGCACCAAGTCCTGTATTCTGGATTCCTTGGAGGCTGTTTGCCAACACCGAAGATAACGGCGCTGGGGTGCTATACGCCTCCGCGCGTATTGACTAACCATCGATCTGGAAGCAATGGTGGAAACCTCCAATGAATGGATTCTGGAGCGCACCGGAATACGCGAGCGCCACATCGCCGATCCGGCGATGGCGACCTCGGACATGGCGTGTTTGGCGGCGAGGATTGCGCTCGAAAAGCGCGGCATTGAGGCCCGAGAGCTGGACGCCATCATCGTGTGCACCGTCACGCCTGACATGCTGTTTCCCTCCACCGCTTGTCTGGTTCAGCACAGCTTAGGCGCAAGAGGAGCGTGGGGGTTTGATCTGGTTGCGGCCTGCTCGGGTTTCGTCTACGGCCTGACCACCGCGGCGCACTTCGTGAAGGCTGGTTCGCATAAGAAAGTATTGGTAATCGGCGCGGATACGATGTCGCGAATCATAGACTATACGGACCGTTCCACGTGCGTTCTGTTCGGCGATGGCGCGGGCGCGATGCTGGTGGAACCGGGCGAGGGCGATGAGGGTTTCATCGGCTTTCTGAACGAGATCGACGGATCGGGTGGAGATTTCCTGAAGATGCCCGCAGGCGGCAGCCGCATGCCATCCACGACGGAGACCGTGCGCAATGGGATGCATTATGTGAAGCAGGACGGACAACAGGTTTTCAAATACGCGGTTCGCAAGATGTATGAGGTGTGCCGCGATCTGCTCGCGAATCATGGTTTGACTGCGAATGACGTGAAATTGATGATTCCGCATCAAGCGAACCGGCGCATTATCACGGCTGCGGCAGAGCGTCTGGGTATTGACTGCGATCGCGTCGTTATTAATATCGACCGATACGGCAATACCACCGCCGCCACGATTCCGCTGGCGACGCAGGACGCGATCAATGACGGACGATTGGTGAAGGGCGATCTCGTGCTGTTCGCCGCAGTGGGCGCGGGTTTCACCGTGGGCGCGAATCTATGGCGTTGGGCCTGTTGACCTTTTCTTGGTCTGGTACGCTGTAACTATGCAGAGTACGACGTCTGGTCCGCTACAGAGCCTGGAACAGTGGGACGACTTCGTTTCGGAGCGCTACGATCCGAACAAGAAGCAGGAAGAGTTCCGCAATTACGAGAAGGCGACGCCCGGCGTGCGCGAGTTCTATCGCCTGAATCATACTCTTCAAACGCGCGATTTCGTGCTCGACAAGAAGCGTGAGTACACGTCGCTGAAGAGACGCAAGATGGGCATCTGGGACGCGCTGGACTATTTGAATACGCTGGTGGACGACAGCGATCCCGACACCGATCTCAGCCAGATCGAACACAATCTGCAGACTGCCGAAGCAATCCGCCACGACGGGCATCCGGACTGGTTCATCCTCACTGGACTGCTTCACGATCTGGGTAAGGTGCTGTGTCTTTACGGCGAGCCGCAGTGGGCTGTGGTGGGCGACACGTTCCCGGTAGGGTGCGCGTATTCCGACAAGATCGTTTTCAGCGAATTCTTCCGCGACAACCCCGATCAGCAGCGTCCCGAGTACCAGACGCGATTAGGCGTTTACGAAGAGAACTGCGGTCTGGATAAGGTGGACATGTCGTGGGGACACGATGAATATCTGTACCACGTCATGAAGGATTATCTGCCGGAGCCGGCGCTGTACATGATCCGGTATCACTCCTGCTACCCGATCCACCGCGAAGGCGCGTACAGCTACCTGATGAATGATCACGACCGTGAAATGTTCGAGTGGGTGAAGAAGTTCAACCCTTACGATCTGTATTCGAAGAGCGCGACTAAGCCCAATCCGGCGGCAGTGCGGCCCTATTATAATTCGCTGATCGAGAAGTACTTCCCCGCGCAGATCGATTTCTAGCCTACGCGAGACCGGCCGTCAGAGCGGCGCGCATCGACGGATCATCGCGCACTTTTTCGAACTCCAACCACGCCGGCTCCACCTTTGCACCAGCCGCGACCAGGAGCTTGATAACATTGCGTTGCCCGCCTCGGCTCCCGGCGGGGGGATCGGAGCAGCCGTGGATGGCCCATCCTAGCGGCGGGGACTGATATCTTTCATCCTTCAGGTTGAGATCGGCGCTTTGGAGCAGCCGTTCAGCCAGGCGATCCTCACCGAGCAGCGCCGCCCAATGGAGAGCGGTCTCGCCGAACAGCCCCTTCACTTCCGGCTTGGCGCCGGCATTCAAGAGCAGGATCCCTACCTCTTCCGCTCCGAGGCTTGCGGCTCCAATCAGCGGCGTGTCGCCCGAACCGTCTTTCTGAAAATCGAGATCTGCTCCCGCGTGGATCAGCGCTTCTAACAGCGCAAGCGCCTTAGTCTCTTCAAGCGTCCCTTCGAACAGCATGTCGGAGATGTAATGAAGAGGATGGGTCAGTATGCAATCTCCTTTTCCCCAACGGACGAGGGCATTAGCTTGCGATGAATCCTCGGCGAGCAGACGACGTAGCGCGTCAGGGTCGCCGTTGCGGATGGCCGTCTTCACATTCATCGGTTTTTTGATTATAAGCCGTACGTGTCGCAGATCGAACGGGTAGCTCCGTCCGGGTTTGATACTCTTATATTGCCCTGACCACCCGCCGTCAGTCATGCAGCGCGACACTCTCCTGGATTTCTTTCACGACTTCGCCAACTACCCTGATCCGTTCCTAATACACGACGACGGGTTTCGCAGCACCGTCCGCAGCTATTCCGAGGTGGCTGGCGCAGCGCGTGCATTCGCCGCGCGGCTGCAACGTGCGGGGATCGTGAAGGGCGACAAGATCCTGATCTGGAGCGAGAACCGCTCGGAATGGATTGTGGCCTTCTGGGGATGTCTGCTGGCCGGCGCAATCCTGGTCCCGATTGACTATCGCGCCTCCCTGGAGATGCTACGGCGCGTACGCGACAAAGTGGCAGCGAAGCTGGTGCTGACCGGCGATGAAGTGGAGTACCCAGATGCGGGCGCGCCAGTTTGGCGATTAGCTCAAATGGATTGGAACTCCAGTGGAGAACCAGCGGCGACCCCGGCCATTCGTGACGATCTGGCGGAAATCATCTTCACCTCCGGCGCGACATCCGCTCCGAAGGGCGTGTTGATTTCGCACCGAAACATATTGGCCAATATTGTTCCGGTGGAAAAAGAAGTAATGAAATACAGGTCTTATGGAAAGCCATTCTTCCCGATTCGGTTTTTGAATCTGCTGCCGCTGAGCCATATGTTTGGGCAGGCGATGGCCACATTCATTCCGCCCATGCTGCCCGGCATCGTGGTGTTCATACGAGGCTACAATCCTGCTGAGATCGTACGCCAGATTCACAGGCGACGCATTTCGGTGCTCGTCTCGGTACCGAAGATCTTGGAAATCCTGCGGGATCATATTGTGCGCCAGTTGCCGGAAGCGTCGCAGGACCCGGGCAAGATTCACTGGCTGCGCCGCTGGTGGCGCTATCGCCGGGTGCACCGGATGCTCGGTTGGAAGTTCTGGGCCTTCATCGTGGGTGCGGCGCCGTTGCCGTCCGAGTTGGAGGAGTTCTGGTCGCGTATGGGGTACGTCGTGATTCAGGGGTATGGCCTTACGGAAACCGCGCCCATCGTCACGCTGAATCATCCTTTTCATGCGCGAAAGGGTTCGGTAGGCGAGCCGATCGGGGGCGTGGAAGTGAAGATCGCGGAGGACGGCGAGATCCTGGTGCGCGGCGAGAACGTCACGAAGGGTTACTACGAAGCTGGCGAAGGTGATGCGGCGTTGGATGCCGAGGGCTGGCTTCATACGGGTGATGTCGGCGAACTCGACGCGGAGCGCCGGTTGACCATTCGCGGACGCAAGAAGGAAATGATCGTCACGCCCGAGGGGCTGAACGTGTTCCCGGAAGACGTCGAGCGCGTTCTGAACCAGATCCCCGGTGTGCGCGATTCGGCCGTGGTTGGAACCGACCGCGTGCATGCCGTGCTGGTTTTGGATGGAGATCCCGAGCAAGTGGTACACCAGGCCAATGCGCAATTGCAGGATTATCAGCGCATTCGCTCCTTCAGCGTTTGGCCGTCGCCGGAGTTGCCACGCACTGAAGGAACGGGAAAGTTGAAGCGCCATGAGATCGCGGCGTGGGTGGCGCAAGGCGGAAGCGCAGCTGCGGCCGCCACCGTAGCGCATCCAGTCACGAACATCATTCAGCGGTATGCAGGGGCACGGAGGGTTACGCCTGGTACAACGCTCGAAGATCTCGGTCTGAGTTCACTGGAACGCGTAGAGCTGATGATGGAACTGGACGTCAGTGAGTCGCAGTTCGCGGGCGCGCGGACGGTGAGCGAGCTGGTCGCAGCGGATCGGGGGCAGCCCCGGCCGGCGGAAACGACGGAGTTCCCAAGATGGAACCGAAGTGGACTGGTGCGGTGGGTCCGCAATCTTAGCCTCGCCACCTGGATACTGCCAATCGGACGCATTTTCGCCTGGGTCCGCGCAGAAGGCCTGGAGAATCTGAATGGAATTGAGCCTCCGGTGATCTTCGCGCCGAATCATCACAGTCATCTGGACGTTCCTGCGTTGCTGATGGCTTTGCCCTGGAAGTGGCGGAGCCGGGTAGCGCCAGCGATGTCCAAGGAGTTCTTTCAGGCCCACTTTCATCCTGAGCGTTACTCGTTATGGCAGCGATTCACAAACGGTTTGAACTATTACCTGTCGACATTCTTCTTCAATGCCTTTCCTTTGCCGCAGCGCGAGGCAGGGGCCTTGGAAACGCTGCGCTACGCCGGCGAGTTGACCGGCGATGGATGGTGTATTGTCATTTTTCCAGAGGGCAAACGGACGGAGCATGGCGAGATTTACCCGTTTCAACCAGGTGTTGGAATGATGGCATCCAAGCTCAATGTCCCGGTGGTGCCGGTCCGGCTTGTAGGCCTCGATCGTATTCTGCATCAATCCGCAAAGATGGCGACGCCCGGCCGGGCAGTGGTGAAATTCGGTAAGCCGCTCCATTTATCGGGCGATGATTACGCGGGGCTAGCGAAGCAAGTTGAGGATGCGGTCAGGGCTCTTTAAGCAGCACTCAAGGTGAGCGATCGAGCTAAGGCCGCCGGCGGTACAGCACCGACCCTGACGTTCGCGCGATCTCTTCATACTGCCTGAGCCAATCCGCGAGGTCGGGATACTTGGTGATCGCGAGGTGCTGGTTGTAGGGACCCAGGCCGTCGACGATGAACGTGGGACGATGCATTGTGAGTTCGCGGCGGTTGCGCGCGGCGAGCTCAGGTGCGCTAACCTCCGACTTTGTGAGATGGCGGTCGGCGATCACGCCGGTCAGGGGCTGGGAATCCAGAAATGGCGTGCCTGCCGGCATCCTGGTGTACATGAAGATATCGGGACGGTAGCCCCATACGAGTAACGTGTCGCCAGGGTGTTTGAACTGCAACAGCGCATCGGAGGCGTTGCGGCTGTCCTGGTTCATGGCCAGATCCGCCCAGTTCGACGCGCCTCCGGCGGCGAGCACCGCGTAGCGCGGGCCGAAGCGCACCAGCGGAATGAGCAACAACAGTCCGATCGCGATCCGCACCCGACGCGGCGCCATAACGAATCCACGTGCGGCGGCAGGCACGAGAGCGGGCAGAAGCAGGAAGTAGTAGCGCGGGAAGAATCGCCACCCCAAGACCACGCCGACCAGCGCCAGCACGGCCCAGACCGCGAAGCGCTTCGCATCCGGAGTTCGCTCCCGAATCCAGTACCAGCCGGCGGCGAGGACGATGGCGGCGTGGAAACCCATCCAGGCCGAAGTGCGCCGCAGCCCTTCGGCAAGAGGCTGATCGATGAAGCTATCCCGGGAGTACATCGCCCCCCATTGCCATACCTGCTCGTAATGAGGCTTTTAGCGCGCCGGTGATTGCAAGGCCGGCGAAGGCAAGACCATTCACGGCGGCAAATCCGGCCGCCAGCGGCAACCATTCACGCCAGCACCAGACTAAGCATGCGGCCAGGACGAATGCGCCTTTCGGGTTGACGAGCAGGGCCGCTGCCGCCACCACTCCGCTCGCGAAAGGGCGCCGGCGCGAAGCCAGGTACACGGCTCCGAGATGTGGAAGCAGCATCACCAGGTCCGGCGCTAACGCCATCACGGCGGATGGCACGTCGAAAGTGACGAAGAACGCCAGTAGCGCGGCCGCGACCACGCCTTCGCGAGGTGTCCACAAATGGCGCGCAAAGGCATACGCCAGCGCACAACAGGCGAACAGGAATAAAGCTCCCGCGATGCGCAAAGGAATACCGGTTTGTGCCCCCCACAGCAGATACAAGAGAGGAGTGAGCGGCGGCTTATCGAACCAGAAATCGCGGTAGATGGCCTTGCCGGCCAGCATCTGAATGGCGGCAGTGGCCGGATAGGCTTCTTCCACCCACACGATTCCGGCGTGACACAGGCGGGTGATCAGCAGGAACACAAACAGCAGCGCAAGCGCGAACGCCGGCCGCTTCACGATCGGTGTCTCAGGCCGTCAGAACGGGCTGGCCGATTCCGAGCATCTTCTCCAGTCGACGCCGGAACTCGGGACCATACACCGGATCGGCGAGGGCGAACTCGACGAAGGTTTCGAAATAGCTGGGAAAATTGCCAATGTCGTAGCGCTTCTCGGTGGCGGGCAACTTGACGGCCAGAACGCGGCGCCCTTCCTCGCACAAGCGTTGAATGGCATCCGTGAGTTGAACCTCGCCCCGGGCGTCAGGCTTCACGCCGCGGATCATGTCGAAGATCAACGGCGAGAAAACGTAGCGACCGGCGATCGCGAGATTGCTGGGTGCTTCGGAAGATTTCGGCTTCTCCACCAGATTCACCACGCGCATGGATTCGCCGTTCAATTCCGCGGGATCGATAATGCCGTAATGCGAGGTTTCCTCGTGAGGCACTTCTTCCACCGCGATCACGCAACTCGCTCCGCGGGAAACGAATAACTGCACCATGCGGGACAGCGCACGGGATTCGGCATTCAGACCCAGGATGGAATCGCCAAGCGCGACTACGAACGGCTGCTCGCCCGCGAAGTTCTCGCCACAGAGGATCGCATCTCCTAATCCCTTCTGCATACGCTGGCGCGTGTAGAAGTAGTGCATGCCGGAGTCCTCGAATTGGAGCTCCTCCAGCAGTTCCTTCTTGTTGGTCTTCGACAATGCGCGCTGGAGCTCCGGATCGAGGTCGAAATGATTTTCGATGGAGCTCTTATTTCGTCCGGTGACAAACAGGACCTGATGGATCCCATTGCCGGCGAGCTCCTCAGCCACGTATTGGACGATGGGCTTCCGGGCGACCGGCAGCATTTCTTTGGGCTGGGATTTTGTGGCTGGCAGCAGCCGCGTGCCGTGGCCCGCAACCGGAACTATCGCGCTTCGTATCACTTACTCAGGATACGGCAATCAGGCCCTGCGCCGCGTAGTTCGAGGCGCTGCGTCGCGTTTTTCGGATAGAACCGGCGTGGTGAGTTCAATCACCGGGATCAAGGAATGTTGACCCTGATCCCGCGCGGGCTGCGCACGGCGGTGTATCTCGCTATTGAGCTGGGAGACGAATTCCTCGATCTGCTGCTGCATCGCCGACATCTTCTCCCGCATGTTCAGGATGATCTCGACGCCCGCGAGATTCACGCCGAGCTCGCGCGTGAGCTTCAGGATCACCTCCAGGCGTTCGAGATCCTCGTCGGTGTAGAGACGGGTATTGCCTTCGCTCCGCGAGGGCGCCAGTAAGCCTTCGCGCTCATACAAGCGCAACGTCTGAGGATGGATGTTGTACTGCTCGGCCACGGCCGAAATCATGTACGCCGCCTTGGACTTCTTTGCCATAGCGTTAAACTCCGCCGCCCACCTTTGCCCACATGTCGCTCGCGGGGATCGCTGCTCTCTACTCGCGAGAGTTCGCGAAGAAGCTCACGCGTTTTCTCGTTGGATACATCTGGCGTCTGCAGCACGACCTCGATGATTTGATCGCCGCGGGTTCCCTTCCGGGTGTTGGGGACGCCCTTTTCACGCAGCCGTAATTTTTGGCCGTTCTTCGTCCCTTGCGGAATCTTCAGCAGGGCCCGCCCGTCGATCGTGGGCACTTCAATCTTGGTGCCAAGCCCAGCTTCGTCGATACGGATGGGGACCTTAATCTCGATGTCGTCGCCATTGCGCTCGAAGATGGGATGCGGCTCCACGCGGATCGTGATATACAGGTCTCCCGAACCAGCCCCCATCGTACCAGCGTTCCCCTTGCCCCCCACGCGCAGCCGCGATCCGGTCTGTGTGCCCGCCGGAATGCGGACATCCACTGTTTCGGGATGCGCCACTCGGCCATCGCCATGGCAGGTGGAACAAGTATTCCGAAGCTTTCCCGTACCGCCGCAGCGCGGACACCCCAGGCTGAACTTCATCGCGCCCGCCATCTGGCTCACGTTGCCACTGCCGTTGCACTCCGGGCAAACCGTAGTGGTGCCGCCGGCAGCACCGGAGCCGTTGCAGGCTCCGCACACATCCTGACGATTAATCTTGAGCGAGACCTGAGTCCCCCGGATGGCCTGCCAGAAATCGATGTTCACGGCATACTCGAGGTCCGTTCCTTTTTGCGCCTGCGGTCCCGGCTTCGGGGCTTCGCGTCCTCGGAACATTTCCTTGAAGATATCGCCGAAACGGAACCCTGCACCGCCTGGTTCGCGATTGGCTTCGCCCGCCGCACCCGCGCCGCTATTCCGCACGAACTCTTCGAAATCGAAACCGCCGAAATTCGGGCCTTGCGATGATCCAGCGCCAGGTCCCCCGCCCTGGGGAAAGCCGTTATCCGAATAGAAGCCGTATTGGTCGTACATCTGCTTCTTTTTCGGATCGCTGAGCACATCGTAGGCTTCCTGGACTTTCGTGAAGCGGCTTCCAGCAGCCTTATCGCCGGGATTCAGATCGGGATGATGTTTGCGCGCCAAACGGCGATACGCTTTACGGATATCTTCCGCAGTCGCGTTGCGCTGAATGCCGAGTGCCTCGTAATAGTCCTGTTGTTTGGTTGGCATAACGGGTGGACGAAGTGGTTAGTGGGGGAAGTGGTTAGTGCCTAGTGCCGAACCAACCACTATTCACTAACCACCAACCACTATTCACTAACCACTCAGCATCACTTCTTGTCTTCTACGTCAACGAATTCAGCGTCCACCACGTTGTCCTTCTTGGCCTGGCCTGCGCCGTCGCCCGAAGGCTGCGAACCTGGTGCGCCGTCCGACGGGCCGCCCGTGCCGGGGCTGGAAGCCTTATACATAGCCTCCGCCAGTTTGTGACTGGCCGTCGTGAGTTTGTCGGTGGCCGCGGTGATCTGCTCGAGATTGCCGTCGGCCATGGCCTTCTTGGTCTCTTCCAGCGCCGTTTCGACCGTCTTGGCATCCGCATCGGAGATCTTGGAGCGATGTTCCTTCAACATCTTCTCGATGTTGTAAACCATCGCGTCGCCCCGATTGCGAGCCTCGATCTCTTCCTTCTTGCGGCGGTCGTCGGCCTGGTGCGATTCGGCGTCCTTGGCCATCTTGTCCACTTCGTCCTTGCTCAGGCCCGAAGAGGAAGTGATGGTGATCTTCTGCTCGTTGTTCGTCGCGCGATCCTTCGCCAACACGTTCAGGATGCCGTTCGCGTCGATGTCGAACGTCACCTCCACCTGCGGAATGCCGCGCGGAGCCGGCGGGATTCCGACCAGCTGGAACACGCCCAGAAGACGGTTGTCGCGAGCCATCGCGCGCTCGCCCTGGAAGACCTTGATCTCGACCGAGGTCTGGTTGTCCGCCGCCGTCGAGAAGGTCTCGCTCTTGCGAGTCGGAATCGTGGTATTGCGTTCGATCAGCTTGGTGAACACGCCGCCCAGCGTCTCGATGCCCAGCGATAGCGGAGTGACGTCGAGCAGCAGGACGTCTTTCACTTCGCCGCCGAGCACGCCGCCCTGAACCGCCGCGCCGACCGCCACCACTTCGTCCGGGTTCACGCTGCGGTTCGGTTCCTTGCCGAACAGGTTGCGGACGATCTCCTGGACCTTCGGAATGCGGGTGGACCCGCCGACCAGAACGACTTCATCGATCTGCTGGGGGCTCACGCCCGCGTCCTGCAATCGCCTGCTTGCATGGCCCGACGGACCGCTGCAGGATATCGTCCACCATCTGCTCGAACTTGGCTCGCGTCAGCTTGATTTGCAAGTGCTTCGGACCGCTGGCATCGGCGGTCAGGAACGGCAGGTTGACTTCGGTCTCGAGCAGGGTCGAGAGCTCGATCTTCGCCTTCTCCGCCGCGTCCTTCAGCCGCTGCAGCGCCATCTGGTCTTTCGAGACGTCCACGCCCGTCTCCTTCTTGAATTCCTGGATCAGCCAGTCGATGATGCGCTGGTCGATGTTGTCGCCACCCAGGTGGGTGTCGCCATTGGTGGACTTGACTTCCACCACGCCGTCGCCAACTTCCAGAATCGAAATGTCGAAAGTACCGCCGCCGAAGTCGTAGACCGCGATGGTCTCGTCCTTCTTCTTGTCCAGACCGTAGGCCAGCGCCGCCGCCGTAGGCTCGTTGATGATGCGCATCACCTCCAGACCGGCGATCTGGCCCGCATCCTTGGTGGCCTGACGCTGGGCGTCGTTGAAGTACGCCGGAACCGTGATCACCGCCTTCGTAACCTTCTCGCCCAGATAGGCTTCGGCGGCTTCCTTCAGCTTGCCGAGGATCATCGCCGAGATCTCCGGCGGCGAATACTTCTTCCCGACAGCTTCAATCCGCGCGTCGCCGGAGTCGCCCGAGACCACCTTGTAGGGCACCAGCTTCACTTCTTCGCTCACTTCGTCTGTAGCGCCGGCCCATGAAGCGCTTAATCGAGTAAATTGTGTTTTCCGCGTTGGTAACAGCCTGCCGCTTTGCAACCTGCCCAACCAATCGTTCGCCGCTCTTGGCGAATCCGACTACGGAAGGCGTCGTTCGGCCGCCCTCCTGATTGGGGATGACCACGGGCTGGCCGCCTTCCATCACCGCGACCACCGAGTTGGTGGTTCCAAGATCGATACCGATGATCTTGCTCATGAAACTTGAAATCCTCCCTGGATTATTGCCCACGAAATCTGCAGCACGGAGCAGGGCGGCGTCCGCACCATTAGCACGCTTTCAGTATGCTATATGAGTGTAACCTTGTCAAGGCAATCTGCGCGGCCGCTGAGAGATAAGGTTCTTTAGGATTGTACGGAGTAGTTGTGCGCTTCCGCCCTGAACAGATTCAGATCTCCGAATTGGGGAAAACTGCCAAACGCTCGTGAACCATCTCCATGCGTTGGTGATCACACACGCCGGGGTCGCCCGGTCGCGCGGATCCCATTCGAATCCAACAATGCTGATCTAATCGGCTCGAGACCGGGCTTATCGTTGGATCGGAGACCGTGTTCTCGACGGAAAAAGAAGTGGGATGCTGAATCTTGGCACGCAGAAGCTTCTTGAAGCATCGCATCCAATACCGGCTCGAGCACCGTCCGATGCTCAGAGCGCTGTCGAGATGCTATCTTTGGCCTTTGAACCAGGACGTTCGCCTGAATCTTCGGGTTCTCGATTTTCAATCCGAGCCCGCCGACGAGATCATTGCGGACACAAGGCTGACGTTTGATGCGCCGCTGATTACGTGCAATGTGCGCATTCGAACATCAGAGCTAAATCGGTTATTGCCGTGACGTCGTCTCCCGGGCGCCTCAACACGCGGTGGCTCATGATCGGGTTAGTATTCCTGGCTACCGTTATCAACTATCTCGATCGGCAAGCCCTCTCCGTCGCAGCACCGGTGTTGCGCGATCAATTCGGCATGTCGAATGTCGTGTACTCGCGAGTCGTATTCGGGTTCCTACTCGCCTACACGATCATGAACGGGGTCTCCGGCCCGCTGCTCGACCGGTTGGGGACGAAGCTCGGATTCGCGCTCACGATCGCCTGGTGGTCGGCGGCCGCGCTGTTGCACTCACTGGCGCACGGGCCCTGGTCTCTTGGACTCTTTCGTTTTCTGCTGGGTATGGGCGAGGCGGGTAACTGGCCGGCGGGCATTAAGGTGGTTGCCGAGTGGTTCCCCAAAGAGGAGCGCGCGCTGGCGTGCGGTATCTTCAACAGCGGCTCGGCAGTTGGGGCCATCCTCGCTCCGCCGTTAGTCGCCTTTACCCTGGTGCGATTCGGCTGGCAGTGGGCGTTCGTGGGCGTAGGCATCACGGGATTTCTATGGTTGCTGCTATGGTGGCCCACGTATTACACGCCTTCCGATACCATTCACGAGACGGCGCCTGCCCGCATCGCCGTTTGGAAACTCTTTACGACTCGATTTGTCTGGAGCTTCACGCTTTCGAAGATCTTCATGGACCCGGTTTGGTATTTCTATATCTTCTGGTTCCCGGAGTACATGAAGCGGGCCCGCGGTTTCGACATCGCGGGTATTGGCCGAGTCGCCTGGATACCATTCCTGGTGGCAGGTTTCGGTAACCTGCTGGGGGGCATGCTTTCAGCGGCGATGCTACGCCGCGGATGGCCCATCACTACAGCGCGTAAGGCGGCCGTCACGTTTTTCGCCGCACTCATGATGAGCGCCATTCCCGCTGTTCTCGTCGCCGATCCATGGATCTCGATCGCCTTTGTTTCTGTGGCCATGATCGGCTACACGGGGTCGCTGGCGAATATGCTCTCGTTCCCGGCCGACGTATTCCCGAAAAACGTGGTCGGATCGGTATATGGGTTGGCCAGCATGGGTGCCGGATTCGGCGGGATGATCTTCACTCTGATTACGGGATGGGTGGTGGACCATTACTCCTACGTCCCGGTGTTTATCGGCTTTGGCATCTTGCCCTTGATCTGCGCGACCATCTTATGGACGCTGCTGGGTCCGCTCGAATACGGCTCGGCGGGACTCGATTTCTCAACGACACATTATGAACAACAATACCCCGAAAGAGTTTGAAGGATTAACGGCCCTGGTGACCGGGTCGAGCAACGGCATCGGCGCAAAGGCGGCGGTGAAATTTGCGGAGCGCGGAGCGCGCGTTCTGATTCATTACAACAGTGCGAAAGGCCAGGCTGGTCAAGTGCTGGAACGGGTACGCGCCGCGGGATCAGACGGGGAAATCCGCCAAGGGGACCTGAGCACGAGCGGAGGAGTCCACGCATTTCTGGAATGGTTGAACGGGTATCGGGTCGACATCCTGGTGAACAACGCCGGGTCGCTGGTGAAGCGGACCCGATTCATGGATTTCACCGAAGAGCTATGGCGCCAGGTTTTCATGCTGAACCTGGATAGCGCGATGCTGATCACCAAGGCCGTGCTGCCCCACATGATCGAGAAGAAGCGCGGCTATATCGTGAATATTTCGTCGGTGGCGGCGCGTAACGGCGGCGGGCTCGGGGCCATCGCGTATGCCAGCGCCAAGGCTGCACTGAGCGCAATGAACAAAGGCTTGGCGAAGGAGTTCGCTCCACTGGGAGTGCGTGTGAACGGCGTTTCGCCGGGAACAATCGACACCAACTTCCACCGCACTTTCTCAACCGAGCAAATGCTCGAGGGAGTCAGGAAATCGACTCCGCTAGGCCGTCTGGGCACGGCGGAGGAGAGTGCGGACGTCATTGTTTTTCTATGTTCCAGCGGCGCTGCGTTCATTCATGGGCAGATGATCGAGGTGAACGGCGGGTTCTTGCTGGTGTGAGCTATTCGAAGAGCTGGGCAAGCGAGATCGACACGGCGGGTTCTTGGGTTGCTAATGTTCCGCTGTGAACCGGGTGGATACCGTCGCGATCGCAGGTGAACGCACGGCGTCTAAGTGGATCGATCAGCCAGATGTGCTGGACTCCGAAATCCAAATAATCGTCGATGCGGTCTTGAAGGCCGATAAGGCTATCTTCACGCGACAGCACTTCGATACAGATGAATGGAGGGGCTGTGAAGATCTCTTCGTCGGGTTCTCCGATCGTGACGCAGACATCGGGAATGCGAAATCGGTGGGCAGTAACTTGCACTCGCTGCTCTGCCCACGAATTGATGAACCGGCTATCAATCAATCGAACTAGTCTAGTTTGGACTTTGCTGTGAGATTTTTCGCCCAGATTTCTCTCCACGACGACCCCGTCGAGATACTCACGGTCGGGCGAGTAGCTGGTATGCAAGTACTCGTCAACGGAAACGAGCGTGCTCAGGCTCATGATATTAGCCTAACGGAAAAAGCGCTACGCCCCGCAGGGCCGTAGCGCTATTCATTGCATGAAGTGCTTAAAATGTCAGCTTAGCGCCGAGCTGGATCGACCGGGCGCCACCTGCGCCGGTGATCTTGCCGAAGTTGGAGCTGTTGATATCCGTGCTCGGGTTGCCCCACTGCGGAGTGTTCAGCACGCTGAAGCCTTCGCCGCGGAACTGCAATTTGTAGCGCTCACCGATCGCGAAATTGCGGAACACGGAGGCGTCCAGGTTCCAGAATCCGGGACCACTGAGAACGTTCCAGCCCAGGTTGCCGAATTCAGGAAGCCCGCCGTTTTCTGCGCCAGGCTGTGCAAAGCACTGGGTGGTAACGATCGGCTTTGCCGTGTTCGTGAAATTGCAGATGGTGGGGCCGACGTTCTTATCGGAACTCCCGAACCAATAACCGGTGAAGCCGTTCCCCTTCTGTACGGGGATCGGTCCGGGACCGAACCAGTTGAGCGTGTTGTTGTTGCCTGGAGCTTTTAGGATCGCGGAAGTGCCGCCGAAGGTCATCGGCGTACCTGTGGCGATCGACAGGATACCGTTCACCTGCCAGCCGCCAAGAACCAAACCCGCTGGACCCGACGAGAGGAACTTCTTGTTCTTGCCGAAGGGCAGCTCATACACATAGCTCTGGACGAAGTAGTGAGTGCGGTCGAAGTTCAGACGCCTCCAATTGCGCCTGCCGTCTATATAGGTATCGATCCCGCTGTCCTCGGATTGATAGCCCATGGCCTTACTGTAGGTGTACGCGGTGGTCATTGCGAAACCATTGGAGAAGCGCTTGTCCAGCTTGGTTTGCAGGCCGTTGTACATGGAGCTGTAGCCGACGAAATACAGATGTCGCGCCGGCCTTCTTGCCGAACTTCTGGTACAGCGGCTGCCCCTGAATATCTGCGCCCAGCGTGGTGGAGGCATTCAGATTGTATTGCGCCGGCTGATCGACGCCATGGTTGCCAACGTAGGCGACTTCCAGGGCGAGATTTCCGGGCAGAGCCCGCTGTATAGCGAAGTTCCACGCCTCGACATAGGGTTCGCGGAAGTGCGGGTTGATCTGGATATAGTTCTGACTGATATCGGCGTTCGGGATGATTCCATTGGAAGGGATCTGGACCGTCGAGAACGGGGGAAAGCCGGCCTGGAAGGTCGCGGGTTGCCCATTCGGCAGGACGGCGGAGCAGTAACTACAGTTGGCAGTGAACTGATTGTTCTGTTTGATCGGATAGTTGTAGGCGTAAGTGTTATCCGGGAAAGGCGAATAGCTGATGCCGAAGCCCGTACGGAACACGGTCTTTTCGTTCAGACGGTACGCAATACCCAGACGCGGAGCGAAATCCTTGTAGTTCTTTTCCAATCCCAGGTCGGAGGGATTATTTCCGACTCCGGCAATGATCAGGCTGTTGGTCGTGGGATCGTATTGCGAGAAGCCTCCGCTGTGGGCCGGCGTGGCCGGCGGATAGAACTCCCATCGGAGTCCCATCTCGATAGTCAGCTTCGGCGTGATCACCCATTTGTCGCCTACGTAGGCGAAGAACTCCCAGGCGCGGTAGGCGGGGAACGCGACCGGGTAATCGCGGCCTTCATCGGAGGGTACGTCCAGCAGGAAGCTCGCGAACGAATTCCCCTGGCCTGTATTGGCGCCGGGAATCGACGTCTGAGAGGCTCCGAAGTGAATTCTGCCGCGCGGATTGAAGGTCTGAGTCTGTAACAGATCGTCGCGGATGCGGCGCATATCAAAACCGAACTTGATGGTGTGATTGCCTTTTGTCTTGGTCCACGTATTAGCGAACAGGATGTTGGTTTCCGCCCGCACCCACGGCAAGCTGGCTGAGAATCCGATGAACGGATCTCCATAGCCGTCCAGCGCGATTTGCGGAGGACCGCTGGTCCAGGGGATGCCGTTGATGCCCGGAATTCCCAAGGCATCGGCTGTGGCCTGGCCATAGCCGAACTGCTGTGCATCGTTGCGGTAGCGGTTCACGCCAAATCGCGCTTCGGTAATCAGCGTCGGCGAGAAGAGGCGGTTATAGTTGATCGCCCCGCTATGGGTGTTCTGAATGCCTGTTCCTTCGAAGCCCGATCCACCCACTCCGCGCGGTCCGCCGTAAATGCCGTATACGGAAGCGTCGGTGGTGACGGGGCGGGAGAAGCTGTAGCGGATGGAGAAGCGGTCCTTGTCGCTCTGGTTATGATCCACTTTGACGTCGAACTGGTCGGTGTTACGGAAGAAGGGGCTATTGACGAAATAGTTTTGGGTCAAGGCTCCCGGCGCCCCCAGATTCGGCTGAGGAATGACGCTGAGAATTTTCAACGAGACCGGATTAATGCGGTTGAGCGGGATGATGTTCCCGGGGAACTGGGTGCGGCCGGCTCCCGTCGTAGGATCCCCGGTGGCCGGGTCGTAGATCGGCTGCGAGAACGCGCTGAGATCGCCAGTTCTCTGCGCGGCCGTAGGGACCGTCAATCGATCGTTATTGGCGCTATGATCCTCGATGCGAAGATAGTCGCCGAAGAAGAAGGTACGGTTCTTGATGATGGGACCGCTGACGGTACCGCCGAAGTAGTTGTAGGTGAAGTGACCGCGCGCCGGATCATAGAAGCTGCGAGCTGCGAGCGCACTCACCCGGTTGGATTCATAGAGTGATCCGTGGAACTGGTTGCCACCCGACTTCAGGATGACGTTGATCGCTCCGCCGGTTGCGCGGCCGAGTTCAGCATCATAGTTGCTGGTGGAGATATCGACCGTCTGAATCGCTTCCTGGGGTGGGATCAGCACCTGCAAGAGGCCGGTGCGCTCGTTGTCGTCGACCCCCTCCAACTGCAGGTTGTTGCCGAGGCGCGATTGGCCGTTGAAGCGGGTCGCCAGACTCACCTGCGGATTGAAGAATGCCGAATGCTGGCCTTCCGGTTTCGCCGCTCCCGGAACCAGGATGCTGAGATTCTGGAAATTGTGACTTCCGCCCAAGGGCAGGTCCTCAATGGTCTTGGTTTCGATCTTCCGTCCCGTGTCGGAACGATCGGTCTGCAGCATAGGAACTTCGGCTGTAACATCGATGGACTCGCTGACGTTACCGGGCTGCAGGGTCAGATCCACACGAACGGAGCTATTGACGAGTACGTCTACGTTGGTTCTGGATGTCTTCTTGAATCCGGTTTGCTCGACACTGACCGTGTAAGTGCCAGGGGGCAGATCGGGGAAGGAGAAATTGCCGCTCTCGTTGGTGGTGGCGCCGCGGCTGACACCTGTGTTCGCCTCGGTGATGGTTACCTTGGAGTTCGGGACGGAGGCCCCGGTGGAGTCAGTAACGGTACCGATAAGGGTTCCGTTTACAGCTTGGCCATACAGCATGGCGGCCGAGAGAAGAAGCAGCGCGACGATCGCACTAAGCAGCCTTGTCAGATTCATACGGAGAACCCCTTTGCCAGATCGTAAGGTACTGCGTCCACCAGGGGACGCATCCGGATCTGTTCCTTTCCAATTGTCTGAATTATATCCGAACCGGAGGTGCTCGGAAACCGGATAGTGTACTGGAACCGGCAATGGAAGGGTGCTTACGGATGGATCCTCGACGGTGGCCGACCGCGAAGTGAGCTACAGTGTGATGCATGGCCAAGCAACACGAGTCGTGGAAGGGCGCGGTGGCGGGGGCAATTGGCGGGATCGCTGCGAGCTGGATCATGAATCAGTTTCAAGCGGCTTGGATGCTCAGCGAACGCGGATTCTCGAGAGGCCATGGCGCACAATCCGCCAAGACGGAGGGCCCCGATGATCCAACCACTCGCGTAGCCGAAGCGATAGTCCAACGGCCACTCAACCCAGCTGAGAAGGAGGTCGCCGGGCAGCTCATTCATTACGCCTACGGCGGAGCGATGGGTGCCGTTTACGGCGCTCTAGCCGAGGCAGTGCCCGCGACCGCGGCCGGTTACGGCGCGGCGATGGGCGCCGTAGTCTGGTTGGTCTCCGATCTGGGATTGCTGCCCGGCATGGGGCTGTCACGCCGGTCGGACGAGTACCCGACGTGGATCCACCTTTACTCGCTGTCTTCGCACCTGGTGTACGGAACTGCGACTGAGGCAGCAAGGCGCGGTTTGCGGCGTGTACTGAGATAACGGACTCCTCTGCTGGAAGCTTGGCCTTCGCCGGCGCTTACACGAAGATGGCTCGGGTCCAGTACTGTGCGGGCAGGCCACCCTTGCTTGCACTGTGCGGATCAGAGTATGATCCGTTGGAGGCTTACTGAAATATGGCTTTCTGCCCAAACTGCGGTGCACCAGCCGAAGGACGGTTCTGTCCCAAGTGCGGGGCGGCAATGAACGCCGCTCCAGGCGGTCCGGCCACTCCGGATCCCGCTTATAGCGCCGCCCCGACTAGCCAGGCCGCCGCGTCAGGCATGACCGAGAATGTCGCCAGTGCATTGTGCTACCTGTTTACGGTCTTCACCGGGATTCTATTTCTCGTCCTGGAACCTTACAATCGCAACAGAAACGTACGCTTTCATGCCTTCCAAGCCATTTTCTTCGGCGCTGCGACCATCGTCGCCTGGATCGTGTTGATTGTCATCGGCGCGGTGCTCAGCCATATCCCGATCCTCGGACCAATCATCAGCCTGCTGCTGCTGGTGGCTGTGTGGGTGGGCGCGTTCGTGTGCTGGCTGCTGCTGATGTACAAGGCCTACAGCAATCAACGACTTGTGCTGCCCATTATCGGTCCCCTCGCCGAAAAACAGGCGTAGCCGATTTCGCGTGGGCGTACGTCTACTTGAATTGCGACGGTTGCTCATAGCGTGCCTGCTGGCTGGGACGGCGCTGGCTCAAACCCCTCGAATCGGGCGGATCGAGTTCTACGGCCTGAGGAGGACGTCTGAGGGGCGCATCCGGAAGGCGCTAGGACTCACCGAGGGCGATGCGTTGCCCAGGTCGAAGAACACAGTGGAGGATCGTATCGCCGAAGTGCCTGGGGTGGTCCGGGCGCGTCTGGAGGCTACCTGTTGCGACGAAGGCAAGGTGGTACTCTACGTTGGGGTTGAAGAAAAAGGCTCTCCCCATTTCGACCTTCGCACTCCGCCCGAAGAAGATATAGGTCTTCCGAACGACATCACGGACGCGTACCGCCAGTTCCTGGCCGCTGTAAACGAGGCCGTCCGGCGCAAAGCGACGGCGGAGGACCTCACCAATGGGCACTCACTCATGGCCGACCCGGACTGCCGGGACATTCAGTTCCGGTTCGTCGAGCTCGCCGAAAAACACCTGGACGACCTCCGCAAGGTTCTGCACAACTCCGGCGACGACGAACAGCGCGCCATCGCTGCATACGTGATCGGCTACGCGCCGAAGAAGCGGCTGATCGTCGATGACTTGCAGTATGCGCTGAAGGACCCCGACGACACCGTCCGTGGAAACACAATTCGAGCGCTGGCGGCGGTCGCCGTCTATGCCAAGCTGCACCCGGAAGCCGAAGTGAAGATTTCGCCGACTTGGTTCATCGAGATGCTGAACTCGCTGGTATGGACGGATCGCAACAACGGAGCTGTCGCGCTAGTCAACCTGACTGAGGCGCGGGATCCAAGCACTCTGGAGCAGCTTCGCACGCGAGCGCTGCCATCGCTGGTCGAAATGGCGCGATGGCATTACCTCGAGCACGCGTTGCCGGCATACATCCTCCTGGGCCGTGTCGCCGGCATGCCAGAGCAGGCGATTCAGGATAGCTGGAGTAAGGGAGAACGCGATCAGGTGATCGCGACCGCCGCCAAGAAGCTGAAGCTGTAGCGTGTAACGCTTTCTGCCAGCGGCTATTTCCGCCTCAACTGGCCGACGCTTACCGTGTTTTCCTGCTCCCATCGATTGGCGCGCACTACTTGATTCAGTGCCCGCTCGAGCGTAGCGACAGACGGATGCCCCGGGCTAAACCGCGCCTTGAGTGTTGCCAGAGCCTGGCGGTAGAGGGATTCGGCGCCGAATAAGCGTCCTTCCGCTTGCAGCAGATCGCCAAAATTGCCCATTCCCAGCGCGTACTCGACACTGTCCAATCCCAGAGTTTCTCCCCAGATGTCCATCGCGCCACGGTACAACTGTTCCGCTTCAGGCCACCGGCCGGTATGTTTGCAGATTTGCGCCAGATTGTTCAGCGCCGCAGCCACATTGGGATGCTTCTCCCCTACGCTCGCGTGCCAAATCCCAACAGCTCGCCGGAGCAAATCCTCCGCCTCGTTGAATCTCTGTTGTGCGATCCGAACGTCGGCCAAGGCAGCCAGGCTAGCGGCGATACGAGCATCGCCGGGCCGGAGCCGCGACTCGCGAATTTCCAGCGCACTCTGCTGCAAAGTCTCGGCCTCCACTTGATCGCCCCGCACGCAGCGGATAAACCCGAGCGTCTGCAGGCTTTCGGTGGCGGCAATCCGATACGCCTCACCAGCCGTGGCGAGAATCGAAACGGCGCGCCGCGCATTGCGTTCGGCCTCGTCGTAACGACCGGTGATTCGTTGCAGCTCGGCGAGATTGTTTAAATCACTGCCGCATTGCGGGCTGCCGGCGCCGTACTTCTGCGCGTGAAGGTGTAGAGCCTCGGTGTACAACTCCTCAGCCAAACCGAAGCGGCCAGTCCTACGGTACAGAGTCGCAAGGTTGTTGGTTACGGCGGCGGTGTCCAAGTTCGGATATCTTTTCATCTCCTGCAGGGCCCGCCGGTACATCTCTTCGGCTTCGGGAAAATCGCCCGTGTGGTAAAGAGCGGCTCCGAGGTTGTTTAATAGCGGTCCACGGCGGGGGTCCACCGCGGAACTGCGATCGAACTCGTCGAGCGCCTTTCTAAACGATGCTTCAGCGGCCCGGTAATTCGCTTGCTGGAGCGAGTGCAGCCCATCGTCGATTGCAGAGTCCAGCGCAGGCAAAGAGCTCTGCCCCAACATCAAACCGGCTAGAGCCAAGGTGGTCAAGAACAGATTTGTAAATCCCATTGGTTCCCTTGGTACAGATTGAGGGCAGAAGGGGCCCCGCAGCCAGTAGGAGCCGGTTAGGTGACGGACGTTCCTTACCGTAAGAAAACGGTGGAGTGCCTGGGGCGTCGTGCGAGAATGGCCCATGCCACACGATTTGGGAAGACGCTTGCAGGCCGCCGTGGAGCGGGAGAGCGTTGCGCTAGAGGCCATCACGGAGGCGGAAGCATCCCGTGCGTCCTCCGAGCAGCAGGGTTGGTCACGTAAGGAAGAACTGGGACACCTTCTGGACTCGGCGGCAAATAATCATGTGAGGTTCGTGCGGGCTTGCCTTGAAGCGCCGTTTGAGGGACCGGCGTATGACCAGAACGGTTGGGTTCGCGTGCATGCCTACAATGAACTGGGTTGGGCTACGCTAGTCGGCTTCTGGCGTCAGTACAACTCCGTACTGGCGCACCTCGTGTCGGAAATACCGGAGCAGCGGTTATCAACGCAGTGTTCCATCGGTTCCGGCCAACCCGTCACCCTCGGGTTTGTGATCGAGGATTACATCCTACATATGCAGCATCACCTCGATCACATACTAAATCGCGAGAAGATCACCCAATACCCCGGCGCAGCGATTGGGGTATGAACTATTACACAACTCTTACAGAACCCCGGGACAACCCTTGTTACTGTCGAAGTCAGGGGGCGGCGTTGTTCAGCCTGGCCCTATTCGAACCGTTTCGAGGAACTATTGGCTACCGTACCTATACCAAATCTGAGGCGGGATGGGATCAACTGGATCACCACGATTGCCTTCTCGATCTTCCATATTGGGGCTGTCGCTGCATTTTTTTTCTTTAGTTGGCCGGCATTTTTCACCGCCCTGGCGCTCTACTGGATTTCATTGAGCTTCGGGATCGGCATGGGCTATCACCGCCTGCTGACCCACCGTGCCTATAAAGTACCGAAACCGATCGAGTACTTCCTGACCGTCTGTGCCACGCTCGCGCTGGAAGGTGGTCCTATTTTCTGGGTGGCTACGCACCGCGTTCATCATCAGTTCTCCGATAAAGAGGGAGATCCTCATACGCCGCGCGACGGCAAATGGTGGTCGCACATCACCTGGATGCTACTGGGCGAAAGCAGCCACTCCGACGCAAGTATTTGCGGCAAGTATGCTCCGGACCTGGCGAAAGATCCCTTCCACCGCTGGATCTCCAATTTTCATTACGTTCCGCTCATCGTCGTCGGCTTAGCGCTGCTGGCCTTCGGCGGGCTGCCCTTCGTGCTGTGGGGCGTCTTCCTTCGCGTAACCATAGGGCTCCACTCGACCTGGCTGGTGAATTCGGCCACGCATCTGTGGGGCAGCCGCAGATTCGCTACCCGGGACGATTCGCGGAACAACTGGTTCGTGGCAATGCTGAGCTTCGGCGAGGGTTGGCACAACAACCATCACGCGCACCCCACTTCCGCTCGTCATGGACTTGCGTGGTACGAGTTGGATATCACTTGGCTAACCATCCGGCTGCTGAAAGCGGTGGGCCTTGCAAAATCGGTGAAGGTGGCCAACGTCGCAACGATTCCGGAAGGCCACAAGCAGAAAGCCGCGGCCTAACGCACGAATCGAGACTCCCTCAACGGTCTGGGTTCGTTTAATGAACCGTGCTGCTGAGGGAGTGCATCTCGGCATAAGCTGAAAGCATGGTGATTGCCGGGCGCCGGAAATCGATCGCGTTCTTCATCGCGCTCGGCGCCGGCCTCATCTCTGTCATTCTGGTTCTCTATATCGGCTGGGTTCTGCTCGGCTGGCGGACCGGCATCCTGCTATTTCTCGGCGTGCTGCTGGTGCTGATGATCATCGCCGGCATCGTGTTGAACACAATCTTCCTGGTTCGTGAAATCCGGCGCAACGAGCAGCATAACGCGTTCATCAACGCGGTCACACACGAACTCAAGACTCCTGTCGCTTCAATACGCCTGTACCTCGAGACTTTGCAGACGCGAGCCGTGGACGAAGAGAAACGGCAGCAGTTCTACGGCATTATGCTGGAGGACAGCGACCGTTTGCTGGGCACCATCGAACAGGTCCTGCGAACCGGGAGGATTGGAGCCACTTCCAGCCAAAAGCTGAATCTTACACGGATCGATCTCGACGAAGTTGTAAACGAGTGTCTGGCTCGCGCACGCACGCTGCATCGCGTTCCTGAAGAATCGCTCACGTATCGACCCGGCGGCAGGATTACCGTCATGGGCGATCTCGACGAGGTGCGGGCGGCCATCTCAAACCTTGTCGATAATGCCGTCAAGTACTCCGGCAGCACGGTGCAGGTGACGGTGGATGCTGTCAAGATGGACGGTAAATACGTGTCGCTCCGCGTGCGCGACCGGGGTCCCGGCATTCCTAAGACCGAGCTGAAGCGGATTTTCAAGCGGTTCTACCGCGTGCCGGGCCAACTCGCCGCACGTGTAAAAGGAACGGGCCTGGGGTTGTATATCGTGCGTTCGGTGGCGAAGCGGCACGGCGGACGCGCCTGGGCGGAGAGTGAAGGTCCGGGCCGCGGCAGCACGTTCGTATTGCAGCTTCCCATCGTGAAATGAGTCGCATTCTGGTAGTTGAGGACGAGAGACACCTCGCCGACGGATTACGGTTCAATCTGGACGCTGAAGGCTACGAAGTCGAGGTGGTGGAGACGGGCGAAGCCGCTCTCGCGCTGCTAATGACGGACTCCCCGAGCTTCGATGTCGTCGTGCTGGACATCATGCTTCCCGGCATCGACGGCTTCGCCGTCATGGCAGAGTTGCGCAAAGCCGGGCAGTTCGTTCCCACGTTGATGCTGACCGCGCGGGGGCATCCCGATGATGTACTGAAAGGGTTCGCCTCCGGGGCCGACGATTATCTCACCAAGCCCTTTGAACTCGCCATTTTGACTGCCCGGCTGCGCAGCCTTTTACGCCGCCGCGAGTGGTTGCGTGTAGCGCCCAACCATGTAGCGGCCCGAGCCGAGCCGAAAGACCGGTTCACTTTTGGCGACAAGTCGGTGAGTTTCGATCTGCTCGAATTGCGAGTGCGGGAGCAGGCGTTCCCGCTCACGCTGATGGAGGCCAACGTACTGCGATACCTTATCGAGCACGAGGGGAAGCCGGTATCTCGAAAGACGATGCTGGAACAGGTGTGGGGCTTGCATGAGGACACGGACACGCGCGCAATCGATAACTTCATCGTGCGGCTGCGCCGTTATATTGAAGACGATCCGACGCGTCCGCGGCATCTGCTCACCGTGCGTGGAGTAGGGTACCGGTTCATCGCGAGTCCCTAGGGCAGGGGATGCTGCACTCTGCCGTAACCAGATGGCGCAGTCCGGATAGCTCAGGCCTTGTTGAGGACCAAGACCCAATCCTGAAAGATCGGGAACACAGGCGGACGCCAAGTCCCAGCACCGTCCGGATTGACGTCGCCCACGGGATGCTCTTTGCCGTTCACTGGATTGAATAACAAGGCGCGGTAACGTACGCCGGGTTCGAGTTCCTTGATCAAAGGAGGATCCCACATGGGCGGACAGAATACGACTCGCACCTCACCTGGGATGCCGGCGGCATACGGCAGCACGTAGTTCTGCTTGCTGGAGCGAGGCTCCACCCAGGTTGAGTGCGGTTCAAAGCGCCACCATGGATACCGCGTCAGGAACTGCTTAGACAGTCCGAGCTGTCGCGAACCCGGTAAACGGTAGGCGTCCTCCCATGGCGTGTCGCCCCAGGAGCGGCCGTGCGGGGAAGGGCCATACGGCTGATCCCTGGTGTTTACTTGCCAGATGCCATTCGCTCCGTAGGTGTGTCCCGCGGCCCCGCTGAGCACCGAGGTCCAAAACATAAAGCGCTGGACCTCCTGACGGCTGGCCTCCATGATGCCTTCGTAGCAGACCTCGCCCACCAGCACCGGCATCTTCGGCGACTGTTGATACGAACTCGTGACGGATTCAACTGTATTCGGAATACTGGTCCGGTCCCCATGCCCGGTCTGAAGCATGTCGAAATCGAGCACCGCAGGATCGTCAACGCTCGTTCGCGCGGAACGGCTGGGATGAATGGTAATCATGTGCCGGCCAGGGTCGATGCTCCGGACGTAGCGGGCCATTTCCGTCCAGCCGTGCTTCTGATCCTCCGCATCCTTCTCCTTGCGGGTGGAAAGATAATACGGCATGGTTCCCTCGCCCGCCAGGCACCACACAACGGGCAGTGCGCTCCAGCGCGCAACGAGGTAGCGCCAATGCTGCTTCATCTTGTGTAGACCAAGGATGGGCAGATAATAACCCCAACAGCCGACGATGCAAGGCGTGATGCCGTGGTCGACGAGGTACCGAATGCGAACATCCGCCATGTCGAAGTACGCAGGGCTTATGCGTGCGTAATCCTGTTCCCAGGGATATCCGCTCTCGTTGGCGCCACGCGCGTCGAATTGCGGCATGTCCGGGTAAAGACCGGCGACGATCTGCACCACGTTGAAGCCTTTCCGAACACGATCCGCAGCAAGCTCTTCAAAATCGCCGGGCCATTTGAGCCGTTGGGTCAGACCCATCCACCAGGTATCGCCCAGCCAGAAGAATGGGCTGCCATCGGCATGCTCAAAATTCCGGCGGCCACTACTCACCCTGATGGGCCCGTGCCTCAACAAAGGATTGGTACCCGTGTAGGCCGCGACCTCCAGCGAACCGGTTTGGCCGTGGAGATCCGCGTTTGCAGCATCGGTGCAGGCGGTACGCCATTTGTAGGAGCCCGGTGCTGGAGGTGCAAAGCGCACGCGCCAGGTGTTATCGCCCGCCCAGAACGCAGGAACGCGGCTCTCCTGTCCGCCGTTGCCGGAGAAGATGACATCGACCTCGACGTCGTTGAATGGATCCTTATAGCGCTTGCCGGAGGAGATGGACCATTCCGTGGCGGAACGCTCCACCGCCGGCCGGCTCTGCGCCTTGGCGGACTGAACCAAACCGGCCAGGCCGGCTGACATGCGTAGACCGAAATCGCGGCGATTCATTTCTGTTAGGTCCCTTCGGCTACCCGGCCTGTCCACCCTGGAATGCATGCCGCTTTGCCGTCCAGGTCGCGCTCAGATACTCGCCCATAGCCAGTGTGCCGGACATCGTATCGCCGCTCAGGCTGCCTTCGAAGCGATACGACAGCGCGGCGCCGTGATTCTCACCCACATTGCTCGCGATGCGAACCTGATCGCCCGCGATGCTGCCGGTGAAATCGCGCGCGATGAAGTCTCCCTGATGAGTTCCCACCAACTGATTGTTGTCCTGCTTCACGTAGAGGATGTGGTCTCCATTGCCTGCGGCAAAGTGGATGTGCACGTCCCATCGGCCGCCGATGTCGCCCGCCGGCGGTTTCGGCGGCTCGGTACTCTTGGCGGGCCGTGGAGTCGACAGGATCTGATGAATCCGGTCGCCGACGATTTTGTCTTCTCCCGGCGCCATCATGTGCGCGGAGATCGAGACTGCTGTCGCAGTGCCGCTGCCGGCCCTTGTGCCCCGCCCACCACCGGCACCGCCCAGGACGATGCGAGGTTCAGTGGTCTCCAAAATGTGCGCCAATTCCGGCCCCGTAATGCCGAACGTCGCTGCGTCCCAACTGATCGAAAGCCCGGGACTGTGATTGTCCAGTCCGCGCGGCTGCCGGACGGCCGTGGCCACGCCGTCGAGCTTGGAGACACGGGCCGCGATGTTGTTCATCCAGGATGTCCACAATTCATCCTCGGCTTGGTGGTCCCGCTTCTCCCACATTTCTACCGCGGCGAGCATCCCCATGGTTTCTTCCTTCCCGACCTTCATGGTGCGGCCGTGACCATGGTGGGGCGCACTGGCCACCCACGCTGCCTTGATCAGATCTTTGCGGCCCAGCAGCAGCCCGGCGCACTGGGGTCCACGAATGGCCTTCCCACCGCTGTAGCCGACCAATGTCGCGCCCCTCTGCAGGTGAACGTTCGGGATAGAGAGCATTTCGGCGGCAGCATCGGTCAGCACCGGAATGTTTTTCCTTTTCGCGATGCTGTAGATGGTGTCGTAGTCTAATGGACCACTCTCCGGCCGGGTCCCCGCCAGCACGTACACCATGGCAACCTTCGGGCCCAGCGCAGCCTCATACTCCGACGCATCCCCGACTTCGATAATCCGCACGCCCACTGAGCGCACAGCCTGATCGTACACATTGCGCGAGTGCTTGGGTATCACCACCTCGTCTTTCGCGAAACCGCTGAGATCCGGAACCCGCGTATGCAAGTCTGGATTACCACCCGTGACGCAGGCCGTTGTCGCATGGGCGATGGCCGCTGCGCACCCGGCGGTTACCATACCCCACTCGGCTCCGGTCAACTCGGCCAGACGCCGGCCGACCGCGTCCATCAACTCATCGAGTTGGACGTAGTGCTGCGCCGCCGCGTCCTGGGCCGCCCGAACTTCGGGCAACTCCAGTGAGCCACCCACCACAGTGAAGGTTCCGCGGCAGTTGATCACCGGGCTGACTCCAATCGACCGGTATATATCGGGACCAATACTGAGTTTCCCGACGGTCATCGGCGGGGCAGCAGAGGCGACTTTCGATCCGCCGAGAAACGCGGGAAGCGCGGCCAGCAATCCGCCTCGGGCGAAGAGTTGCCGCCTGCTGACAGCGCCCAGGTACTGGTGGAACAGGCTTTTCATGGTGTTTGAAATGATATCGCGAAAGCATCAGTTCCGGGTATCGGCTAAACTAAGATCCTTCGGACCATCCATGACTCGGACCTCTGCCCTACTGATTTGCATTGCGCTTGGCGGGTCTGGTGTTAACGCCCAGACCTCGGATGCCGGCCGGCGGCCGTATCAAGCGCGCTGCGTTGGCTGCCACGGCGAAGACGGGAGCGGCGGCGGCCACGGGCCGAGCATTTTGGATGTCCGCGGGTCGCGCATTACGTCCAAAGATGCAATTCGCGAGGTGGTCCTAAAAGGGATTCCAGGTAAGGGGATGCCGGCCTTCAAGATCCCTCCCGAGGAAGCCGATGCAATCGCAGCTTTCGTGGTAACGCTGAAGACTCCCGCAGTAAACGGCGCGGTTGCGGGTGACGTCGCCCCGGGCGACCCCGCGGCGGGCGAGCGCTTCTTCGCCGGCAAGGGTGGGTGCACCCGCTGCCATATGATACGGGGGCGAGGAGGCGTGCTAGGCCCCGACCTGTCGGCCATTGGCCGAGATCGGAGGCCGGCGCAGATCGAAGAGGCGCTGCGCGATCCAGGAAACCCGTCCGCACGTCAGAGAGGCCGTGGGCGTGGTGGTTCGCCTCCCTTTCGAGCGGTAACCGTGCGCACCCGCGACGGCGAAACCATTAGAGGAATCGCAAAGAACGAAAGCGCTTTCGACTTGCAGGTGCTGGGCACGGATGGCAAGCTGCACTTGCTGACGAAGGATCAAGTGACCGAAGTGGTTCATGAGAAAACCCTGATGCCGAAGGTGCAAGCGACTCCGGATGAGATGCGTAATCTGATCGCCTACCTCAGCCGGCTTACGCCTGCTGCGAATGCGAAGGCCACACTCGGGAACGGCGAGCTGGGGCCCGGAGTGCCGTTCACCGACATCGCCTATCCGAAGCCCGGCAGTTGGCCGACTTACGACGGTAACCAAAACGGCAATCGCTTCAGTCCGCTTAGCGAAATCAAAACGAGCAACGTCGAACATCTCGCGCCGAGGTGGATGTTTACGCTACCAGGAACGCCCCGTTCGCTCGAGATGACGCCTGTGGTGGTGGAAGGCGTGATGTACGTCACCTCCGTCAACGAAGCCTATGCGCTGGACGCGCGCAGCGGCCGCGAAATCTGGCATTACAGCCGCCCGCGCTCGCAGGGCTTGGCGGGCGACGCTGCCAGCGGCATCAACCGTGGCGTGGCTGTCCTGGGGGACCGCGTGTTCATGGTGAGCGATAACGCGCATCTGTTCGCACTGCATCGCTTCACGGGCCAGCTGATCTGGGACGTCGAGATGGCGGACTCACGCCAGAACTACGGATCCACAAGCGCGCCGCTGGTGGTGAATGACCTTGTGGTGGCGGGTATCTCAGGAGGAGATGAGGGAGCGCGAGGATTTCTGGATGCCTACAAGGCCTCCACCGGCGAGCACGCCTGGCGATTCTGGACCATTCCGGCGGCGGGTGAGCCGGGTTCGGAGACGTGGGTCGGCCGAGCTCTGGAGCACGGATGCGGCACGACCTGGTTCACCGGCACGTACGATCCGGAAGCGAAGCTGCTGTACTGGCCCACCGGCAATCCCTGCCCAGACTACAACGGAGATGAGCGCAAGGGCGACAATCTGTACACTGCGTCGGTACTCGCGTTGGAGCCCTCCACGGGGAAGCTGAAGTGGTATTACCAGTTCACGCCTCATGACGTTCACGATTGGGATGCCACGGAAACGCCGGTACTTGTAGATGCCAATTTTCATGGCCAGCCCCGCAAACTGATGCTGCACGGAAATCGAAACGGTTTCTTTTACGTCCTTGATCGCCTGAGCGGAAAGGTCCTGCTGGCCGAACCGTTCGTCAAGAACATCACGTGGGCCAGCGGCATCGGCGCGGACGGACGGCCGATATTATTGCCGGGCAATGAACCGACGGTCGAAGGTCAGTTGGTCTGTCCGGCGGTTGCAGGAGCAGCGAACTGGCCGTCCTCGGCTTATTATCCCGCGACCGGCTTGTACTATATGTTCGCCGAGGAGTCGTGCGACATCTACAGCAAAAACGATCAGTGGTGGGAAGCGGGCAAGTCGTTCTATGGTGGTGGGACGCGCAGCGCCCCGGGCGAGAATCGGTCGCAAAAGTTTCTGAAGGCGATCAATATTCAGACCGGTCGGGTTGCGTGGGAGGTTCCGGACATAGGTGGGGGGATTCTGGGTAGCGGCCTCATGGCCACGGCCGGCGGACTTATCTTCTATGGAGACGGCAACGGAGCGTTCATCGCAGCGGACGCGAAGAATGGGAAACTACTCTGGCATTTCGATACCGGACAGAACTGGAGGTCCAGTCCCATGACATACGCCGTGGATGGCCGTCAGTACATCGGGATGGTCGCGGGGTCCACCGTCCTCGCCTTCGGTTTACGGTAATGAATCATCGAAGGGACTTCTTTGGCGTTAGCTGCCTGGTGGCGCTGCTCACCGCCGGGGCTTTTGCCCAAGCGCCGAAAGAAGCAGTTCGGCAGTTCGAGTTGAAGGCGGACTCGCCCAAATTCTGGGACCTCTTTATCCAAGGCTCGCAGCTGGAAAAGATTGCGACCGGCTTCGGTTTCACGGAGGGCCCGGTCTGGGACCCGCATGGGTTTCTTTACGTCAGCGATGAGGAACAAAACAAGCTTTCGCGGGTTTACCCGGACGGACGCGTTGAGACGGTGCTGAACATCGGCGACCCGGATGGAAGCACGCTGGACGCGGAAGGCCACCTGATCACGACGGCGAGCGTGTTGCGGGCGATCATTCAGGTCGATCCCGACGGCAAGTACAAAGTACTGGCCGACAAGTTCGAAGGGAAGAAATTCAATAGTCCGAATGATATCGTCCTGGGTCCCGACGGGGCGTTATACTTCACCGATCCCACTCTTGATCTGCCCAAGGGAGATAAGCAGGAACTGGATTTCCAGGGCGTCTTCCGATTGGGCAAGGACGGATCCGTTCGCTTGTTGAACCGGGATCTCACAGCGCCCAACGGTCTGACATTCTCACCCGACGGCAAGCGCCTCTACGTCAATGACACCAAGCTACGCGAAATTCGTGTATACGATGTTGGACCCAACATGGAACTCCAGGACGGGAGAGTTTTTGCTAAAGAAGAAGGACGCGGCGGCGTTCCGGACGGCATGCGCGTCGACATGAAAGGCAACGTGTACTGCACAGGTCCTGGAGGATTATGGGTGTGGGACGCCGGCGGTCATCGACTGGGAACAATCATGTTGCCGGAATCAACCGCCAATTTCAATTGGGGAGATAAAGACTATTCCACCATCTACTTCTCGTCTAAGACTTCGATCTATCGCCTGAAGACGAGAGCTCAAGGTTTTGTTCCAGGCGCGGTGGGCAATTTTGTTACAGCGCAAGTGGAGCTAGTCGCTACTGGTTTTCCGGGAGGCGAGGGGCCGGTCTGGTCGCGCCAGGGCTTTCTCATCTTCAGTGACTACAGCCGGGACCGCCTTTACAAATACGCTCCGGGGAAGACGCCGGAGGTCTATCGCGAGGACTCAAAGGGCGCCAATGGAAACACGCTGGACCGGCAAGGCCGTCTGTATTCCTGCGAGTACAAGTCGCGCCGCGTCACCAGAACCGACCGCAATGGGAAGGTCGAGGTGCTGGTCGATAAGTTCGAAGGCAAACGCTTCAATGCGCCCAATGATATTGTGGTCCGGCGCGATGGGCACGTGTATTTCTCCGACCCTCTGTTCACTCCACTCGACCATCGCGACCTGGACTTCTACGGGGTGTATCACGTGACTCCGAAAGGCACGATCGAAGCCATTGCGAGAATGACATCGCGACCCAATGGAGTCGCTCTGTCGCCCGATGGCAAGATACTCTACGTCGCGAATACGGACGAGAAGAACATTCGCGCTTATGACCTGGACAGAAATGGAAAGACATTGAATGAGCGCGTAGTGATCTCGAACCTGCCGGGCGGCCCTGACGGGATCCGAACCGATGTGAAGGGCAATCTGTATGTTGCTGCCCATGGAGTGTTTGTGTATTCTCCGAGCGGCCGGTTACTGGGAACGATCGCGACGCCGGTAAGTCCGCGCAATCTCGCGTTCGGCGATAGCGACATGCGGACGCTATATATCGTCGGGAACTCGATTTACCGTGTGCGCGTAGAAGTGGCCGGCTCTGTTCAGTACTAAACCAGTATCAGCGCGGCAGGGGAATGATGCCGCCTACCGGCACGGTTCCGCACCTCGCGCCGAAAACCCGGTGAAGCTCCTGTGTCGCGAAAGCTGCCGGTACAATGCGCCGGGTAAATGGATTCCACTCCGGCCTGCTTCAATGATCGAACGTCGCGTCGAATGTCGGGCTCGCTCGATTTCATCAGATGGAAGCCACCGGTCGCGAGTCGTACACTTGGGCCCGCCAGGTTTACGAACTTCACGATGCCGGGATGTGCGCATCCAGTCAGGACAGCGACTCCGCCCGGGAGTTTGAGAACGAGAGCCTGCTCACGCCGCTCTTCAAACGGCAATGAGATGAGCCGGGCTCCGGGAAAGAGATCGAAGTTTCCTGGGATAGGCACGTACTTTGCGGCCGACGGCGGATTCACGATGTGCTCTCCAGGCACCGCGCTCCGAATCCACCTCAGAAGATGATTCATTATCGACGGCGAGAATGCACCCGATTCCTGCTCCGGCACATAGATGCTGACACGAGGATTGACGGCGTAAACGTAGTCCAGCCCGGCGTAATGATCGGGATCATCATGTGAAATGACAACGGCATCCAGCTTGGCTAGATCGATACCGAGTGCCTTCGTATTTTTTCCAAGCGCCTCGGCGTTGTTACCGGCGTCGAAAAGGATCCGCTTCCCTTGATACTCGACCAGGGCTGAGTAGCCCCATCCACCCGCAAACGGGGCAGCGGCGTTTGAATCGTACAGGAGTGTTATGCGATCCGCAGCGTGGAGCAGAGAAATTGCGAAGAGGGCCAAGCCCCATCTCATCGGACGATTCTCCCGTCGCGAGTGAGCCGGAGACGTTCGCCGCCCCAATCGACAGTACTGCCGAACAGACCGGCGATCCACACCGCCGTGGCCCAGAGATCCCGAAATGGAATGAGCCACCAAAGGCGCAATGTGTCGCTGCTGGCAAAGACCATCGATCCGGCAATCAGTGCCACGGCAAAGCGAAGCGAAAGAAGTGTCACGCCGAGCGGCCACAGGCCGACCAGGGCCAGCAGGATCGCCCACAGCGTCGCATGCGTGATCGGGAGCCCGGCGTACCCTCCGCCGCGGGACACTCGGATAGTGCGCGCCCAGCGTACTTGATGCCTCCAAACTTCGCTCCAATCCGAGCCGGATAAATGCGTTTCGACGATGACGCTGGATAGGACGCATCGTAGTCCAAGAGAGTGGATCATTCGACCCAGTTGATAATCGTCAGCCAGGTAATCGGCAACCGCGGCGAACCCTCCGATTCGCGCCAAATCGGTTTTCCGAATCGCCATCGTCGACCCGAGCGCAAATTCGTCAACACCGAGGAATGGCGCGACCAGGGTGCTTGGCCCGAAATCAGTAGCCACTCCGAGCGCCTCGAAGCGTGCGGGCCAACTCTCCGCGCGCGCACGATACGCACAGGTAACCAAACCGACGCGTTCGTCCGCAAGCGGCGCCACTACTCTGCTCAGGTAGCCGGCCGGGACCAGGATATCGCTGTCGGCGATCAACAGGATCGGGCCGTTCGCCCGCCGTGCGAGATGGTCCAACACTCCTACTTTCGCATTGGGGGTGGACGGCGCCGTTCGGATGAGTTGGATGGAGCGCGTTGGGAAGTCGCGGGCCAGTTGTTGGATCGCCGGCATCGCCGGATCCGCATCCCTCGAAACGCCGAACAAGATCTCGAATTCGGGATAGTCCTGCGCTGCGTTGGACCGGATCGCTTCATAGAAGCCCTGATCTGCTCCTCGCGCGGGTTTGAGAATCGATACGGGTGGCGTGAACGCGGCGGCGGTCCGGTTCCGGCGCGCAAGGGTCAGAGAAGCCACGAGCGCCAGGATCTGGTACGAACCTGCGGCAAACGCTACGCCGACCAAGACCCAGCGCACGGCGGGTCAATGCGCCAGTAGCGCGACACCGCCAGCCACCAGACACGCTCCAGCCCACCGGCGCCGGTCGATGTGTTCCTTCAAGACCAATTTCGCCAGAATGGTCTCTGCGACGAAACTGCCGGCGGTGGCCGGAACGGCGAAGCTGAGGTCGGCAATGGTAACGAGTTTCATAAACGCGAAAAATGAGATCGCCATGGAGAAGATCGCCAGTACGAGATACTTTCGGTGGGAAAGATAGGCCATGAGGTGAGCGATTCCGCTCGGTCGAAAGTCTTGGATTTCGCCGAGTTGCCTCATCTCCAGAGTTTGCAGGAGATCGCCCGCAACTGTAGCAGCCACCACGATACAGACCAAAATCCAGTTGATCATCCCACCAACTCCATCTCCTCCGCTGGTTGAGCCTCGGGAGCCGGCATCGTATGCGGGTTCGTTCTGGCCACCAAACCTATTCCCGAGACGATCAAGAGTGTTCCAGCCCACCGCTGCAACGAGACGTGCTCGTGAAGGAAAATGCGGCCCATCAAAGCGGAAACCACGTATCCAAATGCAGTAACCGGGAGCACGTAGCTGAGGTCGGCCCAACTCAGGAGTGCCATCCGGGAGAATAGCCAGACGATGAGCAGGCTGACGCCGATCAGCACCCACGGATCAAAGATCGCCACGATGTAGTCGACAGGCGAGAAGGAAAGGGCGGCTGCGCGGCGCTTCAGTCCCCAAGTGAGGAAGAAATTGCCAAGAGCGCCGCTGAGGACGACTATAGTAGCGAAGATCCGAGTCTTCAGCCGGATGCGCTGATCACCCGCTTCCATCGGAGCCTAGGCGCGCTCGCGTCCGGCTTCGGCCGCCGCGGCTGCAGCAGCAACCGGCATCGCCGCCGCCGAACCGGCCCGGTGATCTTTGACGAACTTCTTTCGTTTCGTCCGCAGACTCAAGAATTCGCTTGCTTCTTTATACAACCGACGACGCTCATCGCCATGGAAAATCGCCTTACGCACGATTCTCCAGGCAGCTTTGGGACGGAAGTAGTATTCGCCGTAGAATCGCTCGACCCACTCGACCAACTCGCCGCGATCCAGATTGTCGTACACGACGTTCGGCAACTGGTGACCCGCCTCGTCCGTCATGCCCTCTATACTGATAAGTCCATTCTTGTTGGCATAATCGTAGAATTCAGTACCTGGGTAGGCGTGCCCGATTGAGACTTGGATGGTCTCGACGTCGAGCCGTTTCGCAAAGTCGATGGTGGTGCGGATCGTATCGCGCGTCTCACCGGGTAATCCGACGATGAAGTCGCCGTGTATGGTCAGGCCCAGCTTGTGGCAGTTGGCGGTAAAGCGCTGCGCCATGTCGATGGTGGCGCCCTTCTTAATATTTTTCAGAATCTGCTGATCGCCGGATTCATAGCCCACGATGAGAAGCCGGCAACCCGCATCCTTCATGGCTTTGAGGGTATCGTAATCGGTGGTTACGCGCGAAGTGCAGGACCACGTGAAGTTCAGCTTCTTCAACTCTTTGCAGAGCTGAATAGTCCGATCTTTACGATAATTGAAGGTATCGTCGTCGAAGAAGATCTCTTTCAGCCCCGGGAAGTTCTCGAGCGCCCAGCGGCACTCATTCGCAACATCCTCCACAGAGCGGAGCCGCCAACGGTGACCGGAATGCGTCTGGGGCCACAAGCAAAACGTGCACATCGCCGGACAGCCACGGGATGTGTACAACGAAATGAAAGGACTCTTGAGGAATGGAACGTTATAGCGGCGGAAATCGAGGTCGCGCTTGTAGACCTTGCTAACCCACGGCAGTTCATCCAGATTCTCGATATATCCGCCCTCTGGATTGTTTACGATGTTGCCGTTCTTGCGGTAGCTGACGCCGGGCAGTTCGGAGAGGGGAGTGCCCTTAGCGTAGTTGGCGATCTGATGATCAAATTCGCGGCGGACAACAAAGTCGATCGCTGGATTCTCGAGCAGCGTTTTATCGGGTTCCACCGTGACCGGCGGACCGACGAACGCCACCTGCATTTTCGGGTTGGTGTCGCGCATCATCTGCGCAATCTTTACGTCCACGTGAAAACCCGGCGTGGACGTGTAGAGAACCAGGAGTTCGAAATCCTTCGCCATTTCGACGGTACTTTCGATGGAGACACCGTGAGGCGGTGCGTCCAGCACTTTGCTATCGGGCAACATGCCCGCCGGATAGCAAAGCCAAACGGGGTACCAGTAGGATTCGATCTCCCGGCTGGCCGGCCAGCGGGAACTCGCGCCGCCGTCAAATCCTTCAAATGACGGAGGATTCAGGAATAAGGTTCTCATGCACTTACCTTGAGCTTACGGTACTCAGCGTCTAAACTCAACGAACTACACAGGGAGAGGGCCACGCAAGCCAGTGAACTGTGGATTTTGGGAGTTGAACCGGGTCATGCCCGGGCTTATTGGCTAACCTGCGTTGGCACGGCAGTCAACTTCGTCCACCGGACGACTGATGTTCTTGAAGCTGATGTCCATTTCAGCAGGACCCCAAAAACGTGTGTCCACCCGGCTCTCAATGTGGCTCGGGAAGGCCACGCCGTCCTTGATCTCGTACTCGCGGACAAACTCGATCTTCTTCAAGAACACAGACGGATTCTTAACGAACCGCCCGGATTCGCGAACGGGCAGATATGTCGCGGCGTCCACCCAAAGCTCACCTTTATAGAGGCCCACCATTTTCTTGCGCGGCGAGACCTGGAAGACGTGGGTGATGTGCCCGCTCTCAGCGAATTGACCTTTGTACTTGAACTTGTAGTTCTTTGGCGACAGGGCCATTTGCGCGATGTCTTGACTCTGTTTCTCTGCCGTGAGATACCGCACGATCACGTCGTTCTTGATGGTGTTGTCGCCGATGAACTTGAGACCTTGATAGGTGATCATTCCCAGCTTTGAAATTGACCGAAGTGCCTGTAATTTACCACTCTTCTGCAACTTAGGGAGGGAGGCGTCAATCTCGACGTCCATCTGCAACCCGCGCAGATTAGATTGCTGAGCCTGGTGTGGGCCAGATAGCGATCGAGGATTTCAGAACTTACCGCGTCCTCGGTGTCTGGCAATGCCGCCCCTGCGACGCACAAGCTGAAAACCAGAAATGTGATTGCCGATTTCAATCCTGAACCCTTACCGAATTTCAGTGAAGCTATAAATTCCATTACTTTAGCAGCCCGAGCCCGGGAAGACAACCCGTGAGGCCATTGCAATTGTTGGATGCTCAGACTCTGCCAATAGATACGACGGACAGATCCGAGTGTCGCATTTTCAGTCCGGCATATTCAGAAACGCGGCAATTCCAACGCCGTTTGGCTCACGGGATTGGTGCAGTTCAGGGAATGTAAGGCGATCCAGAGACTTACACTTGGGCGTCGACCAAAGAGCAGCAGGATTGGGTGAGGGCGCACCGGGTATGCTCGAACTGGACGGTCGTATGGTGAATATGAAAACGATCGTCCAGAACCCTGTTGATGTGTCGCAGAATCGTCTCGCTCGTGGAGGGAGGCTGGTCGGCAATCAAAATGTGGCAACTCAACGCATGTACGTTCGACCCCAGGGTCCAAATGTGAAGATCGTGGACGTCGATAACGCCCTCCACGGTGCGCATCGCCGACACGACTTGTTGAAGTTCGACCCCGGCAGGGAGACCCTCGAGCAGGATGTTCAAGGATTCCTTGACGATGTCCCACGCTGTCCAGATAATCAGGACGGCGATAACGATCGACAGAATAGGATCAACGCGCAGCCAACCCGTAAACCGGATGAGTAGCGCGCCGATGATGATGGCCATCGAACCCACGGCATCGCCCATCATGTGGATCCAGGCCGCGCGGATATTGAGGTCGTCCTTGCGGTGCTGGAGACCGAACATGATCGCGCTATTCACAACCAGCCCGACCCCGGCGATCACCATCATCGTAGTCTCTCCGACGACTTGCGGAGTCACCAGGCGTTCGTAGCTTTCCCACAATATGAACCCGGATAGGGCTATCAAGGTCAACGCGTTTACGAAGGCAGCCAGGACGCCAGCGCGATGATAGCCGTAGGTCTTGGTATCGCTAGCAGGCTTGGATTGTACATAAACTCCAACCGCCGCCAGCGCCAGAGCTAAAGCATCTGTAAAGTTATGACCAGCATCGGAGAGCAGAGCCAAGCTGTGAGCGCGGAACCCTGCGATGAGTTCCAGGACGACGAACCCGGCCGTGATGGCCAGCGACCAGCCTAGAACCCGCCCGGTCCCTGCGTGGTGATGATGCGAGTGATGGTGATGGCCCAATAGGTCCTCACTAGTTAGATGTTAACGCATCAGAACCGAGTCACTTCAGTGAATTGAAAATCGCGGACTTTCATGGCGGGCGCTACCATGTCCATCGCTTCCTCGCCGGAAACCCGTTCCTCCGGGGTCATCTCCTCTACATTGTTCAGCAACTCGATCAGACTCTGATTGAAACGAAAGTTCCGCAAACCCCCGACGACGCGACCGTCCTCGATCAGGAAAGTACCGTCACGGGTCATGCCGGTCATGATCTTCTCATATGGTTCGACTTCGCGGATATACCAGAGCCGCGTGACCAGGATGCCGCGATCGGTGCCCGCGATCATCTTTTCGAGAGTGGAGTCACCACCGCGGATTACCACATTGTGTGGTGCTTCTCCAATCTCATTCGGGACGGGAAACCCGTGTCCCGTAGCGACCTTTCCCTTTCGGGCCGCGGTCTGACGGGACCAGGCAACCTCCAGGGGTACGCCCGCTTCTACGAGCGTCAGGCGCCGCCGCGGTACTCCCTCGGCATCGAAAGGTGCGCCAGCCTGCAAGGGATGATAAACGTCGTCGTAGATTGTCACGTTTTCGCCGAACAGTCGCTCGCCCAGGCGCTCGGTCAGGAAGCTGCGCTGGTCCTCAATCGCGGTACCGCTGAAGTCTCCGAACATCTGTCCTACCAGATCGGACACAGCAGCCGGTTCCAGGATGGCCGTGTACTTTCCGGGCGGAATTTCGCGTGGGGCAAGCGACTTTGCGGCCTTCATCGATGCGCGTCGGGCGAGTTCTATGGCATCGAATGCCGCGCGATCCGGGGAGGACGCTTTCGCCCAGCCGGAACTGTCGCCCGCCATCGCCGTGATCGAAAACCGCGCCAGGGTCTCCGAGTGCCACGCGGACACGCCGCGGCTATTCAGGATCGCCTCAGATACAGCATCCGTGGAGTAGATCCCCGCCGCAGTTTGGCCAGCGCTTTCCACCACCCGAATGGATTCAGCCACGACGCGCGCACGCTGTTCGGGAGAGCACTCCGCGGTCGAGTGGTGATAGCGGTTGGCCTTGGTGATGAGTTCGGGTTCGAACAGCGGGAGCAGTTCGGGTTCGGGCTCCAGGCAGTTCGTAATTTCGATCGCCCGAGCTACAGCCTTTTCGATGGATGTGCGATCCAGACGGTTGGTGGATGCCCGGGCGGTTCGATGATCGCGCAGCACTCGTATGGAAACCTGATGAACGCGCTCCGCCACATTCTGATGAATTGCATTGTTGGCGAATCGAGTCAGCGCTTCGGTGCCGGACGAAAGGATCACTTCGATATCGTCGACGCCAAGTGAAGCTGAGGCGTTCTTCGCGATCCCGAAGATCTCTTCGCAGCGGTCGCGGTCGAGCAACCCATTAAAGTCAGCCGCCATAAGCGCTCCCGATTTTAATGTTGCGAAACCGCGATGGACTGGCGCCATGACCGGTTCCCATCACCTGCTCAGGCTGTCCCTTGCCGCAGTTGGGAACTCCCCACAGTACCCAGTGATCCCGATTCGCGATCGACACGCAAGAATTCCAGAACTCCGTGCTGATGCCGCTGTAGCTGGGGTTCTTCAACATCCGGACGCGCTTCCCGTTTCGGATCTCCCACCCAATCTCACAACCAAACTGGAAGTTGTAGCGCTTGTCGTCAATGGACCAACTCTTGTTGGTTTCCATGTAGATGCCGTGCCCGACATCAAAAACCTCTTCCAGCGTCTGCTCGCCCGGCAGCAGGCTGACGTTGGTCATGCGGATGAGCGGAATATGGGTCCACGTATCGGCGCGCATGGTGCCGTTAGAGCGCGACGCACCCACGGCCGAAGCCGTTTCCCGCGAGGTCATGTATCCGACGAATTGCCCATCCCGGATGATTGGCGCGGACTGCGCGGGCACTCCTTCATCGTCGAAGGCGAAGGTTCCCAGGCCCGGGCCGTGGTCTAGAGTGGCGTCGCAAACGACGTTGACGATTTCGGAGCCGTAGCGTAGCTTGTTGAGCTGATCGAGCGTCAAGAAACTCATCCCGGCGTAGTTCGCCTCCGACCCGAGCACGCGATCCAGTTCGATGGGGTGTCCGATGGATTCGTGGATCTGCAATCCGAGTTGGCTACCTTCGAGAATCAGGTCGAATTCACCTTGCGGGCATTGGTCAGCGGAGTGGAGGGCGACCGCTTCTTCGGCGACCCGCGGCGCGTGCGCAAGCAGGTCGAGTTCGCCGACCAGTTCGTAGCCCTTCAACTGATACTGGCCGCCGAACGAATTCGGATACGACCGCTTTTGAATGTCGTCATCTTTAAAGCAATAGGCCGCACACCCGGCACCGGTTGCCGTGCGGGTCTGATCGATGATACTGCCCAGCGATGAGACGAATATCTGCCGTGTGTGAGTGAAGGCCAGCAGCGATTCGGTGAGCGTTATGCCGGGAGTCCGCCTGAGTTCATGATCGACCTTCAGCAAAAGGCCGACCTGCTGATCCACGGGAATGGTGAAAGGATCGATCTCGCAGGGGCTTTCCCAAGTGATCTCGTACTTGCCCTCGGGCGCGAGTTGAACGTCAAGCTTCTTGGCGAGAACGCCTGATCTGGCGATGGAAACGGCCAAGCGCGCGGCGCGCTCGATACCAGCCTTGGTCAGATCATCGGTCGCGGCAAATCCCCAGCAGCCCTGGGATATAACCCGAATTCCAGCGCCCATCGACTCTGCCGCCCCGATCTGGCCGATCTTCCCGCTTTTTGTAGTGATATGCCGGTCGCGTGTTTGGATGACGCGTACGTCGGCGTAGGAAGCGCCGCTTTCAACGGCGGCATCCAAAGCTTGAAGAGCGATATCCCGCATATTCAGTGATATGGTAGCGTGCTCTCACGGGGCGGCGACTTCTTGAACGGTTAGAAAGGTGAGCAGCGCCCGTGGGGGGCTGACGCCTAGCCCAGTGGTCTCCATTTGTGTTAACTAAGTTGGACTATGAAAACCTTCAGTTTCATTTTGGCCGTCTGCGCCCTGTGTGCGCCGGCGCCGGCCCAGGTGTTCTCGTTCACCAGGGAAGAGATGGTTCGCTACACGCCGCATAATCCGTTCGAGCGCTTTGCCGATGGGCGTCCGAAGGTCCCCGATTCCATGTTAGAGAGAGTGCGAGGCCTGACGGCAGAACAAATTTACGGAGTGCTCCCGGCGGCTGGTTACAACAATCAGTTTGAAGGCGGCTGGCAAATCCTGCATCCCGGAAGAAAATTGATCGGACGGGCGGTAACGGCGCAATATATGCCGCTCCGACCCGACATCGGCGATATTGCTGACGCGAATGCCACGTCCAAAGGGCTCGCCAAACCCCCGCCTCAGCGGGTGATCGACATGCTTCAACCGGGCGATGTCGTGGTGGTGGACCTCTTCGGGAAGATCACCTATGGTACATTCGGCGGCGATAATCTGCACACGGCTTTATACGCCGTGACAAAGACCGGCTTTGTCATTGATGGGTCAATCCGCGATCTGGATGGGGTGCTGGAGATCGGGTCCGACGGATACTTTCGTGGCGCGACGCCCACGTCCTATCGCGATGTTATGCTGACCGGAATCAACGTTCCCATCCGCATCGGCAATGCCACAGTGATGCCGGGCGACGTGGTTTTTGGGGATCGCGAAGGCGTGTATTTCATCCCGCCGCACCTGCTTCAGAAGATCGTACAACAAGCTGACACTACACAAATTCACGACGAGTGGACCAAAGCGAAGTTCAAGACCGGCAAGTACAAAGCGAGCGAACTCTACCCGAGCCCAACGGATGCGGTACTCAAGAAAGAGTTCGAAGAATATCTGAAGAAACGCTTGGGCAAATAGCTACGCAGGAATGTAGGCGACGAGCTCGATCTCGACGCGAGTCGCCGTGTCCGGGAACTGCACGCCGAAGGCCGAGCGGGATGGCGCGTCTTTCGGGAAGTACTTGGCGTAAATTTCATTCATCGCGTTCTTTTCCGTTTTAACGTCGGCGAGGAACACGGTAACTTTGATCACGTTCGCGAGAGACGAGCCCAGCGCTTCCAGGTTGGCTTTGTGCATGCTCAGGATCTTGTCGGTTTGCTCTTTGATATCACCGCCGAAAGCGAGTGGATCCTTGCGCGCTTCTTCGCGGACACCGGTCAGGCCGGAGCTGAAGTAGAGGTTTCCCACGCGAATTCCGCCGGGCGCTTTGGTACGCGGACCACCTTCTGCAGCCGCCGCCATCATGGGCAGAGCTCCGGCCGCACCCAGCTGCGCAGCGGATTTAAAGAACTCTCGTCGCTTCGAATTGTATGGTTTCATGTTTCAACCTTTCCTAATTACAGCGGCACCGCATTTCGTTCGACATAGTCTCCTATATCGGGCTCATCCGGTCCGATGTAGTGGAAATACTCAGCATACTGCAACCCATGCGCCTGGCCTCGAGTGCGATCGCGGCCGAGCGCGAAATACTTCGTGTACTCGCGATTCGCGGTCTCGTCGTCGTTGCCCAGCAGTGGAAGCTTTTTGCCTCGGGCAGCAAGCTGCCGACGCAGGGTGCTTCCTGTGTTTCCGGCGGGGCCCTGGGTCACATTCGCGAGATTCACGTGAACCTTCTGGTCGATGAAGTCGGTGATATCCACTACGCGGTTTACGAGCTGCGGACCGCGGGCAAAATAGTAGCGCTCCTTGGGTGCGTGGGGCTGTAATCCCGCCTTGAAATGTTCCGGATAATCCCACCTCGCGCCGCAGATGGCTGAGGCCCATTCGACGGCTTGCGCGGTAACGTAATGATCGGGATTACGCTCGTACAGCGAAGACGGGTCGTACACCAGAATGATGTCCACCTTTAGCAGCCGGAATAAGAAGACCAGTCGCGACCGCATCTCGACAATAGGCCAAACATCCATGCTGTGGTTCGGATACTTGAGAAAGAAAGCTTCTTTGCAGCCGAGCCGCTTCGAAACCTCCATCGTGTCGCGTTCATTCTTGAGGATGATGTCGCCGTAAGAAATGCCGCCCCCGGCCATGGAGTCGTCAGACATGGTGATCAGGTAGCCCGTGCAGCCTTCGTCGATCAACTTGGCCACGGTTCCCGCTGCGAAGATGGGGACATCGTCGCAATGCGGCTGGATAGCGCACAGAACCTGTCCCTGCCGGGGCTTGCCTGGACGCCGCCGCTCAACTGCCACTTGCATCTGATACGACGTGCTGCCCGTTCCGCCGGCTTCGGTCTCGCGGTTCACGGGCGGAATCTGCGCGCTAGCGGTTTGCGCCGCTCCTCCCAGGAGGGAAGCCTGCAGAAAACGTCTTCTGCGCAGCGGATCACCCGGCATCAGGCACCGTGCCTCTGCGCGTTCCACTTGGCGCGTCCATACTCTCCGAGATTGACGTCGCCCGACATAGTTCCGCCGGCGGTCTCACCTGTGAAGGTGTAGGAGAGCGTGTTTCCGTCTGCGGGATGCAAGCTGTAAAACCTCACGCGAGAACCGTCCATATTACCCTTCAGGTCCCCTTGATAGGCCCAACCCTCGTGCAAGCCGGTGACGTCATTCCCCTTGGCAACCAGTGCAAACTTGTGTCGCGCGGAACCCACCTCATACTGGATGTTCACATCCCAAGTCCCTGAGAGATCGACAGATGGCGGGTCCGGATGCTTCGGGGCCGCGGGCTTTGGAGCGGAGCTGAAGACCTCGTATAGCCGCTGTGCGACGATCGTTGTACTCGTCCGGCTTCATGGCCACTGGACGAATCGCGAAGGCGTGGCCGTCTCCCTCGGCGTGTGTGGCGATGCGCGGCTCGCCGGAGAGCAATGCATGTCCCACTTGTCCGGCAGTCAAACCAATCCGGTTAGGGTCCCACGAGATGTTTAGCGTCGGGAAGGGCCCTCCGCGAATGGGTCCATGCACTTCGGCGGTGACGCCCGCGGCCTTGGTGATCTGCGGGATCATTTCGGCGTACCACGATTCCCACAGCCGGAAGTCGGCCTGAATGTCGCGATCATTACGCCAGATCTCGACCGCTCGCAGCATCCCTACGATCTCTTCCTTACTGACCTTGGATGGACGACCGAAGGCATGATGCGGAGCGCTGTTGGCCCACGCCGCGCGGACGAGGTCGCGCCGGCCGATCAGCAAGCCTGCCGTCTGGGGTCCACGGATGATCTTGCCGCCGCTATAAGCCACCAGGTCGGCACCTAGCGCGATGTACGGATTCGGCACGATCAAGTAATCGGCTGCGGCATCGACCAGAATAGGAACGCCGGCCTTTCGCGCGATGGGCGCGACATCTTTCAGATCCAGCTTTGCGCTCCCGAAATGTTGGCCCAAGATGGCCACCATCGCGGTGTGCAGGCCGATTGCCGCGCGGAGTTCCTCGGGAGTGCCGACTTCAACGATTTTTACGTTGAGGTTTCGGATCGCATGGTCGTACACGTTGCGCGATTCGCGCGGCATAATCACTTCGTTCCTGAGGCCGTCGAGATTGGGAAGGCGCTGCATCTTTTCCGGATCGGTACCTGCGATGCAGCCCGCGGTGGCGAACATCAAGGAAGACGCGGCCCCTGCGGTCACGATACCCCACTCGACCTGAAGCAACTCGGCAAGACGATCGCCAGCCTTCTCCATCAGTTCGTTGATGTTTACGTGATAGTGGGACGCGTGTTCAACGGTCGCGACCACCTCCGGGAGCGTCAGAGATCCACCGTTGATGGTGATGGTGGCGGTGCAGTTGATAAACGGGCGCACGCCAATGCGCGTGTAGGGATCCTGGCCGGTGGTTTTGGCCGGGGCGGCTTCGGCGGATCCGCGGCCGGTGAGTCCAGCAGCCATGGCGCCTCCAGCGGTTGCACTCAGAAATGTTCTCCGCGAATTCATGAAGGAATCCTACCGCGTTTCGCGCCCGTGTGCGCGACAGTCGCGACCCAGGCATGGACCCCGGTCTGGGCGCTTGTTGAAATCAACAAACAGAAAACGGCGGCGGGAGTGAACTCCCGCCGCCGAGGATTGTTGCAGAGCGTGTGGACTAGTTCAGTGTGATGTCGAAGGTGATGCTCCCAGTGAGCGGGGTCACAGCTGTTGAATCGGATGCCGTCACGGTGACGTGATACGTTCCGGCGATGACGCTGGATGCCACCGACACGACTCCGGTGCTGGAATCGACGGTGATACCAGGAGTTGAGGAGGTTGCGTAGGTGTAAGGATAGATGCCGCCAGTCGCCTGAACGGTGGCGACAGTCGCATAGGTAGAGCCGGCAGTGCCAGGCGTGAAAGGCGCTCCCGGAGCGCTGAGTACCAGCCCACCAGCGATGGTTAGAGTGAAGGTAACCGTACCGGTTACGGGCACGTTGGACGAATCGGTCGCAGTGACCGAAACGACGTACGAGCCGGCGGTGTTGGCAGCAGGGGTTCCAGTGATGGCACCCGTAGCTGAATTGAGTGAAAGGCCGGAGGGCAGTAGGCCGGAGGTAACCGCGTAAGTGTACGAGCTAGCTCCCTCGGTTGCGACAACCGAGTTGTTGGAGCTGGCCCAGGCGGTCCCGACAATGCCCGTGAGGCCTGCCCCGCTAGGCCCAACGACCTTCAGCGACGGAGTCACCCAAATCGAGACATTCGCCTGGCTTGAGTGAGAAGCGGACGTTACTACTACGGGAAGTTGTACCGGTGCGAGCAGATTGGTGAAGGTGCTGCCCGTGACGGGATGGAAGGTTCCGGCGGCGCGCCCCGGAAGTTTCACGTTGACCTGATATAAGCCGGCAATTGAGTCGGCGACCCAACCAGCGTAGGTCACGGTGGCCGCCACTCCGCCGACTGTGACCGTTGGAGCAGTAACCATACATGGAGGTAGACGGTTGGTGTTCAGCAAGGAACTCTGGATAACAGCGCCGTCGGCGCTTGAAACAGTCACCGAGGACTGGTTACTGAGCGACGTAAGATAACTTGCGGTGGTGATGCAGTCACTGAAATAAGCGCTGCTGCTTCCGGCGTTGGCGTTATCGGCGGTGCTGTTCGGCACGCCGAGGCCGGTCATAAAGATCTGAACGATATCCGAATCAGAGGCGGTGCTTCTCATTCCAGCAGGATTGCTGCTGGAAACGAGATAGTAGTTGGATGCCAGGATCGCCCCGTCTCCCTGGCCGTCGGCGCCTACTGTGAAGATGCCGGGGTTGGTCGTAAGCACGCTGACTGTTACGGGAGGACTGCTTCGCATCGTGGCGCCGGAGCCATAACCGAAATTCACGACAACGTCTACGGACTGGCCCGTGTAGCTGGACAATGCCGCAGGAACGACGACGTTTATCTGGCCGTTGGTGGCGAACAGCACCGCTGCTGTTCCGATTAGCGTGGGAGAGGCGCCGTGGGTTTGGAAGGTAACCGATAGCTGCCGTTGAGTTGAGCCGGCGCTGTCCGGGCTGACGAAGGTTGGGTAGCGCAAGGTTGCAGGATCCGGAGTGCCGAAGAGGACTTGACTGCTGCTGCAACCCGTGCCGGAAGAAGTGCAGAAGTTGGTTCCGAAAATACTGATCAGATCAAAAGGAGCTATGGTCTGAAGGGTCGGAGCCGTCACCTGCTGGTACGCTGATGCGCTGGTTATGCCTTGGATGATAGGGTTAGAACCAATCGACAGTGTGACAGTCCCCGTCGGGGTAGTACAGCTGCCGCCGGAGGGGTTACAGACACCCAGGCTCACGGGACCGCCGCTGCCCGACGGAGAGAACGGCAAGTAGGTATCCGTCGAAACAGGTACCGTAATGGTGAGCGTGATATTCGAAGCATTGATGACGGTAGTAGCGATATTCGTGTCGGCTACGATAGTGCCGCCTACTACGATTCCGACTTTTGTTTTCTGAGACGGATCAGTGCTGGGGACAAAACCTGTTCCGATCAATGACACAGTAAAGGTTTGGCCGGGAGCAGCAGTTGGAAGGCTGGCGGGGGAAATGGCAGATACAGTGGCGCCGGCGGATTGGACGGTGACATTGAACGAGATCACAATTGTGGACGCAGGTGAGCCCCATGTAATGGTTTCGGTACCGGTCAGGATACTCCCGGGCTGCGCGGCCGCAAACATGAGCGGGTCGAATGAGACCGGAATGGAAGTACCAAAGTTGTAAGCAAGACCTTTCTGTAGTCCGGAACCAACAATCGGAGCCAAGGTGCCGCCGGCCGTTAAAGTGTAGGGGATCGGCGCATCTGTAGAGATTAACGTGATGAATGGAGCCGGAATGGGATCGCCAACGGTCCAGGTTAGGTTGCGAGTGGTGCCTTCACTCACGGACAGCCGGGCTGCCGGGTTAGTGACTAACAGACTGATCGCAACGACCTGATCTGCGTAGCCCGAGACCTTGAGACGTATAGAAGAAGTATAGGTCCCAGGAGCGAGGGTATCGGCGACCGCCGTAGAACTGAATCTGATGCTCTTCGGCGCCGTTCCCGTTGCGGAATCGACGTTGAGCCAAATGGGAAGCGTGGTCGTGTCAACAGAAAAGAAGGGATTGGGCGGACTGCTGGAAGTGACGGCCACATCGACGTAACCTGGGACTCCGGAGTTCTTGACATAGGAGAGGGAACCAGACGCGGGCGTGGCGGTCAGTGTAGTCGGAGGGACAATCTGGAGCGTAACTGTAACCAACTTGTCAGGTGCAGGTGCATTGACCAAGTGAAGACTCGTGGTGTTGGTGGTTCCCGAGGCGAAACTGCCGCAGCCGGTTGCGGCAACCGCGCTCAGTGTGACGGCGGTTGAAGACGCAGTACCGCCTGTAAGTGGGGCAACGGTCAGCCAGGCCGGAGGCGCGGTGACAGTGAAGGGTGTTCCACCTCCCGCCGCGGAAGTAACTGCGATAGCCTTTGAGGGCCCTGGAGTATAACTCGAGCCCGACTTGGTACAGGTGAGTGCGATGGTTGCGGGGGAGGGGACCAGCGCCGATGACGTGGCAGTCACGGTTGCGCTGGCAGTCACAACGACATCAGCGACACCGCCAGCACTAAATTGAAAGTGCGGGGCATTGGCCCCTGAAGTCATGCTGGCGCAGCCGGCAGCGAGATTCACTGTATAAGTAAGGCCTGCCGCTGAGTTCGTGGCACTGAGGACAGTAACGGTTGGGGCCGTTATCACCAGCCCAGCGCTGGCACTCCCAAAGGTCACCGCGATCGTACTGCTGCCGGTAAGGGGTGTCACCGGCTTCACTACGACGCTCGCAGCAGTCCCGGGTCCCGTCGCTGTGTTGCATGTAAGTGTGGGAGTAGTTGCAGTCAGTAAGTTTGTAGCCTGCATGGTACTGACCGAGGCTGCGAAGACAAGCAGCGCATAAAAGAGCTTTGAGTGGCAGACCCGATACATCGGAGGGTGCATGTAAATGTCCTATTGTTGAAATTTGACGGCAGACAGGCCGCAAAGCAGTCGATCCTCGATCTGCTACAAACACCTATCGACTCCGGCGGGGAATACTTTACTAACAGGAAGCTATGAAGGCCGCACGCGCCGACGGAGCACGGAGGCGCAGCTTACCGTATGCCTCGATGGTTACGCGGCTCCTGATACGACCGCAGAGGGATGCAGCGGCGTTGCCGAGACCTCTTAGCGGCCCAGTTTGCTACCCACTCCAGACCGTTCACGTAATGCACCGGAGTACTCGGTTATGTTTAAACCGCGTCCCTTGTTGCGGATACAATCCTTACGTCGATGATGATCATCGCGGTTTCCAAGCGGCGGCTCATACAAGGAGCAGGCGAAGGGCTCTCGGGTGCACGACTGATAGTCGGGAAGGCTATGACGCTCTCGACCGGCACATCGCGGGTGAGAGGAGCGCATCGACCAGTCAGGCCTATAACGGAGCAGACGGGACATCGCAGCCTCAATTGCTCGTCTCCCACGAATGGAAACTGCGCCGTTCACACTCTATAGAAATATTCCCAACTTCTACAAAACGTTAAGTTTCTGCATTTCGAAATCGATCGCCTTGCCGGGGGCGATGCTATCTTCAAGTCAGAGAAAGAGTGTTGCGCGTGGAAAGGAGGCGCCCCTGGTGGGCGCCTTTCGATTTTAGGAGGACCGATGGCGGGAAAGACTGTTGCCGGACAGACGAACAAAGCGAAGAAGCCGACCATCAAGGCGGCGCGCAGAGTTGGCCCTCAGGACGGCAGAACGTCTCCTCGAGAATCCCGGCTGGTGCTCGTAAGGAAATTGATAGAAAAGTTAGGCAACGACCTGGAGGCGAAGGTAACAAAAACGGGGGTCGCGGAACTCGTTCGCTTGCTCGCGCTCGAAAAAGAGTTGGGGGGCGGTCAGGACACAGTCCGAGAGATCAAGGTGACATGGATAGAGCCAATCGCAACGGAATCGTCGAAGTCGGAATAGAGTACAGCGCATTGCCATCACAACGCCGGTTTCACAGTTCGCCGGCACGTTTCAAGGGGTTTTCGGGACCGATCGGTTCGGGTAAGAGCCAAGCGCTATGTCATGAGGCAATTCGGCTAACTTACTTGAACCCAGGGCGAATGGGACTGATCGGCGCGCCAACGTATCCGATGTTGCGGGATGCGACGCAGAGAACGCTATTCGACATTCTCGATTTCAGCCGGCTTAAGTACGACTTCAACAAGGCCGAAAACTTCATACTCATGAAAGATACGCGATCGAAGGTAGTATTCCGATCGCTGGACGACTTCGAGCGGCTGCGCGGCACCAACCTGGCTTGGTTTGGGGTGGACGAACTTACATACACGCCAGAAGAGGCGTGGTTCCGGCTTGAAGGCCGTCTCCGAGATCCGAAGGCATCGCGCCTGGTGGGTTTCGCAGTATGGACACCGAAGGGCTTTGATTGGGTTTACGACCGGTTCGTAGCCAATCCTTTGGCGGGGTACGAAGGGATCATCGCGCAACCCTTTGAGAACCGGCATTTGCTAGACAAGGTTCCGGATTTTTATGAGAGGTTGCGCCTCAGCTATGACGAGCGCTTTTTTAACCAGGAAGTACTTGGCGAGTATCTGAACCTGAGTGCCGGACGCGTTTATTACGCGTTCGACCGGCAGAAGCACGTGCGGGATCTCGAGGTGGACGCGTCACGCCCATTGTTATGGGCGCTGGATTTCAACGTTAATCCAATGTGCTCAATCGTTGCGCAAAAGGTAGGCGACACCATCATCGTGCACGATGAGATCGTTCTAAGCCGAGCGAGCACCAACGACGCCTGCGAAGAGTTCAAGCGACGATACGGTTACCACGGGGCTGGTGTCGAGGTATATGGCGACGCGAGCGGAGCGCGTATGCAGACGGCCGGGGCCACCGATTACGAAATCATCACTGACTTTCTGCGGCGAAATGCCTATCAGCACCAAATGAAGGTGCCTCGATCGAACCCTGCTGTTCGCGACCGCATTGCTCTAGTGAATGCCGCCTGCGAGAACGTAGTGGGCCAAGCGAGGTTGTTCCTGAACTCGGCATGTAAGGAGTTGATTAAGGATTTCGAGCAGGTGGGATATCAACCGAATACGGCAATGATCGACAAGATGAGCGATCCTCGCCGGACTCACTTATCGGATGCACTTGGATATTTGATTTGGCAAGAGTGCCGGGAACCAATCGGCGAACGGCGGGAGCGCCTGTTCTGAGCGCTTGGAAGAGGATCGACGAGAAGGGGATGAACACTGTGTTGGAAATCGATCGCGAACATCCGGACTACAAATCGAGGCGTGCGACCTGGAAACAATACCGCGATCTCTATACAGGCGGTCAGGAGTTCTTAAACAAGGCGGGCGAATACCTCATTCAGCGACATAAGGAGCCCCTTGAGGTTTACAGCGAGCGGCTGCAGCGCGTGTTTTACGAGAACTATATCGGTTCGATTGTGGACTGGTATGGCGCAACGCTGTTCCGGCGGGAACCACTCTTATCCTACGAAGGCCCCAACGACGCCGGCAGGCGATTCTTCTGTGACTTCACGGAAGATTGCGATCTGCGCGGCACGAAGTTGACGGACTTTCTGCGGAAGCGGTTCATTGACGCCTTAGTGCAAGGATCGACTTATGTCTTAGTGGATTTCCCGAAGGCTTCCGAGCCGGCTAGCAGCCGGGCCGAAGAGGACGAACGGGGCGTCTCAAGGGCGTACTTAGTGGGGTATTCGCCCGAAGAAGTCACGAACTGGAGTTATGACGAGAAGGGCCGCTTCGATTGGGTGGTCTTGAAAACGGAACGGTTGTGCAAGCCTCGACCGGACGAGAACTGGGTCACTGAAACAACATGGACGTACTACGATAAGCGACACTTTAAGACCTACCGCCAAATGCGGAAGCAGGACGAGAACGGGGATATCCGGCTTATCGACTCAGGTATGCACGGGCTGGCGAAGCAGAATCGGGTTCCGCTATTCCGCCTGGAGATGCAGGAAGGGCTATGGCTTCTGAACAAAGCCGGCTCGCTGCAGCTTGAGCACTTCAATAAGTCGAACGCACTAGGTTGGGCACTTACGATGGGATTGTTCGCGACACCGGTGGTGTACTCCGATCGCAAGTGGAACCAGATTGTAGGCGAGTCCTATTACATCCAACTCGGTCCTCAAGACCGATTCGGCTGGACCGAGCCAGACGGTAAGGTGTACGAGATCGCCACGCAGAATCTGGTCCGCTTACAAGAAGAGATCTATCGAGTGTGTTACCTGGTGCAGTTAGGCGGTCCGCTCAACTCGGGAACAGGGCAATCGGGATTGAGCAAGGCCCGAGATTTTTCGGCTACGCAGGAGGTCTTGCGCACATATGGGGACAGTATCAAAGACCTTGCTGGGCGGGTGTTGCGGGCTATTGAAGAGGCGCGCGAAGACGGGCTGTGCATCGATGTCTCAGGGCTTGATGAATTCGACATCGGCGACTTCAGCGCAGAACTTTCGGACGCTGAGCGACTGCTCGCGCTGGGCATCAATTCGCCAACATTGAAAAAGCAGATCTTCCGCAAACTAGCTCTGAAGTACTTAAGCGACCTCCGGCAGGACGTGAAAGACGAGATTGCCGCCGAGATCGACGCAGTCACCGGCTGAGCGTGGTTTGCCGAGGCATGTGAGGGAGAGAGGAGGCATATGGATCCAAACCAAGTAGATGTCCGCTCGATCATTCGGGACGCTATCGAGGAGTTCGTCAAGACCGAGCGGGTAAAAGCAGAGCCCGCGTACAAAACCGAGCTTAGCGACGAGCGGAAGCGGAGGGAACAACTCGAGCAGAGAGTAAATGAGTTGGTGGACGAAAACAACCGAAGCCGCTCCAGGGCTGAGGAAGTGGAGCGTGGGAGCGCCATTCGCACAGAATTGCAGCGGATGGGGGTAGCCAAGGTCGACCTCGCGTATCGTGCCGTGAAGGACGATATCTTTCGCGCCGAGGACGGAAGACTGTTGGCCAGGGGCGACGACGGCGAACTGCCGTTACGCGATTACTTGACGCATTTCGTCGGTGAGAATCCGGAGTTAATGCCGGCGCGAATGGCGGGTGGATCCGGCGCGACGGTAAATACGAAGACGCCCGCAACCGGTGTGGGTGCCTTCGATCTCGAGAAAATCCGGCCGGGTATGAATCCCGAGGAACTCGAGAAATTGCGGCAGGAGATCTCGCGGGTCGCTTCGCAAACCATGCGAGGGACCTAATTCAGCAGGGCGCGCCTACCAGCTTAGCCTGGCTGGCCAGAACAAAGAGGAGAAAAACAAATAAGAAATGCCGATAATTACGTCCGCAAATGTCGCGAGCGCGATTGTGAAGTTGGTGGCGGTGGACGCCCTGCCAGCTTTGATGGGGAACCTTGTCATGGGTAACCTTGTGAATCGCAATTATGAGCCAGCATTGGCCCAGGCGGGTGACACAATCAATGTCCCAATCCCCCCGACTCTAGTAGCGAATAACCTCGCCGAGGGCGGGACCGTGCAGACGCAGAACCCGAACCTGGGCAATGCGCAGATCGTACTGAACACTCACGCGGAAGCGACGTTCCAGATTCCGGATATCACTAAGGTGCTGGCAGTTCCTGATCTGTTGAAGCTGTATATGCAGCCGGCTGTGATTGCTATCGCCGAGAAGATCGAATCCGATCTTCTGGGACTCTCTTCTCAGTTCACCGCGAATGCGCCGACTGGGCGGGCCTGGAACGCCGGTGACAGAAGCGAGTCTGGACGCGGCGGAAACGTCACTGTTCGCGGCCAAGGTGCCGGCCAGTGCCGCCAAGTACCTGGTGGTGGATGCCAACACGTATTCCCAGTTACGTCAGATCACTCGGTTCAGCGAGTACAACACAGCCGGTGATGCGGGCCTTCGCGCGATGATCGACGGCGTGGTGGGCAAGATGAAGGACTTCTTCATCTTCCGCTCGCAGTTTGTGCAGCAGACCGGCAGCGGCCCGGCGGTGACTCATAATGTTGCGTTCGCGAAAGATGCGATCGGGCTGGTCGTCCGGCGGCTGCCCCAACCCTTACCGGGGACGGGAGCAATCGCCGAATATGCGGAACTGGGCAACTTCGGCATACGCGTGACCATGAGCTACCAGCCGAATACGCTGGCGCAGCAGTTCACAGTGGACGTGCTGTATGGGGTCGGCGTGCTGCGTAATAGCTTCGGCGTGCAGGTACTGAGCTAACAGACTCCGCGGGCGGGTGCGGAGCTGCACGCGCACTTTCTAGAACTGGCAAGAGAGGAAGGAGCCGCGAGGTTGATCACCTTGGTCTAGTTCTTCTGGCGGCAGCCGGCCGCGCGCAGGGTCGCCAGCAGGGGTCGAGAGGTTCCAGTGTGGGCGCCCGTTCCGGCCTCCTTTCTGCGCCAGTTGTTTGGATTACTTGAGCCGGCCTTTCAAGGCCGGCTTTTCTGTCGGGAGTGAAACGTGGATTTACGAGAATACTATCAGCAACTTCGCGAAACAGCGGCAAGCATCACCGATGCGCATGTGGTCGTCGTAAGTAAGAAAACTCCAGATGGTGGTAAAGCAGGTGTTTCCACCGAGGTGGCCCGCGCGATCGCGGCCAAATTGGTCGTCGAGGGCCGGGCACGGCTAGCGAGCACCGAGGAAAGCGAGGCCTATCGCTCCGATGTGCGAAGCGCGAGAGAGCGGGCCGAACAAATAGCGGCAGCGGGACGCGTGCAGGTGAGCGTGATTTCGGATTCCGAACTGCGCATGTTGCGGGATCGAGCGCGCCCGTTGAAAGGTTGAACGTCTTATGGCGCTATTTACTGACGGCGGACCAGCCTCGATCAGCGACATTAAACGTTACGACAGCTCGGCCGAGGAACTGGCGCGCGACGCGGGCATCGATCTGGATGCTAAGCTCGCGGCCGGCGCCGAGGAAATAGGTCAGGATATCTTCGAATTCCTGCTGTTTCGAAGCTCACCCCAGGGAGCGGTAGCGAACCTGCTGCTCAGCTTGCCGCCGGGCCAGGCCAGCCGGCAAAGGTTGGGGCTCAGTGATGTAGTCGTGACAGCATCCCTTATCCGATGGCATGCGTTACAAAGTCTGATCGGTTTATATCGCGATGCTTACGGTTCTGACGTTACCGACAGGTATCGTTTGAAATGGGAACAATACGAGATCCTCGCAAGAGAAGCGGCGGAGTATGCGTTCACGACGGGCATCGGTCTATCGAGAAACCCTGTACCGAAGGCTCCCGTGGCGAATATTGCTCAAATTGACGCAACGGCATCGCGCTCGGACTACGTAGTGAGAGTCACTTGGACGAACAGCACCGGAGTTGAAGGCGCACCTAGCGATGTGTGGCAGACCGCGCTCGGGACTGGTGACAAGATCACCATTCCCGGCTCAGCTCCAACGGGCGTCTTCGGGTGGAACGTCTACGTGGGGCCGGTCGACGGCGAACCCTTACTTCAGAATGATTCGCCACTCGCAATTAGGGCAGGCTGGACGAAGCTGGACGGCGATTTAATGCAGGGAAGGCCCGCAAAAGAGAGTCAGCTTCCCGACTACTTAGTCGTTGATAGGCGAACGCTTCTAAGGGGATGACATATGTCGGACATCGGAACTCGAGTTAGCCGCGCGGCATTAGATTTGTTTCGGGCAGACGACGGATTGCCTAGCATGGCGGTCGCACTAGCGACCACATGGAGTCTGGAGTTTGCACCGCTTCAAACCGATCAGATCCAACTCGTGAATATCTCGCCGGAATTGGCAGAGAAGTCAGCGGCATTGAGATTTCCCTTGGTGCACATCTATTGCGAGCGTGTCACGAATCAACTGCGCGAGAAATTCCGTCGGTTTTCTGGAAAGGTCCGCATGGTCGCGGAGACGCGTGTGTCCCAGAGCCGGCTGGATGACATTGAGCGCAGATCAGCGTTCCTCTCCGACGCCGTCACCGAGCTGCTGGACGCAAATCGCGGTGATTGGGGTAATGGCATGTTCTATACAGGCGGCTATGAAATCGCGTACGGTCCGGTGAAACACGGCGGGAAGAACTACATCCAAATCACAAAGACTACCTTCGAGGTGGACGTCAGCGCGGACTGAGGCTCGCCCAACGGCCAGCTACAGCGAAAGGAATGCAAACAGATGTCGAATTACATTTCATCGAATAACAATCGCTTCTACGTGGGACTTGAAGCGAGTTACGGGGTTGCGCCGACCGCGGAGCAGTTGACGCGCATCCCAGCAGTTTCGCTGAAAACTAAGCACGAGCGAGAGCGCCTGCAACGCAAGGACAAAACAGGAACGCGGACGTTTCTAGGCCTCCCTCCCAACGTTCGATTTCAGACTAGTTTCGAACTGAACACGTACATGACGGGATGGGTGGACCCAGGTCGTCCTCCGTCGCACACTGCACTATTCGAGGCCGCACTTGGACGAAGCGCCCAAACGTTTAATGGTGGCGTGATTGCATCTGCAAACGGCACTCTTTTGACGTTCGTTGCGCCTCACCAACTTGGGTTGGGACAGGGCCTTGGCTTCGGCGGCGAGATTCGCTTCGTTACCGGCATTGTCGACAGCTCCACCGTTCAAGTAAACGCTCCATTTTCCGCTGGCTTGGCGGTTGGGGCGGGTATGCTACGAAGTTATTCCTACGCTCCTGGACCGGAATTAAGAAGCGCCACCCTAATGGATTTCTGGTCGCCGGACACGGCCGTGAGCCGGATGTTGCCAGGAATGGCCGTGGATAAGATGCAGGTCGACGTTAATGGTGATTTTCACGAATTCCGGTTTAGTGGCTCCGCCGCGGACGTCGTGGATAACGCTAGTTTCGCCGGTGGTCAGGCCGGTCTCCAAGAATTTCCTACAGAGCCGGCTTCCACTGGATTCGATTACACAATAGTCCCCGGCCATTTGGGCCAAGCGTGGATGGGAAGCCTCCCCAACCAGTTCTTCACGCTTACATCCGCTAAGGTCACGCTGCAAAACAACGTGGTGCTGCGCGCCCGCGAGTTTGGCTACCTATTGCCGAGAGCTATCGCGGCAGGGGAGCGCGACGTCAGGATCGATTTCAGTGTGTTCGCGCAGGATGACGCTCAAACCAAGGCGCTGTACCAGGCGGCGCGGCAGCAATCGCCCATGAGCGTGATGATTCAACTAGGGCAACAAGATGGACAGCTTTGCGGCATCTTCCTGAAGAGCGTAATCGCGGAAGTTCCAGAATTCGATGACGGCGAGACACGGCTGATTTGGCAGTTCAGGAATTGCCGTGCGCAAGGAGTTGGGGACGATGAAGTGGTCATTGCGCTCGCTTAACGCGAAGAACTACAGGAGCACGGTTCAGTGCAACTCCAAAACGCTCCCTGGAGTGGAATTCACGATTCGCAGGATATCTCTCGGACGCAGAATCGAACTCGCGGAGGCCATCCGCGAGTTCGGGCGAGAACTCGAGTTCCATCAGGCAGGCGATAGCGCGACTGATCAAGTGGAAGCCGCGACGCTCTCCGCAAATATCGACAACGTCTATCTTCGGTGGGGCTTGGTTTCCATATCAGGTTTGCAGATCGACGGCGCGTCGCCGACCGCGGAACTTTTGTTTGCAAACGGCCCGGAGAAGCTGCTTCGCGAGATCGTCGATCGCGTGAAGAGCGAATGTGGCCTTACGGATGACGAACGAAAAAACTAATCATCGCCTTTCATTTTCAATGCTCCAACCAGGCTGCGTGGGAGTGCGGTGATTGTCGAAAGCAAGGCCTGGAGCGGCAGCGAATTTGTCCCTGGATTCCAGGGGGCGAGGAGTCGTCGCGAATCGTTTGGGCACGTCGAGAGGTGGTAGCGCGATCCTGCCCCAAAGGCGCGATGCACGCCGCACCACTCCGATGGATGGAAGAATTCAGCGCGTGGAAAGCGGGCGGGAGTGTCAATCTCCTGCGCCTGCCCGCGAGGACCGCCGAGGCCTTTTTCGTCCTCGAACAGGAGATGAGAGCGGAACAAAATTATGCAAGACAAGAAAGTCAGTGCGGAATTAAATAAGGTGCTGGGCGGGCCCGTCGCGGGATCCTTGACCACCAGCGGAATCGGGCAGGCGCTCGCGATCGCCATGCCTGGCACCACGGGTTCTGACGGTGGTGCGACCGGCGGGGCTACGGCCACCGCAGGGCAGAACGCACTCTCGAGCGCCCTCACTCAAAATACGGCCCAACTTACTCAGGTCCATTCCACTCTTCAGGGGCAACTTGACTCCTTGGTTGCGAACACGCAGGCGCTTATTGACAACACTTCGAAGTCGGCCGGTTCTAAGGTGGCTAACGCGGCCACGAGTGTGGTGAGTTCGGTGCTCGGAGGGGGCTTGCTCGGCTCGCTATTTTCGGGGCTGACAAGCATCTTCGGCGGGGGCGGCAGCCAGGCCCCGGCTCCACTTGTGAAGTTCGCGTTGCCAGCCAAAGTCGGTTACGAGGGCAGCCTCCAGGGGACGACCACGGGTGCGGTTGATTACGGCCAAAACGGACAGCCTCGATCCGTGCAACCAAGCTCTCCAGCGTCGCCGGCACCTCAGGTGACCGTCAACATTAGCGCCATGGACAGCCGGTCATTCCTGGATCGCAGCTCCGATATCGCGAATGCGGTACGGCGAGCAATGCTCGAGTCGAGTTCCCTCAACGACGTGATCGGAGATTTGTGATGACTGGGTTCCCGATTCTTAAGACCGGTGCCGTGATTCAGTATCCCGCCGAGCGGCAGACGAGATTCAGTACTGAGGTTTTCGAATTTCTTGACGGAACCGAGCAACGTTTCCGCGAATATTCAAAGGGGCTGCGTCGCTGGGTGATCCGCCTGGACCTGCTTGATGTCACCGAACTTCAGGCCGTGGCCGCGTTCTTCGATGATGCGAGCGCATTAGCAAATTTTTCCTTCACTGACCCTTGGGATGGCGTGGTGCACCCTACGTGCGTGGTTGAGGGCCAGGAGTTGAAGGCGGAGTTCCAGGATGAATCGGTTGCACGTACGGAGTTGATTATACGGGAGAATTCGACGTAATGCTTGTATTCCCTCAAATGACGACGGGCGCCATCGGACAGTTCCCAATCGTGCGGCGACGGCGTTTTATCACTGTCATGAATGTCCTCCGTGATGGCAGCGCAGTCACCTATGCTGACTCAACACCACGAACAAATTTCTGGGAGCTGACTCTCCACGATCTTAGCGATAAAGAAGCCGATTCGATCCGGCAACTGTTCCAAACGGTCGAGGGCCGACTCGGATCGTTCACGTTCTTGGATCCGACCGCAAATTTGTTGGCGCATAGCGAAGAGTTGGACAGCCCATCGTGGACGAAAGATCCTTTATTGCAACTGAATTCGAGTATCGATGATCCAGTTGGCGGAGTGCGGGCCATTCGGTTGATCAACGCCGGCCAGAGCCCACAGGCATTAACCCAGTCGCTCGATGCGCCGGCATGGTTCGATTTTTGTTTCAGCGTTTATGCCCGATCGGAGGCTGGGTCGGGATTATCGCTCACCCGTAGTAGTTCAACGAATGCCCACACGCGCGTCTTTACCCTTCCTTCTACGTGGACGCGATGCACCTTGTCCGGCGCCCTGAACGTACCGGACGGCTCAGTTCAATTCACGCTGGAACTGCCAGCTGGAGCATCCGTCGACCTGTTCGGCATTCAAGCGGAAGCGCAGCCCTCCGCCTCAGCGTATAAACGATCCGGTTCCCGAAGCGGGGTGTACTCGAACGCGAGGTTTGATCAAGACGCATTGCGCGAGACTTCTGAACGTCCGGATCAGTACCGCTTCGACATACGAATTTTGGCTAAGGACTAATCGCTCATGCTCGATCTGAATACCCTCAAACAACAAGAAGTCACGGAGACACCGCTATTCTTGTTTGAGTGCGTGCTACCTTCTTCTGGCACCGTTGAGCGGTGGAGCACGCATGGAGTGACGTTGGATGATGTTGTGTACCGAGCCAGGGTACTCAGTCACAATCTGTTTGAACTGAAGTCATCGCTCGATGATGGCGCGGACGGGGCCGCCCGAATCGCTCTAATCTTAGCCAACGCTGACGCGTACTTCTCGGAAATCGAGTGGAACGAAGGTTTTAAGGGCGCGCAATTAGTCGTACGATTCGCCTTCTACGACCTCCAAGCCCGCCAACTGGCAAGCGAGCAGCGAGTTGTGTTTCGAGGCGTCGCCGGTCCGCCAGACGAGATTACCGAGTCGACGTACAAAGTCACGTTCGCAAACCGCCTCAACCTCCAGCGGGTTTTGCTTCCCGAGATTCGGATCCAGCGGCGCTGTCCCTGGGCGTTTCCCGCGACGCCGGAGCAGCGTAAGGACGGTCTCGACGGAGGCACGAAAGGACGGTACTCGCCGTTTTACCGCTGCGGGTACTCGGCAGGCGAACCGAATGGGGTCGGGAACCTTGACTCGAGCGGCCTGCCATTTTCTGGGTGCGATTATACGCGGGCGCATTGCGAGCAGCGGGGAATGTTTGACCAAGATGCAGCCGGGAACGTCACGCGACGGTTCGGCGGAATCGAGTTCGTGCCTGCGTCGGTGTTGGTCCGCAGCTACGGCGAGAAGGGTTCTCATGTCTCACCGGTGCTGGACAACGAAGCGCGCTACGACGACTTCGTCCCACTGCTTTATGGCACGGCCTGGTATCAACCACCTGTAGTCTTCGCACGAAATGACGGAAACCTTACGAGATTTGAGGTGTTGCTTGGCGCGGGCGAGATTGATCGAGTTGTGAAAGTCGTTGTCAATAACGTCGAGATCCCGCAGGCGGTGGACGGTGGCAACATGACGGGAACGGGTTGGTTCCACCTGGTCAGCGCGGGCGAGCGGTCAGGTGCATTCAACATCGACTTTACCGATAGCGGCGGCAATCCGATCGGAGACCCGTATGGCAGCATGGCGTTCCTGTCCGTCGTTGTGCCGAACCGGATTAACAGCGGCACTTCCTTGCCTCGTATCGACGTGCTGGCGCAGGGCCTCAAGCTAACCAGATTCGACACCAACGGGCGGGCAACTGATAACGCATTCACTAACAACCCGGCCTGGGTGCTGCTTGATATCTTGCGCCGGAGCGGTTGGACCGTTGACGAACTCGATTTGAGGAGTTTTGCTGATACTGCTGCATACTGCGATCAACTCGTTGCAACCAAAGATATCAACGGTAATGACACCACCATCCCGCGTTTCCAGTGTAACTTGGTTGTACGCCGCCGGCGTGGCGCCGCAGACATCGTACGGGGTGTTCGCAACGCGGCGGGGCTCTTACTGTCGTACGGTGCAACTGGACTGATGACGTTGAGAGTGGAAAACACTCTCGCGTTGCAACAGGCCGCCAAATCGGAATTCAGCAACAGCGCTGACCAACTAGATGGCGGGTGGCCAGCCTACGAATTCAGCGATGGGTCGGCGCCATTTTCGAGCATACTTCGCAAGGCCAACGGAGAAGCTCATATCCGCTTCTGGGGACGCAGCGCAGCCGAATCCCCGAATCGATATACCGTCGAGTTTCAGGATGAGTTCAACGAGTACCAACAGGACAGCCTGTCGCTGGTCGACATCGATGATGCGATCCTCATGGGCCAGGAGATAACGGCAACACTCACCGCCCTAGGATTGCCGAACGCTAATCAGGCCACTCGGATTGCCGCGCTCCAACTGAACAAGAGTATAGCCGGGAATCTGTATACTGAATTCGCGACGACTGTTCGGGGGTTCGGATTGGCACCCGGCGACCTCATCGCCATCACACACGAAAAGGAAGGACTTACACGTCAGCCGTTTCGCATCGTCAAACTCACGCTCGGGGTTAACTATCGAACCGTCGTTATCACCGCTCAGTACCACGACGACGATTGGTACTCCGGCACTTCTGTCCGAGGACATGCGGGCCGGAGGGAGCCAGCCTTTGGCATGGGAATACCGAGACCGCTGTTGGGGGCAGTGCTGGACGATAGTGGTGAACCGCAGTTCAAAGTCGTCGAGACCGCGCGTCAGTCGACGGATGGCAGTTATAGTGTTGGATTAAGTGTCGCGTTTGCGGCTCCCTCTACTCCCGTACGATCCGGGGTAGGCATTCCGTCTTTGAGTCTAACGCCTGCCATTCAAATTACGGGTGGGTCAATAAGAGGGGGGCAAACCCTCTACTACGGCGTAAGCGGTGTGAACGCGCAGGGAGAGGAAAGTGCTTTGTCGTTTACTGTCCGTGCGACGATTCCTTCCGGTGGCAATACGAACGCAGTAGGCGTGACTAATCTCAGCTTCTCGCCGGCAGCATCGAGCTTCCACGTGTATCGTGGAGAAACACCTTCCCAGTTAGTTCGTATCGCTAAGAATGTCCCCATCGCGGCATTCTATACGGACTCCGGTGAAGTTCCAACAGAAGTCGCTGGCCCGCCGGATGAGAACTATGACCATGCCAATTTTTACTGGCGCTTGGAACTACAGCCGGAAGTGGTTGCTGATATCCATTCTGCAAGTACGATCGGAAACAGTACACTGCAGATGCTCCCGAACGAGAATCGCACGATGGTGGCGCGGATTTGGAAGGGGAGCGGTTCCGGGCAGGAGCGCGCTATAACTGGTAATGACAATACTACTCTGACGGTCACTCCGAAGTGGGATGTCGTTCCAGATGCGACTAGCACCTTCCTGATAGCAGAGTCGAGTTGGCGGTTCGGGGCGTTGACCGTTCAGGGACCAGCGGAGTTTGAGATCCCAAATCGTAAGGACGCGATTGCTCATATCTTGGGCCGCTCAGCAAACGTACATGATCAAGAGTGTGCGGCGGAGTTATCTACCATCACGCGTTGGAAGATCGGCGGTGCTGGGGTTGGGGCTTTCGATAACGATGTTCCGTCGCCGCCTATTTTCGGCCTAATCCCCACTTCAGGTGGAAACGTGCGACTCGCCGGTATCGGATTCGAAGATTTGACAAACGCAAGAACTGTGACCGCGGGGACATTAACGCTGCTCTTCGCCGACGAACTGGCAGGTCTCCCGCGATTGCTGACCGGCGCCGGCGTCGGCGAGTCGGACACTACCCTTACATTATCGGGCAGCCCAGCCCCGGTTGTGCACGATGTCCTTCAAGTAGGAGCGGAGATTATGACCGTGACCTCGGTCGCAGCCGATGGGAGCGCTTGTGAAGTGAAGCGTGGATCTCACGAAAGTGCGGCGCAGTCCCACGACACAGGTACACCCGTGTATGCGCTCTCCCGCCGAGTCTACATCGTTCCCTTCGTTCGCGACTTCTTCGGCAGCCCCGCCAGCGGTAGTTATTCATTCCCTATCTACCTTCCCGATGTTAGAATCGGAGCTGCTGAGTTGTTTTTAACGAACGACCACGGCGACAGCCCGGTGAAGCGCGTGTCGTTCATGTCTACAGATGACGATGGCATCCGGACGCTGTCCGGTGGCCAGTTCTCAATCCAACTGGATGGGGCTCTGTCCATTCAGATGGACGCGGCACCTCCACTCTTAGTTGAAGACGCACATTCAGTGCGAGATATTTATGCGCTGGTCCGCCAACCGGCTACGGGGGACGTGCAGCTCAGATTGAAGCAGGATGGGGCTCCATACTGCGATTTAACTATTCCAAGCGGGAACACTAGAATCGCCGTGACCGGATTCTCGCTCGCTCCGCTGAAGGCGAAGTCCCAATTAAGCCTGGACATTATAGGAGTTCCTCAAGCGCCCGACGCATTTCCGGGTGCCGACCTGACTGTAACGATACGAATGTGAACCGATTGGTTTGAGTACACGTGCGTTCCACGGTATAGTTTGGATTGCCACTGTGCTTCTGGTTCAGCACGTATCAAAAGTCTTCCCACTCTACAGCCGTCCTTCGGACCGCATTCGCGACATTCTGCCGTTCTTCGGAAAGCCACGCCGGACTGACTTTTGGGCTGTCCAAAACGTCAGTCTCGAAGTCGAGAAAGGCGAGGTGCTGAGCCTTGTAGGACCGAACGGTTCCGGCAAGAGCACTTTACTGCAAATCATCAGCGGAATCCTCCAACCCACTACCGGGCGGGTTCTCAAGCAGGGCCGAGTGGCTGCGCTGCTGGAACTCGGCGCCGGCTTCAATCCAGAATTCTCAGGTCGCGACAACGTTTATCTGAACGGCGAGATTATGGGTCTGTCGCGGCGCGAAGTCGCGGCCGCATTTCCGCGCATCGAAGAGTTTGCGGGAATCGGCACCTTCATTGATCGACCTGTTAAAGAGTATTCCTCCGGGATGTATGTCCGGCTCGCGTTTTCCACTGCGATTCACATCGAGCCCGAGATTCTGATCGTTGACGAGGCCTTGGCGGTAGGGGATGCGATTTTCGCAAACCGATGCGTTCAAAAGTTCGAAGAATTGAGGCGGCAGGACGTTACCGTTCTCTTTGTTTCGCATGACCTCGGCCTTGTAAAACGTCTCTCCGACCGCGCGATCTTCATGTTGAACGGCCGAATTGCGGCCGAGGGAGAAGTTAAGGATGTGGTGAATCGCTACATCGGGTTCGTGCTGGAGCGTGAGAATGGACAGGCAACACGGGAGTCGGATCTCGGCGATAAATTGACGTCTAGTTTCCGACATGGGGATGGCGCAAGTCGTATTCGAAGCGTCGAGATACTGAACCGCGATGGCGAACCAAGCCGAGCGTTCGTGAGCGGCGAACACATTACAGTCCGAATCTCTGCAATCTTTATACGTTCAGTCTCGGATCCCGTAGTCGGCATCTTGATCCGGAATCGACTCGGGGTCGACGTCTTCGGAACGAATACACGCGTTGAACAAATCCAACTCGGCAATTTTCAAGAGGGCGAAGTTCTCGCAGTCGACTTCGAAATGGAATGCAATCTAAGTCGGCAGGAGTATACTCTCACAGTAGCTACACAGTACCTCGATGGGACGAGTCAAGATTGGCTGAACGACACGCTTCAATTCACCGTCATCGAACCGAAGGAAATCGCAGGTTTTCTGAACCTTCGGCCAGCGATACGCTGGCGCAAAGCCGAGCTGGGCACCGCATTTATCACGGAAGGAATCCGCACTAATGACAGCGAGCACTAACCCGGCGGATACAAGCTTCTTCGGCCACCCGCGGGGCCTGGCGACCCTGTTCTTCACCGAGATGTGGGAGCGCTTCAGCTACTACGGCATGCGCGCGATTCTGGTTCTCTATATGGTCGCTCCGGTCAGCAACCGGAGGCCTCGGGCTTCGACACGGTTCGCGCCGCGACAATATACGGACTCTACACAGGGTCCGTGTATGCCATGTCGATTCCTGGCGGCTGGGTTGCAGACCGCCTTCTCGGCGCACGCATGGCGCGTTCTGATCGGCGGCGGCTAATCGCGCTCGGAAATGGATTACTCGCGCTAGGACCGATGTTGCTGTTCTACGCCGGACTGGTCCTTATCGTCCATGGCACGGGCTGCTGAAACCGAATGTGAGTGCGATGGTCGGAGGGCTTGTATGGCGAACATGACCCGCGGCGCGATTCAGGGTTTTCGATCTTCTACATGGGAATTAATACCGGAGCGATCATCGCCCCTCTTGCTTGCGGTTATCTTGCGCCAGAGAGTGTTTTGGAGGCTCGGGTTTGTGGCGTCCTCAGCAGTTATGGTGCTTGGTATCTTCCAGTTCATCGCGTTCCGGCACACTCTCGGCGACGTCGGGACAAACGCACAGGCCAAAAATATTCTGCCACGGGCGAGATCGCGGACGCACCCCTTACAACCTGGAGTGGCGTCGCAGTCGCGAGCCATCGGCATCCTGTTCATCTTTTCGACCGTGTTCTGGATGTCCTTCGAGCAGGCCGGATCCAGTTTCAACCTCTTTGCTGACCAACTCACGCGTAACAATCTGTTCGGATTCGACTTTCCCTCGAGTTGGTTTCAATCAGTGGAGCCGATTTTCGTCGTGGCCTTAGCCCCGGTTTTCTCCTGGCTGTGGCTCGCGATGCGTGAACGGCAGCCGTCAAGCCCCGCGAAATTCGCCTATGGACTTCTGGCGGCGGTGATCGCTTTTGCAGTGATCACGTACGCATCTATGCTCATCGGTGCGGGGCGGGTAAGTCCCATCTGGCTGATGCTGGTCTACTTTTTCCAAGCTGTCGGCGAGTTGTTATTGAGTCCCGTCGGCCTGAGCACGACAACTAAACTCGCTCCGAAACGAATTGTCGGTTTGATGATGGGGGTCTGGTTTCTCTCGCTTGCGGCGGGAAATTATTTAGCGGGCGCCGTCGCGAGCTTTTATAAGCCGGGTGAGAATGCGCTGGTGGGGATGTTCGGCGCGGTAGCTTTACTGACCTTGATTAGTGCCGCTGTGTTAGCCGCAATGGCGCCGTATATGCGGCGTTTGATGGGGACGGTGCGCTGATATGGATCTATGGGCAATTCAACGGGCGATAAGAGAAGAAGGGTACGACGGATGGTTGTTCTTCGACCATCATCGAGCGGGATAGTCTCGGCTATCGAGTGCTTGGGTTCGCGCCGCATGGAATCGTCTCGCGCCGCTGGTATTACTTCATCCCTGCAGACGGTGAACCCCGGAAACTCGTGCATCGCATCGAGTCGCATCACCTCGACACGCTCCCCGGCGAGAAGGCTTTGTATTCCGGATGGGCCGAGCAGAAGACCGGCTTATGCACGATGCTTGGTGGCGCCAAGAGAGTTGCGATGCAGTATTCGGCGAATTGCGCGGTGCCCTACGTGTCGCTGGTGGATGGGGGAACGCTTGAGCTGGTGCGCGGCTGCGGTGTGGAAGTTGTGACCTCGGCTAATCTGGTTCAGTATTTCGAAGCTCGTTGGAATCGCGACCGGCTCAATTCACACCTTGAGGCAGGCAAACTCGTTGATGAGATCAGACGCGACGCGTTTAGCCTGATCGGGCAGCGGATTCGGGGCGGCTTGCCCGTCACAGAATGGGAGGTCCAGAAATTTATATCGGATCAGTTCACGTCACGCGGCCTCTTCACCGATCATGGACCTAACGTGTCCATAAACGCAAACGCTTCCAACCCGCACTATGAACCCCAGCGCCATTCGAGTGCCCGGATCAATACCGGCGACGTCGTATTGATCGATCTATGGGCCAAGTTTGACCGGCCTGACGGCGTTTACTATGACATCACGTGGATGGGCTTTTGCGGGCAAACGCCGCCAAGCGCGTTAGCTAACGTTTTCGGAATCGTGAGGGAAGCGCGGGATCGGGCGGTGCAGCGCGTGCAGGAGGCATCTACAGCACGGGAGTTGTTGCATGGCTATGAAGTAGACGATGTTGCCAGGAGCTACATTCGCGATCATGGTTTCGGGGAGTATTTCTTCCACCGGACAGGCCACTCCATTGGAACAGAAGTGCATGGTTCGGGAGCTAACATGGATAACCTGGAAACTCACGACGATCGACATGTTATTCCGTGGACCTGCTTTTCAATTGAGCCCGGTATTTATCTTCCAGCATTCGGAGTTAGGTCGGAAGTAAACGTGTTTGTAGCAGAGTTGAACGCCCGAGTCACTGGTGAGATTCAGAAAGGCCTGGTCATGATATGAAAGGTTGGGCGGAGCAGTCAAGATCCGTCCAACTGAGTGCTTGACGTCGAGGGTTAGAACTTTAATCTCAGGCTGACCTGCAATAATCGCGGGTGGCTAGAGAAGCTTGGCTCACGTCTCCGAAGGCAACGTGGCCGGGAACTAGGAACGTCCAGTAGTGTTTTGAGTTCCGAGGCCGGTCGTTTTGAGAGGGCTGTTCAGCGACAATTACAGTAGATCTCCGGGCGCGTTGACTCATCACTTTTGTTACCCGACGCGACCCGTTGCCTCATGAGAAATGTTACCCGTTCCAAGAAAGGGGGCGGGTGGCAGATTGAGGAGGCAACTGAGCGCGACGACGAGATGGGAACTGATTGAAGCGGTGGCGGCGCGCTATCGAGGCCGGCCGGAACGGAAAAAAGGAGATTCTGGACGAGTTCGTCAAGGTGACGGGGTTTCATCGCAAGCACGCGATCCGGGTGCTGAAGAAATCACCGAGACCGGAGAGTTGTGAACCGCGGCAAAGAGCGCGGATCTACAACGAAGCGGTACGGGAAGCGCTGACGATGGTGTGGGAGGCTGCGGATCGAATCTGCGGCAAGCGCCTGTGTCAGGTGATTACTGGGCTGATCGAGGCTATGGAACGCCACGGACACTTGAGCCTGGATCCCACAGTCACGGAAAGCCTGCTGTCGATGAGCGCTGCCACCATGGACCGGCTCTTGGCGGTGGTTCGGGACACCGCCAAACAGGGCCGCCGCAGGTCGAGCATCAATAACACGGCATTGCGAAAGAGCATCGCCGTGCGGACCTTTGGAGATTGGAATGATCCTGCACCGGGTTTCATGGAGATGGACATGGTGGTGCATTGCGGGAAGTCGACCGTAGGCAGTTACGTGCACAGCCTGGTGCTGACCGACATTGCTTCGGGCTGGACGGAAGCCATCGCGATGGTCGTTCGAGAGCAAACGCTGGTAACCGAATCGGTGAGCGAGGTACGAAGTAGCTGCCGTTCCCGGTTCGCGGGCTGGATGTGGACAACGACAGCGCGTTTATCAACGACACGCTGGTGGACTATTGCCGGGACCACAAAATCGAACTTACCCGATGTCGCGCTTATAAGAAGAACGACCAAGCTTGGATCGAGCAGAAGAACGGCGCGGTAATCCGGCGAATGGTGGGTTATGGGAGGCTGGAGGGTGCGCAAACGGCAGCGGCGCTGAACCAGTTGTACGCCTCCGCGCGGCTATACGTAAACTTCTTCCAGCCTTCCTTCAAATTGCTTTCAAAAACACGTGAGGGAGCCAAGGTAATCAAGAAGTACCACCCGCCAGCGACACCCTGTGAACGTCTTTTGGATCGGAATGATGTTTCAGACGAGTGCAAGGACCAACTCCGGCGAACATTGGCGGCACTGGACCCGGTGCGATTACTGAGCGAAATTCGAGAAGCCCAACGAGTGCTGGCGCCGGGAATGCCCGGTAGATCGTAGAAAGTAGCGACTCTCAAGCTCCGAGCCTGATAGGCTCAGAGCAATTTTCTTTTGCCGAGAAAAAGGAGAGAGTCGCTATGAAGAAACCATACCAAATTGAAGCGCAGCGAGCTGTGAAGGAGCTCGAGGCAATGGCCACGGATGGAAATCCAGCGGTGCAGATGGTGCTGCCCATGGCCGAGATGGTGGGCTGGCTGCGAAAGGGCGTCGGCGAATTGATGCGTCAAGCCGGCTTGCAGTTGATGGAGCTGTTGATGCAGGAAGAAGTCCGGGAGTTGGTCGGCGAGCGCAGCCAACGACAGGCGGAAAGGACGGCCAATCGCTGGGGTAGCGAGCAGGGTTACTGCGTCGTGATGGGGCAGAAGGTGCCGGTGAAGCGGCCGCGGGTGCGGACAGTTGAGGATAAGGAAGTCCGTTTAGGTAGTTACGAAATGTTCCACCGCGGCGAACCGCTGACGGAGACCGTATGGGAGAAATTGATGCTCGGTTTGAGCACCAGGAAATACGGCCAGGCAGTTCGCCAGTTCACCGAAGCGTACGGCTTGGAGAAGAGCGCGGTCAGCGAACATTTCATCGAGGCGAGCCGGGAGAAGTTGAAGGGCATGATGGAGAGTCGGCTGGATAAACTCCGGCTCTGCGCCTTGCTGATTGATGCGACGCCGTTCGAAGGACAGCAGATGGTAGCCGCATTGGGAATAGGCCAGGACGGGCGGAAAACGATCTTGGGCATTCGTCAAGGAGCCACGGAAAACGCGACGGTAGTCGGTGAATTGCTTGGCGACCTGGTGAATCGCGGGCTCGATTTCACCGAGCCGCGGCTCTATGTCCTGGACGGCGGCAAGGCCCTAACCGCGGCCGTGAAGAAATACGCGGGTGACTCGGCGGCAATCCAGCGCTGTCAGGTTCACAAGCGCCGAAATGTGCTGGATCATCTGACCGACGAACAGAAACCAGCGGTAGCGAAAAGGCTCAATGCAGCGTACGGTTTGGAAGACTACGCCGCTGCCAAACTCGCGCTGAACAAACTGCATCGCGAATTGATGGACCTCAATCCGAGCGCGGCGCGCAGTTTGGGTGAAGGGATGGAGGAGACCCTGACCGTGCATCGGCTTCACGTCCCGATGCAACTGCGGAAGACGCTGGCCAGTACGAACGTGATCGAGTCGGCTTTCTCTATTGTAGAGCGGGTTTGCCGAAACTGAAGCGCTGGCACGGCGGCGACCAACGGGAGCGATGGGTGGGATCGGGGCTCTTGGTCGCGCAGAAACAATTCCGTCGCATCACCGGGTACAACAGATTCCAGCGCTCATCAGAGAATTGGAAACGTTGGCTCCATCTAAGAAAGCAGTTGTAAAGGCGAGAAAGGCGTCGTAGAGTGGGTTACGCGGGGGTCGTTACTTTTAACGGAACCCCGGGCATTCCCTGCTGGCGCAACGTGAAATGAGTGTGCCCCACGTCGAAGCTTCTCCAGTGGGCCAGGAACTGAGTGGTTTCGTGGCCAGTCTTTGGACGGTGTGGCGCGATGGCGAAGTGCGTCCAACCCATCGCAACAGCAGCAGTGGGCCGCGAACCTGGCGCACCCGCACGGACCGGTTTGACGCAGTCTGGCCACAGGTTCGGCAGTAGCTCAACGAGCAGCCCGACGCCAATGCCAAAGATCTGTTCCTCCGTTTGCAGGGAAGCATGCCGGGCACTTTCCCGCCTGGGCAACTGCGAACTCTCCAACGCCGGGTCAAACAGTGGCGTAGTGAGATTGCACGCCAATTGGTGCTGGGTGTCGAGTCCGAAGCGGCGGTGGATGAGGAATTATGTTCGGCAGGCCTCGCCGCTATCGATTCCGAAGGGGAGCGTCCATGATCCGCAGCCTGGACTTCCCATCGATCAAAAGCAGGGTAACGCTGGAGTCTCTGCTCCGGCATTACCAGGTGGAGCTGCAAAGGAGCGGAAAGGACCAATATCGGGGATGCTGTCCGATCCATGGCGGCGATGGACAGGACGCCTTTCATGTGAATCTGGAACGCAATATCTTTCACTGTTTTGCCTGCGGCGCCGGTGGAACGGTGTTGGACTTCGTGGCTGCGATGAGGGGGAGACTGCAAGCAATGTCGAGCCTGTCAGTGACATCGAAACCGAAGAAACTGGTTACGGAAAGAAAAAGATTCATTGCGACTCTGATGTTTCCAGCTGACTGGCATCGACTATTCGCATCCCTATCTGGCCCAGCGCGGCATCGCAGAAAAGACGGCGCTTGAGTTTGGCGTGGGTTTCTATGTGGGGCCGAGGCTGATGCATGAGCGATTGGTGATTCCCATCCACACTGCTTCCGGCGAACTGATTGCGTATTGCGGACGCTCCGTGGATCACACCGTAATCCGCTATCAACCCTCCAAAAGACCTGAGGAGCCGGTTTTTATACCGTTCCACGAGAGCGCCCGCTATGTATTTCAAGCCGAACCAACTCAGTCGGAGGTGGGCTGACTTAAGTAACCTGGCCCAGTGCGAGACAGGAGCGAGTTAGTCTATGTGGAACACTTCTTCCAGGCGTAGCATGCCCTCGTCGGGACGGCGTCCATCCAACGCATCAAAAAACGGGGCCATCTCACGTTGCCAGCGTCCATTCACTTCCTGCTCTGACATTCCCTTGAGTGCTGCCGCAAAGTCCAACGTCTCCAGATACCCTACGAGTAATCCGTCCGGCCGCAGGAATAACGAATAATTGCGCCAGCCCGTGTCATGCAGCGCTTTCAACATCTCCGGCCAGACTTTCGTGTGCCGCTGCTTGTACTCCTCTAACCGGTCCTTTTTTACCCTCAACAAAAAACAAACACGCTCCATTTCACCTCTTTCCATCGCCGTAATGTTGCCTTCGCCGTGGCCTCTCATTATACTTTCAGGGAGCTGAATTCGCCGATGCGTATTCTTTTGCTGGCCTTCATCATCAGCGCCCCTCTGAGTGCGCAGATTGTATCCGGAACCATTACCGGTCATGCTGAGGACTCATCCGGAGCGGCCGTTCCCAATGCCACTCTCTCGCTTGTCAATCAGGACACTGGCCTGATGCGCACTACCGTCTCCGACGGGCAGGGAAATTTCAGCTTTCCCCAACTCGCGCCCGGCGGTTATCGACTCTCAGCGTCGGCGACCGGATTCAAACGCTACGAAGTTTCGAGCATTCAACTTCTCGTAGACCAGACAGAGCGCGTGGATGTCCACTTCGAGCTGGGTCCCATGAACCAGGAAATCGCGGTGACCGCAGCTGCGGCGCAGGTAGAAAGCGAGTCCTCCTCCCTAGGTCAAGTGATCGAGACCAGGCAGGTAGTCGAACTGCCGCTCAACGGGCGCAACTTCATGCAGCTCGCGAACATCTCTTCCGGCGTAACGCCCGCATACAACTCGCGAAGCGCGACCATCACGAACCAGTCCGGCCGTCCCGACCTGGCGGTACACGTGTCCGGCGGCCGCGGCGATAGCAACAGCTTTCTGATCGATGGCGTAGAGACCCGCAGCACATGGTTCAATTCACCGAGCGTGCTTCTCTCTGTAGACGCCATCCAGGAATTCAAGATAGAGAAAAACTCCTTCTCGGCGGAATATGGCCAGGGCAGCGGGATCATCAGCCTGGTTAGCAAATCGGGGGCGAATGAGATACACGGCTCGGCATACGAGTTCCTGCGCAACGATCACCTGGATGCGGCGAACTTCTTCGACAATTACTTCGGGCGTGGTAAAGCGCCTTTCAAGCAAAACCAGTACGGGCTGACCGCGGGCGGCCCCATCCGCAAGAACAAGCTATTCATCTTTGGAGACTGGGAGGCGTTGCGAAGCCGGAAGAGTAATACTCTGAGCGCACTGGTTCCCACTCCGGCTCAACTCGCTGGCGACCTCACAGGCCTAACCTCCACGAAGAAGGACCCTGCAACCGGCGGGTCGGCGATCATAGATCCCGATACGGGCGCGCCGTTTCCAGGCAATCGCATACCGAGCGCCAGAATATCCGCGGTAACGAACAAGTTCATCGCATACACACCCGTTCCGAACGTGAGCATTGGCGGCAGGAACTTCGTAACTACCAAGAGTACAAATCGCGACGACGACCAGTGGAGCGTACGCGGCGACTACCAGATCTCTGCGTCGGATACGCTATTCGCGCGTTATACGAATTACGATTCCACAGTGCTGCAGCCGGGCACAGGCGTGCTCGCGGGAAGCGTTTTCCCATACGCCGGTCAGAATACGGTGGTGCAGGAGACCCACATCTTCAACCCCCGCCTGCTGAACGTATTCAAGTTCGGGTTCAACTACGCACGAGTCTTCAACTCTTGGGAGGTCACATCCACCAGCCTTGCCAACGAGATCGGGATCAAAATCAATCAGGTGCCCGCGGAATATGGTCTCCCGAGTGTCGGATTATCCGGTGGTTACTACGCAGGTGGCGGCGCAGGCATAAACCAGGGAGGCATCGATCACCTGCCCCAGTTCAGCGATACAGTGAGCTGGGTGCGGGGCCGCCAAACTCTCAAGTTTGGCGTCGATCTCCGTTTCGTGCGGTTCGACGAAAGGCTCGGGTTGAACAACAATGGCGCATTCAGTTTCGATGGCCGATATACCGGGAATCCCATCTCCGACTTCCTTCTAGGCGACACCTCGGCCATGAATGCCCAGATCGGGCTTGGGATGGGCCGGTGGCGTTCTCATTCCGTCAACTTCTTCGTCAGCAACGACATCAAATTGAGTACGAAGCTCACCCTTAACCTCGGCCTCCGGTACGAATATGACCAGCCGTTCACAGAGCGCGATCACCGGGAAGGGTATTTCGATACGTCGCTCGACAAATTCGTGGTGGGGATCAGCAAAGAGCAGTCTCCGCTGAAGCGCGATATCCCGCAAATCGTGTTCAACCCGAACCTCCAGCCCGGCATCTGGTATCCGGACCGGAATAATTTCGCGCCCCGGCTGGGCTTCGCGTACGCCCTCCAAGGGTCCACTGTGTTGCGGGGAGCCTATGGAATGTTCTACTCCAAGACTCAGGGTAACGAGCTCCAGTTCAAGATCAACGCGCCGCCGCTGGTTTTTGCCGCGTCGTTGACCGGCGACGTAAGCAAGCCCAACTTAAACTGGGACCGGGATGCATTTCCCGATCCGGCTTCGCCCACCTTCCCCACCGGCACGCTGGCGCCATTCTCCGTGGATCCTCGCGATCGCACACCCTATATCCACCAATGGAATTTGGGCATCGAGCACTCCTTCGGTAAAGACATACTCGCCGAAGTTGCCTACGCGGGCAGCAAGGGCACCAAACTAACCGAACGTGTTAACGTCAATCAGGCGTATCTGCCGCCTCCGGGCGTGTCAACGCCGATCCAGTCCCGCCGGCCTTTTCCGGACTTTGGCGACATTCTGTCTGCCAACTGGCAGGAGAACTCGATCTACAACGCTCTGCAGACGCGTCTCGAGAAGCGGTTCAGCGCAGGGTTCAACCTGCTCGCCGCCTACACGTGGTCGCATACGATTGATACCGCGTCGCGAGGCTCGGGCGGCTCATGGCACCAGAATGCGCACCTGCTGCGCCAGGACCGGGGCAGCGCCGATTTTGACATCCGGCATCGCTTCACAGCGAGCTACATCTATCAGCTGCCGTTAGGCCGAGGAAAGCGATTCTTCTCGAGCGCCGGCGCCCTCCCTAACGCATTCGTCGGTGGCTGGGCCGTGAATGGGATCACCACGTATATGTCTGGCGATTATTTCTCAGTCACCGTATCCGGTGACCGCGCGAACGTGGGCGGCTTCCCGTTTCAGCGCGCCAACCGCCTGTGTGATGGGAATTTGGACCGCGGCAGCCGCACTATCGACAGGTACTTCAACACTTCCTGTTTCGTCACTACACCCTTTGGCACATTCGGAAATGGCGGCCGCAACATCATCCAAATTCCCGGCCTCAGTAACTGGGACCTTTCCATAGTCAAGGAAACAGCGCTGACCGAGAGAGTTCGCTCGCAGTTGCGCTTCGAATTCTTCGATGTCTTCAACCATCCACAGTTCGGAGCGCCCGACACGAACGTCGACAGCAGTTCGTTCGGCCAGATCCGGAGCGCTCGCGATGGCCGGATCTCGCAAATCGCTATCAAACTTCTATGGTGAAAGCTTCTGTTCTAGTACTAGCCCTGGCGGCAGGTGGTCCAGCTGCCGGGCAGCCACGGACCAATATTATTCTGCTGGTTTGCGACCAGATGCGCGCTGACCGCTTACACGTATATGGAAACTCACGCGCCACGAGTCCTAACATCGACCGTATGGCGGCGGAGGGTGTGCGCTTCGAACGCTTTTATTCGGCGGCTCCGTGGACGGCGCCCTCCTACAGTTCTATGCTGACGTCCCAATACCCGTCTCGCCACGGCGTGACCATATTCTTCCCGAAGGCCGTGGACGCTCAGAAATCCAAGACCATCATGCTCGCCGAATGGCTCCGGAAAGCCGGTTATGAAACAGCGGCTTTCGTGAATAACAGCGTAGCGGGGAAGAACATCACGGGCCGGGGTTTCGATCTTTACGACGAAGGGCAGCTACGCCCGCCGAGTATAACGGAGCGGAGTGGATTGGCAAATCCCGAATACCAAGCCCCTGCCGCGACGGACCGTCTTCTCCGATGGCTGGACGGTCCCCATTCAAAGCCTTTCTTCCTATTCGCACTGTACTGGGAGCCCCACTCTCCCTATAATCCGCCGCCGGAGCACGATCTGTTCAAGAGCTCGGCTTATCCCGATGTCACCAATACAGGCTGGGATATTCTGACAGGCCGCCTTTTCCGCTGGGCCGACCTCGGCGACAACAAGGCGATTGAGCGCATGACGGAACTCTACGACGGCAAGATCCACTTCGTCGATGAATACGTGGGCAAGTTGCTCGACAAACTCAGGTCCAGCGGGCTGCAACGCAACACGGTAGTGATGCTGACCTCGGATCACGGCGAACTGCTTTACTCCCATCCGGAGGACTATCTCACTTTCGACCATCGCTCCCTGTACGACCAAGTCATGCATGTTCCGGGCATCCTCTGGGGTTCGGACACACCGCGTGGAAAAACGGTTTCAGCTATGGCGCATCACATCGACATCACGCCAACGTTTCTAGCTGTCGCCGGTCTGCCCGCTAAACCCGACGCACAGGGAGTTAGTCTGGTGCCGGTGTCGCAGGGTAAGACAAACGAAATTCATCAGCACGTGTTCGGCGAGCAGGATATCCTTGAGCCGTTGCGTTCTGTCCGCGATAGCCGCTACAAACTAATCCTCAATGAACGGACGGGCACGCAGCAGCTTTTTGACGATCAAGCCGACCCGGGTGAGTTCACAAATGTCGCGGAGCGAGAGCCGGAGATCACAAAACGGTTGGCTGGTGTCCTGGATCACTGGCGCAAGGAGAACGAGCCGGACCCGTCTGAACGCGATGTCCAATGGCTGGCCACGGCTCGCAAATCTGCGCCGGAGATGATCATCGACGAGGTGACCACAGGCGCGCATTTGCAGCTCACTGGCGCTGGTTGGCAGCGAGAAGATCAGGAGAGCAACTTTAAGGGAGGCTGTTTCTGGTCGGAACCCGCCCGCGCAGGCGAGGCGCCCCGGACCGCCACCTGGCGCGCGGACAATCCTATGCTGGGTACGTATCGCGTCTCGATCTGGTACGGCGGTCTTCGAGACGGCACGATTTCCTCCAGCACGCCTTTCACCATAACCACGCAACACGGTTCCCAGCCTTTCATCGTGGACCAGACCAAGCCGACCGGCGGCTGGCGGATCCTAGACACGGTGAAAGATCCTCTCAATGTAACGCTCACGAACAAGGCAAATGGGCGCGTGATCGTGGATGCTGTCAAGTTCGACCGTTTGCCGGATCAATAGGAGCGTAACCACTTCTCGGAAAGTTTGATGAAGACAGCTAAACTGATCTCAATACTGGCGCTTCTGCCGCTTTGCGTGGCTAATGCCTCGCAGCCTGTCCGGATCCATCCTGAGAATCCGAAGTATCTATTATTTCGTGACAAGCCCGTTGTGCTGGTGACGGCGACCGAGCACTACGGGTCCGTAATCAATCGTCCATTCGATTTTGAACGCTACTTGGCCGACGCGGCGGATCACGGCATGACGCTGACCCGGACGTTCCTTCTGTTTCGCGAGCTTCAGAACGCGCGCAACCCCTCCTCGCCCTGTAAGCCGGAGTCGCCGGATTATATCGCGCCGTTTTCGCGCGTGGGTCCCGGTAAGGCTCTGGATGGCGAGCCGCAGTACGATCTTGATCGGTGGAATCCGGAATACTTCGACCGCCTGCATCGCTTTCTCGAATCGGCTTCACGGCATGGCATCGTCGTCGAGTTGACCATTTTCAGCAACACGTACGCGGACCAGATCTGGGCACTAAATCCGTTTCGCTCGAAGAACAATGTGCAAGGGATCGGGGATATCGAATGGCAAGACTACAACTCGCTTAAGAACAAGCCGTTACTAGACCGGCAAGCCGCGTATGCCCGCAAGATCGTGCAGGAAACCGCCGCTTTCGACAACATCTACTACGAGATCTGCAATGAGCCTGGCGGCGGCTTTCCCGGCCATGCCTCCCCCGCTGAGGTCGACGATTGGCAGAACTACATGGGGCGGGTGATCCGGGAAGAAATGGGCCGGCTGGGGCGCGTGCATCTTATCGCCGGTCAGCAAGCGTTTTCCTATAAGCCTGAGTTCCGCTCGCCATATGACGAGACGATTGCGGGCAAGCTGTTCGATATCGTGAACGTGCACCCGCTGCCTGGCACGGTGTTCGGCGGCGCTACGTACCAACTCGGAAACTTCATGTCCAAAGAACTCATGTTGGACGGCATCGCTCAGTTCTCCCGCGCGGTCTACCCGTCGCCGAAGCCAGTGGTTCTGGATGAGGATAATGCGGCCAGCATGTACCGCGATGTGATCGGCTGGACCATCCACCGCAAGCGCGCGTGGACGGCTGTGATGAATGGCGCACACTACGACTACATCGACTTTTCCATCACTGTCGGCAGCGAGACGGGTACCCGCGAATCGAGCGCCGCTATCCGAAGCTGGATGAAGCACCTCTCCCGCTTCGTCGACGGCTTCGACTTTATTCACGCGAGATCGATGCCCGAATGCGTAAGGGGCACTCCCAGCCATACGGTCGCCTCGGTGCTGGCACAGCCCGGCGAAAGCTACAATATCTATCTTGCCGATGCGCGTGAAACCCAGGAAATGAGCGGGGCAGCGATCGATGGCAAGCTGCTGCTCGACCTGCCTCCGGGCCGCTACGCCCTGCGGTACTATTCGCCCGTCGAGGGAACGTTCAGCCCTGCCCTAATCCTGCAGGGTAAGCCGGGCGCAGAGATTGATCTTGCCCCCTTTCAGCACGACGTCGCCGTTCGTATCGACCGTATCTCCCAAGCACAGAAATGAACTACACCGTTCGCGCTTTTAACACAGGTACGTTTTGGGTGCCGGGTCCTGAAGTGTACTGGATGCACAACTGGGGTACGCGGGAGGAGATGAATATAATCATTTTTCTCATCCAGGGCGGGGGCAAGAATATCCTGATCAACACCGGCGCCCCGCAGGATCTCTCCGAGTTGAACGCCGCGTGGACCGGATTTTTCGGTTTCCCCGAAGCTGCTATCATCCGCCCGGAAGATCAGAAACCTCAAAATGTTCTTGCCGGACTCGGGCTTCAACCCGGCGACATTTCCACCGTCATCGTGACTCCTTTGCAGGCTTATGCCACTGGGAATCTGGACCTGTTTCGGAACGCCGAAATCTGCATCTCCCGGAAGGGCTGGATCGAGGATTTCCAGGCGCCTTACTACCACCTGCACGTACCACGGCACTTGAGGATTCCAACAGCCGTTAACAATTACTTGCAAAACGAGGGTTGGGAGAAGCTGCACCTGCTGGCGGACGAAGAGGAAATCCTGCCGGGCATTCGAAGCTTCTGGGCGGGCGTGCATCACCGCTCCTCGATCGCCGTTTGCGTCGAAACGGAGAACGGAACGGTGCTGATTACGGACTGCTTTTTCAAATATGGAAACCTCGAGCAAGGCCGCTATTTGGGTGTCATGGAGAGCATGATGGAAGCCGATGCCACCTGGAAGCGAATTCGCAAGGAAAGCACCATCTCGGCATCCATCTACGATCCCGAACTGTTCAACCGCCATCCGGGCGGGATACTCGCCTAACCATCGGGACAAGCGTTTGCATGCACTTCAACCCCGCGGTAGGCGTACTGTTTCACTGGCTCGGAGGACTGGCCTCCGCGAGCTTCTATGTGCCCTATCGTGGGGTGCGGAATTGGGCATGGGAGACCTATTGGCTCACTGGGGGCCTCTTCAGTTGGTTGCTTGTCCCTCTCGCGGTTGCGTGGCTGATGACCAGGGACCTCTTCGCGGTTCTGCGAGAAGTACCGGCGCATACGATCCTGTGGTGCTATTGCTTCGGTGTCTTGTGGGGGTTCGGAGGACTCACTTTTGGACTGACCATGCGCTACCTCGGCCTTTCACTCGGGACGGCGCTTGCTCTGGGGTATTGCGCAGCTTTTGGCACGCTCGCGCCACCAATCTTCCGGGGAGAATTCGTTAACCAGGTATTGGGAACAGTTTCTGGCCGGATTATCTTGCTGGGCGTCTGGCGTCTGCCTTGGTGGGATTGTAATCGCCGCGCTGGCGGGCCTCGCGAAAGAGAGAGTGATGTCCGCTGGGCAGCAATCGAAAACCATTCAAGAGTTCAATCTGAAGACCGGCTTGCTCGTCGCTACGTTCTGCGGTGTCATGAGCGCATGTTTCTCGTATGGGTTGGCGGCAGGTGAACCGATCCGTGCGCTTACGCTCAGACACGGAACACCATTTGTTTGGCAAGGCCTGCCGGTGCTGATCATCGTTCTCTGGGGCGGACTCACGACGAACCTGGCATGGTGTATCGCGCTCCATATCCGGAACGGAACCGGGTTCCAATATTTCGCCTCGGAATCTGTTGATTCAAGACAGGCGCCGGCGAATACGCGGGACCGCCTCACGAAAATCCCCCTTCTGCGAAACTATCTGTTCTCCGCTCTGGCGGGGACGATCTGGTATTTCCAATTCTTCTTCTACACCATGGGTGAGACTCAGATGGGTCAGTATCGCTTTTCCAGTTGGACCCTGCACATGGCTAGCATCATGATATTTGGCGCGATCTGGGGTGTCGCCTTCCATGAATGGAAAGGAGCTGGCAGCCGAGCGCTAAAGCTCCTCACACTCAGTCTCGCCGTACTAATTACATCAACAGTAATCGTCGGCTACGGCAACTATATTGGTGCCGTCGCCGGCAGTTCGACGAAATGAGCTTTGCAGCGTACATGTCACGATCGGCTTCCGGGAGAGACTCTGTTCATTCGCAACGGTGTACGTCTTGTTGGAATTGGAATAACTGGCCGAAACCGGGTTTCAGAAATCGAACTGCTTGATGTTCGCCTTGTTGATGATCAAGGGTGATCCCAAGACGATCTCACTTCCGCGCACCTGAAGAGTTCCCAGCCGGCCGGCCTGTATTATATTCGCACCCTTAGGCAGGCGGTTCTCCGCGACGAGCCAGCTTGCGTAAACGGTGAGGTAGCCAAGATCCCGGGTACTCCACAGCACGACCGTTTGCACCACCCCTTGCTGAACGTACGGCTTGCAAATGCTCGGTAAAGAAAGGCCGATCACGTTGACATCCTTGCGGCCCGACTGGCGCACGGCTTCCGCAGCGCCCGGCACGGCCGGAGCGGAGATGGCCATCATCAACCGTACATTGGGATAGACCTTCAGGACCGTTTGGGTCTCGGCAAAGGCTTTGTCCCGATCATCGTCACTCGGTCGAATGGTTGCCAGGTTCAGGTTCGGATACTTCTCAGCAAGCCGCTTCTTGATGAACACCATCCACTCGTTCTGATTGGCGGCGCTCAGTGCGCCTGTGATGATGGCGAAATCGCCTTTCCCGCCCAGCAAGCGCGCCGCCTCGTCCGTAAGAGTGTTGGCAATTCCCTCCGGGGTGGCCTGATTCACAAAGTAATCTCGAGCATTCGGCTCGGCATCGGCGTCCCAAGTCAGTACGTGAATCCCGTGTAGCTTCGCCTTCCGGAGCACCGTCGAAAGCCCGGCTCTGTTCTCGACGGCAACTGCGATGACGTCTACCTGACGCGTGATCCAGTTCTCTACCAGTTCATTCTGTTTGGCTGCTTCGAGACTGGTGGGGCCATCCCAAATCAGTTCCACTCCCAGTTCTCGAGCCGCCTCTTCGGCTCCTGCGCGTGCACTGACAAAGTACGGATCTCCTTTGGCCTTGGGCATCACGGCGATCACGGGACGATGGTTCATGGCTGTCGCCCCACTCGGGGCGGGCGCGCGTCCTAAGGAACGCACGAGCCAAATGTTGGTGCCCGCTACGATGAGCGAACCGGCCAGCACTGCCGCACATAGAATTGCGACCTGACTGTTTTTCACGAGAGTCATCTCCTGATCTGACACGGCAACGGACTCGGAATCGATCCGCGCGAGACGGCGTTCCCGAAGGCGGAGACGGTCGAAGCTGATGATAACCACCAGCAGCACTCCGCTTAACACGCCGGTGAGTTCGGAAGGCAGCGCTGCCATATGTAAACCGTTCTGCAGCACGGAAAGAACGAAAAGACCAAACACGGAACCCCACAACGTTCCACGTCCGCCGAACACGGAAGTTCCGCCCAGCACCACCGCGGTGATCGCATCCAGCTCATAGCCTGTTCCCGCGTCCGACTTCGCCTGCCCCAGATGCGCTACGTAAACGATCGCGGCGACGCTCGCAACCATTCCAGAGAGCACGTAGACCGAAGCAATTCGGCGCTGAACCGGGATGCCCGCGTAGCGCGCGCCGGCCGCGCTGAATCCGATTGCGTACAATGCGCGACCTACTATAGACCGATGAACCAGGAACCAATAGGCGACGAAAACCGCCATGAAGACCGGGACTTGGACGGGGATGAAATCCAACACGTAACCCTGTCCCAGAAGCAGGAAGGAAGCGGGGAAATCTGTGTAGTTCACCGCGCCCCCAGTGATACCCTCGGCGACTCCTCTGAACATGGAGTAGGTTCCGAGCGTCACAATCAGGGGTGGCAGACTGAGCCGCGAGATCGCCAACGCGTTCAACAAGCCACCCGCAAATCCGACCAGCAAAGTTGTCGCAGCCGCGAGTGGAATACTGAGATGCCAATCTCGCCACGCGGCTCCAAAGCACACGGCGGCCAGCCCCATCATCGATCCTACGGAGAGGTCAATGCCGCCCGTGATGATGGCGGGAGTTAACGCCAGGACCAGCAGTCCGAGTTCGACACTGAAGCGAGTAATCTCAACGGCATTGCTCCAAGAGAAAAAATTTGGAGCTATGAACGAAAACAGAGTGGCCTCTGCGACCAGGGCCAGCAGCAGCACCCATTCTCCATTCGGAAAAATAGTGCGCCAGCGCTTATGCGTGAGTAGCGGCAAGCCGTGTCCCCTGCTGGTGAAGGCGTCCGCGAGCTGCATCAATGACGACCGCTGCCAAAATGATGGCTCCCTGCACAGCTCGTTCCCAATAGGCACTAACTCCGAGAAAAGTCAGGGCCGGACCAATTGCTCCCAGTAAGATGACTCCCAGAACCGTTCCAAGCACGGTTCCCTTTCCGCCCGTGATTGCCGTGCCACCCACCACCACGGACGCGATGACCTTCATCTCCAAGCCTATTCCCGCATTACTGGGAATCTGGTTAAAACGGACCGAGTTGAGAACGGCAGCCAAGCCCGTGAGCGCACCCAGAATCGTAAACACCGAAAAGGTAACGAGCGAAACGTCGATTCCTGCCAGCCGCGCCCCTTCCGAGTTGGAGCCCGTCGCGTAAATCGCGCGGCCCGCCGCGACGCTCCGTAAAGCCCACCCCGCAGCGAGTGCCACGGCCATGGAGATGATCACTGCCAGGATCGGATACGATGACTGCGAAAATCCGAGCCATTGGAAACCTGCCGGCAGGTCCTGAACCCAAGCTCCCTCCGTAATCCAGCGGAGAGCATCTCTTAGAGCGACCATGCTGGCCAAGGTAACGACGATGGATGGGACTCGCAGGTAAGCGACAAGCGCGCCGTTTATTGCCCCCAGCAGCGCGCCGGCCGCGCCAGCGCTGAGGATAGCCAGTGCGAGCGGCATTCCCGTCTTGGCCAAAACGCCGGCTACGATCCCGCAAACCGCGAAAATTGACCCTACGGAGATGTCAATCTGTGCGGCGAGAATCACCAGTGTCATACCTACAGCGATGATCAGCACCGGCAAGTTACTCAGGAAGACGTCGACAAAGTTCGCGCGGGAAAAGTATCCAGGGGCGACGAAAGCCAGCACAGCATAGAGCGCCGCGATCGCGATCGCCACGGAGAGTTCACGCCCGTACTCTTTCATGTTGTAGCCAGGGTCAGAGAGAGAATCGCCTCTTGTGTTGCTTCGTGCCGGGCCAGCGTGCCGGCGATTGTTCCCTCACGCATCACGATGATTCTATCGCTCATGCTCAGCACCTCCGGCATCTCGGAGGAGATCATCATGATCGCCAGGCCTCTCGCCGCCAACTCGATGATCAGGTTATGAATCTCCGATTTCGCGCCGACATCCACTCCCTGTGTCGGCTCATCCACGATCAGGATCTTCGGATTTGTGCTCAGCCACCGCGCCAGCGCTACTTTCTGCTGATTACCGCCCGACAGCGTAGCGGTGGCAGCTTCCTCGGACGGTGTCTTGATTTTAAGCTGCTGAATCCAGCGGCGAGCAAGGTCGCGCTCCGTCCGTCGTTCAATGAGTCCGTGGCGAGACACTGTCCGCAAAGTCGCGAGGCTCACGTTGGCCGCAACGGACATTTCCAGTACCACTCCGTGTCTTCTACGATCTTCGGGGACATAGGCGAGACCCATCCGTATGGCCTCCTCAGGCGACCCGATGCGAACCGGTCGTCCGGCCAGCAGAATCTCCCCAGAGGTGGCTGGAGTAAGGCCAAACAGAGTCTCAGCCAACTCCGTCCGGCCAGATCCAATCAGACCGGCAAGTCCGACGATCTCGCCTGCTCGAACGGCAGAACGAAATGTCATGAAGCCCAGCATCAAGTGTTTTGAGATCTCGTACCTCGATGCTACTTGCCGGGTCTCCATGTCTGGTTTGACAATGGCCCCGGCGAAGTCACGTCCCACCATCATGTTAATGAGCTGAACTCGATCTACTTCTTGCGCCCGCCGCGTCGCGATGCTCCTTCCGTCCCGCAATACCGTTATCCGGTCCGCAATCCGCGCAATCTCCTCCAATCGGTGAGAGATGTAGATGATTCCTACTTCTTGCGCGCGCAAATTCGCAATGATTTCAAACAGGCTCCGCACCTCGCGATCGGTAAGCGACGCGGTGGGCTCGTCCATGATGAGGATCTTCGCTTTCGCGCCGATTGCCTTTGAAATCTCTACAATCTGCTGCTCTGGCATGCTCAGCGTCCCGGCGAGACGCTCGGGATCGATGGACGCGCCTGTAAGCTCGATCAACTCCGCCGCACGGCGCCTCCGAACGCTCCAATCCACGGTTCGCCAGATACTGCCGGTCTCCAGTGTCAGCGCGATGTTCTCGGCGACGCTGAGGTCCGGGAACAAAGATGGCTGCTGGTAGATGGCCGCCACGCCGAGCAGCGCGCGATAAATGAGGGTTGTTGTCCTGCACCAGTATGACCGGAGATGATGAGAGAACCCGAGTCGGGTGTTACGGCGCCGGTGATCACCTTGATCAATGTCGATTTTCCAGCTCCGTTCTCGCCAACCAGGGCATGAACCTCTCCCCTGGTGAGCTCGAAAGAAGCGTCTTTGAGCGCTTGCACGCCGGCGAAGGATTTTTTGATGGATCGGACTTCCAGAACGGGCATGTCAGCGGATCACGAACCGCTCACCTTGTGGAAGCTTGTGAAAGCGTTTCTGCAGCTCCTGCGACAGTCGCAGCTTCAGCTCGTCGGGATAGCCGCGCGTCCAGAATGTGTTCTCGCCGGTCTCAATGTACGTTCCAAAGTGCTGCGGAAATATGTGGGCGGGCTGCAAGCGGTTGATCAGAATCATTGAGCGATCCGTGTACATGTTGTGGACCGTCGGGGACACAAAAAGGACATCAATGTTTGCAGTCCCAAATGTTCCTCGGTCAGCACCGAATCGCCTGGGTGGAAAAACCGGGTGCCCCGAACAGTAATAACATAGCCGCAGTTGTGAGCCATAGATTCGAGGAAGTCAGGCTCCCGGGTCAGAACGGTGAACTCCTGATTGCCGTGAATCGCGTGGACGGGCTCCACGTGAATGCCATTCACGTCGAAACGGCTGGCCCGGCTGCGGAACAATCAGACGCTCCGGCGGAATGTTCGAGTCCGGCCAATCGCTTCAGACAGGTCGTCGGCAGCACCAGCGTAGTCCTCCCGCCCTGGACTAGCGCGCGAATCGTCGGCACATTGCAATGGTCCCCGTGATGATGCGAAACAAACGCAACATCGACCAGCTTCGCCGCTTCTTCCGGCGTGATCGGCGGCGGCTTTGAGCTTCTGGGGAATCGATAGATCGAGGTCCGTTCCAATCACCACCTGATCGGCCTTGATCAGCCAACCGGCATTGCCTGTCCACCACACCGCGATTCCATCCCTCCGTGAGCGGATCTGGTCGACAACCTGTGCTCCGGTTACGTCACAACACACCAGGAATACGACCAGCCATGGCGCAATCGTCACAGTCCAAAAATAGAATGCAGCGCGGGAGCACTTCAACCCTGCTGCAGTCATCCTTCTTTACTTGCCCATTGGACGCATAATGGATGCGAGTCCGGTATGGCGAATAAAGTATATGACGTGTGTGTAGTCGGTTCTGGAGCCTCTGGCGGCACTGCCGCAGCGCATCTGGCGCAGGGCGGGGGCGAGCGTAATTGTGGTAGAAGGTGGTCCGCCGGTTGACACCCGGGTAGCGTTCAATACGCACGCGCTGCCCTACGAGTTTCCAAACCGGCACATTCCGGTCATGAAGCCTGGCAAGGAGGGGTTCGATTCGGAGCGCTCGCGCGGCGTCGGCGGAAAAACGATGCTGTGGAACGCGGTGGCCTTGCGCCAGAGCCACCGTGACTTCAAAGGAGGTTCGATCGACGGCGCCGGTGAGGACTGGCCCATCGATTACGCTGACCTGGCGCCGTACTACGAACGTATTGAACGCGAGGTGGGCGTATGCGGCAATCTAGACCATCTGGAAGATCTGCCCGACGGTATCTTCCTTCCGCCCGTCCCCATGAAAATGAGCGACCTGCTGATACAGCGCGGCGCTAACCACCTCGGCGTTAAAGTGATCCACGTGCGCAAGTCGACCCTCAGCGTGGCTCGGGGCGGGCGTCCGGCATGTCATTTCTGCGGCAACTGTATGGCCGGTTGCGATGTTATAGCAAAGTATAATTCCGCCGATGTGCATCTCAAGCCGGCGCTCAAAACCAAACGTCTGGAGATTCAGTCTAACTCGATTGTTCGGGAAATTGTCGTCTCCAATGAAAATCGGGTTACTGGAGTGCGCTATCTGGACAGGCACAGCAACCAAGAGGGCGAGGTCCGCGCGCGCGCTGTTGTCGTATCCTGCGCGTGCGTACAAACGGTGGCGCTGCTTCTCATGTCCAAATCGCGGCTCTATCCCACTGGCCTTGCTAACTCGAGCGGCGAGTTAGGCCGGAACTTCATCCCACACTTTACCGGCGGAGTCGAGATCTTTCTGAAAGATCTGATCGGGAAACCGGCAGTCAATGATGAAGGTTTCCTCGACCACGCCTACCTCCCTTCCTTCATGCATCGGCGAAAACGCGACTACGCCCGGAGTTTCGGGATGCAATTCAACTATCAGAATCGTCGCACAGTAGGCTGGGCGCGTTCGTTGCCCGGATTCGGCAAGGCGTACAAAGAGTCCGTAAAAGCGCGATACCCGGCGTATGTCGTGCTATCGCCATACGGCGAGATGTTACCGAACCCACTCAGCTACATCGACCTTGATCCTGCAAAGAAAGACGCCTACGGGCTGCCACTAGCACGCCGAACCGTCGCCTACAGCGAAAATGACAAGAAGCTCTTCGCCGACATGACCCGCTGGGCGCAAGATATCGCCGAGGCTGCGGGAGCGGAGATTCTTTACGTTAGCCAGGAACCGCGGACCAATCACGAATTAGGCGGTGCGCGCATGGGCGCTAATCCGAAGCGAAGTGTTGTGGACCGTTTCTGCCGCACACACGACATTCCGAACTTGTATGTTGTGGACGGTAGCGTTTTCCCGTCGGCGTCCGAAAAAAATCCCACGCACACGATGATGGCTTTAGCTGCGCGTACCGCGGACCACATCGCAGACCGGCTCAGGAAAGGAGAATTATGAGCATAGACGACGGGAGCCGCCGTGAGGCACTCCGAATCCTGGGCGCAATTGGCGGCACCTGTGCCTTCCCATTCAGCGCCAACGAACTCTATGGACAGCAAGCGCCCGTTACTCCGCCGCAGCATGTGCATCCACATGCAGGTCCTCCGGAGCGCCCCGCCGCCGTGAAGGGTCCGGTAAAGCCCGGGTACTTCTCTGAAGCCGATTTCAAAACGATCAGTCAGTTGGCGGACCTTATCATTCCTGCGACGGATACGCCAGGCGCGGTGGAAGCTGGCGTCCCTTCCTACATCGACTCCGTCGTCGGCGGCAACGCGGATCTTCGTGGCCTTTGCCGCGATGGGCTTGGAAGATCTGCAAGAGCTCTCGCAACGGGATCATGGCCGTTCGTTCGCCGCGTTGACCACCGAACAACAGATCGCCCTTATCGAGCCTTGGAGCAAAGCCGTAGATAAAGGCCAGGCTCAGAGCGCCGGAGAGCGGTTCTTCCAAGTCATAAAGAACCTGACAGCAGACGGCTATTACACGTCCTACATTGGCTTAGTCGAAGAACTGCAGTATTCAGGGAATACGGTGCTCGATCATTTTCCGGAGTCCAGCATCCCGGAACACTGAGAAATGACGAGGGGTCTCAAGCGTGCGCGTGGTGCCCCTCCTGGTGCGCCATCCCACGGCACACTTAGTGCGTTTCGTCGTTCAGCTCCAAAGCATTGATGCAGGCGTTATTAACGCGCGGGATGAAATCAAGGTTGATGTATCCCTCTGCATTCGGTGTTACTCCGTGGAATTCTTTGACAAGAACTCGATTTCTTTGCCCCGCCTCACGCAGGATATCCAGGTTTTCCAGCAAGGGCGTGCCGTTTACGTGCACATCAAATCGCCGACTGCCGAGTCCACCGCCGTTCAGCTTGGAGCCGAACCATGTCTCCGCGAAGTAGAGCCTTATACCATAACGCCCTTTGGAAACCGGGATTTCATAGGTGAACGTTCCATACCGTTCCCCCGAGATGAGGTTTTGATCCAGCGTGCTCTTTACATGTTCATCCCGTATCGTGAGTGTGCCCCCGTAAAATACCGGTCAGCCGCCCAGGTTACGCCGTTCGGTTGGGTGTATGGCGCCGCTTTGGCGATGATACGAATCGGCATGAGCTTGCCCGTCTCCCCCGCCGTCAGTTCGATGGAGTTGACATAGGCGATCTCTGCGCCGTTTCGAAATGAAAGATGCAGCCGGCCATCCGATGCGGGTCGAATGTCGTGAAACACTCGCGTAATACCGCGCTTTTGGATGCTGACGCCCGGGTCCAATGCATCCATCAACTTCGCCCCGTTTGCAAGCACGTCAAAGCCACGCGCGATGCTTAGGGCTGCTCCCGTCGAGGTCATCCGAGGGCTGAAATACAGACGCAATTCATAGGGCGCGTCCGAAAGTGGGATGGCGTAATCGAAGTTACCTTGTCTTTGGAAGCTTAAAGGTACGTCCACAGCTTCGGTGACGGGCTCCCCGCCATTCACCTCAGTTCCGCCCTGAAACCACTCATCGCCTCGCCACCTGTCGCCCGTAGCGGACACCACAACCATTGAGCCGGGAGCGCCGCTCATCAGCCGCACTGCTTCCGGAACCAAGGTCGGCTGTGAGGGCCTGAATCGCCACGCCAGGAATACGAGCGCGGGGACTACAACGGCGAAAGTGAGAAGCAGCCAACGGAGGAATCCCGAAGCTCTCCTTGCTCCAGCAACTGGCGTTTCCACTTGCGGCGTCGGTTCTTGGGATTCCTCCAGCGGAGCTATCGGCGCCACACTCGCCTCCAAGTCAGTCCTCGCCACGAACCTGAGGGTGTACTGGCCCGGGTCGATTACGATCTGAAGTTCGTGATCCGATCCTTCCGTTTTGTAGTACTCGATCAATTTCTTCCTCAGCCGATGCGCCTCAACCCGCACGATTGAGTCCCGCTTGGGGTCGAATTCGTCCGGTTTTCCCAGCGCTTCAACTGCGATGTTGTATTCCTTCAGACCTTCAGCCTCTCCCTGCAGGTACTTATTCACAATGTAGGTGGCTACACGCAGGACGCTGGGCGAACGCAGCAGAACTTTCGCTTTCAAAACCGCTTCCAACTCGTCGCGTTCGAGTTGAGAGACTGCCCGGAAAGCCATGCGCTCCAAAGTATATCATCTCGAACCAAGCCGGATCTGCTTGTAACGGCGCTGATTCTAAGACACTTCCGTGCTTGTAACCCCTGGTTCGGGCAAAAGTAACAGGTGTAGCCTTTCAGAACGTAAGTTCTGCGATATACTCGACCGGAATAGCACTGAGGCGAGTACGACCGCGTTCGTCATTGCCCCAGACCAGGGAGTCCCGCAACCATGAAGACCGTCTCGACATTCGTCATCTGGACCAGATTACTCGGCGCAATCGCATTGTTGACAGCGCCTTTACCGGCTCAGTCCATCTACGCAACTTTGACCGGCGTCGTGTCGGATCCTTCCGGTGCCGTGGTCGGGCAAGCCACCGTCAGACTACGCGACGCCAAGTCCGGTTCATTGCGCGAGACCGTTTCCAACGGCGATGGCTATTACACCTTCGCTTCGGTACCGGTCGGAACGTACGACCTGACCGTCGAGGCTAAGGGATTCCAGTTGTATAAAGGAACGGGAATTGAATTGGGGGGCGGTGAGAAGCGGAACGTGAACGTCGCCTTGAACGTTGGCACGACTGGCGAAATGGTGGAGGTCACTGCCGTTGCCGACTCCGTCACCCCCGTTGACTCTGGTGAGAAATCGTCGACGCTAACCACTAAGGAATTGCAGAATTTTGTAGAAGTCGGCAGTAACGCGGCCGAGTTCCTTAAGATAATGCCGGGGTTCGGTATCCAGAATGGCCTGTCGAACAAGGCGAACTACTCTGGCGAAACAATTGGGATCAATGGCAACGGCGACAGCGGATCTCAGAGCCCTCTGAACGGCGCGTTCAGTTATAACGGGCTGCCTAACAACTCCTTGGACATCACGGCCGACGGCGCACACGTTTCCGATCCTGGTTGCAATTGTGACACCCCCGTCAACCCCAACTCCGACATGATCGCCGAGTTCCAGGTGAAAATGTCGAATTTTAGCGCAGAGAACCAGAAGGGACCCGCGGTGGTAAGTTCGGTCGCCAAATCCGGTGGAAAGGACTTTCACGGCTCCGCCTTCTTTTACGCCAGGAACTATGCGCTGAATGCGAATGACGCTCTGTTCAACTCCAGCGGTCAATCGAGGCCGCAGAACAAATACTACTATCCTGGCGGCACCGTTGGCGGTCCCGTCATCATCCCCGGAACAAATTTCAACAAGAAGCGGGAAAAGCTTTTCTTCTTCACGGGGTATGAGTACTTCTATCAGGTCCTGGATACTGGGTTACTCCGCGCGACAGTCCCCACGCCGGCCATGATCAATGGGAATTTCTCTCCTTTAGAAGTCGCTAAGTTGGGCAACAAGACACAGTCCGGCGGCCCTCCGGGACAGATCGATCAAACGCGATTTCCCGGCGGAATAATCCCGTCCGCACTGATCGATCCGAACATGCAGGCACTGCTGAAGTTGTACCCCACGCCGAACGCCGATCCCAACACCACCGGCGGTTACAACTACGTGCAGGCAGAAACGTTCAACCAGAACAATATCCAGTGGATGTCGCGCGTCGATTACAACATCAGCGATAACACGAAGCTATTCGTGCGGTATAACCTGCAAAACGAAACGCAGCAATTTCCCGTCGGTCTTTGGTGGCGCAATGGAAACCAGGTTCCGTACCCGACGCCGATCGAGGGTAAGAACACGTCCAAGTCGGTGACGGCATCGCTTACTCATGTGTTCAGTCCAACCATGACGAATGAATTCGTCTTCGGGTACACGTTTATCGGTTTCCCCAACGTTTTCCAGGATCCGTCCAAAGTGGACCGGACTAAGGTCGGCTACAACTACAAGGGCCTTTACAAGAATGGCGTCGCGCAGATTCCGTCTTTCGGCGGCGGTCAGGAGTCCGCATTTGTTTTTAACCCCGGTGGATTTGAAGCCGGAGGAGCAACTTCGGGTCTCTATGCGAACAAGTATATGCCCAGCTTCAGCGACACCGTGTCCAAGGTTTGGGGTACGCACACCATCAAGGCCGGCGTCTTCTGGGAATGGATCCGGAACGCTCAGCCTGCGAACAATAACACCAACGGCCAACTCCAGGTTTCCAAGAATAATGCAAACAGCCTCGGCAACGAGTTTGCCGATTTACTCACCGGCACCCTGAGCGGGTACAACGAGACATCGTTCAATCGCCTCAATGACATTGCTTACACCACGTTTGAGGGATTCGTCCAGGATTCCTGGAAGGTGAACAAGCGGCTAACGCTCGAGCTAGGCCTGCGAATCACTCACTTCACACCGTGGGCGGACCGCCTCGGGTACGGCTACTCGGTGTTCGACTACTCTAAATATAGCCCGACTTGCACCCCTACCCAGTACTGCGGATTCCTGTGGAAGAAGCGTGATCCCAGCGTTCCAATCGGAGGGTTCCCCACCAGAGGCGCGTTTTATCAGCCACGTTTCGGCCTGGCGTACGATCTGTTTGGCGCAGGGAAAACCGTCCTCCGGGGCGGTTGGGGACGATATTACTACCACTCCGGACAGTTCACCAGCGGTCTGGACGTTGCCGCGGGTGTTACGAATATCAGTCTCGGCAGCAATGTCAACGGGGTGCCGTTGATGGCGAACCAACTCGACACCATCAACTTCAGCGCCCAAGCGCTCTCTCCAGCCGCTGTGGACAGCAAGGACGACAAACAGCCCTACACCGACAGCTATAGCTTCACTGTGTCTCAGCGATTGCCATGGTCAAGCTTGCTGGAGGTGGCCTACGTCGGCAACCAAAGTCGCGATTTGTCCAATACGCAAGGTGGCCAAGGTAGCAACATAAATCTGGTTCCCGTCGGTGCCATGTTGGCATCGAGCAATGGAGGTGTGGACCCCAGCAGTCTCACCGCCAATAATTTCCGCCCTTTGAAGGGCTTCTCGGATCTCAGTCTCGCAACGAACAATCTATACGCCAACTACAACGCCCTGCAGACAACCTGGGCCCGTACCAAGGGCCGGTATGTGATTAGTATGAATTACGTGTTCGGTAAGGCGATGGGGATCGTCAATCCCACTAGGGATTCCTTCAATCTCAATAACACCTACGGTGTGCAGCCTGCCAACCGCACGCACATCTTCAATGCCGCCTACTCCGTTGAGCTGGGCAGCTTCACGCATAGTAAGTTCGGAGGCGGAGTCATCAATGGGTGGCAGTTCTCGGGCATCACGCAGCTACAGAGTGGAGCGAATGTTTCCGCTTTGAGCAACAACGGCAATTTCAACCTGAACACGAATAGCTCGAAGATCCCCGGCACAGCCATCAACATCAACAACGTTTCCATTCTGGGCACACCGAATATCCAACTCAACCCGATATTGACTTGCGACCCGACAGCCAATCTCGTGTCGCACCAGTTTGTCAACGCGAACTGCTTCGCCCTGCCAACCCAGGTCGGGCAGAATGGTCCAACTATTCTCCCCGCGATGTACGGGCCGGCATTCTTCAATTCCGATCTGGCACTGTTCAAGAACTTCCAGATTAAGGAGTCGATGAAGATACAGTTCCGATTCAATGCATACAATTTTCTGAACCACCCATTGTGGTCCTTCGTCAACGGCAACAATCTAAATCTGGGATATGATCCGAATACGTTGAAAGTGAATACGGCCAACTTCGGAACTACTACCCAGAAAGAAGGCCATCGCGTGGTGCAACTCGCGCTGAAGTTTTACTTCTGATCGCGTAGGTCAAAGCGCATGCAGGAAGAGCTTCTCGAAAGGGAGGCTCTTCCCATTTTCAGGCCATGAACGATCACCACCGCACCGCAGACCATATCTGACTGGTTCGGAATTTCGATAGCACGTCAAGAAGTCCGCTTTTATTAGCAAGTGAATCGTTCGGTTTGACGTTTGTCGTGTCCTTGATCTGACGGCAGCGCAGGACAGATCCTGCATAACTGCCCGAATCGCCTAATCCGTTGTTCGTAGGCCCAGCCGGTACGGAACTTCCGGCCTGGTACATGTCGAACTCCGCTCCCGCCAGTCACAGGTCAGCCGGCAGGCGACTCCATATGCGACATCGCCGCCATCCAACACATGGGCTCGGTATCCCCGACTCGGAGATGAATCTCTCCGGCCCTGTCCAGAGTTGTCGCGCGAAACAGGCCGCAAACATAATAAGAACCGCGCATAGTTCCGACAGTTCCGTTGCGCCCCGGCCCGCCGCGTATCCTTTTAGGCAGAAACACGGCTGAAACACGGACTGGACAGCCCGCGGTGAAGCTCCCCAAAAGAGGTTAACGCGATCACATATAGTCTGTGTACACGATCGAACCTTGACTCAAGTAGCGCGGTTCGGAGATGATGGCGTATTCAGAGTCGATTCGCTCCGGTTCCCAATCACTGAATCGGTTCCCGCCCCATCAACTACAGGCAGGGAACTCCGCCCGCCGCGACGGTTACCGCGATGTTGGTTGGGCCTGCCGTCCTGAGTGGTCTACCACGAGAACTGGCTGGACATGTCGAGTCAATCGCGAAACGAGGCAACTCCTGCCCCCCAAGGCCAACGTGAGCTGCAGGTGCGGGCAGCACAGATCCGGCTGCTCTACACGAATTCAAATACAGGGATTGGCGTCACCATAATTGCGGCTCCGGTATTAGGGGGGTTGCAGTGGACCGTGGTTGATCACGCCACTGTCCTAGGCTGGTTGGCGTACATGCTCCTGGTGTCGGCGGGAAGGTGGATTCTCTCTGGATGGTACCGGCGCAGTTCCCCACATCCGACCGAAATCGGCCGGTGGGGTAGAGACTTCGCACTTGGCGCCGGACTGGCCGCAGCAGGTTGGGGCGCGGCTGGTTTCCTCCTTTACCCGGAAGCCCAGTTGGTCAATCAGGTTTTTCTGCTTTTTGTACTCGGTGGCATGATGCTCGGAGCTGCTTCCCTGCTGGCGCCGAGGCGGGAGGCGTTCCTGGCATTCCTTCTCCCCACCGGTCTCCTTCCCGCCATTCGTCTCCTCTATGCGGGCGATAAAGAACACGTCGCCATGGGAATGCTGGCAACCCTGTTTACCGTGGCCACCTTGACTACTACCTGGCGATTCCATCGCACCATCGAATCATCCTTCGGCTTGCATTTTGAGAACGAAGAGCTCGTCGCCGACTTGCAGATCGCCAAGAATCGGACGGAAGAAGTGAATCAGCAGTTAGAAGTTCGCGTCCAGGAGCGTACGGCCGAACTGTATCACTCGGCGGAGCGTCTCAAGGCTGAAATCGCACAACGTGAAAAAACGGAAGAAGAACTGCTTCGAGTGCGGAATTTAGAGTCGTTGGGAGTTTTGGCCGGTGGAATAGCTCACGATTTTAACAATTTCCTGACAATCGTCCAAGGAAATATCGAACTGGCCAAGATGCGCTTGCATCCCGGTGCGCCGGTTCGAGAGATTCTCGATCAAACGGAAAGCGCCTGTGAGCGTGCGGTGTTTTTGTCATCCCAACTGCTGACTTTCGCGAGCGGTGGCGCCCCCATCCGGCGCGTCGTTGCCATTTCCAAACTTGTGTTGGATGCGGTCCAGCTTGCACGCGCTGGGGCCCCGGTCAGCATCACTGTCGACCTCGCGCAAGATCTGTGGCCCGCCGAGGTCGACTCAGGCCAGATCGGCCAGGTACTCCACAATGTGCTCCTCAACGCCAAGCAGGCCATGCCGGAAGGTGGAATCATTGAGGTTTGCGCCGAGAACATGCGGCTCGGCGGCGCCGAGGAACGGAACGCCGAACGTCACGTTCGAATTTCCATCCGGGACTACGGATGCGGCATCCCTGCTGAGACTCTGCCTCGAATTTTCGATCCATACTTCACCACCAAGAGATCTGGCAGCGGCCTGGGCTTAGCCACCGCCTATGCGATCGTCAACAGGCATGGCGGACACCTTTCTGCACAGTCGAAATACGGCGAAGGAACTACATTCACTATTGACTTACCGGCCTCCCAGTCCAGTCCGGTGCCGGAGTCTGCGGTCGGTGCAGTGCTCCGGGGCGGTACAGGTAGGCTTCTGGTGATGGATGACGAGGAGGCGCTCCGGAAGCTGCTGCTCCACATCCTGACGCCGCTCGGCTATGAAGTCCAGACTGCAGGCGACGGAGCCGAGGCGATCGCTTTGTACGAGGCCGCGAAAACCGCGGGCCGCGGCTTCGATGCAGTCCTGCTGGACTTGACGGTAACCGGTGGAATGGGCGGCCTGGAAGCGGCCCGAGCGTTAAGGGAATTGGATCCCACCTCGAAATTGATCGTCTCCAGCGGTTATTCAGATGCGCCCGTTATGTCCAGTTTCCGCGCGTATGGCTTTGATGCGGTGCTTCCGAAGCCTTTTACGGCCGCCCAAATCAGCGAGCTATTTCAAAGAGTGCTCGCGCCCGGCGGCGTCGCTCCCTCCGACTCCACCACCGGCAATTGATCGCGTTTGGCCAAATCGTTTCGCCGGATGCTCAGCCGGTGGCTCTTCTAAACACCACACTTGCAGCGCGCGGCCAGGAGTCCCGTGGCCGCAGAAATGTCGATGTCCGTGATCAGCAACCCTTGTTTTCCGTACGGCTGGTAGCTGAGCAGCGTCCCGTCGGGCCGTACCACTGCTGACGTGGTCGGCGACCCGGCGCTTGCAAAGTTCACTGTAGCGAAATAACAAGTGTTCTCGGCCGCGCGGCACAAGGCTGCTTTCTCATGGAATGAGTTCGCTGGATCGGCGAAAAGCGACGGCACGTAACCCCCGGGCTCGGCTTCATGGAAATGAGGGTGGAATACAATCTGCGCGCCACGTCGGACTGCCCAGCGGACCGTTTCCGGATAGCGCCAGCCCTCATGGCAGATCGCGATACCAAACGTCAGTGGACCGGTTTGGAAAACGCGACGGCCAGAGCCTGGCGAATAGGTGCCCTCCTCGGAGGGGTCCAGTTGGACTTTATCCTGGAAACCGGCGATTGTCCCGTCCCGGTTGATCACCAATGCGGTGGCTAATAACCCGGCATCGACGACGCGTTCGGTGCCAAGAACAACCGCGACGCTGGCTTTCGCAGCCGCCGCCGCAATGGCGGACCAGGCGCGCTCGAGGAAGGCAGGGTCGGGGGGCGGCACCGGCTTGCCCGTTCCCCGGTAGCCGGGAGTGAAGCATTCCGGAAAACAGATCAGGCCGGCGCGCGCGATCGACGCCTCCGCGATCGCCTGTTCAGCCAATGTGACCGACTCTTCCGGAGTCGCTGGGAACCGGATGTTAGCGAGTGCGATTCGAAACGTATTCATCTGGTAATCCAAACATCAGCTTAATTCTGCAACGGAACTCGCCGCACTTACGGCCGCCAGATTCCGCAGACTATTGGTAAGAGCATGTCGAAGCTACGGATCGTCCCAGCCACTGAACTAGACCTCCCTGTGATACTGGATCTGATTCAGGCTCTGGCGGAGTATGAGAAACTTGCTCATACCGTTACCGCGACTGAAGAACGATTGCGCGAGACATTGTTCGGCATTCAGCCCGCGGCCGAGGTGCTCTTGGCGCACTGGGATCGGGAATGCTCGGGCTTTGCCGTGTTCTTCGCGACATTTTCCACCTTTCTGGCTCAGCCGGGACTCTATTTGGAAGACCTTTACGTGAAGCCTCATCTGCGCGGCAACGGCATTGGGTTAGCGTTGCTGTCTCACTTGTCAAGAATCGCGACCGAACGCGGCTGCGGCAGGTTGGAGTGGGGAGTGCTCGATTGGAACCAGCCAGCCATCCAGTTCTACAAGAAGCTGGGCGCCGTGCCGATGGATGAGTGGACTAAGTACCGGCTCGCAGGGAAGGCGCTTAGCAGCCTCGCGCTTCGAGGCATTGATCTCTGAGAAGCCTGAAACGTAAGTTGGCTAGTGTCTTCGGGCTTTGCGTCGGCAGCGCAAGAACTCCAATTTCGCCGAGGTATTCGACGTCCCGGTCCGTCACTGCAAGCGACGACAAGCGGACTGAGTTGGGTTTCGCGTCCTAAGCAGGCAACTCAAGTTCGAGTTCGCGAAGCGTGACGAGGGATCGTCTGTAGTTCCGGCACGGAGGCGTCATTTTTCAGGCTGCTTGATACCCCACCAGTCTGCCTCAGTGTACCGGGGCGCTGCGCCGCTCTCAGCCCAGCGAACGCCACGCCTGCTCAAGCAGAGAAATCTCTGCGTCACTGATGCGTTCGAATGGCGGCCGGAAGCTCGGCTCGCGTAGCCGGCGAACAGATACCGCATAGTGCCGCTTCGTGTTTTGTTCGTAGCCAGTTGCCTTTCGAACCAGTTTTGCCCTCCCCGGTTGATGCTGCGCCTTTTACATGAGGGTAATCGCGCCCAGTTGTCGCCCAGATCAGGAATGGCCGGTTCCGAAGCCGAGGTTCTGATCAGCCGTCATCGCCAATAGAAAGACTCGGGCGGCTGACAGCCACTCCACTTCGTCATTCGAACCAGCTCTGCCCTTCGGTTCGCGGCCCGGTGCTCGTCAGTGTCGCTGTCCCACGCCGGTCGTGACGCGCCGCACCCCCGCGGAGTTAACCGCTGCCGTGAGACGCCGCTGCTCACTAGCCAGTTCCGCAAGAAGGCAGCTCTCGCTTCCGGGAGTTCTTGAGCCTGCGCTTCGGTGGAATCGGCATAGGCCTTGACCAGCAACTTCAGGCCGAGATCGCGTTCCAGTTCGGCCAGGATGGCCTTCAGGGGAGGTTCCGAATCCGTCGTAAACCTCGACGAACCATTGCTGAAGCGGATTTTGCCGCCGCGAAACGGCAGGGTATCTTCTGCCAGTTTCTGGCGCCGCCGCAATTCGATTGCAAAGGCCGATTGCGGGTCGATGCGGATCGGAACATTGGAAAATGGGTTCGCGGTCAAGTACAGCAAGGCGTCTACATCGTCCTGAACTCGCCCCCGGGAGAGACCAAAGCCGATGTCTTTCACGTCAACGAAGCCTAACCAAGTTCCGCAAACCTCCGCTGCGGAAACAATGGGCCACATACGAATTCGCGATGCGACTGGCGGCTTCACGCCGGTGATGTCAATCGTTGAAACCACCCGCGTCTGCTGCGGAAAGCGCCGGTCCAGAAGGTGAATCAGGCTGTTCGGCAGGATGATCTTGCGGCTGATGTGGGCTCCTCCTATGAACAGCAAAGCTTTGCGTCCCCTCTTGATAACTTCCTGTTCGATCAACCAGGCCAAGTGCGCATCCCGCCAGTCATTCATATCCTCGTCGGCCGGGCTGGTCACGGCGCTCCAATCGATCGGAGGATCTCCGAGGAGCACGCGGACGCGCTTCGGCATGGGCAAGGTCGCGTTGAATGCACGCATATCTGCAAAAAAAGCGCGGTAGATCGGAGAACTCCAAACGCCGCTGATTTGTGTCGTGTTCTCCCAAACCTGTCGCAGATCGCTGTCCCGGACGCTCTCACCTCCGATGTAGCGGTCTATCAGGCTCTGATATCGCGCGTTCCCGAACTCAACGACAATGTCGGTCACCTTGCCGGCAAACCCGGGTTGACGAATCACCGCTGCGAGGAACGCCATGGTTTCGCGAGAACCGTGCATTTCACTCACGGCTACGAGCGGGTAATGGTCGAACGCGGCAATGATGTACGGAATGGCTGGTAACGGGGTGACTTCCGCCGGCTGGGCGAACACCACCTGAACGCAGGCGATGACACCTACGCAGAGATCTCTGAACATCGCGCCCCTCCTTTTGGATTCTACAGTGTGGCCTCACATTCTTTGTAGTAAGAATCGGTCCTGAGTGTCGCATTACGGAATGTGGGGAGGCGAGGCCGGACTGCGGATGCCGGCCAAAAGATCTCGCCTTTTCGCGAATCGGTCATTGATCCGAGCGAATCAGCACTGATCTCCACTAAGCCGTCAGTCGCGGGCGCGCCCAAAGCCTCAGCCTCCACACTCCCTTAGCGTCGTTCTCCGCTCCGCTGCGCGGGCGCACGTTTAACCAACTGTCCAGGCAAAAGCGATCGGCGTCCCACGCACTGCGCTCGCGTTATGCGGATGGCCGACGGCGACGGCTGGCGATTGCCGACGGACGAGGATTGGCGGCAAATCGCGAAACAGTACCGTGGAGTCAACGGGGATTCCGAAGATCGCGGTAAAGGAGCTATAAGCGCTCTCAACCGGTGGAGGCGCGAGGGTCAATGCCTTGCTCGGTGGTGGCCGATCCCCCATGGATTCTACGGGACGGCCTCACAGCAGAGTGCGAGCGCTGCATGGTTCAACAACCTTGCTCAGCGCTCGCAACGACTCCATCGCCAGAGCTGTGGCGAGAAGGAGAGAGCCTTTCCTGTCAGATGCGTACAGAAGTGATAACCGGCGTACTCAGATTGCGCATGACGACGCGAGGATGTTGATCGTCTTCTACCGGGCTGAATTCGCTGGATTCGAGAACTTGCTCGCGCTACCTACGCAGGTACTGATTCGGTACGTTGCGGAGCGTCGGGGCTGCTCCGTAAAGCTTTTCGTGAAGATACGCAATGTTGCTGTAAATGTCGTCTTCTGCGCGGTGAAACTGCTTGTATAGGCCGCACTGGGCGTACGAGATCGGCGTTACGTCGAAAATTACGGTCTCCCACTCGAAGGATTCTCCCCAGAGAAGGGATTTCACTCGGATGTCCAGGCGCGCGCCCCTGTCGACCAGAAGCGCCATCATTGGCCGGCAGTAGTTGAAGATGCTGTTCACCGCGTGAAAGATTGGTGTCTGTCCTCCAAGCCCATCGCTATCGACATCGGCCCAAGCATTCACATCCGCGCCGGCGTCCAGCAGGGCGGAGGCGCAGCGCAAGGAATTGAACTCCGCGCAAACGTGGAGAGCGGAAACGCCCCGGCACGAAGTGAAAGCGCACAAGGGACTCATCTTCCGCTGAATAGCCGCACTGGATTCCTTCAACAGTCGCCGCAAGCCTTGGTCGTCGTCCATGAGAACTGCTTGGAGAAGAGGATCACCTAAAGACGCGCCGGCGTCCACAAGGACCTGGAGGCACTTTCGGAATTTCGGAGAGCGCAAGTATCCCTCGATCAGACAGTCCACTGGGCGTTTGCCCTTGATCAGCTCCGTTGGGCTCGCGCCAGCGCTCAGCGACTCTCGGATGCCCTCGGGCGAGTGTACCTCAAAGGCTCCTAACAGTTCCGCTTCGAACGACATCGGCTCCCCCGTGAAGATTCCCTCTTGCCAGGTTTAAGACGATGCAAGTGGGATTTGGTTGCGCAAAGTCGGCAACTGGCGAGTGATCCGAAGCAGCCAGGGCTGATCGCCACCGCCGAGGTCAGGCAGGACCTAACCAGCGATGGCGTCTGTCGTCTATGGCTTAAGGATCGCGCTGCATGTGTATGGATGAAGATTGTAATGGAACAACGAGCCGCCGCAGGGTGATCCTGGCGGGAGCCATTGCTGCCGCGACTTCTCGCCACGACGCCCAGGCCCAGGAGCGCGCCGCTTCGCCACCGACCCGAGTCCTGGACGATCCTGCAATCATGCACGAACGGGTGCAATTCCTACACAACGGCGCTACGACTATAAAGGGCTATCTGGCTAGGCCGAAGGCTGAGGGAAGCTACTCGGCGGTTCTTGTTATAGCGGGCAACAGGATTTCGGAGGAGTATATTCCGAACACCTGCGCGGCTCTCGCATCAGCAGGGTTTGTCGGGCTTGCACCCAACGTGTTCCATCTGCTTCCCGATACGGCACGGAATGAAGAGTACGCCAGATATCTGGGCAAACCCACCGAGTTAGATAGGCTTGACGACATTCAGATGGGAGCAAGCTATCTGCGAGCTCAGAACTTCGTGCGGCCCACCGGGATGGGCGTTGTGGGCTTTTGCCGCGGAGGGCGCGAAGCGCTTCTCTTCGCGGCCCGTTCGCGTGAAATCGACGCGGTAGTAGCTTTTTACCCTGCACCCCTGCAGAAATCCGAGATGGCGCGGCTGACGATCCCTGTACAAATACATCACGGCACCGACGACCATTCTGTTGAAGTGGAAAACAGCCGGCGCACGGAACCGGCGCGCGCAGAAGACTCCCGTTGATCTGTTTGTCTACGAAGGCGCCGACCACGGATTCCTCGCATACACGCGCCCATTCTATCGACCCAATTGTGCGAAGCTGGCGTGGAAGCGAGCCTCCGAATTTGTTCAGCGCCAACTGAAATAGCCTCGCTGCTCGTCGCGGATCTTCATCGCGCCCACGAGGCGTATCGGAAAATTACTCCTTGGTAGTCGCCTAGGTTTACCATTCCGAAGCTCCCCGCGTGGTCAACTGGATTCCTCTTGGAACCTCTCTTTGAAATCTTGGGCGATCTACGAGACGTAAACGGGTCTCGGCCCCCAGCGCTGCAAAAACTACAGCGGAGCCCTGCGCGGCGTTACTCGCAAGCCTTTGTGCACCGACAAGGTAGTCCTCAAGCATCCTCACTACCATGCTCCAACCTTGCTCGTTGGCCGTGAATGCCTTTGCCCAGCGTGAGAAGGGGGGATTTGATCGAAGCCGGACTCGGTCACCGTCAGCAAAACTAAGTCGGCAACTTCTTCCAGAGTAAGGACAAACAGCGTTGTCGGTTCCGCCAAGTAGTCGGGCTCGAGTGCGAAGGGATGCCACCGGAACGAGAATAACCGTTCGGCTCCATGCTCTCGATCGTTATGTCGGACGGCAGACCCCTCCTACTCCTTCTGGGATTTGCCAACCTCGTCGTATACTTTCGTGGGCACGATCACTCCAGCAGCCTGGCTCACTCGTGTCACCGGTGCGTGGAGAAGAATGGGAACCTTCCTGATTGGCCCAGGCGGACGCGGACAGGGAGTCTAACGATGGCACGGCCGGCTCAATCTGATTACAGTACCCGTGAAGGGAAAGCCTCCACCGCGCTGATCACGCCACGAATGAATAATCCTAGTCACCTGGCAAGAAAGGGGTTACGCTCGTTTATTAGCTCATCGCGAAACGGCCGTCGCGAGTCCGCGTGAAACACTGAAGATGGAATGCATATCAGACAAACCAGGCGCGCGAACAAGCGCCGTCACCGGCCGAAATTGGGCGCCATTCCGCGTCCGAGTCACATTACGAAACAAACCCAACACCCCTCGCTTCGCCCTTCGCGCGCCGATTACGAAACAAACCCAACCAGCCTCGAACATGTACAATCTGTAGGCAGAAGGAGTCCTCATGATTACCCGTCGTGAAGCCGTAGGCGGCCTTGCAGCTGCCGCTCTCTCCATCGCCAAACCCGCCCCGGTTTCCACTGTCGCCATCGCCCGCTGCCAGTCCTACCAGGACGACCTCTACAACAAGCTCGACCGCATGTTTGACAAGATCGGCGGCATCGGGCCTTTAGTCAAGAACAAGACCGTGGCGCTGAAGCTAAACCTCACCGGCAACCCCAAGCGCTTCCCCGTGGATCCCGCATTCCCCTACCGCAACCAACCCGACACCGTGCTGGCTACCGTCCGTCTGCTCGCCAGGAACGGAGCTCGCCGCGTGCGGATGATCGAGACCTTCTTCCCCGCCCGGCAGGACATGGAATTGTGGGATCGATATGGACTCGATATCGCTTCCATCAACAACGCCGGCTGCAAAGTGGAATGGGAAAACGCGCAGAACCTGGGGCAGGGAAGTAAGTATGTCCGCGTGAGCGTTCCCGGAGGTGGCTACATTTATCCGGCCTACGATCTGAACCATTCGTTCGTCGATTGCGACACCTTCGTGTCCATGTCCAAACTGAAAAATCATTGGATCGCGGGCGTCACCATGTCGCTGAAAAATAATTTCGGTATCACTCCGTGCTCGCTGTATGGCGGTGATTGCGGACCCGATGGCAACGAAGATCCGCAACAGGAGCGCGGCCCCGTTTGTCACAACGGAGCTAAGACCCCTCCACAGGGCGTGCCTCAGGAAATCGATCCAGCCTCGTCGCGCGATTTCGGCCACCGCGTCCCCCGCATCGTCGCCGATCTGGTTCGCGTTCGGCCCATTGACCTCGCGATCGTGGACGGCATCGAATCCATTCGCGGCGGCGAAGGCATCTGGAACCGGGGCGTTCAGATCATCAAGCCCGGTGTGCTGCTGGCCGGTAAAAATCCCGTGTGTCTGGATGCGGTGTGCATGGCCGTGATGGGCTACGACCCGAGGGCGGATCGCGGAACCAAGCCGTTCGTCCGCGGCGACAACTCTCTGCTGCTATCCGAGGCGAAGGGCGTCGGCTCTACGGATCTGAATCGCATCGAAGTGGCGGGACTGAGCATCCGCGATGCCTTTCATGATTATGGTCCCGGTCCCGTAGGCCACACTGTCTGAGGCCTCGTCCGGCGGCGAATTATCATAGTAGTTGCAGGTTGAAAGATGAGCGATAACGTGAATACTGAATCCGTGTCCGAGTCGCTGCCCAGCGATTTTCCGATGCCTCCGGTCAACATGGAATTTCTGGTGCTCTCTCTGAAAGCCCAGGCCGAAATGCAATTAGGTTTGCTGCATCTTGGCGACGATAAGAACGCTCCAAAGCCGGATATCCGTATCGCCCGGCATACCATTGATGTGCTGGCGCTGTTGCAGGACAAGACCCGCAACAATCTGTCCATGGATGAGCAGCGGCTCTTGGAAAACTCTCTCACGGAACTGCGGTTCCGTTATGTGCAGGCCCTCGAGTCCCGGAACAAGCACGACGCTAATCCGCCCGAGCCAGAAGGATCGCCTCAGGCCTGATGGAGTTGCAGGAAAACTCCATCAAAGTTACTGTACTCGGGTCGGGCACCAGTTCCGGCGTGCCTACCATCGGCTGCGAATGCAAAGTTTGTACTTCGTCCGATCCCCGTGACAAGCGTTTGCGTCCGTCCATTCTCGTCCAATACAACGACGGCCAGTCCATTTGCCGCAACGTCATCGTCGATACCACGCCGGATTTCCGGCAGCAGGTGCTCCGCGCCGGATTGCGGCGATTGGATGCAGTTCTTTATACCCACGCCCACGCCGATCACATCATGGGCCTCGACGATGTGCGGCCATTCAATTTCATGCAGCGGGGACTGATCCCCATCTACGCATCAGCCGAAGCTCTAGGCACCATTCAGGCCTGCTTCGCCTACATTTTTGAGAAGAAGCCGACCGAATCCTCGCTGCCGAAAATCGAAACGAACATCTTCAACTCGGATCCGATTGATCTGTTCGGGCTCTACTTCGAGCCCCTGCGTCTCAATCACGGCCGCGGCACTACCTACGGATTCCGGTTCGGGAACTGCGCCTACCTGACTGACCACAGCGATATTCCGGAGGAGTCGGTGGCGAGATTACAAGGTCTGGACGTCCTGTTTCTCGACGCGCTTCGCCACAAGCCCCATCCCACGCACACCACCGTGGATCGAGCGCTGGAATGGGTTGAGCGGCTGCGGCCTGTACGGGCGTTTTTCACCCATATGTCCCACGACGTGATGCACTCTCGCACCGAAGAATGGCTGCCTGCCAATGTCCGCCTCGCCTATGACGGCATGGAAATCACAATCCAGGTGACAGGCTGAATGGCTGGTTTCCGAGTCTTCCGCGCTCTCGATCAAGTGCCGCCCGACTTTGCACCGTCAGCGCTGACTATCGGCAACTTCGACGGCCTCCACGCAGGCCACCGGCAAATCTTGCGCCGGGTAGTGGAACTCGGGCGTGAGAACGGTTGGAAGCCCAGTGTGCTCACCTTCGATCCTCATCCCACGAAAGTCGTCGCGCCCACTCGAGCGCCTCGCCTCCTTACCACCACCGGTCAGCGTTGCGACCTGATGCACGCCGAAGGGATCCAGCAGGTCCTTGTGCTTCCGTTCACGGAGGCGCTGTCGAAATTCACTCCCGAGGATTTCGTTCGCCAGATTCTGGTTGATCGTTTGGGTGCCCGCGCGGTCCTGGTGGGCGACAACTTCCGGTTCGGAGCAAAGCAGGCCGGCAACACCGAGATCTTAAGGGAACTCGGCGCCAGGTACGGATTCAGGACCGAAGCCCTGGCCGGAGTCAAGCGGCACGGACGACTGGTTTCCAGCAGTAGCATCCGCAAGCTCATCGAGGAAGGCGACCTCTCGCTGGCCTGTCGCCTGTTGGAACGGCCCTACTCGCTCGAAGGCGACATCGTCTCGGGCCACGGCATCGGCTCACGGCAGACCGTGCCCACGCTCAATTTGGACACGCGGGCCGAGGTCCTCCCGGCCACCGGCGTTTACATCACGCGCACTCACGATCTCGACGCTCCGCGACAGTGGACCTCCATCACGAACGTCGGGTACCGGCCCACCTTCGACGGCGATGCTCTGACCATAGAGACGTTCCTGCTCGACCCGTTGGAAGGCGCAACGCCGCTGCACATCAAGCTCGACTTTCTAAGGCGCGTTCGCGAGGAGCGCAAGTTCGAAACTCCCGAGGCATTGCGTCAGCAGATTATGAAGGATGTCGGCCGCGCGAAGGCATTTTTCCGGCGCTACCATCGCTGGTCCGGGATACCCCGAGCGCACTCCTGACGGGGTGATCAGGCGGCGATGAAGGCGAGCGCCGCGGAGTTCATGCAGAAGCGCAAGCCCGATGGTTGCGGGCCATCGTTGAAAACGTGTCCCAAATGCGCGTCGCATTCTGCACACAACACTTCCGTGCGCTCCATCAGTAGGCTTACGTCCTGCTCCAGGCGGATGTTCTCCTGCGCGATCGGAAGCGAGAAGCTGGGCCATCCGGTGTGCGAATCGAACTTGTCCTCGGAGCGGAAGAGAGTGTTGCCGCAGCACACGCAGCGATAGATCCCGCGGTCGTGGGTTTTCCAGTAAGCGCCGGTGAAGGGCGGCTCGGTGCCTTTCCGGCGCGTGACGGCATACTGCTCGGAGTTTAGTTCCCTGCGCCAATCCGCATCTGGCTTCACCACGCGCTTCACGTCGGCGACTCCGATCCGCTGCCCGGAATTCGAAAACTGCACCAGCTTCACTGTAGGCCCCGTGCCGCCTGCCAGCGAGTTCGGCACCGGGCGCGACCTCCTCGATGACATAAAATACAGGCCGCCGAAGGCTACAGGCATGAAGAGCAAGGCACGACGGGATACGCCGTTGTCACCCCGGTTGCCGAACATTTTGGACCACCGCCCAGCTATTTCTTTGCGCCCGGCAACCCCGGAATCGTGACTTCACAGCATTTCTCGCCGGCGTTCTTTGCGGTCTCCTGCAACCCCAGCTCGCGCTTGAGGATTTCCTGGAGCGTGGGCCACGGAATGGCCCCCGATAGCGGGCGTCCATTGATGAACAAGGTCGGGGTCCCGTTCAGCAGCAGTGATTTTCCCTCTGCGATCTCGCGGTCCACTTCACCCTCGGTGGCCTTGGTATCGATGCATTGACCGAGCTTTGCCGAGTCCAGGTTTTGAGTATCGGCCCAGCCGATCACCTTGGTTTTCAGGTTGTCGGGCAGGATCTCGCTCTGATGTTCGTAAATCCAGTCGTGGTAGGCCCAGAAAGCGGCAGGCTTTTCGCGGAAGACGCAGCGGCCCGCGATCGCCGCCGGCTTTGCCCATGGATGCATTTGCACCAGCGGATAGTCTTTGAAGTAGACGCGAACCTTGTCTGGATATGCCTTCGTCAGGTTGTCCCGCAGCACCTTCGCTTCTTCCTTGCAGTTCGGACATTGGAAGTCGCTGAACACAACCAGGATCACGGGTGCACCCGGCGTTCCGAAGCTGGGCTGCAAGTCGGTCTTCAATTTCTTTAGTTCGGGCTCGAACGGATTCTTATTGATGTCGAAGAGACTGCCCTTCACCATGAGCTTGCCGTCTTTGGAGGCGTAGTAGCGTAGGGGGACGTTCCCCTGGGGCGTGACGATCTCGAAAGGGACTTCCACGAACTGCTCGAACATACTCGGCTTCGGATCGCCGACTATCACTTTGAGATCTGGAGTCAGCAGTTCCACTTGGCGCACATAGGCTTCAAAAGCAGCTTTGTCGAGAGCGGACTTTTTATGGGGTTCCTGGCCAACGCAGGAAATACAGAGCAGCGCTATAAGAGAGCAGAGCAATCGCATAACTTGGTTTAGGGACACCTTTAGTGTCTCACTTATCGGCCTGAGCTTAACGGAGCCAGTCTTCCAAATGCTCCCGCACGAAGGCGTCATCGGTCAGTTCGGGATAGGCTTTCACCACCCGGTCGATCTCTTCCATCTGGCCGGGCGACAGGTCTTCCGTGGGATCCAGACACCAGCGGCCTTCCAGCAATCCTTGTCTGCGCAGCACTTCATGGAGGCCGGCGATACAGCCCCGGAAACCGTTCGCGGCGTCGAACAGGGCGGCGTTAGCATCAGTGATTTGCTGGGCCAGCGTCAGCATCGCCGGAGTGATGGCTCCTTGCCTCGTCATGTTCAGGTGCTCTACCGCGCGCTGCGTCCAGACCGCCCAGTGACCCAGCAGCCCTCCTGCGAAACGGACCGTCCGGCCTCCGCGGAAATCGAACTCGGTCACTAAATCGAGAAGGATGTTGTCGTCATTCCCGGTGTAAAGGGCGATATCGCTTCGTTGGGATTCCGCCAGCGCCCGCACCACGTCCAGCGTTTGATATCGATTGAAAGGAGCCACCTTGATTGCAACCACGTTATCGATCTGAACGAAACGCTTCCAGAAGTCGTACGGGAGAAGCCTGCCGCCTACTGCGGGCTGCAGATAAAACCCGAACACCGGAATGATGGATGCTATCGTTCGAACGTGGCGCATCAGATCGTCCACTCCGGCCAGACTCAGCAGCGCGGCATCATAGCCTAAGGATCGCGCCAGTTCGGCTTCTCTTGCCGCCTGAGGCGCAGGGCCGACGACGCCCGCTATCTTCACAACATCGTGACCCCGCATCTCCTCCGCGGCAAGACGAAGGACGGGTTCTAGGAGCGCCACTTGAGGTTCGCGAATGGCAAACTGGGTCGTATGCACGCCCACGGCGAGTCCGCCGGCCCCAGCCGCGAGATAGTATCTCGACAGGGCTCGCTGACGCCTCTCGTCGAGTCGGCGGTCAGCCGTGAGAGCCAGCGGGTGCGCGGGGATGACGCGCCCTTCGCATAGCTTCGCGCGTAGGTCGCCGAGGTCCATGCTTAGAATTTACCCGTGCGGGTCTCGAAATGGGTCGGCTTATTGTGGGTCGCGCCGCCCAGGCCGATCCAGGACGCCACCCAATCAATGAGCTGGCTCAGCGATACGCTCGGGTATCCGAAAAGGCTGAATGCCCGTGAGGCGTTGCTCAGCAGCGCCGTCTCGGACTCGATGCCCGCCACAATCGGGTCTACACCGAAGCGCCGGCCAAATTCGTTGGCGACGTATCGGACCGAGACGGTTTCAGGGCCGGTTATGTTCAGTATCAGCGGAGGCGATTGGGCGTGTGCCAGCGAGCGCAGGCACATTGAGTTTGCATCGCCCTGCCAGATCACGTTTACCGCGCCCATTCCGACGTCCACCGGCCGGCGCTCGAACACACAGCGGCCGATATCCAGCAGCACGCCGTAGCGCAGTTCATTCGCGTAGTTCAGACGCAGTAGCACCGCTTGCGTTCCGTACGCTCGCGATACGTATTCAAACATGCGCTCCCGCCCCAACGCCGATTGCGCATACTCGCCCAGCGGGTTGGCTGGCGTGAACTCCGTCGCGCCGCCCGTGACGGGAGGTACCAGCGGATACACGTTTCCCGTCGAGAACGCGACGATGCGGGACGCATGATATCGCTCCGCCACTAAGCCGGGCAGGTACGTATTCATCGCCCACGTGAGGTGTTCAGCGCCGGTGGTGCCGAACTTCATCGCGGCCATGAAAATGACATTCGGAGCATCCGGCAGTCGCGATAAAGCTCCGGGTTCGAGAAGATCCGCGGCAATCGTCTCGATGCCGGCCTCGCTGAGAGATTCAGCCAAGCCCCGTGCCGTGAAGCGGGCCACGGCGATAACGCGGTGAGTTCGGCCCGCCTCTTGAATTGCGCGGCGTGCACGGCGGGCGAGGGACGGCCCCATCTTCCCGCCCACACCCAGGATCAGTAGATCGCCCTCTAGCGCCGCTACCGCTGCAACGTCCGCCTCGGAGGGCCGGGACAAGATTTCTTCGAGTTCCGCTTCGTTTCGAATCAAGCTTAGAAATGCAATTTTAGCGCGAACTGGAGAATCCTCGGATCGCCGGCGGTTAGAATCCTGCCGAAATTCGCTGAACTTAAGTTGGTTGACGGATTACCGAAGTTTGCATGGTTGATCACGTTGAATCCTTCACCACGCGCTTCCAATCGAAATCGTTCTTTGATGGGGAACGTGCGCGTCAGAGACATATCGAAATTGATCTGAACCGGGGCGCTGACGGTATCCCGCCCTAAGTTGCCAAACGTGCCCAGGGCAGGGGTGGCGTATGCGAGCGGATTCAACCAGGCTTCCGGTTTCCGATTCGGCACATATTGATCCGCAAGAACCAGGTCCGGCCGGTCGAGGCCTACGCCGGTCAGTGAATTATCCCTGCCCAAAGTGACATTCAGTGCCATGCCGCTGCGCATTTGAACGATGGGGGCCAGTTGCCAATCCTTCAGGATCTTGGCCCCGAAGCTGCTGCCATGCATCGGGCTGCTTACAATCAAAGACGTATTCGCGTTGTGGCGAACATCGAAGTTGCACCGGCCGCGATCCTGGCCACGGTTGAAGGGATTCATATACTGAGAACCCGCGAGTTCGCCGGTGAAATCCACATCGCTGATGCAGTGCGACCATGTGTAGTTGCTCAGCAGCGTAAACCCATTGCTGAAACGGTGCTGGATGGACACCAGCATGCCATTGTAGTTGCTGTTCCCGTTCTGGTCCGATTGCGTGATGCTGGCATACGCCGCGCCAGCTACCGGATTCTGCAGATACAGCGGGCGGCGCTGGTTCGTGTTGCTCGTGCTGGAGCACGGTTTGCCGGCGCAGGTGCCCGGAATAAACAGGGCTGGGTTGATATCTTCGCCGACCCACAGATGCGTTGTCTTATTGCCCAGGTAGTTGATGGACGCGAGCCAGTTTGTCGTGATCTGCCGCTGATAGCTTACATTCCACTGCGCCATGTACGTCGGGCTGGTGCTGATCGGCATGTTCACGTACACCCCCGCGGAGGCTGGGAAAATCGCGCTGCCGGGAAACGGATTGCCACCCGGATATCCTTGCCATGGATTGGTGAGGCCGCCCGCTGGTGAAGGAATGTCGATCTGAGAGGCGTAAGGCGCGTTCGTAGTCAGCCGTTCAGGGTAGAACAGTTCGGCGGTATCGCGCAGGATCGCTCCCGAGACACGGATGGTCTGTTTGCCGTTGCCTTTCGGGTCCCACGCCAGGCCGGCTCGCGGCGAGAACAGGGGGATATGCCCGTTTGAGAAGGCCTTGGGAATACCAGGATCCTTGTAGAACAGCAAGCCCACCGGGGCGTTGGGGTACACGGTGCTCCTCTGCCCGGCGTTGAAAGCCGCGCGGGAGAATGAGTCGCCGTTCGCGAAGTAATCGTAGGCCGGGAAGGATGGCTCCCAACGGATGCCGAAATTAATCGTCAGCCGCGGGTTCAGCCGGATGCTGTCCTGAAAATAAGTAGCGAAGACGGAGACCCGCGTCGCATTTTGGAGGGGGTTGCTCTGCTGGAAGTCGCTGACATTTCCGAGCAGGAAATCAGCCAGGGCGTCGTTCGAGAATTGTCCGTTGGCGGTATACGATCCGTTTTCCTGAAACCCGTTGATGACGTTCATCTGATCCCGGATATAGTTGACGCCGAACGCCATCTGATGCCGTCCGCGAATGATATCGACGTCGTCGGAGTAATGGAAAGAATTGACGTTGAAGTGACCCGGCGCGCATGTCCCGCAGCCTACGCTGAAGTAGTTGCTGACCGCGATCTGCACAAAGTTCGGGATGCCGCTGGTGACATTCAGACCGAGTGCCGTTGGGTTGGTGATGCCGGAAGCGACGCCCCGATCATCGCGGCGGCGCGTGGCTGTGGCATGGAATGAGTTAAGTATCGTCGGGCTGAATGAGTAGGTGTCGCCGATGGTCAAAGATTGAGCGCGCTCATCGTTGCCAGGCACTGTGGTGGTGAGCAGATTGCTGCCGTCGTACACCGGAGGATTGATGTAACCGGAGGTGAAGTAGCGGCCATTCAGACTGTGTTTACTGTTGTGAATCCAATCGATGCGTCCGATGATTTGATTTTCATCGCCGGTGGTCTTGATACCGTACGTGATCTTGCCGCACGGGTCGTTGGACAGCGGTATATATTTCTTGACGAAAGCGAGGGCCTGCGGATTGAATCGCCCCACTGGGATTTGATTATTGGGGAACGCTTGACCAGTGACTGGATCCAGAAGCGTCTTACCCTTTCCGCCGGAGACGCACAGACCGGAATCCATGGTGCTGAAATCGCCGCCTAAAGTAGCAAGGGTGGGCACGAAACTGACAGTTTGTGGAGGGTCGCTGCGATTACGAGTTCCCTGGTAGCCCGCGAAGAAAAACAGACGGTCGCGGATGATCTTGCCGCCGATAGTCCCGCCAAACTGATTGCGCTTCAGAGTATCGTGGGCGGGGGCGAAGAAGTTGCGCGCGTTTAACTTGCCATTGCGGAGGAATTCAAACGCATCGCCGCGCCAGGCATTCGAGCCTGATTTTGTGACGGCGTTCACGACGCCACCCGGATGCAATCCGTAGCGCGCGGGCAGACTGCTGGTCTGCACGCTGAATTCCTGAAGGGCGTCGGGGAAGGGAATCGGCAGATTGACGTTGGAGAATGAGTCGTTGTTGTCGCCTCCATCCAACAGATAATTGACGCCATTCGCCTGACCGCCCGCGACCGAGATCGTGGTGGAGCTGAAGAAGCTCTTGGTGCCCGTCATGCCGCCGCCGGGCGTCGTCAGGGCAGCTCCCGCAAGAAGGATCAACTGTGTCGGCTGACGTCCGTTGAGGGGCAGGTCCACAATGCGCTTCTCTTCGATCACCTGTGAGACGCTGGTTTCTCTGGTTTCCACCATGCCCGCGCTGCCCGTGACCTCCACCGTGTCACTGACTGAGCCGAGCTGCATGCTGACGTTGATCTGCACGCTATTGCCGACCTGCAGAACAATGCCGGACTGGGCGAAGCCCTTGAACCCGGGCGCCGTCACGTCGAGCCTATACGGACCAACGGGAAGATTCGTCAAAGTGTAGCGACCCTGATCGTCAGTGACGGTGGACCGGACCAGTTGTTTGTCCGTCTCGGTCATCTTGACTTGCGCGCCGGCGATGGCGCTGCCGGATGGATCGGAGACGACGCCCGCCGCTTCAGCGATAGCGACGGCTTGAGGATAGGCTGTGCCTGCAGCGGCAGCCAGCATAAGAAGCATGCGCTTCCAGCGGGTAACGTAGTTCATTAGAACACCCCTTTGATGTGTGCAGTAATGCTAACATACGGCGTTCACGGACGCGCGCAGGCTCGTCCGCAGGTGATTATTCCGTTAGCTATCTGGCCTCACACACTTCGTCCTCAGGGCGAAGTGCTCGTGAATCGACGAACCAGGCGGAAAATCGTGATGCGCGAAGCCGGGGCGGACGCTCAACCACACACTTCTCAGTTCACGTGTACTAACAGCCGGTGGTGAAACAAAAATGGCGTCACAGATGCGCTTCTTAGGTCCACCAGGACGACTGGCGGCGCAACCAGTGCTGCATCGGCGCTGTCTTCAAAAGGACCATTGTCAGCCGGAAAGGCTAGAGGAAAGTGGGCACGCGAAGTGCCGGGATGTGATCGAGAGCACGATCCCGTGAAATGCTCCGGCCGCGTGTAGGCTAGAGATGGCGGGCATGCGTCGCCTTTCCATGCCGCGTGAGACTCGACGCCCGGAATATCGGGAAGATGTCGAGCCCTTGCGGGTCGCGCCGGCGATCCTCGGGGCGAAACATCCATTTCGTTTATAAAGATAAGCCTCCCACCACAAGGTAGTAACGCCACGGGCAGGGAAGGCGGACAAAAGGGCTTTGTAGTCTCGGTACATTGGGCTCGACCTCCCAACCCTAGAGGGCGAGGTAATCTGGATATCTCTTCAACGTCTCAGCCGCCATCCGTTTCGAAGCAGAGCCGCTCCTCAAATTCCGTAACTTGAAGGGCGATTTCCTCGACCGCATCCATGCGTTCCTTGAGATCGCAGTACGGTGGTTATTGGGTCGATTACTGCTTTTTCGCCGCGGGCGTCTTTGCCGGTCCCGTTGCGGGTTGTTCTTTGGTCGCATCCGCCGGCAGAGCCTCCGGAGTTTCCATGTCGGTTGACGTTATGACCGATTCCGCGGTGAATTTCCGGTACATATGGAATTCGACCTCGTTCTTGATGAGGAATTTCGCGCCTTCTCGCGACGTGAGGACGGCTTTCAGCGGCAGGATAAAGTCCCGGCCCGAAATATCCACATGATCGTAGTCCAGACTCAGGTTTACGTCGCGAATCGGAAAGCCCGCGGGGAGATCGTCGGCTTGCAGCGTCAGCTTCATCACGGCTAAGGTCTCTTTGTCGATGAAAATGTTCCCGTGGTAACCGGGTACGATTCGCTGCTTCACCTGCTCGGCATAGATGCTGTACTTGGAGCGGCTCTGTAGAACCTTGTAGGAGAAGACATGCATGCGCCTCCCGCGAAGGGTGCCCCAACGCTCCCAGTCGAATTCGGCCTGCGTCTCGGGCTCGAAAATTTCCCGCAGCATCGTGCCGAATTCACCGCTCGATGTGGCTCCGCCCAGCTTTTCGTGCGACATCTCGACGGGGCGGTTATTATATAGAACCACTTTGTAGTCTTCGTGTTTTTCGAAGTAGCTGAGACGCTCGGTGATCACGTCCTGGGCCCGCCAGAAGTCCATGCCGGACGGGTCAATGAACCGGCGCGTAACTTGGGTGCAGATGAAATCCGGAAGGCGAGCCGAGTAACTCAGCGCATATTCTCGTGCATCCTGCAGTACCTGAGCCTGCTCGATGGAGGTAGGCGATGGCGGCGGCTTGTATACCGGCTTCGGTGGAGGCGGCGCCGCCTTGGGCAGTGAAGCCGTGGACTCTCGCAGAGTATTCAAAGCCTGCATCGTGCGCGGACCGGCTCCGAGCCCTTGTAGGTCCTCGACCGTAGCGGCGTCCAACTGATTGGCCAATTTCACCTTCTTCAGGTACTCGGCAACCTTCCGGTCATCCTCGTGCAGCGCGACGCTCGAACGAACGAACTCCTTCAGTTGCTCGATCGTCATCCGCATCTGGGCGCTGGCGAGAATGCCGGCGCAGCAAGCGAGCAGCATCAGGCGTCGAAACATTATTGGTCCTTAGAAACGAGACGGTGCCGTCTCGCTTTGTGTTGCGGCGAAGTGAGCCCTGCGGTTTTAGCGATTGCAGCCTGGGCCAAGGGCGCCATGATCCGGTATCCTTTGCTGTTCGGATGCAGACCGTCGTCGGCAAGATCCGCGGTGAGTTGTCCGTTATTGTCCACGAGAGCCGAGTAGTAATCGAGATAGACGTAGCCGCGCTGCTCGCTGATATTCTTCATCCAATCGTTTAATGCGCGAATGAGCACGAGCGGCCGGTTGACAGTGTGCTCCCAGGCCGGATTTTGATCCTTATGGTAATCGCTGACCGGGAGCACGGAGGCCAGAATCATTTTTATATTATGGCGGTCTGCCAAATCGGCCATCATCGAGTAGTTGTTCTCAATCGTAAGAATGTCAATGCCGCGAGCCAGATCGTTGGTGCCGGCCAGAATCAACACGGCCTCGGGCTTGAGGTCGATCACATCGGATTTGAAACGGCCGAGCATTTCGCCCGTTATCTGGCCGCTGATACCCCGATTGACAAAATCCTGATCCGGAAAGTATTCGTTCAGCCGCCAGCCGTCGGTGATGGAATCGCCCAGGAAGACCACGCGACGCTTGCCGGGGGCAGGCGGGGCGAGTCGTTGATTCGCCTCCGCGTATCGTGCAAGATTGTCGCGATCCGCGCTCCGCAACTGACGTTCCCGCTGGCGCATCAAGGCCCGAAAATGAACCTCTGACCGGTCTAGAGCCTCCCTTAACTCCGCCAGTTGCTTCGAAGCCTCAATCGGAAACGGAAAGGGACGCGGGACGGAATCGGCCAGCAGCAGGTAAGCGCGAACGTTCGTCAGGAATGTGTACGTTATTTCAGTGTTGTTAGAGCGCTGCCGCAGATTGGTCAACGCTTGGCGGGCATTTTCGATGATCGGCGCACCGGCTCGGCTCAGTTCGGGCATGGCGACCGTGGTCGATTCCATCAACTGGACGGTGCGCGCAAACAGGTCGTTCGATTCGCGCGTATTCAGCAGCGCATTGAGATCCTGTGCGCGGGCCAGCAGCGTGGCCACGAACAGAAAGGCTGCCACTCTCATGATTTTTCGATTTTATCGAGGCTCGCGGTTATGGTTCCGATGGGGAAGTTCATGCGCACGCGGATCTGTACGGGTGTCTTCTGGGCGTCGTCAGTGAGCCACACGAACAGCCGCGCGTTCTTTCGGGCATAGAGGACGTTGTTGAAAACGAAGGCCTCATACCGGACGGTCTTGTGCACCTGATTGTTGATCCGCACGTCCTCGCGCTCCTGGGCCTCCACCCGGACCAGGGCGAACTTCTTGCCGTCGCTGGTCGGTATCTCGACCGACTTGCCGACCTCGATCCGCATGGATCGCATGGCCAGCAATCCGCCCACGAGATCGTAAACACAGTGCGGAATGTCGATCTCACCGGCGCGGACGGTCGAGTCTTTGTTTAGATCGCGCTCCAAATACACGGCCTTGTTTCGGGCAGCATCGTAAGTCACTTTTGATTCACGGCGGCGTTTGCCCTCGAGCGCAATCATCTGGGAGTCGATGGCGCAAAAACCTGGATCGTAATTGCCGAAGTATTTGTCTTCCAACTTATATAGCTTGGCGACCAAACCGCTGGATTCAAGGTCCAGTTCTGAGTGCACAGCCGAAGACTCGGAGGGAGTGATTCGCATTTTCACCGCGCCCGCCGTAACCAGCCGCCACTCAACGGTGTAGTGAAGCGTTTCGCTCACCGGCGGACTCGAGGCGGAATGTCTGGATGCCTCACCATCCTGACTGCGGCCGCCAAGCGGGGCAATCGATAATGCTGCAAGCGTAGCAATAAGCTGCCTGGGTGATACGAATCCTGGCATCTCGCTCCAGTATGACAGAGGTGTTATCTATGCCGGATTTAGGAATCCGTCGAGTTTATTGCAAGCTGGAGCAGGATGTCACCCTCGTGTTACTCTTCCTTCCAGAGGTAAACGCAATGAAAATAGTCCCCTTTCTCGCGCTCGGCCTGTTGGCCGCAGCCTTAATGACTGCTCAAACCGGCAACCGTAAAGCTACCGACAACGCACAGAGCCCCTCCGCCGAGGCCAGCACTACCCTCGCAAACGGGAAGGTCACGATTGAGTACAACGCGCCTTCGGCTCGAGGGCGAAAGGTGGAAGGCGGCCTTGTTCCCTATGACAACTGGTGGCGTTTAGGTGCTGACAATGCAACTACGCTTACCAATAGTGGGGACATCATGATCGGGGATCTGCGCGTTCCAAAGGGGGCGCACACGCTGTATATCCAAGCTAGCGAGAATGGCTGGAAGCTGATCGTCAACAAACAGACGGGTCAGTGGGGCACGGTTTATAAATCGTCCGAGGACCTCGGCCGCGTGGACATGAAAACCACAAAGCTCGCGTCACCGGTCGAGAAGCTCAAGATCACATTGAGCGGCTCCGGCTCCTCCGGAATGCTCACCGTGGAATGGGGCAATACGAAGGCGGCGGTTCCAATCAAAGTCTCATGAAGGGGCTCGTTACCGCAACCCTGCTGACAGCCGCTGCGCTGCCTCTCGTGACGGCTCAGAACAAAACCGGCCGTCTGGCCGGACGTTGGGATCTGATCGTTACAACCTCTAGTGACACTTATCCGTCGTGGTTCGAGTTTACGGAGAAGAATGGAACCCCAGCCGTGCGCGTGGTGGGCCGCGTGGCAAGTGTTCACCCCGGCGAGAATCTCAAGGTGCAGGGCCCGCAGGCGACGTTCACGAGTTCGGAGTGGTTCGGGAAACCAACCAAGGTCACCTGGGACTTGACTGCGGGACCCGGCGGCCTTACCGGCAGCCAGACGCGCGAAGACGGTACGGTGGGCCACATCGTGGGTGTGCCACAACCTCCGCTAAGCAGGCCCATGCCGGCCTCCTGGTCTAAGCCCGAGCCTCTGTTCAACGGCAAAGATCTCACCGGATGGGAGCCTGACAACCCTTCCGAAAATCACTGGAAGGCGCTGCACGGAGAACTGGTGAACGAGAAGGCCGGCGCAAATATCCGTTCGGCGAGGAAGCTCACGGATTTTAAGCTTCACATCGAATATAACTGCCCGAAAGACGGCAATAGCGGTGTGTATCTACGAGGGCGGTACGAGATTCAAGTCGCCTACGAGAAGCCTGGCGTGAACGACAAGTTCCATGATATGGGCGCTATCTACGGCTTTCTCGCCCCCTCGGTGGAGTTACCGTCAAAGGCGGGCGAATGGGAGAGCTTTGACGCAACCCTGGTGGGCCGTATGGTGACTGTGATTCGCGACGGCGTGAAGACCATTGACAATCAGGAAATCCCTGGTATCACGGGCGGGGCGCTGGACAGCCGTGAGGCTGAACCCGGTCCGCTGTACATCCAGGGCGACCACACGGGCGGTATGAAATACCGTAACATCACGATCTCGGTGCCTCAACCCTGAGGTGCGCTCGGAATAAGCGGGCGGCCCGTATTCAACCCTTAACTCGTAGCCGCGAGCTGGATGCATCGCAGCAACTCGACTTCCGTGACCTTCGAAAGGTGAGCCCGAAGGCGGCCGGTCCGATCGACGATGACTGAGGCGGGCATCGCCTGCACGTGGTAGTGGTCGAACACTGTGCGGCTTGGGTCCATCAGCACCGGGAATGTGTAATGCCGTTCGGCAATGAAGTGTTGCACTACTTCTGGGCTCTCGTCAGTCACCGCCAGTACTGCGATGCCGCGTTCCCGCCACAACCTCTCCAGTACGGGTAATTCTTCCTGGCACGGACCGCACCACGTTGCCCAGAACGCGATCAGCACCGTCTTGCCGAGTTGATCCTTGAGGGTCAGAGGAGTACCCTGCAAATCGGTCAACCGGAAATCGTAGCTCGTGTTGACCAGGTCGGCGATTTCCGCCAGAGCCTCCCGAGCACGCACGGACGCGTTATCACTGCCGGTGATGATATCGAACTTCCGTCGCATCGCCGCGAACCAGGAGTAGTCGTCGGGGCTCTCTTTGGAATGCTCGACAGTGTGCAGAAACCGGGAGGCCGCCATTTCGATTTCGTCGCGATTCGAACCTGCCAGGGCCTGCTCCAACGGCCGGCGCTGCTCGCTCAAGGGCAGGGGTTGGAAGCTCCGCAAGCTCTTGGCTCGTTGCGAAAACTCGGCAGACTTGGCCAGGTCCACGCCCTGCAGCAGTTCAGCGGCGCGCAGCAGGGTGTCGGCGCGCGGACCCGGACTCTCCATGCTTGAAAGCACTTCGATGCGATGGAGTAGTAGTGCGATTTCGTCGTCGGCGAGCGTGGCTCCCCACGCCAGGCCCCCAATTAGCCATCCTGCGATCCACAGTTTCATGTCCGTCCACAATTTAAACATTCATAGTTCCCGCGCCGCTTGCGATAAGTATTCTTGTGAACCGGTTTACAGACAACGCGGCCAAGATCTTCGAAGCCGCGGAATCTGCGGTCCGGTCTGGGCATTCTCTCTCGGATATGACTATTCTGGTCGGCTCTGGCGGAGGGATTCGTATGGTGGTCGACTCTGACTGGCCATTGGAATCTCTTCAGGCGCACCACGGAGCTCAGATGGCTTTTCGGGTGAGCGAGCAGGAGACGTCGGTGCGCGTCGAAGGGCGGGCAGGTTGGCAAACTTGTTTGTTGAAAACCGCAAAGCCCAGTAGGGTTGCCCGCCTCCTGCTTGGGTCCCGGCCGTACTATCCGGTGGTCACAATGCTTTCTGATGGTTCTTCATCGCCCACCGATTACTGAGGCGCTTCCTTAAGCAGCGTTCACGGCAAGTTTCTCTCTCCAGCTCCGCTAATTTCTCCGGCCAAATCCGTTCATTTCAGGACAGCATCGTAGGATGTGAGCATTGACACAGAGAGTTAGTCAGCCGGATCACTGCGTGTCCAGTATCCTGAATGCATGGTTGTAGACATACAAGGCGTGACGCTCCATCTCGCCCATCCTGATGATATACAGGTGAACTGGGTTGGACAGGCTGAGGTGATGCGGCAGTTGCTGGCCGCATGGTTCGTTATTGACGAGCACGATCTCCCGATGAACCCCCGCCTGCTTGGAAAACCCGGCGTGGGAAAGACGACCTTGGCTTATGCCGCGGCTAAGCGGCTGGGGCGCGAAATCTACATCATGCAGGCCACTGTCGATACACGGCCTGAAGACCTTATCGTAATGCCGGTCATCGAGGGGGCTTCGAAGCTGCGCTACGTCGCCAGCCCGCTGGTGACGGCCATGCTACGCGGCGGCGTTCTGATTCTGGACGAAGGCAATCGCATGAGCGAGAAGAGTTGGGCTAGTCTTGCACCCGCTGTTGGATAACCGCCGCTACGTAGAATCCATCGTCGCCGGTATCAAGATCAAAGCCCATCCGCTATTCCGCCTGGTAACGACGATGAACGATGATGCTTCCACATTCGATTTACCGGAATACATCCACTCCCGCCTGCAGCCGCAGATCATGGTGGACTTCCCGGAGCGTGCACGAAGAGTATTCCATCCTGAAAGAGAACGTCCCGTTTGGCGAGGAAGCCGTTCTCAACTATGTCACCGAGTTTCTTCAGCAGGCCCACATGGCCGATGAACGCTACACGGTTCGCGATGGCATCAACATCGCGCGTTATGTGACCAAGATTCAGTACTCAGCGCCGGATTCGTTCGACCGTGGTTCCTCGCTGCACCGCGCGCTCCTCGAGGTGCTGGGCGAAGAGGCCTTTCGCTATGCCCCTCGACTTTGATCCAGGCAGCCTGCGCCGCGGGCACCTAACTTATTTTCCGGTAGTTCCCGGCCGCGTCGAGTTCAGTATCGAGTTGCGGCGCTATTTGCTGGAACACCGGCCCGCCGTGGTGGCTGTGGAACTTCCCGGAATGTTGCAGAGCGACTTCCTCAAGGCCGTTGACCGGCTGCCGGAAATGTCGGTGCTGGTGTATCCGGATGCGGCCGACGATGAACGCGCCATCTATGTTCCCGTGGAGCCAGCCGATCCTTTTACAGAAGCCGTTCGCACGGCGGCGGAGATCGGCTCGGAAATTGTCTTCGCGGAACCGGATTTTGGCGATCGCCCTCATCTGCCTGATGCGTATCCCGATACCTATTCCATCCCGCGTATCGGATTAAATCAGTATCTGGAGGCATATCGCGTTTTTCCACAGGAGCGTTCCGACGAGACCCACGCTCATGCGGCGGCTATTGCGTGGAAGTTGCAGGGTACGGACCCGCTGGCCGAAGCTGTCGTGGTGCTGTCTCTGAATCTGCTGGATCCTGTGCTGGATGCGATGGAGACGCCCCAGGAACCGCCGCCAAACAGCCGGCGCTCAGGCGATGTCCACCTGATGAACTTGCATCCGGATTGTCTCGCCGAGGTGACTGTCGAGTATCCATATCTGCAACATCGTTACGAGATTTTCCGTTGCGACACCGAGAACCTGCGTCTTGTGGACCGCCCGGCGGTGCAGTTCGATCTGCTGCGCGACTCTGAGGCCGAGTATTTGACGAACACCGGCGAGAAGCTCGAGTACTGGCACCGGCGCATGCTGGCCCGATACACCCGGAACCTGGCAATGATCAGCGGCCAGTTGACGGCTCACGCTTTCGACCTGGCCGTGGCCGGACGCTCCATCGTTGACGACAACTACGGCTGGGAAGTCTGGCGAATGGCCAATCGGTACCCACCGCAGCAGGCCACCAGCGCGCTTGAAACGGTGAACATCTCCGCGGAAGAAATCTGGCTGAATACCAAACGCGTGAAGATTCGTCGCCGCCTTCCACGTCCCAAGCAACGCTTAAAGTCAACGGGCCTGAAGCCCCGGAAGAAGGAGAAGAATGCCGGCGAGTGGGCGCGGCAGACCTCTGGCGAATCGATCTGCTCGTACCCTCCTGAAGATCTGGTGATCGAGAACTATGGCCGGTTCCTGAAGCAAAAGGCCAAGTCGATCCTCTCGGAAGAGAGGGAGCGTGTGGAGCCGTTCACCACATCCATCCTGGACGGGATTGACATTCGCGAGACCATCCGCAACTGGCATAAGAAGCAGTTGTTCGTGCGCAAGGTGGAGAAACTCGCGGATGACGTGGGCGCGGTGGTGGTTATATTCGATGAGGATCGCGCGGACAAGTACACTTATCTGACCACGTGGCTCGGCGAGCACCAGAACGAGTCGGACATGGCGTTCTACTCCACGGAGCCTTTCGAGCACGTTGTGGGACCCGGTATTGGCCGGGCGGAGTACGGAGGCTTCCTGATGGTGCTGCCGCCGCGCCGCATGATGGACGTTTGGACGGATCGTGACTACCGCTCCGCCGAGACAAAACCGGAGCGTCTGCTGCTGGCGGGTCTCGACTACTCGGTACACCGCCATGTGGTCTACGTTGCAGCCAAGCCGCCGCGCTCCATTTTTCGTTCCATTGCTGCGCAACTGAACCGGAAGATTGTTTATGTCCCAATTGGCCAGTTGTCTCCCACCAAACTGAAGAAGGTGCGTGTTGTGCACGTGCTGGACAGCTACGATCGGCGTGAGATTGCCAAAGATTACCTATGGTGATGCGGCAGAGGTAACCTTGCGGTACGCGATATGTGCCTATACTCAACGAGGAGATAAGCATGACGCGATGTTTTTGGGTTTCCGCAGCAGCGATTGTTCTATTAGCTTTGGCCGGATTTGGGCAGCAGGCGCCCGCTGCCGGCGCTTACAAGGTATTAAAAACGTCAAAAGTCGGAGGTGCTGGTGGATTTGACTACGTGTACGCAGACGCCGCGGGTCGACGCCTGTACGTTCCACGCGGCGGGACTCCAGGACGCATCGCGATCTACAATCTGGATACGCTGGAGCCCGTCGGGGAGATTCCGAACGCGAGCGCGCGCGGTGCCGCTGTCGATCCCAAGTCAAACCATGGCTTCGCATCAAGCAAGCCAGTCGTCATGTGGGACACGAAAACGCTCGCCACTCTGAAAACCATTGATGTGCAGGGCGGCCCGGACGGCATTCTCTTTGATCCATTCAATTCCCGAGTCTACGTCTTCAGTCATAGTGCGCCGAACGCCACGGTGATCGACTCAAAGGATGGCTCTGTTGTCGGTACCGTCGACCTGGGCGGCGCCCCGGAGCAGGCTGTCTCGGATGAGAAGGGTCATGTCTATGTAGATATCGAAGACAAGGACAATATCGCTGTTATCGATGCAAAGACACTTGCCGTAACGGCGCATTACGATCTCGCCGGTAAGGGTGGCACCTGCGCCGGGCTCGCCATGGATTTGAAGAACCGGATTCTTTTCGCCTCCTGCCGCAAGCCGCAGACCATGGTGATGTTGAACGCCGATGACGGCAAGATCATCGACACGCTGCCGATCGGCGCGGGCACCGACGGCGCTGTGTTCAACCCGAATACGATGGAGGCGTTCAGCTCTCAGGGCGATGGCACGCTGACCGTTGTCAAGGAAAATAGTCCAAACAGTTTCGTGGTGGAGCAAACCGTGCAGACGCCGGCGCGCGCTAAGACCTTGACGCTCGACAGCAAGACGAACCGCATCCTCCTGATTACCGCCGAGTTCGCTCCGCCTCCGACGCCTGCCCCCACTGGAGGCCGGGGCGCGCGCGGCCAGATGGTCCCGGACTCCTTCTCTATCGTGGCTGTCGGCAAGTAAGCGATGCGATGCGCGTGGTTCTGATCCATTGGAAGCCGGAGGCGGCTCCGCCCCGAGTCGAGCAGCTGCGAGAAGCCGGTTTCGAGGCTGACATCCTGGCTCCTGGTGGATCGGCCGGTCTGAAGGGCACGACGGAGTTTGCCAAGGCGATCCTCATCGATCTGAGCCGCCTCCCGCTGCAGGGCCGCGCGGTGGCTATTGAACTTCGAAAGCGCGCCGCTACCCGTCGCGTTCCGATCGTCTTCGTGGGCGGTAACCCGGACAAGGTAGAGGTGATCCGGCAGGTGTTGCCGGACGCCGCGTATATCGAGTGGGACGATATCGCCCAGGGGCTGCAGGTTGCCATCCGCCACGCGCCAAAGTCGCCGTTAGTGCCCGGCACGATGGCCGGCTACTCAGGCACTCCGTTGGCGAAGAAACTTGGGATTCGGGCGGACACGGCCGCGGCTCTGTTGGGTGCGCCGGATGACTTCGTAGCCAAGCTGGAGCCACTCCCCGCAGGTGTACGGATCCTCAGAAGGCCGCTCGGGGCGCAGCGGGCGATACTCTTTGTCATGGCCATGGATGATCTCGAGCGTCGCTGGAAGTCCACCGTTGCGGACGTCGCGAAGGGCGCGACTGTCTGGGTCGTCTGGCCGAAAAAGGCATCGGGCATTGTCACCGATGCGACCGAGAGTGCGATTCGGAGTTTCGGCCTGAGGAGAGGTTGGGTGGATTACAAGATCTGCTCCGTCGATGAAACGTGGTCGGGCCTGGCGTTCTCGAAGCGAAAGTCTTAGGCAGTTGGCGTGGTAAGCGCTAACTCAGTGTCAGTGGACTTAGCGGCCGCGGCACGCGATCGTCATACGACCAAAACGCTACTTGCACGCCTAACTCGCGGATATCGGACCCGTTCTGTGACAGAGCTTTGTCTAATTCGAATTGGACGAGTACCGGACCATGGGTCAAAGCGGAGGCGGGGACCGGCTGCCTGTAGGTATGCTGTCCAGGCGATTGGTAGTCGCATTCGGCAAGCGGAACGCCGTTCACCGTAGCCCGCAGCCGCCGCGGGGCTGCGCACAGAGTGAAAACAAACCGCAGGATCGGAGCATTGAGTGTGCCGCGATTGAGACGAACGCCGAAAGTGCGCTCAGTCCATCTCCAACTGGCGTTCTCCATCGGGTGCCAGCCTTCATCCAGATCGACACCGAGCCATGGATCCGGACGTTTACTGCGAAGCATGCAAAAGGCCCTTTGGTCGCGATCGATGCTGGCCGGGTCGGACGCTCGCTGAGCACCTGTCGTCGCCCAATCGCACAAGTCCCATCCGGTGCGATCCAGGAGACGTCGGAGGCCGGCCTCCGAGAAGATCCAGTAGTTCGTCGCGTCGTTGTTGGTTTCCGTAGGTGCTACCAGATATGCGAGTGGCTCGTGGGCGATCTCCGTACCTTGTACCGTGACTTGGGCGATGCGAGTGCTCAGCACGCAGTACCTGGTGTGGCGCGCCAAGGTCTCAAGAAAAGCGAACGGACTTTTAAGGTGATAGAGCAGCCCCAGGCAGAATGCCAGTCCGAAAGTACGGCTGCGCAAATTCAAGCCGGAATCGAGATCGGCCCTTTCCAACTCAGCAGCAGACTGCAGCGCGGTGCGCAGAGCCGTGAAGCCCAGAGTGCGGTTGTAATTCGTCTCCGGATTCTCGATCGCAACGGCAGGATGTCCCAACGACTCGAAAAAGAACGAGAGGTCGCCATCCCCGCAGCCGATATCCAGCACGGGGGCCGCACTCGACAGTGCGAGCAGATCGCGCCGTTCCCCACGCAGCATCTGTACCAGGACTGGGAATACGGCAAGAGTGTTGTAGGGATACCATTCGAGGGAACGATTGGCGCGCTTTGCCTCGTTCAACCGGTCTCTAAAGCGGGTGGCCGCCGCGGCCAGATCGCGAATGTCCATCCTTACTTACTGAGCATGGCGAAGCCGTACAGGGTGTCGCCCGCCGCGACCACCAGATACTGCGTTCCGTCCAACTCATAGCTGATCGGACCGTTACTCAGCGAACTAGCCAGGTTCACATGCCACAGCGGCTCGCCGGTGGTGGCGTTGAGAGCGACCAAATTGTTCTCGGGGTCGCCCGCAAACACGAGATTGCCTGCCGTGCTTAAGACGCCGGAACGGATGCCCGCTCCTACCCACTTGTGACTCCAGCGAATGTCACCCGTCTTGTAGTCGATAGCCTGCAGCATGGATTCGGCCCAGCCGCCTTTGTCATTGCCGCCCCAACCCTCCGGCTTCTCATCATCATCAAACAAGTAATACACGCTGAAGCCGCGGGAAGCATTGATGTAGAACAGCCCGGTGTCTGGGCTGAAACTCGGGGGCGGCCAGTTGGCGGCGCCGGCTTGATTGGGAGTGACCAGAGCCCCATCGATTTGTGGTTCCTTGGCCGGATTGGGGATCGGCTGACCTTTCGAATCGACGCCCTTGGACCAGTTTATTCGGACGAATTCCTTGCTGACAATGTTCTTGCCATTCGTGCGGTCCAACACAAAGAAATAACCATTACGGCTGGCCTGAGCCACTAATTTCCGTGGTTGACCGTTCACTTCGCCATCGAATAATACTGGAGTTTGCACTGCATCCCAGTCATGAGTGTCGTGCGGCGAGGCCTGGAAATGCCATGACTTCTTTCCAGTGTCAAGATTCAGAGCAACGATTGACTCAGTATAGAGATTGTCACCTTGCCTGGCCTTACCGGCGATCACCGGCTGAGGGTTTCCAGTACCGACATACAGAAGATTCAAATCCGGATCGTAGGTGCTGGGCACCCACGTCATCCCGCCACCATGGAGCATCGCTTCGGCATTGGGCCAAGTCTCCGATCCGGGTTCACCGGGTTTAGGAACCACCGACCAGCGCCACTGCAATTCTCCCGTTTCGGGGTCGCGCGATTCTAAATACCCTGGAATATCAAGATCGTCGCCGCTCACGCCCACGATGACGTGATTCTTGATCACCACCGGCGCTACTGAACCGAAGTACAACTGATCCAGATCGCAGATGGATTTATGCCAGCGCTCCTTGCCGTCGCGCAGGTTCAGCGAAACCAGATTACAATCGGGTGTTTCGAAATACAGCCATTTGCCATAGATGCCGACACCACGATTCCCAATGTGCATCCCGCCCTTGGACGGCCACGCGTAATTCCAGACTTCGCGGCCGGTGCGTGCGTCGATGGCCCACACCCGATCGGGTACGGTGAAGTACATCAGGCCATCCTTCACCAAGGGCGTGGCCTTGATGGGTGCGCTGGAGGCTCCGCCGCCTCCTCCGCTGGCTCGATACACCCACGCCAGGCTCAATGAATTCACGTTAGATGTGTTGATCTTTGACAGGCTGCTAAAGCGCCGGCCCGAATAGTCGCCGTTGTAGGTCGGCCAGGAATCCTGGGCGAATAACTCCGCTGCAAGCAGCGTCAACAGAATTAAAGTCTTCATTGCAATGTCTCCAGGTAGGCGACGACATCGTGGATGTTTTTATCCGAGTACTGCTCGAGAAGCTCGACATGGGCCGCATAAGGATCTTTGAGTTCGATCTTTAATTCGGCAGTGCGTTTCCACGAATGGTACTCGCCCGCTGCATCCCGCAGTGAGACGTTAAAGTCATCCATGCTGACCAGTTGTCCTGATACTGGCGGCGCAGACGCAGGAGTAACCGTCAGCATCACCGGTTTGGACCGCGCCATTCCGCGGCCGCCACGCCCAAAGCCTATGCTCTGGGGAAACAGAAATCGCTGTTGCAACGTGGGCGGATCGTATTTCTTCGCCACTCCCGCAAGATCTCCGGTTGGCGAGTGACAGGTGTTGCATCGTCCGGCTCCGTTAAAGTATGCCGCGCCCGCCTTCGCATCGCCCGTCAGAACGTTGAGCACTTTCGAATAAGGACCGCTACGCAGCGTGTCGTCCACCCGCTGATGCAGGAAGTCAGAAAGATCCCCGATCTGGGCTGGAGTCAGGTTCGCGCTGGGGCGGCCGCTTTGCATGGGGTGACCCTTGCGCAGGAACGGTCCAATGACGTTTCCATACCGGTCATGCAAGACGGTGACTGACCGGACCAGGTCCGGATTATCGTCCTTGCCCCTGGCCTTCTGGCCATGGCAGGTGATGCACTCGGCGATGTAAATCGTCTTGCCGCGGTCCGCGGCTGCGGGATCCACGACGTGCTTATCATCGGAGCCGACTCCTGTATTTCTCCCCACTCGGCGGGGCGTTGCCGCTGCCGGTCCACCTGCGCGACCTGCAGCCGCGGCTTTTTCCGGCGGGAAATTCGTGGCCAGATAATCCAAAACCGTCGCAAATTCTTCGTCGGTGCCCTTTGCCCCTCGCGTTACCATGCTCGCAATCACCTGACCCCACTCTTGCCTTCCCATTCCTCGCGGAACGACGACCTCCGCGCCGTGACACGAGCCGCATACTTTCTGGACCGTATCTTTACCAGGTGCGCTGGGAAACTCCAAATGAGGCTTCGCGGCCTGAGGCGCGGCCGCACGGCCCGGAGTGGTCTGAGCTAATAGAGGGGCTGCTGTTACGGCGAGTAGTAAAACTACCAACAGAGACCCCTGTTCGAAATCATAAACGCGCATGGACACCTCGTTGCAGCAACATCGGGCTAATGCCGTGATATCACATTCGGAGACGCCGTTTTGCAGGTCTGCCTCGTTCGCCTTTGTCACAGCGATGTGATATCCTCGCCCTGAATCGGAGCCACCCACAAATGGAACGAAAGAAAGCCAGCGATTACCCGCAGGAACTGCTCGATCTCTTTGACCGCTACGTTCACGGCGACGTGGACCGCCGCGAGTTTCTGGACGGCGCGAAGAAGTTCGCCGCAGGAGGCGTCACCGCGGCAGCCATCTGGGAGAGCCTTCGCCCGAATTATGCTTGGGCGCAGCAGGTCCCCAAAGACGATAGCCGCATCAAGACGGAATCCGTAACGGTCCCGTCGCCCCAGGGCAATGAGAGCATACGCGGTTACCTGGTGCGGCCGGCGAACGCAAGCGGGAAGCTTCCGGGGGTCTTAGTCGTGCACGAGAATCGCGGGCTGAATCCCTACATTGAGGACGTGGCCCGGCGCTTGGGCACCGCGAATTTCATGGCCTTTGCTCCGGACGGTCTGACCAGTGTAGGAGGCTATCCGGGGAATGATGAGAGCGGCGGAAAGCTCTTTCAACAAGTGGACAAGCCGAAGATGATCGAAGATTTCATCGCAGCGGCGCGGTGGCTGAAAGCGCGGCCCGATTGCACAGGAAAAATCGGGGTTGTGGGATTCTGCTTTGGAGGCGGCATCGCGAACACACTGGCGGTGCGCATGGGCGACGATCTCGCGGCCGCGGTTCCGTTCTACGGCGGACAACCGCCGGCGGCCGATGCGGCCAAGATCAAGGCCCCGCTAATGCTGCAGTATGCGGCACTGGACAAACGCATCATGGACGGCTGGCCCGCTTACGAGGAGGCGTTGAAGACCAATCATGTGAAGTACACCGCATACGTCTACGAGGGCGCCAACCACGGTTTCCACAACGATACGACACCGCGCTACGATGAGGCGGCTGCTAAGCTGGCGTGGCAGAGAACTCTCGATTTCTTCAATAAGAATCTGCGCGGTTGATCGCGCCAACTATCCTTCAGCGACCAGCTTTGCCAACAGCGCAGTCCGATCGGCAATACGATCGAGCAGAATGCTCTCGTTTGAGGCATGGATACCTTCGCCCACGCCCCCCAAACCATCCAGCGTGGGTATGCCGAGCGCGGCGGTGAAGTTTCCGTCAGAGCCGCCGCCAGTTGAAGACTCTTCCAGCGTAACCCCGAGTTCTTCCGCGAGCCGGGCAGCAGTCCGGAAGAGATCGCGGATGGCGGGCGTGCGCTCCATTGGCGGCCGGTTCAATCCCCCGGTCACCTCGATCGTGCAACGTTTGTCCACGGGCTCAAGCTGACGGAAGATCTCTTCCAGATGCTTCGCATCATCCATGCGGGCAATGCGAATATCTACCTCGACCCGGGCTTCAGCGGCCACTACGTTGGTGCGCGTGCCTCCCGCGATAACTCCAGGATTGACGGTAATACCTAAATCGAGGTTGGTGAATCCAGCAATGCGCTCAATTTGCCGGGAAAGCTCAAGGATCGCGCTTGCACCACTGGTGAAATCGACGCCCGCATGCGAGGCGCGCCCGTGAACCAGTACCGTGTAATCGCCGACGCCTTTGCGCGCCGTCTTGAGTTTGCCTTCGAGTCCCGTGCCGGGCTCAAGAACCAGTACGAAACGGCTCTTCCGGGCGGCCTCTTCGGTCAGTTCGCGCGAGCCCTCACTCCCGACTTCTTCGTCGGCGTTTACCTGCAGGATCACTCGATCTCGCACCGGAATATCCAGATCGCGCAACGCCCTCATAGCGTACACGAAGAAGGCCAGGCCCGCTTTCATGTCCAGAACGCCGGGCCCCCAGAGTCGGCCTTCGGCTTGCCGAAAGGGCATCGACTTCAAAGTCCCCAGTGGCCAAACCGTATCGGAGTGTCCGAGCGCGAGAATCTGTCCATTCTGGTCTCCACGAAGCTCGAATTCGCATCGTAGATGGCGGCCGAGTAATCCCCTTTCGAATGTCGTTACCTTTGCTATGTCACTAACTCTCGCGGCGAACAGATCCGCGAACCGATTTACCGCGGCGGGATCGTCGCTCGGCGATTCGCATTCCACCAACTCACGGAGAAAAGCAATAATTTCGCTTTGTTTCGATTGGGCGTAAGGAAGGATCGCATCCATCGCTTGTTATAATAACGAGGCCACATGCCATTGTTGGACATCGATGCGATTCGCGAGATACTTCCGCATCGCTACCCGTTTCTGTTGGTAGACGCCATCCTCGAGATAGAGCCTGAGCGGATTGTCGGCATTAAAAATGTGACGGCGAATGAGCCGTTCATGCCGGGTCATTTTCCCGAATACCCGGTTATGCCCGGGGTCTTGGTGGTAGAGGCGATGGCGCAGGTCGCCGGCGTTCTGGTGCTGCACCAGATGGAGGATCGAAAGAACAAGCTGGTGCTGCTGGCCTCCATCGAAGAGGCTAAGTTCCGGCGTCCGGTGCGGCCCGGCGATCAATTGCGAATCGAAATGAAAGTAGGCAGGCGTAAAGCTACGGTGGCCAAGATGTTTGGCATAGCTACCGTGAATGGAGTTGTCGTGGCCGAAGCGCAAGTAATGTGCAAGCTGGCCGATCGCGAAGCATGAGCAATGCCGGTCCACTCGACTGCGATCGTCGACCCCGCAGCTAAAGTCTCAACTTCGGCCGACATTGGACCGTTTTGCGTGATTGGTGCGGACGTAGAGATCGGCGCTGGGACGCGGCTGATGGCCAGCATCGTCATTGAGGGCCCTGCCACAATCGGCGAAGAGAATACCTTCTTTCCATTTTCGACCGTCGGCGTCGCTCCGCAGGACCTTAAGTACAAAGGCGAGCGCTCCGCAACGCACATCGGGAATCGCAACCGCATCCGCGAATTCGTCACCATCCATCGCGGGACGGAGGGCGGCGGCATGCTGACCAGGATCGGGGACGACAATCTGTTGATGGCCTACGTTCACGTGGCGCACGATGTCCAGATTGGAAGCCACACTGTCTTATCGAACGCGGTGACTTGCGGCGGACACGTGGTGATACAGGACTGGGCGGTGGTTGGCGCCTCCACCGGCATTCATCAGTTCTGCCGCTTGGGGCGGCACGTCATGATCGGCGGATATAGCGTGATCACGCAGGATGTGTTGCCGTTTGCGACCGTGGTGACCCAGCGCGGCGCTAAAGTGTACGGTGCGAATGCGACCGGACTCGAGCGGCGCGGCTTCACTGCGCAGAGCGTGGAAGCCCTGCACAAGGCGTTTCGGCTGTTGACACGCGCCGGACTGAACACGTCGCAAGCGCTGGAGCAAATTCGCGCCGAAGTTCCCGCGACGGCAGAAATCGAAGAGCTGCTGCAGTTCATCGGAACGTGCCGCCGCGGCTTCATCAAATAAAATGCACAGCTACGGCCTGATCGCCGGCAATGGCCGGTTTCCAATTCTCGCCTTGGAAGCCGCTCGTGAATTAGGGCTAGACGTAATAGCCATTGGCATCAAAGAAGAAGCATCCGCCGAAATAGAATCCTTGGCGCGGAAAACATACTGGATCTCGCTCGGCCAACTGAGCCGGTTGATCGACATTTGCAAGAGCGAAGGCGTGGGCGAAGTGATGATGTGCGGGCAGGTGAAACACGCCAGCATCTTTTCCTCGATTCGTCCGGACTGGCGGTTATTTAAGCTGCTCACATCACTGAAGCAGAAGAACACCGAAGCGCTGATCGGCGGTGTGGCCAGCGTGCTACACGATGAAGGCATTCGCCTGGTGGACTCCACCATCCTGTTGAAAGGCCTGTTGGCTGGTGAAGGTATTCTCACGCCGCGCAAGCCGGATGCCGACGAACTGCGCGACATAGAATATGGGCGGCGGATTGCGAATGCGTTGGCCGGTTTCGATATCGGCCAGAGCATAGCAGTGGCGGATCGGGCGTGTGTAGCCGTGGAATCGATGGAAGGCACAGATGCGATGCTGCGGCGAGCAGCATCGCTGGTCAACGGCAGGTCGCTGCGCCTGGTGAAAGTCTCAAGGCGCCGAAAACACCTGCTGTACGATGTACCCGTGGTGGGGCCGGAAACGATTGCCGTCATGCGTGAAACCGGGACGACAGCCATGGCGATTGATGCGGGTCGCACATTGTTTCTGGACCGCGTTGAGATGATGGAGCGGGCCAATAGCTCGGGCGTAGCGATTGTCGGGTATCCGCCGGAAGAGTAGCGCTGGCCTGAAAGGAGATTCTTTGGAACCAGTCCGTGTTGCGGTTGTCGGCGCAGGATCATTTGGGCGGAATCATCTCCGCGTGCTGCGGCAGTTGCCAGGGGTGAAACTGACGGCGGTGGTGGATTCCGATCCGAAGCGAGGCGCTGATGCCGCGGCGCAGTTCCAATGTGAATCTGTTTCGCATATTGGGGGACTCCGCGGCGTGGTAGATGCGGCGGTGGTGGCGACGCCGACGGTCACACATGCGGACCTTGGCTGTGAGCTGATGGCTGATGGAATCGATGTGCTGGTGGAAAAGCCGATTGCGGAGAGTACTGCCTCGGCGCAGCGGTTGATCGGTGCGGCGGCACAGCACGGCCGGATTCTGCAGGTGGGCCATTTGGAGCGGTTCAACCCGGCGGTCACCGCGCTGGGCAAGTTGGTGCGCAACCCCTTATTCTTCGAGATTCATCGTCTTAGTTTATTCAGCCCCCGAAGTCTGGATGTGGATGTCGTGCTGGATCTGATGATCCACGACATAGACATTGTCTTAGCTCTCACCAGGCGGTTGCCCGAGGAGATCCGCGCCGCCGGAATTTCAATTCTCTCCCCAAAGGTAGACATCGCGAACGTGCGGCTCGCATTTGCGGGCGGGTGTATCGCGAATTTGACCGCCAGCCGGGTGTCCACGGAGCGTGTGCGGAAGATTCGGCTGTTTCAGCCAAGGCAGTATCTGTCGCTCGATTACGCGCGGCAGGACCTAGTGGCTTTCGAAGTCTCGCCGGAGAATCAGATCGGGTTCCAGTCGGTGAGCGTCGAAAAGGATGAGCCGCTGAAGCTCGAACTAGCTTCTTTCCTGCGGGCGGTGGCGACCCGCGCAAAACCCGAGATCGGGGGCGAAGACGCTGGCCGGGCGCTGCAGGTTGCCCTGGAGATCCTTGATAAAATTGAAGAACACGCGGGTATTGTAGCTGAAACCCTGAAAAGCTCTGAGGGGCAACCTTCGCGGTAGTGTTAGCGTCTTCTCCATCGATCGCATGACGTTGCAGGTTCCGCCCGTCCTACCGGCTGAGCCCGAACTGCACCTTCTTACCGAATGGCGGGATGAAGATCGCGGGAGGCGCGCGAGGTGGGCGGCTTTCGGCGCCATCCTGGTTCACATTGCATTCTATTTCAGCGCAGTAGCTATCAATGAATACATGCCGCTGCCTGAGGCGCGGCGGGTTCAGAGCGTCGACGTCCGCAAGTCTGTTCCGCTAGTCTTGCCGCCATCTTTGCTGACTCAGCGCGAGCCCAACCGGACCAAAGTGGCCAAGCAACTGAAACTCGAGAACCTGATTGCATCCCCGCGCGTGCGCCCAACACCGAAGGTATCCTCCAACCCTCCCGCCGCGCCCGTAGGACGCCCGACCCCGGTGCCGGTTCCCGTGCTGGAGCCGCCGCAAGTCAAGATCGCCCAGGCCCCGCCTCCACTTATCGGCACAACGCCTGACCTGCCCGCCCCGCCAGTCCCGAAGCCGCCTCCGCAAATCCAACAGGAACAGAGCCCGAAACTAACCTTCGAGACCCCGGGTGTCCCCTCGGCAAAGCCGGGTGGCGTGGCGCGGATCGAGGCACCGAAAACCGGTATTCAGGAAGCCATTCGAGGAGCGGCGCGGCCTGGTTCCGGAGGGATCTCCGTGGGAGACACAGGCGCGGACCAGGAGATCACACCGGGGATCGGCCAGCTACCGGGGCAGCCCGGATCCACGCCTCGCCAGGCGAGCAGCCTCGACATGCTCAGCGATCCGATGGGTGTCGATTTCAGGCCTTACCTGACGCGAGTGCTGGCCTCGGTCCGCAAGAACTGGTTTTCGGTGATCCCTGAAAGCGCGCGCTTCGGGCGTCGCGGCAAGGTGGTGCTCCAGTTTGCGATCGATCGGGGCGGCTTCGTCCCTAAGTTGGTGATCGTCATGCCCTCCGGCACGGAAGCTTTCGATCGCGCGGCTGTCGCGGCGATTAGCGCATCGCAACGCTTTCCCCCGCTGCCAACCGATTTCCGGGGCGAACAGATTCGACTGCAACTCGCATTCTTCTATAATGTGCCCTCGCGCTAACTCTTCGAGACGACTCGCGTGATGCTTCGTTTCTATCTCGCGATGATCGCTTATGCGATACTGGCCGTCCTGGCAACTGTCACCTTACAAGGTCCATTTCGACTAGCGACCTGGGTGTTTCTCGGTGGGCTGGCGTTCAAGACATGGCTTGTGACGTTGCGCCGGGATGATCAGGACGAATAAGAAATTAGGCCTACCCCTCGTATACCCACTCAGTTTGCATATTAGACCCTCTTCAATTCCGGTCAGCTTTCTTCACATTTCGCAGTAAGGCTTTTCGCTAAGAGTAATCGAAGTCATTCCTGGCTAACATTCCAGTAGACCTTCACGTGAACGTATCGAAGGAGCACTCCGACGGTAGCGGATTGGAACCCCACGTTCCGATTCGGAATCGCCGAAGCGAAGCGCGTGTTTCACATCGGAACAGTTCTTGCCGCTTGATTGGATAACTCCTCGATAAATCGGCTGACAGCGGTTGTAAGTCGTTGCTGTCATTCAGCCGGATGTGTGTCCGTGCGCGTGGTCTCCGGGTTGCATTTACTAAGTCGTCCGAACGCAACATCCAAGGCGAAAAGGTTTAGAGCATGGCTAAAAATTCCGCAGAGAAACAATCCGATCGAGTCGCTAAGCGTGACCGCGTAGTCCTCGAGCATTTGCCCTTGGTACGGGCAATCGCCGTTCGAGTGCGCGAGAACCTTCCGGTTCACGTGGATGTCGACGATATGATCCATGCGGGCATTCTGGGATTGTTTGATGCGGCGGACAAGTTCGATACGGAAAAGCAGGTGGCCTTTTCCGCCTATGCCAAACATCGCATCAAAGGCGCTATCCTCGACAGTTTGCGACAATCCGATTGGGCTTCTCGCGATTTGCGGCGCCGGCACAAACAGGTGGAAGCCGTCACTCGTGAGTTGACCGCGATCTTGCATCGCGCCCCCACCGAAGCCGAGACCGCGGAGAGACTCGGTATCGATGTGGACCGTTTGCGCCAGATGATGATCGACCTGCGCAATGTTGGCCTGATCTCGGCATCCACGCGCGGCAACGAGAGCGAAGATATGCCTGCTCCGGAGTTTCCGTGCAAGCAGGACTCACACCCGGATTCCATGTGCTCGCATGAGCAGATGCGCAGCATGCTGGGCAGCGCAATGAAGACCCTGCCGGATCGTTATCAGACCGTGGTCTCGCTGTACTACACCAAGGACATGACGATGAAGGAAATCGGCGGCGTGCTCGGGATCAACGAGAGCCGGGTTTCGCAAATCCACAAATCGGCGCTCGAGAAAATGGCTGTCGTACTTCACGCCACTGGCGTTCACTCCACGCAGGCGTTCATCAATTAGCGTTTTGCGCGATTTGGAGGCGCTTTCGGATTCACCGGTACCCGGCAGCTTGCAGTTCGAACAACTCGGCATAACGGCCCGCGAGCGCCAACAACTGCTTATGAGTGCCCTGCTCACGGATGCGGCCGTCCTCCAGCACCAGGATACGGTCCGCCATACGAACTGTTGAAAACCTGTGGGAAATGAGGACGGCCATCTTCCCCTGCGTCAGGTCAGCGAACCGGAGGAAGACTTCGTATTCTGCGCGTGCGTCCAGGCTCGCAGTCGGTTCATCCAGGATGAGCACTTGGGCATCGCGCATGTAGGCTCGTGCCAGGGCAATCTTCTGCCACTGGCCAGCCGAGAGGTCCACCCCGTTTTCGAAACGGCGGCCCAGCATTTGCTCAAACCGGTGCGGCAGGGCATCAATCACGGTGTCGGCCAGGCTCTTCCGGGCTGAGGTCTGGATGCGTAGATCGTTCCCCAATTCCTGAATACGGCCGAGACCAATGTTCTCCTTGGCTAGCATGTCGTACCGCATGTAGTCCTGGAAGATCACGCCGATCTCGCTGCGCAGGTCCTCGACGCTGTATTCCCTTAGGTCGACGCCATCCAGAAGAATCTGGCCCTCAGTCGGATCGTAGAGGCGGGCCAACAATTTCACGAGCGTGGTTTTCCCGGCACCATTCTCCCCAATCAGAGCGATCTTCTCACCCGCCTCGAGGTGGAAGTTCACGTCGGAGAGCACCAGCCGCGCAGAACCCGGATAGGCGAAGGAAACGTGGCGGAATTCGAATCCCGACCGGATCGGGCGGGGTGCCGGCAGCGCATTTGGCTTTGTTTCGATTTCGGGCTTTACCTCAAAGAAATCAAAGAGATCCTTGATGAAGAGGGCCTGTTCGGCGATATTGTTTAGGCTGCCGAACAGGCTCTCTATCAGACCTCTCGAGCGGGAGAATGCGCCGGCCAGAAAGGTCAGATCGCCGAGAGTGAGAGCGCCGGCAATGGTTCGGGCGATAATGAAACCGTAGGCCGTGTAGTATCCAGCCGTAGGGAGCAAGTTCAAAAGGGTGCCGCTAACCGCCCGGCGGAGGGCAAGTGCTTTGTTCTCTATATAGAAGCGCTCAAACAACTGTCGCGAGCGATCCACTAACCAGGTGCCGAGACCAAACATCTTGACTTCCTTGGCACTCTGGTTACTTGCTCCGAGCATGCGCAAATAATCTAACTCGCGGCGCTCTGGAGTCCACTGGTACAGCATCGAGTACGCCAGCATGGTGAACCGCGTCTCGCCGAGGAACGCGGGAACAACGGTGGCAACGAGCAATACCAGGAACCATGGCGAGAACAGGATCACGGCAGCGGAGAGCGAGGCTAAGGTGATCAACTGCTGGCACATGGTGGCGATCACGGCCAGCATTCCGAGACGCGAGGTCGTTTGGCGGCGGGCGCGTTCCATCTTGTCGTAGAAGACCGGGTCCTCGAAGGAGACCAGGTCCAGCCGGGTCGCGTGTTCCATTAAGCGAAGACTGACATGATTGGTGAAGCGGTCGCCCAGGAGGCTGTCGCAGAGACCGGTTGCGCGGCCCAGGACATCGGTGAGAACGGCCATCCCAATCTCCATGGCCAGAAACGTCCATACGCTGCGCCCGGGTCGCGGATGGACGATCTGGTCGATGATCAACTTGGCGATCCAGAGCTGCAGTACAGGGATGGCCGAGGAGACCAAGCGCAGCGACAGGGTGCCGACGGTCAGGGCTGGGCTGGTGTCCCAGACCATTCGCAGGAGAGGCGGAACGTTAGACAGCGCACGAATGCGATCGCGCCAGGATTGTTGAGGGACAGACGCGAAATGCCCAAGGGGGCGCGGGTGCATGCTTCGAGTTTAACGGGTCCCCTGTAACGCAGAAAGCTCGCCTTTTGGCGAGCTTCGCGACACCCCCGTTTTACCGGGGCGATGTATTGGGAGAATCAGATTCGACGGATTCGCAACCGTCAAAACCTGTATGTTGATTGGATATTAGGGCTCCGGGAGGAGGGCTGTCAACCCCAAATATCGCTGCTGCGAAATCGACGGCAAACCCTTGTTGGCTCGGGACTTCCCGAGTTGGAGAGTTTTCCACAGACTGTGGAAAAAGCATTTCCACACCGGTTTTACTGCCATCACTTTCGTTCTAAGGTTGAGAAAACGGGTATGTTACGAGCGGGAGTCCGCCGGCCGTCCAAAACGGCCCTGAGCAATCCGAAGGCCATCAACCAAAGTTCAAAAATCTACTTACCTTCCAGATGAAGAGTGATCATCCCGCCGTCGTCGCCCTTTGGACCGATCCGGCGGGACAGGATCCTAACGCCCGCGAAAATGACTCCGGAGAGCACGCAAAACACGATAATCAGACCGGCAAACGCCATGTAATTGAGGATCGTTCGGGCGAAGCTTTTCACCTCGTGGTTCGGCGCCCTCTCGTTGAGGGTGACTGAAGCCTGATAGTTCACTTTTCCCAGTAGACGTTCAGCGGTGTCCGGATCCGCATTGCCGGAGATGACAGCTACGAGGGGGCCGGTTCGCTTGGGGATCAGGCCAGGGATCTTGGCCAGATCTTCGGCGCGCTCTCTTGCTATGCCGGGGGTCGGGTAGCTGAAGATCGCCATACCCATTTCGCCGGATTTCGTCCGGTAGCGCGCGTATTGAGCCTCGGCGCTCATGTGGAACGCCGCCACGGAGGGCGGGATACCCGGGTCGAACTTCTGCAGCGAAACGGGACCTAAGATATACCGCTCGGAGTTCGAAATGAGACCTTGTGCAGGGAGATAGCTGCTGATTATCGGCAGCGGTGACTGCTCCACCTTAGGCAGCGCCAGATATACCTGCGCCAAATCCTCTTCGCTGGGGACCTTTCCAGTTACCTGGACCAGGTAATTCCCGTAGTCGTATAGAGCGCCCTGACGAGTGAGCGCAGCGAGTTTGTTGAGCTTGGACTCCACCGACCTGGCATCTTGGGGGCGAACCGCCTGAAACGCCGCCATCGCGCCAGTCGAATCGTGGAAGCGCCAGGCGATGAGGGTGGTGGGCCCGAAGACTGCCTGTTCCCCCCCTTCGAACCCGTATTCTTCGAACAGCGCAGGGTCGGCGGGCTGGACGGTCTTGGCCTCGGACTTCATCGCGCCGGCCAAGCGGTCTGGCAGTATCGCGGCATTTGTTGGCCCTGTGGCGATGCAGGCTAACGCCAGTGCGAGTAGCGTGGACCATCGCGGTGCGTGTTTACAGGAGTGGGAACACGGCACGCCCGAGCGCCTGCGCCACCCGAGACTTATGAACCGCAACATTTTTTGTACTTCTTGCCGCTGCCGCAGGGGCAAGGGTCGTTTCTCCCGGCTTTCGCTTTGGCAATCAGCGGCTGACTCGCCGCGGCTGAACCGTCACCACCGGCGAACTGGATCGCTGCCAGTTCCTTATCCTTCTTCCTCTGGATATTTTTAGTGAAGTCCAGAACCGCATTTTGGGCCTCGCGGCTGGGCTGGGACGCCACAGCCACTGGCTCCCCGGCGTCGTCATCCTCCTCGTCATCGTCGATGTCCGGATAGGGAAGAGACGGCCGGTCTTCGTTGTCGGCGCGCTGGAGGAAGTACAGGAACCGAATGGACTCGTCCTCGACGCGTTCGATCATATCGTCGAACATCACCTTGGACTCTTTCTTGTATTCGACCAATGGGTCCTTCTGCCCATATCCCCGCAGGCCGATGCCTTCTTTCAGGTGATCCATCGAGAGCAAGTGATCTTTCCACTGGTTATCGATGACGTTCAGCATCAGCATGCGTTCGGTCTCGCGCATGATCTCGGGGCCCACCAGCGCTTCCTTTTCTTCGTATCGCCTGGTGAGTTGGTCCATGATGGAAGCTTCCACCTCGCGACGATCGAGCTTCATCAACTCGGGGACGTTGATCTTTACGCCGAATTGCGTCAGCAGGTCGGTTTGCAGTCCGGACCAATCCCAGTTCACTTCATGGGTGTTCTCCGGGCAGCGCGTATCCAGGCACGAGCCCGCGATGTTCTGGACAATCTCCATAACACGGGACTTCTGATCCTGACCCTCCAGCAGCTGGCGGCGCCAGCCGTAGATGGCCTGACGCTGTTTGTTCATGACATCGTCGTACTCGAGGATGTGTTTTCGAGCTGCGAAGTTTTGCGCCTCGACAGCTTTCTGCGCGGCGGCGATGCGCTTGGTGATCAGCCCGGATTCGATCGGCACATCTTCTTCCATGCCCAAGCGGAGCATGAGATTCTGCATACGCTCTCCGCCGAAGATGCGAAGCAGATCGTCCTGCAGCGACAGGAAGAACTTCGACGCTCCGGGATCGCCCTGGCGGCCGGCGCGCCCACGAAGCTGATTGTCGATACGGCGCGATTCGTGGCGCTCCGTACCAACGATAATGAGACCGCCCAGGGCCACCACTTCATCGTGATCCTTCTGGGTTTCGGCCTTGAAGCGGGCAAAGACGGTGTCCCAGTTAGCGCGTTCGGGACTCCCCATGGCGGCTGTCTGCAGCGCATCGGGATCTTTACCTTCCTTCCGGAAGTACTCCTTGGTCATGAACTCGGGATTACCGCCGAGGAGAATATCCGTGCCGCGGCCGGCCATGTTGGTGGATACAGTGACCGCTGATTTGCGGCCCGCCTGAGCGACGATGAACGCTTCCCGCTCGTGATTCTTCGCGTTCAGCACCTCGTGCTTCACGCCCATCTTCTTCAATTGAGCCGCGAGCCGCTCCGACTTCTCCACCGAGATGGTGCCTACCAGCACGGGCTGACCCTTCTCGTATAGTTCCTTGATCTCCTTCGCGGCGTTCCGGAATTTTTCCTCTTCCGTGCGGTACACGATATCCGCATTCTCTTTGCGGATCATCGGACGGTTGGTCGGGATCACGACCACGTCCAGGTTGTAGATTTTCTGAAACTCGGCGGCTTCCGTCTCGGCCGTACCGGTCATCCCCGCGAGCTTCTTGTACATGCGGAAGTAATTCTGGAAGGTGATGGTGGCCAGCGTCTGATTTTCGCGCTGGATTTTTACGCCCTCCTTGGCCTCGACGGCCTGATGGAGTCCATCGCTCCAGCGCCGGCCGGGCATAAGACGGCCCGTGAACTCGTCGACGATCAGGACTTCGTCGTCCTTCACGACATAATCGCGATCGCGCAGGAACAACACGTGGGCTTTGAGCGCCTGCTCCACGTGGTGTTTCCATTCCATGTGCTCGATGTCCCAGAGACTGGGCAGGTTGAGCATCCGCGCGCACTTGTCGAAGCCTTCTTCGGTCAGTGCCACCGAGCGGTGCTTTTCCTCGACCGTGTAATCACCGGTGTAGTATTTCTCGCCGGGCTCCTTGCCTTCGATAACCTCGCCGCGCACCAGCTTGGGAATGATGCGATTCACGCGGTAGTACTTATCCGTCGACTCCTCACTAGGGCCGGAGATGATGAGCGGGGTTCGGGCTTCATCCACCAGGATCGAGTCCACTTCGTCGACGATGCCGAAGTGATGCGGGCGCTGGACGCAATCCTCCAGACGAAACTTCATGTTGTCGCGCAGGTAGTCGAAGCCGAACTCGTTATTGGTGCCGTAGGTGATGTCGGCGTGGTAGGCGCGCTGGCGTTCGCCATCATCGAGATCGTGAACGATGACGCCGACGTCCAGACCGAGGAAACGGTAGATGCGCCCCATCCATTCCGAGTCGCGTTTGGCCAGGTAATCGTTGACCGTGACGACGTGCACGCCCTTGCCCTCGAGCGCGTTTAGATAGACCGGCAGCGTGGCCACCAGCGTCTTACCTTCACCGGTTTTCATTTCGGCGATCTTGCCGCGGTGCAGGACGACGCCGCCGATGAGCTGCACATCGAAATGCCGCATATTCAGCATGCGGCGACCCGTCTCGCGGCAAACGGCGAAGGCGGGTACGAGGATGTCATCGAGCTTGGCGCCGTTGGCCAGTTGCTGCTTAAACTCGACGGTCTTAGCGGCCAGTTCTGTGTCGGAGAGCTTTTGAATCTCGGGTTCGAGGTCGTTGATGGCGGTGATGAGCGGGCGAATCTGTTTGACTTCGCGTTCGTTCTTCGTCCCGAAAATTTTCGCGAGGATCGCGTCTACCATGGTGTCTGCCTTCTATTCTAACGTGGGGTTGGGTGCCTATCGATGGGACTTGCGCCTAAGCTTTTGATGCTCGGCCAGTTCCGGGCGTTGCAGGGGTAATCGCGGTCCAGGGATTTGCTCTATCCGACTATCCGGTTAGAAGCTAAATCGAGAAAGATCAAACCACTTGGCATGGTATTATGCATCCTGGCTGTATCCGCGAAAGGGCGCAAGTGGGTGGCAATGTCGACCGAGCACGTAGTCCAACAGGGCGAACATCTATCGCAAATCGCGTTGGCGTATGGCTTCCGCGATTACACGACTATATGGAACCACCCGGAAAACGCCGAGCTGAAAGAACTACGGCAGAGTCCCAACGTACTTTTTCCAGGCGATGTGCTCCGCATTCCGGATAAAGAGCACAAGAAGGAAGATCGCTCAACCGGTCAGACCCATCGATTTCAGATCGGTGGCGCGAAGCTAGTTCTCCGCCTTGCGCTCCGAGACTTCGATAACGAGCCGCTGGCCAATACCGAGTGCGAGCTTCAGATTGACGGCGCCTCACGCCGGCTCACTACCGACGGAGATGGCCGGCTCGAGGTACCAATTTCTCCTGCCGACAAGGAAGCCGTGCTCGTGTTTAAAGATCCGTTGGTTCCTTTCGATCTGTCGGTCCCCATCAAGATCGGTCATCTGGATCCAGTTAAGGAAGTGACGGGCCAGAAGGCCCGGCTGAGCAATCTCGGATATATCACCCGCCCGCTGGAACAGGTCGACGACGACTTGTTCGCTCGCACAGTTCAGGAGTTTCAGTGCGACTCAGGACTGCCTGTAACGGGTGTGTGTGATGCCGCGACTCAAAGCAAGCTTCAGGACCTGCACGGCAGTTGAGAGCCCTTTTATGAGAGACACGGCGATTGAGGCCTCGACCTCCGGCGGAGCGGTAGCGGCGAGTCAAACAGGCGCTGCGCCGTTGACCGTCTTCGCCGCCCCGACTACGGGCAACGAGTTCAACACGTTGGGCGAGCGCCTGGTCCCGAAGGCCTGCTTCAAAGTAGAGGATCTGCTGTTCGATTTTGGTTTGTCTTTCATCCGGCCTGAGATGAAGGACCACCTGCCGAAGCTGGCCCAGCTGCGGGACGATAACAAGGTACAGGATCCCGCTACCGGCAGCGACATTTTTCCTCCTCTCTCAATTTTCGGGCATGCCGATCCAGAGGGCGACGACGACTTAAATAAAGTGCTGAGTGGCCGCCGGGCCACCGCATTCTACGCCATGCTGGTGCGCGACGTGGATCTATGGGAAGGCTTGTTCACGCCCGCGGTAAAGGACGATGACTGGAGTACGCGATCGATTCAGACCATGCTGTCCACGGTACAGAGCCCGATCGAAATCGACGGGATAGCGGGTGATGAAACGAAGTCGGCAATCCGCACATTTCAGAAAGCCAACAACCTCGGCGTGGACGGAGTGGCCGGGCCCAGCACGCGCAAAGCTCTCTATGGAGCGTACATGGATGCGCTCTGCGGACCCAAGCTGAAGCTGAACAAGACCAGCGATTTTCTTGCCCGTAACAAAGATGCCGGCGGTAAGGGCGATTTCCAGGGCTGTGGCGAGTTCAACCCGCTTCGGGTGTTCTCGCGAAGCGAAACCGCGGCGTTTGCGGCAGCCGCGGAACACACGGAACGGAACCGGGAGAATGCGCCCAACCGGCGGGTAGTCGCTCTCCTGTTTGCGCCGGGGCGGCGGGTGAACCCCACCGTGTGGCCCTGTCCGAGAGCGAAGGAGGGCGTGGCCGCTTGCAAGAAGAGATTTTTCCCGGACGCGGAAGCGCGCCGCAATCCCCAAGCCGTGCGCCGCGAATTTGACGATACCGCCGATACCTTCGCGTGCCGTTTCTACCAGATCATCTCCGACGATTCGCCGTGTGAACGAGTGAAGCCGGCTCCTCCGGTGATCTTGCTCGGAGTGAATCCTCTGATTCTCTTCGCCGTAGCAGGTTCCACCGTGAGTGCGGCGGGTGCGCCGGCGGCGTCATCGTCCTTTGTTTCGGCAGCCGCGCCGACGGTTGGCGCTGTTACGCCGCTGAAAGACATCGTCCTTGTTAAGAAGCGCTACACCAATCCGCAGCGTGTTCAGGTTGTGCTCAAAACGGACAAACCTTTCGATGGAGCCGGACTGTTGACGGTCAACAATCCGAAAAATATCCTTCTCTTTCCCACCGCCGCCAGCAAGACCCCGCTGACGTTCAACGGCACGGACAACAACTTCAAGGGATCGCAACTTGACCCCACCGGTCCAGGCGTCAGCCTGTTCGCCGAAGGGGCGGTAGCCAGCGCCACCATGCGGGACTTTGTTATGACACTGCATCTGTCGGGCGGCACGAAGAAACCCGGGCCGGATGCCGTCGCGCGGATGACGGCGATTGAACTGATTCTGGACATTTGCGCTCCCAGGGTCAACGCGACCACCGCCCCCGTGCCTCTGCCGCAAGCGCCGGCGGTCGCGCCCGCGACTCCTCCCGATGACAAGTTCTTTCTAGGGCGGCCCGTTCCAATTCAAGATGCCGCGAAGATCCAGGAACGCGCCATGCTGATGGTTCAGCCCGTCAAGACAACCGGTTTCTCAGCGCTGAACCGGCAACTGGTCCTCGTGCGAATCGGCTCTAACGCCGCAACGTTCACGCAGGAGACGCCCTCGGCGTCCGACGTCGTGGTTGCACCGCGCCACACGTTGTTTTCCACGAACACGGCAACTACTTTTTTTGTGGAAGGCGTAACGGAGAGCGCTAGCGCCCGCGACAACACCTATCAACTCGGCATTGACGGTTTGGATGGCGACGGCGACCGGGTGTCGATTACCGTTGTGCATTCCGAGATCGTCAGTAACAAGAAACCCGCGGACGTTCATACAGTCGCGATTGTCCCGGAAAAACCGCTGCGCGCCACACGGTCGACGTTTTTCCCGGCGCCCCTGATTGCAGGCCGGAATTTTCCAATCGAAGTACGGCCTTTTGTGTTACGCGCTGTGCCCAGCGCTTTTCTGTGGACGGCACAAGGGGGCGCGCCTCTCACCCTGACGGACGCCAACAAACAGGTACTCAAGCTGACGGCGACAGGCTTGAGTACGAAGCTGGATGACACCTTGCTCCAAGTTCGGGTGACCAGCGACCTGGGCGTATTTCTGCGGCGCCATCGCCTGACGGTGGTCCAGGTGACGATAGATTCTGTCGCATCCGGAGAGAACTTCACCGCCACGGACGATTTGAATTCTATCCGGAATCCAGCGGCTGTTGTGATTCTGACCGGAGCGGACACGGCCGACACCAAGAAGGTGGCCAAGCTCGAGATGATTAAGTTTGCTGTGCCGGCAGTGCCTGCAGCAGGGACGACGCCTGGAACACCAGGAACGCCTGCGGCGCTCGGCATCGAGCCTAACCTTGCGTGGACCGACGACGATGACCGGCTCGCCTGGTGGGTCATCGGCGATGATGGCGGCGATTACAAAGGTAAGGCCGATTTCCGCAACGCTGAGCCCGCCAAACGCGGAACGAAGATTGAGATATTTGGAACGAAAGAAGGCGACGTACTGGTGCAGCCCTACTCGGGAGGCTTCGGCTACGGTATGTTCCGGGCGAATGTCGTCCCGCTAAGGCAGGTTAAGTATCGCATCAATCGCATCTCGACGAACGCGGTACCGGCGGTCCCGGCCAGCCCCGGCAAGCCCGGGAAGCCGGGAAAACTCGCGCATGGTCCCACAAGATCCCACCCTGACGCTCTCAGGCACATCCAGGCGACTAACATTTATTTGCGGCAAGTAGGAATCGAGTTGATTCCGGATAATTCGGCCGAGGTGGCGCGGAAAACCGGAAACCCGAAAATCGGCTTGGCAGCGATTGACCCGCACGTCGTCTCGGTTACTCAGTTTACTGGCGCTGGCGGCGCCGCGCAGCCCGGACATTTCGATGTTGTGGTAGACCAGATCTCGATGACCTTCAGGGCTCAGGATTCCGGCAACTCGGCCGCGGAGGGAGCTGTCCGCGTGAACGCGAGAAATGAGATCATCACCTTTGCGTACATCGAGTCGCTGGCGGGCGGCACAGCGGCGAACCCATCGAGAACGCTGGCTCAGGCGCAATTCATTCCCACGAACCATGCCAAAGGCGGCGTCCTCAGGGACAAGGGTGTGCCCTCATCTTCTCTCATCAAGAAGACGGGTATTCCCGGCGATACTCCGGTCAGTCAAGTCAACATGGTGGTCCTGTCGCAATTATTCATAGGCCCCCAGCCGGCGACCCCGGCGAATGGCGCCAGGAACATCAATTTGCTGTGGGGAATCACGGTACCCACGACTTCCGTCGATGCGTTCGTCACGCAGGTCGGGGCGCCGGCGAACGCCGATATGATCTACGGTTCCACGCTGGCGCACGAGGTGGGGCACGTGCTCGGGCTCAGGCACCGGATTCCCCCAGGCGTCCTGGCGTCGCCCGGCTCCAAGCCCGATCCTTTCCCGGATGGCGTCAGAACGCCGAAAACGAAAAACCTGATGTTCCCGCAGTTGAACGTGACGACTGCGGAAAATCTGGACATCGTACAGGTGAAGACCATTCGCCTCAGCGAGGTCCTACTACGGAACCCGTAGCGATGGCGCAGGGCAAGGGACAAGTTCAACATGCCGACTGACACGCGACGACAATGGATTGACGAGCGCACGGAGGTGCTACAAACTTCCACCAGTCCCGACGAGTTGGAGACTGCCGCTACAGAGCTTGCGTCATCGGATGACCCCGAAGCGCTGGAAGCTCTGGGCGAGCAGCTACGCAGCGCCGAATTTCTCGACCGGCTTGACGAGCCCGACAATTCCAACCGAGTTCTCCATCTCACCAGTGTTCTGTCGCCGCTTATCGAAAGACCAAGCCCCGAGGTGGTGCGTCTCTGCCTCCATCTCGCGGATGAGCCCGTGTATCTCGAGCACGATCGTAAGTCGCTGGTCCTCGAGGCACTGGCGCGGGTAGCGCCCATGACGCCTGAGAGCGCCGAGGCGTTCCGACGCGCCAACGAGGAGGGCTACTTTGCTTATGACGCGCTGCTGCTTGCCGCGAATAGCAGCCCGGTGGCGCTCGACCTGTTTCGGTCGATGATGAACCAGAAAGATGTGGATGTCGAGTCTCGGGTCGAACTAATGCACAAAGGCATCCTGCCCTACCGCACTAGGCTGACGATTCTGCACATGGTTGCCGCACTGATGGGCGATGATCTCGAACCGCCGGTTGCCACGGCGGCAATCGAATCCGTGTTCGATTATCAACCTGAATGGTTTCTGCTACACGGGCCTACGCCTCCGGCGTGGCGGACGGCTTCCGATGATGTTCTGCGTTTTGTCCTAAGTCTGGCGGCGCGGGCAAAGCCCCGGCCGAATCTGCCTGCCACGCTGCCGCCGGCCATAGAGGAAACCACGGAGATTGTCCGGGCCCTGTTGGCCGCGCGTGCCTGACTCGAGGAGTTCGATGCACGTCCCGCAGCTGCTCGCTATGGTGGTGGCTCTATCGGCGGCGGTGGCCGGGGCTGGAGGCGGTCAACAGGCAAGCAACCAGAACTCCACTCCACAGGAAGTCCTGAAGTCCTCCATTGACCGCGATGAGCTGGAGCGCGCGGCAACCTCACTGGCTCGTTCCGGCAATGCGAACGATCTCTTCCTACTCGGGCAGCTGCTCCGTAACCCCAGTTTTCTGGCCCGTCTGGACGACCTGAGCGGTTTTCAAACGCGCCATCTGAGCCGCGTGATGAAGGCGCTTGCCGAGCATCCGACGCCAGAGGTCGTCGAACTCTGTCTGACCCTCGCCGAAGATCCGGCATTTGTGGCCCAAGGCGACCGCAAGAGCTTCGTTCTGGAATTGCTCGCCGGGATAAAGCCCATGAGCGAAAAGACAGCGTACGTCATACAGCGGTCCAACGAGGAAGGATATTTCGCCTTCAACGCGCGACTGTTAACGAACAACCGGAGCCCTCGCGCGCTCGCATTGTTCGAGTCGATGATGCTTGACACGGACGTGCCCGCCGAAAGCCGGGTCCAATGCCTCCATGTATCGATTGTGCCGGCCCGACGCGACCCAGCAATTCTGCGCACTGCGGACCACATTCTCTCGCGCACCGCGGAGCGCGCCATAGCCGAAGGAGTTACTGAATCGGTCTTCGATTTCCGTCAAAACTGGTTCGGCATTGAATCTGGAATTTCTGAGCCTCCCTCGTGGCGAACCGCCGCCATCGACGCGCTGCGGTCCGCGTCGGCGCTGGCCGACAAAGCGCTGGCGCGACGCGACCTACACCCGCGCTTGCGCAACACGGTCCAACGGGCCCGGGAACTTATCGCACGAGCCCTGTCTGCGCGATCGAAGTGAGACGGGTGCTTTGCAAGTATAGCTTTGTGTCAGCGCAACTCGAACGCCGCTGCCAGCTTGCCGTGCTCTGCAAACCGGATTACCATAACTTCGGGTCACTCCATGTTGACAATTCGCAACGATCAGATGAAGTCGATGGGCGAGCAGTCGCCAGGGCAGAGTCTGATTCTCCCGTGCAAGACCGACTGGATCGAGTTTCGATTGCAGGATTCCGACGGTAACCCAGTGCCGGATGTGAAGTATCGCATCCAACTGCCTGATTCGTCATTCAGGGAAGGTGCATTCGATCAAGAAGGAAAGGTGCGCCTGGAAGGAATTCTTTCAGGCCAGTGCAGCCTCACCCTGACGGACGTCGACGGCAAGGAGTGGAAGCCCGCTTAGGGCTGAGTAACGCCACGCTGGTACAATCGATTTTACCAGCAGTTCATGGCCATTCAAACGCTTTTCGGCTCCGTCCCTCAAGAGCCTAATCTTCTCGACAAGCTCAAAGCCGGGATTCAGAAGACCCGCGCGGGTCTGGTGGACCGCGTCGAGGACCTCGTTTCCGGGAAGAAAGAGATCGATGCCGATCTGCTCGAGGAACTCGAGTACACGCTGATCACCGCCGACATCGGGGTGCGGACCACCACTGAGATTCTGGAGCAGATCCGGCTGCGGGTGGATCGCAAGCTGATTAACGATAGCGCGGAGCTGAAACAACTGATTCGCGAGCATCTGCTCGAAGCTCTGCAGGCCACTGACCGCCCCCTGGCGCACGTTTCGCAACCGCCCGCCGTGGTCATGGTGGTGGGCGTCAACGGCTCCGGTAAGACGACGACGATCGGGAAACTCACAAACCGGTTTAAGTCGGAGGGCCGCACCGTTCTGCTCTGCGCGGCCGACACATTTCGCGCGGCGGCCATCGAACAACTGGAAGTATGGGGACAGCGCACCGGGACGGAGATCATCCGCCAGAAGGCGGGCGCCGATCCTAGCGCGGTGGTGTTCGATGCCGTGCAGGCCGCCAAGGCTCGCAAGGTGGACTACGTCATCATCGACACGGCAGGCCGCCTGCACACCAAAGAGAACCTCATGGCCGAGTTGGAGAAGATGCGAAGAACGGCCGCGAAAGTGGTGCCGGGCGCTCCGCATGAAGTGTGGCTGGTACTGGACGCCACCACAGGGCAAAACGGCCTGGAGCAGGCTCGCAAATTCACGGAGACGAGCGGCGTCACCGGGATTGTGATGACCAAATTGGACGGCACGGCAAAGGGCGGCGTGGTGGTTGCGATTGCGCGGGAGTTGAACCTGCCGATCCGGTTCATCGGTGTAGGCGAGAAGGCTGACGATCTTCTGCCGTTCGAGCCGGAGGAATTCATCCAGTCGCTATTCGAGCAATGATGTCCGGCATGCGCGAGGCGCTCGACCTGGCGCGGCGGGGTTTAGGCCGCACGAGCCCGAATCCCGCGGTGGGCGCTGTGCTGATCCAGGATGACGAGGTCGTCGGCCGCGGCTACCACACGTGGGCAGGCGTGAAGCACGCCGAGATCGTGGCGCTGGAGGAGGCGGGGGAGCGGGCCCGCGGCGCCACTCTGTACGTGACGCTCGAACCATGTTCGCATCGGGGACGCACCGGGCCCTGCGCGGACGCCTTGATTCAGGCTCGGATCGCACGCGCCGTGGTGGCCATGGAGGATCCGAATCCGCTGGTGCGAGGGGAAGGAATCCGGCGGCTGCGAGAGGCCGGCATCGAAGTGGAACTGGCGCGGGATTACGGAGCGGAAGCCAGGCGCCTGAACGAGGCCTTCGTGCATTCGATGGAGACTGGCGGGCCGCTGGTGACGCTGAAAGCCGCGGTGACGCTGGACGGCAAGATCGCAGCCCCGGAGGACAACCGGGGTTGGATTACCAGCGAGAGAGCCCGGACCCACGTTCAGAGCCTACGTCACAATCATGACGCGATCCTGACCGGCATCGGCACGGTTCTGGCGGACGACTGCCTTCTCACGGACCGCACAGGACAGGAGCGCAGCCGTCCGCTGCTCCGAATCATTCTCGACTCGCAGTTGCGGCTGCCGCTTTCGTCGAAGATGGTAACCAGCTGCCGCGGCGACGTAGTTGCGGTCACGACGTCGGCCGCCTCCTTGTCCCGGCGCAAGGCGCTGGAAGATCGCGGCGTGACGGTGATTATCTGCGACGGCCCCGATGGTCGCACCAGTCCGCGTGGGGTTGTGGAGTACCTGGCTCGTGAGCGATATCTCTCGCTCATGATCGAAGCGGGCAGCAAATTGAATTGGGCCGTTCTTGAGGCGGGCATCGTCGATAAAATTTTTTTCTATTACGCGCCCAAGATCCTGGGTGGCATGCAGTCCTTGCCGGTTGCGGGGGGAGCGGGCCGTCGCAGGCGCAGGGACGCGATTCGTTTCCACGACGTGCAACTGCACTCGATCCCGCCGGACGAGTTCGCCGTGGAAGCCTGGACTGAAAAGGAATACGACTGATGTTCACCGGAATAATCGAGGAAACGGGCGCGGTAATCGCGTTTAGCGAGCAACCGACCGGCGCGCGTTTGCGGGTCCAATGCAAGACAGTGATGGAGGACGCACGCGAAGGATGCAGCATCGCGGTGAACGGAGTCTGTCTCACCGCTGTCGATCTCACCGCCGTTTCGTTTGCCGCAGACCTTGCTCCGGAAACCCTGCTGCGCACTAATTTGTGCGGCCTGAGGCCGGGATCCCTGGTGAACCTGGAACGCCCGCTCCTGCCCACAAGCCGTTTGAGCGGACACATCGTGCAAGGCCACGTGGACGGGACTGGCGAGATCGTCTCGTATGAGTTGCTGGGCAGCGATAATTGGTGGCTTGAGATTCGTGTTCCCCCGGAACTCGACCGCTATTTGGTTCACAAGGGATCGGTGGCCGTCGACGGAATCAGCCTAACGGTTGCTAGCCTCGAAAATGGGCTCATGGGGATTACGATCATTCCTCACACTCACGAACTAACCTGCCTGAAACAGCGTCGTCCCGGCGACCGCGCCAACATTGAATGCGATATCCTCGGCAAGCATATTGAAAAGCTGATGGCATTAAGGACCACGGCTACCGTATAATGGTCAGCTATTCTGTGCTCGCCTGCATGCTGGTTTACCGAAACTGCTAAATCGCGCCGGAGTAGGAATGGCTCCGCCAAAGGGGGAGCGAAGCCATTTTTCGTAACGGATATTCATGCTGGTGAGAATCTTCTATCACGATCACTGCTTCGACGGCGCTGCGTCGGCGGCGTACTTCACGCGTTTCATGCTGGATCGAGTGCATCCGGATGCCGAATTCCTGTATACGGGGATGGCCCATAAAGCTTCCCAAATCTTCGAAGACGCACAGTTTGACGGAGATGAAAACGTCATCGTGGACTTCAAATATTCGGCCAACCCGCGACTGACCTGGTGGTTCGATCATCATCAGAGCGCGTTCCTGAGCGCCGAGGACGCACAGCACCACCGGCGTAATCACGACCCGAAGAAGCGCTACGATGCGAGCTTCCGTTCCTGCACAATGTTCATCGCTACAAGCCTGAGAGAGGGCTGGGGTTACGATGCGCCTGACCTGGCGGACTTAGTTCGATGGGCTGACATCGTCGATGGGGCGCAATATAGTAACGCGGACGAAGCCGTTTCGCTGCTGGCACCCGCCACCAAGTTAACGCTTGTGATCGAAAACGGAAAAGGGTCCGACATCGTGCAAAAAATAATCCGGATGATGCGAGCAATGCCGCTCTCGGCGATCGTAGAGGATCCGGATATTCAGACCATCTACGCGGGTCTTTATCAGCGTCATCTCTGGTCGATGGATATCATCCGGCAGAAGGCATCCTGCGATGGCGGCGTCGTGTACTTCGACCTGATCGGCACGGAACTGGAAGGCTATAACAAGTTCATTCCGTATTACCTGTTTCCGGCATCTGTGTATACGGTTTCCGTGAGCACATCGAGTTTCCGGACGAAGGTTTCCGTCGGATCGAATCCGTGGGCGCCGGTACCCGTGAAGCACAATCTGGCCACGATCTGCGAACGTTATGGCGGCGGCGGACACGCCAAGGTAGGCGCTATCAGCTTCCCGATCGGCGCGGTCGAGGAGGCGCGCAAGGCGGCCGGCGAAATCGCGGAAGAACTGAAGCGCTGAACCAGTTTTCGAAAGCGTCGGACCTCGACCGTCTGTTGCTCCACAGGACCCCAGTTGAGCTATTCTGTACGAATGCAGAAACTCCAACCCGATCAAGGTCATTTCTTGCTCCATGGCGTGTACCTTCCGGCACTGAAGAACGAGCACCGCATCACGAAGACCGTCATCGAAGCGATTCCTCTCGAAAAGGGCGACTATCGTCCGGATGAAGTCTCGAAGAGCGCGTTGGATTTGGCATGGCACATCGTGTCCACGGAAATGCGGTTCATGGAAGCTCTGCCTGCGGGCGAGTTTGATTTGAGCCCCAGGCCTCTCCCGAACTCGATCCGAAATTCTGCGGATCTTGCATTCTGGTACACAGACAATTTCGCGCCTCGTTTCGACCAGTTAACGAAACTGTCGAATGAGCAGTTAGTCAGAACCATAGACTTCCGCGGCATCTTCCAGCTTCCAGCCGTGATGTACCTGAACTTCCTGCTGCATCACTCGATTCATCATCGTGGACAGTTGTCGATGTATCTGCGGCCGACCGGAGCTAAGGTGCCAGCGATCTACGGCGAAAGCTACGACTCGGCGGAAGCTCGGAAGGCCGCCCAGCAGACTGCCTGAATTTAACGCGGGAACAGCCGATTCCGGCGTGCCGCCCGGTGACGGATCCGGGCAAGTACTTCCAGGAAACGCGGCTGTCGCTTTCCGCGATTCCGTCCGACGCCCGGCCACAATGTGGCGTACGCCGCGCCGTCCAAGAACTTTCGTAGCGGGACGGCACGCCGTTGCGGATCAAGCGGTTAATCGTGCCGGCGATTGCCGGGGGCAACGCGGTAGGTGAGTCCTTCGAGCGAGATCCTGTACGTGTCTGTCCGCGGATTGTAGACTGTGCAGTATTTGATAGGCCAGTAGCCCGTCTCTGAGTAGGCCTGCGCCAGGCCGAACGGCGTGCGCTCGGCTGGTTTCGACAGCAGCAACGCTCGAGTAATCATCGCCTCTTCAAAAGTGATGTTGCCGTCGTATGCACCATAGATAAAAGTCCGGGTGAAGGGCTGGCCGTTGAACTCAGGCGAAGCCGGATCGATCAGATGGTTGCCCATGTACGGCTCCACTGCGCCTACGTTGATATAGCCGGCCGGGGTGAACTGTGGCGGCACCGGTTTCATAGCTGTGTTGAAGTCGTTGCAATCCAGACCAGAACATGGCCCAGGCTTGATGTTCATGACGTCTTGCAGGTCCTGAATGTAGAAGTGGAAATCGAAGTGGCACCTGGTACATGGAAGGCGGGTGTCCCTCTGGGTTCCATCCACCATCGCGTATTGAAACGGCGATTGCCCGCGCCTGGTGAGGAAAGTGAATAATCCAGGGTTACTCGATGCCAATCGCGGTCGGCACGCGGCGGCCTCCTTCGTCGTCGCGACGAGGCAAGCGTCACACACGTTCGTATTGTGCCGTTTCCGAGGCGCTGCTCTTTGCTGAAATACGTCTTGATGGGCGGTCCATCCGGGCGAGCGTTTGTGGCAGCGAGCCCAGACAGTACGGCAGCGCCGGGCAGTAGTGTGGTTATTGTTTTTCGTGTCATAAGATCCCTCCAAGTGATCTGTACATCAAGAACACGCGAAGGGATTCGTGATCGGCTCAGCGATACAGCGCAGATTCGCTCGGCGGGCGAAGGCTCAGAGGTGCTTCTCCACCCAATCCAGATGACGCTGCATGATGTCGAGCATGAACTTCGGCTCTCGCGGCCCATGCGGGGTGCGCGGGTACACCACCATCTGTGTTTCGACACCTCGGCGTTTCAGCGCGTTGTACATCTCGTAGCCTTGTGAGGTGGGAACGCGGACGTCCTGCTCGCCGTGCAGAATCAGGGTCGGCGTGGTCACGTTCTTCACGTGATAGAGCGGCGACAGTTTGAGATAACGGTCGGTCTGTTCGAACCAGGGACCCGTGAAGTAGTCTTCCAGCAAGGTTGGGATGTCGTTCGTGCCCCACATGCTGGGCATATTCGAGAGACCTGCGCCGGTGGCGGCAGCTTTGAACCGCGTGGTTTGTGTGATCACCCAGTTGGTCATGTATCCGCCGTAGCTCCAGCCCATCACGGCCAGGCGGTTCGGATCGGCGATGCCCTGGGCGATCACTGAATCGACTCCGGTCATCAGGTCGTTGTAATCGCCACCGCCCCAATCGTTGACATTGGCCGACCGGAAATCCCGGCCGTAGCCCGTGGATCCACGCGGATTTGGACGCAGCACCGCAAATCCCTTCGAAGCGAAGGCAGCGATGGGATACAGTCCCGCCGCGCCGATGAATGTTTCGTCGAACGCACCTGACGGGCCTCCGTGGATGTTCAGGACCATTGGATAGCGCTTACCTGAGGTGTATCCGACGGGAAGAGTAAGCAGTCCTTCGACCGCATGGCCGTCCTTGCCTTTCCACTGGACCACTCTTGTTTCACCGAGGGGAGGTTTGGGCAACGACGTGTTCGCGGCACTGATCCGGACCGGATTGCCGCCGGAAAATGCGAGCACGAAGGCCTCCAAGGGTTCGTCAGATGATTGGCGTGCGAACCCAGCGTGCGTGCCCGTTGCGTTTAGCCTTGCGCCGGGCGCGATGGTGCCCTTTTCTGCACGGTAAATCACTCGCGCCGGCCCATCAATGGGCATGGTGTATAGCACGATTTTGGTACCGCGTGGCTCGACAAAGTAGATCGACTTCGAATCCGGAGCCCAGTCCAGCAGGATCGTGAGTTCGTCCGGTGTGGCGGGCAACTCGCGAGCCTGGCCTGTATCGCGGGACAGCAGCACGATGCGGCTCCCGTTCAGACGGCCGGGCGATTCCACCGTTCGCGTGTACGCGAGGTAGCGGCCGTCGCGGGAATAGCGCGGCTGGGATTCCGTTGCCGGGGTCGCCGCTATCGATCTTACCTTCCCGCTCTCGACATCCACCTCCTGCAGGTCAGCACGCCGGGAAACGTCCGCATCCGGGGCGGGCCGCGTCTCGAAGGCAATCCGCCGCGAATCTGGCGACCATGCAACGCCGCTGATGTGATACGGGCCAGAGGCGAGATTGCGGACCGGGCGTTTGCCTTCAATATCGAGGTCGACAGGTGTCAGCCACAAGGAATGATTTGCCGGCGATTCGTCGATGACACGAAAATCCGTCTTCTCGCGCTTTGACTTCTCTTGCTCGGGATTGGCTTCGGCACCGGTGAAGGCGATCCACTTGCCGTCGGGTGAAGGCTCAAAGCTTGCCAGCGTGCCTTTCCAGTCAGTCAGGCGGTCCGCTTCGCCGCCGCCTACCGCAATGCGAAACACGTTGGGTTTGGAGTCGCGCTCCGACATAAAGAAGACGGAGCGGCTATCGGGTGACCAGCGCGGGGCTGTGGCGCTCTTCTCGCCGCGGGTGAGTTGCACGCGATCCGAGCCGTCGCTGCGTGCCATATACACATGGGTCAGCATTTCGCTCTTCTCGCCTTCCATCACGGGCCGTGTCTGGGTCCACACCGCCCACTTGCCGTCGGGCGAAGGCAAGACTTCCGCGACGGCCTGAACTTTCATCGAGAGCTCCGGAGTCCAGGCCGTGGGCGGAGTTGCGGCGATAGCCGCGCAGACAACGAAGAGAGCCGAACAACGATACCTAACGAACATACTTGTCCACCCAGTCAAGATGACGCTGCATAATATCCAGAATAAATTTCGGTTCGCTGGGGCCGTGCGGCGTGCGGGGATACACCACCATCTTCGCGGTGACTCCCTGACGTTTCAAGGCTGTGTAGTATTCATATCCCTGCGAGATGGGAACCCGGTTGTCAGCTTCACCGTGGAGGATCAGCGTAGGGGTGGTCACGCCTTTGATGTGGGCAATGGGCGAGTGTTTCTGAAAACTATCGAAGGCATCCCAGGGCTCACCGCCGAAGTAGTCGGGTAGAAATCCGGGGATATCAGCGGTGCCGGTGAAACTCCATAAATTCGTTACTCCAGCGCCGATGGCGGCCGCCTTGAATCGATGAGTTTGCGTGATGGTCCAACTGGTCATGAACCCGCCATAACTCCATCCCATGATGGCCAGCCGGTCGGCGTCGGCGATCCCCAGTGCGATCACTTTATCAATGCCGGCCTGATCGTCTTCATAATCCTTTCCGCCCCAGTCGTTCATGTTGCCGAAGCGGAACGGTTTGCCATAACCGCTGGAACCGCGTGGATTCGGGCGCAGCAAAGCGTATCCTCGCGCGGCGAACGTGGCTACCGGGTAAATGCTGGGACCGCCGGTGAAGCTCTCGCCGAAGACTCCGGTAGGTCCACCATGAATGATGGTGATCAGCGGATATCGCTTACCTGGCTCGTAGCCGGCCGGGTAAGTGAGCAGGCCTTCGACCTCCAGCCCATCTTTGGATTTCCAGCGCAGCACCTCAGTCTTGCCGAGCGCGGGCCGGGCGATATCGAGGTTGGCCCGGCTGACCATCACGGGTACCCCGCCATGCAACGAGAGGGCAAATGCTTCCGGTGCTTGCTCAGGCGTCTCGAAGCGGAAGGCCGCGTAGGTTGCGCCGGCATTGATCTTGACGCCGGAGAGGAGAATTCCGCGCTGCGGTTCATAGATAATCTGCGCGGGTCCGTCCACCGGCATCGCAGATAAAGTGGTGCGTGTGCCTTTCGCTTCGGCGAAGTAGAGCCGCTTGCTGTCCGCCGACCATCCGGCCAGGTTGGGCTGCTCGTCGCGTGTGGCTGGCAACTCGCGGACGGTTCCGCTCTGGCGAGTAAAAATCACGATGCGGCTGTCGCTAGCCCAACGAACCGGTACAGATGTTCGCGTGAATGCGAGATATTTGCCATCCGGCGAATACAGCGGATGATCCTCGGCTGCGCCCGTCACGGCAATGTCCTTCACCGCGGCGGTCTCGACGGTGATTTCGGAGATGTCACCAGTGGTCCAGCTGTCGGCTTGATGCGACTTGGTTCGCGAGAAGGCGATAGAGCGGGAATCGGGCGACCAATCGAAATCGGCGATGTGATACTTGGGGTCGATCAACTTCTTCGCGGGGCGGTTACCATCGGGGTCGGCTTCAGCGGGTGCGAGATAGAGAGCATGGTTCTCCGGGGCCGCGTCAACGACACGCATATCGCGTTTCTCTTTGCGGGCCTTCTCGAGATCGGGTGGGGGCTCATGCCCGGTGAAGGCGATCGATTTGCCATCCGGAGACACGTGATACCCGCCCAGATCGCCTTTGAAATCAGTGATCTGCTCGGCTTCGCCGGCTGCGACGGGGATTCGAAAAATGTTTGGCTTTCCATTCCGGGCTGACGTGAAGTAGACGAACTGACCATCCGGCGAAAAGGACGGATCCGAACAGCTTTTCTCGCCACGCGTGAGCTGCAGGCGGCGGGAGCCGTCGGTGCCCGCAAGCCAGATGTGAGTGAGAGCTTCGCTGCGCTCGGGTTCCATCACCTGCCGCGTTTGGGTGTAGACCACCCATTTTCCGTCGGGTGAGGGTGTGACCGCGCCCACGGCCTGGAATTGCATCGACAGTTCAGGAGTCCACGTAGTCGGCGCAGCGGCAAAGGCATAGCCGCCGAGCAGCAGCATCGCAATTCTCATAATGCGGTCAGTATTGCACACAGCCGTGTGCGACGGGCTACAGGAATAAGAGGATCCCGCGGGGGGTTACCTCTTCAACCCCGTCCGCCAGTTCAGCACTACGATGAAGGGTTGCGGCGACGTCTGTCCCACGTCGCGCCCGAAGACGAGCACGCCTTCGCTGTTCCATGCGCCTCCTATCATGATGCCGGGAGCGGTGCAGATGGTCTGCGGCGGGCTGCGGGAGAGATCCGTCCTCTTCAGCTTCGCCCCGGAGTAAAAGACCAGGAAGCGGCTGTCCGGCGACCAAAACGGGGGAGGGTCGCCCCCGAGAAGCTCAGTCCCGGGAAGCGATCTGGCCTCCAGCGAATCCAGCGGCTGGGCCCACAGGCGGGCAATCCGGTCGGGTCCCGAGCCGAGGTAAACCAGCGTTCTGCCATCGGGAGAAAGCGAAAAATTTCCCCCTCCCCAGAGGTGAACGTCTTCCGGAGGCGAGATTCGGAAGCGCACCGTCTGGCCGGAGAGAGGCACTACTGGAGCGTGCAGACGGACGAGGGCCAGCGCTACGGTTCCGAGCGCGGCAACGCTGCCAGCCGCCCACATCCAGGTTGGTCGATTCCGGCGCCGCGCCTGCACAGGCTGGGTCTGGAACGCCCACTCCAACTCGAGTCCGACATCCCGGGCCGACTGCCAGCGTTTGTTGCGATCGGTGGCCAGACAGCGCTCGATCACGTGCTTGAGCGGAGGCGGCAACTGGTGGATGAGCGGGATCTGTCCGGGTGAAAGGCGGTTCCCGGTGAGCATTTCGTACAGCACCAGACCGAGCGCATAGATGTCGGCGCGCTGGTCTGCTGGCCTGCCTTCCAGTTGCTCCGGAGCCATGTACGCCGGCGTGCCGATCAGCGCATCAACGGCGGTCAACGATTCGACGGCCGGTTCGGCCATTTTCGCGAGACCAAAGTCCAGCACCTTGACGCCTTTTGACGTCAGCATGATGTTGGCGGGCTTAAGATCACGATGGACGATGCCGTGCGCGTGGGCCTCGGCCAGCGCATCGGCGATCTGCATGCCGAAGCGTACGGCTTCTTCGCTTGGGAGTTTCCTTTGAGCAGGCGCGATGCTAATGTCTCGCCCGCTACCAATTCCATAACAATATGATTCGGCCCGACATCGTACAGAGTGCACACGTGCGGGTGATTCAGGGAGGCGATCGCGCGAGCTTCGCGGTCGAAACGGTCGCTGAAGCGTTCGGCAGAGAACTTGATAGCCACTTCGCGGTCGAGGCGAGTATCGGTAGCGCGGAAGACTTGGCCCATGCCCCCCGCGCCCAGAAGACCTTCGATTTAATAAGGGCCTAGGTGCGACCCTTCTGCGACTTGCGTCACCGTGGCGAAGGCGACGCCTTGGAGCAGCGCGTCCACCTCGCGCCGAAGCTCTTCGTCGGCACCGCAGGTCCGGGCGAGAAAAGCGCTGCGCTCACCCGGTTCGCGTTTCAGTGCCGATTGGAGCAGGTGCTCGATCTTCCGCGACCGTTCCGCGTCCATGAGCCGTGTCCTATTATCGTCGAGACACAGTTACTTGGGGGCTGCGTCGAGCATCGTCTTCCAGGAGTCCGTATCCTGCCCGATGCTGAGCCGGTTGCCGGATCGAACCAGCGGAAGCCGGAGCAGTTTCGGGTCACGCTCGATGCGCCCGAGGAGTTCCGAGTCGGATATCTTCAAGTACTTGAGTCCGGCGTCGATGTAGGCCTTGCCTTCGACGTCGATCAGCGTGGTCAACCCGAAGCGGTCGATGAAGCGTTTGATCTCGCCGGGAGACATGGGCTTCTGACTAAGATCTACAAAATGGATGGTGACGCGGCGTTCTTTAAAGAACCGCTCGGCTGCGCGAGTTGCCTGCGAGTTCTTCACGCCAAAGATTTGCACGCTTAGCATCGTAGTCGGTCTGCCTCGAATCCTACCTACTCTTGATTAGGATCGTGTTCAGCGGAAATCCGAAAACGGCCTGAGCCAGCAATAGTAAATGACGTTTAGCGAACTCTCGAACGGTGCGGTCGCGCCAGCCCACCGACAAAAGACGGCTGAGTCGTGCAAAACGCAAATCCGGATGAATGTCGCCGGTCGATAATTTCTGATCGTAGAAATCCGAGAAGAGGAATCGGGCTTGGAATCCACACTCGGCAAACAGTTTGCGATACTCCCATATCGAATACTCGTTTTCGTGGATCATAGTGTGCCGGGCCGGCCGGGGGCCCACCTTGCCCAGTCCTTTCAGCCACCCCCGTAATGGGTCGCTGATAATTATTGCCGCTCCACCCGGTTCGAGAACGCGATGTACTTCACGAATGGTGCGGTCGAGATCTGGCGAATGATGGGTCGTGGCGGACATCAGCACCAGATCAAACGCGCCATCCCGGAACGGCAACTCATTCATGTCTCCGAGCGTCTTCTCAGGCCACTCCAGATACTCGTCAGGTTCTCCGTAACAGAAGAATACGTTGACAGCGTGGCAGGCGGCGCCGAGCTCGCGAAGCCGCTTCAGGAAAGGATAATCCCGCTGCGCGCCGATTTCGACAGCATTCCTGATCCGCCTTTGTCCCAGTTCTGCCATGGCCTGCTCAAAGTGCATCAATGTTTGCTGATAGTACTGGCTGGGAACATTCGCGCTTTGCTTGAGGCAATCTTCAAAAGTACTCAACCTGTCAAGCTTCCGCAACTGAATGTCGGGCCATTGGTCGGCAGCCAAGTTTGCTTCCAGGGCCATCCCTTTGAGTTCACGAATGGTCTCTTCCGACGGACTGATTGTCGTATCCAGAACGTTGTGCCGGATCGGATAGCGCGCAGTACAGAGGCTACACCTCGCATAATCACCTGTCGGGGAGGGCATAAGCCGGCCGGTGCCGCAAAGTACGCAGCGATACAGCGAATAATCTCGAGACGTCACGCTTGCCACAGCGACCAACTTAGACATCGTGGTTACCTGTCGTTGCGGTAAACCGTCCCTTCCTTCATCACAAACTTAACCCGTTGCGTCACCTTGATGTCGGTGAGCGGGTTACCGGGCACTGCCACGATATCAGCCAGTTTTCCCGCTTCCAATGTTCCGACTCGGCTCCCCACACCGAAGAGCTCGGAATCCACGGAAGTGCCCGCCTTCAGAGCATCGATCGCACGCATGCCATGATTTACTAACTGCGCGAACTCCTCGCCGTTACGTCCATGGGGATAGACGCCGGCGTCTGTACCCAACCCTATGCGGACGCGTTTAGCTACTGCTTTTTCCACCATGCTGTCGATGCCGGCAATTGCCGCCTTGGCCTTGGGCAGGATTGCGGGTGGGATATAGCGTCCGGCCGCGATGGCTTCGCGCAGACCTTGCGCCGCCATTAACGTCGGCACCAGGAACGTGCCGCGAGCCTTCATCATGTCCAAAGCTTCGTCGTCGGCGAAAGTGCCGTGCTCGATTGAGTCAATCCCGGCTCGAATCGCCCGTTTTATTCCCTCAGCGCCGTGCGCGTGAGCAGCGGTTTTGCGCTTCAGCGAGTGCGCCTCATCCACTAAGGCGTTCAGTTCCGTCTGCGTCAGTTGCGGAGAGTCGACGTCGTCCGACTCCGAAAGGACACCGCCCGTCGCGCACGTCTTGATGACATCGGCGCCGTACTTGATATTGAAGCGCACGATCGCGCGCATAGCATCCGGTCCGGTTCCGATTCCGTCCTCAATACTGCTCTCATGGGGAAACCGGCCGAAGCGGTAGCCGCCCGTTGGATCGCAGTGGCCGCCTGTGGATCCGATGGCATGAACCGAGACGAGCATGCGCGGCCCCGGCGTTTTACCGTTCCGGATCGCGTTCCGCAGACCTACGTCGATGAACTCCGAGGACCCGAGATCGCGAACCGTCGTGAAACCAGCCATCAGCGTTCTGCGAGCGATATCGGCAGCCTCAATCGCTTTCTCGGCCGTGGTCTTTTTCAAGTTATCGAGCTCGGCCTGCTTGAAATCGACGTTGTGTTCCAAGGTGAAGTGGGTGTGCGCATCCATGAACCCGGGCAGCAGCGTTGCATCGCCAAGGTCGATGACCTGCGCCTCGGCGGACGCTCATGCTTGAATCGGCCGCTTCTATCATTGTACCGCGAATCAGAATGAAACTCCAGGGGATACCAGGTTATCGCTGCGGCCATCGAACAGCCGCGCCGCTTTCAATACGATGGGCCGCGTCGGATCCGGAGCCGCATGCATGGCTGCAAGAGCAGCAATGAGGACGATAATCGTCAACGCTCCTATTTTACTCATGGAAGGACAGTGTAACCCGCCGAGCCGTGTCGCGTAAAATCAAATCTTGGCATCACCGTCTCAGGGCCGCGCGGCGAGCGTTGCTGTTTGGCCGGCGTTGGCCGGACTATGCGCGCTCATGCTCGTGTTCGTCGCGCGCGTGCTGGCCATTCATGAAGACGACTGGGCATCGAAGTGGACGAAGCCCTGATCGGCAACGGCATCTACGAGCATGGCGCTCCCTGGTATTCATGGCATCTTTTCGGCGCCGATATTCCGGTGATGCTGCTGAGCTACGTCGGCGCGCTCAAGACCTGGCTGTATAATCCGCTGTTCGCGTTGTGGCCGCCTGGACCGGTTTCGCTGCGGCTGCCCATGGTGATCGTGGGCGCTTTTACGGTCGCGCTCTTCTTCCTGTCTGCTGGACCGCACAGTGGGGCGACGCGCCGCCTGGATCGGGACTGCGCTGCTGGCCACCGATCCTATCTTCATCGTGACGGAGTCCATCGACTTCGGCTTCGTCGCGCTGCAGCACGCGTTTAAACTGGGCGCGCTGGTCTTGCTGGTTGCGTATCATCACAGACCGTCCGCATTCAAACTCGCCGGCGCTTCTTTTCTGTTCGGCCTGGCGATGTGGGACAAGGCCGTGTTCGCCTGGATACTCGCGTCCATCGTCCTCGCCGGAGCCGCTGTGTTCTGGCGTGAAGTGCTGCAACATCTCACTGTTCACAACGCCGTCGTGGCCGGAGCCGCGTTCCTGCTGGGCGCTCTGCCGTTCGTCATCTACAACGTCGCGCGTCCGCTGGAGACATTGACGCAGAATGCCCACCTGATGCCGGACAATCCGCGGATCAAGCTGATCTTGCTGAAGCGCACGATCGACGGCAGCGGCCTGTTCGGATACGTCACTGCCTCCCGATGCAGGGCCGCGGCCCGGGACGCCGCGCGGCGGAATGCAGCGCGCCGCGTTTGCTTTGAGCGAATGGTTTCACGCGCCAACCATCGAACTGGACGGTGTACGCATTTGTCGCGGCATTAGCCGGCCCTGCCCCTCGTCTGGGGAACTGTGCCGCGGCGCCCGCTGATATTCGCGCTGCTTTTTCTCGTGCTTACCTGGCTGCAGATGTTCTTCACGGCAGGAGCCGGCGGTGCCGTCCATCATGTCGTTCTGCTGTGGCCGTTTCATCTGTTTGTTATCGCGGCGGTGCTCTCCGCAGTCCGCGCCCGTTTGGGATCTTGGATATCCGTGGTACTCACTGGTTTACTATGCGTATCGAATCTGCTGGTGGTGAATGAGTACTATGTCGCCGTCATCCGCAACGGTCCTGGTGTCCGCTGGACCGATGCATTCTCGCCACTGACGGATTCCCTGTACAAGGCAAAGAGCCCACGCATCATCACGGCCGACTGGGGTATTCTGGAAACCCTGAATCTGCTCTCCGAAGGCGAACTGCCGGTGCTGGATGCAAGCTTCGCGCTTCGCTCCGGCGACCCGGCACGCGCATCGGGAAGTGCTGGAACACATGCTGGCCGTTCCGGGAGCCCTGTGGGTAACGCATGCACCCGCGGCTGAACAGTGGCCTGGAGTGACATCGAACCTGATCCGCTTCGCCCACTCGCAAGGTTATTCGCCGGAGCTGTTGCAAGTTGTTCACGACCGAAATGGAAGACCCATCTTTGAAATCCTCCGATTCCGCCACTCCGGTTGATGCCGAGCCGGGAGCGCTGATCGAGTTCGTCTGCAATATTTGCAATCAGCAGAACCGCGTCCCTCTGCAGAAGTTCGACCGGGAGGTGGGCAGTTGCGCAGGATGCGATTCCACGGTTCGGACCCGTGCTGTTGTGCAGATGATTTCACGGGAGCTGTTTGGCCTGGACATTGCGCTGCCGGACTTTCCGGTCCTGAAGGGCCTGCGCGGTATCGGAATGAGCGATTCCCCAGATTACGCCGGACGGCTTGCGGAGAAGTTCTCTTATACCAACACCTACTTCCACAAGGAGCCTGTGCTCGATATCGGCAACGTGCCTGAGTCTGAAACGGGATCGTACGATTTCCTGATCTCGAGTGAAGTTTTTGAGCACGTCACCCCTCCGGTGGAGACGGCGTTTCAGAATGCGTTCCGGCTGTTGAAACCGCATGGGCTGTTCTTCTTCACCGTCCCGTACACGCTGGAGGCTCGCAGCCAGGAACATTTCCCGGAGTTACACGACTATGGCATCGCGCAACTCAGCGATCGGTGGGTGATGGTGAACCGGACGCGAGACGGACGATTGCAGGTGTTTGAGGACCTCGTGTTCCATGGCGGCCCGGGGGAAACTCTCGAAATCCGGCGGTTCAACGAGACCGAGCTCCGGGCGCAGTTTCAGAAGGCGGGGTTTCGCGATCTCGAGATTCACGGGCGGAACCATCTGCCATTCGGCATCCTGCGAACAGAAAATTGGTCGTTGCCCATGACGGCCCGCAAGGATCCGTTCGTGCTCAACCAGGGCTGCGCGACGGAGCTTGTCGAGCAGTCCATTGGCCGGACGAAACACTTGCAGGCCGAGGTACGTACTCTTCGTGCCCGCATCGCGGAGCACGATGAGTGGGTTGCCTGGGCGACCCGGAAGATGTCGGAGGATGACCAGCAAGTTGTGGATCGAACGCGCTGGGCGCTCGACCTGGAGAGCCAACTAAAGCAGAGGACGGAGTGGGCGATGAGCCTGGAGAAGGACGTTGCACACCATGTCGAGTTGGCTAAGCGCTTCCAGACGGAATCGGAGGAGAGGACCAAATGGGCGGTGAAGCTGCAAGCCGAAATCGAGGCCCTGCGAAACAGCCTGGCACGGATCAAGCGCTCGCCGTGGACGAAAGCCGGCCGGCTGCTGCGGGTCGTGAAAGAATAGCATTGCATGATTCGCATCGCCAACGGGCAGGGGTTTTGGGGCGACTCGCTCCAGGCGCCCTTGGAACAGATACGGCGAGGGCCCATCAACTATCTGACCCTGGACTATCTGGCCGAGGTGACGATGTCCATCCTGCAGAAGCAGCGATCGCGCGATTCCCGCTTGGGTTACGCGCGGGATTTCCCGGGCTTTATCGCAGAGGCGGCGCACGATATCGTTCAACGCCGCGTGACGGTGATTGCGAATGCCGGCGGCGTCAATCCCGAGAGCTGCCGTGATGCGGTCCGCAGCGGGATTCCGAGGGGCGTTCGAGTCGGCGTAGTAAAAGGCGACGACATCCTGCATCGCCTGGACGAGCTAATTCGAAGCGGCTGTGAACTGAAGAATCTGGATACGGGAGAGCCGCTTTCGGCGGTCCGCGATCGCGTGCAGAGCGCCAATGTGTACCTGGGGGCGTGGCCGATCGTCGAGGCGCTGCAGCAAGGCGCGCAAATCGTCATTACCGGCCGCTGCTCCGATCCAGCGCTATCGCTGGCCGCCGAGATTCACGAATTCGGGTGGCAGAAGGACGACTGGAACTTGCTTGCCGCGGGAGCCGTGGCAGGGCACACCATCGAATGCGGCGCGCAGGCGACGGGCGGCAACTGCCAGGTGGACTGGAAAACCATGCCGGACTATGCCGACATCGGATATCCGATCCTGGAAGCCGAGCCCGACGGAACGTTCGTGATCACCAAGCATGCCGGTACCGGCGGCCGCGTCAACGTGGCTGGCGTCACCGAGCAATTGCTATATGAAATCGGCGACCCTCGGTCGTTCTTGACCCCGGACGTCATCGCCGATTTTACGACCATTCATTTGGAGCAGTCGGCTCCCGACCGGGTTCGCTTCAGCGGTATCCAGGGCCGTGCTCCAACCGAGTTCTACAAGGTGTCGATCAGCTATTCGGCGGGATTTAAGGCGATCGGCGAGCTGGTCTACGCGTGGCCCGACGCTTACGAGAAGGCACGTGCCGCGGACCGCACGCTGCGTCTCCGACTAGATCGGCTCGGCCTGCGGTTCGATAGCATCAACACGCAATTCGCCGGTGCAAACGCGTGTCACGGCGAACGACTTTCGGGCGAGCCGTCACCGGACTTGGCCGAGGTCTTTATGCGCGTAGGCGTGCGCTCAACCGATCAGGCGGCTGTAGACCGGTTCACCAAAGAGATCGCACCCTTGGCTTTGAATGGTCCTCCGGTGGTGACCTACGTGGGTGGGCGGCCCAAGGTGGAAGAGGTAGTGGCGTACTGGCCCGCGCTGATTCCCAAGACTGCGATTCGAACAGAAGTATCGGTGACGGAGTCCTGAATGCCGAGAGTACCGCTACGTGAGATCGCCCATGCGCGTTCGGGCGATAAGGGCAATACGGCCAACATCGGCCTGATCGCGTTCGACCCGAAACATTATCCACTGCTGGTAGAGCAGGTGACGGCGGAGCGCGTCAAGCAGCATTTCGCAGGTATTTGCGAGGGGCGGGTGGAACGATTCGAGATCCCCAATCTACACGCTCTGAACTTCCTGCTGCATGAGAGTCTGGACGGTGGCGGCACGATTTCGTTGCGCATCGATGCACAGGGGAAGACGTACAGCTCCGCGCTGCTACGCATGGAGGTTGATGTCCCCTAAGCTGCGCTATGAACGGGACGGGGGGATCGCGCGGATCACGCTGAATCGTCCCGAGAAGCGCAATGCATTGGACGCGGAAATGATCGCCGACCTGCGCCGCGAAGTCGCCGAAGCTGGAGCCGATGCGAGCGTTCGCGTCATCGTGTTGGCGGGCGCGGGAAAAGACTTCTGTTCCGGCGCGGATCTCGCCTCCGTGGCTAAAGCCTGCCGAGGGAGGAGTGCTCGATAATATTGCAGACGCCCGCAACCTGGCGGAGGTCTTTCTGGCCATGCGCCGCGCGCCCAAGCCGGTGATAGCCGCCGTGCACGGGCGCGCGTTGGCCGGAGGATGCGGGCTCGCCACCGCTTGCGATATCGTGCTCGCCGCCGAATCCGCGCAGTTTGGCTACCCCGAAGTGAACGTCGGTTTCGTGCCGGCGATGGTGATGGCGCTGCTGACCAGATCTGTGTCGGAGAAGGCAGCCTTCGCACTGGTAATTAACGGCGACACCGTCAGCGCCGTGCGCGCGAGAGAACTGGGTCTGGTGCAGGAGGTGTTCCCCGACGACGAGTTCAGCGCGGAGTTTGACGCGTACGCTCGCAAACTCGCGGCGAAGCCCGCCACCGCCGTTGCCCTCACCAAACAGCTCCTGTATCGCGGTGACGCTTTGACAATCGAATCGGCATTAGAAGCCGGGGTCGAGACCAACGCCATCGCGCGTATGACCGAGGATTTCAAAGTCGGTGTGGCGAAGTTTCTGAAAAGGGAATAACCCCATGCAAGCGCTGGAAGAAATCCGCGTACTCGACGCCACGCGACTTCTGCCCGGCGCGCTAGCTACGTTGTACCTGGCCGATTTCGGTGCGGATGTAATCAAAATTGAGCAGCCCGGCGTGGGCGATTATGCTCGCCAGTTGTTCTCGACCAGTGATGAGAATCCCTTCTTCATCGCCACCAACCGAGGCAAGCGCAGCGTGGCGATCGACTTCAAGAAGCCAGAAGGGAAGGAAGCGTTGTTGCGGCTCGCCCGCGGGGCCGACGTTCTCATCGAAGGTTTCCGTCCTGGCGTTATGGATCGCCTCGGACTGGGGTTCCAGGTACTGCATGAAGTGAATCCGCGATTGATCTATGCCGCCCTGACGGGCTATGGCCAGAGCGGACCGTTGCGCGATGCGGCGGGTCACGACATCAACTATCTTGCGACTGCGGGCGTTCTCGATCTGATCGGCGAGCGGAATGGACCGCCCGTCGTTCCCGGAGTGCAGATCGCCGATATCGCAGGAGGCGCAATGCAGTCCGTGATGGGCGTGATGCTCGCGCTGGCGGCCAGGGAGCGGACCGGCGAGGGGCAGTTCGTCGACATCAGCATGACACGCGGCTCAGTGAATATGCTTGCGCTTGCGCTGGCGCAGCTTGAAGCAGGGGCACGCGAGCCGGCGCGCGGTGAGGGAATCTTAAGCGGCCAATATGCCTGCTATGGCGTTTACCGCTGCCGTGACGGACGCTGGATCGCAGTTGGCGCGCTCGAGCGGAAGTTCTGGGACTCACTGTGCCGTGGACTCGGACGTGGCGACCTGATCGAGGATCACTTTGCTCCCGAACCCCGGCAAGCGCGGCTGAAAAGCGAATTGGCCGGGATCTTCGCGCAGAAGGATGCGGCGGATTGGGTCCGCGAACTGGAAGCGCACGACTGCTGCGTTACTCTGGTCAGCACGGTCGCCGAAGCTGGGGCTGAGGGCTGGCTCGAGGTGGACCAGCCAGCGCCGGGACTCTCCGCGACTCCTGGAAAGCGTGGCGCGACTGCGCCGAAACTTGGGGAGCACACACGCCAGGTGCTGCGAGAAGCGGGTGTGGCGGAAGCGGACATCGAGCATTACTTTCGACAGGGAGCGATCGCATGAATCCGGTGTGCGGATGGCCTGGGCAGCTTACTTCTTGCTTTGGCGCGGCGATGACTTCTTGTGCTTCTTGCCTTTTTTCGCCGGAGCAGGGTCGTCCACTCCGATCCGCTGAATCGCCGATGTTGCCGGTTGCGAACCCATGAATTGCTCCCAGACGAACCCGGTCCGCAGATTTTCGGCACTTAGCAAAATGATGCCTACGTCGATGCCCACTACGTCTTGTCCAATCCAACCAGCCGATGGGTTGAACGCATCGACAAACCCATATCGCCGGTAGACCTCGGCTCCGTACTGCTCATACAAGTTGCGGATCACAGGCAGCGTTATGACCGGCGCGAACATCAACGATCCGCCTGCCGCGCTTGGCACCAGCGTCCCGTCAATCTGGGCGCTTTTGGGTGGCTCGCCCCAAATTGTATATCCCATGGCGCTGTCCGACGCAGTGATGCCCCACAAGTCCGAGCGGTAGCTGGGATGTAGAATTGCCAGCTTGTAGCAGTATCGCTGCTGAGCGCGTGTTGCGGCGATGGAGTTCGCAAACCAATCCACCGGATTGGCTGACTTTTCACGCAGTTTACGGAAATCGAACCAGGCGTGCGAGTACTGGTGTGTGAACAGCGGGCCCCCGGAAATGAAGTGAATTCCCTCGAACTGCTCCTGGGGGCGCTTCCACGCATACCACGCCTCCGGCGGTATGGGATGAGTGGGCGACCCGATCGCCAGGATGTATAGGATCATCAACTCGCTATACCGGTCCCACCGGTAAGGGAGAAAGCCGGATTCAGGCGTCCAGCCATGACAGAGCAGGTAAGGGTCGCCGTTCAGCATCCACGGGAAATCCACGTCATCGTAGATCGATTGCGCTAGCGCGGCCACCTCGGCGTCGTCCGCGAAGAACTGACCTGCCGTAATCACGCCCGCAAGCAAGATCGCTGAATCGATCGAGGAAATCTCGCTATTCCAGACGCGCGCGCCGGTGTCCGGGTCCATCCAATGGTAGAACCAGCCATGCTCGCGAGGCGCCCGGTCGTTCAGGAACCGCAGCGTGGTAAGAATCCGCTCCCGTGCCTGTTGCCGGGAGATCCAGTTGCGATCCGCGCCGATACAGACGGCCGTTAGCCCGAATCCCGTCGACGCCGCGCTGCCGATGTGGACGTTCGGGGCGTTGGCCACAACGCCGTCGGCAAACGCCCGGTCACGCACGATCCCTGTCTGCCCGGCTTGCTCCCAAAAAAACCGGAACGACCGGAATTCGAGATCGCTCAGCAGCTGTGTATCCGACTCTGTAATTTTATATCCCGTAATAGCCGGTCGCGCGGTGGCCGTAATCGTACATGTGAATAGCAAGACAGCGCTCATCGATCGCTTCACGTCACGCCGCACCTGAATGTAGGGATGCATCCGGGATGACACGCGTGTACGTTTACTGCAGGCGCATTATGCGGGAGTCTCATCGAATACGGCCATGGCTTCCACGAATTCGTCGGCTTCCGCCGTAACCGCTGAGGGGACCCGTTCATGTAGGAGACGCTCCGTCGCAAGGACATATGGCTCGGCATGGAAATAGCGCTGAAACGGATTCTCGAACAGGACATTGCATATCGAGAGCAGGCTCATGCCCTGGTGGTGCGCCATCCAGCATCGCACCGTGGCGGCGGTTCCGCTCGAATAATCGGCGGCTTCATAGAATCCGTACTTGCCGGTCCAACCGAGCTCCTGCATGCGGCGTAAGTTGCGCAGAGCTGCTTTGGGATCCACCATGAGAGAAAGGAATGTCGAGTACGGCGAGACGATGCGATCTGCGTTGATCCGCTTCATCGCCAGTTGCGGGATGCCGAAGGGGGCATATCCGTACTCGTCCGTGCCGCTCAAGAGGCAAGCCGATTCCGAAACGCCCCAGGGCGTGCGCATTTTTCGCCCGGCGCGGCGTTGAACCGTCACAGCAGCCCTCATGCTATCGTGCATGATCGTCTCCGGATGATGCCGCATCCAAAGCGCCGGCATTAAGTACTCGAACATCGTGCCGGTCCAGGAGACGAGAACGCGCTGCCCCCAGCAAAGCGTATGCTTGCGGCCAAGATGGAACCACGAGTCTTGGGGCGCATCGCCTTTTGCGATTGCGATGAAACTCGCAATGCGCGACTCGGATGCCAGCAGGTCGTAGGTGGAGGGCTCGAGTTTCTGTGTAGCAACATCGTAGCCGACGGAAAGCACCTTCTTGCGGGAGTTGTACAGGAACGAGAAGTCCATCTCCTCCACCAGCCGGTCGGAGATATCGGCGATCTCCTGCAGACCCTCCGAGCAGCCCTGGCGCGGCCCCTCCAACGCGGCGCGCGCGTGCTCAATGCGGGAGACCAGTTCACAGGCCCAAGGCAATGCCTCGCCTCTAGCCGCCGCAGCGAACTGCCGAGCCGCTGCGTCCAGTTCCGGCAATCGCTGTTTCCAATCGCGTTCACTGGTGGACACCCGCCCCACCAAATCGCGGCCGGATTCGTCCAAGGAGCCGGCTTGTCGCGCCACATCCTGGATGCCGAGCCATAAGGCATGCTCAGCAGGCGGCTGGCGCATGAACTCCAGGGAAGCCTGCTTCAGCGCCCATAGGCTTGCGGCAACGTTCCCGCTATCCACCGTGGACACGAAGAGCGGAGCCAGCGGCTCGAATCTGCGGCTTTCATACCAGTTCAGAAAGTGACCTTGTTCGCGGGGTAAGCGGAGAGCAGCGTGCAGCACCTGCCGCGTTTCGTCGACGAACTCCGGCAGCGTGAGATAGCCGAAATGGACGGCGGCGACACGGGCGTTCAAAAGCATTCCGAGGTTCGTGGGGGAAAGGCGCTCGGCGGCGACACCGTCTTCCCGCACATTGTCGGGCAGCAGCCACTCCCGCTCCGATGAACTCCAATCCCGGAAGAAGCTCCACGTCTGGAGGGCGTAGCAGCGCAGCATTTCGACGTCGTCCTGCCCCAGACCATGTTCTATCGTTCTCGCCGGAAGGCCGAGCAGGTACGAGATCATCGGGGCGAAGAGCCACAGCACGAGTATGGGCAACGCGACTGGCAATGCAACTGGGCGAAGCACATAAATCACCGCCCCAATAGCGACCGACAACCACGGCGACCACGCGAGATACTTGTCAGCCGCAGCCTTTGGACGGTTGTTCGACTCAGCCTCGGCGGCGGTCTCCCACTCCAGAAGCCTGCGCCGGGTGACGAAGACGCGCGCCAGCGAACGAACGGCCGCATCCATGGCGAGCATCGCATTGTACAGCAGGAACACGAGATGAAGAACGATGATGACGTGGTCCCGCGCGAACGCCTTCAGCGTATCCTTGGCCCACGCAGAAAATGCGGGACGGCCCCAAGGAGCTCGAATCAGAGCGAACAGCAGACTCGAATACGCCGGCATCAGCAGCATCGCCAGGCTTGCGGTCGTCCAGAATATGACGTGCCCGGGCAAGTACAACCAGCCGGAAAGCAGCAGAATGAGAGTCGCGGGCTCAAACAGGCTGCGACGCAGGTTGTCGAGGATCTTCCACCTCGAGATTACGCTGATCGGATTCCCGATGAGCTTTCCCTCATAATCCGGCACTCTCTCCAAGGTCCAGCGCAGAATCTGCCAATCGCCGCGAATCCAACGATGCTTCCGCCGATTATACGCGCTGAAGTGCGATGGGTAATCGTCGATGAGCTCGATGTCGGAGACTAGAGCAACTCTCGCGTACGCGCCTTCGATCAGGTCGTGGCTTAAGAGAGCGTTTTCAGGAAAGCGGCGGTGTAGCGTGACGTGCAGAGCATCGACATCGTAGATGCCCTTCCCCGTATAGATGCCCTCGCCGAACAGATCCTGGTACACGTCCGAGATCGCTCGAGTATAGATGTCAAACCCTGTTTCTCCGGAGTAAATCCTGGCGAGCGAAGTGAGCGATGCAGACTGAATGCTGACCTCGATCCGCGGTTGTAAAATGCCGTATCCTTCAACGACGATTCCGGTGACCGGATCCACCACGGCACGATTCAGGGGATGAGCCATGGTTCCAACCAGGCGCTGCGCGGCATCCCGCGGTAGTTGCGTGTCGGAATCGAGCGCGATGACATAGCGGACCTTCGACAAGGCGGAGGTGTCGCCCACCTTGATCGGGAAGCTGTCAAACCCCCCGCGCAAGAGCTGATTCAAATCGAGCAGCTTTCCGCGCTTGCGTTCCCAGCCCATCCAACGGTCTTCAGACTCGTTGAACACGCGATGGCGATGGAACATGTAGAACGGCGTCCGTCCCTCTGACTGGTACCGCCGATTTAGTTCCTCGATGAGGCCTTGGCACACTTCGATGAGTTCGTCGCGCTCATCCACCGCGCGGTCCGAGTCCGGCGAGTCGGTCAGTAGAGCGAAGTACAGATTCGAATCACGGTTGGCCAGGTAGCGGATTTCGAGATCCATGGCCAAGTTTCGGATCTGGGAGTCGCTCAACAACAGAGTCGGCACGGCAACCATCGTGGAACAAGACTCCGGTATGCCTTCCGAGAAGTCGAGTTTTGGCAGCACGCGCGGGCGAATCAGCAACGCGGTCACCGTGTTCACGATATGCACCGCGGTCTGCGTCGCGGGCAGCAGCAGTAAGAAAAAGCCCGTAAACACCGGCGTGAGGCGCTCCAACCCGCCGAGCAGAGAATAGACGATGAGCATCGTGAGAAGCTCGATGCCGATCAGGTAGAAGGCTGTAGGGTTCGCAAGGATGAAATTCTGAAATCGGCCGATCAGAGGTGACCGGTAGCCCAACTCGGCGCGTAAACGGGGAAGGCCATCGTCGACCAGGTAGTATCCGGCATTTGACCTGCGTTCGCGTGCAGCTCCGCCGGACGCGTGCTCTTGCGCCTGTCTTGCAAGGGTGACTGCCGCGGACGCCACCTCCCTTTCCGTTTTGCCGGAATACTTCGCGAGATCGGTTACGCTGTTTCGATATAAGTCGCGGCTCGCGTAATCCATGTGCGAGTAAGCACCCGCGGGATCCTGACCGAGCACCTCCTCGATAACATTGACGTCCTCGAATAGCGTTTTCCAATCCGATTCACCAAGATGCCGCAGGCTGGAAACCAGTTCCGGCAGCGCCTGCACGTTCTCTGGCGAACGCAATGCGATACGAGAAAGCAACTCGAACTCCAGCGCTGGTTTAAGAGCCCATAGTTCGCGCATCTGCAGTTCTTCGACGCTCTGAAAGCTGCGGAGGAACGTGGTCAGCGCCTCCTCGGCAAATTTGCCACGCGCTACGTCGAGATAGGCGAAGGCCAGCCCACAGGCTCGAGGAATCGTCCCCAGCGAGTCGACATGCACGGCCGGATGGTCCTTGACGGTAAAGCCGAGGTCGCGCACTTCTTTCTCGGCCGTGGCAAGCAAGCGAGTATTTTCTGAGATCCAGGCTGCATGCTCATCTGTGCCAATCCCGTCCTTCAGAATCGTGTGCGCGGCCTGTCTTACCGCTTTAACGCGATGCCTGAAATCGTGCCACGCGGCGCGATCCATTTCCACGGGTTTCAGCGAGGCCGCGGCGCGCCGTCCTGCTTCGCTCATGAGTTTCAGCTCGAATTCGGCCAATCGCACGGACGTACTGGACAGCTCCGCGTGGGACGGCGGTCCTGTCATTACCTCCGGTCGTAAGTACTGTTTGATCGACTGCGGCACCATCACCCTCGCCTAACGATAACTGGAAGCTTGTAATTGAAACAATTCCGAATAGCGCCCACCGAGAGCGATCAAATCCGAATGATCGCCTTCCTCGATGACGTGTCCACCCTGGAGAACAACGATGCGGTCCGCCATGCGAACGGTCGAGAAACGGTGTGAGATCAACAGCGCCATTTTGCCTTTGGTTAATTCCGCGAAGTGTTGAAACACCTCGTACTCGGCGCGCGCGTCGAGCGCGGCTGTTGGCTCGTCTAAAATTAGCAATTGCGCATCCCGCAGATACGCTCGAGCGAGCGCGATCTTCTGCCATTCCCCACCCGACAGATCCAATCCGCCCTCGAATCGGCGGCCCAGCAGTTGGTCATACCCTTTTGGCAAGCGCCGGATCAAATCGTCCGCTCCGCTCTTTCGAGCGGCATCCTCCACATTGCCATTGTGATCGGCACGCTCCAGACGCCCAATCGCGATGTTCTGCCGAACCGTCATCTCATAGCGCATGAAATCCTGAAAGATCACCCCGATCTCACGATTTAGATCGTCCATGTCGTACTCGCGAAGATCCAGGCCATCTAACAGGATCCGCCCCGACGTCGGATCGTAAAGCCGCGTTAGAAGTTTCACGATCGTCGTTTTCCCTTGTCCGTTCTCCCCGATCAGTGCGATTCGTTCACCGGGGGCGATGCGTAGATTGAGATGTTCCAGCACTATCCGGCCGCTGTTCGGATAAGAAAATGACACATCCTCAAACACAAAGCCGGTGCGGATGGGACGCGGGGCGGGAATGGCGTCAGGTTTGGATTGGATCTTTGGCTTCACCGCGAAGAAGTCGACCAGGGCGGTCAGGAAAAGCGACTGATCGGCAATGCTGGAGAAGGTCGAGAAGATGTTTTGTATGTTGCGCTGGCGCCAGCAATGGCGCCGGCCAGAAACTGCAGCGTGCCCCAGGTGAGATCGCCTGCAACTGTCCGGTATATTACGTACGCGTAAGCGCCGTAGTATCCGGCCGAACTGAGCACAGAAAGGAGAGCGCCCGCCACCAGGCGCCGCCGTGCGAGATTGACGTTCTGGTGATAGATCTCGCCGGAAAGCCGCGCGTACTCGCCGGTGATGAAGCCGCCTCAATCCGAAGAGCTTGAGTTCCTTCGCCGATTCCTTGCTCGCGCCCAGCACCCGCAAGTAATCCAGCTCCCGCCGCATCGGGGTCTGCCGGATGTTTAGCGCGTAGCCCAGAAAAGCAAAATGGCTCTCGCCGAGGAAGGCCGGCACCACGGCGATCAGCAACAAAACCATCAGCCACGGCGAGAAATACATGATGCTCACCGAGAGGGTGGTGGCCGCGATGATCTGTTGAAGGATGGAGCCGATGGCCTGAATCATGGCGATGCGATCGGTGGCCTGTACGCGTGCACGCTCCAATTTGTCGTAGAACACCGGATCTTCATACGAGGCAAGATCCAGGCGCGACGCGTGCTCAATGACTCGGACGCTGACATGTCGAGTGAAGCGGTCCGCGAGAAGCGCGTCGAAGTAGCCGATTGCACGTCCCAGCAGCGCTCCGGTGGCTGCCAGCCCGAACTCCAGCGCGACGAGATACCAGAAGTAAGACGGCAGAGCCGCTCCACTCGATTTGGCCTGCACCGCATCCAGGATCTGCTTGGATACGGAGAGCATCGAGATCGGCACGAGGGCGGCAAGCATGCGGCAGAGAAGCCCGCCCGCGACAATCGCACGTCCCGATTCCCAGACTATGCCGAGCAGCGCAGGGATGTTCGCAGCGCGCGAGCCCGTTCACGCCAACCGCTCCAAAATGGCCTGGGTGCATCGTGATTCATTGAAGAGTTACGAAAACGAAATGAGACGTCGGCTTACATCCCGAGGACGTCAAGAGACAATTTAGGACGCACTCACGACCGCAAGTGTTTCCGGCCCATGGAAACGAACTCCGGATGCGGTACTGAGAGACCCGATCTCCCCTCATAGTTTGACACTTTTCGCGGTCACCTTCGGTGTCAACCCGTATGCTAGACTTCGCTCAAGTGCTTTAGAGGAGTCGTGATCATGCAAAAAGTATCCACGTTGATACTGGTTCTCCTGTCCGTAACTGGATTTCAGGCATACTCGCAAACAATCAGTGGATCCATTAGCGGCCGGCTGGTCGATCAGCAGGGAGCCGTCGTCACCAACGCTACGGTTGTCGCAACCGAACCAACTAAGAACGTCACCATCACCACGAAGACGAATGACCAGGGCGACTTCATTTTCCCCGGCCTGCAGCCTGGCGTCTACAACGTCTCCGTGGAGGCTGCCGGCTTCAAGAAGCTCGAACGGGCTCGGGTCCCGCTGGACGCCAATGACAAGTTGGCGTTAGGCAATTTGGCGCTGCAAGTAGGGGCCGTTACGGAGGCCGTGGAGGTCTCCGGCGAAGCCGCGCTGCTACAGACAGAGAGCGTAGAACGATCCGCGACCATCAACTCCAAGCAGATGGAAAACATTGAGGTGAACGGCCGCAATCCTCTGGATATGACCAAGCTGATCCCAGGCGTCGTCAGCACAGCCAACTTCTCGGTCGGCGGGGTCGGCGGGTTGAGCGGTTTGTTTATCAACGGTAACCGTGGGACGGAAAACCAACTCACGATCAACGGGATTGGCGACATCGACACCGGCGCTAACGGCAGCCAGAACGTAACGGTCAGCCTCGATTCCATGGCGGAATTCAAAATTCTGACCGGGACCTATCAGGCCGAGTATGGCCGGAACGCGGGCGGGCAGATCTCGCTGGTCACCAAAAGCGGAACCAGCCAGTTCCATGGCAGCGGTTACTGGTATCACCGTCACGACGATTTGAACGCCAATACCTGGATCAATAACGTCCGCGGTTTGCCGCGCAGCCTCTTCCGCTTCAACGATCCCGGGTATACCATCGGCGGTCCGGTTTACATTCCCAAGCTCCTCCATGCCACCAAAGATAAATTGTTCTTCTTCTGGAGCGAAGAGTTTCAGCGCCAGTTGCAGCCCAATGCGCTGATGAATAAAACGGTTCCGACCGCGCTCGAACGTCAGGGTAACTTCTCCCAGAGCGTAGACAATAACGGGAAGCCGATCTCCATCAAAGATCCCAACACGGGTCAGCCTTTCCCCGGCAACATCATTCCCACGAACCGGTTCTATGCGCCAGGACTCGCGTTGCTGAACCTGTATCCGCTTCCGAACTCACTGGGATCAACGGGCTTTAACTATACCTCGCAGTTTTCAAGCAAGCTGCCGCGGCGCGAAGATCTGCTGCGGCTGGATTACAACGCTTCCGAGAAGATTCGGATTTTCGGGCACTGGATTTCGAACGTTTTCCCGCAGGTTCTGCCCTACGGATCGTTCGTTCTGGGCCCGACGGTGCCGATCACCAACATCACTGACAGCCGGCCCGGGCATAGCATCGCGTCCGGCATAACGTGGGTGGTGAGTCCGACGATGACCAATGAGGCTAACTGGGGCTTCACTAAGAACAAGATCGACATCGTCGAAGTGGGTAATGTTCTAAGGCGCAAAACTTCAGGGGTTAACCTGCCGCTGCTGTATCCCGACGCGGTCCAGGATGATTACATTCCGAACGCCACGTTCAACGGTTCGCATCTGGCAAACAGCCCGACTTTTGTGAGTAACGACGCGCCTTTTCACAACTACAACACCAGCATCGATATCAGCGATAACCTGACCAAGATCTGGGGCGCGCACACAATCAAGACGGGGCTGTTCATGCAGCGCAGCCGCAAGGACCAGACATCGTTCAGCGACAACAACGGCCAATACAATTTTGGCGATAACGCCAGCAATCCATTCGATACCGGTTACGGTTACTCCAATGCGCTCCTGGGTGTCTATCAAACGATGGATCAAGCCAGCGCCTACATCAACGGCATGTACCGGTACTGGAACATCGAGGGATTTGTACAGGACACGTGGAAGATCACGCGGCGTCTTACTCTGGACTACGGCCTTCGTGTTTCCTGGTACCAGCCGCAGTACGATACTTCGCAGCAGGCCTCCACCTTTGTGCTGAGCCAATGGGATCCGGCCAAGGCTCCGCGCCTCTACACGCCGGCGCTCATCAACGGCGTGCGTTCCGCTTTTGATGCCGTCACGGGACAAGTGCTTCCGGGCTTCGACATCGGCCTGGAGGTACCAGGGAGCGGCGATCCGTTCAACGGCGTGGTCCAGGCAGGCAAGGGTATCAACAAGTACCTGCAACAGAACCCCGGTCCGCAATGGGGGCCGAGGTTCGGCATAGCGTGGGACGTCACGGGTAAGCAGAACATCGTTATCCGTACGGGCGGCGGCATCTACTACGACCGGTTCCAGGGCAATCGCGTCTTCGATTTCGTTCGTAATCCACCTGAGACGGTGCAGCCGACGCTGCTCAACGGATTTGCGCAGAACATCGATCCGAAGAATGTGCTGCTGGCTCCGCCGAACCTGTTCGCGGCCGATCCTACGGGAAAGGTACCCACGACGTACAGTTATCAATTCTCGATCCAGAGCAGGCTTCCGTGGAGTCTGATGTTGGACACGGCTTATGTGGGTACCCAGGCGCGGCATTTGCAGGACAATCGCAACTTGAATCCGGTACCTTATGGCGCGGATTTCCAACCGCAGAATCAGGATCCCACTCTGGTGCCGGCCAACCCGACGGCGCTGCTGGGCAATAATGCGCTGTTGTCGCAATTCCTGCGGCCGCTGCGCGGCTTCGGCCAGATCGCGCTATACGAAAGCGCCGCCACGTCGAACTACAACGCGCTTCAAGTGCAAGTGAACAAGCGTTTCGGCGGCGGTTTGGTGTTCGGCGTCGCTTACACGTGGAGCCGGGCCATGACCACCGCTCAGGCGGACACCACTTGGGTACGCGCGGATCAGTACACTCGTCAGGCCGAGTATGGTCCTGCAAATTTCGACCGCCGCCACGTTTTAGCGGTGAACTACGTCTACAACTTTCCAAAGATGTCCGCCGGAAATGCGTTTACCCACGCCGTAGTCAACGGCTGGCAGCTTTCGGGAGTGACCCTCGCCTCCACCGGTGCTCCGTTTACACCAGGATTCACTGTTTCCGGGGCCAGCAGTGCGAACATCACCGGGAATGTGACCGCCAGCAATAACACCCAGGAAAACGCGAGGGTCGCGATGGTGGCGGGGTGCGATCCGTACACGCATTCCAGCGATCCGTTCAACCGTTTGAATGCTGCGTGCTTCAGGGCGCCAAGTCCAGGCAGCCTCGGCCTTGAATCCGGAATAAATTCGCTGTATGGTCCGGGATTGATCAACTTCGACGCCTCTGTCCAGAAGGAGTTCGCGGTAAAGGAGCGTATGCGCATTCAGTTGCGAGTGGATGCATTCAACGTTTTCAATCATCCCAACTTCAACGGCATCAACAGCACGTTGAATTTCACCGCATATCCAAATCCGGTGATCGCCAATAACGCGACAGCCTATAATGCAGCGGGACAGCTGGTGAATGTCACCGGTTTCGGAGCCGTCACGGTGCCCAGTCCCGGGAACGCGGGCTCGGCCCGCATTCTGCAGACCGTCATCCGCATTCAGTTCTGACGTATGATTGGGGCGGGCACTCCTGCTGCCTGCCCCAACCGGCAAAATGACCCGGCTTACAACCGCAGTTTTGATCTCCATCCCCGGGCTGGTACTCGCGCAACCGCGGCAGAACACGTATCGTACGCCAGCATCCGGAACCGCGGCGCCGGCGCGCATAATCTCCCCTGAAATGAATCCCGGCAGGACCATCACATTTCGTGTTCGGGCCCCGAAAACGTCCGAGGTCAGCGTGCTTCTGGGGCATGCAAATCCTCAGCCGCTGGTGAAGGATTCGGACGGGCTCTGGACTGTCACTGTCGGACCCATCGAGCCCGAGATCTACACTTACGTCTTTCTCGTAGATGGTCTCCGCGTCTTGGACCTCTCGAATCCGATTCTCAAGAACGGCCGGGGGCTCGACGCCAGTGTAGTGGAAGTTCCGGGAACACCGCCGCGCTTCGATGAACTCCGCGACGTCCCGCACGGCACGATTCAGATCCGCACCTACCGGTCCACGCCGCTCGATCGATCCCGCAAGCTGTACATATACACGCCGCCCCAGTACGACATCGAACCGGCTCGCGAATTCCCGGTTCTCTATCTACGCCACGGAAGCGGCGATAACGAGGCCAACTGGAGTGAGGATGGACGCGCGGGCGTCATCCTGGACAATCTGCTGGCGCAGCGCAAGGCGGCTCCGATGTTGATTGTCATGCCTAACGGCGACACCGATGGCACATGGGCCGGCGGAAGCAGCCCGCAAGCGATCGAGTCCTTGAGCCGGGAACTCAAGGGCGATATCATCTCCCTGGTCGAGAAGAATTATCGGGTGCTTTCGGGCCCGGAGAATCGAGCCATCGCCGGATTGTCCATGGGCGGAGGCCAGGCGTTTACTATTGGCCTGAAACATCTCGACAGGTTCGCGTGGGTGGGAGAATTCAGTTCCGGACTGGTGAGCGATGCGCAATTTAATCTTGGGAGCTACCTGCCGGGTTTCCTGGACAATCCGGACGGGGTAAACAAAAAGCTACGGCTTCTGTTTCTAAGCTGCGGCACGGAAGATCCTCGCTACCCCGGCCAGTTGGATCTGGCCGACGTCCTGAAGCAGCACAAGATTCGTTACGAGTTTTACAGCACGCCCGGAGCCCACGAATGGAAAGTTTGGCGCCACTCGCTGAATGAGTTTTTACAAAAGGTGTTTCAATGAACCGAATTCTACTTGTCATCGTTCTTAGCGTGCTCCTGCTTGCGGCCATCGCTCAGCCCCTGCGCCGGGAACCCACGCCCAACGATACGCTCAAGTCTCCCGAAGTGCTGTCCGACAAGCGGGTGACGTTCCGGATTTACGCGCCAAAGGCGAGTGAAGTAACCGTCTCGGGCGACTGGATCTCTCAAGGGCGCGGGATGGGCGGCAACTTGGAGAAGGACGACAAGGGCGTGTGGTCAATCACCGTGGGGCCGCTAGTGCCCGATTTCTACAGCTATGGCTTCACGGTGGACGGCGTACGAACTATCGATCCCAAGAACGCCAGGATCAAGCAGGGTATCACCAGCCTCGACAACCTGTTCGAGGTGCCGGGGGACGAACTCTCGTTCGAAGACAACAAGCCCATACCTCACGGCGATATCCATATTTCCTGGTACCAGTCGCATGTGCTGGACACTATGCGCAGCATGCACGTCTACACGCCGCCGGGGTATGAGAGCACTACCGCCAGGTATCCGGTGCTCTACCTGCTGCATGGCAGCGGCGATGAAGATTCCGGATGGAGTACCATTGGCCGGGCCGGGTTCATCCTGGATAACCTGCTGGCGGCGAACAAGGCTAAGCCAATGATTGTCGTGATGCCGAATGGCAGTATGCCGCGGCCTGCATTAACGCCAGTTGCGCCGGGCACAGCGCCAAGCCCCGCGGCGGTCGCAGCGATGTCGAGGGCGCAGGAGCAATTCTCTGACGAACTGCTCAAAAACGTCATGCCATATGTCGAGAGTCATTACCGGGTGCTGGCGAGTCGCGAGAACCGAGCAGTGGCCGGATTGTCGATGGGCGGCGGGCAGACGCTCCGGGTGGCTCCCGCCAACCTGGACAAGTTCGCCTACATCGGCGTATGGAGCTCTGGCGTCAACCAGCAGTCGGCATCCGACTTTCAGAAGCGCAATGCAGAGTTTCTGGACGATGCCGAGAAAACGAACAAGATGGTGAAGTTATTCTGGATCGGCGTGGGGGAGAAGGACACGGGCGCTAATGCCAGCGCCAAGAACCTCGCTGAAATACTCAAGACCCATGGCATCAAGAACGAATTCCATGAGAGCGAAGGCGGTCATACGTGGATCAACTGGCGCCACTACTTGAATGAGTACGCGCCTTTGCTCTTCCGCTAGCCGGCTAAGGTAGAGGTTCCAGTGCCACCGTGTCGCCGGCGTGCACTTCGCCCGGAGTGAGAACCGTTCCGTACACTCCCGCGCATTGTTTATGCTTCTGCACGACGGTCCGAAGGATGCTGGGGCTCGATTTCCCGGTAGCCGGGTCAAGCGTGATCATCATGCAACGCTGGTCGGCTTCGGTGATGGCCACGCGCGCAGTGGCGCCGAGACGAACTACCCGGCCGACCCAATTCAACTCATCGAACGCTTCACCACTCTCCAAGTCGACCAGCAAATTAGGCCGGAAGCGCCAAGCCTCCTCTGCGGTTTCGCTTTCCTCGGCGATGCGAGCCGTCGTCTGACGGCTAATAATGGAGACGTTGGCCACATCGTAAATACCGCGGTAGTCGCGGAGCAGGAAGAGAGGCCGGCCCGAGCGCTCCTCAAGTGATTGTCGGAGTTCGTCGCTGTTAACCGGCCAAGTCTCGCCGCCCGGCGTCGTGACCGTTACCGCCACATCCGGCGAGCCGGCACCGTATACGGCCGTTCCGTAATACAGCAATTCCGGGAGCTGGCGGGCAGTGAGCCAGGGGAAAGAACTGCGGGAGCCGGCCTGCACGAACGCGTACCGCCGGTCCTCCGGCAGGCCTTGGAGTGTCAGAGCAGCGGTCGGCAGCGGCTCGCCTCTCATTGACTTCACCGGATATCGCGCGAGTCGGCGAATTGTACCCACAGGCTGCATGGCACCCATCATAACTTCGCCCGCCGCTTGCGAAGTAAGTAGACACCGGCCAACCCGGCGTTCGCCACGAATGCGCCGAACAGAGGAATCGCGAGGTGATTAGACCGCTGGGCAGCAGCCCAATGGCCCTGCGAGATCTCGATGAATCCAGTTGTGGTCCCGCACAGAAAGCACTCGCGCCCGTAGAGTCGCTTCGATTCGCACACCGGCACGACGCGCGAAATCGTCTCCGCGGAAAGCAGAAACGGCGCGGCGGCGGCACTCGCCGTTGCCAGCGTCACCACGAACCAAACCAGCCTCACGACGGCTTTGACTTCGCCAGTGCTGTAAACTGAAAGACTTAACATGCTCTCGATCGTCGTCCCGATCCATAACGAAGAGCCGGCCATACTGCCCTTGTACGACAGGTTGACGTCTGTCCTTGAATCGCTGCAAAAACCCTACGAGATCATCTTTATCGATGACGCCTCTACCGATCGTAGCTTCGATTTGCTCGCAAATCTGGTGGAGACGGATCACCGCTTGAAAGTCATCCGGCTGCGCAGGAACTTCGGACAGACAGCAGCCCTCTCTGCGGGCTTCGATGAAGCGCAAGGTCAAATTATCATCTCGCTCGACGGCGATCTGCAGCACGATCCCGAGGACATTCCGGCGCTGCTAAAAAAGATCGAGGAGGGATTCGACATCGCCAGCGGCTGGCGAAAAGACCGGTTGGATAACGCGATCACGCGCAAGATTCCTTCCCGCATAGCGAATTGGCTGATGGCTAAGGCTTCGGGCGTCGCCCTCCGGGATTTTGGAACCACATTCAAGGCCTATCGAGCCGAGGTATTGAAGGACATCAACTTGTATGGCGAGCTGCACCGCTTCATACCTGCGCTCGCGAGTTTTTACGGCGCACGCGTGGTGGAGGTTCCCATCCGGAACTCGCCGCGTGCTAATGGCGCCTCGCATTACGGCTTAGGCCGCACATTCCGCGTCCTGTTCGATCTGCTCACGGTGCGGTTTCTGTTGAAATACTTCACCCGGCCGATGCACTTCTTTGGCTCCTTCGGCTTGGCGGGACTGAGCACCGGGGGGCTGATCCTGGGCTACTTATTAATCCACAAGATTTTCTGGGGTCACGATCTCATTGAAGAGCACGGTCCACTGATGGTAGCCGGTGCGCTGCTTCTCCTGGCGGGTATCATGATGTTTTGCACCGGACTGCTGGGCGAGGTATTGATTCGAACCTATTTCGAGAGCCAGGGGCGGCGCATCTACGCAGTGCGCGAGATCCGCACTCGCCGGGAACCTCAGGTGACTGACGGCGCCCGCTGATCCCACATCCATGGCATTGAAGGCGATTATCTTCGATTACGGCGGCGTGTTGTGCTTCCATCCGCCAGAGGAACAGATACGCAATCTGGCGACGGCCTGCCGTCTGCAAATGGATCACTTCCTCAAAGCCTACTGGTCTCTCCGGCCGGACTACGACCGCGGCGACCTTACAGCGACCGAATACTGGAAAGCGATTGGCAACAGTGCAGGAATCGATTACAGTGCCGACGAGATCCTGCAATTCCGTCACGGCGATATCCAGTTCTGGATACATCTGGATTCGCGGATGATGGAGTGGGCCCGCCAAGTGAGGTCCGCCGGCCTGCTGACGGGTCTGTTGTCGAATCTGCCGCAGGATCTGGGGGACCATCTTCGCAACGAAATGCACATCCCCGAGGACTTCGATCATCACACGTTTTCGTATGAGCTGCGTGCCGCAAAACCCGAGGCGGCCATTTACCAACACGCCGTGGAAGGGTTGGGCGTGGATCCGAGTGAGGCGCTGTTTCTGGACGATCGCAGAGACAACGTGGAGGGTGCAATCGCGTTCGGCATGCACGCGATTGAGTTCGAGTCGCCGGAAAGGTTAAAAGCTCAGCTGGCCGAACTAAATGGCGTTACCGGCCGCCTTATGCCCATCGGCGCGCCGCCAATAATCCTCAAATAGACCTCGCATCGCCTCGCCCATGCCGGCGTGGTCAAAGACCACCGATGTCCATGACGGCTTCGTAATCACGGGATCGAGCAATGCAATCATGCCGCGCGTAGTGTCGAACAGCGCGAGTTTCATGGGCAACGATGGTAGCTGGCGCACCTCCACGCCCACGGCGACGTAATCGCCCAGCCGCTGGATGTGTTCATCGTCCAGCGTGCCCGCCTCCAGCAGTAAGCGGCAATTCACGCCGCGCATACGGGCCTGTTTGACCAACTGCTCATCCAGAGGATCGACAGCGTAAGGCGGACGCGAGAACTCGAGATACTCTCCACCCACATCGCCCAGCATTTTCCGATATTGGGCCGCCGTCTGCCCCGGTTCGCTGACGATTCGCAAGTAGTCGAGAGTGCCCCGGCCGCCTTGCCCTTCGGCGTATGACGTCATGAGGTCTTCCACCAGCGCGCCGGCCATCCGGGATTGGTCGGTTAAATCCTGATGCAGCGATTGCGCGCGGCGTTCCAGATAGGACGGAACCGCGAGACTGGGTTCCACGGCGGAGAATAGCTTCGTTTTCTCCTGTACCACCTGGGCAAAGCCCTTTTCTACCAGGCTGTCGAGAACTTCGTAAATCTTTTGCCGCGGGACATGCGCGCGCGCCGCGAGTTCGAGCGCCTTGAAGCGAGGATGGCCCACCAGCACAAGGTAGGAGCGCGCCTCGTAGGCATTGAGACCGAGTTGCTGCAGCCTCCTCCAGAATCTCTGGAAATCGATATCGGGAAGTTCTGTGTTCATGGTGGTGCTCCACCGACCGCTAGAGCATATCAAATCAGAATGGCTCCGCTGGGCCAACCGATCGATATAATGTCAAAGTTCTTCGGATTGGGTATGGCCCTTACCAACGCCTGTTTCCTCAGCTATCGGCACGTCACGGACGTAGAGGTGATTCTCGATCTGGAACAGGCGCTCACGAACGAGTTGAAGATGTGGCTTGCGAAGTTCCCCAAGCCCGTCTTCCGTGACGATACGCGACTGAAGGGCGGCGCTTTTTTCAATAAGGTGCTGGCCCGTGAGCTGTGTCAGAGCGTTTGCATGATCGTCGTCTATATCCCGGCATACTTCAGTTCGGAGAATCCGTATTGTGTCCGGGAATATCGCGCAATGGAGCAGATCGAGCGCAGGCGCTTAGGCCTGATCGGAGGCGCTAGCGCAAAGGAGCATGGTCTCATCATCCCCGTTGTCTGCCGCGATTGGGAGGGTGTTCCCGCTGCAATCCGAGATCAGCGCAACTGCTATAACTTCGAGCCGATTCTGATGCGTGGACGAAAACTTTCGAAAGATAAAGAAGCTCGCGCGAAGATCGCTGAAATCGCACGCTACATTCGCGACCGCCACAACGAACTCACCTCGCTTCGGTCGGATCCTTGCAAGGGCTGTGGCACATTCGTGTTCCCTACCGAAAAGTCGGTGAGACCCTGGCTAAGAAAAGTTGAGACGTCGCTCCGGCGATTCCCGCTACGCTGATGAAGAAACCCAGCGCGCAGCCGCCATCCACTCCGGGCGAGGTCATCACCTTTTACTCCTATAAGGGTGGAACAGGACGGACCATGGCCGTGGCGAATGTCGCGTGCTTGTTGGCTCAGAGGCTGCTGGCACAGGAGCCAGAACACGAAGATGTGCTGATCGTGGATTGGGATCTCGAGGCGCCCGGATTGCACCGCTACTTCAACAACCGGCTGAAGCATTCATCGGATATTGGTAAGCCGGGTCTAATCGACCTTTTCCTGAAACTGGATTCTCTTATCCCCAAAAGCAAAGCCACCGTCTGAAGCGGAAGGGGCTGACCGGGCGCGAGCAGCGCTGAAGAGAATCTCTCTCGAACATTTCTTCGTCCAAACGTCTATTCCGAACCTGCATATGATGACGGCCGGGCGAGTGGCGCTGGCCGCCGACGAGTACTCACGATCGGTCATCGGCTTTGCCTGGGAGAGTCTGTTCTATCGATCGCCCAGCCTCTTCGTAGAGTTCGCGAAGAAGCTGGCCGCGCGATTTCGATACGTACTCATCGATTCCCGTACCGGTCTCACCGACATCGCTGGAATCTGCACGATGCTGATGCCCGAAAAACTCGTGGTGGTGTTCACCCCCAGTAGCCAGAGTCTCATCGGGATCGAGAGTCTCGTGCGCCGGGCGGCGCTCTACCGGCGGCAATCGAACGATACCCGCCCACTCGTCGTGTTTCCGCTGCCGTCCCGGGTAGAGGCCGCGCGTGAGGATCTGCGGTCGTACTGGCGATTCGGCAACAAGGAGAAGGGCATTACGGGATACCAGGCCTTGTTTCAAGACGCACTGAAGGATGTATACGGATTGGAAGAGTGCAAGCTGGATGCATATTTCGACGAGGTTCAGATCCAGCAGTCGGCCGATTACGCCTATGGCGAGGAGATCGCCGTCTTGGCCGCGGAGGAGAAGGACGATCGCTTTTCGCTCAGCCGCAGCTACCGGACCTTCACCGGGCACCTTACCGGCTCTACTCTGCCTTGGGAACAGCAGCAGGAGCCACAGCCCCGGGGACCCCGTCCGTTTTGTTTTGTGGTCACACCGTTTGGCGTCAAGCGGGATCCAGTGTCCGGCGTCGAGTTGAACTTCGACGTCGTATACGCCGAGATCCTAGCGCCCGCGATCGCGAAAGCCGGTTTCGAACCTATTCGGGCCGACATGGATGCGCTTGGTGGCATTCTTCTGCGCCCGGTCTTCGAGCGCATTATTCTTTCCGAGGCTGCAATCTTCGATCTGAGCCTGGCCAACCCCAATGTCCTTTATGAGCTGGGAATTCGACATGCCATGCGCCCTCAAACCACGATCCCGATAATTCATGAGTCCAGCCGGATACCGTTTGATCTGGCTTCCCTCCGCACCATCATTTACTCCACCAACATTGGGGCTGTTGCCCGCGCGCAAAAGCAATTAACCGAGCTTCTCGTACAAGCGCGCACCAAATCGTGGATCGACAGCCCCGTGTATGGGTTGATCGAGGGACTGGCCGCTCCCGACATATCGCACATCAAGACCGAGGTCTTTCGCGGCCGTTCAGCGATGGAATCGTCGTTACGGCAGCGGATAGAGTCGGCCAAGCGTAGCGGGCTTGCCGCTCTGAAGGCGCTCGAAAGCGAACTCGGCCCAGTGGCCGATCTTGAATCCGGCATTGCTATCGACCTGCTTCTGGCGTACCGCTCACATGCCGCATGGAAAGAGATGATTGATCTGGTGAAGCGGCTATCCACTTCTCTCGCGGAAACCGCGGTAGTGCAGCAGCAGCTCGCGCTGGCCTTGAATCGCACAGGCGAAAGTGATGCAGCGGAGAAGGTCTTGCGAGATCTGTTGAAGCGCTATGGTCCAAGCAGCCAGGCCTATACTCTCCTGGGCCGTGCATACCACGATCGATGGGAGCGTGCGCGCCGCGAGAATTCACGATTCGCCGGCGGGCTGCTGCGTCAGGCGGTTCAAGCGTACACTTCCGGTTTCGAAGTCGATTGGCGTGATGCCTACGCCGGAGTCAGCGCTCTTTACCTGATGAAGCTGCAGGATCCCCCGGATCCCCGGCGTAAAGAACTGACTCCCGTCGTGCGCTACGCGGTGGAACGGCAGATCGCCAACGCCAAGCCGACTTTCTGGGACATGGCAACCTTGCTGCAGCTTGCCGGCCTAAGTAACGATAAGGACCAATCTGCGAAACTCGTCCCGCAACTTCTTGCGACGGATCCCGAAGCCTGGCAGATGGAAACATTGCTCCACGATTTGCGAGAAATGGGCCGGACCAAAAAATCGCGAAATGAAGCGACGGACGCGATCGACGCTGTCATAGCCGCGTTAGGCGGAGCCTGATCGCTGCTCTGTTACAATCCGGGTAGGTCTCACAGCCAAATGACTGCAACTGGCCCCGACTTCCCTCATACATTAGGATCGCTTCGTTCCAGCCGCCGGTTTTCAGAAGAACAACTAGCGGACCGAAGCATAAAAGATGAACTCCGCGCGAATCTGATTTGCAAGATCCAACGCGGCGAAGCTTTGTTTCCCGGTGTCCTCGGTTACGAGGAAACCGTAGTGCCGCAAGTTATCAACGCGATTCTTTCGCGTCATAATTTCATCCTGCTCGGATTGCGAGGACAGGCCAAGACGCGCCTGATTCGCCTGCTGACGACATTGCTGGACGAGCACGCGCCGTACATCGCCGGTTGCGAGATTCGCGACAATCCCTATGCTCCGATCTGTGGCCGCTGCCGAGCCCTGGTGAAAGAGATGGGCGACAACACCCCGATCGCTTATCTGAACCGGGATCAGCGCTATGTCGAGAAGCTGGCGACACCCGACGTCACCATCGCGGACATGATCGGCGATATCGATCCGATCAAGGCTGCGCGTTCAGGCCATGACATCTCCGACGAGTTGACGATTCATTACGGCCTGCTGCCGCGCGCCAATCGCGGTATCTTCGCCATCAATGAACTTCCGGATCTTGCAGGCAAGATCCAGGTGGGTTTGTTCAACATCATGCAGGAAGGAGACGTGCAGATCAAGGGCTACCCGCTGCGCCTGCCTCTAGATGTCGCATTGGTGTTCACGGCCAATCCCGAAGACTACACAGCTCGTGGCAAGATCATAACGCCCCTCAAAGACCGCATTGGCAGCGAGGTCCGCACGCATTACCCGCCGACCGTCGAACAGGGACTCGCGATCACCACGCAGGAATCCTGGACGAAGCGGGAATCGCCCATCGGCATTACCGTGCCGCGTTACATTCGCGAGGTGATCGAGGAACTCGCGTTTCTGGCACGCGAAGACAAGAAGGTCGACAAGCGATCGGGCGTCAGCCAGCGTCTGCCGATCTCGGTATTGGAGAACGTCGTATCCAACTCAGAACGCCGCGCGTTGCGTGCGAAAGATAGGATGGCCGTGCCGCGCATCATCGATATCTACGCGGCGCTGCCCTCCATGACGGGCAAGCTGGAACTGGAGTATGAAGGCGAATTGAAGGGCGGCGAGGCCGTGGCGCGCGAGTTGATCCGTCAGGCGGTGGGGAAGGTTTACACCAATTACTTCGGCGAGATAAATGTGGCTCCGATCGTGCAATGGTTTGAGTTGGGCGGCACGCTGAAGCTCGACGAGTCCGTTCCCGCCTCGCAGATGGTACGTCAACTGGTGAGTATTCAAGGGCTGATGGAGAAGGTTGGCGCCCTGGGACTGGGCGTCAGCGAAGAAGATGCAGTTCGGGCCTCGGCCGCGGAGTTCATCCTGGAAGGGCTGTACGCACACCGACGGATCAGCCGCAGCGAAGAACGCGGGTACGCGGCGGACGAGCGTAAGCGGGAAGCCGCGGAGGAACCCCGCCAGCGGCCCCGCCGACAGTTCAATTAGCGTGTACTGATGAAGGTCAACTACTCGCGTTACACCGGCGACGACTTCGGTCTTTCCGCCGAGGATCTGCTAAAGGCGCTGTCCGATTTCTTTCTGGAGAGCGGGTTCAGCAACTCGTACATGCAGATGAGCGAGTGGAACCAGCACACGCTCGAGGATCTTAAGAACGCAATCCTGCAGGCCCTGGAACGCGGAGAGTCGTTCGACGGGGACCAGGCGGAGCGCATACAGAAGGCTCTCGAGACCATGTCGCCGGAGGAACTCGACGGCCTGCTGCAGCGACTCGCGCAGAAGTTGATGGACGAAGGCTATCTCAGCACCGAACAGGATCGCCAGGAGTCCGGCCCGCAAGGCGGGGGGACATCCGAGCCCAAGAACATCAAAGTGGAGATCACTGACAAGTCACTCGATTTCTTGGGTTTCAAGACGCTCAAGGATCTGCTCGGTTCACTGGGAAAGTCGAGTTTCGGTTCGCACGACACGCGCGACCTCGCTACCGGTGTCGAGTCCAGCGGATCGTCAAAGCTCTATGAGTTCGGCGACACGATGAACCTCGATGTCAGCGAGACGCTGTTCTCCGCCATTAAACGCGAAGGGCTCCACGTCCCGCTGAACCTCGAATATCGCGACCTCCACGTGCATCAGTCCGAGTATCAGAGTTCGTGCGCAACGGTGCTGATGCTGGATTGCAGTCACAGCATGATCCTGTACGGCGAGGATCGTTTCACGCCCGCCAAGAAGGTGGCGCTAGCCCTCGCGCATCTGATCCGCACGCAGTACCCCGGAGACAGCCTGCGATGCGTGCTGTTCCACGATACAGCCGAGGAACTGCGGCTTTCCGAGTTGGCTCGTGTGCAGGTGGGCCCTTATTACACGAATACGCGCGATGGACTGATCCTGGCGCAACGCCTGCTGGCGCAGGAAAAGAAAGACATGAAGCAGATCGTCATGATCACCGACGGGAAGCCTTCGGCTCTAACTCTGGACGATGGCCGCATGTATCGCAACGCCTTCGGTCTGGACCCGCTGGTGATCAGCAGGACGCTCGAAGAAGTGAACCGCTGCAAGCGCCAGGGGATCATGATCAATACCTTTATGCTGGCCAGCGATTACGGACTCGTGAACTTCGTCCAGAAAGTAACTGAGCTGTGCCGGGGCAAGGCATACTTCACGACGCCGTACAATCTAGGGCAATATCTGCTGATGGATTACATGAACCGCAAGACGCGGACCATCCACTAACCTGATCGCCTCTGAGCCGCCATCGTCAGTAGCAAGCCGGCCACCAATGAATATGGCCGCCTTCCGATTGGGGAACGGCGCCTCGCACGATAGAATTAGATCTACGGTTGCACGATGACGGATTCCCGCCGGCGCTGGTTCTTGCCCGTGTTTGGACTTACCCTGTTCGCGTTCCAGGCGTTAGCCGCCGACGAGCGCGAGCGCTTCGAAATGGAGGTTCGCCCGCTGCTCGCGAAGAATTGCTGGGCGTGCCATCGCGACACAGCGATGGGCGGCTTGCGCCTGGATGCTCTCGAGCCGATTCTCAAAGGCGGGAAGTCAGGACCGGCGATCGTCGCAGGCCAGCCCGATGAAAGTCTGCTGATTCAGGCCATCACTCACAAACACGAGCGCCTGCGGATGCCGCCAGCGGGGAAACTCGATTCGGAACAGATCGACGTTCTCACGGATTGGGTTAAACGCGGAGCGTACTGGCCTCCTGCGGACAAGACTACTGTCCCCAAAACGTCCGAATATGTCATCACACCCGAGCAGCGCGCATTCTGGGCGTTCCAGCCAATCGCTAAGCCTGAGCCGCCGGCCGGCTCCGATCCGCGCTGGGCCAGCACTCCGATCGACCGTTTTGTGATCGCGCGTCTGAATAAAGAAGGGCTGCGCCCAGTGGCTCGAGCCGACAAGCGCACTCTGATCCGCCGGGCGACGTTCGATCTCATCGGTCTGCCGCCGACGCCTGAAGAAGTGGATGCGTTCCTGAACGATAAGTCCGCTGATTCGTTTGCCAAGGTGGTGGACCGGCTGCTGTCCTCACCACACTATGGCGAGCGCTGGGGTCGCTTCTGGCTGGATGTGGCCCGCTACGCCGACGATCATTTTAACTCTACGCAGGACGAGCCTTATCCCAATTCGTTCCGTTACCGGAATTGGGTGATCCGCGCGTTTAACGAAGATATGCCCTACAACGTCTTCGTGAAGGCGCAACTCGCCGGCGATCAGATCCCGTCCAGCGATCCCCTGAAATACACTCCGGGCCTCGGTTTCTACGCACTCAGCCCGGAAATGCAGGACGATCGCGTGGAGACCACGAGCAAGGGATTCCTGGGTCTCACGGTCGCTTGCGCGCAGTGCCATGACCACAAGTTCGACCCCATCCCTGCTAAGGACTTCTACTCGCTGCAGGGTGTGTTCGCAGGCACCAAGCTGGACGAACTGCCGCTTGCATCGAAAGACGTGGTGGAGGCGTGGAGTCAGCAGAAGAAGCGGGTGGACAAACAACGCGAGCTGGTTACGAATTTCTACGCCGCTCAGCGCGAACAACTGGGGCAAATTCTCGCCTCGCAGACGGCGCAGTTCATGCTCGGATCCCGCAAGCTGGCGTCGACGGAGGGGCTGGATGCGGAGACGCTGGAACGATGGACGAAGTACCTGGGGGAGTCGCGCAAGGATCATTCGTTCCTGAAGAAGTGGTTCGAGCTTATTAGCCGCAACGCCTCGGCCGACGAGTTCCGGAAAGCTGCAGAGGAGTTTCAGGAACTCGTGATCGCGGTCAACGAGGACAAGAAGCAGGTAGACGAGAAAAACAAAATCACGCTCGGACTCAATCCTGACCGGTCGAAGGTTGCCGGCGCGTCACTCGTCTCACTGGAGCGGGATAAGTACGTGTTGTGGCGCGATCTGTTCGAGAAGTCGAGTAAGGATGCCTCTGGCTTTTTCAAGTCCAACGACGGCGTTTATTATTACAGCAAGGGAAAGATCGAGCGGTTTCTGGAAGGCGCCTGGAAGAGATACCTGGAGAATCAGGCCAGGGAACTGGCGCGTCTCGAGAAGGAGCTTCCGGACAAGTATCCATTTCTGCAGGTGATTGCGGATCAGGAAAAGCCGGCCGACATGCACGTGCTAATTCGGGGCGATCGCAACAACCCCGGAGAGATTGCGCCGCGGCGGTTTCTGGCCATCTTGGCTAACGGAGAGCGCAAGCCTTTCACGCATGGGAGCGGGCGTCTGGATCTGGCCGAAGCGATCGTCGATCCGCGTAATCCCCTGACCGCTCGTGTCATGGTGAATCGGATCTGGCAGAATCACTTCGGGCGAGGCATTGTCGCCTCGACAAGCAATTTCGGGCAGATGGGTGAACGCCCTACTCATCCGGAGCTGCTGGATTACCTCGCCTCGCGCTTCATCGAGAGCGGCTGGTCGATGAAAGCGATGCACCGCGAAATCATGCTGTCGGAGACGTACGCCTTGAGCGCGGCCGGCGATCCCGCCAACGACGCGAAGGATCCCGAGAATCGCCTGCTGTGGAGAGCCGGCCGCCGGCGCTTAGACATCGAATCCTTGCGCGATGCGATCCTGTTCGCGTCCGGCACTTTAGACACAACGCCCGCCGAGAAAGCGATCAAGTTCGATGAGAAGAACACGCGTCGCACAGTGTACGGATTCGTGAGCCGGCGCAAACTCGACGGAACGTTAGGGCTGTTCGATTTTCCGAACCCGAACAACACCGCGGAAGGCCGCAACACCACGAATGTCCCGCTACAGCGCCTGTTTTTCATGAACAGCCCATTTATCGATCATCAAGCGGAGGCTCTGGCGAAGCGCTTCACGGGTGATGACCAGAGCCGCATCAGCCGGATGTACCGAACGTTGTACGGGCGCGATCCGGATACCGACGAGCTTCGCATGGGGCTCGATTTCGTCAAGCAGAACTCGTGGACGAACTATGCCCAGGTCCTGCTGGCATCCAACGAATTCTTGTTTATTGATTGAGGAAGACGGCGATGACCAGGCGTGAACTGCTGACGAAGATGGGAGCCGGTTTCGGCATGGTGGGACTGGAAGGTCTTTTGCGAGCCGACGGAGCGCTGGATCCGCTCGCCCCGAAAGCGCCGCACTTTCCGGCCAAAGCCAAGCGCGTCATTTACCTGTTCCTGAACGGCGGCCCTTCGCAGGTGGACACGTTCGATCCCAAGCCGATGCTCGACAAGTATCACGGCAAACCCGCGCCTTCCGGCAATCTGAAGACGGAGCGCCGGACGGGAACCCTGATGCGGTCGCCGTTCAAGTTCGAGCGCTGCGGAAAAAGCGGCATCGAAGTAAGTGAGATTTTCCCGCGGTTGGGCGCGATGATTGACGACGTGTGCGTCGTCCGTTCCATGTACACGGATCGGCCGAACCATGAGCCGTCGTTGATGATGCTGAATAGCGGGGATAAGTTCCCCGGTCGTCCTTCCATGGGATCGTGGCTGACTTACGGTCTCGGTACGGAGAATCGAAATCTGCCGGGATATATCGTGCTGTGTCCCGGAGTGCCGGTGATCGGGCACCAGTTATGGAGCTCGGCGTTTCTGCCGGCGGTGCACCAGGGCACGTACTTATCCCTTGAGGAGCGCGACCCCCGCAAGGTGATTCAGAACGTGCGCAACTCACGCCTGAAGCCCGACGAACAGCGGCGCGAACTGGATTTGCTGGCAGCGTTGAACCGAAAGCATCTGGCTGCACGCGGCGCAGATCCACAACTGGAAGCGACTATCCAATCCTCCGAAATCGCGTTTCGCATGCAGACCGAAGCGCCGGATGCATTCGACATCACGCGGGAGACCCGGGCAGTGCGTGAGCGCTATGGAGATCACGATTTCGGGCGCGGCTGCCTGATGGCCCGGCGGCTGATTGAACGCGGCGTCCGTATGGTGCAGGTGTACTTCGGCAACTTCCAGCCGTGGGATAACCACGATGACATCGAATTGCATCGTCCGCTGGCCGCGCAGGCCGACAAGCCGATCGCCGCGCTGTTGCAGGATCTGAAGTCGAGCGGCATGCTGGAGGACACGCTGGTGCTGATCGGCGGTGAATTCGGCAGGACGCCGGCGGTGGAAGTCGGCGGGCTGGTGAAGGTCCAGAACGGGCGGGATCACAACAATCACGGGTTCACCTACCTGCTGGCCGGCGGCGGTGTGAAGGGCGGCATGGTGTACGGCTCCACCGACGAGTTCGGTTTCAAAGCCATGGATAAGCCGGTCCACATCCATGATCTGCACGCGACCGTGCTGCACCTGATGGGCTTCGATCACACGCGCCTGACATATTTCTATAGCGGCCGCAATTTCCGGCTAACCGATGTTGCCGGCGAAGTGGTGCGCGACATCCTGGCATAGGTCTCTTATGTGGCGCACGCACCCGTGCGTGCCGTGTTCACACGCCTGTCAACCCGCGGCATGCAGCTACTCCTGACGCAAAGCAGCGATCGGTCGATCCTCGTCGCCCGCCGCGCGGGCATCCAGCAAGCAACCGCTGCGCTAAATGCCACCAGTCCCGCCGCCAGGGAGATATGAACTGTATCTCCCGAATCCGGCCCCAACAACACCACACGAAGGACACGCGTCAGAGCCAGTGCCGAACTCAGTCCAAGGATGAGTTCCAGGACAACCGTTACCAATCCTCGCTGCAACATAAGTGCCTGAATGTTAGCGCGCGTCGCGGCCAACGCCATCCGGATGCCGATCTCCTGCGTCTACGCGATGCCGCATACGACATGACACCGTACACACCGGCACCGGACATCAAAAGCGCGAGGCAGCCAGTGATGGCCAGCAAGCCGAAGATAAATTGGCGGTTCGCGACAGAGTCTGCGATCAGGGATCGCATAGAAGCGCTGAGCAGGACCGGTTGATCCGGATCGACAGCGGCCACGGCACGCCGGACGGCTTGATCCAAACCTGCCTCGGCCCGGTTACTTCGTACCACCAGAAATGCCGCTTCCTCCAGGACGCCGGACAGGTAAACATTCGCGCCAGCCGGTTCGTCGAGCGCCGCGTGATGGATGCTGGAAACAACGCCGACCACTCGCTTCCAGTTGGCCGGGTTCTCCGGCGTGCAACCTACGCAGATGCGTTTTCCGATCGCACCGGCTCCTGGCCATAAGCGATTCGCGGCAATGTCATTTACAATCCCAGCGTCACTCGATCGCCTCATCTCTTCCTTATAGGACCAGCGCCCCGCAGCTAAGCGGATTCCCATCGCCTGAAGATAATCTCCGGCAATAAGGTCGATCTCGGCCACAGTTTGGCGGCTCGGATCTCTGACCGCACCTTCGTCCGCGGTGATGAATCCCCCATGATTTTCCCGCTGAAAGGAAGTGCGTCAACGGTTTCCGCGCTCGCCACTCCTGGGAGCTCACGGACGGCATCGAGAAATCGCCCATACAGTACCCGGCGCTGCTAAGGAGTTTGGTAAAGCTCCCGGGCAGGCAGCACCACGGAAGCAAAACGCGATCCGCCGCAAATCCCGGATCCGTCCGAATCAAAGCGATAAAGCTGCCCAGGAGTTGCCCCCTGATCACCACCAGCATCACCGTAACGCTACCTCGGCAGCTACCAGCAGGGAGCCTATGCGGCCTGACTTGCCGAGTGCGCCGTGCACACCCAGAGTTCGTCCGGCTTTTGGCTGCCGCCAATGCGCCGCACTGAGGGCGGGAACAGTCCCGAAGAGAATCCCACTCGCGACAGCAATCAGGAGCGCGAAAAGGAGAACGGCTTCATAGCTTTCCGTCAGCAATTGCTGGACAATCCGTGCGCTTCCAGCCCCCAGAGCCACCCGCACCGCGATTTCATGCTGCCGGAACACTCCGCGTGCCAAGAGGAGATTCGCAACATCCGCACATCCAACCAGCAGAAACAGCAAAGCCGCGCCCATCACGAGCCAGAGCGCATTGCCGGTTTCTCGTAGGGCTCGATCTTTGAGGAAGGCGACATGGAGAGTACGGTCGCGATTGGTGGATGGAAACTCGCGTTGTAGAGCGGCGCGGATCGAAGCGAGGTCCTGTTGGGCTTGGACCAGCGAACACCCGGACGCAGCCGCGCCACGGCGCCCAAAGCGCCCCTGAAGAACCAGCATCGATCCTCAGCGGCGCCCAAAATTCGACATAAGCGTGCGGAGTGCGTGCCGCTTCCCTGCGGAGAGGGAAATTGAAGTCCGGCGCCATCACTCCAATGACCAGGCAATCCGCGCCGTTGACCTTTACGTGCCGTCCGATCACGTTTCGGTCCGCATTAAACCGGCGGCTCCATAACACGTAACTCAGGATCATCACGTTTGCGCCGCCCGGCTTGTCTTCGCCGGGAAGCAGGTTGCGTCCAAGTATCGGCGAGACTCCCAGAGTAGGAAACAGGCTGGCAGACATGCGCAAGCCATACAGAGCTTCCGGTGCAGTTGAACCATCGCCCGCAAGATCGAAAACGGCGTTCCCGTAAATGCCGACAGACGAGAGCGTGCGAGTGCGCCTGATGATCTCCTGGGTGTCCTTCCAGAACACCCAATCGCCAAAAGACTGGCCGGCATTCGTGATGTCAGTGCGAAATTGTACCAGTTCTCCGGACGCGCGTAGGGAAGAGGATCAATTAGAACTGCCTTGACGGCCGTGAATACTATCGACGCTGCGCTCACGCCGAGCGCGATAGATCGAATGTCCCGCAGCACCATTCCACCTATTCAATGCAGTTCATCAACAATTGATCAGTAACTGTTTTAGCCCCGGGCCATATCGTACAACGCTCGAATATAGCCGATGCTAAACGCCCAGCCCGTGTGCCTGTCGCCCACCATTTGCGGCACGTGATCCGCGATCAGTATTCCGCGATAGTCCACATCCACCAGAGTACGCATCAGCTTCTTCATGTCGGTATATCCATCATCCACGAAAGTCTCGACGAAGTTTGGCACTGGCGAAGTGACGTTTCTGAAATGGATCTTCCAGAGCTTCCCCATACCCGCGAACGCGCGGGCGGCCTCGAATACATCCTTGCCCATCAGCTTGCCTCCCTCCATCCATGTTCCGCAGCAAAGACACACGCCGACATTGGGACTGTTCGCGATCTGCAGCGCTCGCACGTAGCCATCGAAATTACCGAAAATGCAGCGCGGCACGCCCCCGAGTTCCGGCACGGGGGGATCGTCGGGATGAATGCCGATGCGTACGCCGGTTTCTTCCGCCACCGGAACCACCTGCTTGATGAAGTAGGTGTAATTGTCCCACAGCTCGTCTTTGGTGAACTTGCGTCCATTCGAGAGCGGTTGCTCGAACGTTTTCTGCATCCAGTGCCCTTTTGCAGAGTCTTGGTGGAATGCGCGAGCCGGGGCGCCGCCTCGCGTGGTCTCGTTGGCGGAACTCCAGATGCCGTTACCCATGTGCGCGTACGTCGTGTAGTAGATGCCTGCGCGGCCGAGGTTGCGGAGGTACTGCTTGTACTCTTCGATCTTCTGATCCCGGCCCGGCAGGTTCAAGGTCACCTCCGGCATGTTGTGCACGTTTGAGTTGCCGATATTCGCGACCTTGAGTCCCGCCGCTTCGACGCGCTGCTTGAATTGTGCGAACGTCTCGTACGTTCCTCCCGAAGTCGGGATACTGACGTATTGAACGCCGATTTGCTTGGCAAATGTCAGGTCTTCATCGTTGAATTCGTTCGGAATCTGAAGCGAGATCTTGATCCCAGGCGCCAGGGGATCGAGAGGGCGCTTGGCGGCCCCGGCGCTCAGGGCAAAAGCAGCGCTTCCCGCGAGAGCGCGCGTAAATCTTCGACGACTGCTGCCGGTGTTCATGGCATGATTCTATGACAATGGCGGCCCGGAAATCTGCGGGCGCGGGGTCCCCACACTTCCCGGCGAAAGTGCGCTATCTAAGTAATAGGGACTTTTCCGGAATCCGCGTCCAGCAATTTGGCGCGCCCGCGTATCTGCTTTCCACGTCTCATTTTTATATGACGATTACCTGGGCGGACATGCCGCTTATTCCCCGCAAGGTTCTATTCGGCAATCCGGAGAGAGCGGGCGCGGACATATCTCCCGACGGAAAGACTCTGGCCTATCTGGCGGCGGACGATGGCGTCCTGAACGTATGGGTGCGAACCATCGGCCACCATGACGACCGGGTGATTACTTCCGATCGCACGCGCGGAATTCACATGTTCTTTTGGCAGCCGGACAGCGCGCATATCCTCTATGCCCAGGATACCGATGGAAACGAGAATTTCCATATTTATCAGACGTCGCTGACAACTCGCGACACGAAAGATCTTACTCCCTTTGAGCACGTCAGGGCGCACATCATCGCGGTTGATGCCACGCATCCGGATTGTATGCTGCTCGCGCTGAACCGGCGCAATCCGGAGGTGTTCGATGTGTATCGCTACACTTTCAGCACTGGCGCGTTGGAACTGGATACGGAGAATCCGGGCGACATCGCGGGCTGGAATGCCGACAACGACTTCCAGATCCGAGCTGCAAGCGCGATTCTGCCCGGCGGCTATCAAGAGATCCGCGTCCGGAACGATGCCGCGTCGCCCTGGAAAGGTTTCCAGCGCTGGGAGCCGGAAGAGAGTTTGGGCGGCGTCGCGGGATTCTCTCCCGATAACAAATCGCTATGGCTGATATCCAGCGTTGACGCAAACGCATCGCGGCTCATCGAGGTCGACATCGAAACGAATGCGTGTAAGGTGATCGCCGAAGATACCCATTACGATGTGAGCGCCGCCATTGAGAATCCCCGGACCCATAAGCTGGAAGCCGTAGGATTCGTTCGTGCGCGTCTGGAGTGGGAATTCTTCGATCCCGCCGTTGAAGCCGATTTTGAGGTACTGCGAAAGGTGCGCGAGGGCGAAGTTAATATCCAAAGCCGGACCTTCGACGACACGCTCTGGGTGGTGACCTACTCGGCTGACACGGTTCCCGCCACCTACTACCTTTACAATCGCATCACCAAGCAGGCTGAGTTTCTGTTTGCCGCCCGCCCCGCCCTGGATCAGTTCAAACTAGCGCCAATGGAGCCGATGTGCTACCAGGCGCGGGATGGCCTCACCATCCACGGTTATTTGACGATGCCCGCCGGGATCAAGCGCCGGGCTCCGATGGTTCTTCTTGTGCATGGTGGTCCGTGGGCTCGGGATGTTTGGGGATACGATCCGCTGGTGCAACTGTTGGCGAATCGCGGATACGCCGTGCTGCAGGTGAACTTTCGCGGCTCCACCGGTTACGGGAAGGATTTCCTCAACGCCGGCGATCGCGAGTGGGCTGCGAAGATGCACGACGATCTTCTGGATGCCAAGAACTGGGCAGTCCGCCAGGGCTATGCCGATCCGCAACGCGTGGCCATCATGGGCGGCAGTTACGGTGGTTATGCGACTCTGGTCGGCCTGGCTTTCACGCCGGACGAATTCGTTTGCGGCGTGGACATCGTCGGCCCGTCGAACCTCTCGACACTGTTGAACTCCATTCCGCCGTACTGGGCCCCAATGCGTGCTATCTTTGACAAACGCGTCGGCCACGTCCAGCATGAACAGGAGTTTCTCCGCTCGCGTTCGCCGCTGTTCAAGGCGGACCAAATCAAGGCGCCGCTGCTGATCGGCCAGGGAGCAAACGATCCACGGGTGAAAAAATCCGAGAGCGATCAGATCGTGCATGCCATGAGAGACAACGGGAAGACGGTGGAGTACATCGTTTTTGCGGATGAAGGACACGGTTTCGTCCGGCCGGAGAACAACATGCGTTTCTTCGCGGCTACGGAGCAGTTTCTGGCACGGTATCTAGGAGGCCGTGCCCAGCCGCCTGAGCCCGATGAGGACTGGTCGCCGTTTACGCTTTAGCCTCAAGCAGAAGGGGAAATTCGTAGCGTGCAACGTGAACCGATCTGTGTCGACGCGGTTTCCACTCCAAGGGCCGGCATGGATTTCGGCACGGAGGGCGATCCCCCATATTATCCAGTCAGCACATGCCAGGGCGAGGAGCCGCTCGCGCCAAGTCAATCTCAATCTGCGATGGGCCATCATCCGCACCGATGCATCACCCTTTTCAGGAAAGCTATCAAGATTTATCGGGCCGGGAGTGATGATCTCACGGCGACCACGTGCTCAGCAGGTTCGTGTTTGTTGCCGACATTCCGGCGCCCACGCTCCTCTCGCGCCCGGACACTGCATCGGCCAGCGAATCAGGGCTGCTCAGTGTTGTCCCGCCCAGATCCGGCTGCTTGCTACCCGGAGATGAAGAGTCTAGAGGCGCTGTCAGTCATCCGGCATCGTACAATTGAGAGTTCAATGTCCACCCCGTGGCTTAGAATTGGGTATACGTGCGAGTTTCTGCTCGCCGTTATCGCCGTGTTTACCGCTTGGAGCCAAGTCGGTGGACAGGGTCACCTCGATTTGATGCCATGGTACGCGAAACTCGTTCTGGCCTGCGGTGTCAGCGCCGCAATCGTGGGCTTAACAGCCGCCATGGCTCGCGAAGAGCGAATCGCAAATCGCCGCACCGCATACTGGTTTCTTTTGATCGTCCTGCTGGCAATCGTAATGGGCGCCGTAACATTTTATTTCCATCTTCACGAAGCTGTCGATGACTCGGACGAAGAAGGCACCACTGCTTCTGTGCGCATATTCACGGAATCGTAGTGTGAATCCGTCCACGTCACGTCAGAACTTTCCGAATCGACGGTCAAAGACCGTCGGTTACGAATCCAGAGTTCTGTGCGATATTCTCGCGCAGTTGACGGCTGAGTCTGAGCGCTTTGCCCACGGAGGCGTCGAGAGCTGTGGCGTGCTATTCGGCGTGCATTCGCGGCAGGGGACATCCGTGTTGGCGGTGCGATCCTGCGTCACTGGGAAGGGCGGAATCTTCGTTTTCGACGACAGTGGACGTCTGGAAGTAGAAAGAGTGCTGTCTTTGTGCCTGTCCGACCGGGCGCTCGCCCGTTTGGAGCCAGTGGGATGGTACCTGTGGCAAGGCCGGGACAGCCTCGAGTTACGTCCTTCGCATAGAGAAGTCTTCGGCCGGTATTTCCAACATGATTGGCAGATTGTACTCCTCCTCCGGCCCGGCGAAACTGGTTGTCTACGAGCGGCAACGATCGGGCGGGTAGGCGGCTCAGCGGGCCCGGTGGTCGTAGAAGAGTTCGTCATCCGGCAAGCGGAACCTGGGCAGCCAGGCAGCACGGAATTCGCCACAGAACGAATAGGCAGCGTAACTACCACGATCACGCTGCCGGGGAGGACAGCAGGACCGGGCGGGGCAGCGCAGGGCCCCTTGGCTAAAGAGGAAGCAGCGGTTCGCACTGCCCCTCCAGAGTCACTGCCGGCGCGTGCTGAACGTGGTCCGCCACGTTCGTATATACCCGGTCCTGTGGTTCGCTGGTGGCCAGGGATTGCAGCTCTCATCTGCGTTCTTGCGATAGTGGGAGCAGCGGCGGCTTTTTACACTCGTGCCAAGCTCAACGATGCTTTCGGGCTGCAGGCGCTTGAGCGGGACGGCATCCTGCAGATCGAATGGGACGCGAACTCGCGCGCTATTCGGACCGCTCGAAAAGCGAAGCTGGAAATCGTTGACGGCGATGTCCCCACGGTGAAGGATCTTACCAGCAACGATCTCCAGCATGGGGTTTTCGCGATGGTCCGCAAGCAGGCCGACGTCACAGCGCGGCTTCGAGTGTTCGATGGTTTGGGAAAGGCAAAGGAGGAGCGGACCAGGTTTGCAGGACGGCCCGTTCTGCGCGAAGACGTGGCCGCAATGCAGCAACTGCGCGACCAAAACGACCGCCTGCGCGCCGATCTGGCACTGGAGAGGCGGAGGGCCGAAGAGCTGAAAGCCGAGATTCGTGTCTTGCGGCGGATGATCCAATCTCGAAGAAGATAGAAACTCAGCGCTGAACCCTACCAGACCCACCGCCTTTCACGAGCGCGTTCACTTCGTCGGTAGTGAACCGGTTGAAGTCTCCTGGAATCGAGTGCTTGAGGCAGGAGGCTGCGACGGCGAATTCAAGCGCATCCTGGTGCGATCCCATGGTCATCAGCCCATAAATCAGTCCGCCGGCAAAGCAGTCTCCTCCTCCCACGCGGTCGACGATGTGCGTGATTTCGTAGTGCCGGCTGAGCAGGAAATCCTTACGATTGTGCAAGCACGCGGACCAGCCGTTGTGGGAAGCGCTCTTTGACTCGCGTAAGGTGATGGCAATTACCTTCAGGTCCGGGTAGCGATCAAGCACGGTTTCGGCGAGCTTGCGGTACTGATCGCGCTGCAGCGTCCCGGAGTGCACGTCCACGTCCACCTCGACTCCGAGTGCCATTTGACAATCCTCTTCGTTTGCGATGCCGATGTCCACCGAGCGGAAGAGTTCACTCATCACTTCTTTCGGGGCCTTTCCGTACTTCCAAAGATTCTTGCGGTAGTTCAGATCGCACGAAACGGTCATGCTTTTCTGCCGCGCAGTCTTGACGCTCTCCAGGGCGAGGTCTGCGGCGCTCTGGCTTAAGGCGGGCGTTATACCGGTGATATGGAACCAAGAGGCTCCATCGAATGTCTTGCTCCAGTCCAGATCGCCGGGTCGTGCGAGCGCGATGGAGGAGTAATCCCGATCGTAGACCACCTTGGATGGGCGCTGGTTCGCGCCAGGCTCGACAAAGTAAATGCCCAACCGTCCTTTCTGGCGCACGATGCCGGAAGGATCCACGCCGAAGCGGCGAAGCTCTCCGATGAATGCGTCAACGATGGGGTTTCCCGGCGGCAGCACGGTTACGAACCGGGCCGGCACGCCGAATCCGGCAAGAGCAACCGCCACGTTTGCCTCGCCGCCGCCGAATGTCGCGAGGAACTGAGGTGACTGTAGGAAACGCTCAAACCCCGGCGGCGCGAGCCGCAGCATGATCTCTCCGAAGGTGACCGCCAAATTTGACATGAGCCCCGATTTTAAAACAGTTCACGGGAGCCGGAGTGGGTGGTGTTCACGACAACGCCGGCTCGGCGAACTTAGCCGCGCCCGGATGAACCATCACTGCGGTGAGCTTCTAGGAGTGGAAGTGGGCGGAGAAGTTGGGGCGCCCGGAAAGCGCCCCGTCTGAACCTTTGGATTATAGTGTCTGGTGCCCCGGCTCTGTCGCGATCACGCGTGCGCTCGCATGACCCGCGAGCGGCATTGAATGTCCGATGGCGCCCGGCATTCCGGCGGACGTGATGACGTACTCCGGATAAGCCGAGATTCCGTGCTCGTGCAGATCCAGACCTTGCAATTCACCCTCGCGCGAAACTCGCAGCAGTCCCATGACATGCACCGCATACATCACAGCCATGGCAACGCCAAACGTCGCCGTTGTGATGATGAGACTTCCGATCGCCTGAGCGGTGAGCACCGTCCAGCCTCCGCCATACAGCAGACCCGTGAGAGGCGCAGAATGGTCTGGCGCGAGAGGTCCTGTGGAACCATACTTACCGCAGGCGAACAGGCCCAGGGATAAGGTTCCCCAAATCCCGCAGAGTCCATGAACCGGCACGGCGCCGATCGGATCGTCGATGCGCAGCCATTCCAGCAACTCGATCCCAAGCATAACCACAACACCGGCAACTCCTCCGAGTAGAATCGCTCCGGTGGGGCTTACCCAGTAGCACGGGCAGGTAACGGCGACCAGCCCGGCGAGAAACCCGTTTACCGTGAAACTAACGTCCCATTTCTTGCTCATGAGGTAGCCAATGGCGAGCGCCATCAAGCCAGCCGAACATGCAGCCAGGGTGGTGTTCGTCGCCACACGGCCGATGCCTTCGAAATCCATGGCAGAGAGTGTGCTGCCGGGATTGAATCCATACCAGCCAAACCAGAGCAAGAGACCGCCGGAAGCGGCGATAGTCAAATCGTGGGGCAGCATTGGCCCGCCGCCGTCGCGTTTGAACTTACGGCCAATCCGCGGTCCGAGCACGATGGCTCCAGCCAGAGCGATGAAACCGCCGATGGTGTGTACGACAGTGGAGCCGGCGAAATCATGGAAGCTGGTTCCCACCCACGGCAGGAAGTTGTTCGCGCTGCCCATGGTGGCCAGGAATCCATCGGGGCCCCATGCCCAATGGCCGACGATCGGGTATATGAATCCTGAAACCGCGACGCTGTAGAGCAAGTCGCCGGCGAACGCTGTTCGGCCGATCATGGCGCCGGACGTGATCGTGGAACAGGTATCGGCGAACGCGAACTGGAACAGCCAAAACGCCAGGAATGCTACGCCGGTGGTCTCATAAGTGGCCGGCGTCCCCTGAAGAAAGAACCATTGCCATCCTATGAATCCATTGCCGTGAGCGAACATAAACGAGAACCCGAAGGCATAAAACAGGAGCCCGCACAGGCAGGTATCAACTATGCACTCCATGAGGACGTTCACTGTTTCTCGGGAGCGGCAGAAGCCGGCCTCGAGCATTGTAAAGCCCACCTGCATACCAAATACCAGGAATGCGGCGACCAGCGTCCAGACCGTATTGATGGGATTAACGATGTCGTTACCCTTGAGGACGGGAACGGTATCGGCCGCAAAGGCACGGGATCCTAACAAGCCGGGGTTCAGGAAATAAAAGCAGACGAACAACAGGGCGATACCTGTCAGTTTCCCAGTCAGCAGCAGCAGCCCGTAATGACGCCATTCGCTGTTGCGCAATCGCGCACCGAGCCGGGACAATTTACCGGTAAAAGATAACTTCTGGTTCATTGCGACTTCTCCTTTAAAGTTCAGATGCGTTATTTGATTCTGTTATCTCAATGGATCAGAGCGCGGACTCGCCGCGGTCATCGTTGCGAATGCGGATTACCTCGGCAACATCAAAAACAAAGATCTTTCCATCCCCGATCTTTCCGGACCGCGCGGCGTCACTGAGCGATTTGATCACGTCGTCGGCCCGATCGCTGGAGGTGACGACTTCCAGCTTGACCTTCGGAACAAGGTCGACGTGATACTCCTGGCCCCGGTAAACCTCTTTATGACCCTTCTGCCGGCCGTGTCCGCGGACCTCGGTAACGGTGATCCCTTGTACGCCGATACCGATCAGGGCTTCCTTTACTTCGTCCAGCTTGAAAGGCTGAATTATCGCTTCGATCTTCTTCATTGCGCTCCTTTGAAATTTGAGAGAACCGGCGGCGGCCCAGTTCACTAAGTGGTCCGGGTAATACTAAGCTTCGTTGCGCGCTACTTCTTGGGACCGAAGAACGCGATCAGTCCGATGGTGAGAGTAGTCTGACCCTTGCTCAATGGGTCATTCGCGCCTCGATTGAAGAAGGGCTGATCGGAGAAGTCCCGACGAAATTCGAGGCGGCTCAGCAGGCCTTCGACAATCTTCATCTCGCCCGTCAATGTGACCTCTTTGACACGTTGGGCTGTGCCCGTCGAGAAGCCGTCCATGTCGTCGAAGATTTCCGCGCGTGGAGCAAACGCAAGCCGGTTCGTGAGTTGATATCGGGCGGCGGCCGCGAAACCTGTCCAGTTCTGACGCCCCGCGATGCTCTTGTTTGTGCCGTAATCGAAGTTAAAGTACGCGCTCAGCTTCGAGTTAGGGTTTAGCAGAAGCGTCGTGTCGTAGAGCTGGCGAAAACCTTTATTCGTATCATCATTCTCCGGTCCCGAGTAATAGTTATTTGACCAAGTCGCCTTCTTCCAGGCGTAATTAGCTACCAACCCGACTGTCTTACCGCTATTGTTATCCTTGACGTTGTTCCACCCGTTCACAAGTTGGACGCCGGTGGTGAAGCTCTTGGTGACGGGAATGGTCGCGCGGAGACCCAGATGGTAGTAGGGAATCGCCCAGGCAAAAAGCAACGATCGCGAGTAATTCCAATTCGAGTTGGTCTCGATAACCTCAGCCCCGGCGCTGGTGACGAACTTACCAAAATCGAACTGAACGCCGTGCATGTGATTTGGGCGAAACTCGACGAAAGCCTGCTCAAAGTATTTCATCGCATCGGGAGCCCGGTCTGTGGCGGAGATGATGTCGAAGGTCTGTCCTCCGCCGACATCCAGCCTGAACCCCAATACACCGCTAGCCTTTTCCATGCTGAACTTGGCCATGTTCAGATGCGCCAGATTGGACCGCACATCGAAGTTATAGAGCTGGTTATAGCCCGTCGACGGGTCGTTGAAGTTCTTGCTGAAGTAGGCATCGCCAAGCACATAGAAATCGATTCCTTTTTTTGTCCAAGGCGACGGCGTTGCAACGGGGGCTGCCCCCGGGGCAGGAGTTTGTCCGGCGTCCTGGGGCGCGGTAGTCTGAGCAGTCACTCCGAATTCCGCCACGGCCAGCATGGCAGAAAGAATATACACATGTCCGCTAATGCAACGCATGGCATTACCCTCCAAGGGTCTAGATTTGTCGGTTTGCGAGTGGGAACGAATTCAGCGGGTCAGGGCTGGAGTGTAAAGCGCTTCTAGGCTTTGAAACAACATAGCGCGATGACTGCCAAAACGCGAATTCAAAATTCAAATGGGCGGCAAAGGCAATTGTTATTGGACACAACTTCAGCAAAACGTTAATCTTGACCCACTTGGCCCCCGAAGGTCAGGTGACTTCGCGTGGGAGTCCATGCTGTTCCCGTTCCGCCCCCGTCGGCATTCCTAGACCTCTCAGAGTGACTCACTGCATGCTACTTCGTGTCCACTTCAATTTCGTGTTGACGGCCCAGAAGGGATAATGAGGAGAAAAGGCGCCATCAGCTTCAAAGACAAATACGTTGAGGTGCCGCCGCCCGAAGAATCAGGGCCTGAGCCGATTACGCCCGATTCGGCGATCGAGGTCCTGGGGCTCTCCGGACGCGCGCGGAATGCGTTACGGGAAGCCGGTTGCGGTACCGTCCGTAGTCTGCTCGAGAACGATTTTTCGAAGGCGATGCGAAGGCTTGGTCCGGTGACGAGAGAAGAGATTATGTCGTCGCTGACCGCCCACGGTTTCGGACTTCCTACCACGCTCACCGAAGCCAGAAATGAGCGAATCTCGGAATTGAAAGACGAGCTTTCCAGACTGCGCGAGAATATTGACATCACCAGCCGTCAGTGGCGAGCCAGGGTGGAACGCCTGGAACACCGGCTGGAGAAGTTGTCGACCGAGCCGCGATCCGCCTGATCGCGAGTAGCATTCAACTCGCGCGCGATATACTTCCGGGAGTTATGGATTGCAATCGTTCTCTGGGTCGGGATGGCTGCTGGTTGTGAAGTACCTCAAGCGAAATCTGCTCGGCGATTATCCTCTTTGTGCTGCTGGTAGGGTGCGCCCTCACCTTCTTCGTAACGCGTGATGGACCCACCGCCGCCGTAGCTTCGAGGCCAACCTCGTCTTCACCCATCGATGAGCGTTTGCTTCAGACTGCCAGGCATATGGCATCACTCGCCGATACACCGGAGGAGCAGACCTTGGCGCACGAGGCGCTGCGACTCTCAGATCACGAGTTCGACGTCGCTTTCGCCAGCGCGTTGCGGGATGCTGCAACCCCGAGTGCCCCACCCACCGGCCCCCTGAAGCAACTGGCAGATCGAATTACCGCCATGAAGGCGCAGATCGCGAAACGCCAGCAGTTGATAGCCAAGTTAATGGAGGAAGGCGCGACCGGCGACGCCGAGACGAGCCTGGAGTTGGCGAAAGCGCAATTGGCATTGGACGAGGATGAGCTTACGGAGGCGAAGGAAGACCTCGCTCGGCAAGGCGGCGATCCGCACGCAAAGCTGGAGCAGATGCTGCAGGCGCACGAAGCCGCGCAGCACGGCGCCCAGCAGCCGAAGGCGCCCACCGCTGGACAGACCTCGATCTTCAGCGAACAGCTGCAAGCATGGCTCGGTCTAAGAGATCGGCAGCATCAGATCGAGGCTGCCCGCCGGCAGGCGGCGGACAGGGCGGCAAGGCTGGCCCACGGCCATGAGATATTGCAGCAGTTGATTAGGAACGGAACACCGAGCGGCGACGTCTCGCCCAGGCTGCTGGAGCGCTTCCGCCACCTGTCGGATCAAAGCAAGACACTTGCGGAACTCGATAAGCGGATCCTGGACATTCAGCAACTGGCCGACGTGTATAAGCGGTGGAACGCCGTCATTGAGACGAGGAAGCGCGGCGTTGTCCATCAAATGATGGCATCGCTGGCGGGCATCCTGGCGCTGTTGCTGGCGGTGGTCATTATGGACCGGGCGATTCGCTATGCGTTTTTGCGGCACCGCGACCGGAAACGGATGCACCAACTGCGAGTGATGGCAACCATTGCTGTTCAGTTCGTCGGAGCAGTGCTGATTCTCTTCATCATCTTTGGTCTGCCCAACCAGATCTCCACCATTTTAGGACTCGCCACCGCCGGCCTAACCGTCGTGTTGAAGGATTTTATCGTCGCGTTCTTCGGCTGGTTCGCTCTTATGGGAAAGAACGGGATTCGGATCGGCGATTGGGTGGAGATTGAAGGCGTTGGCGGCGAAGTGATTGAGATCGGGATCTTGAAGACGGTTCTTCTAGAAATGGGGAACTGGACGAATACGGGCCATCCCACGGGCCGGCGAGTCTCATTTGTAAACACATTCGCGATGGAGAAACATTACTTCAACTTCTCTACGGAGGGTCAGTGGCTTTGGGACGAATTGCACATGACATTGCCGGACACGCGCGACGCCTACAACATGGCAACACAGATTCGGGATACCGTCGAGCAGGCGACCGAAACGGATGCACGACTCGCCGAACAGGATTGGGAACGGGTGACGCGTCAATATCAGACCCGCGCATTCTCCGCGAAAGCCACCGTGGACCTACGTCCTACGATAAGCGGTTTGGAGGTAGTGGTTCGCTACATCACACGAGCGCCCCAGCGCTATGAGGTTAAGTCACGCCTGTTCCAACAATTGGTAACGTTAATTCACAAACCCACACCGGCAAGTTCCGCCGTGTCGTGACCTGCGCGCTGTTGGTGGAACGACGCACGCGGATTGCGGGCCGAGCGGGCGCCGGCGTAATGTATAGAAAAGCGCAGCATTAGCGATCCGGCTGTTCCCAGCAGGCCAGCGACGACGCGTTTCTTGCGGTTCTGATTGGGAAGAAGCATCGTGATGAGGCTCGCAGTTGTGAGCACCATCGCGGCTTTCCATGCCGCACCGGTGAGCCCCTGCTTCAACGGAGCGGCCACCGCAGGAACGGCCGACACTTGTCGTTCCATCGCGATGCCGGCTCCCAATTCGGCCACGCGTCCAGCGAGACCGAAGAAGAAGATCGTCCGGCGCGCGCCAGGGTCTTCGGATAGTAAGTCGAATAGGGATGCCGAACTCGCCATAGCCGACGCGCCGAACAGGACCGGTAGAATGTGCCTGGATTCCTGCCATATTGGTACAGCAGTGCTCGCGAGTAGAACTCCCGTATACGTCGCGAGTCCAGCGCCGAGTACACCAGAGGCCAAGCCCGCTACGCTACCGGCGCCGGTGCCTTTGAACAGTACCGCCGTCATCGCCGTGGCGGGCGCAGCCGACAGAATCCACACACCCATATTCATGGGCGACGTCGGGCGGAACACGCGCAGCATGTTGAGGAATCGTTCGGGCCTCCCGAGATCAGCGATCAGTAGGATTCCACTGATACTCGCGCCGATAATCCCGATCCAGTGACAACGCCCTATCAGCCTGTCGAGTCCCTGCGAACCATGCCATTGAGCCGCGGCCCCGAGGACGAGCGAGGCCCCCGCCGTCCCACCTACGTAGTAATACAGCGGGATATATGGCTTCCATACCGGACTCTGCAACATCGGCCGGTCGTAATAGGTAGGGTCATCGCGCCGAGGTTCAGGCAAGCCTTTCCATGTCTTCGCAATGCCCCGCTGACGCTCGTCTGCTGTGCCGGCAATCTGGTGGCTGGCTTCGCCTGACAATTCTGCGATATTTGCATCAATACCCTTCACGACCGGCCTCCTGTGCGGCCGATGAATACAGAACCCAGAGCCGCGGCGGCCAGGCCGAGCGCCGCGACAGCCATCGCCCTCCAGGCATCTCCAGCCTTCTTCGTCGGCACCACCGGATCCGGAGGCAGATTGTAGACCTCGGGCTGGTCCACCAGGAGAAAGAACGCGTTCAAGCCTTCCGTCCCAGGCTGCGATTCCTTACTCTCGCCGTATAAATACGCTTCATGCAGACCCGACTCGTGCAGTTGATCGACGCGCTGTCGCGCACGTTGGCGCAACTCTTCGAGATCGCCGAATTGAATCGATTCCGTCGGGCAGGCCTTCGCGCAGGCGGGCGTCATGTCGGCGCGCAGGCGGTCGTAGCACAGCGTGCACTTCCATGCTCGGCCATCGTCCTCGCGGCGGTCTATGACTCCAAAAGGACAGTTCACGACGCAGTAGCCGCAGCCATTGCAGATGTCCGGCTGCACATATACCGTATCGAATTCGGTGCGCATGATCGACCCAGTAGGACAGCTCTCCAGGCAGCCGGCGCGCTGGCAGTGCTTACAAACATCGGAGTTGAACAACCATGAAAAAGCGCCGGCATCCTGAGTACTTAAAGCCACAGGCCGTTCGACGAACGAGACGTGCCGCCAGGTAGAGGCACCCAGATGAATGGTGTTGTCGTATGACATGCCGGTAAATTCAAATCCATCCCCGGGCAATTGATTCCACTGTTTGCACGCCACTTCGCAAGCCTTACAACCTATGCACAGCGTGGTGTCGGTGAAAAATCCTTTGGCGGTAGCCACGTCAGATGTTCCCCTCTTTGGTCTCTTTTGCCTTGACCCCATGCGCCGCCTCAGGCTTCTTGCCAACTTGCGGCAGATCACGACCCGCGCCTCTTAGATCGATTTTCCTCACGGGTTGAGGTTTCCTGCCGCGTCGCCCCGCTTGAATGTTCGCGGTCAGAGCCTTCGATTCCTGAATGGAAACATTCGGGTCGGCGACGAAACCAATTAGATCATTGGCTGCATCGCCGCGAACGAGTCCCTTGCTCGACCAATGATATGGAACTCCGATTTGATGGATTGTGTGGCCTTTCATTCTTAACGGGCGCATGCGATGCGTGACCAGAACTCGGGCCTCAATCTCACTTCGCGCCGTGCGGATCGTCGCCCATCCGCCGTTCTTCAATCCGCGCTCGACCGCTAACTCCGGCGACACTTCGCAGAACATCTCGGGCTGTAATTCCGATAGCCATGCCAACCACCGGGACATCCCGCCGGCCGTGTGATGCTCGGTTAACCGGTAGGTAGTCAAGACGTAAGGAAATCTTGGATCGCCGTAGGGCCGATGATAGGGGTTATCGGCCCGGACCCACTCCATCCGTTCGGGATTGCACTGCTGACCATACAGCGGATTCTTCATCACGGATTCCTGCGGCTCGTAGTGCGCTGGCAGCGGACCGTCCTGCAGACCGGCGGGCACATAAAGCCAACCCTTTCCATCCGCCTGCATGACGAATGGATCAATGCCGGAAAGAGTGTCTTTGCCCCGCGCGTCGGGCGAGGGCCGGTGCGAGGGCGGCCGCTCCACGATGCAATCCGGCGTGTCCTCCCCCACCCACTGGGATTTGGCCTGGTCCCACCATACAAGTCGTTTCCGCTCCGACCACGGACGTCCTTCCGGGTCGGCCGAAGCGCGGTTATAAAGAATGTGCCGGTTATGCGGCCAAGCCCACGCCCACTCCGGCGCGAGCCAGTTCTGCTCCCAATGTGGTTTGCGCCGAGCAGTAAGGTTGATGCCGTCGCGGTATGAGCCAGAATAGATCCAGCACCCACAGGCCGTGGAGCCGTCGTCTTTCAGAGACGTAAATCCTTCAACCGGTTTGCGGTCCGCAGTGGTATATCCGTTGATCTCATGCAGCACTGCCTCAGCCCGGGGCTCCTGCCTCGGCCCCTCGGTAGGGTAGTCCCAGGTCAGGTCCCGTATCGGCCAGTTTCGGCGTTGGTCGTACTCGTTCTCGTACAACTTCTTGAGCCGTTGTCCGAGCTTGAACATGAAATCAAGTTCGCTGCGACAATCGCGCTTGGGTTCAATCGCCTTGTGATGCCATTGGAGCAGGCGTTGAGTGTTGGTAAAACTGCCGTCCTTCTCAGTGTGCGCCGCCGCCGGGAAGAAGAACACTTCGGTACTGATATCCTCGGGCCGGACCTCGCCGCGTTCAATCTCGGGCGCTGAACGCCAGAACTCGGCAGTCTCGATCAGAGCCAGATCCCGCACCACTAGCCATTCCAGTCTGCGCAGTCCGTTGCGGTGCAGTGGACCATTCATCGAACCCACGACGGGATTCTCACCCATCACAAAATAGCCCTTCACCTCGCCATCCGCCATGCTGGCGACAGTGTTCATGTGGGAGTGGTCGCCGGATAGCGTAGGCAGATAGTCGTAGCACCAGTCGTTCTCCTTTGTGGCGGCCTCACCGAAGTAAGCCTTCAACAGAGAGATGATGTATTTCGGAAATTCCCCCCACCATCCCGATGGCGATTGATTCAAGCGTAGATATGTCTTCAAATCCTTGTCATGCTCAGCCTTGGGCATCGGCAAATAACCCGGGAGCAGGTTGTAAAGCGTCGGAATGTCGGTAGAGCCCTGGATGGAAGCGTGGCCGCGCAGTGCCATGATGCCGCCACCGGGCCGCCCCATGTTGCCGAGCAGCAATTGAATAATTGCCGCCGTGCGGATGTACTGAACGCCGACGGAATGCTGAGTCCAACCCACCGCATAACAGAAGGCGGTGGTTCGCTCGCGGCCGGAGTTGTCACAAATAGTCTTAGCCACTCGGAGGAACTGATCTCGCGGAATACCGCAGGTTTGTTCCACCATATCCGGCGTGTAAGTCGCGAAATGGCGTTTCAGTACTTGGAAGACGCAGCGCGGATCCTGCAGAGTCGGGTCGGTATGTTTCGCCTGAATGGGTTCGCGCTGAATAGGGCCGACCTGGTCACCGCTCTCGGCTTCTCGTGCGCCGCCCGCGGGTTCCGGATCCACATCCTTATAGCTCCATTCCTTCGTTCGATAGCTGCCGGTCTCCGCGTCCCAGCCATTGAACAGACCGTCAAGGTCGTTCGGATCCCGATATTGATCCGTGATAATCGCACTCGCATTGGTGTAGTTCACGACGTACTCTTTGAAGTAGCGTTCGTTCTCGAGGATGTAATTGACGATTGCGCCCAGGAAGGCGATGTCGCTCCCGGCTCGAATCGGCACGTGCATATTGGCAACCGCGCTCGTGCGGGTGAATCGAGGATCCACGTGGATCACCGTTGCGCCGCGCTCCCGTGCCTTCATCACCCAACGAAATCCGACGGGGTGGCACTCCGCCATATTCGAACCCTCGATTACTATGCAATCGGCGTTTTGAAGATCCTGCTGGCAGGTGGTTGCTCCGCCTCGTCCGAAACTTGTTCCCAAACTGGGAACTGTGGAGGAGTGTCATATACGGGCCTGATTCTCGATCTGTACGATGCCGAGCGCGGTGAACAGCTTCTTGATCAGATAGTTCTCTTCGTTATCGAGCGTGGCCCCACCCAGATGAGCGATCGCCATCGTCCGGCGCAGAGGGTTGGCATCTTTGTCCTGGTCTTCCCAGTTGGCGTCGCGCGTGTTTTTCACCCGCTCCGCGACCATGCCCATAGCTTGTTCTAACGGGATGGTCTCCCACTCTTTGCCGTGCGGTCGGCGATACAGAACGCGGTCCACCCGATGTGATCCCGTTACCAGTTGGAACGTGGCGGCACCCTTCGGGCAGAGGCATCCGTGTGAGATCGGCGAGGCGGGGTCGCCCTCGATGTCCATGATCTTGTCGTCCTTCACATAAACAAGTTGGCCGCAACCAACGGCGCAATACGGACAAACGGACGCGACAACCCGATCTGCGTTCGCCGTTCGCGCGACTAGCGAATGGGTCCGCGCCGAGGCAGCAGTGCCGTTCAGGCCCCATACATCGAGTTCCTTGATCTGCCGCACGATGGGCCATGCGGATAATGAGGTGTCCTTTTTCTCCGGCATCGGTGATCGTGGGACTCCGCGTCGGCGAGTTTGTTACAGCAACGTGCAACCGTTCGCCCATGGGCGTAGTATGGACACGGGGGCATGAATGGGACTGCAATACAGACCGACAAGACGTCATTTCTTTTTCGGCACGCTGCTGGCGGGCGCGGTTCCCGCCGCGGGATTCGGTACCTCACCGTCGCTGAAGGCGTTGGGTTATAAATCGCCCAACGAAAAACTTAACATCGCATCCATCGGGGCGGGCGGAAAGGCATCCAGCGACATCTCTGGGTGCGCCTCCGAGAACATCGTGGCGCTCTGCGATGTAGACGACAAGCAAGCCGCCGCGAAGTTTAAAGAATACGAAAGCGTTCCGAAGTACAAAGACTTTCGGAAGATGCTGGACAAAGAAGGCAAGAGCATTGACGCAGTCATTGTGACCATTCCGGACTTCATGCATACCACTGCGGCGATGTGGTGCATGGAACGTAACAAGCATGTTTATGTGCAGAAGCCGCTGACCCGGACTATCTGGGAAGCGCGGATGCTGATGGACGCAGCCAACAAGTACAAAGTGGCCACCCAGATGGGCAACCAGGGCTACTCGAACGAGGGCACGCGGCAGGCGGCGGAAATCATCTGGAACGGTGATATTGGCAACGTCACGGAAGTTCACGCGTGGACGGATCGTCCCATTTGGCCTCAAGGCCTAACAGAGATTCCACCACCGGAGCCGGTTCCGAGTACCCTCGATTGGGACTTGTGGCTGGGGAACGCTGAGCCGCGGCCATTCGTAAAAGGCGGCGAGGGCTATCCGAATCAGTTTGGCGGGTATTTTTACCAGCCTTTCAACTGGCGTGGATTTTATGACTTCGGTTGCGGCGCATTGGGCGACATGGCGTGCCATATTTTGGGGGCTCCGAACCTGGCCCTGCAACTGGGTGCTCCCACCAGCGTGGAGTGCATCAAAAAAGAAGGTGTGAGCGACTTCCAGTTCCCAAAGAAGTCGGTGATCCGGTACGATTTCCCAGCCCGCGGCAACATGCCGCCCGTGAAACTCTTCTGGTACGACGGAATGAAAGAGCAGCCCGAGATCGAGGGAGTGCCGAAGGGCGAGATTCTGGGCGATCTGCCGACGAGGATGCGTCGCCCGCAGGGCCAGGGCGGCGGGCCGGGACAAGGAGGGGGACAAGGCGGCGGTCAGGGACGGGGTGCTGGTCGAGGCGCCGGCGTGGCGCAGGGAGGTCCTCCACCCCGACCAGCGAACGGATTTGTCGGCCGCGTATTCGACATGGAGAGCTTCGAGGCCACGAAGGGAGACCCTGACGCTCGCGTGCCTGCGCCCGATGGCAGCCTCTTCATTGGCGATAGAGGAATGATGACGACTGGCACCTACGGTGAGCAGACGCGTCTGATTCCGGTCGAGAAGATGCAGGACTACAAAATGCCCGCGCCGCTGCTTACCCGTTCGCCCGGCCACTATAGGGATTGGATCCGAGCCTGCAAAGGTGGTGACGCGGCTTGCTCGAATTTCAATGTAGCGGCCCCTTTTGTCGAGTGGATGCTACTGGGGGTGATTGCGCTTCGTGTCGAAGGCAAGTTAGAGTGGGATCCCGCCAAGATGAAGATCACCAATAATTCGCAAGCGAATAAGTACCTGAAGCCGACCTATCGTAAGGGATGGTCGCTGACGTAGGCTCACCTCGGGGCGCAGTCGAGGCTGCGCCCCACTCTGGATCAGGGCCGAGAGATGTTCCCGGAGTTCTGAACGCTGCTCTGTCCCGTTGAGTCGACGCTATCCTCGCTGTCAATCCGAATGTCGGGATGAACGTTGTCCAGCGATGGATCGCACCGCCGGAACTCCTCGATGATCTCGTCGCGGACCTCCGCAGAAGGCGCGATTCCTCTCACCAGAAGCCGGTCGTCCTGCACGCTCATGCTTTGAATTGGGATTTGGCGGCTCTCAAGAAAATCGAGAGCTGTCCGGAATTTTACCTTCAGCTGTTCGAACTGGTCGCGGGTATCCATTGGAACGGCTTACCTGGTCTGCTTCTCGAAAACCTGCTTCACATCAAATTCCCCTTGCGGAGTGGTGACATGCGAGGTTTGTGTAAGCGTACTTCCGTCCGCGGACAACAGCCACTTGGCTTTGATTCCAATCTGCATACCATTCAGTTCCATTTTCGTGTTGATGGCCAAGTCGTCGCCCTCCCACGTCGCCACGCTTTTGGCCTCCATAGGTCCGACAGTATTTGTGCACTCTTTGCCATCGGTGGTGTATTTCAATTCGTACTCCTGATCGCCCTGAGGGCCGCCGGTTTGGGAGACAGCGTACTTCAGATTAGGATCTGCATGATCGACTTTCATAGTTAAAGAGGTCGGCGGAGGCATCGGCCCTAAGTCACTCTTATCGATGTTCAGCTTCCAATTGCCAGAGAAGTTCGGTGCTGCGCCGGCCGCGCCTGCGAGGCTCAGGGCCAGCGTTAATGCTGCGGTAACAACAGATCGTCTTTGCATACTTCTTTTCATGCTTTACTGTTTTTCGAGGACTTGCTTTACCTCGAAATCCCCCTGGGGCGTATTCAGTTTGGTAGTGATCGTCAGTGTTTTTCCGTCTTCGGACACACTCCATCGTTCGTTCGAACTGATGTCCATGTCCTGAATCTTGCGCTTGGAATCGATCACCAGCACATCCCCGTCCCACTTGGCTGTACCGGTAACTTCGCCGCGCGGGGTTTTGTTGGTACTCGGCTTACCGTCCGTGGTGTAAGCGAGTTCTGTTGTGATCTCGCCCTGCTGACCAGTCTGTGTGGTCGTCATCTTCAGGCTGGGGTCCTCGTGAGTGATCTTACGATCCATCTTGTCGGGCGGCGGGATTGGTCCGTAGTCGCTCTTGGCAGCGTTCAGCTTCCAGGTGCCGGATAAGTTTGGCGCGGCTTGAGCGGCGGGAATAGCCACAGCTAAGGCCGCGACTGCGCAGAAAACCATCCACTGTCGTTTGTTCATGCAGGCCTCTTGCCAATGTACCAGCGAACAGACAAAGTATAACGCAGGCAGAGTTGCGCCAAAGCGTAATACAGTCCACTAAAATGTTGGTACCGGATGAGCAGGTTCCACCGCGAAGAGAGTCTGTAAGACGCGCTCCGCCAGAACGGATGTTTGAGGCCGTCGGTTAAACGGGGGATCATGCTGCGGTAAAATACTGAGATCTCACTGTCACCGGGAGTTGACCAGGACACATGGCAAATTTGCTGGCTCGGAAGCCGCTGAACATCCTCGTGGAGGAAGCCCGGGAAACAGGCGAACATAGTCTGAAACGAACCCTCGGAGTACTCCAGCTAACGGCCCTGGGCGTGGGCGCAGTGATCGGCGCGGGTATCTTCGTGATGGCGGGGTTGGGGGCTCACTATGCCGGCCCGGGGCTGATGTTGTCCTTTGTTTTATCGGGACTAGGATGTGCCTTCGCGGGACTCTGCTATGCGGAATTCGCCGCTATGATCCCACTGGCAGGCAGCGCCTACACCTATGCTTATGCCACGCTTGGCGAGATTTTTGCCTGGATCATCGGTTGGGATCTGACCCTCGAATATGCCATGGGAGCGAGTACCGTTTCTTCCGGCTGGTCCAATCATTTTATTGAACTTCTCAACATCGTGCACATTAAAATGCCGCTCTGGCTGGCGTACGACCATTGGACGGCACTCCGCACCGCGGAAGGGACTATTGCCCGCGAAATGGCCCACGCTTCGGACCCGTCCCTCGTACCGGGGACGCAGGCCTTCCTTGAGAAGGTGTCGGCGATTACCGCCACAGGATCCCCGGAACTGCTTCAGCGGGCGCACGATCTGCTGAACGCACCTCATATCTTCGGCTTAGAGATTGGCTTTAACTTGCCGGCCTTCATGATTGCGCTGGTGATCACGGCAATCCTGGCAATTGGCATCCGGGAGAGTGCACAGTTCAACGCCCTGATCGTGGTTGTCAAGGTGTCGGTTGTTCTGTTCGTGATAGGCCTCGGCGCCACCTACATCAACAAAGTCAATTGGGGCTCTGACTGGTCCACCTTTGCGCCGTTCGGCTTCGCTGGAATTGGCTCGGGGGCGGCTTACATATTCTTCGCCTACATTGGGTTCGACGCTGTCTCGACCACCGCTCAGGAGGCGAAAAACCCGCAACGGGACTTACCCATCGGGATTATTGCTTCTTTGCTGATCTGCACGGTCTTGTATATCTCGGTGGCAGCCGTTCTGACCGGCATGGTGCCGTGGCGGGAAGTGAATATCGAAGCGCCGATCGCGCGCGCATTCCTGGATCGCGGGCTGACCGGAGCTTCGCACGTCATTACGTTGGGCGCTTTAGCCGGTCTCACCAGCGTAATGCTTGTCATGCTACTCGGCCAGACCCGCGTACTCTTCTCGATGGCAAAAGACGGGCTGCTGCCACAACGTGTTTTCGCGGAAATTCATCCCAAGTTCCGGACCCCGTGGAAGAATACGATCCTTGTGGGCTTGTTGGCCGCAGTGGTCGGAAGCCTGACTCCCATCGACGACATCGGGAAGATGGTCAACATTGGAACGCTCCTGGCTTTCGTCATCGTTTGCGCCGCGGTGATTGTACTGCGGCGAACCGATCCGGCCCAGCCCCGACCTTTCCGTACGCCATGGGTGCCTTTAGTTCCCATCCTCGGCATTCTGTTCAACGGGTACATGATGTACAAGCTCGGCTGGGTGAACTGGGCTCGCCTGATCGTATGGTTGGCTATTGGATTGGTAGTGTACTTCTTATACGGTCAAAAACACAGTCGGGTCCAGGCTGCTCTCAAATTGCGCAGTCCGGTGATGAGCGGCGACTGATAGTAGAAGAAGACGGAACTCAATCCCGAATCATCAGGGCTGCATTCAGTGATCGCCGGCGATCTGGTCACGCGGATAGGGCCAGCCACTCGCGCGCCCTTCTCTGAAGGGAAGCCATATCGAGGGGGTCCGGGTAAAGATCGCCGATCACAGCAACGCAATCGGCGCCAGCCTCCCAGACTTGGTTTGCATTTGCGCGCGTGATTCCGCCGATCGCAACCAGTGGCTGGGCCGTCCAGAACCTGGCCCGTGTAAGTTCGGATAATCCCGCGACCGGGTCAGGGTTGCGCTTGGACACCGTAGTGAATATTGGACCAAACGCCAGGTAATCGATAGGTTCGGCGGTCGCGGCCCGTAACTGCTCCTGGTTATGGGTGGAAAATCCGACTGTTCGTGAAGGACCGACCACCCGCCGCGCCTGGGCGGGCGAGAGATCGTCCTGTCCGATATGCACTCCCGCGTCCAACAGCAGCGCCACATCGGCCCGATCATTCATGATCAGCCTGACGCCAGCCGCGCGGCACATACTCGCGAGGCTCTCGGCCTCTCCGAATACCGATCGAGTGTACTGACCTTTGTGCCTGAGTTGGAGGATCGTGACGCCGGCGTCCAGGAGTGCCCGCCCGGCCCGGGTCGCAGACAGGCCTCGCAGGCTAATCAACTCAGTATCGAGAATGGGGTAGAACCGGGGGAATTGCAAACAACATAATAGCCTGCTCGCAAGAAGCCCGAACGAGGCCGCGGACAGCACTAATGGCGCTCACACGGGCGGGTGTGCTCCGAATCCATCGACCTTTCATTTGCGGCAGGCAACGAGAAGGAAAACACGGATCCGTTCGAGCCTTCAGATTCCACCTAAAGACGACCTTTATAAACGCTCAACGATTCGCTTGCAAGTCGCCAGTCCGATACCACTCGTGTCCATATCCATGAAGTAGTCGTTAAAAATGGCCGCGGATTCGCCGAATCGGACGTTTTCTCCTTTGCTCTCGGCATGCTCCCGAAAGACTTCCTCGGCCGGCGTTGCGTTCAATTGATCAAGCGCACAATTGCATCATCGCCGGCAGCGCATCTGTCGAAAGCAGAGCGGAACGAAATTGATAGCCCGAATCAGAAATGGCGTGGAAAGGTGCTGACCAAACTCTGGCGCAGCCTTGAGTCTGTCCTCTTCGATCCCGCGCCCAATCCTACACGGAATCGGAGTTCTGTAGAGCGAATCGCGACGCCGCACGCCGATGAGCCCGACGGGTTGTGCTGGTAGACTCTCCAGCGACGAACAGCCGACGATAAGTTTCGGCCCACATTCTGTCCGCACGGCCTTCAGCAACACGGAGTAGTCGTTGAGCGCCGAAGCATGGATAAATGACAGCATCGGGCGGCTCGCTGGCAGCGGGGGCCGCCATTTGTGCTCCCGGGACCTTTTCGGCCTCGTGGATGCCAGCTGCGGGTTTGCACGACGACAGATTTGGTCGTCTGTTCACTGTTATGTCAAAGCATCAGACCGCTGAGATGGCCAAGCCGTCACACTGTCTCGATTCATTTACCGATTGATTCGTTGGTCAGTGTTATCGCAACACGTCTTTCACAATGGCGCCCAGCTTCATAAATTCTTCCAGGTCGGCCGGCTTACGAAAGTAGCGCGCCGCGCCAAGCAAAGCGGCACGAGCCCTATCTTTCAGAGAGTCCGAAGACGTGAGCACAACGACCGACAAAGCAGAGCACCTTCCACTTTTTTGGCGCCACTCCAGAATTTCCTCGCCACTGTACCTTGGAAGATTCAAGTCGAGAAGCAGCAAGTCCGGACAAGCTACAGATCCAGCCTCTACCTGCTGTAGAAACCGCAACACCTCTTCCCCATTGGAGAATACCTGGAGATTGAAAGAGAGACCCTCCTCCTTGAGCGCCGTTCGCACCAGGAATACGTCGGCCGCGTTGTCCTCCGCGAGAATGATAGAGAAAGGGCTACTCATAAAACTCGCCGGCGGCGGGAAATTGTGGATCGAAACGTAGCGCCTTGTGAGGATCCTGACTCAAGCCAGATGAGACCTCCATAGCGCTCGACGATTTTCTGGCAAATGGCAAGACCGATGCCCGTGCCGGAATACTTGCCGCCCCCGCATGGAGCCGTTTGAAGATTCCAAACGCCGTTTCCTGGTATTCGGGAGCTATGCCGATTCCGTTGTCACGGACAGAAAACTGGGAAGAGTTCTCACGGCGCATAGCCGAGACATGCACACATGGCGACTCAGTGTCCTTGCAGTACTTCAGTGCGTTTACCTATCAGGTTCTGCAGAATCTGCTGAAGATGAACCTCTTTTACTATGACATCGCGCAGGCGGTCGTGAGTGATAATCGCCCCACTTTCCTCTATCGCCCAGCGGAGGATCTTCAGTACCGCGCCGAAAACCTGCTCGGAGTCTGCGGACGTCACGGGCTCACTACTCAAGGTGGCCGCTTAAGTGTAGGTCAACATGTCCGAGACGAGATGAGCCATGGGCTGGGCGCCCTCCACCATGTAGCTAAGAAGCCCTTCCGCGTCCTGATCGAATTTGGCGGCAATATGTTTTCAAGCACTGGCGACAAATGACAACGTTTCGTAGCGGTTCCTATAAGTCATGGGAAGCGGAGAACGCAAACTGCTCCACATCCTGGTTGGCTCGACGTAGCTCCTCTTCCGTGCCCTTCTGCTCGTCAATGTCCGTGCTTGTGCCAAACCATTGAAGACTTGACCACTGTCATGGCCAGCCGGAGGGGCGCGGCCCTGGAATCACCGCCAATGATTGTCCTTGCAGTCCCAAAAACGGTACTCAATCCGGTATGGTTTGCCCGTTTGCACGGATCCCACACCAGGCCGCGTAGCATCACTTCACGTCATCAGGATGGAGAATCGGCTCCCAGCTGATGTCGCCGAACTTCTCCCGGTCAAAGCCTGTGAACTCGTCCCAGCGCTCGTTGTAGTAGTCCAGGTAGCCGTCCGGGCGCGCAGTCCACCATTTGCGGCATTGCGTCGGCAAGTTGATGGAATCGCTCCTCGCTGGCCCGAAGTGCCTGTTCAGCAATTTTACGGTCTGTGATATCCTGCACGACGCCACTCAAAGATAGCGCTTGATAGTCAGCGTCCATTTTTACTCGGCGACGAGCCGCAACCCACCGCAGTTTGCCATCGGCGCTGAAGACGCGGTATCCCAGGGCATAAAGGCCCCCCTTCTGATAAGACCTCCGCCACTTTCTCCTGAATTGCGAGCCGATCATCCGGGTGGACGCGTTCCACGTAGGTCGCCAAAGGTCGCCCTTCGGCCGCTGCTCGTTCGTCTATCCCGAACAGGAATGCCATGCCAGCATCGCCCATCACAATATCGGTCGGGATGTACCACGTCCAGATGTCCAACTCGGCGGCGCTCAGCGCCGGCTCCAGCCGATCGCTTGCCTTTCGAAGTTCTTCGGCTGCGCGTTCAGCTCCGTGACGTCTTCGTCAAATACAGAGAGACCCCCGGCTGCTGCCGGGAGCGCCTTTAATGTGAAACCAGCGGTCCCACGGAGCATAGAGGTTTTCAAAATCCACTGAGACATGCTCTGCAGCCGGGCGCAGAAACTTCGGTGGATGATGGTGCCGACCGCCGCTGGGAATAGCTCCCAGTAGACTTTGCCCAGCATGTCCTCCCGGCGCATTCCATTCAGGCGTTCAGTTTCCCGATTGACGTAGGTGAGACGCCACTCCCCTGAAGAGCAATAAAGCTGTCAGTTATGCTCTCGAGCACTCCCACAGCCTCATCGCGAGCCGCCTCAGCCTCGGCCCCAAGGTCTGACTCCCGCTCGGTCGCGTGCCTGCGAACGCGGGCCATGTCCATGTGCGCGCCAATACGCGCCAGGAGTTCTCGTGCAGTGAAAGGCTTAATCACGTAGTCGTTTGCCCCCTTCTACCCTTGCCTCTTCGCCGGCTCGTGCCGAGAGTAAAATCAGGGGCAGCGCGCTTGTTTTCGGATTTGACCGAAGCGCCTGGAGCAATCCGAATCCATCCAGAACCGGCATCATGACGGCGTTCCCTGGAAACCACCCGAGAACCGCTGCGTCGCTTGAATCAGAAGTCCGTTGTACCATGACCGCCCATCAGGCCGAACGGTGTCTATCGGCCGCTGGAAGCCGGCGGATTGCTCGGAAGTTGCCGCAACTGGGTTAGCGTGAATGGTAAGTGTTCAATTGAGCCTGCGTGGGGTTGATGATAAACAACGGCACGCTTTGCGAGGGGGTCACTCGCTCTGTCCCGCTGAGGACGTCCTGAACGGGAAGATGCAAGCCTCTTACGCCGAAATATCCTACGCTCGGGATGAAGCGGTTGAACGCAGTCCTGTTCAATGTTCGCGTTCCACTGCATCGTGTACGGAAGTTTCTGGTCAGGGATGCAGGTGGTCGTGAACCGGCGCGCGTCAGCGGCGCTGACCGTCGGAGTAAACACGTTGAGGGGAAACTGACTCACTATCGCGCCGCTGCCGAAGAACCCGAAAAACGGCGTTGCAGTGTTGACGAACTGGGTTGTCGTCTGACCGGGAGGAGCGCTGGGTAGAATACTGCTCCAGGTTTGGGCATCGTAGCTCATGCCGAAACCGGCGCGAACGACGGTGCCTCCGCATACTGGTGGGTGCGAACGCGAGTCCCACCCGGGGCGAGTTGAACTTCTGCGTGTTCGGGTCCGCGAAAGTCAGAATTCCCGGAACGTCGGCGACAGAATTGTACGGCGGAAGGGCAAGCGTTTTCGGAATGATCACATACTCGTACCTGACACCCGAATTCGAATTGAAATTGGGCCGTATCTTCCAGCTATCGTTCAAGTAACCGTATGCGTTCCATCGGTTCCCCGAATACGTCAAATTACCGAAGCTGCGGGAACCGAAGATATCCGGAGTATCGGTCCAAGAGAAACCGCTGTAGGTTGCTGGTGAAATTGCATCTTAGATACTTAGGAGCGCGCTCGAAAAAGCTCTCTACGTGAAATGAACTTCTTCACGTAAATTCAACCTTCTTGCGCAGTCCTACCGGTTGCAAGTGACCCACCATAATTCGCCTCAGTGTTGCAAGATCTACGTATAATTCCACAACCCATAACCGTTACAAAGACAGTTAGAAAAGTTGAATAATTCCGCGAATCCTCTGATAGAGATAGGTTTATCGTGCCTTGTTCGGCTCGAAGTAATGCCTGGTTAGCTCCCGTCCATATACACCCTGAGAAACTGACAGTGTCAAATCAAAGGACACAGAAACATTTTCGCAGTACGTGGGGTGAACTAAAATGGAGTTGAATGCGATTCCTCCACCTACTGTCTTGTGGCGGGACAATAGAGAAGATCTATTCTGAAACCACTGGAGTGGTGGAGAACGTCGAAGGTAAAATACTGCGATATCTTGATCGGCTTCGCTTACCAGAAACCCAAGTGGAAACCACCCGTCTGATGAACAAGGACAGCCTCGAGATGGACGAGGCCGACCGGGCAATCGTCCTTCGAGCAGTTCGGGAGAAACTCGCCCAACGAAAGGCGCCAATCGTGATTACTCACGGTACCGACACAATGGTTGAGACGGGGCTATATCTGAAGCGATCGCTTCCCGATCCCGAGGTGGCTATCGTACTTACCGGTGCCATGACGCCGCTTGGTTTCGAGCACAGCGACGGGCTACAAAATCTCACGGAGAGCGTTTTCGCCGCGCACGTGCTGCAGCCCGGTATTTGGATCGTCATGCACAGCGCAGCATTTCCGATCAATCGAGTGCGCAAGGACCGTCAGCTAGCTCGGTTCGTTGCCACGTGACAGCTTGTCACTCACGGGGTGTGAGGCTCCGACCGGATTGATACGCGTGCCCTAAGCGGCGGCTGGATGCAGGTCGTAGTGCTGCCGTGCATAGCGCGGCGGCCACGGTGATTGTAGTCAGCGCATCGCGCGCGCTCACCTGGAACAGGAGAGAGCTAAGCAGTCTGCCTGTCCCGAATGAAGCGAGTACCTCTATGACTAACCCTAAAAGATCGGGCTACATGCCTTGCCGCAGCAGCATTGCGCAAACCTCGAAAGCACCCGCCCCCAAAGCGATTCGAAGGCCAATCTCGTTGCGGCGGCGCATGACGAAGTAGGCCGGAACAGCCTATACTCCAAAACCTGCCAGCGCCAGCGCGGAAACAGCGAATGCCATGACCAGCATCATGCTGCTGACCGTTGCTGAGCAACAACTGATTCATCACTTCTGAAAGTGTTTTCATCTCCGGAACAGGATATTCCGGCCCAACTCCCAACTGCCAGAGCGACGGCTCGTGATTATGATTCGCAGTCCATACCCGTGCGCACCAACACGAAGCAGAGAGCCTCGACTGTTGCCAGCACGGGATATACGCGATATGCACCGGATCGTTCTCCAATTTGGTTCGCTTCAAGGCGGGCAGAAGACCGAATAGAACCCCGGATGCGATGGATGCCGCGAAGGCGAATAGCGCGCCAGATGATCGAAGCGCACTTCACTCAGTCTCTGAAGTTCCGGCGGCGCTCTTGCAACGATACATCTAAAGCGGCGTAGGCCGCCGCAACTGCAATAATTCCACCAATGAGTGGAAGTGTAAGATCCTTTGTCAGAACTTCCTGAATCACGCAGCGTCTGCTCGCGCCTAGCGCGACACGTATTGCCACTTCTCAGCTGCGCCCCGCGACACGAACGAATGACAGATTCTCGAGATTGACACAAAGTACTAACAATACGGCCGCCACCGCACTCATGATTACGAGCAGCCCGCGCCTTAGATTCCCGGCGACAGATTCCCTCAAAGTCGCCACGGCCGCGTGCAGATCGATATCCTCAGAGAGCGTCTTCACGATGCCCGCCTGTATCAACTCGCTGAGAGCGTGCTAAATCGTGACATCTTGCCGCAAGCGGGCGATCGCCATCCAGTTCAGGTCACCGAGGCGTTGACGTCAAATCATCGCCGCAATATCCCATGGTTTGAAGATCTGCGTCTTCTCGGTCACCCTAATGCCGCCAAGGCCGGCCACCGTGCAAATAGAGTGAGCCAGAATCACCACGCGATCCTGCCCGCGTCGGTTCTCTCCTTCGGTGAAAGTCCTGCCCAGTTCCGGATGTACTCCAGCACGCCAAAGGAGTTTGCCGAGACCCGTGCGGCTTTCAGTAAAGCCGGCCCGCCGGTGCCCGTCATCTTCACCTTGGTAGAGCGCAGCAGCGCTATCGACTCCAGGGTGGTCGACGGCTTCCGCCAGTCGTAGAAGTGGCTCAGATTGACCGGCAAGGTCGAATAAGTCTGCGCCCTCCGGGATCACTTCGTTGATCGACACCACTCGTTCCGGGTTGGCGTAGGGAAGGCGACAGCGCCATGTAAAGTTCCCGACTGGTATCCTGGAAGAGGTATTCCCCTGTACGCCTGGATCACAATACTTTGAAAGTCGGATTTGTAAGTCTCGGTTGTCCCAAGAACCTCGTCGATACGGAGGTGATGATGGGCCAGCTCGTCGCCCGGGGGCATGAGTTGACGCCTGATCCCGGGGACGCGGACGTGATCGTGGTAAATACCTGCAGCTTCATTGATCCGGCCAAACAAGAATCGGTGGATACGATTTTGGAGATGGCGGAGTACAAGAAGACGGGGCGCGCGCAGCGCCTGGTAGTGGCCGGTTGCCTAGTCGAACGATATCGCGACGATATCCGGAACAGAATGCCGGAAGTGGACGCAGTCATTGGCACGAACGAGATCGAGTCGATTACGGCAGTATGCGAGGGCCTCGAACCCGCATCGAATCCATTTGAGCCCTATCTCTATCACGACTTGACGCCGCGGGTCTTGACCACGGCAAAGCATTCCGCCTATATCAAAATCGCAGAAGGCTGCGATCATCCATGCACCTTCTGTGTTATCCCTCAATATCGCGGCAACTTTCGCAGCCGCCGGTTCGAGTCCGTCGTGGCCGAGGCCACGCGATTGTTTGCCGAAGGGGTCCGCGAAATCAACCTGATTGGCCAGGATACAACTTGTTACGGCGAGGACCTTGGCATGAAAGACGGGCTTGCGGTCCTGCTGGCCCGCCTCGCCCAGATTCCGACCGATCACCCCAAGTGGGTTCGCTTTCTCTACTGCTACCCAAACCGCGTCACGCAGAAGCTGCTGGACACAATCGCAGAGCATGAAGCGCTGGTCAAGTACATCGACGTCCCCCTGCAGCATGCTAGTCCAAACGTGTTGAAGCGCATGAAGCGCGGGTCTAACGGGGATTTCTTCCTTAAGATGATCGAGCGGATGCGAAAGACCATTCCTGGTTTAGCTATTCGAACCAGCATGATTGTCGGATTTCCGGGTGAGACTCAGGGAGACTTCGACTACCTGTGTGATTTTGCGAAAGCCGCAAGCTTCGATCGTCTGGGCGTGTTTTCCTATTCCGATGAGGAAACCAGTGGCAGCTTTCAGCTGGACGCCAAGGTAAATGCCCGGACCATCTACAACCGCAAACGGAGTCTCATGGCGATCCAGCGCCGCATCTCCCTTGCGAGTAATCGTAAGCTGATCGGCCAGGAGTTGCCGGTGATAGTCGACGGGCCCTCGCGCGAAACCGAGCTACTGTGGGAAGCACGTTTACCCACTCAGGCGCCTGAGATCGACGGGGTCTGTTACATCAACGATTTCGGTGACGCCGCTCCTAAACCGGGACAGATACGGCGGCTACGCGTAACGGACGCGCACGACTACGATCTTGTTGGCGAGCTCGTCGATTCCGAGCGCGTCGAAACTCCGTCATCCCCCTCGGGCCTGCTGCAGATTCTTCCCTTCATCCCGCGTCCGCAGATCGGTCCACTCAGCCGTTAGCAATGCGATGTCCAATCTGTAAGAAGCCAGTCTCTCTGGATGACCCCTACATGCCGTTTTGCGGCGAGCGCTGCAAGCTGATTGACCTCGGCAATTGGGCCTCTGAAAAGTACGTAATCTCCACGCCGATCAACGAGCGCGAAGAAGAGTCAGAACAGGATGCCACAGACTGACGACTGGGACAACAGGAACACCCGGTTCCCGATTCTCCTGGCCACGTGGTTTGGTTGCGGGTACTCCCGCATTGGGCCCGGCACGGTCGGATCTCTCGGGGCTCTCATCCCAGCCTGGCTGCTGTCCCATTACTTAAGCTGGCCGGTTTTTGTTTGGCCTCTCTGCGCCATCGCAATCACGGCGCCCGCCATCTGGGCCGCGGACGTCACCGCGAAACGCACCGGCACGAAAGATCCTGGGCTTGTGGTGATCGACGAAGTAGCCGGACAGTGGCTGACGCTGGGGGGCGTTCATGCCTTCGGATGGAAAACCGCTCTCGGCGCCTTCGTGCTGTTTCGCCTTTTCGACATCTGGAAACCGCCGCCTGTCCGCCAACTCGAGCGTTTGCCAGGTGGAATCGGCATCGTGGCCGACGATCTGATGGCGGGGCTGTATGGCGCCGGCGCGCTGTGGCTCGCCGGTGGTCTTCTTCCGGGCTCGTTACAATAGAGATTCATACCATGGCTACGCGCAAAGATAACGGACGTCCCCAGATCACGCAAGTTGTGCCCGCGGCTGCGATACCCGGTGGCGAGCTGCAAATTCGCGGTCGCGGATTAGGCAAGGAGCCACGCCCGAAAGTCATCATCGGAGATGTGGACGCGCCGATCGTGATTGGTTCGGAGTCATACATGGTGGTGCGCGTACCTGACGGCGCCTCAGCCGGCGAACTCGTCATCAGTCCTAGTGAGCACTCGCATTCCAACAGCTGGACGTGTGATATCGGCATTCAGATCGCGGATAACATGCATCCCGTGGCGAATCCTGCGGTGGACAAACAGGGGAACATCTACACCACTTTCAGCGGGTCACGCGGCCAGAAGACTCCGGTGGCCGTGTATAAAATCGACCTCAACTACACCCCCAAGCCATTCGTGAATGACATGATGAACGCGACAGGCCTGGCCTTCGATTCCGAAGGCATCCTGTACGTGTCCAGCAGGCACGACGGCATCGTGTACGAGGTAACTCCAAGCGGGCAGATGTCGGTTTATGTGGAGGGCATGGGAGTTGCCACGGGGCTCGCCTTTGATCGCGAGGAAAATCTGTACGTTGGCGACCGGAGCGGTACGATCTTTAAAATAAGCCGGAACCGGCAAATTTACGTGTTCACCACGCTCGAATCGTCGATTGCAGCCTATCACCTTGCGTTTGGGCCAGACGGTTATCTCTATGTCGCCGGACCGACCACGTCCAGTTACGACGCCGTGCATCGCTGCGCGCCCACGGGTGAGGTGGAAGTCTTTTACCGCGGCTTAGGACGCCCCCAGGGGCTCGCTTTCGACGCCGAGGGCAATCTTTACGTAGCAGCATCGCTCGGTGGTCGCCGGGGCGTGATCCGCATCGATGCCGATCGTAAGGCGGAGCTTTTCCTGTCCGGTCCGGGTATCGTTGGACTCGCGTTCACGCCGTCGCGCGCAATGATTGTATCCACGAACAACGCGCTGTACCGTGTGGATGTTGACGTTCCGGGCTATCGGGCCGCGTAGCCGATGGACTCAGAAATTATTGCGGTCGGCAGTGAACTTCTGACTCCCGCGCGCCTCGATACGAATTCTCTGTTTCTCACAGAGAAGCTGAACGCACTTGGGGTCGAAGTAGTGCGCAAGACCGTCATCGGGGATGACCGTATTCGTCTGGCGGATACGATCAGCGCGGCGCTCGAATCCGGTAAATTGATCATCCTCACGGGGGGGCTCGGTCCTACGGAAGACGATGTCACGCGTGATGCTGCCGCCCTCGCCCTCGGTCGCCCTCTGAGTCTAAGTCAGGACATCTTAGGATGGCTGGAGAACCGTTTCCAGCGAATGGGCCGCAAGATGGCGGAGATTAATAAACGCCAGGCGTATCTGATCGAGGGCGCCGAAATCCTACCGAATGCCAACGGCACTGCGCCGGGCCAGTGGCTGGAACAAGACGGAGCCATTTTGATGCTGCTTCCAGGGCCCCCGCGGGAGCTGAAGCCGATGTTCGAGCGCGAGTGTCTCCACCGGCTACTAGCGAGGCTGCCGAAGCAAGTGATCCGGACGCTTTCTTATCGCGTTGCCGGAATGGGCGAGTCCGATCTCGATGCTCTCATCGCACCGGTATACACGAAGTACGCCAATCCCGTGACTACGGTTCTAGCGGCCGCGGGAGATATTCAGATTCATCTCCGGGCTCGTTGTGACTCCGCCGAAGAGGCAGATGCGTTGTTAGGTGAGGTGGGGCCACCTATCGAGGCGCTGCTCGGCGATCGTATCTATTCGAAGACTGGAGATACGCTGGAGATGGTTGTAGGCAAGCTCTTGCGGGAAAGCGGGCAAACGTTGGCCGTCGCGGAGAGCTGCACCGGCGGCATGCTGGGTGAGCGCATCACCTCCGTACCCGGCAGCTCGCAATACTTCGCCGGCGGCTTTGTGACGTACACGGAGAAGATGAAGACGGAATTGCTCGGCGTGGATCCGGCGATGCTGGCGGAGCATTCGGCTGTCAGCGAGCCGGTATCACTGGCGATGGCCGAAGCGGCAAGAAATCGCACCGGTGCTACCTATGCGCTCGCAGTGACTGGTGTAGCTGGGCCGGATGGCGGCACTGACGCTATACCTGTAGGCACGGTGTTCATTGCGCTGGCCGGCTCAGCCCGGGTATTCGCACGGCGATTTCGCTTCCCTGGGGATCGCGCCCGCGTGCGGGAGTTCTCGGTTCAAACCGGGCTTGACATGCTACGCCGCGCGATGACGAGGAAGGACGCGCCGGATGCATGGTGGGCGCGGTAGGCTTATTCGCCGGTCAAGCTGTTCACTAGAATTTGAGCCAGCTTCGCGATCAGCAGAGAGCCTTTGTTGTCCGGACCGTAATCCACTTTCGGCATATCGTCGCATGTGATCGCCATCGCGACACGGCCTTTTGGCGAGTACACGATACCCACATCGCTGCGTAAGGCGTCGAGCGCGCCGGTCTTGTTAGCCACCGGTGTGTTACCGAAGCCGCGGCGGATGCAATCGTTGTCCCGATTGCGCTTTAGGACGGCAATCATTTCTTTCGAAGCTTCAGAGCTCACCACCGTGCCGCGCTCTATTTTTTCCAACAAAGTCACCATTTCAAATGGCGTGGTCACGCCCAGGCCAAAACGTTGATTCTCAGCCAGCTTCCCCGCAGCGCTCCATCCGCTCGGGGACTTCAGATCGTTCCCATCGCCCCGGACCTTCCGGTTGGAGCGCGTTTGTGTGAGTCCCAGTTTGTCCATCTCGGCGTTCACCCGATCGGCAGTGAAACGATCGATGATCAGATTCGTAGCGGTGTTGTCACTCAGCACGATCATGAGATGCATTACATCGCGGATGGGCAGCTTCACGCCATCTGAAAACTCGGTGAGCACGCCGGAACCTGACACTTTATCGGAGTCGCGCAGGGTCAGGTCTTCGTTGAACTTCGCCTGGCCATCCGCAACGGCCTGGAATACGGCCGCCATGATCGGAAGCTTGATGGTGCTTGCGGTGCGAACTCGTTCATTTGCATTTATACCGTAGGTCGCGCCCGTATCGAGGTTCTTTGCATACAGGTAGACCTTGCCTTCAAAGCCGGTTATCGCGTCGCGAACTTGGCGGGCGATGGAACTTTGCCCGAGGGCGACACTCATCATTAGCGGCAGTATCAACAAACTATTTCGCATTCACGTCTCCGGAGTGGGGCTTTGTCCATTCGCCGATCCAGTCGAGAAAAGTGTTATACCAGAGCACGCTGTTTTGCGGCTTTAATATCCAGTGGCCTTCGTCTGGGAACAGAACCAGCTTTGACGGCACCTTCTGCATCTGCAGTGACGTGAACAATTGCATTCCCTGTCCGACGGGAACGCGGTAATCGAGTTCGCCATGCATTACCAGCGTAGGCGTCTTGAAGTTCGCAACGAAATAGCTCGGCGACCATTTTGCATACAGGTCCGGATTCTGCCAGGGCATGCCTTTGAATTCCCAAAGCGGGAACCAAAGTTCCTCGGTCTCTCCCACCATGCTTCGAAGATCGAAGACGCCAGAGTGGGAGACCAATGCCTTAAATCGCGTGGTGTGGCCGAGAAGCCAGTTCACCATATATCCGCCGTACGAACCTCCAGCTGCGGCCATCCGGTCCGGATCGGCATAGGGCAGAGCAGCGACGTGGTCGGCCACAGCCATGATGTCGTCGAATGCGCGTCCCCCCCAATCGGCATTAATCTCATCGGTGAACCTCTGACCGTAGCCAGTAGAACCACGTGGATTCGGCATCACTACGAGATATCCAGCGGAGGCGAACACCTGGGGATTCCAGCGATAGCTCCAGGTTTCACCCCAGGCGCCCTGCGGACCTCCGTGTATCAGAAACAGAACGGGGTACTTGCGATTCGGCTGAAATCCCGGGGGCTTCAGCATAAAGGATGCGACCTTCGTATTTTCGGCGCCCTCGATTGAGAATTCTTCCAAGGCGGGCAGACCGAAATTCGCCAGCACCATGTCGTTCAAGTGGGTGAGTGCGACAGCCGTGCCGCCGCCCGAGGATGCACGCATTATCTCGGCAGGATGCTTTCCGCTTTGCTCGGTATAGATCAGCGTCTTGCCATCTTTTGAGAACTGCACATCATCGACTGACAGCGGGCCGGTCAGTATGGATCGCAACCCTCCGCCATTCAGGCCCACCATCTGCAGCGGACTCCTCCCGCGGTCCGCCGCAACGAAGAACAGACGATTGGAATCCGGCGACCAGGCCATGCTCTCCACCGGGCGGTCCAATTCCTCAGTCAGCAGATTAATCTTCCCGGTCGCGCGCTCCAACACAATCAAGCGCCACCGATCGCTTTCATATCCGGCACGCAATTGTGAACGATAGGCGAGATATTTACCGTCGGGCGAGTACAACGGTCCATTGTCAGCTCCCGGATTGTTGGTGATCTTTTTCGATTCGCCTCCAGCGATAGCCACCGCGTAAAGATCGGAGTTCGTGCTGGTAGCCAGGTCCGCGTCAGTGTTCATCGCGTAGACGACCTCATTGGACTCGGGAGAAATCGCATAGTCTTCCGGGCCGCCAAGGCTGAACGGCGGTACGTCGCGAGCGCCTGGGGTCAGGTCGCGTACGGGGCCGCCATCGAGGGGCATCGACAAGAGATGCTGACGGCGCTTGGCCTGCCATTCGGTCCAGTGGCGGTAAAGCAGGGACGTATACACGCGCGCTTTCACTTTCGACTTACTTTCTGCATCGTTGTTCTGCTTGTTGCATGCACTATCGAACGCGCCCGCCAGGCTGCACTCGGGGTAGACACTGCTCAGAAAGACGATGTATTTGGCGTCCGGTGACACAAGCACACCGCTGGCGTCGGTAGAAATATCGGTAATCTGCTTAGGCCCGCTTCCGTCGGCGTTCATCAACCATACCTGAGGAGAGCCGGTGCGAGTAGACACGAACGCGATGCGCTGGGAGTCGGGCAGCCATCGCGGACGGTCGTTGTCGCCCGCCACCGTGATCGGCCGGGGGGCGCCGCCCGAAACAGGCACCGTATAAATCTGTTTGGGCTTCGTGTTTTTCTCGAAGTCGACGGTCTGGACGGTAAACGCTACGGTGTTCCCGTCGGGCGATAGTTGCGGGTCGCTGATGCGAGAGAGCTTCAGCATGGCTTCCACCGTAAAGGGCTGATTCTGTGCCAGGGCGCTCGCCGACACAAGTGCGACAACGCCGAGAATGCGATGCATATTTCTAGTATGAGATGGCGCCTCAGCGCGTGTCAGAGTGCTCCTCAGAAGCTTGTAATGTGGACGTACCCGGCCACACCGGCTGCCGGTGCGCGAAACTGTTACACGTTCTAACTTCCGGCCCACCGAGCGAGCTAGGGTTATTTGGCGTTCTAACGTTCGCCCCACGTGGTCTAAGATTGCGACGGGCAATAATGATACAAACATACAATTCACGATTCAGTCATGTGGGAAAGTGCCGCGGAGCATTCTTATTTGCAACAGCGATGATCGCACTCGCATCCAGTTGTCCCAGCGCGCTAGCCTGGTCAGGCGATGATGGCGACTCAGGTCTGGATGCGAATCTCCGCAAAATTTTGAAGCAGAACGGCTTCTCCGGGCAGATCGAGTCGACTCTGGAACGCCGGCTGAAGAGGGAGTTGAACCCTCGTCTCGCCGATGTTGGAAGATTGCTTTTCTTCGACGTAGCCGGAGGACTGCATCTAGATAACACGTGTGCAGGGTGCCACGCTCCTAGCACTGGATTCGGAGATACGCAATCCATCGCCGTCGGTGTTCAAAACAATCTGATGGTGGGACCCAGTCGCAAGGGGCCCCGCAATCAACGCCGAAGTCCTAGCATCGTGAATGCGGTGTTCTATCCCAAGCTCATGTGGAACGGCAGATTTGCATCGCTTTCCGGTGATCCCTTCGATAACTCTCAGGGATTCGAGTTTCCGTTACCAGAGGGCACGACCCGCTTTCCCCCAAACGATCCGTCTGTCAAACAACTGCTTGTGGCACAAGCCCATATCCCGCCCACAGAACTGGTCGAGGTGGCCGGATTCAACGGCACCAGAGGCCAGCTCGGACCGCGGTTCGACCAGTTTGATGATGGCCAAGGGGGCCTTGTGCCAGCTCCAGACTCGAGTAGCTTCCGGAATGAGCCAATCCGGCAAGCCATCGCCGCGCGACTAAACGGGAACGCCAACTATCGGCGCCTGTTCGGAGAATTGTTCCCCGAGGTTGCTGGCGGCGCTCCCATCACGTTTGCGATGTTCGGACAGGCCATTGCTGAATTTGAGTTCACCCATGTATACGCGGATGCTCCCATAGACCGGTTTGCCCGGGGTGAAAAGGGCGCGATGACAGACGCGGGGAAGAAAGGGGCTCTGGTTTTCTTCGGGAAGGGGAGATGCTCGTCCTGCCATTCGGTGAGCGGGCCTTCCAACGAGATGTTTAGCGATTTCAAGATGCACAACATCGGGGTTCCTCAAATTGCTCCGTTTTTTGGAGTGGGTACAGGAAATGTGATTTTCGATGGACCTAACGAGGATGAGGATTTTGGCCTTGAACAGGTAACCGGAAACGCTAACGATCGATATAAGTTTCGGAGCTCGCCGTTGCGGAACGCCGCTCTCCAGCCCGCGTTCTTCCACAATGGAGCTTTCACCCGAATCGAGGATGCCATTCGTCATCACCTCGACGTCAAGGATTCCGCCCTGCACTATAGCGCCATCCGGGCCGGCGTTGCTCAGGATCTGACTTACCGGGTTGCGAACCCGACCGCGATGCTGCAGATGGTGGATCCAATCCTTGCACAGCCGATCAGCCTCAATGCTGATGAGTTCGAAAACCTGGTCATCTTCGTGCGTGATGGTCTGCTCGATCAACACGCAAATAAGCAGCACTTCTGCGGGCTTATGCCGAGCTCAGTACCGAGCGGCATGCCAATGCTGCACTTCGAGAACTGCTCAAGGTAACAACCAGGAGTAGCTCGTCACGCCTTCGAATGCCGGGGCTGTCCGTGCGCCCGGCCCGGCATCACTTTTCACTCGCGTGTGCGTCTAGGATGGGAGCATTGCCATGACCGACTTACCATTTGTCCTGCGCATCCTACGCCGAAGCCCTGGATTCTTTCTTATCGCTACCCTGACCCTGGGGTTGGGGATTGCGGCGAACACGGCGATGTTCTCGCTCTTCTACCAGGTGCTGCTGCGCACGCTACCCGTTCCCGACCCGCAGGAGCTGGTAGTAGTGCACTCCGATCCGCCCAACATGCCCGGTGGGACATCGGCCGACAACTCGGAGAGCGTATTCTCGTATCCGATGTACCGCCGGATTCGGGACGGGGTGAAATCGTTGGAGCGAGTCGCCGCCAGGACCAGCACCTCCGTCCAGTTCGGCATTGAAGGAGCCGCCGACCGTGGGCAAGCCGAGATGGTATCCGGCAATTTCTTTGATGTCTTAAACGTCGAGCCGCGTCTTGGCCGCTTGCTTGGGCCGGCGGACGATACAGCGCCCGGCACGAACACCGTCGCGGTGCTCTCATACGATCTGTGGAAGCGGCGCTTCGGCTCGAACTCATCGGCGTTGAATAGGACCGTGCTATTGAATGGTCAAGCCTTCACCATCGTAGGTGTAGCTCCATCCGGCTTTCGAGGCGTGCTGGCGGGCGATGCGCCCGACGTGTTCCTGCCAATCTCCGCATGGATTCTGATTACGCCGGGCTGGAACCATTACGAGCAGCCCAGCTGGCAGCAATTCACGATCCTAGGGCGCCTCGCTTCAGGCAGCACACGCGAACGCGCGTCGGCGGAGTTGCAGCCGGTCTTCGCAGCCGCCATCCGCGATCACGTTGAGCAGGTGAAAGTGAAGAGCGGAACGGCACGAGCACGCCTCCTGGCAAAAAGAGCAGAACTACGACCCGCTGCCCAGGGCTTGAATGAACTTGAGCGTCGGTGGCGGAGTCCGCTGTTCGTGCTGCTCGGCATGGCGTCCTTGCTGCTGCTGATAGCATGTGCGAATCTCGCCAACCTGCTGGCTGCCCGAGCTACGAACCGGGCACGGGAAATCGGCGTGCGGCTGGCACTGGGGGCCACGCGGGGCAGGATCGTCCGTCTGCTCCTATTGGAAAGCGGCGCCCTGGCATTCACAGGGACCGTTCTCGGCCTACTGCTTGCGCCCGCCCTGAATGGGATGCTCCTTTCGTATCTACCAACCAACTCTCTGGGCGGGTGGGTTTCCGGCCGTGTGAGTATGCCACTGCTGGTATTTTCGGCCGCCACAATGATTGTGATAACGGTGCTGTGCGGCATGGCTCCAGCCTTTCAGGCGACGCGCGCCGGCCTGCCGGCCCTTGGCGAACGCACCTCGTCCGCCGGTTATTCCTCGTCCGGGATGCGCAAAGTTCTGGTTGCCGGACAGGTAGCGTTGTCGTTAGTGCTGCTGGCTTGCGCGGGCCTCTTTGCTCGAAGTCTCGGTAACCTCATGCAGCGTGAGTTTGGCTTCCGGCCCGCACGGGTGCTCACCTTCTCGATGGATGCCGGCTTGAACGGCTATGCGGTGGACCGGGGTCTTGGGCTGTACAAGAACATTCTCAAGCGACTCGCAGAGCTCCCTGGAGTCGAGTCCGTTTCGATGGCCCAGTTCGGTCCGCTGTCGCAATCGACAAGCATTACGAACGTCTCGATCCAAGGCTACAACGCCAAAGAGGACGAAGACATGGACGCGCGTGTTATGGCGGTGGGTCCCGGATTCTTTCGGACGCTCGGTACGCCGCTCGTAGATGGCCGCGAGTTCGAGGAACGCGACGGCAGCGCAGCTCCGAAGGTCGCGGTGGTGAATCAGGCGTTCGTCCACCGCTTCTTCGGAGGACGTCCTCCCATGGGGTTGCATATGAGTAGAGGGGCGGGCGGACCGCTCGACATCACGATTGTCGGCGTAGCAACCGATGTGAGGAACTCGAATCTCCGTGAGGCCTCGAAGCCCACCTACTATATTCCGTACGATCAGAGCTTCGAAAAGGCGCCACGAATTCAGCGCGCTTCGTTTTTTGTTCGCGCGGCCAGCAACTTCGCCGCGTTGCCGGCTAGCGTGCGATCGCTGGTGGCACGACTCGACAACACACTTCCCGTTTACGCGCTGCGGACGATGCAGGAGCAGGTGCGGGAATCCATTTTCACGGACCGCCTAATCGCTGCGTTATCCACCGCATTCGGTGCGCTCGCGGTGGTGTTGACCGGGGTTGGGCTTTACGGCGTCATCGCCTACCTGGTAACACGGCGCACCCGCGAGATCGGAATCCGCATGGCGCTGGGGGCGACGCGGCCTGACATCGTTCAAATGATTCTGCGTGAGGTCCTGACAGTGTTGTGCGTTGGCGGCTTCATCGGGTTACTTGGAGCGTACGGCGCCGGCCGCAGCCTGGAGTCGCAGTTATTCGGTATTCGCGGTTTCGATCCGTTGGTGTTCGCGGCGGCTCCGATGGTATTGATCGGCGTGGCACTGCTCGCCGCGTGGATGCCGGCGCTGCGGGCGTCCCGCGTTCACCCGGTGGATGCGCTGCGTCACGAATAAGGAATCATGACGGGCGCGCCGACGAAATGTGATTCTTGGCAGATGCAGTGGGTAGGCCGGCCAGCGCCGCGGCGAGTTCGATTTGCGGGAGCAGGCGCAGATTGCCGTCCGGAATGCGTTCGAGAGAAGCGGCAGCCTCGGGTCCCAAGGTCTTACGCCTGATAGCCATGTCCCGAAACGCCTGTGTGGATGGCCAGCACGCGACCGGCCTCGGTTGGGATTCGCCGGATCAGCATTTTGGGCGTAAAGTTGCATTGCCGCCAGAAAGTGCCCTCGAAGCTGTGCCCCGAACAGCCCCCGTGCGCTCGAGTCATACGGGAGGCTTCTCCGGGTGGCACCGTCCTCCAGTAGCTTGAAAATATGCGAAGGAAGTCACGCCTCGAAGGCTCTCGCCAAAGGCGCTGATAACGCTGCGTAGAATATCCAGGCGCTCGGCGCCATTTCAAAGCAACGCGTCACAGGAATTCTGGACCCGGTCAGAGATCCTCCGCACATAGAATAGACAGACTCGGCACGCATGCTCGGCATGGCGCCGAGCCTCCGCCACAAGTTCACCTATCATGACCGGCTAATCCTATACCGAAAGCAGGCCAGTACTTTGAGGGCAGCTTTCTCGGCTGCAAGGAACGATCGCAAAATACGTGGGTCGTCTCGCCCTCGGCCAGCAGACGGCGGTCCTCCTCGCGAAAGATCTGGTAGTGGAATGCCACAAGGCGCGAATGAGCCTTGGCGATCTGTGTCTCGATGAAGATCATCTCGTCGTACCGCGCCGGATGGAGGAAACGGCAATCTACTTTAGCCACCGTCAGCAGAACGCCGTCCTCCTGTTCCATGTCGCGATAGCGTACACCAGCGGCCCGGCAGTACTCGACACGGCCCAGCTCCATCCAGACCAGGTAATTGGCGTGATATACAACCCCCATCTGGTCCGTCTCCGCATAGCGGACCCGCAGACGAGTCTCATTTTTCATCTATCGCGATTATAGATTCGATCCGCATGCGTTCTATGATGTGCAGGTGTACACGCGGCGGAGCCTGTTGATTTTAAGCGCTGGTCCGGTGATATCTTCGTGCCGGCGATCGCGCCAGAAAACGATCGGCGTCGTCCCCAAGGCCACGTCGCACCTGTTTTTTCTTTCGGTTCACGCAGGTGTGGAGCAGGCTGGGCGCGACCTGCACGTCGACACACTGTGGAATGGTCCCAGCGATGAGACCGATTACACGCGGCAGATCCAGATCGTGGATGCGATGGTCGCCCGGCAGGTGGATGCACTGGCGATTTCCGCCACGGACGAGCGAGCCCTGGTAGCGCCGTTGGAGCGCGCTCTCCGCGCGGGTATACCGGTGACCGTCTTCGATTCCGCGGTGAACATCGAGAACTATGTCAGCTTCATCGCCACCGACAACTTCGGCGCCGGCTGCACGGCGGCGCGCAGGTTAGCCGCTCTGATCGGGGGGAAGGGAAACGTCGCCATGGTGATGCAAAAACCGGGCGGCACATCCACTGTGTTACGTGAGCAGGGATTTGAGCAGACGATCGATAAGGAATTTCCCAATGTCCAGATTGCGGCGCGGCAATTTGGCATGGCTGATCCAGCGAAATCCAGAGCCGCAGCCGAGAACATACTCACCGCTCATCCGAATTTGGCCGGTATGTTCGCATCCAGCGAAGCCAGCTCGCTCGGTTCGATTCAGGCTATCCGCAGCCGCAATCTTTCGCGTAAGATCAAGCTGATCACTTTCGATTTCAGCAAGACTCATGTGGAAGCGCTGAACGATGGGACCATCGATGTCATGCTGGTGCAGGATCCGTTCCGTATCGGCTACGAGGCCGTGCGATCTTTGGCGGACAGGCTTGGCGGGAAAACTCCCGCGAAGCGCCTTGAACTTCCTGCGCGTGTGATTATGAAGGCCGACCTTGTTAAACCCGAAATACGAGAATTGCTGTTTCCGGAGTGGCTAAAGGACAAATAAGTATGTCTAAACGCATTTTGCTCGCGGGCCTGCTCGGGGGAATCGCGATGTTTATGTGGACATCACTGGCGCATGTAGTGCTGCCACTCGGGACAGTCGGTGTTAATGAAATTCCAAACGAACCAGGAGTTCTCACCGCCATGCATTCAACCCTGGGAGAAGCTTCGGGCCTGTACATCTTCCCTGGACCGGGACTCGGCCCCGAAGCCACTTCGCAGCAGAAGCAGGCCGCGATGCAGAAGTATGGTGAGAAACTGGCGGCGAACCCATCGGGTCTCCTGGTTTATCACCCGCCGGGGGCAAAGCCAATGACAGGCGGCCAACTCGCGACTGAGTTCGTAACCGAACTGATTGAATCGTTCCTCGCTGTCTTTCTACTCGCGCAGACGCGGCTCACCCGCTTTGCGTCTCAGCTGGGCTTCGTGGTGCTGGCCGGAGTTTTGGCTGCGATTGCTACCAATGTCTCCTATTGGAACTGGTACGGATTCCCTGCCAGCTACACGGCGGCGAATATCACGACCGAGATCATCAGCTTCTTGTGCGTAGGTCTTGTCGCGGCCGCTGTGCTGAAGACGTCGCGGCAGAATCGTCCGCTTCCGGACACCGCTCTTCCATGATCGGTCAAGCATTTCGACCGCTTGCGTTGAGATACAACAAGTTTGCGTGGATATCGTCGTGCACCGGTGTTGGCCATGAGGGGCCTTATCCAGGATCTTCGCTACGCGGTACGGATGATGGCCCGCAACCCGGGGTTTACAGCGGCAGCTATCCTGACCCTCGGACTAGGTATCGGGGCAAACACAGCCGTCTTTACTGTATTGAACGGGGTACTGCTGCGGTCCCTCCCGTTTCCCGGCGCCGATCGGCTGTTTCTAATTTCTAATGCTCCATGCGATGGGCCGTTCGGGGCGATGCTGGGGTTGGCCGAGCGCGACTATCTGGAATTCCGGAAACTGAATTACAACTTCCAGGCTGTGGCCGCGTTCAATGCGAGCAAGGTCAGCCTGACGGGCTCCGGTGAGCCGGTCCGCCTGCAGTCCGCCGATGTGACATCGAATTTCATGACCGTGCTTGGCATCAACCCAACTCTTGGCCGCAGCTTCACGGCCGAGGAGGAACACGCGGGTCAAAGCCACGTGGTCCTGCTGGGGGATGGGCTGTGGCGGAGCCGGTTCCATGCGGACCCGAACATCCTGGGGAAGTCCGTGAGACTCGATGGAAGTCTTCGCACCGTCATTGGCATTATGCCCGCCGGATTCAGGTTCCCGTACGAGGCGGAGGTTTGGATACCGCTGGAAGTGCGCGAGGACCCACACATGTCATTCATCCGTCCAGCCGTGGGGCGATTGAGACCCGACCGGACGCGGCAGCAGGCGGAAACGGAACTGTCATCGATCGCGAAGGGGCTGGAACATGAGCATTCCGAACGGCGCACCTTCCGGTCGCAGATCCTCCCCTTGCAGGACCTGCTGGTCGGTACCGTTCGCGAGTCCCTGCTGATTTTCGCCGGAGCGGTCGCGTTCGTGTTGTTGATCGCCTGCGCGAATGTCGCCAATCTATCGTTGATGCGGGCGGCATCGAGGAGTCAGGAAATCGCCGTGCGAATCTCCATGGGCGCGAGCCATCCGAGGTTGATCCGTCAAGTGCTCACAGAAAGCGTGCTCCTGGCGCTGGGCGGTGGTGGAGTCGGGATAGTGCTCGCCCTATGGGGCGTCCCGGCGCTGCTCGCCCTGGCGCCAGAAGGCAAGATCCCGCGCACGGGCGACATTCATATTGACGTGACGGTACTGGCGTTCACGCTTCTCGTATCCGTGTTGACAGGTCTTGCGTTTGGCGCGGTGCCGGCATTTCAGATCACTCGCCGGCCTCTGAGCCAGCGTGCGCGTCCTTCCAAGGGAGTTCACGCGCGTGTGCGGATCGCCTTGGTGGTGGCCGAGATCGCACTCACGCTTGTGCTTCTTTCCGGAGCGGGTCTCATGGTGAAAACTCTCCTGCGGCTTCGTGCGGTAGAACCGGGTTTCCGGCCGGACAATGTCTATACGATGAGCATCGATCTTCCGGACAGTATCTACCATGAAGCTCGCGACATCCAGTCAGTGTACTCACGACTGCTGGCAAGTCTTTCATCAAAACCGGGAATAACGGCGGCCGGAGCCGTGAATTGGCTTCCCTTGGGCGGGATGTTGACCAAAGGTGACTTCCAGGTTCAGGACCGGCAGTTACCGCCGCATTATCTGGCCGACAAGCTCGTAGTAAGCCCCGGCTATTTCCGTTCGATGGGGATTCGACTGCTGAGCGGTCGTGATTTTTCGGATTCCGATCAGGCCGGCGCGCCTGGTGTGGCAGTAATCAGCGAATCGGTCGCGCGGACCATATGGGCGGGCGAAGATGCGCTAGGAAAGCGAATCTCGGAGCAGGACCACCCGCAATCTAAGGACTGGCTCACCATCATCGGAGTGGTCGCCGATGTTCGCCAGGTGGATCTCACGGCAAAGCCGGGTCACGCTTTGTACTTCACGTATCAACAGACTTCTCGCCCGGCGTGGCTGTCCCACATGACCTTCATTGCGCGTATGGCCAGTTCGGGATTGCAAGCGAGTTCGGCGATGCGCGCTGCTCTTCGTGAGATCGATCCCGACCAACCCGTCGAGAAGATTGCCGCAATGCAGGATCTGATGGCGATGACCACGGCGGAACGTGTGTTCCAGACTCGTCTGCTGACAACCTTCTCGGCACTCGCTCTCGTGCTCGCCGTGGTGGGAATGTACGGAGTGCTGGCGTACTCGGTCGCGACGCGCACGCATGAGATCGGGATCCGCATGGCGCTGGGAGCGGAAGCGGGTGAGGTTCTGCGAATGGTGCTGCGGCGGACGCTGCTGCTGACCGGCGCGGGACTCGTGGTCGGCATCGCCGGAGCGCTGGCCGCGACGCGAGTGCTTACCAGGCTGCTCTTCCAGGTGAAGCCGAACGATGCGGCGACGCTTCTGGCGGTGGCGGTGATTCTGGGCTTGGTTTCGATTGCCGCGGGATGGATTCCGGCCCGGCGCGCCTCGCACGTGGATCCGCTTGTGGCATTGCGGCACGAGTGACTTGACACGTGCGGCGGCGGGTATCATGATTGATGCCTAGCCATGCCTCAGCCTCCAAGAAGCTCCGTCCAACTTGACGTCGCGCCCGGTAAACGCCGAGCTAGTGATCCCACCGATCCAGACAGCCCGTTCCGAATCCTGATTCTCGGAGATTTCAGCGGGCGTGCAAATCGCGGGATTCACGCCCCCTTAGCGGGACGCCGGCCCGTGCTGGTGGACCGGGACAATTTCGACGACGCGCTGGACGGGATGCATCCGGAGTTACGCTTGCCGGGCATTCACCTGGAGTTTAGCGAGCTGGACGATTTCCATCCGGATCATATCTATGCGGAAACGGGCACGTTCCAAAAGTTTGCGGAGGAGCGGCAACGGCCCCTCCCTGTCGCACCTAAGCGAGCCGAGACACGGAAGCCGGACCACGCGGGCGGGAGCCTGCTGGATACTATGCTCGATGAATCTGGCGAAGAATCGGCGCCCGGCTTGGAAGAGGGCGGAGATCTGGCCAGTTTTCTGAAGAAGGTTACCGCCCCGCATCTGGTGCCGCGTGAAAACCCACGTCAGAAGGAGCAGGCTGAGCGCGTGGATTCCTCGGCAGCGGCGGCGATGAGAGGCATACTGCACCATCCGGACTTCCAGGCGCTGGAGGCCGCATGGCGAGCTGTCCTGATGCTGGTACGAGGTTTGGATACGGACGAAGATCTCAAGGTTTATATTTGCGACGCAACGCTCGATGAACTCGCCGCGGATCCCGCAGGGACCGAAAAGCTGTTTCACAACGGCGAGCGGGCGTGGGCATTGATCGCTGCGAACTACGTATTCCGTCAGACCCCCGCATATGCAAAATTGCTGGGCAGTCTGGGACGCATGGCTCGGTCCGCGGGAGCCCCGATCGTCGCCGAAGCGACTCCTCCGTCCGATGAATCACCGGAATGGCATGCATTGCGCCAGACTCCAGAAGCGCACTGGATTGGCCTCGCTCTGCCGCGCTTTCTACTGCGCTTGCCCTATGGCCGCAAGACGTCGCCCGTGGAGAGCTTCGAATTCGAGGAAATGCCGGAAAGTATTCATCAAAATTATCTATGGGGCAATCCCGCGTTTTGCTGCGCTTATCTGTTGGGGCAAACCTTTCTGACGGACGGCTGGGAGATGCGGCCCGGCACTCACCGCCAGATCGACGGCATTCCTCTGCATGTGTATTCGGAAGGCGGCGAATCGCATATGAAGCCCTGCGCCGAGGTGTTGATGACTGAAAAAGACGCCGGAGTTCTCATGGCGGAGGGGATCATGCCTCTGGCCACGATGAAGGATCAGGATGCGGTTCTGCTGGTCCGTTTCCAGTCCATCGCGAAACCGGTCGCCGCGTTATCGGGCCCTTGGACCGCCTAGCCGCCAATCGCTCCCTGTCCCGAGTTCACAGTCACTGGAAGTCTGATGTCCTTGCGTTGCAGGGCCTGGCCGTCGAAGCTGTACTCCAGCACTACGGAAGGATCCTCATCTTCCATCAGAAACTGGTCGATGGGTCCGAAGAAAGTCCGCAATTCTTCTCTCCGGCAAGTGGGGAGATAGATACGGAGCACGCGCGGATCATAATAGCGGAATATCAGTCGCCGGTTGGCTTCATCCCGCACGCGGAGAAACCCGCGCAAATGCGTCCGGAGGTTCTTTAGTGTTGTCTCGCTGCGAAAGAACACGCCCCAACTATTACCCCAGCCGTGGTCGATGAAGTACCGGGTGAACCGGTCCTCCTTATCGAGTTGAACGAGGTATGGAGCGGTCATTTGCATCTGCCACGGCAAGTCGCCTGCGTATAAGCAACATTTGTCCTGATAGGTTCTATCGACGCGCGCTGAAGATCCGGTCGTCGCGTGCGCCGTCCAGGATCATCCAAACATTGACTCGCGAAGGCAAGCCTTCGGGCCAAATCGCGTTGATAATCTGCTCGCGGCTTGGATGCGGCATCATACTGACTCCTGGCTGGCTACCGGCTGCTGCTGAGACTTCTTGGCCTTCTCGCATTCCTCGCAGAACGGAACTCCGGAAGCGGCAGCCTCCTTCAAAACGGCGGCCACAGCGACAGGATCGACGTCCTTCGGGGAACGTCGCCACCTCCGTCTGGGAACTCGCGCCGCTACCGCCGGCCGAGGAAGGGGCAGCCCGTCTCCGGCTCTTCAGGCGCTTCCGTTTCGGGCGCAGCCGGCGAGACGGTAGCCAGCGGCAGCGTCTTCGCGGGGTCGGGTACAGAGATATCCCGGCGCCCCGGTCACGGCTCCTGGATCGGCCTTGTCGGCTTCCTTCGCATCGGTTGGAGCCGTCAGTGTCACGGCCTGGCCAGGCGACCCCGAAAGTGCGGCTCCGGCGCTGTTCAACTGAATCAGGGGAACGCCCTTTACCGAAACGCCGGAAGGGTCGATGGTGATAAAACTCGGCCCCATCTTGATCGTCAGTCCCACCTCGGCCTCGATGACGATCTGCAAGCCTTTGATGTAGACATTCTGGGTTACCCCCAGATTGTGATTACCCGTGATCGTTTCGGTGACGTTGCCCGTTACGGAAAGAGATTGGTTTCCGGTGACCTTGATGCCCTGATTTCCCGTAATCTCCAACGAATGGTTGCCATCGATCTTTTCGTTCCGGTTGGCCACTACGTGGCTGTGCTCGTCGTTGCCGATCTTCTCGAACTTATCGTGAACGACAAACAAGTGACGATCGTTGCCGATCCACTCCTTGCGGTCGTTCTTGATTCGAATGTCCTGGTCCTTTTCGCCATGGACGAAAATTTGTTCGCTGCCCTGCTTGTCTTCGAAACGGATCTCGTTGAATCCGCCGCCGCCTTTCGAAGTCATTGATTTCAGAGTGCTCTTGGTCTGCTCCCCCGGCAACGAATAGGGCGGCATCTGATCGGCATTGTAGACTCGGCCGGTAATGATGGGCCGGTCTGGATCACCTTCGAGGAAACTGACGATTACCTCCTGCCCGATGCGTGGCGTGTAGATGGCGCCCCACTGCTTGCCCGCCCACTCGTGCGACACACGTATCCAGCACGAACTGTTCTCGTCATCCTTGCCGTGCCGGTCCCAGAAGAATTGCACGATGACGCGGCCATACTGGTCCGTCCAGATCTCTTCTCCCGACTTGCCCACCACCACCGCTGTCTGGGCGCCCTGCACCACCGGCTTCTCGGCTCGACGCGGCGGCCGGAAAGGCACGCTTGCAGGGATGGCCTCGATGTCGTTAGCGTATTCGAATGCCGAGGGATCCGAATTGGAACGGTAACTGGAGTTGCGCCCGTCATGGCGGAGAGCAACAATCGCGTACTCCTGGTTTGCATCGTCGCGATAATGCTCTTTCAGTTTGAACTTGTAGCCGCACTCGAAACCCATGCAATTCGAATGGGCTCGGACCGTTGTCAGCGAAACCTCCCGCTCCTCCAGGCGAATGCGGGCATACCGGTCGCCGTCGTCCTTGGTGACATACCGTCCTGGATAATCGTAGAATTCGCCCGGCTGCTTTCCGGACAGCGTCGCGTACAATGAACTAGTGGGCTTTATGAAGTCGTAGTCGGTGAGGGAAGCCGTGCCGATGTGAACCTGCAACTCCTCCTCGAGAGTCTGCACCGTATCGTCCTCCAGGACGCCGCCCTCAGCGGGCTGGTACCGGGCTTCTGCCTGGTGTGTGCAGTCCGCTAGCTGCTCCTTGGTGTCACCCAGCACCAGCGTGTGTTTGTCCTGAGTCTGCTCGAAGTAATAGAAGATCCCTTCCTCTTCCAGAAGGCGTGAGACGAAATTGAAATCGGTCTCGCGGTATTGGACGCAGTACTCGCGCGGCTGATAACTGCCGTTCAGCGCCTTTCTGTAGGAATCGTAACCCCGGTCCTTGAAAATCTGCTCGATAATTTCCGGCACGGCCTTGTTCTGGAAAATTCGGCAGTTGGTGAACAGATTCAGGAACCAGAGCCATGGGACCAACTCGATTTCGTACAGCGCCAGACCGTCGTCTCCGATGCCAGCCAACTTCATGCGACTGATGTTCCCGTGGACGTGGCGCTCTGCGCCGTGGAGAACGAGAGTCAATACAAGGGGCTTTGTAAGCAGCGCCTTCATATCGATGTCTGGGCTTTCGGCGAGGGCGCGCAGGACGTAGCGGAAAGGCGTTGACATACGCTCCACGCCCTCGAAGCTTTCGAGCAGCAGGGCGTCGTCACCGAGCGTCGACTTCAGCCGAAAGGGGCGGTCGATTTGAGTTCGGGCCAACGCTTTTCCTTTGCGTGCAAATATATTCTACTGGCTTGGCAGACACCAGCGACTCGGCCGATCCGCCAGACCGGCTCCGAGCCGCCGCATTTCTATCGACAGCTTCTTACCTAAGCATAAGTGAAGGCGCCATCTTCTCCAATCCCGACGCGGATACCTTCTGGACGAAGGCCTTCCACCATACGTCCCAGCAACTGCCGCGAGATGTCCGGCAGCAGCGTGTTGGTGAGGATATTATCCACATTGCGGGCGCCGCTCTCCACTTCCGTGCAGCGCTTGGCTACCTCGTCCACCAACGCGGGATCGTAAGTCAGATCAATGCGATGGGTTTCCTTGAGCCGGCGCTGAATTTTGGCCAGCTTCAGCACGATAATCTTCTTTAGATTCTCGTCCCGGATCGGGAAGTATGGAATCACGACCAGACGGCCCAGAAACGCGGGTTTGAAGATCTTGTTTAGCTCGGGCTTCAGAGCGTCGACCAGGCCGCTGGGGCCGGGCATTGTCTCGGGATCCGAGCACAGCTTCATCAGCGTATCGGTTCCGGCGTTTGAAGTCAGAATGATAATCGTGTTCTTAAAATCGATCTGGCGTCCTTCGCCGTCCTCCATCTGGCCCTTGTCGAAGACCTGGAAGAACAATTCCAGCACGTCGGGATGGGCCTTCTCGACTTCGTCGAGCAAGACCACCGAGTACGGCTTCCGGCGTACGGCCTCAGTCAGCACGCCACCCTCGCCGTAGCCGACGTATCCAGGAGGCGATCCCTTCAGCGTGGAAACCGTATGGGCTTCCTGAAATTCCGACATGTTGATGGTAACGACGTTATGCTCGCCGCCGTACAAAAGATCGGAGAGGGCGAGCGCAGTTTCCGTTTTGCCCACGCCGCTGGGTCCCACCAGCATGAATGTGCCGACAGGCTTTTGTGGATCGTCCAGACCCGCCCGGGCTGTGCGGATGCGATGGCTGATGCCCTCAAGCGCGTGACCTTGGCCGATAACACGGGCGCCGAGATGCTTCTCGAGATTAAGAACGGTCGCGATCTCGTCCTTGATCATCTTGCCGACGGGGATCCCGGTCCACCCCGAGATGACTTCGCCGACCATCTGCTCGTCGACGCACACCCGCATCAGCGGATTTTCGCCCTGCATCACTTCCAACTCCGCGTTCAATTTGGCGAGTTCGGCGCGTAGAGCGGTTTGGTCGGTGGCTGGCGCGGTTGCCGCCGCGCTAGCTGTGGCCGCGGCTGCTTGTCCTTCGGAACTCGGAGGCTGGGGCGCTGACACTGCGGATGTGCCCGCCATGTGCGCGGTCTCCAGTTGAGAGCGCACCTCCCGAATGCGCGACACCATGTCGCGCTCCTTTTCCCAACGGCCCATCAACTCCTCAAGTTTGGCTTTGGTAGCCGCACGCTTCTCATTGATGGCGGAGATACGCTCGGCGTGATCCGCGCCGAGAGCGCTCTCCCGCTCCAGAATTCTCAGTTGCACATCCAGATCGTCCATCGTACGCTGGGCATCTTCAATCGGACCGGGTGTGGCGTTCTGGCCCAGCGCCAGACGCGCGCAGGTAGTGTCCAGAACACTCACTGCCTTATCCGGAAGCTGCCTGTCCGCAATGTAGCGATGCGACAGCTTCACGGCGGCCGCAAGCCCTTCGTCCAGCACGCGCACGTTGTGGTGCTTCTCTAATGCTGGAACGACGCCGCGCATCATCAGTTCACACTGCGGTTCGCTGGGCTCCTCAACCTTCACCAATTGGAATCGCCGCGCCAGAGCCGGATCCTTTTCGAAGTACTTCTTGTATTCCGACCATGTGGTGGCGGCCAGCGTGCGTAGTTCTCCGCGCGCGAGGGCGGGCTTCAGGATGTTTGCGGCATCGCCTTGCCCCGCCTGTCCACCGGCTCCGATCATGGTGTGGGCTTCATCGATGAACAAAATGATCGGCGTCGGTGAATTCTTGACTTCGGCGATCAGAGCTTTCAACCGGTTTTCAAATTCTCCCTTGACCCCAGCGCCTGCTTGCAGCAGCGCGAGATCCAGCGTGCGCACCTGCACGTTCTTCAGCACCGGGGGCACGTCTCCGCGAACGATGCGAAGCGCGAATCCTTCCACCACGGCGGTCTTGCCGACGCCGGCTTCGCCCACCAGGATCGGGTTGTTCTGGCGGCGGCGCGTCAAGATGTCGACCACCTGTCGAATTTCGAAATCGCGCGCCAGCACCTCGTCGATCTTGCCGCTCTTGGCGTTCTCGGTGAGGTTGACGGTGTACTGATCCAGATTCGGTGTCTTGCCGCCCATTCCGCCGCGCGGCGCTCCTGGCGCGGACGCTTCCGCTTGGGCTGCCGCGGCTTGGGCCTCTTCGCTCGACCGGGATACGATTTGCGCGAAGTCTTTCTTCAGGCTGTCCGCGTTGATCTTCTGGAATTCCTTGCTGGCCTCGCGCATCAGCCTCGACAGGTCCTCATCACTGGCCAGCGCCAGAATGGTGTGGCCGGAGCGGATTTTGTTCGCGCCGAAGTCGATGGACCCCAAGGTCCACGCCTCGGTCAGCATGTTGCGCAGCGTCGGGCTCAGCGCCGGATTCCGCGCATTGCCGGACTTCAGTTTATCTAGGCTGCGATTCAGTTCCGCGGCCAAGCGAGACTTGTCCACTTCGAAATGCTTGAGAATGGCCGGGAGATCCCCGTCCGTCGACTCCAGCAACTTCATCAAATAATGCTCGATCTCGACGTCATAGTGGGTGCGCGACAGGCACAATCCCGCCGCGGATTCCACCGCGTTGCGCGTCGTATCGTTCAACTTGCCAATCAGCGATCTCAGGTTTACGCCCATCTTTAGTTTCTACGCTCCCATTGAAATTAGTTCAGCAACAAAATCGTATCCGCCGGATTGCGGTTAAATGAAGGGCCGGATTTCATCCAAGTCGTCCAGCCAAGAAACGGCTTGGCTTGCAGGTCCTTCCCCAGTTCGCAAACGGGCACATCACTGCGCTTCAGGACCAACTGTACTTCGAACTCAATCTCCCGCCCGGAGAAGAACCGCAGCAGCGTCTTTAACGGCTCAGCCGCCCGTCCGGTAGGCAAAAAATCAATGTACTGCTCAATGGTCAAAGGCCCAAGCTTCAAACACGCCCGTGACTGATGATCCCAGATTTCATCGCCGGCGATGGCGCCCGCTCCCAACTGCTCCGAATATTCGTTGCCGGCCTCGAAACAGCATTGGTCGGCGGTGGAGACGGCGTGCCAGGCGCCTACAAACTGTTCCACCTCGGCCGGGACTCCGAAATAATCCGCGATGAGCTGCTCCAGTGCCGTCGCCGACCGCGGCTGCAAGGACAACAACCCGCAATAATACAGGAAGGATTCATCGCGCACAGGCTGGCGGTTTTGCAGGCCCCGCGTGCCCAGCCCGACGAAGCTCATCAGATACTTCGAGAACCGGTCCCTTTGATCGCGCTCGTAAGCGACATAGAAGCGGTACTTCTCCCACGCCTGATAGAACAGCGAAATCATGCGGTGGTTAAAGAGATCGAAGAAATCGCGAGAGGTGCGGTCCTTGGATCGCGCACGGTCCCGAACCAATTCGGTGAAACTGAACGGCAGTACACCCATCGGCCCGGTAAGGCCCATGAAGTTAACGACGATCTTCGGCTGTGCCCCGTCCCACTCGATTTCGTGGATCTGGCTCGGCGGAAACACGAGCGTATTGTGCGCGGCAAATCGCATGCCCTCGCGGTCGGGAGGACCGAAAAGTCCCACCGGTACGCGGCTCGGATACATCCGTTGCAACACGCGCACCACCTGGAAGAAGTTGAACCTTCCGGGGTGTTCGTGTAACTCCGTCCCGAGAAAGGAGCGGCTTACATCAAGATCTTCCGACCGGCTCGTGGTGGCCATTGCCGCAGGATCTCCTTTCTCTGCCGTGTAGATGCAACCAGTTGGCTGAAACTGTTCAGTGACGCGTACAGTCCCAGGAAGTGCTCCAGCACACTCGCGAATAAGTAAGCCCCGCCGCCCACGAACTGATCCTCGTCCAACTCCAGTTCGACGCGGGTGCCGCGCGCGAACGCAATGCCGTTCTCGGATATAACTCGTGCGAAATGAGGAGTGCTCTTCACGCCCGTGATGCCGGAAATCAGTTTGCTGTTGTAGGCCGAATCGGTGAAGTTATAAAGCTTCAGTATTTCTTGCAAGGCTTCGGTGCCACCTTCTACAAGAGACAAATAGTTCAAGTTCAGGTGCGAGATCAGACGCCACTGCATCGCCTTGCCTAACGGCGGGCGCGTGGGAACCGTCGGCTTTTCCAGGGCCGTGATCGACTTCACGGGTGCTCCGCTCTCGAGTTCGAAATCACCCGCCTCATTTCCGAACGGAAGACGGGCTGGTAGATCCCGATTCGTGCAGGTCGTGCGGACCGTCAACGTATCGACCTCCGGCCGGAGAGGCTTCAGCGCCAGATCCACCAGCGCCAAATCGATCTCTGTGCCTTCATCGTGGATGCGGCTGGAAGGCCGGCGGTTCGCGATCCAAAGCGCCTGATGCTTCTCACCTTGAGTGGCGTGCCGGAATGAATAAAATGGCTGGAAGCGGACGATCTCTTTTTCATTGGAACGCAGGCTGAGCACCTCGTCCACCGAAAAGATTTCGGTCGCGTGCGGGCGGCGGACATCCGGGACCACACGATATTCGTACTTCTGCTCATCCAGCAGGATGGGTTCGGCGGTCTGCGGAAAGAGATTAATAATCGGAGTGCAACCCAGCCGGAAGGTTTTCGCGGAAACTCCCGATTCCAGGCGTTGCCGGCGCTGTTCGCCCTCGAACCTGGAGATCATGAAGATGATCTCCACATGATTCTTGAAGCCATGCGCGGCCATCTGCTCGAGGCCGGTCAGTTCGACAAAGAAGAACTTCTCGGGGAATGTGAAGTACTCCTGCAGCAGCCGGTAGCCGACGAACGAACGCCCGTCATACGGCAGCATTCCTTCGTCCGCCGCGAAGCCCACGGGTACCAGTGAAGAGGGCGGCAGAATCACCGGCTGCACGCGTGAGTTCGTCGTCAGGTCGCGCACGAGAACACTGGTGAGATTGCAGCACAACAGCTCGTAAAGAGTATTTACCAGCGCACTCTCGCCAATGAGGTGGAAACGCAAGCGGTCCATCTCCAACTTGGCGAAATCCACATCCGCCGGAGCCCGCAATTCCACGCGCACCACGGCCACCGCATCACCGGACTTCACCGCCGGCGTCAGCCGGTCCGGAGTCTTCCACTCCGCGTTGATGACGCTGACCGGCCACAACGTGGTGTCATAACACGTGCGGAACTTGCAGGGCACGCCGTCCACGGGGCGGGAGTACAGGACGGAATTCCGGTCGATCGTCAAACCGGTAGTCAGTTTGCCCTTGTCGGGATCCAACGCAAACTGGGCAATCGACATGGATGGAATGGGCCGGATGAAATGCGGATAGACTATGCCGAGAAGCGCCTCAGTGATCTCCGGAAACTCGTCGTCGATCTTGAGGTGTACGCGAGCCGCCAGAAAAGCGAAGGCCTCGAGCAGCCGCTCGACGTGCGGATCTTCGCACTTGTCCTGTTCGAGCAGCAGCCTCGACGCGACCTTCGGATATTTCTCAGCGAACTGAGCGCCAGTTTGCCGGAGATACGTCAGCTCCCGCTCGTAATAGAGCAGCAGGTCGTCACGCATCGGGTTGGCCCTTTACCATGTACTCACCCTTGGTCAATTCGAGCACTGTATCGAAGGAAACGTGCTCCGGCGCGGGATCCATGATTAACAGCCCATCGATGCGGAATGCCAGGGTGTGCCGGCCAGGCTCGGTCTGATCCAAGGGAACAATGCGAACGTTGGCGAGCCTCGGTTCGAAGATGCGTATCGTGTTTTGGAGTACCCGCAATAAGCGGGTACGGTCCTTGGCTGCTGAGAGGCTGAAACCGACCAGATCGGGAAGGCCGAACATATATAGAGATCGATTGACTTCCTTCAAGGCCTGCGGCGGCTCTTCCGCGATTCGCCGGGTGTTCAGGAGCCATTCGAGATCGCGGCGAAGAGCGGTTTTGACCGCGCGGACAGACTCGGCGCGAGTCATGGGCGCTTCATACGAATTCGCCGGTTCGGTGTCGATCAGGCGATCGAGAACCGAGACAGTGGCGCTGGATTCGGCTACGTTGCGAGCCATACCGGGGCTATCCTACCGCGAGCGCCTGAACGGGGTCCAGCCGGCAGATTCGTTCGAACAACTTCTGCTTCTCCTTCGCGTCTCCCTGGATTTTCTTACTCGCCTTGAGGATCGTGGCGAGTGCAGCCGCCAGCTTTTCACGATCCTCCCAGTCCTCCAATTTATGCGTTTCTACGGCAGCCATCAAATCGTCGAGGATGGGCTGCATAATGGCTTCTTTTCCGGTCGAGACGCAAAGCTGCACTAATTGCAATCGCCGCTCGAAACGTCCGCGGCCCGATCGCTGGCGCTGCAATTCCGTGTGCAGGATTTCGAAAGCCTTGGTCTCTTGGCCGGAGCGGACGGCCTGAATGGCCAACTGGAATGAATCTACGAACTTCTGCTGCCAGCCCGCGGACGAATCTCCGTCCAGCAGTAAGGGAATGGCGGGCAGTACCTTCGGCGTGGAGGCCTGCGGCTCTTCAGCCAGCTGCCGCAGCCACGTCTGGGTGTCGGCGTTCGCGGCCGGAGTATCGTCCATCAATGTCAAATCCAACAGTTCTGGAATATCGCGCACCAGAGCGCGCATCTCGGACCGGATGGCAATCGCGATCAGTTGGTAATCCGCACCGAGGGCGACGCAGGCTTCTACGACGAAACGCTGCAAGTCCAGCCACGCGCGACTGCACGGCAAGGCCATGACGCTCTCGGCCACCTCGATGAGATCCTTCCACTTAGAGGCGATAGCCAGCTGTTTAATCTGGCGCCGGATGTCGGTGGGAGGCGCCTCGAGCTGGGTGGGGTCCTTAGCCTGCAACGCGGCCCGCAATTCGCCCCAACGCAATCCCCGCAACATGAGATAAGGCGCGGGACTGGTGGGTTCGCGCTTACGAAGAAATGCGGCAGCCGCAACGATCCCGGCGATCGCGTCGCGGCGGTCGGCCGGTTCTGCCGCAGCCTGCACCATCATTGTTACGCCTTGGCTCAACGCCGGTGCAACCGCCGCGCCTGTTCCGGAACCGGCCGCTGCGCCTTCGGCCAGAACGACATCGGTAGTCGGCTCCGGCGCGGGCGGCGGGGTGTCTTCCACGGGATCCGGCTCGATCTCGCGCTTCTTCTGCAAAAAGCCGTGAACCACGTGGCGTACTTCTTCGAGCGCCGACTTCACCTTTCCGAAGGACGGAGCTGCACTCGCCGAACTTCTCCTGGGATGCCTCATCCAGTTCGGCCAGCGCTGCCAGACAGGCATCCAGACTCTTCTCGTTCTGAGCGTAAAACGCCTTCGATGTCTCGCCGAAAGCTTTGTCGAAGACCTCAGGCGCCAGTTTCCCGGATTTTAGCGCCGCATCGCGAGCCGTTTTCCGGTCCTTGTCCTTGGCCTGATCTTCATATCCGACGGCTCTCGATTCTTTGTACTTGTAGAAATCGTAGCCATCCTGGGTGAGCGGAACGCTTTTGACAGGGAATTCGAATTTAGAGCCGATCCAGTCGAGCGGGGCGGCGCGGAACTCTGCGTCGCCATCGTCCAGCGCGGGATATAGATGTTCCCAGAAAGTAACGATCAGGTTTCGGCAGAGGTCCAGGCCCTCCTGGAATCCCGCATAGCCGTTCTTTCTTGAGCAGCGCCTCGGTGAGCCAGGCAGCGATTTGCAGATCCTTGCTCTGCTTGGCGATTGCTTCCTGACTCAGTTTGATAACTAGAATCGGGTCGGCTAACTTGCGCTCATGCTGCCAGGCGCCCTGGGCTAACTCGTCGTCTTCGCGCCGGGCCTCCTTGATTTTGTCGTAGATCGGCGCGTACCGGAGGTCTTGACCTCCGGGATTATCGCCTGGGATGGGAGTTAGAATGTCTTCACGCAGCGGCATCGGAGGCGAACTCGATCGTTTGGACGTTCAGCAATGGGACTTCCTCGCCATCCACGATAAAAACCTTGTGGCCGACCGGGAACTCCTGTCCCTCGTCGTCTGCTACCCACTCCGTGGTACGTCCGAGCCACACGGTCTCGTCGTGCGAGTTCCACGAGAATGGATAGACTGCGGGGATAATCACTTCGCCGATATCGGTGCCCTGAAAAGTGGGACCGGTAAGGACGAATGCGGGTGTCCACAGAGTATCGCGCAGCCGCTTTATCGGCTGGATCTGGATCGACGAAATATGTTGAAAAGGAATCCAAAGGTAAGCCCCGGCGCCGTATACTTCAAGTCGCGCGCCGATCTGCGGATCGGCGTCGCGAATAGACTCGAACGGCTTCCCGTTCAACTTGCCTTTCGGCGACGGCGCAGCCGGCTCCTTCGGAAAATCCTGCTTTTTAAAGAGATCGTGCCGCGACTTCTCCGCGTGCAGCGCTGAATAATAGAGCGTCGCGCCCATCTCCAGTTCTTTGCTGCCCTCGGCCAGAACGCTCAGCTGTTTGGCTGCGCGATCATATTGCCCGGAGAAGCACAACAATTCAAAAAGGAATATGCGGCTCTTACGTATCCTTGGGTTTATCTCGCAGGAGCGCGGCGAGTGAACTCGCCGCCTCCTGCACCTTTCCCGCATCGAAAAGTTCCTTTGGAGTCATTAGTCGGTCGGCAGCGGATCGTCGGCCGCGAACTTGGCGTTCAGCAGTTCGAGGTCGTAGCCCTTGCGGATCGCCGCATCGAGGCTCCCGTCGTCCTTTTCGGGAGAGTACGCGATTTCCACCCCCTGGAATGCGAAGCTGACCGATTCAGTGGGATTCTCGCTCGAACCCGACAACTGCACCGATGTGATCAGCGCGTCTTTGAGCCAGATGCGGAAATACGCCTGCTGTTTGTCGGCGACCGGTTTGTCGTACAGGATGTATACCTTGTCCAGGATATTGCCGGTCGCGCAGTGGTCGCAGAGAAGCGGCGTCGTTTTGTCGAGCACCTTCATGATGGAGAGGTTCGAGAAATCCGCGCGCCCGGCCTTGGCTTCCTTACCGGAGGCGCCGGCGCCGTAAGTGGAGGTTTGACTGACGCCCCAGCTGAACGACAGGACATCGATGTGCTGCTTCCTGCTCGTGCTGGGGCCTTCGATGCCGTCAATGAACAAGTACGCATTTACTGCCATGACTATCTCCTTAGTTGGAACGTTAGGGTTGGTGATTAGACTACATCTGAAAGATGTCTATTTCGCGGGCGCCGGCAGTTCGGCCACCAGGCGCAAGGAAACCGTCAGCTCGTCCAACTGGAAGTGCGGACGCAGGAACGCGACGGCGCGGTACACGCCCGGCTTGCCCGGAACTTCGGTGACATCGACGCGCGCTTCGCGCAGCGGGCAGCGGGCCTTCATGTGCGGCGAAGCGGTGTCGTCCGGAATCACGTAATTGGTGATCCAGCGGTTGAGGAAGATCTCGGCGTCCTGCACGCGACATGAAGCTGCCGATCTTGTCGCGCATCATGGCTTTCAGGTAGTGGGCGAAGCGGGAGACCGCCATGATGTACGGAATCTGCGTGGACAAGCGCGCGTTGGCGTTGGCCGAATCCGTGTCGTACAGCTTCGGCTTCTGCGCGGACTGCACGCTGAAGAACGCAGCGTAATCGGTGCCCTTGCAGTGCACCAGCGGCACGAAGCCGAGGTCCGCCAATTCCTTTTCACGGCGGTCGGTGATGGGGACTTCGGTGGGGCACTTCATGGCCACATCGCCCTCGTCGGTATAGAAGTTGTGGACCGGCAGCCCTTCACCAGGCCGCCGCCTTCCACGCCGCGCATGGCGACGCACATGCCGTACTTCGAGAACGAGTTGGTCATCCGGCTGGCCAGCGCGTAGGCCGCGTTCATCCACAGGTACTTGGAGTGATCGGTGCCGTCGACGTGCTCTTCGTAGTTGAAGGCTTCCACGGGCTTGGTGTCCTTGCCGTAGGGCAGGCGGCCCAGGGTGCGCGGCAGGCACAGAGCCACGTAGCGGGAATCCTCGCTCTGGCGGAAGCTCTTCCACTTGGCGTACTCGGTGGTGTCGAAGATCTTGGCCAGATCGCGAGGGGCGTCGAGGCTGGTGTAGCTGGGCAGATTGAAGAGGTCCGGCGAGGCCGCGCTCACGAAAGGAGCGTGCGCGGCGGCGGCCACGTTCGAGATCTTCTCCAGCAGTTCGATGTCTTCGGGATGCTTGCCGAATTCGTAATCGCCGACGAGCGCGCCGAACGGCGAGCCGCCGAAGACGCCGTACTCTTCCTCGTAGACCTTCTTGAAGAGCGCGCTCTGATCGAACTCCGGGGCGCGCTGCAGATCCTTCAGCAGCTCCTTCTTGCTGGCAGTTCATGACCTTGATCTTCAGCATGGTGCCGGTCTCGCTCTGGTCCATGAGGTACTTCAGCCCGCGCCAGGTGCCTTCCAGCTTCTGGAACGTCGGGTGGTGCAGGACCTCGTTCAACTGGAGCGAAAGCAGGTGATCGATCTGCGCAATGCGCGCATTGATCATCATCTCGGCGTCCCGGGCGATCGTCATGGATCCGTCGAGGAACTGCGCGATGAATTCCTTGACCAGATTCTTGCCGCGCTCTTTCGATGCGGGTTCTTTGCCGAAGCGGCCTTCTTCAACGATCTGATCGAGAAGCCCCTTCTCGAGGACTTGCTCACTCGCTGCCGCCGAGGCTTGGGCGGTTTGTGCATCAGCCATTAGTTTCGGCCTCCTTGCCCATTTCCTTCTTCAGCCTGTCGAGCTTTTCGGTGTTTCCGACGGCGTCCAGCAGCATTTCTTCCAACTTGTCGTTACCCTGCAGGCTGCCGCGCAGATCCGAGAGACGGGTGCGCAGGTCCAGCAGTTCCTTCAGCGGCTTTACCTGGCGGGCCACGTTCTCCGGCTCGAAGTCGTCCATGCTCTTGAAGTGGAGGTCCACTTTGAGATTCGGAGCATCGGGCTCGTCGCTGAGTTTGTTCTCCACCGAAAAAGCCAGGTGGGGCTTCATGCCTTCCAGGACGGAATCGAAGTTGTCGGGATTCACCTCGACGAATTTCCGCTCCTTCAGTTTGGGAAGCGGTTGCTCTGGTTGGCCCGTGAAATCGCCGAGCACGCCGACGACGAAGGGCAATTCTTTCAGCTCGATGGCGCCGCCGACTTCCACGTCGTACGTGATCTGGACGCGCGGCGAACGCACGCGGTCGAGTTTGTGTTGTGTACTTTCTCTACCCATGGGTTTACCTCTCTGTACTGTTGTTCAACTATAGTCGTCGGATCGCCACTGGTCAAGGGGGTAGCCCACCGAAAACAACCACTCAGCGTGAGAAAACCGACGAAATTCCTAGCTCCCATACCGCGGTGGTACACGCGCTTTTCAAGGAAATTCGGGTACTTCTCCGTATCTTCGATACACGCCGTACTTGCCCCCTTCTTCCTTCGGCCGGTCTTCCCCCAGTCAATCCAGAACGCGCAAGTGAACGCCCGAAATGGCTCAAGACAAATAAAAATTATTACAGCTCGTTTTCAGACTCTGGCGCGCTACTCTCGGTTCCAGCCCGATGCGCTAGTCTGTAACGAGGTAGATTGGCATGTTAAAAGTTCTCGTCCCATCCGATGCGCGGGCGCTTCGCGAATTCTTCGCCACACGCGAACTATAGTGACGAGGAATTTCATAAGCGGCCGATGCTCCGCGAACTGCCGTCGCGACGGTCCGGCAGTCTGCCTTACTTGCTGGACTGCACGCGGGAGCCGTCCCTACTGAATCTGCTGATCCGCCTCTTCCTTCTTGGGCTACCGGCGCCAGGGAGACTGCAGCCGATTTGATACCGGCGCCAATGCTGGCCCTCATGCTCAAATCCGGCATGCTGGAGTCCAATGCCGATGGGGTGACGCCGACAGTGATGGTAACCCCGCTGGACGAATTTCTTTTCGCGGCGGACTCGAAGGCGCGAATGGAAGCGGGCCAAAACTCCGATATCGTCCTGTGGCCGAATCAGACTACTCGCCTGTTACAACTTTTCACGATACGACGACCTTCGCCAGCCACCCTGGACCTCGGCGCCGGCTGTGGCATCCTGTCCGTTCTCGCCGCTGCCATGCACAAAGAGTCGCCGCCACCGATCTAAATCCGCGTGCGTCGGTCTTCACTGCCTTCAACGCCCGGCTCAACGGGATCGAGAATATTGAATGCTACACCGGCGACACGTTCGATCCTGTGAAGGACAGAAATTCGACCTGATCGTGGCGAATCCGCCGTTCTTTGTCTCCCCCTCCTCACGATCGTCTGTACTGCGAAAATCCGATGGACCTGGATGGTTACTGCCGGCGCGTGGTGCGAGAGGCGGCCGCCCACCTGAATGAGGGCGGATTCCTGCAGATGGTGCTCGAGTGGGTTCAGGTGCGTGGACAATCCTGGACGGACCGGCTGAGAGAATGGGTGGCAGACCTCGGGTGCGACGTATGGGTATTGCGGAGTTATGTGGGCGAACCGGCGGCCTACGCGCATGAGCGTACCAAGGACGACTACGCCGCATCCCCTGATGCCGCTACGGCCAAGTTCGAGGACTGGATCGCCTATTATCGTGAACGGCAGGTGGAACAGATCTCCGGCGGTATTCTGGCCATGCGCAGGCGCACGGGCGCGAATTGGGTTCGTTTCGAAGAGGTGCCTTTGAATGCCGGCGAGCCCTTCGGCGACTCCATCCTTGAAATTTTCGCAACCCAGGACGTGCTCGCATCCGATCCCTCCGACGAGCACTTGCAGAGCCTGAAACCCAAACTGTCCACGGCGGCGCGGCTTGAACAGGATTTCCGCGTCGCTAAACGGCAGTGGGCGTCAGAGTCTTCGAAATTAACCCTGAAAGGCCCGCTCCCCGTCGTCGATTGCTCTGGAATTCCCGGTGGCGCAATTCCTCGCCCGGTGTGATGGCCAGAGGAGCTTGGGAGAACTCATTGATGAGCTCGCGGGACTGGTGAAGGCCGATATTCACCAAGTCCGGCAGCAATGCTGTGCGGTGGTGCGCAAGTTCGCCGCTGGCCGTTTCATCTCCTTTCGCTGACGGTCTCTTCAAGGCAGTCCGGGCTTGTCGCGCCACATGCCACGCAGCCCGTAGAGATTCTCGAGGTGCCGCAGCATGATTTTTTCACCCGCGCCGACGTCGACTCGGGTTGTAACATCCGCGCCGTAACCGCCGTATGCTGCGGATCGCAGATCTGGAATATAGCCAGGCCAGCCGCCACCGGAGCTGAATGTATACCCGTAAAACAGCGGATACGGCACGTCGGCCTGCTCCTTCCACATCTTCTGCAGCTTGTGCATGGGCTCGCCCGCGACAGCTGCTATGGCAATTTCCCGGTTGATCAGTATCGTTGTGATGCCTACGTCAACTTTCTTGTCCTTTTCCCAACGGTCTGCAAACGTCAGCACTTCGCTCTTGTACCGGAACGGCTCGGTCACGGGCAGATAGCGGTTTGGCGGATTTATTCGAGCGCACCACTTCGGCAGCCAGCAGTTCGCCGAGCTTTTGACTCACCTTGAAGTCGTCCTCCTCTTTGCCGGAGCGGCCCTGGAACAACGGATTGATATCGCCCGCACCACCCTGTACGAACATGACCTGCGCACCCTGTATCTCGTGCTCGACTTTGGCCTGCATAACTCCGGGATAATCGGCCGAGTACTTGCAGTTTGTGGGCCCCAGCACGACCGCATGCGTTGCATAATGCACCAGCAGCGCTTTGGAACTTCCACTCATGTCTTCAATCCGCAACAGTACGAACTCCGGATCTACCGGCCCATACGGAACACGTTCGAGATTGTCGAATAAGGCCCGTGCGCGCCCGTCATCTCGCAGCAGCAGGCGGTTATATCCAAGTTGGATGGAGCCGCGCGCCAGGCTCAGCCTGGCCGGAAACATCGACCGAGACGCGTCCTCGATCGCACCGTAAATTTTACGTTCGATTTCGGCGAGATATGCCAACCCCGGCGTCGTCAGTGGACGGATTGCTGCCATACGGAAGGAACGAGGGCGCGGAATGCGTATGCGATGCGGAGAGCAGCAATACCGGGATGTTCAATTTCGAGGCCACATCTCGCCGCAAGTTGTCCGATACCATGCTGCCTAAGTCCAGAGTGACGATGGCCATACGTGACTCCCCCGCCTCGAGAACCAGAACCTTCGCGAACAGCGGATCGTGAGTGCCGTTAGCCGGGCCGCACCTACGATTAGCGTAGCCATACATTTGCATGAAGGAGGACGGCGTGATCTCCACGCGCGAGACGCCCGGCCTTCAATTCGACGGCCGCACACGGGATTGGTCGCAAAATCAAGGCCACCACGATGGGCACGATTCTCATAGTCCCTTCCAATGTACCTTCTGTCCAGATAGGCTGAGGTGCCCGGGCACGTCGTCAGGGCGAGTGGCCGCTTCGATCGAATGCGTGTCGCGACGCGCCGCCGGAGCTCTATTTGTGACAAAATACAGAGCGCATGAGTCGCTTGGGATTTTTCGCTTTCATGGCCGCCAGCGTCGCCGCCTTTGCGCAAACGCCGCCCCGCCAAGCCCCCGCCCCCCCGCTCTTGTCGCCGGAAGTGCACGCCGACAGAACGGTGACGTTCCGGTTCCGCGCTCCGCATGCCAAAGAAGTGCTGCTTGCGCGCGAGGGCGCAAAGAACTGCCCATGCAAAAAGACGAGCAGGGCGTATGGACGGCTGTAACGGACCCGCTGGAACCCGATCTGCTACGGCTATTCCTTCGTGGCTGACGGTGTGAGGTTAATGGATCCGGGCAACCCGAATTTTAAACCTAATTTGCTGGGTGCAACAGCGTAGTGCATGTGCCGGGTGCGGGACTTTCGTGGGAAATCGGGAACGTGCCGCACGGCGACGTCCACCATCACTTCTACCATTCCGGGATCGTTGGCGATGATCGCGATTACTACGTTTATACGCCGCCCGGCTACGATCCGGCTCGCGAAACAGACCTACCCTGTTCTTTATCTGCTGCATGGGTTCAGCGATGATGCGAGCGGCTGGACCGCGGTCGGCCGTGCGAACGTGATCCTCGATAACCTCATCGCGAAGGCAAGGCGAAGCCCATGCTGATCGTGATGACGCTCGGTTATGGCGCGCCGGAGATTGTTTCTCGGGGGACCGGAGGGTTTCGCGACGTGGGTATGCGCGAACGGAACATGAGCCGGTTTCGCGACGCGCTGTTTCAGGAAGTGATTCCGCAAGTGGAGAAGAAGTACCGCATCAGCCAAAGACCGCGGATCGCGCGCGATCGCGGGACTATCGATGGGCGGCGCAGAGTCGCTGTACACGGGTTTGAACGCGGTGGACAAATTCGCCTGGATTGGCGCGTTCAGTTCAGGCGGTTTAGGCGAGGATTTCGCGGCTGCCTTTCCGAAGCTCGACTCCAGTGCGAACCAGCAACTACGGCTGTTGTGGATCTCTTGCGGCACAGAGGATGGCCTCATCGGCGCCAATCGCAAACTGATCGAGTACCTGAAATCGAAGGACATCCAACTCACGCCGGTTGAAACGCCGGGAGCTCATACGTGGATGGTGTGGCGGAGGAACCTGACGGAGTTCGCAGCGCTGCTGTTTCAGAATAAAACGTCCTAAGCCAATCGTCCCACAGGCGTTATTTAACGTAACCGCTTCAAGTACTCCGGCAGCGAGTGCAACTGATCCACGTGATCGGGCGCTGAGTTGCCGGCGAACCCGAGAATGCGAACTTCCCGGCGCGGACTTCGCTGAGTTGCTGCGTGCCCATCGGACCTCGCTTCACACGGGCCGGCGGCTCAAGGCAAGCTTGCCGGAGAATGTAGTCCGAAGTCTCCGTGGTGCTTGCAAACGTCCCAGGAAAAATCTCGGAGTGCGTGATGACGACTTGCTTCTTTCCCGCGATCGCATCGCGCGCAAGCTGGATCCAGATGTCCAGATTTCCGGTCTCGATCTCCGATTCCAATGGACCGGGTTTGCCGTTGATGTATCCGGTGTGAATGCCGTCGATGCATAGTACTGCGTTGGCTCGCGCGTAAACTTCGCTGGGGATCGCAGTACTTCCCGGATCGCAGCCGCAGCCCGCGCTCCAGCCCGCCACCAATAGCTTGCCGAATGAAATTGCGCGTGCGCCTCAGCTTCAGTTAGAAGTTTCTGAAATGTGCCCGTGTCGGCGAAGGCTCGGGCGTATGAGGCAGATCCCGTACCGGCCTGTACAGAAATCACCGCCATGCGACTCCGCGCGGCCGCGAGCTCCGGCAACCATTTTCCTCCATGAAAGAACACCAGGAGAGACCGCTCGGAATCGAACTTCGCCGGTAAGTAGAGGGTACCCCTAGATAACGTCTGGCGCGTGCCGGGCGGACTTTGTTGAGCCAGGCGGGGATGGGGTCGCGTGTGTTCGACCATGGGCGAGGGATTCTGCGGCATCTGCGCGACTACATTGAGCCAGCAGCCGAACATCAAAGCGCACGTACGCATATCGACAGCGTACAGCAAGCTTTCGTATGGCAAGCTGTTAGACATGCTCCGCACCATGCTTGCGGCCACAACGCTGTTGTTCGCGCTCGCGCCGGCGCAAGCCATCGACACTCTGAAAATCGATGCTGCCGTCGAGAGATCCATGCGACTGTGGAGCGTTCCAGGGGTTGCCGTGGCCGTTGTCCGCCGTGACGAGTTGGTCCACGCACGCGGCTACGGCGTTCGTGAACTAGGTCGCGACGAACGCGTCACGCCTCGAACCGTATTCGCGATCGGCTCCACTACAAAGGCATTTACCGCTGCCGCGGTGGCAATGCTGGTGGACGAAGGCAGGATGTCATGGGACGATCCCGTTCGTAAACACATCGAGTTCTTCCGCTTGTACGATTCACTCGCCGATCAGGCAGTGACGCTGCGCGACCTCATGAGCCATCGAACCGGCCTCAGCCGCAACGATGTGCTGTGGTATGACTCGCCGTGGAGCCGTGAGGAACTGCTGCGGCGCTTGGCGTATATCAAGCCGTCACAGCCGTTCCGTTCCGTCTGGCAATACAATAACCTGATGTTTTCCGCCGCCGGCTATGCTGCGGGCAAAGCGGCTGGCACAACGTGGGAGGAATTGGTTCAGAAGCGCATCTTCGATCCGCTGAACATGAGCGAAGCGAGCTTCCACGTCGCCGAAGCGCAGAAATCGACTGATCATGCTACCCCTCACTCGCTCGGAGCGGAAGGAAAGCGCGAGGCAGTCCCATGGCGGGCGCTCGACAACATCGGTCCGGCAGGGGCGATCAACTCCAATGTGACGGATCTCAGTAAGTGGGTGCGAATGCAACTGAACGGGGGCGTATTTGAGGGGCGCCGGCTAGTGTCGGCCAAAAATATGTCGGAAATGCACACTCCGCAGATGGCCATGCGCCCTGGTGATTGGGGCCGGTCGTACAATCCGGAAACGCATCAAATGACCTACGGTCTCGGGTGGACGCTGCATGATTACAGGGGACGCCACCTGGTTTCTCACGGAGGCGCCATCGACGGCTTCCGCGCAAACATCACCCTGATTCCAGATGAGAAACTCGGCATCATCTTGCTCGCGAACCTCGGCCAAGAGAACATGCCGGAAGCGCTCCGATTCGTGCTGATCGATATCCTGCTGGGGCTGCCGACGCGCGACTGGGACACGGAACTGCGCGAACATTTCCGTAAGGAGAGCGCGGACTCCGATGCGGCAGCGCGGAAGATGGTCGACGCGAGGCGCAAGGATACCCAGCCCTCGCTCGATCTGGCGAGCTACACGGGTGAGTTCCTCGATCCCGGGTACGGCACAGTAAAGATCACCCTCGAGCAACGGCGTCTGATGCTGGCGTGGAGCAATTATCGAAGTGCTTTGGACCACTTCCATTTCGATACCTTCCGGATACAAGGCCCGGGCCCCGGATCTCCAACGGTGCAATTCCGTCTCGCTGAGGACGCAACGGTGCGGTCCCTGACTTACCTGGGGGTCGAGTTCGCCAAGCGGCACGATTAACATGCGCCGGTGCCTGACGTTCGCTTTCCTATGGTGCTCACTGGGCCAGGAGCTTCATCCCGAAAACGCCGCCTCGCAAATTGAGAAGCCTTACGTCCTGCTGATCTCGCTCGATGCGTTTCGCTACGATTACGCTGAGCGCTATCAAGCCACCAATCTGATACAGCTTGGACACAAAGGCATCCGTGCCAAGGCGCTGATCCCCTCCTTTCCGACGACCACGTTTCCCAATCACTACACCATCGTCACCGGACTTTACCCTGCCCACCACGGCATTGTCGAAAACACATTTTGGGATCCAGCCCGCAAGGCTCTGTTCCGCTTCAACGATGCTGCGACGGCGACTGACGGGACTTGGTGGGGCGGAACACCGCTCTGGGTATTGGCGGAACAGCAGGGCATGCGCGCCGCTTCCTACTTCTGGCCGGGCAGCGATGCAGACATCCAGCGCACGCGACCTACTTACTATCACCGCTACGACGGAACCATTACAAAGGATCAGCAAATTGCGGAGGTCATTTACTGGCTGAAGTTGCCGAAGGCACAGCGGCCGCACTTCATGACGCTGTATTTTTCGGATGTGGATCACGAAGGTCACATGTACGGTCCCGAATCGGCGGAAACTCGCGCGGCAGTGGGTGCCGTGGACGCCGCATTGGGGAAATTGCTGGATCTGATTCGCGGCACCGGGGTGCCGGTGAATATCTTCGTGGTTTCAGATCATGGCATGATCGAGCCCGCCGCTGCGGTGGACCTCGCCAGTCTGGCGGATCTGACGGGATTGCAAACAGCAGTGGCGGGAACTGACTTCAAAGTCTACTCGCGCGATGGGGCGAAGATCGACAAGTTGTATGACCGATTTCACGATGACGACGCGCGTTTCGCCGCGTACCGGCAGAGCGAGATTCCAGCGCGCCTCCATTATTCCGGCAACGACAGGATTGGCGATCTGGTTGTGTTGTCGATGAAACCGGTGTTGCTTCGAGGTCCTCTCCGCGCCGGCGAGAAGCCGCGGCCCATGTCAAAGGGGATGCATGGTTTCGATGTGGCCCTGGTACCCGAGATGCGCGGTATTTTCTACGCGCAGGGTCCGGACCTGCAGAGCGGCAAGACTCTCGAAGAGTTCGAAAACATCCACATCTTCCCACTGATCGCTCATCTACTGGGTTTGAGGATGCCGGCGAATATCGATGGCGAACTGGCTGTGCTGGCGCCGATTCATGAAACAGGTAACGCCAGCCGCGCCTGTCCAAAGATGAGGGGCTACACGTCGATGTTGTATTCCTTCAGTTTCCGGTACAGGGTAGTTCGGCCGATTCCGAGCAGATTGGCGGCGGCGGCACGGTCGCCCTCGGTAAAGGCGAGCGCTTCGATGATGGCGCGCTTCTCGATTTCTGTAAGCGGTAGGATCGGAGAGCCGCCTACGGGCGGGTAGACTCGCGCCTGAGAACTCGTTTCAACGTCGACCAACGGATTACCCGCAACCGCGGCCACGGCTACTGCACGGGCATCCAACTTCATCCGCAGTTGATGATTCTGCAAGGTGGATGGCAGGTTGTGAACGTGTAACAGTGGCCCTGAGTTCATGGCCACCATGTGCTGCACCGCGTTTTCCAATTCGCGAACATTGCCGGGCCATTCGTAATCCTGCATCGCGTCCGCGGCTTCGTCGGTCAGCTTGTGCCCATTCCCATACCGCCGAATGAAATGGACAACCAGCGGTGGGATATCATCCTTCCGCTCCCGGAGCGGCGCCAGGCGAACATTCACAACATTCAGCCGATAATACAGATCGCGCCGGAAAGTACCCTTCTCAACTTCTTTCGCTAGATCGCGATTCGTTGCCGCTATGATGCGGAAGTCGGAGTGACGGGTCTGGTTTGATCCTACGGGCCGGAACTCCTTCTCCTGCAGCACGCGTAGAATCTTGGCCTGCAGATCGAGAGGCAGTTCGCCGATCTCGTCCAGAAATGCGGTGCCCCCGTTGGCGAGTTCCAGGAGGCCGGTCTTATTCGCGATGGCCCCGGTGAAGGATCCTTTCACGTGCCCGAACAACTCGCTTTCCATCAGCGGCCCCACCATTGACGAGCAGTCGATAGTAACGAATGGGCCCATCGGATTGGCGTTGTGAATAGATCGGGCGACCACTTCTTTGCCGGTTCCGGTTTCGCCCAATACCAGCACAGGCCAACGCCCGCGTGACATCTTGTCTATCAGTTGGACAGTGTTTTGAAGACGTAGTGAATTACCAACCAGCAAGGACCGTTTCTCCGCCTCTCCCATCATCCTTGCTCGCCCCCTTTAGCCACGCGTATTCACGGCAACGCCTTGTCCCACGCTAGCGTGGTGTATGAGGTCTGAAGATTCCGTATCTTAGATTCACACATATATAAGGTGTATATACCGGCGCAGCTTGGACAGTTCGCGGTTCAACAGATCAACCCCGGCGACGACCAGCGACACTGTCCCGATAGCTAGTGTCGGCTGAGTTCCCTGGCTCTCACATATAAAGGATAGGGCGGTACGGTTGACGGTCAATTCGTTAGGCTGCGCGACGTCGTCCAGGCGTACCACGAACGCGGGCTGTGTTTCCGCCAGAATTCGACCGAGAGTTGGTTAGCAGCCTCGGGGACGTCTCGCGCCCGACCAGAACTCTCCACACCGATGGATCACCATTCCGAAAAACGATGTTGGCCGAGCCGAAACGCTGCTCGTATTGCACACGCATCCGTTCGGCTCGATCCTTATCGCGAAAAGCGCCGATCTGTACTGCGAACACGTTGGCGATGGGCAGCTCAGCGGTTGGCGGCGGCGCCACAATGGTGAGCCGAACGCGCGCGACACCCGGGCCGAGCAGATCGATGTCTCGCGCGGCCGCTTTCGAAACGTCGATGATGCGGCCATCCACAAACGGACCGCGATCGGTGATGCGCACCTTCACGGATTTGTTGTTCGCAATATTGCGTACCTCTACCCAGGTGTCGAACGGCAACGTGCGATGGGCCGCGGTGAGTTTCTCCATATCGTAGATTTGACCGTTCGCGGCACGGCGTCCATGATACGGATATCCATACCAACTGGCCACTCCCGTTTCTGTCGCTCCGATGCGTGCGGTCCTAGCGGCGGGAGCCTTCGACTTCTTGTGGCATGCCGTTGAATACAGCACAAGCAGCAGCGCAACACTGACCGGCGCGATCCTCCATAAAACAATTCGTCCAATTTTCGTTTTTGGCGCGGCAAGCCTCGCGCGCTCCACAACGGCCGCTCGCGCCCCTATGCATTTTTCTCTTGACATTCGTATCAAACAACTTTATATATTAATCACGCTGCGATCTCAAACGAGATCGCAAATTTGATGTTAGGGAGAATCAACAGATGAAGAAAGCAACCAAGAAAGCCGCGAAGGCCCCTGCCAAGAAAAAGGCAGCTCCGAAGAAGAAGAAGTAAGAGCCGAGCCCGCAGAGGGTAACCGGAAGTTAGGGATTTAGACACAGGCCCCGAGAGATCGGGGCCGTTTTTATTTTGTAGAGCCTTTCGCAACCTGTACAACAAACGTTTCCTCCCTCTCATGGTTCTCTGATCGCCTCCTTCTCCTCCCATTGTTATGATTGTCTCGCATGATGCGCCTTGGTTTTGATTCGTATTCAGTCCGGGCCTTCAAGTGGAAGGCCATGCAGCTCATCGATTACGCAGCAAGCTTGAAGCTGGACACCGTGCAGATATCGAGTGTCGGCGATTACGAAAGCATTGAACCTGCGCATCTGGAGCGGGTGAAGAACTACGCGGCGCAACGCGGCGTCGCCATCGACGGCGGCACCGGATGCGTTTGTCCTACGTCTTCGAGTTTCACGCCCAAGACGAAGGATCCTGTCGCGTACACGCTGGAGGGCCTGCGAGTGGCGCACGCGGTCGGAGCCACGGGCATGCGGTGCTTCCTGGGAAGCCGCCCCGATCGCCTCGGGCCTTTGCCGATTGAGGCGCACATCGAAGCCATCATCAAGGTCTTCAAGGCAGTGAGGCAGCAGGCGCTTGACCTGAACGTCAAGATCGCGCTCGAAAACCATAACGGCGATCTGCAGGCGCGAGAGGTGAAGACCATCATTGAGGAATCCGGGAAGGATTTCGTGGGATCGTGTCTGGACTCGGGCAATCCTTTCTTCCTCGCCGAGAATCCGCTGGTAACACTCGAGGTTCTCGGACCTTATGTGGTCACCACGCACATTCGCGACACCGCTGTATACGAGCACCCGCGCGGCGCCGCCTTCCAATGGGTTGCGCTCGGCGATGGCTGCGTGGATTGGACCGCTTTCCTCGCGAAGTACCGGGAGGTGTGTCCCAATGCGCCGATGCAACTGGAGATCATCACCGGGCGGCCCGCGCAGATACTCCCTTACCTGGAGCCGGATTTTTGGAAAGCGTTCCCGAACAAGAGCGCCGCGGAGTTCGCCCGCTTTGTCGGTTTAGTGAAGGGGGGCCACCCATTCGAGAAATACATGGTGATCGAAGATGGCTTTCAGCCTCAGCCCAGGGAATACACAGAAGCCTTGAAGGAACAGCAACGGATAGATCTGGAGCGGAGCCTGGAATTTGCGAAGCACAAGCTGGATGCGGGCGTCCGCTGGCGCACCGCCTGATTCAACGCACCGCGATCGTTACTCCCGGCTGAGCCGCGAACGAGCCTACAGCCAGATCCACGAGGACGCGATCGCTCGGAGCGACACTTGCGGGAATTCGAACGTTGATCTGCATCAACCCCGCTGCGGACGGAGCCGCGCCTGCATACAGTATCTGCGCTGGGATGCCCTGAATCAGCACCACGACTTTCTGCAGCGGCTGGGGTAGTGCATTCACGTCCCCGCCAACCACGCGCCCGCTGGATCCGGCCGGGTTCGTCTGACCCTCGCCCGTCGCGTAGAGAGCGATGATGGATCCTGGCGCCGCGGGATTCGCGGCGGAATTCAGTCTGCCGTTTTCGTTCACTGCCGCTGCCTGGCCCTGCCCGCTGGAGTCCGTGGTGAACAAGCCGGGCGACGCGTCGCGCACCGTCAGCGTGAACGCGTCTCCAGGGATGCCGTTGGTTTCCACCCGGACCTGTACGCTCGATCTTCCGGCAATCTCGTATGGAACGATGAGGTTGATCTGGTTTGTGCTCGCGTAGAGCAGCGGCGCCGCGATTCCATCGAAAAGAACTCGTGTTCCCGAAAGCGAGGCCGCGTAGGCGCCGCTTCCGCCCGTTCCCGACACTCCCGTATTAGGTCCCAATCGTGAACCAAGTATAGTGACGGCTTCGCCCGGCGCCACAAAACCCGCGGAGCCACTCGCAGCGTTAACGATGGTACGAATCGACGTGGATTGCGCACTCAGACGCCGCACTGCGTCATTGTCCTGATCGGAGAAATACACGTTGCCAGTGGCATCTACCGCGACGTCGCGAGGGCTGGCCAAGAAAGCGGAAAGCGCCGGACCGAAGTCGCCGCCCTGGCCGGGAACACCAACTCCCGCGATTGTCGAAATTACGCCGTTAGTGCTTACGACACGAATGCGATTGTTCAACAGGTCGGCGATGTATAAATTCTGATCCCGATCGAAAGAAATACCTGCGGGTAGATGCAAGCGGGCCTGCGCCGCAGAACCCCCATCCCCTCCAGCGCCCGGCACTCCGGTGCCTGCGAATGCAGTGATGACTGCGGTTCCGGCCGAAATCTTACGAACGCGGTTGTTGAAGTAATCCGACACGTAAACATTGTTTGACGGATCCACGGCGAGTGCGATCGGATAATCGAAGACGGCGTTTCTGGCCGGACCGTTATCGCCGGCGTCCCCAGGAAGCCCCGCCGGATCGCCCGCGAATGCGGTGATGATGCCGCTGCCATTCACCACTCGAATGCGGTTGTTGGCGGAATCGGCAATTAACATGTTGCCGCTCCGGTCAAATGCCACGGCGCTGGGATTGTACAGCGTAGCCGTGAGCGCCGGGCCTCCGTCGCCTGTGTTGTCTGCCACTCCCGTGCCGGCCACGGTCGTAATCACGCCGCCCGCGACGCGCCGAATCACGTTGTTGCCGGTGTCGGCGATATACAAACTTCCGGTGCGATCGAAAGTTATTCCTGTCGGGCCGTTAAGTTGCGCGCGTTGCGCGGAGCCGTTGTCGCCCGAATAACCGGAGGATCCTGTCCCGGCGACAGTCGTGATGTTACCGTCGATCGCTACCCGGCGGATCCGATTATTAGACGAATCGGCGATGTAGAGGTTCCCACTCGTATCGAAGGCGACGCCACTCGGCTGGAACAGCAGCGCCCGTGCGGCAGGCCCGTTGTCGCCTGCGCCGGGGTCGGAGCCGGCGATCGTCGTGATCATCCCCGAGGCCGAAATCCTGCGGATGCGGTGGTTGCCGGTATCCGCTACCAGAATGTTTCCGCCGGCATCGACTGCCACCGACTCCGGCAAGTTCAGTTGCGCGGACGAGGCAGGACCGTTATCCCCCGCAAAGCCGTTAGCACCTGTTCCCGCGACTGTCGTTATCGTGCCCCGGGCATCGATTTTGCGCATGCGATGGTTCGATGTGTCCGCGATGTACACGTTGCCCGCCGAATCCACAGCTACGCTGGTGGGCCTGTTCAGTTGTGCGAAGCTCGCCGGTCCGTTATCGCCGGAGAATCCCGGACTGTTCTGTCCCGCGATGGAGGTGACTGTTCCGTCGGAAGTGATTTTGCGGATGCGGTGGTTGAAGGTGTCAGCGATATAGATATTGCCGGATGAGTCCACGGCGAAGCCCCATGGAGACGCAAACTGCGCCTGCGTGGCGGGCCCCTGGTCACCAAACAGACCGAACACTCCAGAACCAGCGATGGTGGTGATTTTTCCGCCAGGCGAAAAGCGCCGGAGCCGCCGGTTGTTCGTATCGAGCACGATAAGTGACCCGGTGGAGTCGATCGCAATATCGCGCGGATAACTGAACTGCGCGTTGAGGGCCAGGTCACCCTCCCCGGCAAAGCCGGACTGGCCCGTTCCGGCCACAGTGGAGATGATGCCGTTCGGAGCAACGCGGCGAATCCGGTTGTTCGCGCTATCCACGACATAGATATCGCCGTTGGACGAGGCCACGGCTTTAGCGGGATACGATAGCTGCGCAACCGAGGCGGGGCCTGCGTCTCCGCTGAATCCTGGGCTGGTGCCGGCAACGGTGGTGATGATGCCGCCGGGAGTCACCTTTCGAATTCGCGTGTTTCCGCTGTCTGCGATGTACAGGTTGCCGGCCGGGTCTACCGACACGCCCTGCGGAGACCACAACAGGGCCGAGATCGCGGGACCGTTGTCACCCAGCGACCGGGGCGCTCCGGCAACCGGCGCGATGGTGTAATTGGCGGCCAATTGAGCCTCCAACCGAGTGCCGCCAGCCAGACACGCCGCTAACGCGCAGATCCGCAGAATCGTGATACAACGCATAATTTCTTGGGACGTCCACCCTGAGTTTTCCTGTCGATTCGGTTTACCGCTTGATGTCGCTTGCAATGACACCATTCACCAACACTCCGACGCAATGTGTCGTGTACTGAAACGGATCGCCATCGTACATCGCGATGTCGCCGTCCTTGCCGGTTTCGATGGAGCCGATACGGCGATCCTGCCCGATTATCCTCGCTGCGTCAATGGTTACACTACGGAGCGCGTCGTCGAAGGAAAGGCCATTCGCCGCCGCCATCGCCGCCTCGAACACCAGGACTCGCGTCTTCGGAACGTAACCTTCAAACCCGGTCTGCAGCGCAAACGGGATTCCCGCCGCTTTCAACTTCGATGCCGTCTCGAAGCTGATGTTCTCGGTTTCGCCGCTCGCGCGCTCCATCGTCGCGTGTACGAACACGGGATACCCCGAGGCTTTGATCTGATCCAGTACTTGATAGGCTTCAGCGGCGCCGTCCAGCACGATTCGAATGTTGAATTCCTTGCCGACGCGAATGGCTGTCAGAATGTCGTTGGCCCGGTTCACCGTCACCAGCAGCGGGATCTCACTCTTTATTACCCGGGTTAGCGCCTCCAAGTGCAAATCGCGGCTTGGCTCCTTGCCCTTCTCGACTTTCTCCCACTTGCGCGAGTACTCCTGTGCTTTGATGAGCTCCTCGCGCAGCATCGCGACGGCTTTGGACCGCGTGCCCGGCGATTTTCCTCCCGTGTCGCGAGCCCCATCGCCGAGCGTCATGGCCACCATCGCAAGAGGATTGACCACCGCCTCCTCAACCGTCTTACCAGTCGTTTTCACGATCATCGTTTGACCGGACATCAGAATGCCGGGACCGTGTCCGGTGTGCATCGTGGTCACGCCAAAACTGCGGGCCCATGCGATCAAGGGATCCTGAGCGTTGTAGCCGTCAATCGCCCGGAGTTCGGGCTGGATCGGCGCAGAGCGCTCCACCTGATCCTGATCTTGCGGGATATTCAAATACCCAGAGAGCCCGAGTGTTGAATGTGCATCCACAAGCCCCGGAGTAACGACCTTCGCGTTCAGCGTATGATACTCCGCGGGTATGCCTATTTGCGAAGCCGGTCCGGCGCGCTCGATTTTGCCCGCGCGCACCAGCACCACTCCATCCTTGATGGGCGGTCCCGCCATCGTGTAGACCATCTCACCGCGAATTGCAATCTGAGCCGTGGCGGGGAGGGCCAAAGCAGCGCAGATCAGCGGAAGGCGGTATCGCATCAGCGGCCCTCTTCCTCATCCATGTTGAACACACCGTCGTCGTGAGAGGCGCCATAACCTCCCACCGCGTAGAGGCGATCCTTTGGGTCGGAGCGGTCGAACACTTTCTTACCCTCGACCCAGGTCTCCAGAACATGAGTGTAGACGCTGAGCGGATCGCCGGACAATACGATCAGGTCCGCATCCTTGCCGGCCTCGAGCGAGCCCACATGTTTATCGAGATCCAGGATCCGTGCGTTCGCCATGGTCACTGCGTATAAAGCCTTGTCACGCGACATCCCCGCGCGCACGGCGAGCGCGGCCGAGCGCAGGAACAGACGCGAGTCCGTAATCGGGTCGTCTGTGTGGAAGCCCACCAGGATGCCGGCCTTGTCCAGAATCATCGCAGTTTCCAAGCGCGCATCCTTCGCTTCGAGTTTGCCGCCAGGGCTGTCAATCACGATGACCGAACACGCGGCGCCGGATTTGAAGATTTCGTCCGCAATCATCCATCCGTCGCTGACGTGATGCAGCACTATCCGAAAGTGGAATTCGTTGGCCAACCGGAGCGCCGTGAGAATGTCGTCATGTCGATGGGAGTGGAACTGCACGGTGCGCTTTCCGTCGAGTACTTCTACCAGACCTTCCAAGCGCAGATCGCGGGGCGGCAGTTTCGAAGCGTCGGTCCCGGCCTGCCGGATCTTGTCCCGATATTCGATCGCTTTAACGTATTGCTCGCGAGCCAGGGCGGCAGACTTCGCGCGCGATCCAGGAAACGGCGGAGTGGTGCGACGGGAGTTGGTGCCGTTGGCCATCTTCATGCCGCCCGCGACGCGTCCGTCGGGGAGACGAATGAGGAAATCGTCAATGGTCTTGCCGTCGCGCAACTTCAGATACAAAGTCTGCCCGCTGAGCAGGTGACCGGATCCCGGCATGACGTTTGCGGTAGTCATGCCGCCGGCTTGGGCTTTGCGGATGGCGGAAGCCCGGACGTTCAGCGAATCAAGAATGCGGACATCGGGCTGGATCGGATTGCTGGAATCGCCGCCTTCGGGGCCGCCGATGTGGCTATGGCTGTCGACGAGACCGGGCATGATCACCTTGCCGCGTGCATCGACGCGCTGAGCGCCGCCGGGAATCCGCGTCGAATCAGCGGGACCGGCGGCGGCAATCTTACCATTCTGCAGAACGACTACGCCGTTCGGGATCTCGGGCCCGGCAATAGGGATGATTCGAGCGCCGGTGAAAGCGATCGGCGCGCTCTGGGCGATAGCCGGAGCGGCACACGCGAAGACAAAAAGTACCGCTCGTTGAAGCATAGGAAAACCGTATTGTAGCGGAAAGAACGATTCCGTTAGCCGATTATGAGCGGCTAAGATAGACGAATCGCAGGATGAAGAGTGCGGACAATGCATACATCATCCACCCAACTTCGCGGAACTCGCCCCGAATCACGCGCAGGACGGTATAAGCGGTAAACCCGAATGCCAGGCCGTTTGCGATGCTGAAGGTGAGGGGGATGCAGACGATCGTCAGGAATGCCGATATGGCGATAACTGGATCGTCCCAGCGTATCTCGGCCACATGCGACATCATCAGCGAACCCACGATGATCAAAGCGGGCGCTGTTGCCGAAGCTGGGATTACACCCACCAGCGGAGCCGCGAAGAGGGCTACCAGGAAAAATAGCCCGACGACGATCGCAGCTACACCGGTCCGGCCGCCCGCTACGACGCCCGCCGCGCTCTCGATGTAGCTGACCACCGTGGAGGTGCCCGCCAGCGCCGACGCGATCGTGGCGGAAGCGTCTGCAAACAGGATCCGGTTGATGCGAGGGATCTCGTTGGCCTCGGTAAACAGGCCGGCCTTCTTGCCGACGCCGACTAATGTTCCAACGTTGTCAAACAAGTCCACAAAAAGAAACACGAAGCCGATCTCCAGAGCCCCCATCCGTAGCGCCCCACGGATATCGAGCCGGAAGGCTGTCGCCGTCACCGAGGTCCATGAATACCAGGACGGCTTCCAGGGAATAAGACCGAATAGTGCCCCGACGCCCGTCGTGGCGAGTATCCCGATCAACATGGCAGCACGAACTTTACGAGCCATCAGGCCAGCGATGAGCAGGAATCCGAATATTGATAACGCCGTCTGAGAATCGCGCAGATTGCCGATTGTTACTAGTGTGGCGGGACTGCCGGCGATGATCCCGGCGTTTCTCAGTCCAATGAACGCGATGAACAGCCCGATGCCCGCAGCCACCGCCGAGTAAAGTTCTGTCGGGATCGACGAGACGATCAGCCGCCGAACTCCGATCGCTGTGAGCAGTAAGAATGTTACGCCCGAGAGAAATACTGCCCCAAGTGCGACCTCCCAGGCGATGCCCATTGCTTTGACCACTGTGTAGGTGAAGTAGGCGTTCAGGCCCATACCGGGCGCGAGCGCGATGGGGTATCGAGCGAGAGCGCCCATCAGGATGCTCCCGAAGGCCGCGGTCAGACATGTGGCGGCGACCGCCGCCTCATAGGGCAACCCGGCCTCGTGCAGAATCGAGGGGTTTACGAACACAATGTAGGCCATGGTCACGAAGGTGGTAATCCCGGCCAGGATTTCTGTACGCCAAGTGGTCCGAAGCCGCTCGAATTCAAAATAAGATTCTAATTGGGCACGGACCATCATCGTAAGGGGTTTTTGTTGCGCCCTTGAGTCATTCTGACATCCCACGTGGGGCAATTGTGTTCTATGATGAGTTTTTATCCGACAGATTAAGGAACTGCAATGGCGAAACCTACCTCCGCCAAGACATTGAAGTACACCGCTCTGAATCTTGAGAACCGACGCGTTGATTCGGGCATATCTTTGGAGAAGATAGCCGATACCACCAAGATCAGTATGCGATTTCTACGTGCCATTGAGGACGAAGAATTTGAAAAGCTGCCAGGAGGCGTTTATGATCGCAGCTACTTGCGCCAATATGCGGCGGCTATCGGCTTCGATGAAGTTAAGCTGCTGGCGCTTTACGAACGCAGTACCGAACCGGCACGATCGGAAGAGATTGTCGTCAAGCCGCGCGCCGGCGGACTCCGGCGCTGGTTCCGGGAAACAGCCGCCGGCCGGTAAATCAACGGGGTCTCACCTGATTTCGTACTGGTGAGCAATTCTTTTCGACGTATTTCTGGCTGGGGTCGATTTTTGCCTAAATAAGTTCCGGGTCCTGCCGATACTCTCTTTGAGGAGGGCAAAGGCCGGCCTATGAAGGTACACGATTCCAGTTCGAACTCGGTCACTATCGGAACGCAGTCATCCGGGCGTACTGAGGCAGCAAAGGGCGGGCGGTCCGGTGCATCGAGGGCTCCTGATGCCTCCGGCCAGGACCGGATCTCGCTCTCGGATCTCGGCAGCGTGGTGCGCGCCGTCAGTGGAGACACGCCCGAGCGTACGCAACGCATCAGCCAGCTTACGGCGCTGTACAAATCCGGGAACTACCACCCGGACGCAGCAGCCGTGAGCAGGAGCATGGTGAATGACGCAACCCGCTCAACTTGAGATCGGCGAGCAACTCGATCATCTGTGCCTGGCCTTGGCGAGGCTGGACCATGCCGCTGTTGAGACGTGTTGCGTGGCGGTACGGGCACTTGCTCCGGGACTTAAGGGCGCGAACGGGCCAAGCCGGGACGTGTCGGAAATCCGGTCCAAGCTCCACTTGGCCCGCACCCTTACCGAAAACGCCTTTGATCTGTACGCCGGTTGGGCCAGGCTCGCCGCGCTGAACGGAGCGGCCTATACGACAACCGGGGATGAGCCCGCTGCTCCCGGGGCCACCAGCTCCGTGACGGTTGAGGCATGAGGAGGCGCCGATACTGACATGGGCAATCTATTCACTTCCCTGATCAACTCAGCCGGAGCCATCCAGGTGTATGGGCGACAGTTGGCGACCATCCAGAACAACATTGCGAATGCGAATACCCCGGGGTACGTCCGGCAGACACAAACATTGGAAGCCTTGCCGATGGATCTGGCCGCGGGCCTGCCGGGCGGCGTCGCCGCGGGGCCGTTGGTCAGTTCCCGATCCGAGTATGCCGAGCAAAGCGTTCGCAGTCAGTTTTCGCAACTCGGACTCGCTGAACAGAAATCCAGTGATCTCAGTCGCATCAGCCCTCTATTTGACCTTACGTCGGACTCTGGCGTGTCCGGTTCGATCGGGAAGTTTTTTCAAAGCTTTTCACAATTGAGTGTTAGACCGAACGATGGCGTCGCGCGCCAGGCGGTAGTGGATAACGCCAAACAGCTCACGGATGCTTTCAACCAAACGGCAGCTGGCCTGACCAATGCAGGAACTCAGGCGGACAACCAGATCCGCGACAATGTCACGACCATCAACCAGCTTGCTGGAAAGCTTCGCGACTACAACGCGAACTACCGGCGAGAGTTTAGCAGCACCTCCGACGCAGGTCTGGATGCGAACGTGCACGCGACCCTGGAACAGCTATCCGAGGTGGCGGATGTCTCGATCACCCGTGCAGCCGATGGTACCGTGAGCGTGTACTTGGGCGGCCAAACGCCCCTGGTCGTCGGCGAGCATCAATTTCAACTCTCTGCTGACTTCTCATCACCTCAGACTGCCGTACTTAGCTCGACTGGTGCGGACATCACGTCCCAGGTTCGCTACGGAAAACTGGCGGGGGCGCTGCAGGAGAAAAACCAGCTCATTCCCTCGTATACGGCGGATCTCGACACACTGGCAAAGAGCATGGCCGATCAAGTGAACCAGCAACTCGCGGCCGGCGTGGATATCAACGGCGCGGCGCCGGCATCCGGCCTACTGGTATACAACTCGGCGGTGGGAGCCGCGACGTCCTTGCGTGTCGGAACGATCACGGCAGATCAGATCGCCGCGGCGCTGCCTCAGGCACCCGGAGGCAACGGGAACGCACTGAACGTCGCTGACCTGCTGGGTGCAAAGACCATGGCAGGCGGCACTTTCACGCAATTCTTAGGCCAGCTGGGGGCTCGGATCGGGCGGGATGTCGCGAATGCGAAAAGTGACACCGACACCCAAAAAGGCCTGGTGGACCAGGCGCGGAGTCTTCGCGACGAGGTTTCAGGCGTGTCGCTGGATGAGGAAGCCGCGCACATACTCCAGGTTCAGCGCTCCTACCAGGCCTCCGGCAAGGTCATGACTGTACTGAACGAGATTATGGACACCCTGATGCAATCGCTGAAGTAAATATATGCTACGTTTCTTAGATTCCGGCTCCGAAGCCTTTGTCACCAGCATGGATCAGATCAACCAGCGCATGGAGAAAGCGCAACGGCAGATCTCCACTGGTTTGCGGGTATCCAGCATCTCCGATGAACCCGACAGTGTCTCGACGCTCCTGCAAGCGCGGGCCGATTCGGCCTCAAACGACCAGATCCTGTCGAACCTCGCGTTGGTGAAGACCGAGACGGACACAGGGGAGCAGGCTTTGCAATCCGCCGTTAGCTTGGCGGAGCGGGCGCGGGTGCTCGCATCCCAGGGGGTCACCGCCACCGCCACACCCGAATCCCGGCAGGCATTAGCGTCCGATGTGGGCTCCATCATGGAGCAAATGGTGGGATTGGCGCGAACCTCTGTCGGTGGCCGTTATATCTTCAGCGGCGATTCAGATCAGAAAGTGCCATACACCATCGATCTAACGGCGAACCCGCCGGTCAGTGTGTACGCGGGCTCCGCAGCCACCCGCCAGATACAGCACCCTGACGGAACACGATTCTCCATCGGCAAGAGCGCTCAAGAAATCTTCGATGCCACCGACCCGACTCAAAATGTGTTTGCCTCGCTCGACAAATTGAGGGTCGCGTTGCTGGCGAATGACACGGCCGGTATTCAGGCCGCTGCGCCCAACGTCTCCACTTCTCTGGACCATCTGAACGCCGAGCTTGCCTCCTACGGAACGATGCAGAACAAAGTCACGAATGCGACGGACTTTGGGACCAAACTTCAACTCCAGCTCAAAAACCGTTTAAGCACGCTTCAGGATGCGGATCTCACCTCCGCAATCGTGGAACTCAATCAGGCTCAATTGCAGCAGAACGTCACTCTCCAGGCTCGTGCGAAGATGCCCCGGACCAGCCTCTTTGATTTTCTGGCTTGAGGGGATGGACGGCAGCTTTATGACACACTGAAAGAAGAGTGTGTAGAAGCATCAAACGATTGCGAATCCCCGGGCAGCCCACGCCCTCCGAAGAATTACACAAAGCCGCACTCCAGTACGTCAGGAAGATCAGCGGATTCCAGAAGCCATCGAAGCTGCATGAAGCAGCCTTCGATCGCGCCGTGTCTGATGTTGCGCAGGCGAGCCGACGTCTACTGGACGCAATTGAAGAGCGCCGAAAGCCCTCGACGGCGGCGTAGAGCCAACACCCGCAATTATCATTGGGTATATGCCGCGCTATGCCGCGATCGACATTGGTAGCAATTCGATCCGCCTGATGGTGGCCGAAACAACGGCGGACGGCCGTAACAAGCCTCCTTCGATTACTGCTCTGCACTCCGACCGAAGTGTCACCAGGCTCGGCGCCTCGGTGTTCCAGAGCGGGAGAATCAGTGAAGAATCCATTGCGACTGTATGCTCCCATCTGGAGCGCATGGCCGAGGCTTACCGCAAGCTGGAGGTGGTAGGCGTTCGGGCCGTTGCGACGGCCGCGGTTCGCGATGCATCGAACCAGCACGAGTTTATCGAACGCGCCTCGAAAGCCGCGCAGACACAGGTCGAAATCATATCCGGCCAGGAAGAGGCGAGGCTGATCCACTTGGGCGTGCAAACGCGCTGGCCGCACCCGCACGGCCGGATTCTGGTGATTGATGTCGGCGGCGGCAGCTGCGAGGTGATCCTCAGCGAAAACGGCCAGTTGGTGACGTCGTTTTCTAAGCCGTTGGGCGCTGTCCGCCTCACTGAGGTATTCCTCAAGAGCGATCCGCCCACCGCACAGGAACTACATCGCTTAGACAAGTCGATAGACGAGCGTCTGTCCGCCGCCGTCAACCGAATCGGCCCCGGCTTCGACCGCGTAATTGCCACCTCGGCAACCGCGGCTGCAATTGTCTCCGCGATCAACCGCGTACCTCGAGTGCGCCGGGACGAGGCCGACCGTTTGCGAGCGACCACGCCGCAGATTCGCAAATTCTTCAAGGAGGTTCGCGAGCGCGATCTTGCGGGGCGCCGTAAGTTCTCCGGCGTCGGACCACGCCGGGCCGAAATCATCGTCGCCGGCGCCGCCGTGTTCTTGCGAGCTCTGGAATCGTTCCGGCACCCCTCCATGTATTACCTGGCCGCAGGTGTTCGCGATGGCGTCATAGCCGATTTGGCGAATCGTGGCGTCGGCCGCGAACTGACTCGCCTCAGCACGGACCAGCGGCGCGTGGTGGAGGAAATGTCGCGCCGCTTCGGAGTGCCTCTCAAACATGCGAGAAAGGTGGCGGCTCTGGCACTGGAAATTTTCGATTCTCTCCGTCCGCTGCACCGATTGCCGCCTAATACCGGGAAGCTGCTGGAAGCGGCGGCGTACCTTCACGATTTGGGGCATTACGTAAGCGACACAGGGCATCACAAACACTCGGCATATCTGGTTGCGAACAGCGACATGCCGGGATTCACCGACGAGGAGCGGCATCTGATCGCGATGCTATGCCGCTTTCATCGCAAGGCGATGCCAACTCAACGGCATTCGGCATACATTAGTTTGGATCCTGAATCACGGCGCTGTATCCTGTACCTCATTCCGATTCTCCGGATCGCCGACAGCCTGGATCGAGGGCACCAACAGAGAGTGGAATCGATCGAGTGCCAGATGCGCAATGGCGCAATCGCTCTGCGCTTGCGGTCGGGGCACGACGTCGACCTGGAGCAGTGGGCGGCCGACCGGTCGGGCGACATCTTCCGACAGGTGTATGATGTTCCGCTACTTGTGACTCAGGTGAAAACGGAGGGCTGACGATGCCCGTAAATGCCCTGATCAAGAAATTTGTCGCAGCCGCGAGTAGCGCACACAGTCCCGGGCAGCCCGGACAGGACGAAGTGCATGATGTCCGGGTCTCGATTCGACGCTTGGATCAAGGTCTGAAGATTTTCCGGGACCAGCTTCCATCGAAGCGGGTCCGCGCGCTTCGGAAGCGCTTGAAAGCGACGCTGAAGTTGGCCGGCGAGGTTCGGGACCGGGACATCGCGCTGAGTCTCATCGAGGAGCTGAAACTTGATCTGGATGCCGGAATTCCGGCGCACTTGGAGTCCGAGCGGAATGCCGCTAGCGTCCGCTTCGTCAAGGCGCTGCAGTGGGCACTCGGGCTGAAGCTTGACACAACCGAATCTTTAGATCCGGGGATGCTCCCGGAACTTGCCGCAAGGATACTTCCCAAGCTGGCCAAGCGATTCATCGAACAGGGGGCAGGCCTGGCAAAGCGTCCAAAGTCGAAGCGGCGGCTGCACTCGCTGCGAGTGTCGGCGAAACGGATGCGCTACAGCCTGGAAGCCTTCACGGTGTGCTACGGCCCGAGCATGGAGAAGCGGATCGCGAAGATCCGCAAAATTCAGAACGCGCTTGGCGACATCCAGGATTGCGTAGCCGCGCGCCGGTTGCTTCGGGATCTGGGGACCTCGCGCGCCGATCTAAAGGAGTTGCGGCGAGAAGAAGCCAAGCGCGTAGAAAAATTTCAGGAGCTGTGGCCGAAGCTGTTTCGCGAGCCCGCCGCTGGCGAGTGGAGCCGATACCTAAAGAACCATTCCTATAATGGGGCATGTCCTCCGCAGTCGAAGCCATAGCGAAGTATGAGCCGGTTATCGGTCTGGAAGTTCACGCTCAGCTAGCCACGAACACGAAGATATTCTGTGGATGCGCGACCAGTTTCGGCGCGCCGCCGAACAGTAACGTATGCCCCGTCTGCCTGGGATTACCGGGTGCTCTGCCAGTACTAAATCGTCGTGCTGTCGAGATGGCGGTGAAGGCCGCGCTCGCACTTCGCTGCCGCCTGAATCCAGACTCCCGTTTCGCCAGGAAGAACTACTTCTATCCCGATCTGCCCAAGGGCTACCAAATCTCGCAGTACGATCAGCCCCTGGCCGAGCATGGCTGGATTGATATCCAGGTGGAAGGCGAAACCCACAGGCGCATCGGAATCACGCGCGTTCACATGGAGGATGATGCCGGCAAGAGCATTCACGACGGTTTCCCCGATTCCGACACATACACGTACGTCGATCTGAACCGAAGCGGGACGCCGCTGATCGAAATCGTGAGTGATCCCGACATGCGCAGCTCCGAAGAGGCCTACGCCTACCTGGCTGAGGTGAAGCAGGTGCTGCAGTACATAGAAGCCTCCACCTGCGACATGGAAAAGGGCCACCTGCGCTGCGATGCTAACGTGAGCGTGCGGTTGAAGGGCGCTGAGAAGTTCGGCGCCAAGGCAGAGGTGAAGAATCTCAACTCGTTTCGCTTTCTGAAAATGGCTTTGGATTACGAGATCGGCCGGCAGGTAGCCCTCCTCGAAAGCGGCGGCCAGGTGCAGCAGGAAACGCGGCTGTACGATCCGGACACCGGGAGAACCGCGAGCATGCGCACTAAGGAACACGCTCACGACTACCGCTACTTTCCGGAGCCCGATTTGGTGCCCTTGCGGGTCAGCGAGACATGGCTTGAAAAAATCAAGTCCGACATGGTGGAGCTTCCGCAGGACCGGCGCGATCGGTTCATTCGAGATCACGGATTGCGTGAATACGATGCCGAGGTACTGACGGCTACCCGCGCGCTGAGTGATTACTACGAAGGGGTTGTGGTGGCATCCGGAGATCCAAGAGCCGCCGCGAACTGGGTGATGGGCGATCTGTTGGGCGCACTCAAGGCGGATGGGAAGGACATCGCCGAATCACCAGTCACCGCGGCTAATTTGGGCGAGCTGGTGGCTCTCATCGGCAAGGGAGAAATATCGGGTAAGCTCGCCAAGGAGATCTTCCCTAAGATGTTCGCGAGCGGGGAGTCTGCGCGGGCGATCATGGAGCGGGAGGGCCTCAAGCAGATCAGCGATACAGGCACGTTGGAGACGATTGTGGACGCTGTCATTTCCGCCAATCCTAAGCAACTCGAGCAATATAAGAGCGGCAAGACGGCTGTCTTGGGATTCTTCGTGGGTCAGGTGATGAAGGCTAGCCGGGGGCAGGCGGATCCAGCCGCAGTCAACGAGATCCTGAGAAGGAAGCTCTGAAATGGAGTACTACGCGGCGGCGGTCAACTTGCGAAGGCGTTTCACGAGACGGCTTTTGTAGCGCGCGGCCGTATTCTTTTTGATGATGCCCCACTTCGCGGAGCGGTCGACGATCGAAAAAGTTGCGGGGATGGCGGCTTGCGCGCCGTTTGCATCCTTGTGCTCCAGGAGCCGGCGAATGGTGCGGATCTGGTGACGGAGGCGGGTCTTCCGCATGCGGTTCACGGCAGTCCGACGTTCGGTTTGACGCACCCGCTTCAGGGCAGAAATAGTATTGGCCATCTAATTTCAGTTACTAGAGTAACGTACGCCGGAGTTGGGGGGCAAGTTCGTCCGGTGGCTCTATAATCGCTTCGGCTTGAGATCGAGCCGTGATAGCATCGCGGAGGGAGTCCGTCCTTTGAACCGCCGCACTTTTCTCAACACCGCGATTGCTACCGGGCTTGGATCCAAACTGGCCTATGCCAGTATCGGCTCATCCCAAATTCCCCTCGGCTTCAACAGCTACTGCCTGCGCGCACTGCGCTGGAACGACCTTCAACTGCTGGATTACGCGGCGAGTCTGAAACTGGATGCCATGTTCCTTCAGGACTCGCTCGATCCGGATCGCGACAAGCCGGAACATTGGCGCAAGGTAAAGGCCTACGCAGCCGAGCGGGGCCTGCACCTGGAAACTGGAGTTGGAGCGATGCTGCCCAAGACTCCGGATGCGATGGACGGCTCCCGCAAGTCGCTGCTGCATGGCGTCGAGATGGCGGCGGCGATGGGTTCCCCAATCGTGCGCTGTCTGCACGCCGGCGATCGCGAACATTTGCCGCCCGGGCCCGTTGATCAGCACATTGAAACCTCCATCCGCCTCCTGAAGAGCGTGCGTTCGCAGGCTATGGATGCGGGGGTCAAGTTTGCGATCGAGAACCACAAAGATTTTCAGGCTTGGGAGATGCGGCAGGTGATGGACGGAGCCGGGAAGGAGTTTGTCGGGTCGTACCTCGACACCGGAAATCCGGTGTTCACCGTCGAAGACCCGATGACCACGCTTGAGATCCTGGGACCATATGCACTCACGGTGCACCTGCGCGATTCAGCCATTTATGAAACCCCGCATGGGGCCGCCGTGCAATGGGTTCCGCTCGGCGAAGGTGTAATCGACTTCAGAAAATTTATCGCGCGGCTACGGCAAATTGCAAATCCCGTCTACGTATATATCAAGCCGATCACCGGCCGGCCGCCGCAGGAGTTGCGCTATCTCGATCCGTCCTTCTGGGAGACGTACCCGAAGGCACGAGCCTCTGAATTGGCTCGGTTCCTTGCGCTTGCTAAAGCCGGCAAGCCGTACGAAGGTCATATGGTGATTGAAGATCTGCCGGGCCGTGCTACTCCCGAACCTTTCATCCCCGCCATCCAATTCCAGCAGCGCGAGCACATGGAGCGCAGCGTCGCGTATGGCAAGAAGGTGTTGGATCTAGGTGTTCGCTGGAAGACGTGATGCTCCCCCGATTACTGACGTGCTTGCTGCTCACCTGCGGGGCGGCTCTGGCGCAGAGGCCGATTCCAATCATCTTCGATACCGATATCGGCGACGATATCGATGACGCGCTGGCGCTCGCTCTTGCACTGCAATCTCCCGAACTCGATGTCCGCGGCGTAACCACGGTGATCGATGACGTCGAACTGCGCACGCGTCTCGCCTGGAAGCAGTTGGGCATCTACGGGCGTCGTGATATCCCGCTGGCGGCTGGCGCATCGGAACCGCTCCTGGATCGCGTATGGAACAACAAGTCGCGACAATACGAGGTACTCACCGCCGCCGACGAATTTCCGCCCGCGGCGCGAAAGCATGCCGCAGAGTTTATTGTCGAGACGTTGATGGGGTCGACAGTAAAGATCACGCTGGTACCGGTGGGGCCGTTGACCAACATTGCGCTCGCTTTGAAAATGGAGCCGCGTATTAGGCAGAAGATCGAGCGCATCGTTCTGATGGGCGGCTCGTTCTTTCCACCGCGCGCGGAATACAACATATTGCGGGATCGGGTTGCGGCGGAAATCGTGTTCCGTTCCGGCGTGCCGATCACGGCCGTTGGGCTGGACGTTACGGAGAAGTGCAAGCTGGAAGGGAAGGATCTGGACCGGCTACGGGCGTCGAACAACCCGGCATCTCAGTTCGTGGTGCACCTGATTGAGCTCTGGCAGGACGGCAAGGCTGGTCGGTACCCGACACTGCACGATCCGCTCGCGGTCGCGGCCACGCTTCGATCAACCCTCATTGAAACGCGTATTGGCGATGTTCAGGTGGAGACGGCGAGCCCGCTCACTTTCGGCACCACGGTGTTTACGCCTTCTGAAAAGTTGGAGCACCAGGCGAGCACGCAAGTAGCGCGCGACGTAACTGTGCGGGCGTTTCTGGACTTATTCGTCGAACGTTTATCAGCCCCGCCTAGAAGGTAGGTGTTTCGGCCTGACGACATGCTAGAGTGGCCGCAGGGAGACGCGATGCCTCACTCAAAACCCCGTGCAAGCCGGCGTGATTTTCTGAAAGCCGGGATGGCAGCCACTGTCTGGTCAGGATTCAACGGAGCCACGTCCAGCGCTCAAAGCACGAGGCGCTCGGCCACGGACCTGGTCACACTCGGCAACTCGAACATTCAAGTAACACGGCTGGCTTTCGGAACCGGCACTCACGGAGGCCGCGTGCAGCGTGAACTGGGACAGGAAGAGTTCACCAAGCTCGTCCGGTATGCTTACGATCGCGGCATCCGGTTTTTTGAAACGGCCGAAAGCTATCATGGCATGCCGGAGATGCTCTCGACCGCGCTCCAAGGCATTCCGCGAGACAGCTATAAGTTGATGACCAAATACAGCACGCCGGCTTCAGGCGATCCGGCCGCAAAGATCGACCAGTTTCGTAAACAGCTCAATACCGAATACATCGATATCCTTCTGCTGCATTGCCTCAGGCCGCCAACGTGGTCAGCCGACTATCAGAGTTTGCAAGATGGACTTTCTGAGGCCAAGCAAAAAAAGGTCATCCTTGCTAAAGGAGCCTCGGTGCACGGGCTTCCCGCGCTTCGCACGTTCCCTGGGAACCAATGGCTGGACATCGCGATGATCCGCATGAACCACAACGGAACGAAAATGGACACGCCGGAAATACGGGATGTTTCCGAACCAGGCAGAGTGGACGAAGTGGTCGCGCACACGAAGAAGGTCCACGCGCAGGGCATGGGTGTAATCAGTATGAAGTTGTGCGGCGAGGGCCAGTTTACCTCCGAAGGCCGCGACGCGGCGATGAAATTCGCGATGAATTTAGGATGCGTGGACGCGGTCACCATCGGGTTCAAGAACACGGCCGAGATCGATGAAGCCATGAACCGCATGAACCGCGTCTTGAACAGCTAGCGGGATCCGGTCTGCCGTTTGGGGTCCAATAATTCGTTGAGCTTTTCGTCCGTCAGGCCGCTCTTCTCGCGCGCCACTTCGCGCACGGTTCGGCGGGTGGCGAAGGCCTCCTTTGCCAGCGCGGCTGATCGGTCGTAGCCGATTGCCGGCACTAACGCCGTCACCATCGCGAGCGACTGTTCGACGTAGGCGCTGATCTTTTCGCGATCCGCTTCGATGCCGTCCACGCATTTCTCGAGGAAGTTACGGCTGACAGCCGAGAGCAGTCCGATGCTCTCCAGAAGGTCGTAGGCGATCACCGGCATCGTGACATTCAACTCGAAGTTGCCGGCCGCACAGCACCATGCGATCGTGGCGTCGTAGCCGATCACCTGGGCGCAAGCCATCAGTAAGCTTTCGGCGATCACCGGGTTGACCTTGCCGGGCATGATACTCGACCCCGGTTGAGTCTCAGGCAGCCTCAACTCACCCAACCCGCATCGCGGACCCGAGCCAAGCCATCGTATGTCGTTGCCGATCTTGGTCAGCGAAACGGCGTAGCTGCGAAGCGCGCCACTCAGGAAACAGACTGCGTCCTTCGAAGCCTGGGCTTCGAAATGATTCTTCGCTTCGCGGAAGTTCAGGCGGGTGCGCTCACTGAGAAGGCCGATTACCGCGGGCGCGAAATCCGGATGAGCGTTCAGCCCGGTACCAATCGCCGTCCCGCCCAGCGGCAACTCGAGCACGCCTTCCAGGGCAGCGCGGATCCGTTCTCCGGATGCTTCGACCTGGCGAGCATAACCGCTGAACTCCTGACCAAGGGTCATGGGCACGGCGTCCTGGAGATGAGTACGGCCAATCTTGGTGACATCCGAGAACTCCTCCGCTTTCCGTTTCAGACCGCCAGCCAAACGATCGATGGCCGGCAGTAGCGCACCCGTAACCTGTACGGCGCCCGACACGTGGATGGCTGTTGGGATTACATCGTTGCTGGATTGACCGCGATTCACGTGATCGTTCGGGTGGACGGCGGCTCCGCGCGCGGCCGCTGCGAGGTGCGCGATTACTTCGTTCGCGTTCATGTTGGAGGATGTGCCGCTGCCGGTTTGGAAGATATCGAGTACGAACTGATCAGGATGCTCACCCCGTACGATGGATTCCGCGGCTACTGCAATCGAGTTGGCGAGATCGGCGGGCAATTCGCCGAGTTCGGCATTGACACGCGCCGCGCAGGACTTAATCAACGCCAGCGCTTGGATAAAGGCAGGCGGCAAGCGAAGCGAACTGATCGGGAAGTTCTCAACTGCGCGCTGGGTTTGCGCGCCGAAGAGGGCATTGGACGGCACCCTCATTTCGCCCATGGTGTCGCGTTCTATCCTGTACTCGGGCATGAAGGGGAGACGCGGATTGCCGGGATCCCATTTCCCGTGGGCAAGGCATGATGCTACTGATGCTACAATGTGAGCATCATGGGCGTCCGCACTACCGTTACTCTGGACGAAGATGTCATTGAGCGTGTTAAAGCAGAGAGCCGATCACGTGGAAGGTCGTTTCGCGAGACGTTGAACGATCTATTGCGGGCTGCTCTGCTCAACTCCCACGTGCAGCCTAGTCGCATGGAATTCCGGGTAAAGCCTACACACATGGGCGTACGGCCGGGACTGAACTATGATGACGTGGAATCCCTGATCGAGTATGGCGAAGGTGTCATGCACCGGTGACCATTCTTGATGCCAACATTCTCTTGTATTTCTACAACGCCGACGCTCCCGAGCACGCTAAAGTGGCGGCTTGGCTCGAAAAACTTTTCAACAGTCCGGGTGTAATCGGACTTCCTTGGGCGACGATCTGGGCGTTCCTTCGAATCTCCACGAATCCGCGAATATGGCCAAATCCGAAGTCGGTGGAAAAAGCATTTGACACCGTCCGGGAATGGCTGGCTCACCCCGGCGTTCGTATCGTACATCCTGGCCCTCGCCACGCAGAAATATTAGAGCGCCTTGTTGGTGAGTATCAGGCCCCAGGTCCTATGGTGAGCGATGCGGCCCTTGCTGCCATCGCATTTGAGTATGGCGCGACGCTAGCGTCGACGGACCGCGACTTCAGCCGATTCCCGGATCTGCGCTGGATCAATCCGTTGGGCTGAGCGCTATTCGCCCAGCAATTTGAGATAACTCACTACCGCATCAATACCGCGGAACAGATTCGGCAAATGAAATTTCTCGTTCGGCGCATGAAGGTTGTCATCCGGCAATCCAAAGCCCATCATCACGCTCGGTATCCCCAGGTGTTGATCAAATAAACCCACGATCGGAATCGATCCACCGGAACGGATATAGACGGTCTCCTTACGAAACACTTCCTGCATGGCCTGAGCCGACGACCGGACGAATGGATTGGTGGGATCGACGAGCGATGGGGCGGCCGAGTGAATCACCTTAAACTCCGCGGTAACTCCTTTTGGAGTGGCCTTTCGAACCGCGTCTATGATTTGCCCCGCCGCCTCTGCAGGATTCTGATCGGCTACCAACCGCGCGCTGACTTTCGCGACCGCCCGGGCGGGAATCACGGTCTTCGCGCCCTCGCCCGTGAAGCCGCCGCGAATGCCGTGCACTTCAAGAGTCGGGCGTGCCCATAAACGCTCGAACAGCGGGATTGCCGGTTCGCCCACCAGTTCACGGACTCCGACCTCCTTTGCCTTGTACTCATCCTCGTTGAACGGCAGAGTTGCCCATGCGCGCCGCTCCTCGGGAGAAGGCGGCCGGACTCGATCGTAAAATCCGGGGATCAAGATGTGGCCGTCGCGGCCTTTCAGCGCGCATATGATCTCGGCTACAGCTTGCATCGGGTTCGGCGCAGCGCCGCCATAGACCCCGGAGTGGAGATCGTGGTCGGCTCCCTGCACATGGATTTCTCCGTACACGATGCCGCGCAGGCCGACACACAACGTGGGCAGTTCCGGAGCGAACATCTCCGTGTCGCAGATGATGGCCGCGTCCGACTTCAGCGTGTCCGCATTCTGTTCGACGAAGGACGCAAGATGCTCTCCGCCGACCTCCTCCTCACCTTCGATGAGAAACCGGACGTTCACGGGCAAACGTCCGTACCGCTTCATCAATCGCTCGATGGCCTTGATCAGGATGATCACCTGGCCTTTATCGTCGGCAGCACCGCGGGCGAAGATGTCGTCTCCTCGGATTTGCGGTTCAAATGGCGGCGACCTCCATTCATCCAGGGGATCCGGTGGCTGCACATCATAGTGGCCATAGAGCACGAGTGTCGGCTTTCCCGGCGCTCCTAACCACTCGGCGAAGACCAGCGGATGGCCGGGACCCTCAATCAGTCGCGCATTCGCGATTCCGCAATTGAGAATCATGTTGCGAACGAACTCCGCGGCTGTTCGCACATCGGCTGTGTGTGCTGGGTCCGTACTGATGCTCGGAATGCGCAGGAACTGATTCAGTTCATCGAGAATTGCTTGGCGCTCATCCGGCATGGCACCAATATATCGCGGCCCTTGCGCTGACAGCGAAACGGTATAGTGGACTTAGGTTCCAGCGCATAGCCGCGGGCGGCACCCTTCCTCACTCCATGGACGAACAAGAATTCAAGAGACGGGCCGACGAGGCTCTCGACCAGCTCTACCGCAAGCTGTCCGATGCGGCGGACGACCATGACTTTGAGGCCGATTTCAATGCTGGCGCGTTGGCGGTCGAGTTCGAGGAACCGCCCGGGAAGTTTGTTGTTAGTCCAAACGCGCCGGTGCGGCAGATCTGGGTGTCCGCTCATTCACGGAGTTTCAAGCTGGCCTGGGATGCGGGCCGCGAGGCCTTCGTCTATCCCGAGACCGGAGAGACCCTGGCGGAACTCATGGCGAGCGCGATCGGTAAACAACTCGGAGAAGATGTTTCTCTGTCGTAAGCGGTAATGCCGGGCGTTTACATTTCGTTTCCCTTCTGCGCCCAAAAGTGCACGTTCTGCAACTTCGCTTCCGGGGTGATGCCGCGTGAGTTGGAGGTTGACTACCTACGGGCGCTTGAAGCGGAACTCGCAGCACACGAATGGAACGGTACGCCTGACACTGTCTATTTAGGGGGTGGTACGCCAAGCGGCTTGGAACCCCAGTCGCTGGAGCGCTTGCTCGCGCGGATTCCGGGTACCCCGTGGAGCGAAGCGACGATGGAGGCTGCGCCGGGGACGATCACAGCGGAGAAGGCGGCGGCATGGCAGCGCACCGGTATCAACCGCGTTAGTCTCGGTGTTCAATCGTTTGTTGGACGCGAGCTGGCACGCACCGGTCGCAAGCACCGCGCCGACACTGTAGCGGCCGACGTGGCCACGCTGCGTAATGCTGGAATCACGAACCACAATCTCGATCTCATAGCAGGATTGCCTGGCCAGACGCGCGAGAGCTGGAACGAGTCGCTGGAGTGGATTGAACGGCTGGCGCCATCGCACGTTTCGGTGTACATGCTGGAAGTGGACCAGGATAGCCGGCTCGGCGTGGAGATCCTCGATGGCGGATCACGCTATGGTGCGGCGGACGTGCCGTCAGACGAGCTCACCGCCGAGTTGTACGAAACAGCGGTGGAGCGGCTGCGCTCGATCGGAATTGAGCGCTATGAAATCTCGAACTTTGCACGCCCGGGATTCGAGTCGGTTCACAATTTGAAGTATTGGCAGCTTGAACGTTATCTAGGCTTCGGGTCCGATGCACATTCGTTCGACGGGTCTATGCGGTGGCAGAATGTCGAGTCCGCGCAGGAGTACGTCCGGAGATTCCTCGCGAATGAAGCCGTTCGTGAAGACTCGACTCCCGCAAATCTTGAAGAGGAAAGATTTTTTGTGGGATTGCGGCTCATGCGCGGCATTCGGCCCGACACTGGTGAATGGACCCGCTTTCAGGAGCCCATAAGCCGCTTCATCGACGCGGGCCTGCTGGAAACCCATGCGGGCACCCTACGCCTGACGCACGCCGGCGTGCTACTCTCGAACGAAGTTTTCAGCGAGTTCATTTGATATGACGAGACTTATCGATCTGCGAAGCGACACAGTGACCAAGCCAACGGCAGCCATGCGGCGGGCTATGGCCGAGGCTGAAGTCGGCGATGACGTGTACGGTGAGGATCCGACAGTAAACCGGCTCGAGCGCCGCGCAGCGGAAATCGTGGGCAAGGAAGCGGCGCTGTTCGTACCGACGGGCAGCATGGGTAATACGATCGCCATTAAAATCCACACTGAACATGGGCAGGAAGTGATCTGTGAGGCCCGCTCCCATATCGTGGACTGGGAACTTGCGATGCCGGCGTGGTTCTCGGGATGTCTTCTGCGCACGATCGAGAGCGAAGACGGCGTCCTCGATTGGGATCGTATCCAACGCAAGATTCGCGCGTTTGGACCCAACAACGCGCCGACCTCGCTCATCGAAGTGGAGAACACGCACAACATGGCGGGCGGGACCGTGTACTCGCTCGATAATCTGCGCGAAATCTACTCGAAAGCTCGTGAGCGCGGCATCCGGGTACATATGGATGGCGCGCGCATTTTCAATGCTTCTGTGGCGAGCCGTGTTCCCGTCCACGAATTCGCAGCGTGTGCCGATACGGTGATGTTCTGCCTCTCTAAAGCGCTGGGTGCGCCGGTGGGATCGATGGTGGCGGGCACAAAAGAGGCGATCACGAAAGGCCGCCTCTATCGCAAGCGGCTGGGCGGGGGCATGCGCCAAGCCGGTGTCCTGGCGGCGGCTGGTCTCATCGCGCTGGAGCACATGCCGGCGGGCCTGGCTCAAGATCACGAGAATGCGCGATTCCTGGCTGAGTCTCTCGCGAGCGTGCCAGGAGTTCGCACGGCTGATCGCGTCCAGACAAACATCGTAATCGTCAATATCTCCGGTACCGGGATCGCGGCCAGCGAAGTCAGTGCGCGTCTCAGGGCGGAGGGTGTCTTGATGAATGCGGTTGGACCGGCTGCGTTACGAGCTGTCACCCATTACGACGTAACCCGGGGAGATTGCGAACAGGCCGTCATGGCGTTTCACCAGGTGCTTCAGCCGGCTCAGGTTATTTGATTTTTTCGTCGCGTTCCACTTTGCCGTCGCGAACATGGACGATACGGTGCGCGTGCATCGCGATATCGTGTTCGTGCGTCACGAGGACGATGGTATTGCCTTGCTGATAAAGGCGTTCGAACAGGGCCATGATCTCGTTTCCAGTAGCGGTATCAAGCGCACCCGTAGGCTCATCGGCCAGCAAGATGGACGGATTGTTCACCAGCGCTCGTGCAATCGCCACGCGCTGCCTTTGACCACCCGACAACTCATTGGGCTTGTGGTACATTCGCTGCTCCAAATCCACGGAGCGCAAAGCAAGTTTGGCCTTTTCCGCCCGCTCCTCGGAGCCAAGTCCGGCATAGATCAGCGGGAGTTCGACGTTGTGTAAGGAGCTTGCGCGCGCAAGCAAGTTGAATGTCTGAAATACGAACCCGATCTCCTTGTTTCGGATTCGAGCCAGTTCGTCGTCGTCCATGTCGCTGACGAGCTTTCCATTCAGGTAATAACGCCCTGCGGTGGCCGTATCCAAACAGCCGATCAAGTTCATGAGCGTCGACTTGCCGGACCCGGAGGGACCCATAATAGCGACGTACTCCCCCCGCCGGATCTCGATGTCGATTCCGGAAACGGCGTGGATCTCCTGGTCACCCATGATGTAGGTTTTCCAGAGGTCGTACGTGCGGATAACGATGCCGTCCCGCTTGAGCTGCTCTCCACGCTCAACCTTGTCCTCAATTGCTGCTGGCATGTGTGCGCTGTTTCCTCAGTTTATCAGCGTAGCTGGTGCAACGCGGTGACTAACTCTTCGTGTCGGAGGGGGCAGGTACTTTATTGTCAATCTTTACTTTCGTGGCATTGCGCAGCGTACGAATGACCTTATAGCTCCCGGTGATGATCTCCTGCCCAGGCTCCAGGCCGGAAGTGACTTCGATGTCCGTAGCTCCGGTTATGCCGGTCTGGACGGGTTGGAACTCGGCCTTATCGCCCTTGATTACGAAGACGCCCTGCATCTCTTCCTTCCGCGCTTTCTCCGCGGCTGGACTGGGGTTGGTCGCGGCTTGGACGCCTTTCTTCTGGGGTTCGAGGTCGCCACGCTGCCGGACAGTTAGCGCCTGCAGAGGTACTGTTACTGCATTGGGACGGGTGGCGGTGGTGATCTTCGCCGTGCAGGACAGACCTGGACGGATCGAGTCCGGCGGGTTGTCCAGCGCGACGACAACCTTGAAGTCTTTCGCCTCCTGACTAGAGACGGCGCTCTGCGAAGCGGCCACGCCCGTTGAGCGCAAAATCGCCGTGTTTCCGATCTCCACTACATGTCCCTTGAACGTCTTGTTGGGAATTGCATCAATGGTAATGTCGGCCTGCTGATCAAGCTTGACGTTTACTATATCGGTTTCGTCGACCTTCACTTCCGCCGTGATCACCGACATATCGGCGATTGTCATGATCGTGCTGCCCGGTGAGTTTTGGATGCCGGGCACCACCGTCTCGCCTTCGCGAACGGGCAGGTTGGTTACAATCCCATCAAGCGGCGCCACGGAGTCGAACTTCGCGAGAACATCGGCCACTCGAGCCAATTGCGCCTTGTATTGAACGATTCTGCGCTGGCTTCCGTTCAATTGGGCTGCCGATTGCGCTCTCTGAGACTTGGCCTGCTCGAGACGGGCCTCGGCTTCGCGAACAGCCGCTTGCGCGGAGTCGTAATCGGACTTGCGCTGATCGTACTCCTGCCGTGCTACCAGCTTGTCCTTGAGCAGTTGGTCGGAGCGATCGAAGAATATCTTCGCTCGGTCGAGATCCGCCTTGGAGCGATCCACAGTGGCCTGTGCTGTAGTAATCGCGTCGTCCATCGATTTTACACCGGCTTCGGACGCCGCCGAATCGGCTAGCGAGGAGTTCAGGGCTGCTTGCGAGGCTTCCAGGTCAGCTTTAGCCTGAATGGATTCTACCCTGGCCACTACCTGGTTTTTGCGGACGTGGTCGCCCTCTTTGACCAGAATCTTGACCAGTCTGCCAATCTGATTGGCGCCGATGTTGATGTAGTTGCGCGGCTTGATCTCACCCGACGCTGTGACCAAGCTCGTCACATCCTGACGAGTGGTCCGGCCGGTCTGAACGGTTATGACACCGCTCTGCTTCATGCGTATGCTGGCAAACACGCCGCCAGCAATCACAAGAATACCCATCAACAAGAATATGAGCTTTTTCCGCTTCACTGGATCCCCTACCTACTAATGACGGCGGTGACCTGTCTGTAGTTCGATAATTTCAGCCTAGCATCGTTTGGTCCTGCTGCACGTGCTGTTGAGTGAGCCGAGGTTGCAGATGAGATGTCCATGAGTTGGAGAATCCGGTACGCTGGTACCGGTGAAGGTATCTCGTATTTCCAAAATCGCCGGTATCACCATTGCTGGGTTCGTGGTGGCTTCGGTAACCGCCGATAAAGCCAACTGGGGACCGATTGCGTCTCAGACGGCGGGCTTCGTCGGTGCGTTTGCTGGGACCCTGCTGGCTCATGTCCGCGGATGGCGATCGAAGCAGGACTCTTCGCTCGAGAAAGAGGAGAGGGAGAACCGCAGTTGATATGCAGATGAACCGGAGACAATGGGTGGCGGGAGGCATCGGTGCGGCTGCCTGCTCGGGTCTTGCGGCGGAAGCTTCTTACGCGTCGAAGCCTCGCACCGGACCCAACATGGACGATCTGGCGCGGGTTGGCAAGCTTCCCGTGCTGAAGCTCGACCGGCTAAATACACCTGTCGTCATCCAGTCTATTGAGCTGCTGCACTTAGACAAAGAGTATTTTGTTCGCGTCCGCTCGACCGATGGCGCCGAGGGCATTTCGGTTTGCAATCCCCCTCGAGCCGATTACCTCGACCGAATTTTCAAGAATCTGGTAGCCCCTGTTTTCTTGAAAAAGGACGCCCGCAATCTCGAAGAACTGCTTTGGGAGGCCTATCGCTTCGGCGATAACTACAAGCTGTATGGCATCGCTCTCTGGAGCCCTTTGGCTTGGACGGAGATGGCGATCCTGGATTTGCTCGGCCGCATCAGCGATAAATCCATCGGCCAACTAATCGGCGAGGTTCGCCGGAAGGAGATCGCCGTCTACGTCGCCAGCGGAAGGCGCGATACCACTCCCGCGCAGGAGATCGAATATTTAAGATCACTGGTCGATAAGTCCGGGGCCAAGGCGCTCAAGTTTCGTCTCGGGGGTCGCATGAGCCGTAACGCCGATGCCATGCCCGGCCGGACCGAAACGCTGATACCGCTGGTGCGCAAAACCTTCGGCGACGACTTTGACCTGCACGGCGATTCTAACTCGAGCTACGATCCGGCGCACGCGATTCCCGTTGGCCGCATGCTCGAGGAGTATAAGTACGTCTATTACGAAGAGCCCTGCGAATTTGATGCTCTCGAGGACACCAAACGCGTGCGCGACGCATTATCGATTCCGATCGCTCTCGGCGAGCAGGAATATAGCGAGTGGCGTTTCCGCTGGACGATCGCAAATCGGGTTTGTGACATCGTCCAGCCTGACCTGTACTATTACGGCGGCATGATCCGGTCACTCCGAGTGGCGCGTATGGCCGGGCTGGCGAAGATGCCAACCACGGTCCACATTTCGGGCGGCTTCGGATTCGTGTACATGCTGCACTTCGCCAGCGTCGTGCCGGACATCGGCAAGTACCAGGAATATAAGCTCGGAATGGAGAAGTATGGCGCTTGGTTTGATCCGCCGATTAGAGTTAAAAACGGACTCATGAGCGTGCCCACTGGCGCGGGGGTCGGCATTAAGGACCCAGTCGCCCTGTTAAAAAACGCCAGGCCTGCCGGGGAGGAGCTGAAGTGATCGCACGCATTTGGCACGGGTACACAACGGCGGAGAATGCCGCTGCTTACCAAGCGATGTTGACTCCTGAGGTCTTGCCGGGTGTCGGGCAGCTAGAGGGATATAAAGGCAGCTACTTCCTTCGCCGCGATCTGGAATCTGAGGTGGAGTTCGTGACCATCATGTTATGGGAGTCGTTGGACGCGATTCGCAATTTCGCCGGACCGGACTATGAGGTAGCGATTGTGCCGCCGGAGCGCCGGAAAGTGCTTAAGCGATTCGACGAACGGTCATCGCATTTCGAAATAATTTCAACCCCATAGTTTGGGTGCGTGGTCGGTGTAAGGAATCACACTTCCACTGGATGCTATCATGTATTTGCATTTCTGTCGGTAGGCGGACGTGGCGGAACTGGCAGACGCACTGGATTTAGGTTCCAGCGGGGAAACCCATGGGAGTTCGACCCTCCCCGTCCGCACCAATTCATAGATTCAACAACGCTCGAGAACAGCGCGGGTCTAATGGCCAGAGATCGTCACTGCCACGTCGCCGGGAACGCGGGCGCCGACGCTTCGGACCGGTGCGCCGGGGATCATGAAAGAGCCTTGATGTCTCGCCCTCCTGGCCACCAAGCCTGCGGATTTGCATGCGGACTCCCAGGCAGGGCAGAACAGCCGATCCGTTTTGCAGTGTTACACTCTGAGGAGCGATATGGGTGCTGCTGCTGGAGCTGCTGGCGCTGCGGCGGCCATCGCGCAGGCCATCAAGGCCTCTGGCGTGGTGGTGCGGTTAGAGCCACAAGACTTCTCCAAGATTCTGAAACGAATCAATGACCCGTTGGTCGTGACCGCTGAAGGCGGCTTCTTCAAAGTAAAATACCAATACCTCACAAGCTATAAAGGCATTGCCTTCTTCACTAAGTCGGACCTTCCCCTCGAATTACCTGTGGCCGCAGAGGTTGTTAAAGCTGGTAAGATCTGGATCCCGGGTTAATCAACCGTTGTGACTCGGCGGGGTCAGGCAAGCGGGCGAGACGCTGAATGTGTTGCACGCACTGCGGTTCTGGCCGCGGGATTGCGGGAATAGGACTAGCAATACGGGTCCAGCCAGCAGCCACCCACGTTGCCGGCGCAGGGCGTGATGGCCGGAAGCTACGAATTTGCGGTCGCCTGCGGAGTGGAGGGCATAACCCGCGGTTCCCTCGGCTCCTCGGTGGCCAAGGGCCCCGGTAAGCCGTTCGGAAGCCTGATGATGAAGCGGTACGACGACGTGCAATTCAACCAGGGCCTCAGTGCGAACATGATTGCCGAGCGCTGGAAGATCGGCTGCTCCGAACTGGACGAGTCCAGCTTGGGAGGTCGCCGCGCCGCTGTGCCTATTGATACGGCGCCTCTGGTGGCGAACTCGTCACCGTACCCTTGAACGGTTCGAACTCCTGCAAGATGAGGGCATTCGCCCGAATACCAGCTTCGAGAAAACGGCTTCTCTCAGGCCGGCCTTCCAACCGGATGGCTGCATGCATCGCGGCAGAACTCATCGCAGATCAGCAATGGTGCCGGCAGCGCTCAGCATGGAACGTGCCACAGCGGAGGGACTCGAGTACCGGCCGCCAACGTGAGAACGCCGCTTTAGCTACCCTTGCGGTTCTCGCCCGCCTGCCGCAACACTTTCTCCAAACCCGGCATTGCGCGATCCACGTCCTGCTCGGTAAGAATATATGGCGGCAGCAAACGCACCACGTTGTCGTGCGTTACGTTAATTAGCAGTCCTTCCTCCATAGCCGCGGTGACGACGTCCTTGCACGGGAAGTCCAGCTCGACACCAATCATCAAACCCGTTCCGCGGACTTCACGAATAAACGTCAGATGCCGCGCGAGTTCAGACAGGCGCATGCGGAAGTAACTGCCGACAGAGGAGATGGAAGGCAGCAGTTCTTCAATGATTTCGAGCGCTTCGATGGCTACCCGGCAGGCCAGCGGTCCGCCGCCAAATGTCGATCCATGCATACCCGGCCCGATCGAAGCGGCCGCCCTCTCGTTCGCAGCGATGAAGCCCAGCGGTAATCCACAGCCGATGGGTTTGGCCGCTACCATAACGTCCGGCATCACGGCGGGCTCAGGTAACTGGTAGGCAAAGAATGTCCCTGGCCGGCCCACTCCGCATTGAGTTTCATCGAACAGCAGTAGCGCATTGTAGCGGTCCGCTATTTCCCGAGCCTTGCGCAGGTACTCGGTGCTCATCGGGTACACGCCGCCTTCGCCTTGAATCGCCTCGACGACTATGCCGGCTGTTTTTTCGCCGGCTATTTGCTCGAGTGCAGTAGAGTCGTTGGGCGGCGCATAACGAACGCCGGGCAGCAGCGGCTCGAAGTCTCGCCGATACTTGGCCTGTCCGGTCACCGAGAGAGCGCCCATGCTCCGTCCGTGGAACGAATTTTCGAGCGATATGATCTCGATCTTCTCCGGACTGATCTTCCCGCCATGGGACCGGATCATCTTCAACGCGCCTTCCATAGACTCGGTACCCGAGTTGGTGAAGAACACGCGTTGTAATCCGCTAAGCTCGCAAATCCGTTTGGCGAGCGGGCCTTGGAACTCGTTGTAATAGAGATTCGAGGTGTGAATCAAGAGGCCGGCTTGCTGGCGGATGACTTGGACAATCCTGGGATGGCCGTGTCCTAGCGCGTTGACACCGATCCCCGACAGCAGGTCCAGATAACGCTTACCGGAGTCATCGTAGACGTATGAACCCTTGCCGCGGACCAGGAGAATCGGGTAGCGCGCGTAGTTCTGAAGAACGTACTGCTTCTCAAGTTCGAATACATGCGCGGCGACAGGCTTCTCCTGTTCGACCTTTGGGGAGAGAGACATACTTATATCGTAAGATTACTTAGCCGCGGCGGTGGAAGGTCGAGCGTGCTCCCGCAAGCCTGACGCAAATTCGCCGACGAAATCAACTTGCTCCTTTCGCAACGCCTTCTTCGCGACGATCCGGTCGCCGAAGTCCAGATAACTCTCTTTGCCGTCCACAAATGCCGGCCAGGATGCCAGTCCCGGTCCGTTCGGGTCCCCGGTTTTTGCGAATCGAACCCAAGCGCCGCTCATGGCTTTCGACAGCTTGCGATCGTCGTCGTTGAAGCTGTCGGCGTCGGGCGTGAAATCGCCAAAGAACGTGGGCACCGTACCGTACGCCGATTCGGGCAGCGTGCCAAACACATAAGGGATTTCAGAGGCGTGATAAGAGCCCCACTGAATGCGCCGTCCAACACCGTTTACTCGCGTGAAATGATACTGGAACGTCTTGGGATTGACTCGAGATACGGCCCGCAACACGGACCGAGTCCCTTGCAGGAACATGAAATCTCCCGTCGCCTGCACGGCCGCCGCATGTGCGTCTGCGTCGGACCCGGCCGGATATTCGGAAAGCATGGCGTTCGTCTGCGACGCGAACTCCTTTTCGGCAAACTTCCGCAGCGCCTTCAGGCTCCGTACTGAAGGTCCCCCCAACAGCGTTCCCTCGTCGGCATTCGTGCCGGCGATCATTGCCGCGTGCTGGAATTTCCCCGAAGAAAACAGCCGTGCCGGATCGTCGGGCAGCGCCCAGCCGTCCACTGCGGGCATGTATGCCTCACCGCGATTGCCCGCGTCGCCGGTCAAGTCCGGAGGGCCTAACATCTTCATGATCTCGGCAGTCGTTTTGGAGCGCAGTGCCTCCAGATCCGGTCCGAGTTTCTCGCCGAACTTCTCGAGTGGCACGCGCCCATACCACGATTCCTTCACGTGGCTGATCGGCGTATACATCCAGGCGGCGCTTTCCGAGATCACTTTTTGGAGCAGGCCCTGAGCCTGCGGCATCACCATCAATAGGCATACGGCGGTACCTCCGGCGGATTCGCCGAAGATCGTGACGTTGGCCGGGTCTCCGCCGAACGCGCCGATATTCCGCCGCACCCATCCCAGCGCGGAAATCATGTCCAGTAGTCCATAGTTGCCGGAAACACCCTGCGGCGATTCCCGGCTGAGCGCCGGGTGCGCCAAGAAGCCGAAAATGGCGAGCCGGTAATTGACGCTCACCAGCACGACGCCTTGGGCTGCCAGCGCCTCCCCATCGTAGACCGACTGCGAACTCGCGCCAAGCTGGAACCCGCCACCGTGGATCCACACCATGACAGGCAACTTCTCGGACGGGGATCGCGCGGGAGTCCAAATGTTGAGGCCCAGACAATCCTCCCTTTGCCGCTCGCCGGGAACAAGCTGGATCTGCGGACAATTTGCCGGGAAACTCGTGGCGACGCGAATGCCTTTCCATGGTTTGGGAGGCTGCGGCGGTTTCCAGCGGAGATTACCGATGGGCGGCGCGGCATACGGAATGCCTTTGTAAGAACGGATCGCCGTACCGCGACCGGCAATCAGGCCGGATTCCGTCTTGACGATCGTGTCCAGGCCAGAGCCAGCCGCCACCGTGTGCGCGGCTAGCAGGATCAAAGCGATCCGCAAAGTCATGTCTTAAGGATAATCGCTGAAGCTCCCAGTTCTAAAAGTCCGACGATACGCGGGACCAGCTCGTGGGTTCCGTCCGGCGCTGGTCGGAGAAGGCTGAGATCGGCTAGTACCGATTTACGAAGTGGCTCGGCATTCGAAGGACGCAACGGTCCTAAGCGACAATGGCCTTCAGATCCAAGACCCGAAGGGCAAGATCCTTGTCTCTTTCCACGCTGACCTGCCGCTCGGCCTGTTCTCGGCTGATTCCTTTGGTGAAGACAAGCCACGCGAGATCCTGCGGCACAACGATTCGCGCGTCCCACCGGTCAGTCGGTTGGACCAGCACCCACCCTGAGGCTTCATTTCTGATTTGCCATGCGCCCCCACACTCGCCAGAGACCTCGGCCAGGACCATAGTCCCTCGTACCGCCTCCACGTCGCGGTACGCAAACGGCAAGCCGCGCATAAAGCAGTCAAGCACGGGACAATACAATTCCGGAATCATGAGCCCGCCTCGGCCTGTCGCGTGCCGGATCTGTTGTTGGTGGTGCCACCGTTCTGTCAGCTCCCGCGCCGTGTCGAACCAGTTCAAAGAACGCTGTTCACCGGCCCAGCTCACAGCAAAAGCGGACGGCGCGAATGGGTCCAGGGACTCGTGAAACTCGGCGCTTTCGCGGCACGCAAGGCTCATCAATGAAGTTAGAATGGCAGGGCTGAGCCTTCGATAAACGGCGACCCCGGTTCGGTTCAGACCATTGACGAGCGCAACCAGGTCTTCTGAAGATCGAATCGCCGATTGCTCCACCACCCATCCGTCTCGAACTATTGAAAGCTTACGCAACGCGGTGTCGAGCAGGTGTGCTGCCACATCGCGGACCCTCCAGTCTGGAGCCACGGTCCGCAGATCCCACTCTTCCGGGCATAAAGAAGCGAGAAGTTCCAGGAGCTTACCATCAACCTTGCGGAGTAGATGAGCGCACAGGATGGGTCCTGGACCGTTCGCCTCGCTCTCCATTTCACTTTCCGGAGCGACGACCATCGTTTTCAACGGTTGCGCGGAGAATTGCACAACCGGGGTGTGCGTGACGCTTGAGAAAGTCGCTCCATATCAGAACAGCAGCCGCAACCCAACCTGCGCCTGCCTTGGATCCCCCAGGCCGCTTTGCACGGTTCCGTCAAAGTTGAACAGCAGGCTGGTAGTCTCCGGATGCTTCGGATTCGAACGATTCGTCAGATTGAAAACATCCACGATCGCCTGAAGTGTGAATCGTTCGCTCAACTTGAAACGCTTATCTAACCGGAAATCTACCGCGAAGAATGTATTGTCCTTCCACAACGAGTTGCGCCTGATAATATACCCGTTCGACAACACGCGGTTGATTGGCGACACCGGCTGCGGCGTGTGGAAACTGATCAGCGGTGCAAACTCGATGCCCCATGGTGCGTCCCAAAGCCCGAACGCATTGAAACGGTGCCGCTCGTTACGATCGGAGAAGCCGTAATCGGGCTTGAAGTTGTTCGCCACGGCATAGCGGTAGCTAAACGGATCCCGCTCGTTATCATCATCGGCCAGGTCCTCCGAAAGTTGATAATTCAGCTGGAACTGGAAGCGACGCGAGAACTGCTTCTGCATGCCAATCGAGAAAGCGCGGAACAGGGATTTCGCGGAACTTTCGAGCGTAGTCAACTGACCAACGCCATTCTTCCCATCCGCGCCGAGCCCAGTGCTCCACGGCGAACCAAACACAGCATCGTTGCGGTCGACGAATCTCGAGTTGTGGACCCCTTTTGCATAGTTGAATCCTGTACTTAGTTTCAGCGTCGGCGTCAATGCCTCCTCGACCGTAAACGACCATTGGTACGTCCGCGGATTCACGAAATTTTTGTCGGTCACATATACCTGTGGATGGTCGGGCGCCAGATCGCTGGCGTTCGGGATCAATTGCGTGTACGCCGGAGGAGTCAGTCCGAAACCGTTAAACGTGGAGTCGCGGTAAATGCTTTGGCCTACCGAGCCGTTGGTTGACCGGGTGCTCGCGAAGTCAAGTCCAGGGGTTCGCGCATAGAAAATCCCGCCGCCGACGCGTATGAGCGTTTTGCCTTTGTTCGTCGGATCCCACACGATGCCTAGACGAGGTTGGAACTGTTTCCAGGACGACGGGATGTTGCCCGTCGACGGGAAACCAGGCTTACCGATGAAGGAAGCGAAGAACACTTGTCTGGCCGGAGTGATCGGATCGGGTTCAATTTGCGCATCCCAGCGGAGGCCGTAGCTCAAGGTTAAGTTGTGCGCAATTTGCCAGCGGTCCTGAACGAACAGGGCGGGTTCCAATTGGGGGAGTGTCTGATTTCCCGCCTGTTCCGGAGTCTTACCGTTCACCCCCGCGAACTGCAGGAATAACTCGAGCGGGCCGACGATGCTCGTGCCGGACGGGCAGTTGCCTGCATTATTCGTTGTTCCATTGGAGCACTCCACAAACGTCGGGCCAATGTTGACATAGTTCATGAAGCCCTGGACGCTGTCGAAGATATACCGGCCATTCGCAAACCCGACGAACACCTGAGTGGTCGAAGTGCGATTCACTTCAGCGCCGAACTTTATGTTATGCGCGCCGCGGATTAGCGACGTGTTGTCGTTTACCTGGATGCGGGTGTCGTAATCCTTGACTGGGATAAAGAACGGCTCCCCAATGCGGTATTGACCAACAAAGCCGACGCCCGTATCCGGAAAGGGACGACTCTGGCCGGGGATCTGCGGACCGGTATAGTTGCGCGGCCGGTCCTCGCGTGACCACTGGAACCGGAATTCGTTGAGCGTGGTGGCCGTGAAGATGGTATTCAGCTGGGCACTCACTGTATTCGAGAAATCCCGCTCAATAGCGTTGGCGCTGCGGCCCCACTGCTCGACGTCGAACGTACCGTTCGGCTGGTAGGCTCGAGCAAAGTTGTAGCGGGCTGTGAACTGGTTGTTCTGGTTCACAATCCAGTCGATTTTGCCCAGGGTCGCGAGCGCGTTATTTTTGCGCGTGATAGGCCCATTCTCATTTGGGTCGTTAAGCTTGCTGGCTAGAAAGTTGACCAGCCCCGGATCGATACGGTTCGGGTTGTTCTGCTTGGTTTGAGTGAAGAATTGCTGATCGTAAGCGCCGAAGTAGAAGAGCTTGTCCTTCTTGAGCGCACCTCCCAGGGTTCCACCGAACTGCTCTTGAGAGAACGCGCTCAGGCGGGTGCCGTCTGATAACCGCGAGGTGAGGCCGGTCCACTTCTGATATTCGTGGGCCGAGCCGTGAGTCACATTCGTTCCGGATTTGGTAACGACGTTGATGAATCCTCCGGAGCTTCGTCCGAATTCGGCCGGCGCGCTTTCGGACACAACCTGAAACTCCTTGATCGCATCCAAACTGATCGTGAAAGCAGGACGCTGGCCGCCGCGCTGCTCGCCGAAGAAGGGATTGTTGTTGTCGGCGCCATCGATAGAAACGTTGTTGTTTATGCCTTTCTGGCCATTAATCGAGATCTCGTCGCCGTCCGGCCCTTGCACGATCGACACGCCGGGCGTCAGTGGGACCAGGCTCAGAAAATTGCGGCCGTTGTTGGGCAGATCACGAATGGAGCGCTGGTCGAGATAGGTGGAATCCTCCACGCGTCCAGTCTCCAGTATTGGCGCCTCCGCACTGACCGAAACCTGCTGCTCGATTTGGGACACATTCAGCGACAGCGCCAGAGTGATCGTCTGCCCTACCTTCAGATCCATCCCGCTGCGGACCAGTGTTGCGAAGCCGGGAGCTTTCACCGTAACGCGATACGTTCCCAGAGGTAAAAGGAGGCCTCGAAAGCGGCCTTCGTCATCGGTCTGGAGCGTGCGGGTGAAGTTCGTTCCTTCGTTGGTGATGTTGATTTGGGCTTTGGGAACTGCGCGGTCGGTCTGATCGTTTACGATTCCTTCGATGGCACCAGTGTTCGCCTGTGACTGTCCAAACGATGTAGCGGCGAACAAGAAGAGGGCTGCAAATGTTCGAGACGACTTCATACACACTCCTTCGGGTTAGACCGGAAGCGAAGCAGTCGTGGATCCGCTGAACAGTTTAGATTAGCCATATGATTCTACCGTACTTGTAGGGATGCGCAATTCCTGCGGGCGTAGTTCACCCGCCTGACGGACGATGCACAGACCTGACCCCCGCAGAACTTTTTCGCTTGCGTGCTTCCGGATGTCTTGTTCCTCGGGGGATTCTTCGGTTTCTCGGGCGGGTCGACCCTTGCGCAATGCGGTTAGCGAGCGCCGGAATTCGAGCACTTCCAAGCGAGCCCTGCGCTCCGGCCAATCAGGACGGTGCGTAAATACGGCGGCGCCGCTCGCGCCTATATCCGCACCCGTTCCGTCTTCTGAGCTGGCGGGCCGACGTTGAACACACGTGATGTCGAACACGAGGTGATACCCATACAGGTCACGCACGACGTACTCACGGATGCCGTATGGTCTGTCCTCGATCGCCTGAACGATCTCGATGCCATTGGCGCGGTGGAATTCGTATAGCTGATCGGCATCGCCAACGAGGAAATAAGCAGCGCCAGTCTCAGCCCTGGGGGTGGGCGTACCCTTGGCCAAGAACAACTGCACTTAGCCCAGGTTCACGCTCGTCCGAGAATCTTACAACCGAGCAGCAAAGACGGAAGCGGGCGTTGCCTGGATGCAGCCACGGCGAGGGATAGTGCACTGGGCTCATCGAGGCGAGACAGGCGGGCCCCCGCCTGAAGGGGCAGACTACTCTCGAACACGGAACGCCTGCCCTCTGTTCACGCGTAAACGCCGCCCGGCTAGACATTGACCCAGCCACGCGACTGGCTACTCTGCAGTACCTTCTCCAGCAACTGCATGCCCCACAAGCCGTCCGCGAATGTCGGATAATCCTCAGGCGCGTTGCGGTCGGCGACCTTGCGATAGAAGCGCTTATATACCTGCTTATGCGCGTCGTCGTACCCTTCGCTGTGGCCGCCCGGCAGGTCGGCGAAGGCGGCGGCTTCGGGATAAAACAGAGATCCGTCTTTCACGATGATCTGGTTCGGCGTATTGCGTTCGCCGACCCACAACTCATCGGGCCGCTCCTGATTCCACGCGACCCCCTTCTTTGTTCCGAAGATTTCGAAGTGAAAACGGTTCTTGCAGCCTGCGGAGAGCTGGCTTACGGCGAAACAGCCGCGAGCGCGGTCGCCCAAATGCAGTTGAACCGTCCCGAAGTCGTCAGTATCGATGGGGATTTCCTGATAATCCTCCGGGTTCAGCTTCTTGCCGGTGAATGTCTCCACCGCGCCCTTCGGCTTCTTGCGAGTCTTGTGGAAGATCTGCAAATCCGCGCACAAGGCAGTGATCTTCAGCTTCGTCAAGTACTGGATCATATCCATCCAGTGCGATCCGATGTCGCCCATGCATCGCAATGCCCCGTTGGACTCGCGCTCAACGCGCCAGTTATAGTCCGTGTCGTACAGCAGCCAGTCCTGAAAATAGCTGCCGTTCACGATCAGGATGTCACCCAGGTCGCCGTGTGCGATCATCTGCCGGATCTGTTGCACGGCCGGGTAATACCGCAGATTGTGATTGACGCAGTTGGGAAGATTTTTGGCCTTGGCGAGATCCACCAACTCACGGGCTTCGGCGACGGTCATAGTCAGCGGCTTCTCACACAGCACGGCCTTGCCATGTTCCAGCGCCGCTTTCGACATCGGGGCGTGCAGTGCGTTCGGCGTGCACACATGGACCGCTTCGATAGATGGATCGGCTAGTAAGGATTTCCAATCCGCGGTGGTTCGATCAATGCCGTAAGCCGCACCGAATGTTTTTGCTTCGTCTTCGCTGACGGCCGCCAGTGCGATCACTTCTACGTTTCCCAGCCGGCGAATCTGCTCGACGTGCACTCTGCCCATGAACCCGGCGCCCAGCACGGCGGTTTTTATCTTGCGCATTGACACACTTTATCATGCGCGAAGCCGTTCACACCTTCAAATTCTGTCTCGCCCAGGCTATGCACTTCAGGTTGTTCTCGTCCTCAAAACTTACCTGAGCGTCCGGAGTCATGCCGGTGATTCGCGGCAGCGGACTCTTGGGAGGATTATGATGGACGATGTTCAGAACCTTGGCCAGATCCCTACCCGGTAGCGGGCTGTAGGAATCATCAAACGTCGCCCAGTACTTATCGGTAAACACCGGAATCTTGAGCGGATCGCGAGTGATCATCTCCACTAGGAAAACCATGTTCGGATCTTTGGCCTGCAGGACTTCCACGGTCTGCTTCAAGTTCACAATGCCTTCACCAAACAGCACCTCGGAGAGCAGGAAGCCATCGTCGTACGGCTCGACGCCCATGTCTTTGATATGGCAAAACATCGTGTAAGGCGCCAGGTTCCGGAGAGATTCGGCGGGCTCCTCACACAGTGACACGTTGTTGCCAAAGTCGAAGCAGACGCCCACCCACTCACTGCCGACACGCTTCATCCAAGCGGCCTGCTCAGCCGAGCGCCAGCCCTTGTGGTTCTCGATGCCCAATCGCATTTGGTGCTTTCGGAGTACCGGCTCAGCTAGTGCAATTGATTTCTGGCACTGTTCGAAATTCTTCTTGAACGCATCCAGGGAGGCGAGATCCTCATAGCGGCGTCCGGTCATCGCGGCGTGCAGAGCCATCGCGCCGGAGTCCTTGCAGGCTTTCACCGCCGCATCGAAGGCGGCCACGCCATTCTCGTCCCGCGGCAGCGGCGCATTCAGGATGGCGCGCACCTCATAGGCTTGCAGCTTTTCCCGGAACTTCTTCACGGCGTCAGCGTCGTTGGATGGCAGCCGCGTTTCTACCGCGCCCAGGTTGAGGCTGTGCGCGTGTTCCACCAAATCGAATGGTTGATCGCCTTGCCGCGAGGCTCGCGCGCGCACAGAACAAGCAGTTGGAGCGATCCCCATGTTCCGAAGCGGCGCCGCGCCCGCATGCGCCTTTTTCGAGAGCCATGCGGGGGCTGATTGCGCCGGCCGCCAATATCTGTCTTCGCGTCATGACTGTTTTCCCTTCGCCTGGTCGAGAAGATGATCGCATCCACGCGCTGCAAGCGCCATCATCGTCAGGGTCGGATGCTTGTCACCTGTCGACGGAAATGCGTTTCCACCAAACACGTAGAGATTGGGTATGTCGTGAGTCTGGCAATACGAGTTCAAAACGCCATCCTTCGGACTGGCGCTCATCCGGGCCGTTCCTACTTCATGGATCGATCCGCCCAGCGGACGTTCCCGGCCCGTCGCCGCCGTTCCGCCGCTCCGCCCACCGCGTGTCGGGTGAGCCCGGTCCGCCGGGAAAGCCTGCCGGAGCGCGGCCCACTCCCGGCATCATTTCTCCGCCGGCCTTCTTGAAGAGCTCCTCCGCCTTCTGCTGGAAGTCCGCAATAAGCTTGCGGTCGTTGTCGCAGTGCTTGAAGTGAATCTTGAGCACCGGGATTCCCCAGTGATCCTTCACCTCGGGGTCGAGTTCGACGAAGTTGTCCTTCTGCGCCAGCATTTCGCCTCCCGCAATCCAAACGCGCGCCTGCGCAACGTACCGGCTCTTGATCTCTTTCTTCCACTCCGAGCCGTATCCAGGAATCGACGGCGCAAAGAACGGATACTCGGTCTGCCCGCCGGTGGCATTCATGACATATCCGCGGATGAAGTCCTTTCGCGCCGTCTTCTTGTCGATATTCTGAAAGTTCGGAATCGTGATCCCCGCCGCCTTGCCGTCATCCAAGCGGCTCGGTCCGCCTTTCAGCTTCGGCAGAAATCCGCTGACGCCGCCTCCGCCGACCTGGTCCATCATGTATTGGCCCAGAGTGCCGCTGGAATTCGCGACGCCGCCTTTCGCCGAGAGCAGCATCAGCCGGGTGTTCTCCAGGGTCGAGGCCGCCAGCACGACGTACTTGGCGTCGACGTCGACCGACTTCATCGTGAACCGCTCGATGTAGGTGACGCCCTGCGCGCGATTCTCACTATTCATCCGCACGCGCGCCGCGACGCTGTCCGTCCTCACCTCCAGATTTCCGGTCTTCATCGCCGGCGGCAGCGTCACCGCGATGGTATTGAACATCGCGCCGACGTCACAGCCGTTCACGCAATTCCCGCAATAGTGGCAGGGCGGGCGATTGTTATGCATGCGCGTCAACTGCGCCAGCCGGCGGTGCGTCGAAGCGCCAGCCCAGGCTCTTGCTGGCGGCGGTGAAGATCGTCTCAGCGCAGTTCAGCGGCATCGCCGGTAGAAACACCCCGTCGGGGAACTGCGGCAGTCCCTCCATCGCGGCGCTCACTCCGATGAAGCCCTCCACGCGATCGTAGTACGGCTTCATGTCGCGCGTAGTTCACTGCCCAATCCATTCCATACCCGTCGCGCGACGCCGCCTTAAACTCGTAATCCGCCATCCGGTCACTGGCGCGCGCCCAGTGCAGAGTGCGGCCGCCGAGGCACCGCGATCGCCCCCAGCGGTACACCGTCCCGGGCGCCGTCGTGTAGGGATTCTCTTCGCTGTCCAGCATGATGCGATAATTCTGCTCGCTGCCGGTATAACGCCTGAGCAATCCCGGTTTGCCGCGCCCGCGGTAATCCATCTGATACAGGAATGTGTGATGAAATTCCTTCGCGGGATCGATACGGCTTCCGGCCTCGAGCATCAGGACCTTCATCCCCGCCCTGCGAGAGTTCCATGGCGGCCCAACCGCCGCACGCTCCCGATCCGACTACGATCGCGTCATAGGTTTTTGCCATTCGCAGCTCCTGATCAGACCGACGTGATGTTCCGGATGATTGCAGGCCGGGAAGGTGGTGTTGTACGAGTTGCCCTTGTAGTCCAGAGTCTCAATCATTCCGGCGCGCGAGGTATAAAATGCGAACGTGTTCTGTTGTTTGATCAGCAGATACACCGGATAAGCCGGATGTTTGCGCATTGCGGTCGCGCTCCGGCATCGACATCGCTTCGACCAAAGTCTCGCGGCCTTTCGCGTCGGCGGCGTGGAACCCCGCCTCTTTGAGCGTAGCCATCGCATCTCTCCATTGCTTTTGCATTGCGGGCGCGCCTTCGGCCGCGGAGTAGACCAGGAAATCGATGAACTCAGCGCAGTGCGCATCGCGGGCGCCCGGCGTTTCATCCTCGCGGGATCAGAATCCCCGTGAACGCTTCGAGAGCCTCGAAATCCTCCGGAGCGAAGAACTTTGGCTTATAATTGCGCAACAGTGGCGGTTCGGGCGGCGCCGTTGAACCGGACTGGTGCCCGTGCTCCTGCGCGGCGTTGAGCCACGCGGACAAAAACTCGGCTCCCGCGGGCAGCGCGGCAGCTCGCATCACCAGATCCATCAAATCTCGGCGACTTGGAAGCATGCCCGTAATATACACCTACTGTGCCCGTCAATCGGACAGCCTCGTGACATCACCGCATTCTCACCGGTCCCCGGCCTTTCCGTAGAATGAGACGAGTCTATGGCGCGTACAGCATTCCTCCTCGACCCGGTTTACGAGACCCATACGCCCGGCCCGGGCCATCCTGAATGCCCGGAGCGGTATCAAGCTGTGACTCGGGCGCTGGAGCAGTCCGGAGTGCTTGGATCCAGGCCCCAATTGAAATCGCGCCCGGCCACGACGGACGAAATCTTGCTGTGCCATCCAATCGAATACATGAACACAGTGAAGAGCGATGTCGCCCACGGGCTCCGCGATTTAAGTACTGGAGATACAGCGATCGGCCCCAATTCGCTGGACGTTGCTCTAAGCGCTGTCGGTGGCGTTCTGAATGCTGTGGACGCCGTAATGGGCGGTACCGCAAGCAATGCATTCTGCGCAGTCCGGCCGCCGGGCCACCATGCCACTCCGCGCCGGGGTATGGGATTTTGCATTTTCAACAACGTCGCTATCGCGGCGCGGCACGCGCAGAAAAAGCACGGAGTTGAGCGAGTGCTGATCGCGGACTGGGATGTGCATCACGGCAACGGCACTCAGGACATCTTCTATGCAGACGGCTCGGTGCTGTTCTTCAGCACGCATCAATATCCTTGGTATCCGGGAACGGGTCCTGCGACGGAAACGGGCGAGGGCGCTGGGCGCGGCACAACCATTAATTGTCCACTGCCCGCCGGCTCCGGCCGCCATGAAATCGTGGGTGCGTTTCGTGCGAAGTTGATGGCGGCTGCCGGCGATTACCGGCCCGACCTGGTGATTATTTCTGCGGGATTCGATTCGCGCGAAGGCGACCCCTTAGGCCGCTTTCGGCTTACGGACAGCGATTTCGGCGACTTGACGGAGATCATGATGGAAATCGGGGACCGGCACGCGGGAGGACGATTGGTTTCTGTCCTGGAAGGCGGGTACAATCTCGAGGGACTTTCGGCCGGAGTTTGGGCGCACGTTACGAGGTTGGCCCAGTGAAGGCCATCGCGCTGTTTCTCATCGGCGCATGCGCGTTCGGGGCTGGAAATCCGGCGGCGACGGCTGCGAGCGCCTGGCGTGAGGTCCATCAACGCGAGATCGTGAGCGAGTTCATCGAACTGCTCGCCATCCCGAACCTTGCGCGCGACTCGGCGAATATCGGGCGGAATGCCGGGGCGATCGTTGCGCTCATGTCGAAGCGCGGCGTGTCCATGAGGCTGCTGGAGCTGGCCGGAGCGCCGCCGGTCATCTATGGCGAACTGCTTACTCCCGGCGCGAAGCGAACCATTGTCTTTTACGCGCACTATGACGGGCAGCCTCTCGATCCAAAAGAATGGGCGACCGATCCTTGGAAACCTGTGCTGCGCAGTGCCGCCATGGATAAGGACGGGCAGATTATTCCTATGCCTTACAGTGGTCCCATCGATCCGGAATGGCGAATCTACGCACGTTCGGCATCCGACGACAAGGCTCCGATCATCGCGATTGCGACCGCGCTTGACGCTCTGAAGGCCGCAGGCATCTCCATTAAATCGAACATCAAATTGGTCTTCGAAGGCGAAGAAGAGGCCGGTTCCGCGCACCTGCCGCAGATTATCGAACGCAATCAGCGGTTACTCCGCGCCGATGCCTGGCTGATTTGTGATGGCCCCGTTCACCAGAGCCGGCGGCAGCAGATCGTATTCGGCGCGCGAGGGATCACAGGGGTCGATATTACGGTTTACGGACCTAAACGCGAATTGCATAGCGGGCACTACGGAAACTGGGCTCCGAATCCCGCGATGATGCTGGCGCGGCTGCTTTCGTCCATGAAGGACGAGGATGGCCGGATCCTGGTAAAGAATTTCTACGACGGCATCGAGGCGTTGAGCGATACCGAACGACGCGCGGTCGCGGCGGCTCCGGATGTCGATGCGGACTTGAAACGGGAACTGTGGCTGGGCTCGACCGAAGGCGGCGGGAAGAGTCTCGTGGAGTTACTGAACTTTCCTTCTCTCAATATACGCGGCATGGCGAGCGCGCGAACGGGAGCACAGGCGAGCAACGTGATCCCATCCACGGCGACGGCGACCATCGATATGCGCTTGGTGAAAGGAATATCACCGCAGCAGGCGGAGTCGCGTCTGGCGGAGCATATCCGTAGTCAGGGATATTTCATTGTCGATCATGATCCCGATGCGCAGACGCTGCTTTCCCACGCCAAGGTGGCCAAGGTAATACGAGGTGAATTTGGCTATCGTGCAGTCCGGACTTCAATGGACTTGCCCATTTCGAAGCTGGTCCTGGCGACCGCCGAGAGCGCTCGCGGGGCGGTCGTTAAACTCCCGACGATGGGCGGAAGCGTTCCGCTGTATGCCATTGAGGACATATTGAGAACGCCCACCATTACAGTACCCATAGCCAACCACGACAATAATCAGCATGCCGCCAACGAGAACCTGCGTATTCAGAATCTCTGGGACGGCATCGAATTGTTGGCGGCGTTGCTGGCTATGTAGTGCGGCTACTGCCGATCCAGGCCTTCTGTCAGCTCGATGTAGGTGCCCCAAGGGTCAGTGAAGAATGCGATGGAGAGGCCCAAGGCAGGGATCTTCGTATACGGGCGATCGAACTTGACGCCGTCGGCCTCGAGTTTCTGACAGAACGCTTCCAGGTTGTGAACTTCGAAGCCGATATGGTCCAGGGCACGGCCTTTCGTGGGCGCCAATTTCGTCTTGGATGGAGAAAATGAGAGGTTGATGCCGGGAACATCCGCCGCTTCGAACACATCGCGTTTGCCGGGGACGGCTCCGAAGGTCTTGACATACCACCCTCGAATATCCTCAACCGGCGAGTTGTAGAAGTGGATGTGATGACTGGCGATCGGGACTGTCATGCTCGAATCCGCTACCAGTTCGACGTTGACTTGGTCCGGTCCCATGACGTTTGCTTTGTGCGATTTGGCTGTCGTCTCCGGCGGCGTGAGAATGCTGAAACCGGCCTCCTTGCATTTCTCGAGAGTGTTGCTGAGATCTCCTACGCGGAACCCGATATGGTGCACGACAGAGTCCATGGAGCCGCCCGCTGAATCCTGTTTGCGTACGAGAATGAGAGCGTTTTCCACTTTGTAGACTTCGTTGGGGCCCAGCGCTTTACCTGGCTTGGCACCCAGCAGAGTCCAGAAGCGGCGATGAGCTTCGGGATCGTTTGTCATGAAATGGATGTGGCCCATGGACACACCCGCCTCGTTAGGCCGGGCGAGTTGAGCAAAGGCGCAGAGCGGCAGCAATGTCGCGAGCAGAAGCCTGACTTTCATTCCTTACAGTGTAGTGCGTCGGCGGACCCCGCTCGCCCGGAGGCTACACCATGTTGGGGATTTTGATGATTTTCTTTTGAATGGCGTACTGTACCAGTTGCGCCTTGTTGTGAATGTCCAGTTTTCGCATCAGGTTGAATTTGTGAGCCTCGACAGTTTTTACGCTTAGGTTCAAGTCGCCGGCGATCTCCTTCACCGAGTTGCCCTCTGCGAGGGTCTTCAATATCTCCCGTTCCCGAGCGGTCAGGGTCGCAAACCGCGGAAGACGATTCGCTGATTTGATACGCGAGCGGAAATCGTCGACCAATTGCGACAACATGCGAGGGCTCAGATAGCTTCCTCCACGGCAGATATCGCGAATCGCGGCCACTAGCTGTGCGGAAGGGCTGTCTTTTAACACGTAACCGCTGGCACCGACTTCCATTCCCTCTACCAGATAGTCCTCATCGTCGTACATAGTGAGGATTAGGACTTTCGTCTCCGGGCGGTCCTTCTTGATCTGTCGGGTAGCCTCAAAGCTGCTCAGGCCAAGCATGCCGATATCCATGAGGACCACGTCGGGGCGTACTTCCATCGCTTTATCTACTGCTTCTCCGCCGTTGGAGGCCTCTCCGACGACTTCCATATCGAGTTCCGAGGAGATGAGAGTTCTAATGCCCTGACGGAATAAGGTGTGATCATCCGCCAGCATGATTCGTATCTTGGCCATAGTTATGTTGCCGTGCCCTCGCCCAGAAAATTTGTAAATCCTTACCCGACAATGGCCGCGCTCCGCCTTGAAGCTGGAGGCTGCCCTTCCGAACCCCGCCGCATCCCTCCCTTGGAGATCGGCAGCTCGATGCGGATCTTCGTACCACGTTCGCGCTTTCCGGGATGAGGAAAACTGTGAATCTCGAAATCCCCGCCGAGCAAGGCCACGCGCTCTCGCATCCCTGACAATCCAAATGAATCGCGCTGCGACATCGCTTCTTCGACTTTGAAGCCAAGACCGTTATCTTCAACGTTCAGCTTCACCTTTCCATCGGACGAAGTGACAGAAATGTTTACATGCTCAGCCTGCGAATGCTTAACAATGTTGTTGCAGCACTCCTGAACCAGGCGATAGATGATCACCTCCGTGTTATGAGGCAGACTGCCGATGCGGGACAACTGTAAGCGCACACGGCACGGATGCATGCCACGGATCCGATTGACCAGTTGGCGTAACGCAGCACCCAGTCCCAATTGCTCCAAGACAGCTGGGCTGAGTGCGGCTATCAGCCGTCGCATCTCGAGAATCGTGCGCTCCGTCAGATCGCGCGTTTCGGCTAGTTTGCTTTTCCATACGTGCTGGGTGTCCGGCATGCTCTGTTCGAGCATCTCCATCTGCAACCTGACACACAGTAGTGACTGACCGGTTTCGTCATGCAACTCCCGGCTGATGCGCCGGCGTTCCATCTCTTCCACATGCAACATGTGCTCGGCCAACTGCCGGATCTGATCTTCGCGGGCCGCAAGGTCCTCCAGCAGTCGCGCCTTCTCCGCCGCTCTCATACACCGCTCCGCCGCAGCCGCGAGCAACTTCTGTTCCCGAGGCAGCCACTCATAGGTCCTGCGAAAACCAAGCTGCATGACGCCCACGGCGACTCCATCAGCCACCAACGGCACCGACCAGCCGGACTGAAACCGCTTCCTCCAACTTGGATCAAGGAACAAAGCGCCGCTGGGTTGGCCGGCGTCCAGATATCGGGGAGTTGACAGTTTCCGCCGGAGATCGGCTGTTCCAGGGGCTCTCGACTTCGGCTTACCGCAGAAGGCTCCCGCCTTCCATTCCCAATTGCCGGCGTCCAGCAGATATAAATGCCCCACATCAGCCGTGCAGATGGACACCATCGTTTCCGTGAACCGCCTGAGCAAATCCTCCAGAGTGCTGGATTCCAGCTCGGCCCGAAATAGCCCGTAGAAGGCCTGCGTTTCCGCTTCGCGCACTTGATAGTACGCGTTGTTAAGGGTCAAAATCACTAAGAAATGTAGCTGATCCCGGACCCACTGAAAGTTCAGATATTCCGATGGAAAGATTTTTCCGACCAGGACTTCGAGTTGAGAATCGTATCCCTGCAACGCTGTGACGATGGCGTTTGGCGGAAGGTTCATCTTCGCCAGTCTGCGGCCGTGATATTCCACTTGCTCGATGAACTCGAGCGGCGGCCGGCCGTCGGCCAGGATTCGCGCGGCCGCGCCAAGCGTCATCGACGCGAGCGCCACCTGTTGTTTCCTATCGTATTTCAGCGCCCGTAATCGCGAGATAAACCCCCGATTAAGCCGTTCGGAATACGGTGCCAGTAAATCACTCAACCGGCGCAGGTGAATGATTAGCTGATCGCTTAGTATATCCGCGGCATCGGCCAGTTCCGGTGATAGCTCAGCTTTGCGCACGCTACCACCTGTATCGGCCGAATAGGGTATTCGCTTTACAACTTTGGCGGTTGTCTACCGCTTCTTCGCGGAACTCTTCCGGGCGGTCTTCGTAGCCGCCTTCTTCGAGCCTTTCTTGGCGGGCACCTTAGCGCCGGCTTTCCGGGCTTCACTCAGCCCGATAGCGATGGCTTGCTTCGGGTTCTTCACCCGTGCGCGGCCACCAGATTTCAATTCTCCATGCTTGAACTCATGCATCACCTTTTCCATCTTGTCGCTGGTGATTTTTCTCGACTTCTTGGTGGCTGTTTTCTTGGTTGCCATGCATATCTCCTGTGGATGGTCTAAAGTCAGGGCTGCTTCGTCTCTTCGCCCTTGCGTCGTAGAGTTGGAATCTTTCTCTTGGTCTCGTCGGCTTTCTTCTCCTCAGCCTTTTTCTGCTGGACATCCTTGGTGGCCGTCATGGCCTCGCGCTCGGTCTTTTCGCGCTTCTCGCGTTCCGCGACTGCACCGGCTCGCTGCGTCAGATCTGCAGCCGAAAGCTCAGTGCTGTCCTGCGTCGTCTCCAGGGCCTGCTGCATAGCGAACTCGTAGCGCGCGTAGTCCTTACCGGGCTTCTCGCTCAATTTCCGCAAAGTAGCCAGCATCTCTTTTTCGGATTCGGCCGTGAGTTTCATACCTTCAGCGATATTCACTTTGCGCTTCAGCGCGTCATCAGCCACTGTGTCGATCGCCTCGATGATATGCGTATAATCCTCGAGGGTGTCGTGGATGAGCAGCGTGCGTCCCGCCTTCTCCGACGCGAGCAACTGCTTCAGCAGTTCGACTCGATCCTGCGCGAATTTCAAGTAAAGCTTGAGACGAGCGTTCGGCTCCTGGGCCTCCCGGACCTGATCGGCTTCGTCGGCCGTGAGGAAGTCGCGATCCTGACCCGGCGCCAGAAATGTCAGAAGCAATAACGTAAATACCACTCGCATCCGCTGTTCTCCTACGTCTTCTTACTCATGATGCGTGAAATCAATTCGTCGTGGACCTCCTGAAGACGCTGCTCGGTCTTCTGCACTTCGGGACGGTCCTCTACGCTTACATCGTTGTCCAGGGACTTCAAACGTCGGAGCAGTTCCCGAATTTGCAACTCTGCGCGTTTGAACGCCTTCGGGCTTTTCCGGGCATCTTTGCCGGTCGCGTCCAGAGCCTCCAGGCACACGTTTACGGATTCTCGAACTTGGGCGAGCTCGGCCGTCAGGTGCGCAAAGTCGCCCGATGTGTACGCCTGCCGGGCGCCATCGATAGCTGTGTTCGCATTCTCTAAAGCTAACCTCGACCGCTTTTCCAGGTTCGGCTCCAGTTTCACATTGTCCAGCCCCGACGCCAGCGCCACGGCGACCACAGCCAATCCAAATCCGATTGCGCGCTTCACCGTTTGCTCAACTCCTTCTGAATGATTCGGGCCCGCTGCCGCGATTTGAACTCTTCATCCGGAAACTTCCCCTGGCTCGCGGCCAGAAAGCGCTGATAATACTCCAACGCGGGTTGGTACTGCTTCAGCTTATCCAGCATGATGGCGCGCAGGTAGAAATGCGACGGAGTCTCGCCGCCTAACCGCTTGACCTTGTCCAGCGCAGCCATGGCCTGCGGAAAGTTTTCCGACAGCATGGAAGACGCAGCAGTCTCGTCCCAGGCTTCGATGGAATCGGGTTTGATGTTGGCTGCCTGCATGAATTGGTCTACCGCCCGGGCGTACTGCTTCTGATCGCGGAGAACCCGTCCGGCCAGCATGCGGCCGTCGTAGTTCTTGGGGTCCGCAGTAAGTGCCTCGTTCAATACCTTTGTGCCCTTTTCCAACTCTTTGTTGCCGAAATACGCGATAGCCAGCGCCACGCGATGGTTGGATGCCGGCGCCAGCCGTACGGCGTTTTCCAGATGCGGAATGGCTTCGGCGTGCTTTCCAGCCCGGAGCAGGATTTCGCCGGCGTGTTCTTGCGCGTCTGCATTTTCCGGGAACTTGGAATAGATCGCGACCGCCTCGGCATCTTTCTTTGCGTTTTCATAAGAGGTTGCCAGCTCGAGCAGGCTGTCTTTATATGCTGGATCCAACTCCGCCGCCCGCTCGAAATGTGGCGCCGCTTCGGCAAGCTTTTTTCGTTGCGCCAAGGCGTGCGCTAGACCGGACTCCGCCGCCGCGGATTTCCCGTCCAGTCTGAGCGCGGCTTCATAGGCGGCGGCGGCCTCATCCTTCCCGGCCGCGAGCAGCGCTTCCGCCAAGTAGAAAGCGGGACGGAACTGCTCGGGCTTTGCGGCGCGGGCTTGCTCCAGAACAGCTACAGCGGGCTCCGCCTGTTTGTTCCTGAGCAGAAGAATCCCCAAATTTAGATTGGCCTCGAAGAGACCAGGCTTGAGCTCCAGTGCTTTACGGTACTCGGAGATGGCGTCGCTATCGCGCTGCGCCAAGGAGTAGGCTAGAGCCAGATTAAAGTGGAGCGAATAGTCCTTAGGCTCAGTGGCCACCGCCTTGGAGAGAGCCTCCACCGCCGCCGGATAATTCTTCTGTTCCAGTGCTCTGAGCCCTTCAGCCTGCCAGTCCGGAGTTGGCGACTTTTCAGACTGGAACAGGAGAGCGACGAACAGAGCGCTCGACCACATGCTGCTTAGATTTTAGCTAAACCGATGGATAAGACCCGAGGACGCGGAGAAAGTCGGCGATCTCTTCCAGGTGTCCAATGGCCTTCATCAGGTTCGCATCGCCGATCTTACCCACAAGGTCCAGATAGAAAAGGTACTCCCACGGCTTCCCACGGAGCGGCCGCGACTCGATCTTGGTCATGTTCAAATCCCGCAGCGCGAAGGCGCTCAACGCCCGGAACAAAGCTCCAGGAATGTTTCGCGTCGTAAACACCAGCGACGTCTTGCACTCGCGACTCGGCGTTCCGGCCAGCTTCAGCGCCGGCGAGCCGCGCTTCCGTAGCAGGAAGAATCGAGTGAAATTGCGGCGGTCATCCTCAATGGATCGTCGGAGAATCTTCGCTCCATAAGTCTCCGCCGCGATTCGGGAGGCGATGGCAGCTGCGTCCGACAGTTGCTCTTCAACAATCATCTTTACGCTGCCGGCTGTGTCGTAGAACGGCACGCGCTCCACTTGGGGATTGTTTGCGAAAAAATCGAGGCACTGGTTGATGGCTACAGGATGCGAGAAGACGCGGCTCACTTTCTTGAAGCTGACTTCCGGCAGGGCAATGAGGTTGTGCACGATCCGAACGTCGGTTTCGGCCACGATCTCGAAATCGAAGTGCAACAGGTGATCGTAATTCTCGTGCACGGACCCGTGCAGTGTGTTCTCGATGGGAATCGCAGCCGCGCGAGCCTGGTCCGATTCCAGTGCGCGAAATACCTGGTCGAAGCGCTGGCAGGGCAGGATAGAGGCGCGCTCGCCCAGGAACTGCCGGATCGCCTGCTGGCTGAAGGCTCCCGGTTCGCCTTGAAACGCCACGGGTAAGGTCACGAGTTTGCCTTCGGCGCGCGTGAGCCTTCCCAGCGCCGTGCATCGGGCGAGGGAAGCCCGATCAGGTCGAGTACCCGATCCACGCTGTGATTCACGATGTCGTCCACTGTCTCCGGTTTGGTGTAGAAGGCCGGCACGGGAGGCGCGATAATGGCGCCCATCTCCGCCAAGGCCACCATACTCCGTAGGTGGCCGAGGTGGAACGGCATTTCACGGATCATCAGGACCAATTTGCGGCGCTCCTTCAGCATAACGTCAGCCGCGCGAATCAACAGGTTGGAACTGATGCCTGCGGCAATCGCCGACATGGTATGAATAGAGCAAGGTGCGATCACCATCGCGTCCATCAGTGCGGATCCGCTGGCCACCTGGCTTCCAATGTCCTCCACCGGGTAATAATAATGGGCCATTAATTTAAAGTCGGCGGCAATCTTTCCCATTTCAAGAAAAGCGGTGCGTTCACCGGCGCGGCTTAAGATTAAATGTGTCTCGACGCCTGGATATTCCCCTAATTTATCTAATAATCGCCAGCCATATATCACGCCGCTGGCGCCTGAGATTCCTACTACGATCTTCACGAACCCTCCGACGATGAGATTGTGTTCTGAAATCAGAACATAAAGTCTATACTGCTCTTGCCTGCCTGGGCATACGCGGCTATAATTCACTCAAGGCATGTGACTTGAGGCTTTCCGACATGATTACCCGCCCCCCAAGCGCCGCGAACGACACCTCCTCCGATGAAGCCGGCAAGAAGCTCAAGCAGGCCCGGGAACGGCTGAATCTACGATACCGCGAGGTGGAGGAAGCAAGCTCCAAGATCGCCGCGCGGCACAACAATGAAGAGTTCACGATTGCGCTAAGCCGTCTTGCGGACATTGAAAACAAAGGGACGGTCCCTTCCATCTACCGGCTCTATTCTCTTTGCGCGATCTATCGTCTGGAACTCGCTAACGTGTTGCAGTGGTACGGCATCGGGCTGAGCGATTTGCCTACAGACGCACGCTCTATCGACATTGAGGAGACCCACGTCATCGGTTTCGACGCGGGAACTGGCGACGTTGAGGTTCCGCTCTCCCTTGACCCGGGTATCGATGTCCGTCATACGACTTTCCTGAGCCGCGTGATACAACGTTGGGGTAAACTGCCCCTGGCGATGCTGGGGGATTTCGATCTGAAGAACCACCGCTACGGGTTTATCGGTACGCAGGATTGGAGGATGTATCCGATTCTTCAACCCGGTTCTCTCGTCTTGATCGACGAGAGCCGTCGCAAGCCGGTGAATGGCGGGTGGTCGAACGAATTCGACCGGCCCATTTATTTCTTCGAGCATCGCCAAGGCTACGCCTGTTGCTGGTGCAGCCTGAAAGACGAACAGTTGGTCCTGCAGCCTCACCCGGCGTCGCAGTGTTTGCCGGAGGTCTATAGTTATCCGGCGGACATCGACATCATCGGGCAGGTCTCGGGTATCGCTATGCGTCTGGATCCGGCGCGGAGACGCCGTACTCGTTCTTGAGTAACCCCAGCAGAATACGGAAATCGGAGCGGTACAGCTCATTTTCGGCCCGGGTGGCGGAACTCGGTACCAAAGCCCGGAACGGCTCCAGGCGAAGCCATGTCTCAATCACCCGACGGCGTTCGTCCGTCAGCGAAGACAGGTAAAGAGTAAGGTCGGCCATTTGTTGCTCGAGGTTGAAGCATAACCACTCTGAGAACGTCTGTACGTGACTGCGGCGTAAGGCACGGTCCGCCTCCGCCTCGCCGAAAACCAGGGCGAGTCCGTGGTGTTGGTAGCGGCCGGAGTTCTCGTCGCGAAGAGCGGCTAAGTAGACCAAACGTCCGAAGACCGCCGGAATCTGGGACAGCGTGTTGCGCCAGAGATCGGAAATGGCATCCCGTTCCAGACCCCCGCGGTTTGTCAGCCGCTTCATCTCGCTATTTCCTTCTGCCCAGTAAACCACATTTCCCATCGTCGGTGTGCGCCGCCAACGGCCCGAGTTAGCGCAAAGCCCTTCGGGTGCGGCGTCAGTGGTGCATTCGCCCGGCCCGCGAGGCCGCCGGTAAATGCTCCTTAAAAGCATCTAATGAGGAAACATTCGAGTTGTAATTCATATACACAAGACCTAAAGATCGAAGGTTCCGACGGTGCCTGTTCTGATTCCAGAAAAAGTAATAAATGTTTCAGTTTAATCAGCCTAGTACGTTTATGCTAGGCAGGTAGTCCGAAACAACCCAGGAGATTTTAAAAAATGTTGAAAAAGATCGTGTTCGCCGCCATCCTAGCTCTTCAATTTGCTGCCGTCACCAGCGTGGCGACGGCTGAAGGGCCGTGGCCCACTTGCGGCCCGTGCCCCGGTGATAGCACCGTTCCTCCGCGCGCGCGATAGCGTTCGTCCTTCGCAGGCCGGTTGGCATTTCCGGCTCTGTCTCCCGGACCCACGCTGATCCTGAGTGCCCGTTGTGCGCACGTCAGCGCGGGTTACGCCCATGTACCATTAAGTTAGAATAGTGATACCGAATGGCAATAAGTCTTTCCTATCTCGAAAAAGTCTTATCCTTCGCCGTACCAATTGCCGCAGGCATTCTACTGATCCGGTTGTGGCATGAACGCCTTCTGCACCGATACAAGTTTGTATCACTCTCTTTGCTGTGTGAGATCGCGGACCTCGGCTTGCTTGCAGTTCCGCGATCGAAAATCGTGTATTTGTATGTTTACGCGGCCTACGAGACCGTTTTCTCGCTGGTACTCATCGGCCTCGTCATTGAGCTTTTCTCGCTTGTCGTGCGGAACTACCCAGGGATCGCCCGGTCCGGCCGTTCGTTTATACGTTTCGCATTCGCACTGGCTATTCTCGGCTCGCTCCTTTTTGCTCTCGTTTATCCGCAGACCGGTCCCGGGCACTTCGCTATCCTCGAGCACTTCTTCTTAGTGTTCCGGGTTACAGCCTTCGCACTTATGGCGTTCCTGGTGTTGGTCATGGCTTTCGTATTGTGGTTTCCGATCCCACTCACCCGCAATGTGCTGTCATTAGCTACCGGGTACTCATGCTATCTGATTTGCCGCGCCTTGACCCGCTTCGCCGCAAACTTATTCGGTCCCAATAAGTACATTCTGCTCGGGACCATTTCGATGGGTGTGCTTTTCACGTCAATAGTATTTTGGATTACATCCCTGACGCGCCGCGGCGAGAACGTCAACGTAGTCGTGGGACATAGCTGGGAACGTGGTCGGACCCAAGGACTGGTAAGCCAGCTCGAGGCGATCAACGCGAGTCTGCTGGGAACGGAGCGGCCGAAATCTCGACCGTAGGTTTAGTCGTTCTCGACTTTGTTGAGCGGAAGCACCCTAGCCTGCAAACGTCGCATGCCATGGAGCCAGCGGTCGTAATCCCCCGCCTTGCGGCGAAAGTACTCGCCCACTTCCGGATGCGGCAGTATCAGGAACTTTTCCTCGCCAATACCGTTCACCACGGCATCGGCCACTTGCTCCGGCGTGATGGCGGTGTCCCTCAGAAATCGGGCTGGTCCGGTATCCGACCCGAGGAGCATCGCCGTCCGGACTCCCTGTGGACAAACCACTGAGACTTTGATCCCTCGCTCGCCATAGGTGATTGCAAGCCATTCTGCAAAGGCTAGAGCCGCGTGTTTGGTGACCGAGTACGGCGCCGAACCGATCTGGCTGAGTAAGCCAGCGGCGGAAACTGTCTGCACTATGTATCCCTCGCCGCGTTCCAGCATATGCGGCAGAACCGCCCGCGAGGCATATACGTGGGCCATCACATTTACGGTGAAGATGCGGCCCCAGTCCCCGTTCGGCACTTCAAGACCCCCCTGGACCATAATTCCTGCATTGGAGCAAAACAGGTCGATGCGTCCGAATTCGCGCAGGGTCGTTTGGACGAGGCGGATGATTTCTGGCTCGTTGGAGACGTCCACCTCGAGCCCCAGCCCATCTACCTCCCTACTGGTACTCTCGGCGGCAGCGCCGTCGATGTCCGCGGCGACCACGGTGGCCTTTTGCTGGTGGAATTCGTGGGCCAAAGCCCGGCCGATCCCGTTGCCCGCCCCGGTGATGATCGCGATCTTTCCACTCAGTTGCATAACAATGAATATCTGGCACGAATAGTTTTATAACTGTGAAAGTTCATCGATAATTTCAAGAAATAAAGCTTGACCCGATCTGGACAGAGATTAAGAAGCCTGATAATATACGAATACCCTACATTGTAAACCGGCGGCATTTGTCGCCAGGCTCATAGGCTGATATGGGAACCGTATTGAGTCACAACGAGCGGGAGGCGCTTTCATATTTCCTTGTGAAAGTTATCTCCGACGTAGAAAAGCTATCCACGTTGTTCGAATCGCGCGGCGCAGATGCCGCTCTTACCCGGGCCGCGCAGGCGAACCTCGAAGCTACGCTCGCCGACCTTCGAATCCCGCAGAATTCAGACAGCCAGGCTTGTGCATCCGAGCACTTCTAACCGAAGTTTGGCCTCGCCTGTCTCCCGCAAACTTACCGCCTCGGAACCGCGGAAACTGCTGCCAGCAATTCGGTTTAACGGCTTGCTCGGATCACAGGATTGCACGCAGATGGACTGACTCTCGAGTGTCGGTCCCGATGTACTCAACGGCGCCGATGAACCAATGTTTGCACGCCCTTGGTGACATCAATGGTGCTGGGTGCGAGCCGCTTAACGGCTATCCGATCTCAACGCGATCCATGGCAAGAAATTCGCGGATATGGGGATGGTCCGCCTTTTCGAGATCCTCGGTCTTACCAAAGAAAATGGCCTTTCCCTCGAACAGAAACACAACGCGGTCGGCAACCTTACGCATCAAATCGAGGTCGTGCGTGACTACCACGGAAGTTAGCTGGAGCTCCTTTTTCAGCCGCAGCATGAGGTTGCCCAAGTGGTCAGACATAATGGGATCCACCATTGTCGTAGGCTCGTCGTATAGGATGCACTCGGGCTGCGCGGCCATCGCCCGGGCGATGGCGATGGCACGTTTAAACCCGGTGGACAGGTCGGTGGGGTAGACGTCCTTATATTCCAGAAGATCCACGATCTTCAGTAGACCATCAACGACATCCTCTTTGTTTGCTTCATCGTAATCGTCGCGCAACTCCAGACTGAACAGGATGTTCTCACCGACCGTGAGCGAATCAAACAGGGCTCCCGACTGGAATACCATCGTCACCTTTTTACGGATGCGACGCATTTCCGCCTCCGTATAATCTGTGATGTCGGAATAAGACACGATCACGCGTCCCTGGTCAGGCTTGAGGAATCCCATAATGTGGCCGAGACTCACCGATTTGCCGACCCCGCTGCGGCCGATGATGGCTAGAGTCTCGCCGGCATCCACGTGGAAGCTGATGTCGACCAAAATGGGACGATCGAACGTCTTATACACGTGGCGAAATTCTATGTAGTGCGATAAGTCTTCACTCATACGCTGCCCAGTCCTCGGGTGTATTTATGTTCCGCAGCGTGCCGACCGCGGAAACGGCGAAGAGACGGGTGTGGAGGGAATCAGCCACTGTTCGCATGGTGAGTATGTTCCGCTGGAGTGCGTCCCGGAGTTTTCCGAGCGCACTGCGGTGATAAACGGCACACAAGGGTTCCAGACCGCGTGGCCCCTCTGCAGCAAGGCATTCGCACGATCCCGCTTGGGATGCGGCGGCACTGAGCAACGCTTTCAGGAACGGGGCGGCGACGTCCGGCATGTCGCAGGCGAGTATCAGATTCCAAGCCTCTTGAGAAGCGTCGAGCGCAGTGATGAGGCCGCCAAGGGGCCCGCAGCTCTGGTGCTTGTCCGCGATCAAAGGGAGTCCAAGATGTGCGTACTTCTTGGGATCGGCAACGATTGTCACATTTCCAACAGCTTCGCGAACGTGGCAGGCGGTGTGTTCGAGAAGCGTCCGCGCCACGGCGGGAGAGCAGAGCCTTGTCGCTACCCATGCGAATACTCCGACCTCCTGCAAGCACGAACCCGGCGGCGGGCACAGAGGCGGCTCCGCACATGAGATGATAATAGCATTGCTCAGGTTAAGAACTCGCGTCCCACGGCAGGCTGGATATTACGCGCTCGCTAGAGAGTAGAATGCCGTACATTGGTTTTTTATTATTCTTGGGAATCATCAGCTCGGCCGTAGTACAGGCGGCGGGCAGCGTCCAGCCGGTACACGCTGCGGCCACCGTCGTCAAGGCTGACCTCCGTACCGGCCGCCTGGTACGCAGCGTCGTTGTAAATTCCAAGGTCATGCCCGCCAAATCGCCCGGTAAGTCTTGGAGTGGGCCGGCGTTGGAAAGCGCCGGACTCGAGGAATTGGTTAATCAGGCGGCGCAATCCTATGATCTGGACCCCCTGCTGGTGCACTCAGTCATCCAGGTGGAGAGCAACTACAATCCTTACGCGGTCTCAAACAAAGGCGCCGAGGGGCTGATGCAGCTGATTCCATCCACAGCCCGCCGGTTCGGAGTGAAGAACAGTTTCAATCCCAGAGAGAACATCGATGGAGGGGTGCGCTACCTAAAGTATCTGAAGAACCTCTTCGGCGACGATCGGCTGGCGCTGGCTGCCTACAATGCCGGCGAGGGTGCGGTAGTTAAGTACGGCTGGATTCCACCGTACGCGGAGACTCAGCAGTACGTCTTTCGGGTGGGTAAGAAGTATGGAGATGCCCGGCGCGCAGCGGATCGCAAGCCGGCTATGGCGGCTGCGGCGAAGGCTGTTGAGGAGCACCCGAAACTGGAAAAGTATGAGGACGACCAGGGCAGGATCTTTCTCCGTACGAGGTGAGAATGTCAGTCACGGGCCGGTGGAATAGTTTTCAGGCGTTGGCCGCAGCGCCGCTGCTCTGCCTGGTTTCGCTGACGCCCTCGCAAGCCTCTTCGAAAAGCGCAAAGTTGTCGGCTGAACCGCGGGAGAGCGACACGCGGGGCCGGGTCACCGACGTCCGCTTTTGGTCCCTTGCGGAAGCCACCCGAATCGCCGTCGAGGTCACCAGCGACTTTGAGTTCCACTACGACCGGCTCTCCAACCCGGATCGAATATTCTTTGACATCACCGGAGTAAAGCCCGCGCGAGTGCCCAATCGTGTCGAAAAAATCGCGGTTGGTGATCGGTTTGTGAAACAGATCCGAATCGCGGAAAGCCAGCCCGGGACCACTCGTATTGTGATCGATCTAAGCGGCGGCGCGAATGCGGTCGCCTCGCAGCTCTCCAACCCGACTCGCCTGATTATCGAGATACGGCCGTCAGAGAAGGTTCCATTGCCGCCCTCGGCCCCAGCCGCAATGAGTGCCCCGAAAACGTCCGAGTCCACGCCTGCGCGCCTCGAGAACGCTGCTGCAACCACTTCGATTTCGATGAAGCTGCCGGCAGCTTCCAAGCTGGATCTTCCGTCGCTCAAGCCGGGTCCCGCTGTGGAACGCGCGCCTCGAACAGTGGTGAGCCGACCGTCCGCTGCTGTTGGACGGGACCCGCTGGTAAGCTCAACGCGTACGGAGACACCGGCTGTCACGGGCCGATCGGAACATTCGCCGGCGCCAGCACTCGCCGCGCGCCGAAATTCATCGGGCGACCGCTCCATGACGCGCGTCCTCGGGTTGAAGTTGGGCCGAGTCGTGCTTGATCCAGGTCATGGCGGCCATGACGGCGGTACTCGGGGGCCAACTGGTCTCCTGGAAAAGGATCTGGTGCTGGATATCGCCAAGCGCCTGGGCGACCTGATCGAGTCGCGGTTGTCCAGTGAGGTCATGTACACCCGAGACGACGACCGGTTCATCCCTCTGGAAGAGCGAACTCGTATCGCGAACCGCGGCAAAGCCGATTTGTTCCTCTCCATCCACGCCAATTCATCTCCGTCGAGTTCGGCTTCGGGAATCGAGACCTATTACCTGAACTTCACAACATCCAAGAGCGCACTGGAAGTGGCCGCGAGAGAGAATGCCAGTTCGGAACGATCAATCTACGATTTGCGAGACCTGGTTCAGAAGATCGCGCTGAAGGACAAGCTGGAGGAATCGCGCGAGTTTGCCGTTCGCGTTCAAACCTCTCTATCCAACGTGTCGGCGCGAGTGAATTCGAGCTCCAAGGATCGAGGAGTCAAGAAGGCTCCGTTCGTGGTTCTGATTGGTGCTTCCATGCCTTCCGTGCTCGCCGAAGTGGGCTTTCTTAGCAATCCGCGCGACGAGGGGTTGATGAAAAAGCCCGAGTACCGGCAGAAGATCGCGGAGGCGTTGTACAAGGGTATAGCTCAATACGCCGCTGGGCTGAGTCACTTCCAGGTCGCGCGGCAGAAATCGATGGAGTAGAGAGAACAGCTACGTTGCCGTCATCTCCTCGCCCAAGTAGACCACTCTGTCCCGTCCCTCACGTTTGGCTCTGTACAGGGCCTGATCGGCAGTCCGTATCAATACATCCGTCGCTATGGCCTGGCCAGGAGCGACGCTGGTCGCGCCGAAGCTGCCGGTCAGCGTAAGCGCCTCGTCGCCTATCATAATCGGCGCGCTGCGCAGTTGCTGGCGTAAACGCTCTCCTTGCCGGAACGTGCGCGCCTCGTCGCAACCTGGCAGCACAATCAGAAACTCCTCGCCGCCATAACGTCCAATCGCATCGTAGGAACGAATGCAGGACTGCATCCGGCGCACCGCCTCCTTCAGGGCGGCATCACCGGCGAAGTGCCCGTGCGTATCGTTGATCAACTTGAATTTGTCGAGATCTGCCATAAGCAGACCCAGGGGCCTTTGCTCGCGACCGCTGCGCGTCAACTCCCGGTCCAACGTGTCCAGAATCGAGGACCGGTTCCAAACGCAAGTCAGGAAATCTTTCGTAGCCTGCTCCCGGAGCGCCTCCCTGGCGGCTAACAATTCCGACTGTAGCTCAATGATCCGGGTACCAGCGCGAAGCCGGACCTTCAGTTCGTGCTGATCGAACGGTTTGATGAGGTAGTCGTCCGCTCCGGACTCCATCCCCTCGATCAGATCTTCTCTCAGGCTTTTCGATGTGAGTAGCAGCAGATAAGTATAGCGCTCGCGACCGCGCTTTCTCACCAGATGACAGACTTCCGGCCCAGTGAGGCCGGGCATAACCCAGTCGAGTATGGCGATGCTGGGCGCGTCCGCTTTTTGCAGTTGCTTCCAGGCTTCAATACCGTCGCAAACGACGACTACGTCGTAACCCCATTTCCGCAGCGTAGCATCCAACAAATGCCGCGACACGACGCTATCATCGGCGATGAGAACGCGGACGCCGCCCGGTGAGGCTGGAATAAAAGCGGACATCTGTTACGACTATCCTACCTTTCGGACAACTATTCGGGTCAATTCTTTCCCGAGTAGTAGATCGGCCTGAGCCGCCGCGGAGCATTAGGTCTTGGGTTCGCGTATCATAAAGGTATCAAGAGGGCACAATGGTCGAAAGCAGAAGATTTCCGACCTGAACGGGCGCACGAAAAATATAAGAGTCGCGCCATGAAACAGTCGCCATTGCCCGGCGAGGTTAGCTTACAAGAGGTGAACAGAATGCAGAATTCCGTCCTGGTCCCCATGGTCGTCGAACAGACATCGCGTGGGGAGCGAGCATTCGATATTTACTCGCGCCTGCTCAAGGAGAACATCGTCTTCCTGGGCACACCGATAGACGACAACGTGGCCAACGTTGTGATGGCTCAGATGTTGTTCCTCGCGGCGGAAGATCCGGAGAAGGACATATCACTGTACATCAACTCTCCCGGGGGATCGATTACGGCTGGACTGGCGATTCTGGACACGATGAACCTGGTGGAGCCGGATATCGTGACGTATTGCATCGGCCAGGCGGCTTCCATGGCGGCCGTCCTGCTGGCCTGCGGCACGAAGGGCAAACGATATACGTTGCCTCACTCACGCGTGCTGATCCACCAGCCCTCGATGAGCGGCTTGGCCGGACAGGCTACCGACATCGACATCTACGCCAAAGAGATCCTGCGCATGCGGCAGACGCTAAATGAAATTCTGGCTAACGCTACCGGTCAGCCGATTGAACGGATTGCCCGCGACGTCGACCGTGACTACATCATGGAGTCTGAACAGGCGCTTAGCTATGGAATCGTCGATCACATTATCGCCAGCCGCGAGTTAACTCCAGTTCCGACGCGTTAGTACTAAGCCTTCTCGCGGACGGTGACCTCGTCTCATTCGAGGGGTATTACCGTCCGTGGGAAACTTCGTCCAGAAACCTCGCTTTGCCCTCCCGTACATTACGGAAACTTCCAGCCCTCGTCTCCATCGCTGTTCTTTCTCGGGCTCTGGGAATCGGCGTCAACACCTATGCCCACTCTGGTGGATCTAGTTCTGCTGCGTTTGCTCCCCGTTAAAGATCCCGGTCAATTTGTGACGCTGTGGGGCGGGGCAGACTCTACGGCGCCAATAACGGTCCGATGAAGCTGTCCTACCCTATGCATGCGGACTTTCCCGATTAGAACAAGGTGTTAACGGAAATGTTCTGCCGCTGAGATATGACTATGAGTCTTAGCTCCGAACGCAGGGCGGAGCATGTCGCGGGAGAGTTGGTATCGGCACATACTTACCCGTGCTCGGCCAGCAATCGACAATTCGCGGGAACGGAGGGATAATCACAGCTCTACGGAGTCACGCCGAACGATCCGATTTTGCTGGCTTCAGCGACTCTTGGCATTGTGGCAGTAGATAATGTCGGCCTCAACGGCTACACCCCACCTCATCTTGGATTCCACATACCTTTTGTATGTACAAGACAATGGCCGGTGCCACAGGTGACATCCGCAAGCTCAATGTCGTCGCGGTGATGAAACCATTGCGGGCGCACCGTCATGCATCCTTGACTTGCTACTTTGGGCGATTCCGGCGTACCTGCTAGGACCAAATGGAAAGCAACCTACGAAACGTAGCCACCGGCGATCGAGGCATGCAAGGGCGCGCGCAAGGTTGAGGTAGGCGACATCTCCATTGTAGCCGCCGATCCGGCTGCATCCCGTCATGCGATTTACGCTATCGCCGGAGAGGACGGCGTGAAATATTGCTACCACGAACGTGCTGGCCATTCAACAGCACAAAATGGAGCCCAGCTTGCGGCCTCAAGTCGGTGGTAGGGATATGACTCGGATAGCGACGCGACAGGCAGCGGCTTCCGACTATGATGGCCTGTTAGCGTTTCTTCGCGGCGGCGGGATGCAGTTCCGAATCCAGAATCGGCTTGAGAACTTCCGCTTCCATTGGGCCGTTATATCGTTTTCCGTTGATAAAAAAGCTGGGCGTTCCCATCACGCCCGCGTTCATTCCCTCGTTCAACTCTTTGTCCACGGCGGCGCGATACTGACCGGAGTCTAGTTCCTTGGTGAAGCGCGGCACATCCAGGCTGGCCTCCGCGGCCCAACGCAGGATGTTGTCCCGCGACAACTGCCGGAAATTCGCGAACATCTTGTCGTGCATGGGCCAGAACTTTCCCTGTGCATGAGCCGCGAGGGACGCCTCGGCGGCTAAATGCGCCTGGCGGTGCATGTCCAGCGGAAATTGTTTGAAGACCACCTTGACGTCCTTCGGATACTGATCCGCCAACGCCAGCACCTTGGGCGCGGCTATTGAGCAGTACGGGCATTGAAAATCTGAGAACTCGACGATGGTGATCTTCGCGTTTGCCGGCCCTCGGACCGGATCGCCCTGAGTCGAAATAGGGACCGGATCCTCCAGCACCTTGCGCTCGGCTGGTGCTTGCTTCGCCAACTCGTTGACGATGAGACGCACCTGATCCAGGGTCTTGCCGGCTTTCAGATCTTTGACCACTTCGTTTGCCAGCGACCTGCTGTAGGTGCATTGCGGATCCTTGAACCGGCACTCCGCGATCTTCATCGTGCACCCGCAATTGCAGCTCTCCTCACGCAGCACCTTCAGGGCGGCCGAGCGCTGGTCCGGGTTCAACCCGCCGAGATCGATCCCCGGCAGATCCTTTGCCGATTCCCAGTTCTGGGCACCCAGAACACATAGAAAAACCGAAAACACGAGCAACAGACGCATTTGGTGAAGCCTTAATCCCGGATTGCTTGCAGATACCGCCGGGCGGACCGCGCAATCGCTCCCTTCCCATCTTCGCGCACCGTCATCATTGGAAACGCGCCGTAGACCCGATCGAAGGAAAATGGCTCGACAGCTTGCAGGATTCGTGTGATCGCACGGGCGTTCAACGGAATTAGATTGGGGTAGCTATACATGAAGCTCACCCAACGGCGGTCCGGCACTACCTGGATGATGTCGCCGGTCAGGAGCGCGCCTGATCCACGGTTCCAGTGCAGAACCGTTCCGCCTTCAAAATGCCCGGCACAGCGGATCAGGGTTAAGCCGTCTCCGAGATCGTGCGTGTCGCCCCTCCAGAATCGGATTACCGGGTCAGGGTTCATCACCCATTGCCGATCCGCTTCGTGAATGTAAATTGGCACGTTGCCGTACGCGCGGCTCCATTCGACGCAGGTTGCATAATAGTGCGGATGCGAGATCGCAATCGCGGTGAGACCGCTGCCGATCTTCTCACGCGTCTGATCATCGAACAGCGATACACAGTCCCATAGGACATTGCCTTGTGGAGCCTGCAGGACGAAGGCCCTCTGGCCGATCCCGAACTTTGGCTCCGTCGAGAAACTGCGCAACCCTGGTTCTTCCTCTACAAAATGATTGCGATGATCGCCCTGCAACTCCTCGATCGTGGTCCATTCTTGCCCGAGCAGGCCCACATACTGGCGCTCGTCCTGGCAAATCATGCACGTATCCGGCGGCTTCGCACTCTCGACATATTGGACGCCGCAAGTAGAACAAACAAAAGCTGGCATTCGTTCGTTGTTACAATTCTAGCTTCATGGGGCTCCGCGTTTCGATGTTCGTCACCTGCGTCGTGGACCAGGTGTTTCCAAAAGTGGGCATGGCGATGGCGGACGTGCTGGAGCGCGCCGGGTGCGTCGTCGATTTCCCTGAAGCCCAGACGTGCTGCGGTCAGCCCGCGTTTCAACAGCGGTTATCGCGACGAAGCGCGCCGGGTGGCGGAGCACTTCCTCGGAGTTTTCAAGGACTCGGAATACATCGTATCGCCATCCGGTTCCTGCACGGCGATGGTGAGCCACCATTACGCGGATTTGTTCCGCGACGATGAAGCCCGAATGGAGCAGATAAGGAACATCGCCTCGCGTACTTATGAGTTTTCGGCGTTCCTGACAGGCGTGCTCGGGGTAGACGATGTTGGTGCGCGATTTCCTCACACCGTTACCTATCACGACAGTTGCCACGCGCTCCGCGAGTTGAAGATTAAAGACCCGCCTCGCCGCCTGTTGGCCAACGTTCGAGAACTCACCCTGCATGAAATGGATGCAGCAGAGGAATGCTGCGGCTTCGGCGGCACGTTCTCGGTGAAGTTTCCCAGCGTCTCCGGAGGTATGGGGCGAACAAAAATTGACAGCATCCTGCGTACCGGCGCCGATACCGTGGTGTCGCTCGACTCCAGTTGTCTGATGCAACTGCAGGGTGTTCTCTCCCGCGCCGGCAGTCCGATCCGGACCATGCATCTGGCCGAAGTCCTCGCAAGCCGTTGAAGTATGTCTGCCACCTACTCCGAAAAAATCGATCAAACCATAGCCGACCCGGCTCTCCAACTTGCGATCTACACCGCTACCGGGCGGCTGATTGCGAAGCGGCAGGGCGCGGTGGGAGGCGACCTGCTTCCCGAGTATCAGGACATGCGGACCAAGGCAAACCTGATCAAGAAGCATACGATTGAGAACCTCGACTACTACCTCGAACAGGTGGAAGCAAATGTCGAGCGCAACGGCGGCAAGGTCGTGTTTTGCAGCGACGCTGCTGAAGTGGCGGACTTCGTACTCGGACTTGCCAAGCAGCGCGGCTCCCATTTGATCGTTAAGTCCAAGTCGATGACGACGGAGGAAGTGGACCTCAACGAGCGGCTGGAACACAACCATCTGGAAGCCGTGGAGACCGATCTGGGCGAATACATCATCCAATTGGCCCATCAGCGGCCGTACCATATCGTCGCCCCGGCATTACACATGACGCGGTACCAGGTGGCAGATCTGTTCACCGAAAAGCTCGGTGTCGAACGCGAGATCGTGGTGGAGAAGCAGACCATGATCGCCCGGGCGACGCTGCGGGAGAAATTCCTGGCGGCCGACATCGGCATCACGGGCGCAAACTTCGTGGTTGCCGAATCGGGCGCGGTAGTGGTCGTTGAGAACGAAGGAAATGGGCGCTTGACGTCCTCGGCGCCGAAGATTCACATTGCGATCGCCGGTATCGAAAAGCTCATACCGCGCGCTCAGGATTTGCCGCTGTTCTTAAAACTGCTCGGCCGCAGCGCTACGGGCCAGCCCTTGACTGTTTATACCTCGTTCATCTCCGGCCCTCGCCGCACCGGTGAACTGGACGGTCCCGAAGAGTTCTATCTCATTTTGCTCGACAACGGACGCACCAAGTTGCTGGCCGATAAAGACAAGCGTGAATCGTTGTATTGCATCCGCTGCGGCGCCTGCCTGAATCATTGCCCGGTCTATCGGAAGATCGGCGGACACAATTACCCGTGGGTCTACTCGGGCCCGATTGGCGCGATCATCACGCCGCAGTTCGCGGGCGTTCAAAAAGACCCGTGGCTCCCTTTCGCCTCCAGTTTGTGCGGGGCATGTGCGGAAGTGTGCCCGGTGAAGATCGACATCCCCCGCATACTGCTGGAGCTTCGCTCTGAGGTGGTGGAAGCGAAGACGCGAGAAGGTACGAATCGTTCGGAAAAGTGGGTCTTTCGCGCGTGGGCGTGGGTAATGCTTCGGCCCGCAATGTATCGGGCGCTATCTCGCCTCGCATCCCTGATGGCGCCGGCTATGGATTCCGGTCCGGAAGGGCCGCGCTGGATAAGCCGCCTTCCTGGATTCCTGAACGTGGGGCCGCTCAAGGCTTGGATGGAGGTGCGAGACCTTCCCCCGCCGCCAACCCAGAGTTTCCGCGCGATGTGGCGTAAGCGCGCCGCCGCCGCGAGGCATTGATGGCGCGCGACCAACTGCTTCAGAAAGTTCGCGCCGCACTCGGGCGATCGGCTGGACAGACTCCGGGACTCCCCACCCGCCGTGGACTTGCGCATTCCCGTCGACATCGGTCGGCAGCAGCGCATTGCGGAGTTCCGGCACAGACTCGAGTTGCTGGCGGGTAAGACCGAGTGCGTGCACTCGCCTCAAGAGGCAGGTGACTACGTGGAGCGGGTTATCGCCGGACGGGACGCAGTGGCATCCAACTCGCCGTTTCTCGCCGACTGCGGCATTCCCTCGCGCGCTGGAGTGCGCAGCGGATTTTCGGATCCATCCGCTTTGCGGCAGGCGTGTTCGACGGTGGCCGTTGGCGTCACGAGCGCCGATTACGCGTTGGCCAACACCGGGACGCTGGTGATGATCGCGGGTCCCGCCGAGGCGCGCCTGATTTCGCTGCTTCCCCCGGTTCACGTCGCAGTTATACCTGCTGATCGCATTCTTACGAGCCTGGACGAGTTATTCGCGGTGGTACCTGAACCAGCGCGGATCACCAGTTCCATGGTGCTGATCACCGGTCCCAGCCGCACTGCCGATATCGAGCAGATTCTCGTGCGCGGCGTGCACGGGCCAGGCGAGATTCATGTCGTCATCGTTGAATCAGTGCGCGAACATCTCGCCCAGGACACGTCCGACGGACCCGCTGGGAAACTCGATCTCTAGGATCGTCGCGATCGTCGGTGCGATGTCGTTCACCGCTATCTGCTCGTCGTACCGTCCTGGGACAATGTTCGGCCCCATGAATATGACCGGAACGTGAGTGTCGTAATTGAAGGGTGTACCATGCGAAGTTCCATGCGCTTCGTAGATCCAATACGCGTCCGGCACCACCACGATGTCGCCGGAACGCGCGGGATAGAAGCCATTTCGTACGCGCGTGCTGAAGCGGTCCGGGGGCGACGTGCCGTACATCAATTGCTCCCGCGTGAAGACTCGGAAGATGTGCGGCAGAGCGCGAACGGCGTCGGCGGCCGTTCTTTCCACGTCGGCGGGAACCAACTTCTTCTCGCGGATGAGGTCCTGGTTAAGATACGGTATGGGCCCCGCAGCACCCACGATCCACTTGCCTTCGCCATACTTTGCGGATAGAACGTTCTGGATGGCGGCGAACAACTCAGCCTGGCTGAGCCTGCCCGCCGGGCATCCTGCGCTGCTGGTTCACTTCAGGCACCGGCGCGACTCCGTGATCGGCCGTAAGAACTACGAGCGTGTTGCCGTCGCCCACCTTGGAATCCACATAGTCCAACAGCTTTAGGATCAGCCGATCGGTCTGTAGTGATATGTCTCTCACCTCCGGAGCATCCGGGCCCAGTGCGTGGCCCACGTAGTCGTTCGCCGAGAAACTGACCGTGAGCACGTCTGTGTCGGGATGCGTACCCAACTGCTCCGCGTCAATGGCGCGCTCCGCGAAGGCTTCGATCAGGTCGTTGCCAAACGGCGTCGCTTCGAGGCCGTTATATAATGGCGGACCCGCGCCGGCAGGCATCTTCTTGAATACTTTGTCCGAATCTATGGCCTTCCACTCCGCCGCGGCATACTTGTCGGCGAGCCGTTGCTGATTGAAATCCTTCACCCACTGCGGAAGGTCCGGGAAGTAGAATGTGCTGGAGACGAAGTTGCCCGTGCCGCCATCGAACCAATACGCCCCATCAGAGGCGTGACCTCCGGGAAGGATTGCACTGCGGTCCTTAATGGAAACTCCGATCACCTTGCACTTTTTGCCGGAAATCTTCAGCTCGTCGCCGATGGTGCTCGCCAGCAAGCGCCGCGGCGACGACCCGATCCCCGGAGCACCCAGTAAGCTGCGTGCTCTCATCCGACACGCTCGTAACATTCTTGCCCGTAGTGCGGTCGTACCAGGCGTTGTTCACGATGCCGCTGATCGATGGCGTGGCGCCAGACATGAATGTCGAATGGCCGATCGCCGTAACGGTGGGGAAGTGCTCGTGATGCGCGTTCGTGAACACTGCACCGCGTTGAAACATCCGGGCGAAAGCGCCCGTGTATTCCTTGTGGAAGCGATTGAGGTAATCGTATCGGAACTGGTCGATGACGATGCCCAGCACCAGTTTCGGTTTCTTGAGTTCGGTATGCGCGGGTTGCGCCAACGCTGCGGGAACGAGGGCAGCGAAAATCAGAGAAAGAATAAAATTTCGGTATTTCATTGCGCTTAGTCGACCAGAACAGCGCCTGCGCCCTGAATCTGATAGAGCACCGATGGGCCCTTCACCGAATCAGGATTGAACTTGCGGCCCTGCTCCTCGGCTTCGTGCCGGGCCTGCGCGATGGACTGTTCTTTTGTGAGCGAGATCTTGACCAGCTTGCCCTCGGCAATCGCCGTCTTCCCGGCCGAGTCCTTCGGAAATACGATGTCTCCATCATCCACTTTGATGCGAATCGACCTGTTCGTATGCTGGATCGGAGATGGCCATCCAGCAGCCCATCATCTGACAAACTTCGGTGACCTTGCCCTTGACCTGGACGGTCTTGTCGACAAAAGCTTCGGGCCTGGCCGTCAACTCGGCGATGGACACCGATTCTCTCAGCTTCAACGGTTGTCCAAGTTTTATCTCGGCTGCGAAGACGGCGGCAGTCATCAGGAGCGCGGCGAGAAATCTCATCGCTTGAATTATCCCATGGACCTTGAGCACCAGCTGGGAGAGTTGCGCCGTGCCACTGGGAAATTGAGATTAGAACAGTTCCCACATGGAAGTTGATTTATCGCGTGGAGTCCCGGATGAATTCGCCTAAGCGATCCACTCCTGCACCGAACCGCTCGCCACTTGCGGCAAACCCCAAACGGAAATGCGAGGGCTCCCCAAAAGAGTCGCCGGGTACAATCAGGACGCCGTGCTGGGCAAGTCTCCGGCAGAGGTCGCGCGCATCGCGGCCGTATGCCAACCAGGGGAAGGCGGTCATTCCGCCGCAAGGTCTGCGCCAGCATAAAACATCCGAATGCTCGGCGAAAAGACGGTCCAGCCGGGCAAGGTTGTCCGTGGCAGTGCGCTGCGCGCGAGAATGAATGGCTTCCCTGTGCTGGCGAGCGAAAGCAGCAAGACGTTCGCCGACTACGTTGTTGGTGACCGTGAAATAATTGCGAGCGTTGCAATAGCTTGCGCGCCGGTCGGGATCGTGATCCACCATCCATCCGACTCGCAGCCCACTCAAGCACAGAGCCTTGGAGAAGTCGCCGATGACCGTAGCGTGTGGAAGACGCGCCGCGGAATGCATCGTGCGGCCGTGGTAAATAGGATGGTAGACCTGATCGGAACTGCACACCGGCGTCCCAGCACAAGTCGTGCAGCGTTTCCAGGTCCGCGTCCGTAAGGACCATTCCCGTAGGATTGTGAGGGGAATTCACAATCAGCATCCGCGTGTCCCGATCCATAAGCTTGGCGATTTCGTCAAGATCGATGCTGAATCCATTTTCGGGACGCAGGTAGTAGTATCGGATGCCGATGCCCAGCGACTCGGCTATCGCTGGGTTGGCTGGGAATCCGGGATTGGGAAGTACCACGTTCGCTCCCGGCTCAGCTGCCAGGAAAAACAGAATAAAGAGGGCTTCGGCGGCTCCAGTAAATACCTGAACGTCATCCGCGCAAACTCCTTCTACTTTCGCAATTGCGTTGCGCAGTTCGGTGGTGCCGGACGCCGTTGTGTACGACACGCGGGTGTCCAGCAAATTTTCCAGGTCACTGCCGCCGAGCGCGAGCAGCTCCCGAAGCGTTCAAACCGGCCCGGTACTGGACGCCAAATCGTATTCAATGGGCGATGCCGCGGCATGCTTCTGCGAGATCCACTCATCCAGCAGGAAAGGAGGCAATCTCATAGAAACTCAGGTTACCATCCGGATGCGCTATGCTAGGCAAATAAAAGGCGAAAAGCCCAGTGGGTGATATTCAGGAACAACTTGCCGCTCTACGACAACGCGTGGCGCGCATCGATCGAAAGTACGCTGATGCCGTCACCGCCCCTCGACCGTTCGAGACTCGCCTGCGCCCGGCACGGTACTTTGTCGAGGAATGGCTGAGCGGCGAGGAGGTGATTACAGCGCACGGCAAGCATTTTGAGACGGAGCGCCTGTATGAACGCCATCGCCGTCACGGCAGTCTTGACATCAGCGATCTTGCGGAACTTCCTTGCGATCTGCTGGATGCCATCTCGCAAGGCGCCATCCCGCCGTGCAATCCCCAGAAATGGGCTTTCCTGGATACGGAGACAACAGGACTGGCCGGCGGTTCCGGAACTTACGCATTCCTCATCGGGGTTGGCCGTATTACGCCGGAGGGATTCCGCGTTCGCCAATTCTTCATGCGCGAGCATGGCGAGGAACCAAGCCTGCTGACTGCGCTCGCCGATCATCTGGCGCAATTCGACGTGCTGGTCACTTATAACGGAAAGACCTACGATCAGCCGCTGCTGGAGACGCGTTATCGCATGTCGCGCTTTCGGCCGCCCTTCGATCGTATGCCGCATCTCGATCTGCTGTTCGGTGCGCGGCGGCTCTGGAAATTGCGCTTCGATAGCTGCCGGTTAGTGGATCTCGAGAATCAGATCCTGGGCGTCGAGCGCGAAGGCGACTTGCCAGGCGAGATGATCCCATATGTTTACTTCGAGTACCTGCGAACAGGCGAGGCATTCAAACTGGTTCCCATCCTGCATCACAACGCGATAGATATCCTCACGCTGGCCTGCCTCACGGGCGTCGTTCCCTGGGCGTTTCGCTCGCCCGAGCAGGCCCGATTGACCCATGGCGCGGAGATGGTGGGGCTGGGGCGCTGGTTTCGAAAGGCCGAGCAGAACGATCGCGCTCTCGATCTGTTCCGGCGCGCGGTTCAAGCGGGATTGGCGGATCATCTGCTGTTCCGAACCCTGTGGGACATCGCGGCGCTGGAGAAAAAGTGTGGCCGCGAGCATGCGGCACTGGAAGTGCTGACGGAGTTGGCGGCCTCGCGCAATGCCTTCCGCACCGCCGCGCTCGAAGAACTCGCAAAGCATTACGAGCATCGCGAGAAGAATTATTCGATGGCTCTAGAGATGACACGTTCGGCGCTAGTACTGGAAGAGACGCCGTCGCTACGGAAGCGTGAGGCGCGACTGCAGAAGCGTTCAATACCAGGTCGCACTCGCCGGCTCTTGTAGCACGCCATTCACTGCGAGCTATGTGCGTGTGGCTAACAAGCCAGCATTAGATACATCTACGGTCTTCTTCGTAGATAACTGCCACGCCACTTACTCTAGAGTATGTTACACCTACCATCTATTCTAACTACCTGCTAACTCAGCTACTAACAACAATGTAAATACACGTCCGAATTCAGTCCAGGAGAAACCTTTACCGCGTACGGAGAATCACATTTGCTGAACGAGGTGGCCATTCTTCACTTCTCAGTTATCGGCCACCTTCTATTTAGTTACTACATACTTCTTGGAGGTACAAACTTGATTCAAACCAGAAGAAACCTTCTCGTGCCGTTTATGGCGCTAACCATGGTAGTAGTGCCTATGGTTATGATGCCTGCACCTGCTGCAGCTCAACCCGCTGTGGGCTCGCTGACCACCACGATAATGCAAGTAATCCCGAACGTAGGTACATTCACGGGGAACTTGACCACCAACACCTTCACTCTGACGAACGGAGTCATCAGTGCAGTTGGTACGATCACCGGCAATGTTACTAACAGCGCAGGGACTGTAATCGCGAGTGTTACGAACCAACCGGTCAGCATACCACTGGCCAGCTTTACTGGGACATGTACCATCTTGACCTTGCATACGGGTGCGATAAATGTCGCGCTTCTGGGTCTGAATATCACGCTCAGTCCCATCGACCTAGTTATCACAGCCACTGCTGCTCCAGGCAATTTGCTGGGTAACTTGCTTTGTTCGGTCGTGCATCTGCTCGACAACAATGGATCGCTGACGGCGCTTACTGGTCTGCTGAATCAGATCCTCGGCGGGATCAGGATCTAGCACCCTTACGACGTGGAAATATGGCGGTCTCACCGAAAGGCCGCCATTTCCACCAGAAGAAAAAATTAAAGCTAAGTTGCTGACATTTAATCAGCGACAACAATCTCCCGCCGATCTCCATCCAAGGCACGCAACCGCACCTCAATGCGATTAGGCGGGCATCAGCTCGGGAAATCGTTCACCCCATTCGATCAACACCACTGCTTCGCGATCGAAGATCTCATCCAGCCCTAACGTTGCTACTTCGGCTGCGGTTTCCAGTCGATACAGATCGATGTGATAAACACGCCGATATTCGTGAATTAGAGTGAACGTGGGGCTGGACACCTCATCGGGAGCGCCGAATCCGAGTCCCGCGACGATGCCCTTCGCCAAAGTTGTCTTTCCTGCGCCCAGGTTGCCGATCAGCAGCACCACCGCACGCCGCGGCAGTTCACTCGCCAGACGACGTCCTAGCTCGATCGTCTCGTCTTCCGAAGCCGATCTCAAACCGGCGAACACTCACGCATGGCCTCCGGCAGGAATTGCAGAATGTCCGTCGCGATGAACGATTTTTCGCCGAGCTTGGACCGCACCAATCTGTCCCGCGCGGCCGTGCAGCCAGACGGCAGCGGTGATGGCTTGCGCGGCTCGATCCGGAAACTGCGCCAGCAGACCCGCCATCAGCCCGGTCAGGATATCGCCCGTGCCGCCCGTGGCCAGCGCAGGGCTGCCGGTGGCATTGATGCAGGCCCGTCCGCTTGGAAACGCGGTAATCGTGCGATCGCCTTTCAACACGACGATTACGTTTCGTTCCTCGGCGAATCGTCGAGCAATGCCGAGTCTGTCCTTCTGCACTTCGGCGATCTCTATTCCGCAGAGTCGCGACATCTCACCGGGATGCGGCGTCAGCACCCGCAGAGCGCCGTTGCCGCGGAAAGACGAGCCGGCCAGAGCATTCAACCCGTCGGCATCCACGACCATCGGCAACTCGATATCGCTGAATAAGCGGCGCACCAGTCCCACAGTGAGCCGGTACGTTCCTACGCCAGGACCCACCGCCATCACGCTCTTCTTAGCCGACAGCTTTCGCAATTGCGTGAAAGCGCCTGACGCGATGGAGCCTTCTTCGGTCTCGTCTAACGGCGCGGTCATCAACTCCGGCGCGTACGAAGCAATCTGCGGAATAGCCGACTCAGCCGAAGCGACCGTCACCAGTCCCGCTCCCGCGCGCAGCGCCGCAATTCCGGCCATTGCAGCCGCGCCTGATTTTCCACGTCCGCCGGCCACCACCAGCGCGTGACCATACAGCCCCTTGTTCGAGTTGGCGCTCCGCGGCTGCGAACAGATCGCAGAAGTCGCGAGGATCCGCCAAGCTCAGTTGCGCCATCTCCAGCAAGTGTCGCGGTGCGCCGATATCGCCCACGATCATCTCGCCACAGTGTTCGTAATGCGGCCACAGCACCTGATCGAGTTTAGGGGCGACGAATGTCACCGTATGATGGGCGCGGACGCTGGGGGAGTGCGGCAGACCGGACGGAATATCCACCGCAACGATTCTCGCCGCCGGAAATCCCTTATTTATCTCTTCGATCAGTTCCGCATAGCGGCCTCTGGCTGGGCCGGTGACGCCGGTGCCCAGCAAGGCGTCAATCAACAACGTCGCGGAGCGCGCCTCCACTGGCATGTCGCGCAACACGGATCCGCCGACAATCTGAAACATGCGGTAGTTCGCTGCCGCGTCGCCGCGCAACTCCCCGGGATCGGACGCCAGCACCACGTCCAGCCGCTCCGGGCGGAAACGAGTCAACAATTGCCGGGCCACCACGAATCCATCTCCGCCGTTATTTCCCTTGCCACAAAGAATGACGATCCGCTTTTGGCGTCAGCGGCCCGAATCGGTCTGCTCAAGAATTCCACCACTCGATGCCCGGCATTCTCCATCAGCACGATGCCCGGAATGCCGAGCTCAATCGTTCGCCGGTCCACCTCGCGCATCTCCTCAGGCGGTTAGTACTTTCATGCCCTCACCTGGGCGTAAGCAGCCGCTCCAGGCGGCGCAGCCCGTCCTGCTCTCCCATCACAATCAGGAAATCGCCCCCGGCGAGCATTGCCTCGGCGGGCGGGTTGAATTGCATCGTCCCATCTGCTTTTCGGATTGCCAGCACGATGACGCCGAGTTCCCGGCGCACCTGCATTTGCGCCAGTGTTCGATTCACGAACTCGCAGCTTTCGGCGACGCGGACCTGCTCGATGCCGACGTTCAGTCCGACGTTCTTCGTGGTGAAGTCGATGAACTGCGAGACGTGCGGCCGCAGCATGGCTTGAGCCATGCGATGACCGGTAATGTCGTACGGCGCAAAAACAAATTCGGCTCCGGCGCGCCGCATCTTCTGTTCCGTCTCTTCCTCCGCCACGCGAGCGCAAATCTTCAACGTTCCATTCAGAGACTTGGCCGAAAGCGTCACGAACAAATTATCCGCGTCGGAGGCGAGCGTCGCAATCAGGCCCGCCGCGCGCGCGATTCCGACTTCACGAAGAGTGTCATCACGAGTTGCATCGGCGAGCACGGCGATCATGCCGGCTTTGATGGCCCGCGTCACACGTTCTTCCGCGTTGTCGACCACCACGAACGGCACTCCAGCCCGAATCAGCTCCTGAGCCGCGCCGCGGCCGACCCGTCCGAAGCCGCACACGATGTAATGATTCTGAAGTTGATCGATCATGTTCTTGATGCGCCGCTTTCCGAAGTATTGAACGAATTCCAGCTCAATCGCGGTCTGCGTGACCAGTCCCACCGCCAGAAACATCGTGGTGACTCCGAAGATGATGAGGAACGAATTGAAGATGCGACCCGCATGGTGCAGCGGATGGATCTCACCGTAGCCGACGGTGGTGATGGTCGTCAGCGTCATGTAGAAAGCATCGAATGGCGGATAACCCTCCGTGACAACGAATCCAATCGTGCCCAAAACCAGGGTGAACAGGATGGCGGCGCCTAAAAAGGCGAAGCGCCGCGAAAGGTGATCCATTTAGTGACGCCGGACTAAGAGCAGAGTGAGATCGTCCTGCAGTTCCGCGGTTCCGGTCCACTGCTCGACCGCGTCAATCACTGCTTGCGATGATCTGATCTTCGCTGCGATGTGCGTTTTTGCTTACGAGTTCCGAAAGTCGATCTTCGCCGAACATCTCGCCATATTCGTTCTCGGGCTCGGAAACCCCGTCAGTGAAGCACACTAGCAAATCGTCCCTTTGCAAGGTGATCCTGCTCTCATCGTATTGTGAGAAGGGGAATGCTCCCACGACGGTGCCGTCCACATTTAATCGCGTCGCTTTGCCTTCGCGCACCAATATGGGAGGAAGATGGCCTGCGTTGGTGTAGCTGAGGACGCTGGATGCTTCGTCGTAGATGCCCAGATAGAAGGTGGCGTACTTCTCTGGTGAGGTGTATGCGTACAATTGCTGATTGAGATGCGAAACCAGTTGTGAGGTTGAGAGGTCAGGCGCCAGCGCCGTAATGCGCGCCGCTACCCGCGACCGCCGCCACTTCGAAGTTACCGCGCAGTTCGGTTCGCAGAGAAGATTGCAGGGTGGCCATCAAGAGCGCGGCCGATATGCCCTTCCCAGCAACATCGCCAATAGCCAGCGCCACCTTCGAATCCCGGATGCAATCGTAATCGAAATAGTCTCCTGACACCATGCGGGCGGGCTTGCAAACCGCAGTCAAGCGAAGCGTGCGCACATCGGGCACCTTCTTCGGATAGAGCTGGTTCTGTACCTCCCGCGCGATTTCGAGTTCAGACTGAAGCCGCTCTTTCTCCTTGGCGACGACCAGCAGCTCCTGGATGCGCGAGGTCATCTGGTTAAAGGAGCCGCCTAGCTCGGCGAGTTGATCGTCGCCGGACACTTGGATTTGATGCCCGAACTCGCCCAGCATCACACGTCTAGTGCCCCCGTACAATTGATGTACGGCGTTAGTAATGGTTCGAGTCATAGAAACGCCGATCACCAACGAGATCAGCTCTACGATCAGGAATAAAATCGCGATGGCTACGAGCAGGATCCAAATGATGCCCTGAATCGAATCCGACTTGCGGCTGAACAAAGCGGAGTACACTGCCGAAGCCTCGCGAATGCACCACCAGCAGCGATTGCGACTCTGAGCCGGGCTTGTCCCAGTTCTCGATGGGAACCAGCGCGGACCAATTAACTTCGATATCGAAGCGGTTCGCGGGTGGAGGCAATTGCTCCGTCGATTCGAGTGCCGCGGTCGCACTGCATTTCCAAGTCGACCGACTTTCCGTCAACCTTCATTACGCGCTTGCCCGGACGGCTGGCCTCAGCAAGATGAAACGCACGACGCCGAGGTTCGGAACCAGATTCGCCAGATATTCACTGCGATAGCGGCGCGATCACGGTGAAATCGCCGTCAGGCAGTTTCTCGTGCGACCAGGCGTAAAACTTGCCTTCCCTTATCGTAATCCCCGGAAATCGTGTCCCATCCCGCGGGGGGCGGCTAAGGTCCGCGTCCGCCGGGTAGCGTTGAATGCCGGATGAGGTTCGCAGCACCATTTCGATGCCGGGGAATCGATCCTTGTAGATCAGTTCCGCCATTTGCCGCATCACCTGTGGCCGGTCGGCCTTCGGTCCGCACGAGCGACGCTGTCGGCGATGGTCTGTAAGGAGCCGATACGGCGATCGAGCTCGCTGGTGACCAGGTATACGGCCATCTGCATGGTCATCCCGTATAACGCCAAGGCGGCGAGCGTGATCAGCAGAATCACCGGCACGACGGCAATGAACAAATAGGTGACGATCAGCCGGTTGCGCAAACGCCAGATGGCGCGCCCGCCACACGATCCGGAGGACACGAACGGCGATCCAGAACCCCAGAATCAGAAGGATGAATTGAGCCAGGGACGTCCAGGCACTCAGCGGCCGAGCAAGCCATAAGACAAGGTACAAGGTCAGTACTGCAAGAAAGGTCTTCTCCACCCAGCCCAGCCGCGTGTAGACGGTTCTCAGTTTGGGCGGGATCGGCATGCGCTAGCACCTCAAATCGAACGTCGGGCGGACGCTCGACTTGGCCCTTGGCCTCCTGGCCGTGCGGTTTGCGGAAGAGGAAAGGTCTAGCCAGCGCATGACTCTAAACTCGGGACTTGGCGATATCCGGGGCGTCCTGAAGCGGCTGCTCAGGCAGGGGCGCTTCAGGCTCGAGATAATTTTTGGTTAGCCCGTCCTGCAACAGCCGCAGCGCAGTCTGAGGATCATCCGCGAACTGGAACAGCTTGAGATCTGATTCGGCAATCAGTACCGTACTTCACGAGCGCATCGAAGTTCAGTATCTCCTTCCAGTAAGTGCTGCCGTACAACAGAATCAGAATTTTACTCTCCAGCTTCTGGGTCTGCGCCAGAGTCAGGATCTCGGTCATCTCGTCCAGCGTTCCGAAGCCGCCCGGAAACACCACCAGCGCCTTGGCCAGGTAAGCAAACCAGAACTTCCGCATGAAGAAGTAGTGGAACTCGAACGACAACTCCGGCGTGATCCAGGGGTTCGGACGCTGCTCGAAAGGCAGGCCGATGTTGAGGCCCACCGTCTTGCCCCCCGCATCCTGCGCGCCGCGATTGGCCGCTTCCATGATGCCGGGGCCGCCGCCCGAACAGACCACAAACCGGTGAGGTGGGTTCTTGAGCGTGTGAGTCCACTCGGTAATCAGGCGCGCCAGCGTGCGAGCTTCCCGGTAATAGCGGCCCATCGGACCCATCTCGTGAATGCGCGCCGAGCCGAAGAATACGATCGTGTCCTGCACCTGCTCGTCGCGGAAGTGCGATAGCGGTTCCAGATATTCAGACAGAATCCGGAGTTCGCGCGCATCCGGGCTATCGAGAAACACCTCGTTGCGATAGGCCACGGGACGGCGGCTTTCGAGCGTGTCCGTATCGACAAGCTGTCGATCTGCATCTTCTGATGAATTATTCATTCTGTTGGCGATTTGCGGAGTTTCCGGCGGTTTCTTCGAGGGCTTCGAGCCTTCTCGTCAATTGTCTCACTGTCCTGACGAGCTCCGGCAGACGTGGAAAGGCGGTGATGGCGCGCAGCCATTCGCGGCTATCGAAGGCGGGAGATCCGGATACCGCAGCCCCCGCCGGCACGTCGCCGCCAATCCCGCTTTGCGCGTAGATTACGGCGTTGTCGTGGATAGTGAGATGTCCGGAAACGCCAACTTGCCCCGCCAGCAAAACATTCTTCTCCAGAATGGAGCTGCCCGCCAGTCCGGTTTGCGCGCAAATGATATTATCTTCGCCCACGACGCAGGCATGGCCCACCTGCACCAGGCTGTCGATCTTGGCTCCCCGCTTCACGCGAGTTTCGCCGACGGTCGCACGGTCGACGGAGGTCAGTGTCTGGATCTCGACGTCATCCTCGATGACCGCTGGCGCCGGATTGGACGATTTTGTAATGCGTTCCGTCCGCGCGTTTGGCGAATCCGAAGCCGTCGCCGCCGATCACGACGCCGTTTTGCAGACGTTACGCGATGGCCGATGCGGCAGAACTCGCGCACCGACGCATGTGCGATGAGCCAGGAAATCGTCGCCGATCTGGGCGCCTTCGTAGATCACTACATGCGGATGCAGAACGGCGTTGCGGCCGATCCGGACGTGCTCGCCGACATAGGCAAAGGGAGCGATCGAGGCATTCTCGCCGATGTCTGCGGACTCGGCGATGAACGCGAGCGGGTGGATGCCGGAGGGGGGCCGCGGAGGTTGATAGAACAACTCCAGTGCGCGGGCGAAATCCAGATAGGGATTCAGCGAGATCAGGCTGCGGATGCCTCGCTACGGGCTCCGTGACCAGGATGGCTGCCGCGCGCGTGTGCTTCACCTTTGGCGCGTACTTGGGATTAGCAAGGAACGTCAACTCGGCAGGCCCGGCCTGCTCCAAACCAGCGACCCCGCTGATCTCGACGTTGCCGTCGCCCACCAGTTGGCACCCGAGTTGGTTCGCAAGATCAATCAGTTTCATGGAGGCGCGCTCGTGCCCTCATGATATCGGACCCACGGCGGATCTCATTGGCGTATGGATCATTGCACCGCCTGGACATCGACTACCGAACGTTGCGAGACGGCCGCAGTTGGCTCGGACCGGAAGATTTCCATGGTCCGTTCGAACCATCGTTCGGGGCCGAATTCGGATTCGACCTGAAACCGCGCCGCACGCCCCATCTCCGCCCGTCCCGCCACGTCCGCAGCGAGGCTCATAGCGCACTCGGCAAGCGCGATCGCATCGCCGGGCTCGAACAAACGCCCCGTTTGGCCGTCGGCGACCACATACGGGAGTCCTCCGATTCTACTGGCCAACGCGGGCTTTCCGGCCAGAAACCCCTCTAACACGATCATTCCGAAGGCTTCATAACACTCCGAGGGCACCACGACGAACATGGCGTTCTCCAGGAGCCGGCGCTTGGCATCGCCTTTGACAAAACCCGCCAGGTGGATATTCGAAGCCCGAAGAGCCGCGATCCGCAGTCTCAGATCCTCCTCCATTGGCCCGGTTCCGGCAATGACGAGCTCCACCGAGGGGGCGCCTGCAAACGCATCAACCAAAGTATTCAAACCTTTCTCGGGCGAGAGCCGCCCAATAAACAACGCGTAACGGCCGTCGCCGTACTTCGGTGTACCAGCATCGCCAGGTATGAAGTGCGGCCGCGTAAAGAGCCGGTCCGGCGGAAGCCCAGCGACCATCAGCTTGCTGGCGGTGAAAGGCGTAGGACAGATGAACCCTTTCAGGGCTGTGCTGAGTTTCTGTGCTCTGGCCGTCGCGGCCGCATACATGGCACTCATTGCGAGGCTGTTGTGAAAGCAGCGGTTCGAGACCGCGGGAAGGGTGGAGTGTCCCAGGCACTCTTCGCAGATCGCCCCTTTGGTATAAAGCAGGCCATTAGAACAGAATGGCCGAAAATTGTGCGCCACCTGGAAGCTGGGAATTCGAGCTTCCGCGAGCGCCGGGTAGATCGATGGGGAGATGAGCGGGTAGATGTTGTGGAGGTAAGCAACGTCGGGACGGCACGCATCAATCGCGGCGCGGATATCGTATGTTGTCTTTCGAGAATGAATCGCACTCAGCGGAAGCAACGCTTTCCCGCCTGTGTGGAACGACTTGATCTCGTCGTTGTGACGCGAGTAAACGGTAACACTGGCACCGTGTTGTTCGAGAGCTTCCTTTTCAAGTTCGACGATGGTGTCTTCTCCGCCAAACTGCTGGTAATGGTTGTGAATGAACAGAATTCTCATCGTCGAGCGAGACCCGGTCAGCAAGCTGTGATGCTCTGCTGAGGTCTGCTACTCTCAAATCGGCAGGAATGAAGAGATTGTGAATCTAGCGATGCACAAGGTAAGGGCGGGACAGGAAGGTGCAACTCGCGACTTCAACTTAAGTATGCCAGCGGGACTCTACACGAGGATGTTGCGGAACTTCGGACTATAGCCGGGGAATACGGCTGCGATCTCCCGATTCCCTAAGTGCCGAGTGACGAGTTCTCCCAGGACGTCGCGGAAATCAGTGGTCACATCCAGGTCGCGGCCTTCGTACAACTGCTCCCGCGCCAGGCCCGGCCACTCGCCGTACACTTTTCCGCCCTGGACGTCGCCGCCCATCACGAGCATCACGTTCGCGTGACCGTGGTCCGTGCCGCGATTTCCGTTCTCTTTCGCCGTGCGGCCGAATTCCGACATCGTCACAACGGTGACGTCGGCAATGCGGTCGCCCAGATCCTGGTAAAACGCAGCTAAAGACTGCCCCAAGTCAGACAGCAGATTCGCCAACTGCCCCTGGGTCGGTTTCGCCCCCACTTCATTGACATGCGTGTCCCAGCCGCCGGCATCCGTGAATGCGACTTCAAGGCCGACGTCGGCTTTGATCAGTCGCGCGATCTGCTGCATGCTTTGGCCCAGGCGTCCGGCGGGATATTTGGCTTGATTCGCTGGAACGTAAGGCTTCTTCTGGATCGCCTGCATCATCTTTACGGCCTCGAACGTCTCGCGGCCGGTGCCGTTCAGAACCTGATCCAGGGTCCCGGAATACATGTTCTCGAAAGTCGTTGAGGACTGCGCGTCACGGACCTGGAAGTCGTTCAGGTTATTGATCGCAACTGCATCGTTGCGGCCGCGCAGCGTACGCGGAAGCGCGCTGCCTAAGCTGACCGCGCGAACCGGCGAACGCTTCGCAGGTTGCGGCGGCAAAGCGCGATTCAGCCAGCCGTCGCTCGTGGCCTTGCGGCCGGGCGTTCCCGACTCCATGTAATCCTGCGCGTCGAAGTGCGAGCGCGTAGGGTCGGGCGAGCCGGCCGCCTCCACGATCGCGAGATGCCGGTCATCGTATACAGTCTTCAGGGCCGCCAGCGACGGATGGAGTCCGAAAAATCCGTCGAGATCCACCGCCGAAGCGGGCGTACCGTCGGGCTTCGGTATGCCGATGTTGGGGCGCAGTTCGTAGTAATGCGTGTCGCCGTACGGAACCACCATATTCAATCCGTCGACTGCGCCGCGCTGGAAGATGGCGACCAGGATCTTCTTGCGCGGGCTGGGAGCGTCGGCGGCGTAAACCGCGTTGGAAAGCCAGGCCGGAACCGCGCCGACACCGAACATGGCTACGGCGGACGATTTCAGAAAGAATCTGCGGGACGTCATATTTCACCTTCGTTGAAAATCGGGAGATCCGAGCACCAGGCCCGTGAGTAGCGCCGGCGTCGTCGGCTTCTTGTTTTCGGCCAGCGCCTTCCCGATCGCCGCGCGCGTCTGCGGCGATGCGTCCTGGAACAAAACGGCTTCGGCCACCTGCACCGGGTCGCCGCTCAGCCTGGACGTGTCCACTTTCACCCCCGCAATCCTGTTCTGCGCCAGCGCGAGCGCGAAATTCATGCGCGCCAGAAGCGCTGCGGAGTTCACCCATTCCGCGTTCGCGCTGGAGTAGCCGGTGGGCTCGATCTTGCGGTACAGCGGCTGGCCCAATTGCGCGATCTGGTTCGCGAGCGGGAACGCGTATTCGACGTCTGCGTTTACAGCCCGCGACGGCGCTCACGATCATCTCAAATGGCGTTTTCACCTTGGCCCGGTACGCCCCTTCGCTCCAGAATTCCTTCGACGTCGAGCATGGTCTTCATCACCGCGCGGATGTCGCCATCCGTTCTCGAGAAGGTTTGCGCCATCCGGTCGACCAGCGCCGCCGGCGGATTGTCGGCTACGAAGCGCGTCGCCAGCTTACGCGAGATGAAGCGCGCCGTGGACGGATGGCGGGCGAGAATATCCAGAACGCGTCTCGCCATCCTCGATGCCGCCGCCGGCGGGAATCGTGACTCCCAACACTACCTTCTCGCCTTTGTCGTGAACTTTGTCGTTGTATTCGAAGCCGCCACCCATGCGCGGAGCCTTGATGGTCCAGCCGGTGAAGCAGCGGGCCACCTCGATGATGTCTTTCTGCGTGTAGCCGCCATCGACGCCGAGCGTGTGCAGTTCCATCAATTCCCGCGCATAGTTTTCGTTCAAACCGCGGCCCTGCCTGAGGCGTTGGGCCATTCCGTTCGCCGGAGCCGGCTTAGGTGCGACCGATTGCCAGTTGTCGAGGTAAAACAGCATCGCCGGACTCTTGGCGGTGGCTTCCAACAGATCGCGGAAGTGCCCAAGACATTCGGACGGATCGATTCCCGCTCGTAGGTTGGAACCAGATACCGATCGGCGCCTTTGTCCAGGAAAACATTGAAATGGTTGTACCAGAAGTCTGTCAGCAGTTCCTGCAGTTGACGGTTGCTGTACATCGCGCGGTACAGCTTGCCTTCCGTCAGGTCGTAGTTCAGCACCGCCTGCGGCGCATTCATCAACATGATTTTGCGGCGCATTTCTTCCGGCACCAAGTTGAGAAGCTGCTGCCGCTGGGGCTTGGGCAGGGCGATGATCAGATCTTCCAGCTTGCTCTCTGAGAGCGACGTGATGAGTTGGCGTTTCTCATCTAAGGTGCCCTTGCGCAGGATACTGATTTGATTATCGGAGAGAATGTCGGTGATCTTCGCCTTGGTCTCCAGCTCATCCGCGCTCTGTTCGACACCTTTCTTGGCTCGATATTTTACGAGCAACCGCTCGACCGCCGCACGGGTCACCGGGTCGTCAGGCAGCTTCTCGCGGCCCGTCGCTACTGCGGCGATCAGCTGTGGCGGCGGGTAGCTGCGGACCACTTCCTCCTGCGTCATTCGCAACGATTCGAGCGGCTTCAACTTCGCTGCCAGAAGCGGATTCTCTTTGATTCGCTCCGGATGAAGCTGCTGGTCAAGCCATTTCTTCAGTCCGGTCTTTGCGAGGTGCTGGACATCGCCGGGCCGCGGCCCGAACGTCAGGCGCTCCAGCGCATGCAGGGCCTGCTTGTCCTTCGAGAGCTTCTTCTGGAACAGGCGAGCGTCGCCCGAGTTAACGGCGGGCTTGGGTTTCGTCGACCGGCCCGAGAGCGTGGGCAGAACCGAAAGAGCGGCGGCCAGGAGGCCGGTAAAGAGTTGGGTTTTCCGCATAGCTCCTGCTGCTATTAACGCGCGCGGGCCGATTTAGTTGACAAACGAATGTGGAATTCTACTGCCGGCCGGCCTTCATCTGTGCGTAAGTACGTTCGAAGAACCCATCCGTCATTCCAGCAATGTAATCGCAGACTATGCGGTGACGCGGTAGATCGGAAGTATCTTCCACGTAGTCGCGAGGCATCGCTTCCGGGTGCTCGAGGAGGTGCTCGAACAGTTCTGCGATCTTCGCAGCGGACTGCCGCCGCGCGTCGAGAACCATATCGGAATTATAGACATGAGCCCGCAGGACTTGTTTCAATTGCGCGTTAGTTGCTGCCGCCTGATCGGTGTACCGCGCCAGGCGTTCCGGGGCACGTCGCACGGCTTCGATATCGGATATCCCGTCCGCGGCATGGACGGTGCCCTGAATGAGTCCTGACACCAGATGATCCATCAGCCCACGGACCACCTCCAGCAGCCGCAATGGCTCAAGCGCCCCCGGAAACTGCATTTCCGCGCGATCCAGCAACTCGGCAAAGAGCGGCGACGATCCGCGCACCAGGTCGGGGTGCAGCAGTCCCGCTGTGAGTGCATCGTCCAGGTCACCGGTGTTATACGCGATTTCGTCACACAGGTCGATTAGTTGTGCCTCCAGCGGGGGGCGCAGAGCAGGGTGGTACTCGTCGAGTTCGGGCGACTCACCGGCCTCCAGTTCGCGCGAATGCTTTACAATTCCTTCACGAACTTCGAAGGTGAGGTTAAGACCTGGAAATCGTGGGTAATGATGTTCAAAGCGTTCCACGATACGCAACGCGTGCTGGTTGTGGTCGAATCCCTCGTCGAAGGGCTCCATCTGCCGGTTGAGCTGTTCTTCGCCGGCGTGCGCGAAAGGCGGATGTCCGATGTCGTGCACGAGGGCGAGTGCCTCAGTAAGATCCCCGTCCAGATCGAGCGCCGACGCAACAGTCCGCGCAATTTGCGAGACCTCAATGGTGTGGGTGAGACGATTCCGGAAATGGTCCGACAACCCGGCTGGAAATACCTGTGTTTTGTCCTCCAGCCGGCGGAAGGCCCGGGAATGTATGACGCGATCGCGATCCCGCTGGAAATCGCTGCGATAAGGATGGGGGAGTTCGGGGTAACGCCGGCCGGCGGAGCGGCTGGTGTCGAACCTGAGCCGCGAGAGCATGCCTTCGGGTTACTTGCGCGGAAGTTCCGAAAGAGCGCTTAGGGCGGCTCGACTCACTGTGCTGCGCCCAGTGCGGAGAGGTTCCAGCAGCTTGCGGGCTTCGACTGGATTTGACGGCGCGAGATAACGGGCGAGTGCGATAGTCGCTTGTTCCTTCGAAACGAACGCGGTAGGATGATCGACCAGCGAGCGCAGCAGTTTCTCGCCTTCAGCGCCTTTGTTCGCGGCCTGCAGCACCGGCGCGAGGGAAAGCTTGGCCATCGAAGCGTAGTTCTTATTTCCGTGGTCCACCACGTCGCGCAAGAACTTCTCCGCGGAAGCAAGGTCGCCCTTATCAGCCGCCATCGTCCCTAAGTAGTAGCGGGCCACCGCGCCTTGCTCGGTCCCCGGGTACTTATCCGCGACATCGGTCAGCGATTTCTTAAGTGCGGCGTCCTTGGCGTCTTGCGTAGGAAAAGGCGGGGATCCTTCGGCAGTGGCTGGACCCACTCCGGCATCCTGAATCTGCAGCGCGGCATTGAGAGCATCTTCGCGGACTCCGGCCCGGTAGGATAGCACTCCGTAGATGATGAGAGCCAGGATAACAACGCCGGCTGCGATCGCGCCATAGCGGATTGCCTCTCGCCTATGCTCGCTAACGTACTCGACACCGTGTCCGATTTCGAGCGCAAATTTGTCCGTCTTTAGTTCTTTTCGGGTAAGCCTGTCCACTTGCTAAAACCTCGAGGGTGGGAAATCAATATCTTAACATGGAAGGTGAGCGGCATCTCGCACTGTAGCTTACGGTCCCGGCCATCCGGTTCCGTGATCGAGCTCATGTCGAATGCGCCGTCGGTATTCCTCGCATACGTCTGGCCCGCGATCCTGGAGTTCCGGTGCGCGCCGGTAGTATACTTCATACGTTCGCCGAACAGCCCAATTTGCGGAGTCTCTCATGATTTATTCGCGCCGACAGTTAGGTCTGATTCCACTGATAGCTGCCTCCAGTGGCAAGATGATGCCCGCCAATACGGCCCTGCCGTCGAACACTTATCGGTTCGAGGACCTGCCGGTGAAAGTCAATAGGCAGAATCGTTCTCGCTCGGTCCTCAAAGGCGAAACACACAGCGGCTTCCCGATCGAGATGCACATGACCGAGCTCGGGCCCGGCGAAGCTCCGCACCCGCCCCACCATCACGTCAACGAAGAAATGGTCATGCTCCATGAGGGCACGCTCGAAGTGACCATCGCCGGCCGCACAGTCACGCTGGGCCCCGGCTCGTCCGCATACGTAGCCTCCAACGAGGAGCATGGATGGCGGAACGTGGGCGCGACTCGCGCGCTGTATTTCGTGCTGGCTTTAGGGCAGGGTAAGCCTTAACCAATCTTTGAACCTAACGGATATGCGGCTGATTGCGCCGCGAAAAGGATACTGGAGCACGGGTCCGTTGCCCCGGACCGCTACAAACAGTAGTTGCTAGACACATCTGGGGCGTATGCCTAATAAGCCCGCTGCATACTACCCGCCTGTATTCCACCGGGCCGCGGCCGATTCAAAAATACCCCGGAGACGATTCTCCTGCGGTGCCCACACACTTTGTTGATCAACCAAAATACTGGGAATCGACCGCGCGATCGGTTCTGGCTGACTCTGAACGACGCCCCGAAGCGTATTACAGGGTCCCGCGTTTACAGCCGATTAGCTGACTGAAGTGTCCACGTTCCATCAAACGTTTGGAGCGAAGCCCGATGCGTTAGCCGGCATTACCGCTTCGGTCTCGGGCCGCTGGCTGGTGCCCTCTCTATCCGATCTGTTCCTCGCTGCCCTGTTCGTTTGGCTGTTCGTGATCGGCGCTGGCGGGTGGCTCAGCCTACTGGCGGACGGCGATATTGGCTGGCATATCCGGACCGGCGAGTACATTCTGGATCACAGCGCCGTGCCGGATATTGACCTGTTCACGTTCACCAAGCCGGGCGCTCCCTGGTTTGCGTGGGAGTGGTTGTCCGACGTTCTCTTCGCCTCGGTACATCGTTACAACGGGTTGAAGGGGGTGGTGCTGGTCGCCGGCGTCGTACTCGCACTGTGGCCGCTGCTGCTGTTGCGCCAGTCTCTCTGGCGGGGAGCGAACGTTTGGGCTGCGCTGCTGGTGACGCTACTCGGTGTAGGGGCGGGATCGATTCACTTCCTCGCGCGTCCGCATATATTTACTCTCCTGTTCACGACACTTTCGGTGTGGATCATCGAATCCGACCGGCGTGCTCCGAGCTTGCGCGTCTGGTCGCTGGTGCCGCTCGCGGCGTTGTGGGCCAATATGCACGGCGGCTTCGTCGTGCTTTTGGTGGTACTCGGACTCACGTCGATTGGCGTGGTGGTTGAGGGCAGCAAGAGCCTTCGGTATGGGGCTCTCACGATTTCGTGCGTGGCCGCCACCATCCTGAACCCGTATGGGATACAACTGCACCGCCATATTATTGAATACCTGCGATCGGACTGGATCCGCAACGTGGTCCAGGAGTTTCAAGCTCCAAGCTTCCGTTCCGAAAGCCAACTGCAGTATGAGGTCCTGCTAATCGCGGGAGTCATGATCGCAACGGTCCTGATCGCCCGGGGACGGTTCGTTCACGCCCTCTGGCTCATCGCGTTCGCGCACCTGTCTCTAAGTTCGATTCGACATGTGCCGGTATACGTCGCCGTGGCCGCGCCGATCATAGCCGAAGTACTGACCAATATCTGGTCGTCTTTCGTATGCCGGTCGCGGCCAGGGACCTCGGTCCGTGTTCTCGACCAGATCGGCGTGGATCTGGAACCGGGATTCCGGCGCACCAGTCTCTGGGCAGTTGGATTTGTGGTTACCGCTGTGTTCAGCTGTAGCGCGGCAAACTGGCCTGCTGACTTCCCTTCAACGTACTTCCCGACCGATCTCGTTCGTTCCAACGCTCAGTTTCTAAAGCAAGGCCGAGTACTGACGGTAGATCAGTGGGCTGATTACTTGATCTACCGCTTCTACCCGGAACAGAAGGTCTTCGCCGACGGACGAAGCGACTTCCTGGGGCCTGAATTAGGGACCGAGTATCTCCGGACCACCCAAGGCGATTCTCGCTGGCGAGCCACCTTGGGAAGGTTCCGCGTCGACACAGTGCTGGCCCCCGTGGCATGGCCGCTTGCGGCGCTGCTCAAGGTCGAACCAGGTTGGCGGATAATAGCCGACAACGGTCAGGCTATCCTGTTCACTCAACGTGGTTCGCGGCCATCTCCGCCTAGCCTTCAACCTCGTTCGAACGCAGCCGATAAGTAATGAGAGAATCCTACGATTTCCGCCACGAACTGTTATTCGGCCTAATGAAAAACGTCCGTCCAGCCGAATGGAAATACAGGGAGACGCAAACATTGATGAGCAAGATCAGCGTCAGTCCGAAAGCCACCCGGAGAATCTCGCGTTCGCCGGTTTGCCCGATCCCGGCCGGAACCAAGATCTCGGCAGGATCTGGGTTCTTGGCGCCTGTATTAAGGGGTGACGGGCCATTCTGGTCTCAATTGCGAGCACCCGGCCCGATCCGCACGCCGCGGAACGGAGCGCAGTGATCAGGGCCCAATTAGCGATCGCTATTGTAATCGGCCTGGCGGCCGCCCTTGAGGACATTGCGCGGCGCCGTATTTCGAACTGGATTCCCATCACAGCTTTCCTGGCTGGATTGGTTTGTCTCGGAATAGATCGGGGTTGGCGCGGTGCTGTGTCGGCGATTGGCGGCGCGGTCGCTGGATTTTGCGTGTTCCTGGTCTTCTATTGCCTCGGAGGAATGGGAGGTGGCGACGTGAAATTGATGGCCGGCTTGGGCGCCGTCGTCGGAATCGAGCGAGTCCTTCCCGCGGCGCTGTGGACAGCGGCGTTCGGCGGAGTACTGGCTTTAGGCTATGTCGCCGTCGCCGCGCTTCACACGCTCTGCACCAGGAAGGCCAGGTCTGCTGGTCCAGTGAAGTCCATTCCGTACGCTCCGGCTATCGCCGTCGGTACGTGGCTGGCGTTGCTGTCTAGCGGGCCGCGACCGTAAGCAAGCGAATGGACCTGACGACGGATGCATCTCACGGAGCCGTGGCGGTAACCGAGCAAGGGGAAGAGCAGGGAGAGATTTGATGGATCGAAGATTTCTGACCGTCATGGCCGTTAGCCTCGTGTTTGCGCTGGTAGTGTCCGCGATTTTTTACCAGATCACGGCTCGTGCGGGCAGCCCCAAGGCGCCACCGCCGGTCGAGATGAAAGAGGTCGTTATCGCGGGCAAGCCGCTCGCGATGGGAACCACCATCAAGCGGGAGGACCTCAAGGTTTCGAAGCTTCCCATCGATGCGTTCCCGAAAGGTGCGTTCTCGAAAGTAGAAGAAGTGATCGACCGGCCAGTGATGAGTAACATCCTGATCGACGAGCCCATCATCGAAGGACGTTTGGCGGTTCGCGGCAGTGGCTTGGGTCTTTCCACCATCATCCCGGTAGGCATGCGCGCCGTCTCCGTCCGTGTCAATGATGTTGCCGGCGTTGCCGGATTCGTGCTCCCCGGCATGCGTGTTGATGTCCTTGTGACCGGGCGCCCGCCATCCGCAGACGGCACTGTCACCAGCACCTGCCTTCAGAATATTCTGGTTCTCTCGGCCGGGCAGACAATTCAAGCTGACAGCCGAGGACAGGCCATGCCCGCTCCGACCGTCACGCTGCTGGGAACGCCGGAGCAAGCCGAAATCCTGACTCTCGCAAACCAGGAAGGCCACATTCAGTTGGTGTTGCGAAACGGCAGTGATCACACCATAGAAAAGCCGCCGGGTCGTGAGGTGGCAGAACTATATGGCATGCGGGCCAAGCGCGGGCATACCGAGGCGGCTGCGCCACGACCTGCGCGACCCAAACTTCAGCCGATCACTACGCCCAAATCCCTGCCGCAGCCGCCAGCGCCGCCCGATCAGATCATCGTGATCCGCGGCAATCAGAGATCCGTTGAAGTGGTCCACCCTTGAGAACAGACAAAGCATGATGCGTCAAATAGCCATAGCTGCCATCCTTGCGCTCGGCCCGCCGATATTCCGATTGGCCGCGCAGACCGGCGCCGAAGAGCTCCGGCTCACGGTGGGCAAAAGCGTTGTGATCGATTATCCCAGCGATGTCCGGCAGATTTCGACCAGTAACCCGGAGATCGTGGATGCCAGCCCCGTAACCACGCGCGAGATCCTTGTGCACGGAAAGGGGATGGGAACGGGAACGCTCATCGTGTGGAACAAGACCGGAGAGCGAACTTTCTATAGCATCACGGTAGAGGCAAACCTGGATCCCCTTCGCCGCCTGCTGAAGGAGACCTTCCCGAACGAGGATATCCGCGTACAATCCTCGCGGGATTCCATCTCGCTAATTGGAAAAGTCTCATCAGCCCCGGTCGGCGAACGCGCGGCCGCGCTCTCGGCAGGCTTCGGGAAAACCATCGTCAACAACCTGCAAGTGGCTACGGCGCCGATCGAAAAGCAAATCGTCCTGAAAGTGAAGTTCGCAGAGCTCGACCGCATCCGGGCTACTCAGTTTGGAGTGAACATCGTTTCTACCGGCGCAACCAATACCATCGGCCGCATCACTACAGGTCAATTCCCGTCGCCGACTCCCGAGGTGTCCAGCGGTACCAAGACTCTATCCATATCAGATGCCTTGAATATTTTCGCTTTTCGACCCGACCTGAATCTCGCCGCCTTCGTCAAGGCTCTTCAAAGCGAATCCATCCTGCAAATCCTGGCGGAACCGAATTTGGTTACGGCGAATGGGAAGGAAGCCTCCTTTCTCGTGGGCGGCGAGTTCCCGGTGCCGATCCTGCAAGGCGGGTCAAATTCAGCGGCGGTCACCATCCAGTTCCGCGAATTCGGCATCCGGCTCTTGTTCACCCCGGTAATTACGGCCAACCAAAGTATAAAACTGCACTTGCGGCAGGAAGTCTCGACCATTGATTTGGCGAATGCCGTCACTCTAAACGGCTTCACTATTCCCGCTCTATCCACGCGCCGCGCCGAGACCGATATCGAACTCGCACAAGGTCAGAGCTTTGTAGTCGCCGGTCTCCTGGACAATCGCGAGACGGAGAGCATCGCTAAAATTCCCGGGCTTAGCAATCTTCCGATTCTTGGGGTTCTGTTTAAAACGCGCGAGACCAAGCAGAACCGCACGGAGCTGGTCATGATTGTTTCCCCCGAGATCACCCGCCCGCTGGAGCCGGGTGATCAACTACCGCTGCCCGCATTTCCAAAGGAATTCTTGACGCGCATCGAACCCAAGCAGACCGCCGCCGCGCCCCAGTCGGTCGAGACCGATAAGAGCACCAGCCATCATTGGTACGCCTTCAAGAAGTCGTCGAAGTAGAAACTTGGATGCAGGCATGACACATCGACGAACAGGGCTGAGTGCGATCCTGATTGCGCCCGATCCGGCGCTTTCCGCACAATTCTCTTCTTCCGCGCTCAAGCAGGAAGCGTTCGAGATGCTGCTGGAGTTGAAGAACTATCCCTCCGAACAGACTCTGGACATTCGTGTGCGCCAGCTACAGCCCGAAGTCGTGCTGGTAGATGTCGCGGCAAATCTGGACGGCGCCGTCGATTTGATCGTTCATCTGGTCCGTACGCATCCCGAGATTATCGTCGTCGCTCTCGACCGCCAAAATGTAACAGAAAATATCCTTCGAGTCGTTCGGGCCGGCGCGAGCGAATTCCTGTACGCGCCGTTCGATCCTGCCCACACATCCGAAGCGGTGTCGCGTCTGTTGCGGCTGCGCAGGACGGATGACGCGGCCGACCAGGAACTGGGGTCCGTGTGTGTCTTCTCCAGTGTCAAGCCGGGGTCGGGCGCATCCACGCTGGCGACCCAAACGGCGTTCGCCTTAAAACGCGTTACCTCTAAGCGCGTTCTGCTGGCGGACTTCGACCTGATGGGCGGCACTATCGGTTTCTACTTGAAAGTGAACCATGCACTCTCGGCTGCTGACGCCATCGAACAGGCTCCGGACCTAAATCGGCCCGCGTGGACGTCCCTGGTCTCCGTTTCCAGTGGTTTGGATATCTTATCCGCACCGCTGGTCCCGAATCCGGAGAGCGTCGACAGCGATCGAGTGCAATGTCTGATTGAGTACGCCCGGACGATCTACGACTGGATCGTGGTCGACTTGCCGGTTATCTTCCAGCGGACCAGCTTAATCACCATACCCCAAGCTGACCGCACGTTCCTGGTTTCGACCTCCGAGTTGCCGAGTTTACATCTGGCGAGGAAAAGCATCACGATGCTGGAGCAGCTCGGATTCCAAAAAGAACGATTTCAAGTCCTCATTAATCGAATGAGCCGGCGTGACGGCATCTCTCGCACCGATATCGAAAAGCTGTTCGCCTGCCCGGTATTCGCCAGTTTTCCCAACGACTACTTCTCACTTCATCGAGTCGTGACCGCTGGCGAGCCGCTATCCGCCGACGCGGACCTCGGGAAGGCCATCGAGAGCTTTGCGGGACAACTCGCAGGCAATGCCAAGAAACCCGCGGCTGCCAGCCCAACTAAAGCTTAACTATGTTTCCCACAATGGATCAAAAGCAGTCCTCACAGCTGAGCTGGGAGCAGCGTCTGCTAAAAAATTCTTCCCGCCCAAAATCGGCCCTGAAACCCGAATATCAGGAATTAAAATTCACCCTGCATCGGAAGCTGGTCGACAAGATTAATCTTGAGGCCCTGGCTGCCATTGACAACCAGCGCGTACGGGGCGAAGTCCGCCAGGCCCTGCTGTCCCTTATTGATTCTGAGCCGACGCTGCTGAGCGCGATTGAGAAACAACAGATCAGTGAAGAGGTGCTGGATGAAGTATTCGGGCTAGGTCCGCTGGAGCCGCTCCTCGCGGATCCCACGATCTCCGACATTCTCGTCAACGGGCACAAACAAGTGTACGTCGAGCGCAAGGGCCTGCTTGAGGTGACTAACGTTTCTTTCCGCGATGATCAACACTTGCTGCGCATTATCGACAAGATCGTGTCGCAGGTCGGTCGGCGCATCGACGAATCGACGCCGATGGTTGACGCTCGCTTGAGCGATGGATCGCGCGTGAATGCGATCATACCTCCTCTAGCCGTAGACGGACCCTTGCTCTCCATCCGCCGCTTCAGCACGGACAAGCTGATGCCTCAGGATCTGGTCCACAAGAAGGCAATGACGCCCGGCATGATGGAACTCCTCGAAGCTGCGGTGAAAGCGCACTTGAACATCATTATTGCCGGGGGTACGGGTGCTGGGAAAACCACACTCCTGAACGCCCTTTCCTGCTTTATATCCCCCAAGGAGCGCATCGTCACCATCGAAGACGCCGCCGAACTGCAATTGAAGCAACCGCATGTGGCACGGTTGGAGACCAGGCCGGCAAACCTCGAAGGGAATGGCGCCGTGCGTCAGCGCGAACTGCTGGTGAACAGCCTCCGTATGCGGCCGGACCGGATCGTCGTGGGCGAAGTTCGCGGAGAAGAAGCGCTGGACATGTTGCAGGCGATGAACACGGGTCACGATGGTTCGCTCACCACCGTTCACGCCAACACTCCCCGTGACGCCGTCTCCCGGCTGGAGGTGATGGTTTCCCTCGCCAACGCGAACATGCAGATGATGGCCATCCGCCAGCAAATTGCGGCTGCGGTTCACCTCCTGGTACAAGCATCGCGAATGAGTGATGGTTCCCGCCGCGTGGTCAGCATCACGGAGGTGACCGGCATGGAGGGCGAAGTGGTTACTCTGCAGGACATCTTCGTGTTCGAAAAGCGCGGCCTGAATCCCGACGGTCACGTCGTCGGCCGTTTTGCCGCTACCGGAATACGGCCCAAATTCTACGAAAAGTTGCTGGCCGCAGGCATCCGGCTCCGTTCTGACGTCTTCGACGAGGTTGTCGAGGTCTGAATATGGTGTGGTTCGTCGTCATACTGATCGTCGCGTGGCTGCTCTGTATCCTCATCTGGACCACCGTTTCGAAAGCGTTCCGGAAGACGGATGTCGACAAGATGAAGAGCCGGCTGCTGGGCACATCGAAAGGGCTCAAACCTAAGTCCGTCCAATCGCAAGCACTGATCTCCGAAGAGCGCCAGGCTGGCAAGGTCGTATCTCACCTTTTGAAGAAGTACAACCTCCTTCCGGTGCTGGAACAGTTGATCGAACAGGCGGGATTACGGTGGCATCCGGTTCGTGTTGTGCATACCTGTCTGGCGCTATTTATCGCGTCATTCTTTCTAAGCTGGACAATGCTGCCCGGACGCTTCCGTAATTTGTCCTTCGTACCGGCACTCGTGGTCGGCCTTTTGCCCATTCTCTACATCTTGCGTGTGAGAAAGGGGCGCCTCAGGCGCTTTGAATCGCAGTTCCCGGACAGTCTCGAGTTTGTTGCCCGGTCCATGCGCGCTGGACATGCCTTCGCCGTTTCCCTCGAGATGATCAATCGTGAGTTTCAGGAGCCGCTCGCTGGAGAGTTCCGCCGTACGTTCGATGAGCACAACCTGGGTTTGCCGCTGGATATGGCGCTGCAAAAGCTAGTCAAAAGAGTGCCCTCACTCGACGTGCACTTCTTTGTGTCGGCGGTCCTGCTACAAAAGCGAACCGGGGGAAATCTCGCCGAAATCCTCGACAAGTTGGCCCACATCATCCGCGAGCGCTTCAAGCTACGAGGCCGGATTCGGGCCATCAGTGCTCACGGCAAGATGACCGGCACGGCATTAACGCTGATCCCGGTTGGCGTCGGGGTGCTGATGTTTTTTGGAAATCCGGACTATGTGAAGTTCTTCTTCACCGACGATACGGGCAACCTGATGCTCGGCGGGGCCGTTCTGCTGCAGGTGATCGGTTACATGGTCATCCGAAAGATCGTAAAGATCGAGATCTAAGTATGCCCTTACTGGTTAGCGTCGGAGTTTTTGTCGTCATGATCGCTGGTCCTCACCACCTTGGGACGAAATTGTACGTCCGTCCCAAGGCAGCCCTGGATCGGGTCGTAGACACGACATTCGCCTCGCACGAGAGCGCGACCGTACATCCCAGCCTCGTGTTTCGGGACATGGTCCAGAGACTCGGCAAGCTCATTCCCGCCTCGCCTAAAGATGTCACTGTGATGCAGCGGCGCCTCATCAAGGCGGGCTTTCGAACCGAGAACGCGTTGAAATATCTCTACGGCGCCAAGGCCCTGCTCGGGATTGCGTTCCCGCTGATCGCGGTGTCGGTGGTAGCCGGTTCGCAGGCTGCGTCCTCCAATAAACTTCTGATCGTGCTGGGCGCAGTTGCCGCCGGGTTTCTCGGGCCCAATGAATTCGTCAAGATCGCATCGAAGCGCCGCCAGAAAGAGATCTCGCGAGGCTTGCCCAACGCGCTCGATCTCATGGTGGTGTGCGTGGAGTCCGGCTTGGGCCTCGATCAGGCCATTGTCCAGGTCTCGAAGGAACTCGAGCACGCGCACCCGGACATCAGCGAGGAGTTCGGACTGGTGAATCTCGAATTGAAAGCCGGCAAGCGGCGGATCGAGGCCTTGCGCAACCTGGCCGACCGCACCGCCTCGGATGATTTGAAAAAACTTGTCGCGGTTTTGATTCAAGCCGACAAATTCGGGACCGGCATTGCACAGAGTTTGCGCGCTCATGCCGATTATATGCGTGTGCAGGCCCGGCAGATTGCTGAGGAGAAGGCGGCGAAACTCGGGGTAAAACTCGTGTTCCCGATCTTTTTCTGCATTCTGCCTTCGCTGTTTGTAGTTACCGTCGGGCCGGTAGCCATGAAGATCGTGCGGGAGTTGCTCCCCATGATGAACAACATGTAGACCGATTGCAAAAAAGGAGAAACAACGATGGATAGTGGAATGATTCGCATTATTTGTTCGGTGGTGGCCGTGCTCTTTCTCGGCATCATCGTGCTTCGTCGCAAAAAGACCCCCGAATAATCTGTTTAGGGGAGGTGCGTGGCTCGTATCTCCCTATTCCCTCTGGCCTCACGGGGTAACGCGCGGTGGGGAATTTAAATCGATCGTCGGACTATTTGAGAGGCCCTATGTTTGGCAAGTTTCATTGGTGCGCTTTGATCCTGGCTTCGGCCTGCGGCGTGGCAGCCGGATCCGGTACGTTTGGCAGGGTGGTTCCCATCGGAGGAGCGGCAGCCGACCTGGCGTTGGATGAGTCGCGAGGTTATCTATATATCGCCAATTTTACGGCCAATCGGATCGAACAGATGTCGCTCGCCGACAACACCATCAAGACCTCGATTAATGTTCCATCCCAGCCGGGCTCACTGTCGTTGTCGCCGGACAGCCGGTATCTCGTCGTGGCTCACTACGGCAACTTCGCGGCGCCTGGATCCTCATCGAATGCGCTGACTTTGATTGATTTGAACAGCGGAGGTAAACAAACCTTCGCACTTGGGAACCCGCCGTTGGGCGTCGCCTTCGGATTGGACGGACGGGCCCTCGTCGTCACCTCACAAGAGTTCCTACTCTTCGATCCTGTATCTGGAACCACCCAGGTACTAGATAGCGTGTCCGGATTGCAGGCCAAGACGCTCCCGGCCACTCCGGCGGGCCCCGCGTTTCCACCCAATATCGTTGCGGCCTCTGTTGGAGTCTCAGGCGATGGTTTAAAGATGTACGGGCTGACGGACAAATTTCAATTCAGCTACGACGTGAATCAGCAGCAGTTGTCCATCGTCGGCTACGTCTCCACCCCCGCCCAAGGCCCGCGGGTGGTCAGCGTAAACCGGAACGGTAGCTACTACACATCCGGCTGGGCCCTCAACGATCGTTTCGGAAATCTCGTGGCCGAGTTTCCGAACCCCACCGGCGCCTTAAATATCGGTAGCCACGCGTTTGATTCCAGCCGGGGATTGATCTACGCCCAAATCCCGGACTCCACCGCGCCCGCGGCGCCGGTTCCGCCGCCGATACTGCAGGTGGTCGATGCCGCGAATCTCAACGTCCGCGAGCGGTACTACCTCCCTGAAAACCTTGCAGGCAAGAGCGTCCTATCGAGTGACGCAGGTATCATGTACGCCATCTCCGACAGCGGCGTCTTGGTGCTCCCCGTTGGTAATCTCAACCGTCAGCCGCGTATTGTGGCTGACACGCAGGATGTCGTCTTCCGAGGTAATTTCTGCGACCGGAGAGTCGCATCCCAGCAGATTACGATCACCGATCCTGGTGGCGGAATGACGCCCTTCAGCTTATCAACGGCGTCCCCCGGAGTCTCGATTTCACCGTCATCGGGAGTCACGCCGGCCACGGTCCGTGTGTCCGCCGATCCGAACGTCTTCCAGAATCAGAAGGGAACTGTAGCAGCCAACATAGCCCTGTCTTCGTCGAAGGCGATCAATGTCCCCGCGCCGATCCGGGTGTTGATCAACCTGAAAGATCCGGACCAGCGTGGGACGGCCGTGGACGTAGCGGGGAAGCTGGTGGACCTGCTTGCCGACCCGTCGCGCGACCGCTTCTACATTCTGCGTCAGGACACGAACGAAGTGCTGGTTTTCGATGGCGCCAATAACACTCAGATTGCGGCACTCCGCACCTCGAACGTTCCTACCCAGATGGCCATCACCTTCGACCGGCGATATCTTCTGGTTGGGAGCAACGACTCGCAGATTATTCCGGTATTCGATCTTGAGAGTTTGCAGGCGCTGCCACCCATCGTCATGCCTGGAGGCCATTATCCCCGCTCCATCGCTGCATCGGCGAAAGCCATACTGGCGGCCTGCCGGGTTGCGGGGCCCGTGCACATGATCGATCGAGTTGACTTGGGGTCGCGGACAGCAACGCCCCTGCCCTCCCTCGGCGTATTCAAGAACGATATCAACGTGAACACTAATCTAGTCGCATCCCCGAACGGCTCATCCATTTTGGGTGTCTCGGCCGACGGCACGGTGATGCTCTATAACGCGAATGTGGACACGTTCACGATCCTGCGGAAGGATTACACCAGCCTGGCCGGCGCGTATGCGGCTTCCAGTTTCGATCAGTACGTGGCGGGCAATAATCTGCTGAATTCTTCCCTCGTTTCGGTGGCGAAATTCGAAACCGCCTCGGGACAGTCTTCGGGATTTGCATTTGTCGATCAATCGGGATTCCGGACCACCGCTGCAGATGCAGCCAGTCCAGGAGTCATCCAGCGTGTTGACATGACCGCCGGAATCAGCGCGCGATCCACTCGCTTAGCCGAGGCTCCGCTGGTTGGCAGCTCGACCTACGCCTTCACGCGGACTGTCGCTCCCCTATATAGCCGCAACGCCATTGTGAATCTAACTGTGTCGGGGTTTACCGTATTGCCGTGGACTTATGACCAGTCCGTCGCCGCTCCGAAAATTGATCGCGTCGTGAATGCGGCAGACCTGAGCCCGGCGGTAGCTCCCGGCGGACTGATTACTATCTTCGGCTCCCAGTTGAGTCCCGTGAACCTCGCAACCAAAGAGCTTCCACTCCCGACGGCGCTCGGCGAGAGTTGTCTAACGGTAAACGGACTGCCGCTGCCCTTGATATTCAGTTCACCGGGTCAGATCAATGCCCAGTTGCCGTTCCAGATTACCGGCAATGTGACTCTCATCGTTCGCACGCCCGGCGGAGTGAGTGACAACTATAACCTGATCATTCAGCCGGGCGCTCCCAGCGTCTTCCGAGCTGCCGTCGCCGGATACGATGCCCTGATTCCCACCGTAGTTCGCGCTGAAAACCAGTTACTTGCGACCACGTCGAATCCCATACATCGCGGCGATGTCCTGACCGTCTATCTGACCGGACTGGGCCTGACTTTGCCTGCACTCGATGCTGGACTTCCCGCGCCCTCGGACCCGCTGGCGACGGTGCTGGTCGCGCCGAAACTAGATCTCGGCGGAGTCGCGCTTCCCGTGTTATACGCCGGCCTCGCTCCAGGCCAGGTCGGCGTGAATCAAATCAATGTCACGGTACCGCGTAATGTCCCGACAGGCTTGTCGATTCCACTGAATATCACGCAAGGGAGCGCAAGCACTTCTATCTCCCTGCGGGTAGTGGATTAGGAAACGGATGAAGACCCTTCACATGAGTAAGCGCCTTTCAGCATTTCTGACGTTGATCAGTCTGTTCGCGCCGTTCGCGGCTGCGCAGAAGTGGGAATTTGGAGGTGGTGCGGGTGGCGGCTTCTACCCGTCACACGATGTGACGAACGGCACTCAAACCGGCTCCGTCAAGATCGCGACGGGAGTCGCCGCAAGTGCTTGGCTGGCCAATAACACGAGCAGGCTTTGGGGAGGCGAACTGCGCTACGACTACCAGTTGGGTGATCTGACCGTTTCCTCCCAATCCACTAAAGCTGCGTTCGGCGCCCGCACGCAGGCGATGCACTATGACTTTCTTTTGCACGGGGCGGGAAAAGAGGCCAAAGTCAGACCTTTCGCAGCTTTCGGAGGAGGCGTCAAGTTCTACCAGGGAACTGGAACAGAAGTCGCGGTCCAGCCACTCAACGGGCTGGCGCTTCTGACCAAAGCAACAGATACTCGCGGCATGGTGAGCGTCGGAGGGGGCATCAAATTCAATGCCCGGCGCCTCGGACTGCGTGTCGAAGCCCACGACTTCATGACCCCCTTCCCGGACAAAGTGATCGTCGCCGCGAGAAGCGCATCGATCGGCGGATGGTTGCATGACATCGTCCTCAGCGTTGGACTCAGCCTGCTATTCTAGGCAGCCCGCGTATGGACCCCAGAGCAACGCCCGTCGATATTACGACGTTGTTGTTGGTCGCGCTGGCGGTCTATGGCCTATATTCTCTCGCCTGCAAGAAGCTCGACAGTAACCTCCCGCTGCTCTTCTACTTCGCGCTTGGCCTACTCATGAGCGTCACGAACCGTCACCTGGATTCATTCCTGTATGGCGGAGGGTTGGCATCCGCGCTGGTGCTCAGATTTGAGTTCATGAATGGCGTCTTCACACGGCTGGTGCTTTGGCTCGAGATGCTCGCGCTCACGTTTATCGCGGCGAAGCTCACCGGCGACGTCTTCGGTTTATCGTTCTGAGGGGAGGCCAGCCTGCTGCCATGCGCGCCACCCGCCGTCCAGGGAGATCACATTGTGGTAGCCCATCTTGTGCAGCGACTCGGCAGCGAGCGCGGACCGAAACCCACCGCCGCAGTAGAGGACCAGTTTTGCGGACTTGTCGGGAATCCGGGCCTCGATATCGCGCTCGATGATGCCTTTGCCAAGATGCACTGCGCCGGCCGCGTGCCCGTCCTGCCATTCGTTATCCTCGCGGACATCCACTAGCACGAAGGCCTCGCCGCTGCCGGTCAATCTCTTATAGCCGTCAATATCTATCTCTTGAACGCGGCCTTTAGCCTCGTTCACCAGCTTTAAAAATCCTTCGCTGTGCGCTTTAGGGTGGCTAGCCATAAATTAGTCAATTCGCCGGATGCGGGCTCCCGCTCGCGCCAGCTTCGACTCAATTTTCTCATAACCGCGGTCGATGTGATAAACACGGTCGATCACCGTTTCACCGCTCGAGACCAGTGCCGCCAGTACCAATGAAGCGCTTGCCCGTAGGTCTGATGCGATAACCTGAGCGCCGGTCAATGGGGTGACTCCCGCCACCACCGCCTGCCGTCCTTCCAGCCGAATATTCGCGCCCATGCGCGCCAGTTCCAAGGCATGCATGTAACGGTTTTCGAAGATCGTTTCGGTGATGAACGAGATACCATCGGCCTGGGTCATCAGCGCCATGTATTGCGCTTGGAGATCCGTCGCGAAGCCGGGATACTCCTCGGTCGTCATATCTACGGATCGCAGCTTTTGCGAACCTTGTACGCGCAGTCGCCCCGGCCCTTCCCCCGTGATTTCAGCGCCAGCTTGCTGCATCTTGGCGATCAGCGCGTGCAAGTGATTCGGTTCGCAGCCAGAGACGATGAGATCTCCGCCGGTAATGGCCCCGGCGATCAGGAATGTTCCGGCCTCGATCCGGTCCGGAATGATGGTGTGCATGGCGCCATGCAGCCGGTCGACTCCGTGCACGCGGATAGTGGATTCGCCCGCTCCTTCGATCCGGGCACCCATTTTGATGAGCAGCGACGCGAGATCCGCCACCTCGGGCTCGCGCGCGGCATTCTCAATCACCGTCTCTCCACGCGCCAGAACCGCCGCCATCAAGACGTCTTCCGTGCCGGTTACCGTCACACGGTCGAAGGGGATCAGAGCCCCCGTGAGTCCGTTGGGAGCCTCCGCTTCCACATAGCCGTGCGATTGCGATACTCGCGCTCCCAGCAGTTCCAGCGCGGAAACGTGCAGGTTGATCGGCCGCGACCCGATCGCACACCCTCCTGGCATCGAGACCCGAGCGCGTCCGGTGCGCGCCACCAGCGGCCCCAACACCAGGCTTGACGCCCGCATGGTCTTCACAAGATCGTAGGGAGCCTCGGGCCGTGTAATCTCCGCCGCATGAACCAGAACCTGGCCGCCCTGAATGTCCACGCGCGCGCCCGCGTGATTTAAGAGCTTTTCCATTGTCCCAATGTCGCGGACTCTCGGGATTCGAAGCAGCCGCACCGGCTCGGCCGTAAGCAGCGACGCCGCCAATGCAGGTAGCGCGGAATTCTTAGCGCCGCTGGTGGCGATTTCGCCGCGCAGCGGAACTCCGCCTTGAATGACAAATTTGTTCATACGTTACCGATGGGGGAGCGTCAGCCCGAACTGCTTTCGCCGAGCGCGACCGCGACCTTGCCCTTCGCAGCAGTGAGTCGCGCTTCCGCCTCACTGCGCGATAAACCTAGCCGTGCCATGACGATCGCCGTCCTAACCGTACCGCCGGAGGCATCCAGCAAGTCCGCCGCACGATCGAAGCTCACGCCGGCGGCTTCGGCAATAATGCGCCGTGCACGGTTGACTAGTTTTTCATTCTTCGGCTGTACATTCACCATGAGATTGCCGTAAACGTGCCCCAGACGGATCATGGTTGCCGTACTGATCATGTTCAATACCAGTTTGGTCGCCGTGCCCGCCCGCATCCGGGTCGAGCCAGCAATGATCTCCGGCCCGACAGGTAGTTCGATGGCGATGTCTACCTCCCGCGACAACTCCGACGCCGGCGTGCAGCTCACGCCCACCGTGACCGCGCCTAACGACCGGGCCTTGCGAATAGCCCCGAGCACGTACGGCGTGCGACCGCTGGCGGCCACGCCGACCAAAACGTCCCTGGTTTGAAAACCTCGCTGCTCCAAATCGCTCGCGCCTGTCGCTGGGTCGTCCTCGGTCGCCTCCGTGGCGCGGGCAAGTGCCGGCTCGCCGCCGGCAATGATGCCTTGCACCAGTTCCGGGCTGACGCTGAATGTGGGTGGACACTCAGCCGCGTCCAACATACCCAGCCTGCCACTCGTGCCCGCGCCAATGTAAAACAGACGACCACCGGAGTTCACTGCCGTCACAATCGCGTCGACGGCGCGCGCGATGTTCGAGATCTCGCCCGCAACGGCTTGTGGGACCGCCTTATCCTCCTCGTTGATGATCCGCAGAATCTGGTCTGTCGGGAGGGTGTCAATCTGCGCCGAGAGCGGATTCCGTTGTTCGGTAAGGAGTTGTTCCAGCATGGACAGAAAGTATCCCCATTATAAGTGAGGTGAGCGGGCAATCCGCCCGGGAACGAAGGCTTCGCGTCTGGCTAAGGATGTTGACCTACAGCGACCGAAAATTTGTTACACGGGGATGTAACTGAAAAACCGTAGTTACCTGAGACAAATTTCCTAGTCCTGGTACTAGTTGGAGGTTGACTCGTCCCCCTACTGACGGTAGTATTGATCCCAGGACATAGCGTAGGCGAGAACCGCCTATAGACTATTGATGTCTCGTGATGCCTCGAAAGGCAATCACAAAATGGAGGGAGACAATTGAAGAAACTATTCTGGTCATCTATTTCGCTGTCGCTGTTCGTTGCTTCGACTCTCAGCGCGGCTCCTGTCGGTTGCACCGATAGCCCTACTGGAGTGTTGGCGACCGTAGCCGCACCCGGCGTCATTCCGGCGCCATCAACCGCCACTGTGACCTGTGGACCTGTAACCTTTAGCATGTTCCAGGCTCAGGATGCGAGCGGTGGCACTACCACTGGCCTCAACGTAAACGAGGTTGGGAGTTCTTTCGATGCCGCAACAGGTCAAGCGGTACTCGGATTCAACCCAGGTTTCGTCAGCAACGCCGCGCAAGACATCCACTTGCTTTTCAGAATTACATCAACCACCCCGATTAGCGCCGCTGATTTGCGGCTCGGTGGGAGTGGCGCGATCATCAATGAGCGCCTTTGCACTGGGCCAACCGATCTTTCCAGTGGTGTCTGCCTCGGCAGCACGCAACTGGCCGTGTTAACCGCCGCTAGCGGCGGGACGCAGACTGTCGGGTTCACTTCCGGAGTGGGCGGCTCAGCAACGACAGCCACTACGTTATTTGGCTTTAAAGACATCGGCAAAGCGGCTGGTACCGCTAGTGCTGCCACCGAACTCACGTCCGTTGGCCAGAGCTTCCAGACGACCGCAACCGCTGGAGTTCCCGAGCCGGCTACTTTCGCCATGCTCGGCGGTGGATTGCTTCTGTTCGCATTAGCTCGTCGCAAGAAGGCTTAATTCTCGCTTCCGTACGACGCTGTTCTCTTGGTTTGCAGGAGTAGCAGCAACGATCAGCGTAAGGCCAGATGGTATCCATCTGGCCTTTTTTCCATTTGTAAGCGCAGGTTGGCGACAAACGTTCGTCTGGCCCGAGCGGGTACGGTCTCATCTTCCATTACGCTCTCCATCTGTTTCCAACAATCGCTACGCTCGTTCCCGAAGCGCAAAAGCTTAGGATTTTGGACGTCGTCCCCCGCTGCGAACTCGAGACTATAGGATTTAGGACCGGACGCCGCCTCGGGGTTCTCGGGCCAGAGACATTGCGCAAGACCGCCCCTCTACTTCGGTTGGGTGCAACCCTTGCGCTACGCGCGGCTGCCCGTTCTCGATCTAACGGCCGGGCTTTTACTTTCACGCACGTCACCCGCTCGTCCTGCGTTGCTGCCAACGAGTGGATCACACAGTTGCTTTGTAGCGCGATTCTAAGTTTGAACACAGTTCTGCCAGGCACGCGGCTAATGAGCCGTCCCTTGAGGACCGAGACAGTGTAGCGCAGATCGCCGGACCTCCATCTGTTTCGGCGGAAACTCCAAAAGTCCAAGCCGCCGTCGTTCATCGCGCCATCATCAGTTTTATGACCGAGGCTCGGACTTGGTACTCTCGAATCCCGAACAGCAGTCCTTCCCGGTGACTGCCGGGGGCTTCCCTGATGCGAAGGGATTTCCGACAGAGATGGTACACCGAAGAGCTTAGAAGTGTCCCCGAACGCCGCTCGGAGTCTTCCGGCTGCTGGGCGTTTTTGCGTCGTTAATAGGTGGATCGCCGTAGTCGGTTGCACGGGCGTTTCAGGGTATTTACCGCGAGCAGTAGATTGCAGCGTTTTCGATGGCTTTGAAGTTGTCGCCGTTCAAAATGCGTCTGACCGCGCCAGCCTCCACGACCAGTGCTGCCGAAAGTGATACGATCCTGATCAGTAGATCATCCCCATGAAGACCTCGTCATCGATCCTCGCCGTCATCGGTGTGTGCGGTGCCGCCATACACCCGGCCTTCGCTACCGATCGCATCAAAATTACTGACGGCCTGCTGGAATCCACCGCTCCCGCCAGGGGCGGTGTGCGCGGTTTCAAGGGCATCCCGTTCGGCCAGCCGCCGATAGGCGATCTTCGCTGGCGCGAGCCCCAGGCTGTCAAGAGTTGGAAGGGCGTTCGCAATGCTGACCAGTTCGGGCCACGATGCATGCAGCGAACTCTTCCCGGCGCGGATTACTGGTTCCGCAGCAATGGCATGAGCGAGGACTGCCTGTACCTGAACGTCTGGACACCTGCCAAATCGAACACCGAGAAACTCCCTGTCTTGTTCTATATTTTCGGAGGCGGTTTTCAGAACGGCGACGGTTCGGAACCGCGCTATGACGGCGAGAGCATGGCTCGCAAAGGTATGGTCGCCGTGTCGATCAATTACCGGACTAATGTCTTCGGCTTCTTCGTTCATCCGGAACTCACGAAAGAGTCGCCGCACCATGCCGCGGGCAATTACGGATTACTCGATCAGGTGGCCGCGCTCCGATGGGTGCAGAACAACATCGCGGCTTTCGGCGGCGATCCCAAGCGCATCACGATCGCCGGTGAATCCGCCGGGTCGATTTCGGTCAGCGCCCTCATGGCTTCTCCGCTTTCCAGGGACCTCATTGCCGGGGCGATCGGCGAAAGCGGCTCCATGCTCTCCAGCCTGCCGCCTCAGCCCCTATCTGAAGCCGAGCAGAACGGGCTCAAGTTCGGCTCTGCCGCGGGCGCGAATACGTTGGCGGCTCTGCGTGCCATGACTGCGGAGCAGATTCAGGAGGCGACTACCAAGGTCCAGGGAGTGCGCTTCAGTACCGCGCTCGACGGCTATCTCCTGCCCAAGCCCCTGCCTGCCATCTATGAGGCCGGCGAGCAGGCCAAGGTTCCGCTGCTGGCAGGTTCGAATACCCAGGAACAGCCGGCGCGTTCAGTGTTGGGCGAGAGTGACGCCACGCCAGAAGCGCTCGCCAACGCCATCCGGAAACTCTACGGAGACAACGCCGATGACATCCTGAAAGCGTACGCCGCGACAACAACGGACGACGTATACGAGGCTGCCGCGCACCTCGCCAGTGCCCGCTTCGTCGGCTTCAGCACGTGGAAATGGACTGAACTTCAGATGCAGACCGGCGGCAAGCCGGTATACCGCTACCTATACGCGCGTCCGCGTCCGGCATACCTGGGCATACCGGGCCAGCCCGCGACATCAAACGCCGGGTCCGGAGACCGGTCTCGAGGCCCACGAGGTGCGGCTCATTCCGCCGAGATCCAGTACGCTCTGGGCAATCTCGACCTGGACAAGCGTTACACCTGGGAGCCCGCCGACTACGAAGTCTCCAAAACAATTCAGGCTTACTTTGTAGACTTCATCAAAACCGGTAATCCGAACGGTCCCGGACTCCCGGACTGGCCCGAATACCGCGCCGACAATAACTATCAGCGTATGCGGATCGACGTAACATCCTACGCTCAGCCCGAAGCGCACCGCGATCGCTACGTGGCGCTCGACGCGGCGACGACAAAGCTATCAAGGCGATAATTCTCCGGATGGCCACTGTGCCCGGGCACCAGAACCGGACGGCCGCCGCGCTACGTGGCAGCACGTTTCCGGGCCTCTGCCTCGGCGAGCCATCCGCGCCGGAGCCGTTCCGCCGGAACATTAGACAGGTACGGCTTGATGTCGAGAACGGGTGTGCCGTCCAGCATATCCAGACCGCGCACCCGCAAGGCAGACCCTTGCCGGCTCAGCAACTCGACGACGGTCAGCCCTATGGGATTCGGCCGGCGCGGCGAGCGGGTGGCGAACACGCCATGCGGACGATCGTCAGTGGGCGGAGTTCCCGCCAGTTCGTATCCTGGTGAGCGATCAAACACCCAGATGACGATCAGGTGCGAGAAACCTTCTATGTCCGCGAGCCCAGGCTCCAGATCAGACCGTATTTCAAGAATCCCCTCGGCCTCGTGCGCTGCGCCGCAACCTCTGGGAACGTCCCGGGTATCGTGATAAGGACTTCTTACAAATCCGATCGCCTGCATCGAGAACACGCCTTCTGTCCCCATTTCCAACTCAGGGGCTGACGCCCGCTTCCGCCAGATATTGCCGCATCGTCTTGGCGTAATGCGGAAACGCGACCTCCGGCTCATCGATGTCGGGATGCCACCGTTTTTCCCATTCGAAACAGTAATAGCCCTTGTATCCGTTTTTCGCCAGCACCCGTACGGTCTCCTCTACCGGAATATCTCCGGTTCCGGTGAGCACATAATGACGGTCCTCCTTGCTCTTTCCTGGAATAGGCACGGAGTCCTTGAGGTGAGTGTGCCGCGTGTACTTGCCCAGGTGTTCGAACGTGTCGGTCGGCTTCTCGCCTTCGACACAGGTGTGATGCGCGTCCCAGAGGAAGGCGACGTTCTTCGATTTGGCGCCCTCGAGGATGGCAATGAGATCTTCTGCGCGACGAAATTCCCCATGCGATTCGACAATCACCACCACCCCGGAGGGCCCGGCATATTCACCGAGTTCGTGAAGCCCATCGCTGATGCGCGCGAAGGTCACGCGTTTATCCTCGCCCGGGATGAACTGATTCGGGAACACGCGGACATAAGGAGAGTGCAACTCATGCGCGAGATCGATGAAGCGGCGAGCCTCGTCCAGGTGTTTGGCACGTTTCGCCGGATCGGGCTCATGCATCTGGGCGGACGCGCCGAGGTCGGAGATACTGAGGCCCGCGGCGGAGAGATCCCGCAAGGTAGTCTTCAGTCGAGTGCTGCTGAACTCGGCGCATTTCGGGAGATCCATCTGATCTTGAATGCCGCGCAATTCGAGCGCTGCGAACCCCCATGAAGATGTGTTCCTGAGAATGGTGTTCCAGTCCCATTTAGGGCACCCGAGCGTGGATACGGCGATCGGCAGTTTTCGGGCGGGCTGAGAAGAGCCGGTCACGGAACCCACCATCGCACATGTAGCCGTTCGTAAGAGGTCACGGCGTGTCATATTCAAATCTTATTTGAAATTGAAGACGAGAAGAAAGCCGTTGATTCGAATTACCGGCTCTCGGCAAACACCTCCATTGTGAGCCGAAGGGGACTGCTAGGAGGAATTGTAATCGCTGAACATGAGCGACCAGGCCCGACCAGCTGCAGCCTGTTGCGAAAGCACCGATTTCCTCAGCGAGTCATGTCCGATATCGCACTTCAACTCCACAATCGAGCACTATCCAAGCGGGAGCGTGGTCGCTCGCGTTCTCTTCACCTCGAACCCATCGGTCTACACCCCCTTGCACGAGTCGATCGCACACTGTCGGCGAGAGAAGGAAATGATCCAGGCGCATCCCCTTGTCTAACGGCCACCGGTTACGCTCGTAATCCCAGAACGTCCAGAGCGGGCCCTCGGGCTGCAGTTTCCGCAGAGCGTCCGTCCAGCCCTGAGCGAGCAACCGAGCATAGGCTTGGCGACTCTGAGGTTGAATTAATGCATTGTTATCGAGAGATCGCGTTGGATAGATGTCATGCTCAGTCGGTACGACGTTGTAATCGCCGGCCAAGACGACAGGCACACCGGCCTTCATGAGTTCCGCGGCGTGCTCGATTAGGCGTTCGAACCAAGCCAATTTATAATCGAACTTCGGGCCGGGTTGAGGATTTCCGTTCGGAAGATAGATGGAAGTGATCAGCACACCATTTACCGCCGCCTCGATATAACGTGCCTGGCGATCCTTAGGATTCCCAGGCAAGCTGGATCGCGTCAGCACCGGGTCGCACTCCCGCGCCAGTATCGCCACGCCGTTCCAGGAACGTTCGCCTAGCCAGACTCCGCGATAGCCGAGGTCACGAAGGGCACTTGCAGGAAATGCTTGCTGCTCTACCTTGAGCTCCTGGAGGCAAACGACGTCGGGCTGCGCCCTCGCGAGCCACGCTGTGAGATTAAGCAGACGCTTGTTGATGTTGTTGATGTTGAAAGTGGCGATCTTCAATGGCCCGGGCCTCACGCGAACATACCATTCTGGCCTGACCCGAGTGTCACGCTGCAAGTCTTCGTCTGGTAGGAGGTTCTGAGGATGTGCCAAAAGGCTTCGGTGGAAGCGATCACCCGACTCTCGTGAACTCCAACAGCCCTGCGGCGATCGCGGTTGCCCACCGCTGTCGTGCTTGGCCAAACCACCTCGCTTGCCCCTCCCGGATCATGTTCACCGTCTCTATACCCTGAATCACGCCTTCGCCGGGAAAATATCGGAAGCCGACAAGCTCTCAGTCGCCGTGTATTCAACGGTGGTCCTGCTCCACTCCTGTTGTTCAAATACCGCACAGGCCGACATCGGCAACGCGGTCCGAAGCGCTTAGCAGGGCCTGCGTCGCGGCTGAGGGACAACGGAAATGAATCGTGGCATCTCTTGAGTCCGCCGGCTGATGTAGATAGGTTTCATCTCCGCGTTACGAGCGGTTTGTCATCCGTAGTTCGATCGGCAGCGGCGGCGCGGGTATATATTGATGCAAACGACGATGATCGCAGCCCCAAACGCCGTCGCTTGAGAATTGCTGGCCGGTTCTTTTCGCATCCAGCTTGCGGCGTATCAAGCCATTCAATGGGGTCTGCAAGATATCTCTCCTAGCAGTTATTAATAGATTGAACATCGCCCTTCTTCACCACGTGTGATATGGCCTGGGGTGATGCGTTCCCCAAATCCCTCCGCTTCTGCGTTAGGCAAAGTCTATCTCGGAAGCCACTGTCAGTGGATTTTCGGCCATCCAGAAAGAATCTCGATGAGCTTATGGTTGCCACGTCGGAGGTGACGCCTAGCCTCCAGGAATCACGTAAAGGTGTCACCGCCGTTGCAAAATGGCTCTTCCGCGATTTTGATGCAAAGCACGATCAAAAACAATGAGGATCTAGAATGTCTTAATCTGTGGGGGCTTCGGCGACCAGCCGTTGAAAGCCTTCCCGATCCACGGCTGAAGCGCCGGATTGGCCCAGATCCGTGTCGATGGTAATAATGCGATCCAGCGTCCAGCCCAGAGCCACTGCGCGGTCCCGCAGAGCATACTGCCGTTTGGTACTCTCGGTGTTTTCAAAGACCTGCCGCAGCGTGGATTGGCGAACGTATAGATAGGCATTCCGTTTCAGGTGCCCCGCTGCGACTTTTTGATTCGCCTCGCCCGTTAACATGAACAGACCTCCTGTTTCTGCAGATGGAAAATCATTTCCGCCAACACCAGGGCCACCTGACTGGCCAGTTCCAGCGGGACCTGGGCATGCGCCTCCGCCGCAGAGGACGGCGTAAGCGGCGGTTTTTCGCTGGTATAACTGCGCCACGCCCGAGCCCATGCAAGCATGCTTCGACGCTGATGAGAAGTTACCCAGCGCTGCTCGGATAGAGTTTGTCCACTGGCTGCGCGGGATGTTGAACGGGAGGGATGCGTCATCATCCACGCCGGAGGCGTGCGGATGGATTGGTTGGGGAGACGGGGAACAGCATCATCCCGCCGAAGGCGGCCGTGTTAGGAGCGAACCTGGGCGGCCGAGTAGTGAGATAGGCGATGGCGGAGGTAGTCGTAGTAGGTTTGGCTGACGGAGGAAGCCAGGACTTCATCGATCACTGGCGCCGAACTAGGCGAGGAAGCGGATGAAGCCCAGCGGTGGGGCGTCGGCAGATCGAGCCAAGCGCCGCGAGGCGGCGAGCACCAACGCATTCTCGACGGCTCCCAACGGTACGCCGCGAGCATGTAATGCCAGGGCAAACGCCGGGTCTGGTTTACGCACTACACCACAGGCGCCGGGTGTGACGCGATAGGCCTCGAGCACACGCCGGATGTATTCGGCCGAGTCCATGGAAGGATCAGGCTTGGGGTTCGCGCAACGAGGGGCCGTCGATGCGCACCGTGTTGCAGTAATGCCGCAAGCGGCTGAGCAGCGCCTGCACCATCGACTTGTTCCCGAGAAAGTTGTTCCACTCGCCGTAGTCGAGATTCGTGGTGACAATGGTGGAATGCCGGTGATAGCGTTCCTCCATCAGCTTAAAGAGAGTGTTGGACTGTTCCGGCTTCAGGTCGAGGTAACCAAATTCGTCCAGAAATGTTATGCGTAACATTTGCTGGACTAATGTGAAGTTGCCAGTAATGTGGAGTGACCGCTCGAAAGGCCCCTCGGCATTGAGGTTCCGCAGCTTCCAACTCCACATTAATTCAGTAGCATCGGATTGGCCGCCGTTCGGCGGTCGACACCATCTCAACGAGGTAAATGATGCTACAGTCGCTTTTTCCCAAGGCTCACGGGAAATTTCGCGCCCTGCCACTGCTCGGCTCAGTCGCGGATGGCTTTGACGATTGGCTCACCGCCAGCGGGTATACACCGGGGTAGCGGAAGTTTTGATCCGGTTTCTTAGACATGCCGATTCGGATCTGCGGAAACGAGGCGTTCGCGAGATCGCCGAACTGTCACGCCCAATTTTGTCCGATTCCTGGCGGGGCCTGATCAACGTTTTCCCCAACCACGCAGGAACAGTTCGCACACTGGCCCGTTATCTGAATGCCACTGGCAGGATCGAAACCGGCGCGATTCAGGAAATCCCGGCGACCTCACCCGCGAAGGAACTCAGCGATGAGTACGCGAGCTTCCTCTATAACGTCCGGGGATGTGCCGCATCGACGATCTCAAGCCACAGACTGGCATCGCGCTGCTTTCTCGACCATCTCCAGGCATCCGGGACTGCGCTTTGTTCTATTCATCCTCGCGACATCGAAGCCTACGTCACGCAGGCGGGTAAGCGCTTGTGCCGCGCAAGCCTGCAGCATGAGATCGGCGCCGTCCGCGGATTGCTTCGGTTTCTCGCGACAGACGGCAGAGTGCGTACTGGACTGGATCGCCAGATCGATACTCCCCGGCTCTACCGGCTTGAGCAGTTGCCCCGCGCTCTCCCGTGGGACACCGTAACAACGCTTCTGAAAAGCATCGACAGGAAGTCCGACATGGGGTTGCGCGATTACGCGATGTTTCTGTTGATCGCCACATATGGTCTCCGCGCCAGCGAGGTCGTCGCCATCAGCCTGGACGACATTCGCTGGAGACAGGGCAGCCTGCGAATCCATCAGAGAAAGACTTCATCGCCGCTCGAACTTCCGTTGACGAACGAAGTGTCCGCGGCCCTTGTGAAGCACTTACAGCGGACGCCGCCGCCGGCTCCGTATCGGAAGGTCTTCCTCCGAATGCGCGCGCCCATAGGCCTGCTGAAGCCCACGGCGATTACAGAAGCCTTTCAGGCGCTGGTGCGAAAGAGCAGGCTGGAGATTCCCTTCAATGGCCCACATTGCCTCCGCCACTCGCTGGCGGTTCAGTTGCTCAGGAACGGAACTCCACTCAAGACAATCGGAGACATCCTGGGCCACCGTAGCGCAGAGAGCACGTCTGTGTATCTACGGCTGGCCACTGGAGACTTGCGTGAGGTCTCGCTTCCCGTTCCTGCGCTCGGATCGACCAAAGGCAAAGGAGCGAAGCGATGATCAATCCGGCATTTTCGTCCGGACTCGCCAGTGTTCTCCAGCGCTATGTCGGCATGAAACGGGCGTTAGGACGTCAGTTCGATTCCGCAACCCATGCGCTCCAGTCCTTGGATCGTCTGCTTGCCCAAAAAGGATACACAGACCTGACCGCCGCAGCTTTCAACGCCTGGTGCAAGACTCAAGAGCACCTCGCCTCCGGTGTTCGCCGGGTTCGCATGCTCGATGTGCATGCCTTCTGCGTCTATCGCCGACGAACTGAACCGGAGTGCTTCCTGCCGGATCTCACATCGTTTCCGCCATATCATCAGAGGCTCAGGCCGCACATCTTCACTGAATCAGAGGTGGCGCGGCTGATGGAGGCAGCATCCAGGCTGAAGTGCAACCCCTCGACGCCCGCTCCGTCCAGAACTCACACGTCTGGCCATCGTGCTTCTGTTCACTACCGGTATCCGGCGTGGAGAGCTTATGAATCTGACCGAAGCCGATTACGACCGGCAGGAGGCAACGCTTCACGTTCGGGCGACGAAGTTCTACAAGTCTCGATTGCTGCCGATTCACGCAGGATATTGCGAATGAGATCGATAAGTATCTTTCTGCCCGGGCAAAGCTGAAACTTCCGTCGTCGCCAGACACGCCATTGATGTGGAATGCGACTCGGGGAGGCCGCCCATACACCGGCACGGGCATTTCATATTGCATCAAGCCACTTCTGCATCAGTGCGGCATCAAGGCCGCAAGCGGGCGCACTCCGCGAATCCACGATTTCAGGCATGCCTTTGCTGTCAATGCCTTACTCCGCTGGTATCGTTCGGGAGCCGATGTAGACGCGAAGTTGCCATTGCTTGCGACGTACCTGGGACACGGTTCCGCACTTTCCACTCATCACTACCTGCACTTCATCGAGCCGATGCGCGCAGCAGCCAGTGAGCGGTTCGCAGGCGATACGGTTCCCTGATCGTTCCGCCGGTATCGAAGAAGGGCCGCTCGCGATGAGGAAGCCCCCTTCCGTCAATCTGCTCGGAGCCATCGTCCGCGACTACTTCACCGATCATCTTCCGCGGCTCCGTGGATCCAGCCCGCATACGATTCACAGCTATCGCGACAGCATCGTCCTTGCTGCTGCGCTATATCGCCGAACAACGCAAAATACCCGTCGCAGCGCTGAATCTGGCCGACCTGGATACGTCGCCCATCCTCGCGTTCCTCTCTCATCTGGAGGATCGACGCAACAATGGTGTGGCAACACGCAACGTACGGCTGGCAGCCATCCATGCGTTCTTCCGTTTCGTGGCCTCGCGTAATCCCGAGCAACTGGATCTCGCGCAGAGAGTGATCGCCGTTCCTTTCAAGCGGGCGCCGAACCGCGCCATCGATTACCTGGAGTATGAAGAGATCGATTCGATCCTGAAAGCGATCGACAGGACAACGCTGCATGGAACCCGAGACTACGCTCTCCTGGCGACGATGTTCAACACGGGTGGGCGTGTGCAGGAGATCGTGGACCTGCGGGTTCACGATCTTCAACTGATCAAACCCTTTCAGGTGCGACTGTTCGGCAAAGGAAAGAAAGAGCGTTACTGTCCTCTATGGCCGGAAACCGCGGCAGTGTTGCGGTCCTTCTGCAAGCAGCGGAAGATCGAACGTTCGCCCGAAGCCCATCTCTTTGTCAACCATCGAGAGCAACCTCTGAGCCGGTTCGGGGTTCGGTACATTCTCTCCCGATGCGTGGATGCCGCCTCCGAAACCGCGCCGACACTGGCCAGAAAACGACTCCATCCACACAGCATGCGGCACAACACCGCTGTCGCGCTTCTCAAGTCCGGCGTAGATCTCTCGACCATCAGCCACATGCTGGGGCACGCGAGCCCCACCACGACGAACCGTTATGCGAAGGTCGATCTCGAGATGAAGCGTAAGGCCATTGCGAAGGTCAAGCCGGTGTCCCGAAAGTCTCGGACCCCATGGGCCCGGGACGGCACGATCCTTGATTGGCTGGAGTCTCTGTAGCCGTGAATTAAAGTGGAGTTGGAAGCTGCGGAATCTCAATGCCGAGGGGTCTTTCGAGCGGTCACTCCACATTACTGGCAACTTCACATTAGTCAACCGGCGTTCCGTGGTCAAAAAGAATGAGCATCGACCGGCGCGGAGGGTTGCCCCGGTGCAACGTTAAGGCTCTGGGCCACAAAATAAAGTACCGCTGTGATCTGCTCTCGCGTCACGTCGAATTGTTCCATCACTTCCTCGACGCTCAAATCCTCAAGGTTCTCAATGACGGTTGCGACGGGCAAGCGAGTATCACGAAATACCCATGCGCCGCTGACTTTGTCGGGGATGCTCTCAACAGCGGTGCATTGGGGCCAATCGAGGGCTGCCATGTTCCTCCCTCTCTCCATCGTAGCTTTTTATCGGGCATTGTCTGTCGAATAGATGGAGGCGGTGAAGGTTGTTGGCATTGTCTGCCGCGTGCCGCACACGACGCAGTTCGAGCCCGGGCAAGCAACCGAGTCTCAGGCGTAGCGTGGATCCTGAACGTCGCCCGGCCGACGGGAATCACGTGAACGTGTGCGTGAACGTGTGCATGCGTAATGGTCTAGCCGGCCGCTAGGCCATCGTTCACTCCGATGTTGAACGATTCCACTCTATAACGTTCAATCAGTACTTGACGGAATTCACCGACCATCACCCAAGGAGCGGCCTGCTCGGCCCGAGAGAGCTCATAAACGCTTGACACATGCCGACGGGGGATCACCAGAACGTGGCGCGCGGAAACGGGAATTTACCAAATCGACTCCGCCGATTCCGCAGGAATGCGCTCGGGTAGAACCGAGGAACAGAAAACACAGGCGGACATTGTGAACCAGTAAATCTAGTGCGGCGTGTCAGTTCGCCGCGCGGGAGGGTTTCCAGCACCAGCGGCGCAATGAGCGCATAGCGGAACAGGGGATCTTTTCGGCTTTGTCGTCGGGCCTCGAGTGACTGCTTTGTCCTTGGATTCGAGCGCTGCGCTACCACCGCCGGCGGCGGCAAGATGCAAGTGTTTCTACAAGCCGCCCTCGACAGCCGCTTGATCCCGCATGCCCAGTTCTATCCCAACCAGGGCCTGGACTCCTTTCTCGACTGCTTGCGTCAAGCCATCACCGCGCGTGGTGTGCCCACTCGTCTCTACATGGATAACGCCAAGATCTATCGCTTGCCGCAACTGGCACGGATCGCCGCCTCCATCGGGATCCTGATCGTCCACACGCCGCCTTATCAACCCGAAGGCCGGGGCAAGATCGAAGCGCTTCTTCCGCTCCGTGCGCGAGCAGTTTCTCTCGAACCTCGATCCCAAGGCTTTGCTCTCGCTCGATCAGTTCAATGAACAGCTCTGGCACTGGCTCGATACCGTCTATCACCCGCCGTGAGCACGGCTCGCTTCAAACCACCCCGCTGTTGCGCTGGCAACAGGACATCGCCCAGGTGCGGCAGCTGCCGCCGGCCACCGACATGCGCCGCCTGTTCTTCCATCGCCTCGACTCGACCGCCTGGTGCGCCGCGATTCCACGTTCCTGCTGCGCCATCGTTTCTTCGAAGCGACGCCTCATCTTGCCGGCGGGAAAATCGAGGTGCGTTTCGATCCGCTCGATCTGACGCATCTGGGAATCTACTGCGCCGGAAAACCCGAGGGCGTGGCGCTCCTGGTGGATGCGTTGGTCAACGGAAGGACCTACCGGTAATGTGGGAATCCTTCTTCGGCTTCAAGAAGACGCCATTTTCCGACAATCCGGATGACTCGAGTTCCTGACGCGGTCATCCCGGCGTGGGATTGCTCACCGGCGAAGTCGGCGCCGGCAAGTCCATGGCCGCGCGGGTCTTCACCGCCTCGCTCAACCCCAATCTTCACAAGGTGCTGTATGTCCACTTCTCCTCCGGCACCGCGCTGGACCTGTTGCGCCAGATCGCGCTCACTCTCGATCTGCAGCCCGCGCACTTTCGCGGTGACCTGGTCCGGCAGATCGCCGACGCCGTCGTGCGCCTGAATCAAAGCAATCAGCATCCCATTCTCATCTGCGATGAAACTCACTTGTTGCCGCATCCCGCGCTCGAACAGTTGCCGTTGCTGTTGAACTTCGACATGGACTCTTCGCGCTATCTCACGCTATTGCTCGTGGCCCAGCCGCTGTTGCGCCGGACGCTTTCGCTGCAGATGCATGACGCTTTGCGCCAGCGCATCGGCACGCACTATCACCTGGAGGGACTTTCGCGCGAGGAACTCGACGCCTATCTGGCACAGCAACTCAAAGGCGCTGGCGTGACTCAGCCGTTGTTCGATGACACCGCCCGTCAAGGTCTCTTTCAAGCTACCAAGGGCATTCCCCGCAAGGTGAACAAACTGCCCTCGGCGGCGTTACGTTTGGCGGCCGCGCGCCAGGCTCCGCTGGTTGACGAGGCGATCTTGCTGGATGCCACCGCTGAGGCGTTGCTGTGAACTAACGTATCGATCTTCCGTCCGGGGTCGCGCCTGGGCGGAGCCCAAGGCCGAGGCGAAGGGCTGGCTCCGTTACTGATCGGCACAGCAGAACCCTCGAGCATGTCTCGGGGTTCTTGCTTTTTGCGGCATCAGGGCGGTGGATGTCCCCGAGCGGAGGCCTTGGGCATTCAACGCGGAAAGATCGCCGTAGGCGTTCCCTATTTTGCGGCCTCGGCGCTCCCGGTAGGCGCCGATAGCTTGATTCACTCACCGGAAAATAAAAATGAGAATCACGGGGGGAAAGATCGTGGCCCGTTACACGGTCCCATCTGTCCTCGTTGGCCGGCTCATTCTGATCACTTTTGTGCTCGTCTGGATCGGCGCTGGGGTTCCGGCTCGGATTCGGCTAGGCCGGACAGGACGACCGCTGGGCGGTCGGGGAATCGCGCCACGAGGGAGAGATCACCGCCCATCGCTTTGACCGTCTTCCTCAGAGTCGACAGCAGGAGATCGCTTCGCTTTTCCAAGCGCGACCCGCTATCTTGTGTGATGCCGAGTGTCTTCGCCATTCGAACCTGGGTGAGTTTGCGGGCGGTCCGGAGTTCGCGTAAGGTCATCTCCTCTGCCATCAGCTCTTCCGCCCGGGCTTCAACCTTCTTGCGTAGTGCCGCGCTCAGGTTACGGATCTTGGTATTTACGTTTACAGCCATGTTTCACTCCCTCTCGCGCTTCTGACGGGCGAGGTGCGGGTGGAAGCGCTCATCCGCCTTACGGATCAGTTCCCGATAAAAACCGCTTCTGGCCCACGCCCGATTCGTCACCGGCCACAAGGAGGATTGCCTTCCGCCTGGGATCGAACGCGAACGCTACCCGCCACTGCCCGTGAGCGGCAGTGAAGCGCAGTTCCTTCATGTTGGCGTGGCCCGAACCATTCAGGGTATCGACGCGAGGGCGGCCTAACTGCGGTCCGAACGCCTGTAGGAGGCGAGAGAGCACCAAATCTCCAGTTGAACCTCTTCTTGAAGAGCGTCGAACTCTGGCTCGAACTCGTCTCCGATCTCAACCGTCCACGCCACACTCATGGTACGACACGCAAGCCATATGTAGCCCAATACATAGCTGTCCAGGGCTCGACTGATCGGACGAGAGACTCGATCCCATAACTACTAAGCCCATCTCTTCTAGACCACACCGCTCAGTGTTGAAGTATCGTTTCAGATGAGTGCTGCGCGGTTTCGGGTCCTACCTGCAATGATTTGAGAAACTCGATGACCGAGTCCTGCTCGTAGTGACTCAACCCCTGGAACGCCTGCTTCGCCACGAGTGCTTCTCCCCCATGCGCTAAGACCGCCTCGCGCATGGTGGTGAACTGGCCATGATGGAAGTACGGCGGGACGTTCCCAATGTCCCAGAGTTTACGTGTGAGGAAACGCCGATTTCCAGCCAGGAATGCCGTTGAGCCAGCCTTCTGCTGCATGTCCAGTGGTTCTACGTTGGGGTCGTCCGGCCCCGAACAGATATCATGTAATTTCAAATCCGTAAACGCCGGCACCCACACAATCCCATTCTTGTCGTGTTTGAGCCTGGGCTGCGGGAGGTCATCGCTACTCAAGTCTACGCTCAACGTCGGCGCTTCATTAAGGCGTAGGTTGCCCGCGGGATTGTAAGGGTTCGGCTCCGTGTAAATCCAGCCTTTCTTGTCCAACGGTAAACGCGGAACGTGACAGCTCGCGCACCCAATCGAGCTGAAACGTTGCTCGCCGATGAGAACGGCTTCGCGAATCTCCGGATCGTTGGCGATGACTCGCACAGGCACGGCCATGGTGGCCTGAAACACAACCGAGGCCGTCACATCGGCCCGCGTCAGTTCATTAGTCACCCCGTCGCCATCCGGATCGGTGTCTTTCCCGAATCGCTCCGTCGATTGAATCCCGTGGTGGTGATTGTAGGCATTATTGGTGAACTCGCGGAGAGAAACTACTCGCCCCGCCTGATGAAAAGGACGAAGGATGAGCGTTGGCGGGTCATTCTTCCCTGTGGTGGTCAAACTCAACGGAGACAACCCTTCTACCCTGGACACGTCCCACGCGCCGGCGGCGTCGCGCGCGATGCTGCCGAACGACACTCCTTTACTAATGAGGGGGCGACTGGTTGACGGAGCGGTGCTATCGCGAATCGATTGCAAATCCGCCGTCATCTGGCGCGCCAGCATCTCAATGTAGCCGGATCCGAACATGCCCAGGGTTGCACGCGAATTCGCCACCGACTGCAGAGTTACAGGGTGGCCTTGCTCGTCTACTGAACCCCTGGTCGGGATTCGGTCCGTCGCGTCGAAAGTGACCGCGTCAAAGCGCTGTCCCAGAACGAAGACATTGCCGACAATATCGCCGCCGCCGCCAATCAAAGGTTTGTTGTGACATCCTGCGCACGAATTCGCATCCGGCCCGGAAATCCGATTGAAAGCTCGCGGAAACACAAGCGGTGCCGTGGGGTCAGAAAGCTTGTCGCCTGTGCCTTTGGTGAGTGGTCGGCCCGCTCCTTCCTGCACCGTCCAGGCAGCAGTAAACAGCTTGCGGCCAAACTCGACCAGCTTTGGTAAGGGCAAGTCATACTCTTCGCCGTCTTGTAGATGGCGAGGTACTGCTACTTCGTGGCCGATTTTGCTCGACCGCATTTGGCCACAGACGATGGCTGATCCGACGATCGCCCAGACCGTCACGAGCTTAGTGTGCGCTCTCATCGCATTACTCCCCCAAAACAACGTTCGTAATCACAGATCCCGAGTCGCTCGCTCAGCAGCTTAGAGTCATAAAGTGTGCTCTATGGAACACAATTGTCAACAAACTCTTTGGAGCCCGGTGAGCGCGAGTCAGATCCTGTCCGTTGACGCTGCAAGCGGTTGGTAAATTTTTTACCAATGCTCGACCCAAGTACTCAGTACGTTGCATAGAACTGGAAACAGATCCGTGTCGGCAGCAAGGGCGCGATATAACCGGCCGTAACAGTGCTATCGATCAGCTGGCGTGAAATTCCACTAATAGGGGAAGTACCTAGCTTGTTTGCTGGAATCACCTGATACGCGGGACCGGCGAAATGCTTCATAGTCAATTTTCGTACACAAGAGCTTTACAAATTACTTACGAACCAACTTCGAGTTGGAATGCACAAAGGGGGTATCACTAATGAGTGACTCAGGTTTGTATCTTCCGTCGAACGCATCGAAGGCACGTTTACGGGAAGCGGAGAACTCGCGAAAGAATCGCCTGGACATCGTCAAGGCGCTTTCGCACGGCCAAGTCTCGCGGCGCGAGCTTGTAAAATGGGGCCTGTTTACGGCCGGCGGACTGTTAGCCCCGATCCACGGACTCAATCCGTTCGTTGGTACGGCGAAGGCTGGCAGCGGTGGTGGCGGCGGAAGCAGTATACCAACCGGGGGTGTGCCAAGTCCGGGAACGGCAGGCTTGGCGTTTACGCAACCCATGATGCGCATGGAAGAGTTGACGTCCCACAAATACGCCGACTATACGTGGGGCGAGGATGCCCCGACGGAGTTCTCAAATCAAAAGAAACAGGCGTGCGATCCAATGCTGGGCGGGGGATTCGGTCCGTGCGAGGGACGTCCGCCGGGACCGAATTGGTGCCATCAGCGGTGGAATGCACTCCCGCCGAAGGTTTGCATCGAGGTCACGCAGGAAGGCGCCAAGACCAATCCTAAGGGGCCGTACTTCAAGTTCCACCCCAGCCTGCCGACGCAGGCGCCGAATTCGATGTGGACTTTCAACGGGACCATTCCGCCCAAGCTGGTCATGGGCCGCTATGGCGAGCCGATCCTGTTCCGCCACCACAACAGACTGCCGGCTGATGTGACACAGAACAACGGTTTCGGGCGGCACACCATCTCCACCCACGAGCACAACGGCCACCACGGCGCGGAGAACGACGGCTTCACCGGCGCGTTCTTCTTCCCCGGCCAGTTCTACGACTACCACTGGCCCATCGTGCTGGCGGGATGCGACACCATCAACGCGAACGCGCACCGATCCGCGCGCCGGCAGCCCAGACGACAGCGGCGGCATCAACAAGGTCCCGGGTGACTGGCACGAGACCATGAGCACGCACTGGTTCCACGACCACATGTTCAGCTTCACTTCGCAGAACGTGTACAAGGGCAACGCCGCGATGTTCAACATCTACAGTTCGCTCGATCGCGGCAATGAAGACATCAATGACGGCGTGAACCTGCGCCTGCCCAGCGGCACCGACAAATCCTGGGGCAACCTGGATTACGACGTCAACCTGATGCTGGCTGACAAGGCCTGGGACCAGAATGGCCAGCTCTACTTCGACATCTTCCACTTCGACGGCTTCCTGGGCGACGTGATGACCGTGAACCTCATCTACAAGCCGTTCTTCGAAGTGGAGCGCCGCAAGTATCGCTTCCGCATCCTGAACGCCAGCGTTTCGCGCTTCTTCAAGGTCGGCTCTGAGTGACGGCTCGCCGATGATCCAGATCGCCAATGACGGTAACCTCCTGCCGCACCCGGTGGTCGTTGACTCAACTGGATGAGCAGGGCATCGCCGAGCGCTATGACATCGTCATTGACTTCTCCCGCTACAAGCCCGGACAGAAAGTCTGGATGGTGAACCTGTGCGAGCACCAGGACGGCAAGAAGCCGGCCACGGACCTCAGCGTTGGCTCACGCGCTTGCCGGCAAGTCCGCCGATCCTTGTGTTGGGAAGCTTCCTGGAATTCCGCATCGTGCCGCAATCCAGCCAAGCCGGACGTGAGCCAGGTGCCGGCCACCATGATCCCGAACCCGGACCTCTCGAATATTCCCGTGGCGCGGCAGCGAACCTTTGAGTTCGGCAGCGGAGTGACGGTACGGATAGCACTCCTTGGACCATCAAGACCGACCGTGGCGTCGGCCTGATTGCTGACTTACAGCCGGGTCTCGGCGGCGCCGAAACCTGGCACCCGCGAAATCTGGACCCTGGAGAACGGCGGCGGCGGCTGGGACCACCCCATCCACATCCACTTTGAAGAAGGCCAGATCCTGGCCCGCAACGGAAGCGCCAGCAATGTGCCGGCATGGGAGAAAGGCCGCAAAGATGTCTATCGTCTGCGGCCGGGCGGAAGCGTAACCCTCACCATGCAGTTCCGCGATTCATGGGGATGTTCATGGAGCACTGCCACAACACGTGCATGAGGACAACGCCATGCTGTTGCGTTGGGAGCCGAATGCGGGCCTGGTTCCGATGCCGACTCCGAATCCCACGCCGCAAGGCTGTCAGTTCATCGCCTCCAGCGCGCTCCCGACAGCGTTCTAACGCTGCCAAGTACCGCAAAAATACTAACCGGCGGCATGTCCCAACGACAGGCCGCCGGTCATCCAATTTGATTTAGGAGAAGCTCGTGTTAACGAAGACGTACATACGCATTGCGCTACGCGCATTACTCATAGCGAGTGCCTTTACAGTCGCCGGTTCTCTCTCTGCCGCGAAATGGGGCGCCGATTATTTTCCCAACGTTCCGCTCACCACTCAGGACGGCAAAACAGTCCAGTTTTACGATGACCTAATAAAAGGCAAGAAGGTCATCATCAACTTCATCTACACGACCTGCGGGGACTCATGCCCGCTGGAGACTGCCCGGCTGGGGCAAGTGAGACGCATTTTGGGCGATCACATGGGGCGTGATATATTCTTCTATTCCATCAGCGTAGATCCGAAGCGCGATACGGTTGCGGAGCTAAAGTCATACGCAGAGAAGTACCACGCTGGACCTGGTTGGCTGTTTCTCACCGGCAAGAAAGAGGACATCGAACTGATCCGCAAAAAGCTAGGGATGGGCACACGTGCCGGTGAAAACGACATCACAGACCATAGCACCAGCCTCATGATAGGAGACGAAGCGGCTGGGCAGTGGATCAAGGACGGCTCAATGGATAATCCGCAGTACATCGCAGCAATTGTACGTGACTGGTTATCGCCTGGAAAAGACCGGACAACTGCAAACAATTACGCCGAGGCGCCGGCAATTCCCGCGTCCGTGTCGGATAAAGGCGCCTATCTTTTTCAGGGCCGCTGCGCTGCGTGCCACACCATCGGCAAAGGTGACAGTCTGGGGCCGGACCTCCAGGGCGTAACCCGAATTCGAAACCGCGGCTGGCTGGCCCACTTCATTGCCGCGCCCAACGAATTGTTGGCGGAAAAAGACCCGATCGCGACTGCCTTGTTCGCCAAGTACAACCAGGTCCGGATGCCCAACCTGCGTTTAGGTGAGATCGACGTGAAAGCCCTCGTCGCCTACCTGGAAAGCCAAGACAACGCCCGGAAGTAAGCGAAAACAGCGGCGCTCATCCCGAATTGTGAGGGTGTTTTTGAACCTGTTCTACCGGAGAGCGGGTTCGGCCCGGGGGTGGGCGCCATCGTTGCTGACATTGGTTTAATTAATCACCTATCCCGCACGTGAATGATCAGGAGTCGACTAGACTCATTGATGCATTGACCAACCTAATATCGTTGTTGCCTTCCTCTTAGTTACTTATACTCGATCGTTACGAAAACGGTTAACGTGATGCTCGAAAGCGTTAAACCTTCACTTTAACTTCTCCTGCCGAGTGTGACGCCGAATGTTTCGCTTCCATCCATGTAATGTCGTTGCCAACTGGAGTTGGCCGCGGCTCCTCTTGACTCTTCCAACTTCGCAAATAATCCCCCGCTACATGCCGTAAGTAATCCGTGCTGAATACAACGCTTTTGTTGTTCCTCCAAGCTGACCGAGGTGTCAAAGAAATGAGAGTAATCATAACTCATGATAAGCGCTGGGATTCTTATTGTTGACCGAGATGCAGCTGTTCGAGAAAACATAGGCAAGTTACTGCGCGACCAGGGATTCTCCGTGGTGGGACAAGTGGGCGGCAGCCGCGAAGCTGTGTCCGCCACCATTCGGCTGCGCCCCGGAATCGTTATCCTAGACGCCTTCATGCCGGCCGCTGATGGTCTTAGGGCCGTTGCACTCATCCGGATGCACTGTCCTAGAACTCGGACCATCGCGATGACAATGCATACGGAGACGCCCTACGTCATGGCCGCTTTGCGCGCTGACATGTCAGGCTATGTCGTCAAGACGAGACTGGCCACGTGTCTAGGTCCTGCGATTCGGGCGGTAGCTCAGGGTGGAATTTACTTATGCCCCGCTGTGGCGAAGTCGACTTGTCGGGCTCGGCTGTCGAGTTCTGACGCGAGCCGATGGGTGCTGAGCTCGACGGAGCGGCACGCGATCGAAGTCATGGCAAAATCCCAAAAGCGGAAGTGACCTTCTAACATGATCATCAGTGCAATGCCCTGCGCCGGGAACATACTCGGATCCAGCTATGGGCTGTTCCTACAGACTGGGGTTCATAGTGCGTAGGGTGGCAGGGAATGAGGCCACCTGCGAAAACACCTCGAGATGCACGGCTGCGCCCTCTCCGCCGTCAGGTATTCATGCGCGATTGTCACTGTATGCTGCTACCAGCAGGTCAGGTACGGGTAATCCGCTGTGTAGAGTCTGCCGGAAAAAAATCGCAGTAAATAGGGGTTTTGCCCGCGGCATTTCTAAGTTCTCCGGGTGGTGCGAATGCGTTTACTTAGTTACGATGATTAAAAGAAAAGGGGGGCAGTCTCGGGTTTCTGTCCACAACTGGCACGCATAATTCGTAACCCTAGGTACACACGGGTGTGTTCTTCGGGCATGCGTCACAAAGGGCCAAAAGGGATCACAAGCTTGTGCTGAAACGCACTATGAGGAAGCTGACGGATGAGCAGAAAATCGAGATTGCACTCGACATGCTATGTGCCAAACTCACCCATGTTGAGGTTTGCCGAAAGCATGGCATCAGTGTTTCCTATGCGTACAAGATACGAGATCGCGCAGTGAAGATTCTGCGAGCCGGCATTGGTGGACCGGCCCGGGAAACCAAAAAGCGAATCGCATGGCTTGCTAAACGGGTTCAGCATCTTGAACAGTTGACCGTTGACCAAGCATTGGCGATTAGTATTCTGAAAATGCGGTTGCGGGCAGATCGTAAACCGCTCTCGAATAGGCTGTTGTTGATGAAGAAGTAACGTTACTAATTTCCGCGGGTGATCTTTAATTCAAACAAGGGATGATACTTAATTGACTCTGCGGCTATTAACACGGAGGAGGCTAATCGAGCCTTTGACTCTAAGAATTTGTGTGCGGATGACAGGTCGTCGAAGTTTCGTCCCGCGACGCGCCATGAGGAAGTAGCGCTACCTTGAGCCAGGTCTTCGCGATCACGTCGATCATTTCGTCCACTCCTTCCAGTGTCCAAGGTTTGTGAAGGTACATGTTCGCACCTAGATAATACGCCATATCAATATCTTCTGGAGAAGTAGACGATGACAGAATAATCGTGGGGATATGCTTCAAATTATCATTTGCCCGCAGCTCTTTCAGCACTTCTAGACCGTTTTTCTTGGGTAGGTTTAGATCCAACAAGATGAGGTCCGGGTCGGGACTCGCCTGGTACGCTCCTCGCTTCAGGAGAAAACTCACTGCCTTTTCACCGTCGTCCACAACGCTTATTTCGTGTTGAGGTGAGATCGCAGAAAGGGCCTTAGTGAAGAGGAATGCATGCGATTGAACGTCTTCAACCAGCAGGATATGTACCGGCCGCTGTTCCTGGTTGACGGGCATAGTTGTGTATACTCACTTACGTTCCCCATTCTGCCCTATGTCTTATGGGTACCACAAAACGGGTACAGCTTGTCTTGATCGTTCTCAGGGTTGGATAAGTCCGCGTCGAATCGCGTAACGGACCAGACTAGCGGTTTCGTGCACGTTGAGCTTTTGCATCATCCTGGCGCGATGAGATTCAACTGTCTTGGCGCTAATCTCGACATTGGAAGCAATCTCCTTTGTGGTCAAACCTTCGGCGATCAGCTGCAGGATCTGCGACTCTCGCGGGCTCAGGATATCCTCATCCGGAGCGCTGCGGTTCAGCATGCGTTGCACGACTGCCCGGGAAATGCCCGAACTAAGATACATGCTCCCCTTTTCCACATCATGCAGAGCTTGTATGAGATCGGCCGCTGCCCGCGTCTTGAGAACATAACCGGAGACTCCGGCTTGCACTGCCCGCACTACGTAGTGATCGTCTCCATACATGGACAGCAGGATGACCTTAGTGCCGGGCGAGATTTGCATGATCTCTCGAGCCGCGTCGATTCCGTTCATCACGGGCATGCCGATGTCCAGGATCGCGATCTGGGGGAACAGCCTGGCCGCTAGCTGGACTGCTTGGGCGCCGTCTGAAGCCTCACCTGCGACAACGAAATCGTGGTCCTCCAGAAGTACTTTCAAGCTTTGGCGGACTATGGCGTGGTCGTCCGCCAAAATGAGGCGGCGCATCAGCCGGTGTTCCTCAGTGACATCTCCGCGACCGTCAGAGGGATCTCCGCGATGAGTTCGGATCCGAACCCGGGGCTCGATTTCAGCGAGAGCTTGCCGCTTGCCGCTTGCACTCGCTGCCGCATGCCGGACAGTCCCATACCGGGCCTGAACTTATCAGCATCGAAGCCCACGCCATCGTCGACTACCACACATGTTAAGGTGTCGTTCGTTTGCCGGAATTCGATGGTTACCGTGGTGGCATGAGCGTGCCGGACCACGTTGGTGAGCGCCTCCTGCACAAGGCGGTACAGGATGGTCTCGAGAGGCTTAGGCACGGTCACATTTTGTGTGTTATTTACGCGGATGTGCAAGCCGGCCCGCTCTTCCACGCCCTGGATCAGGAATTCCAGGGCGCCGATCAGCCCAAAGTCCTGTAGAGCTATGGGATGCAGTTCGTGGGAGAAGCGGCGGAGTTGCTGCTCAATGTCATCAAACAATGCCCGGATTTCCACCAGGTAGGCCGCACATTCGGGTGAGGCTTTCTGTTGGGCCTTGGCCAGCTTGAGATGGGCGACGGTGAGGAGTTGGCCGGCATCATCGTGCAGGGCGTGCGCAATCCGGTTAGCCTGCATTTCAAGCGCCTCGTTCGTCTGCAGCAGCGAACCGTTTTCGCGAGTGAGTTGTGCATTGGCAGCTTCGTATGCGGCGAGACTCTCCTGGAAAAACGTGGATGCCGAAGCGATGTACCGCACGGGACTTCTCAGCGGGTCAGAAGAGCGGCTCCGCCGGGCCTGTGCTCGCATGCGCCGCACCGCTTCATAATGAACATCCAAAATTGCGGATGCACTCAGCCCCTCGGCACTTGCCTGTTGGCCCAGATGCGCCGCCCCGCAGAGCACGTTGCCTCCTTGCGCGGTCACATAATCCGCTAACGCCCGAGTGTAATCATCACTAAACTGCTGCACGGTTCTCTCCGATTTATAACAACGTGTAAATCCCTTCCATCAGCGCCTATGACGAGGGCCGAGGAGAAGAAGGTCAGCGCATCTCTGTCCGTAGCCCCCAATCTGGGTACAACCGGTTATGACCCGAAATGGATCGAGTGCGGAACTGAATTGTAGAATTTTGCGCCGTATTTTCTCTCGGGCGAGCCGCCCGTCCCGAAGTGACCGCTCGCAGCACGATGCGGTGGATGCGATGGGCGGGTCCATGGCGCGATCGGCTCGTCTCGGAACCGGTTGAAAAACGGAATCTAAAGCTGCGCGGCTTACGTCTGGGAGTCTCGGACGGGACGTTTCTATTACCTGTGCAGCATTCCGGACGGCTTTCGCCGTTACATTATCACCTGGCATCGGCGGGAATCGATGACCGAAGCGGACATCGAGGTCATTCTGGAGCGGCTAAGGAACTGCATCCGGAAGCAAAGCCACGGATCATCTCCGACCACGGCCGCCGTTCATCGCGAAGGATCCGCGAAGAATCCAGGAGTTCATTCTCATCTCGGGCATCACCTATGTTGACGCTGATAGACATGCTCGCCGGCGCGTCAGCAGGAGATCCAGGCTGAGCGAGATCGAAAGTTGGAGGAGACGCGGCCTGACGGCCGACACAGGAGTTGGCCGATTCGGACTCGCTCTTACAATCACCTCTTCAGCAACTCCTTCCAGTTTGTGATCACGGTGATCGGCTCCGACGCCGCTTCCGTGAGCACTGAGTTGATGATGAACTTTTGGCCGTTCGGCATCGCTGCCCAACGGTGAGTGTTGATGTATCGTCCGCCGCCGTAGATGGATGCGGTGAACAACGCCATGGGAGCGCCGAGGCGCTGGAAAGTAGGGGCGGTGGACACCGGCGCGGCCATGACCTTTGTATCCCCGGATATGTAAAAGAGTTCCTTGCCGTCTCGCCGCCAAAGGGGTTGCGAACCGCCGCCTTGAGAAATCATCTGCTGTCCGCCGGCTTTTCCATCGGATGAAAACGAGCGAACGTAGACCTCGTTTTTTCCGGACTCGTTCGATACATAAGCAACGTACCGGCTGTCGGGAGAAAAGCGCCCCTGGCTCTCCGTGAACGGAGTACCGAGGAACTGAGTAGTCCTGCGTTCCCCTTGTAGCGCCAGCAGCCACAGATCCAGATTTGTGCCACCCCGATCGCCGCGGTTGACCGAATAGATGATAAATCGTCCGTCGCTCGACCAGTCCTGAGGGAAACTTTGGCTCCGGGGACTTCAGCAGGGCCGTTTCATCGTCCGCCAGATTGCTGGCCCTCTGATACAGGTCAGCCCCGCCCTCGCGCTGGGAGCTCCACACGATCCGGGTTCCATCCGGAGACCATACCGGCATATCGTCAACAGCGGGGTTGAAGGTGAAGCGGTTGGTGGTTCCTTGCGTCAGATCGTGCACCCAGATGTCGGTGTTGTTCTGCGCGGTATCAGCGAGGCCGAACGCGACACGCTTCCCGTCGGGCGAGACGGAAAGCGTGTTGTAAGCGCCCGGCGGGCCCAATGCTCCCAGAGATCTTCCGCTGCGGTCAAACCACGTGAGTTGGCGGCTTCCGCTCGACCCCCCGCCGCGGTAGACCAGGGTGCCGTTTTCTGAGGCCGTGAACAGGTCGCCGTTGGTGCCAATATGCTCAACAATGGGCACCGCGTCGCCCTCCAGGCTCAAGTTGCCGGCATTGAAGGATTGGGCCATCAGTGCGCCCTGCCGCAGGAACATCAGGTAGCCATGCGCGCGGTCTGCTGACGGTACGTAGGTGGCTGGCGAAGCGCCTTTGGCGATGAGTTTGGAGCTTTGCGTCTCGGGCTTTGAATCGAGCGATCCGACGTACACGCCGCTGTTTTCTTCCTTGGAAGCCACACGCAAGTAGAGGAAGTGCCGCCCGTCCGGTAGGAAAGAAGGCCCGGTGTGACGCAACTCCCCTCGTTTGGAATCGAGCTTGGTAACTGGAGCGCAAATGCCGCCGCCCGCCGGCACTTCCATCAATCCGTCATTTGCCTGAAAGATGATGATTCCCGCCGGACTCCAGGCTCCGATCGGGACGCCAGAGCTTGCAGGGCATAGCGTTTGCGGCGGACCACCGGCTAAGTCGATGTTCATCAGCCGGGCCAGGCTCCTTCCCGCGAAGGCGAGGGAACGTCCGTCCGGTGACCAGAATACGGGCGCGCTGGCACCTTCGGTTCCGGGAAGCGCGCGCGTCTCGGACGAACTCATCGGCCTGAGCCAGATCTGCGAGTGACCCTCGCCGTCGATGGCGGCGAAAGCCAGCGTGCGGCCGTCGGGCGATATGGCGGGCGCGGCAGAGCTGAAGCTGGTCTTGTCCGGGGCGGGCACGGCGAATCGGTTTATTTCGAGCTTGGGAGGCTGTTCCCGGAAATGGACAAAGCTCAGCACGCCGAAACCCAACAGCAACATCGCAGCCACTGCCCATGGCAGTTTCTCGTGGGGCAGCCTGGTAGCCTGCGTGGAACGGTCAGTCGCGCCTGGATTCTCCAAAACGATTCGCGCCTCGCCGATGGCTTGGAGGCGCTGTCTGCGATCCTTGGTGAGACAGCGGCGTAGGAGGCATTGGATGGTGTCCGATGTGTCGACGGGGAGTCCGGACCAATCGGGCTCGTTCTTGACTACCGCCTCCAGCACGTCCGGAGTGGTCGATCCAACGAACGCGCTCTTGCCCGCCAGCATCTCAAACAGCACCGCGCCGAAGGAGAAAATATCGCTGCGCCGGTCCACAGGCCGACCAACAGCTTGCTCGGGCGACATGTACGCGGCGGTGCCCAGGATCATGCCTGCGCGGGTCTGTTTCAGGGTGATGGTCGGTGAGTTCGCCAGCGAAGACTTGGCCGCCTCGTCTTCGAGGACCTTGGCGAGACCGAAGTCCAGCACCTTCACGACACCCTCGGGAGTGATCTTGATGTTGGCGGGTTTCAGATCGCGATGTATTACGCTCCGGTCGTGAGCGAACTCCAACGCCTCCGCGATCTGCTTCCCGATTGCCACCGCTTCGTCGAGCGCCAGCGGTCCTCGTTTAATTCGATCCGCCAGCGTCGGTCCTTCGACCAGCGCCAGGACTAACCCGAAGGAGTCTTCGGAATCCGCCATTCCATAGATCGGTCCGATGTTAGGATGGTCCAGCGACGCCAGCACCTGGGCTTCGCGCTGGAAACGAGCCATGCGCTCAGGATCCCGCAAGAATGTCGCCGGTAGAACCTTGAGCGCCACGTCGCGCTTCAGTTTTGTGTCCCGCACGCGGTATACCTCACCCATACCGCCGTGCCCGAGCAGGGAGATGACTTCGTAGTGGCCGACTTTGGCGCCTGCGGAAAGCGGCACGGGAGCGATACTCAGGTCCCGGCCGGCAACTCGCGCCGCCACTTCGATTGCCGGTGTCTCAAGGAAGCCGTCTGCCTGCTGTTCCAACCTCAACAGGGAGCGTGCTTCACGCTCCAGCCGTTGGTCACCCGCGCAAGCTTGTTGCAGAAAGGCGTCGCGATCTTCGGGTGCGTGTTCCAACACCGAGTGCAGCAGCTTATCGATTTGTTTCCACTGTTCCAAATCCATCGCCCGTCCCGCCTCCCAGTTCGCGGTATAGCCAGAACTTGGCGATGCTCCAGTCGCGCCTCACGGTAGCCGGCGAAACGTTGAGCACTTCGGCCGTGTCCTCCACACTGAGTCCGCCAAAAAAGCGCATCTCGATGATTTGCACTTTTCGGGGATCGAGACGGGCCAGCGCGTTCAAGGCGTCATCGAGCGCCACCAGGTCCGCGGTCCGTTCACCACCGAGGGCAGCCACCTCTTCCAAAGAGACATGCGGCACACCGGCCCCGCGCTTCACGTTATGGCTACGGGCATGATCAACCAGAATGCGCCTCATCACCTGGGCCGACACCGCAAAGAAATGCGCGCGATTCTGCCACTTCATGCGCTTGTAATCCACCAGTCGCATGTAGGCCTCATTGACCAGGGCGGTGGTTTGGAGAGTGTGGCCTGGGCGCTCGCGCTTCATATAGCGGTGAGCCAGGCGGCGGAGTTCATCATAAACGATCGGCGTTAGCCCCTCGAGCGCTGTTTGGTCTCCATCGCTCCAGGCGCGGAGGAGCGTGCTTATTTGAGTTGCATCGAACTCGCGAGGCATTGCCTCCCTGTCCATTTGTGTCCGTCCAATTATACTGCGCCCCACTCCTCGCAAAAGATTTCCGGCGTCGCGATTAGCAATTCGCGGTAGATTCTCCGCCTAACTGGGTGGAGAGACATATATGAAAACGATCCTGAATTCCATTGCGACGGGCAGCTTGCTCACCATGCTGGCCATAGCACAATCACCACGCTCTATCGAAGACTCGCTTCTCCGCCAGGCTGAGGCCCAACCCGCCTCATCCAGGGGCGTTCCAACGGTCACGCCGCTGTCATACGGCGGCCCGGAAGTTCCTGATGGTGCCAGCCACAGCCTCCTGGTATACGTAATCACGGGTAGTCTCCAATTTGGCGTGCTTGAATTGCACAGCGGAGCATTTCTGCCAATCGGTCCTGTATTACCACCGAACGTAGGAGGCGGCCTGGTTTCAGGTCGCGGCAAATCTTTGCTAACTCTCGACTTTTCGGGCAATCTGGTGGCTATTGATCCTGCTAAGGGCACAACCCATGTCGTGGGTAGCACAGGATTAGGTGACTGTTCGACGGCAGCCTCCGTCTGTGGATCCAATTCCGCAAACGCAATTGGCCGCCTCGACGGAAGCCTCTATGCAACTGATTTCGCCAATAATCTCTACTCCGTAAACTCCGAGTCTGGCGCCACTAAACTGATTGGGCCCACCTTCATGCCAGCCGTCCCATTTATCCCTTTGAGCACCAGCCCGACTGGGACGAATGTCTTGAATGAGAGTTTATTCAGCGCCCGCGGAAAGCTCTACGCGAATTTTGCTGCTGGCGTGCTTCACCCTGGCGCGCCGCCTACTATCGTCATTCCGCCTGCTCTTTACCAGATCAACCCGAAGACAGGTCGCGCGAGGTGGATTGCGCCCACTAATTTCGGCCTCACCAGCATTGTGACTGTGAACGACACAGTTTACGCGTTCAAGGCGGCAACTGGACAAGTGGTCACTCTGGACCTGGCCACCGGTGAGACCAGCGCCGTAAGCGATCTCGATCAGGCTGCGCGGGTAATTGGAGGAGCGACACCTGCCCGTCCAGCTCCGGAGGACCGACACTGATCAGATACATGGATTTTGACGCCCGGGTGCAGCTAAATCTTTTCTGCGGGGTGAGGTACGATACCGCCCCGCATCTCCCTTTCGATTTGCTCAGCGCCCTTCACGGCGAGCGGGACCGCGCGAGCGCGGCACCGTTGAAGCTCGTTTATTCCGGGGCGGGCCACGGCGAATCGGGTTAGTTCGAGTTTGGGAGGTATCAGCCTCCGGTTTAAGCCCCGAGCCTGCAATCCCGCGGCGCACCGAACGATCGCCTCTTTGGCCGACCGAAATGTCTCAGCGCGAGCCGTTCTGGGGAAGGATAGCGACCTTTAGCCAGGCCGTAGCGATCACGCCGATCATTTCGTCCACTCCCTCCAAGGTCCAAGGCTTGTGAAGGTACATGTTCGCACCCAGTTGATAGGCCTTATCAACATCTTCGGGAGAAGTAGACGAGGACAGAATAATTGTCGGGATGTGCTTCAGGCGATCATTTGCCCGCAGCTCTTTGAGCACCTCCAGACCATTTTTCTTGGGCAGATTGAGATCCAACAAGATGAGATCCGGGTCGGGACTCTCTTGATAGGCGCCCTGTTTGAGCAGAAAACTGGCGGCCTTTTCTCCGTCGTCCACCACAGTTATTTGATGCTCGGTTTGGATTGCTGACAGGGCGCGCGTAAAAAGATAGGCGTGCGCCGCAACATCTTCGACTAAGAGGATATGGACCGGCTTGGAGTCGTGCATTTGGTGTCGGAGTATCCCACTTAACACCCCCATTCTACCCTATGCACGAGGGAACTAAAGAAGTGTCACCGACTTGAGCGTTTTAGGGCTGAACAAGTCCGCGTCGAACAGCGTACCGAACGAGACTGGCCGTTTCGTGCACGTTGAGCTTTTGCATCATCCTGGCGCGATGAGATTCGACGGTCTTGGCGCTGATACCGATGTTGGAAGCAATCTCCTTCGTGGTCAAACCTTCGGCGATCAGCTGCAGGATCTGCGATTCTCGCGGGCTCAGGATATCCTCATCCGGATCGCTGCGGTTCAGCATGCGTTGCACGACTGCCCGGGAAATGCCGGGACTCAGATACATGTTCCCCATTTCCACATCGTGCAGCGCTTGTATGAGATCAGCCGCTGCCCGCGTCTTGAGGACATAACCGGAGACTCCGGCCTGAAGTGCCCGCACTACGTAGTGATCGTCTCCATACATGGACAGCAGGATCACTTTAGTGCGAGACGAGACTTGAATGATTTCTCGAGCCGCGTCGATTCCGTTCATCACAGGCATGCCGATGTCCAGGATCGCAATCTGGGGGAACAGTTTCTCCGCCAGTTGGACTGCTTCGGCGCCGTTCGAAGCCTCACCTGCTACAACGCAATCGTGGTCCTCCAGAAGTACTTTCAAGCTTTGGCGGACTATGGCGTGGTCGTCCGCCAAAATGAGGCGGCGCATCAGCCGGTGTTCCTCAGTGACATCTCCGCGACCGTCAGAGGGATCTCCGCGATGAGTTCGGATCCGAGCCCGGGGCTCGATTTCAGCGAGAGCTTGCCGCTAGCCGCCTGCACCCGCTGCCGCATGCCGGACAGTCCCATACCGGGCCTGAACTTATCGGCATCGAAGCCCACCCCATCGTCGACTACCACACAGGTTAAAGTGTCGTTCGTTTGCCGGAATTCGATGGTTACCGTGGTGGCATGAGCGTGCCGGACCACGTTGGTGAGCGCCTCCTGCACAAAGCGGTACAGGATAGTCTCCAGAGGCTTCGGCACGGTCAGATTCGGTGTTTTATTTACGCGGATATGCAAGCCGGCGCGCTCTTCCACGCCCTGGATCAGAAATTCCAGGGCGCCGATCAGGCCGAAGTCCTGTAGAGCTATGGGATGCAGTTCGTGGGAGAAGCGGCGGAGTTGCTGCTCAATGTCATCAAACAAAGCTCGGATTTCTACCAGATAGGCCGCACATTCGGGTGAGGCTTTCTGTTGGGCCTTGGCCAGCTTGAGATGGGCGACGGTGAGGAGTTGGCCGGCATCATCGTGCAGAGCGTGCGCAATCCGGTTGGCTTGCATTTCAAGCGCTTCGTTCATTTGCAGCAGCGTACCATTTTCGCGAGTGAGTTGTGCATTGGCAGCTTCGTACGCAGCAAGACTTTCTCGAAAGAAAGTAGAGACCGAAGCGATATACCGCACTGGGCTTCGCAGCGGGTTAGAGGATCGGCTTTGCCGCGCCTGTGCTCGCATGCGCCGCACCGCTTCATAATGAACATTTAGAATTGTGGACGCACTCAGCCCCTCGGCACTTGCCTGTTGGCCCAATTGCACTGCCCGGCACGGCACTTTGCCTCCCTGTGCTGTCACATAATCCGCTAACGCCCGGGTGTAATCATCACTAAACTGCTGCACGGCTCTCTCCGATTTACAACAACGTGTAAGTTCCTTTCCTTCAGCGCACTATAACGAGGGCTGAGGAAATAGGTTTGTTGTACCCTGTCCTCGGATTCTAGCGCTTACGCGACAACACAGCAAGAGAAAATTTACACCACTTCGTACTTGGGAGGTAAGGGTACCTCTGCACCGGGTACCATCCGCACAATCTCCCGGGATCATTCAGGTCATTTTGCGGTAGCGTGCATTCACCATAGCTTAGACCTGGGGAGCTCCCGCGCGGGAGAGTGCGGATCCTCGCTCTTGATACGCTTCGATTCCACTAGAAACGCCGTCCGTTTGGGGTTTTACACCACCTCGAATCCGTAATTCCAAGGATGGGTGGACCGTCGTTGTGCCGTTATGCTCGTACTCACGTTGGTAAATTAGCAGACCGATGGGACGTCCAGCGTCCCGGACCGCTTACCGATGATTGACGCGAGATTTGGAGTACGAACATGAACCGATTGCGTAGAAACTTTAATAAGATCAGCCGGCTTCTGCGAGGCCGTCAAACCTGGAACGCATACAGGATAGGCATCCTGGCCGTAGCCGCCATCTTACTCGTTTCAGTATTAGCCTATGGAGCGAAGCCGGGTGGCGTGCCGGTGTTATTACCGCCGTTTATCCCCGTGCAGCCGCCGAATCCCTTTCTGCAGGCCGTGTCCCCATTCGCCGTCATCGGCTTTATCCAGAGTGCGACCGTCGACAATCCGTCAGATGTGTTCTCAGGTGGAACTGTAGTCGTCAATGGAATCAAGATCACCGTCCCCAGGAATACGTTGTTTCAGATGCCGGCCTCGACCATGACGTGGCAAGAGGTCTTCAGCAATGCACCCTCGGCCTACAAGGCAATCAACCAGACAGGGCTGGCGCTCTCGGATACACCTAAGCCGCTGACCACCTATGAGGTCAACGTCCAAGGCAATCGCGTCGGCGACCAGTATATCGCCGGGCTGTTGTTTATCTCCAATCAATCGGTAAACACAGGTCAAGGTTTTATCAATTTCATCGATTACGCGAAGGGCGAGATGTGGGTCGGCCAGACACTCCGGGCTCAGACCGGCGCTCGCGTGCGCCTGAACACCGCGAAAGGGCGCTATGGAAAAACAGACCCCAATGCGGATTACCGCTTCACCGCTGATGAGGACAACCCCACTATTTCAGCCCGCACTGGGTTTCCGATGTGCCTGCCGCGTGTCGATCCGGCTTTCAGGCAACGACTCTTTATGCCCGCAGTGGAATCGGCCAGTCGACCCCTACACGGGTGCGTTTTCAACTAATTTCACTATGGCGCCCGCAAGCGCGGAGATGCCTGACTCCAACCGGGATTACGCACCAGGTGGGGTACCCAGCCCCGCCCTAACACCCGATCCCTTTGAGCAAGTGCCGATGGAAATCGGCGATTACATTACATACAACGGCACGCTAACTGCCGATCCAAATGGCGGAACATACATCTCGGCTCACACTGTTGCCGATGACATTGGCGTTTTTACGGCTCCCGGCACTTGGCCCGTTTACGTGTCTCTCGGCGAATTCAGGATTGGCGTCGGCGGCACTCCGAATCCGCTATTCCCGCAGGAAGCGTTAGAGAAGATCTTTGGTGATGCGTTTACCACAGATTACACCCAGCTAGTAGACGTATATGCGGTCGATGTGGACCCGTGTACCGGAGCCCGCACCCATAGGTATTACTTCACATCGAATCCGTTCGGTCCGCCTCTAGGCGGACTAAAAGGGCGGGCCAGGTTCCGCACCACAATCGGAAACTTTCTTCCCCCACGCGAGAGATGGCTGTGTCCAGCCGGTCTTTAACCGGGTTTGGGACCCTGGATCAAGCTATTACCGCTCAGGGCGGAGCCCTTGCGTTGACCGCCAACGGATTAGCCGCAGGCACGTTCCAGGCACCGCAATTCAACTATCTATTCCCCGAAAACCTGGTCATGGGAAGCCCCACGATTCCACTTCCGTTTCAGGAATTTCCATTCCTGGTGAATGGCTTCGGGCCGTACGTCCCATTCAACGCTGGTCCCACCGCTACTGCGGTAGGCACAATCGGGCAACTCAGTCCCTGGCCGAGCGTAACTGCGCCGACCGCTACTTGCACAACGGGTCAAACCCTGCTCCAGCCTCCAGTGGCCAATGCCGGCCCGCCGCAGACCGTATCGTCGGGTGCAAATGTTACATTGGACGGCATTGGTAGCTCGGATCCGAATACGCCGCCGCTTACCCGTCATCTACACCTGGATACAGGCAAGTGGGCCTGCAGTGTCGCTGCAAGATCCCAGCCTCGCGAAGCCATTCTTCACGGCGCCGACGGTTCCCGCCGGAACCACCACGCCCGTCGTGCTGACGTTCCAATTGGCTACTTGCAACGGCTATACCTGTGGAGGCGTTTCCACCGTCAATATCACGGTAACCCCAGCCACCGCCCTGACCGCCAGCTTGACCGCAACCCCCGGGGGAAGCGTGCAGCCCGGCAGCACGGTAACGTTGAATGCCACGGCTTCGGGCGGTACCGGAACGCTGAAGTACGCATTCAAGCAGACGGCTGGCGTGACTCAGAGCTTGACCTTCAGCGGGAACACGGCTTCGTTCACTGTGCCCGCGACCCAGGTAGCCGGCGACTTGTCGTTCAACGTGACCGTCACCGACGCTGCCAATAACACTGTGACGTCAGCACCAGTCACGGTCACCGTCGTGGCGCCAGCCGCCCTTTCCGTAACGTTAAGCGCGACCCCGCCAACAGCCGCGCCCGGCAGTCTAGTGACCCTAAATGCCACACCTGCTGGCGGTACCGGACCGTACACCTATTCCTTCACCCAGCCGGCTGGGCCGGCTCAGGTCTTGACGCAGAACCCCGCCTCGCCTTCCTCCGCTTCGTTCACGGTGCCTGCGAACTCAGGCGGCGGCCACCCTGACCTTCCAGGTGACGGTGACTGACTCCGCGTCGCCAACCAAGGCTGTTAATAGCGCATCCGTCAACGTCACAGTGTCGCCGGCCCTTGCAGTTACCTTGACTGCCGCGCCAGTAATCGGCGTACATCAGGGCAGCGCTGTGGCCCTGAATGCAACCGCGACAGGCGGTACCGGAGCGCTGAAGTATACCTTTACGCAGACCGCTGGCCCGACTCAGACCTTGAACGCGCCATCGACATCGACTTCCGCTACGTTCGCCGTGAACCTGCCGACGCCGGTGCCAACGGCTCCCACGAACTTGACGTTCCAGGTGACCGTTACCGACTCCGCGGTGCCAACCAACGCTACCAAGACCGCATCAGTTACCGTCAACGTGGCTGGCGCGGATACGATTACGGCTACGCCTGTTACCTATGTCCTCAGTAAATCGAAACTACAGGTTGTAGCCAACACCACCGCTTTACCGAAAGGAGGGGCCGTGCTGACGGTGACCCCAGTAGGTGCGCCCGTTTTTATTTTCGGCGGCCAGCAACAGCAATCCCGACGGTAATAACGTCCTTTGCACACGGTTTCGCCCCCGGCTCAACACCGACCGTGACGTTTTCCGGTGCGACAGGTAAGTGGAGCCGCACTTAACGGTACTTTCATTGTGAAGTTATAGATGCTGACACCTTCAGCGTTCCCGTCGATGACCGGAGTTTCGGCCGCGTTCCCGGCCAACGGAACGTGATCTTACGTGCAGTCCTTTGGAGCGGATGTGGTCTGTACTTACGATCCCTCGCTGGACACGTACAGTGTCCTGGCGGATATCGTGCAGCCTGGACCGAACGCCGTGAAGATACGGTCCAGCTACGGCGGTTCGATAACCGCGCCCGTCACCAGGACTCGGTGACCGGACGTATTCAATAGCCGCGGGGCGGATTCATCTCCGCCCCGCTTCTTCAAAATTCAACGCAGTCACAGAAAACTAAAAACAGATAACAGGATCTGACATGTTGACCTTAAAGACGGGTGAAAGAAGTCGTGAATGGATTAGCCGCCAGGCACTCCTCATCGGAGTGGCCGCCGTGCTAGGGCTTGCAGTTCAATGCGCGGCTGCGCCGGGCACTGTGGTGCTTTCAGGCCTGAGCTCAACATCCCCAGGCGGATTTGTCTATGACGGAGCAAGTTGGTGGGTAACGGATCGGCAGCTAGGCTTCTGTCGGCTCGACCCCGCTCCGCCGCCTCCTCCCCCGCCGGCGCCCGCACCCGCCCCTGGGTCACCCTTCGTAATGACGAATTGTCAAAAGCCTTCAACCACCGCCGTTCTGGGGCAGCCAGCCTACGACGCCGTCAACAAATTCGTCTACCTGCCAGATCGAAGCACGACAAGTAGGGGCATCTGGCGATTTACATTGACCCCCGGCCCGGTCTCGGGCGGTCCCTCGATTTTCACCAGCCCCTTTAACATCGCTTCGACTCTGGGTAGCCAGCGGCCCGGCGCGATCGCCCTGGGAAGCGACGGAAATCTATATGTGAGTATGACGGCGAACGCCACCGTCGTGCGTGTTACTACGGCGACCCAAGCCGTGGGCAGTATGGCGACGACCCAGAGTGGACAGCCGGCGCACGCTCTGGCCTTCGTAGGAACTCAACTTTGGATCGCCGACCTGAACGGCGTACTCGTTATTTCTGACGCGATCAACTGCGGGAACAAGTGCAGGCCGATCCTGAATACCCAGGTCGGCATTTCCGGACCCTTGTCGCTGGTCAAGGACAACGTCTATGTCTATGTAGGGACCGCCGACGGCGTGTTCCGATACAACCCGAACGCCGGCCAAACGGAGCTATATTCCAACTCGAGCCCTGCTACTTTGTTCAGCGATGTCACCGCTGTGGGCGTGGATAACTTCGGCAACCTGTATTTGGCTGATGATCCGACCGCCGGGCAGGATTTGGGCGGTGCGACGGTCTACACGGTACGGGCTGGATCGGCTCCCGGCGGCCAAGGGCCCGTGCCTTCCGTTTCGCCAACGGTCTTGCCGAAACGCATCCCTGGGGCGATTTCTAATCCCGCTGCCCTTTATACCAGCGGGTCGTTAACGGCTCCGAGAGCCGCCGTCTTTATGGGAACACATCTGTGGATTGTAGATTCAGCGAAGGGCTTCTGCAAAGTGGACCCAACTTTGCCTGCGCCTAGCTTGACTGCCTGTGCGGTACTGCCTGCCGGCGTGGTGCCTGGTGCGCCAGCCTTCGACCCAGGCCCGCTGCCGGCCGATCCCAAATTTGTATACATCCCAGACACGACCACGGCCGGGGCTGGTATTCTCCGGCTGCCTTTCGACCCCGTCAAAGAAACAGTCGGCGCGTCAGCAACCTACGCGAGGCTCAATCTGCTGACAACGGCCGCGCCAGGTTCAACGGCGCCTACGTCGGTTGCATTTGGACCCGACAGCCACCTCTATGTGGCGATGGCCGGAACCAAGAGCATTCTGAGAATCACCACTCCACCGGCGGGAATGCAAGTGCGCGCGATCGGCACCATGAACGCTCCCGGAACTGTAGCTCTGGCCTTTCACAACCTCGACCTATACGACGCTGAGCCGACGAATTCGAGCGTCCTTCAAAGCGCTACGCTGTGCCAAGGAAACTGCGTAGCGTTATTTCTAGGCATCATTTTGGGCTTACCGACGAGCGTAGCGGCGGACAGCAACTTCGTTTACATCGGCGAAAACGGCCAGGTTTGGCGTTATGATCCGCTTGGAGCCACGATCAGCATCCTGGCCGATACCGGTTTAGCCAATGGGGTGCCGACATCGTTTTCGGCGGTAGGCGCGGTGGCCCTGGACGCCTCCGCCAACCATGTGTTTGCCGCCGACCCTAGCGCGGTGTGGAGCATTACGAATGGGCCACAGCTCTTGAAGATCACGCCGGCTTCCGCAGCGCCGGGTACCAGCGTGCCCGTTACAATCACCGGGTCCGGTCTGACGGGCGCGACTCTGAATATGCCAGCAGGCATCACGGCCAGCGGCGTCACCGTAGTCGACAGCACAAAAATCACGGCGACATTCGCCGTGGATGCGAACGCGCCACTCGGAACCCCGACTTTCACAGTGACCACTCCGGCGGCGACGAGCAACCTTCTTTCGTTTGCTATCAATTCGGCTGCGCCCAGCATAACTTCTATTACTCCGGCCATAGGCGCGCAAGGCGATAGCAATGACAGCGTGACGATTGTCGGCACGAATCTGACGGGCGTGAACCTGAATGTGCCTTCCGGCGTTACGGCGGTCGTTGTCAGTAACACGGGAACGCAGATTACCGCAACGTTCGCTATCGCGGCGACTGCTCCGTTAGGGCCACAATCGATCAGCGTCACCAATCCGTTGAACCCGCCCGTTACCAGCGGCGTGTTAACGTTCACGATAAATCCACCGCCGCCGACACTGACTTCGATCAGTCCGGCATCCGGTTCACAGGGCAAAAACGTTGCGGTGACCATCGCGGGTACGAACCTGGCAAACGGCACTTTCACGCTTCCCCCAGGCATTAGCGTCACGCCGAGCAGCATCGTGACCACAGCCACGCAGATTTCGGCCACCTTCGCCATCTCGGCAACCGCTCCACTCGCTCCGGCGGGGTCGCCTCCGAATATCACTTATACGACGGCAGGCGGCACCGCGAGCATTCTGTTCGTCATCAATCCGCCGCCCCCGGTTTTGACCACCATAACGCCCAGTACCGGCAACCAGGGTGGTAGCACGGCCGTGACCCTCACGGGCACGAACCTGACTGGGGCGTCGTTGAACGGGAACCTGCAAGCCGGAATCACGGCAACCGGGGTAACCGTGGTGAGCGATACGCAGATCACCGCGACCTTCAACCTAGACTTGACCGCCACGCTCGGACCGCAACCCATTATCGTGACCACCGCCGCAGGGGCGAGCAACGCCGTTAACTTCACGGTAAATCCGCCTTTGCCCCCCACGCTGACAGGAGTCAGCCCGACCGTCGGCGTCCAGGGCAACTCCGTCAACGTGAGCCTCACCGGCACAAATCTACTGGGATCCACCGCCATCAATGCGGGTCCGGGGATTACCGTTTCGAACCTCGTGGTAGTCAGCAGGACCCAGGTGACTGCCACTTTTGCCATCAGCGCAAGCGCGGCATTAGGGCCGCAGAACGTGACGATTACTGCTCCGGGGGGCACCAGTGCCGTCAACCCGCAGGCAGTGTTCACTATCAATCCGCCACCGCCTACGCTGAGCGCTGTGAGCCCGAACCTGGGCGCACAGGGAAGCTCCGTCAACGTGACCCTGACCGGCACGAACCTGACTGGAGCCTCCGCTATAATCGCGGGCCCGGGCATTACTGTTTCAAATCTGACGGTAGTCAGTGCGACGCAGGTAACGGCGACCTTCGCTATCGGCGCAAGCGCTGCAACCGGGCCGCAGAACGTGACGATCACGACTCCGGGCGGCACCAGTGCCGTCAACCCGCAGGCGGTGTTCACCATCAATGCACCTGCACCGACGCTGACCGCAATCAATCCCAATACAGGCGCGCAGGGCACCTCCGTCAACGTAACGCTGACCGGCACGAACCTGACGGCAGCCTCGGCGATTAATGCGGGCCCGGGCATTACGGTATCGAACATGGCGGTAGTCAACGCGACCCAGGTGACGGCGACTTTCGCTATCGGCGCAAGCGCTGCAACCGGGCCGCAGAACGTGACGATTACGACCCCCGGCGGCACGAGCCCGGCCGTAGTCTTCACCATCACGGCGGCGGCAGCGCCGACGCTGACCGCTATCGCTCCGTCGGCAGGCAATCAAGGCGCCTCCGTGAACGTCAGCTTGGCCGGTACGAACCTGGTGGGAGCCTCCGCCATCAATGCGGGCCCGGGCATCACTGTTTCGAATGTGGTGGTACTCAGTGCGACTCAGGCAACCGCGACGTTCAATATCGGTGCTGGCGTGGTACCTGGATCGCAGAACGTTACGGTCACGACTCCTGCCGGAACGAGTGCGGTGAACCCGCAGGTCACCTTTACGGTCAACGTGCCGCCATCTCCGACGCTGACGGCGGTCAGTCCGAATGCCGGCACGCAAGGCGGCTCCCTGAATGTGACCCTGACCGGCACGAACCTGACCGCGGCCTCGGCCATTAGCGCGGGCGCGGGAATCACAGTATCCAGCCTGGTCGTAATTGGTCCGACGCAAGTAACGGCAACCTTCGCCATCGGAGCCAGCGCTGCAACAGGACCGCAAAATGTGACGATCACCACTCCGGGCGGCACGAGCGGGGCGGTGGTCTTTACAATCAACCAGGCGCCGCCGACACTGACGGCTATAAGCCCCAGTTCAGGCATACAGGGGACCTCTGCCGGCGTGACCCTGACCGGTACGAACCTGACGGCGGCATCGGCCATAAATGTGCCTGCAAGTTCAGGCATCACGGTGTCAAACCTGGTCGTGGTTAGTTCGACGCAGGTAACGGCGACTTTCACCATCGGCGCAGGTGCTGCAAGCGGACCGCAGAACGTGACGATCACGACTCCGGGCGGCACGACTTCGGCTGTGGTCTTCACCATCAATCAGCCGACACCGACGCTGACCGCTATAAATCCAAATTCAGGCGTACAGGGTACGTCGGTGAACGCGACCCTGACCGGGACGAACTTGACGAATGCATCTGCTATCAGTGCCGGGCCGGGCATCACCGTGTCAAACCTGGCCGTAGTTAGTCCGACGCAGGCAACAGCAACCTTCGCCATCGCCTTGAGCGCTGCAACCGGACCGCAGAACGTGACGATCACGACCCCAGGCGGTACCAGTTTGGCGGTGGTCTTCACCATTAATGCCCCGCCAACTCCGACGCTGAGCGGCATAAGTCCGAATCAAGCCTTACAGGCCTCCTCCGTCAATGTGACCCTGACCGGCACGAACCTGACCAACGCGGCGGCGATTAATGCAGGCCCGGGCATCACGGTCTCGAACTTGGCGGTGGTAGATTCAGCGCACGTCACGGCGACCTTCGCCATTGTGGCCGGCGCTGCAACAGGACCGCAAAACGTAACGATCACCACTCCGGGCGGTACCAGCCCGGCCGTGGTCTTCACTATCAACCAGTCGGGGCCGACGCTGGCCGGCATCGCACCGAATACAGGCGCACAGGGGACGTCGGTGAACGTGACCCTGAACGGCACGAACCTGACCAACAGCTCGGCCATCAATGCAGGCCCGGGCATCACGGTCTCGAACCTGGCGGTGGTAGATTCAGCGCACGTGACGGCGACCTTCGCCATCAGCGCCAATGCTGCAACTGGACCACAGAATGTGACGATCACTACTCCGGGGGGAACCAGCCCGGCCGTGGTCTTCAGTATCACCCAGGGCGCTCCAACGTTGACCGCCATCGCGCCGAACGTAGGCGCCCAGGGCTCTTCCCTCAACGTGAGCCTGAGCGGCACATTCCTGACCAACGCTTCGGCCATTAATGCTGGCCCCGGCATTACGGTCTCGAACCTGGTTGTAGTGAGTGCGAACCAGGTAACCGCCACTTTCACTATCGGCGCAGGTGCCAGTACGGGACCCCAGAACGTGGTAATTACCACGCCGGGCGGGGCCAGCGCTCCTAACGCAGGTGCGCTCTTCACCGTCAACACGCCACCCGCTCCCACTTTGACCAGCGTGAGCCCTGCTGCCAGTCCAGTTGGCAGCAGTGTCTCCGTCACTATCGCCGGCACGAACCTGAACTCGGCCTCGCTGAGTATCTCCGGCACGGGCGTATCGGCCAGTAATGTGGTGATCGTCAGCTCAACCCAGATCACGGCCACGTTCACTATCGCCGCGACGGCTGCTCAGGGCGCTTATAACGTTAGTGTCAGCACGCCGGGCGGTACCAGCAACGCTTTGACTTTCTCCGTGCTGTCACCCGCCCCGATCCTGACGTCGATACAGCCAACGTCGGTCAAGCACGGGGATAACAACGTCGGTATAAACCTGAACGGCAGTAACCTGACGGGTGCCACAATCAATTCGATTCAGGTCTTCCTGAACGGCGCCCCCACCAACGCCATCACAATGAATCAGTTCCAGCCCAGTGCGACTCAAGTCCGGGTGCTGTGGACGATGTCCGCCGCAGCCCCGCTCTCCGCTAATGGCAATCAATACACGGTGACTATCTCCACTCCAAGTGGGACTAGTAACGCGCTTCCTTTCACTATGCAGTAGATCAGCAGCCTATAACGACGTTGGAGAATAAAAGGGCGAGGTCGGGAGCAGCGCTCCCCAGACCTCGCCCGTATTGTTTTGGACCGTTCGCGCCGCCTGGTCTGCGGCTGGATCCACTCCCCGTTCCTTCCCTCCCTTCATTGGTGGGTATATCCCCCAGACGATTGCTGGGTTTACCGGATAGGACGTTTTCCCGAACAGGAACAGCATTGTATAGAGAAGCCGTGAGAACTCCAGCAGCCATTGTGCGGAGAAGCTCAGGCATTTCCTCAGAGGAATCACGCAATGAAACGAGTTGTATCCAGATTAGTACTTTACGGCTGCGGCGCTGCAATGGCGCTCACAATTGGAGTCCCGTCCGCGACGGCGCAACTGCCCTTTCCGCCAGATATACCGCCTCCTCCGGGGTCGCTGAAAAACGTAAAGCCACCTGTGCCGGCCAATCTCAGCCAATACATTGCAGACCCGAACGCCGCGATCGTGCTGGGGAAGGCTCTGTTCTGGGATCAGCAAGTCGGCACCGAAGCAAGCAATGTCGGATTGGCATGCGCCAGTTGCCACTTCCACGCCGGAGCGGATAACCGTGTCAAGAACGCTCTGGACCCCGGTCTACGGAATCAGCTGGGCGGCGCGATAAGCCAGACATTCAATAAAAGCGCGACCAACGGCGGCGGTCCGAACTACACGATGAGAAAGGCGGATTACCCATTTCATCAGCTAGCGGACCCGACCAACCGGGACTCAGTAGTGGTGTTCGACAGCGACGATATCACCGGATCACAGGGCTCATTCAAGAGCACTTTCACGGGCTCGAGGAATAATTCTCGTGACGGGTGTAATGCGTCAAAGACATACGCCGGACCCTTCAACGTAGGGGGCATCGGTGTACGGCAGGTCGAACCGCGAAACACGCCAACCGTGATCAACGCCATTTATAATTACCGCAATTTTTGGGATGGACGCGCGAACAACATTTTCAACGGCCGGAATCCATTTGGACTTCGGGATCCAAGCGCCGGTATTGACCCGGCCAACAGCATTCTGGTTTCCGGCGCGGGCGGCCAATTGATACCGGAAAAGGTCGCGATCGCGGACGCGAGTTTAGCCTCGCAGGCTGTGGGGCCGGCTCTCAGCGACCTGGAGATGACGTGCGGGGGCCGGGTGTTTGAGGACCTGGGACACAAGATGCTGAAGGTCAAGCCGCTGCAGGGCCAAGAGGTAGATCCCACCGATAGCGTGCTCGGCCCATATGGGAAAAACCACGCGGGGCTGGACACCGATTATCCGACGCTCATTAGGAAGGCGTTCCAACCGAAGTACTGGTCTTCCAACGCTACCTGGAACGGATACACGCAGATGGAGAAGAACTTCTCCCTCTTCTGGGGCCTCGCGATTATGATGTACGAGTCGACCCTCGTTTCCGATCAAACGCCATTCGATCAATTCATGTCGGGTCCTTCGGGCTCCGGCAATCCGCTGGCGATGTCCAACGCGGCCCAACAAGGCATGTTCGTATTCCTCGGACCGGGCGGATGCCTGTTCTGCCATAAGGGGGCGGAGTTCACCGGCGCCGCCACCGAGCAACTCATCACTACCAATGCGCAAGGCAGCTTACTGGAGCACATGATCATGGGGGATGGCACCCCTGCGCTTTACGATAGCGGCTTCTACAACATAGGCGTCCGATCACCGACCGAAGACATCGGCGTAGGCGGCACTGATCCGTTTGGGAATCCGCTCTCCCTGACACGCGTGGCGAAAGCGATGAATCCGGGGCCATATATCAATTTCTTTACCGTGTGGCTCGACCAGTTCTCAGTCAACACGTGCAACTTTCAGGTCGCCGCCTGTCAAGGCGTCACCAACACGTTCCGCGACGCAGTCGACGGTGCGATGAAGGTGCCTAGTTTGCGCAATATCGAACTCACCGGACCTTATTTCCACAACGGCAGCCGGTCGACGCTCGAGCAGGTGATCGAGTTCTACAACCGAGGCGGTGACCGGCGTGGACCACTGGCCGCTGACTCGAGCGCGTACGGCGCAAATCCCACCAACTTAGCGCCGGCGATTCAGCCACTTCATTTGTCGCCGGCGGACATCAGCAACCTTGTGGCGTTCCTGAAGGCGCTGACTGACGAACGCGTGCGCTGGGAGCAGGCGCCGTTCGACCACCCTGGACTGACCATTCCGAACGGGGAACAAGGTGACGAACACCAGGTTCACAAATCAGGGTCACTCGGTCAGGCCGCGGATGACACTCTCCTCATACCCGCAGTGGGAAAGGCGGGACGTGCAGCCAAGGGACTTGGGCCTATATTGCCTTTCGATGCGGGGCTGTATTAGCCTCCGAGTCTCTGGATTGCTTACCGAGATAACCATAGCAATTGAAGTGGCGGGCCCTGTTATCTGTGGATGTACAGGGTCCTATCTTTTTCCCTCTTGGACCGATCTGAAGCTAGGGTCGTGACCCCGCCAAGGCCGGGCGCCGACGCTCAGCGCACGTTTCCCAATCGGGCTCGAACGCTACTCGGTCAAATAGTACGGTGACCGGCACGACTTGGATCAATAACCCTGCATTCATCGCTGCCCGGGGATCGAATTTTGAGACGCTCAGATGACGGAGCGTCGCCGTATCCCGGGTTTGCTACGGGCAACGCTTCGGTTCCATGGCCTCTCCCCACCTCCGGTTCTATCTTCAATCCAGCCGGACAGCCAGCAGTCTACACCCTAACCAGTACTCGCTGACATTCACGACGCGACAGAAGTAGCAGCCTAGAATGGCCTCCGAACTAACCACGATTAGAATGCTCCCAAACCGCACCCGGTCCTGCCGTAACTGACCGGTCCAGTACTCTTGACCGATAGCCACCCTCCACGCTGGATCCCAAAATGACATCAAAGGAATCCCGCAAATGGAATGCATTCTATCGAGATTGGGAGTTTATGGCTTCGGCGCTGCAGTCGTGCTCACGCGCGGAAGTTCGCCCGCGACGGCACAATTGCCGTTCCCGCCGGACATGCCCCCGCCACCAGGTTCGCTGAAGAACGTGGCTCCCCCCGTACCGGCCAATCTCGGCCAATACATTGCTGAAAGCGCGTCAGTCATTCATGGGCGAGGTCGAGACCAATGCTCCAGACTTCGCCGAGTCCTGTCTCTGGACCGTTGCCGTGATCTCCCCGCGACAGGATACTTAGGCCACTTGCCGGTTCCCCCTCCATTTGTAGAAGCCTCCCCCCTCCGATTGGTGGCTTTACCGGATAGGCCGTTTTCAGGAACCGGAACAGGATTGTACATACAGGCCGTGAGAAATTTAGCCGTCTGCTAAGGAAGCTCAAGTCATCGATTGCATCAAAGGAATCCCGCAATGAAACGCGTTCTATCGAGATCAGTATTTTCGGGCTGGGGCGTAGGGCTGGTGCTCACCCTTGCAGCTCCCTCCGTGTTCGCGCAGGTACTGCCTTTTCCACCGGACCTTCCGCCTCCCCCGGGTTCGCTGAAGAACGTGGCTCCCCCCGTACCGGCCAATCTCAGCCAATACATCGCGGACAAAAATGCAGCGATCGTGCTGGGGAAAGCTCTGTTCTGGGACCAGCAAGTGGGCAGCGACGGGCTGGCCTGCGCCAGTTGCCATTTCCACGCCGGAGCGGATAACCGCGTCAAGAATGCGATAGACCCAGGCTTGCGGAATCAGGCTGGAGGCGCGTTAAGCGAAACGTTCAATAAAACTGCAACTCACGGCGGCGGTCCGAACTACACGATGAAGAAGGCGGACTACCCGTTCCACCAGCTTGCAGATCCCACCGATCGGGATTCGGCGGTGCTGTTCGACAGCGACGATATCACCGGGTCGCAGGGTTCATTCAAGAGCACGTTCACGAATACGACGCCGATCTTTATCGACTTATGCAGCGGCACTAAAAAATACGTTGGGCCGTTCAACGTCGGGGGCATTGGTGTTCGGCAGGTAGAGCCCCGGAACACGCCCACTGTGATCAATGCGATCTACAATTACCGAAATTTCTGGGATGGCCGCGCCAACAACATATTCAATGGCCGGAATCCGTTCGGGCTGCGCGATACGACGGCCGGTATAGATCCCGCGAATAGCATCCTCGTCGCAGGTCCTGGCGGCCATTTGGTTCCGGAAAAAATCCAGATTGCCGACGCGAGCTTAGCTTCTCAAGCGGTGGGGCCAGCACTCAGCGATCTGGAGATGTCCTGCGGTGGCAGAGCATTCGAAAATCTCGGCCATAAGATGCTGGCGTCAACTCCGCTGCAGTTACAGTCGGTGGATACCACCGATAGCGTGCTGGGCCCCTACGCCGGCCGATTTGTAGGGCTCAATACCACTTACAAAGCCCTCATCATGAAGGCCTTTCAGTCGAAGTACTGGAATTCCAACTCGACCTGGCTGGACCCTGTCTCGAAGCAAAGATATACGCAGATGGAGAAGAATTTTTCTCTCTTCTGGGGCTTGGCCATCCAGATGTACGAGTCCACGCTCGTTTCCGACAACAGTCCCTTCGATCAATCCATGTCGAGCCCGAGTGGCCCAGGCAATCCGTTCGCGATGTCGCCCGCTGCGCAGCAGGGAATGTTCGTGTTTCTGGGTCCCGGCGGCTGCATATTCTGCCACAAGGGTTCGGAATTCACTGGCGCTGCAACCGAGCAACTGATAACGACGAATGCCCAAGGCAGCCTGCTGGAGCACATGATTATGGGGGATGGCACCCCCTCGCTTTATGATAGCGGCTTCTACAATATTGGCGTCCGATCGCCGGCCGAAGACATCGGCGTAGGCGGCTCTGATCCGTTTGGCAATCCGCTCTCGTTGGCGCGATCGGCGAAACGCGATGAATCCGGGTCCCTTCCAGCCCTTCTTCTTCGTGCCGCTCGACCAGTTCTCAGTGAACGTCTGCAATTTTCAGGTCGCCCCCTGCATGGGGGTCACGAACAACTTCCGCGACGCTGTCGACGGGGCGATGAAGGTGCCGACTTTACGAAATGTGGAACTAACGGGACCGTACTTCCACAATGGCAGCCGGTCAACGCTAGAGCAGGTCGTCGAGTTCTACAACAGAGGCGGTGACCGACGAGGACCGCTGGCCGCTGACTCGAGCGGATACGGTCCGAATCCCACCAACCTGGCCCCTGCGATTCAGCCGCTCCACCTGAGCAGTACGGACGTATCGAATCTTGTCGCATTCCTGAAAGCGCTCACTGATGAACGAGTCCGCTGGGAACAGGCGCCGTTTGATCACCCTTCGCTCACCATTCCGAACGGCGAATATGGAGATCAAAGCAGAGTGTACACGCAGCCTATCAATGGCCAAGCTATTGATGAACTGCTCATGATCCCCGCTGTGGGGAAGGCTGGACGTCATGCGAAGGGGCTAGGGCCCATATTGCCCTTCGATGCTGACTTGCACTAACCGCCACGCGTTGAGATGTCAGAAGTATAAGTCGTTGTGAATGGAAAGGTTGGGCCCTGTCACCTCTGGGTGGCCAGGGCCTTTTTTCCAGCCGCACGAATCACCTGCCATCCGGCAAAGTTGAAGATAATTGCAACTCGACCTCTCCCATGTCCACGGTCTTACAGCAGCCCAGACGCTTGGTCTAGCCGCCACCGGCCTCTCTATTGCCCGCCGCCCTTACAGTCTCATCGCGAAGCTGCTTACTTCCATCGCTACGAAGTGAGATGGAGCGTTTGCTAGGATAAAGTCTCCGATGTCAGGCGCCGTCGAAGCTGCAGTTTCACTGCTAATTATTGACGATAATCCGGGCAGCCTGGAACTGCTCTCAACCGCATTGACGTGACCCGGGCTCGAGATTCTTACCGCATCCAACCCCGAAGAAGGACTGGAATTGTTCTACAACTGCCGCCCACAGATCGTACTTACCGATCTGGCCATGCCACACATGAGCGGTATGGAGGTGCCGGAGCGTATCATAAAGGCCGATCCTGCAACGGATGTCATCCTTATTACGGCGCATTACTCCACAGAATCCGCGGTGGACGCCGTCAAGAAGGGCGCCAGCGATTACCTGGATAAACCGATTTCGATCGGGACCCTTACGGGAGCGGCTGGGCAAGCTGGTGGAAGAAGCCCAAAAGCGGCAACGTGCTCTACAACTTGAGGATGAGCTGCGAACGACCTCAGAGTTCGAAGGAATTGTAGGCCGTAGCCCCCAAATGCGAGAAATGTTCTCAGGAATCCGGCGAGTGGCCCGCCACTACCGGACGTTGCTGATCACGGAAAAACGGGTACCGGGAAAGATTTGATCGCGCGTGCGATCCACAAGCTCAGCCCCGTGGCTTCGGGCCGGTACGTTGTTCTGAACTGCTCGGCTGTGGTGGAGACGTTGTTTGAGAGCGAGTTGTTTGGCCACGTGAAGGGCTCCTTCACCGGTGCCGCGCATGACAAACCAGGCTGATTTGAGCACGCCCACGGCGGCACCATGTTCTTGGACGAGATTGGAGACATGCCGCTCTCCACTCAGGCGAAGCTGTTGAGAGTGCTGCAAAACCAGAGGCGTTTCAGGGAGGACCTCTATTATCGGCTCTCGATGGTGGAAATCCAGGCTCCGCGGCTCGCCGAGCGCAAGGAGGATCTCGCCCTACTGGAACGCCATTTCATCGCGCGCTTTGCCGCACAGTATGGCAAGGAGCTACGCGGCATGACCCATCGCGCCCAGATCCGGCTGTCTCAGCATTCATGGCCCGGCAATGTCCGGGAGCTGGAAAATGTGCTTGGCCATGCGGCTATGATGACGCTGGGGGATACAATCGATGTTCAGGATTTGCCTTTGTATCTGCGCGCGGGCGCCCCCGAACAGAAAGATCAGGCCATCGCGCCAGCTCCTGCGACAGAAGTGGGTTCCTATGAACAGCACGAACGGCTACTCCTGGTACGAGCACTCGAAGCAGCGGCGGGCAATCAATCCAAGCATCGCGCCCGATCCGCAGAATGCGCGCTGCCTTCCGCCGCTGGAAGGTGATCTGGCCCACTCTGATTTCCAAGCTGTTGCGTAGTTCCAATCAACTCGAATTCTGGCTCTAGGCGTGCAACCAGTATGTTCAATTCCACATTGGAGTTGAACCATGATGACCCAGGCCCCCACTCTTACCGCCAACGAAGCAAAGCGGAAAGCCGTCTCAATGCTTTTCCCTTAAGCCGGTCTATGTGTCCAGTGTCCGTTGCGGAGGCGGAGCGGAATTTTGAACAGGCGCGGTTTGAGCACGCAGCCTAAGCACGATCCCCGGTCGGCGCGGCTGGCAGGCTTCCTAATGTGGGTTATGGCCCAATGGATGGGTGTTGTGGCACAGGTAGCCAGAATATCCGAGAGGAAGCGCCCAAGTGAAAGTACGCGGCTTGATGATGAAGACAACTTCGTTGCCGCCGAGGAACTGAGATGGAAGAGCGGCTGCGTCGCGCGCTGGTACATGCCAGTAATTGCTGAACCATCTAGTCCTCGCAAATGGGCGCAAGCTTAGGAATATCGATTAACCTCTCACGTAAGTGGAACGGAGATTGCTATACAACCTTGCTGGTGTACGCGCTTCCAGCCTGCATACTTTCCTTTGAACTACACGGCTCTTCAGCAGGAGCAAAGTATTTGAATCAGAGATTTCGATGCAAGAAGGACGAGGGCCAAACACGGAAGTCCAGGTCGACCGGTTCCGGGAACTCCTGGAAGCCGCGCCCGATTCCATCATCGAAGTCGATAGTGACGGTCGGATCGTGCTACTCAATGCACTCACGGAAAACATGTTTGGCTTCAGCCGTGCCGAGCTGATGGGCAAATCGATAGAGATTCTGGTTCCTGAGGATTTCCGCGACCTCCGCGAGGAACATCATGCGAGCTGCAGCGCATCAGTCGTTACGCGTACAAGCGGTTTGGCGTTGAAAGGCCGCCGCAAGGACGGCTCCCATTTTCCGGTAGAGATTAGTCTTAGCCCGGTGAGGTCCGGCAAAGGTTTTCACACGACTGCTATCATCCGCGACATCACTGATCGGAGGCGGACTGAGGAGCAGCTCCGGGAAATTCAGAATAGATACGTGCGCGAGCTTGAAATCCGCAATCGGGAAATGGAGCGCGCTGATCGGCTGCAGAACGAATTTCTGGCCAGTGTGAGTCACGAGTTACGCACGCCGCTGCACTCGATCTTAGGGTTCTCCGAGCTGTTGGTCGAGGAGACAGAAGGAATATTGGATGGCAGGCACAAGCGCTTCCTGGATCACATTCGCAAGGACTCAACTTGTCTCTTGGCTCTCATCAACGACATTCTCGACCTCAGTAACATCGAAGCCGAACGGCTGGAGTTCCATTGGCAAAGCCTGGATATCGCCAGAGTGCTCGAAGAAGCTCTTTTTTCCATTCGAGCGCAAAGTATCGCGAAGTCCATTTCGATTGAAACAAATCTCGAGTGCTGCGCCTTGCTGAGGGGTGATCCCTTACGGCTTAGGCAAGTCCTTTGCAACCTGCTCAGCAATGCGGTGAAGTTCACGCCCGACGGTGGTCGCATTCGAATCGACGTTCTCGATTGCCATGAGTACGTCGAAATATCCATCAGCGATACGGGTATCGGCATTCCACCGGAACAGCACGCGGCTATATTCGATAAATTTCGTCAGGTGGGCACCACCACCAAGGGTGTGCGAGAAGGGACGGGCCTCGGCCTGGCTCTTGCCAAGCGGTTGGTGGAGCGGCATGGGGGCCGCATCTCGGTGGAGAGTGAACCTGAGAAGGGTAGCCGCTTCACCATTACCATCCCTAAAGAGGAAACGAATGGCACGACTTTTGATCGCTGATGACCGAGAGGGCGGGCGGGAATTTGTCCGCGCCGTGCTCGAACGGCCCGGGTACGCGGTTTATGAGGCGAATGACGGCCTAGAAGCTGTGAGTGCTGCTCGAGAGCTTCGACCCGACCTCATTGTTCTCGATTTGAATATGCCAGGGATGGACGGCTTCGGCGTCCTTCGAGAACTTCGGCGTGACGCGGACTTCGCGGACACGCCAGTCCTGGCGTTAACCGCGAGTGCGATGCAGGGGGACCGCGAGCGCGCCATAGCGGCGGGGTTCACCGCCTACATCAGCAAGCCGATCGGGCCACGGGAGCTGAGGGCAGCGGTTGAGCGCCTCTTGCCGACACACAACGCCTAGCCTGGTTCCACATCAGCGGCTCTCGAATCTCCAACGAACGCATTCACAATTTGGCGCTGGATCACACCTGAGGTCTCCGACTGAATGTCGTTTGGATCTCTTCAGCGCATTAGTCCCCGGGCGCTTGCTGTTCACCCTTTGCGCACGTCACCCTAGCAGACGCTCCACCTCGCTCCGCAAGCCAGACAGCCGGATCGGCTTCGTAAGATATTCGGTAAAACCGGCTGAAAGCGCTCGCTCACGATCATTCTCCATCGCGCTCGCCGTCAGTGCAACGATGGGCACTCGGCAGAACTCCGCGTGCTGGCGCAGTTCTGCAATGACGCCGAAGCCATCCAGATCCGGCATGTGCAAATCGAGGATGATGAGGTCCGGACGACATTGGTACGCCCGCTGAAGGGCTTGTCTGCCGTCAATCGCCTCAAGCACGATGTATCCGCAGCTTTCAAGTACCGTTCGGACCAGGTCGCGACCCGACGCCTTATCATCGGCGATCAATATGGTTTTCATCCTGCGTTGGCCCGTGCCGCGGTCGCTGCCGCCGGAATGGTGAAGATAGCCGGCTGCCCTTGCCCGGCTCGCTCTCCACCCAGATGCGGCCCCCGTGCCGCTCCACCAAAGCCTTGGTGATGGCGAGTCCCAGGCCCGTGCCCTCCGATCCGCTCCTGCCACTAGTTGGGACTTGATAAAACTTTTCGAAGATCGCCTGATGTTGGTCTTCTTTAATGCCAACTCCGTTGTCCCGGACAGTGACCTGGACAAAGCCATTGCAAGCCGTCGCGTCCACGCGGACCTTTTCCCCCTCCGGTGTGAACTTCACCGCATTACTTAACAAGTTGAAAAGAATCTGCTTGAAGCGGAGCCGGTCAGCGTCGAGCGTTGTGGTCGCGCCGATGTTGGTTTCAATCAAGATCGATTTTGCTGCGCTGCGCGGCCTGATGGAGGACAGCACTTCCTCAATCGCCACGGAAACATCAAAAATTTCGTTTTGCAGTTCCAGGCGCCCGGCTTCGATTTTACCTAGATCGAGGATTTCATTGATGAGCGCCAACAGATGCAGTGAATCCCTGTGGATATGCTCGACAAAGCGCTTTTGTTCATTGTTGAGGGGACCCTTAATCTCCTCCGCAAGCAGCTCTGAAAAGCCGATGATCGTGTGCAGCGGCGTTCGGAGCTCGTGGCTCATGCTACTCAGAAATTCACTTTTGAGGCGATCGGCGCGCTCAATTGCCTGGTTCCTCAACTGTAGTTCGGTGGTGAATTTTTCCTGAATCGCGCGGAGTTGGTCCTCCGCTCGCTTGCGCTCGGTGATGTCCCGAATGATAGCAGTCACGCCGATGCCTTCGTGAGACTTCACCGGACTGAGACTGAACTCCACCGGAAAGCGGGAGCCGTCCTTGCGCCTTCCCTGCAGGGCAAGACCACTACCCATAGGACGCGTTTGCGGGTGAGCGCAATAGTCGCTCCGGTTGCGCACGTGCGTCGAACGAAGATCTTCGGGAATCAAAACTTCCACAGGCTGACCGACCAGCTATTCGCGTCCATAGCCGAACAACTTTTCGGTCATGCCATTGAGCAGGAGGATGTGGCCGTTATTGTCGACTTCGAGGATCGCGTCTGGCGCTGCTTCTAGCAAGTCGCGCAAACGCCGTTCTGCCGATAATTGCATCCGTATTCTCTAACTTAATTATCGAGTATTCGACTAAGGCGTTTCTGCGGCTAGTATCAGGGCGGCGAAGTTAATCATTTTGCAGAAACCACCCATCAAGGACTACATTCCGGACAAACCAGTGCCTCCTGAGAAACTGCCGCGCCAGGGCGCCGGTCCACCGCTGAGGCAGTAAGCGGCCGATCTTCGTAGTCCATGATTGCCGCCTGGCTGCAATCTGAGTGCGATAGCCATCGAGTTGCAGCCGCCCAAATGTCCCATTCGCCTCAGCGACGTTTTGTGCAGCCAGTAATCCGGACTCAATGGCCGGCCGGATCCCTTCACCGCTTTGAGGATAGGCTAGCCCAGCGGCATCACCGACCAGCAGGACGCCGTCGCCAACGATGGTCCGAGTCGATGTTCCGCCGAGCAGATAGGCGTGACCATGCGGACGAGGGGTCGCAAAATCAATCCTTCCACTCAATCTCACAAAGTTCAAGAAGCTGGCCATGTGGGCTGAGAGGCGGTGCGGATCAGCCCTCCCTAGACCCACATTCAGAATGTCCCCCTTGCGAAAGCACCAGCCGTATCCTTTAAGATCCGGACAAAAATACAATTCCGGCATACTCCCGCGGATGCGACAACTCGCCCGCTGCTCGGCGTCCATCTCAAACTCGGTCTCCTGGGCGACAACCGCGGCCTCAGTACCAACTTTGGCTCCAAGCGCGCGTGCAACCGGACAAAAGTGTCCACCCGCTCCGATCAGCACGCGAGCCCGGAGCCGGTCGTTCACGAACCATCCATCATCGGTACGTTTGAGGCTTGTCAACGCCGCCCCAAGTGCGAGTCGCGCACCCGATCGTCGTAGTAGGTAGTTGTCGAACTCGCGACGACGGATGCCGTAGCTAACCGGTTCGACATAGTCTGTTTCCACGGCAGGGCCACCGATGGAACCTGCACGAAACGCCGTGATGGGCTGCAGCATTCGACCATTGGCGTATTCGCCCGGATCGATCTCGAGCTCGCGCAGCACGCTGGGCGTAATCCACCCCCCGCACACCTTATCCCGGGGAAAAGCGGACTGGTCTAGAATGACAACATCCAATCCCGAATGTCGTAGACCCCAGGCGCAAGATGAGCCGGCCGGTCCTCCGCCAACAATTAGGACATCGCATGAATCCATTTGGTGCCCTCTGTAGGGTGCCGGTCCAAATAAAGAGGTGCCCGCGTCCAAGAGCCTGGTCGGCTTTTCGGGCCGGCAAAGGAAACTTGAAAGAGCTGCAGCGTACCCGTCCGAAACGCTGCGATGGATCCGGCCAGATACAGTCGCCAAGCCCGCTGGAACCAGGGATCGTACATCTCCGAGACCTTCTGGCCTGACTTCTCGAATCGCTCCAGCCAGTGCTCCAGTGTTTTGGTGTAGTGCGGACGAAGATTCTCAACATCCAAAACCGCGTAGTGGTGTTGCTGAAGAAGCTCCAGCGCCTCGACGAGGGTCGGAGCGTATGCGCCAGGAAAAATTCGCTTTCTGATCCATGGGCTGAAAACGCCCTTGTAACTCCTCCCGATGAAGTGAAGAAGTCCCCGACCGGAGTCGCCGATAGCACGATAAATAACTTCTCCCAGCCGTGCGTAATCGGTGATGCTCAAGTGCTCCAGCATCCCGACTGAAACGAATACGTCGAACTTTCCAGATATGTTTCGGCAGTCGTCCTCAACGAACTCCACTTGGGCACTGAGCCCTTCCTCAGTAGCGCGGCGGCGGCCGTGGATAATCTGCTCATGGGAGATATTGAAAGCCCTGACTGAAACTCCGTAGTTTCGCGCCATGTGAAGTGCGAGCGCACCCCAGCCACAACCGGCCTCCACCACTCGGTCTCCTGGACGAAGTTGCAGTTTGCGGCAAATGTAATCCAGCTTTGCTTCTTGCGCCTGTTCCAGAGTCGTGGAGGGGGAAGGGAAGTAGGCGCAGGTATAGACCATTTGACGGTCAAGCCAAAGATTGTAAAAATCGTTTCCCAGGTCGTAGTGGCGATGAATGTTGTTCCGGGAGCCGTGCAGGCTGTTCGCCTGACGCCAGTCCATCCACTTGGACGTCAGGCGCTGATACCAACTCGTGGCCGCCCGGCCGCCCGGCCACGAGTCATAAACGGCCTGCAGCGCTTCGGTCAGGTCGCCCTCGACATCGATGCGTCCCTCGGCATAAGCATCGCCAAAAGTGATCTCTGGGTCGATAATCAGCCGCGCCAGCGTTCGGCGGTCGCCGATCACAACGTGGCAAGGGGAGAACCACTGGGAGGCAATATCTCCCCGCCCCCTTTGAAGAGAATCGCAACGGGGCAGGGCCTATGGCCTTGAAGATCTGGTGGAGCAGCCATTTCTCAGCCGACGGAATCCCTCTCTTGTTCGAAGGGAGCGTCTCGCAAGGGGCAACATGTGGGTTGGTCATTTTGTCTTTTTTGTGCCTGCTGTTCACGGTGGCGCCAGTTTCGATGTCCCTCGTTTTGCGATCTCCTCGCCCGTTTTGAACGTCAGGCCTTCTGCGGGCCGCCTCTGGTGCAGGTGCCGCGGGCTGTGGCTGGGTTGGAGTGGGCGGAAGTTGACGAACTGACATTGTTCCTGAGGTTGTTTTCGTTGAAAATTCGTTTCAAATCGAACCGAGGCCGGCAGCGCCGTCAGTCGGAGGATTCCTGGCCGAGTTTCATGGTGCAAGGGCGGTCTTGGCACACTCACTTGTAGTCGTGAAGGGGAGACACTTTCTCGCGGGGGAGTGATCGGCGGAGCGCTTCCGTTGATTTCAGCGGGTGCGGTCTGGTGCAGCAAGACGACGACTACGAAGCTTGAGGCTCTTCGTACGCCAATTAACACTTGACGAGGTATGGCGGTAACCGCCCCAGACGCAGTCCGATTCCTATACCTCTGCCACGACATGTCAATGCTGTCGATGATGACGCATCTATCGTTTACAGTGTTGCTGAAGTTAATGTTACTCAGATAAATCCGACTCGCGCTGTAAATGCGGGATAAACACCAGCCAGCGTCCGGGCGGAATCCAGGCCACACTGGCGTTTCGGATCCAGAAGAAGTAGCGTCGCTGGCCCCCTCCACCTAAACTGCAGGCTTGGGCGCGAACCGCTCACACGCGCATAGGCACTGGGATCCAGCACCCAGCCTGCATCGAGAAAAATCCACCGGTGTAATCAAACGGAGCGAATCCCACGCGCATCCTCGACCAGGCGCCGAACTCGTCCAGGTCGTACTACATGACAGTTCCCGACACCCGCGATTCACAACTAACCACTGGGGCCCTCTGTAGTCTAAAGCGTGGATGGAAGAGACTGACGCCGCGGCGGTCGCCAGGGCGCGATCGGGAGATAGCGACGCCTTTCGTTCCCTGGTGGAGCGCCATGGCCGGAATGTCTTCCGTCTGGCGTTCCGGATGACGCTCAATGAGAATGATGCCGAGGACATCGTCCAAGAGACGTTCTTGCGAGCTTACAAACAGCTCAACAGGTACGAATCCCGCTCGAGCTTCGGCACCTGGCTATACCGCATTGCGGCGAATTGCTCGCTCGACCTGCTCCGAAGTAGAAAGCACAGGCAGGAGGTCGTGATGGCCAACGGCGAAGAGAGGGACTTTATGCATTTATTGCCCAGTTCAGATCCCGGTCCCGACCGCCTGGCCGTTAGTAAGCAGATTCAGGAACGGATCGGTTTTGCCATGGCCGAGTTGAGCCAGCAGGAGCGCACAGCTTTCGTGTTGCGTCACTTCGAGGGGCTTTCCATCGAGCAGATCGCCGGCGTGCTTGGAGTGGCCGGCAACGCAGCTAAACACAGCGTATTTAGGGCGGTACAGAAATTGAGAAAGGCTTTAGAACCAGTGGTGGACGCATTATGAATCACCCCACGCAAGAGCAATTGATTTTGCATTATTACGGCGAAGAGACGGAGCCCATCGATGAGCACTGCGCGGACTGCGAACCGTGCCGCGAAGAGTATCGAAAGTTGCAACGGATTCTGAATACGGTGGAGAGCTTGCCAGTGCCGGACCGGTCCGCCGATTACGGAACTCAGGTGTGGAACCGTATCCATCCGCGGATCGGAAGGTCGTCGCGCGTTTGGTGGGCGGGTCTGTGGGAATGGCGTCGCGGCGCGCTGGTTGCGGCCATCGCGTCCGTAATCCTCGCAGCGTTCCTGGCGGGCCGCTACGCACAGGGACCATCGCCCGCACCTCAGTTTGCTGCCGCGCCGGCACGGGAGCGGATTCTGCTGGTCGCCGTCGGGGATCACCTGGAGCGTTCGCAGATGGTACTGGCAGAGCTATCGAATCTGGGCGGCCGCACGGGGCAGGTGGATATCGCTTACGAGCAGCGCGCCGCAGAGGATCTGCTGGATTCCAGCCGGCTGTTCCGGATGACGGCCACGAGCACCGGCGATACTGCGACGGCGAGCCTGCTGGACGAGCTGGAGCGCGTGCTCCTCGACGTGGCGCATGGCCCTTCGGAAATGTCGGGCGATCAGCTTCAGCAACTGCAGAAGCGGATCGCCGATGCCGGCATTCTTTTTAAAGTGCGTGTGTTCGCATCGCATGTTGAGCAGCGCGAGAACGATTCGAAAATTTTGAACTGACTGCGCGGTCCAGGCCCCGAGCTGAGGCGTGAGAGCCGCAGGAACAAATGAATAGGAGCGAGCAATGAGACGTTCATGGTTTTTAGGGATTGTGTTTTGCGCGGCCACCCAGGCTCAGGAGCCGTTTCCGCCGCCAGCGGTCCCAGATCCGCCGATGGAGCAGGCGGCGCAAATGGCACAACTGGCGCAGCGGCCCCGGCTCCACCGGTGCCTGCGGTCCAGCCCGCCCCGGCTGCCCCACCAGCGCCGCCGGCCCCACCCAGGGGCCGTATGCTCAATGACAGCGATGAGTCCAGTTACCGCTCCGGCACCCGGGCCATTGATCGGCGCGAATACGAGCACGCCGTGGAGGCCTTCGATCGCGTCATTGAGCGCAAGAGCAGCCGCGCCGATGGAGCGCTGTACTGGAAAGCCTACGCTCAGAATAAACTCGGCCGCCGCGATGCGGCGCATCGGCAACGCTCGCCCAATTGCAGAAGGAGTACCCGCAGAGCCGCTGGCTGAATGATGCCAAGGCTCTGGAGGTGGAGGTGCGGCAAGCTTCCGGGAAGCCGGTGTCGCCCGACGCGGAGAGTGACGAGGATTTGAAACTGCTGGCCATTAACGGCCTCATGTCCAGCGATCCGGAGCGCGCCGTCCCGCTGCTGCAAAAAGTACTAGCCGACCCCAAGGCGTCGCCGCGAGTGAAGGAGCGCGCCTTGTTTGTCGTCGCGCAAAGCCGGGATCAGCGGGCGCGCGAGATCCTGGCACAAATCGCCAAAGGCGGCGGAAATCCGGACATGCAATTGAAGGCCGTCGAGTATCTGGGGATGTTCAGCAAGGGGAATACGCAGGCGCTAGCCGACATTTACTCCGCTACTGCCGATGCCGCCGTGAAACGCGCCGTCATGCGCGGACTGATGATGGCGAGCGACTCCGATCGCCTGCTCACCCTGGCGAAGAGCGAGAAGTCACCGGAGTTGCGAAAGGAAGCCATCCGGACCCTCGGCATGATGCGGCGCGATCGCACTGGCGACGAGCTTGTATCCATGTATACCTCCGAGTCCGACAAGTTCGGTCAAGCAGGCCATTGTCGAAGCGCTATTCCTACAGCAGAATGCGAAGGCCATGGTCGATATCGCGCGCAAGGAGCCCGACATGAACTTGAAGAAGGAAGTCGTGCAGCGACTGGCGATGATGAGATCGAAGGAAGCGACGGATTACATGATGGAGGTGCTGAACAAGTGAGACGAATAGCCGGTCTGATGTTCGCGGCTGCGCTGGCGGTTTCGGCCAGCAGCCGCGGATCGAGAACGCGCGAGCTCGAAACCAGCGCCGTCGCCGGAAATCTCGAATCCACCATGCGCGGATATCGTCGCCGCGCAGACCGCGCCAGCCTGGATCGGGTATGCGGTGCCGATCGTGCGCCGGCGAACGCCAAGTGTGCGGCTGGGACGGAGGGATACAACGCGAGCAACCACCTGTCGCTGGAAGGCCCCACTGCACTGTACGTCTTATATCGCGTGGAACAAAAGCAGATCGTCAAGCTGCGGATGGCCACACCGGACTGTGAGATCGATGCCGGTGGATTGCCCGTGATTTGGCTGACGGGAGTCAAGGCAGCCGAGAGCGTTCGGTTCCTCGAGTCACTTATCACCGAGAATGCAGGCGGTGGAACCAAAGAGCAGGATCGTGTCGCCGATTCCGCGGTCTCCAGCATTGCGCTGCACAACGATCCCGCTGCGGATCGGGCGCTTGACCAGTTGCTGCGGTCCCGGTCAGTCCGAGTCCTTGCGGCGGAAGGCAGTGTTCTGGTTGGGCGTAGCTCGTGGCCGGCACGGCTACGAAAAGCTGATAGAAGTGATTCAGAACGACCCTAGCGACAAGGTTCGCGAGCACGCGATTTTCGCGCTCACTCAAAGCAAGGATAAGGATGCGATTCCGGCCATTGTTAAAGTGGCCCATGACGACAAGAGTGCGCACGTGCGCGGGCAAGCTCTGTTCTGGCTCGCTCAGAGCGCACAGAAGAAGCTCGCGGCTGGCGCCATTGCGAACGCCATCGATAACGATCCTGAAACTGAAGTGAAAAAGAAGGCGGTATTCGCGCTGTCCCAATTGCCCGGCGGCGAAGGCGTTCCCAAACTCATCGAAGTCAGCGAAGACAAACCGCAACCCGGCGGTGCGAAAGCAGGCCCTGTTTTGGCTAGGACAATCCAAAGATCCGCGCGCGCTGAGCTTCATTGAAGATGTGTTAGCGCGCTAAGCCAGCTACCGCGCCTCGGACAGGGCGTTCCCACAACCGGACACTAAGCCGGCGTGGTGAGCGCTCTTTTTCTGTTTGTATTCAGCATTGTGCGGGTAGCCTGCACGGTGGTACCGGGAGGTGCCTTAAGACCACCCTGAGCCGCTCACCCGGAATCCAGCGGCTCTTGCACTATGACCGCCATGGCTCCCAGTCACGCGAACGTCTTACGCCGAAGAGCTGGCATACATATCCGGCAAACTCTCTGCCGCGAGCCGAGCTGCCGGCATTGTTACACACTGCCGCGTTCCAGCTTCGTCAGCTGCTCGGATGTTCGGTGGTGATCTTCACCAGACCGGGAAGCGACCCCGTGTATGTGGCGTCCTCTAACATCGGCGTGCCGCGAGAGGATCTGCTGCATGTGCGCTACGAACGCGGCGACGGTTTGCTGGCGCGGCTGGAAGTCGGGCAAGTGGTGGAGGATGGCGACATGCCTCCAAGTTCTGCCGCAGTTGTCCCACTCCGCCGCCGCTCGGAGTTGATCGGTTTCATCAGCCTGGGGCCGAATCCCTATTTCGGATGATTACCGCGGACCGGAGCGCGACCTGCTGGTTGCGCTCGGCAATCAGCTGGCATTGCATATCGAGAATTTCCGGCTGCGCGATCAGGATTGGGAGCTATCACGCGTTCGCGAACTGCAGGAACGCCTGCTGCCCAAGGCCTCACGGCTGCCCGGCGGGCTACGATATCGCTCACGCGTGGCGGCCGCAGCGTTCGGTGAGTGGCGACTACTTTGATGTGATCGAGCTGGACGCGGGTAAATTCGCGGTGTGCATCGGAGACGTGATTGGAAAAGGGATGCCCGCAGCCCTTCTGATGTCCAATGTTCAGGCGGCGGTGAAGGCCGTGGCATCACACGAAATGCCGCCGGCGGAGGTCTGCTCCCGCGTCAACCGCGTGCTCTCCGGCAATCTTGCCGAGGGTAACTTTGTGACGTTGTTCTATTCAATTGATCGACAACGCCACCGGCGAGCTAACGTACACTAACGCAGGCCACGTGCCGCCGGTTCTCGTTGGCAGGGATGGGACGCTTTCGCGCCTGGAGAGTGGAGGCGCGCTGCTCGGAGTATTCAAGAACTGGAGCTTTCAGCAGGTCGTGTTCAACTGAATCCAGGTGACCGACTGGTGATGTTTACCGATGGCATCAGTGAGTTGAAGGACGGCTCGGAAGAAGAGTTCGGCGAAGAACGGGTAGAAAGGCTCATCGCCGAACATCGCGCATGCCGCGCGACGGAACTCAAAGACCGGATGCTGGCGGCCGTCTCGGACTTCTCGAACGGGACGTTTCAAGACGATGTCACCATCGTCGTGGTGGCCGCCGATTAAGCCGGACTTCGTCACTCCCCGGGAACTATCTAAAATAACTCCCCGATTTCTTTTGCAGCGGTTCGCGCTTCCATATGAATCAGCCCGGCGTTGGAAGCCTGCGGAGCTAATACCGCTAATACTGCTTTTCCAGCCGAGTAGATGAAGAGCCAGCCTTCCTCGCCGCGGATTGAGATTTCGCCTAAGGTGCCGACACTCAAACTGTCGCCAATCCGCCTTCCTAGACTGGAAGCGGCCGCGGCCATAGCTGCCACGCGGTTCGGATCCGCTCCGTTTGAAAATGAATGGGCAATCGGTAAGCCTTCGTTGGATGCCAGTAAGACACCTTTCAGTTCGGGAATCGCATCCCGCAAAGTTTCAATGTGATTTTTTAAAATTTCGTGCTTCGCCATCTTTTCTCCAATTTAATGTGAGTGCTTTCAGGCATTCCCGACACTTTCATAGCATCGGCATATGCCCAACGGAACTTTAGTGCTATGTTGAGCTTCGAAATCTCGAACAAAGGCGATCGTTTTGGCGACCTGTCTTGTAAGTGTTGGCTTCCGATCAAGATGGTGGTGGCGCTGTCACGGTGCTATCCAGAAACCGGGCCGACTTGCCGATGAAGGAACTATGCGCTGTCTGTATTGCGGCAACGAGCTAGCGCTGCTGAAAAAGCTGACGGGCTACGGCGAATTTTGCTCGGAAGCCCATCGGCAAAAATATCAGGAGCAGTACAATCGGCTTGCCCTCACCCGCCTGCTTCAGGCGCAAGAGCCCGAACCCGAGCGCCGCGCACCCTTGTCTCGCGGGCCAGCACGCTCGGGAAATGTCCTGAACGCAGGACGGGCCAGAAAAGAGTTGGATACCCCACTGCGGAAGCACGCGACTCCGGTCCCGGCGGCTGAGACGACCCGGAGGCTTCCAGATATTCCCAATCCGAGCGGATTCCTGCCACATCAATTCGTACCTGCTACCTCAGTAGTGGAGCTCTTCGCCAACGGCCCGTTGATTGGGACGTTCATCGTGTGTCTGCCCGAGTCGCATGGCGGCGCTCCGGATTTCATGAGCCTGGTCCGTCCGGCAACGGTGACATTTGAAGGGCAAAACCTGGACCGCAACGTTGTGGGCGGGGGTCGATGGGCCATGGTCGACGGAGCCCAACCACTAGAGCTGACGCTCGCACGAGTGCCGGTATGCCCCGATCCTAAGGAAAGTCGGCGTGCCTTTTGAGTTCGGGGCTGAGTACGAGCGGGCCATCCGAGATTTTTTGTCGCTTGTGGAAACTCAAGTCCCGGCGGAAGTGACTAACGTCCATCAGGATCGGGAGAACGGGTTTGCGCCCGCTGCCGTCAACATGGCTGGAACTGACGGAGCCGCTGATGGATACGGGATTACTAGGGCCGGCTTTGAAGAACCGCGGCTTCCGCTGCAAAAGGCGTCGCCGGTCATAATCAACTACGCGGCACTCGGCGAGGTCGATCCCGCTCTGTGTCCCGAGCCCGCGCCGGCGATCAAGAAAGCTGATCGTTGGACAACACAATCGCCGGCCGCCACGGCGCCGGTGCTGGTCGCCGAGGAACCCCCCAAAGAACAAGCTCACGTACGATCCGTACCCGATCTCTGCACCAGGCGCGTCGTGGTCAACTTGCCTCTGGTGAATGACTTGTTCATTCCCATTGACGGCGCCCGCTTTGATGCACCGGCGTTCACTATTCAGACACCGCCTCCGGCCAGCTCGCCCCTTCGTTCCAAGGTCGTATTCGGTCCCAGTCCACAAGTCTCGATCTCCGCAGTCGCCGATGAACTCCCGCACCAGCACGAGATCCCGATTTCGTATCCGCCCGGTACCAGTCCGTCTGCCGAATCCGGCAAGCTCGTCGAAGCCGGAGTGCCGGCGGCCGAAGACGAGCATGGAACGGCGGCAAGCGATACGGTCCCCAACTCAGTCATCGTCGGGGCCTCAGAGAACCTATCCAACGATGCCGCGCTGTCGATGGGAGCGGCTCTGGAGGTTGAATCATGCACAAAATCGCTCGATTACACAACAATTAGAGCCCTGAAGATGGCGATGGAGTTGGAGTCCGGATCGGATTTCGAGGCCTCTAAGAAGCCTTGCGGCTTAAGGTATTGATCGCGTTGGTGCTCGCAATTCTCATCGCCATCTATATGCTGCATCTGGCACGCGTGGCGAGGCTGCCCCCGATCGGCTCCAACACTCACGTCAAAGCGTCGGAGTCGAAGTTTGATTGCCGATCACGGCCAACGAGAGCTGGACTGGGCGGGGTCCGACAACGCCGATTTACCCGCGAGCCAAGCGTATGTTTTCAAGCCCACACTGCCTATTGGTGTCGATAGCTCCGACATACAAAGCGTCGGCGTCGGTCTGCCTGTGGTGGCTTGCTCGCGGCTGCGGATGTACATTGTCGCGTTGCAAGTCCGGCGGGAAGATTGTCGGCGAAACACAGGCCTCCGGCACCTTCTACTGTGCGGTCAGGACAGCCCCTTTCCTCCGTGTTTGCATGCTTTATTCCTCCCTATCCGGCTCACCGGTCGCACTTGTCCCCAGGGCGGAGGAAGCTCTGGACTCGTAGGAACAGAGGAGTTGGGCTGAACGTTCGCCGAGCTCAATCTCCGGCACTCCTCCTCGAGGACGCGACGATATTGGCCGTCAGGCGCCCCGAAATCCTACTGTCGAGGTGGGGGGTTATTGATACGGCCAAGGGCCTCAGAGCGCTATCCGGGACCTGCCGATTTTCGAGTGACTACGGATGTGATCAATCGCAACCTCCTTTTATATTCAGCACAAGCTGGTCGATACGTGGCTTTGTGGCCAGTCGAATGGCGTCGTCGTTTTCTTGAACGATGGGGACGACCGGGACGGGGCTCACAGTCGCATACTGCGAATCGTGAATCAGAAGAAATGCATGTCAGATAACTCTGTCGAGAAAGAGATGCCCGATTTTTCGGATCATTGGCTGTGGTTTGTCGACGAGGAACTCGTTGACCGTTTGATGGCGCCGGATGAGATCAATCCGGGTGTTTCAATGAGGCCAGCCGATGCCGCTTCCGCAGGAGTCGCGCTAAAGCTTCAGATGCAGGATCGTACGCGCGAAGCTGCCGAAGAAATCGAGCGGGCGCTGGTAGCGGGCGAATCTGCTGCCGACCTGTATGGGATGGCCGGCAATTTGCGTTTTCAACTTGGAGAGTTTGACCAAGCGCAGCAACACTTTGAGAGATTGTGCCGCATCGCGCCGGATCTACCGGGGGCCGGGTTCAACCTCGGTGTCTGTTATGAGCGTCTAGGCAAATACGAAGAAGCGGTCGAGGCATTCACCACCGCTGCTGCACGCCGGAAGGAATTTTGGCAGGCACAAGTCGGCCTGGGCTATTGCTATCTCCGCCTGGGCCGCTACAACTCTGCTTTGCAGGCGTTCCAAGCCTCGCTCGAAATGCAGCCCAAGTCTGAGGCCGCTCTCTTCGGCATGGCAGTGGCGTTGCAATCTCTGGGCATGCTGGACGAAGCAGAAGATGTCTATGTTCAGTTGCTTCCGGCTTACTCGGAAAATGCGGAGATGCTGGCGAACCTCGTCGCACTGGCTGCCGCTCGGAAGGACTATGTCAGCCTGCGTTATTGCTCGAATCACTTATTGGAAAACAAGCCGGATTCCCGAACCGCACTGGAAGGTCTGCTGATCGTTGCGTTCGGGGAGCAGAACTACGCGTTGGCGGTCGAATACTCGAGCAAGATCACCGAACTGGCTCCTGGAGATCATCAAGCCTGGTACAACCTCGGCGTGGCGGCGCAGAAAGCTGGGCTGTTGGATCAAGCAGTCAAGAGCTATCGCGAGGCGCTGAGAATTAATCCCCTCGCGGCGCAAGCCCACGCGAATTTGGGTACCGTGTTGCAAGATCAGGGCGCTCTCGCGTCCGCGAAAGCCTGTTACAAAGAGGCCCTAAAACTTCGTCCCGATCCCGATCTCTTGTGGAATCTGGCCCTAGTCTGCGAGCAATTGGGCGAGCCCGAAATGGCGGAACTGGCCCACGAACAGGTAGTTGCGATCAAGCACGACTGGGCAGATGCGTGGTTCCGCCTCGGTACGATCCGGTTCGATCGCGGGGAGTTCGAACGCGCCCTTGATGCATTTGAGTCGGCTGCCGCCTCGAAGCCGGACTGGCCGGAGGCGCTGATTGATATTGGCGTTTGCCGTTACAAGCTTGGGGTCTATTGAAGAGGCCCGCCGCGCTTTTGAGCAAGCGCTCGCCGCCAACCCAGCTAATCTCTATGCACTCACCGGAGCTGTCGCTGCTTCGGTCGGCATAGGTGACGCCACGCGAGCCTTTGAATGTCTACAAGGAGATTCGGGTTGTGGGCGACTCGTTACCCGAACTCGATTTCAATGTGGGACTCGTCCTGCAGCAATCCGGTGAGGAAACGGCAGCCATCGAGTGTTACCGGGAAGCTATAGCCAAACGCCCGGGTTTCCTTGAGGCCTGGGTGAACCTGGGGCATGCTCTGGAGGCTATTGGCGAGTCGCAGGAGGCTGAACAGCATTGGGCTCACGCCATGGAGATCGCCCCTGAGCTTGCAGCCACCCATCTAGCCTGACATTAACCGGCAGCAGGGAGGAACGCTTCCGTCACCGTCACGGCAAGGCGCTGTCTCGCATCGGCTGGCATCAGCAGCGTCAGCGCGCTCTCGATAATCTCGATTCGCGCCGGCAAGCGGCCGGCGTACTCACCGTCCACCTGCACGTAGACTTTCTGGTCATCTGGACATCTGACATCGAGGCGCCGCGTTCGTTCCGTGGTGATGCCGCGGATTCCAGGTAAGGTCCTGGTTAGCACACCAAAGAGGTAGGCGAGATACCGGACGGCGAAGCGTCCCCGAAATAGGACGACGTCAAAGTCGTGTTCGAGTAGCGACGCATTGGATGCAATAGTCAGATCCCCGCCGTAATTCTTGACTCGGCTTGCCAGTGCGAACCCGCAACGCTCGGTATTCCCGTTCATGACGGCGTCGAACTGCGCGAGCGGATGAACCACGCGAGAGAACCCGGCTACCCAATACGCCAGTTTGCCGAGTGAAGCCTTCGTCGCGGGATTGAGCTGATATACGATGTGCGCGTCGAGTCCGACACCGGCCATCATCAGAAAATAGCGTGAGCCCATATCCGTGTGAACCTGTCCGATCGAGATTCGTTCGGGAGCGCATGACGGGATCGCTCGAGCGGCAGCCGCGGCCTTGGTACCGATGCCCAACTCCACCGCGAGCACGTTCGCCGTGCCGGCGGGAATAACCCCAAGCGGCACATCGGAAAGTACCATCCCGTTCGCCACTTCATTGATGGTGCCGTCACCGCCGGCCGCCAGAATGAGGTCCGGATCGCCGGCCACTGCTTCGCGCGCCAGATCCGTCGCCGTACCCGGTCCGTGCGTCGGGACCACGCGCACACGGATTCCCTGACGCTCCAATTCCTCTACCGCTTGGGTGATGACGCGCCCGTTCGTCGATTTTACCTTGCCCGCGACGGGGTTATAGATCAGAACTGTATTCTGGTAGATAGGGCTACATCCTCTGCTAACCCAATTGTAACGACACAATGATCAAAACGGTCGAGCATCAGATCGACGAATTACGTGAAGAGCTTCGTAGACACGAGTACCTCTACTACGTGCTCGACCAGCCGGAAATCACTGACGCCGAATACGACGCAATCATGCGACGGCTGCAAGATCTTGAGGCTGAGCACCCGCACCTGATTGCGCCGGATTCACCGACCCAGCGGGTCGGCGGTAAACCGCGTGAGGGATTTGTAAAAGTGCGCCACAGCTCTGCCATGCTGAGTCTCGATAACGCGCTGAACGAAGGCGAGTTGCGGGACTTTGATCGACGGGTCCGTGAACTGCTGAACGGCGAACCTTACCGCTACGCTGCGGAGTTGAAGATGGACGGCCTGTCGATGGCCGCACATTACGAGCGGTGGGGTATTAACGCAAGCGCTCACCCGGGGGGACGGCATCATGGGTGAGGAGGTTACGGAGAACGCACGCACCATCAACTCGCTGCCGCTGCGGGTCAAGACGGATCTGAAGGCGTTCGAGGTGCGTGGCGAAGTGATCATGGCCCGGCGCGCTTTCGAGAGGCTGAACGCGGGACGCGAAACCGAGAATCTGACCCGCTTCGCCAATCCGCGGAATGCAGCCGCTGGAGCCTTGCGGGCCCTCGATCCGGCGATGACCGCCTCTCGCAAGCTCGAGTTCTTCGCCTATTTCCTGCTGGTTGACGGCGACTATCATTTTGAGTCGCATTGGGAATCGCTGCAAGCTCTGGAGCGCATGAATTTCAAAGTGAATCCACGCAAGCGGCTGTGCGCTTCCGTGGAGGAACTGCTGCAGTTCTCAACCAAGTGGGAGCAGGAGCGCGACTCTCTACCTTACGAGATTGATGGCGTGGTCGCGAAAGTGGATTCCATCCCGCAGCAGCGCAGGCTCGGTTGGACGGCCAAGGCGCCCCGATGGGCCATTGCGATTAAGTTTGCTGCCCGGCAGGCGCAGACCATAGTCGACAACATTGGGGTGCAGGTAGGCCGAACCGGCACTCTCACGCCTGTTGCCCATCTCAAGCCGGTGAGCGTAGGCGGCGTCACCGTCTCTCGCGCCACTCTGCACAACGAAGATGAGATCGAGCGTCTCGGCGTTCATATCGGCGACACCGTGCTGGTGGAGCGCAGCGGCGATGTCATCCCGAGAGTCGTTCGCGTGCTGCAGGAGGCTCCTGATCGCCGCAAGTTCAAAATGCCGGGTCAATGTCCCGTGTGCGGCGGCGACGTCGTCCGGGAAGTTGGCGAGGCCGCCAGTCGCTGCATTAATACGAATTGCCCGGCGCGCCTCAAGGAATCGTTGCTACACTTCGCCGCCCGGGGCGTCATGGATATTGATGGCATGGGCACCGCTCTGGTGGATCAATTGGTCGATCGCGGCTTAGTCAGCGGTATTGCCGGCCTGTACTCGCTGACTCTCGAACAGTTGTTGGGGCTCGAGCGCATGGGCAAGAAATCCGCGCAGAAGATCCTGGACAATATCGAGGCATCCCGCGCGCGTCCGCTTCCTCGAGTCCTCAACGGACTAGGCATTCCGTTTGTGGGTGAGCGAACCGGGCAGATCCTGGCGGAGACCTTCGGCAGCCTCGATACGATTGCATGTGCCGGCATGGACGAATTGCAAAAGGCCGAAGAGGTCGGTCCTAAGGTGGCGCACAGCATCACGCAGTTCTTCGCCGAGCCCAGGAATCGCGAGTTGGTGGATCGCTTGCGGACAGCCGGGCTGCAGTTCAGTCATCAACGCGTGATCAAGAAGGGCGGCGTCTTTGACGGACTTACCTTTGTACTCACCGGCACGCTGCCCGGGTTAACACGTGAGGAAGCGAAAGCGCGGATTGAGGCCGCTGGCGGGAAGGTGACTGGCTCAGTCAGCAAGAAGACGGACTTCGTTGTGGCCGGCGAAGATGCTGGTTCAAAGCTGGACAAAGCGAAGGCGCTGCAAGTCCCCGTGCTCAATGAGGCGCAATTTCTGGAGAAGCTCGGCGGATGAAAGGGCTTCTCAACACGCTCATCGCGTGGGGTCCGGTAGGTGTCTTCTTATTTGCCGTGCTGGATGGAGCCGGGTTGCCGTCGCCCGGGGGCTTGGACTGGCTGGTTGTTTTTCTGGCGATCAAGAGGCCGGAGTGGGCGTACCGCTTTGCAGGTGTGGCGATCGTGGGATCCATCATCGGCGGCTGTTTCCTGTATTGGGTCGCACGCCGCGGCGGAGAGACCGTCCTAAAGAAATACCGTGTCCGCCCGACGTTTGTCCGCTTTGAAAAGTGGTTTCAACACTACGGTCTCTTGACCGTCTTTGTTCCGGCGTTAATTCCCATCCCGATGCCGTTGAAGTTCTTCGTGCTTTGCTCCGGCGTCTTTGAAATTTCCCCACTCAGTTACTTCGCCGTTCTGCTAATCGCTCGAGTACCTCGCTACCTCGGATTGGCTTATCTCGGTTCTGAGCTCGGCGTCGAGTCGGCCCCCTGGCTCAGGGCGCACATCTGGTACATGTGTGGAATAGCAGCCGCATTGTTCTTGTTCTTGTACCTGGCAATCCTAGTCGCCGAGCGGCGTCGCCGCCTTACCGGCTTAGAGTGATGCGCCGCCAGAGTTCGAGCCCCTGATAATCGACCGCACGCAAATCCCCTACCCGCCTGCGGGCCTTGCCCGGAGCCGATAGCGGGGAACATGAAGCTCGATGATGCAGCCGAGCCCTGTATTGGCCGCGAACGCTGGCTGAATGGCGAGCGCAACGCCGCCCGGCAACGCCAACCTGACCGGCGCCAAGGCGCAAGCCAACAGTGGTGCTGTCCTTCATCATTGTTCTCGCCCAGCCGGGTTTCCGAGTTACAGCAACCTGCCCGTTCGGACGGGGGTCGACGGCTGGTTCTGCGTGTTAGCGTAAGGATAAGGACGCAACCGGCCGGGCATTGATGAGCGACGACGACATTCTGATCCAGGCTCGGCAGCTATCGAAACGATATCGCTCCGGCGAAGACGAGTTGGTGATTTTTGCGGGCCTGGATTTCGACGTGAGGCGCGGCGAACGTCTCTCCATCATCGGCGAGTCCGGCGCAGGTAAGAGCACACTGCTGTACTTACTCGGTGCTCTGGACAGGCCTTCAAGCGGTACGATACACTTTAACCATAAGGACATATCCAATTTATCGGATTCCGAACTGGCTGAACTTCGGAACCGGGAGATCGGGTTCGTTTGGCAGAACCATTCTCTGTTGCCGGAGTTCACGGCTGTCGAGAATGTTATGATGCCGCTGCTGATTCGGGGCATCCCACACTCCGAGGCGGCATCCATTGCGCTGGCGAGGTTGGATGAAGTCGGATTGGGTAGCCGGGCGTCTCATCGTGCCGGGGAATTATCCGGCGGCGAACAACAGCGTGTCGCGCTTGCACGGGCGCTTTCCGGTAATCCTAAAGTACTTGCTCGCAGACGAGCCCACTGGCAGTCTGGATTATCAGACCGGCGGAATGATCATGAGACTTTTGGAAGACCTCCACCACAAACATGATCTAACGTCGATCTACGTTACTCACAATCTAAGTTTCGCGGAGCGTAGCGATCGCATACTGAAGCTGGATAAGGGCGCCCTCGAAGTCTCCGCGTCATTGCCCGGTCCGGCAGCATCCAAAGAGAGCAAGCATTATGTTTGAGCGTTATACGGAGAAGGCGAGGCGCGTAATCTTCTTCGCGAGATACGAAGCCAGCCAGTTTGGAAGCCCTTATATCGAAACGGAGCATTTGCTTCTAGGTCTGCTCCGGGAAGACAAGGCGCTGGCGAATCGGTTCTTACGATCGCACGCCGCCATCGACTCCATTCGCAAACAAATCGAAGCGCACACCACCATGCGCGAGAAGGTCTCCACTAGCGTCGACCTCCCGCTGAGCCATGAATGCAAACGCGTTCTGGCGTATGGCGCCGAAGAAGCCGAGCGTTTGAACCACAAACACATTGGCACGGAGCATCTGATGCTCGGATTGCTTCGGGAAGAGAAGTCGTTTGCGGCCGAGATTCTGCATGAGCGTGGACTCCGGTTGTCGCAGGTTCGCGAAGAGATCGCGCGATCCTCGTCGGAGAAGATGTCTTCCAACCGTCCGAAGGAAAGTTCTCTTCTCGCGGAGTTCAGCCGCGACTTGACCCAGGCCGCGATGGACGGTCTTCTGGATCCGCTGATCGGTCGAGACTACGAACTGGAGCGTGTTGTTCAGATCCTGTGCCGCCGTACGAAGAACAATCCGGTGCTGATCGGCGAGCCGGGCGTTGGTAAAACGGCTATTGTCGAGGGCTTGGCGCAGCGCATCTCTGACGGTGAGGTACCATCCTTCCTGTCCGATAAACGCATTCTCGCTCTGGACTTATCTCTGATCGTCGCCGGCACTAAGTACCGCGGGCAGTTCGAAGAGCGGCTGAAGACCATCATGAAAGAGTTGATGGAAAATCAGAACGCGATCATCTTCATTGATGAGTTACATACGCTGGTTGGCGCTGGTTCCGCTGAAGGTTCGCTGGATGCGGCAAACATACTGAAACCGGCGTTATCTCGCGGCGAGATTCAGTGTATCGGCGCTACCACTCCGGGTGAGTACCGCAAATCGATCGAAAAGGATCGTTCCCTTGAGCGGCGCTTCCAGGCCGTGAAGGTTCCTCCTCCGGGTGAATCCGACGCAATTAGGATTTTGTTCGGAATTAAGGAAAGATACGAAAAATTCCACGCTGTCGCGTACACGGACGAAGCGATCGAATCCGCCGTCTACACCTCCACTCGATTCATTCCAGACCGCTTTCTTCCCGACAAGGCGATCGACTTAATCGATGAGGCCGGAGCCAGGGTGAAGCTACGCCAGACGACCCTGCCTGGCGAAGTCGCCGATATTCAGAAGCGGATCAAGTTCATCGTGCACCGCATGGAGAACGCGATTGCGAATCATGAATTCGAGAAAGCACGCTTCTACTCGGACGAAGAACGAAAGGAACGCGAGAACCTTCGACAGCTTCGCGAGAAGTACAATCTCGACGATACGTCGACCGGCTGCGTGACCAAGGACGACATCGAAGATGTTGTCGCGCGCTGGACCGGCGTGCCGATGACCGCCATCCGCGAAGAGGAAGTCACTAAACTCCTGCGGATCGAAGAAGAGCTCCACAAACGCGTTGTAAGTCAGGAGAAGGCCATTTCCGCACTGGCGCGGGCCATTCGCAGGTCTCGCGCCGGCCTGAAATCTCCCAAGCGTCCTGCTGGATCGTTCCTGTTCCTTGGGCCGACCGGAGTGGGAAAGACCGAAGTTGCGCGAGCGCTTGCCGAGTTCCTGTTCGGCAGCGAGAAGTCATTAATCCGCTTCGACATGTCCGAGTTCATGGAAAAGCACTCGGTCTCCAAGCTGATCGGTTCGCCTCCCGGATACGTGGGCTATGAGGAAGGCGGCCAACTCACAGAACGAGTGAAGCGGCAGCCATACTCGATCATCCTGCTGGACGAAATCGAGAAGGCGCACCCGGATGTCTACAATATCCTGCTGCAGGTATTTGAAGACGGCCAGTTGACCGATGGCTTGGGCAACACGGTGGACTTTAAGAACACCATCATCATCATGACCTCGAACCTTGGCGCCCGGTTCCTGGATAAGAAGAGCCAGATGGGATTCTCGGCTCCTTCAAATACCGGCATCCCACCGAAGATCGAAGACATGGTAATGGGCGAAGTGAAGCGGGCCTTCAACCCCGAGTTCCTCAACCGCCTGGACGAGGTTATTCTATTTACGTCTCTCACCGACGAGGATCTACTGAAGATCGTTCGCCTGTTGGTCGAATTGATCAATGTGAACCTGGTGCCGAAGCAGATCAAGATCCGCGTTGCCGATGATGCGGCGAAGTACATTCTGGAGAAAACGCTAACGGATCGCAGTTATGGTGCGCGTCCCCTGCGGCGCGCTTTGCAGAAGTACATCGAGGACCCGTTATCGGATGCGCTCATCCAAGGGTCATTGCCGAGGCCGTCTGAGTTGGAAGTCTATTTGGGCGACGCGGGCATTTATTGCCGCCCGGTCAAAGAGCTTCAAGAACAGCCGGTCGGCGCGGGCGGTGTAGAAGAAGACGAGCAAGTAGCGGATGCTCCTGGCACGCCCTTGTACATGTTCTAACGTTTATTCTTGTAGGGCAGGCGATCGCGTCTGCCCTATTTCACATCCACCTGCTGCTTCGTCGAGGCGGATTGAGAGCCCTTCTTTGCCTTCACCTCAATGTTCCACTTGCCTTCCATCATGAATTTCGGCTTCGCTTCGTAGACGCCCGGGCTCGACTGGTGAGCGGTTGTCTTCGTCTCGCCATGATCCATTTCCACCATCGTAACGATGAGTTGCACATCGGCGCCCTCGACCGGTGCACCGTCAGCGTCCTTTAGCGTCACCTCGACGGGAACGGCTGGACCCGCTTTCAGGTCACCCTTGGGCGTCAATGCGATCTTCCATCCGGCGCCTTGCGCCAGAAGAGCGGCTGTGGCAAACGTTGCGAGAATAATGGATCGTATCACGGCTAGATTATAGCTAACCTCAGGGGCTTCGCCGGCCCAACTGGTGTCAATGGGTCATCAGAGCGATCGGTGAGTCAATCGCTGGGATCCTTCGCTGCTCAGCTTGTCCGCGATTAGCTCGTGCGGCATCGCTGGAAGGCGGTGGTGACCTTTGAACGCCACCGGCACCGGCTTGCAAGCACAACCGCAGTCTTAATGCAGGCTCGCCTTCAATGATGAACATCGCAGATTGCGTCGGAACTATACGGGTCAGCGCCCACCCGGAATCAGAAAAGATCCGCTGAAAATCTGCTTCCTCGCGTTCTTTGCCACCAAGCAGGACCATCATTTCGAGATCCATTAGCCTTGCCGCTAAGGATTCTTGCCAGAATCACCTGCTCCACCACGAGTAACCTACCCCCAGGGTTTACGCCGTCTCGACACTGCTGCAGGACCTTCGCGCACGCCGCATCCGGCCAGTCGTGAACGATGCGTTTCAGAACATAGGCATCCATTCCCGCCGGCACCGACTCAAACATATCGCCAGACTCGAACTGCAAGCGGCCGGCCAAATCACGCAAGAACACCTGCTCCCTTGCCTCGTTGATCACCTGAGATTGATCGAACAGCACTCCATGGATTGCTGGGTTCTGTTGCAGAATCAAAGCAAGTAGCAAACCAAGCCCGCCTCCCACGTCACAGACACTCTGGAATCGGGTGAAGTCGTATGCTTCGGCGACTGCGGGGCCCTCCATGCTCGAAAAATTTGTCATACCAAGGAAGAAATTCGATGCATGTTCAGGATGCTTGGCGAAGTACTCGAAGAACGAAAGCCCATAGAGCAGGTCTATAGCCGGTCGCCCTATCCGGACTACTTCCAGCAGATGCTCCCAGGCACGGGTGTGCCATTCATCGGAAAAGAAAGTCGCAACTCCTCGTAAGCTTGGCTCCGAGTCCGAACGTAACACGTTGGAGAGCGCAGTCTGCTGGAACCGCCCTGCGCCGTCCACCGTAAGCAGGCCCAATGCTGAGGCTGTACGAAGCACCCGATCTAAGCAGTGCGACTCAACCCCAAGTTCCTGCGCCAACTCGTGGCTGGATTTGGGAACCGCCGCGACCATGTCGGGGATTTTGAGCTTTGCTAGAACGCTCACGATATGCGCTATCCAAAGTCCCTGTAGCATTTGGAAAATCACGCCGTGCGGAGGAAGACTGGGCTGAACTATGGACACAGATTCTACTACAGCGAATTCGCTGACGCAGTGTCAGGCGCATCGATGAGGTCGGCGTAAGGGCGTTCGAGCGCACGTCCACACGGCGAGCCCGATATCGATCGCGACTACGGCGCTATTCATCATCTATCGTGATCGCCGGTAGAACGCTTGGCCGAGAATTGCAACTATAATAATGGCGCCCCCCGTCAGCGAGAGGGGCGCGGGCCGCTCGCCATGCACCAGCCACGCCCAGATCGGATTCAGAGCCGGTTCCAGCATCATGAGAATCGTCGCTTCTACGGCAGGGACGTAGCGAAGACCGCGCGTGAGACACACATACGCCAAGGCGACCTGGAAGACGCCGAGCCAGAGTACGATGCCTGCATCGGTCCAGTGTCCGTGGGGCAGGGGCAACGCAAACGGCAGCGCTGCAGCGCCAACCAGGAGATTGCCCAGCGTGACGGTCGCTAACCCCCCACCCCGTCCCCCGGCTCCGTCTCGTCCGATCCACCGCAGTCCGACAACCGTCAGAGCCCAGGTGAGTGCCGAGGCCGCGCCGAATACGTTTCCGCGAGCGGGTTCCGGGGCGGTGGCGTAGGCGTGCTCGTGAGAAACGAAGAACAGGCCCATACCGGCGGCGACAGCGCTCATCACCAGCACATCGGATCGGCGAATGCGTTCTTTGAGGATCAGCGGGCTCAGCAGGAACACGAACAGGGGAGCCGCCGCCTGCAGGAAGATCGCATTCGCGGCGGTGGTGAGCTTCGTGGCCGCGACGAAAAGGACCATAGTGGCGGCATAGAACACGGAAACGGGCACGTAATGCCATCGCCACCCGCGTCGCGCATCGGGCGCCACCGTCAGAATCACAATCGCGGCAATCAGCGACCGTGCGCCTGCCACCTGCCACGCGCTGAACACCGTGCCTTTGACGGCGGCACCCCCCGTCGAAAACAACGCCGCAGCCCCCAGGAGGAAGAGCCGGGCCCGCATCGAGACACTCACGCTACGCTCTCGCCAGTGCGGGCCAGTGGTAAGTTTTCGGTATCGGAGATGGCATGCGGGTATTGATGATCGGAGGAAGTGGCTTTATCGGTTCCTTTGTCGCCGGCGGCCTCGCCGCTCAGGGCCACGAGGTTATCGTATTGCACCGTGGCACTGGGGCGTCGAGATTGCCTTCCACTGTCTGGCAGATTTACAGCAACCGCCAAGACTTAGTCCAACATAGGGCGGAGTTCGAGCGCATTTTGCCGGACGTCGTGGTGGATTGCATCCTCAGCAGCCAAAGGCAGGCCCGGATGTCTATGGAGACTTTCCACGGCATTGCCGGACGAATCGTGGCGCTCAGCAGCCAGGATGTGTACCGGGCCTGCGGCATACTGCATCGCCTGGAAACGGGCCCGTTGCAACCGGTGCCGATCAGTGAAGATGATGAACTCCGAACCGGTGCGCAGCCTTACGGGCCTGAAGCGATTCGTAAATTGCAGGGCACCTTTCCATGGCTGGATGCCGAGTACGACAAGATTCCTGTAGAGCTCACAATGATGGGCAACCCGGCGCTTCCCGGAACGGTGCTGCGCCTTCCCATGGTTTACGGCCCCGGCGATCCGCTGCATCGCTTGTTTCCGCTGCTCAAACGCATGGACGATGGGCGTCCCGCCATCTTGATCCAGATAGATGCGGCACAGTGGCGAGGAACCCGTGGGTATGTAGAGAACGTGGCCGCCGCCATTGCCCGGGCGGTAACGTCGCCACATGCAGCCGGCCGCATCTATAACATCGGCGAGCTGCATGCTCTCTCAGAGCTTGAGTGGACTCGACAGATCGGTGAGATTGCGGGTTGGAAGGGGGATGTCATCCAGACTCCGCAGGAACACACTCCCGCCCATCTGCGGGTGCTTTTTCGAACCGAGCAGGACTGGGTTACAAGCTCTCAGCGCATACGGGAAGAACTCGGGTTCAGCGAACCTGTTCCTCAAGACGACGCCTTGGCTAGAACCATCGATTGGGAAAGGGCCCATCCGCCGGCGCTCATCGATCCGGCGCAGTTCGACTATGCGGCTGAAGATAACGCTCTGCGAGAACTCCCCCGGCTAAACTAGGAGGAGGTGCGAAAACTTTTCGTCCATAGCTTCGGCTGCCGTGCATCGCAGGCCGACGGAGCGGCTATAGAGTCGTCGCTTTCGGCTCGCGGGTGGGAGACGGCTCCGGACGCAGGCGATGCGCAACTTGTGGTCTTGAACACTTGCACCGTGACACAGGCCGCGGACCACGACCTCCGGCAGACGGTCCGCCGCATTCATCGCGACAACCCGGAGGCACGTATCGTAGTTACCGGCTGCTACGCGCAACGCGCGCCGGACGAGATCGCCAGCCTTCCCGGCGTAGCGATGGTAGTTGGTAATTCACATAAGGTGCAGCTTCCCCAGCTTATTGATGACGACGGGGGTCTCCCCTACCACGGCCAGATACATGTCGGCGACATCTTCGCGCAGCACGAGTTCCTCTCCGCGCCTGTAGTGGATGCATTAGGAGACCGGACGCGGCCGAACTTAAAAATTCAAGATGGCTGCAACAACCGCTGCTCATTCTGCATAATCCCGTTTGTTCGGGGCTCCAGCCGCAGTTCTCCCACAAACGACGTAATCCAGCAGGTACGTAATCTGAGCGGCAAGTATCGCGAGATTGTGCTGAGCGGAGTCAATCTGGGGCGCTGGGGGCGGGAGTACGGCTTCTCTGACTCGCCCCTCAGGCTCGTTCATCTCTTACGGCGGTTGCTGGACGAAACGGAAGTCCAGCGTCTACGGCTCAGTTCTGTGGAGCCGATGGACTTCAGCGATGAACTGCTGGGACTCATGGCGGAGTCGCCCCGAATCGCGAAACACGTTCACGCTCCGTTGCAGTCGGGCAGTGACAGCGTGCTGCGCCGCATGCATCGCAAGTACCGGCCCCGGCACTACGAAGATCGCATCCGCAGCGCGCGGGCTTTGATGCCTTCCGCGGCCATAGGTGCTGACGTAATGACGGGATTCCCGGGTGAAACCGATGTGGAGTTCGAGCAATCCCGCGCCTTCGTCGAGCAGTTGCCATTTACTTACCTCCACGTCTTCACGTATTCCGCGCGTCCGGGCACGCCCGCGTCGGAGGATTCAAGGCAGATACCCGTTCACATCCGTAAGGAGCGGAACCAGGTATTGCGAGACCTGGCTTCTGCAAGGAACCTCGAATTTCGGAAGAGCATGATTGGGATGACGCTGTCGGCGGTCACGCTAGATAGCGGGCCCTTAGCCTTGACGGACAATTATCTGAAGGTGGAATTGGCAACGCCACGCGTTCCTAATCGAATCATCGATGTCCGGATTAGCGCAGTAGGTGAAGGTACGGTGCGGGAGTACTCGGCGCTTCAAGTCTTGAAGTAGGAGCAAAAAACTGGCGGCGGATGAGTCTTCCGGCTCACCTCGCCGCCCGAAAAATGCATCAAGGAACCCAAAACAGACTGGACTACAAAGATTGTTAAGCCGTCTTTTTCACAGCAGCGTATCGATTTAAAGCCGCGTACAGTGACTCGGTGCCGGCGGGTCGCCGGGCCTTGCCATTCAATATTTCCCGCTGCGTAACGTCGCTCCCGTAAAGAAGCGTGTTATCGTCCTTGTCGGGTCGGAGCGTGGAGCCGTTTAGGGTTAATCCCGCAAACACACCGCGCGCACGCGAATACGACAAAATCTCCGCGCGCATCATCGCGTCGGTGTTAGCCGCTCCGCTGCGTCCCACCGGGCCGGCCATAGCCGAAGCATCTCCGCCAATGGTGAACTTGTCTTCCAGGAGCTTGTCCATGCCGCGTTTATTCATCACCACAAAAACCACGTCCGTCTCGCCGGCACCGATCTGCAGGCCTATGCTCCCGCCTTCAACGCGAACCATTGCGGGTGCGGTCCAGCCTCGGGTTGTGCCACGGCAGACTACCAGGCCTTTTCCGTAATTGCCGCCAATCACAAATCCGGCCCGCTTCATGCCCGGGATTATACCGATACATTGTGCGCGCTCCAGCAATTCGCGCGGGACTCCCTTGTCCTCTGCCGAATTGATCTCCTGGAACACCTTGCCGGCCTCGTCAATGCGCTTCATCGCTTGGTCTTTGGTCTCCGCAGCGAAGATCGTGCTTGATGCCACGACGGCAATCAGCGCCCACTCTCATTCTCATACTCATTCCTCCATCTAAAACTGAATCTTCGAAGCCTGTGCAGGCTCGAGTCCACAATGTCAGGCCGCGTTGGCCGTCACGGTCGGCTACTTCCACCGGACCACGCTGGACTGGTTCCGGCATTTTCCGACCCATTCGCTTACCCACCGTTCGGCGCGCCCGCAGCAACCGGATGCGTACAGCGGTCTCCGTCCAGCCTTGTTGTTGTGCGATCTCCTGGACCTTGTAGCCTTCCAGGTAATGGCGCTGCAGCACCATGCGATCGTTGTGCTTGCAGCATTTGAGGATTCGCCGCACGTCGATTGCGGCGAGGTTGATCTTTGGCGCCGTAGAAAGTTCGGGTAAGGTCTGCAGCAGGGGCTCCCGGCGAATGTAACTGCGATGGATGTTTAGAGCGATGCTATTCATCCATGTCAGAACCATGTTCGAGTCGCGGAGTTGGCCGAGTCGCTCCCAACCCTTGGCCCAAGCGGCTTGCGCCGTTTCCTGCGCTGAATCGTAAGAAAGACCTCTTGAAACCAGGAATCGAACTGTCAGGTTGAAACCGCGCTGATAGGCGCTTCCGTATTCTTCTCGTGTCATCTCAGATCCACCAGCTCCTAGTTTTAAATTTTAGAACTTTGACCGGCTTTCGCCGGCTCTAGAGCGGCTCCGGCCGCCCCGAATATTACGTACCAACGAAGCAAAATACCCAGACCTCACGAGGGCCAACAACTGGGAAGCCCCACGGAGGTCTGTGTGTCACCGCTACAACCTAGGGACCGCCGACAAGTAAGGTCAGGGTGTGGTTACCCGAGGATCATCGAATCGCCGGGGAGAGTGCCACCATTTCCACTTCGGCCGCGTCTCAAAGAATGTCGGCCTCGTCAATGGACTAGTTCGCAAGTTTTGGGCCAAGGAACGGCGGGGGTCGCGTACGTACCTAAGTGGTTCCAAACGCTCGACAACCGGAGGTACTAAGCCCTACGGTGTAGTTCTACATCCTGATTGAGTACGCCTCGTAAGGATGAAAAATATTCAACCTGCCGCAAATAGTTCGCGAACCGTGGCGTTCCCCCGACTATGCGGAGCGAAAGTTGCAAAGTGGCGTTATACTTGCGGTTAGGAGCTTTCCGCCGTGAAAACCTGGATGAAGTTCGGGATTCTGGTAGTCGCCATCATTGGCACCTTGGCATGGCTTGCCGTCGGCGGGATCAGCGAGACCAAGACTTATTACAAGACCCTCTCGGAATTGCAGCAGATGGGCCAGCGCGCAATGGAGCAGTCGTATCCGAGTCGGCGGTGACATCGCGCCCGGTTCCATCGAGCGCAATGGCAGAGAAGTACATTTTACACTGGCGCAAGAAAAGACCACGCTCAAAGTGGTTTATAGCGGGATCGAGCCGCTACCCGACACATTCCGCGATGGAGCGCAGGCTCTGGCCGATGGCCGACTCGGCGCCGACGGGGTTTTCCACGCCAGTAAAATCCAAGCCAAATGCGCCTCTAAATATGAAGCGAAACCCGGCCAGGTGCGGCCGGCGACTTCGGCTTCGATGTAGCGGTCACGTCCGCAGCCGGGGGCTTATGGAAAATCTGGGCGCGCTCTCTCTCATTCTCGCTTTTTGTTTCGCAGCTTACTCCGTTCTGGCATCATTAATCGGAAAGTGGCGATCGAAGCCGTTTCTGCTGGTTAGTGCACAACGCGCAGTCTATACCGTGTGGGGTCTGGTTACCGTAGCCTCTGGCATCCTCGTCTACTCGCTCATTGCGGGCGATTTCCGCTTAGCGTATGTCGCCGCGCACAGCAATAAGGCGATGCCGCTGCATTACAAATTTGCGTCGTGGTGGGGCGGCCAGGAAGGCTCGCTGCTGTTCTGGACTTTCCTGCTCTCCACGTATTCAGCCGTTGTCGTATTCACCAACCGAAAGAAGTTTCGAGAGATGATGCCGTGGGTGACCGTGGTCCTGATGACCACGGCGGCGTTCTTCCTGATCCTGATCACCTTCGTGATCAGTCCGTTCCAGGTGTTCCAGGCAGGGAAAGGCAACATCGTAAATCTAGGCGATGGACAGGGTCTGAATCCGCTCCTGCAGTACTGGACGATGGTGATCCACCCGCCCATGCTGTACCTCGGCTATGTGGGGTTCACGGTGCCGTTCGCATTCGCGTTCGCGTCCCTGGTGACCAGGCAGCCGGGTGACACGTGGATCCAGACCACGCGCAGGTGGACCATCGTCACCTGGCTCTTCCAATCGACGGGAATCTTGCTCGGCGCCGGCTGGGCTTACGCCGTGCTGGGCTGGGGCGGCTACTGGGGTTGGGATCCGGTGGAAAACGCATCGCTGCTTGCCATGGATCACCGCGACCGCCTTCCTGCACTCCGTGATGATGCAAGAGAAAAAGGGCATGATGAAGGTATGGAACATGGTCCTGGTCTCGGCCACGTTCTTCCTGTGCATCTTCGGCACGTTCCTGACTCGTTCAGGCATTGTCAGTTCGGTTCACGCCTTCGCGCAATCCGACATCGGCAAATACTTCGTCACTTTCCTGGCTCTCGGAATCGCGGCGACGGTCTATCTGATTCTCGACCGGCTACCCTACCTGAAGAGCGAATCGCATCTGGAGAGCGTGCTTTCGCGCGAGTCCAGCTTCCTGTTCAACAATCTGATCTTGCTCGCGAGTTGCTTCGCGGTGCTGTGGGGCACGCTGTTCCCGGTCATCTCTGAATACGTGACCGGCGACAAGATCAGCGTCGACAAGCCGTTCTACGATCGCATCAACGTTCCAATCGGACTGTTCCTGCTGTTCCTCACCGGCGTGGGGCCGCTCATCGCGTGGCGGAAGAGTTCGTTCGAGAGTCTGAAGCGCAGTTTCATCTGGCCGACAGTGGCGGGCGTCGCGCTCATGGTAGGACTGTTCGCCGCCGGCGTCCATCACTTCTACGCGCTGATGTCATTCGGGCTGTGCCTCTTCGTGGCCACCAGCATCGCCATGGAATTCTACAAGGGCTCGCGGGCCGTGGCCGCCAAGCAGGGCAAGAACCTGGCGCTCGCGGCCGTTGAACTGACTCATCGGAACACTCGCCGCTATGGCGGATACCTGGTGCACATGGGTATCGTTTTCATGTTCATCGGTTTCACCGGATCTGCGTTCAACCAGGACGCGACGGTGGAGGTGGCGCGCGGGACGGTCACCGGCGTCGGCCCGTATCAACTCCGCATCACCGACATCAAGGACGGCGAAAACGAGAATTACGTCTGGAACAAAGCCGTAATCGCGGTTTCGAAAGGTGGCCGTGAGATCGGCACTCTGGAGCCGGAGCGGCGCATGTACAAGGCCAGCAAGCAGCCCACTTCGGAGGTTTCGATCCGGCGCCGGCTGAACGAGGATCTGTACATAAATTTCGCGGGCATGTCGAATGACAACACGAAAGCGGTGCTGCAGACGTTTGTATTCCCGCTCGTTAGCTGGATTTGGATCGGCTACTGGATATTATTATTTGGCACTCTGATTTGCCTGGTGCCGCCGAAAGTGCGGTTGCAGTATGCCCGTACCGAAGTGGTCGGGATCGCAGGAAAACATGCGACGGTGGAAAAGTAGCGTTCTTGCTCTGGGTCTGGCAGCGATATGCCTGGCTCAGAGTTCTTCCGGTCTGATCACGCCCGACATCAAGCGCGTCGGAGAGCGTCTGGCCTGCCTCTGTGAAACCTGCAAGAACACGGTAGGGGACTGCCCTATGTTGCAGTGCCATTACGGGAACCCGGCGAAGCAGAAAATCGGCAAGATGCAGGCCGCCGGACAGTCTGACGACGCGATCGTGGCGTCGTTCGTAAAAGAGAACGGCGTGCAGGCGCTCTCTTCGCCGCCGACGTCCGGCTTCAGTGGATTGGCGTGGATCATGCCCTGGCTCGCGCTGGGCTTGGGCTTGGGTGCCATCTATCTGTTCATTCGAAGGGTTCGGCGCGCACCGGCGGCCGGTCCTGAACTCGACCCCGCCACGATGCAGCGGTATCGCGACAGTATAGACCGGGATCTTGACAGAATCGACTGATGATCTTCGCCGCCGCCGTTCTGCTCACAGTCGGAGCGATCGCCTATACTCTGCTGGTCCGCGAAAAAGATCTCCCCCAACCTGAAGCTAAGACGGGGTACGAGCACCTTGAGGAACGGCGTGCTCGCATTTACGAAAATCTTCGCGATCTTCAGTTTGAGTACCGCGTCGGCAAATTGTCAGACACGGATTACTCAGCCACGAAGCAGACGTTACAGTCCGAACTGGCAGGTGTCCTGTCGGAGATCGACAAGAAAAAGGCTTCTGCCGCGGGATCGCCGGCGCCGAAGAAAGTGGCTGCAAAGGCGGCTACGGAGTGCCCGCACTGCGGCACGAAGTTCCCGGTGCCAATGAAGTTTTGCGGCGCGTGCGGCAAGGCCATGGCATGAGGCTGGCTGCGGTCATTCTGGCGCCTCGCTCCGCTGTACGCTGCGGTGGACGGCACCATCGTAAATGCGACCACCGGCAAGCCGCAGGCCAACGTTGTGGTCAGTTTGGTGCAGCCCGGAAAAGACGGGATGCAAACTCTCGGCAGCGTGAAGTCCGACGCGCAGGGAAAGTTTCAGATCAATAAGAGCGGCGAAGGTCCTCAGTTGGTGCAAGCTCTGTACGACGGGGTCACTTACAACAAGATGCTGACGCCGGGTGCGCCGGTCAGCGGTGTGCAGGTGGAGGTGTTCGACGTCACCAAAGATGTGCACACCGCCGATGTCGCGCAGCACATCTTTTCATCCAGCCCACCGCGGACCAACTCGCCGTGACGGAAGTCTATCTCGTGAAGAACGAGACAAAAAAGACCCTCAACAATGCGGCTGATGGCACTCTGCAGTTCTACGTGCCCGGCCACACGGCGCAGGAGGGCGCAGTTCGCGTTAGCGTCACAGCGCCGGGAGGTATGCCTGTTCAGCGCCCTGCCGAAGCGACCAAGAGCGCGGGCGTTTACAAAGTGAACTTCCCTGTGAAGCCGGGTGAAACCGAGTTCAATATCACTTACGCGCTGCCGGCTGCCAAGGAATTCGCAAGCAAAAGCGTGCGGAAGGGTCTGGATACAAAGCTGGTCGTCCCGCGCGGAATAACGCTCGAGGGAGCCGGTATTACGGCCCTTGGCACCGACCCGAGCGGCAAGGCTTCGTTGTATTCGACAACCGGCCAGGAATACAGCTTCAAAATTGGCGGCAATATCGAGGCTTCGCCAGGTGCGCGGGACGACGACTCCGGCCAGCCCCAAATTACCCAAACAAACCCAAGACTGTATGGCCAGCTTCCGATTGTGCTCGGACTGGCAATCGCCATCCTGCTGCTCGGCTTGGTGGTCCTGTACCGGTCCGATCGATCCGCCGCAAAGGGCAAATCGCGGCGATGATTGCCGTCGAAGTTGATCGCGTCTGGAAGTATTACGGCGATTATCCTGCTCTTCGCGATATCGACTTCAAGGTGAGCGAAGGCGATTGTGTCGCGTTGCTAGGCCGCAACGGGGCGGGCAAGACGACACTGCTGCGCATCGTCGGTGGACTCTCGCGGCCTGCGCGCGGGCAGGTCCGTATCTCCGGCGCTGACGTCCGCGATCAGCAGACCCGGCGGCGCATCGGGATGTTGGGCCACGGCATTGCCGTGTACGATGAGCTCTCCGCATTTGAGAACCTGAAGATCTTCGCCACCTTATACGGCGCTCCTGATCCACGGAAGCGCGCCATGGAGTGGCTGGAGCGCACCGGTCTCGAGCGCGTGAAAGACGGGCTGGTCCGCGAGTTCTCCCGCGGTATGCGCCAGCGTCTGGCCCTGGCCCGCGCCTTCCTGCACCACCCGGCCGTTCTGCTTCTCGATGAACCGTTCACTTCACTCGACGATCGCGCAATCGCCGTCTTGCAGGGCCTGCTGTTACAGGCCCGTGAGGAAGGCCGGACTATCATCATGTCCACTCACCAGCTTCGCGAGGCGCTGGAACTGGCATCGAGAGTGGTGCTGATCAATCGCGGCCATCTCGGTTATCAAGGCGAGCGGACACAGGAAATGTTGGATGATCCTGGCTGGCTGTATAGCCACTACGGAGAGGCGTGATCGTCTACCTGCGCTCCGTCGGGACGATTGCGGCGAAGGATCTTCGAAGCGAATTCCGCGGCAAGGAAGGGATCAACGCTTCGCTGGCATTCGCGATGGTAGTGCTCCTGTTGTTGAGCTTCGCCTTCGATCCGAGCGGGGAGCAGGTCAGCGAATTCTCCGGCGGCTTGCTGTGGTTGGTTTTCTCGTTCGCCGGGACGTTGATCCTGAACCGCAGCTTTGCGCGCGAACTGGGCAACGATTGTTTGGACGCTTTGCTATCTTCACCGCTGCCCGCGTCCGCGCTGTTTCTCGGCAAATGCTTGGCGAACTGGTTGATCTTGGTGGGGCTCGAGATCGCTTGTCTGCCGGTGTTCGGCGTGTTCTACAACATCAACTGGACGCTGCAGTTTCCCGAACTTCTGTTTGTAATCGCCCTGGCTACGTGGGCGCTCACCGTGATTGGGACCATCTTCAGCGCACTGACGGTGAATCTACGACTGCGTGAACTGATGTTGCCGATCCTGGTATATCCGATGATGATTCCTGCTTTGCTGGGCGCGATCAAGTTGACTACCGATCTGCTGGCCGGCAAGCCCATCGACGCCGAGAATATCCTATGGTTACGGTTAGTCGTCGGATTCGATATCATCTTCACGGCTTTAGCCGTCGGTCTGGTAGAAACAGTTTTAGTAGGTTGATATGCGAGAAAAGATCCTTTACGCTGTCGGTTTGGTTGCGGCCATCCTGCTTGCGCGCAACCTGTACGTGATTCTCCTGGAATTGCCGGATGAGGCAAGGCAGGACTCCATCTGGCGCATCTTCTGCTTCCATCTACCCGCCGCGATTGCCTCGTTCACCGGGTTCTTTATCGCGCTCGTCTTCAGCGGGATTTACCTCGCCAAGCGCAATCTGCAATTCGATGCGATAGCGGCCTCCATAACCGAAGTCTCGTTCTCTTTGGCGGTGGTGACACTGGTGACGGGGTCCATCTGGGCCAGGATAATCTGGGGTGTTTGGTGGGCGTGGGATCCGCGTCTCACGTCCTATTTCATTTGTCTGCTGATCTACGCTGGATACATTATGCTGCGTCGCGTGGTCGACGAGCCGACCACCCGCGCGCGCCTTTCCGCGGTTCTATCCGTATTCGGCTTCCTGGACATTGTCATCGTCTGGAAATCCATTGAGTGGTGGGCCACGCTGCACCCGGGCCCCGTCCTCAGCATTCGAACCGGCGGTGGCCGCATCGATCCGCGCATGGAATCAGCAGCCTGGTGGAACGTGATCGCGATCGCCTTACTGGCTGTAGTGTTGGTGATGCTGCGTACGCGCCAGGAAGACTCGCGTCGCGAGATTGATGCGATGCGGCGTATCGCGCAGACGGTCTAAGGCCTACGATGATAACTATTCCTCGGCTTCTGTTCGCGCTCGCACTTCCGCTCGCGGCGCAGAATACGGCGACGGTGACCGGCAAGGTCGCCGATGATACCGGTGCCGGGATCCCGGACCTCAAGGTTTCGCTGATCAATCAGGCAACCAGGGTTGAGCGGGAGATTCGCTCCGGGCCCGATGGGGTGTACTCTCTTCAGGCGGAGCCCGGTATCTATGCAGTCGCGGTCGATAAACCGGGACGCGGCGTTTTCGCCGTCCGTGATGTCGATATTTCCGCTGGCCAAACCCGCACGGTTAATTTCGAGATGTCCGCGCGCACCGATAACCGGAATTTCCGGTACATGTTCTACGGGTTTCTGGCGGCGTGGATGGTTTTGGTGATATATGTGTTATCGCTTGCTGCCCGTGAACGCGGCCTGCGCAAGCAGATGAGCGATCTGAGAAGCATGGTGGAGAGCGAACGACGATGAACCGGCGAAACTTTTTCAAATTGGCGGCGAATGCAGTCGCCGCTGCGCCTGCCGTATCCGCTGCTGATGAGAAAACAGCGCGCGCTACACGCGGCATGTCCATACCGAAGATCAAGGATGTCAGCGTTATTGCGACAGCGCCCGCGGGCTTGCGTCTGACGGTCGTGAAGATCACTACCGATCAGGACGGACTCTACGGCTACGGGTGCGGAACCTTCACCCAGCGTGCGGACCTGGTGAACGCCGCGGTAGAGAAGTATCTCCGTCCCTTCCTCATCGGAAAGCCCACGGACCGCATCGATGATCTGTGGCAGGCTATGTACAACAGTTCCTACTGGCGGAACGGTCCGGTGCTGAACAACGCGATTAGCGGCGTCGATCAGGCGCTGTGGGACGTCAAAGGACGGCAAGCGGGCATGCCGATTTATCAACTGCTCGGCGGCAAGCATCGTGACGCGGCCGATACATACACGCACGCCTCAGGAGCCGAGATCTCGGAAACCATCGACATGGCGCGCAAGTTCATGGCGCAGGGATTCCGCAACGTACGCGTGCAAGTGGGAGTCCCTGGGATGGAGGGATACGGATCGCGGGGAGGCGCGGCCAAGATGCCGGCCTTGCACTCCGGTCCCATGTTCGAGCCTGCATACTATGTCCGGCGCGCGGTCAAGTTACTCGAGGAATCACGCAAACAACTCGGCGAAGAAGTCGGACTGCTGCACGATATGCACGAGCGAGTATCGCCGAACCAGGCTGTGCAGATGGCCAAAGCGGTAGAGCCTCTGAATCTGTTCTTTCTTGAGGATGCGCTCTCGCCCGAAGACATCGCGTACTTCCGGCAGATCCGGCAGCAGTGCTCGACGCCGCTTGCCATGGGCGAGTTGTTCAACAGCCCGCACGAGTGGACGCCACTGATTGCCGAACGGCTGATCGACTACATGCGTATGCACGTAACGCAGATGGGCGGGCTTACACCGGCGCGCAAGGTAGCAGCGTTCGGTGAGATCTACGGTGTGAAGACAGCCTGGCACGGACCGGGCGACGTCTCCCCCGTGGGACACGCCGCAAACATCACGCTGGATCTGGTGTGCTACAACTTCGGGATTCAGGAGTACTCGCCGTTTAACGACCGGCTGAAGGAAGTCTTCGACGGCTGCCCGGTCATGAAGGACGGATATCTGTACGCGAATGAGAAACCCGGTTGGGGCATTGAGGTGGACGAGAAGGCCGCGGCAAAATATCCTTACACGAACTCCGGGCCGCGCGGCAATCTGAATGGCGGCTGGGGCGAGATCCGCCGTCGCGACGGGACCATCATCAAACAGTGAGTGCAGCGTAGGATCAACGAGACTGCGAAGTGACCACGGGTTACGTCTGGCCTGGCGAGCACTCATCTTTCCGTGACCCGGTTACCGGCGCGCGCGTGCATCAAATGACTTCGCACGCCTCGATCAGCCATCCCACTTACTTCCTCCAGCGCTCGTTCACTGCCGGCAATCGAGCGCTGATCTTCACTTCCTACCGCACCGGCTCAGCTCAGATCTTTGAAGCTATCTTCCCCGACGGCCCCATCCGGCAGATCACATCCGGCGACCCAATCCATCCGTTCTCGCCCGCGATACTGCCCGATGGGAACCTGCTTTTCGTCCGCGGCGGCTCGATCTGGTCGGATCATCGAGAGGTCGCGCGTTTCGATGGCGCGCAGCTCGGCGAGCCTTCGTTTTCAAGCGACGGCGAATGGGTCGTGGCGGCGTACAAGCACGGCACGGAGAACGGCTTGTTCACCGGGCGCATCGATGGCTCCGCTTGGCATACCATTCCCTTCGAACGCACTGTGATTCACCCTCAGTTCCATCCACTCGAGCCGCAGTGGATAGAATTCGCGGGCGATCCGGCGCCCCGCATGTACCGGGTACGCCGCGACGGCTCCGGAATGGAGTGCCTCTATCATCACGGGAACGACGAGTTCGTCGTCCACGAGACTTTTTTGGGAACCACCGGCGACCTGGTGTTCACGGTGTGGCCTTTCGCGTTGAGACGCCTCAATTGGGCAACGCGCGAGATCACTCAGATCGCCGCTTTCAATGCCTGGCACATCACGCCCAATCGTGCCGGCACCGCCGTCCTCTGCGATACCAATCACCCCGACCAGGGCCTGTTCCTGATCGACGTCGCGACCGGCGCGGCCCGGCAACTCTGCCTCTCGAATTCGAGTAACCAAGGCTCGCAATGGAAGACCAGCCGCTATGCATTGCGCGAAGACTTCGACGCTGCCCGCAGTGCGGCGCAACGCAACCTGAGTTGGATGGAAACCGGTACGGACACGGTCTATGGGCCGCAATGGTCGCATCCGCACCCATCATTCTCGCCGGATGAGTCGCTGGTTGCGTTCGCCAGCGATCGCACAGGGACTGCGCAGGTGTACGTCTTGGAAATGCCTACTTCGCCTGAAATAAAGTAGGGCCGGTGAAGCGGAACTCGTGATCGAAATCTCCGTGCACATCGCCGTAAACGACGGGATTGCTGGATCGCATCCAGGCCGCACGGACAGTACGGTCGCCGAAGTACAGCTTGGCGATGAAGTACACGTCCCAATTGTTTTCGATCGGAGAATCGGTCAATAGTATTTTCGCGCCCCGCTGCAGTCGCGGGTGCAAACGTTCGAATTCTTTGAGCACCACCCAGGTGGGTTCCTGCGCATGCAGCATCGAAGCGAAGTCTTCCTGTGCGCGCCCAGCGTACACATAGCCGAGGCTGCCCAAGCAGGCGACAAAGGCCATAGCAGCCACTTGCAGCCGGTATGCCGGCCGACGGACGCGATCCAGGAGAAAGACGATCAGATCGGCCCCGTAAATCGCAAACCCGACCAGCGGGATATACAGGACGAACCCTTCACGAGGCGGCACGAAGTTGAGCGGCAGAAACGAGAGGAATGCAAATCCCGCGCCGAACAACATATTCCTCCGGCGAAGGAGAAATGCCGCGGCGATCAGGCCGGCCCAAAACAGGATCGTCATTGCCGGCGTCAGCGGCTGGGGAGACAGTAACAGGTCACCTGCGTAAATGCCGGACGTTTCCAGGTATCTCTGCAGCGTATAGGTTGGCCGGTACGCTTCGAACCTGGCAAGCGTGTTTGCGCCGAACAGTTTGCCCAAGAGATAAATCGCCGACATCGCTCCGGTAAGAACGATAGCGCCCAGCTCGCGAAGCATCCATGGACGGGACCGGTGATAAAGCAGCTCGTACAATACCAGAATCGCTGGCAGAACCACCGCCATTTCTTTGGAATTCAGAGCTCCCATGAACAGCAGCACGAGAATGATTAACTCGCGAAAACCGAGCCCGCGGCCGGACTCGCGGATCCGCACGTAATACAGCAATGTTCCGACGAGAAAAGAGAAGCAAAGCACCTCATAGATCATGGCGTTGCTGCCATAGACGCCCGTTGCGGTGCTGTGAAAGCACCCCAGGAGGGTAGCGAACCCGGCGCATTCGCGCGAGCCAGTGATCCGCCGGGCAAAACAGTAGAGCAGCCACACGTTCGTGCCCAGCAGAATCGAGATTACGATGCGATACGGAACCGGGTTGAACCCGAACACCTTGAACATCGGAAGGTAAAACAAGCCGCCCATCGGCCGGTAGAACGACGTGGCAAAAAGCAGATTGGCGTAAATGACTTTCCAGACACCAGCGCTCCAGTAGGTGTACAGATTCTGCATGTCGTCGGGAGCGAAATGCATGGTGAACCCGGGCCAGACGAGTACGGCGAGATAGGCCGCAATGAGTGCGCCCGCTAAGACGGGAAAATCACGATAGCGGAGCAAGGGTCAGCGGTGAACCTCGGGCCGGTATTCGAGCACAACCAGGGTGATGTCATCGCTAAGCACGCAGCCCTCGGTATACTTTTCGACGGATTCGAGAATGGCCGCGTGCAGAGCCTCACAAGTATCCATGCAGCGCTCGCGCACCAATTCGCGTAAGCGGGGCGCGCCGAAAAACTGATTGTCGGGACTCTCGGCTTCGGTCAGGCCGTCGCTATAGATTACGATCTTGTCGCCGCGCTCCAATTGAACGATTTCTACGAAATACTCGGCCGATTCCAGCATCCCGAGCGGCAATCCGGTAGTCTGCAGCGTACGGATGCGGCCGTCCGAGTGCACCACGAGGGGGGCGCAATGCCCGGCGTTGGCCCATTTCAGATGACCGTCGGTGTTCACCGTCGCGTAGAAAATGGTTGCGTACTTCTCGCCCCTGGTCCGCTCGATCAGGTACCGATTCACTCGCATCATCGTGTCCTTGATCTGCGTGGGATCGTCGGAGGCGAGCAGGAATGCGCCCTGCAGTAAAGATGCAAGCAGCGCGGAACTCACGCCTTTCCCCGAGACGTCCGCAACCACGGCAAACCAGACATCCACATTGACCTTGCCGACGTCGAAGTAGTCTCCGCCCACCTGGTGCGAGGGCAAGCTGGATCCCGCTGCCCGGAACCAGCCCTGCGTCGGAAGTTCAGACGGCAGCAGGCCCATTTGAATCTGGCGCGCGATGTCCAGTTCCTTTTCGAGCTGCTGTTTAGTACGCTCTTCGTCCAGTAGCCGGGCGTTCTCGAGAATGGTGGACGCCTCTAGCGCCAGGGTCTGGAGGAGTTCGCGGTTGCCGTGCGACAGGTCAGCCGCCACTCCGCGCGAATCCATGTACAGCAGCCCAACAGTTTCGTTGGCGGAAGACAGGATCGACGTCTCCTCCACGTTGGTGGTCCGTACGCGAATCAGCGGTACACATACGACGCTTCGCAATTCGAGGTTGGCGATGGAGGATTCCGGGCCGTACGCCGTGCTCATCCAGGGGATCGAACGACATCGACAACAACTCGCGCCGCTGGTTCAGGGCGCGGTTGATCACCGTCATCGGCACCTTGAGATCGTCCTTGGCCAGCGGCGTTCCGCGCCGGTCTCGCGCCACCGACATGTCTAGCTCATTACCCCGGCGCTGCAGCAGGAATCCGCGTTCCGCGCCGGTGACGGCCAGCGCGGCATCCACGACGGAGATCAAAACATCCTCTGTCGATAGCGAACTCTGCAGAGCGCGCGCCACCTCCACCAAGGCGCGCAGTTTGCCGAGATTCGAAGTGCCTCCGGTGACGACCCCGGATGGCGTGAGCTGATCCATGATCCGGCTCATCTCCTGCTCTTCGAAGCTGAACGTGAGCTTGTAAGAATCCGGGAAGCCGAACTCGATCTTGTCGGAGTCACGCAGGACGTGGCGATCGACGCGCTGGCCATTGATCCACACGCCGTGCCGGCTGTTTACGTTCTCGATTACGTAGTCGCCGTTTTCCGAGAAGATTCGCGCGTGGCTTCGTGAAATGCGATTATCGCGGAGAACCAGATGATTCTCGGCATTTCGGCCAATGAGAAACGGCAGGGGCTCGATCGGGATCCGGCTGCGATTCCCTGAAGGATTGATTACGATCAGCAGCGCCGGCCGGTGTCCGCTGTTGCCTAACACGCCCGAGGCGCCGCTTTCGCGACCAGACCAGCGAGGATTCGTACCCATCAGCGTCCCCGGGTCCGGTGCCTGGGCTTAGCCTGTTCGGCCGCGGCGTCCGACGTTAACTGCTGAATCTCCTTGGCCCGGAGCGTCTGGCAATGTGAACAGTACCCCCCGATCTCGGTGCGAGCAAGAAGGATCTGAAACCCGAAATGCGTTTCTACCTGACGGCGAAGTTTGGCGAGCGGCTCGCCGAAGAATTCCTCCACCTTCCCGCATCGCAGGCAGATCACATGCGCGTGCTCCTGCTTAAGACGAGTTTCGTAATAGTGCTGATCTCCGCTGTGGTGCATGAGATCGAGCTCATCCACCAGGCCGCCTTCCTTGAGAAGCTTGAGAGTGCGGTACACGGTGACCCTGTTCAGCTTCGGGTCCTTCTCGTGGGCCAGAAGATACAAGCTCTCCGCATCCAGATGTTCGCCCGATTCGTCGATCAACTCGAGCAGGATCTGACGCTGTCTGGTGAGGCGCACTCCGCGTTTTTTTAGGGAATCCTTGATGCCCGGACCCGCCATTCGCATTTCCTCGGGATCTACCTATTGGATGACGAGAGATACACTCTGAATGTATCAAACGTCGCGGATCGATGGCCTTAGTCGCCGCGGGTGGAGAAGGGCGTTGGTTCCACAATGTCACTCACGTACCTGGAACGCGGCTCCCGCGCGCCGCGGCGGCCCGGCCATTCCAGGCGCATGTCCTTGGTGACTTCTTCCACCATCGGCATGGTCGCGACTTTGCTCTCCATCGCAAACGCGGTTAGCAGCAGGTTGTCACACATGCCGTTGATCACACGCGGTATCCCTTGCGAGCGGAGGTGAATCTCGGAGAGGATGGCCGGGGTGAAGACCGTCTGGTTGGGCATGCCGGCCTTCTCCAAACGGCTGGAGATGTACTCGACGGTGTCCACTTCACTGAACGGCTCCAAGGCGCATCGTAAGACGATACGCTGCTTCAGATTCCGAAGGTTCGGAGATTCCAGCTTGCGATCCAGCTCAGGTTGTCCGGCCAGAATCACCTGGATCAACTTGCCGCGCCGGTTCTCCAGATTGCCGAGCATACGGATCTCTTCCAATACTTCCCACTCCAGATTATGCGCCTCATCAACGATCAGTACCGTGGTCCGGCCCTGATTCGCCTGCTGCAGCAGCATGTCGTTCAACTGAAACAGCACCTCGGTTTTCGTCCGGCCGCCGCTCAGATTCAGATCATAGGCGATCATCTCGAAAAATTGATCGCTGGTAATACGTGAGTTGAAGATGAAGGCGAACTCGATGCGTTGTGCATCCAGGAAATCCCTCAGGCACTCCAGCATCGTGGTCTTGCCGGTTCCCACCTCACCCGTCAGGACAATAAACCCCTTCCGGCTCTGAACGCCGTAGATCAGGTTCGCGAGCGCCTCTTCATGCTGCACGCTGCGATACAAGAAACTGGGATCCGGACTTAAGTTAAAAGGGCTCTCCGCGAAACCAAAGAAGGCATTGTACATATCTAGAAAGAAGACCGCAAAGGTTGAGTGCGGAACTCAACCGCAACTTCTCTGAATGTAACACGTTCCGGCTGAAAGGACTGCATGGTGAAAGGCATGTTCACGGCGGGTACCGGCCTATCAGACTTACCTTCACCTGCATCGCTGCGTTCGCGGCATTCTCAACCACTACGCCTGCCGCCGAATTACGGTTCAGCGGCCCTACTGCCACGACACCCTCTCGAGTTATCTCGTTCACGGCCCGGATCGAACCCAGGGGAAGTACGTGACACTGTCCGAAGGCTATGACCCAACACAAAGTGGTGGTTTACGAAACCGGCAGCGTCAACCCGCTCCAGATAGAGAATCTTCCGAACCAAGACGTCCACATCCAACGGGGTGAGATGGTGAGAGTGGGCAGGCAGGGCCGGGTGCTCAGGGACGACATCATCCTGCCCAGGGCCTCTGGGAAGGTGACGTTACGCGTTAAGCGTCGAGCATGGGCGATAGACGCAACGGGGCGGTGAGTCGACGGAGTCTTTTGCTGCCGCTCCGAACGCGACCGCATGTCCGAGTAGGAACGGGCCGTAAAGGAGGGGGCAGCCAGAGTGACGTGTGGGACGAGGGTATCTTAGTTCGGGAGAAGCTGTCGGCGTCGTTGCGTGCACCCGTGAGGTCTTCAACTTCGGAATCGAGTTATACGTCTCAGCCCGTCACCTTTCCATTCACGGCAACGACGTAGCCCAGGGTGTCGGGGTGGTTGTCGGCCGATCCCGCCAGTGGCGTCTTGAACGCGTCCGCCGCTTGAGGAACCTTGGGCGCTTCCAAACTCAATTGGTAATCCGATGGCCGAGCTGCCAGGAGGCGTAGGATTCGAGACCCGTGATGCCAACGCGTCGGCTGGTCCTGTCCATCGCAAGCTATATAACCCGGTGAGCAGGAGCGTTATGCTAGAAGGCCGTGGCAATACGGATGATTTCCGCGAAACTCCTTTTTACAAACTGTTTACAACGTCCTTACGACTCCTGCCGCGGAATGATTCACGATCGCTATATGGTTATCGAATCATCAGCAGCAAGCTCCGGGTGCAGCTACTTCGGTCAAAAGTGGGCCGCTCTGACCGACGAAGAACTGATCGCGGCGCATCGCGCCGGCGACCCGGGCGCGGACGACGAAGCGCTCAGCGAACTCTTTCGCCGCTATCAGATGCGCATTGCGAAGTGGTGCGTGCGGTTTACGCGAGATCGGGAATCCGCCCTCGATCTCGCCCAGGACGTTTTGCTGCGGGCGTATAAGAGCCTTCATACTTATCGTGGAGACTCGCGTTTCTCGACGTGGTTGTACGTCATCGCGCGAAATCAGTGCTGCTCAGCGCAGGAAAAGCGTTCGACCCAGCCGGCATTTGTCGCGTCTTCGATCGCCGACTCGGTACCCGATGCCTCTTCCGGCGATGTTCATCAGCGAATGGAATCTGAGCAGTTGAATAATCGGAGCTGGGACATAATTCGTAGCGCATTGAGCCGGACGGAGGCCAATGTGATGATGCTCCACTATGGACAAGAAGTGTCTCTCGGTGACATCACGCGGTCGCTCGGCCTTACCAATAAGAGTGGCGCCAAAGCATATATCGTAAGCGCGCGCCGCAAAGTCCATTCACTCGTCCAGGGGTTTGCAGATGACGGCCGAGCGCATGCCATCCGAGGCTAGTGACCCTCGGACCGTGTTGGTCGTAGAAGATTCCGAACCTTGCGCGGCCACCCTGGAGCTCGCCTTGCAAGGGTTGCGGGGGTTGACGGCACGATTTACGACTACCGCCGAGGAAGCCATCGAGGTGCTGGACAGCGGCCCCGTCTCCCTCATTATCACGGACGTCCGATTACCAGGGGCGAACGGCTTCGAACTGGTGTCGCATATCCGGTCCGACCCGAGATTCTCGAAATTGCCAATCATCATAACCAGCGGAGAGACCGCCGCTGATACGGCTGCCAACGCCATGGTTTGCGGTGCGGATGCTTTTTTCGGAAAGCCCTACTCTCCCCGGGACCTCTTGAAAAGGCTCCGCGAGCTACTGGCTTAAACACGCTTAACATTTTGGTTGTGTACCGTCGAACATAGGGAAACGTGTCGATGTTCGCCTCACAACGCGCGTCGTCGAGCACGTCAAGCCACGCAGTAAGGTACGCCACAGAATATCAGTACCGCACGCACTCGAGCCACAATCTCAGGCCAGGCTCGGCCCGAGCGGCCAGCCAACTTCGCCGAGCAGTTCTTTGAGGATCACGTGATGCCGGTGATTACATCTCCTGCACGTGAACCATTTTCTGTTGCATCATCGTCTACTCACTCTCTTGCCCGATGTACGTGAAGTCGCGCTACTCGAAACGCCAGCGTGAACGGAGCGGCAACTTATGACATCCTGATTCTGCTCCCCAGGAGCCTCTTCACCCAATTGCGCCAAATCGCCCGTCTGAAACGATTTGCGACTTTTCTCGAATACCTTCGAATTCTTGCGCTTAAATCCGCTACCGCGGCAAATGTCAGCGGTGGCCCTGCTCATGCAATAACCAGATCGCAACAAGACTGTAGGCAATTACAGTTCTCGCAAGGGAGTTACCAATGTTTGCATTGCCGAGCATCCTCTTGCCCGTGGATTTCTCCCAACGGTCGGTCAGCGCCGCGCAATACGCTAAAGGCGCTCGCCTGCCGGTTTCATTCGGACCTGCACATCGTCCACGTCGTCGACTCGACGATATATGGCATCTTCGGAGTGGGATACGCCCGATCTGCCGTTCTTGAATTCGCGCCAGGTTATCTGAAGCGAGCAGAGCGTAGTCTGGATCGCTTCATGGTTGACGACCTGCGTGGTTTGAGAGTCAAGCGCGTGCTGCTGTACGGGGATCCCGCCCATGGCTTGGTCAAGTACGCCGATTCAGAGCAAGCGGCATTGATCGTAGTGCCAACTCATGGTCGCGGACCTTTTCGCCGGTTCCTATGGACAGGCGCACATATGGAAGCTATCCCGGATACGGGATCGTTCAGTTTCGGACGAATTCTGTGCGCCTTGGACCCCATGAATCGTGACTATCGCGCCCTCACGTGGGCTTGGCAATTCGGACGCGACGTCGGCGCGGAGGTGAAGATCGTGCATGGCCTGACGCCCCCACATGCTATTGAGTTGGGGGCAGAGTTCAAGGACTTGATGCTCAAGCAGGCAGAAGTCGAAATCATGAAAGTGCAGCAAAGTGTCGGCTCGCAAGCTGCAGTCGAGATCGTCGCCCAAGAAGTGTCCAGAGCGGTATGTGGGGCGGCCCGGGATTGGAATGCAGATCTTGTTGTAATAAGCCGCGGTGCGGCATCGGGGTTCCTTGGGACGCTGCGCAGCCGATCCTACGCGATCATCCGGGAATCCCCGTGCCCGGTGGTAAGCGTTTGAGAACCGGAGAAAGCAAATCCGAATCAAGCATTTTGAATGCATACGTGGCGAGGCGATTGCAATTGTATAGGGAGGAGTACGAAAGTGCGAATATCGAAGATTCTCCTGCCGGTCGATTTCTCGGCACTCTGCGATGGTGCCGCCCACTACGTCAAAACGCTTGCGTGCCGGTTCGATTCGGAGGTCACCATCGCTCATGTCTTCGAGTTGTATGACGCGATGATCAGAGCTCCGGAGGTAAGTCTGCCACCCAGCTGGTATGAGGAGCGGCGAGCGGAGTTTCAACGCTTGCTGGAAGACTTCCATGTCGATGAGTTTCGGAACCTGCGAGTCCGGCGGATGTTGCTGGAAGGAGATGTCGCACGCACCATAATCGACTTGGCGCATCACGAGGAGATGGACCTGATTGTGATGCCGACTCACGGCTACAGACGATTCCGCCGGTTCATTCTCGGATCAGTAACGGCTAAGATTTTGCATGACGCCGATTGTCCGGTACTAACCGGAGTTCACATCCTGGACTCCCCGATTCTGGAGCCGATATTCTTTCGGAATATCATCTGCGCCGTCGACCTCGACGCTGCGGGTGATAAAACGTTGGGGTGGGCGTCACAGTTCGCGGCCGAGTTTCAAGCCCGCCTCATATTAGTCCATGCACTCCCCGGCGCTAACCTAGCCCAGGCGCAATACTATGATCAGGCTCTGCCGATGATGCTGCGAAAGTTAGGACAGGAGCAGTTAGACGACCTCCAGAAACGGGTTGGGACCGCTGCTGAAGCGATTGTCGAAGCCGGTGCGGTCGCCGAAGTCGTGCACAATGCGGTGATTGCTCAAAAAGGTGATCTGGTGGTGATTGGACGGCATGCAAGTTCGGGCCTGTTGGGACGTTTGCGCACCAACGCCTACTCCATAGTCCGCGAGTCGCCTTGTCCAGTGGTTAGTGTTTGAACCGGCCGGGTATGCGAGCTTATTCACTCTCTTTACCGGGACCCGTCGAAAGCGCGCCCCTTCAGTTGAGAGATGTTCCGGTCCCCCGAGCCCGGGCCAGATGAGATTCTGGTCCGGGTTCGGGCTTGCGGGGTGTGTCGCACCGATCTGCATGTGATTGAGGGAGAGTTGCCAAGTCGTACCTCACCGGTCGTCCCGGGCCATCAAGTCATCGGGTTGGTTGAGCGTCTTGGTGCTGGCGCTTCGCTTTACGCTCCCGGCGCCAGAGTGGGAATCGCGTGGCTGCATCGTACCTGTGGACAATGTGAGTTCTGCCGAACAGGCCGGGAGAACTTGTGCGATCGTGCTGACTTTACCGGATACACGGTGAACGGGGGTTACGCCGAGTACATAACAGTTCCGGAATCCTTCGCTTATCCCGTGCCGGACATCTTCACCGATATGGAGGCAGCACCCCTGCTTTGTGCTGGCATCATTGGGTTCCGCTGTCTGCGACTGTCCGCGGTCCATAAAGGGTCCAGATTAGGGCTGTACGGATTCGGCGCGGCCGCGCACGTGGCCATTCAGGTCGCAAGGCACTGGGGAATCGACGTCTTTGTCTGTACCCGCCATGAACGGCATCAGCGCCTGGCACGCGAGCTCGGGGCCGAGTGGGCGGGGAATACCACGGCGGAACCTCCCTGCAAGCTGGATGCGTCGATCATTTTTGCCCCGGCTGGCGAACTCGTCCCGCCCGCACTCGCAGCTTTGAAAAAGGGTGGGATGCTGATTCTCGGGGGTATTCACATGAGTCCGATTCCCTCGCTGGATTACGAACTGCTCTACCACGAGCGAGCCGTTCGCAGCGTCGCCAACAACACTCGCACGGACGGCCGCGACTTCCTGAAGGTCGCTGCCGAGATTCCGATCCGTCCGCAAATCCAGGTGTTTGCACTCAGCGCTGCGAACGAAGCTCTTCTTGCGCTCAAAACAGACGCGATTCGCGGGGCCGCGGTCCTGCAGGTCGAAGCCGCCGATGAGCGACGAGTACTCTGAGGTGCTTGAGCGGGAATAGCCGGGGAGATCGAAACGGTCTCTTCTCGCGGCAATGCCTCGACACCTGAAGAATCCCGATCTGAAGACGCTCCGCCGTGAAAGCCGGACTTACCGGCACTGCGCGGCAGATGCTCCTCAGGACGCTTGGGCGATGGGGATATAACCGTCGGTTCGAATATACCAACAATGTAACGGCAGGGCCGCGACTCTCACTACCCGTCGCGAGCAGGAGATCCCAACGAAAATGCTGCAGGTCGCAGATCACGAAACAGGAGTTAACGACATGGCAATGTTGCTCAGCCACTTTTATTTCCGCCTGGATTTCGATCTGGTTTAGGCGGGGAACAATTTGGCGCAGCAGTTTTCCCCTGAGGCAACAATCCGGGCCAGAATGGCTGGCAGAACATATTGACCGAAGGAAAGCGGAGCACAAAAATCGCCGAGGCGACCAAATGCCGGGTGCTGAATAAGGCGGCCAAGCCGAAGGGCCAGTTCCGTTCCTACGAACTGACACCGGCTTCCGATATGGGACCTGACGGAACCTATTCGAGCGCCGATACGTGGGTCCTTCAGTATGACGGCGCCCAGGACGGAGCCGCCGTCGGATTCACCGATCAGGTGGTGGGCAGCAACTATCTGCACGGTCCCAATGCATCGGTGGACGGGTCCCTCCGATTCGCGAACCTCGAAGAAGACCGGCATACGAATTCCTGTCGTTCCATATGGAGTCTCGGGATTTTATGGACGCGACGCTACAGGGGATGTACGCAACGACGCCTCCTTCTCCGGTGTGAGGGACTCAACCCTTTGCCGCGTTCTCGCGTCAGCGGGCGACCTATCGGACCGACTTCCGGCGGTCCCGTACAGCAAAAAGGTAGTGCGTGGCCGAAGTCGATGACGAGTACATCGCCAGGATGGAAGATGTTTTGGAGCAGTACGACAATCCGTACGATCCCGCCGAACTGGTGGTGCTTGGATGAGAAGTCCGTCACGCTGAATGCTGGAGTCTGCCGGCCCCGCGGCCGAGAGCACTTTCGGATAGGCCATCGGCAGCGAGATCTGGGACGCTTTACCGCGCACTGCTCCACTGAAGTGCGCGACACGTAGCGGGCGCTGCGTGAAGTCGCGCAGGAGCAACTTCATGTGCTCGTGTTTTTGCAAACTGCGGCGGGAACCGCGTTCAAGGCATCGGGCCTCAGCGGCACTCCCTCGAAAGCCGTTCACTCCGTCGCGCTGGAGCAAGGTGCTCACCTGGTCGTGATTGGCAGGGGCGTGCTGAAGCAGACCCTGGGCCGGCTGAGGACCCACGCCTACTCTATAATTCGTGACTCCCCCTGCCCGGTGATCAGCGTCTGATCCATCGGATGCCTCAGGTGTGCGTCTTTTCACTCCGGTCGAGTGGGCGAGGCGCGATCAGGAACGGGCTTACACATCCCGGAACGGGGGCGTAGTGACATGGCTTACTTTGACAATGGCAATCTGTGGTACGTCATGGACGTCCAGGAAATGATCAGGGCGTTGCGCGGTGAGCGAGATCGGATCGACAAGGTGATCAGTGCGCTCGAACGGTTCGCGGGCACTCGTAAAGGTGGCGGCAAACGACGTGGACCTACCCAACCAAGGGGTGGTAAGCCGCGGTCGGGACCTAAACGCCGATGATCAATAATCCTAGTGCGGGGCTTTGGACCGTATCGACGTACTGCGAATCCGTTGGTAGTTTTGGTGCCGGAGTGCACAAGAGTCTGGTATGAAGCTCACCATAACCGCAATAAAGGCTAAACATGGGATCCATCGCAGGTCTTGCTCCATCCTAACGGGTACTTGCGGCCGTACGCCCGAACGCAATCCTCGAAGTGGAGGGGCGCCTGAGGCCCCGCAGTCCTGGACGATTACGTGAGCCACACCGGAGATGGTAATACCAAATTGATGACGCACAGGCACGGGACAGATTGACGTGCACGGCTTGTCCGAGAGGCTTTCTGGATCGTCGTAGTATCGCGAAAGAGCAAGGACTCGGCGGGCCGGTCGCAAAACTGCAGAAGCAGGCGGGAACCGATCTAGAAGTATGCCTCCATCTCGGAGATGTACCGAACATAGTTCGCGTGGCGGCCATCCAACATAACGCCGATCTCGTGGTGATTGGCCGTGGAAGAGTGCAGGAACCCTTCGGTCGCGTGCGGTCCAGCGCATACGCCATCGTTCTCGATTCCCAGTGTCCGGTTCTGAGTGTCTAATCGCAGCCGGCGTGGAGGTTTAGGAATAGCGATGGTAATTCGGGACAGTGACCAACGCTAGGACGTCCGAAGAAGGACTTATGTTTTTCTTGAGGGTTTCTCTTATATGGCTCGCGATCATATGCGCGGAAATTGTAGATGGCATACTGCGGACCAAGCTGCTACTTCATCTTGCGTCGGCCTTGGAGCAGTGTAGTCGCGGACTTCGACGTCCTTCGGGGTGGACTGCTGCCCTTCGGACTCCTTATCCTGACGCTTTCTCCATTGGCTGCGGCTCGATTTCGCGCGGCGAGGTCGACGAATGCGGAGTAGGTTCTCGTCGAATGCGACTTGCGCCAATCCGGCATCGCACCTGCAGCTCAGGGTCGGTCGGCCGCTCGAATTCACCTCGAGGGTTTGCTGCCGCAGAGACTGGCAGCATGGACCATGGCCCACCCCGCTCTGCGCGAGATATCGTCCTTATCTTGCAACATAAGCACGGCGGTGTTATCGGTGGAGCTTCTTTCCCCCTTAGCCTTTAATTTCGGTCCGTCTTTCTCCCAGAATCGTTCGAGCTTGCGAATTCCATCCGCGTTAACACTGGCTATCCTCAAAGAGGAGCCGTAGGCCTGTACGGCACCATAGTTAATATCCAGCTCGCCGAGATTTGCTGTGTAGACGGTCTCGTTAATTTGGTTGCCCCGATCGATAAATCGCTTCTCATTCCATTGCATGGAGCAGCCCGGAAACTTAACGTCGCTGATCTGGAACGAGTCCGCTGGTTCTTTTACGGCGCCGTAGCTGACGACCGCCCACCTCAGCCAGCTTGTGGTCTGCTGCAGCGTTCGGGAATTTGCAAACCTCGGGTTGATAGCGTAAGTCCAGGCCCCCGAATTTTTCGCCTGAGGCTGCCCGGGTCTTTCCCAGTCATAAGCTGGATCATCGCCGGATGTTAACGGCGTGGGGGCGGGAGGGGCCACACTCTCCACGTCTGTATTGCTGACTCCGGACAGGCTTTTTCTGGCGATTAACCAACCTCCGCCGATCATGAGTACCGCGATCAAAATCCACGTTGTGTAACTGCCTCCACGTGATCTCGGATTCTCGCTGTTGGTATTCATGTGTGGTTGAACCGAACCTATCGCAAGAGTTTCCGGATCTGAGCGACGGCTTCATTTGCGTTTGCGCCCTGGGGAACAAAATTGTAATTCTCGCCGTCGTTCAGCCGGATGTGGAACGCCTCGCGGCCCTGCAGCGGAATCCTGTTCGTTTGCACTTCGCTCACACTCGATAGAGGCACGCTAAAGCTGTGAGTGGGATTGCCGTTGAAGCTGATCGTAGAATTCTGGATAGAGATCGTGCCGGAACAGGATTCATTGTTGCCCGGCACCGTATTCCTGCGGCCCAACCTGGACAGCACGCCTCCAATCGCTCCGGCCGTGCCGCCAATCGCGCCGCCGTGATCGTGCAGGACGTTTAAGCGGAGTGGCCGCTGGTTGCGCAGCGCAGTGGCGGCGTTATCGGTGCTTCCCTGTGGCCTTTGCTGTCCATCCGTCACCCGATTCTCCGGCTGCATCACGCGAACTGTCGCCGTGGCCTGAACGGGATCGTGGCCCGCGCCAGAGGCGGTAAGCGTGAAATTTGTAGTGGACATGGGGTACTCCGTCCGCATACCGCTGGTCTCTACGGGTCCCAATTCGGGCTGAATCGTTACCCCGCTCGCTCCGCGAACCGACCAACTCAGAGTCACCGGCTGGCCGGATGTGACGCTGGAGGGACGTGCCTGAAACGTAACGATCTCGGGGCCCGGGCCTTTCGCGATCTGCGCGGGTCCAGCTTCGGGCGGAAGCACCCTCACCGTCACGGAACTGGACGCCGTAGGCATCCCCTCTTTCACTGCGCTCAGTAGAAACGTTTGAGACGAGGAGGGGGATACTTCAACAGCTCCTTGAGACAGCACCCGGCCAAATCCGGGGCTGAGAAAGACCTGAGTAGCATCCGCCACCGACCACCTCAACGTGGCGGATTCTCCACTGCGAATACTGCCCGGTTCAGCCACAAAACGCTCGATTTGCGGTGTCGGTTGGATCGACGGCGACGTCGGAGACGGCACGTGTGATTTCGCGTCACTCGTCCCGTGCTTTGGAGATGGTGCCGGATCTGGTTCGTGAGACGCGCCTCCTGCCGCCACCTGTACCGTCACCTGCTGCGCGTCGATTCCCGAAGCGTTTCGGGCGCTCAGGGTGTAGGTTTCGGTGTGAGTCGGCCGGACCTCATACTTACCTGCTCGGGGCATCGTCTTTCCTCCGGGATCCAGCGTTACGTCTGCTTTACCCTCGACGTTCCAGATCAGCACGGCGCTTCCCCCCGGCTGGATGCCGTTCTTCTCAGCACGGAAGCTTTGGATGACGGGTGCTGCCCCGGCGCCTTTCTGGTGTCCGAAGATTAGGAAGAGAATCATGGCCAGGACCACAGCCGAAGTGGCGAGCATCCACTTTGGAATCCGTTTCCAGACCGGTTCCGTGACGATTGGACGAACGTTGAGATCGCCGGGAACATTCGGGTCACGCCGGACGTCCTGTTCACGCGGCGGTATCGGCCCGATCTCCCGCGATCGTACGAGGGGTCGCGTTTCCCCTCCGGCTACCAATCCAAGCGGTCGTGTTTCGCCGGCAGGTGCAACTTTCATGGGCCGTGTTTCGCCGGCGCTCTCCGCCCGCATGGGTCTGGTCTCCCCGCTCGGCAATGATCTAGGAATAGGTTCGCGGTTTCCCTCCGCGAAGGACCTTCGCAGAGCCACCTGGGAACCGGCCAGATCTGCTCCATTCGCGATTGCCGCTTGAAACTCCTCCATGGATGCGAATCGATCCGCAGCACGAACAGCCATCCCCCGCAGCAAGGCCTGCTCGAACTGGGCGTCTATCGAGACGCCCAGCGCCGAAGGGGCAATCAACTCGTCAGATTCCTTGCGGTCGAGAGCAGGTGGCGGAATTACACCTGTAATCGCGCGGTAGAGAGTCGCAGCCGTTGCATACACGTCGGTCCAAGGCCCTTGTTTGCCTTTCGTGCGATACTGCTCCTCCGGGGCGTAGCCTTCCTTCAAGATGATCGACAAGCTGCGGCTCTGCTGGCTCAGAGCGTAACGCGCGGCTCCGAAATCGAGCACCTTCACTTGCCCTGAATCGCATAAGTAAATGTTGTCGGGACTGATATCCCGATGGAGTACGTCCATCTTGTGAACCTCGCGTAAGGCATCGATCACCGGCATCATGATCCGCAGCGCGACCGCGGGCTCTATTTTTCCGTTGCCGCGATTCAAGTACTCCTGCATCGTGATGCCGTTCAAGTACTCCATCACCAGGTAGGCGGTGCCATTCTCGCGAAAGAAATTCAAGACAGCCACGATTCCGGGCTGGTTTTGGAACCGGGCGAGAACACGCGCTTCTTCCAGAAACTTCTCGAGTCCCCAGCGGAAAGCATCCATTTGTCCGGAGTAAGGCGTTACCTCGAGCGACCCCGTACCGCGAACGCCCATGCCGCCCGGCAAGTACTCCTTCACGGCGAGGCGTCGCGCCAGGTTCAGGTCCCACGCGAGATACGTAATCCCAAAGCCGCCATGACCCAGTGCGCGTCCCAAAACGTACTGGTTGTGCAGAACGGTCCGGGGTGGCAGATGCAATAGCGAAGCGGCGGGCTCATTGGCGGCTCGCCCGCAGTAGCGGCAAAAGGGCTCGCCCCCCGACTCCGCCATACAACCCATACACAGAAGCTCAGGACTCATCACTTCTCTCCGAATCGATCAAGCCGCTCGTTCGGGCAGCCCGTCAGGCACGGCACGGACAGCGATCGCCGAGTAGTTGTCCGTGGTGGCGAGGTGGCGACCCAGGATTTCCATCTCTAGTCGCACCAGTGCGTCCGCCTGACCCCCGGCAAATGCCTGCTCGATCTGGGCTTCCGTCACCGGTTCCCAAAAGCCGTCAGTGCAGAGCAGGAACACGTCTCCCGCGGTCACTTCAGTCGGATCGGAACTGATTGCGGCACGTACAGTTGACTGGTTGCCCAGAGCGCGAAGCAGCCGGTTCCGGTCTTCGTGGAACCGGATCAGGTCGGCCGTAATGTCTCCCGCGGCCACCATGGCCTGGGGCACGCTATGATCTCTCGTCTGAAAACAGATTCGTCCGCCCCGAAGATAGTAAAGTCGCGAGTCGCCGACGTGCGCCCAAACCGCTCGGCGGAAATCAGAGAGCAGAATGACAACAGTGGTCCGCAAGCCACCCGTCAATTTCATGGATGTTTCTGCGCGACAGACCGCGGCGTTGGCTGCAGCGACGTGTGCCTCTAATGCCGTGGAGCTTACCTCGCGATTAGCATCAAACGACTGAAGTACGGTCTCGACGGCGATGCGGGCCGCGGTTTCCCCTTCGCCGTGTCCGCCGAGTCCATCAGCCAAAACCCAGCACCCGGCCTGATCTAGAACTTGATAGCCGCATCGATCTTCATTCTGGGCTCGTCCTCCGGCTGCTGAGAGCACCTCCGTAACGAAAGTCATTTCCGCATCCATCCAGGCAGCAGCTTCTTCCAGGACTGATCGGCAGCGGAACGGACCACCAGCCGTGTGGAGTCTTGGGTTGCTTCAAACTCGTCCATCGCCGTGAGCATCAGAACCGTAACGTTATCCTGGTCCGGGCGGTTCTTGGCCATCGTGGCGCGGACCAGGCGCTCACAGCTCTCTTGAGAGCTCCCGCTGACTGCGGCGGCAATCTCGGCATGGCTGAGAACCTTCGACAACCCGTCGGAGGCCACCAGGATCCGGTCGCCCGCTTCGATACGGTAGGCGGCCGGATTACGATCGATCTCCGCTATCTCGGCGACGCCGAGATAGCTGGTAAGGCATTCCCGGTCAGGGTGCGTCAACGCCTGCCGAACGGGCATGTCCCCCACCGCCACTGCCTCTTCCAGCGATCGGGCAAAGACGTGACTCTTGCTGAACAACGACAATGCGCCCCGCCGGTACAGATAAACGGAGCTATCTCCGGCGGAAATCCAGTGTAGAGCCGACCCGCAAACAGCAACGGCGGCAAGCGTCGTTCCCCCTCCGTTCGCAGACGCGTACACAGCGTGGTTGGCCCGTCGGATACTCCGCTCCAGCGCTATAGGAATCTCCTCAGCCGGGGACTTGGCGCGATAGGTCTCGATAAATGCGCGAACCGCGGCTCGGCTTGCGGCGCTGCCGTTCTCCATTCCGCCCATCCCGTCCGCCACCACCGCCACTGTTCCGCCGTGCGCGACAAACTCGCTATCCCACGGATCGGTAAATCCAAACGCGTCCTGCTGGTCGGGCCGGGAGCCGCAATCTTGCGCGTTCCCCGGGTCGAATCTCATAGCTTTATCAGGACCACTTGTATCTCTCTCCCAGGAAAGGAATCAGCACGAGCTTGGTCCGGCCGAGCTCAATCACGTCATCGCGCTTCAAAGGGGTGGGCGAGTGTACCAGCTCTTCGTTGAGGTATACCAGCCCGCTTGAGTCGCCAGGCTGCAGCCAGAAGCAGTTCTTCTTAGGATCAAACAGAACCGTCGCATGTTTCTCTCGGGAAATGCTCTCATCCCCCGTAATCGCGATGTCCATATTGCGCGATCGGCCGATTGCATTTTTTTCGGCGTGAATACGATAATCCTGGCCTCGGTCGGGTCCCTCAATACAAACCAGCCAACCCACCACGGGACTGATCCCGGATGCCTCGCGATGGAGCGCGCGTGTCGCCCCTGCCGTCTCCACCCGGCCGGTGTTTTCCGGCTGGCCGGTGGGCCTGGTCTGTGGTTCGGCCTTGCTCTCGATCGGGACACCGCAGTATGGACACTGAGGATGCCGTTGAGGATCGAAGAAGTGGCCTTGGGGGCACCGGGTCATGGCCATGGTCTCCTGAACACATTAAGCTCCTGACGTCCCCTTTCCAGAGCCAGCCAGGCTTGCAGGTTCTGTCCCGCGGGGGCCGCCGAAGCGCGAGTCCGCCCGACAGCGTGCTGTTGAAACTCCGGAGAGAAGTGCAACTCCAACTTGTCCTGGTTATCTCGGATGATATCCGCTACGTGCAAAATACGGGACTGTTCATCCATCTGCACTGGAGGAATGCGAAGCGCTCCATCCGGGCACAGAACAGTGCCCGCGATGTAGGCGGGACCGGCATTACCATTCGAGTTGAAGAGGATGTAGTAGAGCTCCGCGGGAACATCACGCGGCAAATCGCGCATCTGCCACCCCTCAAAGCCCGGTCCGCTGACCCAGTCCGTTCGCGAATCGCCATTGATCCAGACGTTGTTCTTGTGGTTCAGCACCGGTCGCGGCTGCGGGACGGTGGCTGGGCGCACCAGGTAGATATCCACGTCATGCTTGTCGGTAAGCCACATGATTTCTACCGCGACTGGGAAGCGCAGTTCGAGCTTCTCAATTCGTTTGGATGCGGCTTCCAGTTCCTGCCGCAAACCCTGCAACTGATTCCAGGCCTGCTGGAGTTGTTGGGCCGAGGCTCCGCCGCCGCTTCCTCCGGCGGCCGCCCGGGCGGACTCGGCTTCGAGTTGCCGGATGCGCGATTCTGTTTCCTGCAGTTTTTGCTGAGCCCTTGCGTATTGCCGCTGCAGCTCCGCGGAATCCGCACTTGGAGTGGCGTCCTGTTTATGCGCTTTACTGTAATACGGGAAGAGCGTCAACATCATGAAGCAGAATGCGCCGAGAGCCCCGCACAGGATGTCCAGCAGGGACATGTTGAAGATGTTGATTTCACGGTTGCGAGCTCTCATCTAACCACCCCTATGGGCTGCCTGCCTGTAGGTTTGCCATCTCCCGGCCACTGGTCCGCGGATGTCCTTCATAAAGGCGGTTGATCAGGTTCCGCAGGGTGTAGGCCCCCGCCAGGTTGACGCTGGTCTCTTCCTTCTCATTCACAATCTGCAATAGGAACACCAGCAGTGCGCTTTCCGCGAGCGCGACCATCGTACAGTCAAACCCTAATGCCAGCTTGCGCGCAACTTCGTAGAGGCTGATCTCGCCGCTGCTTGGGACGGAAGCCAAGGATGCCCCCAGTCCGATTACGGTCCCGATGAAGCCCAGGGTCGGTATCAGCCACGCGATATATCGCACCAGCCCGTAACGCAGGTCCACTCGATGTTCGGTCAGGCCCAGGCTGCTGTCCAGGACCGCAACCGCCTGGTCGATGGAGCGGCCGGACTGAAACTGCAAAATACAAAGATCGATCATGGAGGGCAGGATCCCGTGCTCGCCGTCAAATAGCTTGGAGACGCGGCGGCGGATGGGCCCTAGGTCGCTGAATTCCAGAACGGTGGAATCGTCTTCCGGTAACAGGTGATCTCCGATGAAGGCCATCTCCCGGACCGCGACTCGCCACCGTACGAATAATTCGCCCAGGCCAATGAACAAGAGCACATGCTCCATGTTTTGAATGGTGAAGGGGTACGGAAAATGCGGCGATTCGCGGTCCAGCAAGAGGGCGGCGGTACGGCTTTGGCGAGGTAGGACCAGCGTGGCGATCAAAATGAAGACGACGGCTGCACCCATCGACAGCAGCCTCACCGCGCGGCGATCCGGCAGTTGCCAAAATGCCTTCCGTTGTTCCGGGTCCCTGAAGTTCACCGGGAAGTTCATCGTCCGCACTCCGGGCAGGTTTGGTCTTGCGGCTTGACAAAGCCGCACTCGCATCGCGAGAGACGGCCCGGAACGGCTTTGAGAGGGCGTGCTGGTGCATTCTCTGGTCGAAGAACTTGAGGGTGCTTGCTTCGGATGGCCTCAAGAATATCGGCTACTGAGAGCATGGCCTCGCCAAACTGCAATTGATCCGTCGGGACGACATAACCGTCCTGGAATCCCGTTGTCTGCTGGTTTCGGATTAGCCGGGTGCCGTTCCGGCTCTTGCGGTCGGTCACCCGGACGCGTCCCCCGTCGATTGTGACCTCGGCATGCACGCGGCTAACAGAATCGTCGGCGATCGATACGTCGCAGTCGCCATCGCGCCCGATCGTGTAACGAGTGTTGTTAACTGACATAACTCGGCCAAAGTGACCTGCACTATTGATAAATGTATCGGCCGGACTTGGATTCTAGGCTCCGAGCTTCGTCATATTATACACCGATCTAACTCAATCCGCTGAGTCGTTTTGTAGTCGTTTTATAGCCGGACCAGGTCGATCGCAACCAAGAAAAATCTGAACCGTTGTCTCAGGAGTTGCCCGGTCAGCGGAGCGTTGGCGTTCAGCGGCACGCGGTCGGCTCGAATCAAATTGCTACAGTCGTCGTTCAGTGGATGCGGGCTACGCTAGAAAACCACCCGTAATCGCATCGTGACCCAGCGGCTGCTGACCACTGTCGCGTTGGCCGGATCGCCCGGTGTCAGAACCGCGTTCAGCCGGCCGACCTGCCCCGGAACGGAAATGTTGCTGAACGGGAAAGTGAAAGTGGGCGAGTTAAACAGATCCAGAATCATCGTCTGAAACTCGAACTTGAGCCGCTCAGTGGCTTTGAACTCCTTCGTTACACTGAGATGCTGTTGACTCATCCCGGGGCCTTCTAGGATATTCACCCCTGAGTTACCAAAGTGGCCGGGGGCCGGAACGGCGAACGCTGACGAATCGAACCAGCGGGTCACAGTCCGTTGGCTGGAAGGAAGATTGCCGTTCCCGATACGATCCGGAAGTCCGCCCACCGTGTTCGTGTTGGACGGATCGGAACCCGAATAGCTGGGACTGAAGTATTGCCCGCTTTGAAGAACCGTGATCCAGGTCATCCGCCAGCCGCCCAGCGCGAAATCCACCGCGGCGGGCGCCGCGCTCATGAACCGCCGTCCGCGTCCAAACGGCAAATCCACAACGGAGTTGATCACTGCTCGGTGCCTCGAGGTGTATTGATCACGGTTCCAGAACTTGTAATTGTAGGGATTCTCTAGATTAAAGTAGTCGCCAAGATTGCTGGCGAGAGTGTAGTGGCCGTCGACGGTCAAAAAGCCGGCCCTTCGTCTGGCCTCCACCTGAAAAGAGTCATACTTGGCATTCCCGTCCTGTTTCAGAAGACTGGTGCTTACAAACTGAGGATAGGGCCGGCTGCTTGCCACAAATGGGATGGTGCCGGGCTGGGGCTTGTTGGTGCTGAGCGTATAATGCAGCCCGTGGCTGCGCGAACCGATATACGACACACGAATGCCAACATCATGAATCTGCCGCTCGATCGTTGCATTGAACTGGTGAATCAGCCCGTTGGTGATCTGCAAGGGATATCCGGAGACACTCTGAGAAGGAACCGTAGCAGCCACCGCGGGGAACGGGTTTGGAAACGCAAACAATGGCTGCCCGTTCTGGATGGTGTTGAAAAACGTTTCGCTGAGCTGAAAGGGCCCTGTACCCTGCAAAGCTGCAAAGTTCCCCAGCGTCTCGCTATAGATGCCGTATCCGCCGCGGATCACCGTCTTATCGCCGATCAGGTAAGCCACGCCTACTCGGGGTCTGAAGTTCTTCTTGTCCGGGTTTGGGATCACCTGCCCACCGATGACTTTGACCAGATTAGTGGGATACAGCGCGCTGATGCTGCTCAGCTTTGACGGAGGGACAACCACATTACCACTCGCCGAATCCCAGTTGTACTGCAGCCCATCCCGGTAAGTGGAGGGTCCGAAATAGTCCCAGCGCAAACCATAATCCAGAGTCAGCCGGCGCGTAACCTTGAAAGTGTCGGTGATATACAGCCCCAGTTCGTAAGAGCGCTGCGCGCGCTCAGTAAGCGGGTTCAAGCGTATGCTGCTGAAGGGCAACCCCAACAGGAAGTCCGCATAAGCATTGCCGGATAACGAACCGTTGAAAGCGAATTGGCCAAAAGTGCCAGTCGGGATCGTCCCGCTGAAGGTGCGGAAGGTCCGCAGTTCGCCTCCAAACTTCAGCACGTGCGAGCCGAAATTCCACGTCATCGAGTCTGCATAATCGTGATTGCGCGCACTCGTGTTCAACCCGCCTGCGGTCTCAGCCAGCGAGGTAAAGCCGGTGATGTCCATTTGGGGGAAGCCTTGCGCGCTGTATCCACGCGGGTTCACTCCCTGCAAACCGATATCTTTGACTACGGCGTCCGCCTTTACCGGTGTTACTCCCGCGATGGTGTCGCCATCGTTGATGTAATCCTTGAGCCAACCCCACCGTGCTGTGTTGACTAAAGTAGGCGAGAAGATATGCGTATCGGAGATGACGATGGAGTGGTGATACCGATAGCGCGTCCAGGTACCCACGTTGGCGAAGTTTCCAGCCAGTACATAAGGCGTAATACGATTGGTGTACCTCCCGAATATCGTGTTCTTGTCTGAAAGTCGATGATCGATGCGGTCGGTAGTAGAGTCCCACTTGAACAGGTCAGTGGGCCACGGAAAACTGAAGCCGTAATTGTTGCTCAAGCTGTTCGGGGCGCCCTGATTCGGCTGAGGGATATAGCTGTTTTGCAGCTTGAGCGACACGGGATTGAAGCGGCTCTGAGGAATAATGTTCCCAGGAAACGGCTGGTTGGTCAGTGGGTCCTTAATGGTCCCCGGCAATTGTGAGAAGTCGCCTTGACGGAAGGCCGCGGTAGGGACTGTCCGGTTGTAAAATGCGCTTCCGGGGAACCACTCCTTGTAATATGCGGCGTAAAAGAAGGTCTTGTTGCGAACGATCGGTCCCGACACGCTGACCCCGCTTCGATGCTGGTGGCTGGCAGGCTTTTGCGCATCAAAGAAACTTCGCGCCGCCAGCGCCGAACTCGTGAAATCGTAGAAAGCCGAGCCATGGAATGCGTTCGATCCGCTCTTGCCGGACATGCTGAAATTTGTCACCCTGCTGAATTCAGCGGAGTTGTTCGCGCCCACCACCTGCAATTCGTCGAAGTCATTCATGTTTTGGACAAGATTGACTGAACCGTCATTTGGCACTCCGTCGAGAGCCTCCACTACTTGATTTGCCGGTTGTCCGGCGATCCGTAAAGTAAATCCACCGCCCTGGGCTTGCACGCCGGGCAGACTCATCATGTAAGCCTGCGGGAAGAATCCGATACTGTTCGGGCTGTCGCGATAACGCTGCGAGGTGAATCCCGCTGCCACCTGGCTGCCTTCCGTCTCGATCACCGCTGCATTGGCGCTCACTTGGACCGTGCTACCCACGTCTCCGAGTTCGAAAGCCAAGTCCAGGCGTCGCGTCTCACGGCTCGACAGTACAAGATTATCGGCGACGAATTTCTTGAAACCGGGACCTGTAGCGGTCAATCGATAGGTGCCGGGCAGCAGATAGGGGATCTCGTATTCACCACCCGATGTCGTGGCAGTGTCGCGCGATATTCCGGTGCTGATGCTAGTGATTTCGATTTTAGCGGCGGGCACGGCGGCGCCGCTGGGGTCCGTTGCCACTCCCCGAATGGTGGAGAAGTCGGTCTGAGCACTTCCAATCGCGCCTAGCATTACAGCAGCGAGTGGCAAAAGGATTCGTTTCGCGAGCATAGCCTCCCCCTTTTTTTAAGCAGAAAGTTGTATTCAGAAGGAATACCACGCGCTACAGATTGGTTGCAAGAAAGATTTGCTTGATGCCTCGGAGTTTCGACGTGTTTGAACTCGGCACAGCAGACGCCCTTGTGAGCAGTCGGATGCACTTTGGGGAGATCATCCGTACAGTGGATCCGGGTGTATGCTGGGCTCCTATGCCGCAGAAGAACCGTCCCAGCCTTCCCTCAGAAGAACGCAAATTCCTGCCTGTCAGCCTCGCTTCGAACGTCCATTGGTTTCATCAGGGCTGCGGAGGGCGGATGAGGCTTCAGACGCTGCTCTGGCAATGTGAGAAGTGCTTGGAAGAAGGTCTCCCAGACCGCGAGTGGTGCCGCTACGCTCCCGGCAACCCGACTACCATCCAGTTCGGCAACCAAGTCATTGAAGTGTGCGCTCTGCGGGACGTCGAAAGCACTCTCATCGAGGAAGAAGTTCCAGTGGAAAAGCTCAGGATTAATTGACTCTGAGGCTTGTGGGCTGCAATTCGATTACAAAGGTTAGTTCGAATCGCGGCGGTTCACCCCCTCCACCGATTTATTTCGATCCATGTTGTGAATACCATACCGCGGTTCACCATCAGGGTTAAGCCGCGACCTCGGGCTATTGTGAAAGCAGTGGATCCTTTCGGCGAGCCCGGTCCCATAGCCCGCCCACGTGCGTTTTCGCCCGGGAACCGAACGAAGCCAAGGACCATGGCCGGCGAGCCACCCTGGGTAAGGAAAATGGGAGTGGTTGGGCACAGCGACGGTCAGTCCGATACTGCGCTTAAGCGGAGCAGAACCAGTTCGTGTTGGGGATGAAGGTTTAACCTCGAAGCCAAGCTGATCCGGCCGGACGTGAATGAACCCCGGAATGGTGCCGAAGAGCCCGCAGAACAATGTACAGTCATCACGCCCGCCTCTCCTCTGGCCCTATGAATAGAGAAAGGAGTGGATATGATAGGAGCCGTCGAAAACGGCTGCACACACGTGGTCATGGAGAGCACCGGCTGGTACTGGAAGCCGGTGTTCAATATCTTGGAAGAGAAGTTCAACATCGTATTAGCCAATCCGCAGGAGGTCCACCAGCGCAAGGGCCACAAGACGGATCTCAATGACGCGCAGTGGCTGGCGCATCTGCTGCGGCATGCCATGCTGCGCAGCAGTTACATCCCGCCGCGACCGGTGCGCGAACAGCGGGATCTGACCGGCCGGCGCAAACAGTTGGTGCGGACGGCGGTGCAAGAAAAGAACCGTATCCAGAAAGCGCTGGAGGAGGGCAACGTTCAACTCAGCAACGTGCTCAGTAACACGGCTGGGATGTCCGGGCTATTGATCATCCAAGCCTTGCTCAACGGGTGCACACACCCGCGCGAAATCTCTTAGAAGCAGAGATCTGCCAGTTGGACGAGGAGATCCGGGAAAAGGTCCGGCACAACGGCTGGGAACGGATATTGGAATTATGGTGAGCGTGCCGGGAATCGACCAGGTCACGGCGGCCGGCATGCTGGCCGAACTGGGGCCGAACGCCAGTGCCTTTCCCTAGGCGGCGCAGTTGAGTTCGTGGGCCGGCCTGTGCCCCGGCAACCACGTGAGCACCGGAGTGAGCAAGAAATGCCGGACTACGAAAGGCAACGTTTGATTACGGGCCACCCTGTCGCAAACGGCCTGGGCCAGCTCGCGCAAGAAGGGATCGGTGCTGCAGCTCAAGTATCACCGCCTGGTCCGGCGGCGGGGCAAGAAACGCGCCATCATCGCGGTGGCCCACACATTGTTAGTGATTGGCTACTGCGTGCTGACGCGCGGAGTGCCGTACCACAAGAGGGATGAAGAAGCGGCTAAGGAACAACACCAGCGCCGCAGCATTCGGTATCACACCCGCTGTCTGGCCAAGTTCGGCGTCGCCGTGGGACCGGAGCCCACACCTCCCGTCAGCCCACCCCCGAAGCCCGCCCATCGACGTTCGCGTCAACTCCGCCAATAACTTGCGTCATGTATTTTCAGAACAATCCCAATTTCGAACAAAATCACATCGCCGTCCCAGAATGGCGTGATATGACGCCTCGATTTTCAACTGGCGATCCGCTAAGCTGAGGCTTATAGCTAGCGCGCAATGTGTGGGATTGTCGGCTTTACACATCTCGAACGCCATGTGGACACCGCGCTCATTCGGCGTGCCACGCATAGCCTGGTTCATCGTGGACCGGACCAGCAGGGCATCTACGAATCAGCAACCGTTTCTCTGGGTGCGGTGCGTCTCGAGATCATCGATCTCGAACACGGGCAGCAGCCCATGTCCACCGCCGGCGGCGACACCACCATCATCTTCAATGGCGAGATCTATAATTGCGCCGAGCTCCGCCGCGAACTGGAAGGCCGAGGCCACCAGTTTCACTCTCACTGCGACACCGAGATCGTGCTGCGTGCCTTTGTCGAGTGGGATACCGAATGTTTCACCCGTTTGCGCGGCATGTTCGGCGTCGCACTCTGGACCGAGTCCCGCCGGCGGCTGATTCTCGCGCGCGATCGCGTAGGCATCAAACCCCTGTACGTTGCCCTTCGTGGAAGGGACATCTACTTCGCCTCCGAGTTGAAGGGAATTCTCGAGCATCGTGAAATTGACCGGCGTCTCAGCGCTGACGGCCTGCATCATTACCTCTCCCTCAACTACGTTCCGTGCCCCTACACGCTGATCGATGGTATCGAGAAGCTTCCGCCCGGCCACTGGTTGGAATGGCGCGACGGAACCGTTCGCACTGAGCCCTACTGGAAGCTTCGCCTGGATCCTGATCCGCGCATCACCATCGGCGCAGCCAAGGAAGAGCTGAACATCCTGCTCCGCGACGCCGTGAAGGAGCACCTGGTTTCAGACGTCCCTCTCGGCGTTTGGTCCAGCGGTGGGTTGGACTCGTCCACCATTCTGCATTACGCGCACCAAGCCTGCCCTTCACGCATCAAGACGTTTTCGGTGTCCTTTGCGGGCCGCAAGTTTGATGAGAGCGAATACTTCCGACAGATTGCGTCTGTATACGATACCGAGCATCATGAGTTTGACTTAACTCCCACTGAGACGCTGCCCGGAGTCGTGGAGCAGCTCTCCTATTACTCCGACGAGCCCAGCGCCGACGCCGGAGCGATTCCCGTCTGGTATCTTTCGCAAATGACGCGGCGTCATGTAACCGTCGCACTTAGCGGAGATGGCGCCGACGAGTTATTCGGCGGCTACGTCACATATTTGGCTGACCGCTACGCCCGCTCCGTCCGGCGCGTTCCGAAAACCGCTCGCAGGCTCGCCGCGAGACTGGCCCGCTTCCTGCCCGTTTCAGACGAGAAGATCGGCCTGGAGTATAAGCTCAACCGCTTCCTGAATGGGTCTCTCTTGCCGCCCACCGAAGCGCACGTTTTCTGGAACGGGACATTCTCCGAGGCTCAGAAAAGCCGGCTCCATCTCCACGACGGCTGCATGTCCACCGGCAGCTTGCTCGAATCCGGTTTTGCCGAACCGCTTCCGGGTTACCTGAACCGCTATCTCTGGCTCGATCAGTCTTATTATTTGCCCGACGATATTCTCTATAAGTGCGATCGCATGAGCATGGCCCACTCGCTGGAGGTCCGGCCGCCGTTCCTCGATCATCGCATCGTCGAGTTCGCGGGACGCCTTCCTGAGTCGTTCAAGATACAAGGCCGTAACCTGAAATTCGTTTTGCGGGAGTTAATGCGCGATAAGCTCCCCACTCCCATCTTGACCCGGAAAAAGCAGGGCTTCGATATCCCGGCGCACCACTGGCTCCGCACCATTCTGAAGCCGCTTTTCATGGATACCGTCAACCGCCAAACCGTCGAAGATTCAGGGCTTTTCCGCTGGAGTGAGGTCGAAATTCTGATTCGCGATCACATGGAACGCCGTGCTAATCTCGGGTATCACTTATGGGGTTTGCTGATCCTGTTCCTCTGGATGAGGAGGTGGCGCACGCTCTCCGCGTGCAGCGTCGATACCCATATCGGCGCGTCTTTACTTACGAGCTGATAGTCATAGCCGTAGCGGCGCTGATCTTCATCGGCTGCATGATCAGTCCTCCCTCTCTCATGGACGACGTCGATGCGGTCCAGGCGCAAATCGCCCGCAACATGCTCGACTCCGGCGACTGGGTTACCGCACGGCTGGATGGCGTCCGTTATCTCGAGAAGTCACCGCTCAAGTACTGGATGATCGCCGTCTGTTATGAGGTCTTCGGCGTTCACGATTGGGTAGCGCGGATCCCGATCGCACTCTGTACGGTCCTGCTTTGCTGGCTCGTCACGCTCATGGGATCATGGGCCTTCTCGCCATCGGCCGGGCTGTATTCGGGCCTGATCCTGGCGTCCTCCGTCGGCTTGTTCTTGTTCACACGGATCCTGATTCCGGACGTTATCCTGACCCTCACCATCGCGCTCGCGCTGTGGGCTTTTCTGCGCGCGCTCGATGCCGAAGAGCGCAGACCCCGCCTATGGGCCGCGATCATGGCCGCCGCGATCGGCGTCGGCTTGCTGCTGAAGGGGCTGATCGCCGCGCTGTTCCCGGTGGCGGCGGCATTGTTGTACTTGGCTTTTACGCGGCAGCTTCTCTCGCCCGGCGTGTGGCGTCGTCTGTATGTCTTCTCCGGATTGCTGATCGCGTTCGTGATCGCCGCGCCCTGGCATATTCTCGCCACTCTCCGCAATCCGCCGTACTTCGCGTGGACCCTGCAGAGTGGACCCGGCCATTATCACGGCTTCTTCTGGTTCTACTTCATGAACGAGCACGTGCTCCGGTTCTTGAACCGGCGCTTCCCGCGGGACTACAACACGGTGCCCCGGTTGCTGTTCTGGCTCTTTCATCTGCTCTGGCTGTTTCCATGGAGCGTATTCCTCCCGGCCGCCTTCCGCCGCCTTCGGCACGGCTCGGGTGACGATCGAGCTTCGCGAATGCGCCTGCTCGCTCTATGTTGGACCGGCTTTCTGCTGGTGTTCTTTACGTTCTCCTCCACGCAGGAGTACTACTCGATGCCGTGCTACCCGGCGTTGGCGCTGCTGATCGGAAGCGCGCTGGCGGCCGGAGGCAAACTGATCACCGTGGGCCGGCGTATCTTGGCCGTTATCGCCGCCGCTGCTGCCGTAGTCATTGGAGCGATTCTGTTCGCCGTTCGCGGTTTGCCCACACCCGGCGACATATCCACCGCGCTGACCCAGAATCCCGATCTGTACACGCTCTCGCTCGGACACATGGGTGACCTGACTTTGCATTCGTTCGCCTACTTGCGGATCCCGCTCCTGGTCGCAGGCATTGCATTCGCCGTCGGCGCCATCGCAGCTTGGAAGTTGCAGGGCACGCGAATGGTGCTCGGAGTCACGCTGATGATGGTTCTGTTTTTCCATGCGGCGCGGCTCGCACTGGTGGTCTTCGATCCGTATCTTTCATCGCGGCCGCTCGCGCGCGCTTTGCTGGCTGCGCCCCCGGGCAAGCTGATTCTCGACGATCAATACTACACCTGGTCGTCAGTGATCTTTTATACAAACCGGAGGGCCCTGCTTTTGAACGGCCGTGTAAACAACCTGGAGTATGGCTCCAACGCCCCCGACGCTCCACAGGATGTCTTCATCGACGACCGCGATTTCGCGCGTCTCTGGCCTTCGCCCGATCGTTACTACGTCCTCTTCGAAAGGCCTTCCAGGCCGCGCTTGGAGAAGTTGGTAGGACCCGCGGCTCTGCACACCATCGCCGAGAGCGGCGGAAAATTCCTGATGTCGAATCATTAGTTCTCTTGCGGATACTAATCGACTCCAGTCCTCTGCTGCTGCGTAGCGCCGGGGTAAAGAGCTATACGTGGCACTGGCTCCGTCATCTGCGGCGGCTCTCGCCGCCGGGGACCATCTCAGCCTTTCCGTTCCTGGGGAAAACGGATCGCGAGCTCAATCATGAGCGCTCCATCTTGCCCGCATCGGCAACCTGGCCCCGCTTGGCGGCGCTTGCTTTCCTGAACATGCCAGGCAATCCGGCCATCCGTGTGGTGTGCCGGGGCAGCGATGTCTTTCACGCGTCGAATTTGATACGAGTGCCGCCCCCCAACGTCCGGGTGACGGCGACCGTGCATGACATGACCTGCAGGCTGATGCCGGACCTGCACACCGCCGGGAACTTGCGTGCGGATCTAAGCTTTACCGAGAACGTCATTCGGAAAACGAGTGGTCTCCTCGCCGTTTCCGAGAACACCCGCCAGGATGCAGTCCGGCTCCTGGGTATCGACCCGGACCGAATCGAAGTCATCTATCCCGGCGTTGACGAGCGCTTCTTCTCTGCCGTGCCGCTGGTTCGCAAACGGCCTTACGTTCTATTTCTCGGCACCATCGAGCCGCGGAAGAACGTCGATACGCTCCTCGATGCCTGGCGTGCTCTCCCTGCATCGCTTCGCGATGAATTCGATCTCGTGGTCGCCGGCCCAGCCGGCTGGAAATCCGGCGCAACATTGGCTCGGCTCCGCTCGACAGGAGGCGTTCACTACCTCGGGTATGTCCCCGAGACGGAGATCCCCTCGCTCACGGCAGGCGCGACGGCCTTCGCCTACGTGTCGCTGTATGAAGGCTTCGGGTTTCCGGTCGCAAACGCAATGGCCGCCGGTGCTCCCGTCGTGACATCCAACACGTCGTGTCTGCCCGAAATAGCGGGAGGTGGCGCACTCTGCGTCGATCCGCGGAGTCCAGCCGAGATCAGTACCGCGCTGGAGCGCGTGCTGACAGACTCGGATCTTCGGGCCAGGCTAAGTGCGGTCGGACAGGCGCGGGCGGAGCGATATAGCTGGGAGCAATGCGCCGTGCAATCGCTCGCGTTCTTCGATCGCGTGATGGGCCGTTGACGCTCGGATCCTCGGGTATACTCGTTATCTTCCATGTCCCACTTTCTCGCCGTCGACCTCGGAGCCGAGAGCGGTCGGGTGATGCTCGCCACATTAGACCAGGGCCGGCTCGCATTAGAGGAGTTGCACCGCTTCGCAAACACGCCGGTCCAGCTTCCTACCGGACTGTATTGGGATAGTTTCAGGCTGTTTCACGAGATCGTCCACGGTCTCTCCATGGCGGGCCGCGACCGGAAGCTGAAAATCTCCGGAATTGGAATCGACACCTGGGGCGTCGACTTTGGCTTACTCGCCCGGGATGGCGCTCTTATTGACGCGCCGCGTCATTATCGCGACGCCAGAACTGATGGCATCCAGGAAAAGCTGTTCCAGGTGGTTCCCCGCGCCGAGGTGTTCGAACAAACGGGCATCCAGTTCATGCAGTTGAATTCGCTCTATCAACTCTACGCTATGAAGTTGGCCGGCTCTCCCGCGCTCGAAGTCGCCGATCGCTTGCTGTTCATGCCGGACTTGCTGAACTACTGGCTCACCGGAGTTCAGAAGTCCGAAGTTTCAATAGCCAGCACATCGCAATTCTACGATCCGCGGAAAAGACAATTCGCGACCGAGGTGTTCGATCGCCTCGGTTTGCCATCCAGAATATTGCCCCCGCTCATCGAGACCGGCTCATTATTAGGTCCGCTGCGCGCTGACCTTGCCGAGAGTACTGGGCTGGGTCGTGTCCCGGTATACGCAACGGCCGCGCATGATACCGCATCGGCCGTGGCCGCCGTACCCGCCGACACTGACAACTGGTGCTACATCAGCTCCGGAACATGGTCGCTGATGGGAGTTGAACTTGATCATCCCATCATCGACCAGCGCTCGCTTGAATTGAATTTCACGAATGAACTCGGCGCGGGCGGTACCGTTCGTTTCCTGAAGAACATTGCCGGTTTATGGTTGCTTCAGGAATGTCGCCGCGCTTGGATCCAGGAAGGAAACGAATATTCATACGAAGAACTCGCGCGCCTTGCGGCTGCCGCCGGCCCGTCGAAAGCAAGGCTCGACGTGGATGCCTTTCTGCACCCCGGCCAGATGCCAGTGAAGATCGCAGCCTGGTGCAGGGCCCATCAAGAGCCTGTTCCGGAAAGTATGGGTGAGATCTGCCGTGCGATTCTCGAAGGGCTTGCAGGGCGCTATATGCAGGTGCTGAATAGCCTGGAAGGCGTGTTGGGCCGTAGGATCGAGGTGATTCACATCGTCGGCGGCGGCTCCCGCCACCGGTTCTTGAATGAGCTGGTCGCCAAAGCTACAAACCGGAAGGTGATCGCTGGTCCGGCAGAAGCGACGGCCATTGGGAATGTCTTGGTGCAAGCCATCGCCTCCGGAGAGTTACAAGATCTTCGCCAGGGAAGGGAAGTGGTCCGGCGCTCGTTCGAACTGCAAACGTTCGGCTAGTTGCGCGATCCGTGCGGCTCCGTGCGCCCCGCCAAGGCTTTCACGATGTTGCCGCCGCACACTCCGACCCCGGTATTCAGCAGGGCGTTGAGCAAGTTGTAGAGCACCGCATACACCATCTGCTCGGTTACTGGCTGCTTGCCGGGCAGGCGGAAAGTGGCTGGTAATTCCTTGGCGATTTGCAGCCGCAGAGAATGGGGCAGCGTGCGCCCAGATCGGTCGCGCTGATTGGCGATTGATATCGGCGTCTGCAACACCGCGCCCGTCCCGCCATCTACGTAGAATTGGCAGCGCGAAAACCATCCGAGATTGCCTGGATCTGCGGCATCGAACAGAAGTAGCGGCGCCTGTCGCTCGCTCGCCATCAGATCCAGCATCAAACTGCGATTTCGATCCTCCATCCGGTACTCGAAACCTACCTGCTTCACCAGGTTGGCCACAAAGTCGGTGTCGAGCTCAAGAAGAATCAGCTTATGGTGACCCGCCTGCAAAACCTGCATCTTTAAGTATTGTAGCCGTTACAATTCTTGATCGAGCGATAAAAACGCCTTTCGATAGGCCTCCTCGGCGGTGTGCCCGAAGAGTACGAAGATCACTTCCCGAATTCGCCAATTCGCTCTCGTCACAACGCGCGCCACCGTCGTAACCGCGATGTGGGCCGCTTCCTCGGCCGGAAATCCGTAGATACCGGTGCTGATCGCGGGGAACGTTATGGTCTCCACGTCGCGTTCCTCGGCCAACCGCAAGCAGGTCTCGTAGCATGCCGCGAGCAGTTCCGGTTCACCCTGATTCCCGTCACGGTACACCGGCCCGACAGCGTGAAAAACATACCGGGCCGGGAGATTCCCAGCGCCCGTAACGGCGGCACTTCCTGTAGGGCAGCCGCCCAGTTTCGCCCGGATCTGATCCAGTTCCCGCATGATCGCGGGTCCGCCCGCCCGGTGAATCGCGCCGTCCACGCCTCCGCCGCCGGCCAGCGCAGAATTGGCCGCATTCGCAATTGCGTCCGCGGCAATCTTCGTGATGTCGCCGGCGGTGGCCCGCAGCACGCGTCCGTTAGAGAGAGTCCGTTCCATGCCCGGTATAGTGGTTCAAGATGCCCAGGATATCGCGAACCAGCGTAACACCCGCACCCGCACTGGTGCTGTTCGACATTGATGGCACGCTGATCCGCAAGGCCGGGCCGCATCACCGCAGGCGCTGGTGGATGCGGTGCGTCGTGTAACCGGTCTGGAAACTACAACCGACGATGTCCCGGTGCAGGGCATGCTCGATCGTGACATCCTCAGCGTCATGCTTTCCAATGCGGGCGCTAGTCGCGGCCTTATCCGTGCATCGATGCCTGAGCTGATCCGGCACGCACAGTCCATCTACGCCCGCTGCTGTCCCAACCTGGAGCGTAAGGTCTGCCCAGGTGTGCGCATGCTGCTGTTTCGGTTGAAACGTCGGCGCATCCCCACGGGCCTCGTTACCGGCAATCTCACCCGCATTGGCTGGAAGAAGATGGAACACGCCGGTCTCCGGCACTACTTCCGCTTTGGCGCGTTCGCGGAACAGGCGCAAAATCGCGCAGGGCTGGTGAGAATGGCCATCCGGCAAGCCCGGCGCGAAGGTTGGATCGATCGTCACAGCCGGATTTCTCTCATTGGGGATCATCCCAACGACGTGCTCGCAGCCAAGGCGAACGGTGTCCAATCGATTGCCGTCGCAACCGGACTCTCACCCGCCTCCGAGTTGGCCGAGTACTCACCGGATCAGCTACTGGATGATCTTCGATCCATCAACGTCGAGGTGCTCGTGGCATGAGTGAAGATCGCAGACTGGAGTCTGCGTCTCCAGCCCAATCATTTTCAGTCAAGCGCGCCGAAGTCGAGTTTCACAATTTTGCCTCGCTCGGGCAGCCGGACCGCGTCATCGCACACTATGCCCAGGAGAACCTGACACGAGGAGCACTCATCCGCGATCATCTGGAGTTCATTGGCCCGCTCTCGCCCTTCCTCGAAATCGGGTCGAACGCAGGACACACCAGCTACATGCTGGCCAATGAATTCGGCGCTGACGGTTTTGCTCTCGATATCTCGGCCGACTCGCTCCGCCACGGCATCATGCTGCAAGAACGGTGGGGTTACAGCCGCGCACCCGTAAGGTTGGCCGGCGATGCGCTCAATCTCCCTTTTGCCGACGGCTCACTACGCTTCGTCATGGCTTACCAGATGCTCAGTCAGTTCATGAGTATCGAAAGCGTTTTTCTCGAGGTGAAACGGGTGCTCTCGCCCGGCGGTGTGTTTCTGTTCGCCGAAGAGCCCATGCGTCGGATGCTGAGCCTGCGCCTCTACCGCTGCCCGTACTACGACACCATGAAGCCGTGGGAGCGCCAGCTGTACGACTGGGGGCTGCTGGGTTATCTAGTCCGGGATGTAATCGGCGCGCACCAAGAGGAGAGTTTCGGCATCCGTCAGAACCACACGATGGGGTTGCGGGATTGGCATGCTCTGATCGAAAAGCATTTCGCCGAGCATGAATACCAGATTCTGGTGCCTGAGCGCGGATGGGCAGAGCGTGGGATGAAGCGTCTGGCGCAGCGGCTGGATCCATACCGTTCGGTGTGGCGCGCTGCTCAACTGTTGGGTGGAACGCTGGCTGCGGTCTGCCGGAAGGCTGGCACCTCAGAGGTGCCGGATTTTGAACCCTTTGATTCCCGCCTGCGATGTCCCGATTGCCGTCGCCCGCTCGCGCGAGATCGTGACGAGACCCTGAGATGTGGCGCCTGCGGTTATTCAGCTTCGCTCGAGGAAGGCGTGTACAACCTGCTCGGCTCCGCCGATAAGGCGGAACTCTACCCCGGCGATCGCGAGGACATCATCGACTTCTCGTTGCCCGGCCATGAGCAGCGCCTCAACGGTCAACTGGTATGAAGTGGAGGGGGTCTTCGGTAATAAATGGAGATGGATGGGGGCCACAGCCGAGGCGCATTTGAGAAAGGTGAAGCCGGGACCGCAGCGCCTCCGAATCCGCGGATCTGCGCCGCCAGACCACGTGCCCGTTCAGATCGCCGTCGAGGTGAATGGAGTCGAGGTAGGACGCTGGCTGCAGGATCGCTCCGGCCTTTTCGTTCTGGAGACCGACATCCCCGACATGGCTGAGCATTTTGTCGTCATCCACGCCGGACCGGTATGGCACGCATTGGGTGATCAACGCGCACTCACGGTCAACCTCAGTATGATACGCCTGGTTCCGAGAGATTAGTGGCTATGCGAAGAATTCGCCCACGCGCACGCTGAATCGGAATGGCTCAGGAGTTTCCAATACGTCATGCGGATAGCTCGCGAACGCCCCCGATCTTACGAACATGTTACGCCTTCACATCCTCGTGCAGATAGCTGCCCCCTGCTGGTGATTAACTCACGCACGCTCGACTCATAGCGGCTGCCGTCTGGTCGATGCGGCAGCGCCAGGAAATCGTCGATGCTCAGCGCAGTTGTCGTGCCCACGTCCAGATTGTACGCGGAGTTATCGGTCAAAGGAGTAGAATTGCACTCAGAACCTAAAACCATGACCAAGCTGATTACCGTAATTGGTTTAGTACTGCCCGCTCTGGCCCAGACCAACACGAAAGACGCGCTGGCTAAACACTGGAAGACGTCGGGTGAATTCACCCTCGCTGTGGCGAAGAGCATGCCTGCCGAGAGTTATAACTTCCGGGCAACGCCTGAGGAAATGAGCTTCGGCCACCTGTTTGCCCATATCGCGAGCGCCAATCTGGGTGCCTGCGCCAACGCAAGCGGCATTCCACGTCCGGCTACGCCTGCGAAAATTGTCCCGTTGCTGAAGGATGAAAAAAGCGATGTAGATCGCGATACTGCGATCCAGTTCCTTACTGACTCCTTTGATTTCTGCAACCGCGCGATAGACTCGATGACTTCCGAAAAGCTGGATGCCACGGTGGGTCCTCAGAATCGCAAGATGACTGGATTCGAATGGCTCTGGGCTTATTTCACTCACACCGCGCATCACCGTGGGCAAGCCGAAGTCTATCTGCGCGTGAAAGGGATCAAGCCGCCGGACTATCAGTTTTAAGACTTCGACCCACACTACTAGTCGTCGCTGTCGAAGATGCCTCGGATTGCGCCCAATCCTTTATGCTCATCTCCCCCGGTTCGGGTGGGCGCCAGTTCGCGCCGCATCTTTTCGAGGGTCATGCTCTGGACAATGACGCGGCCCGGTCCCGTCATTGTTGCCAGGAACAGACCCTCTCCGCCGAATATAGCGGTCTTGATCCCGCCCACCATTTGAATGTCGTAATTGACGCTTTCGTCGAACGCCACGATGCAGCCGGTATCCACCTGCAGCATCTCGCCCGTCGCAAGTTCGAATTCTACGAAATCGCCGCCCGCATGGATGAAGACACTGCCCGGGCCCGTCAGCTTTTCCAGAATGAAACCCTCGCCGCCGAAGAATCCCGCACCTAACTTACGCACCAGCGCGAGATTTAGCTGCACGGTAGGTTGCGCGAAAAGAAAGCTGTCGCGCTGGACAAAGATGCTCCGGCCGGGTCCCAGTTCGAAGGCCTGAATTCTGCCTGGATAGCTGCCTGCGAATCCCACCTCCCCGTCTGTCAGAGCCCTGAAATACGTCAGGAAGAGTGACTCGCCCATCAGTTTCCTCTTCACCGCGCCCCAAATCTTCTCGCCAAGCGAATTGCCGCTCATGCGGGTTTCCCATTGCACGTTGGGCGTTTTATACAACATCTTTCCTGCCTCAGCGTAAACCTCTTGCCCGGCCTTCAGACGCACTCGGGCAACTTGAAGATTGTCGCCTTGAATCGTGTAGTCGAGCTTCTGGCTGAGAGGCTGATACGAGTTGGGCGCAGCTGGCGCAGTCCCCTGCATTGTGCTCCCGCAATTGGAGCAGAATCGGGCTTCATCCGGAATCGCGCTGCCACAGTTCGTGCAATAAGCCATGTTCGTTCGCTTGGAAACACTATCCTACAATGGAGACACCGTCCCCAGTTGGTCTCATGAGTTTACGCAGTAGTTGTGCGATTTGTTCCGTATTCGTGCTTTCTTGGCTTGCTATCGCCCGTGAATCAGCGCCGTCCGGCTGCGGAACTCACATAGCGCGCGGACCGGAAGAGGTCTACCTCCACCATCAGGCGGAGCGCAAGCGCGGTTTGAACAGGGGTGTACGAGCAAGAGCTCTGGCCGCCTCGGCAGCGAGCACCAACCGCGACTTCGGCAACATCGCCGTCATCGACGATGCTGACGGAGTAGTCGGCCAGCGTAACGATTTCAATCTCAGCCAGAAGACCGTCTCCTTCTTGCCTTCCGCAGCCGACGGTTCGCGCTACCGCGTCCGAACGACCGACATGTCGTTCGACACCGCGCTGGCTGATGCAGGTTCCAAGCTGGATGGCTTGGGCGACGACGACGCCCGCCCGGTGTCGCTGCCCTTTGCTTTCCCGTACTTCGGAGCCACTTACCGCCGCGTTTGGGTGAACTCTGATGGGAATCTGACGTTCGGAGGCGGCGACGCGAATAGTACAGACCGGTCGCTGGGACGGTTGGTGGGTGGCGCCCCTCGTATTGCGCCCCTGTTCACGGATCTTGATCCGAGTGCCGCTGCAGGAGATTCAGGAGTTCGCGTTTTCTCCGAGCCCCGACGCGTAGTCATAACTTGGAAATCGGTGCCGGTGTACTCCGATTTTGGCCCCGGCGCTCTCCAAACATTTCAAGTCCGCTTGTTCCCGGACGGCAAAATCGAGTTTGCGTTCACCAACAACTCCATCACAGACGCAGTCACTGGGATCTCCCCGGGCCGGCTGAACGTCGCCTTGGCCCTAGTCTCGTTCGCCTCGGGGCCTGAAGACGAGTATGCGGGACCTGTCGCTGACCGTTTCAGCGGTTCGCCTGCTGTTGATGTCGCCACCGTCGCGCAGAAATTCTACGCCACACACGAGGACGCCTACGACTACTTGGTCATCTACAACGGTTTGGGGGTGCAGGCCTCGCAGGGAGCAGTCGCGTACGAAGTCACCGTTCGAAACCAGCGTACTGGTTACGGTGACGGACGGGTGCAAATCGGTGACGAATTTGGGTCCAAACGGCGATTGCAGTCGGTCTTGAACATGGGACCTCTAAATCAGTACCCTGCCGACCCTAACGGCATCGTGAGCGCGCGCGGTCCCACCGGTGACACGAGTCTCACGGTTTTGGGCCACGAGACGGGCCACCTTTTCCTCGCCTTCGCCAGCGTGCGAGGCCCCGCGGATCCCACGGCTCAGCCCATGCTCGGCCGCGCTATGGTGCACTGGAGCTTCAACTTCAATTCTGAGGCCTCCTTCATGGAGGGTACGCGCATTCTGGATCAAGGTGAGAGGACCTCGCCTCGCTTCCTGACCAGCGCCACGGTGCAGGGATATTCACCGCTCGATCAGTATCTGATGGGCTTCCGTGCGCCGGAAGAGGTTCCGCCGACCTTTCTCGTCACGGGCTCCGGCTACGCCGCAGTCACAGCTCCGCGAGTGGGCGTCAGTTTCGATGGCAATCGCCGCGACGTCGCAGTGGACGAGATCATTTCGGCCGAGGGCCGCCGCACGCCGGATTACACCGTTGCTCAGCGCCGGTTTCGTTTTGCGTTCATACTCGTCACGCATGCTGGGCAGGTTCCTCCTGCCGACCAAATCGCGAAAGTGGATGGCTTCCGCGGGCCCTTCGAGGAATTCTATGCCAAGGCAGCCTCCAATCGTGCTGTTGCAGATACGAAGCTGAAACGCGCGGTCCAGCTCTCTGCGTTTCCCGCAGCGGGAGTGTTAGCGGGCCGCGATGGCGCTGCTGTCTTGTCGCTGGATCTCGCCGCGGACCGATCACAGACTTTTACACTCGCCACTAGTACGGGAGCGGCGCAGGCTCCAGCTTCTGTCACGGTTCTCGCCGGTGCGGTGCACATATCCTTCGCGATTCACGGCGTGCGCGAAGGAGTCGATGAACTCATCGCAACTCCGGCCGACAGTTCATATGAGATGGCCGTCGCAAAGGTACAGGTGAAGTCGGATACTTCCGGGCTCTCGCTGCAATTGCTCTCGCCCGATAAGGTCGCGACCACAGCAGGCGTCGCGATCGCACCGGTAGAGGTTCGCGTGACGGATATAAACCAGCTCCCCTATGCCGGCGTTCGGGTCAGCGCGACGGTGCCGAACGGCACCGTTGACCCCACGTTCGCAATCACCGATGAAACCGGCATCGCGACATTTCGCTGGATCCCCAGTGCGAGCACAGGTCAGCTTCGAGCAGCGATCGAAGGTGCCTCGATCTCGTCAGCCACGGTGACCCTCGTCGCTCAGCCCGTAGTGTCGGCCAACGGGGTCGTGAATGCCGCGTCCTATGTGCCCGGGCTCACGCCGGGATCGCTCGCGACGATCTTCGGTTCGGGCCTTTCCAACGGCGATCTCAGTGCTCAAGTCCTCGTTAACGGCATCGCGGCGTCCGTCAGCTATGTGAGCGATAAGCAGATCAACTTCACCGTTCCCGACGGCCTCACAGGTACATCTGCAAACATCGAAGTGGAGAACTCACTCGGCCATTCCGCCGTGTATACGTCACCCGTCAAGCCCCTCTCCCCAGGCATCTTCACGGGCGGCAACAATACAGCGGCGGTCCTGTTCGCGGATCCTGGTCTCCAATGGTCTGCACGTCTGCCACAAGCGGGCGATGTGCTCGAGATTTTCACCACCGGGCTGGGTGCCACGGCGCCATCGGCCACCTTTCCGGGATTCCAGGATACGATCACGCGGCCGCAGGTGCTCATCGGCAATGTGCCGGCAACGGTCATCATTGCTGCGCCGCTCGCGCAATTCCCCGGTCTTTATCAAATTAATGCGACCGTTGCTTCAGGCACTCCGTCCGGGGACCAACCCATGGTCGTGATCATGAACGGCATCCGGAGCAACGAAGCGCGCATTCGAATGCAGTAGTATTCGTCGTAAACTGGTTTTATGACTCGTCGCGAGCTGCTTGCACTTGCGCCCGTACTCGGGGCGAAGAATCTTTTGGCCAAAGAGGCTCCCACGGCGCCGGTTTCTGTCGCGAAATGTCCAACTTACAACGAGGACCTCGACAAGACCATCGCGTCGATGTTTGACCAGATCGGCGGGGCGGGGCGGCTGGTAAAGAATAAGACTGTCACTATCAAACTGAATCTCACCGGCAGTCCAGGCCTGCGTTTCCAGGGCAAGCCGCTCGGCAGCACGCATTACACCCACCCCAAGACGCTCATGGCGATGATTCACGTCTTGGACAATGCCGGGGCCCGCCGCATTCGCCTTGTGGAAAGTGCTTGGGCGACGCCTGGGCCGCTCGAAGAGTACATGCTCGATTCCGGTTGGAACGTGCGAGCGATGCAAAGCTTGTCCTCTAAACTAGAATTCGAGAATACGAATGCCCTCGGCAAATCGAAAACCTACTCGCGATTCAAAGTTCCATCGGCCGGCTATATATTTCCCGGATACGATTTAAATCGAGCCTACGAAGACACCGACGTCTTCATGTCGATGGCGAAGTTGAAGAATCACGCGACCTGTGGCGTGACTCTGTCGATGAAGAACATCTTCGGCATCACGCCGGCTTCCATCTACGGCGACGATGCAGGCGAGCAGGAGCCCAATGAGAATCCTACCAAGGGCCGGGTCAATACCTGCCACCTTGGAAAGCGCGCCCCTGCGAAGAGCGCACCCCAGGAGATCGATCCTAAATCGCGCCGCGAACCCGAGTACCGCATGCCGCGCATCACAGCGGAGTTGAACAGTGCTCGTCCGATTCATATCGCCTACATCGATGGCGTGGAGACGATAGCGGGAGGCGAGGGTCCTTGGATCAAGGGCATCCGTTGGGTGCGTCCCGGGGTAATGCTGCTCGGCACGAATCCCGTTACTACCGATACTGTGGCGACCGCAGTGATGGGTTATGACCCGCGCGCGGACCGTGGTACCGCGCCGTTCGAAAGCTGTGACAACACGCTCAAACTGGCCGAGGCGCTTGGCGTCGGCACCTGCGACCTCAAGCGGATCGAAGTAGTGGGCACACCCATCGAAAGCGCCAAATTCCCGTTTGCCGTCACGGGCTAAATCCGTTCCACTCCGAGCACAGCTCCCCTTATGCGCTAAGGTCGCGTGACGGGCACCTTGCGCCGGAGTTCATCGAAGAAATTCAGCAGAAATGTGACTTGTACCGGACCCGCTTGGTGGAAGTCCGGTTTCGGGAAGACTACCAGGCGTTTCCCATCCGGCGCTAAATCAACGTTGTATGCCAAGCCTGTTCCCAACACCTGAACTTTTGACCACAGACGTGGCTTACCGGCCTGAAACGTGTCGCCCGTGACTGTGTAATCGGTTACCATGATCCGATTGTCGTTGGTCTCGTAGAACAGCTCACGGCGGTTCCGAGCCCACATAGGAACGTAACCGCCTCCGGCCGAAATCTTCCACCGGCCCCCTGGCCCAGGAAACGGCCGAACGTATATTTCGTAGACTCCCGATTCATTTGACGCGTAGGCCATCCAGCGGCCATCGGGCGAGAATACAGAAGCAGCTTCGTCGAAGGACGTTCCGACGAAATTTCCCGGCTTCCCGGCCTTGGGATGTTCCGAGTCGGTGATATCGAGCGGTAGCGTGAATATGCCCAAGCTCGAATTGGTGATTCTATCCCAGAAGGCGAGGCGTTTGCCATCGGGTGCAAAGGAGAACGGTATGGGCTTGGACTTGGTTTCGATCAGCCGCTGCGTTTCCCCCGCCCCATCGGCTCGTATCCAGCAGACGGCGCCACCCGCCGGAGGCCCGCACGCAAATGCGATGTGCTTTCCATCGGGCGTCCAGGTGGGAGCGTTATTCGTTTGAGACCCCACCGTGAGTCGTGACATGGCTCCGCGCGTCAAATCGTAATCCAGATGTCGCCTTTTTCTGAAATCGCCAGCCGTTTTCCGTCAGGGGACAAATGTCGAGTGAGATACGTGGCCGGCGTGGCCACCAGGGGCTGCATCTCGCCCGAACTCTCCATCCACATTATGGGCCAAGTCCCGCTCTGCGCTTGTCCACTTGAGTAGAGAAAAGTTCCAGTTCGGGAGAAAGCGACTGCAGTCGCGCCGGTCAGAGGATCGCTGGCGACATCGTCCAACAAGGCCATTGGCGTGCCGGTTACTTGCGATCTGCTCACATCGAAAGAGGCCGCGAACAATGTGTTTTGGTGGACAAAGACTAGATGGCCGCTTGGCAGGTATCGGCCAAAGTAACCCCCCGATTGCACCACCTTCCATTGGCCTGTTTTGATAGACAAAACATCGATGCTAGCCGATGCGACGGAGGCATTCGCCGTGAAGAGAACAGAGTCTCCGCCGGGCAGGACCTGAGGCCATCGATGGCTGTTGTCGCCCTTCTCCATAGAGCGAGTCAGGGCTTTTGGTGTGCCGCCCGCGGCCGGAACAAGCCAGAGATCGCCGTGATCGAACGCCGCGGCGCCGGAGACATTTGAGGCGAGCCCTAGGATGATGTTGTTGTCTTCACCCCAACTCGCGCCAAAGGGGCCAGGCGCTTCGCAAAGGATGATGGGTGCACCGCCCTGAATAGACAGTTCTTCAGCTTACCTTCCGCGAAAAACCCAATCCATTGTCCATCTGGCGAGAAGAACGGCCATTCCGCCCCATCGGTTCCGGACAGAATGGTGGCCTGGGGCTGATCCAGAAGTCGCGTCATGAGGCGCGGCCTGTTGTCTGGCCGGGCAGCGATATAAACCAGCCGGCTTGCATCAGGCGAGAGAACCGCGGTCGGATATTTGCCGGATGCCGCGTCTGACCCAAGATCGACTCGTAAACGTACCAGCGGACGCTGAACCGGGCCCCTGGCATGCCAAAGTCCCACCAGCGCGGCGATCAAAGCCACTGCCAAGATTGCTGATGTAACCAGCCACGGCACCGGCGTTCGTCCAGCGCTCGGTGGAGCAACCACCCAGCCCTCTTCGAGCGCCATTCGTACGTCGCCGATGGCCTGCCAACGCTTTCGGAGGTCTTTGCTCAGGCAGCGTTGGACTACGTATGCTACATGCGCCGGCAACGCGCCCAGTTCCGGCTCTTTGGTGAGCACGGCGGCCATCGTGTCTGAGATCGTTTCCCTCAGGAAGGGGCACTTGCCGGTGAGCATTTCATAGAGGACCACACCAAAGGCCCAGATGTCCGCTCGACGACCCGCAGGTCTGCCCCGCACCTGCTCCGGTGACATGTAGGCCGCCGTACCCAGCATGACTCCGGCGCGGGTCGCGGACATGCTCATCGTGAGCGGCACGGAGGGGTCACGCATCGGTCCCGCATCGTCTGTGGCCTTTGCTAATCCGAAATCCAGGACCTTCACTAATCCGTGCGGAGTAACTTTGATGTTCGCCGGTTTCAAATCGCGGTGAACGATCCCTTTTCGTGGGCTGCCTCCAGCGCCTCAGCAATCTGGCCGGCATAGCCAAGTGCGGTCTCCAACGGCAAAGGACCGGCCAGGTTGCGGCCTTCCACGAGTTCCATTATTAGCGCGCATCCTTCCAGGCCGTAGAGAGCGGCAATGTTCGGATGATTGAGGGACGCCAGCAATTTCGCTTCGCGCTCGAGTCTGGCGAGTCTCTCGCGGTCGTTCGCAAGAGCTTCCGGCAACACCTTGATAGCCACTTCGCGATCCAGCTTGAGGTCTTTGGCGCGATATACTTCGCCCATCCCGCCCGCCCCAAGGGGGCCAAGGATCTCGTATGGCTATCCGGCTGCCACAGGTGAGCGGCATGACCTGAAGACGAGTTTAACCGTTGCCCCCAGCGACTAGTTAGTTCAGAACGGTTTAAGACGCGGCAGCCAGCGCTTCGCCGACAATCTGCCGGGCCTCCTCCTGAACGCGAGCAAGGTGCTCCTTGCCCCGAAAGCTCTCGGCATAGATCTTATAGATCTCCTCGGTCCCTGAGGGCCGGGCAGCAAACCAGCCGTTTTCCGTTATCACCTTCACTCCGCCGATGTCGTTCCCATCGCCGGGAGCCTTGGTCAACACTTTCGTGATCGGTTCTCCCGCCAATTCCTTGCTTCGAATATTGTCCGGCGATAGTTTCTGCAAGATGGCTTTCTGGTCCGTCGTGGCGGGCGCATCTGTCCGTTCATAGGCGGGGTCGCCGAATTTGGCCGCCAAAGTCCGATAGACTTCGGCTGGATCCCGCCCCATACGCGCCGTAATCTCGGCCGAAAGCAAGGCCGCGATCATCCCGTCCTTGTCCGTCGACCATACCTTGCCGTCGCGTCGGAGAAACGATGCACCGGCACTCTCTTCCCCACCAAAGCCCAGCCAGCCATTCACCAGTCCGTCGACGAACCACTTGAAACCCACCGGAACCTCATAGAGCCTGCGTCCAAGCGCAGCCGTGACCCGGTCGATCATGCTGCTGCTGACGACGGTCTTGCCTACGGCCGCATCTTGGGGCCAGCCGCTGCGGCTGGAGAACAGGTAATGCACGCACACCGACAGGTAATGGTTAGGCTGCATCAGGCCGGCGCTCTTGGTGACGATGCCGTGACGGTCGTGATCCGTGTCGCAAGCGAAGGCGACATCGAATTGATCTTTGAGGCCGATCAGGCTCTGCATTGCGTATGTGGACGATGGGTCCATGCGAATCCTGCCGTCCCAATCGAGGCTCATGAACCGGAACGTATAATCCACTTCCTTGTTCACGACGGTGAGGTCGAGTTTATACTTGTCCGCGATCGGCTGCCAATAATCCACGCCCGCACCGCCCAGCGGATCCACGCCGAGCTTCAGCCCGGCGCTGCGGATGATATCCAGGTCCAACACATTGGCCAGATCGCTGACATACACTCCTGCGTAGTCGTACTTCTGCGTCGTGGATGCTTTGCGCGCCTGATCAAAAGGAACCCGGCGGACACCGGCCAGGCCATTCTTCAAGAGTTCGTTGGCCTGGATCTCCACTGCCTTAGTAATGTCGGAGCCGGCCGGACCTCCATTCGGCGGATTGTATTTGAAGCCGCCGTCGTAGGGCGGGTTATGAGATGGAGTGATGACTATCCCGTCGGCCCACCCTTCCGTGCGCCCTCGATTGTAGGCCAGGATAGCGTGCGAGATCGCCGGCGTCGGCGTGTATTCATCGCGGTCGGAGATCATTGTCTCCACACCATTCGCTGCCAACACCTCCAGGGCGGTCATGAAGGCGGGCCAGGAGAGCGCGTGCGAATCAAAGCCGATGAACAGCGGCCCGCGTATATCCTGCTGCTGGCGATAGGCGCAGATCGCCTGTGTGATAGCGGCGATGTGGGCCTCATTGAACGAGTGCGTTAGCGAGGATCCACGATGTCCGGAAGTCCCGAATGCGACCCGCTGTTCGCGCAGCCCCGGGTCCGGCCGCTCCACATAGTAAGCGCTGATCAATTTCGGGATATTTACCAGCATCGATGCGTATGCCGGTTTGCCTGCAGCTGGGCTGATGCTCATTCGTCGTTCCGACCTCAACAACATAGTGGCATACACGCTGGAAGGTCGGAGGCCCAGACTCGCCTCCTGAAGTCAGGGTCTTCTCTCCCTGACGTCCGCAGTTAACGTCGGCTCCCTCCCATGCCGATAGTAAGTACGTGCGGAGCACATCCGGCCATGCCCATGAGCCCGGTCTTTGAGCTGTCTGTGCGCAGGTTTAAAGTATCCTCTCGCTTTTACGATCAGTACTAAAGAGTCAAGGTGAAGTTCACGCTGAAGACCGAATGCGCCGTCTCCACGTTAATCCTGCTGGGGATTGGCCTACTCGCGCTCACTCACGACAGTACCGTGAAGAACGAAGCGCTGCTGCAGGATAGCAATGAACGGCTGCGCACATCCGAACTGCTGTTGTCGCTCATGCAGGATGCCGAGGCGGCGCATCGTGGCTATCTGCTTACTGGAAAAAGCGATTACCTGGAGCGGTACCGAAAGAGTATGGCAGTTACCGGTCCAACACTTTCGCACCTTCGCTCGTTGGTGCCTGACACGCCGGGTGCAGATTCACAGTTGGCGGAAATCGGCGGCCTGATCCGGGCGAAGCACTCCGACTTGCAGAGGACCATTGACCTCCAGCAGCACGGGGGCAAATCGACGTCGCCGGCAGCGGCGATCCTCAGCGAACGAGGTGAGCAGCTGATGGCTTCGCTGCGGTGGAGAATCGCGACGCTTCGCGAGGCCGAAGAATTGCGGCAACTGAAACGGCTACGCAAGACGTTTTCCATTAAGCGCCGAACCAGAGGGCTCGCTATTGGTTTGGTTGTCCTCAGTTGGATGGTCTTCCTGTGGTCCTCGGCGCGGCGGCGCAAACAGGAGGAGATTAACGCAGCAATGACGGACCAGCTCTCGCACTACGTTCAGAAGCTGGAGCAGTTGCACTCGGCCGAAACGGCGACAGCAGCGAACCTGATGCGGCTGAATCAAGACCTCACGAGTGCGAACGAGCAGGTGAAACACGCCGTTCAGAGCCGTACACTCTTTGTGGCCAAGATCAGCCACGATATTCGTACACCGCTCAGCGGCATCGTCGCCATCAGCCGGCTGCTCATGGACACCGAAACGACTCCAGAGAACCGCGAGTATGTATCTGCTATCCAGTCGTGTGCACACTCGCTGACCTTGCTTCTGAATGACCTGCTCGACCTTACCAAGATCGAGGCCGGCAGGATCGTGCTTTCAGCCGCTCCGTTTGATCTCTACTCACTTTGCTCGGAAGTTGCGAATTTGTTCCGCGTTGCTGCGGGCGATAAGGGTGTCTCGCTAGTGTTCGCGTATGATGTGGAAACTCCGCGGAACGTGGTGGGTGACGAGCACCGGCTGCGGCAGATTCTCACCAACCTTGTCTCCAACGCGGTCAAATTCACGCCCCGGGGCAGCGTGATGCTGTCGGTGGGCTCTGCGAGCACCTCGAACGGCGAGAATCGTCTTTGGATCAAAGTTAAGGACACGGGTGTTGGTATTCCTCCCGAGCGGCTGGATGACATTTTCAACCCTTATGAGCAAGCCGCGGCTAGCACCTCGGTTCTGTTCGGCGGAACAGGGCTGGGGCTCTCAATCTCTAAGCATCTTGTTGAATTGATGAATGGCCGCATTGAGCTGGCTAGTGTAGACACCCAAGGCAGTGTATTCACTATCTCCCTTCCTTTGATTCCGGCCCTTGGAGAACACGAATCGAAAACGAACCGGCCGGACGCACCGATCAGATGCCTCGGGGAAGGTATGGCGGTGTTGGTGGTTGATGACAACCGCGTAAATCGAACGGTCTGTAAGCGCATTCTCGAAAAGATGGGCGCTAGCGTAGAGCTTGCGGAGAACGGGCTTGCAGCGGTGAGCGCCTCCGAACGACGGCACTACAACTTGGTACTGCTGGATTGCCACATGCCAGCCCTAGACGGGTACGACACCACCCGCTTACTGCGGCGGACCCAGAGCGCCCGGAGGTCAACAATCATCGCGATGACGGCCGATGCCACATCTGAAACGCGCCGAAAGTGCTTCGAGGCAGGTATGGATGACTGTCTTCTCAAGCCGATAAAGACCGATGCGCTCGAAGAGCTATTGTTAAAAAGCAGAGCCCTGGAGCCCGAGCCGGTTTAAGGCACTGCGCTCGTCCGGTATAGCGAGGTTTGGTTTCGGGACGCTCGCTGAGAATGCTAACTTGGTGGCCTTTGCGGCGTATCCCGTTAGGAAAGGTATCGATGGCACGTCGAACGGAGTCCAGCCACGTTGCGTTGCTGCGGGCTGTGAATGTCGGGGGTAACAATCTCCTTCCCATGAAGGGCCTTGCTGAACTGTTCATCGGTGCTGGATGTACCGATGTACAGACCTATATTGCGAGCGGCAACGTAATTTTCCATGCCGATGACGCCGTCATGGAAGGGCTCTCCGAGAGGATCACAAATGAGATTTTCAAATGCTACAAACACCGGCCTGCAGTGATATTGCGCACCGCTGAGCAACTTCGGGCGGTGATCCAAGCCAATCCGTTCTCCTCGGTGGCCGCGGACGAAAAAGCGCTCCACGTGCTTTTCCTCGCGGACCTGGCGGATGCTCGAGCGGCCGCAAAGCTCGATCCTGACCGCTCACGGCCGGATGTCTTCGCGCTTCGAAACCGCGAACTGTATCTTCATCTTCGGAATGGGATGGGCCGAACCAAACTGACTACAACTTATTTCGATTCAATCCTCAAGACCACTTCAACAGCTCGGAGTTGGCGGACGGTCCTGAAACTCTATGACTTGATGAAATGTGCGTGAGTCAGGCAAACTACCTACTACCTTGCTTTACGTCAATCTAGCGTTACAATAAGAGTGTAAGTTTCTGGAGAGAAGGAGGCCGTGTATGTTGAGGTCTATTGGCCTGCCCGAGCTCGTCATCATCTTGATTGTCGCTGTTCTGCTGTTTGGCGGAAAGAAGATTCCCGAGGTGGCGAAGGGGTTGGGAGAGGGCATTCGCAACTTCAAAAATTCCTTGAAGGGCGAGGAAAACGTCGACGAGAAGAAGCATCAGGCTTAGGCTTCGAGAAGCCGCCCGCAAGTTGTGCGGCCTTCATCCTCGGTTTCGCAACGAAACATTGGCCCCGCTGTCGTCGCAGCGGGGTTTTGATTGAGTATACAAATGAGAAACCCGCGACAGCAGCTGCCGCGGGTTGACCAACCCCACGCGTAATTCGGACGGCTTGCCGGAAACCCTGGGTGCCGATACTGCTTACTTAGCCTTCTTGGGGGGTACGATTGCGTCCTTCACCGCTTTCGCTACGCGGAACTTCACCACTTTCTTGGCTGGAATCTTGATCGATTCACCGGTGGCGGGATTTCGGCCCGTTCGCGCCTTGCGATCGACGCGGACCAACCGCCCGACGCCAGGGATTACGAACATGCCGTTTTTCTTGGTTTCGCGAATCGCCATCTCGCCGAGCGTGGTGACAAATTGCTTCGCAACTTTGCCGTTCACGCCAGTCGCTTCGGCCAGTTCGCGAATCATCTGCGTTTGCGTCATCTTGGTCGCTGCCATTAAGGATCTCCTTCTTTTCTGATTGAGCCTGACTGCGGTTTCCCGGCCATTGCCACCGGACGTCCAAAACATTGTAGCCTTGTTTTGTCGTAACTCATCATAAGAAATTGTGGCCCCGCTGTAAAGGGGAGAATTGCCTGAAATGGCCGTTTTGCAATGTTTTTTTGCCCAGGAGCCGCTCGCAACCCTAGTTTTAGGGCATTTGAGCTGCTTTGAGTGCTTGAAGGCGCGGTGAGACGGGGGTTTGGCTTGCGCTGGCGGCGGTCTCAGGCAGTCTGCGCTTGTACCGGTGCGCCTTCTTTTCCGACGCTGATCTTCTCCGGCGCGCAGGGCAGACCCAGCTTGCGGCGGAGCTCCGTATCCAGGCGGACTCGCACTTCGACGTGGTCCTTGAGATAAACGCGAGCATTATCACGTCCCTGCCCGATCCGTTCACCGCCGTAGCTGAACCATGATCCGCTCTTTTCGACGACGCTCTGCGCCACTCCAAGATCAATCAGGTCGGCCTCCTTCGACACTCCCTGGCCGTACAGAATGTCGACCTCGGCCTCTTTGAACGGAGCCGCCACTTTGTTCTTTACTACCTTGATCCGCGTGCGATTACCAATGACAGTATCCCCGTCCTTGATGGCCGACATACGCCGTACTTCCACGCGGACCGATGAAAAGAACTTGAGGGCTCGGCCACCGGTTGTGGTCTCCGGATTACCGAACATCACGCCGATTTTCTCCCGGAGCTGATTGATGAAAACCATACAGGTATTCGTACGAGAGACGCTGGCGGTGAGTTTTCGGAGCGCCTGAGACATCAAGCGCGCGTGCAGGCCCATATGACTGTCGCCCATCTCACCTTCCAGTTCGGCCTTCGGGACCAGCGCGGCAACAGAATCCACCACCACGACGTCGATTGCGCCGGTGGCCACCAGAACGCTCGCAATCTCAAGGGCCTGTTCTCCGTAGTCCGGCTGCGAGATCAGCAGGTTATCGACATCCACGCCGAGGTTGCGCGCGTAAGCAGGATCCAGTGCGTGCTCCGCGTCGATGAAGGCGGCTGTACCGCCTGCGGCCTGAGCTTGCGCGATCACTTGCAATGCAATGGTCGTTTTGCCTGACGATTCTGGGCCGAACACTTCGATCACCCGCCCCCGTGGAAATCCTCCCACGCCGAGCGCGAGATCGAGCGACACCGATCCGCTGGGGATCGCGCTCACAGCCACCGCACTCTGCGATCCCAGCCGTTGGATGGAGCCCTTTCCAAACTGCTTCTCCATCTGGGATATCGCGAGAACGATCGCTTTCTTCCGGTCCTGAGCGTCCATGTGTTGCCTGATCTCCGGAGATCAAGTGGGGCACGGATTACAAACTTCTCGATTGAATGTACGGCGTGCCTCGGTCGTGCCCTGTTTACTGGGCGACCACGGCCGTATTGCGAAGTTCACCGATCTGAGGCACGCTGATACTCACCACATCGCCGGCCGCGAGGGCGCAATCCTCTTTAATGATGATGCCTGTCCCGGTCAACATCACCGACCCGGCAGGCACCGGATTCGCGCGCAGCAGGTAGTCGATCAGGTCCGGAATCTTGCGGCTAAGGCGTGAGGTGGAGACCGTCTCTGAAAATATCGTTGCTCCCCCACGCTGGACGGTGCAGGTCATCTCGAGCGAATACGGATCCTCTAACTCCTCGGGTGTAACGATTACGGGGCCAAGCGCGCACGCCCCTGTGTATGTTTTTGATTGCGGCAGGTAAAGCGGGTTCTCACGTTCTATGTCCCACGCCGACACGTCGTTTGCCAGCGTGTAGCCCAGCACCTTGCCTCCGCCGCCCAGCAGCACCGCCAATTCCGGCTCCGGCGCTGTGAACTTCGAGTCTGGACGAATGCCGATGTTCTTCCCCGGCCCCACGCAGACGCGTGCGGTGCCCTTGAAGAAGATCTCCGGGCGTTCACCTTTGTAGACATGCGCGTAAAAGCCGGCGACAGTGCCATGCTCGGCGTCGCGGAATGCGGCGCTCATCTCATAGGTGCACCCGCACGCCCACACTTCTTTCGGATGGATGGGAAGCACCGGCGTGGCTTCCTCGCCATGAGCGCTCACCAGGTGCCGTGCCAACGCCGTTAGCGTAGCGTTCTCTTTGTCCGCCCGGCACACCAGGTCGTACAACGTGTATTCGGGAATCACCCGCGCGCGTCCGCCCTCGAATATCGCGGCGGTCAAGCGCCCGCCCAATCGGATTTGCCCCAGTTTCATGCTTAGTATTTCAGGTACACGGTTTTGTAATCGCTGTAGAAGTCGAGGGCCGCGGGGCCCTGTTCTTTCGGCCCGAAGCTCGAGTCCTTCGTTCCGCCGAACGGCAGTTGGTATTCCACCCCGGCGCTTGGAAGGTTGACCGTCAACAGCCCGGCCTCCATTCCATAGACGTAATCGAACACTCGCGAGACATTGGTGGTCTGGATGGATGCGGAGAGCCCCAGAGGAACGCCGTTGGCGATCTGCATGGCGTCGTCGAAGTTCTTGGCCCGCATCACGGCCAGCACGGGCCCGAAGATTTCTTCCTGTGCGATGGTCATCTCAGGCGTGACATCCGCGAAGATTGTGGGTTCGACAAAATAGCCCTTATCGAAGGCGCCCCCGGTGAGTCGGTTCCCGCCCGCGCGCGGCGCTCCAGCCTCCTTCTTCCCAATCTCGATGTAGCGCAGATCGGTTTCCAGCTGCGCTTCATCCACCGCCGGACCGATGTCCACGCCGGACTCCATGCCGTTTCCGACCTTCAGCTTCTTGGTGCGCTGCACCAGGGCATCGACGAAGCGATCGTAGATCGATTCCTCGACGATTGCGCGGCTCGTGGCGGTGCACTTTTGGCCCGTCGAGAAGAACGCTGCATTCACGGTGTTCTCAACAGCCGAATCGAAATCGCAGTCTCCCAACACGATGGTCGGGTTTTTACCGCCCATCTCCAGTTGAATGCGCAGCCGGCGTTTGGACGCTCGTTCATGTAGCCACTGGCCGACCTCGCACGACCCGGTGAATGAGACCGCCTTCAACGGCTTCGCATCCACCAGAGCCTGGCCCAGGGTGCCGCCGGATCCGGCAATAAAGTTCACCACGCCTTTCGGAATGCCTGCCTCGTGACACGCCTCCACAATGCGCCAGGCGCTCAGAGGCGCGGCGGAGGCAGGCTTCATAACCACAGTGTTTCCGCAGATGAGCGCCGGTGCTAACTTCCAAGCCGGGATCGCACTTGGAAAGTTCCAAGGAGTCACTAAACCGACCACTCCCACGGGCTTGCGAATGGCGAACATGTGGACGCGATCGCGCTCGCTCGGGACCAGGAACCCATTGAGACGCGAACCCTCTCCCCCGAAGTATCGGAAAATATTTATAGCGCGTCGGACCTCGCCCTTCGCTTCGGGCAGAGTCTTGCCTTCCTCCCGTGTCATGTCGGCGGATATTTGATCGAAGTTCCGTTCAAGAATCTCGGCGACTTTAAACAGGTAGCTGCCACGCGCAGGCGCTGGCAGTTTGGACCAGCCTGGAAGCGCAGTTGCGGCCGCGTCTGCAGCAGCTTCCATGTCGGATGCCGTGCCTTTCACAAGCAGGCCTACCACCTCGCCCTTGTCGGCAGGATTCCGGTTTTCGAATGTATCCCCGGATACCCATTGGCCATCTATATAGTTCGAAAACAGCATAATATCGTTTGTCAGTGTTACGAAGATCGGATTGGCTGGTGACTTGGGCTGTAATGCAGTGAGCGGCGAAATCAGTCAGTCGTTTTCGGGTGCGGAGTAGTGTCGGTTTCTGTCAATCCGAGGGCCCATTTCACCGCCTCCCTGTAGAGATTGGCCACATCTGGACGGTCATAGACTTCTTCGCGATGTCCAAAAGTAGTATAGAACACGCGTCCTTTGCCGTAACTCTTCACCCATGCTACTGCAAAGTCGCCGTCTGTTCGTTTCACGTTCTGGTGCTTCAGATCGATCTTCTTCTCATCCAGGCGCATGAGTACGTGAAGTTTATCCCGCGAGAATATAGGGCTGGTCTGATAGATCTCGTCCAAGATCGTGAACCGCGGTGCAAACGCCTTGGTGAGCGGCGAGGTGCGGTCTTCGACGATCACTGGCGCTTCGAATTGTCCCCACGGATGATTGTCGAAATACGCGCCGACCATTTCGCCGTACTCCGGCCACTTGTAGAAAGTGTCGATGGACGAGTGGCCGCCAACGAAACCCTTCCCGTCGTCGTGGATGAACGATAGGAGATCGGCCTTCTGCGAGTCGTCCATGTCCAGCTCACCGGTGGTGTAGAAGTAAACAGCATCGAAGTAATCGAGGTTCTTGGCGTTGCCTCCGAGCTTCTTTTTCGTGATTAGCTGGCAATCGGTCTTGATATAGGTGTCCCACAGGCCGGTGTCGCGGCCCATCTTCCAGATGGTAGCCATGCCGGTTGAAACGGAATCGTGCTGGAAACCCTTGGTCTGCCCAATTGCGAGGATTCGCTTCTTTTTGGGTTGTGTTTGCGGGGACTGCTGCGCGTCCATGAGGCCGCACACGCTCATGCCGATCAGGAAGGCTAGGGAAAAACGAAGAAACATCATACGCTTTCTACAGACGCCATCATATCAGGACCAGCTTACGCTCGATTCAGTGTATCTTCCGCGGTTGCCGCCGTCCGCAACCGTTCACCTGATCGAACGGTACACGAACTCAATCTCCTCGCCGGATTGGATTTGGCGCCTGGAGCCGGAGTCAGAAGCTGGATGGAAGCAACCTGCGCATTGCCTAGTGAAATCCAGTAGAAGATCTGTTCGGCAGCCTGCCCGGCTGCTGCGACGTGTGCGAAACCTTCAGTTCGAGAGTTTTCAGCAATTCGTTGCTGATGAGCGCGGACATAGGGCGTGGAGAACTCTTGTCCTCTTCATTACGGAGGACGAACGGCTTGTGCATTCACTTGCCGGTCGGCAATCCGCTTTGCGCGTCGCGGTGTGGAGAGAATTTCCAATCCGCGCCCGGGCACGCAATTCGCTCAGGGTCCTTCTGGTTTACAGAATCTCTGATTTCTTCGGTCTCGCTCTCGATGGTCATGCATGCAGAAAGCGCCACCTGATCTCCTCTGTCGTGGCCTTCAGCATCGTACTGGGAAATCGCCGAAGAGGGCTCGCTCCTATCCGAGACTCAACTATTGGCTGTAATCAAATTGCGGCGAAGCGTCGATGAAGAGCTTGAAGATGACACGAACCCACGCGAAACCGCTAAGCTGGCCAATCGCGCTTGCGTGCCGGACGGCGATTGCCGCCTGTGGCCTTTTTGTCGTAGCCTGGACAGGCCTCTATCTCTGTCCTGGTTTGGCGATATTGCCCATGGCTGCCAAGGCTAAGACCAGTCCGTATTGCACAGGATGGCGTGCAGTCCAAGACGCCACGGTGAAAGTGAAGCAGGCGCAAGCGCAGAAGGCGATTCTGTCGCACTCCCGGCCTGTCCGTACCGACGGCGCATACAAGCTGTGGTTCACTCCGGACGGCGAATTTTGGGTCCCCGATACTAGCGACGAAATCATCGGTACACTGCTCGCGCAGCAACATCGCAAGATCTACGGAGACTCCGTCTCAGGCGGCGTGAAGCGAGGCGATATCGTCCTGGATTGCGGCGCCCACGTCGGCACGTACGTCAAGACAGCACTCGATGCAGGAGCGGCAAAGGTGATCGCGATCGAGCCGTCTCCCGAGGCGCTGGAGTGCCTTCGCCGGAACTTTAGGAATGAAGCCGCAGCCGGACGCGTCGTAATCTACCCGAAGGGCGTGTGGGATGAAGAGAAAAGATTGGTGTTCTTCGCCAACGGCAATGGCGCCGCTGGAGACAGTTTTGTGGAGGAAGGACAGGGCTCCCGGCGGATCGCTGATATTCCGGTGACCACGGTGGACAAGATCGTTCGGGAACTTGGACTTTCGCGGGTGGACCTGATCAAGGCGGACATCAAGGGAGCGGGCACGCGGATGGTGAAAGGAGCCACCACGACCATCGCGCGCTACCATCCCCGGGTGGTTATATCCACTGAAGAAGCGCCCGAAGATCCGGCCACGATTCACGCCGCGATGATCGGCATCTCGCCCAGCTACAGATTCCGCGCTGGACCGTGTCTTTTCACCGAAGGCGAGATCCGAAACGACACTCTCTTCTTTCAGTAGCAAGCCGTCTGCGGAATCCGTTCAACAGTGATGAAAGGTATTATCAGGGTAGCGAGGAGCTATGGCCGCCACAACTGGTCTGATCACGGTTGCGGAATTTGAGAAAATCCCCAATCCACCTGGCGGGGCTTACGAGCTTCGTAACGGAGAGCTGGCGTTCGTGCCCTATCCGCCTAAAATTCATCAAGAAATTCAAATGGCGATCGCCTTCGCGCTGCAGCCGCGGATCGGCAAGAACGGCCATGTCGGTGTGGAACTCGGGTTTAAGCCTACGCCGGAGTACAACCAATGGGCGGCGGATGTGGCATTTGTCACACGCAGTCGTTGGGTAGCAATCGCCAACCTGGAATGCCTTGCGGGCGCGCCTGACCTGGTAATTGAAGTAATCTCTCCATCCAACAGGACCCTGGAATTAAACCGGCGCGAGACTGTGTGCCTGGCCAACGGATGCAAACAGTTTTGGACGGTGGATCCGGATCTGAATATCATCAAGGTCACTACACCGGACCGTAAGACTATTACGTATGGGGTCTCCGAGAAGATCGAGCTTAGCGAGTTTGGGGGCCGAGCGTTGAAGGTAGCGGAAGTCTTCGCCGGGGAATTCGAAGGTGGCGGATAGCGCGGCCGGTCTACTCTTCGTTCGACTGAGCTTTCTTTGCCGCTGTTATTCGCGCTTCGGCCCGCATCACCGCCGCGAGCGCGTAGGCCGGATCACAACCGTCTGATGGATTCGTCAGTTCCTGCGAGGAGCGCTCCAGGGCGCGCTGCGCACGCTGGATATCGATCTCGACTCCGGGCTCCGCGAGATCCGCTAGCACGCTCACGTGATTGCCCAAGACCTCCACAAACCCGCCATGCACCGCCACCACCGACCGTGTCCCCTGAGCGGTGGCATAGCTTAGCGTACCGATGCCGAGTTCGCTGATGAGCGCGGCGTGATCGGGCAGAATCCCGAGATAGCCGTCCTTCCCCGGGATCTGAGCGCGTACCACCGTCTCCTTGGCGATAGAGCGCTCCGGCGTAGCGATTTCGATCTCAAATGAGTCGGCCATATTCAGGACTTGTTCATCTGCTGAGCCCGCTCCAGCACATCATCGATGGTGCCCTGCATATAGAACGCCTGCTCCGGGATGTCGTCATGCTTGCCATCCACCACTTCCTTGAAGCTGCGAATCGTGTCGGCCAGTTTGACGTATTTGCCTTTGATACCTGTAAATTGCTCGGCAACGTGGAACGGCTGCGACAAGAAACTTTGGATCTTTCGTGCGCGCGCGACGATCAGCTTGTCTTCTTCCGGCAATTCGTCAATGCCGAGAATAGCGATGATATCCTGCAGATCTTTGTAGCGCTGCAGAACCTGCTTCACCTGTTGCGCAACGCCGTAATGCTCAGCGCCGATGGTGCGCGGATCCAGAATGCGCGACGTAGAAGCCAATGGATCGACGGCGGGATAGATACCGATCGCCGCGATATCGCGAGACAGGTTCGTCGTTGCATCCAGGTGCGCAAACGCCGTAGCGGGAGCAGGATCGGTGTAGTCGTCGGCCGGCACATAAATCGCCTGCACCGAAGTGATGGACCCGTTTTTGGTGGAAGTAATGCGCTCCTGAAGCTCGCCCATTTCGGTCGCCAGATTCGGTTGGTATCCAACGGCCGAAGGCATGCGGCCCAAGAGCGCAGATACTTCCGAGCCCGCCTGCGTAAACCGGAAAATATTATCGATGAACAGCAATACGTCCTGATGCTCTTCGTCGCGGAAGTACTCGGCTACGGTCAGCCCTGTCAGCCCGACACGCAGACGCGCTCCGGGCGGCTCCGTCATCTGACCGTAAATCAAAGCGGCCTTGGATTTATTGAAATCGTGCGGATCGATAACGCCGGATTCCTGGAACTCGAGCCACAGGTCGTTGCCCTCGCGAGTGCGCTCACCCACGCCGGCGAATACCGAAACGCCGCCGTGTTGCATGGCGAGATTGTTGATCAGCTCCTGAATGATGACCGTCTTGCCCACCCCCGCGCCACCGAAAAGGCCGATCTTACCGCCCCGCAAGTACGGCTCCAGAAGATCGATGACCTTGATGCCGGTCTCGAACATCTGGAGTTCCGTGGATTGATCTTCGAACGACGGCGCGGCCCGATGAATGGGCCACCGAAGTTTCGGAGTTCACGGGCCCCATCTCGTCGACGGGCTCTCCGATGACGTTCATCACGCGCCCTAGCGTTTCTTTGCCGACCGGCACCGACACCGGCCCGCCAAGGCTGGTCGCTTTCATGCCGCGCACCAACCCTTCGGTTGGCTGCAGTGCGATCGTTCGTACCCGTCCCTCGCCGATATGTTGAGCCACTTCGGTGATGATGTCGATCGGAGTCGGATTATTAAATCCCTCGCTGGTGATCCGGATCGCCGTATAAATCATCGGGATCTGGCCCTCGGAAAATTGAATGTCCACGGCGGGGCCCGCCACCTGAATGACTTTGCCTTCAATCTGACCGGCTGACATATAGGTTTACTCCAAAGCGGCAGCGCCGCTGACAATTTCGATGATTTCGCGTGTGATGGTCGCCTGCCGCACGCGGTTCAGGTTCAGCGTGTACTTTTCGATCATATCCGCCGCGTTGGAACTGGCGGCATCCATGGCCGTCATGCGCGCGGCATGTTCCGCGGCCGCGGATTCCAGCATCGTCCGGTACACGCCCAGTTCGATGTAGCGCGGCAGTAACGTCTTCAGCAACTCTTCCGGAGGCTGCTCGAAGATGTAGTCCACCTGCTCTTCGCTTTGCGGCAGCTCGATGGGAAGAATGCGGCGCACTACCATTTCGCTGGTGCCCATGCTCTTGAAGTAATTCGCGATCACGTACACTGCATCGAAATCGCTCTTAGAGAATCGCTCCGCAACGGTACGCGCGATCTCGATCGCACGGTCGTACTCCACCGTGCGCAGGAACAGGGTTGTATGCTCACCCGTGATTCGGGGGTGTCGGCGACGGAAGAAGTCGCGGCCTTTACGACCCATTAACTCGAGCGAAACTTCCGCGTCCGGATGCTCGTTCATGAATCGTTGAGCCGCCCTGATCACGTTGGCGTTGAAACCTCCGGCTAAGCCGCGATCGCCCGTTACGACGAGCAGAAGGATTCGCTTTTCGGGACGTACCTGCAACAACGGATGATTCGCGACTTCTTCGCTTTCCACGGTGGCCGCACGTGCGACATTTCGCAAAATGCGCTCCAGCATCACCGCGTACGGACGCGCGGCAACCACGCGATCGTGGGCGCGCCGCAATCTTGCCGCCGAGATCATCTTCATTGCCTTCGTGATCTGTTGCATGTTGCGAACAGACCGGATCCGGCGGCGTATGTCGATGAGGCTAGGCATCGCCTGCTACGCCTTGGCTGCCAGGACTGGCTCTTCGGCGGGCTTAAACTGGGCCTTGAATTCCTTCAATACGTCTTGAATGGTGGCCTTCAAAGCATCGTCGATGGTCTTCTTTTCACGGATGTCGTTGAGGATACCCGGATGAGCATTTTCGACAAAGTGATAAAGTTCGTCTTCGAACTTCCGCATCGATTCCACCGGAAGATCATCGACAAACCCGTTCGTGCCGGCGAAGATCAGCAGAACCTGCTTTTCCACCGGCAGCGGCGAATATTGTTTCTGCTTCAGAAGTTCGGTCAGCCGCTGGCCGCGGCTCAACTGCTGTTGTGAAGCGCGATCCAGATCCGAGCCGAACTGGGCGAATGCGGCGAGCGCTCGATATTGTGCGAGTTCGATTCGCAGACTACCGGCCACCTGGCGCATCGCTTTGATCTGAGCGGAGCCGCCGACGCGGCTGACGGAGATGCCGACGTTGACCGCGGGGCGGACATTCGAGTTGAACAGGTCCGCTTCCAGGAAGATCTGGCCATCGGTGATCGAGATGACGTTGGTTGGGATGTAGGCCGATACGTCGCCTGCCTGCGTCTCGATGAACGGCAGCGCGGTCAGCGAGCCGCCCCCCTTTTCCTTATTGAGTTTTGCGGCGCGCTCCAGCAAACGGCTGTGGAGATAGAATACGTCGCCAGGAAAGGCCTCGCGCCCCGGTGGACGGCGCAGCAGGAGAGAGATTTCGCGGTATGCGGCTGCATGTTTCGACAGATCGTCGTATACCAGAAGCACGTGACCGCCGCGATCGCGGAAGTACTCGCCCATCGCACACCCTGAGTAAGGAGCGATGTATTGCATCGGGGCCGGATCCGAAGCGGTTGCCGCGACGACAATTGAGTACTCCATGGCGCCGTAGTCGGTCAGTGTCTTTACGACCTGTGCGACCGTGGAACGCTTCTGGCCGATAGCGACATACACGCAGGTCATGTCGCCGCCCTTCTGATTGATGATGGTGTCCAGGGCAATAGCGGTCTTGCCTGTCTGGCGGTCACCAATGATCAACTCGCGCTGGCCGCGTCCTATGGGAATCATCGCATCGATCGCCTTGAGGCCGGTTTGAACAGGCTCTTTCACTGGTTGGCGATCGACCACTCCAGGTGCCAGGCGCTCGATGGGGTTGAACTGCGCCGCATCGATAGGACCTTTACCGTCGATGGGCTTCCCCAGCGCGTCCACAACCCGCCCGACCAGCCCCGGCCCGACTGGCACCGACATGATGCGGCCGGTGCGGCGTACCTCATCCCCCTCTTTCAATTCCTGGTATTCCCCGAGCAACACAGCGCCGACCTGTTCTTCCTCCAGGTTCATTGCGATGCCCGATACGCCGTGCGGGAACTCGATCAGTTCGCCGGCCATGACGCGTTCGAGGCCGTAGATGCGGGCGATTCCGTCGCCGACCGAGATGATCGACCCGGTCTCGTTCACGTTGACCGCCTGCTCGTAATTCTCGATTTCACCGCGGAGGACCCGCGTGATTTCGTCTGCTCGGATCTGAGCCATTCTGTTCCTTCTTCAGCGGAGCTCGGACATATCCGGCCCGCCTGTATCGTTACGATTCTGTTGTTAGACGCCGTCCCAACGACTCTAGCTGCCCACGGACGGAACCGTCATAAACGGTGGAGCCAATGCGCGCGATCGCGCCGCCGATCAGAGACTCGTCGATTCCAAACTGCATCCGGACCTGCTTGCCCGTAAGCTTCCGGAGCTCGGCTTCGAGCGATCCGCGTTGAGGGTCATCTAAAGACTGTGCGGAAGTCACGTCGGCTCTGACGAAACCCATTGCCTCGTCGATTGCCGTTTCGAAGGCCTCGCGGATGGCCGGCAGTTGATTCATCCGGCGATGGTCGATGACGACGTACAAGAAATTCTGGACTTTGGCGGCCAGACCGAGCGCACCAGATAACTGGGCGATGACTCCCCGCTTCTTTGAACTCGCGACGGCCGGAGAATTCATCACATGCCGTAATTCCGCGGACTGGCCCAGGAGATCCTCGACGCCCCTAAGTTGCGAGACAACGGCTGTGACCTCCACGCCCGAGCCGGGCGTCAGAACTACCTCAGCCAATGCGCGAGCGTACCGCGCGGCTCCCGCCGTATGCTTCACTGCCGGGCTCCCTGGTTGTGCGCCTTCTCGTCAAGACCTTTCAAGAAACCATCGAAGAGCGCATTTTGGGTCTCTGCCGACATGCGCGACCGGATGCGCTGTTCCGCCAGTTGGATCGCTAGTTGCGCCGAGTAAACCCGTAGTTCCTTCTGGGCATACTTGGTTACCGATGCAATCTCCTGCTCGCCGTGCACCTGGATACGCGCCAGATGCTTCTCCGTTTCGTCGCGGAGCCGCGCCGCCTCCCTCGCCATCTCTGCCTTAGCTTCGGCGCGAACATGTTCGATCTCACTTTGTAAGGAGGCCATGCGGGCTTCCATCCGGCCGGCGCGAGCCTCCGCTTCTTCCCTGACTCGGGCGGCTTCCGCTATGCCGCGCTGAATCTCTTCAGTCCGCGAACGGAAGAACTGGGGAGCGTTCCTGGCAATCAGCCAGCCTAGAACTCCGGCCAAGATGATGAAGTTGGCCCATTTCCAAATCTCAAGATTGCCTTCCCCGTCCTCTGCCACGTGCTCTACCTTCTCGGCGACGCTGGGGGTCTGCTCTCGCCCTGCAGGGGCGTGTTCTTGCCCCAGCCCCATAAGACTCAGGGTGCCCGCAGCTACCGCAAGCAGCGCAAATCGCCTCACGAAACTCTCCGCGCCAGTACCGAGTCCGCGATTTGATCGGCCAGGACACCGGCAGAGTTCGCGAGCGATTCCCGCGCTACTTTGGCCTCTGCCTGGATGCGCGTTTTCGCCTCATGAATCATCGCGTCCACGCGCGTTCGTGCTTCTCTGAGACGGGCATCCTGATCGGCCATCAACTGAGTTCGAGTGTTCTCCTGCTCCTTGTAAATCTCGATTCTTGCGTCGCGAATGGCCGCTTCGTACTCGGCAGCCCGCCGTTCAGCCTGATTCAATGCCTCCTCGGCGGCTCTACGTGCGCCGCTCGTAGCCTCGTCACGTGCGGCGAGGACGCGCTCAAGGGGTGCGAACAGCATCCTTTTCAAGTAGAAGTGCAGGATAAGTACGATGATGATGGTCGGTATGGACTTCAGCAGAATTCCAGCGAGCGCATGTAAACTTTGGTCCATTTAGTTGTAACTAGGGGAACTCGGACGACGCCTAAACCGAAAGCATTCGAAATTCCAAGCTATCACACTGTAAAAATTCCGGTCAACCGCGAATTTACGAGGAGGGTTGTCTGGCGCTGACTCTCGCTGACGTAGTGCGGACGATCTCGATAGGCGCAGTGGATCAGCGAGAGCCGACCATAGCCGGAGGGCCCATCGTAACTTCCGCGATCGCGTTGAACAGAGCGTCGAAAACCACTGGCTTGCTAACGTAGCCGTCCATTCCCGCCGCCGCGCATCGCTCCTGATCCCCGGCCATGGCGCATGCTGTCAGGGCAATGATGGGGATGTGGCCGCCCCTGCGCGCCTCATCGGCCCGGATACAGGCCGCGGTCTCCAGCCCGTTCTTTCTGGGCATTTGCAAGTCCATCAGAATAACGTCGAAACGCTCTTCCTCTAGTGCCTGCAGGGCTTCCACTCCATCGCCGCATACTCGCACGGAGTGGCCCTGTTTCTCAATCATTCGGACCGCGAGAAGTTGGTTGACCGCATTGTCTTCGGCCAACAGAATCCGCAGACGGCGCGAACTCTTACGACTCGTCAATGAGATGGCTGAGGGCATGATTTCATCCGCCGGCACTTGGTATGGGGCGATCAGTTCGAATGTTGAACCCCAGCCTGGTTCGCTTTCGAGCCGGATCGATCCGTTCATCAGCTTCAGCAACCCGGCGCAAATCGCCAGCCCCAAGCCCGCGCCTCCATACTGGCGTGTGATCGAACCATCTGCCTGGACAAATGCGTTAAATACCGCATTCTGCTTCTCATGCGGAATCCCGATTCCCGTGTCCCGTATCGAGCAGCGAAGTTCCTGCGCATGATCCCCAGGTTCCATTCGCACGTCGACATAGCCCTTTTGAGTGAACTTGATCGAGTTCGCGACGAGGTTAATTAACACCTGCCTTAGCCTGAGCGGGTCCATCAACAAGCGCTTTGGAACAGCATCCGCACAACTCCAGCGAAGGCTCAATCCTTTCGCACGCGCATTAACGTCCAGCAGTTTGACCACGTCGCTCACCAGAGCTCGGGGCTCAAACGCAACGGCGTCGATCGCCAGTTTCCCAGCTTCGATGCGCGACAGATCGAGGATGTCATTCAGCAACAGCAGTAGAGAATCGGCTGAACTGCGCGCCAGGCTGAGGTATTCGATCTGCTCAGCGCTTTCAGCCGTGGCGAGGGCAAGTTGTGTCATCCCCAGAATCCCGTTCATCGGAGTACGTATCTCGTGACTCATGTTGGCCAGGAACTCGCTTTTGGCGCGACTTCCAGCCTCGGCGTCCTCTTCAGCTTTCTTGCGCACGATAACTTCGTTCTGCAGTTCGTTCGTGCGCTCCTCGACGCATCGAGCCAATTCGGCTTCCCGGGTTTTCACGGCACGCACCCGGGCGCGTATGAAGAATACCCCGGCTGCCATGCTGAAGCTCGCCGCGAGCAGCCAGAACCACAAGGTCTGGTAAAAGCGGGGGCGCAGCACGAAGGCGAACGTCGCACCCTCGGTGTTGCAGACCCCATCGCTGTTGCAGGCTGCTACCTGGAACTTGTACGAACCCGGACGGAGGTTCGTGTAGTATGCCGCTCGCCGGGTGCCGGCATGAATCCAATCGGGATCAAATCCCTCCAGCCGATATCGGAATCTCAAGCGCTGAGGAGCCCGGAAGTTGAGGGCCGTGTACTGTATTTCCAGGTCGCCGACGGATGGCCCGATGATCGATCGCTCTTGAAGGGGCACGTCCACACGGTTCGCCAGCACGCGCTCAATCAAAACGGGGGGAACGTGTTCATCCTTCGGCAAGTGCTCCGGATCGATCACCGCTACTCCGCCATAGGTTGCGAACCAGAATCGCCCATCCCGGGTTCGCATCGCGGGCGGGTGGGCGCCGGGATTGATTTCGCTGCTGCGCAGTCCGTCCAAGTTCTCGTAGATCACGGCTGGAATCTCGTAGGATAGATGCCGGTCGAACTCATCGATGGCGCGAACGGATACACGGACTATCCCCTTTCGGCAGGTCAGCCACAGATTCGAACTGCCATCTTCAAGGATGGAGAAAAATCTCTCGTCCGGCAGACCCTCCGCCGTTCCGTAATGGCTGAATCGTCCATGGTGCAAGCGATACAACCCGGAGGTGTGAGTACCAATCCATAGGTCGCCGCGCTTGTCCTGCCATAACGCGTGAATCCATGCGTCTCGCGGGCCCGTCGGCGCATCCAGTTTCTCGATACGCCCGTCCACGTAGCGTGCAAGTCCGCCTCGTGTACCAAGCCAGATGCCGCCGTTCGGCCCTGATTCGATTGCTTGCACACTTCCGTTTGGAAGCCCATCCGAAACCATGTATGTGCGCGTGTGGACGCGCCCGCGAAACTCGGCGAGCCCGGAATCGGAGCCAACCCAGATCGCCCTTTCCCCCTCTTTGAAGATCACGCGTATGATGCCCGGGATCGCCGTGAATGGATCTCGCGCGTGTTGTCCGGCGCCGCCTATCGTGAAAAATTTATGGGCGCGGATACCGGCCCAAATGTTGCCGGAGAAATCTTCGAAGAGCGGTTCCACACTATCTTTTGCAGTCGTATTCGGCAGGCGAAATCGATCGATGTGACTGCTCTCGACGCGATTCACCCATCCCTCGGCGGTACCCACCCATATGGCTCCATCCCGGTCTTCGAACATGGACCAGACCAAGTCATTCGACAGCCCATCGCGGTGTCCGTAGTTGTTGAACGGATCGTCCTTGAGGCGATTGAGTCCCGATCCCGCGGTGCCCACCCAGATCTCGCCCTCCCGGTCCTCGAGAATCGTCCTGACAATGTCACTGCTCAATCCCTCGGCTGTCGTGTAGCTCGTGAAGACGCCGGCGTGGTATCGATTGAGACCGCCGCCGTCGGTTCCGATCCACAGATTCCCGTCGTGATCTCCGAAGAGAGATAGAACGACATCGCTCGAGATCCCTGCTCGTGTCGTGAACCGGTCGACGGCTCCATTGTGGAATCGGAATAGGCCTGTCCCCTTAGTTCCTGCCCAGATCGCGCCATTCGCATCAGGCCACAGCGCCCATATTTGTGCGTCGGCCACACCGGATGCTGTGCTGGCGGGGCTGAAGGTGCGACCGTCGAATCGACAAAGCCCGCCGCCATCGGTTCCAAGCCAGAGTGTGCCGGCCTTATCCTGAACAATGGCCCGCACAGAATTTGAGGTAAGTCCATCGAGCGCGCTGAACGTACGAACGTTCGATCCCTCTATCCTGAGCAGACCTTTACCTTCCGTACCGGCCCACACAACGCCGTCCCGGTCCTCAAACAGCCCCCTCGTAGTAATCCCGGAACGCACAAGTGAGATGCCCCCGTCGGCGGTCCAACGGTAGACGCCCCCCAGATCGCTGGTGCCTATCCAGAGCGCTCCGTCGCGCCCGGCGCACAGTGCCAGGACATGGTCGGATTTGAGAGGGCTGTTCGAATGATCGAACACGGTGAACCGCACGCCATCAAATCGTGCCAGCCCCGCCTGAGTACCGAGCCACAAGTAACCGTCGCGCGTTTGCGCGATCGCTCGCACGGAATCCTGGGGCAATCCTTCTGCGGTGTGCCAAACGCTATGACTGTATTGAGTGATGGCCTTATGCGGATCAAGGGCCCTTGCCGGAGTTACGCACACTGCGAGCAGTAGCAGGGTCCGCCGCCACAACTCGGGCGGAAAACGGCCGGCCGAGTGCCTCATAGCTAACACATCGGCCTAAATCCGGACCTTCTTTAGGTGCATCAGTTACATCCAATTCTGAAGACTGACCTCTCGCTTGCGTAGCCGGCGATCCCTGGACCAAGCTGGAAGCTGGTATCGACCGCTTCTTCGCGGAAAGCGAGTAAGAACAGTGATATGGAAGATTCGAGCACAATAGCCGAAAACAAGATTCGCGAAGCGATCGAGAACGGGGTCTTCGACAACCTGCCGGGCACAGGCCGGCCTCTTGATCTCAGTCGCGGTCCGTTCGAAGATGCCTTGGCTCCGACCGTTGCCCGCATCTTGAGGGACAACGGAGCCACGCATCCGCTGATCGAAGCTCGCAACGCGCTCCACGAAGAGGCTGCCGCCTGTCGCGCGCAATTGAAGCACGCGTGGCGGCTTCGTCAGTCAGGCGCGCCGGATGCCGCCTGGGAGCAGGCGATCTCGAAGTTCCAGACAAATGTTGCGGAGTTGAACCGCGCGATCAAACTGAATAATCTGCGGGCCCCAATTCCGAATCTCACGCTGCGCACCTTGGATGTAGAGGCCGAAGTTCGTGAGATCTGCGGCTGAAATATCAACTGTGAAGTTGGATGTCCACGATCTCACTGGTTGTGACCGTGTGGTGGACTGGATGTTGAAATTCCAAGTGCATGCCCCGGCCCACGAATCTCGTCTTTAGCATTGAGCCGCCCCACGTGGAGCCCTGGACTCTGACCAGTACCGGCTCCGGACAAAACTCCGGATGACCCGAGATCAACGCACCTTCGTCGCCCAGGTTCACGAGCGTGTAAAACCGGCTCCTCGTCTGAATCGCCAGCGCGGCGCCTCGCGGTAAATCGTTCAGGTGAACGCCCCCTTCGATTTCCGACTGTATGATGTTGCCATTCACAGTGTCCGAGAGATGGGGATGTGGCGCGAACAACACGGGATCGGGCGCATGCGGGACAGCCGGGACGTGCATCCACTCTCATTCTAGGCCTAATTAAAAGGAGTGTGGGTCGGCTCTGGCCAACCGGCCATCGCGAAGTGATCTACGGGACAGGGCGGCGCTTGCTGCGGAGCACGAACAAAGCCATGGCCCCAAACCGGTCGCGACGCTCCCGGCTTCCCAGGAACATCCACTCGAGCAGGCGCACCGAAGCCGGTGGCTGCCAGGCCGGATCACGCTCCTTCTGCCGTTCGATGATCCCGCTTAGAGCTTCTCGGGGACGTTCGCGGAATTCGTCGAGCATGGCCGTTTGATGCACGCAGGAGATAGTACAGAAGGGAGCGCATCCCTTAACTGTTGACGCCTCCCGTAACACATCCTCGCGCGTGTATTCGTCTAGCGGAATACCTGGCTTGCCCCGCTGCTGCGAACAGTAGTGGACCAGCCCTTCCTCACAAATGTAAAGAAATCGCCCGCCAGCGCGACAATGCCAGTTGTTCGGCAATCCTTTAATCACGTTGCGCTGGAACGCATCGAAATGCGAGAACGTGAATAGCCCGCCGCCCAGTGCGGAGATGCGGTCGTATACCGACCGCTGCTCCTCCTGCAACGGACGTAGCTGACCGGCGTTGTCGTGAAGAATTCCTACGGTGCTGTTGAACCCTAGCCCGCGCGCACGCGTCGTGATCTGATACGCATCCTTCGGATTCCTGATCTCGCTGCCAAGCACCGAGTTGATCGTCACAGCAAAGTCCGCATTCTCGGCAAGCCATTCGAGTTTTCTATCGAGCACCTTCAGACTCTTCTTCGAGACATCGTCAGGTTCCACGTTGTCGATACTGATCTGGAGATAGTCGAGGCCGGCCGCGTTGAGCCGCTTAATGCGCTCGGGGGTGAGCAGATAACCGTTCGTGATAACAGTAGCTATCGCACCATTGGCACGAACGCAATGTATGAGTGCGTCGAGATCGGGATGGAGTGTCGGCTCTCCGCCGCTAAAGGTGATAATGCCTGTTCCCAAGTCCGTTAGCCGCTTGATCCGGCGCAACATAATGTCCGTGGGCACCGGTGCAGATACTTTGTCGTACTCGTTGCAGTACGTGCAAGACAGGTTGCAGCGGCGGATGGGTACGATTTGCGCAACGATGGGTTGATCGGCCGCGGCCATCGTTCGTGCGAACATCCGGGCTTCCCGCCAGCGCCGGTGCAACCTCTTAAGAGAGCGCATATACAAGGAGGACCCGCCCCGATCCGACCTTCTTCATTATCGTCCGGTCCAGCGTCGTGGCAGTGGACGGAGCCCAGCTTCCAGATTTCCCGGTTGATATACGATTTGAATCAAGGCGTTTTCTGGAGCGTCGACATGCGTCCCAACACTCAGGGCATCCTGGAGTCCTCACTGTACGTCACTGACGTTGCCCGTTCTGCTCAGTTCTACGAGAAGATCTTCGGCTTTCGGGTGATTAGCGCTTTCGGAGAGCGCGGCTGCGCGATGCAAGCTGGGAATGCCAGGGTCTTATTGCTATTTAAGAAGGGTGCCTCACGCGCAATCCCGACACCGCATGACGGAGACGGCGAGCTTCATCTCGCGTTCGCGATTGCTGGCGGGGAGCTGGCAAAGTGGGAAGCATGGCTGGCGGAAAACGAAATCCCGGTGGAAGAGAAACGGACGTGGGAGCTGGGCGGTCACAGCCTTTACTTTCGGGACCCTGACAGGCATCTAATCGAGGTCGCCACGCCCGGGACTTGGTCAACTTACTGATGCGACGCCGCCCGGCCTGAAGCGTGTTAGCGGAGCGAAGCTGTGGACGCGGTGCCCGGAACCAGCGATCCGGGATCCGTGAATGCCAGCCAGAAGCCCATCATTTCCTCATCACTCGGTTCGCCCCAACGGACCTGCTTCGACGCGTCCGGGTTTAACGGGTTGTTCACGGAGTTATCGAAGTAAGCCGTGGTCACCAGGCGCGTACCCTTCGGCAGCAGCCGCGGTGTCGAGAGCATATAAGTTTCCTGCCAGCGGAAATCGTAATGCGGCACGGAAAAAAGTATATCGCTGCCGCCGTCCGGGAACACTGCTTCGGTGCGAATGCTCTTGCCGCGATAATGCATGTGTCCCGTGTAGGCCAGAGCGAGCACGTCGCGGTCCAGTGTATAGCAGGACGTGACCCGGTGATTCGCATCGCCGGGCGGAATCGCGAAGGTGTTGTTCCAGATTTCGTACTGCTGGATGCGATGCTGAACCGGCGGAGTTGCAAACACCAGCCCGATGCTGGTCCGGTCGGCAACATCGTGACCCGTCCTGTTGTGATAGTGGATCTGAAACTGGATCACGCCGCCCGCGGGGACTTTGACGGCGTAACCATCGGGACGGACCTCCGGAACGTGACCGGGAAGATAGATCGCCAGGAAATCGCCCGGCTTCGGTCTCTCTCCCGGCAGCGCTCCGCCGCCTGCCGAGGCGCAGCCGTCGTCCTCGATCGGAACTTCGGGCCGGATATGCAGAACCGCTCCAGTCGAATACCGATACTTGTTGGGTTTGCCGGTACGCGTTTGGCCGGGTACGATACCCTTGCGCCGCTCCTCGGAGACGACCGAGACAGTGGCGTGATGGACTACGGCGAAGTCGCCCGGCATCACTTCCGCCGCCTTCACCCATTTATCCTCGGTGAAATTCGTGGCCACAAAAATATAGGCGTATTCATCTGAATCCGCTGCCTTGGCCACATGCTCATTGGCGATCGGTAGAACTACGTCGGGCCGGATATGCCAGCGTTGCCTGAACTCGGGAGCCGCGGGAAGATCGGCCGCATTTCCCTCCCGGGCCCCGGACTTGGCCCATCTATCTATGACTGCGATTTCCTGATCACTGAGCCGCGCATCATTGGCAAAGTGCCCGATGCTCGGGTCGGCGTGCCACGGCGGCATCTTACGCCTCAGCACCGCTTCCTGAATGGACGCGGCCCATGGCCTCGCCGCCTTGAAACTAAGCAGCGACATCGGCGCAATGTTTCCGGGTCGATGACAGGAGACACAGTGCCGAAACAAGATCGGTGCCACATCTTTGTTGAACGTGACATCGTCAGCCATCCCGATCGCGGTGGTGGCCACTGCCAGTCCTAAGAGCCCGTAGCTTCGCTTCATCCGATCCCTTGCATTCCATTTTACGAAAGGGGTGGGGGGATGAGCCACCCGCGCCCGTATCGCCATGACGTTCAGAACTTGATGTGCAGTCCGAACCGAAGCTGCCGCTCGTCGCCCGCGCCTGTTGCTCCAGATGCGCTGGTGATCACCATGAAGTTGCCTCCCGAGGCATTCGCTGCCGGAGCGCTAAAGTGCGGCGTGTTGGTCAAGTTGAATGCTTCGGCGCGGACCTCCAGGTTGAACCGCTCACGGAACCTGAAGCCGCGGTACAGGCTCAGATCCGTATTGACCGCGCCCGGAGCACGCAGAATATTCCGCCCGCTTGTCCCGAACCGTGCGGTGCTCACCGGAGCGAACGAGGCAGGATCGTAATATGGAGAACCTGGACCGATCCCGCCCAGTTTCACCACCGGCGCCACCTGATCCGCGGTCTGGGCGTTTCCGGGAGCGTTCAACGACGCACTCGATGCCGTCACCGTAAACGGCGTGCCGGTAAACGCGCTGAACAGGCCGTTGAGTTGCCAGTTGCCGAACAGCGTGGCTGCAAATCCATTCGATGCGAGCGGTTTGCCCTTGCCGAACGGCAGTTCCAGCACATATCCGCCCTGGAGCATGTGTGTCCGATCAAAGCCCGCCAACGCACGGTTGCGGTTCAGGGCGCCGGGGTAGTTAAACATGACGGATGCCCAGCCGTCCTCGTCCGTCTCGTCGATGGCCTTGGAAAACGTGTATGCCACCTTCACCATCAGGCCTTTGGTGAACGAACGGTTCAAACTTGCTTGCAGTGCGTGATAGTTACTGTCCAGCCAGCCATCCCACATAGTCGTTGCCGCAGTGCGGCCGATCGACTGGTACAAAGGCTGCCCCGCCACACCGGTACCGGGCGCCGCTGCGTTGATGTCGCGGTCCGCCAGCAAATGCGTGGATTTGGTGCCGACATACCCCACCGTTCCGACGAAATCGCCGGGGAGTTTGCGTTCCAGGATCAAATTCCAGGATTGGATATAGCCGCGGTGCAGCAGTCCGCCCCAGGGGCTGCGATCCGCCACATTCAATGGAAGAGGCACGCTGCCGCTCGAGAGGTCAGGGCCGACAACCGGCGGAATGCCCAACTCAATCGGCTGGAACGGCGTGAACGAGGTCAGGCCGGTGAAAAAGCTATTGATGGTGGACGGGTAAGGCCCTTCCAGCGGGCGGGAAAACGGAAGCGGGTCGTAGGTGATCCCATATCCGCTTCGGAGAACCGTGTTGTCCTGTAGCCGGTACGCGAATCCGATGCGCGGCGCGAACAGCCGCCTGCTCACCTCGATGCCGACGTTGTCTGGCTGGCCACCCCGGCCACCGATGAGCACCATGTTTGTGGCTGGGTCGTAGCGTTCGATGCCTCGCGAGGCGCGCCGGATGAGTGGGAAGTACTCGTACCGCAGGCCCAGGTTCAGGGTCAATTTGCTGGTGACCTGCCAGCGATCGCGCAAGTACCAGCCGAACTGCCACTCGCGCGGGTTCATCTCCTCGTACTGCAAGCTCTTTTGCATCGTTTGCGGGAGGCCCAGCAAGAAATCCGCGTAGGAGTTGTATTGGTTGGGGCTGGGCCCTCCCCGTCAGCGCGGTCACGCCGCCGGTGAAGGAAAACAGGCCGCGCGGGCCGCCCCCAATCTCCGGCTGCCAGTGGTTGAACTGGTGCCGCACCAAGTCGAAGCCGAACCGCAGATCGTGCCCCAGATGATTCCAACTGATGTTAGTGGTATGCGTGAAGGTCTGGTCGCGGTAAAAAGCGGGATTCCAGGCGTCGGCGGAACCCATCGTCGTATAGGTATTGAACGCGAAGATCGGAAATCCGCTCTGGCGAATGTCCGGCCCGTTGGTTCCCGGTATGCCCAAAAAGTCCGAGCCCCAGTTCTTGCCATAATCGGGAGCTACGAGATCCATCGCCCAGCGTGTGAATCCGATGGTACCGTCCACGATCAGGTTCGGAGAAAGCGTCAGCGTATGGCCGATGGTAGCAAGTTGAGCCCGCATGGTGCTGACCCCACCGCCGCCGGCACACAGGCCCGGACCTCCGCCGTCGCCGAGAGCGAATTTGCAGTTTACATCCGCGTTCATCATGCTGTACTTTCCCCAGATAACGTGGGAGGCCGTGCGGTTCCAGTTCACCTTCGCGTCGTAGCTGTCACGGTCCATCGGCTGCGTTGCCTGGCTGAAGAAATTGTTGGCAGTGCCGGGGAGATTCGGGAGCGGCACTCGGTCCTGCAGCTTGCGCGTAATCGCGCTCTGACGAGCGAGCGGGACCCTGTTGCCGGGGAACGGCTGCCGTCCCGTTCCGTCAGGATTGCCGGTGTTCGGATCATAGATCACTTGGCTGTAAGCGCTGAAGTCGCCATTCCGTTGATCGGCGGTCGGCACGGTATAACGTCCGAAAAATCCCGTGCGCTCCCGGGTGCCTTCGTAACCGCCGAAGAAGAACAGCTTGTCCTTCTTGATCGGACCTCCGATGGTTCCGCCGTCGATATTCAGAATGTGCTTCGGCTTGTCGCCAACCTGGAAGAAGTTGCGGGCGCGGACTACGGCGTTGTCTTGGAACGCAAATGCGGTCCCGTGAAGGTCGTTGGTGCCGCTCTTGGTGGTCACCGTAATAGCGGCACCGCCGGCCAGCCCCTGCTCCGCGTCAAACGCATTCGTCGCGATGTTGACCGCCTCGATCGTATCTGCGGGCGGGTTGTACAGCGTGTGATGCGGAAGCCAGACGTAGATGTCCAGCGCACCGTCCAGCCGGGTGTCGTTGCTGTTCCGGTTCGTACCGTTGATGTTGGTCGTCAGCGACCGCGCCGGTGTTGAGGTTATCGAGTTCTGGAACTGGCCGGGCGTCGCGCCGGGCACAAGGTTGATCAATGTCTGGAAATTGCGGTAATTTCCTAGAGGCATGTTGGTGATGGCCTTTTGGTCCAACTCCACGTGTAAGTCCGACTTGTCCGTCTGCAAGACCGCCGCAGTGGCCGCTACCGAAACGGTATCGGACACTTGTCCCACTTCGAGCCTCACGTCGAGACGGGTCACCGTGTTGATGGTGATCTCAATCCCGGTTTGGGTGTATTTGCGGAACCCGGCTGCCGCTACCGTCAGCTCGTAGCTCCCGGGCAGCACGTTGCTGATCGTGTAGCGTCCTTCGTTATCGGTTGTAGCTTCGCGGCTCTGGCCGGTGGCCGGGCTCGTCAATGAAACCGAGGTCCTGGCCACTACGGCGCCGCTCTGGTCTTCCACCTTGCCGACCACGGATCCGTACAAGACCTGTGCCCTGGCGGGCCGTACTGCAACGATCGATGAAAGCGTCAAGCACGCGAGAAGACACGTCTGAATCGGTTGCGTCATAATCTCCCCTCCAACCCGCTATTTTATCGTTTGATCAATGATTTCCGGTTTCGTTTGTAGCTGACGCAGGGCATGGCGATTGGCGTCTGAATTCGAATTTCGTCACGGGCCGGTTGTTCACCAGCCTGCATCCCTCTTCACATCTTTCGCGGTAAAAAGGAAAGCATGCCGGAAACGACAACTCATCCCATTCCCCCTGGCGTATCCATCGGACATGTACACCTGAAAGTCGCGGACCTCGACAGGGCCCTGGACTTTTACTGCCGCGTGCTCGGTTTTGAGCTCATGCAGCGCTTCGGTTCGCAAGCCGCTTTCATTTCGGCCGGAGGTTACCACCACCACATTGGGCTCAATACCTGGGAGAGCCTGGGCGGCTCGCCGCCCCCACCGCGCAGTACCGGCCTGTATCATCTCGCGATTCTCTATCCCATCCGGTCGCAACTCGCGGACGCCTTCCGGCGTCTCCTCGAGGCTCGCATTTCACTCGACGGGGCGAGTGACCACGGCGTTAGCGAGGCGCTCTATCTCCGTGATCCTGACGATAACGGGGTGGAGTTGTATTGGGATCGGCCGAAAGATTTGTGGCCGCGGGCAGGAGACGGCAAACTAGCCATGTACTCGCGACCTCTCGACCTTCGCGGACTGTTGGCTGAGGCGGGAACGATCGCTCCTTCGCCGGCTATTCCGAATCCCGGCCAGGGTCCCCAAGATCTTTGATCGGCGATCGACGCCGCAGCGCGTTCATAACGGCCTGCCGAAGTTCTCTGTTTACGGCGCCACCACGGAATGGCCCCGACCGGTCGCGACGCTCTGGACTGCCCAGGAACATCCACTTGAGCAGGCTCACGGAAGCGGTGGCTTCCAAGCCGGATCACGCTCACTTCTGCCGTTCGATGATCCCGCATTGCGTTTGCTGTACCGCCTGATTCACGCCCTCGGTTAACGGCCTGGAATGACCGTAAACCGCTTAGCAACAATCGTTTAGGTCTGTGCCGCCCCCCCGCAAAAGGCTCTGGCGACCGCCCCCGGGGTACACTGAGATCGACATGGAAACATCGCTGGAAGGTCACCTGCCACCCTCGGGCACAATACGAAACAAACCCAAATCGACATCTTGACGCGTGAAGTTACGAAACGAAGCCAATGCGGGTCACGGCCTCGACGCCGCCGCCGCCGCCCGGATCTGGGCGCCGGCCTCATGAGTCCAAGCACAGAATGACTTGACATCCGCCGCGCTCAGGCGAGATTCGGGATGAAGATATGGGTACGGCGGCTTCGGCATGATATGCGACTTCACGGCAGCACAAGCGGCAGACAACATTCCCGCGGCACGAATCGGCGTCCGCCCGGCTCCCGTCGACCACTCCGAGAAATTCAGCGCCGCGCGCGCCTCCGTGACATCGCGGTGCATCAAGTAGGAAACCGGCGGCACGGAGGCATACCATGGCCATCGCGTTTCCGAAGAGTGGCAATCGAAACAGGCGCGCGTAAGCAGATCATGGATACGCGGTGGTACGGCGACGTTGGCGTGGAGAGTGCGTTCTGCCTGCACGGACGGATTGTGTGGCCGCTCCCCAACCAGAGCAGCTACCGCGAACACAAACAAACAGGAAATGATCGAGAGCCTCATGCCCGATCATGGACTCAATAGCCTGGGTGAGTTGCAGCGCTGCTGTAAAAACGCTGTAAATACAACCGGTAGTACTTGAAATTGTAAAGAAGATGTGAAAGCGCTAGCGTGGGGGTGAAGGTCGGTTACAATCAGGTGGATTTCAAATGCAAACGATCTTAGTCATTGACGACGACGAAAGTCTGCGTGACACCATCGGGTTGATGCTCGAGAACGAAGGCTTCCGGCCCATTCTGGCCGGAGATGGGAAAACCGGTCTGCACGAGGCATTCGCCGCGAACCCGGACCTCATGCTTGTCGATCTGCGAATGCCCGGGTTGAGCGGCGTCGAGGTTTGCAAACGCGTGCGGGCCGGCGGATTGCAAACGCCGCTCATTGTGCTCAGCGCCATCGGCGATGAGGTGGATAAGGTCCTGCTGCTTGAAATCGGGGCGGACGATTACGTCGTTAAGCCGTTTGGGACACGTGAACTACTTGCCCGCATTCGCGCGTTGTTGCGCCGTGCGGCGCCCGACGCCCACGATGTGATCTCTTTCTCTGACGTGGATGTAGAACTCGAGCGTCGCGTCGTCCGCCGCCGGGGTGCCGAAGTGAAGATGACGCGAGCTGAGTTTAACCTCTTGGCGTTCTTCTTGCAGAACCCGGGTAAGGCGCTGAGCCGTGACGTCATACTGAATTCGGTCTGGGGTTACGAGTCGTTTCCGAATACCCGTACCGTCGATGCTCATGTCGTCCGGCTCCGTCAGAAGTTGGAACCGGAGGCGGAAACGCCGCGTCACTTCGTCACGCTGCACGGGGTCGGCTACCGGTTCATGCCATGACCTCCGGGTCTCGCCTTGTTGTGGTCATCGAGGACTCGGAGGAGTGCGCAGCAACGATTGAGTTCGCTCTCGGAGCGATCCCCGGCGTGACCGTGTGTGTCGCGGAGAGTGCCGAACACGCCTTACGCATGCTCGAGGAAGCGAATGTGGCCGCGGTAATAACCGACCTGCACCTGCCTGGCATGGACGGCCTGGATTTAATCGACTTGATACTCCGTGACCCGCGCTGGGCCGGCATCCCCATCGTGGTAGTTAGTGGGGATACCGATCCGGCCACGCCCGCGCGAGTGCGGGATGCCGGCGCGAGGGCCTTTTTTTTGAAACCCTACTCGCCGATGGCGGTACGCCAGAGACTGGAGGAATTGATGAATGCTTAGTAAATACCTTGCGCTATCGCTGTGGACTGGCCTTACCCTCGTGGGACAAACCCGCCCAGATTTGCAAGCAATGCTCGAGCGGCTGGATCGCCTTGAAGAACAGAACCGGCAGTTGATAAGCGACATCCGGTCGTTGCGGCAGCAACTTGCGGCTGTACCGAACACAACCGCCAATCCGGCTCCAGCGGCGGCCCCCCAGGCCACTTCGACGGCCGCGGCGCCTACAACGCCGGTGATCCCAGACGCGGAGTCGACGATTCAAGAGCGGCGCATCGAGGAACTGGACCAAACCAAAATCGGCACGGACCAGCGCCTTCCGGTCACGCTCACCGGCACGGTACTGTTCAATGCGTTTCTGAACGGCCATTCGAACGGCGGAAGGATGAACCCGGTCATCGCCTCTGAAACGCCCGGCGAGATTACGGCCGGAGGATCGCTGCGCCAGACGGTGCTCGGGCTCCGCTTCCAAGGTCCCAGCATCGCGGGCGGCGGTAAGGTAAGTGGGACCTTATTCCTCGATCTTTTTGCGGGCACCGGAACTTCACTGAATCAACTGATGCGGCTCCGCGTCGCGACACTCGACCTCGGCTGGAAGAACACCACTGTATCGTTCGGGCAGGACAAACCGATCCTGGCGCCGCGGGAGCCGGACTCGTTAGCACAGGTAGGCGTGTCGCCCCTGACCGCAGCCGGTAACCTATGGCTGTGGCAGCCCCAAGTCCGAGTAGAGCAGCGGCTCTCCTTCGGAGAAGGCTCCGGCCTCCGTGCGCAGGGGGGCGTCTTTCAGACCAATGAAGACAATGCCGGTGTGCCGTCCGAATATGCGTCGACATTAGCTGCCGCTCGGCCCGGCTTCGAGGGGCGAGTTGAATGGTGGGGCGAGCGTAGCGGCCGCCGTTTCGAAATTGCTCCGGGCTTTCACATCAGCGACACTCATGTGCTGGGGCAATCTGCCCCGTCGCGCATCTTCTCCGTCGACTGGATGCTGCGGCCATTCCCGCGCCTGGATTTCGCCGGCCAATTCTTTCAGGGAGAAAATGTTGGCGTGATCGGCGGTTTGGCGCAAGGCGTTCGTGTGCTGCACGAGTACGACCTGGTGCGGCCTGTCCACGCGCAAGGCGGCTGGGGACAGCTGACTTTCCGCGCCACACCGCGCCTGTCGTTCCATGTATATGGCGGCGAGGAAGACGACCGGAATTCCGACTTGGCCCACGGCGCCATCGGCAAGAACATCATCTACGCCGGCAATATCATGTACCGGTTCGGATCGAACGTATTGGCTAGTTTTGAAACATCACAGACGCGGACGACGTATATTGGCGCCGGAACGAAATTAAACCCACATTATGATCTCGCTCTGGCGTATCTGTTTTAGCGCGCTGCTGCTGTTGACAGTCGCTCCGCTGCAAGGCGCTATCGTCTCTGGCTCCGTTGAGTTGCGGGATTCCCGGGATCCTGGCGTGCGCAAGAAACTGGATTACTCCGGCGTCGTGGTGTGGCTGGAGCCGGTCAGCGGAACTGCGCCTGTATCGCCCTCGCCGCGTCATGCCCGCATGGTGCAAAAAGACAAGACCTTCACCCCGCACGTGCTCGCGATTCCGGTAGGAACGACGGTAGATTTCCCGAACTTCGACCCAATCTTTCATAACGCCTTCTCCAACTACAACGGTGAGTTGTTCGATGTTGGGCTCTATCCTCCCGGCTCCTCGCGGGGCGTGCGTTTCTCGCGGCCGGGAGTCGTACGCGTGTTCTGCAACATTCACGCCAACATGAGCGCGATCGTGGCCGTCCTGGACACCCCGTGGTTCGCCGTTACAGCAAAGGACGGCAGCTTCAGTATCCCCGACGTGCCCGCGGGCGAATACTCGCTCCATGTTTTCCATGAGCGCGCCACCTCGGCGACGCTGGATGCCCTTACGCGGCGACTGAGCGTGCGAGCCGACCCGGTATCCATTCCCAAACTCTCCGTATCGGAGAGCGGTTACCTGGCCATCCCGCACAAGAACAAGTACGGGCGCGAGTATCCGCCTGCCCCCGACTCAGGGGGAGTCTATCCGGCGGTCCGCCCATGATCAAAGGCCTGCGCGGTATCTCGCTGCTGTGGAAGATTCTGCTTTCCACCTCCATGGCCATCACCGTCTTGTTTGCGGCCCTAGGTTGGTTCGTACAGGATCAGGTTGTGCGCATCGCCGAAACCACGCTGGAGGACGAAGTGCGCGGCAGCTTCCACGCTTACGAATCGCTGTGGCGTGCCCGGGCTGACCAGTTGGCGTCCGTCAGCTTGGTGCTCAGCCGGATGTCGGATGTGCGGGCCGCCTTCAGCACCGGCGACCAGGCGACCATCCGCGATTCGGCGAGCGAGGTTTGGGAAAAGATCGGCCGGCGCGGGGCGCTGTTCCTGGTGGCTGAGCCGCGGGGCGCAGTTCTGGCGGCGGTGGGCGGCGTACCCGGACTCGAGATCCGAGACATGCCGGCCGTGATCGAGGCAGCTAGCCGCTTCCCTCAACAGGCCACTGGATTCCTCGTGCAGCACGGGCGTCTCTTCCAGATTGTAGTTACCCCGGTTTACGTCGCAGCCACCCAAGGCAGTGCTCTGCTGGACGTCTTAGTTGCTGGAGTGCTGGTCGATGAGGAGATGGCCCAGGAGTTGAAGGATGCTACCGGCGGCAGCGAGTTCATCTTCTTGTCGGAGGGCCGTGTCATCGCATCCACCCTTAAACAGGAGTTGGTGCAAACCCGGGGCGATTTTACCCCGTTCACTACCGCCCTTCTCGATGTGGCCGGACGCCCCATCGGCGAATTGCGCATCCTGCGATCGTTCGACGCAGCCCGCAGACGTATTGACAAATTGCGCTCCAATATCGTCCTGCTGTGGGCCATTGCGGTGTTGGCAGGTTTCGGCGTCACGTACATCCTTGCGCGCCGCCTCCTGAAACCGGTAAAGGCTTTGGATTCCGCGGCGTCTGAGATCGCTAGAGGCAACTACGATGTCGAGGTGGAGGTAAAGAGCGAGGATGAGATTGGAAGGTTGACGAAAACCTTCAACTCCATGTGCGCATCGATTCGAGGCGCTCGCGAAGAGCTGATCCACAAGGAACGCATCTCGACCATCGGACGTTTGTCCACTTCTATCATTCATGATTTGCGCAATCCTCTGGCGTCCATCTATGGCGGCGCCGAGATGCTGGTGGACAACGACTTTGCGCCGGTTCAGGTAAAGCGGCTTGCGTTGAATATTTACAAGTCCTCGCGGCGCATCCAGGAACTACTGCAGGAACTGGCGGACGCCACGCGCGGGCGCCCGCATGCTCGCGAGGTGTGCCGCCTGCGCGAAGTTATCGAGGCCGCCTGCGAAACCATTGCACCCGCGGCGCGGCGCGGGAACATCGAGATCCGGATTGAAGTCGCGCCGGACATCGAGGCGCCGCTCGACCGCTCACCGATGGAAAGAGTGTTCCAGAACCTGTTGGCGAATGCCGTCGAAGCTATGCCCGGCGGCGGCTTGCTGCGGGTGTCGGCAAAGCGGAATGAAGCCGAGGTGCTGGTGTTTGTCGAGGATAGCGGACCGGGTATCCCGGCCGCGATTGCGCCGCAGTTATTCAAGCCTTTTGTCACAGCCGGCAAGAAAAACGGAATGGGACTCGGTCTCGCTCTTTCGCGTCAAACGGTCGTCGATCACGGAGGCGATCTGTCCGCAGATGCGAGCGTTGCTACGGGCGCCCGCTTTATCTTACGCCTGCCCACGCAAGAATCCGCCGCGACTCCGTTATCCTGACCATTGAGACTCTTGTACAACCCCGGATCATCTTTGTTGACGCCCATCCTCTTCGTGCATGTATAGGGACCAGAAGATCACCGTCGTGATCCCGTGCCTCAACGAGGAACAAGGCGTCGAGAAGGTGCTGCGGCGTATGCCGGCCTTCGTCGATCAGGTGATCGTAGTGGATAACGGTTCCACGGACCGGACGTCTGATGTGGCCCGAAGTCTGGGGGCCGAAGTGATACGTGAGGATGTCCGCGGCTATGGGCGGAGCTACAAGCGAGGCTTTCGAAGTGCAACCGGAGATATCATCGTCACCCTGGACGGCGATCACAGTTATCCGCCCGACGCCATTTCGTACCTCATTGAAGCGTTTCTCCATCTGGACGTCGACTTCCTCAATGCCTCGCGATTCCCCGTTCGCGATCGAAACGCGATGAGCCTGAAGCACAAGGTCGGCAATCTGGCGCTATCGCTTGCGATGTCGGTGCTGTACTTTCGCTGGGTGCGTGATTCGCAATCCGGAATGTGGGTATTCCGGCGGGTCATCCTGGAAGAGATGAGTCTTGAATCCGACAGCATGGCGTTCTCCGAGGAGATTAAAATCGAGGCGCTCAAGAACCCTCGAATCCGCTTTCGCGAAATCCCGGTTCAATACTCTTCGCGCCTTGGTGAGATCAAGTTAAACCCATGGCGGGATGGGTTCTATAACTTGTGGTTCCTGGCGCGCAAGCGATTTTCGCGGCGAGCGAGGCGGCGGTGAGCGCGGGAACGGTAACCGCGATCATTCCCAACTGGAACAAAGCCGATCTTTTGCGCAAGGTGCTTTCCGATCTGCAGCGCCAGACCTATCCCCTGGAACAGATCCTAGTGGTGGATAACGCCAGCACTGATGACTCCGTGGCGATCGCGGAGAGTGCCGGTGCGAGGACACTACGGTTATCTCGAAACAAAGGGTTCGCTTACGCAGTCAATCGAGGTATTGAGAACTGCGAATCGGAATGGGTGCTGATTCTGAATAACGACGTCAATTTCGGTCCGGATTGGTTGACGACGCTGATGAACGCGGCCGCGCGGGCGAATGCCTGGTTCGCGGCGGGAAAATTGCGCTCTGCATCCGACCCAAATATGATCGACGGAACATTTGACGCCGTCTCCCGCGCCGGCATGGCTTGGCGATGCGGAAATGGACGCCCTGATGGTCCGGTTTGGTCGTCTCCGCGAGAAATTTCAGTCGCGCCGCTAACGGCGACAATTGCCCGACGCGACCTGTTCGACCGGGTTGGATTACTCGACGAAGACTTCGAATCGTATCTCGAAGATGTAGATTTCGGCTTGCGATGCGCTGCGAACCACTACACTGGAGTGTACAGCCCGGATGCTGTTGCCCATCATGCGGGAAGCGCGACACTCGGCCCGTGGCACAAAGCCACGGTCCGACGCATGGCGCGTAACCAAATTTTATTGATTCTTAAGCACTTCGGTGGTGCGCCACTGTGGCCCATACTGGCCGGGCAGTTGCTCTGGGGTTTGGTTGCACTGAGGCATGGTAGGGGAGGCGCTTGGCTTGAGGGCAAACTCGACGGCCTTCGACTCCGGTCCGCTATTCCGTCGAATACGTGGTCCGGCATACAGGTGGCTGTTGAACGCAGTGAGAAAGAAATCTGGACTCTGCAGAACGCAACGGGATTAGATCTGTATTGGAGACTCTACTTCGCGCTGGTGAGGTCCTGATCGATGCGGGACGTCAGCGCCATCGTGGTCACTCACAATTCGGAATCCCACATAAGTGACTGCCTCGATGCGTTGCATGACTGCGGTCAGGTCATCGTGGTCGATAATGCCTCGGGCGATGACACGGTGGCGATAGCATCCCAGCGACCGCAGGTTGAAGTATTCTCGAACTTATCAAATCGCGGCTTCGCAGCGGCGGTGAATCAGGGCGCGCGCGCGGCCAACGGCCGTTACTTACTGATCTTGAATCCCGACGCCGTTCTCACTACGGAGTGCGGTTCCCTAACTGCTGCTTGCGAGCGGTCGGGCATCGCCGCCGGTTGCCTGACCAATGCCGACGGACAGCCGCAAGCCGGTTTCACCGTTAGAAGTCTACCGACTCCCGCTGCCCTGATCTTCGAGTGTCTCGGCCTGAACCGGATGTGGCCGCGCAACCCCGTTAACGTACGTTACCGCTGCTTGGACTTGAATCTCTCGCAGTCTGCCTGGATCGAGCAGCCCGCGGGGGCGTTCGTAATGGTTCGCCGCGACGTCTTCGCGAAGTTGGACGGATTCGATGAACGCTTCTGGCCGGTGTGGTACGAAGATGTCGATTTCTGCCGCCGCGCTCGTGATGCTGGCTACAGGATTGAATATGCGCCCGACGCACAGGCTCGCCATTGGGGAGCGCATTCGATACAAAAGATTCCATCCAAGTCCCAAGGGCGTTACTGGTATGGTAGCCTTCTAAAGTATGTCGAAAAGCACTACCGCCCAATCACATTCCGGGCGGTATGCTGCTCCGTCGTGCTCGGTTCCTTACTTCGCTCGGTGGAGATGAGACTCCGGCGTCACGATAACCGTCCGCGTAATTACATTCAGGTATTACAGTTAGCGGCGGCGAGTTTTCTCGCCGGGCGGTTCGTGTGCCCCGCCGTTAACGATGGAGAGGATGACCGTACTTCATCCTGCGAACAGCCTATGAGGCAAGTTGTAGACGAAAAGAATAACGCTCACTTGCATGTCCTCTAACGACTTCGTGTCCGTCACCATCGTGACCTATAACAGCGGCCGTTTCATCAAACGGTGCCTGGAATCGGTGCTCGCCCAGAAGTATGCGCCCAGGGAAATCGTGGTCATCGATAATGCTTCGACGGACGGGACTGCGGATATCCTGGAGCAGTTCGAAGACCGGTGCCGGATCGTCTATAACGATGAGAACATCGGCTTCGCCGCCGCTCAGAATCAGGCGATTCTGATGACATCCGGGCGCTTGGGTTCTTACCTTGAACCCCGACATGCTTCTGCTGCCGAATTTCATCCAGGCGCTGGTGGACGCCGGGCAAGTCAATCCGCGCGTTGGCACGGTGTGCGGCAAGCTTCTGGCTATCCTCGCCAACTTCGACCTTCCCGAAAAGCCTCTGGTCGATTCCACCGGCATTTATTTCACGCCGATGCTCCGGCATCTTGACCGCGGCAGCCAGGAAATCGACAACGGCCATTATCTCCAGCATGAGTACGTCTTCGGTGCCACTGCCGCGGCGGCTCTCTACCGCCGGGAGATGATCGAGGACGTTTCGATCGATAACGAATTCTTCGATCCGGATTTCTTCGTGTATCGCGAGGACGCCGATGTAGCATGGCGCGCTCAATTCTTCGGCTGGCGCTGCATCTACACTCCCCATGCCCGCGGCTATCACGTTCGCAATGTGCTGCCCGGGAATCGCCGTGCCCTGCCGCCTGTGATCAACATGCACTCCGTGAAGAACCGGTTCCTGATGCGCATCAAGAACATGACGCCGGACCTGTACCGGCGCAACTGGTTCTCCATCACGGCGCGGGATCTCGTCGTGCTCGGCTGTTGTATGTTGTACGAGCATTCCTCGTTGAGGGCTTTCGTGTACCTCGGCAAGAACTGGCGCCGCGTTCTGCAAAAGCGCCGCGAGATCATGAATCGCAAGCGCGTCAGCGACGAGTACATGGCCAGTTGGTTCTCCTATGAGCCGGTCAGCAAGCCGGCCAAAGCCCCCGCCAAAGTTCTGTCCAAAAAATAGCTTTGAAGCCGGATAGACCTTACCGCTTCGCGATCGTCGGAACGCGAGGGATCCCCGCGCGCTATGGCGGATTCGAAACCTTCGCCGAAGAGCTCTCTACGCGCTTGGCGGAGCGGGGCCACGACGTCTTCGTGTATTGCCGGCAGCGCCATGCCGGCTCGGTCTACCGCGGCGTCCACCTCAGGTACCTGCCCACCATCCGCCACAAGTACTTCGACACCATCGCGCACACGTTCCTTTCCACCCTGCATCTGTTGGCGCATCGCGTGGACGCGGCGCTCTACTGCAACGCGGCGAATGCAATCTTCACCTGGGCCGCCACGGGCTGTCGGCGTGCCCATCGCCTTGAATGTCGATGGCCTGGAACGGAATCGCAAGAAGTGGAACCGCCTGGCGCGCGCATGGTACGAAGTCTCCGAATACCTGGCGACCATCTGCCCGAACGTGATCGTCAGCGACGCCCAGCACATTAGCGCGCTACTATCGCGAGCGATACCGGCGCGACTCAGTCTTCATCCCTTACGGCGCTTCACTCGGGAAAATGTCCAGTGTGGAGACGCTCGCGGCAACTCGGCCTCGAACCGGGCCGGTACTTCCTTTACGTGAGCCGCATGGAGCCTGAGAACAACGCGCTGTTGGTGCGCGAATCCTTTGAACGCATCGATACAGAAATGAAGCTGGCGCTGATCGGCGACGCTCCGTACGCTCAGGAATACATCGGGCGTGTGCGTGCTACCCGAGATCCCCGGATCGTCTCGCCGGGCGCGATCTATGGCCAGGGATATCAAGAACTGCAGTCGCACTGCTTCGCCTATATACATGCTACCGAAGTCGGCGGAACTCATCCGGCGTTGATCGAGGCCATGGGCCGCGGCGCACTTACGCTGTATTTGGATACGCCGGAAAACGCGGAAGTCGCCTCCGGCGCCGGAATTCCGTTCACCCCCGAAACCCTGACGGATCGCCTGCACGAGGTCCTCGCGATGAGCGAGCCTGACCGCGAAGCATGGCGTTGCCGTGCCGTGGAACGCGTGCGCCAGCGCTATAGCTGGGATGCTGTTACCGGTGACTACGAGCGATTGCTGATCGGCCTCATACGACAATAGAAGACAGTATGGCCGGGCAGGGTTACCGCTCGTGGGTGGAAGTCTCCCGGGAGCGCATCGCGGAAAACTATCGCACTTTGAAACAGGCCGCCGCGCCGGGCGCGGAGATCATGCCGGTGGTGAAGGCCGATGCTTACCGCCACGGCGCCGTTGAGGTCTCGAAGGTCCTGGAGCGGGAAGGCGTTCGATGGCTCGCGGTAAGCAGCGTAGACGAAGGCTGCGTGTTGCGCGCGGCCGGGATCGAAGCTCGAATTCTGGTGATGGCGGATTTTCTACCCTGCGAGCGCGAAACGCTCCTTGACTATCGATTGACGCCGGTAATTCACTCACTGGACGACATCCGGGAGTTGAATGCTCTTTCGGAACAGCGCGGCACTGCCGCCGTATTCCATCTGAAAGTAGATAGCGGCATGGGACGTTTGGGAACACGCTGTGAGCCGCACGAGATCCTGCAGGCCATTACGGCGAACCCCTGGGCCAGGCTGGAAGGGATCATGACGCACTTTGCCTCCGCCGCCGATTACTCCAGCGCTCAGACCGAAGATCAGCTGAAGCGATTCACATTCGTCTGCGACGCTCTGGCCGGCGCCGGCGTAAAGCCGAAGTACGTGCATCTGTCGAGCACTATCCCGCTGGCCTACGGGAGGCGTGGAGCGTGGGGCAACCTGATCCGTCCAGGTCACGCGATCTACGGGTACGTTTCCCCTCCCCGCGGAGAAGCGCCGCATCGCATCCTGGACGTCCAACCCGCTCTGAGTTGGAAGGCGTCCATCCTGACGGTCAAAGATATCCCGGAGGGCGGGTTGATCGGTTATGGCGGAATGTATCGCGCGCCGCGTCCTTTGCGTATCGCGGTGTTGGCAGCGGGTTATGCGGACGGGATCCCACACCGCCTGTCTAACCGAGGCCGCGTCATCGCAGGAGGAAGGCTCGCGCCGATTCTGGGCGCCGTGTCGATGGATGTTACTACTATTGACATCACGCATACTCCGCGGTTGCGAGCCGGCGACGCGGTGACGCTGATCGGAACAGAAGGCGACGTGACCATCGACGCGCAGCAGATCGCGAGAACGGCAGGAACCATCTCCTACAGCATCCTGTGCGGCATCAGCGCACGAGTGAAGCGCGTGTATGTGTGACGATGAGAGGATTATGCGGCCCGAAGCGAACGAACACGACCCGTATTATTCCCGCTATATCGATTTAGTTCCGGATGGTGAAATCGTTACTACGCTCGAGACTCAGATCGGCGATACCATCGCCCTGGTAAACACTGTCAGCGAAGAGCGAGCCGGCGAATCGTACCAGCCAGGCAAGTGGACCATCAAGGAAGTCATCGGCCATTTGAGCGACACTGAGCGGATCATGAGCTACCGCGCGCTGCGAATTGCCCGAGGCGATCAGCGGCCGATAGAAGGCTTCGATCAAGACCCATACGTTCAAAACGGGCATTTCGACCGGCTTACTTTGCCCACGCTGATGGATGAGTTGCAAACCGTGCGCCAAGCTTCGCTCGCGTTGTTACGCCCTTTGGACAGCACCGCTTGGACCCGGCGCGGCACTGCGAACAACGCGGAGATCACGGTCCGTGCGCTTGCATATATCATGGCCGGGCATGAACTACATCACAGGCGAATTCTGAAAGATCGATACTTGACCCTGTAAAAGGCCATTCGACTGCGCAGTTACGGGTTGAACGGATACTCCTGGATCCAATGAAAGCCGCGGTTCACCACCAGCAGCTTGTTGCGATCAAAAAGTTGTAGCTGCACGTGATACCTGTGGCCGTCCATCTCGCCGTCGAGCGTCAATCTGTCCTGGCCCGCCCTCTGAAACGCCAGATTGGCTTTCCAGTTCTTGTCGTTCCCCTTGGACAGTGCAATGCGGCCCTCGTTGTTATCAACGCTGGCGCCGTATCGCAGGAAAGTGTCGTCGACGAGCTGAAAAGTTATCCCCTTGGGGCCATCGAAGATCACGCGCCGCCAGCTATCTTTATCGGTTACGAGCACCGGCCGAAGCTCGACGTCCTTTAAGAGTCGCTCGACATTCCAGATGCCATATAGCGGCGATTTGGGCGCTCCCCCACCGAAGCTGTGCCAATTCGTCCAGGCGCCGTAGGCATTAGCTGCGATGAGCAGCAGCCCAAACACAACCTGGAGAGTGAGGGCTACTCGATTCGCTCGCGTCGTGCGGAACAATGGTGGGTGCGTCGAGGGACTCACCGGCCGGTCCGAGAAAAAGAAGCTCGTAATGCGTACGAGTTCCGGCGCGAGCAAAATCAGCGACATGAGGATCAAGTGAAAGGAGAACAGTTTCACTGGAACGTCATAGGTCATGTTGAGCATGAAAACCTCGGTCGCGTCTGCTAAGCAAACCAAAGCCCCGAAGGTCGTCGTACGGGGGAGAAGAGGAGGATTCCGCCCAACATTTCGGCGGAACCCACGAACATCTCATATCCCGGCGAGGCGCCGATAGAAGACCAGAGCACACCCATTGGCGAAAAGTTGCCGAACGGCTCTACCAGCCTGGTGAGAGGCGGAAAAGGCATCTGCAGCGGAATAAGCTTCACCATTCCGTACAACAGCATCTCTGAACCGAGCGCAAATCGTAGCAAAAGATGGAACCACTTGTGTAGCGCGATGTAGTTTTTGCGTTTGCGATCGAGAACCGACCAGACCCCGGCAGCCAAGGCAGCGATGGACAGCACGCAGAAAGCTAATACCCAATCGAATGTTTTGTCCCCGCTGCCGCTGCCTGTATAGACCAGGGGCGTCGACACCTGAAAAACATGCGCGGCGGTCCAGAAGACCACTTGGCGAGTTGGCGCGACCGACGCCAGCTCCGGAAGATCTACGTTGGGAATCGGAAACAATCCGGGTAGTACTTGGGTTGTCAGACAATACAATCCGAAGTACAGGAAACACAAGCGAAAGGCGATGCGGAAAAGGGGTCTCCAACGTGGGCTTTCTGACTCGATCCGGACCTGCTCGGCCCCAGCTTGCCGTTGTGTGATCACTAAAATCGTCGCCAGAGGACTCTTGAGATTCTACATAAATGGATTCCGGGCTTCAACACTCGCAGCTGCGACGAAACGCAGTGCGGCGTCTGGATTTCAGATGCTTTGCGGTAGTTCAGCCCACCGGCGAATACGGGGCTGCCTTGTACAGCGAAATCTGCATGATGCTCGAAATCTGTCCGTACTTGTCAATCGATTCCTGCCGAACTTTGATCCACTCGGGATCCGTTTGGAATTTCGCCCACGCCTTCTCTCTAGCGTCGAGGCTGTCAAACGGGATCAGGTAGGTAAGATTCGGCATGTTGGGGCCCACCACCGTGGATGTGTACAGTACCGGGTGAATGCCGACCCGATGGAAGATCTGAATCTCTGGTCCAGCAAAGCGCTCGTGCAGCGCGCTCAACTGCCGCCATGTGGGCGAGTGATACACGCGCAGCTCGAACAGACGCGGCTTTTCGCGCGGCTCTTTGTCCGGCACCAGCTCCGGCGAATACTTCGCCGCCTCCAGAACCATTGAGTTCTGAGTTTCGAAGGCGGGCTCGTCACCTTTCTCCCAAGTGGCCAGGCCTTTGTTGAAAACGGCGTCGGTGGATACTCGGGTGTTAATCGTCCAGAGATCGTCGAACGAGGATCCGCCGATCAGCACTGCCACCTGAGGCATGTGAGGCGCCATCACCGCCTCGAGCACCAGGACGGGTCCGGCCTGGGCTCGCCGCAGAGCCGGGATCATGGTGTTCTTGAGGTATTCGTGAATGCGCGCCGGTTGCGTGCCGTTCTTCAGCTGGAAGAAGTCGAGTGCGTAGAACCGGATGTGTTTCTCGGTCGAAGGGGCGGCTCCGGAATCGGACATGGCGGCTCCGGCGCCCACCAGGAAACTCATGAAAGCTCTACGCTCCATGCCCCGTCTAAACGCCTAGCCCTCAGACAGCGCTGCTACCAACGCGCCTTTGGCGGCGGCGTGCAATGGATCGGAGGCCATACGAACCTCCGAAATCTCCAGCGGAAAGTCCACGGCGCGCAGCGCCTTTTCGAATCGGTCGCGGAAGCCCTTTGGCATCGCGGTTCCCCCACTGAGCACCAGGGGCACGGGCCGTCCGATTTTGGGCATGTTGCGCGTTTTCACGAAAGCTTCCTTCATGCTGCTCACCAGCGTATCGATCATATTATCGTAATACACGCCGATCACCTGGTGGATCTTGTCGGCATGCATGCCGTTCAGGTGGAACGATTGCTCTTTCGTGATGCGGATGCGATTCGCGCGCTCGCCAGTCACGGCCGCTGCACTCGTGTCTATGTGGTCGCCGGCCTTGGCGATGCTGTAGCTCAGAACCGGCACGGAAAGGTAAGCCATCGCGACGTTGCACAGCCCGCCCCCGCAGCTGATTCCGATGCCTGTGTAGTTGGAGCTGTCCAGTTCTCCGAAAACGACCGCCATGCCCTCGTTCAACGCGCGAGTTTCGTATCCGAGACTGGTCAGCACCTGGCGCAACGTGGACTCGTGATAGGTCAGCGATTCATCAGCGCCTAGAGGCGGCGCCGGCACGGTGAAGCACAGCCGCTGGCCCTCCTTGGCTGCCGGACCGGTCATAGCGGCGATGATATTGCGAATCTGGTTGAGGCTTTCGGGTTCCTTTGGATCCAGAGTGCCGCGAGTCATGGGCCGGCGCATTTCCACGCCCAGGAATTCGGCGAACTTCTCGCTCTCGTTACCGTTCACGATGATGTGGGAATTCTGAACGCTATGCGGGATGTTCTCTTTTTGAAGAACCGCTACCGTCAGCTTGGAGTACGGCATGCTGACGAACGCATTCAATTCGGTCGTGTACTGATACTCTTCACCAGCGCGGGCCACGACGATGCGGCTGGTGCCAACGTCAATGCCCACCGCTGAAGCAGAACTACCGTTTTTGGGTGCTTTCATTTCGGGATTTCCTCATTCGAGTGCAACTCTGCGTTGCTCACGATTCTTCGATATCTCTCTCTTAAACGCCGCCGATACATCGAGGGGGTCAGCCCGGCGGCCAGCGCCTGTTCACTCAAAAGACGCTCGGTGGCGGTCAGACCGGCCCACGGCTTCCCGGCTGCGGCGCTGAATGCGTCATCATAATCGAAGCCAAACAGGAACATGCTGGGAACTACCTGGGCGTAGTTGTCGGGCAGGTCGAGTTCGGCAAATGGGAAACCGCTGGCCCAATCGGTGTGATACCCGATTCGCATATTCGATGAATTCACCGAGACCTGCGCATGAGTGATGCAGTTCGCGGCGGCGATCCCGTACTTGTACCGCAGCATTCTGGTCAAAACCTTGGCCGCATGAATCTGCGCGGTGCTGAGTGGCACGGAGGCGTCCGTCTGGCTTTCGAATGCGACCGAGAGGAAACTCGCGTTCAGGTTGACGTACGCGCCCTTCTCATCCGACCACACGGATCTGCCAGCGTGATTCGCGATCCCGGTCTCGGCTACCACGCGAAACACGCGGCCAAAACGGTCGATGACAAAGTGATACGACTGCTGAGCCCGTACGTAGGCGAGCAGGCTGCGGCCCAGTCGTTTCAGCGAGCGGACTTCGGAGGCCTCGAACGGAGCCTGATGGCTCTCCGTGGAGTGAAAGACGATTCCCGCGTACTTCGAGCGCCACTCCATCGCGCGTTCCCGAGTTGCGCCGGAACCACTTTTTGTTGGGGCGTAAACGGGATACGGAAGGCGAGTTTTGCCGGGCACCGCGAATTCGTTCTCGATTCGCAAGCCGTTGCTGTACAGATCGAAATGGGGTGTGCTCTCCACCGGCCAGACTTGCGGGTCGGCATCGACGGTAGTGGGAAGCACTCGACTGGCCGGCGCGGGAACATTCAGCGGCGCTCGGGCTTTGGACGGGGTGTACGCCGGCGCCAGCAAGGACGCCCCTAAGGCCGCGCACAGCACCCAACGCCGGCTGTCGCGCTTCTGGAGTTTAACTCCGATGGGCGGCGGCAATTCCCCCTGCATCTCCTGCCGCAGATACCGCAAACGTCTAATCGGATCGGGGATTCGCCTGGCCCGCCATTCGACAAGCGGGTCAATCCTGGGTCCGAGCAGTTTTGCAGCGGCAGCCATGCACTACGACCTAAGTGCGATCCGATTCGGGATTCTCTCCACCCGATCCGTTCCGGCTCCGTGGCAAGAGTTGAGACCGTTCCGGCGGCGCAGGATTTGCAAGATCGCCTTCCGGAGTAAGGCATTCCCGCGAACGTTAAGATTTCCAACAGAGTAGATATTTTGTAACAAACGCGACAACGATGCCATCCTATGACAACAAGGGCTGATATATAAGGGGTTAAACATGTACAACCAGGGCCGGAAGATTGGATCTGCTGTACTTCTGACGGCGTTCTTCACCACACTGCTCGCGTTCGGGCAGATTACCGGCGATCTACTCGTCAATGTTTCCGACCAGTCTAACGCGGCGGTGCCGGATGCGGCTGTTACGGTTCGCAACGTGGATACCGGCGCGGAACGAATTCTGAAAACCGACGGAAACGGTCAGGTTCGCGTCAGTCAATTGGGCGTTGGCCGCTATGAAGTGAGAGTTACGCGAGAGGGTTTCGCCACCGCTGCGCAACAGGCATCGGTTGAGAGCGGGAACGTCGCCACTGTCCCCATCACGCTGGGCGTGGCCAGTTCCACACAGCAGATCGTCGTGGAATCGCAGGCTTCGCCGATCAACGTCACCAATCCCCAGTTGCAGACGACGCTCGACAACACGTCGATAACGAACCTGCCGCTAGTGAATACCGGCGTTCTGGGAGTGGCCGCAACCGCTCCCGGGGTGACCCCCGTGACGCCGAATAACCCGTTCCTCGGTCTGGGCAGTTACAACTCGAATGGCGGGCGCGGGCGCGGGAACAACATCACCCTGGATGGCGCCACCACGACCGACGTCAGCACGACGGGCTCGGCTGGCCTCGGGACCGTCCCGCTGGATGCCATCCGTGAAGCCAACCTCATCACGAATCAATTCAACGCCGAGTACGGGCGTAATGCCAACTCGCAATTCCAGATTCTCACGCGCCAGGGCGGCAATGACTTCCACGGTGAGTTGTTCGAGTTCGCGCGCAATAGCTACCTCAGCGCGCGCGATTACTTCGACCGTACCGGGAAAGCCACGCCCAACATCAACAACGATTGGGGCGCCATGGCCGGGGGCCGGATCTTCAAGGATAAGCTGTTCTATTTCGGTACCTACGAACAGACCACGATCCGGGGGCTTGGCGGTACGCGAATTGCGAACGTCCCAACACCCGCTCAGGTGGCCGCTGCTTCTCCGATTGCGCAGCAGATCCTACAGCGGGACCAGGTGCCGAACAGTCCCTCGGGTACCGTCTCGCAAGTGGCTCCAAACGCAACGGACACACTCGCGTATTCCGGCCGCGTGGATTACAACATCAGCAGCAGCGACTACTTCTATTTGCGCTTTGGTGAACAATCGGCAAACGCCAACAGCACCGGCAATACTTTCATTGATTCCAATCTCATTACGAACGGGGCCAGCAGCACAAACCGGTCTTGGAACGGTACTCTATCCGAGACGCACACGTTCTCTCCCACCACCGTCAACACCTTCCTCGGCGCCTACGGCCGCAGCGCTCCAGTGTTCTCTCCGTTGCTTGTTGGCGGCGGGCCGGAGATCATTTTCACCGACGGTACGGCGAATTTCGGCACGTGGTCCGGCCTTCCGCAGGGAAGAATTCAGAACACGTATGAATATCAGGACACGCTGGCCAAGGTCTGGGGCCGGCATCAGGTCAAGTTTGGTGCCGAGGTCGATCGCATTCAAGCCAATAGCTTCTTCGATTCGAACGTGAACGGCTCATTTACGTTCAGCAGTCTTGCTAATTTCCTGGCCGGCACTCCGAGCCAATACTCGCAAAACTTCGGCAATTCTGTTCGCGGAAACCGTGTTTGGAACTCCTTCTACTTTGTTCAGGACGACTGGAAGGTCACTCGTAACCTGACACTGAACATTGGCTTCCGCGAGGAGGTTTCCAACGGCCCAACCGAGATCAATAACATACAGTCCAACATCGACCCCAGCCTGACTACCACTCCGCTGGGCGGGGCCGGGACCGGTCCGCTGGGCAGTTTCTACACCGGTGGATCGTACTTTCACACGAACCACAATCCGGGACCGCGTTTCGGATTCGCGTGGAATCCCAAAGGCGGCAAGACCGTGATCCGCGGCGGATACGGCATCACGTACGACTTCATCTACCTCAACCCGATCACGAACGGACGATTCCTGCCGCCCTACATGTATACATTTACGTTACCGGCCAGCGGTTTCACCGGCACGAACAACATTGCCAACATCCTGGCGGGCACGTCGGCGTTCCAATCCAACGGACTCTCTTCCGTGGGCTCGTTCGGGACCTCGATCACGAATTTCGGCAATGTCTCCTACATCGATCCCAATCTGAAGAATCCGCAATACCAGCAGTTCTCCTTCACCATCGAACGCGAGCTGTTCTCGCGCTGGCTGGTCCGCGGCGGATACTCGGGTTCGCTGGGCCATTATCTACAGCGAACCAGGAGCTTGAACCTGGTACGCCCAGGCTTGGTGACCCCGGCCAATTCGTATGCCGAGGAGCAAGCCAACGCGGCGCAGTACGCGAGCGTGCTGGCAGGACTCAATGGGACTTCGACGACGCGCAGCAATCGCATCGACCCGCGGTTCAACTATCTCAGCGTTGTTGAATCCTCCGCCAATTCCAATTACAACTCGCTGCAACTCTACGCTCAGCGGCGTTTCGCGGACTGGTATGGATTCACCGTCGCCTACACATTTTCAAAGTCCATCGACGACGTCTCCGACGCCCTGGGCGTCCTGGCCAACGATACTTCGAATCAACAGAACCCCAACGACAACAGAAATAACCGTGCGGTGTCCCAGTTCGACGTTCCACATCGCATCGTTGTCACGCACGACTTCCTGTCGAGTAGCAAGGCCTTCGACAATCGCGGTTTGAACTTCGCGCTCGGCGGGTGGGAATTTAGCGGAATTTTTCAGGCACAGAGCGGGTTGCCTGCGAACTTCAATACCGGCACCGTCGCGATCTGCAGCGGCGGCTTACCCAACCCGGCGACGAATACGTGCCCGGCCGGAACGACTCTTGTTACCCTGAACGATCCGCTCCTGCTCGGCGCGGGTTTAACCAGCGGGGCTGGCGTGGTCCGGCCCAATCTGGTGGGTCCGCTGACTCTGCACTTCAGCCCCAATCCAGGCGCCGGTGCGGCGAATCCGAACAAGATCCCAGGATCGGGCCTGGCACAACCCTTCGTTGGACAATTCGGTACGCTGGGCCGCAACGTTATCCGGCTGAATCCCCTGGTTCAAGCGGACATGACGGTGGGCCGCGTTTTCAAGCTCCGCGAGAGGGTGAGTCTGAAGGTGCAGGCGCAGGTGTTCAACGTATTCAACAACACCACATTTAGCACGCCAGGGCTGAGCCTCTCGTCTCCCACGACCTTCGGCTATTACTCCGGCACGGACACTAACTCACGGCGAATCACTTTGACCGGTCGTCTGGTCTGGTAAGCCGGTTACTGCGGGACTCTTAGCCCCCTCATGGCTGAGAGTTCCCGATCCGGTTTCAACCGAGTAATTGAACCAGGATCCGCGAGGCCGCTTCCTTCCCGCGTTCTCCTACTTCCCCGACGGGTCCGACGCAGCTGGGGCATCCTGATTCGCAGGGGCAAGATTGCAACAGATCCAGCGCGCCTTCCAGAAGTTTGCGCGTCAGCTTGAACAGTGGGGCGCTCTGTCCGATTCCGCCAGGGTAGTTGTCGTATAAGAACAGATTGGGTTCATAGATTTTGAGGCCCTTTGCGGTGTTTTCGGTCAGCGCGACGCCAAGATCGCGAGGGTCGCACATCAGCAGCAAAGACCCGATCGTTCGGAGCGCGTTGCCCAGCCCTGTCAAACCGTTCTGTTTTTCCGTTGGCGTTAGGTCCGGGAAGCGTGCCAGAAAGGGCTCCGGGAAGTGCAGCCAGAATGAGGTGGTGTGCATCTCCTGTTCCGGCATCGAGAGATGCCCGGCCCCAACGTTCTCGAGCGTGTAGAACCTCACTTTCTTAAAGCCAACCACTTGTGTGTTCACGCGGACTTCGCCGTGAGCGGCGAGCCCGGTGGAGAGCGGAGCCGAATCGAACGTCTCGAGTTCTTTCACCTGCGTGTAATCGATGGCATCCGTGAAGTAGTCGCAATCCACGTGGCGCACATAGGCTTTACGGCCATCGTAATCGAAACGCTCGACTTGAAACTGCCGGGCTTCGTGGAGGTAAATGGCTTTCTCGTGGAGCGTAGTCAGTGCGGTGGAGAAAGAGACGTCCGCGATCACGCGATGCTCGGCGGTGATATCGATCACAACGAAGTTGTCGCTGGTGATGGAGCGCAGGCTCACCGCGTCGGCCGGATAGGTGTCCGACGTCCAGTGCCAGGCGCCCGCGGAATGATGTACCAGACCCAGCTCTTCAATGAATCCGCATAGCTCAGTGATGTTGTGCGGGCCGAAGGTCTCGCCATCCCGCACCGGCAGTTCGAAGACGGCGCACTTCAGGTGGCTCAGCAGGATCTCGAGATTGTTCGGGTTGATGTAGGCGTGCTCAGGCGAGCGGTCCAGAAAGTATTCGGGGTGCTCGACGATGTATTGATCCAGCGGCGCACTGGAGGAAATCATAACGGCAATCGATATCGTTTGACGGCGTCCTGCGCGTCCGGCTCGCTGCCAGGTGGAGGCGATCGTGCCCGGGTAGCCCGCCATCACCACTGCGTCCAGCGATCCGATGTCGATGCCCAGTTCCAGCGCATTCGTCGCGACAATGGCCCGGATTTCGCCATCCCGCATCTTGCGTTCGATCTCCCTGCGCTCCCGCGGAAGATATCCGCCGCGATAGCCGCGGACGGCGTCGGCCGGAATGGTGGATTGCTCGCACGTGTTCTTCAGATACGTAATCAGCAACTCCGTGGCCAGGCGGCTGTTGGCAAACACCAGCGTTTGGTGGCCGCGCTCCAAAAACTCGCCCGCGATACGACGGGTTTCCGCCAGATAGCTGCGGCGTATTCCCAGCTGCCGGTTCACCACCGGCGGATTGTAAAGAACAAAATACTTCTCGCCAGCCGGCGCGCCGTTACGATCAACGAGTTCGAACGGCGACTCCGTCAACGCCTCGGCCAATTCTTTCGGATTGGCAATGGTAGCGGAGCAGCAGATGAATTGCGGAGTGGAGCCGTAGAATGCGCAGATCCGTTTCAAGCGGCGGATGAGATTGCCGAGATGGCTGCCGTACACGCCGCGATAATAGTGCAGCTCATCGATGACGAAGTAGCGCAGATTCTCAAACGCCTTAGCCCATTTGGTATGGTGCGGCAGGATTCCGCTGTGCAGCATGTCGGGATTGGTCAGCACCACATTCGCCCGCTCGCGAATTGCCTTGCGTGCATCCTGGGGCGTGTCGCCGTCGTAGGTGTAAGCTCGAATGCCCGAGCCCATTACGTCCAGCAGGGATTGGAACTCATGCAGCTGATCTTCAGCCAGCGCCTTGGTGGGGAAGAGATACATCATGCGGGCGCCCGGGTCGGCCATCAGCCGGTGCAGGACCGGGAGGTTGTAGCACAGGGTCTTGCCGCTGGCGGTGGGCGTAACTATGACAACGTTCTTCCCCCCCTGAATAGCGTTGAACGCCTCAGCCTGATGGGAGTAAAGCTGCCGGATTCCACGCTTCTCCAGGGCTTCGCGCAGATTTGTCGCGACATCGGGAATCTCTACGAACTCGGCCGCGCGGGCGGGGATTCTGCGGACGGCGCGTACTGGGGAATCGGGGTCCTCGAGGGCGTGCTCGAACCGTGCGACAGCTCCCTCCAGGCCGGTTTGGCGGGCAAGGAAACGCTCACGTTGAGGGTCTGGAAATCCCAAGGTAAGGTTGCCCATTTTCGCCTTTTGTTCTATCAAGAGTACAGCAACGACGGCGGGGAAGCAACGGATCCCAGCTGGCGGTCAGAAAAAATACGTTAGATTCTCAACTCTCGTGCTAATATTTTTCAATCTTACGATCCGGGGAGGTCACTGTGAAGCTGCGCAGAACGAAAGCAAGTCTGATCATCATAACTTTCCTCACCGCCGTTGGCTGGTCGCAGACCCCGACGGGGGGAATCGAAGGCGTTGTCACTGATCCTAGTGGCGCGGTAGTTCCTGACGCCAAGGTCACGGTTATTGAGCCCTCAACGGGCCGTACCCTGCGGCTCACCACAAACAGCGCAGGTTTGTACTCGGCGCGGAACCTCGTGCCCAGTATCTACTCGGTGCGGGTCGAGGCGGGCGGATTCGCGTCAAAGGAACTCAGATACATAAAGGTCGACACCGGCTCTCTCATCAACGGCAACATCGCTCTCGAAATCGGAAGAACCGGGGATGTTATTCAGGTTGAGGCGGAGTCCGTGGCCGTGGACACCAGCCGGCAAACGGTAGACACCATCATCAATGAGAAAGAGATCAAAAGTCTTCCGCTGTTTAGCCGGAACTTCATGGATCTCGCGATCCTTGCTCCGGGTGTAACCATCCGGGACGGCGAGGCGATTGACCCGACTAAGGCCTTCGCCTATCGCGCTGTGAGTATTGCCGGCCGCTCCGGCACCGGCACGCGCGTGCAGATCGATGGCATCGACGTCACCGACGAAACAGTTGGTACAACCACGGCAAACATCTCCAATGAGGCGGTCAGCCAATTCCAGGTGGCGCGCTCGTCGCTGGACATTTCCACTTCCCTCACCTCTTCCGGGGCAGTCAACGTGATCAGCAACACCGGCTCCAACGCCCTGCACGGAAGCTGGTTCTACGACTATTACAACCAGGACATGGGCGCCCGTTTGCAGTATCAGCCCGAAGCCGATCCGTTTAACCGCAAGCGCACTGGAGGCTCTGTAGGTTGGCGTCTGCTGAAGGACAAACTCTTCTGGTATGCGAATTGGGAAAAGACCTGGCAGCAGACGAACAATATCGTCCGCACGCCGGAGTTTCCACAATTCAATATCGCGCAGGGCTTTCCTACGAACCTGCAGTACGTGCTGGGGAAGCTGGATTGGAACGTGTCCCAGAGTGTCCGCATGTTCTACAAGTTCCAGCACAACGACGATCTATCTACAGGAGGCAGCGCCATATCGCCGTTTGCGAACGTGGATTGGACTAACTCGCAGGCCATTGGCTTCGATCTGACGAAAGCGCATTCGACCAACGCCGTCCGCTTCGGCTTCAACAAGTTCCACAATCGGATCGACTCGCAGGAACTCGGCACCAAGTTCCTGCGCTCCGGGGGCGTGCCGGTTCAACTCAACGTGGGGCCCATTTCCTGGGGTCCGAACGGCCTGGCGCCACAGGCCACTTATCAGACGAATTATCAACTCGCGTATGACGGCAGCTACGTCTGGAACAAACACACCTTCCGGTATGGAATCTCCTATACCCGCATCGGCCTTGGCGGGTTCGCCAACTTTGCCGGTCCGCTTTCGGTGAGCGGCGTCTTCGACGATGCCACGATCAAAAGTCTGAGCGCCAGCGGCGTCGACGTGAAAGATCCCACCAATTTTCCGCTGGATACCTTCAGCATGGGTCCGGCGAACGGATTCTTCACGCTGGCTCCCGGCCACAATCTGCCGCATGGCGGACATATCAATAATCGCACCGGCTGGTGGGTAGGCGACACGTTCAAGGCGGCGCGGAACTTCACGCTGAACGTCGGCTTACGATACGAGTACGACAGTGGCTACTTCAACAACGACCGGCGCGTGAAGCGGGATCCCATTCTGGACACGTGGGGCAGAGGCTATTCGCAGTTTCCCGATCCTCCGAAAAACATGTACTCGCCCTCTATCGGCTTCGCATGGGATCCGAGCGGGAAAGGCAAGACGTCGATTCGCGGCGGCTTCTATCGCGCCTATGAGATGAATATCTTCAACAACCTGATGTTCGACGAGTTCGCGAATCTTCCTGCCGGCATCGGGCCAGATGCGTACGACATCACGAACGTAACCACTCCCAACGGAACGCCCATCAACATCGACGGTAAGCACCCGGAAGGCGATTACACGGACTGGCAAGGGCTGCCCATTAAGCAGATCCTTCCCAACATTGTGGCGCTGAATAACGCGCTGCAAGCCGCTTACGCGGGCTACCAATTCGATCCGTCCAAGGGCGACTCCTACTTCCGGACGTCGAAAGGCGTCACCTACGGCGGGTTGATTCCGGGCAATCAGTTCAAGGCGCCGTACTCTCTGCAGTTTAATATCGGTGTCCAGCGGGAATTAAAGCCGGGAACCGTCGTATCGGTGGACTACATCCACAATCACGGAATCGGTCTCCCGTTCTTCCTTGTCGATTTCGAACGCCGGCGCGATGCCTCGACGCTCAACGTAGCGAATGCGACAAGCAGAATGAACGGCGTCTTGAAGGGCGCCTCCGTGGACGAGTATATAGCCGCGCATCCTACGGCCAATATAGGCGCGTTTGGCCTGGCGAATGATTCTGTTTTCCAGGGTCTTACTCCGGACTATAACCGAGCCCGCTTTTTCCAAGGTGGTTTCACGCGGTACCGCGCGCTGCAAGTCTCTCTCCGGGGCCGGGGTGGCACTTGGAGATGGTTTCGGGAGAACTCCTATCAAGTCGCTTATGCCTACGGGATCAGCGAAGCTTCCGGCGCCGTGGACAGGGCAGAGTTTCTCGCGGGTCCCCTGGACAATCGCAAACCTAATTCCAAGGCGACGTTCGGTTCGAACGGGCTGGACTACCGGCATATTTTCTCGGCCGCATACCTGCTCCAGATACCGGGTGGCGTGCGGCTTAACTCCTTCTGGAGATTCCGTAGCTGGCCGGCGCAGACTCTTACCGTCCCGAATCTCGGTGGCGCGACTTCTAGTTCCAACGGTATCTTTGGCACTGATATCAACGGCGACGGCGGAACCGGTAGCGGCAGTCCTCGCGGCGACCTTTTCCCCGGCACGAACGCGGGCGACTTGGGCCGCAGCATCAAATCCGTGGGCGATCTGAATAAGGCCATTGTTGCGTTCAACCAAAACTACGCCGGCAAACTCACTCCGGCCGGACAGGCGTTGGTGTCGGCAGGCCTGTTTTCGGAGGCACAGTTGCGAAGATTAGGGGCGGTAATCCCGACCGTTCCCAATGTGCCGTCAAATATGCCAAATCCGTTTCACGACATCTTTACTACTGATCTGCGCATCGACCGTCCCATCGCGTTCCGTGAACGGACTCGCATAACGCCCTTCGCCGATATCATCAACTTGTTCAATCACGCTCCTTCGGCTACCTACGGCGGCTTGGGCGGGAAATTCGGCGCACTGAACTATGACTATTCCACCGCGCCGCAAGGTCAGCAGGCTAGTGATCTGACCAGCCAGCGCGGACGCCTCAGCGGCACCCGCTTAGTGCAAGTGGGGATTCGCGTAGACTTTTAGCGAGTTCGCCACGCTTCTAATGCCCCCTGCGGTGGCCATGGCGTTGGGCTAGCCTGCGGCGGTGGGCTGATCGTGCAAGCACTGAGCGTCGCAGCGCAAAGTCCGCGATGCTGAAAGTGGATGATCAGCAACATGGAATCGCTCAGTGCTCTCGGCCAGCGGCTGAGGACCGGATTTTCGCGCACCACCCTGACCAGCAGCGCTCCTCTGGCATTGGTTGTGGTGGTGGGCGGGTTCCTGTCCTACCGCTCGCACGCGGTTTTACGTCAGGACCGGGACATGGTGGTCCATACTTACCAGGTAATCGGAGCGGTGCGGCAGGCACTATTGATCACCGAGGAGGCCGAAACCGCTCAGCGCGGGTTCGTGATCACGGGAGATCCGTCCAACCTTAGCCCCTACGAGAAAGCGCAGAATCAGCTTCTGCCGGCCGATCTGGCTGACTTACAGAGGCTGCTGGTCAGGAATAGAGAACAGCAGGTGCGGTTCGCCCGTCTCAGAAATCTGTTGCGGGAGAAGTTCAGTGATATCGAAGCGGTAGTAAGTACCAGGCGTACGCAGAGCTTCGAAGCGGCGCGTTCCCTGATTGAGAGTCAGGCGGGCAGGCGAAAGACGGATGAGATCCGCGCGCTGGTTTCCGAGATGGATGATGTCGAGGAGCGGTTGCTGAACGAGCGTCAAGGCCATGTAGACGCGAGCGAGAAGAGGATTCTGATTCTCGGGGTGGTAACCGTTCTCATCTCCTTTTCGATCCGATTGTTCATGGCAGCACAGGCAGTGCAGAAATGAAGTGCGTCCCGCCCGGCCACAATGGGCAATTCGAACCAATCAGAGCGGCGCGTGAACTTTCTGCAGACTCATACAGACCGTATCTAACGGAAGGATGTCGCGCCAGTCGCGAACCAGCGCCTTGTATTCCTGGCCCACGGGCCGGATCTTACGATCGAGATCGTACAAGCCCGAGCGGATTCACGTTGCCGTTGTTCTCGCGAAGCGCCGTATCCCAGTCCACCTGATCGGTGAGGCTGTACCAAGTGAATCCGATGATGGGGACGCCGTTCTGTTTCAGAAGCGCCATGTTGGACCACTCCTTCCACAGCCAGCCCGGGCGCCTTGTCCTCCTCAGGCAAGTTAGTTTCGGTATGCATCACCGGGAGATGATACCGATCGTAATACTGCTTCGTGATGATGTAGTACCCGAAGACTTCTCCCGTGGAGATCAGTGGCCCTTCCGGAGGCACCAGGCTCTCATTGGTGTAATAGTAGTCGTTCCCCATGATGCAGTGACGCCGCACCTGCTTGCCGTGTTCGAGGAACCAATGATATTCCTCGCGGGTCATTCCGTTATCCATGAGAAACTCGTACATCTCGGACTCTACGGCGTGCCCGTAGCACAGATCCAAAGAGAGGAAGCGCCGGAGGTTGAGCGTATGGGCCCGAGGATAAGCTTTCGGCGAGCGCAGGTGATAGAAGGAAGTTGCCTCGCTCTGAACAAACATCGCATCGGGCTCTATCCGCAGGATGGCTTCCTCCGACAGGATGGTGGCGCGAGCCTGGTTTTTCAGAGACGTTACGAAAGCACGCTCCGATTTCAAGCGCTCGTTCCACCACCCCAATTCGGCCGAGAAAGTCGCGTTGCAGAATATCTCGTTAACCGGAGTGTATAGACGGATCCACGGATATCGCTTAGCGAAGTCGCCGACGTATCCGGCAAACAACTCCGGCCAGTCCGGATTCTGGAAATCGCCGATCCAATCGGGGACGCCGAAGTGGCACATGTCCGATATCGGGGTGATGCCGAGCTGTTTCAGCTCATTGAAAGTGTCGTCGCAGAATGACCAGTCGTACTTTCCGGGCCCCAGGTGACAACGGAAATAGTCAGGCCCGTAGCGCAGGTAATCCAGTCCTTGATCGTATTTGATCAGGTTGAAATCCTCGCGCCAGCATTCATAAAACCGGCACTTCGCCATCTCGTCGACACGTTCGTCTCGCCCATCTCGTCCGGTAATGACCGGATAGCTGTTCTCGATGCCAGTCGCAAACATGAAACGGTTCGGACTGTGCGGACGTCCGACTTCACGCTCTTTTGCCTGGGGCTCGGTTGGATTAGTTAGGGTCATGGCCAGCTTCAAGCATTAGACGGCTCGGTAGTTGACCGATTTCAGTAAAGTGCGGAACGGCTGGCTGCCCCGGTTCGCACAGCGGGGCGGCGCATGCGTCATCGAGTCTGGGAAGTCGATCGGCGGCGTCTGGCTCAAGCGGCCGCGCTTTGCCGGCCAGTCCCCGCAGGCCTTCGACACCTGCCTGTATTGCCTTGGAGCGCAGAGCGGACGCGGACCCATCCCATTCCCGGCGCCGAGGTGGAAGCCTACTTGCACGAAAAAAGCGTAACGCACATTTGAGGACAACCTCTACCGCGTGGCGGCTTCCGGCGGTGACGTGATACCCATAACCACTCTCGACCGTGCGCGGCAGGAGAATTCTCATCGTTGGCCGCAGTTTTTTCCGATGGTCGGCATCTGCTCTATCTCGCGCGTAGTTCCACGCCAAAGTATATGCCGTCCACCAAAAATGCCGGCAGCCGGCGGTCTCGGCCGCTGACCGGCAACCAGTGCGTTCATGGAACTGCTGAGCAGCAGCTTCCAATCCTTTGGCCCCGGTGTGCCGACATAGACGAGTTACTGGGCGAACCAGCTGCTATCGCAGAGTCACTGGCATTCGGTGCGAATCGCGCCGTCTTCTCCGCCGCTGCCGATCTTATTTTGGCGTATCGGACCGACACGGCCGAGAAGCAGCCGCTTCGCTGGTTCGACCGGACGGGCAAACACCTCGGAAGTAGCGCTACCCAAGGCGGTAGCCCACGGCTGTCTTTGGACGGTAGACAGGTGGCTTTCTATCGCGCCGACATGCAGAGCGCCGGCGGCGACGTTTGGGTGGAGGACCTGACCCGCCGGGTTGTCACCCGGTTAACCTCTCATCCCGCATTCGATTGGATTCCCATTTGGTCGCCTGACGGCAACAGTTGTTGTGTTTGCGTCTAACTTGGAAGGAACGATGGATCTGTACCTGAAGCAGATCAGCGGTTCTGAACCAGAGCGGCAGATCTTGAAATCGGACAAGCGAAAAATTCCGACGGACTGGTCGCGTGACGGGCAGTTCCTCGTATTCCAGCAAGAAGACGCAAAGGGCAAATGGGCTCTTTGGGCACTCCCCATGGCTGGCGAGCGAAAGCCATTCCCGATTTTGCAGTCGGAATTTAATGAGACGCTAGGTGCGCTGTCGCCCGACGCACAATGGTTGGCTTACACCTCGGACGAAACGGGTTCCGAGCAGGTCTACGTGCAGCCCTTCCCCGGTCGGCCCGCAGGCGGGGAAGGCAGCAAAATATCCGGAGGCAAGTGGCGCATGTCCACAGACGGTCGCAGACAGCCACACTGGCGGGCTGACGGTAAGGAGCTATTTTTTCTTGCCGCGGACCGAAAGATCATGTCAACGACGGTCAGTATTGGCCAAACATTTAACGCCAGTATGCCCGTAGCACTGTTCAGTTCCTCCGACGATATCGGGGATTACGACGTGACGCCGGATGGCAGGCGTTTTCTGGTCTCGATACCGTTATGGGAATTACGAGGTTCCGATCCAGTGGCAGTGGTGTCGAACTGGACCCAGGCGTTAAAGAAATAATACTGCCTAATCCCTAGTAGCGACTCACCGACTCTTGAGACTCTCACTCACCTTGTCCACGAACAGTTCGTGTATGCGAGCATCGCCAGTCAGTTCCGGATGAAATGTCGCCACCAGATGACGCCCTTGCTCCACCAGCACTGGATCATCTTTATACCTGGCCAGCACCTTCGGCTTCGCCGCCGACGCGGCGGATGATCGGCGCGCGAATGAACACCGCCTCGATGTCATGGTCCGTCAAACGGCCCTTCTCTTCCGGATCGAGGTGCACGATTCGGCTATCCAACTGGCGGCCGTAGCCGTTCCGCTCCACCCCGATATCCATTAGCGATAGTGACTCCTGCGCGGGATTGGATACCTCGTTGGCCAGCAGAATTGCGCCGGCACACGTTCCGAAGATGGGCTTTCTCCTGCCGAAACTTTGCAAAGCCTCGAATAAACCCTCCATGTGCAGAAGCTTCAGCATGGCTGTGCTTTCGCCGCCGGGAATCACCAAGGCATCCACGGACTTGAGTTGCTCCGCATCACGCACTTCGGAGGGTTCGGCGCCCGCCCGGACGAGCGCCTTCCCGTGAGCCTCGAAATCGCCCTGCAGCGCGAGTACGCCAATCTTCGGCTTGCCGTTGTTCATCACCAGCCGCGGGTCTGCAGCAGTTCGCCCTCGGCGATCTTGCCAATCTCCAGGCCCGGCATCGCTTCGCCGAGTTCCTCGCTGGCTTCCAGCAGTTTCTCAGGATCCTTGTAGAATGTCGCCGCCTTGACGATGGCCTTCGCCCGCGCCTCGGGATCGGATGATTTGAAGATCCCCGAGCCGACGAATACCGCCTCAGCGCCGAGCTGCATGACCAGTGCCGCATCGGCGGGCGTAGCAATCCCGCCCGCTGAGAAGTTGGGCACCGGCAGCTTGCCGTGTTCAGCCACGTACTGCACCAGTTCCAGCGGCGCCTGCAGCTTCTTGGCTTCCGACATCAACTCTTCCTTTCCGAGCACCGTCAGCTGCTTCATCTCCTTGACGATGGTCCGAATATGGCGAACCGCCTCGACGATGTTGCCTGAACCGGCTTCCCCCTTGGTGCGAATCATCGCCGCGCCTTCCGCAATGCGCCGCAATGCCTCGCCCAGGTTGCGCGCGCCGCACACGAATGGAACCTTGAAATCGCGCTTGTCGACGTGATGTTCCTCATCGGCCGGGGTCAGCACTTCGCTCTCGTCGATGTAGTCCACCGCCAGCGCTTCCAATATCCGAGCTTCCGTAAAATGACCGATGCGAGCCTTTGCCATCACCGGAATACTCACCGTGTGCATGATCTCGCGGATGATCCGGATGGATGCCATGCGGGCCACCCCGCCTTCCTTGCGGATGTCGGAGGGAACTCGCTCGAGAGCCATGACGGCGACGGCTCCAGCCTTTTCCGCAATCCTGGCCTGGTCGGCATTGGTTACGTCCATGATCACGCCGCCCTTCAACATCTCGGCGAGACCAACCTTCAATCGAAACTGCTCGTCCATGTACATTCGTTGTTCCTCGATTCAGTTATTTCCACATCACACCATTGCCGGTTCCGGCTCCGAATCCATCATTGACCGCAGGCGCCGGGCATCTTCCGCGAACAAGCGGCCGAGAATCGCGACGCCTTCTTCGATCCGATCCGGGGCTAGGCCGGCAAAACTCAAACGCAGCGATGACCGGTGTTCCTTAGCCACCGCAAAATATCTGCCCGGCAGATAGGCAACACCTTTGTGCTGTGCGCGCGGTAACAAATCCGCTGTATCGATCCGATCCGCGAATGTCACCCAAACGCTCATGCCTCCCTCCGGACGCGTAAACGTTGCGATGCCGGCCAGATGTCGCGAGCACGCCTCGATCACTGCCCGCAAGCGCTCCTGACCCGCGGTCAACATGCGCGCGCGGTGGGAGGCCAGCCGCCCCGATTCGCAAAACCGCAGCAGCACAGCTTGCGAAAGCTGATCGGTGTGCAGATCGCACCATTGCTTGGCTTCCGCCACGCGCCGCGTCACCTCCCGGGGAGCGATGATCCACCCCACCCGCAGCCCCGGAAAAGCGGTCTTCGAAAAACTTCGCAGCAGGATCGTATCGCCTGTGGCATCCAACTGCTTCAGAGTGGGAATGCGCTCGCCTTCGTATCGCAGATCCCCGTAAATATCGTTCTCCACCAGGATGACGCGATACTCCTGCGCCAGCCGGATGAGTGAAGCGCGCGCAGCGGCCGGGATGCTGGTGCCGGTCGGATTTTGGAACGACGATGTAATCACTAAAAGCCGCGGGCGCTCCGACTTCAGCATGCGCGCAACCGCTTCGAGATCCACGCCGTCCCGTCCAACTGGTACGGGGATGAGGCGCGCGCCTCCCGCCGCGAAGGCGTTCTTCAATCCCGGATAAACAGGATCCTCGATTGCAACGCCATCGCCGGGGCTCACCAGCGAGCGCTGGATCAAGTCGAGTGCTTGTTGGCACCCGCTGGTGATAACGATATCGTCCGTCGCCTGCGCTGCGCCCTCCTGGCGGGCCGTATCCAGCAGGTATCGACGAAGGGGCGCATAGCCCGCCGGGGTTCCCAATTGGAGAATGTTGGCCGCCTCGCCGCTTGTGATTACTTCCTGACAGGTGTTCCGGAAATCCTCGAGAGGGAAGAGCAGTTCCGACGGGCGCGATGCGACGAAGCTGATTTCAGAATCGGCGACAAAGGCCGGCGCCGCTAATCCTGGAGTTAACAAATCCCGCCAGTTCAAGCGGCTGCTTCCAGAAGATGGCTGATGAGTGACGAAGCTGCCGCGTCCCACTTGTCCGCTGATGAGTCCATCATTGATCAGCAGGTCATACGCGGCCGAAACTGTGGTGCGGTTCAGTCCAAGCAGGCCAGCCAATTCTCGAGTGGCTGGAAGCCGCTCGCCCTTGGGCATTGCTCTCGACACAATGGCAGACTTGATCTGTTCGTAAAGTTGACGGTAAAGCGGGGCGTCACCGAGCTCGTTAAGTTGGATAGGCGGGAGCATGCCAATACCGATCAATACCATACCATTTTGGACTGGGAGGTGGCAATGGGGCTCTTTTGGTACACTGGCCGCTTGGAGGAATAATGGCGAAGCTTGGATTTCTTGGTCTTGGAATTATGGGGATGCCGATGGCCCGGCAGTTAATCAAAGCGGGGCATGATGTCGCGTTGTGGTCGCACAGCCCAGGAAAGGCCGAGCAACTGGCAGATGGAGGAAAGGCGAAGGTCTGCGGGACCCCGCGCGAAGTGGCTCAGCATGCTGAATGCATCTTTTATTGTGTCGGCGACAGTGCGATGTCGAGGCGGGTGGCCGTCGAAAAAGACGGATTGCTAGACGGCGTCAAGGCTGGTACGATCGTCGCCGATTGCAGCACCATCTCGCCGCAGGTCAGTGTCGAAATCGGCAAGCAGTTCGCCGCAAAGCAAGTTTCCTTCCTGGATGCGCCCTGCACTGGGTCTAAGCCTGGCGCGGAGAACGCCACTTTGACCTTCATGATCGGCGGCGACCAACAGGCTTTCGAACGCGCGAAGCCGTGGTTCGAACCGATGGGTAAGCTGTTTTACTACTGCGGCGGCCCGGGTCTGGGTCTCCAGGCGAAGTTGACCCAGAACCTGGTGCTGGCTAACATCATGCTCGCCTTCAACGAAGGGATGGTACTTAGCACTAAGGGTGGCATTGCGCCGGAGTTGATGCTGGACATTCTCAACAACAGCGCGGCGAAGAGCGGTCTGATTTCGTTTAAAGCGCCCTACATTCTTAACCGCAACTTCGAGCCGCTGTTTTCCACAAAATGGATGCACAAGGACGTGGGGATGGCTCTGGATTCTGGAAAACGGCTCGGTGTGCCTCTTCCGTTAACGGGATTGACGCAGCAGATGTTCCAGGCAGCCTCGTCTAAAGGCTATGCTGATGACGATTTCTGCTCTACAATCAAGGTTTTAGAGGAGTGGGCCGGGGTGGAGGTCAAAAAATCTTGATTTTCACACAGAATAAGCTTGCGTTTCTGAATTCCATATCCTAGAATTGGAATTAAGCCAGGGAGGCAACTCCCACCAAAGCGAGACTAACCTCATTAAAGACCCCTGAAGCAAACCTCCCTGGCGCCCGAAAGGGTTGGGTCTTTCAGAAAACTAAACAAAGCCAAATCAATTCAGCGCGGCCGATTGCGGTCGTAAACGATTTTTCCGCCCATTAGCGTTATCTGCACCTTGCTATCGCGGATTCGAGCCGGATCGATACTAAGGATGTCGTCAGACAGCACTACCAGATCCGCCAACTTCCCCACCTCGAGGGATCCTTTCACACGTTCGTCAAAGCTCGCATAGGCCGATCCAAGCGTGTACGCCCTCAACGCCTCTTCCACCGTGATTTTTTGTTCCGGCACCCATCCCATTGGCCGTTTCTCGTCCAAAGTCCGTCGTGTCACTGCGGCGTAGATGCCCAGCAGCGGATCCATCGGCGCAACGAACCAGTCTGAGCCGAAAGCCAGCGTCGCTCCGTTGTTCAGCAAGGTGCGAAAGGCGTACGCTCCCTTGGCCCGCTCGGGACCGATCCTTTTCTCCGCCCAGCGGCCGTCATCAATGGCGTGATATGGCTGCATGGACGCGATGACTTTCTGCGCCCCGAACCGCACAATGTCATCGGCCCGTAAGTGCTGCGCATGTTCGATGCGGAACCGCCGGTCCCGAGCGCCGTTGCGCTGCACAACCCGCTCGTACATATCCAGAATGAGATGGTTCGCTCGATCTCCGATGGCATGAATCGCCACCTGCAATCCGGCCCCGTCGGCTCGCGTGATGTGATCCAGCATCTTGCTTTCCGGGATCATCTCACCGTTCGCCAGCCCGGATGTGTTCGGAGCATCGAGATAAGGTTCGAAGAGCAGCGCAGTAGTGGATCCGAGCGAGCCGTCGGCGAAACCCTTTAGCCCGCCAATTTTGAGCCGATCGCTCCCCAGCCCGGCCTGTACTCCTACTGCAGCCAGTCGGGACCAGGTGGCCAGCGGCTGGAATGCAAAGATCCGGACTGTCAGCTCATCCTTGCGAAGAAGGTCCTGATAAACCCGCAGAATTTCTGGAGACGCGGACATGTCCTGCACACTGGTCACCCCACGTTCCGCGGCATAGCGCATCGCAGCCCGTATGGCTTCGGCAATTTCGGCAGGCTGAGCCGGCGGGATCGCCCGGTACACGGCATCCATCGCCGCGTCCTTCAGAATCCCTGTAGCCTCGCCGCTTCCGTCGCGTACAATGGTCCCGCCTGGGGGATCCGGCGTCGTCCGGGTGATCCCCGCAAGGTTCAGCGCTCGTGTATTGACGAGCGCCATGTGACCGTCCAGCCGGTTGACAAAGACGGGATGATCGCCTGCGGCGGCATCGATCAACTGGCGAGTGGGCAACCGCGCTGGCGTCCAGTTTTCGTGATCCCAACTCCCCCGCGTGATCCAACGTCCGGCCGGCAGCTTCGCCGCAAACTTCTGAATCCGGCTGCGGAATTCCGACTCTGACCGGGCATCGCGTAATTGAACGCTGGCCAGATCCGTGCCCCCGGTATAGAAGTGGACATGCGCGTCATTGAAGCCCGGCACCACCAGGCGTCCTCGCAGATCGATGACACGCGTACTCGGGCCGGAGGTTTTTCGAATTTCATCGATCGTTCCAACGGCGGCAATCGTGGTCCCCCGGCAGGCCACTGCCTGGGCGGTAGGCCGCTTGGGATCATTAGTCCAGATCTTGCCATCCACTAAAATGAGATCAGCGGAGAGTTGGGCCTGGATGTCAACAATCAGGAGTACTGTGAGGAGGAAGGCTTTAACCACCCGCTGAGTGTAGCGCAACAACAATAGCGCAACATTATAATTCGAGTAGGGCTACTCAGGCCTGTATGCTCCCTCTTGAAGAACTGAAGAGCCTCGATGCAAGAGTAGCGAGTGCGACGGAACTCGGCAAACTGAAGCCGATCTTTCATCGCGTCGCCGAGATCGGACGTCAGAACGACACCGATTTTGACGTTCAACTCGCTGTGGCGGAACTGCGCCAGCACGTCATCGACAAGGGCCTGGCCCTGAAACAGAGCTCCAAGGGTACGAAAGCCACTTCACCCAATGCTCCAGCCCAGGCGCCCGATCGATTGGTGGTGGTGGAGCTACCCGCTCCCAATGAGCCGAAGCGGCCGGTGCCCGCGCCGGTCTCCAAGCCCTTAAATCTGCGCCGCGCCATCCTGATGGGCGCCGGGCTGGGTATCGCCGCCTGGCTGATCATTTTCGTGGTTCTGGTGCAGATTGCGAGGAATCACAACATGCCGTCCAGCGTCGCGGCGGCCGCTAAGGGTGGTGTGGGTAGCGTTCCCGTGGACATCGCCACCATTCCTCCGGGCGCAGCTGTTCGATTGAACGGCGAGCCGAAGTGTAAATCGAACTGCCGCGTGAATCTGGCGCCCGGGAACTATCAGGTGACCGCATCGCTGGACGGATTCGACCCCGGTGCGACGGGCGTCACCGTGGTTCCCGGCAATCCGATCAACGTGAATCTGAATCTCGTGGCGCAGACACAGACGCTCCGATTGTTTACGGATCTCGAAGGTGCCGCGGCGGTGCTGGACGGGCAAAAGGCGGTCGAGCTCGCCGATGGACAATTGGTCCTCGAACACGTCAAGGCCGGCAAACATTCGTTACGCCTGATGGGTAAGAATGGCGAGGCAAAGATTTCGTTCGAGACTGCAAATGGCAAGCAGCCCGTCGTCACGGGGCCGGTTACAACGGCCAACATGCAGGCTGTGGTTGTCGCGAGCCTGGGCAATCAGGCTAAGCTCCAAAGCAGTGCCGCCGTCCCAGTCAAGGTGGCGCTCAACGGCAAACCTGTCGGCGATGCGAGTCCAACGGGCTTTGACCTGAAAGAGGTGCCCTTGGGAGAACAAACGCTGACCGTAGGAGAGGGGAAGGAGCAGCACAATCTACTCGTGTCCTTCGGACCCATTCCCACCTTGACGGCCTTTTTAAAGGCGGATGTCATCGACAAAGGCACTTTGGTGGTGTCCACCGGTGAAGACGGGGCCACCGTCTTCCTGAACGGCAAACCCTACTGGCGAAAAACGAAGCGTGGTGAATTGCGAGTCCTGACATTGGGCACCATTGCAGTCAAGGTTGTCAAGCCTGGGTTTGATTCCGCACCTGAACAGACGGTCGAGGTGAAAAAAGGCGAGGAGACAAGGGTTCTATTGCCTCTGACAGCGCCGCAGAAGTTGGTAGCTAGCCTGGAGATTCGAAATGCCATTGCGGGAACGCAGATCGCGATCGACGATCGCGTGGTGGGGCGCGTAGGTGCAGACGGCGCGCTTGCCGCTGCGAACCTCAAACCCGGCGAACACGCGATCGAGATCCGCCGCGACGGGTACGTCACACGCCGCGTCTCGCGAACCCTGAAAGGGGGCGAAACGCTGGTGATCAACGGAGCCGACATCACCCTGGCGTCGATGCCTGCGGCCGTGCACCTGGCAGTGTCGCCGGCGGATGCTACCGTCACGTACCGGCGTACCGACGAATCGCAATCCCACCCGGCTGATGGATCCACACTGAAGCTCGAGCCCGGAAGTTATATCTTCACTGCCAAAGCGGCTGATTTTGTGGAACGGAGCGAGCGCACCACCGTTGTCCGCGGTGAGAGCCGCAATGTCGAAATCGCTCTCTCTCGGGAAGTTAAACTACCCGTTGTGCCGCCAAAACCGGGTCCGAGCCTCAGTTGGGACGGGTGGTCCAAGGAGGGCAGCGAGTACGTCCGCAAGGGTGGCGACCGCGTCATTGTGCGATCCGGCCACTTGCCTGGTACCATCACCTTCACCGCGCATCTGCGAAAGGCGGGGAACTTATTTCGCGGGGAAAACTCCGGTGGTTCGTGGAGAATGGTGAAGGCTACTCGCAGTTCGAGGTAGACAAGAAGAAGTTCCTAGCGAGGGGACCGGATGGATCGCGGGCGCGGGACCACGTTCGCGATGACGATGATCGCACGTACACCATACAGATCGATATCACACCCGACAAAATCGTGCACCGCATGAAGGTCGGCGACACGTGGTTCACTCTCGATAGCCAACCGGCCAAGAACTCTCCGGATGGTAAGTTCGGATTCGTCATTCCCGGCAACGACGAAATCGCAATCTCGGATTTACACTTCACGCCCCGGTAGCAACATGTGGACGCGCCGGCATTGGATGCAGAACTGCTTCGCAGCGATTGCGTCCGCCGATATTGCCGCCGCGCAGAGGCATGCCCACGATGCCGCGCAGTCGTCAACCCACGTGCCGTTTGAAGGCCGGAGTGATCTACTTCATCGACCGCGCTTTGTCGACTTTTCACTCCGATCAGCGCGAAGCATATCGCCTGGGCATGATCCATTTACAGGGCATACGCAAGGATTTATTTCCAAACTCGGCCAACATCGCGGCACTCACCGGAGAGCAGCAGATTCAATTGATCCGCAGCATTGAAACCACCTCGTTTTTCGAGCTACTGCGAACACACACCGTGTTAGGCTTCCTTGCCAATCCGAGCTATGGCGGCAATCGCGGCCGTGTCGGATGGACGCACATCGGCTTCGAGGATCGCATGGCCTTCCAGCCCCCCTTCGGCTACTACGACGCGCAGATCAACGGTCACAAAGAATGAGCAGCGTGAAGTTTCGGCCGGCAGACCCGGTCGATTTCCTGGTCATCGGCGCCGGCGCCGCAGGCGGGGTGATGGCGAAAGAATTATCCACCGCCGGGTTCAAAGTCGTCGTGCTGGAACAAGGTCCCTACCTCCGCGAGAAAGACTACACGCACGACGAGATCAAATACACCTTCGAACCCGGCCTCACGAACGATCCGAGATTGCAGCCCATCACCTTCCGGAAGACAGAAGCGGACCCTGCGAAACTGGTGAAAGCCATCGAGTACGGCCGCCAGGTGGGCGGCGGAAGCGTTCACTTCACCGGCAATTACTGGCGCTTTCACGAGAGCGATTTCAGAGAGCGTAGCGAGTTCGGGAACATCCCCGGTACGGGATTCGCGGACTGGCCCATCCAGTACGCTGATCTGGAACCGTACTACACCAAGGCCGAGTACGAACTCGGCATCTCCGGCTTGGCTGGCGCAAATCCTTTTGAAGCGCCTCCTTCCAAACCGTATCCGCTGCCGCCGATGCCCGTTAAGTCTTCCGGGGTTATCTTTGAGCGGGCGACGAAACAGTTGGGGCTGCACCCCTATCCCGCGCCCGTGGCTATTCTATCGCAGCCCTATCAGGGCCGAAGCGCGTGCGTCAGTTGCGGCTTCTGCGAATCCTTCGGATGCGAGATGCGCGCCAAATCGAGCACCCTGGTTACAGTCATCCCTGTGCTGAGAAGACGGGACGTTGCGAGATCCGGCCTAACTCTTACGTCCGGAAGATCGAGACCGACGCGAGCGGCCGCGCAACGGCAGCCATCTATTTCGATGCCGATCGCCGGGAAGTTCGACAACGTGCGAAAGCCGTAATCTTGTGTGCGAATGGGGCAGAGACGCCCGGTCTGCTCTTGCTATCGAAGTCCAGCCGCTTTCCTCAGGGTCTCGCCAATTCCAGTGGGCTCGTGGGCAAGTATCTGATGTGGGACAACGGCGGTTTCGCCAGCGGGCTGTTCGACCATCCTCTGAACGAGTACAAGGGCATCCAGGTCACGCGGATCATTCACGACTATTATCGTGCGGATCCGAAGCGCGGCTTCTATGGCGGCGGGGCTATCGACGCGCGCTTCGACTATTACCCGGCCGGTTTCGCTCTGCATGGAATGCCGCAGGACCTGCCGAAATGGGGCAGCGAATATAAGGATCTGATCCGGACCTACTTCACGCGGACAATGTCTTTGCTGGCGCACACGAGCTCCCTGGCTCAGGAGAAAAACTCGATCTCTCTCGATCCAGAAGTCAAGGATGCCTGGGGACTGCCCGCGATCCGCGTTACGCACGATCACCATCCGGACGACATCGCTACGCTGAATTGGATGTTGTTGAGGCAGGTCGAAATCCTGGAAACCGCCGGCGCAAAAAAGATCTGGACTCAGCCCATGGCGGTAGAGGACATGATGCCGTCGCGCCACTTGATGGGCACTTGCCGAATGGGAAATGATCCCAGAACTTCCGTCGTGAATCGGAACAGCCGGACTCACGACGTCTCCAATTTGTTCATCGTGGACGGCAGCGGCTTTGTCACCTCGGCCCGGCAGCAGCCTACCGCGACGATTCAAGCCTTAGCTTACCGGGCGGCGGACCTCGCAATTCAAGCTGTGAAGCGCGGCGAACTTGCCTAAGCTGAGCTACACTAGACGAGGTCGGTTCGGGCCCATCCATGACCAAAGAAGAAGTCATTCTCGCCAACCAGCAGTTTCTGTTTCCGGCAGTATTCCACTACTTCGAAACACCGCTGGTCATCACGCGCGCAAAAGACCAGTTTGTCTACGATGCCGACAATACCCAGTACCTCGACTTCTTCGGGGGCATCGTTACCATCAGCGTCGGGCACTGCAACGATACGATCAACGAGAAGGTGAAAAAGCAGGTAGACACACTGCAGCATGTCTCCACCGTTTTCGCCAACGAGCCGCAAGCCGCGCTGGCTAAGCGCATCGCCGGGATTACGCCGGGTGGTGGGGCGCTCCGGAAATCGTTCTTCACCAACAGTGGAACGGAGGCGAACGAGTCTGCGATTCTAGCGGCGCGCTGCTACACCGGATCGCACGAGATCATCGCGCTGCGTCACTCCTATCACGGCCGGTCGCAGTTGGCCATGGCGTTAACTGGAAACGCGGCGTGGCGCTCCGGCCAACCGGTGCCGGGAGGCGTAGTGCATGCCCACAGCGCGTACTGCTACCGCTGCCCGTTCGGACTCAAGTATCCGGAATGCGATGTTGCCTGCGCCCGCGATGTCGAAGAACTGATCAAAACCACCACGTCCGGCCGCATTGCCGGATTCATTGCCGAGCCTATCCAGGGCGTTGGAGGCTTCATCACGCCTCCGAAAGAGTATTTCAAAATTGTAGAAGGGATCGTACGTAACTACGGTGGAGTCTTTATTAGCGACGAAGTGCAAACCGGTTGGGGCCGGACGGGCGGCAAGTGGTTCGGCATCGAGCAGTACGGCGTCACGCCGGACATTCTTACCAGTGCGAAGGGCCTGGGCAATGGAACGCCCATCGGGCTCACCGTCGCGCGGCCGGAAATCGCGGACTCGATCAAAGGCGTCACCATTTCAACGTTCGGCGGCAACCCCGTCGCGACCACTGCTGCGAAGGCGGTGATCGACTACATCGACGAACACAGGCTCATGATCAATGCGGCCGAGATGGGGGTCTACTTGCGCGGCAAGCTGGACGAGTTCAAGGCCAAGTACCCGATCATCGGCGATGTGCGGGGCATGGGGCTGATTCAGGCGCTGGAACTGGTGGAGGATCGTCAGTCGAAGACACCCGCTCCGGGTTTGACCGCTCAAGTCATGGACGCCGCTCGTGAGAACCGGCTCCTGATCGGGAAAGGCGGCACTTACGGAAACTGCTTGCGGCTCACCCCGCCGCTGAATATTACAAGGTCCGATGTGGACGAATTTGCGTCGCGTCTCGACGCCAGCTTTGCGAAGATTACTTCCCTCGCCGCAGTCGGGCGAGCATGAGAGAGAACTTACAACATGGATGAACGCAGTTTCTATCGCGAGTCGCCAACCACGAAGCCTGCGACTCTGAACTGCCCATTTTGCAAGACGGCCGATACGTACGAGTTGCGGTGGCTGTTGCGCAAGAAGATCGACCGCCTGCCCGGCAACGCAGACGAGCGTGCACGCGCAATTTTCAAGAAGGCCCAGAGCTACATGGTGTTGCTGGATGACAAGGTGGCTTGCAAGAACATGCGATGCCGGAAGAGATTTGATATCTCGGGCATCAAGACCACAGCGTTCTTGGCAGAGGTATAGACCGGAGCTTATTGTCCCAAGGCGAGTCGCTCCGCTAGAAGATCGGGCAGTCCTGCCGCTCGAATCCGGCGCTGCGCTTCGCCGATATCATACGGCGCGCGGTAGTAGGTGACTACTCGCTGATCGCTGTCGAATATCGCATACGCGGCGCGCGGGTCGCCATCCCGAGGCTGGCCCACTGAACCCGGGTTGAGCAGATACCACGAATCGGGTTCCAGCTGAAGCGAAATCTCCGTCTCCCGCGGTGAGGGGCGGGGCAGGCGCATAACCCCGTTTCTGTGCAGCATAAACCCGCCTTGCAGGTGGGTGTGGCCGAAGAACGAAACCGCGCGCTCCAGGTAGGGCGACACTTCGGCCGCTTCGCGAAGACCTACTACGTACTCATCTTCGTCGAGGGGCGATCCGTGCACCAGGTCGAACCCCTCCAACTCAACAGGTCCCATCGGTAGATTGCGAATCCACTGCACCTCATCGCTGGTGAGTTGGCCCTGCGTCCACAAAGCAGACTGGCGCGCCGCAGGATTGAACCACTCCAGATCCTCCAGTCCGACCGAGGCTTTATCGTGATTTCCGCGCACGAGCGACTTCACGTTAGAGCGAACCCAATCCACGGCGAAGGCCGGATCGGCGCCGTACCCCACGATGTCGCCCAAACACGCGATGGCGTCGTATTTACCCGCCGCTTGTTCCAGCACCGCTTCCAAGGCCTGCCGGTTAGCGTGAATGTCGCTCAGGATCAGGTAGCGCACAGGCGGATCAGTGCAACCTCGGGCGGCGCTCCCAAGCGCGCTGGTACCCCGACAGTCCCAATTCCTCTTGTCACGTACACGGAGGCGCCGTTCTCCTGATAAAGTCCGTACACATAGGGGGTGTAGAACCTGGCGACACTGACGTTCTGATGCAAGATCTCAATCGTAATCTGACCGCCATGGGTATGCCCGGAAAGTGTCAGATCGTAGCCCTGGGCAGCCGCGACGGGGAAAACATCGGGGTTATGCGAGAGCAGAATATTCGGCATCCCCCTGACAATGTGTCTTTCCACGCCTCGCAGATACGGTTCATGCATGGGTTGGTAATCGACGCCCGCGAAGTTGATGGGACATCCTCGGAATGTCAATACTTCAGCCTGGTTGCGAAGAAAACGGATTCCCACGCGGGCCGCCGCTTCGGTTGCATAGTTCTCGACTTTCGCGTAGATTTCATGATTGCCGTGACAGCCGATCACGCCACTCTGGGCGCGCAGGCGTCCTAATTGTTTGATGCCGGCATCCAGCGGGTCGTGATAACTCGTGATGATATCGCCTGTAACCAGCGCCAGATCCGCACCGGTCTCATTCGCCATATCTACCGTGCGCGCCAGTTCCCGTTCGCTGAGGAACGGACTCAGATGGATGTCGCTCAACTGCACCAGCCGCAGCCCGTCAAGTTCCTGGGCCAACCCGCGAATGGGAATGCTCACTTCGCGCACACGGAAGTTGTCCCGTTGGATGAACACCCCGTACCCGGTGGCGACCACGGGCGCAGCCAGGACCGCCGCGCGTGTCGCGAACAGAAATTGGCGCCGCTCGGGACTATGATACGGTTGCGGCTTCGGCATCCATATCCAGGCAGCAATGGCGAGCGCGCAGCCCAGCGAGAGGAGAAGTGTTAAGAAAGAGCCCGTGCCCAGCCATGTACTCACCGGTAACGGAAACCAGGCCATGATCCGTTGTGAACGCAGAAAGAGGCCGGCCACCATCAGGCCCGGCCCGATCGTCAGGATCGAGATGGCCAACCAGCCGGAAGGGCGTAGCTGTCTCACTATGAAACATTGCGCCAGGATCGCAAGTACCACCAGGACAACGTCTGGTAGATGATGGAGAAAGAACCGCATTCGTCCTCACCTATTCTAACGTGGCACTCCCCAGAACTTGTTCGATTCTTTGATTTCAGCCATTTTTCATGTCCGTGCGCTCTACTGGTAGTACTGAACCTAGGAGGTTCCCCTTATGAAAACCGCTGTTCCTGTCATCCTATTGGCCGCTGCCGTGGTGGGCGCGCCTAACGGCTTTCACATCCTCGGCAAGGTCCAGATCGGAGGACAAGGCGGGTGGGACTACCTCACGATGGACAGCACCGCACGCCGTCTTTACGTATCGCACGCCACCAAAACATTGGTGGTGGACGTGGATAGCGAGAAGGTGGTGGGAGAGATTCCCGACACGCCCGGCGTCCATGGCATCGCTGTCGCTCCGGAGTTGAACCGTGGCTGGACCAGCAATGGCCGCGGCAATAACGTAACGATTTTCGACCTGAAGACTTTGGCGGTGACCGGCCACATCGCTACCGGCCAGAATCCGGATGCCATCCAGTACGACGCTTCTTCAAACCGCGTATTCACCTTCAACGGCCGATCCAAAGACGCTACTGCGATCGACGCCAAGACCGGCCAGGTTCTCGCTACCATTCCCCTTGGCGGCAAGCCCGAATTCTCGGCCAGTGACGGCAAGGGCAAGGTCTACGTCAACATCGAGGACACGCATGAGATCGTTGAGCTGAGCGCGGCGAAGCACTCGGTTCTCAAGCGGTATACTCTCGAAGGTTGCGAGGAACCGTCGGGCCTCGCTATGGACACCAAGGGGCGGCGTATTTTCTCAGTGTGCGCAAATAAGGTAATGGTAGTTTCAGACCCAGACGCGGGTAAGGTGGTTGCCACGCTGCCCATCGGGGGTGGCGCGGATGGCGCGGCCTACGATCCTGGATCCGGTCTGGCCTTCAGTTCCAATGGAGAGGACGGAACGCTTACTGTGATACGCAAGAACGGGAGCAAATATGAAGTCGTTGAGAATGCAAAAACCGCACGCGGCGCACGCACGATGACAGTGGACGAGAAAACCCATAAGCTGTATTTGCCGATGGCGCAGTATGGTCCCACCCCGGCCGCGACGGCGGAAAAGGCGCGTCCTCGTCCTGCCATGTTGCCCGACTCGTTCTCCCTGTTGGTGCTCGGGCAGTAGGCGCGGTTGATGTCCAAAGCGACATTCGTTGCACTGCTCTTCGCTGGCTTCGTTGCCGCGCAACCATCCGGCAACCCTGGCGGTCCGGCATCGCAGCAACCACCTGCGAATCGGCCGCCAGGCGCCGCGGGTAACCCGCCGGCGGGCGCCGCTGGACGGACACCCGGAGCGGCCGCTCAGCAGGCGAACCCCACGGGTCCGCAATTTACCCAGAGTGCAGCCCCGGGGCAGCCCCTTTCCCTGGATCTGGCCGGAGCCCTTGAGCGTGCGCGGAATTATAACCAGCAATTCATGCAGGCCTACATCGCAGCAGGGCTTGCGCGCGAAGATCGCGTGCAGGCCAAAGCGGCGCTGTTTCCGAATCTCAGCGTCTTTAATCAGTACATTTACACGCAGGGAAATGGAACCCCGTCGGGGGTCTTTGTGGCGAACGACGGTGTTCACGTGTATAACGAACAGGCAACGGTTCACGCCGAGTTGTTTTCGTTTGCCAAGCGCGCCGATTACCAGCGGACGTTAGCCGCCGAGGCTGCGGCGCGGGCACGGCAGGACGTCGCGGCCCGCGGACTGGTGGCGACGGTGGTGCAAAATTACTACGGGCTCATCACAGCGCAGCGGCATGCGGCCAATGCCCGGCGTAGCGTGGAAGAGGCCCGGACGTTCTTGGACATCACGCAAAAGCAGGAGCGCGGGGGCGAAGTGGCCCGCGCGGATGTTATCAAAGCGCAGCTGCAGTATCAGCAGCGCCAGCGCGACCTGGCCGACGCGGATACTAATGTGCAGAAGGCGAGAATGGCGCTGGGAGTGATACTGTTTTCCGATCTGGGGCAGCAATACAACATTGCCGATGATCTTCGCGCCGATACACCACTGCCCGCTCTCGACGAAGTCCGCTCACTGGCGATGTCGAACAACCCTGACGTTCGCGCCGCTGAAGCCGGAATGAAGCAGGCCAATTCAGCCGTCAACGTGGCAAAGGCGGCTTATTATCCGTCGCTGGTGTTGGATTATTTCTACGGTATCGATGCCAATGTTCTCGGCATTCACGGTCCGGATGGGCGCAAGAATTTGGGATCGGTGGTGCAAGGCACCGTCACTGTCCCCGTTTGGAATTGGGGAGCGACACACAGTAAAGTGCGTCAAGCCGAGTTGCAGCGCCAGCAGGCTCAATACGATTTGACTTTCGCCCAGCGTGGATTGCAGGCTAATTTAAATTCGTTCTATCTGGAGGCGCAGGCCGCCCGTTCACAACTCGAATCGCTGCGGGGCTCCATGGATCTCTCAGCGGAAAGTCTGCGCTTGACCATACTCCGATATCAGGCGGGTGAGGCTACGGCGCTGGAAGTGGTGGATGCCCAAACTACGCTGTCACAGGCGCGAAACGCTTACGACGATGGCCTGGCACGTTACCGTGCCGCGCTCGCCGGTTTGCAAACTCTTACAGGAAGGTTCTGAGCATGCGAACGATCGCTCTCCTGCCGGCGGCGCTGGCCATGGGATTTCTCTGCGGCTGTTCCAAACCGAAAGAGAAGGAGGCGGAGCCGGTCATGCCCGTGCAGGTGGCCGAGGTGACCACCGAACCCATTCAGCGGATCGTTACGGCGGAAGGCATATTACGCGCGCTGGACCAATCCGCCGTAATGCCGAAGATCAGCGCGCCGGTCAGCAAATTCTATGTCAACCGCGGCGATCACGTTCGCAAAGGGCAGTTACTGGCCACGCTGGAGAACAAGGACCTGGCGGCAGCTGTCTCCGATACCAAAGGCTCATACGATCAGGCTGCGGCCAATTACCGGAACGTGTCCACGGCGACGGTGCCGAATGAGGTAGTAAAGGCGCAGTCCGACGTGCAGTCGGCCAAACAGCAACTGGATGCCGCCAAGAAACTGCTGGACAGCCGCGAGCAGCTGCTTCGCGAGGGCGCCCTGGCTCGCCGCTTGGTGGACGAGGCCGCGGTCTCGTATGCGCAGGCCAAGAGCGCATTCGATACCGCACAGAAGAACCTCGAATCCCTGCAGACCGTCGGCCGGCATGAAGAGGTGAAAGGAGCGGAAGGGGCTCTGCAGTCGGCGAAAGGCAAACTCGATGCTGCACAGGCGCAACTGTCGTATTCGGAAGTGCGGAGTCCGATCTCGGGCGTGGTGGCCGACCGGGCTTTGTTCGCTGGTGAAATGGCCCAGGCGGGTGCGGCGCTGCTGACCATCGTGGACATCTCCAGCGTCATCGCCCGGGTGAACATCCCACAGGCGCAGGCTTCGTACGTACGTGTGGGGCAACCGGCACGCCTGGTCTCCACAGACGGAACAACTGAAGTCAACGGCAAGGTGACGGTGGTGAGCCCGGCGGTTGATCCGCAAAGTACGACGCTAGAAGTGTGGATACAGGCACTAAACTCTCGGTGAGTTGTTGAAGCCGGGCGGCACGGTGCGAGCGACCATCATGGCCGGCACCGTCCGGGACGCAGTGGTGGTACCGGCGGAGGCCTTGCTGCCGGCCGAAGAAGGCGGTTCGGCTCTGATGGTGGTAGGCGCAGACTCGGTAGCGCACCAGCGCAAGGTACAGGTGGGCGTCCGCAATGCGGAAAAGGCCCAGATCCTCACCGGCGCGAAGGTAGGCGAGAAGGTCGTGATCGAAGGTGGGGTGGGTTTGACCGATGGCGCGAAAGTGAAGGTCGAGAAGCCCGCGGCGGCTAAGGGGGAGAAAGACAAAGACGACGAAAAGCCGTCTCCCACCGACAAGAAGGACGACGACAAGAAAGACGGCGCCAAGAAGGCCGGTGAGCATGAGTGACCGAGTCATCGAGCCGGTCCTAGCGGCGCCGCCGCATAACGAACACTGGACGGCGAAGCATGGAAAGCCGATCATCTTCGTCATTCTGACGCTGGTGGCGGCCGGTATCTATCTCGCATTCAGGATTTCCGTTTCGGTGTTCCCCTCTACGGATTTCCCGCGCATCGTGATTGGCGCCGACAATGGCGTGATGCCTATCGATCAGATGCAGGTGACCATCACGCGGCCTATCGAGGAAGCGATGAACGCAGTTCCCGGCCTGGAGCGAATCAAGTCGACCACCAGCCGGGGAACGGCGGAGGTGAATCTGTACTTCGCGTGGGGCATCGACATCTACCGTACGCTGGAGCTAGTGAACGCGGCCGTCGCACGCGTGCAGCCCACTCTGCCCCCGACTACACGGCTGACGGCGAATCGCCTGACCTTTGCTGCGTTCCCCATTGTCGGCTACAGTCTCACCTCCGATACCGTTCCGCAGACCCGGCTATGGGAGATGGCGACCTATGATATGAAGCCGCGCTTGAACCGACTCAGCGGAGTGGCGACCGTCATCGTGCAAGGCGGGCAGGAACCCGAGTTCGAAATTCGCGCCGATCCGGCGAAGATGATTCAGACTGCGGTCACCGTCCCCAACATTCTCGACGCGGTTAAGCGGGGGAACCTGATCGATTCGCCCGGACTCATCGAAAACAATCACCAACTTGTTTTGAGTCTGGTAAGCGGCCAGGCCAGGACGCCCGCCGAGATAGCGGATCTGGTAATCAAGACCACCCCCGCGGGCCTCCCCGTAAGGATCGGCGATATCGGCACCGTGCTCAATTCGGTTAAGCCGGTTTATACCATTGTCACCGCCAACGGCAAACCCGCCGTTCTGCTGAATATCAACCGGCAGCCCGAGAGCAACACGGTCACAGTCGCCGATGAAGTTCACGCCGAGATCGCGGCGATTCGAAAGGACGCTGCCGAAGGGCGTAGCGCTAGCGCCCTTCTATGATCAGTCGGAAATCGTCAACGACTCCATCAAGAGCGTGCGGGATGCGATTCTGATCGGCCTGGTGCTGGCCGTGATCATACTGGTCCTATTCCTGCGCGACTGGGGTACCTCGCTGGTGGCGGGCCTGGTGATCCCGGCTACAATCGCGGTCACCTTCATCGCGCTGCGCATTCTGGGGGAGAGCTTCAATCTCATGACGCTGGGCGGTTTGGCGGCCGCTGTCGGGCTGGTGATCGACGACGCCATCGTGGTGGTCGAAAACATCGTGCTGCACCGCGACGCGGGCCAGGACCGGTCTGAAGCGATTCGCAGTGCGATCCGGGAAATCAGCAAGCCGCTAGTAGGCTCCACCATCACGCCGATTGTCGTTTTTCTCCCGCTGATCTCGATCACGGGCGTCACGGGTGTGTTCTTCCGCGCTCTAGCCCTGACCGTGGCCATGGCGCTTTTGACCTCCCTGTTCCTGGCACTCACCTGGACGCCGACGCTGAGCCACTACTTCCTGCGAGGACGCGGTTCCGGGGCACACACGCCGGTGCTGTCGCATGAGGAAGCCGAGAAGCGCGGAATCCTCGGCCGGATTTTGCGGTTCTACGAGCGTGTGCTACGCGGAGCCTTGGCTCATCCGGTAATCCTCTCGATACTTGTTTTGGCTCTTGATCGGAGCGTCGTTCGTCTGTTTCCGGGCGCTTGGATCGGACCTGCTGCCGGCCATGGACGAGGGCGGCTTCATTCTGGACTACATCATGCCCGCGGGATCTTCGCTCGCCGAAACGAACCGGGCCATCGGCGAAGTCGAGGGCATTCTGCGGAAGATCCCCGAGGTGGAGAATACGTCCCGCCGCACCGGACTGCAACTTGGCCTGGCGCAGGTGACGGAAGCGAATACGGGCGACATCGCGGTTAAGCTGAAGCGTGACCGCCAGCGCAGCGGCGAACAGGTGATCGCCGATGTGCGCGCCAAAGTGGGCGATGAGCTGCCGATGCTGCAAGTGGAATTCATCCAGTTATTGCAGGACATGATCGGCGATCTGACCAGCGCGCCGGAGCCGATCGAAATCAAGATGTTTGCGCAGGATCCAGCCGTTCTGCGGCAGTGGGCTCCGAAAGTGGGCGACGAGATCAAGAAAATCAGGGGTGTGGTGGACGTGCTGAACGGCATCGACAATACCATCAGCGGACCCGCTATCACCTTCAAGGTGGATCCCGTAGTTGCCGCGCGAGCCGGTTTCTCAGTCGATGAAATCGAACTCGACGCCAGCGCGATCATCCAAGGTGAACCCGCAGCCACCCCGGTGGTACTCAACGATCGTGCGTACACCATACGCGTGCGCTACCCCGCCGAATCCCACTCCACGGTGGAGAACATCCGGAACACTCTGCTGGTCAGCCAAACGGGAAAGACCGCGACACTCGGATCGCTCTCCTCCGTGATCGACGCTCCGGGGCAAACCGAGATCCGCCGCGAGAACCTGCAGCGGGACGTCGCTGTGACGGGGCGTTTAGAGGGCCTTAACCTGGGTAGTGGCATCGCCGCGGTCCAGAAAGCCGTCAACGCGATGCATCTGCCGCCCTCCATCCGCGTGTTGTACGGCGGAGCCTACGAAGAACAGCAGCGCTCGTTCCACGATCTGGTCACCGTGCTGGTGCTGGCCATCGTGTTGGTCTTTACGGTGCTGTTGTTCGAATTCGGCGGCTTCGCGGCGCCGGTGGCGATTTTATCATCGGCGATCCTTTCCACCTCCGGCGTGTTCCTCGCCCTGCTGGTTACCGGGACCACGTTCAACATCTCGTCATTCATGGGGCTGATTATGGTGATCGGCATCGTGGCGAAAAATGGCATCCTGCTGCTGGACGCGGACCAACGCTTCCGGGCCGAAGGAATGTCGGCCTTCGATGCGATGGTCCAGGCCGGGGACCGCCGCTTGCGCCCGATCTTGATGACGGCTTTGGCCACGGTGGCGGGTATGATACCTCTGGCGCTGGCCTGGGGGGCTGGTTCGCAGATGCTGCAACCTCTGGCCATCGCCGTGATTGGCGGTGTCATGGCCTCGCTGGTGCTATCGTTGGTCGTGACCCCGGCTGTTCATTACTTCATGACTCGGGATTAAGCGGTTCAACCCAGCGTCCAAGGAGATTCGTCGATGCCCGTGCATTCAGCCGAAGCGCTCTCAACCATATTCATGCTCCCGAGCGATACCGCGGCGAAGACGTTTCCGCCCTTGGGTTCGCAGGTGAAGGTTCTCATGGTGTGGCCAAAATTCCCCCCATCGTTCTGGGGTTTCGAAGGCACGTTGGCGATTATTCCCGAGAAATCGGATATGCCGCCATTGGGGCTGATCACCGTCGCGGCGTTATGCCCCTCTGCTTGGACACTGCGCCTCCTGGACCGAGCCTTCGAAGAATTAGCGGACGCAGACTTGCTTTGGGCCGACCTCGTCATGGTCAGCGCCATGCACGCGCAGCGCGCTGACGCATTAACGACTCTGGCCCGGGCCCGATCTCTGGGACGGCGCACCTTCGTCGGTGGACCGTGGGCCAGCAGTGAACCTGAGCTGCTCGCTCTGCAAGCGGATCACGTGCTGGTCGGGGAGGCGGAGGAGGCCTTCGCCGGAATTGCCGACGCGCTAGAGAAGGGGACCGCGCGCGCGATGTACCGCATCGTCGATAAACCCGACATGGCAGCCAGCCCCGTCCCCCGCTATGATCTCCTGCGTCTAGATGCCTACGTCTCGATGCCTGTGCAGTTCTCGCGCGGGTGCCCGTTTCAATGCGAATTCTGCGACATCATCACGATTTACGGACGGCGTCCGAGAACCAAGACCTCGGCCCAGATGATGGAGTCGCTCGATGAGCTTCGCCGGTTAGGCTGGCGCAAGGAAGTGTTCATCGTCGATGACAACTTCATCGGCAACAGCGCGAAGGCGCTGCAGCTCTCGCGCGATCTGAAAATCTGGCAGGAAAGTCACGGCCACCCGTTCTCGTTTTACACCGAAGCTTCCATCGATCTGGCGGATCGCCCCGAACTGCTTGCCGCCATGGTGCAGGCCAACTTCATGTACGTGTTCATCGGCATTGAGACGCCTTCCTCCGACGCACTGAAAGAATCGCACAAATTCCAGAATCTACGGCGTGACAACCTGCAGCAGATTCGGATTATTCAGGAAAGCGGGCTATGGGTACTGGGCGGCTTTATAGTCGGTTTTGATTCCGACGACGAGACGATCTTCGACCGTCAACTGGAGTTCATCGACAAAACGGCGATCGCCTGGGCGATGGCAGGAGTTCTTCAGGCGCCCCCGACCACTCCACTATTCGACCGCATGAGGAAGGAAGGCCGGCTCATCGAGGACAGCCAGGGTACTTCAAACTTCTCCGCGCCGAATTTCCGTACCGTACTGCCCTTAGCCGTGCTGCTTCGGGGACTCGGACAATTGCTGACCGGACTATATGAGCCGGAGCCGTTCTTCAAACGCGCATACCGATCATTAGAGGCGTGGAAACCGCGCGCCAACCAGCAGCCGCCGAAGACACGATTGTCTTACGAATTGCGGGTCTGGTTTGCCTCCATGTGGATGCAGGGGGTACGGTCGAACTATCGGCGGGCATACTGGCGATTCTTTGGGCTCATCCTGCGAAATTATCTACGCCAGCCGGCCAAGTTATGGCTCGCATTTACGGTCCTGCTGTCGGCGCACCACTTCATCAGTTATGCGCGGCAAGTCACAGCCGACCTCGAACAGCAGTGCCGGGCGCTGGACGCGGCGCCGGCGTGTGCGCAGTCCGCGACTCTCACCGCCCACGGCTAGCGTCGCCGCTGGCGCTTTCATCTCTTCGGGCAAAGTGGCGGATTAAGCTACCGGACGCGACGGGAGCGTCCTGCGGATACTTGCATCCCTCCGCTAGACTTCGCGGGTGCGGAGGTCACGCTCGCCGCGCCGGGCTCAAAGGTAACGTCCCACTCCGAATGCCCCATGACGAAGAGTCTCGCCTTGGCCCCCACCAGCGTATCGGTGTCATCCGGGCCGTAGCCGATCACCTGCGGGTACCATCCTGGCGCGTCGACGAGCTTTAGCGGTGAGGTCCATGACGTCGGATTTGCGATGTCGGGACTAAAACTCACGACGATCCCATCTTGATTCCACAACCTGTCGCGAGCAACATTCATCAGTACAACGTACTGTTGAATCGCCGTATTCCAGTGGATGGCTGGCCCCCAATAGGAATCGGGGTTGTCGCTATTCCAATTCGCCCGGGCCGTGAAGACCGGCGTTACGCGGCCGCCCGCACCCGCTTCCTTCCAATCGCCTTGATAAAACTTCCAGACATGACCTACGGGCTGCGCGCGGTCTTGGAACGCCATGCGCGCGATGGCTATGCCTTGGGTTTCTACTGGGCCCCCATAATTTGTGAAGAGGAAGTAGAAGTGATTCCCATCGCGGTCGGGGATCACACTAAAGTCGCCGTGACCTCCGGCGAAGTAAACATTCTCCGTACTGCAATCCGGCTTTGAGCCGGACCTGAGGACAATGCCAAGATCCCGGTAATTGATGCCGTCCTGGGAAACAAGAGCACCGATCTGCGGTGCCGTTAGCGGAAGGCCTGGACATACATTCAAAGGTTCTGCATGATACCAGGCGTACACTGTGCCATCATTATCCGCCCACGCGGCCTCAATCCAACGCCAGCGATTGGTCCCTTGTATAAAAACAGCGCGCGCCTTGGAAAATTCTGGTACCTCTCCGCCCTCGCTCCGGATAGGGAGATCCAGAGAATTGAACAAGTACAGCTTTCCGTTGTTGCGGTACGCCGGGCTGTTCGAATCGACAAGCGCAGGGAAATCCGCGGGACTTGCAGGCTGAATGTGAACGGTCTGCGCCCACGCCGCGGCTATCATTCCTAATCCAACCACCATTTTCCGAATGTGCAGCACTGCGCGTATCATCGACAATCTCCGGCACGAGCGAGAGTGCTTGGATCATTAAACTCACCTAAACTGACCCTGCAACCTCGCCCACATAAGTACCAACGCTATAGATACGCGTAAAGTTGCGTCTCTTCGGGTCGTTGTTCCGTTTCTTTTCTTTTGACGGTTTTATGTAACCTGCCGACTCACGGTCCGCACAGCTCGCGGACCTTCCGGAGCAGCGATTCAGGACGGAAAGGCTTCTGAATGAACTCGACGCTGTGAGTCGCGGTTGAGGGTAAGGAGTAACCTGACATGCAGAGGAGTCTCATGCTTGGGTACCGCAGATGCAACTCCGCCGCCAGTTCGATACCGTTCATTCCCGGCAGACTGAGATCGGTGAGCAGCAGATCGATGTCGCCATTGCGGTCCGCGGCCGCTTGGAGAGCTTGAGCGGCATCAGCGGCCTCCAGTATCCGCCAGTTTAGATCTCGCAGGATTTCGCGGACTAGCAGCCGGATACGCGGCGAATCGTCAACTACGAGGACTGTCTTGCCCGGCTCAGTCGTAAGTGTACGACGCAGGCGAGGTCAAACCGCCGCCGCGCCGTCCTCCGACAAGCTGACCTTCTTACCGCGCAGGAACGCCTGGTTCGCCAGGTGCGGCCCTGCGACCGCCTGCGCCGCTACATGCACCGGGGCGTTGGGTTCGCTTCTGGATTTCACGCAGTCCAGAAAGTTCTGGATGTGCGATTCCACGGGGACGGGCGCTTTCTCTTCGTACAACGGCGCCGCATCCCGCTTCCACGGCTCGGCCCAGACTCGATATCCTTCCTCGTCCAGAATCATCGTGCCTTTATCACCCTGAAATGTGATGGACCAGCCATTCTCGTAAGCGTTGTCGTAATTCAGAGTCCAGGTGGCCATCAAGTCCGGAAATTCGAACACGGCGCAGAAAACGTCGGGGTGTTCGGCGCCTTTCATCTTCGCAACATATCCGTTCATAATTGCCGACTTGGGCGCGATTGATTTCGTGAACCATTGCACCACGTCCATTAAGTGCGTACCCTGGTCCGTCATGTTGCCCCCTGCGTAATCCCAAAAGTAACGCCAGGAGCGAAAGCGCATCGGCTCGATTTCACGCTTAGGCGCGCTTCCGAGGAATCTGTCCCAGTCGATGTTGCCGGGCAATGGGGAGTTATTCAGCGGCTTGGCGATGTTCCAGTTCCACTGCGGCTTCACCATTGTGATGCGGCCGAGCACTCCATCATCCACCAGTTTCTTGGCCTTCATGATCGACTCCGCACTACGGCGCTGCATGCCGATCTGGACCACTTGCTTCGATTTCCGAACAGCCTCAATCATTTGCTGGCTCTGTTCCAGCGATTTCGAGAGCGGCTTCTCCTGATACGCATCCTTGCGGGCTTCTATAGCGGCGAGCAGCATCGGGCAATGATGGTGGTCGGGAGATGCAATCACCACCGCATCGATGTCGTTACGCCCCAGCAGATCGTGGTACTCAAGGTAGGTCTTGGCGTCGGGCGACTGCTTCTGGGCGGACTGCAAATTCGGCTCGTAAATGTCGCAAAGTGCGACGCATTGTGCCCCGAGTTTCTGGAATTTATCGTTCAGATAGCGTCCGCGGCCGCCGGTGCCGATGACGCCGTACGCCAGCCGGTCGTTGGCGCCCCAGGCGGAGTTGGGGATAAATAGCGGGGCAGCGGCAATAGCCGCTGTCTGAAAAAAATCCCTGCGATTGGACGGCATCGATACTCCTTCAACGAACTACTATATCGCTAACTGCCGGCCGTGGTTTGAATGGGGAGCGTGGGATACCTTCATCGGATGGCAGGAAATGCTCCGCTGAAGACCAGAAAATAGCAGTTCGCGATGTCCGGTTTCGACATCGGGCGCGCGAGACTCGAGTCTAAGTGCGTCTTAAAGGGTCGCTGCAAACAAAGATGCGCGCCGGTGGAATGTTGAGCAGGACATCCTGTGTGACGACCACGCGAAAGAAAGTCCGCAGCAGTTGCTCTGCCTCGAACGGCCAATGCGAAGTTGTTCTTGCGTTCAGCCACGACCACCGCGAAGAGTGATATTGGTACTGAATGAACGCTCCGTCACGCGTTAAACAGGATGCCGCGTGCTTGAGTATTTCCCGGCGCACGCCCGGCTCCATGGAAGTTAGACCGAGCGAGGATACGATAGCGTCTACGCGCGGCGAACCAAGGGACCGGAGTGTCGGCGCCAAAGCGTTGGCCTGAGCATGAACGGCCACCAGCCTGGGATCTGGAAAAATCTGCCTCAAATGATCGACAAAGCTGGCATTATTGTCGACCGCGAAGAGGCGTCCGTCGTCCGGGAGGCGATCCAAGATGGCGTGCGTAACGGCTCCTGTACCCGCCCCGAGGTCCACAACGGTCTGGACCCGATCGAAATCAATGCAGTCCGCCAGGCGCCGGCTCAGGATCGGCGAACTGGGACACACAGAAGCGGTCCCCCGCGGATTGCGCGCAAACTCCCGAAGGAACAACGCGTAGGACACGAAGTGATTTGGACGAGGCGACCCAAGCTGGTCGGGCGTGTTCAGGCTGCTAAGGTTCAACATATTGTCTATCGGCGAGTTTCAAGGATTACGATACGGCGGCGAAGCTGGAGGCCAAGCCCGGGATTTCGATTCCCGTTGTGGTTCCTTCACCAGGCTTGCTGTCGATCCACATGCGGTAGTCTTCCCCGAACAGAACTTTCAGCCGCTCGTTCACGTTGCTGATGCCTATGCCTTGTTCGAAAAGCGTGGCCAGCTTCGCTTCGGGAATTCCCACACCGTCGTCCTCCACGGTGACGTGTAACCGTCCTTCCGCAAAAGTACTGCGTACTCGAATCATACCGCCATCCACCTTGCTACTCAATCCATGCCGGATGCTGTTCTCGATGATGGGCTGGAGCAGCATGCTGGGAACTAGCCGGTCCAGGCTCAGGGGATCTATCTCTTTGGTGAATCGGAGTTTGTCGCCGAAGCGGACCATTTCGATCGCGAGATAGTCATCGATGAAGGTCAGTTCCTCGCGAAGCGGACACAGGTTCTCCTGATTCCTGAGCAGGCGCCGCAGGATGTTGGATAGCTTGTAAACCACTTTACGTGCCTGGTCGGGGTTGCTTCGAATCAACGAGGCTACTGAATTCAGGGTGTTGAACAGGAAGTGAGGATTGATCTGGCGGAGTAAAGCGGCCAGGCGCGCCTCGTTCAGGAGTAACTGCTGAGATTCCAGTTTCTTCTCGTTCCTGCTGGCGGCCCATACCTTGATCGGCAGCGCGGTGGCGAAAAGCGTAGTGGCGAATATGGCGATAATCGACAGCGGACTCTGGTGCTGATGGCGGCGATACATCGAGAATAGGCCCCAGGGCGCGACGGCCGCGATGCCCACGCGGAATGCCTCCAGTAATAGGATGGTGAGAACACAGGCCAGACTGAAGGCGGTGGTCCGCAGGTCATACTTTTCTTTGCGGATCAGCCGATACAGACTCAAATCGAAAAACGGCGAGAATTTCCAAATGTCCTCCGGTTCAGGAGCGAGGTCGCGCAGCAAGCCTCCCAAAACCCCTGCGCCGGCAAACAGCAGCATGGTCAGCAGCTCACCGTTAAACTGCGCCGGTAAGGAGATGAGAATGCCCGAAAGCAGCCCGGTGATGTAGCCGCCCACCATCCCGAGCACAAAGCTACCCTCCAGCCCCAGGTCGACCGCCTGATAGGTATTGTGGGTGGCAACTCGGGTTGCGACGCCTGCGGCGAAGATCGCTCCGCAACCGAACGCCATTACCAGACGCTCCGCCATGGTGCGCTCCTCACGAAGTAATATTCGTTGGAACCTGCTGGAACGAATGAGGATACTGGCCAACGAAGCCGCCACGGCGAGCCGCACCAGCAGCGTTACCAGCAATTGTTCCAGCATGCCTGGACTGCCGACCATTATAATTAAGAGTAATCCCTGGCAGGGCTTTTCGAGCGCAAGTTGATGACCATGGCACCCTCTCCCGCAATCCGCTGTGAGAAAGTCGCGGAAGCGGATTTTCCAAGCGAGTTTGGCCACTTTCGAATTTACGGATTTCGCGGTCCGGCTGGCCAAGGCCGTGAGCCGGAGGAGGCGGTCGTGCTGCGCATGGGAGATATCTCCGGAGCGTCGCCAGTACTGGTCCGCATTCACTCCCAGTGCCTCACGGGGGACGTACTTCACAGCCTGCGCTGCGATTGCCGGTCGCAATTAGAACTTGCGCTTACACTGATAGCGAGCGAGGGCCGTGGACTGCTGATTTACGAACACCAGGAAGGCCGGGGTATCGGCCTGCTAAACAAGCTTCGCGCCTATGAGTTGCAGGATGCGGGCGCCGATACCGTGGAGGCTAACGAACAGCTTGGGTTCTTGGCCGATCTTCGGGATTACAGTCTGCCGGCGGAGATCCTACGGTTCTTCGGCATCGGGCAAGTCCGGCTGCTATCTAACAATCCGGAGAAGATTGAGGCCTTGGAGCGTGCCGGGATCCAGGTGACGGAACGCATTCCCTGCATCGTTCCCCAATTGGACAGCCGGCAGGACTATTTGCGGACTAAGAAGGAGAAGATGGGGCATCTTCTCGAAGGTTTTTGATGACTGCGTAGCAGTCGCATTGGCGTTCAACTCTCGTCCGGCGCACGCGACGGACCGAACGGCGCTTTTTACTGCGCCGCGCTTTCGCTCAATTGGATCGATGTGCTATTAGTGAGAAAGTACAATGGCTTATGTAATTGCAGAACCCTGTATCGGCACGAAGGACACTGCCTGCGTCGATGCTTGCCCGGTAGATTGCATCCATCCCAAAAAGGATAACTCTAGATTTGAGGCCGAGGAGATGATCTACATCGATCCGGTCGAGTGTATCGACTGCGGCGCATGTGTGCCGGTGTGCCCGGTATCGGCGATCTTCGCGCTTGACGACCTGCCTGAAAAATGGGCGAGCTTCGCCGAGCGCAACGCTGCCTGGTTCGCCAAATAAGCGCAATTCAATGCGGGCGGTAAACAGCCGTACTTGTATCTGTTTCCCAGATTCTTACTTCCGAGATTCTAACCGGACCACGCCCATTGTCGCCGGAGAAGCTGGTCATCAGCTCATCGTAGAAATACTTCGCCAGGTTCTCGGCAGAGGGATTTAAAGTCGTGAACGGTTCCAGATCGTTGATGTACTGATGGTCCAAGCGGTCGACGATCGTCCGCACCTGCTTCTTCAACTCCACGAAGTCCACAATCAAACCCGTAGAGTTCAGTTCCGCGCCGGCCACAGTGACGCATACGCGATAATTGTGGCCGTGGACGTTCTCGCATTTGCCCTTGTACTCGCGTAGCGAATGGCCCGCCGCAAAGGTTTGCTCCACAGAAACTTCAAACATTGAAAAATGTCTCCACGTCACTTAGCCGCGTAGTAAAGCCATAATCGGGCAGGCTGTCAAAGAAGACCTGTCCATAGCGCTGTTTCGTAATTCGATTGTCAAGGATAGCGAGAACACCACGATCCGAACGGCTCCGAATCAGCCGCCCAAAGCCTTGTTTCAGCGCGATCGCAGCTTGCGGGATCTGATACTCGTAAAAAGGCTCTCCGCCTTCCTCACGGATGCGCCGCACCCGCGCCTCTACTACCGGATCGCTCGGAACAGCGAACGGCAACTTATCTATAATAACGCAGCTCAGTTGTTCGCCCGGCACATCCACTCCCTGCCAGAAGGAACTGGTAGCGAACAAAACGCAGTTCGGCGTGCGTTTGAACTCATCCAGCAGCGCCGACCGGGGTCCCGTTCCCTGCATCAGCGTCTCGTACTCAATGTCCAGAGATACGCGGTCGTAGATCACGCGCATCTGCTGGTAGCTGGTGAAAAGGACGAAAGCGCGGCCACGGCTCAGTTTCAGAATTTCCACAATTTCTTCGGCGGCCTTGGCAGTAAAGGCAGGCGACCGTGGGTCGGGCAAATGTTGGGGGACATACAGCAGTGCCTGAGTTGGATACTCGAAGTGGCTGGGTACGACCAGGGTTCGCGCGTACCGGACACCCAAACGCTTTTCCGCGAATTGGAACCCGCCCGATACGGCCAGCGTCGCGGAGGTTAGCACCACGGTCTTCACGGCGTCGAATAAGCGCTCCTGCAGCAGCGACGCCACGTCGATAGGCGTGGCCTGCAGGAAACATCCCCGCCCGCGCCGTTCGGTCCAGTACACATGGGACTGATCAGTGCCGTCCATGAAGAAGGCGAGATTCGCCGACGTCTCTTCGGCGCGGCGCACCAGCGGACTTACTTCTTCCGGAGCAGCACTGATCAGCTTAAGATGGGTTGCCAGCAGTTCGAGCCCGAGCCGCAGACCCGTGTACTCGTCGTTATATCGTTCCAGAAATGCCCGTTGCCCGGTGAAACCCCGGCGGCCCTCGCTCTCGCCGAAAAGACTGAAGAATTGCATCGCGTGGTCGCCCAGCGACATCAGAATGCGATCCAATTCCGCTGAATTGATGCTTTTACGGCGAGTGACAGCCGTGACGTCGCGGATCAATTCGTCGAACTGGTAACTGCTGATGCCGACGCCGAAATATTGTCCGGCGACATCTTCGATTTCGTGGGCTTCATCGAAAATGACGGCGCCGTATTCCGGGATGATCCCTTCGCGCGTCAGCTTTCGACTTCACCGCCAGGTCGGCAAAGAACAAATGATGGTTGACGATGATGATGTCGCTCTCGAATGCACGCTGATGCATGAGCGTGAGAAAGCAGCGCTCAAACTGCTGGCATTTTTGCCCGGTGCACAGATCCCGCCGGGCGTCCAGTTTGATCCAGGCAGAACTGTGTTCCGGCAGCTTGCCGATCTCGGCGCGATCGCCGGTGGATGTTTTCTGCTCCCAATCGCGAATGACCTGGTAGTCGGCCACCTCTTCGAGTCCGTTCAGTATCGGTTCGCGCTCAGCATCGTAGAGCTTCTGACGGCACAGAAAATTGGACCGCCCTTTCATGTAACAGGCCTGCACCGGACGCGGGAAATGTTTCTGCAGGAAGGGAATGTCCTTGAAAAATAGCTGCTCCTGGAGGTTCTTCGTCCCCGTCGAGACCACGATGCGTTTGCCCGAGAGGATCGCGGGAACCAGGTAGGCCAGGGTTTTCCCGGTGCCGGTTCCGGCTTCGACGATGAGATGGCGGCCATCGTCGAGGGCCGATTCTACAGCCTCGGCCATTTCCAGCTGGCCGGACCGGAACTCGTAATTCGGATGCCAGCGCGAGAGTAGACCACCCCTGGTAAAGAAGCGCCGCGCTGACAGGGTTTTCGCGGGGGACACCTGCTCCGATTCTAACAGCCGGGCCCCTGGACTACTTGCTCAAACGAAGAATCTGCGATGAAACCGATAAAAAGGCTCGCGCCAGCGCAGCCGAATTGGACGAGAAGACGAACGTGCCCTGCGGCTGGTTGGCGTAGGTGATACAACCCACCTCGGAAGCGCAGGGCTGGTACTTGGCCGGGCTATTAAAATTATCGGGGTTCGGATCGTTGGTTAAACGCTGCAGCAGGATAAAGTCCGGCTGATCGCCGGAATTTCCACCCAACCCAATGCCGAAGAAATAGGCAGGTATTGTCGGATTTGTACGTGCTTGATACGCGGCGTTGTCGGCCGCGTTCAGAGCGGCGGCGTGGTAGTTTGTCCATCCGCTATTTGAGACATGACCTCCGGATGTTGCGACGGTCTTGTAGGGATTCAGCGCCGGCGCCAACTGATTCCCCCAAACGTCTGTTGCCGGGAACCACGCGAAATCGGCGGTTGAATTGTGCGTGGCGCTGAATCCGCAGCCAGGAGTATTACCGGCGTTTATGTAATTATCATCGGCCCAGTAATCACTCGCCAAATCAAAGTAGGACCCCTGACTGGGGTCGCTCGAATACACTCCGGCGACAATACCGGCCGGCGGGTTTGCGAACAGACTTCCAGATCCGAGAGTCACGCCCGGAGTCCAACTGGGGAGCGAAGCGAGGGTAGCGAAGCCCCCGAGGGCCTTCGTTTTACCGTTCCTGTCCAGGCACAAGCTCGTGGCCGCGATTCCGGCGGTGGTACTTCCCGAGTCCCAAAAGTTGAGGGTCAATGTGTTCGGCAATCCATCCGTCTCAAACATGATTACGTTGAGAGCGCCTGGAAGATTCGTCCGATATAGTTCGTTGTACGCCACCGATATGGCTTGTGCCGTGCCGGTACCGCCCGCACATGTAATCGTGTCGAGAATACCGGTGCCGCTTCCGGAACTGTTCGAGTAGCCCAGGACCGTCTGGAAGTTCGTCGTGGGCGAGGCGTGCAGCGTCACGTCATCACTGAACGAAACGAGGCCGACCATGTCTCGACCCGCGGCAAATCCGCCTGTGAATATTTTGGCCGCCGTAACCATCGTGCCGCACACGCCACCCATCGAACCCGAGCGGTCCAAGACCATCATCACCACCACGTCGCGCCGCGAGGCGTTACCCACCGCCGACACAGTCACCGAGTTGAAATTCAGCCACTTCATGAAATACGTGGGGGCGGCGGTCGAAGCGCTGACCGTCACGTTACGCAAGTGAGGATTGGTGGGATCGTCAAACACGTTCACGGTCGTGGAGTCCATCACCGTGTTTGAGGTGCCCCAATTGCTGGTCGGGAAATTCGCATAGAACCAGTTCACGGCGTTCTGCTTGGCACTGGTGGCCTGTGCGGAGGTGCTGGTGCCGAGAACCAGGGCGCGCGCGGCAGCCAGGCTTGCACCATCTACGGAGGCTTGCAGCCTCGCGCGAACAGTGTAGAGAATTCCAACATCCACCGACAGTCCTGCCATGGGGATGATGATAAGGAGGGAAAGGACGCCCACCAGCAGGGTGACTCCGCTTTCCCGCGCTGACGCCCGCTTAGCAGCTATTTCGGGTAAGCCCCTAGAAGAAGTAGCGCGCATAAACTCCACCCTCCGAATAGATCCCAAGACTCACGCCAGGAGGCTGAACGTAGAATTCAACAACGTAAGAGATCTGTCCATCAACCAGGGGAGCGCGCCCGTTTCCCGACACCTGCCAAAGGCTCGTCATGTTGGTCTGTCCAGGGTTAGGAAGCTGCGCGCCGGAATCCGTAACGGGGCTGAGTATCATCCCTGATGGGGATATTGCGGCCGTCGACGGATCCCCCAGCGAGCTGGGTTTCTGACTGGTCAGAGTACCGTTTCCAAAACTGATGCGTTGCGTGAAGACGAAGCTATCGTGATTGGTGCAATTGCTTGCCCCTACGGCGATGCAATTGTTGCCGGTGGTGGGGCCGACATACATGATTTGCGAGACGGTAATCAATCCATCGCCTGTGTTGCTGGTATTCGTCGCCTGGTTGCCGGTGAAGCTCGCTCCGATTTGCAGGTTCAGGCCTCGCGCCAGGCGCTGCGCGAGCTGCTGCATACCGTAAGTCGAGAAATCCCCGCCGTGAATGTAGATTGATGTCAGATCCCGGCACACTTGCTGAACCTGAATACTGCGAACCAGACTGATACCGGTGATCATCGACCCTAGTAGCAGGGGGATCAAGAACACAGCCGTCAGCGCGAACTCAATGATTTCCTGACCACTCTGCCGTTCTCTCCTGCGCGCCGTCACCGTTCGCGATCGCATTGCTGTGTAGTCAGCGCGCAATGGAAGTCACGCCGGGTGGATACCCCCCGAGCACGTCCGAGGAATAGATGGAAAATGTAACTGGAGTAGTTGATCGCAGGGAACCGCTCCACGTCAGGGACCCGCTGAGCGGCGCCAGCCATGCCCACGATATGTTCTGAATCGAGACTTCGACAATATTACCGGGGATGTTTCCGCCCGTCGCAATAGGTGTATTCAGATCCGTCGGTGCGTAATAGTTCACAAAGATGTGTTGCGGGTTGTCAGCGACCGCCACGGTGCCAAATGCGTATTGAGCCACTATCGCTTGGATGGAAGCGTCCTGACCAGAGCCAGAGGCGGTCTGAAACGTGATCGCGTACCGGCAGCCCTCGCGAACCGCGTTCTGCATTGTGGTCCAGCGGAACAGCACCAATCCGAAATCCGCGAAAGCAAAGACGAGAGCGAACGTCGGCAGCAGAGTGAAGACACTCTCCACCAGAGCATTTCCGCTCGAGCGCCGCCTGCGCCTACTCGAGACCGGCACGTTTCCAATCCTCATCTCTCCACTTATCGGTCGTCAACCGCTGCGGTGTTAACCGCTATGTGGAAAAGTGCGGAATCGGTGAAGTTGTTCTCAATACTGCCGAGCGCCTCGTCAGAATCGTCGAGCGTAGCGCAAGGGCTACAACCGGCGGATCTTAATATTCCGAAACCAAGCCTCGTCGCCGTGGTTCTGCAGTGAAATCGGGCAGTCCTTCTTCGGCTGTTTGGAGAGCATATCCAACATCTTGGGGGCGACGGACCAACGCTTGCCAATTCCCTCCATCGCGGCCGGCGAATCGAGCGTCGAATCTACTACTTTCACACCGTTCATCCAGTGCTCTACATGATTGCCCCGGACCACGATGCGCGAGTGATTGAACTCGCCCACCGGTTTCGTCGCGTGTGCAGACGGCCCCACCATGTCGTATAAAGCCCCGGCCGTGTGCTTGAAGTTGCTGGTAGCGTCGCTGTTGCTAAGGTCATCGGTCAACTGGTACTCAAAGCCGGCCACGTAATCCTGGCCCTTATCGGGTCGGCCCTGGGCCGGGTTCTCCAGAGACCGTTCCACTCGCTCCTCGAACTTCTCTTTCCGCCCGGAGTTTCGGGGAGCACAAAGAAATGACCCTGTATCCGATACTTCACGCCGCTATTCCCACCCTGAGAGATGCGCCAATCAAAGGCGAGCTCAAAATCGCGGTACAGGTCTTCCGAGAATAAGTCCTCCGTGATGTGGGGGCGGCGATTGGCTTTCAGGCAATAGTCCTCGATAGTCCAGGCATCGCCCGCGGGAATTTTCTGCCTGGGGTCCACCCAGTGATTCATCGATTGCCCGTCAAACAACAGATTCCAACCCGCCTTCTTCTCGGCGGAAGTCAGTGTATTGAGTGCGAGCGTCGTCTGCGCGAACAAGCCCATCGAGATCGAACACAGCAGCACTGTGCCTTTGAACATATCTTTCACCATACTCGGCAGGGGTCCGCCGAGACCATCGGATCGCCCGCCTTACAGGAGAAGGCTTCCCGAAATTCTGGCAAGTTCTGGACCACGCCGTTCACGCGAAACTGTCCCGGCGAATGTGGATTTGTTACGGCCATGGCTCGCGAGGACTGCTCCGTGGAATTTTCACACCAGATTTGCGCATAGCCCAGGAAGAACAACTGCTGCGGAGTGAACCCGTCTTTCTTAGGCAGCACCTTCCCGGCCAGGCTATCCATCAGGGCCGCATAGGCCAGGTGTATGCCCCCGTTGTCCGCAGCATTCTCACCCAGCGTCAGCTTCCCGTTCAAAGTGACGCCTTCTATCGGGCTGAAGGCGCCGTACTCCTGCACTACGCAATCCGCGCGCTTTTCGAAGTTCTTCGCGTCCGCGGAGGTCCACCAGTCCCGCAGATTGCCTTTCCCGTCGAAACGGCGGCCCTGGTCATCGAAGCCGTGAGTGAGCTCATGGCCGATCACTACCCCAATGGCGCCGTAGTTCACGGCGTCGTCTGCTTTCGGGTTATAGAAGGGCGGCTGCAGGATACCGGCCGGAAAGTTGATATTGTTCTGGGGCGGGGCATAGTAGGCGTTCACTGTGGCCGGGGTCATGCCCCATTCTGTCTTGTCTACCGGCTTGCCAAGCTTCGAGAGATTGCGCTGGATCTCGAACTCGCGAGCGCGCACCGCGTCACCGTAATAATCGCCACGCGCGATCCGAAGTTTTGAATAATCCCTCCATCTTTCGGGGTATCCGATCTTGTTGGTGACCTCGTGCAATTTCGAGAAGGCTTGATCCTTGGTCGCCGGACTCATCCAGTCCGCGGTCCGGATATCTTTCTCCATTTGCTTTTCGATCTCGCCCACCAATTGCAGCGCTTTCGCCTTGCTGGGGCCGCTGAAGGCCACTTCGACGAATTTCTGGCCCAGCGCTTCACCCAGGGCGCGATCTGTTTCCTCAACGCACTGTTTCCAACGTGCCGGCATTTCCTTGACGCCGTTCAACGTCTTTTGAAAGAACTGGAAGTTACTTTCCCGAAACGGTTTGGGTAGCAGATCCGCTTGCGATAGGAGAACGTGCCAGGTCAAATAAGTCTGCAAATCGGAAAGGCTGGTGGAATCGATGGCTGCATTCAGGGCTTTCATGAACTCGGGCATACCGACGTTGAGCGTCTGAACCGAAGGCAGTCCTTCTTCTGCGAAAAATTTCTTCCACTGGATATCCGGCGTCAAAGACTCGAGTTCCGCAACCGTCATCTTGTGATAAGTATTGTCCGGATTGCGAAGCATGACGCGATCCATCGCGGCCTTGGCGAGCGCGGTCTCGATCTCCATCACGGACCGCGCCTTGGCTTCCGCATCTGAGGCGTCCCGGCCCTCGGCTTTCGCCAGCAACTCGAACATCGTACGTATTGTCTGCTGGTATTGACGGCGCAGAGTTACCGAGCGAGGATCGCTCTTCAGATAGTAGTCGCGGTCGGGCAGGCCTAATCCACCCTGGCTGATCCCTACAATCTGTTCATTCGAGTTTTTCGCGTCCGGACGGACACCGAACAAGAAAAAGGCGTGTACCCTCTGCTGCTGGAGACGCGCGATTTCAGCAGTCAAATCCTGCTTCGAAGACATTTTTGCGATTTGCGCGAGTTGAGGCGCGATCGGTTGTATGCCTTTGGCGTCGATGGCGGATTCGTCCATGCACGAACTGTAAAAGTCTCCGAGCTTCTGATCCAGGGCGGAGCGATCGGCGCTCGGGTTCGCCGCTTTCTCCAGAATGCTGCGCTCGATACTGAGATTCTGCTCGGCGAGTTGATTAAAGCGGCCCCAACGCGCGCGGTCGGGCGGGATCGGATTGTTGTGCTGCCACGCGCCGCAGGCATACTTATAAAAATCCTGGCAGGGGCTGACGCTGGGCTCCATCGCTTTCAAATCGATGCCGGAACTCGATACCGGGTCCGCTGCGTAGGTGACGAGGCAGAGCAGAGGATAGAGGTACAACTTACACATATCCTCTAGTGTATTCCTTGATGACGAAAAATCTGTCGCGATCGGAAGGTGTTATGGTCGGGGATACGCATTGTGCCATGCCGTTAGCTTCTGGAACGAACACCAGGTCCGAGAACGGCTACGCTTCGAGCAACTGATTCCGGCGCTGAAACAGGCTCTCGTCGACTTTTCAGCCGGACGCGTAGTTCATCCGGTCCGCACCAGCCTCTCCGTTCCCGAACATCACGGCTTTTTCGGCGTCATGCCCGCCGTGTACGGCGACATCATGGGGCCAAGTTAGTCACCTACTTCCCACAGAATGCCGGCCGCATGCACACGCACCATGCCATGATCCAGCTATTTCGTTCGTCCACTGACGAACCCGTGGCGATGATGGACGGCCGCCTGATCACCGAGATGCGGACAGCCGCCGTATCCGCCATTGCGACAGATCTGCTCGCCAGACCCGGCGCTCACGTTCTGGCCATTCTGGGGAGCGGAGTACAGGCGCATTCCCACCTGGAGGCGCTGCGCTTGGTGCGGCCCATCGATGATGTCCGCGTCTGGAGCCGGACCGCGGAACACGCCCAGCGTTTCGCCCAAGAAACCGGGTCGCGGGCGTTGGCGGCGGAAGCCGCCGTACGCGGAGCCGATATCGTCGTCACTGTCACGAGTTCTGCGGTGCCGGTATTGCTGGGGATTGGCTCGGCGATCAATCTCACGTGAACGCCGCGGTGGGACCGGGCGCTTCGGGAACTCGATGACATAGCGATGAGCGGCTGCCTGGTGGTGGAATCGCGCCAGGCGGCACAGCAGGAATCCGGGGACATCATTCTCTCTCGCGCCGTCGTTCAAGCGGAGTTGGGGGAACTGCTGGACGCCGCGAAGCCAATACCCACCGGTCGGCGAACTGTGTTCAAGTCCGTCGGAATCGCGATCGAGGATCTCGCCGCCGCGAGGCTGGTCCTGGGTGGCTCCTTCAGTAAGCATGCACACGTCGCTAACCCCTAACGCTAAGTTAGTCCAATCTGCGCTCATGTTCTTACACGGATTCCGAGCGCGGAAGCGCTCGCTCGTTGCAAATAGAAAATTGGTCGCTTGGATCGTAAAACTGGTGTAAACTTCCTCTATCTAGGTAACTTCGGTTACAAGTAGTGAGGCTAGTCCGATCCGCGTTGGGGGCGTTCCATCTCAGGCACATTGCGGTCTCCGGTTGGAGCGGCGCAAGGGTTCCGCCGCGTGTTCGGCTTTCGCATAAAAGGAAGCTTATGAAATCGTATTTGGGTGTCTTGCTGCTGGTCGCAATGCTTGTTGCGCCAAGCAGCTTCGGACAGGCCACCGATGGGAACATCGTCGGAACCGTCCTTGATCCCAGCGGCGCCGCCGTCGCCAATGCAAATGTAGAATTGGCCAATGTCGAAACAGGCGTGAAGACGGCGGCGACGACAGATTCCAGCGGATCGTACCGCTTTGGAAACGTTCCGCTCGGTACCTACAACATCACCGTTGTCACGCCCGGCTTCACCACGACATCACTCAAAGACGTCCGGGTTGAACTCAACAGGACCACCACGGCGAACGTTACACTCTCGGTGGGCACGGTGTCGAGCACCGTTGAAGTGAGCGCGGCCGGGGCTCTGATCGACACCACCACAGCCCAGGTATCCAACACCTATGAACAAAGGCTGGCGACCGAGTTGCCGATGGCGGCCAATCCGAATGGGGGTGTGTACAATCTCGCACTCATCGGCGCCGGGGTGGGTAGTTCGGGCGGCATCGGCGTCGGGTACGGTCCGTCCGTTGGCGGGCAGCGTCCGCGTAACAACAACTTCACGGTAGACGGTGTCGACAACAACCGCAAAGACGTTACCGGGCCGGTGCTGTTCATTCCGAACGATGCGGTTGGCGAATTCACGGTATTGCAGAATCAATTCAGTGCGGAGTTCGGACACTCCTCCGGCGGCCAGTTCAATGCCGCCCTCAAGAGCGGTACGAATTCAATACACGGTTCGATTTACGAATACCTGCAAAACAGAAACCTGAACGCCAACGATCAAGCCGCCGCGCGGCAAGGAGTGTTAAGTCCGCCGCGGTACGATCAAAACCGTTTGGGTGGCGAAGCCGGCGGGCCGATCCTGAAAAACAAATGGTTTGTATACGGCTTGTACGAATACAACCCGGTCGGCCAGGCTGGCGTCCCTTCCTCACTGGTCTACGCTCCAACGGCCGCTGGCTACGCCACTCTCGACGCGATGAGCGGGATCAGCAAAGTCAATCTGGGGATCCTGGAAAAGTACGCGCCGGCCACACCCAGCCAGGCCAAGACCACGCCCGTCAATGGGGTCGCCATCCCGGTGGGAGTCTATCAAATCGTAGCTCCCAGCTTCAGCAATTCGTACAACTGGTTGATCTCTTCGGACTACACGATTTCCGACAAAGATCAGATCCGTGGCCGGTACATCACGAACAAAACGGTGGGAGTAGATACCGCGGCTACTCTGCCCGTGTTCTTCTTCCCGCGACCGACTACGGCGAAGCTCGGCTCGATCACCGAATTCCACAATTTCCGCCCGAACCTGACCAACGAGATTCGTCTGGCGTTCAACCGCTACAACAACGACACTCAGGTCCCGAATTTTGCTTATCCGAATTTGGACGTCTTTCCCAACGTCATGGCGCGAAACGATCTCAATTTGAATATCGGGCCCGACCCGAACGGTCCTCAGGCAACGTTACAGACCACCTACCAGATCGTGGATAACGTGAACTGGAACAAAGGCAAGCATGATCTGAAATTCGGATTCGATGGACGGCAGTTGAAGGCCGCCAGCACGTTCATTCAGCGCAATCGGGGCGATTATGAGTGGACCACGCTGAACGGATTCCTGAATGACACCGTTCCGGATTACATTGCGCAACGCAACGTTGGAGGCAAGCCGTATTCAGGCGACAACCGGGCGTTCTACTTCTTTGCGAACGACAATTGGCGGTTCAATCAGCATTTGACCGTCAACCTGGGTGTTCGTTATGAATACAATGGCGTGGCCCGTTCGATGAGAGAATTCGCCTTGAACAGCATCGCCGACGTTCCCGGAGTCCTGGTGTTCCGCGCGCCGGAGCCGTCGCTCAAGAATTGGGCGCCGCGCCTCGGCCTTGCCTACTCGCCCGGCAACAGCGGCAGAACATCCATCCGTGCCGGCTTCGGGCTGGCCTACGATCAGATTTTCGACAACGTGGGTACCAACGCCCGTCCCCCGCAGGCGACCTCGACCGTGGATGTCACGGGGAATCAAGGCACTGATTTCCTGAAAAACGGCGGAATTCTCCCCACTGCTAACGCAGGGACGTTAACTGCGGCGCAAGCACGCGCGGCAACATCGTCTTTCTTGCCCGCGAACCAGCAACTGGGCTACGCGCTGACCTGGAATTTTGGCATTCAACACTCGTTTGCCAACGACTATACGGTTGAAGCCCGTTACATCGGCACGAAAGGCGTTCACCTGTTGTACCAACAGCAGATCAACCGCAATGCTCTTGCCACGCCCAGCTTCAACCTGCCCACTTACCTGCAGGCGCCATCCCAAGCGACGTTGGACGCTCTAACGCTCAGCACGGCGTCGTTTACTGCCCTGCGCGCCACCTCCGCTTGGAATCCGCTTTTACCCTATGGGTTCACGAGCCCCATCACAGCTTACGTGCCGCGCGGCAACTCCAACTACCACGGGCTGGCTATCGATGTGAAGAAGCGGTTCAGCAAGAATCTGTTGTTCAATGCCGCCTACACCTTCAGCCACCTGATCGACGACAGCACCGCGGAAGTTTTCTCGATTGTCGCCACGCCGCGCCGGCCGCAGGATTTCAACAGTATCAGCGCCGAGAAATCGAATTCGGCCCTGGATCGCCGTCATCGCTTCACTTACACGTCCGTGTACGAAACACCCTGGTTCCGCACCGACAAGAATTTCCTTCTGCGGAACGTGCTCGGTAACTGGGAGCTCTCCGGAACCTACACCGCGGAGAGCGGTGAGTGGGCCACGCCGCAGAGCGGGACCGATTCCAACCAGAATGGCGACGCTGCCGGAGATCGCACGATTCTGAATCCGAACGGGGTTGCCGGAACGTCCAGCGCCGTAACCGCGCTCAAGAACACGGCGGGCGCCACAGTCGGGTATTTGGCCACGAATCCCAATGCGCAGTTCATCCAGGCGGGTATCGGAGCCTTCGCCACCTCCGGCCGCAACATTCTGGCCACTCCTGGCATCAACAATATCGACTTCACTCTAGCGAAGAATATCGTGGTGCATGAGCGATACAAGCTGCAGTTGCGGGCGGATATGTTCAACGCCATCAACCATCCGCAATACACGCTGGGTCGGGTCAACAACGTCAGAGCGCGTAACACGTCCACGTCGGCCAATATGTTTATCGCCGGCAATCCGCTCTTCGGCCAGTGGGACCAGTCATTCAGCAGCAATCCGCGGATCGTTCAGATCACGGCGAAGCTCATATTCTAAGCAGTCCGCTGTGGGCGGGAGTCGGGTTGGGCCCCCGCTCTTCGCCAATCGGCCGCCCTACGGGTGAGCCGACGCCTTTCATCCACTTGGGCTGCTCGATGGATCATAATACCCTCGGTGGCAGTGATTTCCCGTTACGGCAGTCTGACGCTCGTGCTCGCCGCCGCCCTACATGCCGGGGCCGCCGCGAGAGCGATCAAATTCGGAAAGTTATGGGATGGTCATCAGGTGATGCCGCACACCCACATTACTGATATTGGGGTGGCGAGCCGGGTACCACTTCCCTACATCAGTTACGGCGCCACGTTGCGGTTACAGTCTTTCTGGCGCTACAGAATGCGCGGAAGGCGTTGGAGGCCGGCGTTACGACGGTTCGCGATCTAAACGCGAGTGGTGGAGCGGACATCGCCATGCGTGATCTGATCAACAGGGGCGCAATGATGGGTCCGCGGATGTTCGTGTCCGGCGCGGGACTTCGGAGCTGCGTGAATCTTCCCGGCGTGAGCGATCCGATCGCGGAGGCCGTCAAGTCAAGCCGGGCCGTCATCGAGGCCGGCGCGGACTGGGTGAAGGTGTTCGCCTCAACGGGGTTTCGACAACGTCAGTGGCGAACAGACAGTGAGTTATGAGAAGATGAAACCGATTGTGGACGCGGCTCACGCCGCCGGTCGCAAGGCTGCGCTTCACTCCTACGGACCGGCGGCCGCACGCGATGCGATCCGGGCAGGAACCGATTAGGCTCGAATATTCCACAGGCACGGATGAGGAGACCATCGCCCAATTAGTCCAGAGAAAGGTCTGGTCCGTCCCCACCATCGATCACAACCAGTACTATCTGGAGAACGCCGACAGCGTTTACAAATTTCCGTCCGGAGCCAAGGAGAACCTGGCCAATCTACATTGAGCGGGATTATAAAACGGCGACCAAGGCGTTCAAGGCCGGAGCACGCATGCTGACCGGGTCCGATGCGGTGTTCAACGGGTTCGGGTCGAACATGCGCGAGGCTCGCATGGTTCGTCAAGATGGGTATGACTCCTGAGCAGGCGCAAACGGCCACCGTGCTGCCCGCCGGGATGCTCGGTATGGAGAAGAGCCTCGGCTCCGTTGAGCCGGGCTGCTTCGCGGATATCGTCGCTCTTGAAGGCGACCCGCTCACGGACGTACAGCGGGTCATCGACGGCGTGCGCTGGGTGATGAAGGGGGGCGAAATCGTGGCGGATAACACAGGGTCCAAGGCCTTTCCAGCTCCGATGGGATTGAGCAGGTCTTAATGGTCGGCCACTCTCGTTACGTACGCGTCCTTGGGAGCGCCGTGCTGACGCGCCACGCTCAGCAACTCACTGGCGGCCTCCTGACTGAGTCCCGATCCCAGCACCACATAGTACAGCTTGCCCTTGCCTTCGGCCGGGAAGACATGTGGTTGCAATTGCGGTAACCGCGCTCGCATTTTCTCCGCACGATTTGCTGCCGCTCCGTAATTTGAATAGGCGGCCGCAATCACTGCCCAGGAACCGGGTTGAGCGGCGGCTTCCTTCTGCGCAGTCTCCGTCTTCTTCGGCGCTAGTTCGGCCTTTCTTGGCGCAGGCTCGACGGCTCTCCTGGGCGGGGGCTCGACGGCCTTCCGGGGTGAACCATCGGGCGGTGTTACAGGTGCCGGAGTGCGCTGTGTGGGGTCGGGTTTATTCTCCACTACGGGTGGCGTTGAACGCGCAACAGTCCGTGGCCTTTCGGCGGTTTGCCGCGCCGCAGCCTGCGGTTCCGACGATCTCCCGAGGAACCAGTATCCGATTAGGAAAGCCGGGATAGCGGCGGCGGCGGCAAGAGGCCAATTGCTCCGCTTACGTTTCAGCGGCGGGTCCACGGGGTGGGTGTAGACCATCGGAGCGGCCGCCGGGCGAACGGGTGCACGAACAGGCGCGGCAGCGGCCGGCGAGCCGTGGGGATCCCCAATCCGGCCAGGCTCCCCCGAAAGAACCTGGATGACGCGAGCCGGTGTCCATGTCTGATCCGCGGAGGCTTGTACGCAACCGGCTGCCACTTCGTTGAACGGCGAATCCAGCTGAGCGAGAGCGTCACTCCGACCGGTGATTGCGCGCACCATCGTAGCGCCGAACTGCCGCATGTCGGATTCTTTCCCCCCAACCCCGGAGGGCGCGATATTGTCGACGCCCAGCCTGACCTTTCCTTCCGCCATGAAGACATTCGAAGCCATTACAGCGCCATGCCGGAGTTCACGCCGGTGCAGATAATCGAGGCCCGCCGCTACCGCCGAGAACAGCCCACGTGCTTCCTTGGCCGGGAGAGTGCGCCTAGTGAGCATCTCGCCCAGGTCGTCGTCTGGCAGATCGAAGACCCCATAGGTCACGCGCGTTCCATCCAGTTCGACGTCTCCGGTTTCTTGAATGTGCAAGATGTTCGGATGCGCTAGTTCTTTGGCTCGCTTCCAACTTGCGCGCACCGTCCCGGCCGCGCCGTCGGCGCTCATCACCAGCTTGATCAGCGCTGGTTGTGGTGACCCTTCGCTGCGGGCAACGTAGAAGCCTTTCTCCTCCCGATCGCCCAGAAACGATTCCAGCCGCCATTCCCCAATCGAACGTCCTTCGTACGAGATCCAGTCAACTGCCATCTTTCAATCTTAAACCGAAGGTTTTTACCTGCCGACGGGTTTCGGGCGCAAGCGCTAGGAACTTGGCGCAATGCTGGAGGGCCGACGTTTGTTTCTAAGCCCTTATGGTTCGGTCAGAGACCTGCAGTGGCACGAGCGTGAATGTAAACGCGCTTTCGAATGTATCCGACACCTACCTGCAAACACTGTTGAGTGTGAAAGGTAAGAACGATGGCACTCGCACCAACCAGTCTTCGCTCACTCTGCCTCAGGACGCCAACCCGCAGCTTTCGCCGCTTGCGCAAGTGATGAGCAAACTGCAACAGCTTCAGCAGCAGAACCCGGCCGAGTATCAGAAAGTGACCCAAGACATCGCCACCAACCTGCAGAAAGCCGCTCAAACGGCCCAAGCGGATGGTAACATTCCGGAGGCCGACAAGCTGAATCAACTTGCCGCTCCATTCCAAAGTGCTTCCACCACTGGCCAGCCGCTGAACATGAAAGACGTGGCACAAGCGGTGGGTCATCACCATCACCACCATCATGGCGCGCCGCCCCCCAACGGTGCGGACGCCGATTCGAGCGCCGCCGGCATCAGCACCGGTTCCAACCAGAGTCCTAGTCCGGCCGGCTCTGTGTTTGCGGCGAACTCGACCCAGAGCGATTCACTGAATCCGGTGGCGATCATGCTGAATTCGTTGTCGATGGAGAGCATGAGCACGCTGAACAGCTAGGGTGCGCTCTTTGCTACACTGTGTCAGTAGACGCGCCCGTAGCTCAGCTGGATAGAGCGTCTGCCTCCGGAGCAGAAGGTCAGAGGTTCGAATCCTCTCGGGCGTACCACAGTATTAATTCAGCCAGATTCGCCGGAATTTCTTCATCGACTCTTCATTATTCGGCGCCCCGCTCCGCTCTCGAACACGGCTTTACCAGCCCTCTTCATCACAGCCTCTTCAAAGTCCGCAACCGCTTGATGCTGGGTTTCCGGAATGACTTTCACGCCGTAGCGCAAACTCGGGTCGTACATGTTGGACAAGGACGGCATCGCTGGGCAGGTCGCGTTCGTTGCACGGCGGTTCGAGCTCGGGTGATCGCTTCGACAAGGGCCCCTTCCGCAATCTCTCATTCGAGTTTGCAATACTACCATTCGCATTGCTGCCATCTGCTTACCAGGTACTTACGATGCCGCGCAGTGCAGCTTTTCCATCTACTTACGAGCACTCAGGCCATAGCCTATTTAGCCCAAATCGTGCAGGATTTGTGCAATTTCCTGAAGTGCCGTTTCGGTCCAGTGAATCGAATGCGGTGCGGCCAAGTCGGCACGCGATCAAATAGAATTGCAGGGGAGGGCCTATTACTGTGGCTTACGTTCAATCCCGAATCGAGCAGTTCTGGAACGCCTTCGGGCTGCTGGTCTGTCTAGCTGCGGCGGCAGACGTCGTGTACTGGCGGCGCAATGGATGGGAGATGCTCCTGTCTCCACTGCTGATGGTCGTCGCCGGGCATCTGTTCGCGCGCTTGGTGGGGATCTTTCCGCACGCCGGACTTACCTCCAGCGCGACGAACACCAGGGATCGGCGCTAGAGAGCACTGGGGATTCGGACGACGGAAATCAGGCCTCCCGATCTGATGTCGATCAAAATCGGAGCTCAGCAAAGCTGTGCAGAATCATGTTTACCCATTGATCGGCATGAGTCAACAGAAACGTCGTTGGCGGCGAACGACCGCGCGGGTTGAGCTGGGCAATCAGCATTATTTCGTTTTGTTCTGGAGCGAACATGCCGACGCTCGTACATCGAGCGGAACGTCACCGTCGACCACGTCACCATCTGGCGCTAGGTCCAGAAATGCCCACCGAACCTGCACCGCCGCTGCCGGCCGGAACTGCGGGTGACAAACCGCTCGTTGGTCAACCGCGACGCAGTCGCTGCGAAGCGCTTCTTCGAGAAACCGTTGCGGTCAGTTGGTCACCCACGCCCACGGGTGATCAACGTGGACGGGAAGCCATCCTATCCGAAGGTTGTCTCGGAACTGAAGCGAGCCAGAGAACTCGGGCGACGCTGCCATTGAGCGACAAAACGGCGAGTGAGAGCCTGCCGAGGCTCCAGTCCTCTGCCCCAGCAGCGCGAACGATTCAGGGTATGAAGACGGTGAACATGGCCCGCAAGGGACAATTTAGGTGGTTAGGCAAGTACAAATCAGTGGGCAGGTCGCGTTCTTTGCACGGCTGTTCGAGCTCACATTACGCGCAGTAGTTATCCTCATCTGCCGGAACGGTGTTGGCCGTTTCATCAAGCCGTCAATAAGAATTGCTCTGGGCAGCCGGATCAGCAGGGCGTGTGTGCGCCGGGTGAGCCAAGCATCACACAACGGCTCTAACGGCCAAAGATGAGATATGTGTGGGCCGCGCGAAACTGCGCATCGGAATCCGCCCCTGACTGTCGCCGGGATGGAAGCCGCGACGGCACGGCCTCACGTTGTATAGATGACAGATCGAATGAACTGTTTCATCCCCGTTACCGATTTACTTCGTCCCATCTGCGCCCTTCATCTCCCGGTATCGCCGGATCAACCTGTTCGTCGAATTATCGTGCGCCAACTTGGGATCGCTCTCCGATTCGAGTTCCGGCACGATCCGCATTGCCAGCACCTTTCCCAGTTCGACGCCCCACTGGTCGAAGGAATTGATGTCCCAGATGATGCCCTGCGTGAACACGCTGTGTTCATACAGTGCTACCAGCTTTCCTAAGGCCTCAGGAGTCAGTCGGTCCAGCAGTAACGTGTTCGATGGGCGGTTGCCCTCAAACACGCGATGGGGAACCAGTTCGGAGGCCGTGCCTTCGAATTTCACCTGCTCTTCGGTTTTGCCAAAGGCGAGCGCTTCGGCCTGGGCAAAGACATTCGCCATCAGCAGATCCTGATGCCGGCCGATCGGGTTCAGGCTATGCGTGAATCCGATAAAGTCGCACGGAATCAGTCTTGTTCCCTGATGAATCATCTGGTAAAACGAGTGCTGGCCGTTGGTGCCTGGTTCGCCCCAGAAGATCGGTCCCGTCTCGTAGTTCACGCGCGTGCCTTCCAGCGTCACGCTCTTCCCATTGCTCTCCATCGTGAGTTGCTGCAGGTAGGCGGGGAAGCGCTTAAGATACTGATCGTAAGGCAGCACGGCCACGGTGCTCGCGCCGAAGAAGTTGTTGTACCAGATCGTGAGCAGCCCCATTATCACCGGAAGATTCTTCTCAAACGGCGTCGTGCGGAAGTGCTCGTCCATCGCATGGAAGCCCCTCAGCATCGCGCCGAAGCTGTCCGCTCCGATGGCCAACATGGTGGAAACTCCGATGGCGGAATCCATCGAATAGCGCCCTCCCACCCAGTCCCAGAAGCCGAACATATTTGCCGTATCGATTCCGAACTTGCTGACTTCCTTTTCGTTTGTGGAGACGGCAACGAAGTGTTTCGCAATAGCGTCCTCGGATTTCAGATTGTCGAGCGCCCACGCCCGCGCCGTCTGGGCATTGGTCATCGTCTCGAGGGTGGTGAAGGTTTTCGATGAGATGATGAATAGCGTCTCTTCCGGATCGAGATCGCGGGTTGCCTCGGCAAAGTCTGTCCCATCGACGTTCGACACGAAGCGGAAGAGCATATCGCGCTTGCTGTAATGACGGAGGGCCTCGTACGCCATGACCGGGCCAAGGTCCGAGCCTCCGATCCCAATATTGACGACGCTGCGAATCGCCTTGCCGGTATGACCCTTCCACTCGCCGCCGCGCACGCGATCGGTGAACTGAGCCATTCGATCCAGCACTTCATGTATCTTCGGGACGACGTTCTCGCCGTCGACCTCGATCGAGGCATCGCGAGGAGCGCGAAGCGCAGTGTGCAGTACGGCGCGGTTCTCGGTGATGTTGATTTTTTCGCCCCGGAACATTGCTTCGATGCGGTCCTTCAACCCGCATTGGGTCGCGAGATCCGTGAGCAGGTGCACGGTCTCTCCCGTGATCCGGTTCTTGGAGTAATCGAGATAGATGCCGAGAGCTTCGATGGCGAATTCGTCCGCGCGCTGGGCATCTTCGGTGAAGAGTGTTCGCAGATGCACTCCTTCGATCTCGTGATAGTGCTTTTCCAGGGCTCTCCAGGCGACGCGGTCGGTCAGGTTGGTCATGCTCTCCTTCAGTATGCTAACGTTTTGCCCAAGTCTCCGATACTTTCGATGCGAATATCGGCCGGCGGGTACTGCTTCGTGACATTCGGATCCGTCGCATAGTGCCCCTGCACCACCCACACGGTGGTCAGCCGTGGACCCCAAACCTGCTTCATCGCGGTTAGGATCCGAAGCTTGTCGTCCACCATCACATAGCGATCCGCCGGATACCTGCGCTCGACATCGTCCAGCATCTGCTCCTTGTGTACGTAGATCAGCACGTTGCCGTCTACTGCCGCCCACAAGCCGGAGCGCTCGATTTTGCGGGGCTGAAACACCGCGTCGCCATCGCTGAGGATGATGGCTGGGCCGGCTTGCTTGATGCTGCTGGATGGACTCCAGAGCTCCAGGATAGAGGCGCTCCTGGAATGGATAGTCGATGAGGAATGACGACATCTGCAGGATGCGCGGATCGTCGGGACGCTCCAGCCGGTAGCGTTGCAGCGCGCCAAGATAATCCGCGTATCCCAGCTGCGAACGCAGTTCCTCAAAGAAGTGCCAGTAACTCTCGGCGCGATCCTTACCGAAGGTCTTGTCCAGATGCGCCCGCAAATCACGCGCGACATCGTCGTTATTCAACAGCGTGTTATCGACGTCCAGCAGGAAAGCTATGCTTTGCACGCGACGATCCTCTGTTGGACGGCTGCTTCGTGCGCCGCGATCGTGACTTCACAGACCGTATAGATATCGTCCACAGGCAGCGTGGCCGGCGCGCCTGCGTAGACATTGGCGATGTAGTCGCGAAAGACCGAGCCTTCCGGTGGCAGCTTCTCGATCCGGTGCGGCTTCGAGGTTGCGGTGGCTAGAGTAGTCCCCGTCGCGGCCATGTATTCAGCAACGCCTTTCGTGCCCGAGAGCCGCAGCCGATCGTCGCCGTGGCTGGGAGCGCCCGCAGGCAGACAGTAATCCATGTGCAGCGTTGCAGTGCCGCCGTTGTCCATGCGGAATGCGGTCGCCGTGGTAGTTTCCATGTCGCCGGTGTTCGGAAACCCCACCCGCCCCATGAACGAGCTCGCCTCAGTGAAAGTTGCGGCCGCTGGTGAAGCGCATCAAATCGAACATGTGAATTCCGATCCAGAGGATCGTGCTGCCGTAAGTCTCGCGATGCTTGTACCATTCTTCGCGGTTGCCGAGTTGATACGACTTCTGCGCTGAGATCTGGATCACTTCGCCGATCTCGCCTGAGTCCACAATCTGCTTGAGGGCGAGATACGACGGCTCATAGCGCATCGGCAGCAGCATACCCAGATGGATGCCGTTCTGTTCGACAGCCGACTTCACCCGCCGGAGATCGTCTCGCGTCAGCGCCAGCGGCTTCTCGGCAATGACGTTCATCTTCCGGCTAGCTGCTTCGAGGATCGCCGCGGCGCGCTCGCCGTTGTTGTTGCACACCGCGACGACGTCCGGCTTCTCAGTGTCCAGCATACGCCGGTAATCGGAATACGACTTTGCGCCCGCGAGCCGGGGCTTGCCTTTCGTGAAGCGCTCAATGGTCTTAGGGTCAGCGTCGGCGATGGCGACGATATCGACCTCGGGCAGCGTCTCCAGAGGCTTCGAGATCTCGCCAGGGTGCCCGTCCAGGCCGACAATGGCGACTCTCACTCGCGATGGAAGCTTCAAGGTTTGTGCCGTCAGCGCAGCGCCGAGGCCGCCCAATACTGATCGCCGCGTCGGTCGGCACTCATATAGGTCCGTCATATGCGCTTTCCGAAGTATATAATCGCAAAGGTGCAAACGCTTCCCCTCGCCTCCCGCCTGATCTCACTGAGCGGCGTCGATATTGCAATCATCGCGATCTACTTCGTTGCCGTGATTGCCATCGGCTTCTACCTGAAAGGGCAGTCCGGCACGGGCGAAGACTTCTTTCTGGCCGGGCGCGAGATGACGGCGTGGATCGCGGGACTGAGCTTCCTTTCCGCGAATCTCGGCTCGCTCGAACTGATGGGCTGGGCCGCGTCCGCCTATCAATACGGCATCCTGGCGACGCACTGGTACTGGATCGGAGCCATCCCGGCGATGCTCTTCCTGGGCCTGGTGATGATGCCGTTCTACTACATTTCCAAAACGCACTCGGTCCCGGGTTATCTGAAATTGCGTTTCGGTGAGGATAGCCGGCTGCTGGCGGCCGTTTCGTTCGGGTTCATGACACTGTTGATGAGCGGCATCAACATGTACTCGATGGCGCTGGTGATGAAGGTTGTCCTGGGCTGGGATATCAACTTCAGCATCTGGGCCTCGTCCCTCACCGTGGCCGTTTATGTGGCCCTGGGGGGCTTGCGTTCGGCGATTTTCAATGAGGTTCTGCAGTTCGTACTGATCTGGCTGGGCGCGTTATTGATTCCCATCGTCGGCCTGATTGAGGCCGGCGGCTGGACCGGATTGCAGCAGCGAATCGCGCACAACCTGGGCGCGACCGACTACACGCATCTGTGGAGCACGCTCGGCAATTTCAAAGACAATCCGATGGGCATTCACTGGACCGGGATTGTCCTGGGACTCGGCTGGGTGACTTCGTTCGGATACTGGACCACGGACTTCCTGGTGGTGCAGCGCGTGCTCGCAGCCAAGGATCTTGCGCGCCGCGAAGATGGCGCCCATCATCGGGGCAGCGTTCAAGATGGCGGTGCCGTTCATCGTTATTTTGCCGGGTCTGTTGGGTCTGGCTCTGCTGCCCATGAAGTTGATGGGTGAAGGCGAGGCGGTGGCCGCGGGTGGACACAGCTATAACGAGGTCTTGCCGTTGATGCTGGCGCGGTATTGCGGGCCGGGTCTGCTAGGCTTGGGCATCACGGCGCTGATCGCCGGATTCATGTCGGGGATGGCGGGCAATGTCAGCGCGTTCACGACGGTGTGGACCTATGACATTTACCGCGCCGTGTTCAACAGGACTGCGACCGATGCGCATTATGTCTCCATGGGCCGGTGGTGCACCATCATCGGCGTGCTGGTGAGTATCGGGACCGCATACCTGGTGATGCAGTTCAACAGCATCATGGATTATGTCCAGGCATTGTTCAGCTTTTTTATCGCGCCTCTATTCGGCACGGTGCTACTCGGGATGTTGTGGAAGCGTGCAACTCCAGCCGGCGGATTCTGGGGCCTCCTGGCCGGCACGGTGTCGTCCATCGCCATGTGGGCCTGGGTGAAGACCGACCCCGGTGTCCTGGCGATCATCGCCCTGTCCCCGAATGCGAAACCCATGGCCGAGAACATGTACCGCGCGCTATGGAGCTGGATCATTTGTGTTGTCGTGACCGTAGTATTGAGTTATGCAACGCGTCCGGTGCCCGAGAGACAACTCGTCGGACTGGTCTATGGGTGCACTGAGCTACCTTCGGAAGGCGATCTGAAACTGTATCAGCGTCCGGCGTTCTGGGCGGCTGTGGTCGCCGTTGTGTTCGTGATCCTTCAAATTATTTTCTGGTAATCGTATGGAACACCGAAAGACAATTTCCATTTGGTTTTTTATTGGTGTCCTGGTGCTGATTTACGGTGTGCTCATTTTGGGCGCTGGGCTGTATGGCATGAATGCGCCCACCAAAGGCGTTGTGATGGGCGACTTGCACGTCGATATCTGGTGGGGCATCTTGCTGGTGCTGCTTGGCGCGTTTTATACCTGGACGTTCAGGCCGTCAGCCGGCCGTGGGTGACTCAATATGGCACTGACTCTTGGAATCATTGTCGGCAATCGCGGGTTTTTCCCCGATCACCTGGCGAAGACGCGGGCGTGAGCAGATGGTCGCGACGGTGAAGGCGGCGGGCTATGAACCGGTGTGCCTCACCGCGGAACAAAGCAAGTACGGCGCCGTGGAAACTCGCGAGGAAGCCAGAAAGTGCGCCGATCTGTTCCGCGCTCATCGGGACACGATGGCCGGGATCATCGTGACGCTGCCCAATTTCGGCGAGGAGCGCTCCATCGCGGAAGCCTTGCGCATGGCCGATCTGAGAATCCCGGTTCTGATTCAGGCCACGCCGGATCACGCCGGCAAGATGACCATCGCCGACCGCCGCGACAGCTTCTGCGGCAAGATGTCGGCGTGCAACAACCTCCAGCAGTACCGCATTCCGTACTCGCTGACCACGCTGCACACGGAAGCGCCGGATTCGCCGGAGTTCCAAAAAGATCTGCATTGGTTCGCGGCGGTGTGCCGCGTCGCGAATGGCCTGCGCAAGCTTCGCATCGGGGCTGTGGGAGCGCGGCCAGCGGCGTTCAATACCGTTCGCTACAGCGAGAAACTGCTGGAATCCAACGGCATCACCATCGAACCACTCGACCTCTCGGAAGTTTTCGGCCGCATCGGCCGGCTGAAGAACGAGGAGGCGGCGGTACAGGAGAAGCTGTCGGCCATCCACGCGTACGTCAACACGGCGGGCATCCCCGAAGAAGCGCTGTATAAGATGGCGAAGCTCGGGGCGGTGATGGATCGCTGGATGAAGGACAACGATCTCGACATCAGCGCGGTTCAGTGCTGGACGTCCATGGAAGAGTACTTCGGCGTCGTGCCCTGTACCGTGATGAGCATGATGAGCAACGGCCTGCATTCGAGCGCCTGCGAAGTGGACGTCCCTGGCGTCATCGGCATGCACGCACTGCGGCTGGCATCCGAAACACCGAGCGCACTGCTCGACTGGAACAACAACTATGGCAGACGATCCCAACAAAGCCGTCTGCTTCCATTGCAGCAATCTGCCGAAACATTTCTTCGAGACCGTGAAGATGGATTATCAGGAGATTATCGCCGGCACCGTGGGCAAGCTGAATACTTTCGGAACCTGCGTCGGCCGGGTGAAAGCGGGTCCCATGAGCTTCGCCCGCTTCTCAACGCACGATGCCTCGGGCAGGATGCGCGGATATGTCGGCACGGGACGCTTCACCGACGATCCGCTCGAAACCTTCGGCGGAGCGGGCGTCGTTGAAATTCCGAACCTGCAACACCTGCTACGATTCATTTGCGAGAACGGTTTCGAGCATCACGTGGCGGCTAATTTCAGCGACACGGCCGCAGGCGCGGTGTACGAGGCCGCGAAGAATTATCTCGGCTGGGACATGTACCGGCATAACGTAGGGAGCGCGGATGGCGGTGGTGGCGGGCGTGGATTTCGGCACGCTGAGCGTGCGCGTTTCGATTGTCGACAGCGTTCGCGGGCGGCTCGGGTCGGGCGCAGCCGATTATCCCGCTGCACCGGCGCAAAGACGATCCCGATCACGCGACGCAAAGCCATGCGGATCATATGTCCGCTTTGGTGGCCGCCATGGGCCGCGCGCTTGCTGCGGCTCGCGTGCCGGGGGATGCTAGTCGAAGCCATCGCGCTGGACACAACGGGTTCGAGCGTCGTACCGGTCGACGAAAATCTCAATCCGCTGGACGATTATTATCTGTGGTGCGATCACCGCGCCTGGCGCGAGGCCGCCGAGATCACCGAGGCCGCGCACCGTTCTGGTCTGGAAGCGATTCGCTGGTGCGGCGGAACCTATTCCTCGGAGTGGGGTTTCTCGAAGCTGCTGCACTGGCTTCGGACACAATCCGGACAAGCGGGACCGCATGGCGACCGCGCTCGAACATTGCGACATGGTGGCGGCCGTTCTGTGCGGCATTCGCAAGCGCCGATCAGGTGCCGCGCAGTATCTGCGCCATGGGGCACAAATGGATGTGGAACGCGTCGCTGGGCGGTCTGCCGCCGGATGAGTTTCTGACCGCCGTAGATCCGCTGCTAGGCGGTGTTCGAGCCAAGATTGCCGGAAGCTATGCGACGAGCGATGCGATCGCAGGAGCGCCTCAGCGGCGAGTGGGCGGCGAAGCTCGGCCTGCCGGCCGGCATTCCCGATGCCGGTGGGCGCGTTCGATGCGCATTGGGATGCGATCGGCGCGGGCTGCCGAACGGGCGACGTGGTGAACGTGGTCGGCACGTCGACGTGCATCATGGCGATTGCAGAGCACGCCGATCTGGTCCCGGGTGTATGCGGCGTCGTGCCGGGCAGCATTCATCCGAAGCTGACGGGCGTGGAGGCGGGGCTCTCGGCTACCGGCGACATTTTCGACGCGATAGCGGCTCGGGCAGGAACCACGGTCGCAGCATTGTCGGAGGGACTTGCATCGCTACTCCGCGGGGCAGACCGGGCTGCTGCGGATGACCTGGGACAATGGCGACCGCACGGTGCTGGTGAATCCAGAACTCGGCGGAATGACATTGGGGTGGAACTTAACACACACCGCCCAGGACGAACTGTTCGCAGCCATCGAGGGCACCGCGTTTCATACCCGAGTAATTCTGGAGCGCATGGAGCAACACGGCGTCCCGATTCGCCGCGTCATCAACGGCGGCGGCATCCCGCAGAAGAACGAGACGCTGAATCGGGTCTACGCGAACGTCCTGAATAAGCCGGTGTTAGTGCCGCAGTCCGAAGTAACGAGTCTGGGCTCGGCGATCTTCGCGTTCCTCGCGGCAGGTACGTTCAAGACTATCGAAGAGGCTCAGGATGCCCTGTGTCCGACGTATCGGGTGGTAGCGCCGGATCCGGCAGCAGCGCGGACGTATGAGGAGCTGTACGGCTTATACCGGAAGCTGTATTTCGCCTTCGGCCAACGGTGCGCGGAACCCGCGGCGATGGGCGAGGTACTGCCGAAGCTGAGGAGTTTGGCTCGATGCTCGAACGCTTGAAAGAACAGGTGCTCGACGCCAATCTCGAACTGGTGCGGCGCGGGCTGGTACTGTACACATTTGGCAACGCGAGCGGCATTTCACGCCAAGAGGGCCTGGTGGCCATCAAGCCCAGCGGAGTTCCGTACGAGGTGATGAAGGCCAGCGACATGGTCATCGTGGATCTGAACGGCAAGGTAATGGAAGGAACGCTCCGGCCTTCTTCCGATGTTGCGACACACGTATGCCTCTACCGTGCCTTCGAGAGCATAGGCGGCGTGGTCCACACACATTCGCGGGCGGCGACGTCCTGGGCGCAAGCCGCTACTGAAATTCCATGCTTCGGCACCACGCATGCCGACTACTTCTATGGCCCGGTGCCCGTAGCGGGTCCCTTGAGCGATGACGAGATCCATTCCGAGTACGAGCGCAATACGGGTCTGGCGATCGTTCGGCGTTTCGGAGGCATCGATCCGCTTTCCATGCCCGCGGTGCTGGTAGCCGGTCATGCGCCGTTCACGTGGGGCCGGGATCCGGCCGAAGCAGCGTATAACGCGGTGGTGTTGGAAGAACTCGCCGAAATGGCAACCCGGACTTTGGCCATTAATCCGCAAGCCCGGCCGGTGTGCCGCAAGCTGCTGGACAAACATTATTTCCGCAAGCACGGAGCTGCTGCCTACTACGGGCAGGCAAGCCAGGAGAAATCGTCATGTTGATGAATCGAAGGCAGGCGGGCGCGGCCCTCGCAGGGCTGACACTGGCGGCTTGCGGGAACAATACAGAAACGGGAGCACCAGCAGTTATGAAGAAGGCATCGTGGGGCAAATTGCCGGATGGCCGCGACGTGGACCTGTTCACGTTGAGCAACGGTAAGGGCATGGAAGCCTCCATCATGAACTACGGCGGAGTCGTGGTTACGCTGAAGCCGGCGGATAAGAACGGCCCGGGAACGACGGATGTGGTGCTGGGCTTTGACGCCTTCGAGCCCTATATCAAAAACCCATCGTACTTCGGAGCACTGATCGGGCGTTATGGTAATCGCATTGGACACGGCGCGTTCAAGCTGGATGGCGTCACTTACCATGTGCCGAAGAACGACAACGATAACTCGCTGCACGGCGGCACTGACGGCTTCAACAAAAAATTGTGGACGGCGCGCGAGATGCCAAATGGCATCGAGCTGACGTACCTGAGTAAAGATGGCGAAGAGGGTTATCCCGGGAATCTTACGTCCAAAGTGACCTACACGTTAACCGCAGACAATGGACTTAGAATCGACTACAGTGCCGCCACGGATAAGGACACGGTGCTCAATCTCACCAATCACTCGTATTTCAATCTGGCGGGCCAGGGCCAAGGCGACATTCTGGGGCACGAAATTATGATTGAGGCGGATCGCTTCACCCCAGTTGACGCCGGTCTGATTCCCACCGGGGAACTGAAGCCCGTCGACGGAACGCCGTTCGATTTCCGAAAATCCTCGGTAATCGGCGCCAGGATCAACGATGACGATCAGCAGCTCAAACTGGGGAAAGGATACGATCACAATTTCGTTCTGAACCGGAAAGGTGGCTCCGTCGAACTAGCAGCGCGGGTGCGCGATCCCAAATCGGGGAGGGTCATGGAAGTGCTCACCGATCAACCTGGAATTCAGTTCTATACAGGAAACTTTTTGGATGGGACGCTGCGCGGCAAGGGCGGAATCGCCTATCAGCAGCGGTACGCCTTCTGTCTGGAGACGCAGCACTTTCCCGATTCTCCGAACAAGCCTTCCTTTCCCTCGACAGAGCTAAAGCCTGGTCAGGAGTATAAGACCACCACGATCTACCGCTTCCCTTTGTAGACGGACACTACAGCGATACGCGGGCTTAACTCGGCCAACGGCTGCTACAATTTCTGTATTGTCCCCGAAGCCAACCAGCTTAGTCGCGATCTATCCGGGCTCGTTCGATCCTATTACCAACGGGCACCTGGATCTGATTGCGCGCGGGGCACGGCTTGGCGGACCACCTGATCGTGGCGATCCTGCGCAATGAAACTAAGCAACCGCTGTTTTCGCTCGCCGAGCGGACATCGATGTTGAAGGAAGTACTCGGGCCGTATGAGAACGTCGAAGTGGATTCATTCAATGGGCTGCTGGTCGACTATGCGGCCGAGCGGCACGCTTCGGTGATTCTGCGCGGCATTCGGGCGATTTCAGATTACGAATATGAGCTGCAGATGGCGCTGATGAATCGTCGTTTGCGATCTGAAATTGAAACGGTATTCTTGATGGCCGGCGAGGCGTATTCTTTTATCAGTTCGCGTTTAGTGAAGGAAGTGATCCGGCTGGGCGGCAATATTTCGGGCCTGGTACCGCCGACGGTGGAGGCCCGGCTTAAACAACGATTTGGAGGAGAACAGAGAGCGTAAAGATGCAATCGACACTTGGACTCGCAGAACGCGTATCGACGATTAGCGTATCGTCAACCATGAAGGTGGCGGCCGATGCCGATCGCCTCCGGCGTGAAGGCGCCGATGTGGTGGATTTTGGCGCCGGTGAGCCGGATTTCCCGACGCCCGAGAATATCAAGCGCGCCGGTCAAGCAGCGATTGAAGCCAACTTCACGAAGTACACCGCCGCGGGCGGCATCGTGGATCTCCGTCAAGCCATTTGCGACCGCCACTCCACCGACTACGGAACCCGGTACTCGCAGCAGGAGTGCATTGTAACCGTGGGCGGCAAACACGCGATCTTCAATCTGGTTCAGGTGTTGGTGGATCCTGGCGACGAAGTCATTGTTCCCGTGCCGTACTGGGTTACCTACAAAGACGTCGTGAACTATACGGGCGGGAAATGCGTCTTCGTGGAGACCGACGAGAACACTGGCTTCGAGTTAAGGGCCGACATGGTGGAGCGCCACATCACGCCTCGGACGAAACTGGTGCTCATCAACTCGCCATCCAATCCGAGTGGCGGCGTGTTGCCGCAAGACGAATTCGAGAAGATCCTCGATGTGACCTCGAAGCGCGGCATCTGGCTCCTGACCGATGAGTGCTACTGCCGCTTCCTGTACGAAGATCAGCCGTTTTCCATCGCCTCGGTCAAGGGGGCGAAAGACACGGTTGTCGTGGCGGGCTCGCTGTCCAAGACCTATTCGATGACGGGGTGGCGGATCGGTTTTGCCCTGGGACCCGCGGCCGTGATCGGCGCTTGCACGAAGCTGCAGAGTCATTCCACGTCGAACCCGACTTCCATCGCTCAACGCGCAGCTCTGGAAGCTGTTCGTGGTCCGCAGGAATCGGTAGGCGTCATGCTCGCGGAATACCGCAAACGGCGCGATTATGTCGCCGGGAGGCTTCAATCCATTCCTGGCGTCAGCATGGTGATACCGAAGGGCGCATTCTACGCATACCCGAATGTCTCGGTGGCATTCGGACGCGAGATACGATCGTCTCTGCAGTTTGCCGAGAGGTTGCTCGCGGAAGAGTTCGTGGCCGTTGTGCCGGGCGAGGCCTTCGGCACCAATGACCACGTCCGCATATCCTATGCGACTTCCATGACTGAACTGGAGCGCGGGCTCGACCGCCTGGAGCGGTTCATCGGGAAGCACCGGGCCTAGCGTGGAATGAGTACGCGTCGGCAACCTTCTCTCCTGCGAACCTCGTTCCATGAGAAGGTCTGGGGTAGCCCGCGCCTCTCGCCATGGTTCCCGGACGCAGCCCGCAACATCGGCGAGGTCTGGTACGAGCTGGAGAACCCGCTCCCCATTCTGGTCAAGTTGTTATTCACGTCGGACCGGCTCTCGGTCCAGGTTCATCCGGGGGACGAGTATGCAGCGTTGCACGAAGCTAGCCGGGGCAAGACGGAGATGTGGCACGTTCTTCGTGCCGACGGAGGAGCCTCGGTCGCCGTCGGCCTGCGTGAGGCCGTATCGCCGGAGCGACTCCGCCAGATTTCATTGTCCGGTGAGATCGAGGATCTTCTGCGTTGGATTCCGGTTCGGCCAGCAGACACCATCTTCGTTCCGGCCGGGACGATTCACGCCATCGGGCCTGGTCTTGCCTTATGCGAGATTCAGCAGAACTCGGATTTGACCTACCGCCTATACGACTACGGGCGGCCTCGCGAGCTCCATCTGGACAAAGCGATAGATGTAGCTACCGCGGATCCCTACCGGCCGCCTTCCAACCTGCCGCATGGCTTCCTTGCCCACTGCCCCTACTTCGCGGTTGAAGAGGTTCGGGCGGCCCCCGTCGCCGACGTTGAGCCGAAACCGGATCGATTCGAATTGTTTATCGCGCTGGAGGGGACGGGCCGGATCGGCGACCAGCCGTTCCGCTGTGGTCAAACCTGGCATGCCGCCGCAGGCACTCAGCCGTTCACGATTGGCGCGGATGAGAGCGCACGATTTCTCCGGGTGTATGTGCCTTGACGCTCCGCGATGGTCTCAGCCGATACCCAGGTCGTCCACGCGCTCCAACGGCGTACCGCATCGGCGGCAGATCAGGGCCGTGCAGTCCCCGCATACGAGGGGATCGGGCACGGCTTGGTTGCAGCTCGCGCAGTAAAACTGCTCTTTTTGCTCGTCGGATTCAGGCATTCGGAGGTCTCTTGATAGACTGATAGTAACAGTCCCGAATGTTTCGCCGGTTCCTACTGCCTCTGATTGCGATGCTTCTGCTGCTTGCATCGTGCACGCAGGAATCCAGCGGTCCCCCCACCATCGGCGAGGCTTTTGCCGGTCCTTCCACTCTGAACATACGCAAGGAATTAACGCTAAAGTCTCCGATCGTAGCCACCGTTAAACACGGCGATCGGCTGCAGCTCCTGCAGAACCGACGCCGCTTTGTCCAGGTGAGGACGGTGCAGGGAGCGGTGGGGTGGATCGATAGCCGGCAATTGCTCTCGCCGGAGCAGATGCAGGAGATCCGGAAGTTTTCTGAAACCACCAGCACGCTACCTTCCCAAGGTGCGGCTTCCGTGCTTGAAACCCTGAACGTCCACACCGAGCCAACCCGCACCTCCCCCAGTTTCGTGCAAATCCCAGAGAACGCGAGCGTACAGGTGATCGGTCACAAAGCGTCGCCGAGGATGGCTCCCGCGGAGCCGCGTCCCGCGCCGGTGGTGCACAAGGCCGTTAGGTCCACTAAAAAATCGCGCGATAAGGAACGGCAATTGCGGCATAGTGCGTCCCCGCCCATGCCTGCCGCGCCGAAGCCGCCCGCGAACTGGCTGGAACTCTCAAATCACAGCATCCATCCTCCGCCTGCTCCGGTCGAACCCGCGCCTGTCCCGAACCGCAAGGGCCCCGTGATGGAGGATTGGAGTCTGGTGCGGACCCGGGACAACAAGGTGGGTTGGGTGCTCACTCGCATGTTGAGCATGTCCATCCCGGACGAGGTGGCACAGTATGCGGAAGGGCAGAGAATCACCTCCTACTTCGTTTTGGCCGATATCCCCGATCAGGATCAGGTGAAGCACGCTTGGGTTTGGACGACGATGTCTCACGGCGGCAATTCGTACGAGTTCGATGGCCTGCGCGTTTTCAACTGGAGCGTTAAGCGGCATCGATATGAAACCGTCTACCGCGAGCGTAACCTGAAAGGTTTCTACCCTGCTTCGGCGATGAAATCCTCCGCTGAAAAAGGGGCTGGCGCAACGTTCTCGATACCCGTGGAGGAGGATGGGCAGCTTGTTCGAAAAACGTATGCCTTTAATGGATACCGCGTCAACCTGCTGCGCCGAGAGCCGTACAATCCGCAAGCGGCGATTCAGATAGCGAGCGGCGAACAGCCCGGATCCCCCAATGGTTCCGCGGCGCAATCGCGCCCTTGGTACTCGCGAATGCGCGCCCAACTTGGGTCGTGGTTCCGTTAACGCGCCGCTCGTTCAACAATCTGCTCCGAAGTTGATTCGAAGTGCGGCGCTGAGTTCAGGCACGGTTACCCTCGCCGCGAATGTTACCCTGAATCTTCGAATGCCAGAAGCTAAATTACAATTGATCCCGCTCGGTGGGCTCGGCGAGTTCGGGATGAACTGCATGGCCCTGCGGTACGGCGACGACATCCTCGTCCTGGATGCGGGCATGATGTTCCCCGAGGCGGAGTTGCTGGGCGTGGATATCGTCACGCCGGATTTTACGTATCTCGAGCAGAACCGGGAACATGTTCGCGCGATCATCCTGACGCACGGCCACGAAGATCATATCGGTGGTGTGCCGTTCCTGCTGTCCCAGATGAACCTCCCGGTTTATGGGACTCCTTTCACCCTCGCGTTGGTCGAACGGCGGCTCGAAGAGCATGATTTGCTCAAGCAGGCGAAATTGCACGAGGTGAAACCGCAGCAGCGGGTTGAGGTGGGTCCTTTTTCGATTGAGTTCATCAACGTTACGCATTCCATCGTCAGCTCCGTGGCGCTGGCGATCACGACCCCGCTCGGAGTCGTGATTCACACCGGCGATTTCAAGGTGGATCCAACACCCACAGATAACGACCTTTTCGATTTACACACGCTGGCGGCGTATGGCAAGCGTGGCGTTCTGCTGCTGCTTTCCGATTCGACCAACGTCGACCGGCCCGGCTATACCGAGAGCGAACGTGCCGTCCGTCCGCGACTCGAAGATCTGTTCGTCCGGAGCGAGCGCCGGTTGTTCATCGCCTGCTTCAGCTCTTCGATCCACCGCTTGCAGCAGATCCTTGATCTCGCCTCCGAGAACGGTCGCAAGGTGGCGTTTCTAGGCCGCAGCATGCTGAGCACAACGGAGATCGCCCACGATCTTGATTTGCTGACTATCCCGGATAACATACTGCTGCGGCCGCAGGACATCATGTCCTCCACGCCCAGCAAGACCTGCGTCGTGGTTTCCGGCACGCAGGGCGAACCGATGTCGGCCATGTCGCGCATCGCCGTCGATAATCACAAGAACGTCAGCATCCATCCGGGCGATACCGTCGTGCTCAGCTCGCGGATTATTCCCGGCAACGAAAAGCCGATCTATCGCATGGTGAATCACCTCGCCAAGCGCGGCGCTGACATCGTGTACGGCAGCATGACTCCCCCGGTACACGTGTCGGGCCACGCCAGCGTGGAAGAGTTGAACCTGGTTCTCAACCTGGTCCGTCCGCGCTACTTCGTCCCCGTTCACGGCGAGTATCGTCAACTTGCCAAGCACGCGAGGTTGGCGCAGCATCTGCGGCATCAAGGCCTGGAAGACACTTTTGTGCTCGAAACCGGCGACACGCTGGAGATTGATCATCACGGTGCGCGCAAAGGGCCGCGGGTCACCGTCGGACGAGTCTGCATAGATTCCGGATCGCTGGATGACATTGTCGAGGACATCGTGATTCGCGACCGCCGCCACCTGTCCGAGGATGGCTTTGTGCTGCCCATTATCGCTATCAACAAGCACAGCGGGAAAAGTGAGAGCCTGCCCGAAATAGTGAGCCGTGGCTTTGTTTCGCTGGAAGAGGGAGCTGGTCTGCTGTTGGAGGCGCGGCAAGTGGTAGCGAAGACGGTGGAGACTTCCACCCCGGAGGAGCGCACCGACTGGGGCGTGATGCAGGAAAAGATTCGTGCCGACCTGAAGCGGTTCCTCATCAAGCAGACCTCCCGCCGGCCATTAATCATGCCCGTCATCCTTGAGGTCTAACCCGTGTTACAGGCTCAACTGGAACGCTTGGTGGAGCGGCGTATCAACCTCCTGCCGGCGGCTGCTATCACTACCCACTTCCTGTTTGAGAGAGACGGGTTCGTAGCGCTCGTCGAGCGCCGCCTGGACGGGTTGGGCAACATCGGAACACCAGGCCTCATGGTTTCGCAGTGTGGCTTTGCGGCGCTCACATGGAGAGGCACGGAGCCCTGGTTCGTGGCGAAGGGCTTCGAGCAGCGCGCGACCGCGTCGGAAGTGGAGGGTATTCGCAGCTTCGCCCGCGATTTGGAGTACGCGCTGAGCGGCGGCTAACCGAACCCCAGGTGTCCCGTCCAAACTGACGTGAACAGGAAGCACCGCAGCCGGACACCTAAGCTGGTGATTACTGGTGTAATCCTCATCTTTGCGTCACTGACTTGTGCGAGAGCCCTGACTCACGGCCAGATCCGTCGACCTGTCGTGAGGTTCATCGACTTCTACATCGCGGCCCAGAAAGCGGACGTCCCAAAGATGAAGCTCTGGGAGCGCATAATCTACGGACTTGCTATCGCAAGGACGCCGGATCAAGCGTCCAATCCCGGTCTCTGTGACGAAATCCTGACCGGAAGCTCTGACCAGCGCTTCTAACCGCCGAAAACAAAAAAGGCTCCCACCGGAGTGGAAGCCTTGCTCTAAGCCGCACCGACCGGCTATTTTTTCCTACGAGGTGCAGGCCGTCTGGCCGGAGCGGCCGCAGCCGGTCCGCCCTTCCAGCCCGTGATGTTACCCTTTGGAACTTCAAACGTAACCATAAATGGGCTGGATGTGTATTTTGTCGCGATTCCTTTGAAACCGAGTTCCGCGCCTGGATCCATCTTCCCGGCGAGGGGGGCGTCAAGCACTAGCGTGACATCGGGGGTCATTCCATCCTCCACTGCGAGCACCAATTCCTTGGGCCGGGTCTCCGGACGCGCCTCGATCAACTTTCCTTTGAACTCCGGGAGTTCCGCGCCCTTCATGCTGGAGTCGAAGTAGCTCTGCGCTTGAGCACCCGTGAGCGCCTCCTTGATCCCCTTCCATATCGCGAGTTGCGGGTTAGCCTTCTTTAACTCCTCTTCCTTGGCTATGTCCGCCTTGGCGAGGTCCGCCTTGCTGGGCACCTTGAAGTCGGCGGGCGGGAGGGCCGTGGATTTCGCTTCGGCCAGCAACTTATCCGCACCTTCGGCGCTCCCGTGATAAGTGTTGTAGGTCTTCTGGAACCCTGCCAAAACTTGTTGGCGACCTTGGGCGTTGAGCGAGCCGGGCCCATCGTAGGAAGCTGCGCGCGCCCAGTGATACAGCGCGGTCGAGTACTTTTCGGGCTTCCGTTCGGCCAGAATAACGGACGAAAGCCAGTAAGAAACCTGTCCCTGATTCGGTTCGATCTGCAGGCTCTTGGTGAACTCGGTCTCCGCCTTGTCGAGTTCCTTGCGCTGCCATGCATCGTAGCCAAGCGCGTTCTGCGCAAGCACCTGCATATTCTTCTTGGCGGTGGTCCAGTCCGCATCGCTCACGTTGGCGGGTTTCTTGTCGGTCGCAAACAGCGTGTCTCCACTCGAGAGAACCTGGTTCGCAGCTTTGTCGGCGATAGTCAACTGGTCCGGAGTGGGGGTCTGGATCGAAAAGATCGCCGTCAGCGCTGCCGACAGGGCTTGTAGATTATTTGCGTCCTTGGTCAGGATCTCACCCGCGGCCGCGAGGGCATCCGCTGGCCGTCCAAGTTGAGCGTAGGTGGCCATGAACATCTGCTGGCGCACATCCGCGAACTCCGAGCTGGGATATTTTTCTTTCCACGAGTTCAGCGTCTCCAGCCTCTTGGCGGGGTTTGCTCCTTCGAGCGGAATCGTAAAGGTCGAATTCCGCGCGGTCTTTCCAATTCTTCTGCGCTCCTGGAGCGCCGCCTGCCGCAGGTTGACCGGGCTGCGGCGTTTGACCCGCTTGTGGCGTCTGACCGGCCGGCGGACCCGCTTGTGGCTGTGCCGCTTGACCGGTCGGCGGAGTTTGACCCGCCGGCGGCGTTTGCGCGAACGCGGGCCGCTGGATGCCTGTGATGGTCACTGCCGCCGCTAGGGCCAAAGGTATAAGGGTCTTCCGTGAAATCACCAGCACTGATTGCCTCCCGATAATATTTGTGCATAGGTCGTTGCTGCCGTGGCGTTTAGTATCGAGACTTCAGCAGCGTGTTGAGTCGGCGTTGAATCGAACGCGCAATGCGGAGTATATCCGAACCCGGATCATGGCCGCAAGTGACTCGATACCCGCAACTTCTCCACGCTATTAGATGCGTCCGAGCTGAATGTTGTTCCCACCAGGTCTCGACTCACTTTGATATTAACGTTCATACCACGAATACTCCAACCAGGAAAGTACTTCTTCATGGTCGGTACTGGCCTTCTTGAAACATATATCGTGGAGGCCCGGTCTCACTAGGTGGAGGAGTAGAAATTTTATGAAGAATCGGATCTACCGGGCGGCGGGCTCGGCAGTGTTGCTGGGCCTGCTCACATTTTCTGGAGCTGCGCTGGCGGACGATTCGGCTCAAAAGTCGTCGGCCAAGAACAGTGCGGACCAGCATTTCGCCATGGAAGCTGCGCAAGGGGGAATGGCTGAAGTGCAACTCGGGAATCTGGCCAAGGATCATGCCTCCAGCGATGCCGTGAAGCAATTCGGTCAGAAGATGGTTAACGACCACTCGAAAGCCAACGACCAATTGAAGTCCATTGCCTCGCAGAGCGGCATTACCTTGCCAACCGACATCGGCGCGAAGAACCAGGCGGAAGTCGACCGTCTGTCGAAATTGAACGGAGTGGCGTTTGACCATGCTTACATGCAGCTGATGGTAAAAGACCACAAGAAGGATGTCGCCGATTTCCAAAAAGAAGCCAATAGCGGCAAAGACGCCAACTCTGAAGAAATTCGCATCCGATACTCTGCCCACCCTGCAGAGCCACCTCCAAATGGCCCAAGATGGCGCGGGCAAAGCCGCAACGCATTCCGCGGATCGCATGAAGAACTCCGAGCACGGCGACCAGAATAAGAAGTAGAGTTACAGGTGGGCAGACGGACGGTAAAACGTCTGCCCTACCTTTCCCGTGCGCGTTATCGATCTTGCGGTAATCGTCATCTATCTGATCGGCATCACTTGGTTTGGATCGCGCTTCCGCAAGAGCCAAACCACCCTGAAGGACTATTTCCTGGGCGGCCGAAATGCCCCGTGGTGGGCCATCGGTTTCTCCATCGTCTCCGCCGAAACCAGCACCCTCACCGTTATCGGAACGCCCGCGCTTATCGTTCGCCGGCAACTTCGGTTTCCTGCAAGTGGTTTTCGGATACCTGCTCGCCCGCATCGTCATCTCGACGCTATTTCTGCCCGCCTATTTTCGCGGCGAGATGTTCACGGCTTATGAGCTGATGCGGATACGGTTTCGGCGACCGGATCCGCAAGCTGACCGCAGGCACTTTCCTGGTCCTGCGGGCTATCGCCGAAGGCGTCCGCGTATTCGCCATCTCCATTGTGATCTCCATCATCCTTGGCACCGGCGAAATGACGTCGATCGTCGTCATCGTGTGCCTGACGCTGTTTTACACCTTCGAAGGCGGTATGACGGCGGTGATCTGGACCGACGTGATCCAGATGTTTCTCTATGTCACGGGCGCCATTCTGAGCTTTTTTGTCATTCTGCATCTCATCCCGGGGGGATGGAGTCACGTCGTGGCGGCCGCCGCTCCGCAAGGAAAATTCCAGATCTTCGATTTCGGCGTTGAAGCCTCGACCGCATTCTTCAGCAAGACCTACAGCTTCTGGGCGGGCGTGATTGGCGGCTGTTTCCTCACCACGGCCAGCCACGGAACGGAACAACTGATGGTGCAGCGCCTCTTGTCCGGCTAAGAACGAAAAGGAGAGCCGCGCTGCGCTGTTCTCGAGCTGGTTTGTGATTTTCTTCCAATTCGCGCTATTTCTGGTGATTGGCGTATGTCTGTTCGTCTATTACGGGGAGCAGAAGATTGCGCCCCCAGCTATCCGCGACCGCATGTATCCCGAATTTATCTGGAATCACTTGCCGCACGGGGTTGCCGGGCTGGTGATCGCGGCGATTCTTGCGGCGGCAATGTCGAATCTCAGCGCCGCGCTGAACAGCCTCGCTTCCACCACCATCATGGATTTTTACAAGCCGATGTCGCGCGGCAGGCACTCGGAGGCGCATTATCTTGCAACTCGCGCGTATGGCGACGGTGGCGTGGGGCGGCGTGCTCTTTGCCATTGCGCTGGTGGCCCGTAGTTGGGGTTCGGTGCTGCAGGCGGGCCTTTCCATCGCCTCGATCCTGTATGGCTCGCTGCTGGGCGTGTTTCTGCTGGGGCTGCTGACGCGCAGAGTCGGCGAGACTGCAGCGATGGTTGGGATGAGCGCCGGCCTCGTCACCATGTTGTACGTCAAATTCTTTACGACCATCGCCTGGACCTGGTATGTGCTGATCGGAACCTCGGTAACATTCGTAATCGGCTACACTATTTCGATATTCCTCCATGAAAAACGTGAACACACTGCTATCTGACGAAGCCGTCGCGCACGCCCTCAGCGTTCCGCGTCGAGCCTCGTTTCGACGCTGGTCGGCGGTCGCGCCTGCGCCGCGCGAGGGTGTGAGAATCAGAGAGCGACGTGCAACTCTAGCGCTCGCGCCACACTCGCGCGGGATCTCGGGATCTGGGCTGCCGTAGCGATCGTGGTCGGCACCACCATCGGCAGCGGAATTTTTCTGGTGCCGAAAACGATGATCCAACGGGTAGGCTCGCCGGAGATGGTTTTTGTCGTCTGGGTTTTTGGCGGCGTGCTTTCGCTGTTCGGCGCTCTCACCTATGCCGAGCTTGGCGTCGGCCCTCCCCGAAGCCGGGGGCGAATACGTCTATTTGCGTGAGGCCTACGGTCCTTTTTGGGGGTTTGTGTATGGTTGGGCCCAGATGTGGGTGGCCAAGAGTGCCTCCATTGCCACGCTGGCCACCGGATTCTTCTATTACCTCGCGAATTTCCGTCCAGAACTCGATAGCGTGATTGCCACCATTCCCGGCAAACTCGGCCCGAATGGTGGACCTCTGGAGATCCGTTCGGGGCAGATCCTGGCGATGATCGTGATCCTGCTGCTGGCCTGGCTGAATTACTACGGGGTAAAGATCGGCGGCAATGTTCAGGTGATCGTCACCGTGATCAAGGTGGCGGCCATAGTTGCTGTCATAGTAGTAGGCCTGAGCTCCGGAGCAGGCCATGCGGCTAACTATCGCGCCGTGTTGCCGGGCGCACCGGGCGGGTTCAACAGTTTCTTTGCAGCGCTGGTGGCTGCCTTGTGGGCCTACGACGGCTGGAATAACGTCAGCATGGTCTCGAGCGAGATCAAGAATCCGTCGCGCAACCTGCCCATCGCGCTGATCGGCGGGATCCTGGCGATTATCGTTATCTATTTATTCGCGAACGCTGCCTATTTCTACGTGTTGACGCCCTCCGAGGTTGCCTCCAGCGATCGCGTGGCGGCCGAGATGATGCGGCATGTCATGGGCAACCCGGGAGCAGGCGCGGTCAGCCTGGCCGCCATGATCTCGATATTTGCCGCGCTGAATGGATCCATTCTATCGGGATCGCGCGTACCTTATGCTATGGCCCGGGACGGTCTCTTCTTCCGGCGAGTAGCGTATGTCCACCCAGCGTTCCGGACCCCGGGCGTTTCCATCCTGGCCGTCAGTGGGTGGGCCGCGCTGCTGGTTTTGAGCGGGCGCTATGAGCAACTCTATACGCTGGTCATTTTCGCGAGTTGGATCTTATATGCGATGACTGCCGCGTCAGTGATCGTCTTGCGTCGTAAGCGGCCCGATCTCGTTCGACCGTACCGCGTGATCGGTTACCCCGTAGTACCCCTGTTGTTTGTACTAGTAGCGATCGTGCTCCTGGGATCCACATTTAACGAATCGCCGCGGGAATCGTTACTCGGCTTGGTTCTCATTCTGGCGGGAATCCCCTTTTATTTCTACTGGAAAGGGCGCTCACGCGTTTGAGAAAGCGCCGGGCACTCGCGGGCTCTCGGATTATTCCGACCCGGGTTTTTGTCCGTCAGCCGACAGCGGGGTTTAAGGTTTTGAACGACTTTGTTCTGATATCAGAACAAAACTCTTGATATCGGCGGAATAATAGGTTTAAACTTCAATAGCGGAATGCATCACAGATCGTTAACTGTTCTCTTTATAGAACGCAAAGACATTCCCACTAACAAAACGGAGCTCAAGATGGATGTAGCGAAAATGTTGGCAGACCTCCGCCAAGAGCGCGAGGCGATTGAAGAAGCAATAATCACGCTGGAAAGACTGGCCCGAGGGCGCGGAAAGCGCCGAGGACGGCCACCGGCTTGGTTATCCGAGGTGAAAAAGCGGGGCAGGCCCGCCGGTAGTAAGAACAAGCCCGCCCGGCGAAAGCTGCTGCGACCAATTAACCGAAAGTGCGGGACCGCGCCTCACATTCACCTTTCATGGATAGAGAAGATAAGGCGTGCGCCGGATGATGAAGGATCGTATCTCGTCCTCCATGTCCTGCACCATGGAGCGCGGATCCCGACCGGATTTCATTGCCTCGATTGCTTTTCGATTGCCGATCAGGAACCTGTTGGTTTCAAAGTTCATCTGGCCGGGATACAGCTGTTGTAAGGCATAGGCGATCTCAAATCCTAGCCGAGTGCTGTCCAGTGCATCACGATTGGTGATCACAAAACGGACACCCTCGATTGTCTTGCCGCTGAAGTTGGATGAGTTCGGAGTGAATCGAGTCGCATAGAAGCGAACACCGGGCACGAAACGGGAGTTCAAGAACCTTGCAAGTTCTGTCCCGTGGATCCACTCCGCGCCGATCTGCTCAAATGGCGCGTCTGTGCCGCGTCCTACGGAGTAGTTCTTTGCGGCTTCGAGCATCCCGACGCCGGTGTACAGCGTAGCTGCATTAAGACTCCGCATGTTCGGGGAGGGGTCCGTCCAGGCCAGACCCGTAGAATCGAACCAATCCCCACGCTGCCATCCCTTCACCGGAATCACCGTTAGCTTCACCCCCAGACTTCAGTTCGCCGTTCATCATCCGCGCGAGCTCGCCGAACGTCATCCCGTGGCGAAGCGGCATCTCGAAGCAGCCTACAAAACTTTCCAGATCTTCATCGAGAACGGGACCTTCCACGTGCGTGCCTGTGATCGGGTTCGGCCGGTCGAGAACGAAGAATTCGCGATGATTCCTGGCCGCCTCCTCCAGACCGTAACGCATGGTACATGAATAGGTGTAGAATCGAGCCCCGACATCCTGAATGTCGTACACCAGCGCGTCTACATTTCGGAGCATGTCATCGGTTACCCGCCGCCGGCCCGCTAGATACAGGCTATACACGGGAATTCCAGTCTTCGCGTCGACTGCGTTCTGGATCTTATCGTTATCTTCCTTACCAGCAATACCGTGTTCCGGGGAAAACAGAGCCGTAATCTTGATGCCGGCCTGCAGCATCAGATCGATATTGCGGCGGCCGTCACGGCTAAGTCCTGTATGATTCGTGAAAAGTCCGATGCGTTTGCCCCGCAATGGAGCAAAATTCTGTTCCGCCAGCACGTCCAAGCCGGTCAGCACCTCGGTGTTGCGAGCCACGGTCCGGTGCAGACCCGCGCCCACGATGGAGTCGTTGTATCCCGTCAGGAGAACGTTCTGGACATCGATGCCGAGCGCGGCGGCGGTGATGGTAGCGACCTTTCCACGTAAAGACGCCAGATTCTTACCGCGCGAGGGGTGCACGCTGTTAGTAAGCAGAATCACGTAGGTGTTGGTCGATGGATCAATCCATAGCGAAGTGCCGGTGAATCCGGTGTGCCCGTAGGAACCAATCGGGAACAACTCCCCGCGATTGGCCGAGAGAGGCGAATCCAGATCCCATCCGAGTCCCCGAAGTATGGGTTGATCCGCCGGTGTCTGGGGCGTCGTGAACTTTCGTACAGTGAGGGCGCTGAAGATCCGTACGCCCTCCGGCGTGACCCCTAGATTCAGCATGGTCTGCGCGAAGCGAGACAAGTCGGCGGCTGTAGTGAACATACCCGCATGGCCCGCAACCCCGCCCATGTAACGTGCTGTCGGATCGTGCACCACGCCACGGACCACTTGGCCCTGCTCCACTTCGGTCGGCGCGATCCGCGACCGCAGCGAAGCCGATGGATTGAAGGTCGAGTCCTTCATCCCGATCGGCCGGAAAACATGATCCCGCGCGTAATCGGACACTAACTGCCCGCTCAAGCGGTGGACGATCTCGCCCAGCAGGATAAAATTGATATCGCTATAGACGAATCGAACGCCCGGCGGCAACGTCGGCCTGTCCACCAGCGCGCGCCGGATTCCCGTGTCATATCCGCTCCAGGGCGGTTGCAGGTCGAGGTCCGGGCGCAGTCCGGAAAAGTGAGTGAGCAAATTCAGGACTGTGATCTCGCTCTTTCCGCCCTGAAATTCGGGTAAATACTGGGTCACGCGATCACTGAGCCGGACTTTGCCGCTGCTCGAACAACTGCATGATCGATGACGTCGTAGCGATTACCTTGGTCAGCGACGCAGCGTCGAAGATGGTGTCGATCGCCATAGGCTCGACGGCAGGAACAAGAGCGCGCGATCCGTAGGCTTTGCGATAGACGATCCTGCTGTCGTGGCCGATCAGTAGTACGGCCCCTGGAATTAACTGATCGCGGATGGCTTGCTCGATCTGCGCATCTAGTGCAGGTCCGCCGTTGAAGCTCTGTGCAGCCGCGATGCTGGCCAGCGCCAGCGCGAAGGGAACGCCGCGAGCCGTCATGCGAACTTGGCGGCAGTCGAGTCGAGCAGGCGCGCCAACTCGACGTCCTTCGCCGAAATCCCACCGGCATCATGGGTCGTCAGATCCACGGTCACGCGGTTGTATACGTTGAACCACTCCGGATGATGATTCATCTTCTCGATGCACAGCGCACAGGTCGCCATAAACCCGAATGCGTGGATGAAGTCGGAAAATCTGTACTCGCGATGCAGCTTGCCTTCTTTGAGTGTCCAGTCCTTCAGCGAGTTCAACTCGTGACGGAGTTCGATTTCTGTCAGTTTCGTCATCTATGCTTTTCCGTACACCGGCACCAGAGCGCCGCTGACGTCCCCCGCGGCATCGCTGGCCAGCCAAGACACCACTTTAGCAATGGAGGCGGGAGTCACCCACTTGGCGGCATCGGCTTTGGGCATAGCTGCCCGGTTGGCCGGGGTGTCAATGGTCGAGGGCAGCACAACGTTGGCAGTAATTCCGGTCTGCTTCAGCTCTAACGCGAGCGTTTGAATGAGATGCACAAGTCCAGCCTTGGACACGCCATAGGCTCCGAGTTTCTGGGCGGGTTCAACCCCGGTCCTGGACCCGATCGCGACGATTCGGCCCCGGTCGCGCTCCAGCATGCCGGGCAGTATTGTCCGGAAGACCAGGAACGCCGATCGCAGATTCACGTTCATCATTTCGTCCCACGTCTCCTCAGGCGTTTGGGCGACGGGCGTGCCCCCGGCGAAAGCGCCCAGGACGTGCACCAGCACATCGACATCACCGGCTTCCTCAGCCATCCGCCGGCATTCCGCCCCCTGCGTCAGGTCGGCCGCAATCTGGTGGAAACGCGGGTCGGGCGTTCGCCACGAACGGGCGACACCGGTAACGGAATGACCTTCGGAAAGGAACTGCTCGATCACCGCCGAGCCGAGTCCGCCACTGGCCCCAGTAATAAGAACGCGCATGGTCCTCAGCATAGCGTGGGTCCTGGGGACCACGCTAAGGTTTTCACCCAACTCATCCGATAAGGAAATCGATGGTCCTGCGTATTTTGGTCAGGCATATCGCACGAGTTCTGCTTACGGTCCTGGCAGCGGGGCTGTTGGGTGCAACAATGGTTCGCCTGGCGCCTGCCTTCGGTGTCAGCGAATCGGAACTGGATCCCCGGTTCAGCGGACAAGTCCAGCTCCAACGCGCCGAACCGCCGGACCCATTGCGGTTCTACGGCAAGTATCTCCGCGGACTCGTGACGGGTGATCTCGGCATTTCACCGTCCTTGCAGCGGCCCATTGTAGAACTCTTGAAAGAGCGCTTGCCCGTTTCGATTCGCAGCCTGGTAATCGGCGCTGCGGGCGGCGTAGGAGTTGCTTTTGGGCTGGCGATCCTGGCCATCGCATTTCGTTCTCCGGTTACCAGGGTCGTACCTCTGATCGGGAGCACCGTTCTCCTTTCCATTCCATCTGCTGCGCTTGGTTTGTTGTTCCTCGTCGCGGGTTGGCCCCCGGCGCTGGCTCTCGCGGCTGTCATCTTCCCCCGGGTGTACCGCTACGCCTATGCGACTTTAGTGAAGTCCTCGGATGCTCCCCATGTCATGGCCGCGAAAGCTCGGGGGCTGTCTTCCTGGAGGATACTGCGCTCCCACGTCGTTCCCGTGGCAGGGCCACAACTGCTCGCGATCGTCGGGATGGCGATCGGGATCGGTTTCCCGGCCCTGGTTCCCATCGAAGCGGTCTGCGACTCACCTGGCATCCTTCAGCTCGCTTTGAAAGCAGCAGTCGCGCGAGATTTGCCTCTGCTCGTAGCGCTGACCATGGTGGCATCGCTGGTGATCCTGTTGGGAAATGCGGCTGCGGATGTCGCTGCGGAAGCCGTTCGGAGCAAAGCATGAAACCATCCTGCCTCGCTGCCGCGCTGGCCTGCTTCGGCCGCTGCTTCCGAAAGGCGAACCTGAGGGAGCGCTGCGCTGTGGTGTTGTTGTCGGCGATGCTCGCCGCTGGACTGTTTGCCGGTTGGCTTGCGCCGCATCATTACGCGGATCAGGACAGAGATCACCCGAATGCCTCCCCTTCCCGACAATTTCCGCTCGGCACGGACGATCTCGGCCGCGACCGCTTCAGCCGTCTCCTGTATGGCACTCGTGTTTCGCTTCTGCTGGCTCCCGCGGCTGCACTGATTTCCGTAGCCATCGGTCTCGCAATAGGAGCTTCAACGGCCTATGCGGGACCTTTGTTGCAACGGCTCTCGTCGGGTGTCACGGACCTGCTGTTGGCGCTGCCCACGATTCTGATTCTTTTGACCGTTCGCTCGATGCTCCCGTTGAACGTGTCTGCCTGGACTTCAATCTTGATTACTTGCGGTCTGTTGGGAACCTTGAATTGGCCTGCGGCGGCACGAATCATCCAAGCCGGAGTGAGTTCTCTGTTCAAAGCCGAGTTCATCTTGCAGGCTCGCGCCGCAGGGCAGTCTACGGCACGCATCCTGATGAAGCAACTGGCGCCGAACTTTCGCCCCATTCTCATTGCGCAGTTCTGGATCATGGTGCCGGTTTTCATCCTGACCGAAGCCAACCTGAGCCTGCTGGGACTCGGCGTTTCGGAGCCCATGCCTTCCTGGGGCAACATGCTGAGGGAACTCGAAAACTACGCAGTCATTCCGGAGCGCCCCTGGGTGCTGGTCCCCTTAGCTGTTCTCATGGCCACGATCGTCTGCCTTTACACCATCCTGCCTTCTGGAGACGAAGCATGACATTCAGTGGACGGGTCTCGCCACGGATTTTTTGGCTGATCGTCGCCTCGCTGGCCGAGGTGGGCTCGAACTCCGGGTCGGCCGCGCCCCCGGTAACCAAGCCGGACGAGGGTGTGCGGGGTGGAGTACCGGGTAAGCAGCAAGTGAAGGTAGATACCGTTCCGCAAAGCGGTGGCGAACTTCGCTTCGTGATTCGCGCCGACCCGAAAAGCTTTGATCCGCACGTATTCGTGGACGAGCCCTCGGAAGTGGTCCAATATCTGACTGCGGGAGTCTTGATCCGCGAGAACCGTCTCACCCAGGAACTAGAACCGGCTCTGGCCTCCGGTTGGAAACTGCTGGAGGGCGGGAACGGGATCGAGTTCCATCTCAGAACCGGCCTGACCTTCTCCGACGGCACTCCTTTTACCGCCGATGATGTCGTGTACACGATGCGGCGCATCAACGAGCCTTCATTGCGCAGTCCGCTTGCCGAGATTCTCAAATCCGTGAGCGGTGATATCAAAGCGGAAATACGATCGCCCTCCGTAGTCGTCGTGCGCGTGCCGGGAAGGATCGCGAATCTCGCCCAGGTATTCGATCAGATCTCGATTGTTTCCGAAAAGTCGCACCGGACGCCAGCCCCCACTCTCGGTCCTTTCGAGATCGCGGAATACAAAGCCGGTTCATACGTCCTGCTGCGCCGCAACCCGCGCTACTGGAAGAAGGACGCCTACGGACGTCAACTGCCCTATCTCGGTTCCGTCCGGCTGGACATCCAATCCAATCGCGACATCGAACTGATGCGATTCCGCCGGGGAGAAGTGCAGTTGGTGAATGGACTCGATGCCGAGAGCTTCGACCGGATCGCGGGTGAGATGCCGAATGCGGTTGTAGACCTCGGCCCAAGTCTGGATTCCGAGCAGGTCTGGTTTAACCAGGTCCCAACCGCCCCGATACCGGCATATAAGCGGGAGTGGTTTCGCTCGACCGAATTCCGCCAAGCCATCTCGCAGGCTATCAACCGCGACGATCTTTGCCGGTTGGTGTACCGCGGCCACGCCAGTCCCGCGGGAGGTGCCGTATCGCCCGCCAACAAGGCGTGGATCGATAAGAGCGTCAAGATCCCTGCGTATTCCCCGGCGACTGCGATGCAGCGTCTCTTGAAAAGCGGATTCCATCAAAGTAACAGAGTCCTGGTGGATCGGGGCGGTCACCCAGTGGAGTTTTCCCTTGTGACCAACTCGGGCAGCAAGTCGCGAGAGCGCATCGCCGCCCTGATGCAACAGGATCTCGCCAGGATCGGTATCAAGCTGAACGTGGTTCCGATGGACTACCCTTCGCTGATAGAACGCATTACGCGAACGTTCCAGTACGAAGCATGTCTTCTGGGACAGAACGTGGACCCGGATCCAAACGCGATGTTGGGCGTCTGGCGCAGTGCCGGAAGTAATCATCAGTGGAATCCAAATCAGAAGAAACCGGAAACGTCGTGGGAGGCCGAGATGGACCGGCTGATGGACGATGAGGCGACTGCAATTGATCCGAAAAAGCGCAAGCTGGCCTACGATCGAGTACAGCAGATCGTGGCTGAGCAGGAACCCTTCATCTATCTGGTCCACAAGAATGCGCTGGTTGGTGTTTCGCCCAGATTATCGAACGCCCGTCCGGCGGTGCTCCGTCCGCAAACATTTTGGAATGTCGATACGCTCGCTCTTAGCACTACACCAAGCCGTTGAAAACGCTCCGCCGCTGCTGCGGGCGTCCATCGATTTGGACTATCCGAACAAGCGCCATGCGCTGAAGCAGGTCTCGTTCGAGATCGCCAATGGCGAAGTACTGGGCCTCATCGGCGAGAGCGGCTCGGGCAAGAGCAGCATCGCGATGTGTCTATTACGCCTCCTGCGCCGGGAGTGCCGCCTGACCGGCTCAATCCAGTTCGAGGGCAGGGAACTACTGTCGGCGACGGAGCGGGAGATGCGCAGGATCCGCGGGCAGGAGATCGGCCTTGTACTGCAAAGTCCACTGGCGTCCCTGAATCCCGTGCTTCGCATCGGCTATCAAATGGCGGAGGCGTGGCGGGCGCACCGTACTACCCCGCGCGCCGAAATGGCGGCGGAAATCGCACGCGTTCTCGAGATGGTCAGTCTGCCCGGCGATGAAGAATTCCTCCGCCGTTACCCCCGGCAACTCAGCGTCGGGCTGGCGCAACGGGTACTCATCGCGATGGCCATCCTACACCGGCCTAAACTGCTGATTGCCGATGAACCCACCAGCGCTCTGGATGTGATCACCGGAGCCGAGATCCTGAAACTGTTCACGCGTCTGAATCGAGACTTGGGAATGGCGGTGCTATTCATCTCACACGACCTCTTGTCTGTTGCTTCGCTGTGTCACCGCGTCGCGATCATGCGCCAGGGCAGTATCGTCGAGTGCGCCGCAAGCGCTCAGATTTTCGGAAACCCGTCCCACCCCTACACGCAGGCCTTAGTCGCCGCGCTTCCGAAACTGCCGGCGGCCTGCCCAACTCAAAAGACCGAAATCCTCGCCGCGGAGAAACACGCACAATATAGCGATCGGTAAGGGCAGCGAGCCTCGCCGGATAAATGGCGCTAAGACTCAGTCTCAGCGACGAACCGTTCCACTGCCATGGCGTACAGAGCCGGTTTACCGTGCTGATCGCTTTGAAATACCACTCGCTGGCTGTTCGGAGAAAAGGCCACCGCCACCTTGCGCGCATCGGTCGCGCGATGTTCGCACAGCGTCAGTTCGCGCCGGACTGATCGTATGAGTATCAGGATGTGCGGCGCAGCCTTGCTGCCGCTTGCGCCGACAAACACGCGTGGCGTCCCCATTAGGAGCAAACTCTACGTACTGCGTGGTCTTCGCGATCAGCCGGTCTTGGCCCGTCGCAATCACATACTCTCGAATACTGCTTCGTTCTCCGGGCACTTCGGGGATATTCAGATACAGCAGCGAAGCTCCATCGGGCGACCAGTAGATGGGTCCGATCCGGCCGGGCGCGACCCGTAATTCCCGCCGCTCTTCGCCCTGCGTCCGAAAAAAAAGCGAATTCCGCGAACGATAAACAACTCCGCCGCCTGGTTTCGCCAGAGGCGTCTCGATTCCGTCCTCGCTGTCGAGGATATCGGCCGCGGAGCCGTGCAAGAGCGGTACGCTGCGCAGCCGGTACCGGCCCGGTTTCCGCTCAACCACGTAAGCGCTACCGCCGCCGTGTCCTACGCTGATATCCCCGAGTTGCTCGTACGGCGCTGCCGCGCGATAAACTTCGTGGTCTTTCAACGTTCCAAGATTCATCAGGCGTAAAGACGGACCATCGACATAACAAAAGCCGCGATCGTCGGGCAGCAGGGCAAGAGATGCGGGGTCCAAACTCTGCGCTTGCGTCAGGCGGCGCTGCTGGCCGCTGCGAAGGTCCAGACGGTAGGCATCCAGTTTGCCTTCACGATCACTGGAGAACAGCATAAAATTCCGGTTGCCGATCCCCCGGTTATGTGGCGCCGTCAGATAGCTGTTGAACGTGGGTGCAGTGAGCCGAACCACTGAGAACTCGGTAGTGGGATCCGAATAACGTCTGGATTCGGAGGGTAATACTTCACCGTGGGCCGGAGCGTTCTGCGCAAGACAGCCCGAAGTCGCCGTCAACGTCAGAAACGTACGCCGCCTCATACTGTGATCGTAGCAGGGGAGGGGCTAGTGTCGCCCCGCCCGCCTACTGATTCGTGTGTGGACTGCTCTGGTAATGCTCTTTCAGCAGATCTCGTCCGAAGTCGCCGTTGAAGTCGCGCCAAACGCTGTGTATATGATTGGCGTCATTTTGCGTGTTGTCGTATTCGATCAGGAACGTGGGACTCTGCACGCGGTAATAGTGTGGTCCGCCGCGCTGCTCCACACCGGCCCAGGCAAAGTATATGTTCCCGCCGGCCTTCTTGATCTGGTCGAGCCGGGATTGGGCGATATCTTCCGGGAAGTTGTGTACGTATTCATCCAGCAGGTTGTTGAGCGCATCGCGCTGCTTCGCGTTCATCTTGGACGCCAGGAGCCCGCTCGGCTGCCCCTCGAGCGCGGCTTGCCTCGAGGCCATGGTGATGATGTCCTTATACGCTTCTTTGCTCACGATCGCCACAGACTTCTGCTCTGGTGATAATGCGGTGACGAGTTCCCGGCCCAAGTCTTCCTCGCGGCCGAGGACTCGCAGGCCTTTCCTGGGTCCCTGGCGCACTTCCGCAGGATTCGCGCCGAAGAAGTTCGGGCTCGCGGAGACGACGCCATTGGCCAGAGTGAAATTCAGACTGACGTGATGCCCCTCCACGCGATAGCCCCATGTCCCTTTGTCGGAGGGTTCGCCGAAGATACTGAAGTAATACTTCTCTGGATTTCGCCGTTCGCCGTTGTCCTTCTCTAACTCGCGCAGCACGTCTTCCAGGCTCATGATGGTGCTGGCCTTGATGTACCCGCGCTGGCTCAGCCCGGAACCTAGCAAGGCGTGCGCCAAGTGTTTCTGGTAAGGCTCCATCTCCCGGAAGGGAGGCCTTTTCGCTCTTTCGGAATGAAATGCCAGTTGAACCGTTCATCGTCTTCGAATTTGAATACCGCTTTGGCCTTCTGCTCCGGCGTCAACGAAGCCAGCAGATTTTTCGCCGTATCCGCGATTATGCTGGCGGAATGGATGCGGTAGTACGCCGACGTCAGCAGCACAAGTCCCATACCCGCGATTAACAGCCTCCATCGAGTTGCACTCACTGCGCTCTCCTTTTGCAGTTCAGTGTATCCCAACGGAGCTCGGCGTGGTGGGATCCCGACGCACACTTCAGCGCTGGGCAACGTCGAAGGTCAGTGCGGCAGTCTTCTGGGGCTCGCGCTTGTCGCGGCGCACCCAATACAGCTTCCTGCCGCGTTCGCTGGCAATTCTCCACTCGCCTTCAACCAGGCGCAAAGTCAGCTCATCCTGCTCCGAGCCGGCGAATGTCCCGAAGTCCCAATCCTTCTTGAAGGAAACCACGGCCTTCGATGAGCTGGGCCGGCGAATCCGCACGTTGCTGATCTGGAATTTCAGGATCGAGCGGATAGATGCGAATTGCCGCAACTTCTCGCTGCGAAGCTCAGCCGTCGATAGCTGTCGGCGCCCGTAGAAGGTGTCGACCACGGGTGTATAGCAAGTCATCTGCTGATCGACATTTCGATCCTTCGTAGACTGTACCCAACGGTCCAATAAGGCCTCGATCCTGCTCTCGGGCCGACTTGTCGATCGTGGCATCGCCGGTTGACGTGTCGGGACTGGGCTTTGTGTCCTCGCCCTGGGGTCTGGCCGGTGCCGCCGTTTCCGCTGCCGGGGCCCTGCCGCCAGTAGCAATGGAATCTTTGTCGCCTGTTCCTGGAGCGATCCGGCCCTCGTGTTTGAGCGCAAACAGAGTAAGAGTGGCGCCCACGATGGCCCCCGCAATCGGAAATAGCATCCATTTAGAAGTGGATCGCCGCCCGACTTCTCGAGTGCTTACCGATCTCTCACTACGGTCGGACAGAACTCGGACCGTCCTCCTCATCGCACGCGGAGATCTCTCCCGAGGACTGAACAGAGTTTGAGTGCGTGGAGCCTTCTGGCTGGGGCTGAAGAGACTTTGGACCTTTCTGCGCGCACCTTCGGCTACACCAGCCATCCCTGCCAGGAATGAAGCTTTCTCTCGATGCGGGCGTTTAAAAGGCTCGATCACCGGCTCCGGGCTGGGTCGTGTGATCGTCCCTCCAGCGCTTGTCACCGCTTCAGCCCCCTTGACTGCCGCGGCGATCTTCACGGCTCCAGCGCTCGCGCGCCACTCGGCGCTGCTGACTGTCGGTGGGAAGCTCTCGTATCCCGCGTTTAGCCGTTCAGCCAGTTCCGCGATCGTAATGCGGGCTGACGGGTCCGGGTCCAGGCAGCGGTTTACTATGGATTCGAACTGAGGGGGTAAAGGGCCCGCTCGCCGCTCTCGCGAATCTCCCCGCAGCACTCTCGCTAGTGTGACGCCCAGCGCCCAGACGTCCCAGGCTGGCCCGACAATCCCCTCAAACGCCTCAGGAGGAACTTCGGGCATGCGCCCCATCATGGAGCGAGTTTCAGCGGCGCGACCCGTCCCGGCCAATCGCAGCTCATGGTAATCGCCGAGCTTCCATGTCCGGCCGACGCGCCACGTCGTCTCCGGGCGAAGAGCGCAGTACACCAGATTTTCTGAATGCAGGTATCCCAGGCCGGCAACTAAATCCCGCGCAAGCCGCCAGACCGATTCTCGATCGAGCGTCTCTTCTTGTTGCAGCGAACTGCCCGCCGGCTCCGTAACTAAAAAAACCGCATAGGTTCCCTGCAGGTCGGCCTCACCCGCGTCTAATACATCCATTAGGTTCGGATGCTTCAGGAACTTTGCTTCCAGGAAGCGCCGCAAGTATTGCTGGCATTCCTCCCGTGAGCCGCGGACTGCGGTTAGCAGCACTTCTCCCGAGTACTGTTCGATAGTGGCTAGGGCTGTGAAGACAGCCATTCTCGACTCAGCGCGGGCCAATGTCTGGAGAACATACCGCCCTTGAACCGTTGAACCGATAAACGTTGACCACCCGTAAGTGCTCATACAATCCGTGGAGGCATGTTTGGGACCAAAGTACTGTTACTGAAACCTGGTACCACGACGTGGCACGACGATTGCTCCTCAGGTCGGCATGGCGCAGAAAGAATATCCGGTATACGGCGACGGGATCAAAGGCGTACTAATTGGCCCAGCAAGGTTCCTGGATGAGAGCAAGGAAAGGCTTGTACGTCTGGAGGACGGAACTGAACTGCGAGTTCCCTCCAATGCCCTTGAACCGCAACCAGATGGGTCGTTCTACCTGCGTTCGCGCCAGGATTCGGCCCAGCCCCAGGTGAATGCGCCACTGGCCGCCGCATCCAACTTGCAGCCACAGATCACGGTCGCCGAACGCCCTTTGGAAGCGGTCGCCCCTGCTTCGCCTGCTGCTCCCGTCCAGCCGGAATCGGCCGACGCAGTGATGTTTCGGCACGGCTACTCCGTAAGGAAAGTAGCTGTGGATCGCGTCTTGGACGAACCCGTGGGTCCCCGGCAGGAGGGCGATACCATGATTTACCCGGTAATGGAAGAAGTTCTCGTCGTGCAGAAGAAGCTGATCCTGCGTGAGGAGATCCATGTCACCCCCGAGCGCTCCCCGATCGAACCGCGCCGAATCGAAATGGATGCGAACGGATCGCAGCACCGGAATAGGTAACGGCCTACCGATCAGGCGTTTGCGTCGCAGGGTACAGCCGGCACCCGCTTGCAGGCAAGTTGGCCAGGACCCGTATTGTGGCTGATTTATGTTACCTAGATCCGGCCGCAGCTTGAACCGGATAGTGCTCACGAAGCCACTTCTCAATGATTTCTCGTTGCGTAGCGAGCACGACTCGCTGCCATTTCACGGTGCCATTGCGCTCATTGTACTCGCCCATGACGTAAGAACCCTCATTAAGGACATGGATCAAGCTGTCGCTGGCGCGCTTGAAATGATAGGAGGAAAGAGTAGCCTCATGTTTCTGCATACAGCTCTAGGATACCAAGGAACGCAGACTTCTATGTAGCCGTTACCCTGGATGCTATCCTGCACTCCGTATGTCTGACAAACGTCTCCACCCGGACATCCGCATCGTCCTCGACGCAATTGAGGCTGAGGGCGGACCCGCCCTTGAAACCTTGCCTGTTGAAGAAGCGCGGCGCTCGGCGGCAGAGGCCCTGAAACCATTTGAAGGCCAGCCCGAGCCGGTCGCCCGCGTACAGAATATCCGGGTTCCCGGAGCCATGCCTGTGCGTGTGTATTCCCCTGGGCGTGCTGCGCCGCGGCCTGCACTCGTCTATTTCCATGGCGGCGGCTGGGTACTGTGCGACCTGGATACGCACGACGTCGTTTGTCGCGCGATCTCGCGTCGCGCCGAGGCGGTGGTGGTAGCGGTGGATTACCGCCTCTCGCCCGAGAACAATTTTCCGGTGGCGGTCGAGGATTGTTATGCCGCCACCCGCTGGGTCGCCTCCAACACGGGACGCCTGGGAATCGATCCACGGCGTATCGCTGTGGGCGGCGATAGCGCCGGCGGTAACCTCGCCGCTGTGGTGGCGTTGAAGGCTCGTGACGAACAAGGTCCCGCGCTGGCGCTGCAGGTTCTCGTGTATCCCGTTACAAACCTGTCCTCTTTTGACACGCCCTCGTATGCTGAGTTCGCAGAAGGTTACTTCTTGACCAAGTCCCAGATGGAGTGGTTCAGGGACAGTTACCTTGCAGTCAGCGTTGATGCGAAACAGCCTTACGCCTCACCCCTGCTGGCTACGGATCTGCACGGCCTGCCTCCAGCGTTGGTAATCACAGCTGAATGCGATGTATTGCGCGATGAAGGCGAAGCTTACGCCAAGCGACTGGAAAACGCCGGAGTCCTGGTCACATGTTCGCGATATCCAGGCATGATCCACCCGTTTTTCTCGATGCCGGGAGCGATCGCGCAAGCCAATCAAGCTATTGATCAAGTGGCTGCCGCGCTGGCGGCTTGCCGTCTACGTGCCTGAAAATGCTGAATCTAAGCCACTGCGGTGGTAGGCTGAACCACTTCAATCTCAGCTATTGTCGCGATCTGCTCGACGCTCTTCTTCAAGGCGCCGGTCAAATCCTTGTCCTGCTCAATATCCTTCAGCGGCTGCGGCTTGTGCATGGCCAATAGCTGCATGATGGCCACCTCTTCCCGGGCAAGTCCGTGGGGTCCCGCCTGGGGTTGAGCTTGGCGCAGCATGTCGAACAGAGTTCCATCCGAGTACGCATCCAGGATCGCCGGATGTATATAGTACTTCTTGCACGTAGAAGGGCGATTGCCGAGCCGCTTTGCGGTCTGCTTAACAGCCTCAATGATGTTTTTCTTTGAAGCAGTCTGCGTCGCTGCGGATCCGATTGACTCCAGCACCACCGCGGCTTCACGAGTGCCGTTCCACGTCCTGAAATCCTTAGCGGTGAAGTCCTCGCCGGTGATTTCCCTCAAATAATCGTTTACGTCCTCGGAGCTGACACGGACGGGCTCGTGATCCCCGTTCATGTACTGGAACAGTTCATGTCCAGGGATGCATTGGCACTCGCGAACAATCTTGGCCAGCTTACGATCGGTGAGTTCGATGTCGTGGACCTGCCCGCTCTTCCCTTTGAAGCGAAAACGCAGGCTATAGCCATCGATCTGGACGTGCTTGTTCCGCAGGGTAGTAAGACCGAAGGATTCGTTCTGTTTTCGATATTCCTCGTTGCCCACGCGAATACAGGTTGTTTCCAACAGACGGACCACCGTCGCGAGAACCTTATTGCGCGGCATTCCAGTGAGCTTGAGATCTTCGTCTACGTGCGCACGAATTTTGGGGAGTGTCAGGCCGAAGGCTACCAGTCGCGTGAACTTGGTGGCGTCCCGAACGGCGCGGTACAGCGGGTGATACCGATACTGCTTGCGTCCCTTCTGATCGAACCCAATCGCCTGGAGGTGGCCATTCGGGGCTTGGCAAATCCATACCTCGGTCCACGCCGGAGGAATCACCAGACTGCGAATTCGCTGCAGTACCTGGCTATCTCGCACCGTTGAACCATCTGGAGAATAGTAGACAAACCCGCTCCCTGCGCGGCGGCGTCGAATGCCCGGCGTCCCGTCGCCGACGTAACGCAATCCGGCAATTTTTGCGGACTCGTAAGGGTCTGTTGGTAGAAGAGTTACTTTTAGCGTACGTTGTCGGCGCTTTGCAGGCATTCGTAACGACAGGCAAGCACTTCATTAGCCAGGATTGTGTGTTTGCTAAAATGAGAATCGCCCACAGTAGCCTACCCTTGACTGTCAATCCCTGGTTTCCTGATCGCGACGGCGTCTATCGCATCCCCGCGTTCGCTCAATTCGAGTGGCTCGAGCACGGCTTCGGCAGTGGTGTCTCAAACGTTTGGCCGGATCCTTCGCGTGTGGCTACGTTAAAGCAGACTCATTCCGCCAGGATCGTCGTTGCATCCAACCCAGGGCGGATCGGTGAAGGCGATGCTCTGATCAGCAGCGAGCCCGGTTTACTGGTTGGCGTTCGTACGGCGGACTGTGTGCCTGTCTTATTGTTCGATTCGGAGAAGCGTGCTGTAGCGGTGATACACGCTGGATGGCGCGGTACGGCGCAACAGATCGTCGTGTGTACTCTTTCGGAACTGGCGGGTCATTTCGGCACATTGTTGCGGGACGTCTACGCCGCCATTGGTCCCGCTATAGGCCACTGTTGCTACCAGGTAGGCCCCGAGGTGGCACGCCAATTCGCTGCTTGGTGGCCCGAGTTGGAGGGAGCCGCGCAGCCTGTTCAATTCGACCTGGTGGAGACGAATCGGCGTCAGTTGGTCGGAGCGGGGATCAATCCCGAGCGTATCTTCGCGGGCGCGCCGTGCACGTCATGCACGGACACACTCCACTCGTATCGCCGGGACAAGGAAGCTGCAGGGCGGCTAATTTCTGCTATTGGGATTCGGTGAGGAATACTCTGAACGCACAAAAGGCGCGAGCCAGTTTCCGCTCGCGCCCATATGCAGGCCTATGAGAGAAGCCGAACCTCCACGCTTCAGGCTGCGTTGACGAGGAGATCGTCGAATGATTCGGTCATCTCTTCGCGGCTACGATCCGCCGCTTCTTGACACTGAATGCAGTATGGCGTCCACGGCACGGCATTCAGGCGCTTCGGACTGATGTCCTCTTCGCAATGGAGACACACCCCGTAGGCGCCATCATCCATTCGGCGCAAAGCGGCGCGAACGTTGCGGAGTAGGTTGGATTCACGATCCAGGTTGCGGATTGCGAGTTCGCGCTCGGCCGCGTGTTGAACTTCATCCAAAGCGTCCGGGCTCTTTTCGATTGTGATCGCTTCGCGATTGCGAATTACTTGCTCGAGCTCGGCCTGTTTGTCTTCCAGAATGTCGCGATATTTGCTAAGTTCGGTCTTCGTCATGGCTGTTTACCTCTTTTTGTTTTTATCCTTACTTCAAGACGATTAGACGTAGAGGGTTTTGAAAAGGTTCAAATCCTTAACGGCTGCTAATCGCCCTTCCAAACTCTCACTACTCCGCCCGCTCCCGTTACCTGAACACGGCGGTTTCGCGCAGCAGCCATTCAGAACGGCTCCCCGCACGTATGCTTTACGGTCTTCCTGCTTGTGCAGGCCGATCGAACTGTCGATCCGGCGACCTCTTCGGTTTATCGCAGCGATTCGAAGTTCAACAAGATTTTCGATGCCGTTTGGTTCGGACGCCGGCGAAACTCCCCGTGCGAGTTCCGCGTTGGCCCAAGCATTGAGACCAGCACCAGAAATCATACCACAGCACTTTAGCAATTGTAGGGCCACGCCGTGTTGGGCCGCCCCTGAAGCTTCGTCGAGCCTCGTTTCCGGCGTGCATCTCATTTCCATCGCATTATTCCTGCCCAAGCTTATCGACCATCTCAATCCCTTGCGAGATCGGATAATCCCTATGGACGGATCGCAGCATACCAGGTTTCGCTGAGAAGTAACCTATACTGTATGCTTTGGGTGTAAAGAATTCTCAAAGCTTTCGTAATTTCATTCATTCGCACCTCTTCGTGATCCTTCCTTCGTTTCAGGCGATAACAGAACGCCAAACAAAACCTCTCAGCGATACTACACCGTCTGTCAAGCGGCTGCTCGATATCCTTTGCCCCATCCTGTGTTTTTCGGCGCTGTGCTGCGGTGTATTGGCGTATCCGGGTGTTCAGAGTGATGAAGCCTTGTTTTCGAATCCTCTTTACTCAGAAGTCACTCACGATATGAAGGTCTCGGTGTTTCATCATCAGATCCCGTTGATGCTGCTGTCCTACCTGGGAACGGCGAAGACATGGCTGTATGCTGCGTTATTCCACTTCTGGCGCCCCAGCCCGCTGTCGTTGCGGCTCCCGGTTGTCCTCATCGGAGCTCTCACGCTGTGGGCCCTGTACCAGCTGATGTCGCTATTGGCGGGCCGCATCCCCGCAGTGGTGGCGTGTTTACTGCTGGCCACCGACGCGACGTTCGTCCTGACCACGACGTTCGACTGGGGACCCGTCGCCATTCAACATGCTACCTTTGTCGGCGGACTGGTGTTCCTGCTGCAAGGAATCCAACGGCGAACTTCCGTCGCAGTTGGGGCCGGGTTTCTGCTTTTCGGGCTTGGCATGTGGGACAAGGCGATTTTCATTTGGGTACTCAGCGGGGCCGCCCTGGCCGCCCTGATCGTCTTTCCGAAACACCTGCGCTGCGCCTTAACACGGCGTCATATAATCGCTGCCGTGCTCGGCTTCGCGGTCGGCGCGTCCCCGCTGATCATCTACAACATCCGTAATCCTTTTCAAACATTCCGCGGAAACGCCGTCTTTTCGGCGTCCGACCTCTCCTTGAAGTTTGAGATCGCGAAGCTCACGCTGTCGGGCAGTGCCCTATTCGGATACCTGGTGGCCGAGGAACATAGCCCCAATCCGAAGATGCCGGGCAACGCCGCTGAGCGCGCCTCCCTCGCCCTGCGTGAGTTTGCGGGCGAACGAAGGTCCAGCTTGCTTCTTTACGCCTTCCCCGCAGCTGTGCTGGCGATCCCGCTCTGGTGGCGGCGGAGAAAGCTATTCTTCTTTTCCCTCATCGTGATTATCGTGGCATGGCTGCAAATGGCACTCACCAAGGACACCGGGGGCGGAGCCCACCATGTGGTCCTGCTCTGGCCTTTTCCCCACGTCATCATCGCTATTGCCTTGGCAGGGGTCTTCGAGCGGCGCTGGCGGGGTTCCATATTTGTCGCCGTAGCGGTCGTGGCAGTGCTCTGCCTCTCCAATCTGCTGGTCTATAACCAGTATTTGTACCAGTTCATCCGCGACGGCGCGACTACCTACTGGACTGATGCGATCATGCCCTTATCCACGAAGCTGTCCGCCTGGGCGGATCGGGACGTCATTGTGGCGGATTGGGGCCTGGATTATGCGCCGAGATTGCTGAATCAGGGCCGGCTCAAGAAGCTCTGGAACGCCAACGACATTGTGTCCCACGAATTGAGCGCGGACGACCGCTCCAACCTCGCGAGGATGTTCCAGGTATCCGGCGCTTATTTCGTCGCTCACACGCCTTCGTTCGAGATCCAGGCCGGATCGCGAGAGCGCCTTTTCTCGACGGCGCAGTCCCTCGGCTATCGACCGCATCTGATCGCAGCGATCGACGATTCGAACCGGCGTCGGGTATTCGAAGTTGTTGAATTCGTGAAATAGCGACTGCTCTGTTCCCGCGGCTTTGAAAAGCGATAAGACGAAGTACCGACGCATCTTTGACGCTCAGAAACTCTGCAATCCATGAACGTCCGTGTATGTTTGATGTAGGAGCTGGCCGAGGGCAGCACCAGACTGCGAGTGGGTCCTGAAGCATTTTGCGAAACAAACCCAATGGCGTCTCAACTCACGAAGAATACGAAACAAACCCAAGCCGCGCCACAGTGGTCACTCATGCAGAAGTTCCTGCTGCTTCTTGCGCTGGCCGTTCCGGTCTCTGCCCAGCCGGCTCTGTATGCTTGCGCCAGCTTCACGAAGGAGTATGTGGTCGGGGCTAAACTTCCTCCCAGCGGAATGTTCCGCCGAGTGCAGGCGGGTGATTGGAAGCACACCGGATTCAATCACCCATTCATCGCCGGATTTACAGCCGGCCCGGCGGATCTAGGTACGCTATTTCTCGCCGCTGGTAACGGCCTGATCCGCGCGACCCAACCCGCCGCGACGTGGACCCTCCTTACCGGCAGCGATGTAACCGAACTGCGGGACGTCTCTGTGGATCGCAATCAGCCCAGGACCATTTATTTCGCGCACAGCGCCGGTATCCGTGTCACCCATGATGGCGGCGAGACGTGGCAAGAACTGGGCGCGACTCTTCCCCGGAGATTCACCGAGGCGATCCGCACCGATCCCGGGCATCCGGGCGTTCTCGTTGCAGGCACGGAACAAGGTATCTTTCGGAGCGATGACGAAGGAAAGACCTGGCGGTCGGCGGGTGCCGCAGGGTTTCAGGTTCTCCGCATCGAAGTGTCGCCCCACGACGCGTGCTTTTGGCTGGCAACCACGCAACACGGCGGCCTCTTTGTCTCGCACGACTGCGCGCGTACGTTCGAGAATAGCGGCCGCCTCGGCGTTGGCCAGAACTTGTACGATATCGCGTTCGATTCGACGCAACGCGCTCGCATCGCCATCGGCGGGTGGGAAAGTGGGGTTTCCGTCTCCCTCGACGCGGGAAGAACCTGGCAGCAGCGCAATATGGGTTTGCCTTCTGCGGACGTCACCAGCGTCGTATTCGACCCCGGCAAATCGGGACGCTTGTTTGCGGCTGTTCACGAGGAAGCCGTCTACTTGTCCGAAGACGCCGGTAGTACCTGGACCAAGGACGGCCTGGAAGGCAGTCACGTGAACCGGCTCCGCTTCGTATCTGAGCAGGCTGCAACCCGATGAAGATCATCGCTGCTGCGATGGCATTGTGCGCGCTGGCGCCGGTGACGCCGGGTGCGGAGCCGCCGCCCTTCGACCAGCGGATGCGCTCCGTCATCGACTTGTTTGCGCATCCCAAGACTCCGGGTGATCCCGGTTATGCCACCATCGCCGCGCGTTTATGGCTGCACGAAGATGCTGCGTGGTGCTCCCGGCGTCTGGAGCAGTTGCTGGCCGCGGGTCCCAGCGGGGACATGTTCTGGATGTATCCGGTCACCGCCATCGCGCACTTGGACCGCGGGCAGTTAACGCCATCGGCGCGAACCGCCCTGCGCGCTGCGTGGAAGACTTACGCTCCATACCGCGGTGATACCGAGAATCATTGGTTGTTGTACTACACGTCGTTATACCTGATGTCTGAACTCTATCCGGACCAGGGGCCGGACACTTGGTTTACAGGCAAGTCGTCGCGGGCAAATCTGGACGAAGCCCGGCAGTGGATCGAAGCCTGGGTGCGTCTCACCACTACGCGCGGACAGGGTGAATACGATTCGCCACACTATATGGGCGTGTATCTGCTCCCGATGTCGTTCCTGGCCGCCTGGGCGAAGGATCCCGTGATCAGGAAACATGCGGCCATGATGCTCGACTACCTCATTGCCGATTACGCGCCGGAAAATCTCGACGGCACCTATGTTGGAGCCCAGTCGCGCGTCTACGACAAGCAGTTGCTGGAGAAGTCTTCGAATGTCGCGAACGACTTCGGCTGGGTCTGGTTCGGTCTGGGTCACGGTGCGCCGGACGGCTTTCTGCTGTTCTATCTGCTTGGCAGTGGTTATCAGCCCCCGCCGATACTGAGCGCTGTCGCCACCGATCGCTCGAAGCCCTACACGCATTACGAACGCAAGCGAACGCGCAATCGCTGGCGCTTCCATGACGAGTTACATGGGCCGGTGTACAAGACAACTTATGTGCGCCGCGAGTACGCGGTGAGTTCCGATCAGGGTGGTGTTCTCCAGCCCATCCAACAACACTCGTGGGACGTGACCTGGTCGGTGCCCGCTGGGCCGGGAGTCCAGAATACTTTTTTCACGCTCAATCCGCATTCGTCGCTGCGCGAGTTGCAGACCTATTTCGTGTTTCCTCCGGATACCGCCATTCAAGACGTGGTCCGCTCCAAAAAGTTCTACGATTCGCCGGACAAGTTCTCGGGAGGATCCCCGTATGAGCAGATCGTGCAGGATCAGGACGCGCTAATCTCGCTCTACAACATCCCAAGTGGATCCCGCTTCCCGCACATCAACGGATTTTTCTCGAAGGATCTCGCCGATGTTCGCGAGGACTCATCAGGCTGGATCTTCCTCCGCGGCGGTGACGCCCTGATTGCCTGCAGGCCCCTGCAGCCCTACGCGTGGAAGCCAATGGAAGGCGGTGGCCGGCGCCTGTTCAGTCCTTATTTGAAGAATGGAGTGGTGGTGCAGGTCGCCGCTGCTTCCGAGTACCACGATATGGATGGATTTCGCAGCGCCATTCTGAAGCTTCCGCTGGAGACGAGACTGGAGCCCGCGCCCTACGTCCGGTTTCGCTCATTGCGTGGCGCGACGCTTGAATTTACCTATGGCGAGACGCCGCGGGTGAATGGCCGGCCTCTCGACTATAAAAATTGGCCGCTGTTCGGCGGGCCGTTTCTGCAATCAGCGGTGGATTCTCAAATTTTGACCATTCAGCACGGCAGCCTGCGCCGGATACTCGATTTCCAAAAGCTCACTGTGACGGACGAGCCATGAGATCGGCGTCTTCAGGGTGCTGCTTCAGGTAGGCGGCCACAAAGGGACAGCGCGGCACAACCCGCAGCGCGGATTGGCGAGCGAATTCGATTCCCGCTCGGACCAGATCAGTTCCGATTCCATGACCTTCTTCCGCTTCGGGAACTTCCGTATGCGTGAATACGATCGTGCCGTCCTTCCGCGTGTAGTTGAGGAGTGCCAGTCCGCTCGGCGTTTCCGACTCGAACCGGCGCTCTGCTTCGTTGTGCTTTACCATGTTTTCAACGATCGAAATCCGAACCAGAAGGAGGGGGTTACGATGGCGCTCGCCAAGCCCCAGATCCAGTATGGGTTATCGGCGCCCGGCGCGAATCGGACTAACAAAATGAACACCACTGCCAGCACGGCTGTCCAGCCGACGAAGTCCAGTATCTCGGGCAGAGGCGTCATGCGGGGCTCCCGAACGCGCCGTAGGACGGCCGGGGCAAAGTCAGGGGGCGCTGTTACCCCGGCGAAGCATCGGTCGAGATCTTCTTCAACGATCCGGAGCGCCTGTTCTTCGTCCATCAGTTCGCACCCTTCTTCGCCATTGTAGACCGATCCGAAGCCAGCACTGCTTCCGCCAGTTGCTTCCGTGCCCTATGTAAATACGTCTTCACGGTCCCCAACGGAAGGCCCAGCATCGACGCCACGTCCTCATACGACTTCCCTTGCATGTGAAACAGCACGATCACCTCCCGATACTGCGCAGGAAGCTCACTCAGAAAACGCAAGATATCAGGCCGGCGGTCAGGTCCTTGCAGGTCCATCGCTGCCCGTTCAGCCGCCTGCCGGATACCCGGGATCTCCAGCGAGATGCCGCGTTTTGATGCCCTTTTCCGTGCGGTCAGGCAAGCATTACGAGCAATGGCGAAGATCCACCTGGAGAGCAACGCTTCTCCACGGTAGTCGGGCAGAGCCTTCCAGATGCGCAGGAAGATATCTTGCGCCGTCTCCTCGGCGAGTGATCGGTCGCCCAGCATCGCGCAGCATAGACGGAAGACCCTGTCCTGATACGTCCGGACTACCAACTCGAAGTCTTCGCCGCCTGGCACGGTAGTGCCATTATGACTTCCTCGGCGCCTGCCAATGTTTCGGATTGTCCTTGAAACTTTCGCTTGTTGCAAGGAAGTCTCAAGAGCCATGAGAAACGGCGGTGACTTCGTACCACTAGCGGTTTTTTGCGTGCTGATCCTTGCTGCCGCAGCCACTATGGCCGTGGCCATGTACCTGCGCTACAAGAAGCGGGAATTTCAGCATCGCGAACGGATGGCCGCGCTCGAGAAGGGAGTCGCACTTCCTCCCGTGGAAGACGTACCGAGCCATCCGCGCGATTGGACCCCCCGCGCCATGCTGCTGCGAGGGATGATGTGGTTGTTCAGCGGCCTCAGCATTAGCGCGTTCTTGTTCGTGCTCTCCTTGACGGCGCGCAACGAGGTGCCGGCATCGGTTCGTGTTTTCGAGGCGAATCAGGCCAAAGCCCGCGGCGCCAGCGACGTCGAGGTATCGCTGATCATGAACGACAAAGACCGGCGTGGAATCCCGCAGGGCCTCGCGCTGCTCGGGCTCATCCCCGCGGGCGTAGGTTTGGCGTACCTGATCACCTACCGTGCCGAGCGGAAGGCCACTACTGGGTGATGTTATGACCTTCCGAAAAGGTCTTGATCATCGACTCCAGATTCTGCCTGTTCACTGGATCCGGAGCTTGCGGCAATGCCTTCTGCGCATGCTCCAATGCCTTTTTCGTATCACCTTCAGCCGCGTACGCCCGGGCCAGGCCGACGTGAACGGGCCAGGCGTCCCCATTGCGCTCGGCATTGTACTTGAACATCGCGATGGCCTCGTCCTTTTTCCTATCCGCTTGCAGTTGCCGGGCGTACTGATGGATCTCGATGGCGGTGGTTCCAGGCAGACGGACGGCGGTCTGCATCAACTTTGCCGCTTCCGGATCGCGCCCCAGTTTCGACAGCACGCGGGCCTTCGTGCTTAAGGTGTTGAAGTTGGCTTCGCCGATGAACGGCAGGCTGACCGCGGCTTCGGCCCATTGCAGCGCCAGATCCAGATTCGTGTTTGCTGTCAGCAGATACTGCGCCGCGGTGACGTAGCCCTGGTAGTTGAATCCGGGCACCGTCGTCAGTTCCTGGCGCAGTTTGCTCACATAGATTTCTTCGGGCTTCTCCACCCGAACAGTCCAGGGCACGCTGAGTTCTTCCCATTGGAGTTCGGCCGTCGCTTCGGTGGGGCGTCGCGTGGTGAACTCGTACGTCAGCCACTCGCGGTAATCGTGCGTGCGCGGCTTTACAGTAACCCGTAATGCGTCGTCGCTCTCATCGTAGAAAAAGCTTCCCCAAGCAGAGGCGTTCTTTGAAAAGATCATGGTCCACTCCTCCGGTCCGGGGATCATGTGCAACCCGTAACGGCCGGCTGGCAGGGGTTTGCCCTCGATCGTCACGTTATTGGAGACCTCGAAGACCGTATTCTCATTGGCGCCGGCGCGCCACGGGTCCGGTTTACGATTGCCAAAGGGTCCGAGATCCGCGAGACCGTAGGGAACCAGCTTGCCCCAAATCTGACCGCGCCGGTCCTTGCCGTCCGCGGAGCGGACGGCGGGGCTCGAATAATCGATGGTCACCCGAACGGGGCCGACATATTGGGTTACCGACGCCTTCTGATTGTTACCGCTGGGCGGAAGCGTCAGTCCCGGATACTGGGCGAGAATCGGCCCAGTCAACGTCCCTAGCAAAAAGGTGTGAAGCAGTGCGCGCATGAGAAACAGACGCGCCGTGCAAGTAACCGTTTGGCTGGACGCTCAGTTCGTAATGTCGTGCGTCGTACTGCTGTCCCGCACCGCCAGGTATCCTTTTTCCCAATCCTTATGAGCCGGATTATCGACGTAAGCCTTGAACGCAGCCTCGCTCTCGAATTCCATGACAAACGCGTTGTTATAGTTTTCACCCTGAACTTTGAGGGTCTTCAACCACACGTTTTTAATTCCGGGAATGGCAGCAGCCATCTTTTCCACGCCGTTCACCGCGGCCTGGCGCTGGTCCTCTGGGGCATCCGCCTTCCAGCGCACAGTGACCACGTGCAGAACCGATTTCGGCTTCCCAAACTTGTTTGCTCCGATCAGTACCCCAGCGCTGAACAGCACTGTCGCGGCGATAGCGCCTAAAGCAAATCTACGTAGCATCATTTAGCAACATTCTCCTTGGAAGAAACTCGAAGCCCGGACCACGTTTCACAAATCACAATGGAATTGACCGGGTTGCGTAATTCGTATTTCAACTTCACTGGCCCGACCAGGTGGTCCCGGTCGGGCGGAAGCAGGTTCGAAAGCTGAGTTACATCCTGCGAGGCGCGATACTCCACACCGCTTACTGCGTACGAATAGTAAAGCACGCTCGGGTCCACATCGGTAACGGTTCCATCGCCGAGACGGCCCCGTTCGTTCACGTAAAGCCTGCGCCGGCGCTCGTGTGCGTCCGGGGTCATACGACGCTGTAACACGATCCAAACCGCCGCGGCAATCAGGCCGGCGGCCAGCACAGCGAGGCCACTCACCTGCCACGCGGCCGGTGACATTATCGAACGGGTTACCCGCCCACAGGGACTTCCTGGAAGACCTTTGCGTAGTCTTTCAGGAACTGATCTAGACCTTTCTCCGTCAGCGGATGATTGAACATCATGTCCAGCACCTTGAACGGCATTGTTCCGATCTGGGCTCCGGCTTTGGCGCATTCGATCACATGTACCGAGGTCCTCAGCGAAGCAGCCAGAACATTGGTTTTTATGCCGTAGTTGCCGTAGATCTGCACGATTTCTTTAATCAGGTGAACGCCATCCCAGCCGATGTCCTCCACACGGCCCACGAACGGGCTGATGATATAAGCGCCGGCTTTGGCCGCCAGCATCGCCTGAGCAGCCGAGAAGCACAGGGTCACGTTGACACGGATCCCATCCTTGCTCAGCGTGGAGCAGGCCCGGATGCCGTCGCGCGTGAGCGGGAGCTTCACAACTACATTCTTGTGAATTTTCGCCAGTTGCCGGCCTTCCGGAATCATCTTGCTGCTTTCCGTAGAAACCACCTCGGCACTGATATCCCCATCGACGATGTCGCAGATTTTGCGAATCTGCTCCTCGATGGGTCTGCCCTCTTTGGCAATCAAAGTGGGATTCGTTGTGACGCCGTCCACCAAGCCGAGCTCCGCGCCCTTGCGCAACTCGTCCAAATTTGCTGTATCCAGAAAGAATTTCACAATCTTCTCCTATCCTTCTTCCGCGACCACGTAATTTTCGAGAACTCCGATGCCCTCGATGTCGACTTGAACAGTGGATCCAGGCTGCATGGGGCCGACGCCAGGCGGCGTGCCGGTTGCGATCAGGTCACCCGGTTCCAAGGTCATGAAGCCGCTGACGTAAGCGATGATAGCATCCACCGAAAACATCATGTCGCCGGCGGACCCCTCCTGCTTAATGCTGCCGTCCACGCGAGTGACGACGCGGAGATCACCGAGCGTCACATCGTGTCTTCCAACCATGCACGGCCCCACTGCGCAGAACGTGTCGAAACCTTTCCCTCGAGTCCACTGCCCGTCTTTGCGTTGCAGATCTCGGGCAGTTATGTCGTTCAGGCAGGTGTAGCCCAATACGTAGTCCATGGCCTCTTCACGCTTGACGCGGCGAGCTCGCTTGCCGATCACGACGCCCAATTCGCCCTCATAATCGACACGCTCGGAAATGGCAGGATAGACGATCTTATCCCCGGAGGCGATCAGCGAGGATGGCGGCTTGAGGAAAATGAGCGGCTCCGCCGGAACCTCGTTGCCCAGCTCGCGGGCGTGCTCCGGATAGTTCCGGCCGACGCAGACGATCTTCGTCGGAGCGCAAGGCGGTAGCAGGCGGACAGCGCTGAGGTCAACTTCTCCGGCTTCGGCATAGCGCACGTCCGCCGTATCGGCGATCGCCGGGGTGATCGCATGATTCAAGGAGTATCGGATTCGTCGCATGTTTCAGGGAGCGGTGATTTCCACCGCAGCGGACATTTTACTCTCATTTCCGCTCTCGTCCATTGCGCTCACGGCATAGCGGTACTTCTTGCCGGCTTCGATCTGGCGGTCACTGTAGGCCGGACTGTCGGTGAACTCGGCGATCGCGCTCGAACTGGCCGGCTTCGATTGCGCGGTATACGCGGTACCCTCGCAGGTCGGTGTCGGTATTGCGCTCCCAAACCAGTTCGATGCTGCCGATTCCCGCGACCGCGGTGAGGCCGGAGGGAACCGCGGGAGGAAATTCGTCTCGAGGGGTTATGCGGAACCGGCTTTGAGACTTCGCTTTCTGCGCGATCGTGAATCGCCTGCACCGATACTCATATTCCGTTCCGAACTGCGCGGTCGCGTCGATGTATTCGGGAGTTTGCGTGTTGCCGATCAGACGCGGGTTGTTTTTCGGCGGCGCCGCGCCGAAACACCCGAAATGATTGTTCTCCGCTCTGCCAGGTCAGGCTGACTCCCCGCGGATCTGCGTCAGCGACGAAATTGGCGGGCGGGGCAACCGGTGGAACCACCGAAACCACGGCGAGGTTCGACCACTCGGAAGCGCGCCCCTTCCTGTTGACCACGCGCACGCCCGACGATAATTTCTTGTGAAACCCAATCCGACACTGGAAGCTCAGCATGCACCGCACCCGTCTTCGCCGCAGCAACGGGAATTTTGCGCGCCGCCTGCCGCCCATTGATTCGTTTCGAAGGGCGTCTTCGCCCGGACCGATGCGAAGGTCCACGGTCCCGAGCCGGGTCATCACCAGACCCTCCGTGGTCCTCGGCGGTATCGTGAAGTCGATTATCAGACGGTCTCCATACTCCACAACGCGCAAATCCCGTACCGGCATCGCAATGTTCAAGCGCGGGCGGTAAAGGATCTCCGACGTAGCCGCACGAAGCACACACTGCGCCCGCGACCAGGAGCGCTGCCGCTCGACTCCGGTCCGCTCGCATCACAGGATATACTTGCTCAAATCCTGGTCCTTGACGATATCGGCCAATCGCTTGTCCACGTATGCGCGTCGATCTTGATGTTCTTCTTCTTCAGGTCCGGCCCGTTGAACGAGATCTCCTCGATCACCTTCTCCATGATGGTGTGCAGCCGCCGAGCGCCGATGTTCTCACTGGATTCGTTCACCCGCTGCGCGTAATCGGCAACGGCTTGCAGCGCGTCATCGGTGAAAGTCAGCTTGATGCCTTCCGTATCCATCAGCGCGATGTACTGCTTGATCAGCGCGTTCTTCGGCTCCTTCAGTATGCGGATGAAGTCGTCCTTAGTCAGCGCCTTCAACTCCACGCGAATCGGGAAGCGGCCCTGCAACTCGGGGATCAGATCGGTCGGCTTTGAAACGTGGAACGCGCCGGCCGCGATAAACAAAATGTGATCGGTGCGCACGAAGCCGTGCCGCGTGTTTACCGTGGTGCCTTCGACGATCGGCAGAATGTCGCGCTGCACGCCCTCGCGGCTGACATCCGGGCCGTGCCCCGACTTCGCGCCCCGCGATTTTGTCGATCTCGTCGAGGAAGATGATCCCGTTGCGCTCCACGCGTTCCAGCGCGACGCGCGTCACCTGCTCCATGTCGATCAGCTTCTGCTCTTCTTCCTGGACCAGGTACTCCAGCGCTTCGCCCACGCGCATCTTCCGCTTGCGCGTGCGGCCGCCGAACAGCGTCGGCAGAACGTCCTTCAAGTTGACGTCCATCTCCTCGATGCCGGCGTTGGTGGTGATCTCGAACGTCGGACCCCGTTCCTTCACGTCGATCTCCACCATGCGGTCGTCGAGCTTGCCCGCCCGCAGCCGCTCGCGCAACTTCTCGCGCGTCCGCTCATTGCTCTCGGCCGGCTCCGGCTGCGGCGGCATCAGCAGATCCAGCAGCCGCTCTTCCGCGTTGCGCTCGGCCCGCTCGGCCACCTCTTCCAGGCGCTCCTCGCGCACCATATCGATCGCGATATCCACCAGGTCGCGGATCATCGCTTCGACGTCGCGGCCCACGTAGCCCACTTCGGTGAACTTGCTCGCCTCCACCTTGAGGAAGGGCGAGTTGGCCAGCTTCGCCAGACGGCGGGCGATCTCGGTCTTGCCGACGCCCGTGGAGCCGATCATCAGGATGTTCTTCGGGATGACATCCTCAGCCATGTCGGGATCCAGCTTCTGCCGCCGGATCCGGTTGCGGAGTGCCACCGCGACGGCGCGCTTGGCGTCGCCTGACCAACCACGTACCGGTCCAGCTCACGCACGATCTCACGCGGCGTGAGTTCGTCGAGTAATGGCCGCTCGTCGTTGGCTTGCGCGGGAAGGTAGATCACCATTTACTCGAGTTCCTCGTAACTGATGTTCTCGTTCGTGTAGATACAGATTTTGCCGGCGATCGCCATGGACTTCTCGACAATCTCCTTGGCCCCGAGCTTCGTGTTCTCGACCAGCGCCGTGGCCGCGGCTTTCGCAAAAGGTCCGCCGGAGCCGATGGAGGCGACCTCGTTATCGGGCTCGATCACGTCACCATTCCCGCTGACGATGAACATATTCTTGGGGTCCGCCACCAGCAGCAACGCTTCCAGGTGGCGCAGCACGCGATCGGTCCGCCATTCCTTGGCGAGTTCCACGACGCTGCGCGCCAGATTGCCGTTGTGCTGCTCCAGCTTGGATTCGAAGCGGGCGAACAGGGCGAACGCATCGGCCGTCGAACCGGCGAATCCCGCCAGAACTTTGCCGTTGTACAACCGTCGAAGTTTCTTGGCCGAGGCTTTGAGCACCTCCTGCCCGAATGTGACCTGACCATCCCCCGCCATCACGACCTTATGATTCCGCCGGACGCATAGTATGGTAGTAGAACGCACTTTTTGACGCATTAAGGCTTCATTTCAGTGTATCAGGGCGGGTCGACGTACCCCCTATGTTCTAAACAAATCCCAAATGCAGATAGGGTCGTTTACCCGATTGTCCGATCGGCCCGAAGCTGCCGCACTCTGATGCAGATGAGTACTGCTGTGGTGGAGTTGGCGTGCGCGGAGCGCGTAGTCCCCCCGGTTCCTGAGAACATTCAGGACACTGGCCTTCCTGGGGCGATGATCGAGCAATTGCTGCTGAAGATGCTATATTTTCGCGGCGAGGTGATGGGCCGGGACCTGGCCCTCGCGGCGGGTCTGAAATTCAGCGTTATAGAAGAAACGATGGAGGTGCTGAAGCGACAGCACATGGTGGCCGTGAAACGGTCAATGGGGATCGGGAACAAATCAGCCATTTTGCGCTGGCCGACGCCGGACGCAACCTCGCGCGCGAGTATCTGGACAAGAATCAATACTCAGGTCCTGCTCCTGTGCCGCTGTATCAGTATGCGGAGGTCGTCCGGCGCCAACGTCAGCCGGATAGTTGGCTGACCCCGAACGATCTTACCGGCGCGTTCCGGCACATGGTGGTGTCTCAAGAGATCCTGAGCCAGATGGGGCCGGCGGTGAACGCGGGAAAGTCGTTCCTCATTTACGGTCAGCCTGGTAACGGCAAGACCGCCCTCGCCGAGGCATTGTTTCGCGTCGAGACGACGCCCATCTACATTCCCTACGCCATTGAATACCAGGGCAACGTCGTCCAGGTCTATGATCCGATCTACCATCAGCCCATCGCCGATGAAGAGAGTGTACTCTCCGCTGTCAACTCGGAAGCCGGGTACGATCACCGCTGGTTCAAATCCAAGCGTCCGTTCATCATCACCGGCGGAGAGCTGAATATGTCCATGCTGGATCTCAGCTACAACGAGAACTCTAAGGTGTACGATGCTCCCTTCCAACTGAAAGCGAATAACGGGTTTTATCTGATCGACGACTTCGGCCGCCAGATCGCAAGCCCCACAGAGGTATTGAATCGCTGGATCGTGCCGATGGAGCGGCACGTGGATTATCTCAGCTTCCGGACGGGCGGCAAGATGACCGTGCCGTTCGAAGCGTTCCTCATTTTTTCCACCAATCTGCATCCCGACAAACTGGGCGATGAGGCGTTTATGCGCCGCATTCAGTACAAGATGTTTCTGAAGAATCCCGCCGAAGGAGAGTACCGCGAAATCTTTACCAACGTCTGTAAATCGAAAGGGCTGAGTTGTAGGTCCACAGTTCTTGAGACCTACCTGGAGAAGCGCTACAAAAGCACTGGCCGGCCGATGCGCCGCTGCCATCCCCGCGACGTGGTCTCGCACGCAATCGATCTTATTAACTTCGAGCGCAGGCCGCTCGAACTCACCGAGCAGGTGCTCGATCGCGCTTGGGATAGCTGCTTCGCCGAGAATCCGGATATGGAGCGCTGACCGCTACAATCGGAGAATGCATCCGCCCAGGAATCGCCGGATCGTCCTCGCTTCGCGTCCGAAGGGCGAACCGAAAGACAGCGATTTCCGGTTGGAAAACGTTGAAGTTCCGATGCCCGGCGACGGCCAGGTACTCCTGCGTACGGTGTACCTGTCCCTGGATCCTTACATGCGCGGACGGATGAACGCCGGGCCCTCCTACGCCGCTCCGGTGGAGGTCGGAGCTGTCATGGAGGGGGGCACGGTCAGCCATGTGGTCGAGTCGAAATCCTCCGATTTGCAAACTGGGGATATCGTCCTGAGTTACTCCGGCTGGCAGGAATATGCAGTCGCTGAGGCCGCGCATCTCCACAAACTGGATTCTACGATGGCTCCGGTTTCGACGGCGCTCGGCGTTTTAGGCACGCCGGGCATGACAGCTTATACCGGATTATTGAATATCGGCCAGCCCAAAGAGGGAGAAACGGTGGTGGTAGCCTCCGCCGCCGGAGCGGTTGGGTCCGCGGTTGGACAGATCGCAAAGATCAAGGGATGCCGGGCGGTGGGAATCGCGGGCGGGGAAGAGAAGTGTGACTTCGTGCGCAACGTGCTCGGCTTCGATGTGGGCGTCGATCATCGAAGCGCAACTTTCGGGCAGGAGTTGAAGGCCGTCTGCGACCAGGGCATCGACGTCTACTTCGAAAACGTAGGCGGCACGATTCTGCAGACTGTCGTGCCGTTGCTAAACCCATTCGCCCGAATCCCGGTGTGCGGCCTGATTGCGCACTACAACCTGGCGGAGCCGCCCCCGGGCCCGGACCGCTCGCCGATGCTGATGGCTTCGATTCTTACTAAACGGCTCACCTTCCGCGGATTCATAGTGAGTGACTATGCCGCGCAGCGCGCCGATTTTATGCGTGACATGAGTGATTGGATCCGCGAGGGGAAAGTAAAGTACCGCGAGGATGTAGTGGATGGATTGGAGAACGCCGTAGCCGCATTCCAGGGTTTACTGCGCGGCCGGAATTTCGGCAAACTGCTGGTACGCGTCGGCGTATAACGCCGGTTGTTTCGCTATAATAAGAGCAAATCCCCTTCGTCTGATTAGGAGTACTCTGTCGCATGTTTGATCTTTTCCGCAGCCGCGATAAGGCTGTGCGTTATGTGCTCGGTGGCATGCTGATGATCGTCGCCCTGTCCATGGTTGTGACGCTCATTCCCGGATTCGGCTCCGGTACTCGCTCCGACGATACCGTCGTAGCCGAGATTGGCAAGGACCCCATCACCATTCGCCAGGTACAGAACGAACTGCAGGCACTCGTGCGGAATCGTCAGATTCCGGCGGAAATGCTGCAGGTCTACGCACCGCAATACATCGATCAGATGATCCTGGAGCGCGCCGTCTCCTACCAGGCCGGGCGTATGGGTTTTGAAGTGTCCGACGCGGAGCTCGCCAACACCATCCGCGACCGCATCTTGCCGAAGTTTTTCAACAACGGCCAGCTAATCGACAAGAATGCCTACGAGTCGTTCCTCGCCGAACGTGGCATGACCATTCCCGAATTCGAGAATACAGTCCGCAAGCAGATTCTGACCAGCCGGCTGCAGAATCTTGCAATGGAAGGTGTCGTAGTGACGCCGCAGGAAGTTCAGCAGCAGTACGAGAAGACCAAGCAAAAGGTCAAGATCGATTACATTGCGTTCAAGGCGGACAACCTGAAGGCGAACGTAAAGCCGGCGCCTGAGGATCTAAAAAGCTACTACGAGTCGAACAAGAATACTTACATGGAGTCGGAGAAGCGCAGCCTGGCGCTTCTGATTGCCGATCAGGAGAAGATCGGGGCCACGATCAATGTGCCGGAAGCCCAGTTGCAGCAGGCCTACAACTCGCGGCGCGATCAATTTCGAACACCGGAGCGCGTCCGGGTTCGACATATCCTCCTGATGACCACGGGGAAGCCGCCGGAGGAGGTAGCAAAGATCAAGGCGAAGGCTGAGGATCTGCTGAAGCAGTTGAAGGCCGGGGCCGATTTCGCGAAGCTCGCCACCCAATATTCAGAGGATCCGGGATCAAAGGCCAAGGGCGGCGAACACGGCTGGATCGCTCGTGGACAGACGGTGAAGAATTTTGAGAATACCGCGTTCTCGTTAAAGCCCGGACAGTTGAGCGATGTGATCTCGACCGAGTATGGGTTCCACATTCTCAATGTCGAGGAACGGCAGGACGCGCACACCCAGACCTTCGACGAAGTAAAGGGCCAGCTTGCGGCTGAATTGAAAAAGCAGGTGGTCTTCGAGCGTATGCAGACGGCCATGGACCAGGCCCGCGCAGCTCTGCAGAAGACTCCGGGCAACCTGGACCAAATCGCGAGCCAATACAACCTTGAAGTGGTGCGGGTAGAGAAGGCAGGACCGGGCCAGGCACTTCCGCAACTCGGAGCCGTGCCGGATCTTGATGCGGCGCTGGGCGGACTGAAGAAGGGCGAAATCACTCAGGTGTTCCAGGCGCCAGGGGACAAGCTGGCCATGGCGGAGGTGGTCGATGTGTTCGCGGCCCATGTCCAGCCCTTCAATGAAGTGGAGTCCAAGGTGCGCGATACAGTCGCGACCCAGAAAGCGCAACTGCTCGCCACCGAACGTGCCAACCAGGCCTCAACCCGTATTAAGGCCGGCGAAGACATTCGCAAGGTGGCGAAGGAACTCGGAGGCGAGGTGAAAACTTCAAACCAGTTCACCATCAATGATGCTGTTGAGGGCATAGGTTCGGCCAACATCTTCAGCGACGCCTTTTCGAAGCCGGTCGGCACCATCCTCGGCCCGGTGTCGGCTGCTAATGATACTTCGGTGGTTGCCAAGGTAGTGGAAAAGGTTCCCGCCGACATGAACGCGCTTCCAGCGAATCGCGAGAGTATCGTCAAGGATTTGAAAGATAAAAAGGCGCAGGAGCGGCGCGAGCTGTTTTACGACAGCATTCTTGCCGAGCTCATCAAAGAGGGTAAGGTGAAGAAGCATAACGACACCATCAAGCGCCTCGTGGCGAGTTACCGCGCATAGCGGGCGGACCCTACCCCGCCCATGCTCGAAAACATCGTCGATTTCTTCCGGACGCTCTGGACTCCGGAGCGTCTGATTCCTTTTCTCGCTCACGTGCTCACCAGTTGGGCCGGCTACGCTATGCTGTTCGGCATTGTATTCGCCGAGACTGGTCTGCTGGTCGGCTTTATCTTTCCGGGCGATTCACTTCTTTTCACGGTGGGGGTGGTGGCGGGCGCGGGCAATGCGAACGTCGTCACGCTGTGCCTGACCATGATGGTCGCGGCGATCCTGGGCGATCAGTCCGGCTACTATCTGGGCCATCGTACCGGCCCGAAGATTTTCAGTCGTCCGGACTCGCGCTTCTTCAAGCAGGAGTACGTTCGCCAGACTCAGCTGTTTTACGATAAGCACGGCGGCAAGACGCTGATCTATGCCAAATTTGTTCCGATCGTGAGGACCTTCGCGCCTTTTATGGCAGGCGTCGGCAGGATGCGGTACTTGCGGTTCCTGTCGTTCAACGTTTTCGGAGGCATGGGCTGGGTTTTGTCGATGACTCTGCTCGGGTACTACCTGGGCGGGATTCCTCTCATTCGCCGCCACTTTGAAAAAGTCGTGCTGTTGATCATTGTGCTTTCGGTGCTGCCCATTATCATTCACGCGATCAAGGCCAAGATGTCGGGCGTCGAGGCCCCGGCTCGCACACCCACGCCTCAATAAGGATCGCCAGCCTGGGGTTATCGAGGCAATCGCTTTCACTCGCGAGCAATTGAATTTCCGAAGGGCCACCCGTGTTCGCGGCAGCGTCTACAATTGGAACATAGGTTCAAAAACGACGGACGTAAGAGAGGATTGATCTCGTCATCACGGAGCTGATACTTAAAATGCAAGACTTGCCCACGCGCTCGTGCCCCAAATGTGACTCGATCTCGGCGCGAGTGGCAGGATCCGGAGTGGTAGAGTTTGTCATGTCTCTGCTCTTCATGCTCAGACCTTTTCAGTGTGCTCGCTGCCATCACCGTTACTTTCGGATTTCGACATCTTGAAAGTGGCAGCCAAAACCGCTCGCCCAGATTCTCTCCACTTATAGCGCTCTTCTCGCCAGCCGGCTAATGCTAAAATCGAGACTCCACGCTGCATGGAACGCGCCGGCCGTCTCTTAGGCAAACTTAATAGGTCCACCCAGGTCATGACGGGCGAGGAACTCGCGCGCGCCGCCTGGCCCCAGGCGGTGGGCAAGAAAATCGCTAAGTACACCGCTGCCACGCGACTGGTTCGCAAGTGCCTCGTCGTCGAGGTGCAAGACATAGTTTGGCAGCGGCAATTGAACACGCTGCGCCGGCAGATCTTAAACAACTTGAAAGAAGTCGTCGGGCCTGACATCGTGGAGGATTTGGAGTTGCGACCTATGACGCCCCGCCGCATGCCGCAGCGCGCTGAATCCATTCGGCAGGATGCCGTGCCCGCTGACGATGCCGATGCCATCGCCGACCCGATGCTGCGAAGCATGTACAAGACAAATCGGAAGAAAGCCACCGCGTGAAGATTACCGAGAAAGAGGTCCGATATGTTGCGGACCTTGCCAACCTCACTTTGACCAGCGAAGAGACCGCCGCCATGGTTCACGATCTCGATGAGATTCTTACCCACATGGACAGGCTCACAGAAGTGGACACCGGTGGAGTGGAACCGATGACGCAGGTGCTTTTCACCGCCGACGAAACCGCGACTTTGCGCGAGGATGTCGAGCAGCCCGGCTTATCCAATCAGCAGGCGCTGTCGAATGCTCCTAGGACCGGGGGCGGTTACTTCAAAGTTCCGTTGGTGATCGAGCGATGAGGCTGAAGGAACTCAGCGCTTCGAGCATCCGCCGTGGTCTGGAATTTCGAGAGTTCAGCGCACAGGAACTGGCCCGGGAAGCGTTACGCATAAGCGAAATCGAAAACGCGACGACTAACGCCTACCTGACGTTCTGTCCGGACCGCGCCATGGCGGCCGCACAGCAGGTGGATGCCAAGCTCGCGGCCGGAGACGATCCAGGCCCGCTTGCGGGCGTACCGATCGCGGTGAAGGATGTCATTCTGACACAAGGCGTACGCTCCACTTGCGGGTCGAAACTGCTGGCGGACTATATCCCGCCCTACGATGCCACCGCGATCACCAGGATCGAATCCGCCGGCGGCGTCATCATCGGCAAGACTAATTGCGACGAGTTCGCTATGGGCTCGTCGAACGAGAATTCGGCATTTGGTCCGGTGCGGAATCCCGTAGCTCCTGATCGGGTTCCCGGCGGCTCCAGCGGGGGATCGGCCGCGGCCGTCGCCCAAGGTGGTGCCGTGGTATCGCTTGGGTCGGATACAGGCGGCTCAGTACGACAGCCGGCATCCTTCTGCGGTGTGGTGGGCGTGACTCCAACCTATGGACGGGTGTCGCGCTATGGTTTGGTGGCTTTCGCGAGTTCGCTGGACCACATCGGCCCGTTCGCCCGCAACGTCACCGACGCCGCCCTGTTACTGCGCATCATTGCCGGGCGGGATCCAGCGGATTCCACCTCGGCTTTCGCGCCTGTGCCGGACTTTAGCTCTAGCTTGAACGGCGATATTGCGGGAATGAAAATCGGTCTGCCGCGCGAATACTTCGAGTCCATGACAGGCGAGACGGGCAACGTCATCGCTCGAGCGATCGAGGTGTTGCGCGGCATAGGCTGTGAAACCGTTGAAATCGGTCTGCCGGCTACGAGTTACGCCATCGACAGCTATTACATCATCGCCACCGCGGAGGCCAGCTCCAATCTGGCGCGCTACGACGGCGTGCGCTATACGGCTCGCGCCAACAACTCCGATACACTGAGCGACATGTACCGCAACACGCGCGGCCAGGGCTTTGGCGCGGAGTGTAAGCGACGCATCATGCTTGGAACCTACGTGCTCAGCGCCGGTTACTACGATGCGTACTACGTGAAAGCACAGAAAGTTCGCAACCTCATCGCCCGGGACTTTGCGGCGGCGTTCGAACAAGTGGACGCGATTGTCGCGCCAGTGTCGCCCTTCCCCGCATTCAAGCTCGGCGAGAAAGTCAACGATCCTCTCGAGATGTACTTGTCCGATATCTACACCATCCCGGGCAGCCTGGCCGGCATCCCCTGTATGAGCGTACCGGCGGGAAACACCCAGGAAGGTCTGCCGGTGGGCATGCAAGTTTTGGCCAAGCACTTCGACGAGGCAACCATGTTTCGGTTAGCGTACGCGTTCGAGCAGGCGCGAAAGTAGCCGACGCGGCAATTGCCCCAGTGGAGAGATCTCAGTGCCGAAAGTGTCGAATCGAGGTGAACACCATCGCGAGTCCTAGGGCATCCGCCGCTTCCACCACTTCTCCATCACGCACCGACCCGCCGGGCTGAATCACGGCGGTGATGCCGAAGCGGGCAGCTTCTTCCAGGCTGTCCGGAAACGGGAAGAAAGCGTCCGAAGCCATAATGGTCCCCTGAATCGGCAGGATGGCTTTCATCGCGCCCACCTTCACGGAATCGACGCGGCTCATCTGACCGGCGCCCGCGCTGATCAGTTGGCCGGCCCGCGCATAAACGATCGCGTTCGACTTTACATGCTTTACTACCTTCCAACCGAACAGCAGGGCTTGCCATTCTTCTTCATTCGGCTCGCGCTTCGTCTTGATCAGCGCCTCCTCGCGACTGAAGCGCTGTGTGTCCGCGGTCTGGGCCAGATACCCGCCTGAAATTGACTTGAGGACCAGCTCATCGGCGTTCACCGGCGAGACGCGCAGCAGGCGCAGGTTCTTTTTTGCGTTTAGGATTTCTCGCGCCTGCGGCGAAAACGACGGGGCGGCAATCGCTTCAATAAAGGTTTTGCCGATTTCGCGGGCTGTATCCGCGTCCACTTCACGATTGAATGCCAGTACGCCGCCGAACGCCGAAACCGGGTCGGCTTCGAAAGCCCGGCGATAACTTTCGGCGAGAGCATCGTGCTCCGCGCAACCACAGGGATTGGTGTGCTTGATGATGGCGGAAGCAGGTCTGTCGAATTCCTGAATCAGCTGCCAGGCTGCATCCAGGTCCACCAGGTTGTTGTACGATAACTCCTTCCCGTGCAGCTGCTCGCCGGCCGCGATGCCGCCGTGTCTACGCGAGTAGAGTGCCGCCTGCTGATGAGGATTTTCTCCATAACGAAGCGGCATTGAACGTTCAGCGTGGATGTCCAAGATGTAGGGCACCGCTGGCGAATCATCGCGAAACTGCCCGTCGGCAATGACAATCCGAGCCAGGCGTGAAGTAATCGCGCGATCGTATTTAGCCGTGGTGGCCAGCGCCTTTTTGGCAAGTTCCCAGCATGTGCTCAGGGCGAGTGTTCCGGTGCCGCGCAGCTCATTTAACACCGGACCATAATCCGCTGGGGAAACCACGACCGCTACGTCCTGATAGTTCTTCGCCGCGGCGCGGATCATGGTGGGTCCGCCGATATCGATGTTTTCCACTAATTCGTCGACGGCGGCGCCGTCCTGGGCCGCCACCTTCTCGAAGTCATAAAGATTGACGATCACGAGATCAATTCGGGGAATACCGTGCTGCTCGATCGCGCGCATGTGATCGAGCTTTGAGCGCACCGCCAGAATACCGCCAGCGACGCGCGGGTGAATTGTTTTTACGCGCCCGTCCAGCATCTCGGGAAAGCCGGTGACATCGGAGATTTCGTGCGCGGGGACGCCGGCTTCACGCAGCACGCGGAACGTACCGCCGGTGGAAATGAGCTGAATTCCCAGAGCCGCAAGACCGCGCGCGAAATCGACAATCCCCGTCTTATCGGTGACGCTCAACAGAGCGCGTTCGAAGGTGGCCATAAGCTCTCCATTGTCCCACGCAGCCTACAATGGAAACGTGAGTTACGACGTCACACTAATCCCCGGAGACGGTATCGGTCCAGAAGTAACCGCGGCGGCTCAACGCGTCGTAGATGCCACGGGTGTCGAGATCAATTGGGATCGGTGCGAACTGAATGAAGAGGTTATCATACGCCGGAAAGAGATCCTTCCGGCAGAAGTTATTGCATCACTGAACAGAAGCCGCGTCGGACTCAAAGGGCCCGTCACCACGCCGATTGCCGGTGGATTTCCCAGCGTGAATGTGGCGATCCGGAAGGCGTTGGACCTGTTCGCCAATGTTCGCCCGGTGCGCACTCTCCCGGGCGTCAAGACGCGATATCAAGATGTGATGATCGATCTGATCATCTTTCGCGAGAACACCGAGGATCTCTACGCCGGCCTGGAGCACGAGGTGGTGAAGGATGTTGTCACCAGCCTCAAGGTGATCACGCGAGCCGCTTCTACCCGCATTGCGCAGTACGCCTTTCAGTACGCGCGCGACAACGGGCGTAAGCGCGTGACGGCCGTACACAAAGCCAACATCATGAAATTGAGTGATGGCCTGTTCCTGCGTTGCGCCCGCGAAATCGCTCTGGGATACCCGGAAATTGAGTACAAGGAGCTGATTGTCGATAACGCTTCGATGCAGATGGTGATCCGACCCGAAACCTTCGATTGTTTGCTGATGCCCAATCTCTACGGAGATATCGTGTCGGACCTCGCGGCCGGCCTAGTCGGAGGGCTCGGCATCGTACCCGGAGCGAATATCGGCGAAACTCACGCTGTATTCGAAGCCGTCCACGGCAGCGCACCGGACATCGCGGGGCATGGCATTGCGAATCCAACAGCAGTAATGCTATCAGCCGTGATGATGCTGACCCACCTCAAAGAACGCGCGGCTGCCGAGCGCATGCGGGGCGCCATTGAGCGGCTCTATCTCCGCGGCGAGCATCTTCCCGGCGACGTCGGCGGCAAGGCTTCCACTGCCGAGTTCACCGACGCGGTCATCCGAGAAATGGGCGCCTGATACCCCGGGTTGCTACAATCGTCGGTTCATGAAGAAATCCCTGTTGATCTCTGCATTCGTGTTGTGTGCGGTCTCCGGCGCTGCCCAGCAACAGTACAAGATCGCCGTTGTCGGCCTGGTGCATTCTCACGTGTGGGGGCATCTGCGCGACATGGTGAAGAACGATCCCGCCCAACTGGTCGGTGTGGCAGAGCCGGTCCAGGAGCTGGTGGAGGAGGCCAGGAAGGCCGGCGTTGCCGCTAACCTGATCTTCGCCGACTACAAGAAGATGCTGGACCAGACCAAGCCGGATATCGTCTGGGCCTTTGTCGAGAATAACCGGCATCTCGAGATCGTGCAGGCCTGCGCACCGCGAAAAATAAACGTGATTTTCGAGAAACCACTCGCCTCCACGTACAAAGACTCTGTCGCGATTCGCGATCTCGCGCGCAAAAACGGCATCCAGGTGATGACGAATTACCAAATGGCGTGGTGGCCTTCCAATTACACGGCACACTCACAAGCCGAATCAGGAGCCATTGGCCAGGTGTACCGGCTGCGCGGCGTGGTGGGCCATGGTGGTCCAGGATCGGAGGGCGCGCGCAACAAGTACTTCTTCGACTGGCTGACGGACCCGGAGAAAAACGGCGCGGGCGCCTTGATGGATTTCGGCTGCTACAACGCGCTGTGGAGCCTGTGGTATCTCGGCCGCCCGGAATCGGTGTACGCCCAAGTAAATCATCTTCAGCCGGAGCGGTTTCCCAAGGTCGAAGATAATGCGACCCTCCTGCTGCATTACAAAAGCGCGGAAGGAGTCTTCGAGGGCAGCTGGGATTTGCCGCGCAGTTTCCAGGATCTTGAGGTGTTCGGCCGTCAGGGAATCGTTTACATGCAGAACGGCAAAGTGGAACTCAAGAAGGGCCGCGAGGTGAAAGAAGCCGCCATCGAACCGCTTCCGGCGGATCGCTCGAAGCCGATTGTATACATGGTGGAGTCGCTGAAATCCAAGAAGCCACTGGAGGGACTGGTGGCCATGGACATTAACGTCGGCGTGATAGAGATCATCGACGCGGCAAAAGAATCGATCCGGACGGGAAAGGCCGTGCCGCTGCCGGCCAAGTAGCATGTGGGCCGTGGGGAACGCCGGGAACGTCCGCCACGGCCGTTTGTCATACCTCTTCGATTGTCAATTTATTCAGCTTGTCGCCTTGCTGAACAGCATTCACTACGTCCTGACCGCTCTTAACCTGTCCGAACACCGTGTGCTTTCCATCCAGCCACGCGGTGGCAACGTGAGTTATAAAGAACTGGCTCCCATTTGTATTCGGCCCGGCGTTGGCCATGGATAGACTGCCGACCTTATGACGGTTGGGATTATTATTCAATTCGTCTTCGAATCGATACCCTGGCCCGCCTCGACCGGTTCCTTCCGGGTCACCGCCCTGAATCATGAAGTCTTTGATCACTCGGTGAAAAGAAGTTCCGTCATAAAACCCGTCGCGCGCCAATGATACGAAGTTGTTCACCGTCTTCGGTGCATCTTTCACGAACAGGTCACAGACAATCTGGCCGCGGGAGGTATCGAAGGTCGCGGTGTAATTCTTATTCACATCGACCGTCATTTCCGGCGGGTTGGAATATTGCTTCGGCATTCTCTCAGTGTACCCATCGCCCGGTAGTATTCACATTCAGCTATGATGTTGGTAACCATCGGGGTGACCGCATGGCCAAATTAAGCGATAGTTCTCGCCTGGAGGACCTGCGTATGCTAGCGCGTGAAGTTGCCGGCGGCGGCGAAACGTCTGAGTCGAGTGGGGGCCGGGCCGGACGCGAGACGAAGGAACAGCCAATGGAAAAGCTGGCTCAGAACATTCAAGAAGCTTTTCTGAATAACGCTCGCAAGGAAAAGACGTTTCTGACGATCTACCTAATGAGCGGCGTGAAACTCTCGGGGCGGATCAAGAGCTTCGATAAATATTCGGTCATCCTCGAGACCAACAACCAGGAGCAGCTCATATTTAAGCACGCCATATCCACGGTGGTGGTCTCCAAGCCTTTCCATGGATCCCCGGGCGCGCATGCTCATGCTCCTGCGGCAGCGCCTGGCAGCCATCCCGTACCGGGAGCGCCGGCCACCGAGCCCACGGCATAGCAGGACCGATTGCAAACCGCACCGCCCCGGGAGCGCGCTGTGCTGGTTGGGTTGGACCTCACGTCCACCGGCCAGCGATCCCGGGTTCCGATAGATACACCCAGATTCAACGTGGAGGAATCCATCGATGAACTGGCTACGCTCGCTCGCAGCGCGGGGGCCGAGGTCGTCGATCAACTCATACAGCGCCGGGACCGGCCCGATGCCGCCACCCTCATTGGATCCGGGAAAGTGCAGGAGGTGCAAGAGGCGATCGCCGCAAACGCGGCTGATCTGGTCATATTCGACAACGAATTGTCTCCCACGCAGCAGCGCAATCTCGAGAAAGAATTCGGCGTCCGGTTAATCGACCGTACGCAGTTGATCCTCGACATATTCGCCAGCCGCGCTCGTACTAGTGAGGGCCAGCTCCAAGTGGAACTGGCTCAGCTGACCTACATTCTGCCCCGGCTGACGGGCCGCGGTATCGAAATGTCCCGGCTAGGCGGCGGCATCGGCACGCGTGGTCCTGGTGAGACTCAGCTCGAAACGGACCGCCGCAAGATTCAGCGCCGAATCAAAGGGATAAAAGAGGATCTGGATCGCGTACGCGCGGGGCGATCCATTCAGCGCCGCCAGCGCCAATCGGTGCCTCTGGCCACCGTCGCTCTGGTGGGATACACGAATGCAGGTAAGTCCACACTGTTTAACCGTCTTACCGGGGCGCAGGTCACCGCCGACCAGCGCATGTTCGCAACGCTCGATCCGACGGTGCGTCACATCACTCTGCCTTCCCATCGGCGCATACTGCTGAGCGACACGGTGGGTTTTATCCGCAACCTGCCCACTACACTGGTGCAAGCTTTCCGCGCAACGCTCGAGGAAGTCGTCGAAGCGGAGTTGCTGCTGCACGTAGTGGACGTGTCGGGACCCCACGCCGCCGATGATACGGCGCACGTGTTCCGCGTGCTCGGCGAAATTGGAGTGCGCGACACGCCGCAGATCCTGGTGATGAACAAAGTGGATCTGCTGCCGGAAGGCGAATTCGACGTCGCCACGGCAGCTCATCGTTTGGTGCGCGAACCCGATCGCGGCGACTTGCCTGCCAAAGCGGTTGCCGTTTCCGCACGGCTCGGGCACGGTCTGGACAGCCTGCGGGATACGGTAGATCGCGAGCTTTCACTGGATCCCGTCGCGACTGCAATCTTCCGCTTCCCCGCGGGTGACGGTGCGCCATTGCATCTGCTTCACGAAAAGGCCCGCGTTACCTCCCAAAACTACTCCGGAGAGTTCTGCGAAGTGCAAGCTGAGGCTCCCGAATCCGTTCGCCGCCGGCTCAAGCAATTCCTAGTGGACGGCTGACGGGCTATCATTTGAAGTGTCCGGATGAATTTCCCGAACCTTCTGACTCTCCTTCGGATCTTCTTTGTCCCACTGCTGGTGGCAGTGTTGGTTCAAGAGGATTTCCGGTCGGGCGCTGGCGTCCTGAATGCTTACAAAGACTATTGGGCGCTGGCCATCTTCCTGGCCGCCGCTACCACGGACCTTCTGGACGGTTACCTGGCCCGGAGATGGCGTCAGATCACGACTGTCGGAACGCTGCTGGATCCCATCGCCGACAAGCTGCTGATTTCAGCGGCGCTGATTTCCCTGGTTCAGATTCGCCGGATCCCGGCCTGGATGGCCGTGGTGATCGTCGGGCGTGAGTTCGCCGTATCCGGCCTGCGCAGCATCGCTGCCGCCGAGGGGTTTACTGTCAAAGCGAGCGAGCTCGGGAAGACAAAGATGGTTCTGCAGGTGATTGCCATATCGCTGGTGATGTTGGACGATCGCTGGCCAGAGTTGCACGGCATTACGCAGCTCACGTTGTGGGGGACCGTGGTGTTCGGCGTGGTATCGGCAACCGACTACTTCCTGAAGTTCTGGCGCAAGGTGGACGACAGCATAAAAAATCGACGCCGCCGCGAGTTGCTAATCCTCGAACGCCAGAAGCAGCGCGAGATGCTGCGAAAACAGCGCGAGTTGCTGCGAACCGCTCCATCCGCAACCGGTGGCCCGGCGCAGTAGCGAACAGAGCTTGCTATTTACGGGGCTCGCGCCGCGAGGTGGACACACGTCGATGATGGCGCTTTCGATTGATCTTGTGGACGACGGGAGCATCGGCCGCCTGTTCGGAGCGTTCGGCGGCGGCGTTCCTGGCAGAGGGCGTTTCAAGTTTCGGACTCGAGGCAGGAACTACACTGGCGGGTTGGAGCGGTGCCGCTGCGGGCGTATCCGGCTCGGAAGAACGAGCCGTCTCCGTCGGTCGAGTGTCCACTATTCCCAGGCGCTTGGCTGCTGAGGCCGTCTCCAGATTACGCCACCAAACGTAGAAAGCGGAGCAACCGGCAACCACGGCGATGAGCAGCACCAGATACGTCGAGATTCGCCCACTCCCAAGATACCGGCGATTCTCTTCAGTGGCGATCGCATCAGGCGTCTTGAGGGGAAATTTTAACTCTTCCAATGCAGCGTTGAGGACCGGCTCCTCGGCTTGGCGCACCCGCTCCAGTTCGGCTTCAATGTCTTCACAATCGAGGCCTAAGGCGGTGGCGTATTGCCGAACAAAGCTGCGGTAGAAGAACCCGCTCGGCAGTTCCCCCGTGGTTCCCGATTCTATGGCTTCCAGATACCGTTCGCTGATTCGTGTGCGGCTGGACAACGTAGCAAGGTCCATGCCGCTTTGCATCCGTTCGCGGCGGAGCATTTCGCCCACAGACTTCATAACTGATGGTCTGCCCTCTTACAACTCTTCGTAGTGGTATAGTACTACAGATTTATTCTGCCTCCAACTGCTTGCCGCCATTCGAAGTCAAAAATGTTTTAAACATCAATGTGAACAGAAGATCCCGATCTTGGTTCAGCCGGAAACTGCTAATCCACGTTGATATCGCGCGCCAGGGTGGTGTTGGTGGCGAGGTCTTTGAAAACTTTACTTCACGATCCGAAAAAGGCTGAACAAGCCGGCAAGGACGGCCAGCAACAAAGCCAGATACACCAAAGTACGCGTTGTGGTCCCCAGATGTGCTCGATGAACCTGCGCACCGGTACCATTCGAGAGCCCAACCCGGAAACCCGATGTTCTCACAGCGGCGGTGAGCACCGGCTTGCCGGCATGACTCACCCGCTCCAACTCGCTTTCGATCTCAGGTGAAGGGAGGCCCAGGGCGGTCGCGTATTGGCGCACAAAGCTCCGGTAAAAGAATCCGGTCGGCGGATCGCCCGTGGTGCCGGATTCGATAGATTCCAGATATTGCTCGCTGATGCGTGTGAGCTGCGATAACGTTGCCAAATCGATACCGCTCTTGATGCGCTCGCCCCGCAGCTTCTCGCCTACGGACTTCATAAGATTACCCCGCCTTGTTAGAATTGGCTGTACCCGGACAATACCACATCAACTTCGAAAATCACACTGCAAGTCTGGTTCTGCTAAATCATGCAAACTCGCGGAAGGGGTAGTACCCCACCGGTTGGCTTTGCCGTCTCTATCGTTGTCGTGAATTGGAATCGGCGGGCACTGCTTCGTTCCTGCCTGGAATCGCTTGCAGGCCAGACCTTCATCAATCTGGAGGTGGTGCTGGTCGACAACGGATCATCGGACGGTTCCGCGGAGATGGCCGAAGCTGAATTCGGCGACCGCATCCCGCTCAGGGTGATCCGGAGCGCGGTCAACCTCGGCTTCTGCGCGGGAAACAACCGCGGGATTGAGGCCTGCTCCGGAGATTTGATCGCTCTCCTTAACAATGATGCCGTAGCTGGACCGGACTGGATCGCGGAACTGGCAACTGTGTTTCGCGACGCTTCCGATATCGGCATGGCTGCCTCCAAGATTCTGGTGTACGAAGATCCGGGGCGCATCGACAAGGTCGGGCACCTGATTTACCCCGACGGTCAGAATCGCGGACGCGGTACGGGCCAGCTCGACCGCGGGCAGTTTGACCGGGTGGAGGAGGTCTTGTGGCCGGATGGTTGCGCCGCCATGTACCGGCGCGCGATGCTGGATGAGATCGGCGGGTTTGACGAAGACTTCTTTGCGTATGCGGATGATGCCGAACTGGGACTGCGTGCGCGTATCGCTGGATGGAAATGCTTATATGTACCTACCGCCGTGGTACGCCACCACCGCGGCGCCAGCTTAGGCCTGTTGTCGTCGCGCAGGCTGGAACTCATCGAGCGCAACCGGATTCTACTTGCGGTTAAACTATTCCCGTGGAGCCTGTTGTGGTTGAACGGCGTCTACTGGATGGCGAGAATGGGGGCGGGGATGTGGGCCGGAGCTACTGGAAAGGGCGAAGTCGCCCGTTTTACAGGGTTAGCTGGAAAGCTGCGCGTGATGCGCGCATTGCTCAAAGGCAGCCTCTCGGCGCTGCCCTTAGTACCCAGAATGTTAGCGAAGCGCCGCTCTCTGAGCCGATTACGCAAGTTGAGCCAGCGCCAGGTGCGGATGTTGATCTTAGCCCATCGGATCACATTGAAGGAGCTATCGGAACAGGCCACCTGAACGGGTTGCCTGGCGCAGATGCCGTAGAGTTTTCCGAAGAACCGGACTCACAGACAGGATCAGCCTGCCCGGCATGCGGCCGAGCCAATTTCACTATCTTGTTCCGCGCAACCGATCGTCTGTACGGCACAACTCTCGAAGAATTTACCATTGTCGAGTGCGCCGGCTGCAAGCTGATGCGGCTGGACCCACAACCCAGGCCTGAGGAATTACACAAGTACTATCCGAAGAGCTACTGGTTTGCGCCGGGCCAGACCCTCGCCGGACGGTTGGAAGAAACATATCGCCGCTTCGTGTTGCGCGACCACGTGCACTTTGTCGAGCGGGCGCTCGAAAGCTCGGGTGCGCGCGGTCCCGTTCTCGATGTGGGATGCGGCGGCGGTCTGTTCTTGAGAGCCATTGCGGATAAAGGCGTGCAAGTCATCGGCCTCGATATATCGCTGGAGGCCGCACAGGTGGCCACCCACATGAATCGAGTACCCGCCTTGTGCGCATCGCTGCCCCTCGCGCCCCTGCCGCCGCGGAGTTGCGCCGTGGTGACCATGTTTCACGTGCTGGAACATCTCTACGACCCGGTGTCGTTTGTGGAGGCGGCCCGCGATCTGTTAAAGCCGCACGGGCGCCTGGTTATCCAGGTACCCAACGCAGCCTGCTGGCAGGCCCTGCTCTTCGGTGAGCGCTGGAATGGACTGGATGTCCCGCGGCACCTGTTTGACTTCAAACCATCCGACATCGACCTGCTGTTGCGCGCCTGTGGATTCGAGCCGGTTCGCTATAAACACTTCTCGCTGCGGGATAACCCCGCCGGTATGGCGACGACGCTGTTCCCGTGGCTGGATCCCATGGCACGGCGCGTCCGGCGCACCGCCGAGGGTTCGATCCAACGCATCGCGAAAAATTTCGCCTACCTCGGCGTGGTCGCAGCCGCCCTACCCTTTACGGTTGTGGAGGCCGCGTCCCGCGCTGGATCCACCATCATGGTAGAAGCTCGAAAGAAATAAGTCCACTGACTCCTACACTGATGTATATGTCTTGCTCGCGTGCTCTTCTCCTCCTGGTGGCCTCGGTACCGGCGTTCGCTATTGATTTCAACGGCGAATCAGCCCTGGAGTTCACGCGCAAGGCGGTCGCGTTCGGCCCGCGTCCGCCGGCATCTCAGGGCAACAAGAACGAGCAGGCCTGGATCAGGTCGGAACTGCGCAGGTTTCCGAAGTGCCAGGTGATGGAGGACGCGTTCCAAGGCCAGACGCCGAAAGGCCAGATGCCGATGAAGAATATTATCGCCAGGTTCCCGAGCTCGTCGGGCCGCGCCATCGTCATCACCGGGCATTTCGACACGAAGCTGTTCCCAGGCCGCAATTTCGTCGGCGCAAACGATGGCGGCGCGTCAGCCGGGTTGCTGCTTGAACTTGCCAGAGTCTTATCCACGCGGTCCTACCAGGACGACATTTATCTGGTTTGGTACGACGGAGAAGAAGCTGTCGGAGAATGGTCGCCGACCGACGGGATCCACGGCAGCCGGCATCTCGCGGCCAAGTGGTCGTCCGACGGTACGCTATCGAAGATCAAAGCTCTGGTGAACGTGGACATGATCGGCGACAAGGATCTCGGCATCATGCAGGCGACGAACTCCTCGCCCCAGCTTCTAAAGACGGTGTGGCAAATCGCCAACGACCTGGGGTATGGCAAGTTTTTTCTCGATCAGGGAGGCTCCATCGAAGACGATCACACCCCGTTTTTGAAACTAGGCGTGAATGCGCTGGACTTGATCGATTTTGATTACGGACCCAACAACAAGTACTGGCACACCGACCAGGACACGATGGACAAAGTTAGCGCTCACAGCCTCCAGGTGGTAGGGGATGTGCTGCTGGAACTGATCCGTCGTTTGAGCGCGTAGCTATGTGGGCCGCCCATGCTGGGTGGGTACAGCAATGGGGTATCCTGGAGATAGCTCCCCGCTGACAGACTTTTGTAATGAAATTTTCTACTATCCCGAACTTTATTTTCCTGACCGCGTTAACGGCTGCCTCCGCCCAGACACCAACGCCCGGCCAAAAGGCTGCGCCTGCCAAGGCTGCTCCAAAAGCTACTGTATCTCAACCGGCTGCAGCCGTCGCGACGCCGGCCGCAGATCCCGTCGTCCTCACGGTCGGGGACGAGAAGATGACGAAATCCGCGTTCGAGGCGTTCATTGCCGCTCTGCCGGAGCAGCTACGCGTCCAGGCAAGCGGTCCTGGTAAACGGAAATTCGCTGAACAGTTCGCCGAAATGAAATCGCTGGCTCTGGAAGCGCGCCGCCGTAAGCTCGATCAGAGGCCCGAAGTCCAGGAGAGAATGGCCCTGCAAGTCGACAACGTGCTTGCCAGCGAGATGTTCCGCATCGTCAACGCCGACTTGAAGCTGGAGGACGCGGCCGTCCAGTCCTACTACGACCAACACAAATCGGAGTACGAGCAGGTGACAGCCAGCCACATTCTGATCCGCTCGAAAGGCTCGACAGTCCCGCTCAAGCCGGGTGAGAAGGATCTGACCGACGAGGAAGCATTGGCCAAGGCCAAGGACCTCCGGGAGAAACTCGTCAAGGGAGCCGACTTCGCCACTCTCGCCAAAGCCGAGTCTGACGACACAGGCTCTGGCGCGAATGGCGGATCGCTGGGCACTTTCGGACGCGGCCGCATGGTTGCTGTATTTGAGCAGGCCGCATTCTCGCTGCCCGTCGGACAAATCAGCGAACCCTTGAAGTCGCAGTTCGGCTATCACCTGATCAAGGTGGAAGAACGGACGTCCAAGGGTCTTGCGGAGGTGAAGCCGCAGATCGAAGCGCAGCTGAAGCCGGCCCTTGCGCGCAAAGCGATCGATGAGGTCCGCAAAGGCATTCCTGTCGTCATCGACGATCAGTACTTCGGCAAGTAGCGGCTCAGCGCTCCAGCTTGTAAATCGTCAGCCCGGACAGCAGCTTTGGGTAGAAATCGGTGGATTTCTGCGGCATCACTCCGCCCGAGAACGAAACATCGGCGACTTGCTGGACCGAAGTCGGCTGAAGTAGAAACGCAACCTGCGCGCCGCCTGGCCGGACTTCCTCAAGTGCAGCGTCCACGCCGCGCACATATTTGATGTGTTTCTCGTCGCGAACCGCTTCGTCGCCGATACCGAGCGCGTCGCGTAGTAGCGTATCGTGCAGAATGGCCACATCCAGATCTTCCGGCTTACGCTCTCGCTCCAGAATATGAAAGACGTCGGAACCCTGCGCGGCAACGCCGATCCGCAGGACCGAACTGTCGTCCAATAACGACTTCAACTCAGCGCTGGTAGGCACCGTGCGCACCTTGAACTCACCGGAGATACGGTTGAGAAAAGCACCGAGGTCGAAATTCGTAAGATGCGAGAGTACGCGATGACCCGCCAGTATCCGCAGGCCCGGCGAGTACATATTGACGAAGGTCATCATCACGCGCTTCGCATCTTCTAGCTCCGGATGTTCGTTGCGGAAGTTCAGAGCCGTCTCATAGCGATGGTGACCGTCGGCTATTAATAGTTTTTTGTCCGCCATAAGCTGCTGGATGTCAGCGATCTCCCGCTCATCGTCGATCCGCCAGAGCCGGTGTACGGCGCCGTACTCATCTGTGACATTCGCGTCCGGCTCCCGCTGTGCCGCCCGATCGAGAACGCGGTCGACGGACCCGTCGCGGTCCGGGTACAACATGAAGATCTGTCCGAAGTGCGCTTTGGTGTGCTTCAACAACTCCATGCGGTCCTTCTTCGGGCCGGAGAGAGTCTGCTCATGACGATGTACGATATTTGCCGAGTAGTCTTCGATGGCACCCGTTCCGATGAACCCCTTGCGCGTCAGCCGTTCCTGGCTATCGGGCGGCGTAAACTCCTGGAAGTATGCATAGAATGCGGGACGTTCATCGCGAGCGAGCACGCCACGTTGAATCCAATCCTGAAGATGCGAGGCAGCGCGCGTGTAAACATTTTCGGCGTCGCTGTCCGAGGACTTGCGTTCCCCGAGTATCAGGCGCACCAAGTTGTACGGGCTCTCAGAGAGATATCGAGCCTGCATCTCAGGACTGATCTTGTCATAGGGCTGGGTAACCACTTTGGATAGATCCCCGGCCTTCGCCGTATACCGATACGGTTGAAAAGGATATATGTTGGCCAAAAGACGAGCATAGCAAAAGCGGTGCCAGTGGCCGCACGCTGCTGATGGGAACATCTGGTGATCTGTTTCCGTAGTTAAGAATGGAGACAATCCGATGTTCTGTACGAAATGTGGAGTTGAGCTGGCAAGCCGGGACAGATTCTGTTCACAATGCGGCACGCCGACCGGCCAAGGCGCGGAGCAGACTGCGGGAACGGTCTACAACCGATTGAGCCGCCCTCGCGAAGATCGCAAATTGGCCGGGGTATCGGCAGGCTTGGCCCGCTACTTCGGCGTGGACGTAACGTTGATTCGTATTCTCATCATCGCGCTTTCGATTTGGCCGCCAGGACTCGGCGTGATCATTTATCTCGTCTGCTGGGCGGTGATGCCGAACGATCCGCTGCTGCTGCCTGCCGCCTCCGCTCCGACCACCGGCACGGCGAACAGCTTCTGACCTGTATTCGCTCACGGCGTATCGCCCAGACGCTTGATTAGAAGGTCATAGATTGTGAAAACTTCGTTGTAATAGCGGGATCCCTTCGCGTCTGGACCTGATGCTTCGCTGATCGCCTCGCGGGGGCCGAAATCCGTCCGTTTCGTGGACTGCGTCTTCTTCAGTCGTGGCTGACCGATCGGCTGCACGATACGGGAGCGGCTGCTTCCATCCAGGTTTTGGCGAGCACCGGGCTCTCCCAACAGATCGCCGCCCAGCTCAGCTCGCTACTGGTAACAAATTACAACCAGATTGAGACCAATGTAATTTGGGACGCCCTATCGCGTTTGACAATCCGCGGCGGTTACCGTTACGTATGGGGCGACGCAAACCAGACAATCCTCCCGCCCGCGGGACTGGCCAGCGCCGACTACGGTAAGCTGCGCCGGAACATCGTACTCGGCGGATTTACGTTCCGCCCCATTCGCAAGCTGGCGATCACCGGAGATGCTGAAGGCGCCTCCGCCAGTCGAGAGTACTTCCGCACGAGTCTGCACGATTATCAGAAAGCCCGAGCTCAAGTTCGCTATCAGATAATGCCGTCGCTCAGCTTTTCTGGTAATTTCACCCTGTTAAGCAATCAGAACCCTGTACCCGGCATCCGTTACGATTACCAGGCTCATCAGGAATCCCTATCGTTCTTGTGGTCGCCCGCCGCCGGTAAGAATTTCGACGTGCAGGGATCTTATAGCCGGTCTAACTTGCGTTCCGATCTCGCCGTTCTATCACCGCAGGACCTGCTGCCGCAGCAGTCCTCCTATCGTGGACAAGGCACATACCGCCACCGCGCTCATCAACGTAAACCTGCCCCGCATCGGCGGCCTGGCGCCAAAAATTACGGCTGGAGGAGCGTTCTTCATTTCCTCCGGCAGCCAGCCTACAACTTACTATCAGCCCGTTACGAAGTTGTGGCTCCCCTTAAGCCGGCGGCTGAGTTGGTTTGCGGAGTGGCGTTATTACGGATACGGGGAAGCGTTTTACTTTACGAAGGTTTCCGCACGCACACCGTGACCGCCGGTTTGAGGATCGCGCGATGATACGGCGAGTTTTCATCCTGTTGACTTCGGCAATCGGGGCACACGCCGCCGTCGTTGCAGCCGATTCCGCTCGCGGCGCCAATCTACTGCATCCGCTCGCGTGCGTGCAGTGTCACAGCGTCAATGGAAAAGGCGGGCACGTCGGCCCCGATCTGGGCCGCCTGGTGGACCGGAACTTCACTCCGGCGGCGCTTGCCGCGACCATGTGGAATCACGCCCCTGTAATGTGGGCGGCGATGCGCGAGCGCGGCATTCAAGCCGGTGAACTGGATGAACAAGCCGCGGCGGATTTGTTCGCATACTTATACTCTGCAAGATTTTTCGAACGACCTGGAGACGCCGGGCGTGGCAAACGGGTGCTGGAGAGTGGCTGCGGGCGCGGCCACGGGCTGAACTCGCCGATCGAGCCTGGGATTCCGCCGGTCAGCCAGTGGCGCTCTGTGAACGATCCGTTCGCGCTCGCTGCGGCGATGTGGAACCACTTGCCGCGAATGCGGGCAGCAGCGGAAATTAAACACATCGCCCTGCCGCAGTTAAGCGCGCAGGATCTGGTGGATGTGCTGGTCTACGTGCGCAACCTCGCCGGGGTGAAAGAAGGCCAAGGCGCGTTTCAGCCTATGTCCGGGACCAGCGGGCAAGCGTTGTTCGAGTCCAAAGGCTGCGTGGGATGCCACCGCACAGGTTCTGTGTTGGCGAGCCGGATAAAGAAACGAACGCTCACCGAGATCGCCGCGGCCATGTGGAACCACGCCCCTAAGATGTTGTCGGCCGGCGCTCAGCCGACGCGCTTCGAGTCCGGCGGGATGCGAGAACTGTTGAGCTATTTGTGGGCGAAGCAGTTCTTCGAAGACTCTGGAGATTCAGGTCACGGTAAGCGCGTCTTCACCGCTAAGCGCTGCGCCGCCTGCCATTCCGATGGCGCGTCAGGTGCGCCGCAGCTGCCGAGCGGGGGGCGCCAGTTCTCGGGAGCATCCATGGTCTCGGCTTTGTGGCGGCACGGACCTACGATGTTGGAGCGTATGACGAAGCAAAGCATGCCTTGGCCGCGTTTCAGTGGACGCGACATGGCCGATCTCATCGGTTATCTGAATTCCGCAAGCGGGTTGAAGTAAATGATCGATTCAACGAAACGGCCCTTATTCATGCTGCTAACCAGCCATTGGATCACGATGCTGGGAGTGACGCTGGTCACCCTCGCCAGCGTATCGTGGCTCTTTCTTCTTCCGATGCACATGCGCGGGCGCGTCGACAACGCGTACATCGGGCTGTTGATATTTATTGCGATTCCGGTGTTCTTTTTTCTCGGTCTCTCCGTGATTCCCATCGGGGTGGCGCTTACCCGGCGCCGCTGGGCGGCCCGCCTGCAGCCGCTTCCCGATCGTAAACAGGCTCTGCGGCGAGCAATCGTGTTCTTCGTCGTCATGACGCTGGCCAATGTCGTGATCCGTAGTCAGGCCACGTATCGGGCGGTGGAGCACATGGAGAGTGTCCAGTTCTGTGGTCAAAGCTGCCATGTCATGAAGCCGGAATTCACAGCGCACAAAAGAGCCCCGCATCAGGCGGTCGCGTGCGCCGGTTGTCACGCTGGTCCGGGCGCTAGTGGCTGGATTCAGAGCAAGATGTCCGGGACGCGCCAGCTTCTCGCCGTGGTTATGAACTCCTATCCGCGTCCGATTGAATCGGCCATGGAAAGCAATCGGTTGATCTCCTCTTCGGAGACTTGCGAGGGGTGCCATGCAAGCGACAGAGTCATCGGAGAGCGCATACGGATCATTACCCAAATTTAAGGATGATGAATCAAACACTCGTAATGAAACCGTCGTGATGATGCTGGTGGGTGGCGGCAGATTCGGCGGCATTCATGGTACCCACTTGGGCGCGGGTGTGCACATCAGCTACATCGCAGCCGACAAGAAGCGGGAAACGATTCCGTGGGTTGAATATCGCAATGACAAAACCGGAGCGGTTCGTACATATACATCAGCCGGCGCCAAGCCTGATTCCACCTTGAAGATGAGCAGGTATGAAATGCAGTGCGTAGACTGCCACAACCGGCCTGCGCACACCTTCGAAACACCGGATCGGGCGGTGGATGAAGCCATGGACTCCGGTCAGGTGCCCTCAGCGCTGCCCTTCATCAAGAAGAAGGCTCTCGAGTTGATCAAGGCTGAATACAAGACCGAAGCGGAAGCTGACCGACAGATTCCCGCCGGTCTCGCCAGCTTCTACCGGCAGAAATATCCCGACATCAGTGGAACGCGAGGCTCCGAGATAGCGAGCGCGGGACGGGTACTTTTCGGAATCTACCGTCGCAATGTGTTTCCGGACCTTAAGGTGAGTTGGGGTACTTATGCGAACAACCTGGGACACGCGGACTATCCGGGCTGTTTCCGCTGTCACGACGGAGCTCACGCGACCAGCGATCAGAAGTCGATCTCCCAGGACTGCGGAGCGTGCCATCTGGCTCTGGCGGTGGAAGAAACATCACCCGAGATTCTGAAGACCTTGGGGTTAGGGGACAGAATCACGGCATTTCAATCACAGTAGTGCGACAAGACTGAACTGATCGATTAAGGAGACTAAGATGCGGAAATGATTACAACGTTGGCTTTGATTAGTTTTTCTTCGGCCGCCGGTATGGCTGCTGACGCCAAGGCTGGGCAAGCGGTCTATGACAAGTTGTGCAAATCTTGTCATGGCGCCGACGGTGCGGCAAACCCGTCCATTGCGAAAATGATGAAGGTCGAAATGAAAGATCTGAAATCGGCCGAGATCCAAGCCTTGAGCGATGGCGACATGAAAAAGATCATCACCGAGGGGCAGGGCAAAATGAAACCGGTTAAAGTGGTTACAGGAAATGATGCTGATAACGTGGTGGTTTACATTCACAGTCTGAAGAAGTAACTGAAACGGCGCGAGTACCCTCGTTGAGGGGACGATCCGCGCACGCTGCGGTCCGGCTCACTGGGGACGTCTGTCTCCGGGTCGCTGCAGCGCGAGCACGGAGTGGGTTTTACCGCCGAAGCTAAGTGCACAGTTCGAAGGCATTCGGCGCCGGCAAGCAGCGGCAGATATCCCAACCGGGGATCCGCGGTCGAAATTGCGGAAACATGCTGGTCTTCCGGGCAGCCGACAAGACCCGGTTCGTGGACCTTGACAAAGGCGGTCCGCTCGTTCTTCGCATGGCATTCCATCGCGAAGGAAACGACCTAACTGAACTTGACGAAATATCGTACGAAAGTTCACGGAAAACTGCCGGACACCTAAGTTTCAAAGCTTCGGATTCGAAGAAAATTAGCCAGCGTCGGGGCGCCGTCATTCCCGGTCTCGCAACAGCAATCAATTATTACGCGTAAGCCTGCCATAACTTACCAAACCCGGCCGAGGGGTCAAGTCAATACCGCCAGTTACCCTGAAATCGGAAGCACCCGGCATGTTTGCGACCCGGAGCACTTTTCGCACACGAACCATTCGCTCCACGGCGAAACGAAGCCATTTCAATTTCGAACACCCCGGAGATCGGAGGCCGGATGCACTCTCCGCCAGTCATCTAGAACGCGCCTTACCGAACGGACCCATTCCCAATTTTGAACACCTCCGAGCACCACATCCGAGCCTGACGGAAGACAACCGAAATCCAGAAAACAATTGACGTCGGGCACGCGATACCTGTAAGTTCAACATAAGCTGCGTATTCTCGAATCTAGATGGCTCACAAGTCTATCGACTTGGCCTGACCCTCCAGATTCGTGGACCCGATTAACGGGACATTGCTGGGGTTTAGATGAGGAGGAATGCCCATGACAAAACTTAATTTGGCCCGAACAGTATGGATGGCGATCTGCGCGTGTCTGCTGTCGGTGTCTGTAATCTCCGCACAAAGCGTGACCGGAACCATTTTGGGGACCCTGACGGATGTGTCGGGAGCCGCGATCACGAACGCGTCAGTCGTAATCGTCAGTCAGGAAACCGGTATCGAGTACCAGGCAGCAGTCGGTGACTCCGGGGAGTACACCGCCACCAACCTGCCCCCGGGCACATACTCCGTCAAGACACAGCTCTCCGGCTTCAGGCCCACGCTCGTGAAGGACGTCGTTCTGCTTGCCAGTCGGTCGGCGCGCGTGAACCTGGCGCTGGAGCCCGGTAGCCTGAATCAGACGGTGGAAGTCACGGCCGCCGCTCCCGTTGTGAACTCTGAGAACGCGACCGTAGGTAACATCATGGATTCCCAGTCCATCACCACGGTTCCGCTGAACGGGCGCACAGTGGATCGCCTGGTCCGCATCTCAGCCGGCGTCACTACGGATAACCCGAATAACCCGCGTGTCGGCGGCAGTCCGTATTGGGGAGGTATTTCATTCAACGTGGACGGTGTGGGCTATAACGATTCGGGAAATGGAGGCGGCGCTTACTCCTACAAGCACGGCCTTTCGACGCAGCCCTCCGTCGACTCGATTAGCCAGTTCAAGATTGACTCGAACAGCATGAAGGCGGAGTTTGAAAGCGGCGTTTCCGTCACCGTGGTAACCAAATCGGGGTCGAACGATATCCACGGCATGGCTTGGTGGTTCAACCGCAACCGCGAGTTTGCCGCCCGCAACTTCTTCCAGACCAACCAGCCCAAGCCCCCGTTCAATCGCAATGAACTGGGCGGTAATTTTGGTGGCGCAATCATCCGTAACAAGCTTTTCTACTTCGGGAGTTTTGAGGATCTGCTGGAGCGTAGTTCGCAGACGACGTCCGCACTGTCTCTCCCTACCGATGCGATGCGGACCGGCAACTTCGCCGGTCTGGCGACCATCATCGACCCGCTCTCCGGCAATCCCTTCCCGAACAACCGCATCCCGAGTGATCGTATCGATCCACGTGCAGCGGCGCTTCTGGCCAAAGTTCCGTCTCCGAACCAGCCCGGTGCTTCGAACGGTTCGCTTCAGAACTACGTTGCGTCCGTGCCCAACAAGTACGACGTATACCGCTACAGTCTCCGAACCGATTACAAAATCAGCGATAAGGATACGTTCTTCGTCAACCTGAATTACTCCAAGGGCGATCCTTACTTTGTCGCTCAAAATTATCCGATTGGCTATGGCTCTTGGGAGAACGGTGGGTACACCACCAAGAGCGTGAACGGAACCTACTTGCGGACGTTCAGCCCGACCGTGATCAATGAAGTGCGCTACGGATTTCTGTCGCATGCATCCGTGCGCCAGGGGATGAATAAGAATTTCGATCCGCGCTCCCTGTTCCCGCAACTCTATCCTGCCGATTACGGCGGGCTGCCCAACGTCAATATGACGTCCTACACATCCATTGGCGATTACGGCGGCGCGCAGGGGTCTCCGCAGTTGACCCCGCAGTACATCGACAACCTGACCATTGTGAAGGGAAAACACACCATCAAGACTGGCTTTGACTTCGCCAACTATCGAGTCGCGTCCAATCCGTCCGTGGGAGGCTTGGCATCAGGATTGGTGAACAATGCGGGTCTTGGCCGCTTTGACTTTACGGGGCGGTTCACCAGCGCTACGCCCACCGCCGCACCCGCGAACTCAGTTGCCGATTTCCTGCTCGGGTACCCGAATACCACTTACCGTTCGTCGGGCAGTCCGGCCATGCTGCTCTCCTCTACCCGGTATAGCGCCTACGTTCAGGACGATATTCAGGTCTCTTCCCGGCTCAGCGTCAGCATAGGCGTTCGCTATATGCTGCAGAAGCCGTGGAAGGAACGCGATGGGATCATGTCTCAGTTCGATCCCACTACCGGCAAACTCTTCATTGCGAGCGACAAGCTGCCTCCCGGTGCGCAGCAAGCCCTATTCGGTGCTTACCCGATCGAACTCCGTCCGGGGTCGACGCTGATTGAGACCGACAAGAACAATTGGGGCCCACGCCTCGGCCTGGCCTACCGTCCGTTCGGCGATGGCAAGACGGTCATTCGCGCCGGCGCCGGTATCTATACCAACTTCTTGCCGGTGTTCATCGGCTTCCGCCAGTTGGGCTTCAGCAATCCGCCCTTCCTGCTCGCGGAAACCTTCGAGTCCACACCTGGACCGGCTCCCTCGCTGACTTTGGCTAGTCCGTTCCCGGGCGGCGGGAAACTATCAGCCAACCCGAGCATTACGGCGGTGCAGCGAAACATCAAGAATGCGGAATCTTATCAATGGAATTTCACGCTGGAGCGTGAAGTCTTGAAGAACATGGGTGTGCGCGCATCGTACGTGGGAAATCACAGCACGCATCTTCCTTGGTTCAACTACCAGATCAATGTCTCGCAGCAGCAGATTCCCGGTGCCTTGCAGCCTTATCGCCCCTACCAGCCTTGGGCCGACATCCTGATGCTGGCCGGAGGTGGCGATTCCCTCATGCATCAGCTCCAGTTGGAGGCGGTGCAGCGCTACTCGAATGGGTTGTCTTTCCAGCTTGAATACGCATGGACGCGGTCCCTCGATAACACACCCGTTGTGGGCGGGCCGCAGGATAGCTATAACGCCCGGGCGGATCGCGGCAACTCCGACGGCATGCGGCGGCACGTCTTTACTGCTGAATATTCCTACGAACTGCCCTTTGGCAAGGGCAGAAAGTTCTTCAATGGCGTGGGCCGCTTAGGTCAGGCGGCTATTGGCGGCTGGCAAATCGGAGGCATCAGTTATCTCCGCACCGGTGTGCCGTTCTTCCTTACCTACACTGCCACTCAGACCGGATGGCGCGGCGGACGGCCGAATGCAACTTGCGATGGCTCATTGTCGGCCTCCGATCGCAGTAGATATCGCTGGTTCGATGCGTCGTGCTACTCGGTTCCGGCTCCGTTCACTTATGGCAATATGGCTCGGAATTCGCTGTTCGGCCCCGGCGACATCATCTTCGACATGAGTGCACTGAAGAATTTCACAATTACGGAGCGTATCGGGGCTCAGTTCCGCGCTGAGTTCTTCAACATGCCGAATCACGCGAACTTCGGCAACCCGGCTACCAACATCTCAACGACCAGCACCGTTGGCACCATCACCAGCGCCGGCGACCCCCGTCAGATCCAGTTCGGCTTGAAGTTTCTCTTTTGAGAGGGAGTCGGAAACTGATCCATCGGCGGTAGGTTATCCTCGTGGAGTGAATACTGGTCTACTGTCGGGAAAGGTCGCACTCGTAACCGGAGCTGCGACGGGAATCGGCGAATCAGTCGCCCACGTGTTTTCGCAACAAGGCGCAAGTGTATATGCCCTGGATGTGAATGGGGCCGGGGCTGACCGAGTCGCTAAGGCAATTCAGTCCGAAGGCGGATCAGCATGGGCGCATGAGGCAGACGTGCGGCGCAACGACATGCTGCAAGCGGCTGTCGATGATGCCATCCGAAGGTCGGGCAGGGTGGATATTCTGATCAATAACGCCGGAATCTATCCACGGCGTTCCTTCCTCGATCTTACCGATCAGGAATGGGACGAGATGCAGGATATCAACCTGAAGGGGGTGTATCGCTGCATGAAGTTGGTCCTGCCTCATATGGTCGCCCAGCGTTCGGGCAAGATCGTCAACATCTCCTCCGTGACGTTTTTTAAGGGACTGGCACAGCTCAGCCATTACATCGCGTCGAAGGGAGGAGTGATCGGCCTCACTCGGGCTGTGGCGCGCGAGATGGGTCCGCACAATATTCACATCAACTGCATCACGCCGGGCGCCATCGAAGTGGAACGGGAGAAAGAAGTGGCGACACCGCAGCAGATGGCCGCGATCGTCGCTCAACAATCGTTGGAGCGGCGGCTTGTGCCCGTTGACGTCGCGCGAGTCTGCGTGTTCCTCGCGAGTGAACTGAGCGATGGCATGACCGGACAGACAGTCAACGTGGACGGCGGCCTCGTGATGTATTGAAGCGAGCCGGACATGGCAAGCGGCCGATGCGATAGAATCTCCAGGTCCCCGTGGAAAAAAATATGCGCAATTTCGTTTTGTTGCTGAGCCTCTGCGTATTGAGTTCGAATGCGCAGACCAAAAAAATCATCGTGACAGCGCCGGATCCGGAAATGCTCCGGGAGCTACAGAGCGCGTCTCCCAAGGCGCGAATCGTTCCGGTAACCCCGCAGACGGTACTCAAAGAAATTGGCGACGCTGATGCTCTGATCGGGAACATAACGCCCGAACAAGTACGCGCCGGTAAGAATCTCAAGTGGGTGGGTGTGATGTCCGCCGGAGTGGAGAACGTGCTCTTTATGTCGGGCGGCAATGATCTGAGAGACAGCAACATCGTCCTCACGAACAACAAGGTGGTGCAGGGTCCTGAGATTGCGGATCACGCGCTCGCCATGTTGCTCGCTCTAAGCCGCAACCTGCCGGCATTCTGGGCAGAGAAACAGCAGGAGCGCTTGCAAGCGCGCCCGTATCCGGGGATCGAACTAAACGGGCGCAACGCCGTGGTGATCGGTGTTGGCGGAATTGGGCTGCAAATCGCAACTCGCGCCTGGGCGTTTGGTATGAACGTGATCGGGGTGGACCCGGAGGATAAGCCATTCAGCCCGTTCGTCAAGAGATTCGTAAAGCCGGATCAGTTGGATACGGTCCTGCCGGAGGCCGACGTGGTCTTTATCTCCGCTCCACACACGCCGATGAGCCACAAAATGATGGGCGCAAAAGAGTTCGAGCTGATGAAAAAGGGATCCTACTTCATCGCGGTCAGCCGGGGCGGTATTTACGAGATGAGCGGGCTGGTGAAGGGACTTGATGAGAAGCGGTTGGCAGGTGCGGGCGTGGACGTCACCGATCCGGAGCCGCTGCCGCCTGGCCACCCGCTCTGGAAGTTCCAGAATACGATCATCACGCCTCACATTGCCGGGCGGTCCGACAAAGATCGCGCCCGCATGGTGGGCACCATTAAGGAGAACATCCAACGGTTCGTGGATGGAAAGCCCCTGATCAACGTTGTCGACAAGCAGAAGGGATATTGATCGGAACGAGCCCATGGAAGCCAGTTGTTGTAACCTCCAAAGGCCTTCCGCACATGCTGCTCCGCGAGCGGGCAGCAAGCTTGCGTAACGCGAATTTTAAGGAGCGCTGTAAGACGCTTGCTTGAAATCCTGGCGCCACCATGATAGTTGTCTTACGAGACCGTGACAGGAGCTCGATGGAGGTGAACCGTGCCTGTTCAAAACAGGGACGCTGTCTTCATCAGCCACGCTTCCGCCGATCTCGCGGTCGCTAGAAAATCGAAGCGGAGCTTGCGGCCGGCGGCTTCGGAGTGTGGCTCGATACCTCGGATATCCAGCTCCGGGCGCTATTGCGGAACGAGTTGCATGCTGCCATCGAGAGCAGGACCACAGCGCGGCTTCTGTGGTCGGATCCCGCTTCGCGATCACGCTGGGTGTCCGCCGAGATTCTGACCTCCTTCCACATGGATCGCTACATCTTTGCATGTGTGATTGATGAAGCTCCCCTTCCACAGTTTCTCGGCAGCTCGGTCAGCCTAGACCTTGGGCGCAGCCAAAAGGACGGATTGCGCCGCCTGGTCTCAGCCGTTCGCGACGCACCAGCGCACGCCAACCTCATCCCGCCGCTTATGGCCGCCGCAAGCACCCAATTGCACGGTACGATCGGACTTTTGGCGGCGGCGCAACAACAGGTAACCGGTGCTTTGCTTGGCGGCGACATAACCAAGGCGCGCGGCTACCAGCGCAAGAACGGATACCTGGTGAAACACTGGGAAGCCATCCAAGCCGGCCTTATATGTTAGAGATGCGCTCCTCGAAGAGGCCGAGCGGTGCTTTTTCCAGGCGCTCTTTGTGGATCGCTGGAAGTTTCGGCGATTAACGGCTTGGGTAGCATCCTCATTCTAGAACGCGAACTCGAGGCGGCTGAGTTCTTTCGTGCGCTGAGCCATAGTCTTGTCCCAGCGTGAGGGGCTCGAATACAGCGCCGCCCGTCACGACCTGGAGACAATCCAGCGATTCAAAAACCGCAAGCGCCAGGGCGCGTTGTTTGGAGCCAACAGTCAGCTCATGAACAACGCACCGTTCACGTTAATGGTCTGACCGTTGATGTACCCGTTCTTGGCAAGCATAACGGCCACTTCTGCGACTTCGCTCGGAATTCCATATCGGCCGGCGGGGATGAGGCTCGGCCGCGCGTTCGGATTGGATGTCACCATCTCGGTTTCCACCAGTGCGGGAGCTATAGAGTTGACTGTGATTCCCTCTTTAGCCAATCGCGAGGCGTAGAAATGCGTCAGCCCCAGGATGCCCGCCTTCGAGGCGGCGTAGTGCGGTCCTACGACGCCTCCGATCTGTGCTGCCACGGAGGATAGATTGACGATCCGGCCCCACTGGCGAGCTCGCATACTTGGCAGGACGGCTTGCGTCATCAAGAAACAGGACCTCAGGTTTGCCGCCAGTACCTCGTCCCAGTCCCGCTCCGTGATCACCTCGATAGGCTGGACACGGGAAACACCGGCGTTGTTTACGAGGACGTCGATGAACCCTAGCTTCTCTTCGATGCTCCTGATCAGTTGCTCAACATGGGTGGAAGAGGATACGTCAGCCTGGATGCTCACAGACCGTCGTCCCGACTGACGAATCTCCAACTCTACGGCCTGGGCTTCAGCCGAGCGGCTCAGGAAGTTGACGGCGATATCGGCTCCGGCGTCGGCGAGCGCGAGTGCGATGGCGCGGCCGATGCCCCGGCTTGAACCGGTGACCAGGGCGACTTTACCGTTGAGGTCGTTCACCAGACAAGAATACCGGGTTCAGTGCTTACTGGACCCTTGCGGTGAATATCTCTTCCATCAGCCCGACTGAGCACGATGGCGCCGCCGATCTATTGTTCCGACTGTCGGTCCAGATCGGGTAGGAGACTCCGCCGTAAGAAGCCAGGCCCGCATAGTCGCCGTATTGATTGCCGTAGTTAATCGCACTACAAGGGTACACGCCGTCGCAATCATGTTCGTTCGAACTGGCTGTGCTCACACGAACATTGGGCGAAAGCCAGATTGTCGATTTTGCGCGCAGACTGGTGAAGTAAATGTCGGTCATATACCGGGATCCGGTGGTGTCGTTCCTCGTATCGTAGAACGCCAGGTTCACATCTCCCGTTACTCCGTCGACGGCAAGCCAATGATTGAAGCGGTCCACGGGGCGGCCGAGTTGGTCGGCAACCGGCGCCGGGGCACTCCAGGTCAACCCTCCATCCCTCGAGATGGACACCAGGACGTCGGTTGTGGAGCCTCGTAGATCAATCCAGGAGCAATACAGAGTACCTCGCCGCCTGGAATTTGACCGGTCAGCGTCGCACGAAGGATAGACCAGCGCTTTCCGTGAAAACTCGGCTGGTATCGCAATCTCGAACGCGATCTGCTTTGGGGCGATCGTGACCGGGACGGCCCACGTCGAGCCGCCGTCGAGTGACTTCGTGAAAGCTATGGTGTTACCGGCGAAATCATTCCACGCCACATAGACCTCGCCGTTGGGCCCGACAAAAGGGACAGCGCCGATGGCTCGCCCGGGGCCGCCGGCATTGTCAAGGCGAGTGATGGCGAACGTCGCCCCGTGGTCGGCAGACCTCGCCAGCAGCACGCCGCCGCCGGTCGAGCCACCGCTCGCTGCATCCCAGGCAACATAGATATTGTCGCGATACGGACTGGTCGCGTTGGTGTCGGCCGTAATCATCGGCTTATCGTTGAAATGATCGCTTCCGCCGGAAAATGAAAAGTAGCTGGCTTGACCTCCCGGGAATGTCTGCCCGCCGTCCGTCGAGCGTGCCACCGCCAACTCCGTCCCATTTATGCCTTTCCCCGACCCGAAGAACACTACAATGTAGCTGTAAAACACATTCCCTCGGCTGTCGAACACAAGCGACGGATCGGAGCCGAACCGGACACCATTCGTGCCTCTTGCTGGGGGGAGCGGAAGGTCCGATCCGACCCACGTGGCGCCCGAGTTCGAGGACGAGTAAGCGCGCATGGGATCCCGAAAGATCTCATTGGAGCCACCGGCAAGCTGATTGGGCGCAGACCCGTTCACGGCAATGTAGGTTTCACTCTGCGGTCCGCATTCAGCCGAAGCGTCCGTGTTGGATCCGGCGATGATGGAATTCGATGCTTGACCGCTGGAAGCCCCGTGTCGGGACAAGTAGTCGTATTTCGCCCACCACGTCGGTTGATTAGCGGTGTTCTGTGCCGACAAAGGGAACGCGAGAACTGCCGTAAGAGTCGTGATCAACAGTTTGCCCAGTTGCGTCATCCAACCACCCTATCACCCGTTAAGACGAAAGGTTTCGTGCTTTCCAGGATCGGCCCCGTCCAGAATCCCTTTAGGGGCTGAGGCGTAGCGTAATGCGACGCTGCGCAAGGTTCCTGCATCCATTGAAGGGTGAGTACTCTTCCGCATCTTCTTTCCCCGCTGGCCGTGGGTGACCTGGAACTTTCGCATCGCATCGTTCTGGCGCCTCTTACCCGCATGCGCTCGACTCAGCCGGGTGATATCCCCAACGAACTCAATGCCACTTATTATGGACAGCGTGCGTCGTCTGGCGGGCTTCTCATCACCGAAGCAACACAGATCTCGCTGTTGGGTAAAGGATATCCCGCAGCGCCTGGAATTCATTCGCAGGAACAGGTCGCAGGCTGGAAAATTACGACCAGCGCCGTTCACGCGAAAGATGCCTGCATCTTCCTCCAGCTTTGGCACGTAGGTCGCATTTCCCACAGCTCTCTTCACCCCGAATACGGTCTTCCGGTGGCTCCGTCCGCCATCGCCCCTACGAACGGGGCGCGGGCGCTCACCGCCGATTTCCGGCAGGTACCCTTTGAAACTCCTCGCGCGCTCCGGCTGGATGAGATCCCCAGCGTCGTCGCCGAGTATCGCCGTGGCGCGGAAAATGCGAAAGCGGGCGGGTTCGACGGGGTAGAGGTACACAGCGCAAACGGTTATCTTCTCGATCAGTTCCTGGAAGACAAAACCAACCACCGCACCGACATCTATGGAGGGTCCATTGAGAACCGCGCGCGTTTGCTGTTGGAAGTTATAGACGCCGTGGTCCAGGTTTGGGGCAGGAACCGCGTGGGCGTCCGCCTTTCGCCTTACGGAACGTTTTCCGATATGGGTGACTCTGATCCGATTGCTCTCTTCAGCTATGTTCTGCAGCAACTTTCGGCTCGCGGTATCGCCTACGTGCATCTGGTAGAGCCTCGAGTGGGTGATGCTGGATCGGATGCGCCCATTGATAGCAACGCACCTCGAGCTGCGAATATCTTCCGCAAGGCCTTTCAGGGCGTCCTGATATCTGCGGGTGGCTACACGGCGGAAACGGCCGAGAGGGCCATTGCTAACCATCTGGCGGATGCCATTGCTTTTGGCCGCCTGTTCATTGCCAATCCTGACCTGCCCAAACGCTTTGCATTGCAGAGTCAGCTGAATCCGTACGATCGCTCGACGTTCTACGGAGGCACCGAAAAAGGCTATACCGATTATCCGAGCCTCCAGGCATGATGTTCTATTTCCGGCCTGCATTCCCGCTGCGAGTACTTGGGGATAATGGCTTCTGAGCAGTCTACTCATCCTCACGTTTCAGACCAGCCCGATGTGAAGCGTGGCATTTCCCGGCCATTGTTATTGACCATGGCGGCGGCCTCCGGCGTCGCCGTTGCGAATATTTATTACAATCAGCCGATGCTGGTGGCCATGGCGCGCGCCATGCACACGGGCTCGCATCAGATCGGTTATGTTGCGACAGCGACACAGATCGGCTACGCGGCCGGCATGCCGCTCTTCATACCACTTGGCGATTTTGTTGACCGCCGAAAGCTGATCGTCTCATTATTTATCGCGGCCGCATGCGCATTGAGCCTGGCGGCGCTGGCATCCAATCTGACGTGGCTCATCGCGGCAAGTTTCTTGATAGGCGCCACCACTGTCATTGCTCAAGTTCTCATCCCGTTTTCGGCTGAACTGGCCAGTCCCGAGCAACAGGGCCGCACCATCGGCACCATCCTGAGCGGAGTACTTCTCGGCATACTGCTGGCCCGCACCTTGAGTGGCTTTGTATCCTATCACCTCGGGTGGCGCGCCATGTTTTGGCTGGCCGCCGGGATGTGTTTGGCGTGTTCCGGCATACTTCGCAAGCGTCTGCCCGCCGTGCAGAGCAAGGCCAACATGACCTACGCAAACGTCATGCGCTCCTTATGGATGCTGGTCGCTGAACTTCCCAAACTGCGACAGGTTTGCTTTGTGGCCGGACTGTTCTTCGCCGCATTCAGCGCATTCTGGACTACGTTGATTTTTTTGCTGGATGGTCCTCCGTTTCGAATGGGCAGTCAGGCAGCTGGGCTGTTCGGGTTGGTAGGTGCAGTCGGCGCTGCGGCTGCTCCCATGGCCGGGAAGATGTCAGACGCCCGGAGTCCTCGATTTGTTGTGCGCCTCGCGATTGCGGCCGTGCTCGCCGCCTTCGGCGTGTTCTGGGCAGGCAGGACCAGCATCTGGGCACTTATATTAGGAGTCGTATTGCTGGACGCGGGCGTGCAGGCCGCACAGGTAGCCAATCAGACGCGAGTGTTCCAGTTGCTGCCGGAGGCACGTAGCCGGGTGAATACCGTGTACATGATCGGCTACTTTGGCGGAGGCTCGCTAGGATCTTTGCTGGGTTCCTGGATGTGGTCTAAGTGGCAATGGCCTGGCGTATGTGCCACCGGCATCGCGCTGATGGTTCTGGCGGCCATAGGATTGATGATGCGGGGTCCACAAGAAGACGCCCGGGTTCGGTGACCGGCGCAGAGTCTTGCCGCATGACCGAACTCCCCATCCTGTTGTTTTCACGGCAAAGCGACTGGGCAGACTGGCTCGAAGAGCATCACCGTACTTCGGATGGGGTATGGCTCCGCATTTCCAAGAAGGGCTCCGGCATTCGGTCCGTGTCCTATGCTGAAGCACTCGAGGTGGCTCTCTGCTCTGGATGGATCGACGGCCAAAAAAGGGCCGAGGACCACGGCGTGTGGCAGCAGAAGTTCACGCCGCGCAGAAACAAGAGCATCTGGTCCAAGATCAATCGTGAGAAGGCGCTCGCTTTGATGGACGCTGGCCGCATGAAAGCGCCTGGACTGGCAGAAATCGAGCGCGCTAAAGCGGACGGACGTTGGGAGGCGGCGTATGACTCATCCCGCGTGGCCGACGTGCCCAGCGACTTTCAGGCGGCGCTCGATGCGAACCCGCAGGCTAAGGACTTCTTTGCGGTCTTAGACCGCGCCAACCGATACGCCGTACTGTTTCGCCTGCAAACCGCCAAGAAAGCCGAGACGCGCGTCCGGCGAATTCGGCAATTTATCGAGATGCTCGAGAAGAAAGAGAAGCTGCATCCGTGACAGGAGTAACCTAAGAGTGAAGATGGCGAGCATACTGGACGGCATCAATTCGCCGGCAGACATTAAGGGTCTGTCCATGGTTGAACTGGAGCGGTTGGCGGCGGAAGTCCGAGGGGAATTGATTACGGTCCTGTCGAGGACCGGGGGGCATCTCGGGCCGAACCTGGGCGTCGTGGAACTCACCCTGGCGATGCACTACGTTTTCAATACTCCTGAGGACCACTTCGTCTTCGATGTGAGCCATCAGGCTTACGTACACAAGCTGCTTACCGGACGCCGGGAACAATTCCATACGATTCGCAGTCCTGGAGGTCTAAACGGGTTCATGCTCCGGACCGAAAGTCCCCACGATTGCTACGGGGCCGGACACGCAGGTACCGCGCTTTCGGCGGCGCTGGGTATGGCTGTAGCTCGCGATAAGGTTGGAGGCAAAGAACACGTTGTCGCTCTGGCGGGAGATGCCGCATTTACCTGCGGGATCACCTACGAGGCGCTGAACAACATCGCGCACCACACGAAACGAATGCTGGTGGTGCTGAACGATAACGAGTGGTCCATCGATAAGAACGTTGGCGCCATCGCGGCTTACCTGAATAGCATCGTCACGCATCCGAAGTTTTATCAGCTTCACGAGACTGCGGGTAAATTCGTAGAGAAGGTGGGCGGTCAGAGCGCGCTCCGCATGGCTCGGAAGGCCGAAGAAGCGGCGAAAAGCATGCTGTGGCCCAGCGTCATTTTCGAGGAACTCGGGCTGAAGTATTACGGCCCCATCGATGGCCACGACATACCAACGCTGATCAAGACCTTCGAATTCCTCAAGACTCAGAACCGGCCCGCTCTTCTGCATGTCCTTACTACCAAGGGAAAAGGATTCGAGCCCGCCATCCAGAAGCAGAAGAAGTTCCACGGCCTGGGTCCCTATGACCCGGAAACCGGCGAAACGAAATCGCTCGGACAGCGCACCTACTCGGAGGTGTTCGCCGACACGATGGTGAAGCTGGCGAACGTGAATGATAAGGTAGTGGCGATCACGGCGGCTATGCCTAGTGGCACCGCCCTCGATCGATTCGAGCCCCACTATCCTGACAAATATTTCGATGTGGGTATCGCCGAAGAACACGCCGTCATTTTCGCGGCGGGGTTGGCCACCAAGGGCTTCAAGCCTTTCTGCGCGATCTATTCGACATTCCTGCAGCGGGCCTTCGATCCGATCGTGCACGACGTCTGCCTTCAGAACCTGCCGGTCGTGTTTTGTATGGATCGGGGCGGGCTCTCCGGAGACGACGGCCCCACGCACCACGGACTCTTCGATATCAGTTATATGCGCACAATCCCCAACCTGGTGCATATGACGCCCAAAGATGAAGACGAGCTGGCCGACATGCTCTATACGGCGATGCTGTACGACGGACCCATCGCCGTCCGCTACGGCCGCGGCGCCGGCCCGGGAACACCCGTGAAAGATGTCCCGCGAGCCATCCCCATCGGTAAGGCGGAGCTGCTACAACACGGCGAAGATCCGCGCGTGGCCATCTTTGCGCTCGGTTCGATGGTTTCGCTGGCTCAGGAAATCGCTCTGCGGCTCGAGGGCGAAGGCTTCTCTCCCGCTGTCATCAACGCCCGTTTCGCCAAGCCAATCGATGTGGAGATGCTGAAGTTCTACGCCGGTACCGTCGACGTGATTCTGACTCTGGAGGATCATGTATTGAAAGGCGGCTTCGGATCTGCGGTGCTGGAGGAGTTGAACGAACTGGGAATGACGACACGGGTTGTGCGGATCGGTTGGCCGGACCAGTTCATCGAACACGGAAAGCCGGAGGCCCTCCGCCTAAAATACGGAATCAGCGTCGATGCGGCGCTCCAGAAGCTGAGACCACATCTTGCCGTCCGAGCTGGACAGCGAGTTTACGGGCGTTAGCGGCAGCTCCGAAGGTCACAGGTCACCGCCCTGAGGGAGAGACGGCCTTCGAATCCACCACTCGCGCGCTGTGTCGAGAATACAAGCGAGGTATTCTTCGTCAATGCATCACACTTGAATTGTGCGATTCGAAATTCAGGCACAATGTCCCGTCACCAAAGCCCGCGCCGGCCTGCTCCACACGGCTCATGGAATTATCGAGACTCCGGTGTTCATGCCCGTCGGCACACAAGCCACGGTCAAAGGCATCACCCAGCGCGATCTGGCCACCGATCTCGACGCGAAAATTATCCTGGCCAACACCTATCATCTGTTCCTTCGCCCCGGCCACGAGCTGATCCGCAAGATGGGCGGACTCCACCGGTTTATGTCCTGGAACCGCGCCATCCTGACGGACTCCGGCGGCTTCCAGGTCTTCAGCCTCGATTCCCTTCGCAAAGTGACGGAGCAGGGCGTCCTGTTCCGGTCGCATCTCAACGGCGACGCGCATCTGTTTACTGCGGAATCCACCGTAGACGTCCAACTGGCGTTTGGGAGCGACATCCTGATGGTTCTCGACGAGTGCCTGGCCTATCCCTCCAGCCACGAAGCGGCACGTGCCTCGATGCACCGAACCATTCGATGGGCGCAAACCGGATTCGAGTACTATCGCCGCAAGGCGGATCCGGCTTTGCATGCTTGTTTTCCCATCGTGCAAGGCTCCATGTACTCCGATCTGCGCACCGCATGCGCAGAAGCTCTCGTCCACCTCGATGCGCCGGGCTACGCCATTGGCGGACTCTCCGTCGGGGAACCCCGGGCACTCAGCCTCGAAATGGTCGAAGTTACTGCTCCGCTGCTTCCCGGAAATAAACCCCGCTACGTCATGGGTGTCGGGATGCCTCCGGAGTTGCCGGAATATGTAGCGCTCGGCATAGATATGATGGATTGCGTGTTGCCCTCTCGCAATGCCCGGAACGGTTATCTGTTCACCTCTGAAGGCAAGGTGGTGATCAAGCAGAACCGGTACAAGGACGATAGCCGGCCCGTGGATCCGAACTGCGCCTGCTACACTTGCGCCACGTATTCCAGAGCTTACCTGCGGCACCTCTTCCAGGCAGGTGAAATCCTGTATTCAACGTTGGCTACGATACACAACGTGAAACGCTATCTTGACATCATGCATCACATCAGGCAGGCTATACTTCTTGGGAGATTCCCTGAGCTGCTCGCAGAAGTGCGCTCCTCGCCGGCGGAAACTGAACCGGCGTGATCGATCTCCTACAGGGCCTGATGGCTTATCCGACATTCATTCTTCTTCAAGCAACCACCAGCAATCCGCTGCTTGGCTTCCTCCCGCTGCTCCTGATCGTAGGAATCTTCTACTTTCTGGTGTTCATGCCCATGCAGCGTCAGCGCAAGCAGCAGCAGCAATTGCTGCGAGATTTACAGAACGGCAGCGTGGTGGTGACCACCGGCGGCCTGGTGGGAACTATCGTTTCCATCAATCCGGATGATACGCTGATACTGCGAGTTAAGCCGGACAATATTAAGCTGCAAGTTTCCCGCAGCGCTGTTTCCGGACTGGTCACGGACGAAGTCAAGAAAACCTGAACGGCAACATTAGCACATGAATCGCACTCTGAAAATCAAGGCGCTGGTGATTATCGGCGTTATCCTGATCTGTATCTACGGGGTGATTGGCATCCCTAAAAGCAAGGCGGAAGTGGTCGAGAACTGGAAGAAGAACATCCGGCTCGGATTAGATCTTCGCGGCGGCAGCCAATTGGTCATGCAGGTACAGGCCCAGGATGCTTTCAAGGCCGAAGCCGACGTCACCGTCGAACGCATCAAGGATGAACTGCGCAAGGCGAATGTCGATTTCAACGCCATTGACCGCAACGATCCGCAATCGCTGCAGGATGCGGATAAAATCCAGATCAACATCCACGGCGTCCCGGCCACCAAGGCGGGCGACGCCCGCAGGGTGTTAAACGATAACTTTGGCGCAATCTGGATTCTGACGCCGGTTAATTCGACAGATTACAAATTGACGATGAAGCAAAGCGAGGCCTTGAAGCTTCGCAAGGACACCCTCACCCAGAGTCAGAGCACGATCGAGAAGAAGATCAATGGTCTGGGCTTGACGGAATCGTCGGTGCAGGAACGCGGCAATCCGGACCAGGCGCCAGCTGCTGGTGCAAATGCCGGGCGTAGACGATCCAGCCCACATCAAGGAAATCCTGAAAACGGCCGCTCTGCTGGAACTGTTCGACGTGAAGGACGGACCGTTCGCGACGCGTGAGGAAGGATTGGCCAAGCACGGCGGCGTGTTGCCCCTCAATACCCAGTTGCTGCCCGGCGCTCCGCGCGGAGGTCAGCAGCAAGGTTGGTACCTGGTGAACCGGACTCCGGTCATCACCGGGCGGGATCTTCGCGACGCCCACGGACAGCAGGGAGAGATGGGGCGATGGGAAACCAACTTCGTTCTCACGCAGGATGCGGCGAAACGGTTTGAGCGGTTTACGGAAGCCAATATCGGCAACCGGCTGGCAATTGTCCTGGATAAGACGGTTCTGAGCGCCCCCACAATTCAGAATAAGATCAGCGATACCGGCCGGATTACCGGCGCCGCCAATCAGGAAGAGGCGTCGGATCTGGCCTTGAATCTCCGGGCCGGATCTCTGCCGGCCAGTGTAGTCTATCTGGAAGAGCGCAGCATTGGTCCGGCGCTGGGAGCCGATTCTATCCGTGACGGGTTGTACTCGGGACTGGCAGGCCTGATCGCCGTCATCGTCGCGATGCTGGTATACTACAAACGAGCCGGCATTAATGCCACGCTGGCACTGATTATGAATGCCGTCATTCTAATTGCCGCGCTGGCCTACTTCGGCGCCACCCTTACACTGCCTGGGATTGCCGGTGTGATTCTGACTATCGGTATGGCGGTCGATTCGAATGTCTCTGATTTTCGAGCGTATCCGCGAGGAATTGCGGGCCGGTAAAGCCGTAGTCGCCGCCGTGGAAACCGGCTTCAACAAAGCATTCCTGACGATTATCGATACCCACGTAACAACCGTGGTATCATGCGCATTCCTGTTTATTTTTGGTACGACGGCAGTAAAGGGTTTCGCCGTCACGCTGGTCATCGGGCTGGTAGCCAACGTTTTCACGGCGGTCTTTGTATCGAAGGCGATTTTCGACTTCGAACTGTCCGGGCGACGTCAGGTGGAAGCGCTCAGCATATGAGTTTTTCCGGGCGTACCACCCGGCTCTGGTACTTGCCTCGATTGTGGTAAGTATTTTGGAATCAACTTTACGGAACTGATTTGGACGGGCTGGTGTCTAACACGTGCGGAAGGCCAGCCGCGCAGGTTGCATGGAAATTTTTAAGAATACAAATTTCGACTTCCTCGGTAAAAAGTGGCCTTTCATTATCCTCTCGCTGATCTTGACTGTGGCCGGATTGGCCAGCTTGGTCGCGAAAGGGCGGGCCACGCTACGGTATCGACTTCCGCGGCGGCGCGCAGATGTATGTGCTGTTTGCCCAGAACCCGCCGGTGGAGAAGATCCGAAGCGTACTGTCGGCTAAGATTCCGGGAGAGATCTCGGTGGTGAACATCTCCGGCAGCAACGAAGTGATTATCGGGACGGAGATCAAGGACGAAAAATCGCTGGACGCCAACCGGCAGGCGATGGTGGAATTGCTGGAAGGGGCGTTTGGCAGCCGCGACGGCAAGCTGGACGTAAACAATGCTGGCGTAGCGGCGTTGACGGACCGCATCCGCGACCCGTTGCAGAAAGCTGGAGTGGCGCTGTCCGACGAGCAGGTCCAGAATGTGGCGAAGGCGGTGATGGATAATATACACACCCAGCACTCGGGTTTGCTGACCAGCTTCGATCAGCTCTCCGGTGTTCCGGGCGTGACGCCGCAGGTCATATCCGTGCTGAAACAGGAATGTTCGCTCTCGCCATTCACCATCCGGCAGACGGAAGTGGTAGGTCCGAAGGTGGGTGGTGAACTGCAAAAGACGGCGATCCTGGCGACGCTTATACGCCCTGGGCGGAATGTTGATCTATATCGCGTTCCGGTTCGAATGGATTTACGGTCTCGCCGCCGTGATTGCCGTGTTCCACGACACGATCATTACCATTGGTCTGTTCTCGATTTTCAACAAAGAAATTTCTTTGACGGTCGTCGCGGCATTGCTGACACTGGTCGGGTACTCGATGAACGATACCATCGTGACGTTCGATCGTATCCGGGAGAACCTGAAACTGATGCGGCGCGAGAAGTTTGAGCCGCTGGTGAATATCAGCATCAATCAGACCTTGAGCCGGACCATCCTGACTTCTGGTCTGACGTTCCTGACGGCCTTGTCGCTGTTCCTGTTCGGCGGTGCGGTTTTGAATGGGTTCGCCTTTTGTCTGGTGGTGGGCATCATTATCGGAACCTATTCGTCGATCTTCATCGCGAGTCCAATTCTAGTGTTCTGGCAGAATTTCAGGGAAGGGCAGAAGCGCGCCGCTCCGCCCACGGCCGGCGTAGTGAAAGATGGAGCCCCAAAAAAGGTAGTAGCAAAAACCAGGTAGTGTGAGTTCCGGCCTGCAACAGCCGGAACGAAAGGGGAAAGGTCATGTTTGAACAGACTTTCGTCGACGGGACTGGAAAAACGAATAAGGGTTGGACTGTGTTCCTCTCCTTCGCGCTCCAGATTCTCGGTATAGGGATCATGATACTGATCCCGCTGATTTACACGGACTCACTGCCGAAGGCGACGTTGACCAGCTTCCTGGTGGCGCCTCCGCCTCCGCCTCCTCCTCCGCCGCCACCTGCGGCAACCCCGCCGCCCAAGGTAGTGAAGGTTGTTCCTCGCCAGTTTGACGCCGGACGTCTCATGGCGCCGAAGCAAATCCCGAAAGAGATCGCTAACATCAAGGAAGAGGACCTGCCGCCTCCCTCCACAGGCGGCGTTCCTGGTGGCGTTCCCGGCGGCGTTCCCGGCGGTGTTCCCGAGTGGAGTCATACAAGGCATAACTGGCGGCATCCCACCACCCGCGCCTCCCCCGCCTCCCAAGGTGGAGAAGCCGGCGACGCCGCAGCGAATTCGTGTTGGTGGTCAGGTACAGGCAGCGAACCTGATCAACAAAGTTACGCCGCAATATCCTCCGCTGGCCAAGCAGGCGCGCGTTCAGGGAACGGTGCGCTTCCAGGCTGTTATCGGCAAGGATGGCACCATTCAAAATTTACAGTTGGTCAGCGGGCATCCCTTGCTGGTTCCCGGCTGCTACCGAGGCTGTAAAGCAGTGGCGTTACAAACCCACTCTTTTGAACAACGAACCCGTTGAGGTAGTAACGCAGATCGATGTGAACTTCACGCTGAGCCAATAACGGCTGGCGCAGAATATTCGTTTTTCGCATTCGCAGAAATTTGTCAGTCTAAATCAACTCGCAGGAGAGAACTATGCTTTTACAGTTGCAGGTCTGGGCGTTTCTGCTTCTTCAGGAAGCCGCGCCGGCTATCAGCTTTGACCCGCGATCCATGTGGACCCAGATGGGCTGGCTCGCCAGGATCGTGGTGATTATTCTGTTTATCATGTCAGCTTGGTCGATCGGTGTCATGATCGACCGTCTGATCGCCTTTAACGGTGCTCGTACACAATCGCGGCAGTTCGCTCCAGCCGTCGCCGGCGCCTTGCGCGAAGGCAAACTGGACGAAGCCATCAAGATTGCGGACCGTTTTAACAAGAGCCACTTGGCCAAGGTTGTCGTTGCTGGGCTGCAGGAATTTAAAGCCCATCAAATGAGCACCGAAATACCGGGCGAAGAAATCGAAGCTTCCAAGCGCGCCCTCGAACGCGCCGAAGCCATCGTTCACGCCGAACTCAAGCGCGGCATCAGCAGCCTGGCGACCATCGGATCCACGGCTCCCTTCGTCGGATTGTTCGGAACCGTCGTCGGCATCATCAACGCATTCCGCGGCATATCGAGCGAGAAGAGCACGGGTCTGGGAGCGGTCGCGGGTGGTATTTCGGAAGCGCTGGTTACCACGGCCGTCGGTCTGTTCGTCGCGATCCCCGCAGTCTGGATGTTCAACTATTTCACCAACCGCGTGGAAGCGTTCGACGTGGAGATGGGCAATTCCAGCTCCGAGTTGATCGACTACTTCTTGAAGCGCACCCAGCGAGCTGGGGCGGTGAAGAAGGTCTAAGCGGTAGCTCTAGCGAGTTGACTCGACGGGGCCGCGGCGGCGCTCAGCCACGCGGCCCTCTCGAAAGAGGAGCATGATATGGAATTGAAGAAAGCCGCCCCCGGTGGTGTCCGACATCAACGTGACACCGATGGTGGACGTGATGCTCGTGCTGCTGATCATTTTCATGGTCATCACGCCTATGTTGTCCAAAGGCCAAAGCGTGGATAAGGCGAAAACCCGAAATCCGATCGCCATGGCCGCAGCGGACAAGGAAGATGCGGTGTTGATCTCGGTCACCCGCGACGGCAAGGTGTATTTGAGCCCGGAACTTCCAGACTACGGCCGGACCAGTTGCCGGCCAAAGGTGAAGGACCTGCTGACCAACAAGCTGGACAAGACCGTTTATCTTCAAGAGCGACGCGCGCGCCAGATATGAAAAAGTGGAGGACGTGATCGACAACCTTCGCGTGGCGGGCGTCGATCAGATTGGCCTTATTACCGAGCAAGTGAAAGATAACAAAGCGAAGACCGGCGCCGGCGCCGGCCAGTAGAAGAACACAAAAGGAGTAACGACTATGGCAATGGCAGTTGGCGGGGGCGGCGGCGCACGAGCCGATATCAACGTAACGCCCCTGATAGACGTTCTGCTGGTTCTGCTGATCATCTTCATGGTCATCACGCCGCTTACGCCGCATGGACTCGAGGCGTTGGTTCCGCAGCCGCCTCCTCCCAATGCCCCTCCTCCGAATCCCAACCAGGATCGCACCGTGGTGATCATCATCAACAAGGACAAGAGCATGATGTTGAACACGGAGCCGATGAATTTTGACCGCCTCGGGAACCGGTTGGAAGAAGTCTTCAAGACCCGAGCCGAACGTGTGGTATTTGTGAAGGCCGACCCTGACCTTGAATTTCAAACCGTCGCGACGGCGATCGACATCGCCAAAGGCGCGGGGATCGACAAAATCGGATTGATGACGCCGAAGGTAGAGGCCGGGCAGTAGCGGCTTTGGACGTGATGCTCAATAGGAAGAGCTTATGAATCGCACACTTAAATTTGGGCTGATCACATCAGCCGGACTAGTCCTGTTACTGGGGACCGGGTGCGACAAATTAAAGTCGCGCGACCAGTTGAATCGAGGCGTTCAGGCTTACAAGAACGCCAAGTACGCGAGAAGCGATCGACAACTTCAAAACCGCTATCTCACTCGATCCCAGCAATCCGAATGCTCGCCTTTACCTGGCAACGGCGTACATGACGCAGTGGATTCCAGGTGCCGAGTCGCCGGAGAATGTGAAGCTCGCCGATCAAGCCAAACAGGAATTCCAATCGGTATTGGATAAAGACCCGAAGGACAAGATTGCGCTCGCCTCCCTGGCCTCGCTCGCTTACAACCAAGCGGGTTCGCTCACTGGGGATGCCAAGCTCGCGAAGCTGAATGAAGCCCGCGATTGGAATCTCAAGCTGATTGAGGCGGATCCCAAATCTAAGGAAGCCTATTACAGCCTGGGTGTGATCGCCTGGTCCAAGTGGTATCCGGCGCTGGGAACGGCGAAATCGCAACTCGGGATGAAACCGGAAGATCCGGGACCGATCAAGGATAAGAAGGTGAAGGAAGAACTGAAGGCGAAGTATTCGGGGATCATTGAGGAGGGTATTCAGAATCTTCAGAAGGCTCTCGAAGTCGATCCTGAATACGACGACGCTATGGCCTATTTGAATCTCTTGATCCGCGAGCGGGCCGACTTGGCGGATACTCCGGAACAGTACAAACAACAAACCGACATAGCTAACGATTGGGTCCAGAAGTCGCTGGACACGAAGAAGAAGAAAGCCGCCCGGCAGCCTGGGAACCTGGGTATCACGCAGGAAGCCAAGTAGAATTCGGCTGAGTCAAAAGCGAAACGGCGGAGCGGGGAATGCCCCTCTCCGCCGGTTTGCATTTTCGAGTGGACAGCAAACGGTTCTTCCTTATCTCCGGGCACGACTAACCACTCCCGCCGTAGCTCGAGCGATCGGCGGTCGAGCCGGCAGCTCAGCGATGATGTTCGCCGGATGGCGCAGGTGCCGCGGCTTCAGGGTGCTGGACAGCTCCAGCCTCGGAGCCGGTATACAAGACGATGACAGAGATTCGCCGGTTAGACGGGTCGTTCGGTTCCTTGGTATTGCGTAATCTCTGGTCAGCATAACCGCGTACCTGGGTGATTTGGTCCGCCCTCAGACCCTTAGCCTGCATGATGCGCCGGGCCGCATTCGCACGGTCCGACGACAGTTCCCAATTGGAATAGATCCTCCCGCTCGTAAATGGAGCAGAGTCGGTATGGCCCTCGACGAGAATCTTATTCGGCAGTCGCGACAACTCCTGGGAAAGCCGGACCAGTAGGTCTTCACCGAAAGAACTTGGCCGGGGGCTCCCGGAGTCGAAGAACATCCCTGCCTGGGTTTCGAGCAGCTCGATTCGCAAGCCTTCGCCAGTTACCGTCATCTGGATATGGTCTTTCAAGGTCTCGAAGTGCGGCGCCGCTTTCATCGCTTGCTCCAGCTTCGCTTTGATCTGGTCCATGTTCAGACTTGCGACCGTTAGGGTTTCTCCTGTACCGGCTAACGTAGAGCCCACCTGCTTACCGTGGCCTTTCGGATCTTGAAAGTAGCCACCGATGGCCTTCTTCACCTGCTCACTGCTCGACATCAGCCAGAGCACGATGAAAAGCGCCATCATCGCAGTCACGAAGTCGGCATACGCTACTTTCCAGGCGCCGCCGTGAGAGCCGGCGTGCGGAGCCTTCTTCTTGATAATGATTATCGGCGCAACGTTTTCCGGCATGGAGGTGTCAGGCCGCCTCGGCCGCAGGACCGCGTTTGCACGTCGTTTCCATCTCTTGGAACGTAGGCCGGACTTGGGCAGGAATCGCTCTTCGAGCGAACTCGATAGAAAGAATGGGAGGCGCGCCTCGCAGGAAAGAGATGATCGCCACTCGAAGACAGTGAT
>CAWKLV010000030.1:0-31771 GCA_963850575.1 uncultured Acidobacteriota bacterium | reverse complement strand
GTCCTACCTTGGGGAATTTCTCGTCGGACAGCCTGGAGCCGATGACCAGGATTGAACTGGTGACCTCGTCCTTACCAAGGACGCGCTCTACCATCTGAGCTACATCGGCTAAATGGGTTAACCTCTACGGTTTCAACCGACCAATCTAATTGTAGGGTATCGGAAACAGCCGCGCAACGTCGCGAAATTGGTGGTGGACAGGGGAGGATTCGAACCTCCGTAGCGCGATTGCGCGGCAGATTTACAGTCTGCTGCCATTAACCACTCGGCCACCTGTCCACATCAGCCCCACATTTCCAATATAACATGTCGTCTCGCTCCAACCTCGCGCCAGCCTAGCGCTTTTGTTGAGGATCCGCGGCTTATGGCGATGTACGCTTCCTTCACGGGATCGGGTTTCCGACTTGGCTAGCAAAATGACTCGGTACGACCAGGTGCGAGAGAGACCTACCATGCACTCGTGATTGCAAGCGCCTCGCATCTATGACCATCGATTCCTGGTCACAGCCCGGCAGATTCCAGGCTGCTCTTGCCACTGCGGCCCAAATAAGACGTCGACACAGCGCTGTTCCGTTTCGTCATCGATGCGCGATCAGGAGCCGGGTACATCGATCGGGATGGAAGGGTGATCATCAAGCCGTCGCTGTCTACTCACCGCAACGACGGAATCCAAGGCTCGGAGCATATTGGGCTTTCGGTTAAAATGCCGCCGTCAAGGACCTATCAATGTACAATTCGCTCACCACCGATTAGGTTACACGACACTCCTCCAGGCTATAAGCACTCGCGCAAACTGCTGATCATTGATGGCGGGGCTACAATGATTGCATCTATGCGCCTGAACTGGGTGGTCTTTATTGCATCCCTGGTAGCCATCACCGCTATGGCGGACGAGAACGAAGCGGCGGCGGCGAAATCGGGAGAGGCGTGGCTGGCGCTCGTGGATTCGGGCAAGTATCCGGAGAGTTGGGATACTGCTTCGTCGGCGTTTAAGAAGGCTATCACGCAAGAGGCGTGGGCGAAGACGGTGGCGGGGGTCCGCGCGCAGCTCGGCAAATTCGAGAGCCGCAAGTTGTCGGCCTCACAGCCGTTGAAAGATCCGCCGAACGCTCCAGCGGGCGACTACATTATCCTCCAGTACACTTCGAATTTTGCCAACAAGAACGAGGCCACTGAGACGGTTGTGATGGGGATGGACGCCGGCCAGCAGTGGCGAACGTCCGGGTACTTCGTCAAGTAGCCGCGGCGTGTTACAGTGACGAACCATGAGTTCACGAAGACTTCTTCCCGGAATTGTCTTCATCGCTGGAGCCTTCGCGGCTGCTCCGGACGGAGCGGAGGTTTACAAGCTGCGCTGCGCTGTGTGCCACGACCATCCCACCGATCGCGTGCCCACGCGCGATACTCTCGCTAAGCGATCTCCCGAAGATGTCGTAACCGCTCTCATCTCCGGCTCCATGCGGGAGCAGGGGAAGATGCTGAGCGATGATGAAAGGCGTTCTGTCGCAAGGTTTGTCACCGGCAAGCAGTTTGGCGCTGTTGCTGCATCCGCTCCAACCGCGAACCAATGCCCGGACAGGCCTGCGCCTATCGCTCTGAACGATTCCAACTGGAACGGATGGGGCCGCGATCTTGAGAACTCGCGGTATCAGCCCGTGCCGGGCATACAGGCCGCCGATGTCCCGAGGCTGAAAGTGAAGTGGGCCTTTGGCTATCCAGGGACGTTCACGTATGGCCAGCCGACGGTGATCAGCGATCGCCTGTACGTAACAAGTGGCAACGGGACCGTATTCGCGCTCAACGCGCAGACCGGGTGCACCTACTGGACGTTCAAGGCCGGGGCGAGTGCCCGCACGGCCATCAGCGTCGGGTCGATGCCGCCGGGTTCCGCAGCGAAATACGCAGCCTACTTTGGCGACGACAAGGCCATGGTGTACGCCGTCAACGCCGACGACGGAACGCTGATCTGGAATACCAAGGTCGACGATCATCCGGTCGGCCGGGTCACCGGGGCTCCGATTCTATACAAGAACGGACTCTACGTGCCGGTTTCCTCGATTGAGGAAGTGACGGGGGTCAATCCAAAGTACGAATGCTGCAAGTTTCAGGGCAGCGTGGCGATGCTGGACCCCTCCACCGGGAAGTTGCTGTGGAAGACTCATACGATGACCGACCCGCCGACACCCTCGAAGAAGAACTCCACGGGCACGCAGTTGTACGGACCGGCGGGCGCGGCTGTGTGGTCGGCGCCCACGATTGATACCAAGCGCAAGGTAGTGTACGCGAGTACGGGTAACTCCTACACTGAGGTGGAGCAGAACACCGCCAACGCTATCCTCGCCTTTGATATGGAAACCGGCAGCTTGAAGTGGGCCCGTCAAGCTACACACACAGATAATTTTCTCGTCGGCTGCATGATTGCCGGTATTGGCAACTGCCCGGCTGAGGTGGGACCCGACGTAGACTTCGGCAGCTCGCCCGTCCTCCGCGCCTTGCCAAACGGAAAACAAGTATTGCTGGCAGGCCAGAAATCGGGCGCCGTGTTTGCCCTGGATCCTGACAATCGCGGAAAGATTCTCTGGCAGAAGAAGGTGGGAGCGGGGAGCGCTTTGGGTGGAGTGGAGTGGGGATTCGCGGCTGACAACGAGAATGCTTACGTCGCAATCGCGGATTCGGTCACCAAGCCGGACCTGGCCAAACCCGGACTCACGGCCTTAAATCTGGCCACCGGAGCGACGGTTTGGTCCACCCCTGCGCCGAAGGTGGAATGCACCTGGGGCAAGAGCCGCTGCTTGCCGGCGCAATCGCAGGCAGTCACAGTCATTCCGGGAATTGTGTTTTCAGGTTCGATGGACGGGCACTTGCGCGGCTATGCGACCAAGGACGGGTCGATCGTTTGGGACTTCGATACCGGAAAACCGTTCGAGACAGTGAACGGGGTGAAGGCGACCGGCGGGTCGTTCGACGCTGCGGGGCCTACCGTGGCGAATGGCGTCCTGTACGTCAACTCGGGTTACGGCCGGATTGTAGGCCAGGGTGGGAATGTGCTTCTGGCATTTACGGTGGACGGTCGTTGATGCCGGCGCGAGTTATCGACGGCGTTCAGCAGCTGCGTGAGATCGCCGGTCAGGAAGTCGGGGTCAGCGATTGGGTGGAAATCACCCAAGACATGATCAACCAATTCGCCGATCTCACCGGCGACCGCCAGTGGATTCATATCGACGTGGATCGCGCGCGGCGCGAGTCACCGTTTGGTACGACCATCGCACACGGTTTTTTGACGGTTTCGCTGCTCAGCCGCTTCGTGCATGAGGTGGTGGAAGTTCGCGGTGATTTCAAGCTGACGGTCAATTACGGCTTCAACCGCGTACGGTTTCCTGCGCCGGTTCGTGCCGGCTCCCGCGTTCGAGCGCATGTGGCCGTCAATTCGGTGCGCGAGGTGGAAGCAGCCATCGAGATTGCGTGGGGAATGCTGGTTGACGTTGAGGATAGCGGCAAACCTGCCCTGGTTGCGGAGTGGGTGACTCGGATGTATCTTGCGGATTGATCGTGGTGTTACGTTTTTCTCTAATTACGCGAAAGGAGATCCAATGAACATTGTTGGCGAGGTCGGCTCTGGGCAATGGGTAATTTGACGGATGAGCAGGCGTTCGAATGGCTGGAGGCGAAAAATACCCGGAAGTACAACGACACACTGAAGCGCAAGCTGAAAGGTTGCATCGATAACATCAAAGCCGACCCCGGCGGGCCCGGCGGAGGGAATACGCGCTACACCTTCGGCGGCGCCGCCACTTACCATTTGTCCAACGGGGCAGGATCGACGAGCGGGGTCACTCTGTTCTATGTCAAGCGCCCGGGCGGTGTGGCCAAGATTGTCGCCATCGGCTATCACGTTGGCGCCCAGACCGACGAACTGACGTGGGTGCACAATGAATGGTCCGCGGTCCGAAACGTCAAAAAACCTTCGCTGGATTAGTATCGGTTCGGTTAATCCGCTCCCGCCGCTCGTTGTGGACGAATGTTGTGATTGACTCGGAACAGGTTCGAAGGATGTATTTGGCCTTGATTTCAGCCAGCCGATAGTTCGAGCCGTAGGCTTCGGGAGTCCGGCTGCGCCTCGTCTGCATGCCGGGCGTTGATGTAAACTGCAGGGCAGAGTAAGGCTGTGTAGCAGTCCAGAATCGCCGCGTTCATTCGACGTGTGGCGCGGGATCACCCGCAGCCCACAGCGAGAGAATCACCAAGTCCATCCGCTCTCCGCGAAGAGGAATCGCACTCGCCTCTGGAGCGATCCGTTCCACTTGGCCATGACAGTGTTCTAAGCATGCAGATGGTGCGCGGCGACGTTCGCGATGGGGCATGCGAGACAAAGGCCGTGATGGCCTGTCAGGCGAGACTCGTATGACGTATCGAGCATCTGCTGCACCGACACAAAAGGCCTGGGTCTCGCGGTCGAAGTCGCGCCAGCACATGCCGGCTTGAACGTTGATCGTGCGGCGCAGGGGACCGACGTGAGCGCCCTTCATACGCGACAGGTCGATGACGATTCGTCATCGCACAGCGCCAGTCCGGCAACATTGTGCCCGCCGCCACGGATGGCCAGCAGCGTATCGTCCACCGTAGCAAATCAGACTGTCGCAGCGACATCGGCGACTCCAGCGCAACCGACAATCCCCGCCCGCCGCTTGTCGATCATCGCATTCCAGATACGGCGCGCCGAATCGTAGTCGGGCGATTCAGGCGTGATCAGGTTGCCGCGAAGTTGCGGGCGTAATCGCTCCAGTTGAGCAAGCACGGAAGCCTCAAGATTTTCGCCGCTATACCACCGCGGAATGTGACGCGGCGCCGGATTCCAGCAGCTGCCGGATCGCGGCCTCATCGTAGCCGGCCTCCCGCAGCACTTCAATGGTGTGCTGGCCCAGAAGGGGGCAGGCGCGCGGCTGTGATTTCGGAGCGCCGTCCACCACCATCGGGCTGTTCACGGTCTGCATGCGCCCGAAGCGCGGATCATCCACTTCCACGAACACGTTGTTGGCCTGCATCTGCGGGTCGCAGGCGACCTCTTGGGTAGAAGGGATTTGCCCCCAGATTACACCGCACTCGCTAAAACGCTTGACCCAGTACGCCATATCTCCGCGGCCGAAAACGCTGTCCAGGAGTGCAACCAGAGCGGCCCCGCTCGCGCGCCGGGCCGAGGCTGTGGAGAATCGTTCGTCACCTGCGAGTTCCGGCATCCCGATGGCACTGCACAGCTTCACCCAGTCCCGATGGGGATCCACGCAGCATAAAACGAACCGGCGTCCGTCGCTGGTGAGGTAATGATTCACAACTGGATTGATGGCATTCTTCCGGGTCCAGCGCGGCTGAAATTCGGCACCGGCGAGCGCGGCCTGGAGGGAACAGGCGTGGGACCATGCGCCATTGGCGATGAGGGATGTCGATACTTTTCCACCTCTGCCGGTGGCCTGCCGCTGGTACAGAGCAAGAAGAATGGCGCTGAATAGCGCGACGGAGGTGGGGTGATCGCCGAAGCCCGCGGGTGACTGGCACGGCTCCGCATCGCTGTTGTGCATCGACGCCATCAACCCGGAGCGCGCCCAGTAGGCAGTCATATCGTACCCGGGCTGACCGACGTCCGGGCCCGTTTCGCCGTAACCGGTCAGATACGCATAAACGAGCCTGGGATTCAACGGAGAGAGGTCGTCGTATGCGAGGCGCAGCTTGCGGACGGTGGCGGGTTGGTAATTGGTGATGAACACATCCGAGTGGGTCACGAGTCTTAGCAGGGCATCCCTCGCCGAGTTGTCTTCGAGATTCAATGCGACGCTCCGCTTGTTGCGGCTGGTGAGTATCCAGCAGTAATCCTTTTCCGACTCCGGCATTCCGGGCACGAGCGAGAGATATCGGTACGGATCGCCGTACGGTGGACGCTCGATTTTGATGACGTCGGCGCCGAAGTCGGACAACAGCGTAGCGGCCGCGGGGCCGGCGATGTAGGTGGCGCAGTCGATTACTCGAAGTCCGGCGAGAATGCCCGGCGGTGTGTCCATGTCGAGGCATGACAACACAGGGCGGCTGCGGTTGTCAAAGGTTTACCCAGGCAAGGTAAGACGCGCTCACTGCGGCGGAGTTGCTTTATCTCTGGTGGATAGCTTTTTGAAGGCGTCCAGCTCGCGCTCGGCTTCGGTGGTCCGGCCCTGCTCACGGTACATTTGAGCAAGGCGGTAATGAGCCATTTTGTTGTCTGGTCGCAGCTTGAGCCCCAGTTGGAGGTGTGCGATCGCATCTGCCGCATTTCCGAGGTCGGCTAGGACCTTCCCAAGAGCGATTTCGGCGTCTCCGAACGCTGGACGGAGTTTGATGGCGCGCAAGAACAATTCCTTCGATGCCTTTAAGTCCGACCGAGCATAAGCGATCTCGCCGAGCTTGTAGTTCGAATCCGGATCACCAGGGTTGATTGCGAGCTCCGCACGAAACTCTTTCATCGCGCTTTCACGATTCTCGTCCGTTGGAGCCTCGGCCAGAATGGCTTGCCCCAGTTGGAAGTGTAACCCCCGCACACGGGGGCCGCGCTCAATGGCCTTGCGGTATTCTGCTGCTGCCGCGGGATACTGCTCCTGGGCCATAAAGTTCTGACCCAGAACTTCGTGCAACCGCACCGAATCCGGGGCAACCTTGTTAATGTCTCGAAGAGCGGAGGCGGCGAGTTCGGAATGAACTCGATAGCTCATGTACAAAACGTCAGCATTGGTTGGGTCCGAGCGCCGGAGTAGTTCCAGAATGGGTAAGGCCTTGGAGAAGTCAGCCGTTGCTGTATAGGTTTCGATCAGCTCCATGCCGGCTTGGGTCCTCAGCACTTTGTCCTCTACATGCGGAAGGGAGACCTCAATTAGCTTTCGCCCGGTAGAGGTGCTTCCAAGCCGGATCTCACACATGCCCAGAAATGCCTGCGCGCTCCAGAGGGAAGGCGAGAGAGCGAGGGCCGCCTTAAAGTGTTTGGCGGCTTGTGCATAATCGGCTTGGGTGAAGGCGACCATGCCAAGACTCGCCGTCGCGTTCACATTCTTAGGATCAATCCGCAGCATCGCCTGCAGTTCTTCGACGGCGACCGCGGCGTTGTTGGTCTGGATAGCCGCCTGCGCGCGGGCCGCGTGCCTGGATAGCTCATCGGATTCCCCTATTCCGGGAACCGGAGATGCTAACGCCAAAGCCACGGCAACGGCAAACGCTCCTACCAGTTCACATGTACGCCGAACTGCATGCGGCGCATCGGCAACTGCAGCCCAGTGATGCGGCCGGCCGCAGACGAGTCGACGGTCGCGTTCGGTAATCCTAAATTTGTATTGTTCCATGCGTTGTAGGCTTCAGCCCGGAATTCGACTCTCGTGCTTTCACGGCTAAGAATCGACTTGAACGCAAATTCTTTGGCTAATGACCAATCCGCATTGATTTCGCCGGGGCCTCTGAGCATCCCCACCGATGCATTGCCGACCTGACAGCAGGCAGCGGGGCTGGCGAACGCTGCGCGGTTGTACCAGAGTGCTGCAGACTGTCCTCCGGGGACATCGTACAGCGAAACTCCGGGTACTCGATTGGGTCTCTGTCCGAAATCGCCGTTGAGCGTGGCATTGCTCGAAAGAGACGGGCTAAATGCCAGTCCCGACTGAAGCGTCGTAACACCGCTAAACACCCAGCCGGCCAATAGGAACCTGTTCACCACATTTGTGTTGGAGCCGAAGTGAAAACCTGGGCCGTATGGGATTCTCAGACTGTGCATCGTCGTCCACACAAATTTACGGTCGATAGAGCCGATCGTGTTGCCGCCGGGCCCATAATCAAGAGTACGGTTGTACGGGTTGGCCGTGGAGTACCCGAGCGATTTCCCCCAAGTAAAGTTGGAAGTCACTGTGTACCAACCGGTCATCTGCTTGTTCAACACGATTTGCAGAGCGTTGTAGTTCGAATCGGAACAATTACATTCCATACTGATGCTCTGAGACAGGCCGTAGAGTTGGTAGTACGGCCTACGGGCCAACAGGGGACCCGTGCCGACATTCGCCGCGTTCATGTTGTACGACCACGACAAGTGGGTGCCCTTACTGCCTACATACGCCAACGCCAGCGTCGCTCCGTGGCCGAGCGCTTGCTCGATCGTAAAGTTCCACGAATCCATCGTTTCGGTTTTCCAATCGAACGGGCGCGCCTTCAGCAGAGTTCCGTTCGGAGCCTTCAGCCTGCCTGAAGCCGGGAGCGCGGGCGGCGTCGCAGCGGGGACGGGCTGGTCAATGGGGAAGACGGTCTGATACAGATTGGTCTGCGGAACCTGCTGCTGAGCCGTGATCGGGTAGAAACTGGTCAAGTGGTAAAAGGTGGCATCGTAACCGGAAGAAAAGAAGCTGCGCCCAAAACCCGCTCGAACTACGGTGTTTTGCGTCACCTTGTAGGCCACTCCGAGTCTTGGGGCGAAATCCCCTAATGGCGTAGTGACATTTACACTATTGGAGACATCGCCCAGCCCGGCCAGGAGAATATCGCCAGTGCCCGGATCGAAGTTAGCAAGCCCTCCCTTTCTCGGTGAAGTGACCGGCGAGAAATAATCCCAGCGCAATCCATAGTTCAAAGTCAGCCGGGGATTGATGCGCCAGATGTCTTGTCCATAGAGTCCCAGGTTCGTCTGACGTTCCGCCGGCATTTGAGTAAATATAGCGCGATCGAACGCACAGGTCCCGCCGAGGAGAAGCGTCGCCATCCCCAATCCTGAACTGGGCTGGTTGGCATCCGCAGTGGCGGTCTGGCAGAAGTTGTAATTACCGCGCGAACTGGAGTTGACAGATTCGAAATCGAAGCGGTACCGGCGCACGTCGATACCCCACCTAAGCTGGTGGGACCCGGTCATCTTCGACCAGTTGTTTACGAATTCGAGAGTAGTTTCTGTATCGAAACGGGGGATGCCCACGCCGCTCGGTATACCCATCGTAAAGTTGCCCACCGAGCCGCCTACATTGATTCCAGCGAGACCGCCGGTCAAGGCACTTCCCGTGTTGATCCCTTGAAGGCCAACCTTGTCGTTAGTCTGGAGCGACGAATCATATTGCGTTGCATTCAGAACGAAGCGCGCCAGTCCTCCACGGACCTCGGAGAGAAATGCGGGACTGAACGCGTGAACGTAATTGAGAGCGGCCTGGTGCGCGGAGGATGTTGCTACCTCCGCGCTAAGGCCTCCTTGTGCTGCGCCGCCCGCAACCCGTCCAAACAGCGGGGGATTATCCAGGTAGCTGCTGAAATAGCTGTAACGGGCAAAGAACTTGTTACTGTCGTTGATGTTCCAGTCGCCCTTTTCGTCGGTCCAGTTCTGGTTGAACTTTTCTTTGACGTCGCCAACGTAATTGTTGTCCGCGTTCTGGTTAATGTTGGGGTGGGGAAGGAGACTCAGCAGATTCCGTGCCACCTGACTGATACGGTTGGCCGGTAATATATTCCCTGGGAATTGCGTGCGCCCTGTCCCATCTGGATTTCCGGTTGTCGGATCGTAAATGGGATGCGTGACGCTGACCGCGCTGAAATCCCCGGACCGAAATGCGTCGTTCGGGACCGTCGCTATGAGCGTAGCGCCCTGAATTGTACGCGCCAGTTGGTAATCGCCGAAGAGAAACAGCTTATTTCTCTTGAGCGGACCGCCCAGGCTGAAGCCGCCCTCATTCCAGTTGAACGGAGCAACGCCGGTTCCCGTGCCATTCTTGCCGGTACCGGCGATCTTCTGAGTGAGTGGATCGGCCGCGAATGTTGCGCTGTTCCGATTGAAGTAAAGGAGACTCCCGTGAAGGTCATTGGTGCCTGACTTGGTCACGTACTGGGCCACCATCCCGGCCGTGCTTCCGAATTCAGGGTCGTAATCGGCAGTGGTCAGTTTCAATTCCTGCACCGAGTCTTCGGGCGGTACGATGAGTTGTATTCCACTGAACCCGTACGAACGGTCGGTGATTCCATCCAGAATGAACTCCTGCGCACCGGACCAGGTTCCATTGATGTAGACCCGGTTCGTTCCCGCCGGATTCTCTCCGGCGCCCATTTGAAACGTATCGTTTACTGCGCCCGGTATTACCGAGTAGAGCTGGGTGATGTTTCGTCCGACCACTGGCAACCTCTCAATTTGAGATTGAGAAAGCGTTTGCGACACGTCAGATTTCTCAGATTGAAGCAACTCGGCCCCTGCGGCGACGGTCACCGATTCTGCGACGGATCCGAGGGACAGTTTCAGGTCGACGCGGACCGTAGCATCTACTTCGAGCGTGACGTGTTCGCGGGTAACTTTGGAAAAGCCGACGCGCTCGGAGCGGACCGAATACCGTCCCGGCGGCAAATGCGTCGCATTGTAGAATCCGCTGGCATTACTAGCAGTGTTGGTTTGGACGCCCGTCTGTTCGTTGATGATGGTGACCGTGGCGTCAGTGATGGGCGCTTCACTCGGATCGGTCACGTATCCATTGATCGATCCCGAGACGGCTTGGGCAAGGCAAGTCGTGGCTCCAAGGAAATCTACAACAAGAAATAGCAGGACAAGTCTGGATAGCATCGCGGCCTCTTCGGAAGTATAGATGGCACTCGCTCTAGAAGATTCCGTGCATCGGCGAGAATTATCGCCGACTTTGCGGAAATATTATCATCGTGATCGCCAAAGTGCAATCGGAGGGTAGCTCCGGGTGGCGCAACCCTACCAGCCGCCGATACCATGGATAATCAACAAAGACTCTATGGAAGACATCAAAGAACGCGCGCTAGGATTCAATACCCGTTCGCTGCATGCCGGGTATCAGCCGGACCCCACCACCAAGGCCCGGGCAGTACCCATTTATCAGTCGACCTCCTTCGTATTCGACAACTCGGATCATGCTGCGCAGTTGTTTGCGCTGCAGCAGTTCGGGAATATCTACACGCGCATTATGAACCCCACAACGGCGGTGCTGGAGGAGCGTGTGGCTTCCCTCGAATCCGGGGCCGCGGCTCTGGCAATGTCCAGCGGACAGGCCGCGCAGTTTATCGCGCTCAGCAGCTTGATGGAGAGTGGAGATCATCTGGTCGCAGCCAGCACTTTGTACGGCGGAACGTATACCCAGTTTGAGGTGAGCTTTCGGAAGTTTGGCTATGACGTCACGTTCGTCGAGCCGGACGATCCGGAGAACTTTCGGAAGGCCATTCGCCCCAATACGAAATGCGTTTACGGCGAGACCATCAGCAATCCCCGCGGCAATGTCCTGGATATCGCTGCCGTCGCTAGGATCGCGCACGACGCCGCCCTGCCGCTCGTCATCGACAACACCTTCGCCACTCCGTATGTCTGCAGGCCGATCGAGCATGGGGCCGATATTGTCGTTCACTCGCTGACGAAGTTCATGGGCGGCCATGGCAACAGCATCGGCGGCATCATCGTGGACAGCGGCAAGTTCAACTGGGCCAATGGCAAATTTCCGCAGTTGAGCGAACCCTCTCGTGCGTATCATGGCATGAAGTTTACTGAGGTCTTCGGGAATATCGCCTTCATTATCCGGGCGCGGGTTGAAGGTTTACGCGATCTTGGACCGTGTATCAGCCCGTTCAACTCGTTTTTGTTTCTGCAAGGCATTGAGACGCTGAGCTTGCGTATGGATCTTCATCTGAAGAACACACTGGCAGTGGCGGAGCATCTGGAGAAGCACCCCCTCGTGAAGTGGGTGAAATATCCATCGCTGAAATCGAGCCCCTATTACGCCGTAGCGCAGAAGTACACGCCGATGGGAGCCGGCGCCGTGTTCTCGTTCGGCATCGAAGGCGGATACGAAGCCGGCCGGCGGCTCATCGACAAGCTGCAACTCTTCTCTCACTTGGCCAATGTCGGCGATTGCCGCAGCCTGGTGATTCACCCGGCGTCGACTACGCATCAGCAGCTGGCTGCCTCTGAGCAGGAGGCAGCCGGAGTGAGTCCGGATATGGTCCGGCTTTCCATCGGTCTTGAGGATCTCAACGATATCCTGTGGGATTTGGATCAGGCGCTCCAAGCATCGCAGGCATGAGCTCAAACGACGTTCTCGAGCTTTTCAAGCAAACCGGCGCCTACCTGCGAGGACATTTCCGGCTAACCAGCGGATTGCATAGCCCGGAGTATTTGCAGTGCGCGCTGGTGCTGCAGTATCCGGATAACGCCGAGGCCCTGGGCCAGGGCCTGGCGCATCGGTTGGGGACGGAGAGCGGCGGGAAGATCACGGTCGTGGCCGCGCCGGCCATCGGCGGGCTGATTATCGGCCATGAGGTTGCGCGCTCCCTGGGCGCCCGGTTTATCTTCACGGAACGCGACGCAAGCGGCGCTATGGTCCTCCGCCGCGGCTTCGGGATCGAGCCCGGTGATACCGCGGTGGTGGTGGAGGACGTTGTTACCACCGGCGGCAGTTCGCGCGAAGTGATCGAGGTGTTGACGGCGGCGGGCGCCAGCGTGCTCGCCGCTGGATCTATCATTGATCGCAGTGGCGGACACGTCGAACTCGGAGTGCCTCGACTCGCCCTCGCTACATTGAAAGCGATTACGTATCCGCCGGAGAACTGCCCATTGTGCCAGCAAGGCAATCCAGTGGTGAAACCGGGCTCCCGCTCCGGTGCATGAGGCGCATTCGGGTCACCGTAGCCTACGACGGCACGGAGTTTTACGGCTGGCAGGTGCAACCCGGCTTGCCGACGATTCAAGGCACACTCGAAACAATCCTGAGCGGGATTGAAGGCAAGCATGTGAATGTAGTGGGGTCGGGGCGGACCGACGCCGGTGTGCACGCTCTGGCACAGGTGGCGGCGTTCTCCATCCAGAACCCAATTCCGCCGGACAATCTGCGGAAGGCGATCAATCGTCTCTTGCCCCCGGCCATCCGGATCCGTGCCGTGGAAGAAGTGTCGCCCGAGTTCCACCCGCGTTATGACGCCATTGCCAAGACCTATGAATACCGAATCGCTCGCGAGGAGATTTGCCTTCCGTTCGATCGGCGCTACGTCCACCACTACCCGTACCCTTTGGATGAGGCTGCGATGATGTCGGCCGCGCCGCTGCTGGAGGGCGAACATGACTTCACCCGGTTTTCCGCCGCCGATGAACGCGACCAACTGGGGAATAGCAAGGTACGGCATATCTACTCCTCACGCCTGGAGCGCACGGATCATCGCCTCGTCTACCGCGTTCGGGGAAGCGGTTTTCTAAAACATATGGTTCGCAATGTCGTTGGTGTTCTGATCGAAGTCGGGAAGGGAAACGTGGATGACGCCGCCCTCCTGCGGCGGTTCGACCCGGACTCGGATATTGCAGCCGGACCCACCGCACCCGCTCAAGGATTGTTTCTGATTTCCGTGGCATACCCCGCCCATTTGTTACGCTGAACTTTAATGGAAAGTATTCAGGTAACCCTGCCGGACGGCAGTGTACAAGCGGTACCCGAGGGCTCGAAACCCATCGATGTGGCGAAATCGATCAGCCCACGGCTGGCCGACGATGCCGTCGTAGCGCGGGTTAACGGCGAGTTGTACGACCTCACGCGGCCTCTGGAAGGCGATTCGAAGGTGGAGATCCTCACCAGCCGCAGTACTGATCCGGACGCTCTTTATGTCTATCGGCACTCAACCGCCCACCTGCTGGCAGCCGCGGTACTCGAACTGTACCCGGATACAAAGTTGGGTGTGGGTCCGCCGATCGAGAACGGGTTCTATTACGATTTCCAGCGCGATACTCCTTTTACTCCCGAAGACCTCGAAAAGATAGAGAAGCGCATGTGGGAGTTGCAGCAGCGCAATCTCCCGTATGAGCGCGTGCTGACGAAGAAGGACGAGGGACTGGAGAAATACAAAGACGACTGGATGAAGCGCGAGCTGATCACGGAGAAGGCCGGCGACATTTTTACCGAATACACGCTCGGTCCGAAGTTCATCGACTTCTGCCGCGGCCCGCACGTCCCCTCCACCTCGCGCATCAAAGCCTTCAAGCTGCTGTCGGTTGCGGGCGCGCAATGGAAAGGTGAGGAGAAGGGTGCGCCCCTTCAGCGGATTTACGGGACTTCGTGGTTTGCCAAGAAAGACCTGGACGCATACCTGACCAAGCTTGAGGAAGCCAAGAAGCGAGATCATCGCAAACTGGGCCAGGAACTCGATCTGTTCAGTATTCAGGAACTCGCGGGACCTGGGTTGATCTTCTTCCATCCCAAAGGCGGACGGATCCGAAAAATCCTGGAAGACTGGATGCGGGATCAATACTTGGCGCGCGGTTACTCGCTCGTGTACACGCCGCATGTGATGCGCCGCGATCTGTGGAAGACTTCGGGGCACGCGAATTTTTACAGCGAGAACATGTTCACTCCGATGGAGCTGGACGACGCCGAGTATCAGTTGAAGCCGATGAACTGCCCTGGCCATATCCTGATCTACAAGGACCGGCTGCGCAGTTATCGCGACCTGCCCGTGCGCCTGGGCGAGCTTGGCACGGTTTACCGCTACGAGCGTTCCGGCACGATGCACGGGCTGCTGAGAGTTCGCGGTTTCACTCAGGACGATGCGCATATCTTCTGTACTCCGGATCAGATCGAAGATGAAGTAGTGAACTGCCTCGAGTTCGCCATGGACGTCTTGAAGACCTACGGCTTCGATACTTACGAAGCGGAGATCTCTACCTGGGATGGCGGCGCGAGCGGCAAGTACGACGGCGCCAAGGAGCAGTGGGAGCTGGCGGAGAAATCGCTGCGGCAGGCTGTTGAGCGGCTTCATATCGACGCCAAGGTGATGCCCGACGAAGCCGCGTTCTACGGTCCGAAGATCGATGTGAAGCTGGTGGATGCCATCGGCCGCAAGTGGCAACTGAGCACAGTTCAGTTTGATTTCACGCTACCCCGCCGTTTCGGCCTCGAGTACATTGCCGAGGACGGGAAAGCGCACCAGCCTCTGATGGTCCACCGCGCGCTGTATGGCTCCGTGGAGCGCTTTTTCGGGATACTCGTTGAGCATTACGCCGGAGCGTTTCCGGTCTGGCTAGCTCCCGTACAAGCCGTCGTGCTGCCGATCACGGACCGTCAACTCGATTATGCGCGCACAGTGGAGAAGAGACTGGCCGACGCAGATATTCGCGTTCACCTGGACGATCGAAAAGAAAAGGTGAATCTGAAAATCCGTGAAGCGCAGTTGCAGAAGGTTCCGTACATGCTTGTCGTGGGAGACCGCGAGGCCGAGCAGGGCACGGTCTCAGTCCGCAACCGCAGGCACGCCGACCAGGGAGTGAAGTCGATTGACGAGTTCCTCAGTGACATTCGGACACTGATCGAGAACAAGACTCCGACCGAGTGATCCCGCTAGTACTGCTGGCCCTGCTGGCTGGCTCGCTGGTGTATTGTGTGCTGACCGTTGTGGCCGTAGGGAAGTACAAAGCGACGCGTCCGGCGCCGCTGCTCGAGGCCGAACCGGTCAGCATCCTGAAGCCGCTGCACGGGGTCGACGAGGGGCTCGAAGAGAATCTGCGATCGTTCTTCGCGCAGGACTATTCACACTTCGAATTGATCTTCGCGCTGCGTGACGCTTCCGATCCGGCGATTGAGATTGTCGAGCGGCTCCGCCAGCAGTACCTGCACGTGCCGGCGCAGGTCTTCGTTACCGGCGAGCCGCCTTATCCGAACGCGAAAGTTTTCAGTCTGGATCACATGTTGCGGGCGGCCTCGCACGACTTGATGGTGATGAGTGACAGCGACATTCGTGTCGACTCGCAATTGTTGAAGACGGTCGCTGCCGAGTTTCAAGATCCTAAAACCGGAATCGCGACATGTCCGTATCGCGCAATTCCCGGGCGGAGTTTCTGGTCGCGGCTGGAAGCGGCGGGGATGAATACGGAGTTCTGGGGCGGGGCGCTGGTGGCTCGGATGCTGGAGGGTATGAAGTTCGCCGTGGGTCCTACCATCGCCGCCCGCAAGAGCGCGATCCTGCGCGTTGGCGGGTTTGAAGTGCTGAAGAATTACCTGGCCGAAGACTTCGTTCTCGGCCAGCGCGCAGCGGAGTTGGGGATGGGAGTGATCCTCTCCTCATACGTGATTGAGCATCGTATTGGATCACAGTCGATGCGCTCGAACTTCGCACATCGCTTGCGATGGGCACGAAGCACGCGGCGGTCGCGTCCGGCGGGGTATGCCGGCCAGGTATTCACAAACCCGCTTCCGCTGGCGCTCCTGCTCTTGGCGGTTCAGCCGGCGTGGTGGCCAGTCTTCGTCGTGACTCTGATATTGCGCGCAGTCGCAGCCGACGCTGTGGCGCGGGTCGCTTTGCATGGACGCATCGCTTGGCGCTTGTTACCCCTCCAGGATCTGCTTAGCTTCCTTTTCTGGATTGCCGGGTTCTTTGGCAACGAGATCGTGTGGAGAGGGCGCCGATACCGGCTGCTGCGAGATGGGCGATTTGAACTGAAATGAGGCACTATGTTGCCCACACGCGCGCTAACATGAAGAAATGCCAGCGGAAGTCCGGCACTCGGTTTGTGCGCTCGATTGCCCCGATACCTGCAGCCTACTGATCAACGTCGAGAACGGCCGTGGATCTCGGTTGCGTGGCGACCCTGAACACCCTATCACGCGCGGGTTCCTTTGCGGCAAGGTCGCGCAGTATCTCGAACGCGAGTATTCGGCGGAACGGCTGCTCTATCCGATGAAGCGGACAGGGAGCAAAGGCGAGGGCCGATTCGTTCGCATCTCGTGGGACCAAGCTCTCGACGCTATTTCTGAACACCTCCGCCGAGTTGCCGCCGAGTTCGGGCCGGAAGCGATTCTGCCGTACAGCTATGCGGGCACCATGGGCCTGCTGAATGGGTCTGGAATGGACCGCCGCTTCTTCCACCGCCTGGGCGCTTCTCGCCTGGATCGCACTATTTGCTCGGCCGCGGGCGGCGCCGCGTTGACCGCCACTCTGGGATTTCGTTACGGAACAGAACCCGAGCAGTTCGCGCACTCGAAGTTGATCATCGCGTGGGGCGCTAACATTTTCGGTACAAACGTGCACTTGTGGCCGTTCATGCTGGACGCCCGCCGCAACGGGGCCCGGTTGTACGTGATCGACCCGGTGACCACGCGCGTGGCAAAGCTCGCTGACCGGCATTTCGCGATCTATCCGGGTAGCGATCTGGCCCTCGCGCTCGGGTTGATGCACGTGATCCTCGCAGAAAAGCTGCATGACGCCGAGTACATCAGCGCGTACACGAACGGGTTCGCCGAACTGGAGCAATTAGCGGCGAAGTATCCGCCATCGAGAGTCTCGGAATTGACGGGAATGGCCGTGGAGGACATCGTCACTTTGGCTCGCGAGTACGCGACGACACGGCCGGCTGTGATCCGCGTGAACTATGGTGTACAACGCAGCGAACGCGGTGGGTCGGCCATCCGGGCGATCGCCGCTTTGCCGGCATTGACCGGTTCCTGGAAAGAAGCCGGGGGCGGACTGCAACTCTCGACGTCGCAGGCCTTTCAGTTCAATCGCACGGCTCTGGAAATGCCGGAGTTGCAGACGAAGTCCGAGCTGGGCCGCCCAGCTCGGATCGTGAACATGTCGGAGTTGGGCAAAGCGCTGACCGGCTTGAACGATCCGCCAGTGAAGGCGATGGTGGTGTATAACTCAAATCCCGCCGCCATCGCGCCGAATCAGAACCTGGTGTTGCGCGGCATGTCGCGTGACGACTTGTTTACGGTGGTGCTGGAGCAATTTCAAACGGATACCGCTGACTACGCGGACATCGTATTGCCTGTGACCACGTTCCTGGAGCATACCGACCTGTATCTTGCTTACGGACATTACCATCTGCAACTCGCGCGGCCCGCGCTTCCGGCGCCCGGCGAGTGCAATTCCAATGTTGAGATCTTCCGTCTGCTGGCCGAGCGTATGGGCTTCAGCGACTCGTGTTTTCGTGACAGCGAAGACGATATGATCCGTGCGCTGCTGGCGTCCGGCCATTCATTCCTGGAAGGCATCACGCTGGAGCGACTGGACCGTGAACACTCGGTGCGCCTCAATGTCTCCGCGGAGGGGAAGCCGTTTCTACCGTTCGCGAACGGTGGATTCGGTACGCGCTCCGGAAAGTGCGAGTTCGGCGCGGAGTCGCTGGATTATCAGCCGCCTATCGAGTCGCGTTTGGGTTCGGCGGAAATACGGGCGAAGTTCCCGTTGGAGCTGATCTCCTCGAAGAACGACGACAGCATGAATTCTACCTTTGGGCATCGCACGGAAGTTGACCAGCAGACCAGTGTTCTGCACTTGCATGACTCCGACGCGCGGGCGCGTGGTATCCTGAGCGGCGACCAGGTACGTGTCTTCAACGATCGCGGTAGCTTCGTGCTGACTGCCGATGTCGACGGCGCGGTTCGTCCTGGAGTAGTAAGATCGCCAGCGGTGCGATGGAACAAGCGAGCAGCGGATCGCCGCGGACCGAACGTTCTTACGAGCGACCGGCTGACGGACATCGGCGCGGGCCCGGTATTCTACAGTTGCCTTGTCGAAGTGGAGAAATGCGGAGACTAGTTTTTTATCTATTTTCTTTATCATTGATTGCGCTGCTGATGGTGGCGCCGGCGTGCAAGCGCAGGAAGCGAGGGGCGGACGAGTCGTCTGCCGGAATGGCGACCATGGTGAATGCGGCAGATCCGCGTACCGCGGGCCAACTTGTCAAAGGTTTTCACACGGTCGAGCAGAACTCGTGGCGCTGGACGGCCGGCGACTTCGCCGTAAATCTGAAACCGCCGGCGGGCGCGGCCCAGAAGGGCGCTACGCTGACGCTGAAGTTCGTGGTAGCAGAGGCAGTGTTGGCCAAGCTGAAGAGCATGACGCTTTCGGCCACCGTGAATGGCGTGAAGCTTGCTCCCGAGACTTACACCAAGTCAGGGGAGTACACTTATGCGCGCGATGTGCCGGCCACGGCTTTGCAGAAGGATCTGGCGAAGGTGGAATTCACGTTAGATAAGTTCCTGCCAGCGAGCCCCGAGGATCAGCGCGACCTCGGGGTGATTGTGACGCTGGTCGGCTTCGAAGCTAAGCCTTAGGACTCGCGCACCGCTGCAGCGTGCTCCACGGCGGCCTGGTGCTCTACGTACCACGCCAGCGTGCGGCGCAGCCCCTCTTCGATGCTGAATCGGGGGGCATGCCCAAGGTCACGAACCGCGGCGGTTGTATCGGCCTGCGAATCGCGCACATCGCCGGCTCGCGGCGGCCCGAACTTGGGCGGGACTTGGACCCCTTCGATGTCCTGTAGGATCTTCCAAATCAGGTTCAGTGAGTAGCGGTTGCCGTTGCCTGCGTTATAGATCCTGCCCGACACTCCGCGAGCGAGCGCCGCCTTGATCACTAACTCGGCGACATCTTCGACGTAAGTAAAATCGCGGGTCTGCTCACCGTCGCCGAAGAGGGTGGGCGCCGTGCGGGCAATGAGATGCTTCATGAACAGCGAGAGCACTCCGGAGTAAGGACTGGATGGATCCTGCCGCGGGCCGTACACGTTGAAGAACCGCAGACATACCGTTTCGAGCCCGAAACACGAAGTGAATACCGAGGCGTAGTACTCGCCCATCAATTTCTGGGCCGCATAGGGCGACTTCGGCAGAGGTGTCATCGTCTCCACCTTGGGCAGCACCAATGTGTCGCCGTAGGCCGATGACGAGGCAGCATAAACCACTCGTCCAGCCTTGCCCTCGGCGGCTGCGCGGAACACATTGAACGTTCCGTCGATATTCACCTCATGGGAAAGAACTGGTTCGTCTATCGAGCGTGGAACTGAGGGTATTGCAGCCAAGTGGAATACACCGTCGGCTCCCGCCATAATTGGCGCGATAGCCGGGTAGTCGCGGATGTCGGCCGTATGCAGGGACACCCTCGATCGCACTTCTTCAAGATTGCTCCTGTGGCCGGTGAGCAAGTTGTCGATGACATCGACGTCACTATCGCCTCGCGCCAAGAGGCCTCTTACCAGGGCCGAGCCGATAAAGCCGGCGCCACCAGTTACGACATATCTTTTCATTCTTGTATCTTTGCGATCTCCGCTTGCATGTGATTCAGCGACTCAGCCGCGAGCTTCTCGGCTCCTGGGGTGAAGTCGAACGCCTCCAGAGAAATCCACCCGTTGTAATGCTTCTTCTTCAGTACTTCCAAGACAGGCTTGAAGTCGTAGCTGCCCGTACCGGGATGCCTACCGTCCATTTCGTTCACGTGAACGTGACGAATGTATTCGAAGTAGCGGTCTACCAGTTCGGAGTGCGGCTCCTTTTCATCCACGGCATTGTGAGTATCGAACATGGTTCGAATCGCCGGGCTAGCGATACGGCGAACCATGGCTACCGCGTCGGCTAGAGTTAGCACTACATCGCACTGACCGGGGGGCAAGGCTTCCACCAGGACAGTGACGCCTCGCTCCATGGCGTGACCGGACACCGAGGCAAGGCCTTCTTCGAAACGCTGTACCGCCTCCGCGACTGTTGATCCATCGACGACACAGCGCTGCTTCGGAGATCCGAAGACCATCACTCCGCCGTCGCCCAGGTCGGCGCAGAGGTCGACCAAATCGCGGATGTGCTTCCAGCTTTTCTCGCGAAGGGTGGCATCCGGCGTCGTGACATGGAGGCCCTTGGGCGCCATCATCAACCAGTGAAGACCAGTGAAGCGGAGTCCCTCAGACGAGATGATGCCGCGGTATTGACGACGCTGGGCGATGGGGATTGTGGCGGGCGAATCGGACAGAGTGAACGGGGCGATTTCAATGCCGCTATAGCCGATGTTGCGAATACTCTTGCATGCCTCGTGAAATGGCCAGTCTGAGTAGACCTCGTTGCAGATGGCGTGGTGAAAGGTGAAAGGCATGGAATTCTTATTTTGACAGCATGACGTGCACGTATTTCGGTTCGGGCCCGGGATTGCCGAACAGGGTCTGCCTATAATCGTCGAAGTCGAAGCGGCGGATCATCGCATTGAGCGCAGAGCGGGGAAGAACAGCAAGGTCAGTGAGCGCCGCGCGGAATGAGTCAGGGCTTGAGTTGACGCTGCCGAAAATCGTCTGGTTTCCAACAATAAGGTCGATGAAGGAGAGTTTGCCCTCGATCTGCTTGGCACCGAGGGTGACGAAAATACCCGCCGGCGCCAGTAAGCGGGTGGCGGCTAGCGCCAGGTCCGCTGAGCCCGCGGCTTCAATGATGAGATCGGCGGATCCCTCGAGTGTGCGGGCATACCCAATGCCTTCTGCGGCAAGCAGCCGCACACGCGGATGGTCTTCTGGTTCCATGGAGTGGACTCGAACGCGGTACCCGCGGTGTTGAAGAACGAGCGCGGCTAAGATACCGATGGGTCCAAGCCCCAGGACGAGAGCGGAGTTCTCCTCTGTCTGTCGAATCGAGATGGCCCGGCTGATGGCCTTCTCGACAACGCTCAGCGGCTCCAGGAGAATCGCATAAGACAGCAATCGCTCGGGTACGCGCACCAGGTGGTGAGCCTCGTCGATGGCGAACTCCGTGAAGTATCCATCGGCCCCGGTGATGCCGCGTTCAGTATAGCGATGCGTCAGACACAGATCGACGCGGCCCCGGGCACACGAAGCGCAGAGCGGGGGGCAGGGACGCCGAACCATGGGCACCACCCAATCGCCACGCTTAAAATCATCAACCCCGCTTCCCGTCTCAGTCACTTGTCCCAGCGCTTCATGGCCGATGACGAACCGCGGCAACGGCTGCGGCCGCGGCCAGCAGAAGGTGGTAAGTTCCCGGTCTGTTCCGCATACTCCAACTTCGTGAACTCGAAACAAGATTTGGTTGGGGCGAGTGATCGCTGGCTCCGGAAGATTGAGTTCCCCAATACTCCGCTGCTCGAAATCAATTACGAGCGACCGCATCCAGGCTCTCGGAGAGTGCGGGTGAACGAGGGCGGTCGCCGTCCCGTTTGCGGGCTACGGCGATCAGTGATAAGCCCGTCCACGGTATCAGGCTGTCCACACGACGCCAGACCCAAACAGACTTATCAAACAGCTTCAAGGTGAGCTTGTTAACATGCCTGCGGCGGAGGACCGTGCTGAAGAACCACCAGGCGGGTGTTCCAATCTTGTTATGGTCATACACGCGCTCCACCGAGAGCCCTTCCGCGTGAAGGAGTTCGGTGATCTGCTCGCGCGAGAAGCGCCGTTTGTGACCGAGCGTCTGGTCGACTGATCCGAATAGAGAGGGCCCTTGCGGTACGAGGACGATCAACAGTCCATCGGGCTTCAAAGATCGCGACAGCGAATGGAGAACGGACGCGGGGTCGCCGGCGTATTCCAGGATGTTCAGACACAGCCCGGTTTCAAACAACTCACGATATTGCTCAAATTGTTCCGGCTCCGCCGGATTGAGGGGAGCCACGGTGACGTTCGGGGTACGTAAGAAGCGATTGCGTAGAGCATGCAGGAATAACGGGTCGCGCTCGGCGGCGACGTAATGCAACCGGCGCGACATCAAACGTCCCGTCATGTTGCCGATTCCTGCGCCGATTTCGATGATGCTGTCGCCCAAATGGCGGCGGATGGTGTCTGCCACCCAGCTCAGATATTGCGGTGTTCCGGTCATGTTGTTGAGGAACGTGCGCCCGTAAGGCTGTACATACAAATCGTCAATCAACCAGAAATGAAGGATTACGCCCAGCGCCTTGATTCCATCTTTCCAGCCGATTTTCTTGCCTTCCTCGTATGTCCGGCCGTGATAGCTGATGGGCACCTCATAAACGCGGAACTTGCGCTTGGAGCACTTCATCGTGATCTCGGGCTCAAAGCCGAAGCGATTGGACCGGATCGGAATGCTCTTCAGAAGGTCCGTCCGGAAAACCTTGTAGCACGTCTCCATATCCGACAAGTTCAAATTGCAGAACATGTTCGAGATCAGGGTCAGACCCTTGTTGATCATCGAATGCCAGAACGGAAGGATGCGGGTTTGCTCGCCGGCCATGTACCGGGAGCCGAAGACAGCATCGGCGTGGCCGTCCAGGAGGGGCTGGAGCAGCTTCGGATATTCCTTCGGATCGTATTCCAGATCAGCGTCCTGGACGATGGAGAAATCGCCTCGGGCTTCGCCGATGCAGGTCCGCACAGCGGCGCCTTTGCCCTGGTTTTTTTCGTGACGAAACAGCCGGATCCGCGGTTCCGCCGCTGCGAGGCGCTGAAGGATGGACCAGGTCCCATCTGTAGACGAATCGTCGACGACGATCAACTCGCGTTCCATGTTCTCCGGCAATGGGGCCGCCAAGACCAGCGAAAGGCTGCGCTCTATAACGGTACGCTCGTTGTAAACCGGGATTAGTATGGACAGCAACATACTTCGTGGTTTATCTTATCGGCAATTCTCTTCTTAGTGATGCCTCCATTATAGTTCGATCGTACTGGCGGACCTTAGGCAGAAAGGGCGCTGACGTTGACGTTGGCTTTGTTTCGTAATTCCGAGGATCGGGGCCGAGGCAGGGGGTGGGGAGAGCGGAATGCCAGGCCGGCACGGGTGCGCTGGGCTCTCTCGAGTTGGCCAAGGGCTTGCCGCCACGCGCGTTCGCAGCTCATTACGTGGTGGGTCAGCGTGTGGAAAGCTTCGCGCTGGGCAGAGAAGAGTTCAAGCGGACCCGTCCTCTCGGATACACGGCGTTCGAGATCCTGAGCGTGTTGCAGGCGCTGCCAAGCCTGCGCGGCGGCGGTGAGAAGTATACGTTCATAGCCGTTGGCCGGAGGGTGAGTCCGCGCGAGGTCGTCGCGAAGTGTGTAGAAAGGGTCGAGCGGTTTCGGCTCGGGATTGATTTTGACCGGTGCGTTCATTTCTCTGCTCCTGGCCTCATTGTAGGTTGGGGCTAAATTTGGAGTGGTTTTTGAGACACCGGTCTTCGTTTGCAATCAGCGGGTTACCTTACGTTGGAGTGGTGTGAACAGCCATTTCGGGGGCACCCAAACAACGGGCAATCAAACACGCTGCCCGATATATCAAATTGAGGTTTGGCGTGACGAAAGTGCAAGCCCCTTCATCTACGTGGGTTCGGCGAGCGCGTGTTTCGAAGGAACGTTGACGAGCCAAATGGGGCAAACACAGGCGTTTTTCAGGCGATCTGATCTTTTCGGCGTGGATTATGGGGTGGCGTTTCTCCCTTGGGATGCAGGCAAGAGCTTCAATGCATTGCGGAACCTTTCCAGTTTGGGCTTTTATACGGGCAGAGTGACGGGTGGTGCGCCAATTTGCGTGGGGGAACGCTGGTCTAAACATTTGCGTCGATGGGCCGAAGTGAACGGCTTTCTGGGTGAGCTTTGGATCCAAACCTTCCAAGTTGCTATCCTCCGAGGAGGTAGCGCAACCGGTTGGAGGACACCGCGAGCTTCTGGCCTTCCTGGAACGGCCTGTCGAGTCCAGAGCCGCCGACGAACCTTCTGCAAGCAGCGTTTGCGCGCGGATGGAGCCAGGGGCTGGTATGCAGGATGAGAAGGTTATGGCCTAGTCTTATCAGGTCATAGCCAACTCCGTGATGGATCACAATCGCCGTCACCACCTCTGCCTGGGCTATAGAGCCCGTCGGGGCATCTCTCAAGCCGAGTATCGACATGCGCTGCGGATCGTGGATCCGGAAGCTGGCAGGCTCCTGGCGCGGCACTCGGGCATCACTGCCGAAAATGCCGCCGTCCGCGAACATCGGGCCAAGAAGGCTTTTAGTCGTCAGGTGGAACAATCGTGCGGGACTTAGGCAGCTCTCGTTCTCTGGACGAGACTGTAAGGATCGAGGCGGCGTACGTCAGCTCCGTCACCAAATTGCCAGGCTCATGATAACGCTGGCGCTCAAGGCTTCGGCCGGGCAATAGGTATGACATGGAATATCTGATCGGGGTTGTCTTGGCAGCAGCGGTGTGCGCTTTTGCTTCGCTGGCTGGATTTGACCGCGACCGCGTCTTCTATCCGACGCTGCTAATCGTGATCGCCACCTACTATATTTTGTTTGCCGTTATGGGAAATTCCACATCGGCACGGACGATGGAGTCTTCGGTGGCCGGCGGGTTTCTCATTCTGGCGGTGGCGGGATTCAAGAAGAACCTCTGGTTGGTTGTCGGCGCGCTCGCCGGACACGGAGTTTTTGATTTCTTTCATCAAAAGTTTATTCAGAATCCGAGTGTTCCGCTGTGGTGGCCCGGTTTCTGTCTGTCATTCGACGTCCTGGCCGGTATCTTCCTGGCCGTGCTGCTGGTGAAGCGTTCCGGATTCGCGGTGACCGTCCACGATCGCGTGCAGTAACGCTACACCTGGGGCGGGCCAGTCTTGATTTTGTCGGTCAGGCGCTCGAGGGCTTCACCCCGGGCTCACAGATCGACCTGAACTTTCGCAGAGAACGCTGTAGAGTTTCCATGGACGTACGTCGGCCCCTTTGAAAGCGCATGGGGCGCTGAAAGAAACGAGTAGGATACGATGGTCGACCAAAAGGAACCGTAGAGACTGCCGGAAGGGCGACCTGCTGCGGCGCATGTGATTGCACCGCGTGTTCCTGCGGATGCGAGGAGTCGCTGGTCCCGAACTTATTGAGGTGAATCCGAACTGAGTGGACCACGGGGACGCGGTGGGCGTGATACGTCGACTTGACCGTCGCTTCCCAACGCCGGTTTGTCCGTAAACCGACCCGGATTGGATGCCGCGCTACCATTCGCCACACCCCACCGCTTTGAGGATCTCATGTGAGATCTACCGACTATACTAATGACGAGGTTCGTGGGTCTGGGGCGTCGTAGGAACATTCTAAACTGGGCGGGATTCGCGATCGTTCTTATTGCGCTGGTGAGCTACGTCCCATTCTTCGCGTTGTTCCCCGCGACTCGCGATATTCCGTGGGCGAACTATCTATTATTCCTGATCGGTGGCGCGCTGCTGGCGGTCGGCGTCAGGCGCGCGTTCGGCGATCCCGAGCACTATCGTGGCAGGATCAGCGGCTCGATACTCGCTTCGCTGAGCGCCCTTCTATTCGCCTTCTTCGTTGTGAGCATCAGCTACTTCTCGAAGCAACTCCCATCCGCAGAAACCGCCTTAGGAGTCAACCAGAAAGCCCCGCCGTTCGTTCTCGTGGATACCGCTGGCAAGCAAGTCTCATCCGCCGATCTCTTGAAGGATCATCGTGGAGTTGTGATGGTTTTCTATCGTGGGTACTGGTGACCGTTCTGCAACTCCGAGTTGCGGGGTTTCGAGCGGCAGCTAAACGAGTTTCATCGGCGTGGCATTGAAGTAGTAGGAATCAGCGTGGATACGCCCGCCGAGTCAAAGAAGCTCTGCCAGTCCCGAGGATATACCTTCCCATTCCTTTCCGATCCGAAGGCTGAGACGATCCGCCGGTACGGAGTGCTGCATGGCAAGGGCGGCGAAGAAGGTAAAGACATCGCGCGGCCGGCGGAGTTCCTCGTTGATGCGGCCGGCACGATTCGTTGGGTAAACCTGACGGATGATATCCGTGTGCGTGCCCGGCCGGAATCGGTTCTGACGGCGATAGACCGGCTTTGAGGCGTGTCGCGAATTGTCGGCCGTGAAGCGTGCCTTTGACGTTTCTCCTTGCTCGCTTCGGGGCAGTGTCGTCGTAGAACTCGAAGTTTTCATAACCGTGGATCAGTGTTCCGAAGCGAAAGTAGTACTCCACGGAGTATTTGCCGCGAGGTGCGCAGGCGCTGCCGACAATCCGAGACAGGTCAGCGTCGACGTTATATCCCGTGACTTCGGCACCGGTAGACTGCACACCCGGTAGCCCAGATATTCTGAGCAGGAAGCGTGCAGAACCCGCAGAGTCGCAAATCGAACGGATCACAGGCTGCAACTGCTGCCGGATCGCCTCATTGCCCTCACGCCGGACACTAGCCTGCGAAGGACTGGAGGGAGGCGATGCCCATCGCTGCTGTTACGATCCAGATCCCTGAACTCTGCATCGACCACTCAGACGTTCCGGTTGTGAAAGTGTTAGCTCACCTTCGGAACTCCGCGAATATGGGCTTCCTTCCCGATGGTCGGCATCTGGGACCAATCCACTTGAACCGGAAGTGGCCTTATTCGCGGTTATGCGCGCCGAGCCGGACCCGATAATTCATGCCGAAGACCTGAAACTGGATCGGTGATAGATCCGGCCTTACGGCGCAGTTGCCCGAGTGGCTAAGAACCGACCGGCAGTAAAGGCCATGACGTCGAGTGGAGTTGATACGATAGCGCGATGTGTCCCCAACCTCTCATCGCCGTGACCGATGTGGAAGCAAGCAGCCGATGGTACCAGGGTCTACTGGGCTGCCGGAGCAATCATGGCGGCTCCACATATGAACAACTGGTTTCGAATGGGCAACTCGTCCTTCAGTTGCACAGCTTCGATGCTGAACATCATCACGGCGCGATTGGCGATCGTAACGATAAGCCATATGGAAACGGCGTCTTGCTATGGTTCGAGGTCGACGATTTTGAGGCGGTGATGCAGCGCTCCGCTGCAATGCACGTCGAGATTGTCATGCCGCGCCATCGAAACCCTCCAGATGGTAACGGCGGCCCAAATCACTGGGAGTGTTGGGTGCGGGACCCGGACGGTTATATGGTCGTCATTGCTAGTCCATACGGAACAGCCGACGGAACGTGGCGTCCGGACCAGCACCCCTTCGGCGAATGAAGGCATTGGAAACAAACCATTCAATCGTCTCGCGAATTCTATGGCAAGCATTCGCTTCTTTCCGTCTGGCAAAGGCAGACGCAAGGCACAGACATTAAGCGGACAGGAAAGGGCTGAAAGCTACGCTGTACGGCTCGGTCGCCGGTTCGCGGGTATCTTCCAGGGCCCAGGTTCGAACGCACCGGTGACCCACAGGATTCCTACGACGGGCTAATCTTTGAACTGCAGCGTCTGCGCGATCTGTTGAAACATCGGCTCCGCTTCACTCAACTTCGATGGCGGCGCGCCGAAGGCGATCTGAAATAGAAGGTCCTGACGTACCGCCGTGTACAAATACACAATCTGCTCGGGCTCCTGCTGGTACGAAGTTTTCGTCGAGATCTTCGTCCTCAATGCGGGTTTGCCGCCCAAGTCCGCCGGTTGCGGCGTTTCGATTCGCATATTCGGATCACCGGACTTCAAGGATTGCAGCAACTCACCGGTGGCGTCCGCAAGGCCGAGCTTGCCGCTGGGCGGCCGGTAGTAGTCGACCAGAGCCCCGAGGATCAATTCCACGCCGCCGGACTGAGTTTTGGCTGCGCCGCCTCGAGGGACGATGTAGATGCCCCCGGCTTGCTGACCTTGTCCCGCCTGCCAGGCAGCCGGATAAGCGATCGCGAAACCCTGCGTCTGCAAATCCTTGAACCCTTGCGGCAAGCCCTGGCGAGGTTGCCCTTGAACAGGAGCCAACAGAGCCGCCGGCTTCTTCACGGGCGGCGGCAGTTTCGCCACGACTTTTTGCACCTGCCCGAATTCGCCCGTCCCGGCATTGTAATCGCGCTTAGGATAGAACGCGATATCCTCATCGACATACTGCACGCGGTTGCCCGGCGATGGATGCGATGAGAGGAAGGCCTGCAAACCTTTCGGTTGCGCCGCCGCGCCCATTTGGCCCTGCAGCTTTTCGAAGAACCGCGCCAGTTCAATGGGGTTATAACCCGCCGCCGCCATCATTCGCGCGCCATTCAGATCCGCATCGCGTTCATGATCCCGGGAGAACCTCATCAGCATCGCGTTCTCGGTGAGTCCGCCGCCCATTTGGACCGCCTGGCACAGCAACCCGCATTGACCCCCGCCCGCCACGCCCGCCGCGGCGCCGACTACTCCCGCGATCATCTGCCAGGTCTGCTGCTTGGACATCTGACTGGCGCCATGCCGTAGCGCGACATGCGACATCTCGTGGGCCAGCACCCCAGCCACCTGATCCTCGCTTTCGGCCTCACGAATCAGCCCCGTGTGGACGAACATCGGGCCGCCCGGGAGGGCGAACGCGTTGATGGAGGGGTCGTTTACCAGCTTGAAGTAGTAGGGATAAGCGTTGGCCTGCGGCGTTTGCGCCAGCCGTTGACCGATCTTATTCAGCCAAGCCTCGGCTGCGGGGTTCTTGATCACCTCCATGGTGCGCTCCACCTCAGCCGCCGCTTCCTTGCCCAACTGGAGTTCCTGCTCTTTAGTCAGCGACGTCTTCTGGACCTTCACCTCCCTCTGTTGGGGAGCCTTGCTCTTTTTCTGACTCGATATCTGCGGAAGAGCCAGCAGGGGGATAAACAGTAATAGACCAAACAACCGGCGTTTCACTTCGAACTCCTTCGTCCTGGGTTGTATGAAAGTGTAACGCGTCTGTTGCACCCGTAGTATATTCGTGCTCGTGAACCCTAGAACGTTACAGGTGTCCTGTGTCCAGATGCATTGGGCCACAAAACTTGAGCGCAATCTCGAAGTTACGCTGCACTATCTGCGTGAGGCCCACCGCGCTGGCAGCCGCGTTGTGCTGTTTCCGGAAGCGAACCTCACCAGTTACTACTTTCCCACTCTGATTGCTCTACCGGACCACGAGGTCCAGGCGGCTCTGGATACGGTATGCGCGGCAGCTAAGGAGCGCCGCTTATGGGTGATCGTGGGTACTATCCGTAAAACCCGCGACCGCTTCTTGAATCTGGCCCACGTGATCGCGCCGAGCGGTGAAATCATTCACGAGTACGCCAAAGTCAACATGGCGGGTCGCGACGAAAAGCAGTATTGCAGAGGCGGCGACAAGCTGTCACTGTTTGAAATCGACGGCGTTCCCTGCACGCTGGTGATTTGCCGCGACGGGCGGCACCCGGAACTCTATCGCATTCCGGCCATGGCTGGAGCGCAAATCTTATTCCATCCATCGTGCAGCTCGGATGAGATCGAAGCGGTGGCGTGGAAGCGAATCTCCGGCCGCGCGCAGCAGCCCGCTGGGCCGAATTCCAAGATGTTTCATTGCGTCGCGAATACAGTGGGTCAATCGCCGGACGGTAGGCAGACTTCCAGCGGCGCATCGTTCATCCGCGAGCCGAATGGGATTCCGTTGGCCGAAGCGGGTTTCTATCAGGAAGAGCTGATTACCGCCGTCCTCGACATGGAACGCGCAGACCGCTCTTACGTGCTGGACAGCATGGAGAACCCGCCCTTTCTTCGCAGCTACTGGCGCGAGATGGTGGACGCGGTGAAAGCCAGGAAAGACAGCAAGCCGGAATAAATACAATGTTCATGTGGCCAGCGGCACAACTCTCATTTCGGTTGAAGAGTATCTGAAGACCCCGTACAAGCCGGCTTGTGACTACATCGACGGCGTCCTGCGGCCCAAGCCAATGCCTACGTACAAGCACGCCAAATGCAGATGAGGGTGCTGCTGCTTCACCAGCTACAAAACGATTTCGAGGTCCTGCCGGAACTCACGGGGAAAGGGCGGGAAGGGAAATACCTGGTGCCGGGTGTGGCAGTGCACCGAACTAGCGAGTCGCCGTACCCCTATTCACCGGAGCCCGTGTATCTGCGCGTTGAGGTGCTGTCCCCTGACTACCGCTTCAGCGAGGTTGTAGCCAAGTGCGAAGACTACCACGCATGGAGTGTGGGATCGGATTGCTCTTTCGAGGAGAGCCTCGAACCCACACCCAATTCAGTGAGGACTGCGGCTTCGATCGCGTAGGAATAGACCGTTGGCGCACCTTTGGAAAAGTGGTTCGTCGATGATGGCTGGGTGTGCGCCAGGCCTTCTGCCTTGCGGTGCACGGAAGCGGCCGATGTAGACGGGATTCGATACGGTATCGAGGATTTGACGAGCAGTCCAGCGCTTCCCGCGTCGGGTCCGCCAGTTGCGAAGAAGCGCGGTCTGCTCGATCACCGAAGCCTTGACGCCATCGGCCGCAAGTTGATTCCGGCTTCACGTGGGGCGGGGTACAAGTTGCTTCGTTTTCGGGTCAGTTGAATATCCAAACGGGATCCTGCCCGCGAAACGACGTTCCCGCGCCACCAGTCCGGCGCGCGTGTCGGCGATACGACTGGTAGTCATTTCCCGTATCGAATTCCGCGAAGGAAGAGAGCAGATTCGTCAGCAGCCTGCCAGAGGAACCGTTGTCGGACTCCGGGACCTCCGCGATCAAAACCTCGACGCCGGCCCGGCGAAACTCGTCTAGGATGCCGGCGCACTGTAACACCCGCCGGGATAGCCGATCGAGCCGCTGGACCGCAACCGCATTGATTTGGCCGCGTCGGACTTGGCTGAGAAGTTCCTGGAGCGCCGGGCGATCGAGGCTCGCGCCGGAATAGCCCTCATCGTCAAACTGCTCCTCAACGACCCGGAAACCCTTGCCGACGGCGAAATCGGCGCACAACTCGCGTTGGACTTGGCAAGAGGTGAAGTCGGATTCGGTCCTCACCGATTGGCGGGTATAGACGGCGCAGACACCCGGCCGGTCAACTTGGGCACGGGCCAACTCTCATCGTAGTCCAGTTCGGGTTTCTCTTGGGGTGACGAGAGGAACACCCTGTTAACGAAAGCCACCTGCTAACCGGAGAATTGGAGAATTCGAGGCCACCCACGTCGGTTTTCGAGCGCAACCGTCCACGGTTCCTCCCCTGGCCCAACCCTCTCCTCGCGAAACGGAGAATTCCGTCGTTGGGGCGGAAGCCTTCAAATTGTGCGCAGAATTGGGGAACCGGCGAGCCGGCCGGACGCACTTCAGGCCCGGCGCTGCAAACCAATGGGAGGAAAAATAGTTAAGAAGAATGGTTTGGCTCCTCAGGTTGGACTCGAACCTACAACCCTTCGGTT
>CAWKLV010000029.1:167500-230438 GCA_963850575.1 uncultured Acidobacteriota bacterium | reverse complement strand
ATGGGATCGCTCCCTCTGCGTTGCAGTTGCACGGACTTCTTCAGGCGCTCGACCACTTCGTTTCCCAGCCCCGCATCGTCACCACGCCCATTCAAGCGAACACCGGTGACACTGATGAGATAGCTCTCGGCCAGTTCTTTTGGCAGCTCTTTCTTGATGGCGTCACGCACTGGCCGGGCGCTCTCCCAACGGACGATGGCCTTTACTTCGGGGCGGTTCTGCATGCCGCCGCCGGCGGTGTCGTCACCGCTACGCCCGCGGCCGCCTCCGCGGCCACCCATGGCTGCTCCACCGCCGCCCAATCCGCCGCTTTCGGCGGTCATTTCGCCACTGCCACCACCTCGGCCGCCGCGGCCAGCCGACCGGTCCACCGGCTCGCCACCGACGGCTCCAGCGATGTGCATATCGACTGTGACCTGTTTGGTCCATGGGGAATGTGTCAGCAAACGTTGGATATCCTTTTCAGACCACTCCGCAGGCTTCGTGTTATTCCAAAACTCATCCGCGGCGAGCGCGAACCCGCCGCCGAACACCACCAGAGCGCGCCTGGATAGCATAGTGCGTACAGTTTATCAGCACGAATGACGCCGGCTGCGCCTGGCGACCAAGCGGCTTAAGGTTTTTCCTAAGCGACCTGTCTCCTGCGCGCACGATAAGAGAGTTGTGCAAGGTCTGCCGGGTAGCGAACTTTTCAACTACGCGACCATGTATCGCGCCTACGAGGGCGTCTTTCTACTCATTCGCCAGATTGAATTCGCCTCGAGCGCCAAGACGGATTCCGGCGTACGCGGGCTGGTGACCACTCTTCGCACCTCCATGGATGCGCTGTTCCAGAGCGAAGAAGTTCTCATGCGGTCCAGCGCCTATGCTTCGACCGAGGATCACAAGCGACAGCATGAAGAGTTGAGAAATCAGGTGCGATGCCTCGCCGCCGTTACCGACCAAGGCTGCATGGCCTGTGCCCGTCATGCGGTCAAGATGCTTCGGGTCTCACTGCAGTGGCACTTAAATGCGATGGATCGCAATCTCGTTGAGTACCAGGGCGAATGCACGACGGGACCGGTTGACGTGCGCCGGGCATTCCGCTGCGACGGGCAATCGCACTGTTTGTCCGTGGTGGATAAGCTGCCCGTACGATAGCTTTAAGTCTCTGCTACGCCAACGCGTTCCTCATATAATCCATACACTTCTTGACTTCCTGGACTGAAGTCCCAGTACCACGGTACTCGTATTCCACCAGCGCAGGAATGGCGTATTTCTCGTCGCGAAGCAGCTGAAGCACCTGTTTGATCGGCGTGTCACCCTCGCCGAATGGCATGTTTGCGCCGTTGTCTTTCTTTCGATCTTTGATATGCAGATGCGTGATGCGGTCGTGATGCTGGCGAATGTACTCGACCGGATCGAAGTTGGCAGCGGAGAAATGGCCGATGTCCAGGTTCACCATAAAGTACTTGGAAGCATCCAGGGCCTTCTGGAACGTTTCCGCAGTAGAGAACTCGTTCGGGTCGTTCACCGACGCGTGGCCGTGCAGCGACACGTTCATCTTGTACTTCGCGGCCATCGGCTCCAGCCGGGGCAGCATGCTGACTTGGGTGGAGGAGGCGATGGTCTTGGCGCCCAGAGCCTTCGCCTGCTCGAAGGTCTTGGCGATTTCATCGTCCGTGAAGTCATCGCGGTAGTTCATGGTGTACGCGTCGATGTTGATGCCGGCCGTGTCGAACTTCGCCCGGATGGCTTCGAAGTGACTCGCCGGAGTCGAAAGCCGCCATTGGCGAAGATCCTCACGCGCCTTCTTGGCTTCAGGACCATTCATACGCGCTCGCATTGCGGCTTTCGCCTCGGCGCTTGGAGGCCCGGCTGCTTTAGGCGACGCGCCCGGTCCCCCTGGTCCACCCGGACGCATGGCGCTCATCGCACTAGCCGGCTCGACATTCGGCGCGAAGAGCTCAGTTTCGCCGGCACCGGTCTCCTGCAGTGCTTGAATAATGGCGTCGACATTGTCCTGGCCGGGGGTCCGGGGCAGATCGCGGAAGCTATACGTGCACACTCCCAATCGAACTCCCTTCACCGTGGAATTGATCCGGGCAGCCGTCGCGATGGCAACGGGCATACCGGCCAGCAGCAGTTTTCCGAAATCGCGTCTTGTTCGCATCACGTGTCCTCGCTTGTATTGAGTCTACTAGGAACGTGGTAAGATCGCGTGGTTATCAGCTATGTTGACACTCGGATTCGTTAGTGCCATCCTTCCGGACCTCTCGTTAGACGAGGTCCTGTCCTTCGCCACGCTGGCTAAGTTCGATTGCATCGAAGTCATGTGCTGGCCCAAGGGCAAGGCTGAGCGGCGCTATGCCGGAGTCACGCATGTGGATGTCGCTACGATGACTCCCGATGAAGCGGCCCGGATCAAGGAACAGTTCGCCGCAGCCCGCGTGAAGATCAGCGGGCTGGGGTACTATCCCAATCCGCTGACACCCGACCGGGATGAGGCCCAGGTGTACATCGACCATATCCGAAAAGTGGTCGAGTCCGCGGCGTTAATGGGCATAGATGTGGTGAACACATTTGTGGGCCGCGACTGGACCAAATCGGTGGACGATAACTGGCCCAGATTCCTGGAAGTCTGGAGACCGCTGATCGAGCACGCGGAGCATCATGGAGTGCGCATCGGAATTGAGAACTGTCCGATGTACTTCACGCGGGACGAGTGGCCGGGCGGGAAGAATCTGGCGACAACACCCGCGATCTGGCGGCGCATGTTCGAGGATATCCCGAGTAAATCGTTCGGCTTGAATTTCGATCCATCCCACTTGGTCTGGCAGCAAATGGACTACCTGGCGGCGATCCGCGAGTTCGCGGGCCGCTTCCATCACGTGCATGCCAAGGACGCGCGAATCGATCATGCGCGTCTGAACTCCGTGGGGATCATGGCGCATCCGCTGGAGTACCATACGCCCAAGCTTCCCGGGCTGGGCGACGTGGATTGGGGCAAGTTCACATCTGTACTGAGCGACTCCGGGTACAGCGGTCCGGTGTGTATCGAGGTCGAGGACCGGGCCTATGAGGGATCGCTCGAGAATCGCAAAGCGTCGCTGATCCAGAGCGGCAGGTATCTGAGCCAGTTCATTCCGTAAATCGCTTGGCGGCAGGGAATAGGCCTTTTCTGCGAGCTCCTCAATATTTCGACTGGTTTGGTTGTTTCTCCGGTAGTTATGCCAGCGGCCGGCCCTGAATTGTCGCGCCGAATCTGAACCCTGCCTTTTCCTGGCGAGCAGGTTCAGCACCTCCACGAACACGGAGAACGCCATGGCAAAGTATACGTACCCTTTGGACATATGCTGGCCAAGGCCGTCCGCGATTAGGGTGACGCCGATCAGCAACAGGAAACTGAGCGCCAGCATCTTCACAGTTGGATGCCGCTAGACGAAAGCACTGACCAGACGCTCGTGTATTTCGTGAGTGCTTTTCCAAATCAGAAATATACCGCCAACGAGGAGAATCAGAGTGCGGCCCGAAACCTCATGTGCGAGTACGGCAAAAAGCGGCGCGGTGAGAGGCATGATCCAAGCGAGCGACAGCAGCAGCAGAAACCCGCGTAACCATTGCCAACGCGAAGCCTAGCGTGCGCGCCCGGGCCAAGGCAGTTTACTCGACAGGATGCTGATGAAAACGATGTTGTCGATCCCGAGCACGATTTCGAGAACCGTCAGGGTCAGCATAGCTACCCCCGCCTCGGGTGAGGAAATCCATCCCATGCTTCCAGGGTAAGGACTGGAATGAGGCAAAGGCATGGAGGTTAGGCTGATTATTCAGAATTCGACAGACAGTCGCTGTAGCGCAATGAAATCAGATACGATTGAAGACGGAGGAATGGCCGAGTGGTTTAAGGCGGCGGTCTTGAGAACCGCAGTACGGGAAACTGTACCGGGGGTTCCAATCCAAGTTCCTCCGTCTGGGAAATTACTAATTCTATGGACTTGCAGCCAGGATTTTCGTTTGTCTCCAAAATGTTTCCAAGTTGGTTAGAATAAAACGGCACGGAGGCTTGGGAGAGTGGTTGAATCCGGCAGTCTTGAAAACTGTTAACGTCGCAAGGCGTTCGAAGGTTCGAATCCTTCAGCCTCCGCCATTCATTTACTAGATGCGTTCTATTTCCGGCTGGACCGCAGGCACCCCGAAGTAAACCAGATCCATCAGATCATCAATCGGGCTCTGACGCTGCACACTCCATTTCCATAGTGTTTTCGCACCGCGTCCGGACTGTTGCCGAGGATATCCGCCGCGTCCTCAAAGGAAGGCCCACGGCCAAGCAACTCAGTGGCCATGGTGTGTCTGAAACGGTGCGCGGTTGCCTTCTCCACTCCCTATGCCTTGAACACCGCACGAAGACACCGATCCACATCCGCCTTGTGTCTTTTCGGCTTGCCTTGCTCGTTCCAAAAGAAATACCGGGAGTCCCGATTCCGTAGCGGAGCTGGTACGGCATCCAGTGCCGCCTTCATATCGGGCGGAACGGGTAGGAAAACAAGGCTGGCCGCTCTTTTCGGTACGCAGGAATATCCGCCACCTCTCGCCATCGCGGCTGATCCGGTCGCGAGCGAGCATGCTCACGTCCCCAATTCGCAGCGCGCTATAGCGCAGCATCAGGATCATCGCCCTGCACCGCAGCCGCTCATACTGGTTCTTTCCTATGCCGTCGCAGGCTTTCAGGATTGCGGTCACTTCTGCCGGCGTGAACGGCACAATCTCGTTCGGCTTAAGGTTGCGCGGAATCTTGACTAATTTCTGTCCTGGCTTGAACTGCCGAACTGCAAATAGAGTGGCGCACGCGACGCCACTGAATAACTTACTTCGCGTGCGCCTGTACTGATCTTGCATTCAGACGGAGCCAACATCCAAACCCGGGGGCAGTTGGCGCACGTCACTGACCTCGGTGCGCATGGACTGTGGCCACACCGGATTGACAAAATCACACACACCCGAGGACGCAGGGTATTCAGATGCGAAATTCTATAACGCGAAGACTGGATGGTCGACATTGTTGGGCTTGAGTGAGTCTCTGAATACCCGCGCGGAGCGGCGTAGTTTTCGCGAGAGCCTGCTCCAGCCTAGGCGAGCTAGCGCAATGCGATTTACGGATTGATTAAGAAGATGCGATGGCAATGGAGAGAGATCTTTTTTCTGCGCAGTGGCATATTCGACCGTAGATGCGTCTCACGTTCGAGGAGAAATGGTTTGGCGAGCAACAAGCAAACTAATCGGTGCTGGCCGGGTTACGTCCCAGTTCCGGGGAAAGAAGAACATGAGCAGGGAAGTTGCCGGCCAAAGCCTGAGTCGCAACTAAAACCTGACGAGAAGATGGTCCGGGCAGAGCGTCGAAAGGAACTGGACCAGTGGCAGAAAGAGCATCCAAAAGCCAAGCGGTCCGCCGCGCAGGGACACCAACCAAAAACAGCGGCTAAAGCGGGCAAGACGCAGCAGAACAAAACATCCTCAGGTAGTAAGAAGACAGGAACCAAGAATACGAAGGCTGTAGCCAAAAAGCGTTGACGAGTTTGTCGCGAGTTTCTCTGTTTACTTAGCGTGTACTCGAGTCAAACGAGGCTGGGACTCGCCTCTCAACCAGACGTAGAGCGGCGAGTTCGCGGTGGGAGGCAGGGGGAGAAGGATTCGCATACTCTGCCTGGTGGCATCACTAGAAACGGGCAGTGGGAGTTCCGTGACGAGTTCGCCGCGATCGGCACTCCAGCCTATCTTTTCGATCGTCTCCAGATTCTGCCCTGTCAGGGTGGCATATAGAGCGCTCGTGCCGTCATCGCCCGCTGGTGGGTCGAGGCGTTCGATCTTCGGAACGCGCACGATGCGCCCCAACGTGTATATCCCTGATTCCCCTTCACTGCCATTCGCTACGGCGGCTTGTAAGACGCAGCCGTTGAGCCATGCCCCCGTATCAAACGAGAGAAACATCTGGTCCGGGGCGAGTTGTTGAAGGCTTTGTGCTCCCGATCGTTCGCCGATCCGTAGCGTAACGGCAGAGTGCCCGGGCTGTTCGCAATTCAGCTTCAGAACGCTATTCGATTGCAAGTGCTCCACGCGCATCATGGCACTCAGGTACATTCCGCCGGGCAACTCGCCGCGCTCAAGTTGCACGTCCTGATCGGGCGGCTGAGACACTCGTACTTCGGTGATATTCGGCCGGGGGCCTGCAATCCGAACCGCGTCAGAGAGTACCCAAGGCTCGCTCCGGTCCTTGATGTAGGCCTTCAGAGCGAAACTGGTTCCAGCGGCGATATCGGGCTCCATGCTGAGGTCCAGCTCTCGTTCAGTTTGATTTGGACAAACGGGTCCGAGTTGGGCTGTTCCCCTTGCCACTGCTGCATGTGTCAACAATTCCAGCCGTTTACCTTTGAGCCGAAACTTACCTGACGATTCGCCTTGGTTGAGCACCACGGGAAGATTATCGATAACCGGCGGCGCGGGCAGTATCCGCAACGGCATGTTTCGCATTTTGCCGTCCAGCTGAGAAATCAGCAGCTTATACTCGCCCGGATCCAAATCGATCGTGTTCACCTGGATGTCCATGCGATCTTGAGGCCCTTGCCGCAATCCTCGCGGCAAGGCGAATGGAATTGGCGAGGGCGACCCAAACTGGTCGTTCACCTTTTCGATTTCCACCTTCGTGACAAATTCAAAGTCACTGCCTTCCAGCGTGACAGAGACTTTCCCCGTCTTAGCCACCAGCAAGTCTTGCGAGGATGCTACGGGACGTGCGGTGGAGAAGTCACTCAACGGCCTTACTTCGATGTTGCCTTCGACAGGAAAATGGTCCCAGTCCCAATTCGCCCATAGCGTGTAGTTGCCAGGCTTCACTGCTTCAGTCAGGTCTAACTCCAGCAACTTGGTGCTACCCAACTTCTGAACGCCGATCGGGATCGGTTTTCCGTTTTCGCCCTGCAAAGTCCAACCGCGCGCCCGGTCCACGAACTTCCAATCCGCATCCGCCACGGTCACCGGCACGGGCGATTTAAGCGCAGCGGGGATTGAGTTCTCCTTGCGAATTGCAAGCTTCGGCGGCGCCACGTTTGGGACACGGGAGGCCCACAGATAAGCGACTTTGGTATGTGGCCGGGCCGGGTCCCGGCGACCGCACAAACCCAGGCCGTCGTTGGGCAGCGATTGGGAAAACGAGGAACGGAACTCAGCACGCGGAAAAGCCACCGAACGGAGCTCCAGTAACATGGCTGTCCCGCCTGCAGCCAAGCCGACAGGGCTGCCGAAAAACAGCGTAGCGACCGATGTCGCCAGTCCAGCCGCCTGCCCGAACGATTGCGACCCTTGTGCAGAGATCGGGTCATAGGTGGCAATCGCCGGATTCAGCGTCCTGAACAGCGTCATTGCCTGCTGGTTGGGCGGAGCGGTCCGGTCTATCTGGGCACTCAATCCGTATTGCGAAGAGAAACCCTGCAACGCCGACTCCACCGCGGCGGAAGAGCTGTTGGGAGACGAAAGCGTCGCGATCAGAGCCTCGGTTTGGGCCGTCTTCTCCGCATAATCCGCCAGCTGCGCTACGAGTTCCTGGTCGCGGGAAAGGAATCCCTCTACGCGCTTCGCATTGAGGCCTGATGGTCCGTACACAAAGGCCACCACTCCGACGCGCCACGGCACCGTCCACTCCTGCGGCTTATTCGCCGGCTTCTGATCGAGAATGCGTAGTTTCTCTCCAGCTGTTGCGGTATTCGCAGGAACGAGTACCAATGCGACTTCGCCCTTGCGTTCTTCGCCCGATCGAAGCAGCGGGCGGTACAGGAGACGATCGCCTTCCTGAAGACGATTGATAGTGCGCAAGGGCAACGCTTCGCCTCCACTGGATGGAGACAGCACGCGGAGATCGACGCTCCCGATAGGTCCACCCGCGGGACAGACGAGCGGCGGCAGAGCCGCGTACAGAGGGGCTAGAGCTAGGGTCGAAAGAATCAGACCCGATAGAGTCAATCGCAAGCTACATTGTATCGTGGTCGATAGGATAGCTTTGCCCCGACGCGCGATGACTACTTGCCGAAGTAACGGGCAAGATAATCGACGATCATCTTGATCTCACTCTCCTTGGCAGTGGCCCCGCGAGCGACCATGTTGTCGACCATTGCGACCCACGCTGCCCGGTCCCGCCGGACACCGGTGACCGTGTCCATGCTGTGACACGGCCCGCCGCACGTTCGTTGGACGACGGCCTTTCCGGGGCCGTCCGGCAAAACGGCTGGGATTGCTGGGCGGCCAGGGACGGTTCGAGTCCCGTTTGGCGCTGGGCTGGTCACCGCTGCAGGGGCTCGATGTTCTCCGAGTGCGAACGCTATAACGCTGTCGCTCGGCGTACCGCCGAAGTAGCCGCCACCCCCGCCCGCCATGATAGCCACATACTGCTTCCCGTCCTTGCCCAAGTAAGTGATCGGAATCGTGTGCCCATTAGCGTCGATCGGCTGCTCCCACAACTAACCGTCCGGTCTGCGACTCGAAAGCGCGGAAGCGGCTGTCGTTAGTAGCCGCGATGAAGACTAACCCTCCAGCGGTAGCGATACTGCCGCCGAGATTGGGAGCTCCGGTGTTTTTGACGCCCTTCTCCTCAAGGGCCGGCACCGTGCCAAGCGGTGTGCGCCACGCAATATCGCCCGTACGGGTATCCACGGCAACCAACTCTCCAAACGGCGGATTGTTGCATGGGATCATCGTGTCGCGATTCCAGAAACGCGCGTAAGTCCCATACGCCGAAGTGCGTATGTAGTCGACAGCGCCCGTCGCCGGATCGATCTTCTTCTCCATGTGTCCCCACTGCCCGAGATTATTGATGTTGGTGAACAGGTACCCGAGAGAAGGGTCGGACGCGACTCCGCCCCATCCACCGCCGCCCAGCGTGCTCGGGAACATCAGGACGTTGCCTTCAAGTCCTAGCGGTGTGTAAAGAGGGCCGATCTGCATCTGATTCCGTTCGAAGAGATCGCGGCAGAAGGCAGCGTGTTCCGGCGTTCGATTGTAGATCTCCTCTTTCCTGAACTCGGTGCGAGAGAGCGGCGGCGGCTTCAGGGGGAAGGGTTGCGTAGCTGCGGTCTTTTCGCCCGGCACTGTACTTTGCGGAACGGCGCGCTCCTCCATTCCGTACAGCGGTTTGCCCGTGACCCGATCGAAGGTGAACAGAATGCCCATTTTTGTGATTTGAGCTACGGCGGGTACAGCGCGCCCATTTCGTGGAGACCTCGAACAGGATGGGTGCCGCGGCCGGATCGAAGTCCCAAAGATCGTGATGGACGAGTTGCTGGAACCATCTCAGTTTGCCCGTCGCAGCATCCAGCGCGACCAGGCAGTTGCCGTAAAGCCCATCGCCGTGGCGGTCGGCTCCATAGAAATCCGATGTGGGCGCTCCGAGTGGAATGTAGACGATACCGCGCTTAACATCGACTGTCATAAGTCCCCAGGCATTGGTGCCGGAACGGTTTTTCCATCCGTCGGGCGGCCAAGTCTCATAACCCGGCTCGCCAGGGCGCGGGACCGTGTGGAAGCTCCACACCAGTTTGCCGGTGTATGCGTCCCAGCCGCGTACATCGCCATAGGCCCCTGCCGTCGGCCGTCCTTCCCCGTTGGAACTGCCGGTGATCACGATGTTCCCGAAGACGGCCGGGGGCGATTGCAGCGAGAAGCGCGCGTCGGGCAGACCGCCCAACACTCCCTGTTTCAGATCGAGTAATCCCTCGGTCGCAAAGCCGGCCGCCGGCTTTCCGGTTGTGACATCGATGGCAACCATTCCGCCCTTGACCCCGGCAAAGACTCGTGGATGTGTCGTTTTATCCCCAGGCCAGTAGGCGAGTCCGCGAAGCGCAACCTGAGTCGCTTCGTAATGCCAGAGTTGCCTGCCCGTTTCTGGCTCGAGCGCGAAGATGCCGTTCGCCGCCGTCACGTACATGACACCCCCCACGACGATAGGGATCCCCTCCGAGCCAGGTTTCCCGGAGTGAAACGTCCACGCCCGCTGGAGACGATCGACATTGCTCGTGTCGATCTGTTTGAGCGGAGAAAAGCGGCTGGCGCCTGGATCGTGCCCGTATGTGGGCCAATCCGTCTGCGCCTGCAGAAGCATCGCTCCAAAAGCGACGAGGAGCAAGAGACGTTGATATCTCATCGGTTCGGGGACCCGCATCAAGGTAACCCGAAGCATAGAATGTTAGAACCCGCCGCGATCGCAATATACTGATGGCCGCCTGCTAAGTAAGTCATTGGAGCCGTTTTTACTGTCTCGTTCGTAGAAATGGACCATAACTGCTTTCCGTCCTTTTGATCGACGGCCACCAAATCGCCGCTTGGATCTGCGTACAGCAGTATGCCCCCAGCGGTCGCCAAGACTCCCGCCCATCGCTTGCCGTCGGTGGGTCCAACCTGAGGAATCTCCCAAACCACCTTGCCGGTCTCGATGTCGAGCGCCCGCACATACTTCTTCCCGGGTTTCACTTGAGGCCGCTCCCGTCTCCAGGTTCCCGGCGAAACATGAGCAACGCACTTCTCGAGCGCCATAAGGTAATAGAGACGTGTCGCCGGACTGAAAGCAGTAGCATTCCAATTTGTCGCATCTTCCGGGCACGTCGTATCTTTCTCCGGCAGAAGTTGAGGACGGCCGTCGGCACCGATTCCACTGGCCCAATTCACTTCAACGAAATTCTTGGCCAACAGCAGCTCGCCGGTGGTTCGATCAAACACGTAGAAGAAGCCATTCCTATCGGCGTGCAGCAGGAGTTTTCTATCTCGACCTCGATACGGCGCGTTCACTACCACCGAAGGCTCCGTTGAATCCCAGACATGGACATCGTGCGGTGTGAACTGATAATGCCACTTCAATTTTCCGGTCTTGGGATTCAAAGCCAGGATGGATTCCGTAAAGAGGTTATCGCCCGGGCGGTCGCGGCCGTCGGTGTTTGGGTATGGCGTAGCGGTGGGCCAGTACAGCGTATCGGTTTCCGAATCATAGCTGCCTGTCAGCCATGTTGAACCACCTCCGAACTCAGGGTCCTTTCCCTGCCAGGTTTCGGACCCGGGCTCGCCGTTCCTTGGAATCGTCCAAAACCGCCACACCCGTTCGCCAGTTGACGCTTTGTAGGCAGCTACAAAGCCCCGGATGCCCCAGTCGCCGCCGGAAACACCGGCTACAACCATATCTTTCACGACCAACGGGGCCACGGTGGAGCCATAGCGCTGCGGTTCGTCCGGCATCACGGTCTCCCATACCAAAGTTCCTGTGATGCGGTTCAACGCAATCAGATGCGCGTTGTCCGTGACCATGAAGAGCTTGTCACCAAGCAGGGCCGCGCCGCGATTCGTGCCCAAAGCCGCGTCACTCACGAGGCCCGGAGTTCGCGGACGGGAGTAGCGCCAGATCAAATGGCCGGTGAGGGCGTCGATCGCTGCGGCCTGATGCGGGCCAGTCACGTACATGACTCCGTCGGCGACCAGAGGCGTCACTTCCAAGCCAAAGTATTTCATGTTCTCGACAAAGTACGGCGTATCGGGTAGCAACTGAGCCCACAATGCGATCGGGAAGGTCCACTTCAGATGCAGCTTGCTGACGTTCGAAGAGTTGATCTGAGTCAGTTCGCTATACCGATTGCCTCCGAGTTTTCCGTTGTACGTCAGCCAATCGCCAGGATTCGGATCTACCAGACGCGCGAAACTGATTTCGTCGGTCTCTGATTTATCGGCGAGAACAGGCGTCCCGGGCTTTACCCCCGTCAGGCGGCTCAGGTAAGCCGATGACATCCCGCAACTCATCAGGACTTGCCTTCAGAGGCGGCATTAATGATGTCGTTGCGTCCTCGATTCCTGAGATCTGATTTTCCTGAATCGAGTGGAAATGGCCGTCAAGATCTTGAACGCCGATATAAGAATTGGTGCGATTCTTGGCAAAACCGCGAATTGTCTGCCCATCCCGCAGTTTCACCGTGACGAGTTGAAAGCCAGTTGCGGTGTGCGCGCCCGGTTCCAGCAGCGCTTCACGGATTTGATCCATGGTCATGCTGGCGCCGACGTTGGAGAGATCGGGACCCACGGGCTTCCCTCCGCCGTACACGATATGACAAGAGTTGCATCGGCCTTTCCCGAAGAAGAACTGCTTTCCTGCCGCAGAATCGCCGATTGCGACCGTTTCAGCGGCTGGTGCGTTCAGCGAGCGAAGTAAGGTCGCAAGAGCATTCAGCTGATCGGCCGGCAAGTCGAAAGGCGGCATGCCGGAAGCGGGAGCTCCTTTGCGGATGAAATCATGCAATTGCTGAACGGAGCGGCTGCGTACGCGCGAATTCCCAGCGAGACCGGGGCCGCGATCGGTGCCATGAGCGTCGGCCCCGTGACAACCGGCGCACTGAGCCGCGAATAATTTCTGGCCGTCGATGAGAGTCGATCGCGTTGTGGACGTGGTTTGTCCGCACAGAACAAATGGCAGCCAAACGAACGTCAGGAATCGGTGCAATCCACCGTAAGCCGCTCTACCCTTCTCCACTATTCCATTCCTTGGAAGCTCAACGAGCCGTTGCCGCAAACGGTCATAAATTCCACTGATACTCTGAAGTTCCGCTCCGATTCTATATGCACGTTGCAAGGCAGGTCAACGAAACCGAGAATCCATTTTCAGGCATGGACGACGTATCATGTACGGAGCGACTCGTGAAGTACAGCTGCGACGATGACGCCGATTCTCGAATGAAAGGGGTTCCCTTTTGATCATAGATACCAACGCGTACTTATCGCGCTGGCCGTTCCGCCGGCTGGCGGGCGACGAACCGGCTGACTTCGTCTCCCGCATGCGTAAGAATGGCGTACGCGAGGCATGGGTCGGCAGCCTCGACGGCCTGTTGCACCGGGATATTGGAGGCGTCAACGCCAGGCTCGCGGCGGACTGCAAGCAGCATGGCGGCGGACTGCTCGTCCCATTCGGGACCGTGAATCCAAAGCTGCCTGACTGGCCTGAGGACCTGAGACGCTGCCACGAGGTATACCGCATGCCGGGCATCCGGCTACATCCTAATTATCATGGCTACACGCTTTCAGACCCCGAGTTCCTGGAGGTCTTGCGTCGCGCGGTGGATTCAGGGCTAGTCGTGCAGCTGGCCGCGCAAATGGAGGATGAGCGCACCCAACATCCGTTGATGCGCATTCCACGCGTTAATCTTGCGCCTCTAGCTGAAGTAGTGAGCAGGGTTCCGTTGCTGCGGCTCACCGTGCTGAATTCCGGCCGCGATCCACAGATGAAGCAGATCGTGGCGGCCGGCAAGGTCTACTTTGATATTGCAATGGTTGAAGGTGTGGGCGGCGTCGCCCTGCTTGCGGCGGACATCTCTCACGAAAGAATCGTTTTCGGGTCGCATTTTCCCCTCTTCTACTTCCAGTCCGCGGCGCTGAAAGTTCGTGAAGCAGGCTTAACGCCTGCGGAAGCGACATCTATTTCGGAAGGAAACGCGCGGCAGCTTCTGCGGCAGTCCTGACAACCTTCGACGCACTCTCAATGGTGATCGACACGCGCCTTCACCTCCCGAGCGCGGAACTCCAGCACGAGTGACACCATGCGTTCTACAACCGCGTCGACGAACTTCCTGCCTTTTTCAGCGGTCGCTTTCGTCGGATCGCCGACCGTCCCGGTTTTGGAATAACGGCTGAACCACTCCTGGAAAAAGATCGGTGAAGGAGTTTGCAGATCCCAATAGAAATATTCGCTGGGGCCGAAGTTGATATCCCGCTCCGCCTTTTCAAACTGGACAAGATCGGGTCGCAAATGCAGCAGGACAGAGGTTTCGAGCTCGCAGCCATGGGCCATTCCGCCCGGGAACTCCGATTCACGCAACTCCGTTATCAGGGATTTCGGGATGAGACTCCACCACGAAGCCATCGCGCACACGCTGTTCGTCTCCACGGTGATATTACGCGCCGCGATGTCCAGAAATGGCACGTTACTCCCATGGCCGTTCACCAGGAGAATCTTTTTGAATCCGTGCCGGGCAAGGCTGCGCCCGATATCGCTCACATACTGGATGATGGTCTCGCCCTTCACGGCAATCGTCCCCGGAAAGTCCATGTGGTGTTCATTGAAGGAGTAGTAAACCGATGGGAGAAGGATTGCTTCGTTCGGGATCTGCTCGACTGCCCTCCGTGACATCTCGGTGGCCGTGAGTACGTCGGTTACCAGAGGAAGGTGTGGGCCATGCTGTTCAACCGTTCCTACCGGCAAAACGGCGACCCGGTTCTGAGTGACGGCTTCACGGATCTCTGGCCAGGTGAACTCTTCGTATCGGTATTTCATGGGTATTCGGTTTGGCGTCAAGAACTGACGGCTCTTGTTGCATCAATTTTAAGCCAAAGAAGCCCTGCGATGAGGTAGATCACGCTAGCGCTGGCGAACATCGGCCCGAAGGACCCGAACTTCTGAAACAAATAGACTGCCGCCAGCGGAGAAATTAATGCGGAGATGCTGGATCCGGCATTCATAAAAGCGCTAACCGTTCCGCCAAACGATCCGCCGATATCCAGACAGGCGGCCCAGGCCACCGGAACGCATAAGTCGATGCCGCCGGCAGCTAGGGTCAAGAACAGAACCGTCATTCGGGGGCCGCGCGCTAATGCAGCCATTCCGAACGAGATCGACGCCAGAAGAAACCCGCCCATGCCGACTAGACTGCGCCCCCACCTCAGGCTCCCAGTCCGGCGCGTTGCCCAGTCCGATAACATCCCGCCTGTGATGGAGCACACTGCACCCGCGGCCAGCGGCAAGGACGAGTACAGCCCGGCTTGCCTGGCGGGCAGGGCGTGTTCTCGCATAAGAAAGGTAGGCATCCACGTGATGAAGAACCAGAATCCGTATGACGACCCGAAGTACATCCAGAACAGGGCCCAAACACTGGAGTTTGAAAATATGCTGCGCCACGCAGTCGAAGTTTTCACCGATAGCAGCACTGTCCGGGCCACAGGTGCGGATTGACCGATATAGGCGAGTTCGCCACTGTTCACATCCGGGTGCTCCGCCGGCTTGTCTCGATATGAGGCCGTGAAAGCAAGGCTCCAGACAAGACCAACCATTCCGAATACGACAAAGGCGAGCCGCCAACCGATCCAGGTTGTGAGCGCGGCCGCCAGGGGAGGCGCCACCGAACCACCTACGCGAGCGCCTGCCCACATCAGGCCGATGACGCGTCCCCGGTCCTGGAGCGGGAACCAGTTGGAAAGCGCGCGCGCTACCGCGGGGAAGGCTCCCGCTTCAGCGGCGCCAAACACAAAGCGCGTAACAAGAAGGCTAAGAAAGCCGCGCGTAACGCCTGTGAAGGCCGTGAACACCGACCAACAAACTACGATGCGGATGAGCATCTTGCGAGGCCCTAACCGATCGGTCAACCATCCGGCGGGAACCTCGAATAACCCGTAAGCCACGGCGAATACGCCGAAGACATACCCCATCTCAATGCCGCTCAGTCCCATTTGAGCCATCATGTGAGGCGCTGCGGCTGCGATGCAGACCCGGTCGAGATACGTGATGCCGGTCACGAGCATCAGCAGCAAAAGGACTCGATTTCTTACTCGGGTCGGGCGAGCAAAGCTGTTGAGCACCATTCGGCTACAATGTATCCTGTTTCGTCTGAAGTTCACCAAGGTGAACCGGATTCTGCGACGCCAGCCTGAGAGGTACTCCAAAATGAATCGGCGAACACTTCTGACTTCACTGTGCGCGACCGGTGCAACGGCGGTCCTGAACGCCCAGACCACCTCATCGGAATCTTCGGAGCTGGTTAGTCGCCTGCGGGTTTGGGACATCCACAGCCACCTGCACGCGGTACCGGGTGACACACCGGAAGCCCGGATGGACGCCTTGATCCAGTACGCTGACCGAATGGGGGTGGAGCGGGTGATACTCTCGCAGGGATATTCCGCCAATCTGCATCCAACTCCGGACCAACTTCGTCAGGAAAACGATCGAGTGCTGAGTGCGATCCGCCGTTTCCCCCAACGTGCCTACGGCTCTGTGTATCTGAGTCCCAGTTATGTGGATGTCAGTTTGCGGGAGTTTGACCGCTGCGTTCGGGATGGACCGATGATTGGGGTGGGAGAGTTGGAGATCGACAAACGTTGCAACAGTCCCGAACTGGATGTTTTCGTCGAGCGCGCCGTGTCTTTGAAGGCGCCGATCCTGCAGCATACATGGCTGAAGACCACGGGCAATGAGCCCGGTGAATCCAGTCCTAACGATTTGGTTGAGCTCGCCCGGCGGCACCCCGACGCGACCTTCATTTGCGGCCACACCGGAGGGGATTGGGAGCGTGGAATCCGTATCATCCGCGAGTCGAAGAATATTCTCGCTGAAATCGCCGGCTCCAATCCTACAGCGGGATTTGTGGAGATGGCGGTGCGCGAGCTAGGCCCGGAGAGAGTGGTTTATGGCAGCGACGTGGGTGGCCGCAGCTTCGCCTCACAAGTCGCCAAGGTAATGGGGGCGGACATTCCGGAATCGGCGAAAGCACTTGTGCTCGGTGGGAACCTGCGACGGATATTCAAGCCTATACTTCGCGCGAAGGGTTATTCATCGTGACGATCGGCCAGACGTTCACTGCGGCCCTCCTCTGTGTGGGGGCCATTCTCGCGCAAACGCCCTCCGCCGATCCCCTCCTCCAGTGGATGGACAGAATCGCGCAAGAGGAGCTCCAGGCGCGAGAAGACGGCATTGCCGGAATTCGAACGATCGCCGACGCCGAACGCCACAAAAAGTCGGTCCGCCAGAAAATCATGAACATGCTGGGCGGCCTCCCCGAGTATGATGGGCCGCTGAATGCCAGAGTGACCGGAACGATTCAGGCGGATGGTTTCGTCATTGAGAAGATCATTTACGAAAGTCTGCCGGGATTTTTCGTCACAGCCGATCTTTACCGCCCTAGCCGGCCCGGGCGTTATCCCGGTGTGCTTCTGCAGTCTGGTCATACACAGGAAGGCAAAGCGGAGCCGCAGCTACTGGCAGCGAATCTGGCATTGAAAGGGTTTGTGGCGCTGGCTTTCGATCCCATCGGGCAAGGTGAGAGGGAGCAGACCTACGATCCGCAGTTGAAGGCTCCCGCGGCGGGCTGGTCGACCAATGAGCACATTCAGGCGGAAGCGCAAAGCAATTTGGTTGGACAGGGTGTGGCACGTTACTTCATCTGGGACGCCAAGCGCTCGCTCGACTACCTGATGAGCCGGACGGATGTTGACCCTCAGCGCGTAGGGGCGGCGGGATGCTCGGGCGGGGGAGCGCTCACCACATTCATCGGTGGTCTTGACTCGCGACTCAAGGTGGTTATTCCCGCCTGTTTCCCAAATTCTTACCGGCTGCTGTTTGCGGGCAGCGATCCCGGTTCTGAGATGAGTATCCCCCAATGTCTGGCTCAGGGCTTGGATACGGCGGATTTCGTAGAACTGTCGGCCCCCACTCCTTGGCTCATCCAGGCAACCGAGGAGGATTACTTTACACCTCCGGGCGCCAGACTGGTTTATGACGAAGCCAGACGCTGGTACAAGCTCTTCGGTGCTGAGGACCACATCGGGTTGTTCGTCGGTCCTGGCCCACACGGCACTCCGCTGGTTAGCCGGGAAGCGGTCTATCAGTGGATGATTCGCTGGCTCAAAGACAGTCAGGGGGATTTTCACGAGCAGCCTGTGAAGTTGTACACCAACCACGAATTGCTGGTCACACGCACCGGGCGTGTCGAAGACGAACCGGGAAGCCGAAAGCTCCATCAACTGATCCTTGACGATCTCCGCGCCAGGAAACACCAAGGCTCAACGCCAGAACTACTGGCCAGGCTGAGTAGCTTGAAGATTCCGACCGACGGATCGTCGCCCTCCCTTAAGATCGTGGCGGAGTCGAAGGGTGAGGGATTCAGAATTGAACAGATTGAGTTTGAGAGTGAACCAGGAATTCAGCTGGACGCCAAACTATATATTCCGTCCCAAACCGGACGCAAACCCGCTGTTGTGTTGTTATCCGGCAAACTTTCGGACGCGGTGGCGGAAAGAATCGCGAAGACCGGTCGGGTTGTCCTGAACCTTGAGCCCCGTCACTCGGTGATTCGTGAGAAGAATCGCCCATATGTCGGGGACTATCTGGCCAACGAACGGGCAGATCAGATCGGACGCAACTTGCCGGCGATGCGGGCGCATGACATCCTCCGCGGGGTCGATCTTCTGATGGCTCGCGGCGACGTCGATCCGGGTTCGATCCGTGCGGCGGCGCAAGGCGTGAAGGGCATCTGGCTCTTGCTGGCGGCTGCCTCCGATACCCGGATCGGAAGGATTTGGCTGGATAAAACCCCTTATAGCTTCTTAGAGGCACTGGAGAATACGCTGAACACGGATTTGAGTGACGCAGTGATCCCCGGTTTCGCGCTGCACTGGGATATTGACGATCTGACCAAGGCCATGGGCCACCGGCAGGTGCTGTGGACGGATCCGGTCAACTGGATGGGGCGCGTGGCCATGGCGGGACCTCGCTTTCGCTATCGCTACGTTCTGGGAGATCTCACCGATATGGCTGATGACCAGGACAACCAGTTTATTCAGGAGCTGGTCAACTGAAACTCATGAGCGTTTGGATTCCTGGGCTCGCAACGCATATACTGCCCGCCCGCGCTGAAACGCTTCTACCGAAGCTTTCCTGTCGGCGGCGTTCGCGAACCGTGCATCTTCCTTCAGCCATCGAATCGAGTTATCCAGATAGCGGATATAGTATTGTGCGTCATCCCAACTGCGGATCGGCTTGTGGTCGACCGCGACATATACCGGCGAAGTATGCGCAAACACCGCTTCCGGACGTCGAGTCCCGTACATGCTGCTCAGCAGCGTTCCCTGCGCATTGTGTACCTTTTGAAAATCGAGTCCCTTATAGCGGGCAAGATCTTCGAACGCACGGGCCGCAATCCAGCAACTGCCCTGGACCGGATGTTCGACATTGATTTCTGCTTTGTGCCGTGGGCCGCTGGGAGTCGTGCTGGAGATAACGTTTCCGTTGCAGACGATTTCCAAGCGGTCATAAGACAGTTGGCTCTCTACCCGGGCGTGAATCTGCAGTGCTCTTTCCCGCCCGCGATGACAGCGCTACGTCCCCGCCCGCTTCGCGTCCGTTGACCGTGAATCGCATCAGCGGACTGTTGGTCACGAATGTATGCCCCCGCTTCAGGGCTTGGATCCAACTCGCGTAAGTAAAATCTCCGTCAATGCGCGCGTACACACGGTTAGATCCGACCGTGACGAAGGTCGTCATCTTGTCCGTTCCCGCCGTCGCCGTTAGACGGAACCCGCAGTTCAGAAACCGATACCACATCCGCAGGCCATCGTTCGCCTCGATCTCAGGCACTACCTGCTTCATGAAAACCGGCATTTCTCGCGGATCCAATACACAGAGGATTTCGAGTCCGTCCAATTTTTCGAGAGCGACGTCCAAGGGGCTCTCCACTCCCGGCCAACTTGGGAAATGAGCCCAGGAAACATACCCGCCTTGCGCGTGCACCTGGTCGCAAACCTGGGCGTGTAATGGGTATGGGGGATCTTGCATGGTCTTGACGGGCTGAATCAGCTTCTTAAGATTCAGCAGGCACATATGGCCCAGGTGATTGTGCCGGAACTCCTGCGCGACGTAAATAAGCTGCTTGGCCGTCGAATACGAATTCGGCCGTCCTTCGAACTGATCCTGGTCCACCGTGAAATCGGAGGTTAGGATATTGGCGACATTCAAGTCTTCCGCCTCCATCTCCATCCGGCAGTTCTTGGGCGCGATGTGATGGATGTGAATATCGCCGCTGTACCAGCCGTCATCGGCAAACGAAGACCAGCGGGAGAGCGGGATAGTGAGCGCGCCATCGGCTCCGATATCGGAGGCTCTCAACTCGCCTTCGGCGATTTCGTACTCGTAGCCTTTCACAACCTGGTATTTGCAAGGCAGCCAAGCCGGATCAATGGCGAACGTGCCGTTCACATACGAAAACCGGCGCGATTGGAATTTAACGTCACCCTCGTACGCATTGTCTGCGAGCTTTCCCGGATGCTCCAGGAGTACCAGCTCGTTGCCGCTCGCATGTAGCAGGCGCACCCGCGCGGGCACTCCTTTACCGGTCTGCCGGTCTGTCACACGGCACACGACTGGCCTTTGCTGGGCTGCGGCCAAGCGCGAAGCCAGTCCTGCTGCAACCGTGTCCCGAAGAAACCCTCGCCGGTTTGAATCCATTACGCTCCGTGCGAAAACTCAAGTGCAGCCCAGATCAAGATGCAAACCCCTTAGCCTTGAGAATGGGAGCCATCATTCGCTTGAGATTCTCGCTGAGGATCAGGCGGCGAGCACGATCGGAAATGTTTGCGTCGATCACTTTGGACATCTGGGACGCGAAACTGCGCCCGCCCACATCACTGCCGTAGATCACCCGCTCGGCGCCGACCTCGCGGACCGCCATCTCTGTGTAACCTGCGGTGGGGTCTGAGCCGGCCAGATCCAGCCAGACATTCTTCAAGTCGCGAACGGCGCGAATGCCGCGCTCCCAATCGCCGCCGGTGTGGCCGCAGATAAGAGGAATGGCAGGATGCCGCCGGGCTAACTCGGCGAGGTCCAGAGGAGTAGATTCGCCGGGGAGATTACCGCCGACCTTGAACCAGGTGTGCTGGAAGATCACAGCACGCAGAGCCGCGGCGCGCTCGACGATGATGTCCAATTCTCTGGCGTTGGCCCGCTTAGCAACCCAGAGCTTGATACCCACCATGCGGCCCTTGCGAACGCACCGATCCAGTTCTTCCAGGCTGAAGTCCAAGTAGTTCGGGTTGAGATAGACGAAGCCGAACGCGCGATGTGCCATTTTTCGAGTGCCTGCATTACCTGATCATTCTGCGCCCGCAACTCCTCCGGCTTCGGGTCGTTGAGGAACGGATAACCCATGAACACACACAGGCGATCCACACCCATACGATCCGCGAACCGGATCATACTCGCCATCTTCTCTATTGGACTATTGCCCTGGAAACCTCCAAGATGGCAATGGAGATCCCACACCTGAAGTTTGCGGTCCTCGCCCGAAACGGAGCCGCCCGCAGCGGCGGCGGAGGCGAGACCAACGGCCGCCAGCAATTCTCTGCGGGAAGAGTTACCTGCGCCGCTCCGACGATGAGGACCAATCATGTTGAGATGCTCGCTCCTTCTAGAAGAGATACCGTAAGGCAAACTGGATCTGGCGTGCCGGCCGCGTTGAGGTGACTTGTCCGTAAGTGGCGCTGCGCATATTCCTGTCCGAGGTCATCCACTGGGTGTGATTGAACGCGTTCAGGAGGTCCGCCCGAAATTCGAGGGCATGATTTTCGCGCAGAAAGGAAAGCGGCATTCTCTTCGCCATCGCGATGTTCCAATTGTTAATGCCCGGTTCGGTCACCGCGCCCAACGTCGAGTTACCCCAAACGCCGAAAGCGGGATCGACGAAACATCCAGTGTTAAACCATTGCAGCTTGGTATGTATATTGGATCCTTGGTTTGGGTTGCAGATCCGATTCGGTTGCGCCAGGCTGGATGCGCCGGAAAGTCCAGTACCGGATAGATCCTGGTCGGTTACGGGTTCCGGACTTCCGGTGGCTGCAGTGTAGACGGCACTGACCACCCAATCATTCACTACCGGCCGCAAAAACTTGGTCACTGCTACTTTCGGGGTTTGATAATTCAACGAATTGATAAACCAGAAATACGGGGTGATCGCAGAAGGCCCTGCCCAAATATACGGAACCCGGAAGTTTATATTTCCATGATCCGAACTACCCGTTCTGGATGAGGCCAGGTTCTTGGCCCATGTGAAATTGCTCTGGGTGGTGAGGCCATGCCACTGGTTGTTCTTGACCGTCGCCGTTCCGGCGTGATACTTGGCGTAACCGATGGGGGCCCAAGTTCCAAGTATTCCCCATTGCGAATACGGACGGCGTTGCTGCAGGGGAACACTGGCAAGATTGCCCTGCGGCAGGGCGGCGGCGTTCACGTCGATGAACTGAAACTGGTGAATAGTGTGAGAACCGACGTAGTCCCCTTCGGCCACCCAAGACGACCCCAGTCTCCGTTGAATGCTGAACGACCACTGATAAACCGCGGGAATCGGATAATACGGCATGGCGAACCGGAAGCTGGCGGGCGGATTCGCGTTCGGCTGCGGAGCACTACCCAAAAGGCCAGCCGGATATTCGTTGCTCACCACACGGGCCGGCAACGGGCGCGACGTATCCGCGGCCACTTCGTAGCGCAGGCTGAAGGGCGCAGCGCCGGATTGAACATCGTTGAATTGGTTCATGTTGATGTTGCCGTCGTAGTAAATGCCTGCTCCGGCGCGCACTACGGTCTTCGGCGTCAGCGCGTACGTGATACCGAGCCGCGGCGCGAAGTTCTTAGCGCCGATGCGGTAGGCCTGACGCGGCACCCCCGCTGTTTGCGGAGCGCACGAACCAAAACACTTGCTCGGGTCCAGGAAGTCATTCGGATTCTGCAGTGCGAAGGCCGGCTGGCCGGTCTGGAAGTTGAAACTTACCGTCGTGTTCCGAGGCACTGTCCAGGGGCTCCAGTATTCGTAACGCAGGCCATAGTTCAGGGTTAGTTTATTAGTGACACGCCAGGAGTCCTGGCCGTAGAAGCCAAGGTAAGTCTGATGTCCCACGTACGGAATCTGACGGACGATCAGCAATGTGCTGGAATATGCGCCTAGCAGGTAATCCGCAAATTCCAGCCCGCCTACCGGGCTGCCGGCGGCCTGCCGCGCGGCATCGCATGTATTATTACCCGGGGGGCAACTCTGGGTGAAGAATTTGCTAAAGGAGAATGATCCCTTGTCGCCCGACGGATCGTAATAAATAAATCGCTTATTGATGCCGTCAAAGCCGAACTTGAAACTGTGCTTCCCTCTAACCCATCCGAAGTCATCCTTCACCTGGACATTATTGGAATAGGCGTTGTAGATATAATTTGTCGCGTTCCCGAGATCGTAACCCGGCACCGACCAATTAGGGCCTCCGGTATAGCTTGAAGTGTTCGGCAAGCCGATTTCGGTGGAAGCGTCCGGCAGAGTGAGTGGGCGCGTGTAGGCCCAGTGGGGTCTGGTGTACGACACACCCATGTCGTTCACCGCTGCCGCGCTGAGAACTCGGGTCCAGTGAAGAACCGCGTTGTGTGTGGATGACGGATTATCGGTGCCTTGCAACGGCTGTAATCCCGCGCTGGTAGAATTCATCTCTGTATACGTGAAACGGGCGAAGATCGTCGAATTAGCGCTCGCTAGCCAATCGCCCCGACCCGTCACTTGATCCTGATTGAGTCGGGTCAACACCGAACTGGTGTATTGTGGCACTCCGTTCACAACCACGTTTGGGGCGAGCACGTAACTCTGCAAGTATTTCGACGTCGTGGGGTCGACGCATGTTGGCCGCGGCGCGCAGAGCGTGGTCGGCCCTAATGGAATCTTATTGCCTGGGAACGGCCGGCGCAGTCCGGTTGTCGGGTCCAAATCATACGGGTTATAGATTACCGGCGTCGCCTGCGCCACTCCTGCAAGCATGGGATGATACTGCGAGAAGTCTCCGTTGCGGAGATTCGCGTCGGGTACCGTCGCGAATTGCTGCTGCCGCTGCATCACGCGAAAGCCTTCGTAGTTAGAAAAGAAGAGCAGCTTATTCCGCTTAACGGGTCCGCCTATGCTTGCGCCAAATTGGTTTTGCGTATATGGCGCCAGCTTACGGCCGGCTTGGTTACTAAAGAACGAATTGGCATCCAGGTGATTGTTACGGAAATACTCGAATAACTCGCCGTGATAGCTGTTTGAACCACTTTTGGTGATGACATTGACAGCAGCTACTCCGTTTCCAAATTCCGCGCTCATGCTTGCGGATTCGACACGCACTTCCTGCACGCTGGCCCGCGCCTGGAGTTGGGTTGCCTGACCGTAGACCGGTATTTGCACATTCGAGCCATCAATGGAAACATTCGAAGCGGAGTCCCGATTACCCGAGATAAAAGCCCCCGAGGCCTGAAATGTATTCCCTGCACTCACGAAATTTAGGGACTGAGCGGCAAATGAGAGCGATGATCCGAGATTCTGAGGCACCACTCCTGGCGTCAACTGGAGCAGGTCAAAGAAGTTTCCACGAGAGAGAGGGATGTTCTGGACCAGCTCTTGAGTAATGCTGCCACTGACCTCCGCTGACATGGTGTTCACCAACTCAGCTCCGGCAGCCGACACGGTCACTTGTTCTGAGGCCGAGCCGATCTCGAGAGTAACATCCAGCCTCGCTGGCTGCGCCGTTTGCAGCGTCCGATCCGTGATGGTCGTGGCTTTGAATCCTGGCGCCGAAACGGTAATGGTGTAAGTGCCGCCCGGCAGCGACTGAAATGAGTAGATACCGTCCATATTGGTTGTAATCTCACGGACCGCCCCGGTACTCTGGTTCGCGAGCCTCACAACAGCCGAGGGCAGCGCAGCGCCTTGCGGGTCTGTAATGGCGCCACTGATGGACGTGGTAGTCTCGACCTGGCCGTATACCGCCAGAGCACACGACAGAAGTATCACGGTTCTATTCACGACGATTCCTCCTCAGCTAAAGTACGACGTTGAATCGGCTCTCCAACTGTCATCACCTTTGAGCAGTTTATTCCGTTTTCCAGCCGAGCACACGATCAAGAAAGGCGAAGGTCTCCAGTGTATTCACTTCGTGGGGTCCGTGAAATTGGGCGATACCCGCCCGTCCCGCGATCCCGAGCCGACGATACAGATCCAGATAGGCTGCGATGTCGATGTCTAGGAACCGCCTCGGTTCGATGATGACCGGGTCACTGTCACCCATCTCCGTCATGTAGGCCCGAGGCGCGATCATACGTGCCAGAACCGAATCGCTGAACGAATTCGACCAGCCGAAGATATAGCGGTCCAGTACCGGCCCATGAAACAAGAACGACGTACCTTGTGTGAGGTCGGTGTTCTTGATAGTCGTTTCGTTGAAGTCTCCAGCCGAAATCACGGCCCGGAAGCGCGGCTCACCAACGCCGATCCGCAGCGCTGTATACCCTCCATACGACAGCCCATAAATCGCGAAACGATCCTGATCCACAAAAGGCAGCGTCGACAGGAAATCGATGGCGCGGCCGAACTTGACCAGTTCCAGTCCGACAGGAGTGCGCCCTAGGAGGTGCGAACGGCGAACCAGACCGGTCCGCTCGGCCCCATCCTGAACGCTGATCATGGGCGCAAACACTACGTAGCCTCGCTCCGCCAGGCGCGATGCGAACTGGTGATAGAGCCGATCGCGAGTGACAACGTCTTCGGGACGGTCTTGAAAGCCATGTACCGTGAAAACCACGGGGCGCCGTTTGCCGGCTGTTGCCGACTTAGGAATCAGCAAGATGCCGCATACCGATAGCTGATCGTACACCCGCACCTGCAAGCGGAACCCGGTGAAGGCGGGCTCGTCGTAAAGTTTAAAGCTTTTCGCATCCAGCGGTCCGGTTGGTGCCGGATAATGTCCCAGCAGATCTCGATACTCCTGGAGGCGAGGCTGGATCGAGCGCCGGTAGTTCTCGATGGAAGTCGTATCCATCTGCCATTTGCTTTCCCGAACACGATAACATTCGGTTGCAAGATTGCGGAAGCGTGCCTGCCACTCAGTGAACTGTTGGTTCGCAATCGTGGCGATCTTCATATCGTCGAGCCGAAGTTGGGAGCCCGGATCGGGCCGTGCAGCCATCGCGCCAAAGCATTCGGCAATTGGCTGATTGTGTCGGATCTCGACGTGCTCGCGCCGGGGTATTCTTGCAACCTCATCACGGACTCGCTCCAAACGCTCCGGACCCTGGTTGGAAACCAAGACGACCCGCCGTGGGGCTATCATCGAAGCCAGTTCAGCATCTCCGAAATGCAGCAACTGACCCCAGAGCATACGATCTTCCGGCTCTTGATAGGCACGTTCACGTGAGTCGAAGTAGTCAGCGACCACAGCCGTCCCGATGCGTTCATCCAGCGCAGCCGCATACAGCGCGGTCATCCCACCCTGGCCCACTCCAGCCGCGGTGATCCGCTTGGAATCCACGTCACTCAGGCTGAGAAGATAATCCACAGCCGACGAAACCTGTTGCACTTCACTCCCGATAAGGTGTCGTCCCGACATGTAGCCAAGGCGAAAAAGCCAGCTTCGGTCCTCGGACCAGGGCTGGGTGAATACACGCCGCTGGACGAAGAAGGGCGCGAAAACAATGTGGCCGGAGCGGACTAAATCCCTCGCATAAGCTAAGAAGACTGATTACCGCGCAATCCCGTTAAGTCCGCGGCGGATTCCGATGCGTCGGGGATGGTGATAACAGCAGGGAGCTTGCCCGTAGCTACGGGCCTGAGTAGAATCCCTTGTTCGTGGACGGCGGCACCGGCAGGACCTATGGCTGTTGAAGGCAGGTTGCCTAACTTCAGGATTTGCCAGCTGACCAGATCAGCGGTGCACACCGCGTCAGACCCTAGCGGCTCTGACTTGGGCCGCGGCGATTGCAGCACATCGATAGCTCCGATCATTTCACGGAGCTGGTCCCGAGTTCCGGGGACGCGCGAGTCTCTGCAAAGCGCGATCTGGCCTTCCAGGAAGCCCCGCATTTCGCGGTACTGTTCCGCGGCGATATCTTTTGGAACCTGCCAAGGTGTTGTGCCCGCGACACCGATTGAGGGCGCGGGCGGAGCGGAAACAGCCACGCGCCTCGACGCGACGGCCGCAATGGTCAGCACTTCACGCCGACTGAAACCCGGGCCCTTCATTTTGTTCCCGGCCGGCAGGTCCGGTGGCTGGGTGTGCGCATGAACATTGGTGCAAATCGTCGAAATGAAATGGTTCCAGTATAGTCATTCCAATTGGGATGGACTGCAGTGTTCTCTGACGCCGTTGATTTGAGATGGTTTGTGAGCCGATATTCTAGGTCTTTCGGGATCACCTTGCTCGTTCGTCTGGCCGTGACCGCCATTCTACTGGGCTTGGCGTCCGTATTCCTGCTGCTGCCTGCCGAGAATGTAAAGCGAGTTCGTCTTCTACATCTCGCTGACACTCACGCCCAACTCGATACGCATTGGGAGTATCTACCCGAAGATCCTTCTCAGCTGCATAAAATGGGCGGGTTCGCCCGCATCCGCACGGCCCTGGATGAGAAGCGCGGAACGGCCCCGGGCGCAGTGTTCACGGTGGATGGCGGTGACACAGTTTCAGGGATCGGCGATCGCTGCGTGGACCCAGGGAGAAGCCGTTGTTGCGCCCTTTAACGCCTTGCACGTCGACGTAGGCACGCCCGGTAATTGGGAGGCCGTTTACGGTCCCAGAGGCGTTTCGAAAGCTGATGGGCGAACTCTCGGAGAAGGTAATTTGTTACAACTTCCACAATAAAGAACACAGGCAAGCGACTCTTCGCTCGGGCAGCGGTTCTTGAAAGAGGAGGTGTGAAGATTGCCTTTGTCGGGCTTACCGACCCGACTACAACGACGCGTCAGGGACCGGCAGAGGTGGCAGGATTGGACTCCACCCGAGTCGAGGGTCTTCGCGGGTTTGTTCAGAATCTAAAGAGAAAAGAGAAGCCCGACTTGACGGTCCTCGTGGACCACACGGGTCTTGCCCCGTCTGTGCAGTTCGCGAGTGACATTCCCGAGCTTGACATCGTACTCAGCGGCCACACCCATGAACGTGTTTACAAGCCGATCCTGGTCGGTAAAACGATCGTCGTGGAGCCTGGGTCCATGGGTTCTTTTATCGGTCAACTGGACCTGACGCTGAAAAATGAAGTGGTCGATAGTTACCAGTATGAGTTGGTCGGTATTGAGGCCGGCCGCTTCCAGGAGAACACTGAGGTAAAGGCAATCATTGAAAAGAGCGAGGCTCCTTTTCAGAAGCGCCTGCATGAAGTCGTCGGCCAGACCACCGAGCCTCTTCTGCGGTACGACGTGTTGGAAAGTTCGATGGACAATGTCATCGCAGATGCAGTGCGGGAAGCGGCACATGCGGACATCGGATTTACCAACGGTTTTCGATTCTCACCTCCCGTTGCTGCCGGTGCCATTACCCAGGCGGACCTCTGGAATATGCTACCTCTCGACGCACGACTCAATTCAGGCAAAGCCTCCGGAGCAGATCCATAGCTATCTCGAGCATCAAATGGAACTGGTGTTTTCAAAGGATCCGTTTACTTTGTCAGGAGGGTGGGGACCCAGGCCTTCGGGTATGACGATCCTCTTTACGGCAGGGTACTTCTCCGTCGCGGCGAGTTAAGGCAGTGAAGATTGGCGCGGACCCACTTGACCTCCACCGTACTTATTCAGTCGGCGGATGCGAGCGGGACGGCGAGCCAATGAATATTATCTGCCGGCTGCAGGGAGTTCAAGACGCGGCGTATGTTCCTGGCACAATTCACAGCGTCGTCGAGGCGTACCTGAAGGCTCACTCTCCTGTTTCGCCGAAACGAGAGGGCCGAGTACGCGCGACAGACCTCCCACCCGTTGTTTGGTCGCAATACGGAACCCTGCAAGAGCTCTGGCGGATCCCCGGCGAGGCCGCAGGGGTGGCTATCCCTGGACACGCCAATGAAAAACAATGGAGAGCCTTCAGCTCCACCCCAGCCCGCCCTATCTAACGGTCTCCTCCATGATCGCCTTAACGGCAGATTCCACTTCAACGGCGATCCTTCCCAGCCCGGCGTCGCCCAATAATTGTACAAGCTGGGTCGGAAGAACGGTCGAGAGTTTGTGGCGCCCTTGCGTTCCGTATACGGAAATTCGACAAGGCAAGAGACTTGAGAACCCGCTATTTATTTCGAGGACTTGCTTCGCCTGCTGCGGATTACAGACTTCGTAAACGAGGCAAGTGTGTTCGAAGGGTACCCCCTTTTTTTTCCATCGCGTCTCGCAGGTCGTGGACTCCCAAAACACCAAACTTGTGTTTGGCCGCCGCATCACGCATGTCTTTGTCGATCTGGCCTAACGATTTTTGGGTCTCGATTTCGAACAGCATAACTTCCCCCTTCTCCTATTCGTGCGCATTGCGTGCGTGAGGCGCCTAGGTCACCTCGGGCAGCCCTTGCGCATTCCAAGCTGTCATTCCGCCTACGACGTTCACTACATTCTCGTAACCGGCCCGCTTTAGCACGCTTGTCGCGATGCTGGATCGGTATCCGCTCCCGCAAATCACGTGGATCGGCGCTCCGGTGGGTACCTCCTTGATCCGTTTAGGCAGCTCGCCGCCAGGTATATGAACTGCCCCTCGATGTGACCCTTGGTCCATTCACCTGGGCTGCGCACATCGAGTAAAACCTCAGCATCGCCGCCGTGTACGTGTGCGGCCAGTTCCCTGACGGAGATTTGGCTGATATGTGCCTGGTCCAGACCCGCTTCAATCCATGCCGTCATCCCACCCTTTAGATAGCCGCGGATATGGTCCAGTCCTACTCTAACGAGAGAACGCCGAGCTTCTTCCACGCGAACGCTTTCATCACCCACCAATAGAATCGGACGGTCCGGCGGGATGATCCAGCCAGCCCACATCGAGAGATTCTGGCCAGCTCCAATGTTGAAGGACCCAGGGATATGTGCGCCGCCGAAGGCTTCCGCCCGGCGTAAATCGATGATCACCGGATTGGAGTTGTCGAGTTGCGCCTGGAATTCCGATGGGGCTAGCGCGGAGTCTCCTGGGATGCCGGCCAGGACCTCCGGCCCTTGTGAGTTGACCGACTTCATACGCCGGTAGTAATCGGGGAACTCAGGAACAGTCTTGAGGATGGCATCGATGAACTCGCTCCTTTCCCGATCCGTCATGAACACATTACAAAAGCGCTCGTACCCCAGTGTCGATTGTGGTCGTTCGGGCATACCGGAGCCGCACAAGGAGCCGGCGCCGTGAGCGGGATACACCTCCACTCCATCCGGCAGACCGACGATCTTATTGTGAACACTGTCGTAGAGCGCCGCCGCCGACTGGCGTTTCTGGTCTTCTCCTATAAGATCGGGACGGCCAAGTGAGCCGATGAAGATAAAGTCTCCGCTAAAGAGCGCCATGGGTTGGCCGCATCTGCTTCTCTCGTAAACGATGAAACTCAGGTGCTCCGGGGTGTGACCCGGCGTGTGAGTTGCCACGATCCGGAGATCGCCGACTTCGAGCTCCTCACCATCTCTAAATTCGTGATGTCGAACCGGTACTCATATTCGCCGCCTTTGTCGTGGGCGCTCAACCAGAGCTCGGCCCCCGTCATCTTAGCGAGCTGGAGTGCACCGCTTTCGTAATCGGCGTGAATGTGAGTTTCCAGAACGTGGGTAATTTGCAGCTGGTTTTCGCTTGCGTAATTCAAGTACGTGTCGCAATCCCGCTTTGGATCGATCACCACGGCCTGTCCCTTGGAGCCAAGCAGGTAAGAATAGTGGGCAAGGCCAGGAACTTCGAATTGTTTCAAATTCATTTTGGCTTCTTCAGATTAATCCCGATGGTTGGCTACCATCGAAAGCTTTGCCCGAGCATCCTTAGCAGCGCTGCGGCAAACGAGCTCACAAAGCTTGAAGACGACTGGATCTGATATGAAGTAGATGATACTATTGCCGTCCCGCTTCCGCCCCACCAGGCCCGCATCATACAAAGCCTGCAGATGTTTGGAGATGTTCGGTTGATTCCCTCGCAGCTTCGTGACGAGGCTTCCGACGGTGTGTTCCCCCGCCTCCAACACCTGGAGAATACGCAGGCGCTGCGGCTCACCCAGGATGCGAAAGCGGCGTGCGATCACGTCCAACATCTGATCCGATAAGGCATCCATGACCCTGTAACTTGACTATATCACTATATAGTTATAACGTCGATATTGCAGGCTTTTTGAGAGAGGGCGTATGTCGCGAAATGACGAGGAGGATAGGGGGAATTCTCGAAACTCACCGACAAACGCGCAGCTTACGAATGCCAACTCCATTGCCATCTAGTCCCGAAGACAACACGGGCACATCAATACAGACGCGCAGCAAGAGCATCTTGGAGGACGCTTTTAATTACGGCCTGTTAGTTGCAGCGGTCGTCCTCATAGCTATAGCTTCGCAAAGCTGGATCCATCCAAGGGTAGAAATGAAGGAGGGCGCCGCGCGAAAGCTTATGCCGCCTTTGATCCTACCGCAATTGGGCGGGGAAACCTGGCGCTTACAGGACCACCGCGGGGAAGTTGTACTGATCAATTTCTGGGCCACCTGGTGTCCTCCCTGCCGGCAGGAAACGCCTGGTCTGGCCAAACTGGCAAGGGACTACCAGTCCAAAGGACTCGCGGTCGTAGGCGTTTCCATGGATGAGGGGGGCGCTAGCGCCATCCAGGCCTTTGTCAATGAATTCCATCTGCCCTACCCGGTTGCGGTTCCCGACCGCGCTTCGCCGCTTGCTTCAGCTGTGGAATCGCTTCCCACCACGATCCTCTTGGACCGTCAGGGACGCGTGGCAAGGACGTACATGGGCGCGGTTCGCGAGTCAGTGTTTCAAGCCGATGTTGACCGCCTTCTCGCGGAGGTTTGGGCTTCACGTCAGCAAGGGAGTTCGTAGGAGACCGATATGCTCCAATGGTTGGGTCTGATAATTTCTGTGCTTGCTTACGTGGTACTCATGAAATGGGTTCTGCCGAGGTTTGGCGTCCCCACTTGAATGTCCGGATCTTGGGACGTCGAGTCTCGGCGTAATAAAAGTTCCGCTCAGTCATTGACTGCAAGCGCGGAGAAGGGCGACGATGTTGTCGGAAGTAGAAAAAAGCGGTAACGAGGACTCTTTGCAATCAGCTCTCTTGATCCTGCTCGGTGTCACTGCTGGAGCAGCCAGCGGTCTGGTTGGCATCGGAGGGGGCATTATACTGGTGCCCGCTTTAGTGTTCCTTTTTGGGCTGTCGCAGCACCAAGCCCAGGGCACGACTTTGGCCCTGATGGTGCCACCGATCGGAATCATCGCAGCCTGGGCCTACTGGCGTCACGGATATGTCGATCTTAGGTTCGCGGGCCTGATCTGCATTGGATTCCTGATCGGAAGTCTCATCGGAGCGCGCTTCTCATTGGGACTTTCCAATGCCGTTTTGCAAAAGGTGTTCGGAGTTTCTCTCTTGCTTCTCGCCATAAAGATGATTCTCACCAAGAGCGGCTAAGACATGAGGTTTACTTCCTTTCTAGTTGTAATGTCACTTCTCCTGGCGGCTCCGGCGCGAGTACCAGCGCAGAAGCGCAAACATCACCAAGTGGTAATCGAAGTGACTCTTCAAGAACCTGAGGCATGGGAAGGGGTTCTCAACAACATCGACAATCTGCTAAGAGCCTTTGAATCTACACGCGTTGAGATCGAATCGGTATCACACGGTAAAGGATTAGGGCTGCTGCTGAAGACGGATACCGCGATGCGCCAGCGATTGGAACAGGCCGCGGCGCATGGAGTCACGTTCGCGGCTTGCCAGAACACAATGCGAAAACAGCACGTCACGAAGGATGATCTTTTTCCATTCGTGACGGTCGTGGACTCGGGCGTCGCAGAAGTCGTGCGCAAGCAAGAGGCCGGTTGGTCCTATCTCAAGGCGGGCGGGTGAAGCCCAGGTCGGGACGATTTGGGTCAATCGGAGCCGAAAGGAAGAACTATGAAGGTTCGAGATGCCGAAGAAGCAAATGCTGAGCCGGGTCGTAGCGTAGTCTTGCCGTCAGGCGACTCGGCGGGCTTGATCGTCCGCGAGTTACAGCCCAAAAATTTCGAGTTTGCGTTCGATCGGCTGGATGCGTACCTGACGCCGGTCGACTGCTTCTACATCCGTAATCACTTCTCGACTCCCACAATTCAGCTGGATGGCCATCGGTTGAGGGTTGAGGGCTGCGTCGGCAAGCCGTTTGAAATTACATATGACGAACTGAGGAGCCTACCCGCCAGAACGGTCGTCGCCACTCTGGAGTGCGCTGGAAATGGACGAGTGTTCCTTGCCCCTCAAGAATCCGGTGCGCAGTGGGAGTTGGGTGCGGTGGGAACCGCGGAATGGACCGGCGTCAAGCTGGCCACGCTTCTGCATCGGGCGGGCGTAAATGCCAACGCCTGCGAGGTCGTATTGGAAGGAGCCGATCGGGGTCAGCCGAAGGAGAAGCCCAAGCCGCCCGAACCGGTTAGCTTCAGCCGAAGTGTAGCTTTAGCTAAAGCGCTGGAAGACGTGTTGATCGCGTATGACATGAACGGCACGGATCTCCCGCCTGATCACGGTTTTCCTCTGCGTGCCATCGTGCCGGGCCACTACGGGATGGCATCTGTCAAATGGCTAACTCGGATCCGTGTCGTGGAGGAGCCATTCCTTGGTTACTGGCAGACAACGGAATACGCGTATTGGAAAGAAATAGATGGCGTACCGGTGAGGCGCGCTTTGTCGGAACTGAAACTCAAGTCGGCAATCGCTCGCCCTCGCACCTTTGAGTCGGTTCCAAGGGGACAGCTCTATGCCGTTTATGGAGCTGCATGGTCCGGTACGACGGACGTCGTGACAGTAGAAGTGACAACCGACGGAGGAGAAACGTGGGGAACCGCAGACTTCCTGGATCCCATCCGACCGCACGCGTGGCGACGATGGAAGTATACATGGAAAACGCCAGACCAGCCCGGACGTTATATTTTAAGGAGCCGGGCAAAGGACGCGACCGGAGCGTTGCAACCCGCCGAACGAGACAGCAACTATCAAAGCTACGCCATCCACCACACTGTGCCGGTGGAGGTGACTGTACAGTAGACTGACTGGGGAATTTTCCTAAGATCGTGCCCGACGTTCCCGAGAATGATCCACGCGTATACCTGGCCGCCGAAAGAACCCTTTTAGCTTGGATTCGAACTGGGTTGGCACTGATGGGGTTCGGCTTTGTCGTCGCTCGGTTTGGGCTCTTTCTGCGCGAGTTAGAGGCTTCCAACACAGCTGCAACAGTGCGTCCGCCGCATAGTTCTCTCTGGTTCGGGACGGCCCTTGTTCTCTTCGGCGTGATCGTGAATATATTGGCCGCTGTCCAGCATACACGTCTTGTTCACCGGCTGAGAAAGGGAACATGGAGCCCTGATCAGGCGTCACGCTCGGGAATCGCACTTGCAATTGCACTCTCGATAGCCGGCGTTTCTGTGGCATTGTATCTTCTCGTCATGCGTTGAGAGTCATACTTCACGCCCCGGAGCTGTCGTTGTGACACCCGACGTCTGACTTACGTCATTTTCGGCGCTTGGAGAGCGAACCGTCTCACATCCGAGGGAACACCAGTTCAATCCTATCTTCGTTAGTGGTAAACTTGTCCAAAATCCATTCAGCGAGGGTTTCGCAAATGAAGCTTACTTCTTGGGTCGTTGCGTTCGTTATCGCGGCGGGCTTGGGTCTGTCGCAGACCACTTCCACCTCCATTCTGGGTACCGTGACAGATTCCTCCGGTGCTATCGTCGGTGGCGCGAGAGTGACCATCGTCGATGTAGGCACGGGCATCAAGCGGGACGAAGTATCATCGAGCACGGGCGATTTCAACTTTCCCCTCCTCAACGTTGGCACCTACGACGTTACGGTTTCAAAAGAGGGGTTCAAGACCGAATCGCGTCGCGGGATTTTGCTTGAGCTGAATCAGAAGGCGCGTGTCGATTTTATTCTCGAGGTGGGCGCCATCTCGGAGCGGGTAGAGATCAGGTCAGAGGCGCCGATCCTCAGCACGGAAGATGCTTCCTTGGGCATGGTGGTAAACACACGCACAATCGAAGAACTACCGATGAATGGCCGCAACATCGGGTCTTTGGCAGTGCTCCAGCCAGGAGTGTTCTTCGGCGGGCGCATGGGTTACGACGGGGGTGTTTCCGGGAGTACCGGAACCGGTGGTGGTGTACCCATTCCTGGCGATACGATCGCAATTAGCGCCAACGGCCAGCGTGATACGGACCAGCACGCGACGCTCGATGGAGTCTCTGTCACGGAGGCGCGCGTGAACACAGTTCCGTTTACCCCTTCCGTGGAGGCGATCGAGGAATTCAAAGTCCTCGCAGGAACGTATTCAGCCGAGTACGGTACGCATGCCGGCGCGCAGCTCACGATGGTGTTGAAGAGCGGCACGAACCAGTTCCACGGCACGGCTTTCGAATTTCTGCGCAACGACAAACTGGACGCCGAGGATTACTTCCAGAACTATTTCAATGCTCCAGGCGCGGCTTCCAAGCCGAAGAACCAATTGCGACAGAACCAGTTCGGTGGGGTCTTCAGCGGGCCGATCTGGATTCCGAAAGTTTACAACGGAAAAAATCGGACCTTCTTCATGTTCGATTATGAGGGCAGGCGGCGGCGGCAGCCAGGTGGTACCGGGACATCCAACGTCCCGACGGACGCGTTCCGCAACGGCGACTTGAGCGCACTGCTGAATCGGCGCGACAACAACACGGGCGCTCCGCTTCCCTCTATTCAGATCTTCGACCCGATTACAGGCGATCCCTTTCCGGGCAACATCATCCCAGCCTCCCGCATTCAGCCGGCGGCGAAAGCGCTGACCGCGTTCTGGCCGGCCGCCCAGAGAATCAACTCGGACCCGCTTTCGGGTATCAATTACATCGGAACCGGCAACGTCAAAATCGACGACGATCAGAAGTTCTTGCGCATCGATCACGAACTCTCATCCAATGACAAGCTGTTCGGCCATTACGTGATCGACGATATCAGCTACACATTGATCAACGCTGCTAACCCAAATTTCAATTACTTCGTCGTGGGCCGGAACCAAAGCGCGGCAGGACAATACGTCCACATCTTCTCGCCGACGCTGGTGAATGAATTCCGATTTGGATACAACCGATCCGTCGATAATACGCTGAATCCTCGTTCGAATACGACTTTCAGCCTGGCTTCTCTCGGGTTGACTGGGTTCAACGTCTTGACCGACAACAACCGTCCATTCACCCCACGCGAGGCGGGAGTGCCGCCGATCAGCATTCAGGGTTATTCCACGCTTTCAGACCAGGACGGAGGAAACGGCTTCGATTTCAACCAGCAGTGGCAGTGGAGCGACAACCTGACCTTCAATCGCGGATCTCACAATTTCAAGATGGGCGTAGATATCACGCGGGTGGCGTTGTTCCGCGGGGCCGCGAACGTACCGCGCGGGGATCTGAACTTCAACGGCGATATCGCGGGCAACGCATTTGCCGCATTTCTGCTGGGCATTCCCAGCCAGACGGATTCGCCCGAAGGACTTCCGCTCACGGATTCACGGCAGACACGGTACGGATTGTATTTCCTGGATGACTGGAAAGTGGGCCGGAAACTGACCCTGAACCTCGGGCTTCGCTGGGAGTACAACACATCCGCAGTGGATGTCGACGGTCTGTGGCGCAGTCTCGATTTCAGGCACCAGGTGAACGGCCTGCCCGTATTGCTGCCAGCGATACGCACTCAGAATTATCAGTTCTATACGCCGGAGAAGAAACTCTTCATGCCGCGCGTTGGATTCGCGTACCGGGCCACGGATAAGTGGGTGATTCGCGGCGGAGGGGGCATCTACTACAACGTCCACCAGTTAAACAACTATACAATTCTGAATCTGAATCCGCCGCTGTCCGGCAGCAGCGCATTCGTGAACACGCCTGTGAACGGTGTTCTGAAGCCGGGAACGCCCGTTTATTCCTATCAGAATCCGTTTGGCGCATTGAGCAGCACGAGCACCATCAACGCCAACACTCTGAACCCAGACAATTGGGAGCCGCGGATCATGCAATGGAGTTTCGATATCCAGCGAAGGCTTCCTTTCGACAGCGTTCTCACAGTCGGCTATGTCGGAAACCATGGTGTTCACATTGACAATACGGTGGAATTGAACAACCCCGATCCGGCGCCCAACACCAACAGCACGGCCCAGCAGCGGCGCCCGTATCAGTTTGTGGTGGATGGGCCGGGAGGTCCGGTCCGCCCGCTCAGCCGCATCAGGTGGCTTGATTCGGGCGGCCAATCCTGGTATCACGGTCTGCAAGCAGACTGGCAGAAGCGCTTCAGCCGCGGACTTCAGTTCAACGTTGCATACACCTACAGCAAAGCCGAAGGGACAGGCTATGGACGCAACGAGAGTTTCGGCGCAACGAACAATGGAACCTATCAGAACCCCAGAAATCGCGCGGCCGACAAGTCGGTCTATCCGTTCGATGTAACTCATAACGCGGTGATCAACTTCATTTATGAAATTCCAACGCCGCCCGGTTTCCGGAATCACTTCGGCCGGGCAATTCTGGGAGGTTGGCAGGCGAATGGTATCTGGACGCTGCGGTCCGGATTCCCGTTCACCGTCCAGCAAAGCAACACATTGAACACGTTCAACAGCCCGGTACGGCCGGATCGGCTTGGTACCGGTACGCTATCGAATCCCACTGTGAACCTGTGGTTCAACCCAAGCGACTTCCAAATCGTAACGTGTAACGTCTCGTATCTACTGAATACCTGCCATTACGGAAACTCGGGTAATGGAATTCTTCGCGGACCAGGATTCAACAACTTCGATTTCGGCCTTACCAAGAATTTCAGAATCACAGAAGCGATGAAAATTCAGTTCCGTGCAGAGACTTTCAATTTGGCTAACCACCCGAACTTCAACACACCGAATGCGACCCTCACAGCCGGACCGGGCTACTATCCCACACAGGATCCGACGACGGGCGCGGTGGGCGCCTATCCGAATCAAGTACGTTCGCAAGGACCGGGGTCAATCACCAGCCTGGTGTCGCCCATGCGAGTAATCCAGTTCGGGTTAAAGTTCCGCTTCTGATCATGATCACCCGCTTAGTAAGTTACGGCTTAGGCTCAAGAGCTTAATTGGTGACCGGCGTCGACCTAAACAGACGGCGATTTCTGGGGGCAGGGCTTACCGCAGCTTTGAATGTTCAGGGTCAGGCGCCGAAGAAGCGTGTTGCAGCGATCATCACCATGTACACCCAGGACCATGGCTTTTACTCGCATGCCGCGGTGATTGTGGGCAGGCTTCTGGAGGGCTATTCGCCTGAAGGTATCTTCACCGCTCCTCGAACTCAAGTCGTCTCTATGTACACGGCTCAGGTTCCGGCAAACGACCTGAGCCGTGCGCTTTCGAAAAAGCACGGATTCAAAATTTATCCCACGATTAAAGACACGATGACGCTCGGGGGTGACGACCTGTCGGTGGATGCGATCTGCTTCATTGGTGAGCATGGCAACTACCCATACAACGATCGGGGTCAGCATCTGTATCCGCGATACGAGTTGATGGAACCCATCGTCGAAGTTTTCCGCCGGACCGGCAAGACCGTGCCCGTGTTTTCGGACAAGCACTTTTCTTATTCCTGGTCTAAGGCCAAGCAGATGTACGCGTGGTCTCGAGAGTTGAAATATCCGTTGATGGCCGGCTCCTCGATTCCTCTGACCAGGCGTTCGCCCCCTCTCGAAATTCCGTATGGCGCAGACATCGAGAATGCCGTCGCCCTGGGATACGGTGAGCTGGATGCATACGGGTTCCACACGCTGGAGGCGTTGCAGTGCATGGTGGAGCGGCGCAAAGGTGGTGAAACTGGAATCCGGGCTGTCGAATGGCTCGAAGGTGATGCAGTCTGGAAATGGCGTGAAGGACAGGGTCGCTGGAGTATTCCGCTACTCGAGGCCGCGCTTTCACGGAATCCAGGTCTCAAGCCGGGACGCCTGGAGGATAACGTTAAGCAACCGGCCGCCTTTCTCCTCGAGTATTTTGATGGAATGCGCGCCGTCGCATACATGTTGGAAGGTCAAGTGAAGGGATGGAGTTTTGCGGCAAAAATGAAAACCAGCGCCGAGCCGGTATCTACATTTTTCGAGCAAGGCGATCAGCCGGGCAGTCGCCCTTTCCCGCATTTCGACGGCGCTGGTGCATTGCATGGAGGAGCTGTTTGTAAGTGGTAAGCCACTGTATCCCGCGGAGAGAACACTTCTAACAACCTGCACGCTCTCCATGTTATTCGAATCTCGTGCCTGGAAGAGGCGTATCGAGACTGAACAGTTAAGAATCTCTTATCGCACGCCGCGCGACACCTACTTTCAGCGAGCATAACTCGGTTTGATTACGTCGGCGTCAACGTTGCGCTACATGTTTTGCGCGTGAGTTGATTTGAGGGATATCGAAGGCCTCAAGCAGTCCAAAGCAAAACAACTCGGGCGCTTTATCGACGCTCATATTGTCATCGATAATGCTTTTAAGAGACGAAAATGCATCATGCGTCTTAACCGCTATGATGGCGCTGGAATCTAGCGCAGCTGCAACGGATGCGATGAGGCTGGATCGAGGTCCGAATGATTCGATGGACACCGGCTTCTCCAACCAGCGAGCAACCGCAACGATCTGGCTTGCCTGGATGCCGAGTGGACGGTCTCCAACGGATGAAATCAACAGCGCAAACAAGTAATCGCGTTTGGATATCTTGGACTCGCCAAAATAGAACGGATCTACGGCAATAACCCTTCGCCCTTCCGCCAGCAGCCTCTGCGCCTGTGCCGTAAGCGCGGAGCGGCCCTCGTCTCCAATGAGAATAACCGGAGAGGAGCTTTCATTGCGCGACAGGTCCACGGCCGGTACGGTCCACTCATCATTCATCTTTAGTTGCCACCGCCGCACTGTTACGCCGTCCGTCTCGACTAACTGCGTCTGCTTGGCTGTCACACCGTAAGTCCTTGATCGGACAACTTCGGCGAGCGTTCGATCCGTCTTGCGGGGCAACCCGCGGCTGAGGCGGAGTGCGATGGTGTGAAAATCCAAATTGTCGGGCGGCAGTTCAACGTGCAACTGAGCGGCGGTCCGAACCTCACTCTCAGACGCGATGTCGGTGATTTGAAATTGTTTGTCGCCCGGGTAGAACGAATCCCGCAAAACTCGATAAAAGGCCTCACGATTATCCTGGCCGTAATTGTGGCCAGCGTCGAAATTGATGTGGTAAGTCAATCGATCGGCGGCGTTATAGAGCGCGAAAAACGGCCGCGCGGCCCAAATCAAGGGTGAGTTAGCGTAATCGCCGCGAAAACAACACGAATCGAGCGCATTGTTTGTTATCAAGAGATGCCTCGGAGCGAGCATGGCAGTCAGCGTAGTGTAGTCCGCGACGGAGGCGAGATCCACGGGCGTCTGTTCCGAATCGCCCAGGTCCAACTCAGGAAATTGAGAGCGAGTCACAAAGCTGGAGTATCCTGCGACAGAGTTTGCCAGCATGACTCGCTTGTCCAGCGAACTGATAAAAATGGTTTGCCAACCACCGCCTGAGAGTCCTGTGACCGCTAACCGCCGCGGGTCGGCATTGGGATGAGCCAGTAGCAGATCAAGGGCTCGACTTTGCGCCAAATAGTGCAGAGCTACTCCGCTTGTTCCCGTAAGATCGATCTGATTTGATCGAGAGTGGTTGAAGTTTTCAGTCTTCAGCTGGCCCATTCCATACCACTCGAAATTCAGCGCAAGAATCCCACGTTTTGCCAAGTTGATACAACGCACCTGAATGTACGGCGTGGAAACCCCGGTTGGCTCATGGCCATTTACGTTCAGAACCGCAGGTACTTTGCCGCTGAGCTTTTCCGGCTCATACAAGAGCGCCGGGATCCATAAACCGGGTATCGCCTCGTAACGCAGCTTCCTCACCCGGTAACCGGGGCCGGGAAGAGTATCCAGCCATTCCACTCGGGTCTTCGCGTCGCGCCAACGCTTTGCTTCACCCTGAAGCACCACCTTGTTCAATACCTCTTCGCGGATCCGATCGGAGATCTGATCCCACTGCTCGGGTGACGCTACTGACGGCATAGATCTAACATGTGCCGCTGTATAGACTTTCACCTCGATCAAGGGTTGATTCGGGAGCGAGAATGGGCGTTGTTAGCGCTGATTGGATAGCCGAGTCTTGGCCCAGCACCAAGCCTTGCAGGGCGACCAGGATAAGAAATAGTGTCCGCATAAGCTGCCTATTCTATCAATCCAGGCTTAAACACGGACGGAAATTCCAGCGTAGCGGTTCTATTGCCGATCGGATTCGTGAGAGGCAATTACGGTGCTGTCGTAATTAACAGAGCGAAACTGGCGGATGTTCGGCTGGAATATGGCAATGGCCGTTGCCATGCCATATACCGGACGGTTGCACCGGGGCTAAGTGCGAGCCGCGGATTTGCGCTTGCGAAGGAACAGCGCGATTCCGCTGATACCTACGACTACGAACGTGCTTGGTTCCGGAACCGAAGCGGGCAGTTGCGCGCGGATCTCCCCGCCCGGATTTACACTTGTATGGATGTTTTCGTAAGTGAGACCGCTTTGCAGGTTCGTCACAAACGCTGCGGGCGCGATGCCCGAAAGGTCCGTGGCGAGCGTGAAAGTATGGTTGAACGCCCCGTTGGTAACACCAGTTGGAAAACCAAACGTAATGAAGTTGAGCACGACGGGTGCGTTGGTGCCCACTGGGGCGCAGCAATGGATGTGCGCACCGGTCACGCCTGCGAGCAGACCGGAAAATGTTGTATTGACGGTGAGCGTGGCCTGATCGTTGCTCAAAGTGACCAACGAACTTCCAGTTGCCGGAGAAGCGACTGGCGGTACCTCCTGCGATCCCGTAAGCGTGATGTTGAATATGGTTGCAGCGTTAACCCGCAAACAGGTCATAGAAGCTGCCAGGGTCAGTACGATTCCGAACCGTCGTGACATCATGTAAGTTTCCTCCAGTAGCCCCGGTCTTTCCCGGTAATTCTACCACCTCGCGACTGTTCACAGTCAAAAAATAGAGCAGCTTGCGGCTTGGTTCGGCTAAGCAGTTTCGCTCATCCGGGAGCCACGTTGCCCAGACGAGTGCTAGACAACGCGGTGACGACGTTTACACGCTCCTGGATGTGGAAACGCGACATTACGCCACTGAATGGGACCTCGAACCACCAGTTAGCCCCGTCCCATTCGGCGTCACGGTAGATCGTGCCGAAGTACTCTACGTTCGCAAACAGCGTCAACCCTGTGGACGCCGCCAGTGAGCAGGTGGGAGCTAGGAATTGTCCCGGCCTCTCACCGTTTTCTGAACATGCATATTCGGGCGCTTGTCGTTAAAAATGCTACACACGTCTTGGTTGGACGGGAGGGACTTGCGGTGATGCTATTTCGGTCGGGCACTGTGGGCTGAGGTGCGTCGAAGACGCGCTTTTGCGGATGACACTGGCCGGTTCTTACGTCGTCCGCCCACTACCGCCCAAGCCCCGACGCGCCTTGGCCTTCGGCAACCATTTCACCAAAGGCCGGCACCTTTCCGCGGTTCAAGATGCGTGCCGAGCGGCCGATTTGAAATTGGACGTCATCGGTTTGGGCAGCGGCTACGCGGTCTCCGATCCCGAGAACATGCTTGCTTCCTACGATGTTGGTATTCGCGGGTGGACGAGCCTGTCTCGAGGCTATGGCAGTGGGAACCGCGGTCGTGCTGGCCGGGCCGAGGGGATTCGGACCTATGGTCACATCGCGGAACTGGTCACAACTGCGCAGAACCAACTTTGGTATCCGTACGCTGACCCTGCCCGTTTGTGCGGCAACCGTCTCTGAGCAGATCAGCCTTTACGATCCGGCAGATGCCGCCGAAGTGTGCGCGCTGGTCAGATCCCATGCCCGTGAGTTGGTAGGTTACGTCGAATCGGTGGTCCGCCGCTATGGCGTCATGAGAGTCAGCGGCTGGATCGCTCATCGCCGCTCAAAAGAACCAAGCACAGCAGTACTGGTCCTGCAAAACAACCAATGCGCCGGGGTCGCGTTCCCTGAGATCCGAAGACCGGACGTCGCTGAGCACCTTGGCACGCACGCAGTGTCCTTCGGCTTCGAGGCGCAGTGCCGCCGACCATGGCCCGGCCCGCGTTCTGGCCCTTATGCCATCCGGCGAGGTGTTCGACATTCTCCTCTCGCCGACCCGGAATCACGCCGTGTCTTGAAAGGAATCGACCACTCATAGAGCGACCCTGCATTTTCTATCTCTCGTTCTCGTCACGCGCTGCGGTAATCTGCCGGAATACCCGAAGCAAATTTAAACCGAGGAACTTGCGGATTCGCTTCTCACTCCATCCACGCCGCAGCATGGCATCCGTTAGCATCGGCAAATCGGAAATGTCGTGCATCCCGCGCGGTGGAGTTGGCCCCCCATCGAAGTCGCTGCCGAGAGCCACGTTATCCTCACTCACGATCGCGATCGCCTTCTCGATCACGGCGACCCAGTCATCCGGCGAGAACAGAACATCATCGGGCATATTCAGCCCGACCATTGGAAATTGGGGCGCAACTTTGCGATCAATCTCCTCTATCGTGAGCTGACCTTTACGGCTAGAGATCTCGCTGGTGTCCCAGAATGGCTTGCCCGCATGCTGTGTACGCCAGTTGAAGGCTCGAATGTTGTGAAACTCGTTGCCGATCTGAAACCCGATGACGCCACCTTTCGCCGCCACCTTGCGCATAAGGTCTTCCGGCATATTCCTTGGTATGTCATTCAGGGTCCGCATGCCGTGGTGCGTCGCAATCACCGGGACGCTGCTGAGCTCCACAGTCTGGGCGATGGTTTCGTCCGATGCATGAGAGACGTTGATCACCATTCCCAGCCGATTCATCTCGTGCACCACGGCCCGCCCACGCTCGTTCAGGCCCTGATACTTGTGGGTGGAGCAACAGGAATCGGCAAAGTTGTTGGCCCAGTTGTGGGCTGAGAGTTGGGCAGAGCGAAGTCCAAGGCGGTACAGATCCCGTAGGACGCCCAGATCACCGTCGAGATCGAATCCGCCTTCCAGATCGAGGACGGCAGCGATCTTTCCTTCTCGATGGATGCGGTCGATTTCTGGGCCGTTCCTGGCGAGTTCTACCTTGTCGCGATTGCGATGCAACTGAATCAATGCGAGGTCAATGAGTCGAAGCGCCTGTTTTGTTTCCAGGCGTTGCGGGTAGTAATCCTCGGTCACGAACACGGAGAAGAACATCGCGTCTACGCCGCCAGCCTTGGCGCGAGGCAAGTCGAATTGACCGTCACGAACGCGCTCTCCGATATCGCCGCCATTGTAAAACTGCCGGTCGATCACGTGAACGTGCGCGTCGAAAACGAAGGCATCCTCGTGCAGCTTGCGGGCGCGCGAGGATACAACGGAGGCAGCCAGGAGCGGCAAACTTATCAGGAAGTATAGAAGGAACCGTTTCATCGGATGCTCTGGCGGAAGCTTTATGATGGGGCTCGATGAGATCTTAATGCAACCCCTGCCCAGCCTGGCCTGCCGAAACGCCGCGCTGGCCGCCTCGTTCTTGTGAAAGAATATCGCAAGCATTCGCTGAACATGCCTACTCGTCGACAGTTTCTTGCGACCGGGGCCGCGTCACTAATGAGCGCAGCTCAAACCGCAAGGCCCAAGCGCATCGCGGCTATCGTTACCGAATACCGGCACAACTCTCACGCTGACGTAATCGTCGGGAAGTACCTGGAAGGCTTTCGCCAGAACGGGCAGCCGCCGGGCCCTAGCTCGAAGATTGTGTCGATGTACACTGCCCAGGTACCGAAGAACGACATGAGCCGCGACATGGCGCGCAAGCACAACGTTCCCATCTATCCCACGATTTGGGAGGCGTTGACTCTGCGCGGTGAGCAGCTTGGCGTCGACGGCGTGCTGCTTATCGGCGAGCACGGTGATTACCCTTGGAATGAAAAAGGCCAGCATCTCTACCCGCGGTACGAATTGTTCCTGGAGATCACGGACGCGTTTCGAGCCACCGGCACCAGCGTCCCGGTGTTCAGCGACAAACATTTGTCGTATAACTGGCACAAAGCTCAACGCATGGTGGCCATCTCGCGCGAGCTGAGGTTCCCGCTCATGGCAGGTTCTTCCATTCCCGTCAGCTACCGCCCCGAGGGTGTCGACCTGGAATGGGGCGCACGGGTCAAACGTGCGGTGTCCATCTTCTACGGAGACCCGGACGCGTACGGATTCCACCTGCTGGAAGGGCTGCAATGCATGGTGGAGCGTCGGAACGGCGGTGAGACTGGCGTAAAGGCCGTTCAGTACATCGAGAAACAGGCGATGTGGGATTGGGTGTCGCAAACACCCTGGGCCGAAAAGCTTCTGGAAGCAGCGCTCGCGAAAGCTGTCCGCCGGAAACCCGGCGATATTCGCCAGTTGGGCAAGGACGATTACGCTTACCGCCTGGAGTATCGCGATGGCCTGGAGGCTGCAGCATTCATGATGAATGGAGTAGCCCAGGATGCCGCCACAGCGGTGGAAGTGGAAGGGAGGAGTGAACCCGTTGCCACGTTGATGTGGCTTGAAGAGGGCCCCCCGTTCCAGCATTTCGCCTGTCTCGTGCAGGCCGTGGAGCAGATGTTCGAAACCGGTAAGCCGACGTATCCAGTCGAGCGTACGCTATTGACGAGCGGCGTCCTTGAGGCGATTCTGAACTCCAAGTTCGAGAATCATAAGCGAATTGAGACGCCTTACCTGGCAGTGAAGTATACGGCTCCACGGCATGGCTTTTTCTGCACGGCAAAGCTATAAGGACGACCGCTCGCTCATGGCGTGAGGCGCGAGGGCTACGCGGCTAATGCTTCGTTCTGACTCGATTCTCCGGCCGCACAATTCCGTCCCATCGGGTATCGCCTTGCGCATCGTAGTGGCCTAGTTTCTTCCAATCATCCCTGGTTCGGCCATTCATGTCCCACACCACTTTCCCGTCCCGGGTTGTCAGTTCACCGTCTAACTTCTGGGTTCCCTGCATACGCGCCCCGTTCACGTCCACGAAGCCGTAATCGCCCTTCATTACCCGCAGCACCGCAATATCGGCAGGCGCACCGACCGAGAGGTTTCCGAGATCTTCGCGTTTAATTTGCCGCGCGGGATTCCACGTGGACCGGAGAACGACGTCATCGAGCGGCATTCCCATATTGATAAACTTCGACATCGTCGTCAGCATGGTTTGCATTGCACCATTCATGCTTCCGATGTGGAGATCGGTAGAAATCGAATCCGGGATGAAGCCTTGTTTGATGGCGGGCACTGCTTGCCGGAACAGGAAGCTGCCGCCGCCATGCCCCACGTCGAACAGCACGCCACGCTTGCGCGCCTCGAACAGGAACGGGCGCACCCGGCCCGCATCGTCCAGCATGGGGACCCTGGCCAGATACATGTGAGTGGATATGTCGCCGGGGCGGAGTTTCTTGGTCACCAGTTCCTCATAGGGTCGTTCAGGCCTGAACTGGCCGAAGTCGACCATAACCGGTAGTCCCGCGCTTTCGCCGGCTTTGACAGCGTTATCAACGGGCGTCCACTCCGGCCCGGCGTAGTGAGCAGTCTTGAATCCGACTATCACGGTCCTTGTGCTTGCGGGCCATCTCGGCTGCTTTCATCGGGTCCATGTCATTCAGATTCTGCTCGGAAGCGCCGGCCATGCCGGCTCCGACGATATTCAGGAAGGCCAGCACACGGGTCTGCGCCGGGTCGATAATCAGCTTCTTGAAATCATCGAAGTTTCGCCACCCGGAGGAGCCCGCGTCCACCATCGTGGTTACTCCCGAGCGAAAGCTGTGATCGTCCGGGCGCACGCTAAATGGACCGGTATACTCCGTTCCCGTCCCTGCGTAAACGTGCACATGCAGGTCCACCAGGCCGGGCGTAACATAGAGCCCAGAAACATCCACTGTTTTCGCGGCCTTCGCTGCGGGAATGTCGGCCTCGACCGCTGCGATCTTCCCATTCCTGATCGCCACATCCCGTTGTCCACTAATCTTATTCTTCGGATCGATGACGTGGCCGCCTTTCAAGAGAAGATCGTAGTCTTGAGCGCAGGCCAAGCTCGCGCCGAGAAGAAGCAAAGCAAATCGCATAGGTAGATACTATCTCACCCGCGCCCGGCCCTTATCTCGACGCCGCTTTATGCCGCAGCACCATTCCGCCATTCTCGTCTGTGAAGCGTCCGTTGTCGATGGCGACTACCCCATTGACGGTCACATACGGCATCCCTGTCGGAAACGCTAAGGGCTTCGCGAACGTGGCTGTATCCTGCACACGCTTTGGATCGAAGACAAGCAGGTCGGCGGCCATGCCGGGCGCAATGCGCCCACGATCGTAAAGCTGAAGAAAATTGGCGGGTAGAGCGCTCATCTGGCGCACCGCCTGTTCCAGGCTCAGGACGTTTTCCTCACGCACGTACTTCGATAAAACGCGCACAAAGGAGCCGAACGCTCGCGGGTGGGCATTAGTCGCCGTAGTTATGTTCAAGGGCTCCGAATCAGTGCATACGCTGACCCATTCGGTCCGTAGAGCCATGCGCTTCTGCTCCTCATCCATGCTCTTCGGGTTCACGTTCACATCGCCGGTCTGAGCGAGATCGAAGAACGTGTTCCACTCATCTTCATTGCGCATCTTCGCGATCTCCGCGATCGATTTGCCCTCGTAATGCTTGTCCAAGCCGGGCCCGACGCTTGCAACCAGCACGTTATCCCATTTTCTACCCACGTGCCGATACCAGTTCTCCCAATTGGATGTGGTTTCGATCTCCCGGCGGAGAGTCGCGCGAACCGCCTTGTCGGAGAGAGTCTTCAAAAACGGAGCGGCGCCATTCGCATAGTGCCGCGGGGGAATGAACGAACCTAGCCCGATGCCGTTGCGGAGGTACGGGTAGATATCGGCGGTCACGTCGAGCCCGCGGTCTCGCGCGCTTTGGATCAACTGGATCGCATCCTTCATCAGAGGCCAGTTCTCCTCGCCGGCCGCCTTCAAGTGGAAAACGTGGGAGGGGATACCGGCTGCCTCGCCAATGTGTATGGTTTCGCGGATAGCGTCCAAAAGTTGATTGCTCTCGTTCCGCATGTGGCTCATGTACACTCCGCCGTACTGGCCGACTACCTTAGCCATTTCGACGAGCTCCTCGGTCTTGGCGTAAGTTCCGGGAGGGTAGATGAGTGCCGTCGACAATCCCACAGCTCCATCGCGCATCGCCTCGCTCACCAGCTTCCGCATCTCGGCCATTTGGACAGGCGTAGGCGATTGGTCTTTGTCGCCGATGACGGCCAGCCGGACCTGGGCCGCACCGACGTTGTCAATGACATTCATCGGGATGCCCTTCTGTTCGAGGAGCCGGTGATATTCGGCGAAAGTGCGCCATCGCAGTTCGCCGCGGGAACGTCCTTTTCCGATCGTTTGCTCGTTCTGAGGCGCCGCCGATACCCCTTCGCCAGCTAGCAGTGTCGTGATGCCTTGGCGCAACTTGCTTTCGGCGCTGCGGCGGTCATCCAAAAGCGGCAAGCTAGAAGCGCCCATCATGTCGATGAATCCAGGCGAGACGACTTCATCGTGCAGTTGAATGGTGCGCTTTCCAGTGCGATTCGACAATGTTCCGATCTCGGCGATGCGGCCGTTTCGGATTCCTATGTCGGCGCGGTACCAGGGATTTCCCGTGCCATCCACTATGCGGCCGCCGGAGACAATCAGATCCAGCTCCTGAGCACCGGCGAACGTGATGCCAAAGAGGGCCAGCAGTGCCAGCGAATGCGGCTTCATCAATTAGGCAGCACTCGCGAAAATCTCGGCAAGCCGCTTCGCCACGATTCGGTGCTCGTCTTTTCGCATCATCCAGACCGAAACGAGCAGGCTTCCCGGGCCCTGTCGCAATACAGCGATCGCAGGCTCACCCTCGAGGAGCCTCTTCGCCACGTCCTCAGAGGAGAGCTTCATTGCTGATTCGTCCCAAGTAAGCATCAGATGAGGGACCTCGTTGGCGATTACCGGAACATGGCGCTCGGTCTTCACGCGCTTCGAGGAGGATAGCTGCCCTCTCATGTATGTCACCCTGGACTCGAGTTCGCGAATCTCGGCATCATGGTCGACCTTCAGGTAGCGCTCAACAGCTGCAAGAAGACCCACCATTTCCTCTTTGCCGACCTTCATGCCACGCCCGACGCCACCGCTCGGACTCATGCACGGGATGCCTGCATCGATCAGGTCTTTACGCCCGAGCAGCAGGCCCGAACATTGCGGACCCATCAGAGCCTTACCACCCGAGAAGGCCACCAGGTCGAAGCCCTCGTGCACGTACTTCCATAGATTCTCTTTCGGAGTGGCGTCGGAAGCAGCGTCGTTGAAAGTTGGCACATCGTGCTGTTTGGCAATCTGTATCCACTGAGCGCGGTTGATCTGACCCAGTGGATCCGCTTTGTTGAGGAAGAACAGCATCGCCGTGCGGTCATTAATTGCCCGCTCGAGTTGCTCCGCCGTTTCAACGGTGATGATCTTCGCGCCCACCAACTCCATCTGCGCTTCATAGCCGCTGCGGTGAGTTTTCTGCTGAATGACCTCGTTCTTCATTCCGGAGGTGTCAGGCAGCCGCTTCAACTTATCTGAATCGCCGCGCGCGATGCATGCACCTGTGGCGACGGTGATCGCCGAAGCCGCTCCGCCGGTGACCATCGCCGCGGGTACGCCCAGCAATTCGGCAATCCGGGCGCCGACCCTCTTCTGTAAGTCCGGTAACTGCACGAATTGCCGCGACGCTTCTTCCATGGCCCGCAGCACTTCCTCGGGCATGATCGAACCGCCGAGGACCGTAACGACTCCCATTCCATTGATGACCGGCCGCACACCCAACCGATCATAGATTCCACGATTCTGGATAGCGGCCTTCGTACCCGCGAGCGGAACGGCAGCCGCGCCCTGAAGAAATGTTCTGCGCGTCGACATGGGCTTGAGTCTATCGCACCCAAAGGAGAAGCAGAAGCACCGGGCGGGTGGCGCACTAAGCTTTTCTTACCGATGTGCGATGACTTCGATCTCCACGAGTGCTCCCTCGAGCGGGATTCCGGCGACTGCTACTGTGGTCCGTACCGGAGGTTCCGCGCCGAATCTGCCGAGATAGGTTTCATTCATTGCCTTGTAGTCTTCCAACTTGGATAGATAAACGTTGCACTTGAGCGCATCCTGCAGCGATGATCCAGCAGCTTTAAGGCAGGCCTCGATCTCCTTTAATACGTAATCGGTCTGCTCACGTATTCCTCCCACTGTGTTGGTCCCATGCCCGCTGACAAAAACGAGATCTCCGTAGGAAATAATCTCCGAGTAGAGCGGGGCGGCTGTAGGCTTATCACCACGGAAGTACACCGTCTTCTTACGATCTTTCGGCTTGGGTGCGGCGCCCGCGGCCGGCAGCGCCAACGCCCCGATCGCCATCAGCACCGTTCTTCTCCATAGATTCATGCGCTCACCATGGACGTCAAGCATACTACACGCGGAGCCCCATCCTAGGCGATGGCTTCTTCCGTTTTCTGATGGGGCTCCGTGAATAACGGCTTCACGGGATCGATACCCAGATAGATCAGCCCGCTGACGATGAGCATGCCCGCCAGCGGAAGCAGTGCGTAGTTGTAGCTGCCGAACCACTTCACGAAATAGCCAAAGGCCACCGAACTTATCAGCGACCCGGCCTGTCCAGCCATGTTCATCGATCCGGAGACTGCCCCCACGTGCTTACGACCTATGTCCTGGCACAAAGCCCAGGCCAAAGGAAGCATGAAGTTCATAGCGGCCAGCCCTATGCACAATCCTGCCACCACCACGCTGTTGCTGGTTGCGAAAGTCGCACCGGCGAGCACCGCTCCGCTGACGATGAGACCGGCGGCTGCGGGAAAGCATCTTCCTGCGCGGAGGCCCGCTCGTCTCACCAGCACGTCGCTCACTAGGCCTCCCGCCAGCACGCCCAGCAGTCCGGATGCGGATGTTACCGCCGAGCCGATCTTCATCGCATCCTCCGTGAGCCCGCGGCCCTTCTGCAGATAGGTGGGAAGCCACGACAAGTAGAAGTATGCACCCCAGCAGTAGCTGTGATACATGGCGAGCACCAGCAAGAAGTTCCGCTGCCTAAGCAGAGGTTTCCAGAGTATCCTGGTGTGTTGGCGGGGCGAGGTGTCGCGGGCGATCCGCTCCCGCTCGTCCTCAGAAATACCAGCAACTTCGGCCGGTGTGTCGCGAAAGCGCGCGTACCACAAGGCTGACCATGCACAACCAAGCAGGCCTAGCAGAAGGAATGCTGCACGCCAGCCGAACGCCTGCTGGATGGGTACCACGATGAGTGGGGTGAGCAGACCGCCGATTCCCGTCGAGGTCCAGACCACGCTGTTCGCGGTCCCTCGTTCTGAAAACGGAATCCACCGTGAAATGACGGACGCTGTAGACGGAAAGGATCCAGCCTCGCCCGCACCGAAAAGAAAGCGGACGAGGAGAAGGCTGCCGAGGCCGCCAGTCAGGCCGGTGGCAAACGTAAACGCGCTCCACCAAAGGACGATGCGCGTAATGACTCGCCGGGGTCCGATCCGATCCGCCATCAGGCCCGAGGGCACTTCGAACAGAGCATAACCGAGCGTGAACGCACCGATGACCCAGCCCCAGTCCGTTGTCGACAGCCCGAGATCTGACTGTATCCGCGGGCCAGCGACCGAGACACAAAGGCGGTCCAGGTACATCAGGATGATGAGCGAGGATACAAGGCCGAGCACTCGGTAGCGGTGGGGCATTGCGAACCTCTAGAGTAACTATTCGAGGTTCGGTACGGCAGCACGCCATAGTGCGGCCTGAATATGCCTGTGCCGCGCCACGGTGGCGAAGGCAACCCATCGCATTCCAGAAAGCTCCTGCAACGGGGTAACTGGAGGCCGTGAAGATTACGTCGATAATGAAAAGGTCTCAACAGACTGCGAAATGACTACTCAGACACCGGATCTACGCCGCCAAGAAGAGACCACGGTGGGAAGCTATTTCGTTTCCAATTACCCGCCGTACTCCTTCTGGAGCCGTGGACATGTGGATGAGGCTCTTGCCGTCCTCGACCGGCCGCCAGCGCCGGAGACCACGCTGGGAATCTATTGCCATATCCCGTTTTGCCGTAAGCGGTGCCACTTCTGCTACTTCAAGGTGTACACCGACAAGAATGCTTCGGAAGTGGAAAGCTATCTTGATCACGCCATCCAGGAGTTGAAGCTTTACTCGCAGATGAGGGTTATCGGCGGGCGCATGCCGAAGTTTGTTTATTTTGGCGGCGGTACTCCGTCCTATATCTCGTCGAAGCAATTGACTCATCTCGTGGAGGAGATGAAGCGATTCCTTCCTTGGGCCGACGATGCCGAAATCACTTTCGAATGCGAGCCCGGCACTCTGACCGAGGGCAAACTGCAAGTGATCAAGGATCTGGGGATCACGCGCCTGAGCCTCGGTATCGAGAACTTCGATGAAAGCATTCTCAAGCGCAATGGCCGGGCGCACGGATCGCGGGAAATTGAGCGCGCCTGGGAGTTCATTCAGTCCATCAGATTTCCGACGGTTAACATCGATCTGATCGCCGGCATGATTGGCGAGACGCCCGAGAATTGGCGTGCCTGCGTAGACAAGAGCATCGCTCTCGGACCTGACAGCGTCACAATTTATCAAATGGAAGTGCCGTACAACACGACCATCTTCCAAGAAATGAAGATTCATGGCGACACCTCGGCACCCGTAGCTACTTGGAAGACGAAGCGCGAATGGGTGAACTTCGCGTTCTCGGAGCTCGAGAAGGCCGGCTACACCGTCGGCAGTGCGTATACGGCTGTGAAGGAAGCGGGGCGCACCCGCTTCGTTTACCGTGATCAGCTCTGGCGCGGAGCCGATATGATCGGCTTGGGCGTTGCTTCGTTCTCCCACGTGCAAGGCACTCACTTCCAGAATCTGCACGAGTTCGAGACGTACTCGGATTCGCTGCGCAAAGGCTTGCTGCCCATCGGACGCGCGCTCACGCCGACACCGGAAGAGCGCATGATCCGCGAGCTGATTCTTCAAACGAAGCTAGGCAGTGTCTCGAAATCCTATTTCCGGGAAAAGTTTGGCGTTGATATTCAGGAACGCTTCGCTCCGGTGCTGGAATCGCTGGACCAGCGGGGTTTCCTCACTGCCGACACCGAAAACGTGCGATTGAGTCGAGCCGGTCTGCTCCAAGTGGACAAGCTGCTGCATGAATTCTTCCTACCGGAGCATCGCAACGCCCGTTATACATGAAGGAGGAGAGGCTTGCAGAACACTAACTCTTACGATGCTATCGTGATCGGCGGTGGGCCGGGCGGCTCCACGGCTGCCTCGGTCCTGGCCAGCAAGGGCCGCAGAGTGGTCCTGCTGGAGAAAGAAAAATTCCCGCGCTACCACATCGGCGAGTCTCTGCTGCCGTACGGCTACTTCGTGCTAGAGCGCCTCGGTCTCATCGATCGCATGAAGCGATCGCACTTCACCAAGAAGTACAGCGTTCAGTTTGTCACCATGAAGGGCAAGCTCTCCGTTCCGTTCTACTTCTTTGAGCACCTCGAGCATGAAGCCTCGATGACTTGGCAGGTGCTACGCAGCGAGTTCGATCAACTTCTGCTCGACAATGCACGGGAGAAGGGTGTCGAAGTCATCGAAGAAATCACCGCGCGCGAACTCATACAAGCTAACGGCGCTGTGAAAGGGGTCAAGGCCGTTACGGCCCGCGGCGAAACGAGAGAGTTCCATGCGCGCATCACGGTGGACGCCACGGGCCGGGATGCGTTTGCGATTACGCGGAATGGTTGGAAAGTACGCGACCCGTACCTGAACAAGATCGCCATCTGGACATATTACAAGGGCGCGCTGCGCGATCCGGGAGTCGACGAGGGCGCTACCACAATCGCCTATGTCCCCGAAAAGGGCTGGTTCTGGTACATTCCCCTGGCTGAATCCGTGGTCAGCGTCGGCATTGTGGCGGAAAAGGACTATTTGTACAGCGATTCGCGCGACCTGCAGACCATCTTCCATCGTGAAGTGAAGAAGAATCCGTGGGTGGAGGCGCATCTCGCCGCCGGTGAGCAGTTTGGCCCTTACCGCGTGACAGGCGAATATTCCTACCGTTCGCGTTACTGCGCCGCCGACGGTCTGGTGCTGGTGGGGGATGCGTTCGCGTTTCTCGATCCGGTGTTTTCCTCCGGCGTGTTCATTGCTCTACGCAGCGGCGAAATGGCGGCCGATGTCGTGGATAAAGCCCTTACGGCGGGCGATGTCTCGGCGGAACGCTTTAGCGAATACGGCGCGGAAATGTGCAAGGGCATCGAAGCGATGCGGAGGCTGGTGTACAGCTTCTACGATCAGGCATTCAGCTTCCGCGCATTCGTGAAGGAGTACCCGCATCTCAAGGGCGACGTGACGGACTGCCTCATCGGCAACTTGTTCCGCGATTTCCAGCCGCTCTATGAAGCTGTAGCGAAATTCGCCTCGGTGCCGGAACCCCTCACGCACGGCAGCCCGTTGATCTCAGCCGAAGTCGCCCGGATAAATGGCAAGCGGCGCTCTCCAGCTTCAGAAGCTGCGCGATTTAGTCGCTGTTCTCGTTCCGGAGAATCGATTCTACAAGCGCAAACTGCAAAACGTGCATTTCGAAACGCTACAGGAATTCTCCGAATGCGTTCCGTTCACTCTTAAGCAGGAGCTGGTCGCCGACCAGAGGGAGCATCCACCGTTCGGCTCTAACCACACCTACCCGCTCGAGCGCTATAGCCGCTTCAGCCAGACCAGTGGAACCTCCGGCGAGCCGCTGCGCTGGCTGGATACCGCGGAGAGTTGGGAATGGATGATTGGAAATTGGCAGCGCGTGTTCGAGGCCGCGGGGGCCGGAGCCGGCGACCGGATCTTTTTCGCCTTTTCCTTCGGACCGTTTCTCGGGTTTTGGGTAGCTTTCGACTGCGCCGCGCGCTTGGGATGGCTGGCGATTCCGGGCGGCGGAATGGGCAGCGTGGCAAGGCTTCGCGTTCTTATTGATACCGCCGCGACCGTGCTCTGCTGCACGCCGACTTACGCCTTGCGTCTTGCTGAAACCGCGGCGGAGGAGCGGATCGATCTCCGGACCGCCAAGATCAGGACCATCATCCTCGCCGGCGAGCCTGGCGGCAGCATTCCAGGCACACGCCAGCAGATTGCTCAACTTTGGAACGGCGCGTCCATCGTCGATCATCACGGCATGACCGAAACTGGCCCGGTCAGCTACGGCTGTCCGGCGCATCCCTGCGTACTGCATGTGATCGAGAGTTCCTACTTCGCCGAGGTCATCGACCCGGGAAGCGGGCAACCCGTACCGCCTGGGATCTCGGGCGAGCTGGTGCTCACCAACTCTGGGCCGCCTCGGTTCGCCGCTGCTGCGGTATCGTACTGGGGATCTGGTGAAGCGACGCACGGCTGGTATCTGCGCTTGCGGGAGTCCCGATCTGGCATTAGACGGCGGCATCCTCGCTCGCACCGACGACATGGTAGTGATTCGAGGAGTGAACGTGTATCCTAGCGCGATCGAAGACGTTTTGCGTAAATGCGGCGTGTCCGAGTATCAAGTCAATCTGCTCACCGTGCATGCCATGCAGGAGTTGAGCATCCAAGTGGAAGACGGTAACGATGACGCGGAGTTGCCGCATCGAGTGGAGGCCGCTTTGCGGACGGCACTGTCGTTGCGCATCCAGGTTGCACTGGTTGGGCGGGGCACTCTGCCGCGTTACGAGATGAAAGCCAAGCGCTGGCTCAATCGATAAGCGCACTTTGCGCAGACTCGTACGAAAGGGGGCCAGAATGGCTGAGCGGTCAACTCGCGGGCATTGAACGGGTTGGGTAAGCGCAGTGCTGCGCTAAACTTCTACCTATGCCGAAAGTGGCGGTGGCCAGCCTGATGCACGAATCCAACTCGTTCAATCCGGCGCTTACACCCATTGAGGACTTTCAGGTTCATGAGCTCGAGTCTGGAGCAGTGGAGCCAAGGCAACACAGAAGTGGCCGGTTTCCTTGACGAAGCCAGGCAGCAGGATGTAGACGCAGTTCCAGTATTTTGCCGCAAGTGCAACCCCGAGCGGCGAGTTACAACGACAAGCCTATGAAACGCTGGTTGGATCGCTGCTCGACAATCTGGCGGCGAGTGGAGGCTTCGATGGTGTTTATCTGGCGCTTCACGGGGCGATGGTCGCCGAGCACATTCCGCAGGCTGACGAGGAGACAGTGCGGCGCGTGCGGGAACAGATTGGCCCGGACGTACCGCTGGTGGTCACCAACGACTTCCACGCGAACATCTCACCGGATACGGTAGCGCTCAGCACGGCTTTGCTCACCTACCAGCAGAATCCTCACCTGGACACCAAACAACGGGGCCAGCGCGCCGCTTCGATTCTGGCCCGAACACTTCGGCGTGAAATCCACCCGGTGCAGGCGATAGTCAAGCCTCCGATGATCTGGAACATCGTTTTTCAGAACACGTACGCCAAGCCTCTTGCTGCCGGTCACACGGGACAGCGCGCAGTTAGAGGAACAACCTGGAATATTGGGTGCCAGCGTGTCTGGAGGTTATCAATACGCCGACGTACCTTATGTTGGTCCGTCGGCAGTCGTGGTTGCGGACGGATCGCTCGAGTTGGCCAGCGCCGAGGCGCAACGATTATCAGAACGGCTCTGGACACTCCGGGAACAGATTCGATTGGATCTGCCAGACCCTGAGAAAGCGGTCGCAGATGCGCTGCGGGCCGACGACTATCCCGTCGCTTTGTTCGATGCCGGTGACAACGTGGGCGGTGGCTCCGCTGGCGATAGTACGTTCATCCTCCAAGAGCTACTGCGGCAGGGTTGTACCGGATGGCTGGTCACCATCAGTGATCCGGCGGCGGTTGAGGAGGCAGTCAGGGTCGGCGTGGACGGCCACTTCGATATGCCGGTTGGCGGGAAGCGGGACCAGTTGCACGGAAGGCCGGTACGCCTGAAGGGGACCGTACGCTCCCTGCATGCGGGACGCTATATCGAGCCGGAGGTCCGGCATGGCGGCGCAAGGTTTCATGATCTCGGCCATAGCGCCGTCATTGAAGTCGAGGGGTCCACACCCGACCTTCAGAACATTCTGCTCCTGACTACTTTGCGATCGCACCCGAACTCGATTCATCAGCTAGTGAGCTGCGGAATCTATCCACAGAGGCAAAGGATACTCGTGGTGAAGGGGACTATCGCTCCGAGAGCCGCTTATGAGCCGATCGCCAAGAAAATCGTGCTGGTCGATTCTCCCGGAGCTACAGCCGTCAATCCCGCGCGGTTCCATTATCGAAGGACCCGGCCGGGCTTGTTCGGCATATCGTGAACGCAGATCCACGTTTTCCAGCATAGTGACCAACCAGCATCGCGAAGCATCCAAAATATGCGTGACCCAGAATCGCCTTTTTGTGGATCAGGAGCTGCCGGAAGGGTTCGTGTTCCAACCGGACTTCCTATCGCCCGATGAAGAACGCGGGGTCATCCAGGCTGTTCAGCTGCTGCCGTTCGGCCGATTCCAAATGCACGGAGTCGTGGCGAAGCGACGGATCGTCCATTTCGGCCTTCACTACTCTTTCGGATCCCACCAGCTAGCTCCGGCAGCGCCGCTTCCCACAGAGTTTGAATTCCTTCGCGTTCGCGCCGCCGAAGTTGCGGGACGTTCAGCCGGACGATTTCTCCGAGGCGCTGGTGACTGAGTATCAGCCGGGAGCGGGTATCGGTTGGCATCGCGACGCGCCGCCCTTCGGCATCATCGCCGGCATCTCGCTCGCTGGGAAATGCCGCATGAGGTTTCAGAAAGGTACTGGAGCCGATCGCCAGACCGCCGCTATTGAGCTTACGCCCCGGTCCATTTATCTGTTAACCGGCCGCGCTCGCAGCGATTGGCAACACACCATTCCGCCTGGGACCGAGCTACGTTACTCCATCACCTTCCGAACGCTGAGGCGCCGGACTCAGCTCCAATAGCTGCGGTCCAGGCTGCGGTACTGAATCGATTCGGCAAGGTGCTTCGCTGTCACGCACTCGGCGTTATCGAGATCGGCTATCGTTCTTCCGACTTTCAGGAGCCGGTCGTGCGCCCGAGCGCTGAGGCCCATGCGGCGAACCGCCATCTCCAGCGTCCGCTCGCCCGATTCATCCAGCGCGCATAGCTTGCGCAACGCCGGCGCGGGAATTTCCGAATTGTAAAATCCGCGCTGCTGCTGCACGTGCCTGGCCCGCGCCACGCGTTCCCGCATCTCGGACGAGGATGTACCGGTGTCTTTGCCGCGCAGTTCCTTGTAAGGGACGGCGGGAACCTCTATGTGCAGGTCGATGCGGTCCAGCAGCGGCCCGCTGATCTTGCCGAGATATCGCTGGATGATCGCACCCGTGCAGCGGCACTCGTGCGTCGCGCTGCCGTAAAAGCCGCAGGGGCATGGATTTAGCGCTGCGATCAGCATGAAATTCGCGGGAAAGGAGAGCGTCATATTGCTCCGCGCGAGCGTCACTGACCGTTCCTCTAGCGGTTGACGCAGTAACTCCAAGACGTTGCGCGGGAACTCAGGCAACTCATCCAGGAACAGCAGTCCGTTGTGCGCCAGGCTCACTTCCCCGGGCCGTGGTGTTCCGCTACCGCCGCCTATCAGGCCCGCATCGGAAATCTTGTGATGAGGAGCGCGGAACGGACGTTCCGAAAGCAGGCCGACGCCGCTCCCGAGCAGGCCCGCAACGCTGTGGACCTGCGTCGTCTGCAGGGCCTCTGTGAATGTCAGAGGTGGGAGAATACCAGGCAAACGTCGTGCGAGCATCGTTTTCCCCGAACCGGGCGGCCCGATCATCAAGACGTTATGCGCTCCAGCCGCCGCAACTTCGAGAGCTCGTTTCGCCACTGTCTGGCCGCGCACCTCTCGCAAAATCGTGAGTGTGCGACGCTGGTTCCGGCGTGAAACGCTGCCTTGGCATCCACCGGGACGAAGGCATTCGGATCCGCGAGAAATTTGACGACTTCGGAGAGATGGCGCATTCCGTAGACGCTGACGCCTTCGGCGACGGACGCCTCCGCTGCATTATCGATGGGCACCAGCAGATTGCGAATGCCCTGCCGCCGTGCGCACGCCGCTACCGACAAAGCGCCGCGCACCGGCCGGATGCTGCCATCGAGCGAGAGTTCGCCGATGAACAGATGCTGCTCCGTGCCGCCGACCATCCCCATCGCGCCCAGGATGCCCAGCGCCATGGGAAGATCGAACCCGGCGCCCTCTTTGCGCACATTCGCCGGCGCCAGGTTGATCGTGACGCTCTTATTGGGGTAACCGAATCCCGGAATTCAGCAGCGCCGACTTGATGCGCTCCCGGCTCTCGCGAACCGCTGTGTCCGGCATCCCGACCGTGATGAAGTCGCGGCCCGACCCGGGATACATGTCCACTTCTACGTCGATAATGTGCGCGTCGATGCCGTAGACGGCGGCGGTGCGCGTTCGAAACAAAGCCACGCGATGTAGTGGCTGGCCGGCTTGGATCGTCGCAGCCTTATCCTTGTGTTGTTCCTACGGCTCCACTGAGAACGTTTGCCGCGCCTCAGCCCTCTGGATGCCGACGGCGTCATCGGCGCTGACCACCATCGTGTACTTGCCTGGCTTTAGATCTTTGGTCAAAGTCAAACTAAATGCGGCAGGGACGAACCGCGCGCGGATAGAAGGACTGATCCCGTTCCACCGCGGCCTCAGGTTGCTGGAACAACGTCTCTCCGCCCGGACGGTTCACCTGGATGCCATAGCCGACCTCAAAGCGATTCTGTTCACCAAGCTTGAAGCCGACCATCTCGAAGCGGATCCAAACTGTGTCGCCAGGCCGATAAGCGGCCACTTCTAAAGGTTTCCGGTCGTCCTCGCCGCGATAGAAGTGGAGGTCCCGAATGGCGAGAACCGGGCTCGGTGCAACGTCGCGCCCGCGGACCTGGAATTCGATGTCTTTCCGGGCATCGGTATTCGCGACCTCGTCCTTCAGCCAGACGCCGAGGTGGTAGGCCCCCGAGGGACCGAACGGCGGAAGCTGTATGATCTGGCGGACCTTCGGCATCCAGTGCTTGTCCTCCCGCGAGAGACTCGTTGCGATCTCTCCCGATTGGGGCTTCGTAATTAGCACTCCAGCGGGGTCCGTGGCCTGCAGGCGCCAATTCAGCTTAATGCTCTGCTCTTCTTCGCCCAACGGGCGATATCCCGATACTTGGAAGCTGAGGAAAACGGTCTCGCCAGACATGAAGTAGGAGGATGCCGGAACCGGCGGACCATCTTCAGATTGGCTGAGCGCAATGTTCTCAATCGAGAGCGGTTGCGGATCAGGAGCTCCGTAGGCCAGGAACAGTAGAGCGGCGAGAGTTCCAAACACCATCCATTACGATTATCACGCCACTACAGTCACGACGATCCGCGGCAGTCGCCGCACGCCGGTTGTCAGATGACAATGCCCGCGGATTACGGTACCCGCGGAGTTGGACCATCCGTCTGCATGTTCAGTGGAATGGAGATGTAGGCGACGTGTTCATTTTCGACCGCACCGTCACTCACGCGCAGCTTATAAGAGTTGGTAGGCACGTCGAACAGCAGCCATCCATCCTCACTTTGAGCCGGGCTGATGCGGCGCAGCAATCCCAACCATTTCTCAACTCCGGCCCCGTTCTCACTCTCGCTGAACGTATCGCCGTTGCTGTTCTCCAGCTTAAGAAAAGGAATCGCCGCCTCGGCGCCGCCGCTGTTGGTCACAACAACCCGCAACAAGAGGAAATTGCGCTCTGGGATACGAGGAGTCGGGCTGGCCTCCAATTGACTTCTCCATTGCGCCTCGACCACATTGTAAGTGAGGGGCCCAACAATGGCATTCTCACCGATGTGGACCTCGATCTTGGCCGGCGTAATTTGCCGGCATCCGAAACCGACGAGCATCGAGCCGGCTGCGAAGGTGAACGCAAGGGCGCGACGACTTCGATTAGCGGTATTCATGAATTTTCACCTGAGTCCTCCAAAATGACATATCGGTGTAGCACTCCGCAAATGGATAGAGACCAGCACGCCACCCGGCTTCGGTGGTTGCTGGTCATAGCCTTTGCAATGTTGCTGACGTGCATGCGCCCTGCATTGGGGCAAAGTGTACATCCCATCACTGGCCGTAAGATCGCGCCCACTATGGGCATTGGTGGCGCGGATTGGCTCGAACGCTCAGATAGGGAGAATGAAGAACACCCCGAGGCCGCGCTAGATGCGATCAAAGTCGCCGCCGGGATGGTGGTGGCCGACGTGGGTGCGGGCGTAGGCTACTTCACTATAAGGCTGGCGCACCGCGTCGGTCCGACTGGTAAGGTCTACGCTAACGACATCCAGCCGGAAATGTTGTCCCGATTGCAGGACCGGCTCGACACGGAGCACATCACCAATGTGGTGACCGTACTCGGGACCCAGTCCGACCCAAAGCTTCCGGCCGGCAAATTCGATCTGATACTGATGGTCGACGTGTATCATGAACTTGCGCAGCCGCAACGCATGCTCGGGGAACTACGCCGGGCGCTGAAGGCGGACGGGCGCTTGGTTCTCATTGAATACCGCAAAGAAGATCCAACAATTCCCATCCGTCCGGAGCATAAGATGAGTGCTGCGGAGGTAAAAGCGGAGGTGGAAGCGGAAGGTTATCGTCTTGTGGATGTTTTGCGGACGCTACCACGGCAGAGCATTTTTGTCTTTCGCAAGCAGTTGCCGTCATAGGGATTAGCGAGGAAATTACAGCGAACACCTGATAAATTTATTTGATTCTCGCTTGCCAACTCTAAACTGCTTTGATAGCCTAGCAATGAACCCGAAAGGGTGCCTGAAATCACAAGCGGTAGCGTTTCAAAGAAACTTGATTTTAGGCCTTGAAAGCGAACAACGCTTCTAGTAGTCTAGTAAATGGCTGTTCGCTTAGAGTAGGCAGCAAGACCAGTCTGGTGCGTCACAAGCCCGCTGAAGTCGAGATCGCCTCTCCAATCTAGTTCTTTACGAGTTCCCAAGTTTTCTGGAAGCAAGCGAGACCTGAAGAGGTCGTTTGCGACCGTAACGGCTTTCGAGGCCGGGGCCCAGTCAGGACTTTCGCAAGATCGTTTTGAGGCTGGTAGCCGCAGATGTTTGACAATCTGGTTGGACGCGAAATTTTACTTCGTCAGAAGTTTGAGTAACAACCGGGGCGAACGAACCGGAGCTCGCATGAAGCCCTGACTGCGAAAGCGGAAGGGAGGTAGTGTGGGGTGAGGGTTCAGATCAGACTCAGCAAAATTACATGAGAGTTTGATCCCGGCTCAGAATCAACGCTGGCGGCGCGCTTAACACATGCAAGTCGCACGAGAAAGGGGAGCAATCCCTGAGTACAGTGGCGTACGGGTGAGTAACACGTGGGTAATCTACCTCTTAGTGGGGGATATCTCTGGGAAACCGGAGTTAATACCGCATAAGTTCGGAGAGAAGAAAGCAGCAATGCGCTGAGAGAGGAGCCCGCGGCCGATTAGCTAGTTGGTGGGGTAAAGGCTCACCAAGGCAGAGATCGGTAGCCGGCCTGAGAGGGCACACGGCCACACTGGCACTGAAACACGGGCCAGACTCCTACGGGAGGCAGCAGTGGGGAATCTTGCACAATGGGGGAAACCCTGATGCAGCGACGCCGCGTGAGCGATGAAGCCCTTCGGGGTGTAAAGCTCTTTCGACGGGAACGATAATGACGGTACCCGGAGAAGAAGCTGCGGCTAACTACGTGCCAGCAGCCGCGGTAATACGTAGGCAGCAAGCGTTGTTCGGAGTTACTGGGCGTAAAGAGTGCGTAGGCGGTTTCGTAAGTTTGGTGTGAAATCTCCCGGCTTAACTGGGAGGGTGCGCCGAAAACTGCGGGGCTGGAGTAGGGGAGAGGTAAGCGGAATTCCTGGTGTAGCGGTGAAATGCGTAGATATCAGGAGGAACACCGGCGGTGTAGACGGCTTACTGGACCCTGACTGACGCTGAGGCACGAAAGCGTGGGGAGCAAACAGGATTAGATACCCTGGTAGTCCACGCCCTAAACGATGCATACTTGGTGTGAGCGATTCATTTCGTTCGTGCC